>CAWBTV010000001.1:0-120492 GCA_963791835.1 uncultured Chloroflexia bacterium
AGGTATTGAAATGGATGTCGCAGTCATCATTGACCGAGCGAAGAAACGTGCTTACTGCCAACCCATGCACGATGTAAAAGTGGGTGATGCAGTTGTGGTGGGTCATAGCGGTATTCGTGTGCAGCCCTTCGAGCGTGGACGTGAACGCGAAGCATTCGCCTTTATGCAAAGCGACGTGTCTTCAGAACGCGTCAAAGTGCTTGCGATTCATCAAATCGCGCAACAGATGAAGGATGTTCGCACCCACAACGGTAAAATTCTATTTGTGCTTGGCCCTGCCGTCATTCATACAGGTGCAGGTCGCTACGTTGCCGAGTTGTTGCGTCGTGGTTATGTACAGGTTATCTTTGGTGGCAACGCGATTGTGACGCACGACGTTGAATCAGCCTTGTTTGGCACCTCGCTCGGCGTCGATCTCAAAACAGGTGAGCAGGTTGAGGGCGGACATCGTAACCATCTACGTGCCATTAATGCCATTCGCAGCGTGGGATCATTGGAGAAGGCTATCGAGACAGGTTTATTGAAGGACGGCATTACCTATGAGGCCATCAAACGCAATGTGCCAATGGTACTCGCCGGTTCTATCCGTGACGATGGTCCCATGCCCGGCGTCATTGCCGACATGCAAGAGGCACAGAAGCGGATGCGACACGAGGTACAGCAAGGCGTTGAGATGGCGATTATGGTCGCCTCCATGCTCCATGCCATCGCGACCGGCAACCTTCTCCCTGCATCAGTACGTACCGTCGTTGTAGACATGAATCCCTCCGTCGTCACCAAACTTGCTGATAGAGGTACCTTTCAAGCCGCAGGTCTCGTCACCGACGCCGAATTGTTCTTACGCGAACTGTTAGAGGCATTAGGATAAGAATATTGTAGGTACAAAAACAGGGGTATGAGTCCGATTTCATCGGACTCATACCCCTGTTTTTGTACCTACAGATTGCTCCCTTGGAGTCCGATAAAGAATAGCATGGAACGCAACGAATACAGAGAGAAGGAGCACATGCTATGCACAACAGACAACAGCAATTCCAAGGAAATGTTTCTGAGTCGGGTCAACGTGCCGAGGGGAGTACGTCAACAGAGAGTATGCAGGAAGAACAGAGGCAGCAGGAATATTTATTGAGCCAGGGCTTCACATGGGACGAGACGCGCAAGTTACAGCATCAACGCACACATCTTTACGAAAATGTCGAGATGCAGCAACGCATGGCAGACGATAGCCGTATCCACTTCGCACGCTGGCTCTATGAGCAAGGCGAAATCAACGAAAGATAACGCTTGTCACATCTCAAGAGATATGCTATACTCACGGCGGAGAGATGTCAGAGTGGTCGAATGTGCCGCTCTCGAAAAGCGGTAAGGTGCAAGCCTTCGTGGGTTCGAATCCCACTCTCTCCGCGTGGAGGAGTCTCATAGTGGTCTAGTGAGCACGACTGGAAATCGTGTAAGGTGCAAGCCTTCGTGGGTTCAAATCCCACCTCCTCCGCCCAGCCTGTATCAAGCTCAGCTTCCGAGGAGATGATTGCGAACCGTTTGAGCAGGGATTGTCATACTCAGAAGGTATCTGTAACCGATGCTACTCCAACAAGCGTGGGGCAGATGAAGAAATACGAGTATGCCACGTTGCGCAACCTCATCGACCCCATCTTCCAGGGCATGATAACCAGAAATGGGATTCCCCGAAATCAGGGTAAAGCAGAGAAAAAAACGTCTCTATCTATCTCACCACAGCTATTCATGTCATTGTTGCCACAATAAACGTTGTAGAAGTTGCAAAAGTTCTATCTCTGCACCTGTGATGGGAAATAAATGAATATTTCCATGCTGAATGATTTCGGCAAGCTCGGAATGAGAAAACGAAGAGGGTTTTTCTCGCCAAAGTGCCGCGAGCTCGTCGGCAAGCCGTCCACTACCGGTAAAAAGAATAATAGGACGCCCCTGACGCACGTTGTATAGAATCTCTTTTTTAGCGATAGATCCACCATTAACAACCATTGCTACCGAGGCGCGACCCTGAGCATAGAGTTGCGCTAGCTGATACATGGTCTCTGTCTCACCACCCCATTCATTAGTCTCGACAAGCACAAAATGCGAATGGTTTGGGTCAAGTGGCACAGGGTCATCACCTACTAAGCGACCTGTGGCCTTTCCTGGATACGTCACCGCTCCTGCCGGGGAAACGCCAAGCAGTGGTGAGCGATGCTGTTGCGCTGCTATACCCTTCCCCATTAACTCCATCACGCCCACCTGTGTACCCCCATCGACGATCAAGGTCTTACGCATAGCTGCCAGATGAGCAATACCATGAGTAAAGAGGTTCTCCAGGCTGGGGGAAAGCTTTTCATCCATCAAAGATGCACCCCCTACCAGCATAATAAGAGCGTCAAATGGAGGAATATGCAAAAGTGGAAGCAAATCTTGCGCATGGGTACCAACGGGAGGAAATATAGTCAATGCGGAATTGCCATTAGGAAATGCGATGTTCTGTGTGTTGATCTCTCGCTGATCGGAATGCATATTCATAGCCTATCCACTTCCTAATTTATCTTATATTTTACCTGTTCTATATCGGACAATTGCATGATAACAATAAGACGCTCCATCTCAACAGGATTCAAGGTAGTGAGATGTTTAGGAGAGAGCAGAGAGTTTTGTAGACGCACTTTCTCCCCTTTTGATATCTTTTTTTCAGCAAACCTCCTACACCGCTTGCCAGACCTGCACCGTTTTATCATTGCTTGCCGAAGCAATACGTGTTCCATCAGGCGACCACGCAACGGACGTTGTCCAGGACGCATGGTCCTCATACGTATAGAGGCAGGCACCTGTCGTCGCGTCCCATAGCTGGACGGTTGTATCATTGCTGGCAGTTGCAAGACGACGACCATCTGGCGACCACGCGATATCCCGTACTCCCTCCCGATGTCCGTGATAGGTGAGCAAAGTCCGTCCGGTGGACGCGTCGAGAATTTCTGCTGTCGAATTTCCATTTGCCAGGGCGAGACGTTCACCATCTGGCGACCATGTTACAGTATATACCCAGTTTGAACTCGTCTTAAACGTTGAGATAGCGTTGCCTGTAGTTGCATCCCATAAACGCAGCGTTTTGTCGCCACAGGTCGAGGCAATGCGCTTCCCATCAGGCGACCACGCGATAGACGAGACCGAAAAATTGGGCATCAGGCCATAGGACGAGTCATAACGCATGGTGGAAGTACCCGTTTTTGCGTTCCATACATGAACTGTTTTATCAAATCCTCCTGTACTACACGCCGAGGCGATACGCTTTCCGTTCGGAGACCATGCCAGCGCGAAGACATTGGATAGCATACCTATATGCCCCTCATAGACGGTGATCGTTTGTCCGGTAGTCGCATCCCACACATACACGTTTCTGCCATCACCCGCCGACGCGATGCGCAATCCTTCGGGCGACCAGGCGAGCCTGTAAATCTTAGGCAGCCAGTTTACGTTTTTGAAAAGCCAGGGATGATCACGATACGTCAGGAGTGTTTGCATACTCGTGGCATCCCAGACGCGTACCACTCCATCACCACCTGCCGATGCGATACGCTCGCCATCCGGCTCCCAGCCAACAGCAAGAACCCAACTAACATGGTCAAAATAGGTGCCGAGTAGCGTCCCTATCGCTCGCCTTCGTAAGGGCGTTATGTTGCTCTTTTGAGGATTAAAAGACGTATTCGCATTGTCCTCTGCCATCTCCCACTGTTTTTCCTCTGCTAACCCCCACTGTTGGAGTACATGGAGAATAAAGCGTACTGCATTTTCTGCCGCCTGTTGCTGATAAGCGTCATCCTTCTGTCCATCAGCCCAATCACAAATGGCCTTGATCAGAATCCAATCGACTTTCGTGCGATGAGCCGCCGAGTAGACACCTGTTCCCTCCATCTCTCCGCCAATGGCTTCAGGCTCGATGCTCAGGAGCCTGTTGCGAAAATTTTTATGATTCGCCAGTGTATTGCCAGAAAGGATGGCTCCAAAATGCACCTTTGGCCCTTGCCAATTCAGATTACTTGCTCGTAAGCGGCTCAGCAAGCGTGGTGAAGATTGTACACGGTCTCCACGCGGTTTGATGATTTCTTCACCATTGGCACCCTGTTCAATCTTTTGCAGTTCGTACCCTGAAAGTTGGCGCGAAACCAGGATATCGCCAAGGTGCTGCTTTTCGGGCATGAGACCAAAGGCAATACCAACCATAATCACTGCTGAAGGCGACAGAGCCTTGATACCTTCGTAGGTCACAATAGTAGCACCGGCAGGACCACCCATACCCATTTCGGATTGCACCATAAATGTCCTCGCTCCCCCAATCGTTCCAAGATCAAAATACGTATTATCATCAACATAGCACGTCTTAGACCTGTTTCCATGTAGCTCAAATATGTGTAGGACAGCGTGCGCCTCAACTTCGGTCGCGGTCACAAGCAACAGATCGGCTTTGAGACCCGAAGTTGAGGCTTCATTATGTGCAATCATCGTGGATAGGCTTCCTTCCTTGCAGCATTTTATCCTTAAAAGGTCAGCACTTTGAGTATCCAAAATCCCTCTAACAACTTCCTCGCTCCATTCTACCATCTTCCCATACAAAGATAGTATCCCCATTAGTCACATTACCCCACGAGAAATGTCCTCCTTGTGTCCTTTCAAAGATACTTAAATGTACCTTGAATGATCTCTAAATAGTGTTCATCTGTCCATCATTTCCACTTATACTTACTTCGTAATCATGTGGATCCATTCGATTGCAAGAAATTCCTCGCGACGGCGAGGTCAGGTAACAAAATAGAGCTTGCTTGAGAAGCAAGCAGAAAAAGGAGTATCTATGAAAAAGATACGCAGTTTTCTTGCGGTCATCGCGCTGGTAGCGACATTGAGTGGATTTTCACTACAAGGCATGGGATCGCTGGCAAACGCAACTACTAGCTGGCACGCCAGTACGAGCAGTGCTTCGTCGGTCTCTGGGCAGGCACTTCACATCAAGCCAAACGGCCCCTGTGCTGGAGGTGGGTCAATGGACTGCTAACTCAAAACGATAGTGCTTGACTTGGTAGAAAAGAGGGGAACAAAATGATGAGTATCATTCTGTTCCCCTCTCTTTTGATTGGCATAGTTCTGGTTGTAGCATGGTCAAGTTTGCCTCTTTTTGCCTCTACCATCTTGCAATTCCTCTATTTTGCATTTATACTTACTTTTGTGATCAAATGGGTTCATTCGATTGCAACACAATCCCTGCGATCTTGGATCAGGTAACACCAATAGTGCTTGCTTCTCAAGCAAGTAGAAAAGGAATATCTATGCGAAAGATACGCAGTTTTCTTGCGGTCATCGCGCTGGTAGCGACATTGGGTGGATTTTCACTACAAGGCATGGGAGCATTGGCAAACGCAACAGCTAACTCGCACGCCAGTGCTCAACACGTAATAACAGCACTTCATATCAAGCCAAATGGCCCATGTATTGGCGGTGGGGTATATGACTGCTAACTCAAAACGATAGTGCTTGACTTAGCTCAAAGTGGAGGAGCAGCAGAATGATGGGCATTGTTCTGCTGCTCCTCTCTTTTGTGAACGCTCTCAGCCAAGTGCTTACGATAGACAATCGTATCGGGATGCTCAGGGCCGAACGCCTTTTCACAAATATTCAGTGCTCTTTGCCACAAGGATTGCGCTTGTGCAGAGTGCCCTTGAGCAAGGAGGAGTTCAGCCAGACCGCTGAGGCTTTCAGCGATAACAGGGTGCTCTGAACCAAGTGTGTTCTCAAAGATCACAATGGCCCGCTTCCAACGATCCTCGGCTTGCTCATATCTTCCTTGTTTATACAAAACCTTTGCCAGTAGATGAAGGTTCAGAGCAATAAGAGGGTGCTCAGGGTCGCCCAGATTCCGTTCATAACTCGCCAGCGTCTGTTGCAAAAGCTGTTCGGTTCGCTCATACTTTCCCTGCTCTAAGTAAAGCTTCGCCAGATTGATGACGATAATCAAGGTTTCAGAATGTTCGGAGCCAAGCAATTGCGTGCGGATGCTCAGTGCTTGCTGAAGAAGAGGCTCGGCCTGCTCATACTTCCCCTGATTACGGTAGAGAACTCCAAGGTTATTGAGACTTTCGGCGGTTGCGGCATGTTGCAGTCCAAGCATCTTTTCGCGGATGGCGAGAGCTTGCCGATGAAACGTTTCCGCTTGCTCATAGTTGTCCTGGAGCCGCGAGAGCATTGCCAGGAAGTTGAGACTTTCGGCAGTAGCAGGGTGTTCAATGCCTATTACCTGCTCACGGATAGCCAATGCTTGCCGATGGAGAGCTTCGGACTGAGCATAGAAGCCATGTGTATACAAAAACGCTCCTGCTTGATAGAGCAATGTTGCGGCTTCTGGAAAATGGAGTTGGTGCTGTTGAATCAGCATCGCGCACTCCTGGACGTGCGGCAGGTAATATTGTAGATAATACTGATAATTTGTACCCGCCCCATAGTCGCCCACTGGAAAGGCCGCGTTGACGACGCGTACTGTGTACTCTGCCCATGCGCGTTGAGTCTCCGCGTCCATCTCCTCCTTGAGAACGGCTTGCACGAGACGATGAATGCTCAGCATATGCGTCTCGCTGTTTCGTCGCACAAGTGAGTATTTACGCACTACCTCCATTGTTTCGTTGAAGCGAAACGGATTCGTTATAGCAGTCTTCGCGATATCGTCCAGTTCGGCAGCACCGCGCAGAAGCAGTTCTTCGGGAATAGCATCGGGTGCCAGGAACGCGCAGAGTCGTAGTATAGTGGCGGCGGCAGGGCTTTGCTGCTCAACCTGCTGAAAAGAGAGCGACCATGTGGTAGCAACTGTTTCAGAATAGTCCAGCAAGAAGCGACTGCGACGTGCAAGTACATCTTTGCGATGTGTTGCATACAGGCCAAGATAATCTGTCAAGCTGCATCCTGTTTCATCAACATAAGCACCTGCTTGAACGAGGCCCAGAGGCAAGCCATCCATCTCCTTCGCGATGCGTCCAGCAGCAGCCCTATCCGCAGCCGACACACTATCGAGCGGAGTATCTGGCTCCAGAATTTTGCTCTGGCGCAAGAGCAATAAGGCACTGTCTCGCAGGTTCAATTTCTCTATCTCGACACTCGCTGCGATTGCTCCTGCTGCTTGAGCGCGTGTTGTGAACAAGATATAGCCCTTGTGACTTCCAGGCAAAAACTCTTGCGCCAGAGGCAGGTCGTCGGCATTGTCCAGGATGAGCAACCAGTCAGCGTTGACAGCCAACCACTGCTTGACCGCGACGACAATCCGTGCTTGATCCTGCTCGTCTTTTTCTGGCAGGTTGAGCAACTGTGCCAGTTCCACAAAGTCAGCCAGGAGCATCTCACGGCTCGCGGCGCGTATCCAGAATACGTGGCTATAATCGTCACTATAGCGATAAGCATATTCAACGGCGGTCTGTGTTTTGCCGATACCGCCCAACCCATAAAGAGCCTGCGCAGATGTCAATGCCGCCGTTTTAGCCGTCGTAAGCCGTTCGTGAAGCTTTGTGAGTAAGGGTTCTCGACCCGTGAAAAATGGGTTATGCATATGGGGAATGTTGACTATGCTGGAACTATGTGAGGGTGACACAAGGCCAAGCTCAATCGTCGTTTTGCCAAAAACCTCGCATAGACGCTGCCGAAAATAGGGAGAAGGAGTGATCGAGCCACTTTCCCACCGACTGACAGCATTGTAGTTTGTATCGAGCAGTTTAGCCAGATACCCTTGTGACCAGCCACGCTCCAAACGCGCGTTTTGTAGAAGAAGATTTGGAATAGCTTCCTTGCTCTTTTTCATCTTTACGTTTCTCCTATCTCGACTGCTCCCAGCAAACGCAACGTTGCTTTTTGGGTCTCGGTCAATCCTTGCACATTCGTAATATTCATGCGCTCATAGGGACGTTCGTTGAGCAACGTCTTGACACAAGAAGCGGTATGTACATCCCAGATTTTGATAGAACCATCATCACTACTACTCGCGATAAAGTTTCCCTGCGGCTCGAACGCGACCCAGCGTACACGATGCGTATGCCCCCGTAAGACCTGCACACACGTTCCGCTTGCACTCTCCCACAGACGCACCGTCTGATCATCGCTACCACTACATAGTACGCTTCCATCAGGACTGTACGCTACAGAGCGCACACGACCTGTATGCCCCTGTAAGACCGAGAGGCATTCTCCTGTCACGCAGTCCCACACACGAAGCGTTTGATCTTCACCACCACTTAAAAGATACCGCCCGTCAGGATGAAAAGCCAGTGAACGAATGCGAGCAGTATGCCCCTGCAATGTGAGCAGACATTCCCCACTTTCCGTATTCCAGAGTCGAATAGTTTGATCATCACCACCTGACGCTAGCATACTTCCATCAGGGCTAAATGCAACAGCACGCACCCAACTACTATGACCAGCCAGTGTGTAAAGGCAACGTCCTGTCTGTGTTTCCCACAGTCGTACCGTTGTATCTTCACTCCCACTCGCAAGCATATCCCCATGAGCACTAAAAGCGACCGTGCCCACCCAGTCCGTATGTCCACGGAATATCCTGAGCAATTGACCTGTCACGCGATTCCATACGTGTACCGTCTGGTCCTCGCCACCACTCGCTAGCAATCCTCCATCGCTAGTCACCGCGAGCGAACGTAGTCCATGTCCCTGCTCATGCATAGTGTGCGTCCATTTTCCAGTATCGGTGTCCCACACACGAATCACCTGATCCTCACCGATACTTACAAGTGTGTGTGCATCACCAGCAAACAAGACGGACCAAATACGGTTTGTATATCCTTGCAGCGTCTTCAAACAGTGCCCTGTTGACATTTCCCACAAACGAATCGTCTGATCGTCTCCACCACTCGCTAACAGGTGCGCATCGTTACTATAAGCAACAGAACGAACACCTTGTGTATGGCCCTGTAACGTTTGCACGCGTATTCCTGTAGAAATATCCCAGATACATATCGTCTGGTCTTCACTTCCACTCATGATGGTCAGACCATCTCCGCTAAAGGTAACGGACCAGACCCGATTGCTATGTCCCTGAAAAATTCTGCTGCATCCGCCGCTCTGTACATCCCAAAGCATCACCAGACTTATCATCACTCCCACTTCCAAGATAACGGTCATCCGGGCTAAATGCAAGCGAGCGTATCGCGTTTGTATGACCTGAAAGCCTCATAAGAGGAGAGCGCGTTGAAATATTCCAGAGGATAACTGTTAAATCCGTACTTCCTGTCGCTAACAGGCGTCCATCATGGCTAAACGCAACCGACCAGACACGATCTGTATGGCCTTGTAGAGTATCGAGACGACGCCCGCTCTTGACCTCCCAGAACACAATACTCGTATCATCACTTCCACTGGCTAACAGCGTTCCATCGGGATGAAAAGCAACTGTGCGCACACGGTTTGTATGACCATTGAATATCCCAACACATTCACTCGTCTCAACACTCCATATCCGCACACTCTGATCGTCACTACTGCTGGCAAGCAAGCGCATATCAGGACTGAATGCAACAGCCCATACACCATCGGTGTGTCCTGTACATGAGAACAACGGGGAGCCGCTTTCAACATCAAAGACCCATATTTCGCCCGTTGCAATGCCTACCGCGAGCAGTTTCCCATCAGGGCTAAACGTTACCGCAAGGACATTGCCAAAGGTGTTTCTAAAAACAGAGGCGATAAAGTGCGCGGCAGTAAAATCCGTACCTGCAAGGGTAACGTCTTGTAGATACGCCTGCTAAATCGTCAAATGCGAAAAGTCGAAGGTGTGCAGATCATAATGAAGATGTACAAGCAAATTGAGTATATTGCCCGCGACATACGCGTGTGGCACCAGGTATTTCTCCCGTTGTGCATCGAGCATGTGCCGGACCTGCGTTTCAAATGCATCCTGACTCATCGTTGCCAAAATATGCTGTGCGATAGGCGCAAGAAGAAGGCGTATCTGGTTTGCTCGCACATAGTCTTTCGCCTGCGCTTTGATAAATGCATATTTTTTCCAGGTATCGCCTATTGCCAGGTGGAACTCGATGTATGCGCGTTGCACCAGACGCGTTGTAAGATACTCCATGACAACAGGCTGTAGTGTGAACAAAGCAGGTTCTCGTGTTTCTATGAGTGAACGTTGGAGCAGAGACACGAGCGTTTCTATCAACACTCCTCTTGAAATGAGCAACATATCCGCGCGAACTGTTTCTAACGCAACTGCTTCACGCTCAATTGCCAGCCACATAAGGACATCCTGTTCTTGGAAAGAGAGGCGTTGAAATTGTTGATTGAGCAAATCGGTCACGCCACCAAATACGCTCTCTTCCGCTCCCAGGAAATGTGCTATATGTCCTCCAAAGACATCTCGTATCGGTTGCGCGACAAGCTTCAAGGCCAGAGGATTTCCTGAATACATCTGTATCAGGTCGCGCCATGCCTGCTCGCTCCCAACAAGCTCTTGCTCTTGTAGAAGCTCCAGTCCCACCTCATATCCAACACCTGAGAGTGTGAGTGTGCGTACAGGCCCTTGTTTACTCTCGCTATGGACGATTTCTTTCGGCTTTTCTCGACTGGTAAGCAAAAGGCAACTTTCATGCTGCGTTTCTCCAACCCGTTGTAGCAGCTTTCCATAGCCTTCATATCCTGGCTGGTAGAGACCTGCATACTGTCCTGCTTGCATCACCGACTCAAAATTATCCATAACCAGCAAGCAACGACGGTGCTGCACTATTTGCATAAGCAATTCGATTAAATCGTCTACTGATTCGGGAAGGGTTGGAGTATGCTGCTGATGACCGAGAAACCTTATGGCACTCTTTAAGAACTGCTTTGGCGAAGGTGCATTATGCAGTGAACGCCAGAAAACTGCTCTAAAGCCAGCTTTTCCCTGCTCGGCGACAACGGAGAGGAGTGTGGTTTTGCCTATGCCTCCAATACCTAGCACGGCCGCAACACGGCATTTATCCTCCTGAATCCACCCTTGTAACTGTGTACATTCGTCCACGCGCCCATACACTGTAGTTGGACGTGGAGCCTCACCCCAATCCATTTGAGTGTGCATATAAGGAGGAGCTTCATCCGCGTCTTCCGGGGCTACGCTCTCAGCACCGTTAGCAGACAATGCAGCGCGTGTGGATACAGGAGGAAGTGTTGTATGTGAACTTTGCTCTAGTAGCCCCATCGTCTCTGCGTTCTTGCCAAAAATTTCATACAGCTTCCGGCGATAATAAGGACGAGGGAGGCCTGAACCACTCTCCCAGCGACCTACAGACTTCACATCGCTTCCCACCTTCTCAGCAACATCAGCCTGTGACCAGCCGCGCAGTATACGTTCGTAATGGAGTTGCAAATGAAATGGTAGTTGGTTGTTCTCCATGCCGCACCTCAAAATACAGCCCATACAAGCATCTATATAAAAAATAGTGCATGTTGCATAGTGTATCAGCAGAAGAAGCGTTCTGCAAGGATATTCATTTACAGAGCATTATGCGAGTAAACACATAGAAAGAGAGTGAGACAGCGCAAAATATTTTGCGCTGTCTCACTCTCTTTCTATGTGTTTGCACTATGACCAGTGAGTTAAGCTACCCAATGAACGCTTTGGCAAAGAGTTGTATCGAGTCGAGGTTTGTGCGGTCGGCAAATGTAACCAGCAGTTCCTGTACACCTGCTGCCTCGTACTCCGCTAAGCGTGTGCGGATCGTATCAGGCGTACCTATCATTGCACCCTGTATGCGATCACCAAAAAGCCTCCTCATTTCAGATGGAATTGACGCCTGAGCTTGCTCTTCAGTTTCGCCAATCGCACAAATGACTGATACCGTTCGGTGAATGCTTTCGTAGTCGCGTCCAACTGTCGCACAGTGTTGTTTAATCACATCGAACTTATGCTGAATGGTCGCGATATCACCGTTCACATTACAGGCATCGCCATATTGCGCGACAAGTTTGAGCGTCACCTTTTCGCCACCACCGCCAATCAGCATGGGGATATGTGGCTTCTGCACACCTTTCGGTGAATTGATGGCTCCATGCAGTTGATAATACTTGCCCTCGAAAACAGCCTCTTCCTGTGTCCACATCGCCTGAATGACCTGGACCGCTTCACGTAAATAGCGTAAGCGTTCGGGTGCATCAGGATAATCGTAGCCATAGGCACGGTATTCATGCTCATACCAGCCTGCACCAATGCCGAAATTGAGACGGCCATGACTCAGGACATCAACTGTGCTCGCCATCTTCGCTAACAACGCGGGATTACGATAACCGTTGCAAGAAACCATTTGCCCGATACGCACGCGTTTAGTATCGCGTGCCAACGCTGCCGTACTCGTCCAGCACTCGAATGTCACCTCCTGCGACGGTTGAGGAATAGTGTGGAAGTGATCGACGAGCCAGACCGACTCAAAACCCGTTTCATCGGCTGTCTGTGCCACACGTGTCATCGTCTCATACGCTTCAACCGGGTCCTTGATATGCGCAAGGTCCATCGTCCAACCTTGCGGAAGAATCAAACCGTATTTCATAGGCATGAACTACTACCTCTTTCTTTGAGAGCATTGTGTTTGGTGATCTGCGTAGGGTTGTAGACCACCATTTCCAAGTATAACACGAAAAGGCTCCTGCAAGAAAACAGGCAATGCTATTCTACCTTCTGAACGTTGCGAGCGGTAGCCCCAGTTGTATGCTCCACAACCTCAAACCGAACCTCCGTTCCTGCCCTGATAGTCCGATAGCCTTGACCAGGAATGGCTGTAAAGTTAAAGAATACCTCTTCACCAGAGTCATTGCGTATAATAACACCGGAGCCAGCATTGATATCGAACCAGCGCACAATACCTTGCGCGACAGATAGGCCGCTTGCACCCAGTTCTGGCGTGCCATGTTCCCAGGTCTGTTGAGGAATACGAATCGAACGCGCTTCGGGAGTGTCATAGGCTTCATAGTGGTAATCTGAGCGCGTCTCCATAATCGCTCGCAGGTCATGTCGTAGTTCTTCAAGTGTGGGACGCCCAACAAAAAACCATCCGTTATACATGGCGTGAATGCTCAAGTCTGGTCGCAACACAAAGGTGTAAGGTTGCGCGCGATAGGCATACTCGCCTTCGGTCTCATCGAGAATGTTGATCTGTTGAATCACTGTACGCTGCTCATCAGAGAGAAAGTGCCATTGCGCTCCCAGCCCGGCTCGAAACGCCGCATTCACCAGTGGAGGGTCAACACCAACCGCCACCAGTTTGCCATAATTTACAGCCAGTTCATGCTGAAACTGCACCAGTTGTCGCATCTGTTCCTGATCGCGTGGACAAAAGAAGCCACGCATAACGTGTGTTACCCTCAAAGCTTTTTCACGTCCAGCCAAAGCCTTTTTTACACTGCAAGAAATTCCTTAGCATGTAACTATAGTATCAGAACTTATGAACACAGGAATGTTTTTCACATGCTCACGCGTTATAGCACACATGAGGAACATGTTTCCTTGTACACATAATAAGCTGAGCGTGAGAATTAGAACATTCACGTTTCGTGAGAAGGAGAATATATGAGCAGTCCCAACGATTGGAATAAGCAAATTATCGAGGAGTTTCACGCCAACGGCGGCAAGGTCGGTGGTCAGTTCGCAGGTGCATCTTTGCTCTTGCTTCACACACTTGGTGCGAAGAGCAACCAGGAACGTGTCCACCCACTCGTATACTTTAAAGATAACGGCCACTACGTCATCCTCGCGTCTAAAGGCGGCGCACCCACCAATCCTGACTGGTACCATAACATACTGGCCCATCCTGATGTAACTCTTGAGGTAGGCACCGAGCAGTTCAAGGCACATGCGACGGTTGCTGAGGGCCAGGAGCGTGACCGTATCTTCGCCGACGTTTCGAGCAAAAACCCAGGCTTCGCCACGTATCAGAAAAATACTACCCGTGTTATTCCAATCATTGTGTTGGAACGAATGTAAAATTTCGTTTATAACTATCTCGTTATTGAATATAGCGATAATGCGGATACGTGAATTGTAGGGGTCTAATTCTATTACACCCTGTGGGCGATAAATCATATTAGCAAGGATTGATGAAACGTTCCATCAATCCTGTAGACAGAATCAATTGCTCACAGGGTGTAATAGAATTAGACCCCTACAGGCGTTTCATATCCTCATTCAATTGTCCATCTGCATCATTGGCCCCTACATATCCTCCCAACGTCTATAGCCCTAATGCCTCAACCGCCTGTTTACGCAATACAAACTTCTGCACTTTACCACTGGCGGTCATGGGATAGCTCTCAACGAATTGGAAGTAGCGTGGAACCTTCTGATGGCTGATGCGTTGCTTACAGTAGGCTCGTAGTTCGTCCTGTGCCAGTTGCTCACCTGCTTTGAGGCGTATCACGGCGAGCAACTCCTCGCCAAAGAAGGCATCTGGTACGCCGAGAACTTGCGCATCGGCAATCTGAGGGTGACGTATCAAAAATTCTTCAACCTCGCGTGGGAAGATGTTTTCACCGCCACGAATAACCATGTCCTTGAGACGCCCAACGATGTCAACATAGCCCTGTGCGTTCATCGTGGCAAGGTCGCCTGTGTGCAACCAACCCTCGCTATCAATAGCCTCTGCTGTCTTTTCCGGCATATTGTAATAGCCTTGCATCACGAGGAAGCCACGACAACACAACTCACCACGTTCTCCACATGGCACAATTTGCCCTGTAGCCGGATTGATAATTTTGACCTCGACATGCGGCAAGGGCAGACCAACCGTTGCCGATTTCAGTTCAAATGAGTCGTCGGGCAAAGTTAATGTAATCGCCGCACTCGACTCGGTTTGTCCAAAGACGATTGCCACGTTCGCGCCAATGTGCTCCTTTACCTGCTCCATCAAATGGACAGGGACAGAGGCTGCACCGCTGACAACAGCATGGAGCGATGAGAGATCATATTGCTCAAAGTCAGGGTGTTGCAGGATTGCCATAAGCATCGTGGGGACACCACCAAGCGTCGTACAATGTTCACTAGCAAGTATTTGCAGTATCTTGAGCGTGTCGAAGGCCAGCATCGGATGCAATGTCGCTCCGGTATAAATAGCACCAAGCACAGCCAAAACACACCCACCAACATGAAAAAAGGGCATGGCGGTACAACTTCGTTCGTTTGGTCCCAGGTCCCAACGATCCATAAATGTTGCCGCGTTATTGACAATACCGTGATGCGTCAGCATTGCACCCTTTGGAAATCCTGTTGTGCCAGAGGTATATTAAATCATGGCGGCATCACGTGGTTGTACAGAAGCTTGTCTTGCCTTGAGCATCTCCATACTTACCTGCTCACCTTGCGTTATCATTTCCACAAAGAGTGCTGGACGCCATGTTGGTTGTTGTGGAGGAGCGGAAAATGGAGACGCGCCGAGCAGACATGTATAACGCAGTCGAGGCAAGTCTGTACTGCTCACTTCACCATGTTCAGCACCAGGAGTTGTCATGGCATTGACCGTCGCAAGGCAATCATGGTCACGCACACGGGCCATAAAGAAGAGTGCCACCACATCACCCTGCTTCAACACATAGGCTAACTCGGAGGTTCGGTATGCAGGGTTAATCGTGACAAGGACCAGGCCAACTTTTGCCGCAGCCATTTGCAGAAGAGGCCATTCGGGAAGATTGGCAGCCCATACCGCGATATGTTCACCTTTCTGAAAACCGAGCGCGAGCAGACCACAGGCAATCGCGTTCGCACGACGTTGATACTCTGCATACGTCCAGCGTATGTTGAGCAAATCACCAAACTCTGGATAACAGGAATAGACCAGTGCCTCTTTCGTAGCAAGTTCATCTGCACGCCTATCGAAAAAGTCGCCAACCGTCGTCTCAAGCAGTGGATTACCGGAAGTGTCGGCCTGCCAGTGAGACCGACCATCGTTGGTCATGCCCATACATGTTGCTCCTGGTGTTAAGAATAAGCAGTATCAAAACACTTCTATTCTACAACATCTGTAGGGGTCTAATTCTATTACACCCTCGTCCCAATGGTCAACGGTGACGAGGGTGTAATAGAATTAGACCCCTACATCCATTTGTTCACTGGCATCATCCATCCGTACAAACAATGTATCATTACGCTTTAGATACCGCACAATCGTATAATTGATTGCCACCCGCAGCACGTCCGGTTGAAGACCAATCGCTGGCAGGGACGGCTGTACAATGGCTACTTACCCATGTAGATAAAGCACTCTGTTGACCGAAGCCACCGAAGCCGTCACGACCTCCACCGCGGCCCGACAACACGTCTCGGAATTGTTCAGGGAGTTCATCAATCAGGTCCTGCGTGGCTCGTGGGGAGCTAATCAGGAAGTAGCGTATCGTTCCATTGTGAATCAGGGTCTGCAAACTGCTCACGGTCAGAATGGGATCACTACCACTAAAACCGCCCATCGCCATCACGGGCTTATTCGTTGCTAACACAATAGATGCACCAGCATTAGCACTTGGTACGGCAACCAGAAACTTTGTACTCCCCTGATGCGCTTCTAAGTAGGAGATGAGAGTTGCGTCAGCCTGGTCTGACCCACCAAATCCGAATGCTCCGGCTAACCCTGCTGCAACCTCTTGTCCGGCACGAGTAGTTCTATTAGTTTGACCATTTCCACCAGCGAAACCACCATTATTGCCTTGCGCCGTAGGACCGGCAGCAGGTGCCGAGGACTCGGTGTTACGAATAACAGAATAACCTGACCAGACCGTCGGAGCAAGAAGCAGAGCAAACATAGCCACAGCGATCACAATTCCTGCGATACGCATTGTAGAAACGTTTACATTGATTTGTGGTCTTACACGTAGCACGATAAGCCCAATAATCGTAAGAGTAGTAAGACCACCAATGAGTGGACTCATCCATACGGACCATATTGGATAACTGGTCAACATATAGATTTGGGCGGCAGCAGTTACCACAAGCGCAATGGGCAGGAGCCAGCCACGCCAGCCAGCGCTACGATAGTCCTTCCACATCATCACAAGGCCAATACCCACAAGGGCGCTCAAACCAGGGGCCATTTCAGTCATATAGTATTGATGAAACGAGCCATCAAGCGTAAAGAAGACGGTCATGGTTACTAACCAGAAACCCCACAATACCAGCCCTAATTGCTGGCGGTCTCGTTGTAAATCGAGGCGTTTCTGCCATAGCAGCGCGAGAATTCCTAATAAAGCGAATGGTAACAACCAGGCGATTTGTCCACCCAGAGACACACTGAAGAGTCGGAAGAGGCTGGGCGCACCCGACTCGAAGAGAACAGGAGTTCCTGCTTGTACCTGCTGAGTACGGTTGGCGGTGTTTCCAGTAGATGTGCCATTTTGACCATTGCTCGTCGTACTCGTCCCTTCCCCTCCACGATTGCCACCTCCTCCGCGATATCCTCCAAAACCAGTGTTGCCACCACCGATGTGCAAACGGTTCAGACCATTATAGCCAAAGGCAAGACTAACCTCAGAGTTCGTTTGTGTTGAGCCAACATATGGGCGCTGCGATGCTGGTGTGAGATCAACAGCTAACAACCAGGAAATCGAGAGCACAAAAAATACCAGTGTAAAGACGGCTAAATGCCAGATACGCGTCCAAAACGTGCGCGGCGCACACAATAAGTACGTCATGACAAGCGCGGGCAAGACAAGGTATGCCTCTGCCATCTTGATGTTGAAACCAAGCCCAACAAACATTGCACTTAACACTAACCAACGTAATTTACCTGTTTCAGCCGCATGAATGACGGCCCAGGCCGCGAGTAACAGAGCGAGAGCTAATGTACTATCAATCGTATTATTGCGGTTCGTCACGACACTAATGGGGCTGACCGCCAGTGCGAGTGCCGCCACAAGTCCCGCGATAACTCCGAAGTGACGACGGACCAGATAATACAGTAAGAGAACCGAGAGGACGCCACACAAAGCTTGTGGAAAAAAGATACTGAAAGGCGTAAAACCAAAGATTTTCGCGCTTATCGTCTGTAGCCAGAAACCAAGCGGAGGCTTGTCAATCGTAACAAAACCACCCGGATCGAATGACACAAAAAAGAAATTATGCAGGCTGTCCGTCATACTTCTGATGCCAGCAGCATAATAAAGATTGCCGTAGCTTCCCTGTCCCAACTGAAAGAAATTCATGAAGATGGAGAGTAGAAGCACTGCTCCAAGCGAGATGCGACTCCAGAGAGATAGTGACTCTTGCTCACGGGGAATGGGTATTACACGCTCTGTCGGTGTGGATATCGTCGTTTCAATAATATCTGCCATAAACAATGTTCTCCTCTATACATGGCTACATTTTGTATATGTAACCATTAGCATTGTATCCATGTACATTCAGGAAAGCATGAGAAAGGTTTAAAGAATCTGTAAAATCTCTTCCACCTTGACAATATACTGCTTTCCATCACATACTGAGGGCACGACAAGCGTTCCTATGAACACTGAAACCTGCGAAGGAGCAATACCATCATGTTTGATAAGAGCAAGGTCGGTCAAAGCTTTCCCCCGTTCACCATTGAGGTTGAACGCGCGAAAATCCGCGAAATAGCCCTCGCCATTGGCGACTCAAATCCTATTTATCATAGCCGCGAGGCCGCGCAAGCAGCGGGTTATAAAGATACACCCCTGTATCCTACCAGCCCAACTACATTTAACTTCTGGGGCAATCGGCAGGGCGGCAACAACCTATCCAGCGTGGGCATCAACGTAATGCGTATCCTGCACGGCGAAGAGGAATACGAATACCTCGCGCCCATCTATCCCGGTGACACGATCACGGGCGTGACCAGCATTCTCGATGGCAAAAATCGTCAAGGCAAAGACGGTTCCTCGATGGATATCGTCACCACCGAGACCCGTTACACCAACCAGCATAACCAGCCCGTTCTCAATGCACGCACCACAATTGTTGTACGCGAATAATAATCGGCAGGGTGAGCTGAAGTGGACCCGTACTAGAGCTTGCATTCCAGTCCCCGTCGTCAGTCACTCCAGTACGGGTCCGCTTGAGCGCACCCAATCCAGTGTGTCGGCAATAGAGAAGCCAGGAGGACCCGATGAATCGGTCCCTACCAAAGGAGATACTCACATGACAACGACAAACACACATACTCCGACGGTGCAGTATTATGACGATGTGCAGATTGGCGACGAACTTCCAAAACTGGTCAAAAATCCTGTTACCTTGAACCAATTAGTGCGCTATTCGGGTGCTTCAGGCGACTTCAACCCACTGCATACCGACCCGAAGGTTGGCGAAATGATCGGGACAGGCGGCGTTATCGCGCATGGAATGCTCATCATGGGCTTTGTCGGCCAATTGCTCAGCGATTATGTTGGTCCTGCCGCACTGCGAAAATTCAATGTGCGCTTCAAAGGCATGACGCATCTCAATGACACCATCACCTGTACAGGCACCATTACCGAGAAGACGGAGGTTGATGGCGAGGCACGCATCTCAGGCAAGGTGCAAGCCACCGACCAGAACGGCGATGTCAAGGTAGCCGGCACCTTCACCGCAGTCCTGCCCAAACGTTAAAATGAACATTGACGACCACATACGGCGATGCCGTATGTGGTCGTCAATGTTCATCATTTTTTAGGTCAAGGAGAACATCTATCATGGGTATGCTTGATGGCAAAGTTGCGATTTTGACTGGCTCAGGACGCGGTATCGGAGCGGCTGCCGCGAAACTTTTTGCATCCGAAGGAGCTTCGGTGGTCGTGAGCGATCTCGACCCTGCGCCAGCCGAGGAGATAGCCGCCGCCATTCGTAACGCAGGTGGCAAATCGCTTGTTGTCGCGGGTGATGTGACCGATGAAGCATTTCCTGCTCGCCTTATCAAGTCAACACTGGACACCTTTGGTGGTTTCGATATTATCGTCAATAACGCTGGCTACACATGGGATAGCGTCATTCAGAATATGACCGATAAGCAGTGGTACGCCATGATTGATGTACACCTGACCGCGCCATTTCGCATTCTGCGCGAAGCCTCAGCCTATATTCGTGAGACAGCGAAAAAGGAACAGGCCGCAGGTGGGCGTCCGAAAGCACGTAAGGTCGTCAATGTCTCGTCCGTCTCTGGTGTCTATGGCAACGCTGGACAGGCTAACTACTCGGCAGGGAAAGCTGGCATCACGGGTGTCACCAAGACGCTCGCGAAAGAGTGGGGACGCTATAACGTGCAGGTCAACTGTGTCTGCTACGGCTTCATTGACACGCGTTTGACTGCCGCGAAAGACCATGCCGAAACAATCGAGCGTGAAGGCGAAAACATCTCCCTCGGCATCCCCGAACAGATGCGCCAGATGGGAGCCATGATGATTCCGCTCGGACGCGCTGGCACCCCAGAGGATGCGGCAGGGCCAATGCTCTTCCTGGCATCGCCTCTGTCCGATTATGTATCAGGCCATGTGTTAGAGGTTACAGGTGGACGTGTAGGGTAGAAAAAACAAGGAGAAGAGTTTGCCGCGCTTAGAGTGCGGCAAACTCTTTTCCTTGTTTGAAGTTGCTTATGCAAAGAATGAATCGACGGCTACAGGCAGTTCCGGCACAATCCGTGAAGGAAGTTTGTCTTGTCCATGAAAGACACCTAATGAGCGATACGTTCCTTCTTCCAGGACAAGCACCTCAATAGTACGAGTAGCTGTTTTCGCAATCCAGTATTCCGGTACACCAAAACGCGCATAAATATCATATTTCATCAATCGGTCATAGAGTTCTGTACTCGGAGAGGCAAGTTCGATCACAAGATCAGGCGCACCCACAACTCTCTTCTCTTGCACCCTATCAAGGTGTGCATTGAGTACCACAAAGACATCCGGTTGATATACATTGTTCGGAGATAACACGACATCAGAAGGTGCAGGAACTATTTTACCTAACCCTGCAAACTCAACATGGGCTAGAAGATAGTAAGTAAATCGTGCTACAGCAGATTGACGTGGTATATCAGGTGAAGGTGCCATAACGAGTACTCCATTCACAATTTCGTACCACTGTCCATCGTCTGTGAGGGCCGCGTACTCGCTATAGGTCCACTCACCTTGCCTGGGTCCAGGAACTCCATCAGCAAGCGTGACCATTGGCACACTTTCATAGTTGTCATAGAGGCCTTGTCTTTCACATTATCAAACGCAGTCATGCTGAACAATTTGCGCGTATGTTGACAGGTAAGGATGGCACCAAGTAGATAAGCAACGTCCATTTATGTATTCTGAAGAGTATATCTTGGACTCACAATAGTTGGTCCAGTTGCAGGTGTAAGTTGCATCTTTGTCTCGTCATTCCCAACATCCGAATATGCAATTTGTGCTGCGAGATGCACTACTATACACCCATAGATCCAAGATTAGCAGGATCACAAGTATACCAACCGTACAGGATCGAGTCATTCTGTCCATTGTGCTCAGAACTTGTTGCTTGAACAGAAACATAGAACATGTCACCCGACCAACTCCAAATAGTTGAAGCTATAGCGATATATAGTGGTAAAATGTTATTCCACGCTCGCTTAAAATTGCCCATGACATCCGTCGCTGTATAATTGAGGTAACAATATTGTCGGTTACACAGTCACTTGTTGTGTTAGGTGTTGGAGCAACTGATGCTTGAGGTGAGAGATACGTTGTTGAAACATATGTCTTGTTCGATTTCGATATGTAGGGGAGCATATGATATACGCCTCCAACAACTACAATGATAATGCAAAGTGGCAACAATTTACAAGCCAAAACATATACCGACTTTGAAATATAGCTTTTATACTGTTTTTCAGGTTTCCATGGTGGAGGTGGAGGTGCTTTCAACTCAACCCCATAAGGATTGAGTTACAGGTGTGGTGGGTCCAGTAGACGAATAGGTTTCTTCTTTCATCGATCTCCTCTTTACTTACCTGTGTCCTAAATTTTCTACGTGTTTTTAGTTCTATGTCTACATAGTAGATACATTTGTTATATACAATAACATTGTTAGAATAGATGTGTAAAGTAACTATAGCCCTCATTTATGCTATATAATACATGCATAAATTTATACGCATTGTCTCGCAAACAGAAAGGCCACCAACCTATGCTACAAGACACTACCCTCTCCTCACTCAAGGCACTACTACCCAAGGGCAGGTATTCACCGATGCGGCTACGTTGCTTACCTATGAGGCTGATGCGGGGCTTGACAAGGGACGGCCCGAAGGAGTGGTGTTTCCCCGTACAGCCGATGAGGTGGCTCGGATTGTACAGTGGGCCGCAAATCACAACGTCCCCTTAGTGGCGCGTGGTGCGGGAACGGGATTGTCGGGTGGCGCGGTTGCTGATCGGGGTGGCATCATCGTCGAGTTTGCCAGGATGAACCGTATTCTTGAACTTGATACGCTTGGACGGAGTGTGGTCACGCAACCTGCTGTGATCAATTTGCGACTGGATGAACACGCAAAGACACATGACCTCTACTTTCCACCAGACCCGGCAAGTCAACGCGCATCGACGATTGGCGGCAATGTCTCCGAAAACTCTGGTGGCCCTCATTGCTTCAAGTATGGCGTGACAACAAATTATATTACGGGTCTCGACGTTGTGTTAGCTGATGGTCGTCAGGTGCGCGTTGGTGGGCGTGCGTTAGACTATCCCGAATATGACCTGTGTGGCCTTATCACAGGTAGCGAGGGTATGCTTGCACTGATTACCTCAATCTCTGCGCGTTTGCTGCGTAATCCGCCTGGAGTCAAGACGATGCTTGCCATCTTCGATAGCGTTGAGCAGGCGGCTGATGCAGTCTCCACCATTATCGCCGCTGGCCTCATGCCTGCGACAATGGAGATGATGGATCAAAAAATCACGAATATGGCAGAACCCTATGCACATGCAGGACTGCCCCTCGATGCTGGCGCAATCCTCATCATCGAGGTCGATGGCTATCCAGCGAGTCTTGCTCCACAAATTCATGAAATCGAACAACTCCTTAATGCACAGGGAGTACGTGAGATACGTATCGCACGTAACGAAGAGGAACGCTATAAAATCTGGCTTGCCCGCAAGAGTGTCGCTGGCGCCATTACGCGCCTGACACCATCGTACTACACTGTCGATATCACGGTTCCACGTAGCCGTTTACGCGAAATCCTGGCGCAAGTTGACCCTATTTGCGACAAATATAATCTGCGCGTGGGACATCTGATGCATGCTGGCGATGGCAACTTGCATCCAATGATACTCGTGCCAAATCCACGCGACCCAGAATTGATGGCACGCGTTCATGCGGCTGGCTGGGAAATGGTCAAGTGTTGTGTCGAAATGGGCGGCAGTCTCACGGGCGAGCATGGTGTTGGCATTGAGAAGCGCGACTACATGACGCTCATGCATACCCCTGATGAACTACTGGCTATGTGGGATATCAAACAAGCCTTTGACCCTTCTATCATGCTTAATCCTGGCAAAGTCTTTCCTGTCCCAACCGAGAGTACAACCCCATTTGCGGGCTATCGTAAGTTGGACACGACGGCAGAGCATCCTATACTGCCAGCGTCTCCCTTTGTGCCGACGACGGCAAAAGAGGCTGCACAGGGTCTCCTCGCACTCTCACAGGCACGGCAACAGGTACATATTAGTAATGCTGTTCATGAAACGCCAGAGATGATTGTCAACACGCAAGGGTTACAGGGTATCAAAACGTATGCCCATGACGACCTCTATATTACAGTTGGGGCTGGTACACCTCTGTCAGAGATACATCGGTTTCTCGCGGAAAAGGGAACATATCTGCCGCTTGCCTCACCGTGGCCTGATGCCACAATCGGTGGTCTTGTCGCGGCAAACATAAACGCTCCGTTGCGTATGCGCTATGGAGCAATACGTGATCTCGTACTCTATACAACGGTTGCGTTAGCCGATGGACGCGTTATTCGTACCGGACGCCCCATCGTCAAAAATGTTGCGGGCTATGACCTGACAAAAGTTTTTATCGGTTCGCGTGGTACCCTCGGTCTACTAACTGATGTCACGCTCAAGTTTTTCGCACGACCACGCACCAAACGCACGTTACTCATTCCGACTGACCATCTCGCTGATGCACTTCACTATACCAAAGCACTACTACCCATCGCGCTCACCGCATCGGCCATTCTAGTATGCAAAGGGTATACAGATAATACTTACACAATTCACTACACTGCCGAGGGTCTGGTTGAAGATGTGCAAGCCGAACTCGATCAGGTACGTGATGTATTGAAAACAATAGGTACACCAAATGCGCAAGACGTTGAGCTATCGGGTACCGATGTATGGACTTCTATGTTAGCAGAGGGAACGGTAATACGTGTGGGTGTTCCAGCAAAAGACTTGTCGCTCTATATGCAAGAAAACAGTGCAAATATCAACGAAGGGGATTTTGTGGCGGATATGAGTAGTGGGTGTCTCTATGCTATAAGGACAGGAGAAAATGCTGAAACAATAAAGCCATGGCTAGCAGCACTTCGCCGACCTGCTTTAGCTCACGATGGCTATGCTCTTGTGATGCGTCATGCAGAAGAAATACCGAGTATTGAGCGTTGGGGCTATCGACCGCAAGCGTTAGATGTGATGAAACGCTTGAAGCAACGTTGGGACCCTGCCGATATACTAGTATAGCATGATTGAGAGGGTATGGCTGAGTAGGCGCGAGCATGACAGGGGCAAGCCCTGTCACTACTATACTCGGCTTGCCATAGCAAGCCACACAGTGGCGGTCGGTATAGTAGTGACAGGGCTTGCCCCTGTCATGCTCCCCCACACACTCTGTGACTTTTAAATAGCCCTGTGCTTCTACTATGGCACTTGACACCGCTTTCTAACGGTCGTAAGATGGGTTAAGCATTGACAGGCACACCTCCCGCATCCGCTAAGGAGCCGTTCGTATGTCGTTTCAAATCTGTATGAAGACGGAAAAACCGTTACAGCAACTCGCGACGGAAATTCGTGACCTTTTCTCTTTGCCACCATTTAAAGAGCATGCATTTTCCGGTGAGCCATATTGCCAATTTGATATGCTGGGTATGTTTATCCTCATCCATCTCGCGGATGAGGAGGACCGCGACCCTGAAGTAATACATTATCCCTACTGTTTTGATCTGCAAATGTCTTTTACCGATCACAAGCTCAATACTGACGATATGGAATATCGTCTACAACCATACTACGCGCAATTGCTTACCTTCCAGTTAGGATTAGAAACTGCCTATCACGAGAAACAGAAGGTCGGGCAGTTCTGGCAGGTACGCTACAACTTTTTGCGCAAGAATCCAAATTGGAAAGAAACTATTTTGTACGGAGAAGAGGGATGGGAACCAGCCGTGCTTATGGCTCAACCGAGCGCATGGCGCAGTATGCATCCTGTATTTTAAGACGAATGATATGAGAAAATAAGAGATATGCCTGAGCACATTCCTCAACCACGCATTCCACCTGACGATACCGTGCAACTATCAACCAGTGCAGAACTTACTGGCGTTGCGAACATGTCTATGCTGTTTCGTGTCATGGGCCACCGTCCCGTTTTGATGCAACAAGCGGCACAGCTGCTAGAATCTACGATGCGCAGTGGCACAGTTGAACCACAACTGAAAGAATTGTTAGCAATACGCGTTTCACAGGTCAACGCCTGCTTCTACTGAATGGAGGTACATACTGCCTTGGCAAGGCAGATTGGCGTGAGTGAGGACCTGCTGGACGCACTCTATCACATTGATGAACATAAGGCTGCGTTTACCGCACGCGAACTGGCGGCACTTCGCTATGCGGAGATTATGACAACAAGTGCGCGTGATGTTGACGAGGACCTATGGGACGAGTTACAGTCATACTTCGATGATGGTGAGTTGGTCGAACTTTCAACCGTGATCGGCCTCTTCAACTTTTTCAACCGTTTCGCGGACGCACTACACATTTATCCACCAACGACAACAAAAAAGGCATAACAGGGTTTGCCCACAACGAAAAGGAATTACATGCCTTTTGCAGAAACTCGCGCTTTCATTTCAAAGAGTTTTTCAGTCAAGCCTATATACTGCTAACAAATAAAAGGAGCATAGAAAAAATATGTTTAAAGAGGATGAGAAACTAGAAGGTCTCATGCAAGACTTACGAGAGCTAGAAACCTATCTACATGGACGTGGAGAAAAAACACGAATGCTTTCATTACAGTTCGCCGAAAATGCTAAGAAAGACCCATCAAATAAAGAGTTTGACTTAAACCAATCGCGCATGTTGGATTATCAACACGTCGTATGGAATGACATAGCCAACTTAATCGAGAAGTTAATCAAGAAATACGAGTAAACAAACAACGAGTTCAAAGAAAGAAGCAACATCACCCCAGGAACTTATGGGTGATTTCCCCAGGGTCCGCCGTAACTTCTACATGCTGCACGTGTACAAATGGGACAAATTGCTCTATAATACGTACATAAGTTCTTACATGTTCAAAGAAAGATTAGGAAAAATTTATGTACAAGCAGAGCCGTTTTGTCCATTTACGCCAATACCTGGAGATAGAACAGCTAACCCAACAAACAGTCTTACAATATGAGCATGTAAAAGCAAAATATGAAAGAGCACGAACGCGATGCGAGGTGGCTGCAACAGAGTACGAGTTGATGAGAGTACGACAGAGGGAAGTGGAAAAGGAAAGGGTCATACACAAAGAAATGCTGCACCGCTTTCGTAAAGATGTTTGGGAGCATAAACATGCATAAGGTTGACGCTTGATCCAAAGAGGAATAGAGCAAGTAACCTCTAAAGGAAAATGAAGTAGGATACATTGGACGAGGCATCCAATGTATCCTACTTCATTTTCCTTTAGAGATTGCCGTTCTTGGTCTGATTGTAGCGATCAGACAACTCAACCTTTGTGCGGTTGTAGAGCTCACGTCCCTGCTCTAACGCTGCATTCGCACGTGTACGAACATCGTCATTGAGACCACCAGAACGGAGCATGATGCCACGTTCCTCTAACTGCGCACGCGTGGCCTCGCCAGATTGTGGAGCAAAGATTAAGCCTGCCGCGACTCCAATACCAAGACCGAGTAATAGTCCAAAAAGAAATTTCATAGTGTAACTCCTTACATTGTATTGTGTAGGGACCGATTCATCGCGTCCTCGTCGGCTATCGAAATGCCAGAAGGACGCGATGAATCGGTCCCTACAGATGAAAGTATATTTACCGTACCGCTTTGTCTAAAAGTTGCTCAACGGTAGTGAGCAAGACAGTAAGCTCAAAAGGTTTTTGTAGTAGGTGTACGCCGTGATAGTATTGCGGTTGTTCCTCTATCAGCTTTGACACTTCTTCAGCCTCGAGGACCGCCGCCGTGTAAACGATCACAGGAACATCGGCAGTGATCTCGTCATCTTTTATTTGTTTCAAAATATCCTGTCCCGATGCTTCTCCAAGCTTCAAGTCAAGAATGAGTAGATCGGGCAACATACTTTTGACACGCTCAAATGCACCCTTGCCATCCTGGAGAATGGAGACCTGGTACTCTTCATCCTCCAGAACTCTACGCATCAGGTGCAGTAGATCGTTTCTGTCATCAACAACAAGTATTCGTTTTGTCACATCCCTATCGGTGCTATTTCCTCATATCCTCTATACCAAGGTATACGCCCATTGAGGAACACCGCCTCCTGTTTTCCCTTGAGTCGTCATCATGCGCATTGTGCTTTACACGAAATACACCTATAAAAAACTTGCACACTCTGCCGCTTGAGTTTCGTCAGTAGTGTATCACGTCATGAGCCATTGAACAAGCATATTTTACCCCTATTTTCTTGTGTACATAACATGATACGCATATCTCTCTATAAGAGGATACAGGCTCCCTTTCATTACTAGTATTTCCATGCATTTGGAAGTCTTCAACTCGCTTCCCGTAACCCTTGACAGTTCATGGTATAGTAAGAATGTGTCTATGCAATGCATCGGCACAATAGCAAAGTGATCGCGTAGCTCAGTGGTAGAGCAACGCACTTTTAATGCGATGGTCGTGGGTTCGACTCCCACCGCGGTCATTTACAACTCGTAATCCTTCGCCCAGCGTACATTTTTCTCCTG
Source organism: uncultured Chloroflexia bacterium (assembly GCA_963791835.1). Lineage (GTDB taxonomy): Bacteria > Chloroflexota > Ktedonobacteria > Ktedonobacterales > Ktedonobacteraceae > JBBQVS01. Next base: position 28,133 of record CAWBTV010000001.1, read on the forward strand.
TTTATTCTTCGTCTCTGTAAGACGCAAGTTCATTTGTGTCACTCCCGTATGGTCGATAGGTATCAAATATGTTCCTCTATTTTCAGGACAAAATACAGCAAAGTAGTCTACTTGCCCTCGATAATTTTTCCAGCCCTTGTTCTTCATTGTATGATTATAACTGCTCGCTGTGGCAAATTTAATTACCGTCTTTGCCTCATCCATCCACCCTGTTTTACATTGAATACGATAAAACTTTCCATCGGCATCTTCCATCACCAAGTCATAGCGAAGATTGTCACCAAATGGTGTTAAGATACCATAACCTACTTCTATAAGTTTTGCTATGATAAAAGCTTCACTTCGTTCCCCAATTGCTTTATGATTTTGTTTTGGTTTCAATGGTTCCATGCTATTACCCCTATAGTGTTCTAAAATACACGAGCAACATATTCTGGTACAGCATTAAGCTATGATAAATGCTGATAAGCTCTACGTTAATAGAACGTAGTATATAGGTTTTAGTCACTCTACATAGCGATTGAACAAATTAATGGGGACACGTCAATTGTAGGGACCGATTTATCACGTCCTCTTAGCCTCTGTATTGCCAAGAGGACGTGATAAATCGGTCCCTACATTGATAAGGGAAATAGAATACCCATTTTCTTATGTTGTAGTGTCTTAGCATAAGATTTATCGGCTTTCATCAAAGCCAGCATCAGAGGAGGACAGCCACATATGACTGTTGACAAGACTTCCATCGCACATACAACGGACAACGATCCGTTTGCGTCTCTTTACCCACATCAGTACGCATTGCTCAAAACGTTCCGCAAGAATGGTGATGCCGTAGCTACGCCTGTGTGGTTTGCCAATGAAAACGGGAAACTATACATCACAACCTCGAACACCACAGGCAAGGTGAAACGCATCAAGAACAATGGGCGTGCAACCATGACTCCCAGCGATCAACGAGGCCGAATTATTGGGGACGGCAAAGAGGTTGAAGGGACGGCACGAATAGTGCCAGAAGCGGAATATGCTCGTGCCAACGCTGTGCTATTGAGCAAGTACAAACTCATGTACAGGATGTTCGATGTACTCGGCTTTCTTACCAGAAGGAAAAGCACCTACATCGAAATATCTCCTCTAGCATAAGTTTGTAACAAGACGCTACCGCGAAAAGCAGTGCTTTTCGCGGTAGCGTCTTGTTACAAACTTATGCCAACAACTCTGCTTCGCTCAGGGGGCCAAGTGTGGTCAGGACCTGCTTTTCGCGCATGGGGAAGCGATGAAGCGCACGCATCACATCTTCACTGGTCACTTTCTCGACACGCTGAATCTCTTCCTCGACACTGATGAGACGACCCTCAGTCATCCAATCGTTGGCGAGTGAGCGCATTCGTGAGAAGGTTGACTCGCTACTGAGTACCATGCCACTAATCAACTTGTCTTTCGCACGCCGTAACTCATCCTCATAGACACCCTCATTCAACAAGTTATCGAGTTCCTCGCGCAGCAGTTTGAGGACGCGTGGAGCCTCTTCTGGCGTCGAGTTGGCTTCCATGAGCATAATGCCTGTGCCCTCCATCGCCCAGATACCTGCACTCGCCGATTCTGCCAGGCCCTTCTGATAGACGTTCCAGAAAAGACGCGAACCATCGCCATCACCCAGGATGCTACCCGCAAGCATAGCAGCGTAGTAATCAGGGTCTTGCACATCAACGGCTGGCATCGCGATAATCATGATTTGCTGCTTGAGCTTTTTGTCAATCACGACATTGTTGATAGGTTGTGTCGGTTCGTAGTGCGAGACATCACGACCAGCGTCACCTGTACGCCAATTGCTACAGTGCTTTTCCGCAAGCTCGATGATATGGTTCCAGTCAAACTTACCGGCGACCGAGAGAATAAGATTATTGGCGGCATAGCGACGCTGCCAGTAGTCCCGCATCTGCTGAATGTGCATACCGCGAATACTCTCACGCGAACCAAGTACATCGTGTCCCAATGGATGGTTGCCAAAATAGGTCTGCATAAGACGACGATACGTCATGTTGTAGGGCTGGTCCTCTGAACGCGCAATCTCGTTGACGATGACCTCTTTTTCCATCTCGAAGTCACTCTCCACGAGCCGTGGATACATCATGTCGCTCAGCAAACTCATCGCTTTGTCAAGATACTCACCCAGCACACGAGCATAGTAGACCGTGGACTCATGGGAGGTAAAAGCGTTTAGTTCGGCCCCAATCTTGTTAAACTCAAGCGTAATCTCTTGCCAATCGAGCGTTTTCGTTCCCTTGAACACCATATGTTCCAGGAAGTGTGAGACACCCGCGACACTGGGGTCTTGCTCATCACGTGAACCTGTTTGCACGTTATACGATATGGCAACCGACTCAAAATCGGGCATTGGCTGGCCCACAATTTGTAGGCCGTTTTTCAAACGATGCGTATAAAACACAGTTTCATTGGCTGTGGTAGTTTCCGACATGTCGCTGCTCCTCTATGTGCTTACGTCCGGCTGACCTGCACAAAGCAGGCACAGTATCTGTACCTTGCATGATAGCCCTTGCGGAGAGAAGATGTCAAATGAAAGCAATCCATATCTCAGCCGATATATGATATACTTATTGACAAAAGGGGTAAACGGGTACTTATGAGTCCAAGATTGCCACGTATTACAGCGTTTCAACTGCTACGTGCGCTACAACATGATGGATGGGAACAAGTACGTCAAAGTGGAAGTCATGTAACATTACAGCATCCCACCAAGTTAGGAAGCGTCACTGTGCCTAAACACGCTAGTGTAATCATAAAAATTAAGACACTCGAATCAATTTTAGAACAAGCAGGACTCACAGCAGATGACTTGCGAGCATTGCTGTAATTAGGAGGATAAATTAGTGAGCGAACATCGCTATACCATTATCTTACATCCAGATACCGACGAGGGCGGATATACAGTCACAGTACCATCCTTGCCAGGGTGTATCACACAAGGTGATACTCTGGAAGAAGCAATTGCGATGGCGAAGGATGCCATCAAGCTTCATCTCGAAGTGCTTGCTGCTGATGGCGAACCGATACCCGAAGAGCACGAACATCCACAGGCTATTACTATTGATGTCGCGGCATAGGTGTAGAGCAGTATGAGTAAGTTAGCCTAATGAATAGTGACAAACGAGGACAGGATTTGTAGACTACAAATCCTGTCCTCGTTTGTCACTATTCATTAGGTTGTATTGTCTTACCCCGTGGGCAACAGGGGCAAAATCGCTTCCTTGAATTGTTCCGCCATGTGTTCGACGGGTCGGCTGGCATCGATGACGTGGAAGTTAAATTCGCGCGTCATTTTCTCATATTCACTGATGAGGCGTGTCTGGTAGTTGACGAAGCTTTCGTAGAGATCACCGCCGAGGCGCATATCCATACCAGACTCCCAGTAATCGAAGCCCCCACGCTGTAGAACACGTGGCACAAGGTCATCGAGACCAATACGTAAATAGAAGATGGCATCAGGCTTCAAGGCCAGTCCATAGATAGAGCGTATCCAGCGCGGGTCGGCTCCGCGTACAATGGCACGTGCCATCAGCGAATAGATATAGCGGTCGGTGAGCACAACAAACCCTGCCCGTAACGCTGGCACGATCTGGTTCTCGAAGCGATCTACGAAATCAGTTGCGTAGAACAAATTCAGCGTGATGGGACCCAGCGTGTGTCCCTCTTTTGCATGTTTGAGACCAGGACCAACCAGAGCCGAACGTGTCATCTCGGTATCAACAACAGCATAGCCACTACTCTCTAACCACGGACGGAGCAAGTTGACCTGTGTCGAACGTCCGACACCATCGGTTCCCTCGATAACAATTAAGCGTCCCGGCAACAGCTCATCACGTTCCTTAAGATGAATGGCGTCAATACCATAAAAAGCCAGGTTTGAGACGGATTCACGCTCCCTCTTAGAGGATGATGAATAAGCCGTTTCCGTTGCGCCTTTACTTTCATAGGAAGCTGCCGCATAGGACCAGCCTCCACCATGTGCTCCCGATGCGTTCATCGCTCACCTCGTATGATGCTTTCAATTTCAACTGGTTGCTCTTGTCGCTCGCGTACTATCGTTGACTCTGCCGCGTCACGCGCTGAGGAGTGCAGACGACGTACTCCTTTGAGATAAGGCTTGACCAGTTTGCGCATTTGCCTTTGTTGTTCTGGAATGGGCAGTGTAGCGTCCATAACCGTCAAGCCAAACTCGTCAATCATGGACTCGTACTCGTTGACGATCCGTTGTTGAAAAAGTCTGAAGCTCTCGTGCGGATTGCTACTCAGGCCAAGGTCCATGCCTGCTTCATAGTATTTGAGTTCCGTGCGTCCCGTGAGGATACGACTCAATGAAGTTTCGAGTGGGACACGATAGTAAAACGCAAGCGTTGGTTTTACCGCGAACTGATAGAGCTCGCGGACCCATTCGCGGTCTACATTGCGTGCGACATCGCGTGCAAAGGCGGTATAAATATAGCGGTCAGCCAGCACAATCGCACCTGCCTTGAGAGGTGCAATAATATCATGCTCAGTACGGTCAGCAAAATCGGTTGCATGAATTAGGCTAAAGGTTGTCGGTGTCAAGAGTTGCTTCTTTTTCCCTTTACTGGTTGTCTCTTTAACAAGCGGAGAAGAATTCCATTCGCTAAAAAACACAGTATACCCCTCACTAATCAACCACTGCCGCAGAAGTGCTATCTGAGTACTCTTCCCGGAGCCATCTACGCCCTCTACAATAAAGAGGCGTCCGGGAAATTGGTGTCGTCCATATATTTCCATAAAAAAAGAATCCTTCCTCCACAATGCTAAAGGGAAAGGTATAAAGGTAATTGTGCATGAGACAAACGATGTTTGTCAAGGATAATAGAAGCGACATGCCATACATATATAAAAAGATGTTATTTCCGCCTATCCCTTAAGCAATGTTCATATGCATACTGTAGTATAGCAAATCACATCAAATCATCCAATAAAAAAACGGGGGCTACGACAACTCACTAAGTGAGTTGTCGTAGCCCCCGTTTTTTTATTGGATGATTGGCGCATCGAAGCCTAGTTGATGCAACAAACCCTTGATACCGCCACCATCAGCATGATGTACAGTCCATCGTGTAATTTTATCTCCAGCAAGCTCAAATGTCACATCCTCTACCGGTAGTGAGATGCTACGAGCCATTTGTGGTATTGGTGGTAGACTTAAGGGTGGAATACTAAACTCATCACTCTGATAGCCTGCAATCTGAATGCTACCCGTTACTCTGTTTCCCTCTTCGGACAGGTTGTGTAGATTAAACATCAGACCAGGAATGCCCGATTTGAGTTCCGCAAAGGTGGTGATAAAATCGGCCTTATCCAATGGTTTTGGTGTCCAGCCACTAAAGAGAAAATCGTCGGCAAGCGGATTGACTGTTCCCTCTTTCTCATTATTCTCTATTGCTGTAGTAAATGCTCTCACGGTATCTATCGCGCTCATATGGATGTTCCTTTCATGTGACATTGGTTAGTATACCTTAAAGATATCTCAAGTTTCATAGAGAGTACAAGGGTGTAATGAATTAGACCCCTACATTTTGTTTCCTTGTAAAGAGGGGGAGCAGGATGGGATAGACGTATGCAACATTCTGTTGCGGATTTTGCGTACCAATGATGTCATGAGGGAGATGGTGACTCGCGTCAAACTCATAAAGTTCGCAATACCGCAAACCATTTTTTTGCCACCTTTGGACCAGACTTCGTATAATGCTATTGTTCATCGAGGGGTCAGCCGCGTTAGCGATAACGAGTACCGACTGCACCGCCGGTTTTGCCTTACGCGCCTCTTCGTAGACAGAAAATCCCATACGCATCATGACGGCGAGGCTACGAGTCGCAAAGCCACGATAGCCAAAAGGAGAACCATGCCCCTTTCGGAACCATTGCGTCATAAGGTTGGGCAACAAGTAGAGCAGATACATTATAATTTTACTCATGTTAACGCCCAGATGCCTATCAATTGTGAAGGCTGGTGCAATAAGAATTGTCCTCTCGACATCGGTACGATACTGTGTCACCCATGCCGCCATTGTTCCGCCTACCGAAAGTCCGGCAAACGTCACACGCTCACCCAGTCCGTGCGCGATATCTACCGCAGTCGCACTCGAATCGCGCAAATCCTTCATCGTGATATACCGAAGAGTAGCCGTTTCTAAATCTGCATATCCATTATACGGCATACGCGGAATGAGCACGTTATAGCCCTGCTCAAACAGCAAAGTGCCAAGTTCAATGAATTGCCTCGGACAACTTGTCATACCATGCATCAAAATAATGACCTGCTCCACCTTGTGTCCATGTGTCAGAACAGTTGTATAACATATATCTTGTAGCGGTTGCGTCTTCTCGAATGCTTGTATATGAGCGATTTTTTCCATCGCCACATCGTAGTCGGTAACTTGATGCGTTGGAGGAGTTGGTAAACTATGGAGAAATGTGCTACCTACTGCTTTTGCCGTAATGGTGGCTGTGACGGCGAGGGTAGCAGTCCCTAGCGCAAGTTTTGTGATATTCTTCATACGTGTGTGCATATTTGTATAGTCTCATTTCTAAGATTTTTGGTTCTTGAAGTATCTGCTATTCATTTTAGCTGCTACAAGATATATTATGCAATGAAAGTAGTGTCGTAGGGACCAGATTTATCGCGTCCGAAGCCAATTTATTGGCTATGCGCTCCTTCTCTTTTGGCTTTATCAATATGTCTCGCGCAATAAATTGCGCACCGGACGCCGTAAACGTGGTCCCTACTACACGGCGTTTAACAAAGGAGTTAGTCATGACAACCACGACAGATGTACGCGCACTCGTATTCGATGTGTTCGGGACCGTTGTTGATTATCGTGGCACGATTATTCGTGAGGGTGAGCAATTGAACCGAGAGAAGGGGTTACAGGTCGATTGGGCAACATTCGCGGATGCGTGGCGCGGTCAGTACCGTCCAAATATGCAGCGTGTCATGAAGCGGGAGTTGCCCTGGACCAATCTCGACGGCTTACATCGTATGGCCTTAGATGAATTGCTCAAACAATTTGGCGTGACAAGCTTGAGTGAGGGCGAGAAAGTACACCTCAACAAGGTCTGGCATCGACTTCAACCATGGCCTGATACCATCGCTGGCTTGATGCGTCTGAAACAGCACTACATTCTCGGCACACTCTCGAATGGCAATGTAGGTTTGCTGGTTGATATGGCGAAATACAGCAGCCTGCCGTGGGATGTCATCTTTTCGGCGGAACTGGTCAGGGCGTACAAACCCGACCCACGTGCATATCAGATGACCTATGAACTGCTTGGCTTGCAACCACAACAGGTGATGCTTGTCGCGGCACATCCAGACGACCTACAGGCCGCCCAAAGAGTGGGACTTCGAGCAGGGTTCGTGCCACGTCCCCTGGAACATGGCCCTGCTAAACCACCCACGTCAATGCCAGGAGATGGATTTGATATTGTAGCGAGCGACTTTGGAGATTTGGCACGTCAGCTAGGAGTGTGATAAAGCCTCACTGCTATCATCCTTTCTTCACTACACATCTTTTAGCGCAACTCTCCTATACTCTGTCGCGGAAGAGGCCAATCTGCCCACAGTGTTCGCGTTTATGCCCGTAAAACGCATAGACGACAAAATCATCCAGGGAATACTCCATGCCATACCAGGGGAGCGTTCCCGTCTGTCTTCGCGTCTCTTCGGGAATTTGTGCGATTAACGACATGACCTGCGAATTGGTATCGTCGTATTCTGTCAATACCTCCATTGCTGTTTTCCCTTTTCGTGCATCCACCTCCGTATCGTTGAATTGTACGTTCGCCTCGGTATATTTGGTCAGGTATGGTGTAGTTGCCGAGGGAATAGAGGTGCGCGTCTCGCTCTCTACCATGCCTGTCAATACTTCTTTCAGCACCTGCTCAAAGGAGGCGAGATGAGCGATGATATCTTTGATTGACCAGACACCGCATGCTCCGGGTTTTTCCCATGCTGAATCAGGGAGATTGTGTACAGCTTGTTGTACAGTTCCATGTCCGTATTTCAAAACATCGACTGTGTTCATTGGAGAGTCCTTTCTTTTTGCAGTTCCACAGGTCTTAATAACATATCAGTTTGGCTACCAATGCGAATAACAAGGTCCGTCAGTGTTTCGATATCCTCTAATGAGGTGCGGAAGTTCACGATACAGGCGCGTAACAAGAACGTATTCTGAATGACTGCGTTGGAAATGAAGGCTTCGCCGCTTCTCTGGATGCGTGTCAGTATTTCCATATTGAGCAGGTTCAGGTAAGACTCAGCCTCGGTCAACTCAAGATTAAGGTCGCGTGGCACATAACGGAACGTTGTGATACTGAGGTTGTGTGTAAACGCCTGTAGCTCTGGTTGTCTGTCAATGAGTCGATAAAGTTCCTGTGATAGCGTGATGTCGTCAGCCATCATACGTACATAGCCTTCTCGCCCAACCTGACGCAGGGCTAGCCAGACCTTTAACGCCCGAAACCCACGCGAGTTCTGTAGACCATACTCGTAGTAGTCAATCGTGTGTTCACCCGTATCATCAAAATGGTAGTACGATGGGTGATGAGAACTAAAGGCATCGCGCAACAATGCAGCTTGCCTTACCAGGACACAGCCTGCCTCTAGTGGAGCATAGAGCCACTTGTGTGGATCAATTGCTACCGAATCTGCCTCACGAATACCCTTGAGGTCCGGTGCTACCTCTATACCTTCGTTATTGTCGAGCAATAATGCAGCGATACCGCCATACGCTCCATCGACATGAAACCACAGATTGTACTCGCGACAGATGGTCGCAATCTCGCACAATGGATCAACCGCGCCTGTGCTGACGGTTCCTGCCGTGCCAACGACAAGAAATGGTATGTTTCCCTCCGCGATGTCTTCCTGAATCTGAGTACGTAGAGCATGTACGTTCATTCTCTGCTGCCCATCGACAGGTATCCAGCGAATAGCATCAAGCCCCAGCCCAAACAGATCAACCGCTTTGTGAATCCAGGTGTGTGTCTCAATGGATGTATACAGGCACAATTTATCACCATCGCTGCCAGCCAGACCCATCCTGCGTATATCCCAGGTCGCTTTCGCCTTACGCGCGGTCAAGAGGCCAACAAAGTTCCCCATATTGCCGCCACTGACCATAATACCACCGCAATCTGTTGGATAGTTAATCATCTCAGCAATCCAGCGTATGGTTTGCGCCTCAATCTCAGTAGCGATGGGAGCAAGTGACCAACTGCCAATATTCGGGTTGACTGCCGATGCCAGAAGATCTCCCAGTGCCCCAATAGGAGCTGCTGAAGAAGTAATCATGCCCATGAAGCGCGGATGACCGTTAAAGAGCGAATGGTCGAACAACAGATGCGCGGTGTCTTCTAGCAATTGTCGTGCGTCCATACCGTCTTCTGGTAGTACCTCTGTACCAAGGGCCTGACGTACTACCATTGGTGCTTCATGAGGGGTGACAGGTCTTTCAGGAAGCGTGCAGAGAAATTCAGCAATTTCATCTACCACGCGGTAGCCTGCTTTGCGGAACTCGCCTGGACTCATTTCAAGTGGGGCAACACGATATCTCAGCTTATTGTCGTCCATACATTATCTCCTTCTACATCAGATACTAGAGCAGCGGCTATTGGGATGAGTAACGAACGAGGATGCAACTGCTATGGGCTGCATCCTTTTGTTCGATGATGGCTAAAGACACGAACAGAGCATTGTTCGTGTCTTATCCTCCTGTTAACTACCGCCCAGGAGCGCGCGAGATGGGGCTGAAACAGTATTTCTGCCTTTGCCTGGGGGTTTGTACGCAGGGAAGAGAGACACCAACACCTCCTGGCCCAATATCGGGTCCACCCAACGGCCCTCCTTGTGGCTCCCCCCCTCCTTGTGGCTCTCCTCCTGACCCTCCTCTTGACCCTTCAGGATTTGGGAGTATACCGCCCACTTTGACAAGTCGGGCCTCTAGCTCAGTGTTGGAAAGCGCACGCACACCATAGGGAGCATATGTCGTCAGGAGATTCTCCACGAGTCCATGCGCCAGACTATAAGTTTCTGCACTCACATTGAGAACGCCGCCCTCTGGACTTGGATCACCTCCATGAATGGCAAACCAGAGCGCAAGTATCCATGAAACATCGAGTTCATGCTCGAAATTCACCTGTTGGTTCATACGATAGCCTCCTTGTGTTTGTGTAGCTTCATTGTTAACAAGCATCATTGCCGCACTACAGTTTGGTTCATTACAAGCCTTCAAAAAGATCGTGTTCCGTCATGCGTCCACCATTGACGCGGCTAAAGACACGGTAGTATGTTTGTGTATTCCAAAGTATCTTTTGTTCTGCATCTGATGCGTGCTTCAAGCTGTTATATGCAACGAGTTGTGTGCGATGGCAACTGATTGCTTGCCATATGGTGTGTGCGTAGTCTTCGGTGTCAATCTTTGTCGTGATAGCCCAGTCAGGCCAGCCCTGTGCATGTCGTTCAACACCGTCAACGTGCATGACCAGTTCACCGAAGACGGATTGATACACCTCAAACAGGTCTTTTGTTTCCGCCATGTAATAGAGCTTGGCGACGCTGTGTGGCGGAATGTTTTGATAGTAGTTGGAGTTTGGGTCAGCGGCCTCCATCAGAGCAGCAGTGGTAAACTGTGAAATGGCGATGTGATCGGGATGTCCATAACTTCCTTCGGGGCCAAAGGTCACGACGACATCTGGTTTCACACGGCGCACATGACCAGCAATTTTCGCAATCACTTCGGCTGGATGGGCTGAATCCAGGTCGCCATCAATATAATCCAGGAAATGCACCTGCCGAATACCCAGTACATCCGCAGCCGCTCGCAACTCGGCTTCCCGTGTGCGACCTAATACGTCCAGGCCGGGATGCTCGCGCTCATCACCATACCAACCACGTTCACCACGCGTTGCTGTGACAAGGTAGGTTTCGACTCCCTCGGCGGCATACTTTGCCAGGATGCCACCTGTACCCAGTGATTCATCGTCGGGATGAGCCAGGATACACATGAGTTTTAAGGGTTGTGTCATAGTTATTTCTCCATTTTTTCACATGATGAATTTCTACTTCCTAACCTGGCTCTCGTAGGGATGTAATAGAATTACGCCCTCACACGTTATAATAGCTAAACGTAATAAAAATTACGCCCCTACAAGAATGCCGATATCTCTAGTCCTCTGGTTGCTTACACGGTCATTGTGCAATGGGTTTGATGTTCTGATTCACGCGAAAGAAATTGGTGGGATCATACGTGCGTTTAATGGCAACCAGGCGTTCGTAGTTGTCTCGGTAGGAGGCTTTGACGCGGTCCTGGCCCTCCTCTTCCATCATGAAATTCACGTATGCGCCGCCAGCCGAGTACGGGTGTGTATCCTGCCAGTAGTTCCTGGCCCAGTTGACGATGAGGTCTTTCTTCGTCGGGTCGGGATCGACTCCCACGATAACCTCGGCCCAGATAGCATCACGATAGCTCCACGCCGTGTCGTGTTTGCCCACCCGACTCGCCGCTCCATTCACCGCATAGAGGTGCATAGTTGATTGCCCTGTTGGTAGTTGGGAGCCATGCTTGATGTGTATATCTATTGCCTCGTCGCTCAGTTCTTTCACGAAGTCCGCTTTCCAATACCACTGGTGTCCCTTCGGGTATAGTGCATCGAACATGCTCTGCAACGCCGGTTGTGGGATAGGTCCAACAAAGTCGAGGGCCGGAGGGAATTTCTCACGAATCGGCTTGAACGTTGCTTCGGCTAACTCCATTGGCCCGGTGTAGCCCCACACTATGCCGCACATGTTCTTGTTATGCAGATGCTCAGGGAAAGGCGGTCCCGGAGGCACGATCAAGAACGCAAAGAACCCGTTGATGTCATCAGGAGCTTGCACGATGAACTCTCGATACCAGCGCATAACCTCGGCAGCCTTATCCATTTCCCACAACATGGGACCAGCATAGACGGTATCAACCGGGTTGGCCTTGAACAAAAACGAGGTGACGACGCCGAAGTTACCACCACCACCGCGCAATGCCCAGAACAAATCCGCATTACTTGACTCGCTGGCCGTTACTAAGCGACCATCAGCCAGCACAACATCTGCAGAGAGCAGATTGTCAATGGCGAGACCGTATTTGCGCGTCAGATACCCGATACCACCACCTAGAGTCAGTCCACCTACGCCTGTCGTCGAAATGATTCCACTAGGAACCGCCAGACCGAAAGCGTGGGTAGCGTGATCGACATCGCCCCAGGTGGAACCTCCCCCAACACGTACAGTTTTTGCTACAGGATCGACGTATGTGTAGCGAATGAGCGAGAGGTCGATGACCAGACCATCATCGCAAATACCCAATCCACCAGCATTGTGACCACCGCCCCGGATGGATACGAGGAGGTTGTGTTCACGGGCAAAGTTGACTGCTATGATAACATCGGCTACATCAGCACACCGTGCTATCAGAGCTGGGTGCTTGTCGATCATACCATTGTAGACCTTCCGGGCCGCATCATAGCCTTCATCACCTTGCTGGATGAGTTCTCCCCGTAGGCTTGCTTTCAAGGTGTTGCTATCCAATTCTTTCACTGTCATAGAAGATACTCCTTTTCTCCTTGCGCAAACTCGCTACTCATCACTATTGAGGGTCGAGTAGTTGGAAATCCTTTCCAATTCGTTGCGTGCGCTCATGAGCTACTGTTGGAAGTGTAGTCGAAACACGAGCATCTTCCATCGTGGAGAACACGGAGAATAATAAAGAAGAGTACGTATAAAATAGATTTCTACAATCCCTTTTCGACAGCCCATGCCGCGATTTGTGTGCGTGAGGAGAAACCTAGCTTGAAGAAGATATTGCTAACATGCGTTTCAACTGTGCGTTCGCTCACTATGAGCGCATCAGCTATGCCACGATTCGACTTACCCTGTGCGATAAGCACTACTATAGCGCGTTCACGCTCGGTCAACCCACCAAATCTTTCCGCTTCGGCACGGCGAGGAGTAAGCGTCTTTTCTCTCGGCAGCGATTTGAGGGCCGCTTGCTGGAAATGTGTACGTAGTGCTTCATCATCAATGTTAGCAGCAAGTGATGTGATAATTTCTTTTGCTGTGCTAAATTCACGTTGTGCTACGTCTTCATGCTTGAGAAGTTGTTCCAGATGTCCTGCTATACAGTGAATATTCCATAGCAGTGACGTATCTTGTCGCTCCTGTGCGCCACGTTTCGCGTGCTGTAGGGCCTCAGCAGCCTTGTCGAAACGCTGGAGCATGATGAGAGCTTCACCCTTCAAAGCAAGGAGATGAGGAATGGGTTGTGTAGGTAGTACATCCGCAGCATTGGGTGCCGATGCCAGTAACTGTTCCGCGATACGCAATGCCACCTCTGGCTCTTTCTGTGCAAGGGTCAGTCTTCCCCATGCCCATGAAACTCGTCGTGCCGCGAGATGATGCGGTTGCTCTTCGCGGGGTAGTGCCGCACTCAATATAGCTTCTGCCTCTGATAACTCGTTTTTCAGTATATGGGATAAGGCATAGTAGGCTACAATATTGTGACGCCACCAGAGTGAACCGAGTTGACGTGCCAATGTCATGCCTTGCTGTGCATGTTGGATTGCCAGGTCTGGTGCAAGCAGATTGACGTAAAGTTGTGTCAATGCACAATGTATCCCTGCTAACCACTGTTGGTGCTCTATCTCGGTAGCTATATCCAGAGCATATTGCAGGTGAACCAGTGCTTCTCCAAACTCGCCAAAGCCGATATGCATCCATCCACGATCCATCTCAGTAAATGCCTGACCTGCCGCCCAATCAGCTTGACGAGCTAAGTGGAGTGCTTCTGTAAACTGTTGTATACACACATCGTGTGTCCCAAGCGTACTGAATGTAGTTTCGGTAAGGGCAGGACATTCACATGCAGCACTGGTCGTAAGGCTGGAAGAAAGAATTTTATTGTCTCCTATGGTTCGCAATAGCATCATCGCACGTTTGTACAGACTCACCGAACGGACAATATCTCCATATAACACATTCCCCATTGCCATAAGATCGAGCGTCTCAGCGGTTCCATGCATGTCTTGCAGTCGTTCAAATATCTCCAGCGCGGCCTGATGCTCCTCTAATCCCTCTTGGGGCCGACCAGTATTGACCAGCCAGTTGCCTACATGGTTAAGACTGTGAGCGTGTAAAGTAGGATCATTCAGCGTCTGTGCCAGGCCGAGCGCACGTTGAAACCACACACCTGCCTCAGTATAGTCGCGTCCAGCCCACAATGAGCCAATGTCCATTAAACACTGTAATTCGGTCACGCCATCCTTTGTAGCGCGTGTACTCTCTAACGCACGTTCATAGTCACTACGTGCATGTTCAAATTCACCAAGCGTATCATATGCCTTGCCACGCATCAGATACAGCTTTGAGGTAGATACCGTTGCCTGCCGTTGCGCCGCATCCAACGCTCGTGACAGGTGTTCAACCGCGGACCGAGGCGCGTAGAGCGCAAGAGCCTTCTCACCTGCACGTTGCCCATAGTCTACGGCTTTTATCCAAACTCCCGCCTTATAAAAATGATAGGCAAGATCAGCTATCTGTGCATCTTGCAGCGAGGCACCATGTAGTTGCTCTATCGTTTCAGCCATGATTCGATGCAATGCTCTCCGCTCACGCGCCAGGAGATTCGCATAAATCGCCTGTCGGGTGAGCGCGTGCCGGAAGGCGAACCGCTCCGCCGACTCCTCTATCACCAACTGGGCTGCTATCAGTTCTTTGATAAGGACCAGCAGTTGTTCCTCACCACAATGCATAACCTGTTGCAACAGAGTAAAGTCAAAGCGACGACCAGCAACAGATGCAAAGGTCAAAACCTGTTTTGCTGAGGGACTCAAGTGGTCTGTTCTCTGTTGTACCGCATCCTGGACACTCTGAGGAGTTGAGAGTTCCTGGAGCGGTTTACGTTGCCAGGTTC
This sequence comes from uncultured Chloroflexia bacterium, assembly GCA_963791835.1. Taxonomy (GTDB): domain Bacteria; phylum Chloroflexota; class Ktedonobacteria; order Ktedonobacterales; family Ktedonobacteraceae; genus JBBQVS01. The sequence goes on from CAWBTV010000001.1 coordinate 43,153, forward strand.
CATCCGCATAGTAAATTTCGCCCTTTGTCACCAGTGATTTGAGTGTTTCTTCCACAAAAAAGGGATTGCCTTCGGTCAATGTATAAATAGCATCGAGCGTATCTGCCTGCACCGGACGCTGTAAAGCAAATATCACTTGTATCATACTACTAATGTTATCAGGTGAGAGATGCGATAACGGTAGTTCCTGCGCTAAACGTTCACGGTTGAGTTGAGCGAGAAAGTGCCTCAATGCTGGCTGCACTTCGTCATTACGGTATGTGAAAAGAAAGAAGAGAGGCTGTTGTAAGCAGCGACGTATGAGAGAGAACAAGAATTCGAGCGTGGTATCATCACACCAGTGCAGGTCTTCGATAACGCACATCACGGGCTGTCGCATCGTTTCGTGTGTGAAAAAGTGAGTTAAGGTGGTAAAAATGCGGCGTTTCTCTTGTTCGGGGCTAGACGTTACTTCTTTGGAGGGCCTAATGACAAGGTGAGGCAAGAGCAACGGAAGATCAGGAAGCAATTTTGACAGGTCATGCACATACGGCTCCAGGTCAATGTTGTCCTCAATGGAGTTGGTCAGGTATGTACGTAAAAGGTCACGAAGCGGCGCATAAGGAAACGAGTTATCTGTCTGAAAACAATTTCCTTGCAACAGCAAAAAACCTTGATGCGCGGCATACGTTTTCACCTCTGTTACCAGGCGTGATTTGCCAATACCAGCCTCACCACAAATGAGCGCGACATGTCCCTGACAGTTCTTCGCCTCTTCAACAAGCACACGAAGGGCTGCGAGATCATGTGTGCGCCCGATGAACGTCGGACACACGATTGGCCTGTTGAACGGAACAGACATGGTTTCTACCGCCTTTTGCTGTTACAGTGAGACCAATACTCAAAGTTGAATACCAGGTAAACGCTACAAGGCGACAAATTTTGCAATCTAATCATAACACGACAATAGTCGTAGAAGTTTTCTCGTTAAGAGAGTGGCAAATACATCACTCTTGCCAGACATCTGGCAGTTGTATCTCTGGTGAGGAGGAAGCGTCTTAATGCGGTGGAGGCATCGTCTTCTCGTTTCTTACCAGGTATCTGTGCAATTATCTCCGAAAGGTGTAGCAGAAGTACTTTAGGGCTAAAAAAGTAACACAAGAAATGTTTTTCATCTTACTCTCATATTTTTTACCTATGCTGGGATATATGTGGGTAAGGGAAAAGGTATACGATCTACTCTCTACGCTATAAGTTATTGCGGACGGACCTGTTATGTCTCGCAGAGAGTATGATGCACTGCGTGTCAACTACTACATGAAGAAAGAGAAAGACGTGCAAAATAGGCAAAGACCTGTAAATGGCTCTTCATATACTTCCACCTTGAATCGAATTAAACTCGTGAAAATTACTGTTCCCAGGCATGAGCAAGAAACAAGCCCTCTGCCCCCGATCTCAACTGAGGAGAATGTACCTGACTCAGTACAACCATCCACTTACCAGAAACCATTGTGGCGACTCCTACTCAGTTCCCCTACCTTCAAAGGAATACTAGGTTTCGTGATTGGTGTGGGATGCTTGTTTGCTCTCTCTCGCTTCGTGAATATATCTGAAATATTGCAACTGCTCCGACGCAACCTGACGACATCGCATGGAGTGTTCTTCGCTCTATTAGCAAGTGTAGCCTTTGTCCTCGCTTTTATCTGTCGTGCCATACGTTGGAAACTGTTTCTTAATCCTGTGAGGAATGTAAAGACGACGACTGTAGTCCAACTCTTCCTGGTAGGTGTTTTTCTCAATTTCCTGTTGCCCATTCGTGCTGGTGAACTCGCAAAGAGCCTCATTCTCAAACGTACTCACTCACTTGCTATCAGCCAATCGCTTCCAACAATTACCATGGATAAAGCAATGGATTTACTGCCAGCTTTTTTTATCTTACCGATTGTACCGCTACTTGGTATACAGTTAGATGGCAGGTTCTGGTATATTTTAGGCGTTGCGAACGCTGGGTTGCTGAGCCTCGTTCTCTTTATCGCACTGGCTGCATGGCGGCGTCATGTTGCACTCAATCTCTTGCACAAGATAACCAATGTGCTTCCCACATCCATTGGCAGCAAAATAGCCATATTTGTGATAGGTTTCGTTGATGCCTTACTTATGAGTGCAAGGAGTCCTACAACGCTACTTCGTGCGGTGCTTCTTACAGGACTATCGGTGTCTTTCGATGGTCTCTATAACTTTTTTGCATTCTGGACCGTAGGCACTCCAATCACTTTCGGACAGGCCGTCTTTGGCTATTTACTTTACAACCTCTTCTACATCTTACCGAACCCACCCGGTCAAGTTGGAAGTAACGAAGTTGTGGGGCTTCTCATCTTCACAGGACTCTTTCACATTCCTCCAACAAGCGTCACAGCAATGATCGTTTTTTTCCACGCATGGTCTGGTCTCCTTATGGGTATTATGGGTATGACCTCGCTGAGTGCTTTAGGTATTACTTTTTCAAGTACCTTAAAAATATCTCCAGAGGAGCAGAACCTCTAAGCGAAATGAGCTGTTATTTGACGCTCATGGTGGGTTAACAACAAAAGTAAGTTCTTAGACACATCAAATATCTCTGCACAGATGCCGCGCTAAGGATAAGTCTCACTTTACATGACTCTTTTGTAGCCCAAAAGAGTCATGTAAAGTGAGATATCTGGATATATTTGATACGATACGCTACGATGTGAGACATACGCATCTCTCGCTCTTCATCTATCTATCGAGAAGAGGAAGTCAAATTATTATGCAAGGAATGACTGTTCGGAATGCTTCCCAGAAGAAGCGTTCGGGAAGACGCATCCTCATTGGCTCATTACTAGTACTCTGTGTCGTGTGTGCCAGTGCGGCAGGTCTATGGGTATACATACATACGACGAATACTTCAACACCGGTATCACAGTCGGACCCCGTGGTACATTACACAGGCCATCGTTCTAGCGAGGCACCACTTTCCTCAACCCGTTCGTTCGCAATGGTTGAAGCCCACGCTCCGACAACATCCAGCCCCTGGGGCCTTACGCTGGACCCTTCTCATGGTTATGTATGGGTTGCAGAGCCTGGCTGTGAGATGGTACCCACATGTCCAACGGCCTTCCCCAGTGCCATTGGACAATACTCATTCTCTGATGGTGCTTTCATTCAAGATTATTCCGAGCCAAAAGGCTATACGAGTCCACTCTTTATCGTAAATGACACCGTGGGGAATCTCTGGTTTACGCAACCAAATAGCGATGCAATCGGTGAGTTTGATCCTATAAACTTTGTATGGCACCAGTGGTCTGTCAGCAAGAATGCTCATCCCTATGATCTGGTTCTCGATCCTCGTGGAAACCTCTGGTTCACCGAGTGGAGTGGAAATCGGATTGGTTTCTTTGATACCCATACGCACACATTGGTCGAAACTCCCATTCCAACGGCACTGGCAGATCCCTATGGTATTACGATTGATAACAAGGGTACGGTTTGGTTTGCCGAGAATAGTCCCTACAGTCAGATCGGGAGTTTCACTGCTACAGCCAATGGAAAAATAAAGATTACTGAGCATGCTGTCACCGCTCTTCGTCCACACCTGATAACTACTGACAAAGCAGGAAATATTTGGTTTTCTGAGGGCTTTGCAGGATTTATTAGTGAATATAATCCCATCACTGGGACGAGTGCGCATTTCCGTGTCTACTTAGGAGCATGCCTTAATCCAGCAAATTGTACAGGCACACATATCTCTGGTATCCAAATCGCTGACAATGGAAATGTCTGGTTTAGCGACTCACTCAGCCAACGTATTGGTTATCTTGTTCCCTCAACAGGCCAGATTGTTGTAAGAGTTCTAAAGCCCAATTCACATCCCCATGACGGACTCATCCTTGACGACCGTGGAAGAATTCTGGTTCACTGAGGAGTATGGCATGATGCTCAACATGTGGCCTATGAGAGACATAAAATAATGTTTTGGTAAGTAAAAGAGAGCGATCTGACGATCGCTCTCTTTTTTAGCACATCTATGAAGGAACGTTGGCAGAGACGGGAACTTCGGCGTCGAAGAGGTTCCCCAAGTAACCATTGAGGAAGACACCGCGCGGATCAAGGCTAGCACGAATACGTCGGAAATCATCCCAATGTGGGTAGAGTTGGGAAAGGCTTTCAGCCGTCTGCGTGTGTACCTTCCCCCAATGTGGGCGTCCTTGGTAACGACGGAAAATATCTTCAATGTGACGGAAGTACGCTTTGTACTCCATACCGCGATACATGGGCACCGCGATATAAGCTGATGCTCGCTGATACGCTGGGCTAAGCCAGATATCATCTTCACGTACAAAGCGGCACTCTATGGGGAAATGTACGTTAAAGTGATGTACCTCGATACATTCCTGCATCTCTTTCAATACCGCTTGAATATGTTCGGCTGGAATATTGTACTCCATCTCCTGAAAACGTACCATACGTGGCGTGGAAAAGATGCGATGACTATAATTCACCTCGTCCGTGATGGAGTTGGACGAACCCGCGAGTTTGCTGACGAACTTGCTAAGCCGGGGAAGTAGGCGGCAACTCTCCGAAATCAACCAGTAAACCCAGTTCTTCACCACAATTTTGTTAAAATAGCTCTTGAAGACGCTTTGCCTGCTGACAGGCTCGGTGGTTTCGTTAAGTAACTTGACTTGCACCCAGTCCGTGTATGGTGCCCATAAAAACGAGAAATAAGTGTTCTCTTGCTTGTACTTTTCCATATTGTTGAAGCACTCACTCATACCTTCACGGTGTCCCCGAAAATGTAGGCGTTTCATCGGGACAACACGCAGAGTGACGTAAGCTATTATGCCTAGCATCCCCAACGATACCTGTGCAGCCTTAAAGATTGTTGGATTATGTTCGGACGAGCATTCCAGTAATTCGCCATCGGCTGTGACTAAGGTTAAACTCTTCACCTGAGTTGAAAGTGTACCGAAATTGATGCCTGTACCATGCGTACCAGTGCTAACTGCACCGCTAATACTTTGTACATCAATATCGCCAAGATTTTCCTGTGCAAGTCCATATGTGAGAAGTGCTTCACCCAGTGTACGTAGCTTTGTACCACCACGTACCTTCACAATGCCCTTTTCAACATCGATCTCTTCGATTCCTTGCCAATTGTCGAGCGAGATGAGTATGTCCTCGGTTTGTACCAATGGTGTGAAAGAGTGACCTGAGCCAATGACACGCACATGACGACCATTATGTCCACTGGTGCTAACGATACGTTGCAGTTCATCAAGGCTGCTCGGCTTGACAATTTGCCGTGGCGTGAAGCGTACAAAGCCTGACCAATTGCGCATGGGTCTGATTGCCCTGCTTGAGTGTCTATTCATAAAAATGTAACTCCTTAGATACAACATTGGGCTTCATCACGATAGACTTGCAGCTCATCAACAGCGAGTATCGCCTAGTTGTCCTCGTGTCGCCCTCTCTTCATATTCAGTACACCTTTGAGAGTAAGACCAAGACTCCATATCGAAACTAGCCCAATGACCGACATAAGCAGGGTACCTATCATATGCGATAAAAGTGACATCCCCAGCACCTGATTTTTGTTAAAACCTAAAAGGGAGGCAAAGACAATCATTTTTGCCCCTTCGCTCGTGCCAACCTGCGCAGGCGGCGTTGGCAGAATTGAGAACATCGTGAAGACTGTGTAACCGAAGGTCGCGATACCTAAACCCATTGAAGTGAGTCCTACAGCCTGAGACACCTGCCAGGCAAATATGCCTTCGCATAAAATTGCGAGCGCGGTCAGTAGCGCGGCAGGAATAAATGATCCGGGCCTTTTCAATCCCTCAATGAGAGAATCAACAAAGCCCATTCCGAATCCTTCGATTTGTACGCCCAACTTCCCAGGTAATAGTCTCAGAAAAAAGTGAATCAACTGTATAGCGACATCACGCTTCCACCACGTCAATCCGACAACAATCATCAACGCGACCAGGATACTAGCGACAAGGTACATAACAAGCGAGAGGGTTATGTTCATGTGAATACCAGGAATAAGAGGCATAATCGCGATGATCACAAGTACTGGCATTAAATCCAGTGCTTTATCCATCGCTACTATTGGAAGCGATTGGCTCACTGGAATACCGGCAACTTTTTTGAGCATAATACTCTTCGCGATTTCACCGCCCTGTACCGGAAGTAGGAAGTTGATGAAGACACCAACCCAGTAAATGCGAATGACTTTAAAAATACTTACATTACTGATGCGGTTTAGAAACAGTTTCCAGCGTGTACCTCGCAAGGTAAAGGCAAACGCGAAAGCAACGGCACCAATGCACGCATGCATAATACCTGCGGCTGTGGTCAAGTGCTGTTCTAGCACATCTACTGTTTCCTTGAAGTTGATCAAGCGACTCAAGAGCAAGAGAGTAGCAACGCCAGCAACTAAACCGAGTACCAATTTAGAGATCGGGTGATTAAGAAAAACTTTCCATGTAGGTATAGATTTGACTGCTACCTGTGTTGGCACTGATACCGCGGCAAGTGGTTGTGTGCTTATGAGTTCAAAGAGTTCAGACTGGGACAAACTATAGGATGTAGGAGTCTCTAGTATAGGGTTGATTTTATTTTTAGATACTTTGATAGCAGGTAAAGGTTGGGAGATCGCCTGCATTATTCCACTGAGCTGCATGAGACGTACTGTGCTCATGTTGCTGAAGTCTAGCTCTTCCTCTAATTGCTCGTCTAGCTCATCATAGTTGACATGTGACAGATCAAAGGTGCTTGCTGCATCGTTCCGGGGCGTTTCAGGTAAGTGCCACAAATCTCCACGCGGTGTATAGCCGCTAAGTGTCCGATACGGAACGTCTCCATGAATATCTCTACTCGGCAGATTATAGAGTTTTTTGCCATATACTGGAGTCTTAGGTAGCGCGGGCAATTCTTCATTAGGAGTGTTAGTGTTTGATACGAGAAGCTGACTACTCGACTTACAGGTACCTCCAATGAGCATATTCGCCCTCGGTAGTATCTCAATATCGGTCGCGTTCTGTTCGTGCCCCTTATTGTGGTCGTATGAACTGCTATCCTCATCGAAAGGTAAAAAGCTTAGAGGCTTTTTTAAAATACTACTCGATCGGCTAGGTGGGCGGAAAGGCGACTGTGTACTTAGTTGCTCATCTTGTTGCATGCATTCCTCGCAAAGAGTAATTTGGGTATGTATTAATTTGGAAATATTTGTAATAACATAAGTTTCTTGATATATTTGATTTTATAAATAAAGAGCGCATGATGAATAGTGTGCCCCTTTTCGTCGCATCTTCTTTTTATCCAACACGGGTTATCTGCTCTTTCTCCGCTGTCCAGGAGTCCTGCTGCTTATACCAATCGGCAGTAAGTTGCACGGCTTCGCGAATGGAAACGTGTGGCACATAGCCAAGTTCGTTGCGTGCCTTGTCGATGGATAGACGACCGTCCTCGCCAAGAATCTTGATGCCATGTCGTGTGGCGAGTGGTGGGATGCGATAACCACTCAAAGCTGTGACACGTTCGGCGGCATAGGCAACAGCATACATCGGATAGTAGGGTACATGAATACGTGGCGGAGCGACTCCCATCTCCTGAGCTATAGCTGAAAAATACTGCTTCTGCGTCAGTGGTTGGTCATTGCTGATATTGTAGATGTGACCTATGGTCTGCTTAGAATCCAGAGCTAGCAACAGTGCTTGCACCACATCGGTTATGTACACTAAAGGTATAGCATTATTTCCGGTCCCAACGATAATTCCTTTACCCGCACGCACACGTTCAGCCAGACGACCAAAATTTAAGCTATCACCGGGACCGATCAGAGCACCCAATCGAAGAATAATAGCAGGAAGATGCTCTTCGCGGATCATACGCTGCACCAGACTGTCAGCTTGTGCCTTCGTAAAGCAATACGGATCATCAAGCGGCTTCAGCAAATCATCTTCCGTCACGGGCCGTCCAACTCCCATGTCGTAAATCGCGGATGTGCTCACATAGACCACGCGTCCTACTTTAGCCAGCATCGCGGCGCGACAAACATTCTCGGTACCAGTGACATTTACTGCATAAGAACTCTGTATTGGACCCCACTTCATCTTGGTCTCGGCAACAAGATGCACCACAGCGTCTACACCACGCATAGGTTCGATAAGTGCTTCCTGGTTGCGGATATCACCTCGGAAAATGTCTATCCCATGCTGTTTGAGCCAGGTTGTATCTCCTGTGGGAGATGAGAGCGCACGCACACTATCACCGCGCTTTTGCAATGCTATGATAAGATGTCGCCCCACAAATCCATTGGCTCCAGTCACCAGTATTTCCATATAGATAAACCCTCCAATATTTCTTACATTCACAAAATCTTCATTGCAGAGCAAACATTCTTTTGCAACACTATAGCATTTTCTCCATTACCCGGTCATTTAATAGGACTTTCGTATTAGCATAATGATAGTAGTGCATCAAGGAAGAAAACTTTAAGCAAGAAGATAGCATGGCTCTACAACAGGGCTGACCAACTATCCATGCTTTTATGAAAAAATATGTGGTATGTGCAGACATTACCTACACGTACCACATATTTTTTTCACCGCGAGAAGGTTTATGCAGGAATTGTGCTGACCTGTTTCTCAAAGTTCTTGAAAAACTGGTCGAGTGCGGACTTGACGCCACTCTTAAGAATCATATCGGGGATAGCAGCAATCTTGCCTTCTATCACTGCATTCGCCTTATAATTGAGTTGCGTTCCTGCGGCATCGTCCAAGAGATCGGTCACGCAGGTTGCAGTGATCGAACCCATTGAACTTGATGGCGAGGCGATCAATGTGACGCGCGATGGCGCGATAACCTCACCTGTCTCCACAAAGACCGTATAAGGACCTTTGAGGCCAGGAATGTTTGGTGAAACCGTGAGTTTCAACTCACGAGTACCTTTCGGGGAAATGACAAACTCAGCACTCTCACAGCCCGGAATACTATTCTTGAGAACTTCGGGGTTCAACAGTGCTTGAAATACTTGTTGGCGTGGGGCACGAACTTTATGGCTACCTGAAACTTCCATGACTAGATATTCAACCTCTTCTATAGTATTTTTACAGCCGATAGAGAAATGTGCATCAGCACATTTCATGTATAAGAAAGCAAGATAACATTCAACAGCAATTAAGAACGATACTGCTTTACACGCGCCCATTATACTGTGTTTCATCCATCTAACTCAATATATTGTGCTATAAGTACCATGCTATGCTTTTAGCACCACATATTTTTTTCTTTTGAAACGCCTATGGTACCACTACCTGTCTTTTTTTCGTCGTGACGATACATGACGTTTTCAAACAGAAAGTCTCCCACCTGAATCACTCCTTCTGCGACATTACCAAAGTTTCGCAGCGCGAGCAGTTGAAAGCTGTACTTATCTGAATGTAGCAATGACATCAATTCCGAAAACGTGTAGTTATCACTGTCCATCATATTAATTTCGATGAGCAGGTACCTTGTATGAGTCAACATTCCTGTCGCTTGCTGGAGCACACTTTTTTCGGACTTCTCCGCATCTACTTTTAGCAGGTCTATCCTGGTAATATTCCTCTCTTTGAGTACATTATCAAGTGTGTTCACCAGAATCTCTTCACCTATGCGTACATTCGTTAATTGACTGTTTTGGCTGTTATACGGATCAAATTGCATGAATGCATGACCTTCAAAGTTAGAAATAGCTATGTGAAATATCTCGACATTGCTCAGGTCCTTCGTGTTTTCATGAAGGCACGTGAAAACGTTCTGCACCGGTTCAAAGGCCATAATGTGCGCGTGTGGAAATTTGTCTGCAAGCAGAAGTGTAAAATATCCGACGTTGGCACCCACATCCACAAACGTTCCGTTGTCTGCTAGTTGACATTGCGAGATTAGAAACTCATGCCTGCTAAGTACGCTTTGATAGTCTGCGAACCCCAGGGAAGATTCATAGTAAATCCGCTTTCCTCGAAATTTCATGGAGCTACGAGCCAACTGAAATCTTCTGAGTTTGACGGCGTGCAGGAAGAGCAAGCAATACTTTTTCGCCAAAAACTCCCACTTCGTTGCTGCCGACCACTTGTTTCTGCTCCAAAATTTGTAATCAAGCATTATCGAGGTTTTAATGAGCCAGGGCAAGGTCGCCTTTCCAATGATGGACGTGTTAAACCATGGTAAATTGGTAGTATTTTCCATAGCTTTCCTCCTTTCTAATGAAAGAGCATTTTCAACAGATATGCTACAGCGCACTCTTTTCCTTGTGACAGAAATATTATGTGTCTATCGTGAAGCTAATAAGCAATTATACTCACTCAAGATGAAAAGAAGATGACAACAATGGAATAAAAGCAAGACTCTTCATACCCATAGCACGGTAGCTACACGTCAAAATTGTAAATGTTATAGAGTATCTAGCAAAAGGAGGATACTGCATGAGTAAGCGAAGAGGTCCTATACCAGGACCGGGGCAAGAGTCAGTCTGGGACTATCCACGTCCGCCTAGATTGGAGGACAGCAACGACCATATTCAAATCGTCTTTAATGGGATTGTCATCGCGGATACGCAGCGTGCGAAACGAGTTCTTGAAACGAGTCATCCACCCGTATACTATTTGCCACCTGAAGATATCAAAATGGAGTACTTTATTCCTACCTCACGTAGTACCTATTGTGAATTTAAAGGGAACGCCTCCTACTACACTATCACTGTCGGTGAGAAGACAGTCCCTAATGGAGCCTGGTATTATCGCAACCCGTCTCCTGGCTATGAAAAGATGGCAAACTATATTGCCATCTATCCTGGCAAAATGGATGCATGTTACGTTAATGATGAACTAGTTCAAGCGCAGCAAGGCGATTTCTATGGCGGCTGGATCACGAGTAAAATTATCGGCCCATTCAAAGGGGGTGCAGGAACGTCAGGCTGGTAAGCCTATGAATAATATCCTGGCATAATTCTCCCCCGTTGTGTCATGGTATATATTCCTTCTTCTCTTGTATTCAAGTTTTCTCATGGACATGGCGCAAAGCGTCACATATAATACAGCATGAACGTATTTGATGTAGGTATGCAAGGGGGAACGACGTACATGATTGGACGGCTGCTGCGGTTGATAGGCTTGCTCGTCGTAATTGGTTTCTTTATTTACTTGTTCCATCCCGATTTCATTAGGAATGCAGGAAACGCGTTTCCAGGGTCACTCAACCATTCAAACGCCTATGGCTCGGCTCAACTCATACCAGACACGCAGGGAAAAGGGAACAACCTGCAAGTCAATCTGCAAGGACTCAGTTCAAACGTACATTACGTTGTAGCATTGGAGGAAGGAGGCTGTGGAGGGACCGTTATCAAGAGCTTTGGTGGCAACGCCGATACGCATGGCAATGCCAATTCGCTCATCTCGCTCTCCGATCTCGCCTCAGCAGCACAACAAGGCTTATGGGTCAACGTGCATCGAGACACTATTTCAGGTCCTAGCGTGGCCTGTGGGCAGGTACAAATCAACAAACAACTCGTCTCGCAAGCAGTCAGTACCGCGCCAACAAGTACGCCCATCCCCGTCGCGACAAGAGTCCCTACCACCACACACGCGCCAACATCTACAGTAACAACAAGCGACTTTGTCAACGACCCAACCACCGCCAGAGGAACCCTGAATCGTGTGAACGCAGGCTTTCCACAAACAGGCGTAGCTCCTGCCAAGAGCGACAGTTACGAGAACTACACCTATCCCCGTAAATACTAATTATGATGAAATGTTAAATGGTGCTGTGTAGGCTCGTGAGCCTACACAGCACCATTTAACATTTCATCACCAAAACTTTGAAATTGCCCATACCCATTGGGTCGGTCAAGGCGGTGACACGCTGACGAAATGTATACCATTGAAGGAGAGCCTTTTGCCCTGTATCGGTGGCTCGCTCCGTATCCATGGCTGAAAAATCGGTTTTGCGCAGGTGCTCGACCTCTTCCGTCAATCCTGTTGCCTCTAACCATGCCTTCTGCGTTGTAAACGTATGCAAGCGCAATCCCTGTCGGCGTCCCTCGTCAATCAATGCACTGAAATTGACATGCGCCGTGATATCCTGTTCACCTGGACGAACAAGGGGCCGCTCCGTCAACTGATGCTGAAAATAGCAAGCAAGTGTCCCACGGTATCGCTCAGGCGTATAAAGGGCGCGTGCCTTGTCGCCGTAGTCGATGGTGAGCAGAAAACCATGAGGTTTTCGTTTGTCGTCACTCTTCAACCTATGCGCTGAACGGTGCATCCAGCGTAGCGCATCCAGGTTGATTTCAGCACGCCAGCCCTCATCATAGGTTGACCATGGAATCTTGTACGTATCGAGATAGCAAGCGACCTCTACGCTACTTGGCTCGTCAAGCACCTCATGCAGACGCCCGTGGTGCATATCGACATACACCTCGTACAGGTGTCCATCACGCTTCTCGACAATGTGTACAGGGAACGCATCAACCAGTTCGTTTGAGAGCAATACGGAAACGCGAGTATCGTCCTCTTCTGCTCGTAGCGCATTTTGACCTACCCGTATATCTTCTGCGTGATACTCAAGTACACGATACATATCAGGGTGCGTTTGCTGTACCCACGATTGAAGTTGTTGCGCGAGATTGCCACGACCGGACCCCTGCTCTAACACAACAAACGGGTCAGGGCGTGCAAGTAGCTCCCACATGTGTACCAATTGGCGTCCCATACAATGCGCGAAAAGAGCAGACACATCCGTACTGGTATAATAGTCGCCTTCCCAGCCCATCCGCGCAGGCCCTGTCACGTAATAGCCATAATCCGGTTCATACAGTGCCATACGCATATAGTCCACGAACGGCAAAGGTCCCTCGCGTTGAATACGTTCTATAATCAATTGTTGCAATGTTGTTGTCATATGTAGCCTGTAGGGACCAGATTCATCGCGTCCTCGTTGGTGGTTGATTGCCGACGAGGACGTGATACATCGGTCCCTACCACCTATCGAGATTTATTTTTCATATCTGATACAATAATTTCTTATGCATTACGGACAAAAGTGTATCCGCCAAGAGTAGCATATGCTCAAATTGTTCTGTTTGCTCCTCTAAAGAGAGGCCCTGCTCACGCCAACGTGGAATAACGTGTTGTTCGTAGGCCGCGATTTCACTGCGCGCGAGTTGTTTCAGTTGGAAACGGATGAGCAAGGGCAGGGCGAGTGGTAAACCAAGTTCCTCAAAATGTTGATAGAGTTCGACAAGTTGCACATCATCTTCGGTATACACGATCTGCCCATCAATCTCCTGTGGGAAGAGCAGTTCTTGTTGCGTCCAATCATCAATTTGCTCAATCGTCATGCCCTGCCGCGTGGCGAAGTCTTCTTTAGAAAGGCGCAATTGCTGCTCATTGCCAGAAAGACCGCGAGCAAAGCGACGTTTGAAGGCAAGATTTATTTGCATATCGCCTGAACTCGCTCGGATATCTAGCAGGTCTTTAATCACCTCAAGGGGAAGATGCTGTTGCTCTTTCAACTCACGGATAATACGTAGAACCGTGACATGCTCTTGCTCATAATAAGCAACACGTCCACGCATCCGTGGTGCTGGCAAGAGACCCTGTGTATTATAGAAGCGAATGGTGCGACTGGGCACGCCTGAGCGTTGCGCAAGGTCGTCAATGCGCAACAGGTGTTGCTCCATCTCAGCGCGGTGTTCTACAGTTCGGGCGTCACTTTGTACCAACGGGGCTTACCTCATTCAAGAAATCTGTCTATGCTTCCCAATACGTATCGTATTCATTTTACTACACACATCGACATCTGTATATCTCGAAATTGACAGATTCATGATGCACGGTAGGGGCAGCAATTCATTGCGCCCAATGATGGGGGTGGCGGGGCAACCGTCCCCAATACGCATCTTGTGGTAACGTGAACCCCTCCCGACCCATCGTTGGGCGCAATGAATTGCTGCCCCTACCGAACCTTGTGTTCTTAATAAAAACCAATGGTCCTATTGTCCCCCAATACAATGATACACGTTGGTACATTCCTATATACTCACACAGCGTAGGGACATGTGGACGCATCAAGCAGTCCCTACATACAGAAAGGACATTTTGCTTATGATGGTTTCTCGATACCGCGCATTGCTGTCAGGACATCCAGCGTCACGATTTTTGGGACAGATGAGCCGACAGGCAATTCTTCTCGTGGTCCTGGCACTCGTTGCGACAGGTGCAATTGGAGGGTCACTCCTGGGGCTTAGCACCTTTGCACGCAGTTCGTGTCGTTCCACAGACCACGCATATCGCGTCCACTGGGGTGATAATCTCAGTTCCATTGCGGCACGCTATGGTACCACTTATGGGAGTATCGCACGCTACAATGGCATCAGCAACCCGAATTATATTTACGTCTCTGAGTTGCTGTGCATTCCGGGTCGTTCTACCTCTACGGGTGGGAGTGGGAATGGCTTCACGGGTGGTATTCCTGTTACGTCGCAGAACTATTATGTCGGTGTAGCACAACAGGCGGCCTATAACACAGGTATTCCCGCAAATCTATTTGTGCGTCAGATTTATGCGGAGAGCGGTTTCCGCACCAACGCCTATTCTGGTGCTGGCGCAATCGGCATTGCGCAATTTATGCCAGCAACGGCAGCCTCATTGGGTATCAACCCATACAACCCTGTCCAATCGTTGTGGGGTGCGGCACGCTTGATGTCCACGTACTATCACCAGTATGGTAGCTATGCAATGGCACTTGCCGCGTACAACGCCGGTCCCGGTGCGGTCAATTATGCACGTAGCTGTGGGAACAACTGGACGTACTGCTTGCCCTACGAGACACAGAACTATATCCGCATCATCATGTACTAGTACTCGTAGCTGACTGAACATGACAGGGGCAAGCCCTGTCACTACTATACACGGACTCACGTAGCAAGCTACGCAGTAGCGGTCAATATAGTAGTGACAGGGCTTGCCCCTGTCATGCCCACACACATATTCACATGTCCTCTGTCACACTCCATCTCAGCGGTATCTGTTCCGCTTGCCCTCTCCTCACTCTATTTTGTATAGTTCCTATACAGACCCAAAAAAAGTGAGAGAGAAAAAATACAATGCCTTACCTTCCCATTGCACAATATGGAGTGATTGGCGACCTGCATAGTGCTGCCCTGATTGGCAGCAATGGTTCCATTGACTGGCTATGCTACCCGAACTTCGACTCACCAAGTGTTTTTGGTGCTCTTTTAGATGATAATAGGGGTGGACGCTTCCAGATTCATCCCGTCAACGACGGTGTGCGAACGAAACAACTCTACCTGCCCGATACCAACATTCTGATTACGCGCTTCCTCAAAGCTGATGGTATCGCCGAGGTAACAGATTTCATGCCTATCGACAATGACTATGATGATACATGGCAACATCGCTTGATACGGCAGGTTCGTATCGTACAGGGCACATGGCACTTTACAATGCAGTGTCAGCCCGCCTTTGATTATGCACGTGCGGAACATACGACAGAACAACAAGAGAGTGGCGTTGCGTTCCACTCGAAAGACCTCTCGCTCGGTCTGGTTAGCCAAACAACGATCGAGGTGCAAGACAACACTGCAACCAGCGAATGGACCTTAGAAACGGGACAAAGCACAACCTTTCTGCTGTATCGTATGAAGAATGATGAAGTGTGTAGTGCCGCCCTCAACAATGGCGAGACGGACGCACTCTTTCAGAAAACCGCGAGGTTCTGGCGACGCTGGGTCGGGCAATGCACCTATCATGGACGTTGGCGCGAGATGGTGCAACGCTCGGCACTCGCCCTCAAACTGCTCACCTTTGCTCCAACGGGGGCGATTGTTGCCGCCCCGACGATGGGTTTACCTGAACAAATAGGTGGCAAACTCAACTGGGATTATCGCTACACATGGGTTCGTGACGCGAGCTTTACCTGCTACGCCCTCTTGCGTCTCGGCTTTGATACGGAGGCACGCCGCTTCATTGGCTGGTTAGAGGAACGGACACGCGATCTGGATGAAAGCAGTGGCCTACAGGTGATGTATACAATTGATGGGCGTCCCGCGCCAGAGGAACAGATGCTCAACCATCTGTCAGGCTACCAGGACTCCGGTCCTATTCTCCTCGGCAATAATGCACGAAGCCAGCTACAACTCGACATCTACGGCGAACTACTGGACGCCGTATACCTTGCCAATAAATATGATGAACCCATCTCTTATGACCTGTGGGCCTCTATGCGCAGGTTGCTGAACTGGTTATGCAAGAATTGGGAACAACCCGACGAAGGCGTTTGGGAAATACGTCAAAAACGCCAGAAGTATGTACATTCGCGTATGATGGTGTGGGTTGCCCTGGACAGAGGACTGCGCGTCGCTCGACAGCGCGGCCTACCAGCAGATACACTCTTATGGGAAGAGACGCGTAATAAGGTGTATGAAGAAGTTATCGCGAAAGGCTGGAACACGAAACGTAACGCCTTTGTACAATCTTACGGCAGTAATGAACTGGACGCCGCGAACTTGTTGATGCCACTCGTCAAGTTTGTCGGCCCCAACGACCCCCGTATGCTCTCGACACTCGACCAGACCCTCAACGAACTAACCTACGATAGCCTTGTCTATCGCTACAAACCAAATGGTGAGGGTAGTTTCAGTGCCTGTAGCTTCTGGCTCGTCGAATGTCTTACTCGTGCCAACCGGCTTGAGGAAGCACGTCTGAAGCTAGAGAAGATGTTTAGTTACGCCAACCACCTCGGACTCTACGCCGAAGAAGTCGGTCTTTCCGGTGAACTCCTTGGTAACTATCCGCAAGCGTTAACACATTTAGGTTTGATTAGCGCGACAACAAATTTGGCGAAACAATTAGGGGAAGATTGATGAGAAAATAATTGCAGAGGTGCATGACAGGGCTTGCCCTGTCATGCACCTCTGCAATTATTTTCTCATCAATTACGACACAGGCAGCCACACCACATAGCCATCCATAACACGGCGTTCATACTTGGATGGTGCTAGTTTCTTATCTAAAAGTGCCACCTGTGGACTACCTGTGGAGAAGACATAGGCGGCGTGTGCGTCCGCGTGTACACTGTTCCAGTAGTCAGGAGTACGATTATGTGATGGTTGCAAATTGGTGTCGAGTACACCACAGATAACACGCTCGTTGCTCTCAAACGCGATTTTGTTGCACTCCCAATACTCGGTGTAGATGTGTGGATGACCCGACGCGACGAGAACATTGATAAGGTCGGTCTGACGCTGATTCGCCGCTTGCGTCCTGGGTACTTCTGAGAACAACATCAACGTGCCAGCGAGATACACGAGTGCAACGGCTGCAAGCGCAATACGACCCCCATTAATGGTAAGCACGCGAAGCCACTTCTGCGCAAAGTCCATTGTATACACATTGCTTGCCACGTTCCATAATGGCGCGATAACGGCTGGCATGACGATAAGCAAGCCAATGAGATAGCGCGAATGATAGCCGGGCCAGCCCATCGGAGCAGAACTGAGCGAATAAGCCGAGATAGCAAGAAGAGCACTTCCTACTAAGAGGAGTTGCGAGACAGAGCGCACAACGGTTTGCCGGGCGTCTACTTCTTGCATCGCCAATCCCCTCTGTCGCCATAAGTGCCATAACACCCCTAGAGCGAGCAAGGCAGACAACACAAGGAGCGTGATATAGCCAACGCCCCATAATGTGTGCCCAACGGTACAGAGCGGCGTCTGTACCGTATTATCGCTGAGAAAGGATTGTTCCATGACGGGACAAAAAGGATAGCCCGTCGCGGTAGGCACACTAATCAGCACTGTGCCTTTTACGGCATGGAGTATCTGGTGTAGCCCATGCGGAGCCTGAACCGTACTGCCCTGGAACAAACCAAACAGCGTTTTCAGTACACTGTTACCTTGACTTGCCGCGTTCAAGCTATACCGTAGTATGGGGTAAGCACCCACGGTGAAACCTCCCAGCACACCGACCCATGACCATAAGAGATCGCGCCAGCAGAAAATGAGCATCAATAAGACCGTACACGCAAAGAAAGGCAACACGATCATATCACTCCAAAAGCCAAGCCCCAGCACAATGCCCCAACAAATATATCCAACAAAACGCGCTAACTTGATGCGCAAAGGTGCGCCACGCTTATAGGTGAACGAGAACCACGACGCAAGCAGGAACGCAAGCGATCCAAAGAGCATCGTCTGAGTCGAGCCACCGGTCGCAAGCGTCTCACGCGTTATCGTGTAGATTGAACCAAGACTGAGGACAGCAAGTGTGACAAGGGCGACTTTTTTTGAGTAGAGCAAGCTGGCAAGTAGATACGTGCTGATGAGAAAGAGTGTGACAAGAAGAATAACACTGAGACGTAGCGAGAAGAGCGAGGAGCCAATGAGATGAAAAAATACGGCTGCTATGTGGGCTTCGATTGTTCCCATATAGTTTTGTCCATAAAAGACATAGGGATGCTCGCCACGATAGGCAATGTGGCGTGCCATAATACCCATTGTACCTTCATCACTATCGGTCGGGGGCCAGCCCATAGCTACTAGCACGAGGCGTAGCCCAATGGCGAACGCGATGATGGCAAGCGCATATAATTCATAAATGCCAATTTTTAGATATTTCATACTCTTCTCTTGTCGGGAACAATTAGATGAATAACAAATTAACAAAGACCCCTAATGAACTTTGACATCCGAAAACGGGAATTTCCCTCGGTAGGGGCAGCAATTCATTGCGCCCCATGATGGGTCGGGGAGGGGTCCGCATTGCCGCGAGATGTGTTGTAAAGACGTTTGCGCCACCGCCCCCATCGTTGGGCGCAATGAATTGCTGCCCCTACCGCCAGTGCTGGATCCGGTTGTCAAAATTCATCCGACGTTTCGTATCCGCATTATCGTGTCCCCCAAATGATCAATGAATACAAAGACGCAATACATCGGTTCCTACATAGAAACGTACAAGATCGTTCTTACGCAACAACAAGCGGAAAAATGGCTCTGGCACAGGTGCCTTTCCCTGGCTTGCTCTCAAATTCTACTGTGCCACTCACTTCCTGCACACGCTCACGCATGATACGCATACCCATATGTTGTCCACTATACTTGCCCTGTTGTACACCGCTATTCAAACCAATACCATTATCACACACCTCGGCAAGTAGAAACGCTGTACTATGCTGAACACGAATCACCACCTCGGTCGCGTGTGCGTGTTTACGTACATTGTGCAATGCCTCTTGCACAAACATAAAAAGTGGATAGGTAACAGGTGTCGGCAACCGAGAAAGGGTGTCAAGTGTAGAGGTAAGCTTGATAGCTGGTTCACTCTCCTGATACTCGTTGAGCAATGTTTGTAGTGCATCACCGATATCTCGTGGCGGAATCTGTGTTGTCATGAGGGACGAAACATCATTGCGTAACGCCCTTAAACATGTTTCCACGATGCTGTGTACCTGTCGTAGCTCACCCTGAACCGACTCTATCGCCTGTTTTGCCAGTAGGAGTTGTACAAATTCGAGTTTGTGTCCTATATGCACCATCATCTGAATTGGGCCATCGTGCAGTTCACGTGCAATGCGTGTACGTTCCTCTTCGATAGCTCTATCGTATTTTGTTTCCATAGGTTTCATGCGCTTCGCTAACCTCTCAAGCTCTCTCTTTTTCACACTATGTTCAGCATACAGCACACACTGAAATGGTTCGGGGACATGACGATGCAATTCCTCTCTTGATGCATTGAGGGTGCGCTAAAGCGGACCCGTACAGGAATTCACAGGCTAGCGCGAAGAGGCGATGTGCTCCCAGTACGGGTCCGCTTTAGCGCACCCTCGATCTGCCTACCCCATAATGCTCTAGTTCGAGCAATGAGGCATGGAGAGATGAGGCGGCAACAAAATGAGAACAGGTCAGAGTACGCTCAAAAAGTTCGCATTCACAGCGTAGACTGTGCTCATCATGATGCTCTTCTGCTGTCACGAGATACGTCCGTTCGTGTTCATCTTGTACCTTGTAATGACCCAGAGCAAGGACTTGAATATGATACTTGCGCGTAACAAGTGCGTTGAGCGACTCATGTAAGGTGCGTTCATACACTTGATTTCTACGTTGCACCTCAGTCATGTAGGCGATACGTTCTTCCAAATGCATAATTTTCGTAATGTCATCCGCGATACGCGCGACCGTGGGACGAAAGACCACAAGACCTTCAAAAAGCAAGACAAAGAGTGTTACCAGAAACAGCACGAGTTCGGTTTCTTGCATCTGCGCCATATGTTGCATAGCCTCTTGCTCGTATTGTCCAACAATGCCTTCCATAGCTACAAGAAATGTAGGCTCAGTAGCGAGAACGGTTTGTACAGAGGCGTAAAGTGCATCTTTGGGATATATACTGCTGTTTGACGTGTCCTGAGACGTGCGTATTGCAACCTGCCCACCAGCGTAGACCATAGTGGTGAAACTTGGCGTGATGACTTGAAAAAGACGGCGCACCTCGGAACTATTCTTGCCTGATAAGCCCAGTTTAGCATCTCCATGTTGTAATCCGTTTTGCGCTCGTTGCAACTCTGCAAGTATGCCTTGCAATGCTTTGCTATGAGACATGCGTTCTGTCAGAGTCGCACTCACGACAATTTCTAAAACTGTCTTACTTAACTCCTGGCTCAACATACGCTGACGACTCGCAATGTTTATGATATGCACGTCATTCATATGTTGCTGTAACTCAATCTGCATTACAAATTGGCAGAGTAATGCAAGTATCGCAAGTGTGCCAAGCACACTGGTATACAATATGGTCATACGGCGAGTGAATAGGCGTGGAGTAACGACTAAACTCATTGTACACAAAACTCTTTTTCTAACAGAAGTAGTAGTAACAAAGCAGCTATTTCCTTAAAGAATATACTTCAATACTGAGTAATCTTCACAATTATACATAACTGTAAGCTCTCCCCATACATTTTGAATGTTGTTGGTACTAATGTCTTACAAATGTATACGCGATGTAAAAAATGGTACATTTGCATTCGTCAGGCAATTTTTATTCAAACAGGCAAATATTGAAATTAGCCAATTGGTACTATGTGTCATGGTGTTTCATGACAATTATTATGTCTAGTGGTATTATATGTCAGTTCCCACATTTCAACGCGTTTGACTACGTGTCATTGTGTTGTGTGCCAATGAGGGAACGAAAGCATGGCAAGGGGTCTGCAAGTTGTATATCGAAAGAGGATACATTGTATACACAGCAGAACAATCGGAAGTTCTTACAACAGTACAACGTAAGTAGTTTTGTAGTGAAGATGACAGTAGTAGCAGTGATGGGACTGCTATTCTTAGGAACAACACTCAGTGTGCATGTCGCGGGGGCACATGCAGCACAATCATCGACGCAGGTTTCAGTTGAGCAAACCGTTCCTGGTACCCAGGCGTCCGTGTTACATTCCACGAGTCGATGGAATGTGTTTCCTTATCCGGCTTGCACATGGTGGGCCAACCAACGCTACGCGCAGTGGCATGGTTATTATGTACCGTGGACCACAAATGCGATGGCGTGGCAGTGGAAAGATCGTGCGCACGATTATGGGTGGCGCGTCTCCACACAACCAAGAGTTGGGTCGATCATCGACCTACAGCCGTGGGTACAGGGTGCCTATGGTGCAGGACACGTCGCATTAGTTGAGAGAGTACTGGGCAATGGGCATGTGATCGCCAGCAACATGAGTTGGGGCGCGAATCCGTATGCCGTTGTAGATTGGGAGTTTGCTCCCGGCCCAGGTGTTACGTTCATTAGCCGCTAAGCAGTATTTGTTTGTCGCCCTTACGAGGATGTGACGAACCTGACGCACTGACGAACGAACAGTAATTAGACCCCATGCACTTCCATTAAAAGCAGGTGAGGTACCTCGATAGGTATCCTCACCTGCTTTGCATTACTCCCCTACTGGGGGGCGTTTTGCGCGGCTTCAATCAATGCGGGCAGTATTTCGTTGGTGATGGTTTGGATTTGATTGAGGCTTTCGAGCCAGGGAATATCTTGATGGTCACGTGTACCACGTACTTCAGCAAGCTGGAGCACACTTTCGTCGATGAGCGTGCGGAAGTAGAGGAAGGCACGCACCGCATCGGCAACAGGCACATGAGAGCGGTTGGTGATCGAGCCATATTCGGTGCCGAGCTGGATGGCTTCGTGACGCAATTCGTCTCTATGCGTACCATCAGTAATGGCACGAAGCAGCAGTTCAAGCACGCGTCGTCCCAACAGTCGATAGGCGTCACGCGCCTGTTCGTCAAAGTGTTCGTACCACGGCAACGTATTAAGTGTGCCGTCGGTGAAGGCAAATCGCACACGT
This sequence comes from uncultured Chloroflexia bacterium, assembly GCA_963791835.1. Taxonomy (GTDB): domain Bacteria; phylum Chloroflexota; class Ktedonobacteria; order Ktedonobacterales; family Ktedonobacteraceae; genus JBBQVS01. The sequence continues at coordinate 65,563 of CAWBTV010000001.1, forward strand.
CCAAGCACGCTTTGAATGAGTAGTTGCGCGGCAGGATTACTCCTGGGTTCGTTGTCCTGTCGCAGACGCGCCTCGATATCGGTACGCCGAAAACGGCGATGTCCGCCATTTGTACGGCGCGAAGGCAGTTCATTGCGGTCCGCCCACAAACGGACCGTCGCCGGATGAATGCCCAGCAAGTCAGCCGCCTCGCTCAAACTAATCCACTCTTCCCCTGCCTGCGATGTAGACATGCTTCCTCCTTGAGAATAGTGGTAGTCGTGATACATTCCAGCAAACGATATATTTGCCCCTTGATTGTATGTATTTTGTAGTGTGGCGTCAAGGGGGCATAACAGCTTCTAATAAGATACTCTTTAAAGAAATGAATTCCTGATGAACTTTGACGACCGAATCCGGTAATTTCCTCGGTAGGGGCAGCAATTCATTGCGCCCAAAGATGGGTGGGGAGGGGGTTGCGTCAGGGAAGGGAATTGTTGCCAACGTGTTGCCCCTCTGCCACCCCCATCGTTGGGCGCAATGAATTGCTGCCCCTACCGCCATTGCCGGATTCGATTGTCAAAGTTCATTAGGGGTCTAATTCTATTACACCCTGTTGGCAATTGATCATTGTGGGAGAACGTTGAAACGCTGGTTCCATATCCTGTAACATTGTGGATTGCTAACAGGGTGTAATAGAATTAGACTCATACAATTCTGTGCCCTCGTTCCTCTTACCTCACACCACAGCACTTTGCTGCTGTTGTAATTGTTGCTGCTTCTGTTCGCGTTTACGAATGCGACGTGTGAGCAGGTAGAGCAAACCTGCGATGAGGAGTGCTGTAAAGGTGAGGCCGGTATGATCGCTCTGCCTCTGCGTGATTTCGACAATCGGCGCAAGGAGTACAAAGAAGGCGAGCGCACCAGAGACAAGCGCGACCTGATGTCGGTCGGTCCAGCCCAGGCCATTGCCCGACATACGCAGAATTACAAAGCCAACAGCAGCAACAAGGAACAAAGTTAGCAGAATTGTGACCCAGAACGGCGTGAGTGTTGTAGGCAACACCCAGTTGATGAGATAGAACGTCAATGTTCCGAGAAACCCGACGAGACCGAAACGTAATGGTTGAGGTATGTCCATGCTTTTCGTGACCCGAATGGCACGTGGCAAAAAGCGAGCGAGCAAAACGATTGCCGCCGCGATAACAAGCGTTATCAAGTAAGGAAGCAGTGGTGGACGATAGGTGAACAGGAATAGAGAGCCTAAGACAACCACGAGCACAAACATGGCTATAAGTAATAAAAGGGCGCGTGGACCAGCCCAGCGTTCCGCACGGCGTTTGGGAAAGAGCACACTCACGATCAGAATAGGAATAGCGATACTGAAGATAGCATGATAGGTAATTAACTGCACACTCCATACCCAATTAACGTCCAATACGCGCCCATAGGTACCGAGTAGTCCGAGGTCTTTCCAGTGTGGGTCAAAAAAGCTTTTGACCAGCAGACCCTCTTCAATGATGCCATACGCTACGCCAAGCGCGATCAGCGTAGGCCAGCCTTTGCCCCAGTAGAGTGTGAGTTCACGTATGATGATTGCCCCCCCACCGTAGAGAAAGCAGAGGAAAAGCAACCGCACCGGATTAAAAAAGCTATTTGGCGGTGTTGAGCCTGACAGCAGTTCCCCGATGACTGGCGCGATAAAAAAGAGAAAGACGCCCGGAGCGGGCCTGAGAAGGCGTAGTAGTTGTAAGAAAACCTGTAGAGCGCGTTGCATAAGTAAGCTCCCTCCCACATGGGATGGATATGAGTATTGTTTGATATCCTGTTAAAAATTGTACGCTTTGCCCTGCCGAAAGTTGGAGGAGTTGGTACAGTATATAATGGGAGGGTGAAGTTGGATGCAGAAATATACTAGACAAAAGAAGCAAGTAGATGATGCCTGTAGGGGTCTAATTCTATTACACCTTTTTGGCAATCGACCATATTTACCAATAATGGGAAGCGTTTCAGTATCCTCCAACGATGCACATTGCCAAAAGGGTGTAATAGAATTAGACCCCTACAGACGGTTCTTCGCGTCCATTCTGTCCCTCCCTCAAAAACCTACCATTGAAAACACCCCACGGCAACCAGCCCGATTCTACACGAATAGGTTACACGCAACACCTGTACGCCATTCTCTCGCAGGTGCCTTAGCGATAGTGTTCTTAGCGGCTATGATTTTATTACAAATCTCTTCGACAACGACGCTTGTTGTCACAGGGGAGCACATGGACGAATTTGTACGCCGTTCGGGGTCGGAATTGTTGTTACACGGACAACGCTTTCGTTTTGCTGGTGCGAACGTGTATTGGATGGGACTGGACGAGAATGTCGATGGCATCGACTATCCCACGCACTTTCGTGTGAATGATGTGCTGACGACGGCTGAGGTGATGGGAGCGACGGTTGTACGCTCTCACACACTCGGCATTTCTGTTGGCTGTCAGCAATGTGTAGAGCCAGCATTAGGTGTGTTCAATACACAAGCGTTTGAGCGCATCGACTATGCGATACAGTCGGCGAATACGCATCATCTACGACTCTTACTGCCACTTGTCGATAACTGGTCCTACTATCACGGTGGACGAGGCACGTTTACGCAATGGAACGGCCTGACCGACCCTGACGCGTTTTATACGAATGAAGCGGTGATTAGCAATTTCGAGCAGTATATCTATCAGATACTCACTCATGTCAACATCTATACGCATCGGGCGTACAAGGACGATCCCACGATTGTAGCATGGGAGACGGGCAACGAGTTACGCGCTCCCACGAGTTGGGTGCAACGCATCGCGTCCTACATCAAACATATCGACACGAACCATCTCGTGATGGATGGCAACGATATGAATAGTGGGGCCACACCCGATATAAAGGGAGACCTCGCGCTCACGAGCGTTGATATATACACGGGCCACTATTATCCGCTCAGCATTGGTGGGCTAAAATGGGATGCTTATCAAGCACAGGGCGCGAACAAGGTCTTCGTAGTTGGTGAATATGATTGGACAAACCAGCATGGCGGTGATGCACTCGCCGACTTTTTGTACGAAATTGAACAGTATCAGGCGATAAGTGGCGATCTCTTCTGGTCGCTGTTCGGGCATGACGATGCAGGTCGCTATGTGCAGCACAACGATGGCTACACCCTGCACTATCCCGGCGACGATGCGGAGATGCGTCTACGCGTCACGCTGTTGACTCTGCACGCGAGACGGATGTAATCGTCTATCAATTACATTGTGTCGAGGTAGCGCGATAATCTTTCTTGCCTATCGAGGAAACTTGTGAGTACTTCTTGCAGGTGTTCTTGATAGTCGATATAATCTGGATTATTGAGCATCTCAAAGGTGATACTGATGCCGATAAGTGTATGGGTATAGAGTGCTTTTATGTATGCTTTGCGCTTCTCCGGTGAAAGAAGTTGTAGGCGTTGCTCATCGAGTAGTCGGGCGTTATGTTGATCGCGCTCTTTGTGCGTCATAGTCCAGTAGCCCGTTAGTGGGGAAGGGTCGTCCTCGTTCTGGTTCATAGGTGGGTGCTTGCTTTCTCGAACACATCTGTTACGTTATGTTATGCTATTCAAACATATAGATTTCGCTACCGAACCTATAATACTAGAGATAGCTTCGTTCGTCAACGAATTTTGTGTGGTGGGGAGAAAAGTCATGGAGGTGGGGAGAGAGTAAAATAGGACTAAACGAAGGTATGTAAGAAGAACATTTGATTATTCAAAATGCTCCTCTAACCTCTCCACCGCTAACATCCTCAACTTTTCCTTCTCATTATTAGTCAAAGCTTCCAATAACGCAGGATTTACCACAAAATACTTCCCGTCTTCGCTCAAATCTAACAAGCCTTGCCGCTCAAACCTGGGAAACGGACTATTTTTAAGCGTTTGTCTTGCTTTTGCAAGGCTTACGTTTGGGTCATTCATAATAGCTCTCTTGGACCCGTATATTTTCTCTCCTGGTAAACCTGCTTCTCTACGCTGCTTGTAAAATTCTATAAAGTATTGTGCGGCTTCATCTACCGAGATAAGACCTTGCTCATCCGCTTTGTCCAATATAATTAAGAGCAGGAGCATTTGATAGGCGTATTCAAGATATGTATTACTCGCGAAATTAAGGAGCGTATCAAGAACAGTTTGTTGTGCCTCAATCGGTATAATTCGTTCTACGGCTGTTTTAGGTCGTATACCATGTGCAAAAAGACTTTTCTTGTAATCTGTCTCCTGCGGATACCGTCCTAACTTGTCTTCAATTGCTCGAAGTTGTTTCTCAATCTCCTCATCAAACAGATACGCTTGCTGCTGAAACGCTGCTATTTGTGCCTCTAACGAAATAAATGGCTCTATATGTCTTTGACCTGAAACAAATAAATTCTCTTCTACATTTCCTAACAAACCGTTATAGGTAAGATTGGAAGAACCAACCATTGCCCAAGCTTGTGCATTGAGTGTACCGAAATATATTTTAGGGTGGAAGAGACGCCCTATATTCGTAACATATACGTAAAGCTCAACTCCACAATCGTGATAAAGCATTTGGAAAGCACTAAGACGATTAGTTGGATTGAGTCCAACGACTGCACGTACCTTAGAAGAGGATTTTAACAATGTTTTGATGGGTAAAATACCACTGGTCGAGACATAACCACTACAAATATCAAGCGCATATCCTGGAAAGTCCTTCTCTGCTTGTAGCAATAGTGCCAAGGGCTGTTCTGTTGCGCTTGTAGTAAATTCTGGCATAACTACTTCTTTCCTCACGTACAATTTCCTGCTTTACCCTTGCTTATCCTATCACATCTTCCCCACATTGAAACCTCCACGCCCCCAAAACAGTGTCACTCAATGTACACACAAAAGAAGGAGATTTTTTTACGATGAGCAACAATTTTGCAGAAGATAACAATGTACAGCTTGCGACACCCGTTGATGAGAGGCGCGATCATGTGAGAGGTCCGTCTAATGCACCTGTGACATTGGTGGAGTATGGCGATTTTGAGTGTCCCGATTGTGGCGCGGCCTATCCTACGGTGAGCGAACTTATGCAACGGATGGGCGACCGTATGCGCTTCGTCTATCGCTATTATCCGTTGGTGGAGATGCACCCACATGCCGAACATGCGGCAGAGATCGCCGAGGCCGCAGCAGCACAGGGCAAGTTCTGGGAAATGTATGATACGCTGTACCAGAACCAGCAACACCTCAGTGATGATAACTTGATGCAGTATGCCACGTCTCTTGGTCTCGATACACAACGTATCGACCGCGAGATGCAAAACGAGACTTACACAAAGCGTATCGAGGAAGACCTGGAGAGTGGCGATGCGAGCGGCTTAGAGGGTACACCAACATTCTATATTAATGGCGCGTACTACGATGGTGCCTACAATGTCGATGCGTTCCAGGAGGCACTTGAACAAGCCGCCAACGGGAAATAGCTACACGTATCCAAATGTCTAGCTTGAACGTGCTATCAGGGAGAGGAGAACATAGCTTATGGCAGATATTAATAGCGACGACAAACAGGAGAAACGCTTCATCGACCCCGAAACGGGTGCCCCCGATGGTACTTCATCGTCTGGCGGTGTCACAGGTTCGGGTGCGGAAGCTGGCAACCAGACCAATAGTAAGACAACGGGCGAGAGTGGGCTTGAAAAACAGGATACAACTGCTGTCGCTGTCGGGCATAGCGGACCCAGCGGCAATATCGGTGGGCGTGGCCCTGGTAGTCCTTCGTCAACTATTGGCGACCAGGACTCCACACAGGCCCGTAACGACATGGATACCATTGATCCCATGACCGCACGAGACCCAGGCCATCTTGATAAGGTCAAGCCGCAAAAAGGCGTCGAGGAGCGTGCGCGACGCGATCCGTGAGTTTTTCTGTAGAGAATGAAGACATGACAGGGGCAAGTCCCATAGGCGTTAACTTAAAGGGTCAATCAGGACCAGGGCGCCCGCAAGGGGAACGCCCCTCCCATACGACCAGAGGTGCTGAGAAGTGGCTTCGTGTATAGGAGGGGCGTTCCCCTTGCGGGCGCCCTGACTTCACCACAAACCTCTCTTTTCGCTTAAGTTAACGCTTATGGGGGCAGAGCCGCTGTCACTACTATACTCACCGCCACGTCGTGGTTTGCCACGTCCGTTCGTGTATAGTAGTGACAGCGGCTCTGCCCCTGTCATATACCAATTCATACTTTATCTTCTCTTGACACGTTCTCATGTTTCCTCATATACTCATGGCATGAATAGTCAAGCAACAAACACGTTCTTGTCATGTGTACATGCTTAAGGAGGTCCTTCGTGAGACATCGTTTGTATGGCCTACGTGCTCTATTTCTTCCCCTGCTTCTGTGTTTCCTGCTCGCCGCCTGTGGAAGTTCGACGAGCGGAGGTGGGACAACGGCAACAGCTACAACAGCTCCCAAAGCGGTCACGCTGAACGTATTCGCGGCTGCCTCGCTTACTGAATCCTTTACGGAGATTGGCAAGAACTTTCAAGCGGCTCATAGTGGTGTAACCGTCAAGTTCAACTTCGCTGGTTCGCAAGCCCTTGTACAGCAACTCACAAATGGCGCACCTGCCGATGTATTCGCCTCCGCAGATACGGCAAATATGACGAAAGCAGCTAATGCAAGTCTTGTGAGCAATCCACAGATATTCGCGAAAAACAAACTTGTCGTCATCGTTCCTGCCAATAACTCCAAAGTTGCGTCGCTGAAAGACCTTGCGACTAAAGGCATCAAAATAGACATCGAGGCACCCACCGTTCCGGCTGGTAAATATTCGTTACAAGTGCTGAGCAAGATGGCACAGTCGCCCGACTATGGTAAGAGCTATGAGGCAGCGGTCAAAGCAAATTTCGTCTCACAAGAGGATAATGTCAAAGCGGTTGTTACCAAAGTGCAGTTGGGTGAGGCTGATGCAGGTTTTGTGTATTTGACCGATGTTACAGCACCCGTTGCACCAAAGGTAAAGGAAATCACCATTCCCGACAACTTCAATGTTGTAGCACAGTACCCCATTGCGGTCACGAAGAACTCCAAAGATGCCACCGATGCACAGGCATTTGTGCAGTACGTTCTTTCATCGGACGGACAGGCCGTGCTGCAAAAGTATAAATTCATTGGTCTTGGTGCGTAAACAAATGGGATGCAACATCACATTGTAGGGGTCTAATTCATTACACCCTGTTGGCAATTGAGCATGGTGGAGGAATGTTGAAACGTTCCATCTGTCCTGCCAACATTGTGGAATGCCAGCAGGGTGTAATGAATTAGACCCCTACAGACATATCGTCTATGAATAATCAAAGGATGAAAGCGATATGGCAAAGACGCTGATGCTCATTCAGAAGAATGCCTTACTGACCCGTTGGTCCGCACGCATTGTTGTGGGTTTGCTCGCAGGATGTTTTTTTCTGTTTTTAGCGGTCCCACTGGCCTCGTTACTATTTCACGAGCCAGTGCCTGTCTTGTGGAACGCGATACAACAACCGGATATCGTGCAGGCGTTGCAGTTGAGCCTGTTGACAACGACGCTCAGTACCTTTTTTTCCATTGTGTTAGGCTTACCTGTCGCGTATATACTGGCACGTATGGAATTTCCGGGGAGAAAGTTATTGGAGACACTGGTGACGATGCCGACGGTGTTGCCGCCAGTCGTTGCAGGTGTGGCTCTGCTGCTCACATTTGGACGTGTGGGCTTGATTGGTCGCTATCTTGATCTGATTGGCATTGACATTCCATTTACAACGGTCGCCGTAGTGATGGCACAAACATTTATTGCCGCACCATTTTTTATTAACAGTGCTAAGGCTGGCTTAACGCAGCTAGACCGACGGTATGAACTGGCAGCCTATACGCTACGCGCTTCGCCATTCTATACATTTTGGCGTGTGACACTGCCGCTTATCGCCCCGGCCTTACTCTCTGGTATCGGGCTTACATGGGCACGTGCGCTTGGCGAGTTTGGCGCAACCATCACATTCGCAGGAAATTTTCAGGGGATCACACAAACCATGCCTATCGCGGTCTATATTGCCGCCGAGACCGACCTGGACAAATCAATCGCGCTTTCAGTGGTGCTACTCGCGGTCTCTTTTGGCGTATTGCTGGCATTGCAATTGGGAAGGTTGAGGCGTTGAAGCGAAAGGAAAATTCGTCGCGGTAGGGGCAGCAATTTATTGCGCCTAACGATGGGTTGGGAGGGGCAACGCGTCGGCAACGATTCCTTGCCCCAACGTTTGCCCCATCACCCCCATCGTTGGGCGCAATGAATTGCTGCCCCTACCGTTTTCGGTTGTCAATATTCATACACCCATACAGCCTATTTCTTCGGAGCAACGGTCGGTGTCGCGGTTCCGCTCTTATTGAGCTTTGCCTGCTCATCCTTGATCTTCGCCTCAAGTGCTTTGAGGTAGGATTGCGCCCCATCGAGGTCGGTGTTGGTAATCGCGTCAAGCTGTTGGGGCAGGTTTTTGACCTGATCGACCCATGATTGTAGGATGGTTTGTACGGCTTCAAGTGTGCCATTGTCGAGGTAGGCATTCTTGAGCCAACCACGTGCGGTAGTGACGGCACGTAACATCGTGGTTAGAAAATCGCCAGCGAGAACGGCTCCAACCTTCACAACGGGTGATACAAAAACATCGTAGGCTACTCGTGTTAACTTCGCGGCACTGATTGCACCTTCGAGCGTGAAGCCTTCGAGATTTTGCATGGCGGTCAGCAACTCGCGACGTGCGTTATCCGCACCCTGTGTCAGGCCCTTATTGAAGGCGTCTTCTAACTGATGCTCAATGTTGGTTGCAGCCCCATTAACAACACCTGGAATCCTCGGTGCTATTTCGTAGGCGGCAACACCTGCACCACCTACAGCGAGCGCACCAATGCCGAACAGAACACCACGTCGTGACACCTTTTTAGTACGGCGTCTACGTGGCTGTTCAACCTCTTCATCCTCATACTCGTCTTCGTATTCGTCCTCATACTCGTCGTCCGGTTCGACAAGTTGACGTGTGCGAATCGCGGCGCGTGGAGCGAGTGGGGCTGAACGTGGAGCGGGGACGGAAGCATAGCCCATACGTACATCAAGAGGATCAACATCGTCTTCATAGCCCTGATCGGGGTCTACTTCCTGGTATTGCTCATATTCTGGATAGGCTTCGCCTTCTTCGTAATCATCATCCTCGCCCGTCTCGATAAGCTGACGGGTCGAGGGAAGACGTGGGGCGGCAACATTTCGCGCGTGACGACGGTTGCTATACAATGTCGGGTCTTCTGCTTCTTCGTCGGCGGGGCGTCTCGTTGGACGCTCATACACCTCTTCGTCTACAAACTGCTCTTCACTCTCACTATTTTCGTTCGCCGCACGTCTGCTGGCTAAAATGTTTTTGCGTGTAAGTTCTCTTGTGCGACGGGGATCGGGGCGTTGAACAAGTTGTGTGCTTGCCCTCTGTGACCGCTCTTCTTGCGAAGCCTGTTCCCCCTGCTGTTGGCCCTGTTGCCCGGTACCGCTCCGCAATGGATTATAATCATACCCATATTGGCGTCCGGGACTTTTGCGATAAAGTTTTCGCTCCGAACGATCTTTTGACATTTTCCCTTATCCCTCCTGAACGACATGTCCAAAGGCGTAAGCAACGCGGTACGCAACAAAAGTAGCATACGCGGCCTGTGCTTCCCATTCTATCTTATCTATTCGTATTCCGTCTAGTTTTTAGGCATATTAGCATCTCTATACAGTAATTTGTCTTCGGACATACGCTCATCTCTGTATATACAATGGAATAAACGTTTATTACGGGCAAATTGTGTTTCCCTCTAGTATACCACTACCCTCACGTTCCCCTCAACATAAACATCGCTCATATTTGATATGCAGGTAACGCAATTTCTGTAGGGACCGATGTATCGCGTCCTTGTCAGGGTCGATTGTTACAAGGACGCGATAATGCTGTTTGAAAGTTTCATGTGGATACGTCGCCTGATGAATTTTGACAACCGAATCCGGCAATAGCGGTAGGGGCAGCAATTCATTGCGCCTAAAGATGGGGGTGGTAGGGCAAACGTTCCCAAAACGCCTCTCGTGGCAACGTGGCCCCTCCCCGGCCCATCTTTGGGCGCAATGAATTGCTGCCCCTACCGAGGAAATCACCGTTTTTGGTTGTCAAAGTTCATCAGACGTTTCATATTCCTGATTATTTTGTCAAACCGCACCATCGGTCCCTACCGAAGCGTTGACAAGTCCATTACTGGACTATGCTATAATGTCTTCGTATATACAGAAGCCAATCATGGCATGATGCCGATACCAGGAGACAAAGAACGTATGTCCGATATCACCCATAGTATAAACGAATCAGCCGCACCTATAGTTGCATGTATTACGGTTGGAATGTTTCAAGAAAACTGCTATTTATATGCCTGCCCTACAACGCGTGAAGCTGTAATTATCGATCCGGGCGACGAGGCAGAGCGTATTTTAGAACGCATCCAGGAACTGCAACTTGTGCCCAAATATATTCTCAATACGCATGGACATATAGATCATATCTGCGCCATAGATGAAGTCAGTGCCGTGTATCCTGTCCCACTGGCTATTCATGAAGCTGATACGTTTATGTATACAGACGAACGCTCGGCGCGAAACTTTGGGCGTCGTGCGCCACTTGTCAAGCGCAAGCCTGATATGCTGCTACAGGAAGGCGACGTGATTCGCTTTGGCACTCTTTCGCTAGAAGTACTATGCACACCGGGGCATACGCAGGGTGGTGTCTGCTTCGTCAGCCGTCCCTATTGTGTCTTTAGTGGCGATACGCTGTTTCATAGAAGTATTGGACGTACCGACCTGCCCGGCGGCAATTATGAACAACTGATTACATCCATTCGTACAAAACTGTATACGTTGGAAGAAGACCTCGCGGTCTTTCCAGGTCATGGCGAGCCAACGACGATTCTAGCTGAAAAACATGAAAATCCATTTGTAAACATCGAGGAGTAAGTTTGTGTCTACTATTTGTGTTATTGGTACTGGTTATGTAGGGCTTGTCACAGGGACGTGCCTTGCTGACATGGGCAATTCAGTTACCTGTGTTGATATTGTGGCAGAGAAAATTGAGCGACTCAAACAAGGTATCTTGCCGATTTATGAGCCGGGGCTGGAAGAACTGGTCGAGCGCAATGTAGAGGCTGGTCGCTTGCACTTCACTACCAGCTATGATGAAGGGTTGGACAATGCAGAGTTTATCTTCGTCGCGGTAAACACGCCGACAGGTAGCACTCAGGGTGGTGCCGACATGCGCTATGTCGAGGCTGCCGCACGCAGTATCGCTGAAAAGCTCGATCATTACGCCGTTATTATCAATAAGAGTACCGTTCCGGTTGGAAGTGGTGACGTGGTGTCGCGCATCATTCGCAACAGTCTCAAACGTCCAGAAGTCCCATTCGCCGTTGTCTCAAATCCAGAGTTTTTGCGTGAAGGCTCAGCTGTACATGACTTCCAAACTCCTGACCGCGTGGTGCTTGGTTCCTCCGATCAGGCTGCCGCGCATCATGTCGCGCTCCTCTATCTACCCTTACGAGCGCATATCGTCATCACCGACCTGTACACGGCGGAAATGATTAAGTATGCCTCGAATGCATTTCTCGCCACCAAAATTTCGTTTATCAACGAGATAGCACAGATATGCGAACGCCTCGGTGCCGATGTAAAAGAAGTTGCCGTTGGCATGGGCTACGACAAACGCATTGGACGGGCGTTTTTGGATGCTGGCCTTGGGTATGGGGGTTCAGTGCTTTCCGAAAGACGTGCGAGCACTGGCGCACATGGCTGATGAAGCAGGGCTACACCCTCAACTCTTGCACGCAGTGATGGATATCAACCATGACCAGCGTCGTCTCATTGTCTCGAAGCTGACCGCTATTCTTGGTTCCCTGCGTGGTTGCACCATCGGCGTACTTGGTCTTGCCTTTAAGCCCAACACGGACGATATGCGTGAAGCGCCTTCCGTTGATATCATTCGCTGGGTCACAAGTCAGGGTGCGAAGGTGCGCGTCTATGACCCAATCGCGACAAAGACGGGACACGATGCACTCGAACGTGCGGAGGTACGCATGGAAGACGTACACTTCGCAAAGGATGCCTACGATGTAGCAAAGGGAGCAGACGCGCTCGTTATTGTTACCGAATGGAACGAGTTCAAGTCACTGAACATGGCCCAAATTTACGAGACGATGCGCCGACCCGTGCTAGTCGATGGACGCAACATCTACGAGGCGTCCGAGATGAACCGTATCGGCTTTATCTATCGTGGCATGGGTCGTGGCACGAGTCCTGCACCGACAGTGTTGCCAGCAGGTGACACATCAGGCGATCTACAAGAGACTCAACAGCCAACACTCGGCTTGGAGGCTGCGAAATAATGCAAGAGCAAGACCAGCCACTCCTCTTCACGCCGCTTGTGAGTCAGGCTGGAGCCACGCTCCCCGATTGGCTCTTTGGGCCAAAGGGGGTAGCTGGTCTTCCAACGCCACTTTCTGTGCCACAGGGTGTCAATATCGCGGTTGGCATCGACATCATTGAGGTTGCGCGTGTGCGTAAAGTCTTCGAGCATCACGGCGAACGTTTCCTGCAACGTGTCTTCACCGAAATCGAAGTGGTGCAATGTCGAGGAAGAGTAGAAAAGCTGGCAGGGCGTTTCGCGGCAAAAGAAGCCATCAGCAAGGCATTGGGTACGGGTCTGCACGGTGTCGCATGGCGTGAAATGGAGGTCGTGCAATTGCGTAGTGGACGCCCCTCAGTGCGTCTACACGGCAACGCCAAACGTCGCGCCGAACAGCTCGGCCTCAGTGCCTTTGATGTAAGCATCGCCGACCTCGCCCAGTTGTCTATCGCTATCGCCGTTGGGGTACAAACAGACAAAAGCTTCAACGAGACCCCTCGGTAGGGGCAGCAATTCATTGCGCCCAACGATGGGTTGGGGAGGGGCAACGCGTCAGCAACGCTTCCTTGCCCCAACGTTTCCCCCACCGCCCCCATCGTTGGGCGCAATGAATTGCTGCCCCTACCGACATTTCAGGATATGAAAATGCTTTGTGGCAAGAAGGCACTGACCAACCAGTGGGGCATGTCCACAACCTCGGACAGCTTCAAGTCTACGGCAACACTACACAGCATATAGGCATCAGCACGCGAGAGACCGTGTGTGTGCTGGATGTGCTCTATCATGTGACGTACCGCGTTACGGGTTGCCTCAACCATGTCTGGCCCGATACCATCGGTAGCATAATAGGGAGCGGTATTGGTACGTGGTGTGAGTGGGCCACTTGTCAGAAATTGTGGCTCTGGCACATGCACATCTTTACGCACGGTCAAGCGCACCGTTGCTCGCATTGGCGTTTCGATAGCCGTACCACATACCTCACCATCGCCCTGTGCCGCGTGTCCGTCGCCCAGTGAGAAGAGCGCACCAGGAACCTCTACTGGCAAAAAGAGCCTTGCACCTTTTGTGATATGCTTCGTATCCATATTGCCACCGTGACGATAGGGTGGAATCGTCGAAAACGCACCAGAGGCGGCAGGAGCAAGCCCGATTTCGCCACAAAACGGTGCAAGCGGAATACGAATACCGGGGGCAAATTCGGCCCAGCCCTCTGCTCCACCATCCAGGTGCCAGATTTTGAGTGCCGCCTCAGTAAATTCGTCGGCTAACAAACCAAAGCCTGGAATGATCGCGGTCCAGCCCCAATGCGCTGGTTGCAGGTCAAGAAACTCCACTTGCAAGGTATCCCCTGCTTCGGCACCCTCGACATAAATTGGGCCATTTACCTGGTCAACGCGTGCGAAATCGAGCGTATGAATGGCCTCGACGGTACTGTCTGGCCCTATCTGTCCTCCTGCCGCGTCCAGCAGGTCGAACTCGACCTCCTCACCCGATGCAATGGTCGCGATTGGCGCAATGCTGTTATCCCATGCTAAATGAAACTGGTTGCGTTGCACATGAATTGTGCGTCCCGTTCGTGCTGTGTCTGCCATGGTGACTCCTTTCGTAGTATTGTAGGGGTCTAATTCTATTACACCCCCTCCTGGCTATGAACCATGTTAGGTATTATCCGAATGTTTCATCAATCCTGTGGACGAAATCATTGGGGTAAAGGGTGTAATAGAATTAGACCCCTACGACGTGTTTTATCCGGTAAATTTAATCTACCGCTTCTACTACGTCTGCCTCTTCACCGTATATTTCATTGCTACGTGCTAATACTTGTGGCGCACGGGTACGTAGCAGCACAACAATAACCAGGCCGATGACAATCCATGCGATACAGATTGGAACGGCGTAACTGATTGGAGCGGCTTGATAGGGCGGTATCAGAAGCGGCACGACCTGCGAATAGATGACCGCAGCCAGGACAATAATTGGAATGATTGGCACGATGACGTGACGCAGGATGTTGAACTCGGCTGGATGCTCACGACGATAGAAGAAGGGAACGGATGCACATGTCGCGATGTATACCAGGATGATTGGAATGGTAATCACCGTGCCGACAAAGGCAAAGGCAGTGGTCGTACCATAGAGTAGTCCTGGCACCAGTGTGGCGACGAGCGCGACGAGCATTGTGAAAATGATGGCAATATCAGGAGCGCGAAAACGATTCGTATGTGCCAGTGTTGTGGGTAGTGTGCCTGTACGTCCCATCGCGAAGAGCACGCGTGAGGCGGCGATGACGCCGGAGTTTGCGTTCGCAAGAGCACTATTGAGAATCGCAAAGATGACGATCAGGTCAAATGGTCCCCAGACCTTTTTCGCGAGTGTATCCCAGGGATTAAGATCGCTCGTGTAAGTTTTCGCAACAGCGTTGACACCCCAACCAACGACACCTGCATAGGAGCAGAAGACAAAGAATACACCAATCAGAATCGCTGAGAACAGCACGGCTCGTGGCACGATAAAGCGTGGGTTGCGTGACTCCTCGGCTAAGGTCGCCGATGACTCAAAACCTGCGAACGCGAGGAACACAAACGTCATACCATAGAATATGCCTTGCCAGCCGCCAAGTCCTCCCTGTGAACTGAAGGCTGGCGTGAAGACCGCACCGGTATTGTTGCTACCGGATGTGATAATCAGCCAGAGAGCAAGAATGGTGAAGATAGCAATCTCAATGCAGCCTAATACAACATTTGTATCAGCCGATACCTTAATTCCTGCATAGGTCAGGAGAAATACGACAACGGCAAATACTACAGCCCATATCGCCCAACCATTGGGGCCAAGCGAAATATGGAAGAGACTCTTTACAAAAGAGTCCATAACAGGACCAAGAACGAGCAGTTGTAGCGGAACAATAAAGAGATAGGCAAGATTGAATAGCCAGCCTGTCATCCATCCGGTTGTTGTGCCAAGCGAGCGACTGACATACGTGAAATAGCCACCTGCTGAGGGCAAATACTTCGCCAGTGTACCTATATTGAGCGCAATCAATGCACAGACGATCAGCGCAATGAAGACCGCAATAGGCAGAGATGCACCTGTATAGGGAATAGCAGCACCGAGGCTAAACGCTACCGCCGATGCAGGTGCCATTGTCGTAATTGACTGAAATAGCACTCCCGGTAGGCCAATACTGTTTCGATGCAAAGTCGATTTGTCGTCGGGGGTGGTGGTCTCGATAGTTGACACGAATTATTCCTCTCTTTCTTGTACCAAGCAAGCAAAAATAAGATATAGGAATACTATGCCATTTAGACCATAGAAGTCAAGGTATATTTGCGTTAACGGGAATATACCAACGCGTTTGACGCTTTGTATTATAAAGAGTATAATTTCTCAGATATATCATTCTCTCTCTATGCCACAATGCGCATATCTACACGTGTACTGGGATACCTTGCCCCTGCGTGACTAAGGAAAATTGAATGCCAAAAATGTATGGATGGGTGCGCGAGGTTGTGCCCGAAAGTCCCGCCGACCGTGCTGGCTTGCAATCTGGCGACCTTGTACGAACGATTAATGGACATCTGGTTCGTGATCTAGTGGACTATCGCTTCTATGTCGCCGACGAAGAATTGGTGATTGGTTTTGACCGCCAACAGGAGACGCACGAGGTGCGTGTCACCAAAACCGCCGACGAAAATCTTGGTGTCCTCTTCGGTGAGGAACCTGCTCCCTTTATTCGCCAATGTGCTAATAAATGTGTCTTCTGCTTTATCAAAGGCTTGCCAGAACGCTTCGCACCGCAACAGGGACAACCACATGGAATGCGCTCATCGCTCTATATCAAAGATGACGACTATCGCTACTCGTTCTTGTTTGGAAACTTCATCACGCTCACAAACTTAAAAGAGCAAGATTGGCAGCGTCTCGACGAACAAAAATTGACGCCTCTCTACGTCTCGGTACATGCGACTGACCCGGACTTACGTCGCAAAATGGTTGACGGTCCTCGTGCTGGCGATATCATGGGCCACATTCAGAGGTTGGGCGATATCGGCATCACCTGCCACACACAACTTGTCCTGTGTCCCACAATTAACGACGGCACCGAACTTGACCGCAGTATTCGCGAATTAACAGCAATGCGTCCCATTGTCGAGTCCATTTCGGCGGTTCCTTTGGGCTTGACCAAATATAACAACATGATTAAAACGGGCGACTTGCCACCACTTCGCTCATACACACGCGAAGAGGCTGAGGCGATTGTGACACAGGTAGAAGTGCATCAGCGTCAATTCGAGCTTGATAATCCCGATAGTGACCCCTTCATCTATCTCTCGGATGAGTGGTACTACATTACGGGCCACGAGTTTCCACCCGCGAAGCACTATGGCTCCTATGCACAAATCGAGAACGGTGTGGGCATGACGCGCTACCTCGTTGACCAGTGGGCTAGGACCAAGCGTAGACTGCCCAAAACAATGCAGACACCACGCCGAGTGACACTTGTCACAAGCACAATGGCGCAACCCATTATAGAGGGGATAGCGCAAGACATTCGCGTCATCGAGCGTGCGGAGGTGCAGGTATTGCCTATCGTCAACAAGTTCTTTGGCGAATTGGTCACGGTTGCGGGTCTCCTGTGTGGTCAGGACGTGCTGGACGCGTTACACGAAAACGGCAATCTCGGCGACCTCGTGTTGTTGCCACGTGTGATGCTAGATAACGAGGGTGTGCGTTTCCTCGACGACATGACCGTCGAAGAATTCAAGGCACAACTTCCCACCCGTGTCGAGTTTGTACGTAACGCCCAGGAAACCATTGAGGCTATCCGTTCGCTCGCACAGCCCGAACTAGCAACATTAGGGTCACGTACCCCCGTTCGTGTGCAATCCCGATTGTAAGAACGATTTTGGGTGCGCTAAAGCGGACCCGTACAGGACTTACCCCCTCGTCGCTCCTGTACGGGTCCGCTTTAGCGCACCCTCCACCATTTTTTATATCGTTCTTCGTCTCACGATGGCCCATGCGATGGGCAGCAGGGCAGCAGCAATCACGAGCTTGAGCAAGTCACCTGGAATGAACGGCACCAAACCAAATGATAATGCCTTTGCAAAGCTGATGTGTAGAAAAATGGCAAGCCAGGATACGCCGATTGCGTAGATAATCAATGTCCCTGGCAGCATAGCAAAGGCCGAGGTAAGAATACGTCGGTCAAGTCCACGCTCACATAGAAGGCCAACTACAAAGGCCGCGACAGGAAATGCCCAGAGATAACCACCCGTGACGCCTATGAGATGAACAAGTCCACCCGTACCATTTCCAAAAAAAGGAAGACCAGCAGCACCCTCTATCAGATATGCAATCATCGCCAGACCACCACGTTTGCTACCAAGTGCTGCGCCTGTCAGTAAGACCGCCAATGTTTGCAATGTTACAGGAACAGGGGTGAAGGGAAGATGAAATGATAGTTGCGCACAGAGGGCAAGAAATAGGCTGAAACCAAGGATGAACAAGCCATCTCGTAGTAAGAGACGGCTGCGAGATGTTTGACGTGTGGGAATGAGATAATCCGCGAGGGTTGTGCCAGAGGCGATTGCCATGAAAAACTACTCCTTATATCGGCTAACAGTGTTACAACGTCAGTTCCATCATTATACAAACATTAGAGGGGATTTCTCAAACAGCGCACGAACTGATGACTAGACAGGGAGCATGACAGGGGCAAGCCCTGTCACTACTATACTGTTCACCCCTATGGGGCGAAGCCACGCCATGACAGTATAGTAGTGACAGGGCTTGCCCCTGTCATGCTCCCTTATGTATATCATGCAAGCAAATCGGCACTGTCGTATTGAGGACTGTTGACCTTTTTTGAGACGGGATGCACGAACATATCACTCGCGGTATAGGGCTTGAGTAATTGTTGCAGAACGTGCGTGTCATGCTGTTCCGGGTCGAGCCATTCCTCCTGTGCGTCCTTTGGAAGAATGACGGGCATCCGATTATGCACCGATGACACAAGCTCATTTGGCTCGGTTGTGATGATGGTGCAGGTACGCAGGTGTTGTCCATCCGGCTGCTTCCAGACATCCCAGAGACCCGCGAAGGCGAACAGGTCATGCTCTGGCAGAGTGAAGTACATCGGCGTCTTGCCGCCTTGCTCTTTTCTCCATTCATAGAAGCCATCGGCAACAATCAAGCAACGTCTTCCCTGGAGGAGCCGTTTGAAGCTCGGCTTTTCGGCAAGTGTTTCGGCGCGAGCATTAATCATCTTCGCCCCGATACTCTCCTCTTTAGCCCAGGACGGAATAAGTCCCCAGCGTAAGAGGTCGAGATGTTTTGTTTCATCACGGAGAATACTAACCACCTCTTGTGTCGGGGCCACGTTATAGCGTGGTGTTGTTTGTAGCGAGGGCGCGACACCAAATGCCTTCGCAACTGCATCAATATTCACGGTCAAGGTAAAGCGACCACACATAGTATTTTTGCTCCTTTTTATCCAATAGATTTTATTGTCTTCTCTACTTATTCTTTTCTTATACGTATGAAACGGTTATGATGTGATGGGGATGAGATAAAACCTACAGAGGAAGGAGGAAAATGCCGAAGAAGAAAATACAGAACATATATCAATGTATCTATACATCTTCGGGAGAAACATATGGTAAAACAAAGCTCTACACGTGGTCGGCATATACTCACATCCACAATAAGTTGCCTCCTTCTGCTTGTGGCAGCAAGTTTTATGCTTCCCTACGCCTCGGCACAAGGTATAACAAATAAGGAGCTTGGAGCAACGTCCTATAGTATTACACCACAAACGAGTAACAATGTTCTTCTAAATCCTGGCAAAGGCTGGGTGCTGTATGGTTCACCATCCGATCAATCTGCAAATACGCTCGCTTATGCAACGGTTGGCTATGTGAGATATGACTGGTCCAGCATTGAGCCGACTGAGGGTCATTATAATTGGTCGATGATAGATTACGATTTGAACTCATGGGTTGCGAAAGGCAAACAGTTTGCTTTTGGCGTGATGAATGCCGATAGTTCTAGTAATTCACGGTATGTGACGCCACAATGGGTCTTTGCTGATGGCGCAGCCTCTGTACGAAGCACGACCTTCGATGATTTGACGGGAAAAAGTGGTGTTCAAATTGAGCCAGTATGGGATGATCCTGTGTTCTTGCAAAAAGTCCGAAGTTTCCTGGCAGCTCTGGCACAACGCTATGACAACAATCCGCATATCGCCTATATTGACGTTCGTTCGTATGGCAACTGGGGTGAGCAGCATGTCTATGGTATTCCACCTTCGGTGCCTCTATCAGCGACTGGTGTGCAGACACACATTCAAATGTACAAAGATGCTTTCAAGCACACGCAGATTATCGCGCCATGGGGAACATCAAACTATAATAGTACCTACGATTGGGCGGTCAATAATGGCGTTGGTATGCGTCGCGATGGAATACTCGTTGACTCGAATGGGTCTGAGTTGACACGTGCGCAAGGCAAGGCACCATCTGTGTTTGAATTTTATGGGAGCTACCAATGGCTTACGGCAAGTGGAGAGTGGAATGGAGCCAAACTACGGCAGGAAGTCGAGATTGGTAAGCCCAGTTATATTGGTATGGGACAATGGGGTAACGATGCACAGGTCTTGCTAAGCAAAGAACCGACACTCATTAGCGATCTCGCAAACCACATGGGCTATGATTTCGTGTTGACGAACGTGACACTTCCAACGACAATAACCGCAAATAAGCCAATGAATATCAGTCTATCATGGAACAATCAGGGCGTGAGCTACCTCTATAAGCCTGCCAGCGTTGCAGTTGCCTTGCTCGATAGCTCCAACAACGTTGTACAGAAACAATGGCTTTCAGGCTCGAATCCCAAAACATGGGCACCGGGACAGACAACAACAGAAAACGCGAACATTACTTTTACAGGCTCCAATATTAGCTCATATAAACTCGCGATTGGCCTGTTTCAAAATACATCGGATAGTAACCCAACCTACCAGATAGGCAACCAAGGACGAACCGCGAATGGCTGGTATGTTGTCTCTAACACGCTCGCCATAGGTGCTGGTACACCATGCCATATCCTATCATCCCAATTCTCAGTCCTTCCCACAAACGTGTGCCAACGCCCACGAAAGGTTGCAGTAAGGGTGTAATAAACTTTTGGCGGTTGTAGGGACCACGTTTACGGCGTCCATAGGCGATTAATCGCCTATGGACGCCGTAAACGTGGTCCCTACAACCTTTTTTAGCAATGTTCCTTAGCAAAATGACAAGCACACTTGACAAAAAGAAAACAAGACTGTATACTATGACAAGTAGCCTTTACATAAAGGCAAGCGTGCTTAACAAAGAGGAATATTGTAGGGACCGATGTATCACGTCCTTGTTCGGGTATCGAGAGGCCAACAAGGACGTGATAAATCGGTCCCTACAGAAAGAAAGAGGTATGAATCATGATGAAGACAGTAGAAAGACAATATCGTAGAGAGTTTTTTTCAGCAATGGCGGCCTATGTCGTCGTAGTTATTGTCTCGATTAGCCTTATCAATATCAGTCCAAGTAATGCATGGTGGCGTATTCCCCTGGCACTACTGCCGGTTATTCCAGCCATCTTTGGCATCATTGCCTATATGCGCTTCGTGGGACGTATTGATGAATTACAACGCCGCATCCAATTCGAGGGGTTAGCATTCGGCTTTGGCGTGGCTGGCATTCTCACGTTCAGCTATGGCTTTCTCGAAAACGTGGGATTTCCACATATCAACTTACTCTGGGTGTTTCCATTAATGATTGCTCTGTGGGGTATCGGAACAGGTATCGCGGCACGGAGGTATTCATGAGTCATGGAGACGGAGATGAATAACAAGTTGAAAGTCCTGCGAGCAATGCGTAACTGGTCACAGGCAGACCTCGCCGAACGGCTGGATGTATCACGTCAGACAGTTACCGCACTCGAAACAGGCAAATATGACCCTAGTTTACCATTAGCCTTCAAAATCGCGCGTCTCTTTCAGCTACCAGTCGAACAAATCTTTGAGCCAGACCCGGAACCAGAACAGAAAGGATAACTAGCATGAGTACGATTAATTGGCTTGCATTCGCGGTACAAATGGCAATCATGGTGCTGTTCCCCATTGGCTTAGCCATCTTTTTTCATCGTCGTTTTTCAGTCTCGTGGGCTGTTTTCTTGATCGCGGCAGGCTTTTATCTGATTAATCTCGTTATCCAAACGCCTTTCGTCTTTGCGTGGTACTATCTATTCTCTAAACTGCCGTGGGTAGCACTCGCGCTTGTCACCTTGACGTATGCGCTCAGCGAAGAAACGATGCGCTACCTGAGTTTCCGCGTCGGGCGTGTCATGCGAGCCAACCGCACGGCGAATGGTGCATTGATGGCTGGCGTTGGTCATGGTGGGACCGAATCAATCATCTTCGCTCTCGGTGCTGCGTTCACACTGTATGCGGCCATATTTACGCCGCTCGCATTGGGTGGAAGCGCGGAAGCAGTATTGCACGGGGCATGGTGGATATTCGTGTTGAGTGGTGTCAGTCGCATCCTGGCAATCACCGTGCATCTCGGTTTCGCGACGCTTATTGTGTTGGCCTATCGTCGGGCATGGTGGTTCTATCCCCTGGCAATCCTGATGCACTTCCTCGTTGATTTCTCGACGTTCGGTGTGCAAAACCTGACAGGCAGCATTGGTTGGACACTAGGAGTGTTCGCGCTCTGGGCAATCGCGGCGGTGGTGGTGCTGGTATGGGTGAGACGTATGGATGTGGGAGAGGCAGAACAAGATGTGGAGGTTGTGGTGCCAAGTGTTACTGTATGATTTTTATATGTGCATTGAGGTAGAGCATGACAGAGGTTTTGCCTCTGTCATATTTCTGTATCGCTTGTTGCCCATATAGGGTTATAGAAAAGTTGGGTGGAAGAGTGAAGAGCTAACCTATTGTACAAACACTTTGGCTCGTTCGCCAGATACGGAAGCAGTTGTAAAGAGCGACACAGCTACTGCAAAAGCCACAACTTTAGAGAGCATGTTCAAGACTATTGGGATGGGCGTGGATGGATAGGCGAAGCCAAACAACGCCCAGACCGCGAAGAGCAAGAACATACCAGCCAGCAGGAAGAGGGTGTATCTAGTCAACTTCATAACAGGAGAAAACGAGAGCAGGGCAAAACTCAATATCTCTACCAGAAAGAGCGGCAAAAAGTAGAGCAAGGTGTATAGGACAGGTGGGGTGGGTGAGTAGGTTCGCCACATGACGAGAAGATCGAAGGGAAGCTCAAAGATCATCGGGGCAGCTATGGTGCCAACGATGGCACTGCTGATGGATATCCTGAAACCGCTCTTACGCGTCAAGTACAAGATGACGAAAAAGGCAATCACTGCCGAAGTGAAGGTGATAGGGGTGATGGGATTAGTGAGCTTGAAATGAATCGCCTGCTGTCTTTGGACGAGCGCATAGGCGGTTATAGCTACCAAAAATGCTATCACTACTAAGACCCAGCATCCGATAAGTAAGGCTCCCAAAAACTTTCCAGGACCTTTCACAACTATTGCATGACGAAAACGCATTCCAAAGTACGTCAAAGCGCATGTGATGAGTAGCAGGAAGCACGCCAGGATGTAGGAGTTGCTCCCCGTGTAGGGACTCCAGGCAACATAATGAGTCATCAAGACCTCCCGTTTGAATTTGCGAGAAGACGTTCAAGTTTTTCTTAATAGAACCTCTTTCTTTTTGTCATTATTACTATTTGTTATAGCAATTGTAGCATTTTGCAATAATGGTTTGCAAGGTTTGCAGCAATATTCTCATAGTTGACGCCCTTCCATATCGGTGCTAAAATATATCCTAGTGAATAAGTCGGATTAATGTAGCCACGCGGTGTGTCGTCATACTGTGGAGTTGGCTTGGAGAGGAGCGACCGTTGATGTTACGAGTTTCTACAAAAGGCGAATACGGAGTACGGATCATGGTTGATCTGGCACGCAACTACGGTGGTCGTCCTCGTTCGCTCACCGATATCTCGCAGACTGAGCTTTTACCTTTGGCCTATTTGGAGCAGTTGGTCAAGCTTTTACGCGAGTCCACGCCTCCCCTTGTGGTAAGCACACGTGGAGCGCATGGTGGCTATAAATTGAGTCGTCCACCGGAGCAAATCACAATGGGTGAGATTGTACGTGTGCTTGAAGGACCCATCGCCCCCATGATTTGTGCAACCGAGGGCGAGATGTCGCAAGTCTGCAACTTCCTTGACTCATGCAAAACAAAAGTGTTGTGGGCAAAGGTGCGTGATGCGGTAGCGCAGACACTCGACATGATGACCCTGGCGGACCTGATGGCGGACACATCCGAGCCAACGGACCCTACACGCTTCATCGCACTCTCAGACATTCATGTTAGCCCAAATAGCAAGGGCTTTTACATAGCAGAAGAGCCAGAGGTTCGCTCTGCATCATAATTGTTTTCGACAAAACTGTAATCGCACATAGCTTTTCATGAGTTTATGTGACGAAAGAAAAGGTGTTTTTGGAATGGGATCAGAACTTGTAATTAAAAATCTTCATGCGAATATTGAAGGCAAACCAATTCTGCGTGGCGTGGACCTGACCATCAAGCAGGGTGAAGTACACGCACTGATGGGACCAAACGGTTCCGGCAAAAGCACGCTAGCCAACGTTATCATGGGCAATCCTAAATATGAAGTGACCGATGGTGAAGTCTGGTTCAAGGGCGAGAACATTCTTGAATATTCCCCTGACCGCCGTGCTCGTATGCGCCTCTTCCTGGCGTTCCAATATCCTATGTCTATTCCTGGTGTTAGCGTAGCAAACTTCCTGCGCCGTTCACTGGAAGCTGTACGTGAAGGCAACAAGCCACTTGAAGAGGGTGAGAACCCCACAGGGCAGTTAGCCAAACGTAAGAGCATCGTGCCTCCAAAAGAGTTCCGCACATTGCTACAGGCCAAGATGAAACTCTTGAAAGTTGATAACAGCTTCATCAACCGCTCCATCAACGACGGCTTCTCCGGTGGTGAGAAGAAGCGTGCCGAAATCCTGCAAATGGCATTGCTTGAGCCAGAAATTGCCTTGATGGACGAGACCGACTCCGGTCTGGACATCGACGCCCTCAAGATTGTGTCCGAAAGCGTCAACGCATTGACGGGACCAAACCTCGGCGTGTTGCTCATCACGCACTACCAGCGTATGTTGAACTATATTACCCCTGACTTTGTACACGTCATGTTCAATGGGCGTATCATCAAATCTGGTGGTAAAGAGCTTGCACTTGAGCTTGAGGAAAAGGGCTACGAGTGGTTGCGCCCAAATGATGAAGAGGTGGCTGTCCATGCTTAATACATTAGCTCCTGGTTTCTCTCGTGCCGCAGTTGAAGAACTGTCACGCGGCAAGGGAGAGCCAGCATGGATGCTGCAAAAGCGTTTGCAAGCGTGGGATACATACGAAAAGATGCCAGTACCGCTTGGACGCCGTGGCGATCTAGGGACATTACGGGCCTTCTCAAACTTTAAGTTTGACCAACTCACATCATATGTACCTGGAAAAATAGGCGACGTGTTGCCAACCTCATTTGAGAAGGCTCGGCAAGAGGGCTTAGTTGATGAGCGTTCTGGCACCATCATTCAACATAACTCTTCCATTGTGCGTATCGAACTGAACGAGGACTTGAAGCAGCAAGGCGTCATCCTGACCGATCTTGAGACAGCAGTGCGTGAGCATAGCGATCTGGTACAGCAATACTTCATGACCGATTGTATTCCGGTTGATAGCAATAAGTATACCGCTTTACATGCCGCGTTTTGGAGTGGTGGTATCTTCCTCTATGTGCCACAGGGCGTAGAGATCGCGGCCCCGATTCTGTCACAGGTCTGGCTTGATGCTCCTGGTTCGGCCTTCTTCTCGCACACGCTGATTGTGGCGGACGAGATGAGTAGTGTGCGCTTCGTCACAGAGTACAGTTCTGGTGTCGAGGGTGAACAGGCAACACTGCTGGATGATGTTGTCGAGGTGTACGCAAAGAATGCTGCCAGTGTTGAGTTCAGCAACTTGCAGGAACTTGGGCAGAACATCTGGAATATCACGAACAAAAACGCGATTTTCGCGAAAGATGCGAGTGTAACCTTTGTGTTAGCCGAGCTTGGTAGTAAGGTTAACCTGACCAATATTGGTGCTGGACTCAAGGGCAATGGCAGCGCGGGTGAGCTTGTTGGCGTCTTCTTCACCGACCATGACCAGCGTTTTGCCATCAGTTCGCTATCTAACCATGATGCGCTCTCGACCAATGCCGAGACACTGGTCAAGGGTGTGCTTACGGATGAATCGCGTGTCGAGTTCGATGGCATGATTCGTATTCAGCCAAAGGCTCAACAAACTGCATCATTCCTGTCAGCCCATGCGCTTTTACTGAGTAAGAAGTCACGTGCGGAACTCATTCCGGGGCTGGAAATCGCCGCGAACGAGGTGAGTGCCAGTCATGGTGCCACCAGTGGTCAAATCGACGAAGAGCAACTCTTCTACCTGATGGTACGTGGTATCGCGCGTCCAGAGGCCGAGCGTATCATCGTGCAAGGCTTCTTCGAGCCAGTGTTGCAACGTATCCCGTTGGAAAACCTCCGTGCGCGTTTGCGTCGTGGTATCGTGCGCCGTATGAGTGGCGAGTACGAGAGCGAGGCCGACACATGGGTCGATGCGCAGGAGCGTTGGGAGATCGAAGGCGTTGATGAAGGTGCCATCAGCCTTGACAAGAAGTCAGGCGACGACGAAGAAATCAAGTTAGACGAATATTAATGTATTATGGGAATGGAAATACCCAAAGGGTATTTCCATTCCCATAATACATTAATATTCGTCTTTAAAGAATAAGGGAAAGCGCATGTTAACATCAGAACAAGCGACAAATAAAACAGTTCGTACATTTGAGGACATCCGTAGCGACTTTCCTATTTTGTCGCGAGAGGTGCATGGTAAGCCTCTTGTCTATCTCGATAGCACCGCTAGCTCACAGAAACCTACCGCAGTCCTCGACGCGATGAACGACTATTATCAGAACTACAATGCCAATGTGCATCGTGGCGTTTATGAGATTAGCGAAGAGGCAACTGCCGCAATGGAGAAGGCACGCGTCAAGGTTGCACGCTTCCTCAATGCGCGACAGAGCAAACAAATTATCTTCACACGCAACACCACCGAGAGTATCAACCTTGTAGCCTACAGTTGGGGCAATGCCAGCATTCATGCGGGCGACCTGATTATTTTGACCGAGATTGAGCATCACAGCAATCTCGTTCCCTGGCAACTGCTGGCACAACGCACGGGTGCGCGTCTTGAGTTTGTTCCAGTCACCGAGAATGGTCTATTGCGTCTCGATATCTACGAACAGTTGTTAGAGCAGAAGCCAAAACTCGTTGCCTTTACCCACATGTCGAATGTGCTTGGCACAATCACTCCGGCGCAACAGATAATTGCACAGGCACACGCGGCTGGCGCGATTGTGTTGCTCGACGCGGCACAGAGCGTACCACATTTACCTGTTGATGTGCAGGCACTCGATGTCGATTTCCTGTGTTTTAGCGCACACAAGATGCTCGGACCGACGGGGATTGGCGTCCTGTATGGCAAACGCGACCTGCTCGAAGCCATGCCGCCCTTCATGGGTGGAGGCGATATGATTCGTCAGGTCACGTTGCGTGAGTCTACATGGAACGATCTACCCTGGAAATTTGAGGCTGGCACACCGGCTATCGCTGAAGCCGTCGGACTTGGTGCCGCCGTTGATTACCTGAAGGCTATCGGCATGGAACGCGTATTGCAGCATGAGCAAGAGATGACGGTCTATGCGTTGGAACAGTTGCAAGCGGTCCCCGAATTGAAGGTGTATGGGCCGGATGCTAGCCAGCGTGGAGGTGTTGTGGCCTTTACACTTGGCGATATTCACCCACATGATCTGGCCTCAATTCTCGATCAGGAGGTTGGAGTTGCCGTTCGTGCGGGTCATCATTGCGCACAACCGCTACACGAAAAATACGGTTTGGCGGCAACAGCTCGTGCCAGCTTCTATGTCTATACGAACAACGCAGATATTGACATGCTTGTGCAGGGTCTGCATAAGGCAAAAAAGATTTTTAGTTTTTAATGAGATATGATATGAGAAGATAATGTATGGGTCTAATTCTATTACACCCTTTTGACAATGAACCATGTTGGTAGGACATTTGTAACGTTTCATCAATCTTGGGAACAGAAACGATTGGGGACGAGGGTGTAATAGAATTAGACCCATACATTGGCTTTTCATATCCTGTAAAAATATTAATTACTAGGAGGAGGTTCGTTTATGTCAATGTATGAACGAGAAAATATTCTGGATCATTCTCGCTTCCCACGCAACTATGGGACACTTGAGAATCCCGACGTACACGCAGAAGATTCAAACCCACTGTGTGGAGATAAATTGAGAATGGACCTCCAAGTTGAAGACAACCGTGTGACAGAGGTCCGTTTCATGGGTAAAGGATGTGCCATTAGTCAATCGGCGGCCTCCATGCTTTCAGAGATGATCGAGGGCAAAACCGTGGCAGAGGTTCGCGCATTAGGCAAAGAGGACGTGCTGGACGCGCTCGGTGTGCCGATTAGTCCTGCACGTACAAAATGCGCTTTTCTTTCGTTGCGCGTTCTGCATCGTGGGCTGGCAATGGCAGGACTTGAAACGATTGAAGAGGGAGAGGATGAGTAGATGCGCTTAAAAGGGAAAGCCGCGATCATCACAGGTGTCAGTGGAGCAGGACAGGCAGGCTTTGCGGTAGCGGAGGCATTCGCGCGTGAGGGGGCAGATATCGCTATCTGTTCACGTACCAAGAGTCGGGTGGAGCAACGAGCGCAAGAGATACGCGACAGAGTTGAGAACGCGATGGTGCTACCGATTGCCGCCGACTTGACGACAGAAGAGGGTGCCAAAGAGCTTATACAAGAGGCTCTGGGCACGTTTGAGCGTATTGATATCCTGGTCAATCTGGCAGGTGGACTCACAAAATATGGTCCTTCGTCTGAATTAAGCCTTGCCGATTGGGACTATGAACTCAATAACAATCTACGGAGTGTCTTCCTTTGTATACGCGCGGTCTGGTCCACGATGAACAGGCAGGGTGGTGGGAAAATCATCAATTTCAGTCGTGCAGGTGGCGTGACGGCTTCTGGCGCGAACATGGCGGCTTACAATAGTGCCAAAGCTGGTGTCGATGCACTTACGTATACATTCGCGAAAGAGGGTACACACGCAGGTATTTATGTCAACGGGATTGGGCCGGGACTACTGACTACCGCGTCCAATATCGAGTCTATGAAGCCATCCGAAGAGGAAAAAAATAAGAAGTGGGTTGGCCTGGATAAGATTGCGGAAACGGCGATTTTCCTGGCATCATCGGCAAGCGATGGTGTCAATGGCGTAATTATTCCAGTTACACATCCATAAGAATTTCAGGATGCATGGTGCGTATGCTGTGTGAAAATGCTATAGCGTTTTCACACAGCATACGCACCATGCATCCTTTTAATAAAAGAGGGAACATATGGCAGGTTTTGTGAAGGTTGCGGAGACAAGCGAGGTAGAGGAAGGCGAGTTGACCGCTATCGAGGTAGAGGGCGAGCCGATCTGCCTCACAAAATATGAGGGCGTTGTGTACGCCTTTACCGATAATTGTACGCACATTAGTGGTCCGCTCAATGAAGGTGAACTTCATGGCTACGTACTCGAATGTCCCTGGCACTTCGCCGAGTTCGATGTACGTACAGGGAAGGTTTTGCGTGGTCCTGCACGACAAGATTTATATATGTATGCCGTGAAAATAGAGCATGACGCAATTTATATTGATTTGCCGGATGAAGAATAGTCTTATAATGAAGGTCCCTTTGCTACAGAATTGCCTCCTGCTTCGTCTTATAAGAAAGAGAAGACTCTATGAATTTTACAAATGGAGGTATGGCGCGTGGAAGGTGATTCTACTGCCTCGTTGTTGGGTGTGGCTGAAATTGCTACGCAGTCACATGTGGTCAATGCCTATTTGGAGGATGAGAAGACTATTGTTGTCAAGCTATCCAATACGTTGACATTGCCCTTCGCGGCTAGCAATGTGTTGGTGACAAATCAGACGAGTGGCACAACGATTCCAGTAACAAATGTTGATATCGTTGAGCCACGACAGGTTGTGCTAGTCGGTGATTTACAGGAGGCGTTGGGAGCGAAAGGCGATTGGAACCCGACCGATGTAGATACCGCAATGACACGGGTGAATGCAAACCTGTACCAGTTCACAGGGGACTTGCCTGCTGGCACCTATAACTACAAGGTTGCGTTCAATGGCACGTTTGATGGGGCGTTACCATATACCAATGCAGTGCTGGTTGTGCCACAGGGTGGTGCAAAAGTTACGTTCTCCTATGTGCCTTACGATTTCATCACGAAACAGCAGGAGACATACGATACCATCAATACGCCGAACATCTCGTTTCCCACCTCAACCGATGGTATGCCGACTGACCTTGTGGCGGTGACACTTGCGAATGCTGTCAATGTCACTGATATGTTAGTGGTTGCGCTCAATGAACATGGACAGAATAGTGTGACACCTCGGAGCGTGTTGAATGCTGCAACCTACACCTATACGGGGAATGACCTCGGAAACATCTATACACCTGAAACGACCTCGTTTCGCCTGTGGGCACCTACCGCATCGGATGTGCAGGTATTGCTCTATGACAGCGAACTAGGCAGTATGACACGGCAAGTGGCAATGCAGCGAAGCGAACAGGGAACATGGTACGCACAGGTACAGGGCAACCTTGACAAGTGGTATTATCTCTACCTGCTCACGATACACGGCGTCACGCAAACGGCGGTTGATCCCTATGCACGAGCGATTTCCGTCAATGGCTTACGCGGTATGATTGTCAATCTCGCGACAACAAATCCCGATAGCTGGGATACGGATACGTACAAAACGTTGGCACATGCCGTTGATGCAGTGCTCTACGAACTGCATGTGCGCGACTTCTCGATTGAGCAAAACTCTGGCATGACGAACAAAGGACGCTATCTCGCCTTTACCGAACGTGGCACAAAGGGTCCTGACGGTGGAGTGACGGGTGTTGATAGCCTGTTGCAACTGGGCGTCAGCCACGTCCAACTATTGCCCGTCGAGGAGTTCGCGAGTGTCGATGAGAACGCGCCTGACCAGTATAACTGGGGTTATGACCCACGCAATTATAATGTGCCGGAGGGCGCGTATGCGACGACGCCACATGGAACGGCGCGTATTACCGAGTTCAAGCAACTGGTGCAAAGCCTGCATAAAGCCAATATTGGCGTAATTATGGATGTTGTGTACAATCATACCTTTGCGACATTGGACTCCGATTTCAATAAGATTGTGCCGCAGTATTATTATCGTACCGACTATGCAGGATACTACACTAATGGCTCCGGCGTGGGCAATGAGATCGCGACCGAGCGTCCAATGGTGCAGAAGTTTGTGCGTGACTCACTGAAATACTGGGTGCAACAGTATCATGTCGATGGGTTTCGCTTTGACCTGATGGCACTGCTCGGCGTCGAGACGATGAAACTCGTGGCACAAGACCTACATGCGCTCAATCCCAACATCCTGCTCTATGGTGAGCCGTGGACTGGTGGTGGCTCCGCGCTTCCCGCGGGTCAACTCGCGACAAAAGGACAGCAAAAGGGACTGGGCTTTGGCGTCTTCAACGATGATATGCGTAATGCGTTGGTCGGCAGTATGTTTGACGCCCATAATCAGGGCTACCCGACGGGTGCGTCAAATCAAGCGAATGCGATTCGCGTCGGCGTGATGGGCAGTATCGACACCTTCACGGCTGCTCCTGGTGAGACGCTCAACTATGCGACCAGCCACGATAACTATACGTTGTGGGACAAGATTACGCTGAGCAATGGTGGCGACCCGGAGTATGACCGTATCTTGATGGACCAACTTGTGCAGGCGATTGTGCTTACGTCGCAAGGCGTACCCTTTATACAGGGTGGCGATGAATTTCTGCGTACCAAAGGTGGCAACGACAATAGCTACAACGCAGGTGATGCCGTCAATCAGTTCGTGTGGGGGCGCAAAGCACAGCATATGGATGTGTTCAACTACTATGCTGGCCTCATTCATCTACGCAACAATCATCCTGCGTTTCGTATGTCCTCGGCGGACGATGTACGCAAGCATCTCACATTCCTGGGCAGTCCCGACAATACCGTCGTGTTTCAACTTACAGGCCATGCCAATGGCGACGCATGGAACAATATTCTCGTGATTTATAATCCGGCGAAAGCTAATGCCGTTGTTACGTTGCCAGCAGGAAGCTGGACCATCGTGGGCACACAGGGGCATGTGGGCGAAACCTCGCTAGGGCAAGCATCGGGCACGGTGGTTGTGCCTGGTATTGCGTGCGAGATATTGTATCAATAAAAAATAATACAAAATGGACATGCGAGGTGGCATTGCCACCTCGCATGTCCATTTTGTATTATTTTTTATTAGAGATCGCCTTTGCCTGTGTGAACAGCAACAGGTAATCGTGTCCACCGGCTTTTGAGTCGGTGCCGGACATGTTGAAGCCACCGAAGGGATGGACGCCGACGAGGGCACCTGTGGACTTGCGATTGAAGTACAGGTTGCCGACGTGGAACTCTTGCTCGGCACGAGCTATGCGTTGTGCATCGTTCGTGAAGAGTGAACCAGTCAGGCCAAACTCGGTATCATTGGCGATGTGGAGCGCGTCGTCAAAGTCCCTAGCTTTGATGAAGGTCAGCACGGGACCAAAGATTTCTTCTTGCGCGATCCGTGCATGGGGGTCAACATCGGCGATGATAGTTGGCTCAATAAAGTAGCCGGGGCCGGAATGTCCACCGCCGAGGACAAGGCGTCCCTCATGCTTGCCAATCTCGATGTAGTCAACGATTTTCTGCATCGCGTTCTCATCGACCACCGGACCCATATAGGTCGTTGGCTGGGTCACATCACCCATCGTCAATTGTTTGGCCTTCTCAATCACCTTCTGTAGCACCTCGTCATAGACCTGCTCGACGACGATTGCGCGTGAACCTGCCGAGCACTTTTGTCCTTGAAAACCAAATGCCGAGAAGACAATCGCGGTTGCGGCTGCGTCAAGGTTCGCGGTTTCATCGACAACCACAGCATCTTTCCCACCCATCTCAAGAATAGTACGTTTGAGCCAACGCTGTCCCGGCTGATGCTTTGCGGCGAGTTCGTGAATATGTAAGCCGACCTCGCGTGAGCCTGTGAAAGAGATGAAGCGCACCTGTGGACTTGTGACAAGCGTGTCACCGATGACGCCACCAGAGCCTGTCAGGAAGTTGACCACGCCAGCAGGTAGGCCCACCTCTTCAAGAATACGAATGAATTGATATGCGATGGCAGGTGAGGTACTGGCAGGTTTGAGGATAACGGTGTTGCCCGTCACGAAGGCCGCGCTGGTCATGCCAGCCATAATCGCGTTCGGGAAGTTCCAGGGCGGAATGACGGCGCATACGCCAAGCGGAATATAGACAAGTTGATTGTCTTCACCCTCAATTTTTGTGATGGGTTGCACTTCCGCGAGACGTAACATCTCACGCGCGTAGAACTCTAAGAAGTCGATAGCCTCGGCGGTCTCAACATCGGCCTCAACCCAACTCTTGCCAACCTCGTAAATCATCCATGCATTGAGGTAACAGCGACGTTCGCGCATGAGTTCGGCGGCTTTGAAGAGATAGTCGGCGCGTTCCTGTGCTGGCACGCGTTTCCATGTCTCGAAGGTCGTGGCGGCTGCCTGGATTGCCTCTTGTGTCTGCTCAATAGTGGCGCGTCCAAAGTTGCCGATAACCTCATTGGGCTGTGAAGGATTGACTGAGGCGAACGTTTGCGCTGCCTGGATTTTCTTGCCACCAATGATAAGTGGGTAGGTCTGGCCTAGTTCGCCTTTGACCTGTGCAAGGGCGGCGGCCTGTGCGTTTTTGTGTTCCTCTTGCGAGAAATCGAGGAATGTCTGGTTTATAAATGGCCCATGTGCTTGCGCGGATGTGCCTGTTGTCGTTTGTTCAAATACTTTTGCCATGAATGTTTGCTCCTTGATAGATAACACGTCATTGTGTTGGTGATACGAGGACGAGAAGGGGTGTGATGCAATCAGACCCATATACAATTGCCTTTATTGTATCACATGAGGAACGTATTTCCTTGCTCTTGAGCATGTCTGCAAAATTGATCTCCCAAAGCCTTGACATGCCACCATATTTTGTTCATACTTTACACAGTTAATATTTATACATGCGAAATATTATACATACGAAGGAGATATATGGACTTACCTATTGATACTAATCGAGGTCGTCTAAGTTACTGGCTATTCTACGCACACCACAGTGTCGCGTATGCATACGCAGAAGTGATGCGAGCGCATTGTGAGGAGCGCGGAAAGCCATATATTGTCACACCTTCACAGTGGGGGGCCTTATCGCTTCTACTCGAGCATGATGGCACAACCATCGGCACCCTGAGTCAAATGCGCGGTGTTGATGCGCCAGCGGCAACAGGTATTATCTCGCGGCTAGAGCAGAGTGGGTTAGTGGAGCGGCGACATGATCGCGAAGACCGCCGCGTTGTCAAAGTCTATCTCACCGATGAAGGTAGAGATATTGCAAATACGCTGATTTCTTCGGTGGAGCAATTCGACCAAAGCCTGAAACAAGGGTTCTCTGAGAGTGAGTTGGATCAGCTTGAGGCACAACTTCACCGAATTATCACGAACGCCTCCGAGATTGGGCCGGGGCTACCTGATCGCTTCGGTCTACTTTCAAAGGTTGTTATGCATAAGCACAAAGGCTCGATAGACTAAGTTTTTCAGCTACACATGAAAAGTGATGTTGGAAGAATAGAGGGTGATGAGCAGATAACAGGTTGTTCTTATATTTATTGAAAAGATGAGTTCGTGTTTTACAAATGAAAGGGAAAAGCAACATGAATCCTACTATTATCCTCGACTTCGTTAACGTGTTCTTCGCTGGTATGCTAGCAGGCATAGAATTCATAATCCATTATGGTTTGCGTGCGCCTACCGAGGTTCTGGACGAACAGTCGCAACTCAAGCTCCGTCAAGCAATGGTCCTGAGACTGCGCGTGCTCGTACCGACCTTCTTTATACCGACGGCGGTTTCAGGAATTGCCGTAACGCTTCTCGATGGTTTTGCGCCCGGCTTCTGGTATCGCTGTGTAGGGATGGCCGCTGTGCTCATCTGGGTCTTGATTAGAGTCGTTGGCACCGTCCCTATCAACAGTGCCACAGTCGAGTGGCAGCTTAGCGCACCACCAAAGAACTGGAAAGAACTCATCAACCATGCCGAACGATTCCATATTGTCGGTGTCTGGGCGGCAGTCGCGGCATTTGCGTTCTTCTTAACGTCGATGACACTCAAGCTGGTTGGTGCTTGATTTTTAAAAAAGATGCCTCAACTACAATTGAAGTTCAAGCTTGTATATGCAATGTATTCACCATTTTTGTTTGCGTATCAATCACGCGAATAGCGTTGTTATTCGTATCTGCGACGTACAATAGGCCGTTGGCATAGGCTAATCCTCCTGGCTCATTGAACTCGGCCTCGTGCAAGGGACCATCTTTGAAACCCGCGGTACCTGTCCCTGCGAATTGCTTGACCTCGCGTGTGTGGGGATTGAGGACCTTAATGCGGTTGTTGTAGGTGTCGGCGAGATAGACAAGTTCATCTATTACACATACAGCTTGCACATGTTGGAGCAGGGCGTTATCGCCGATACCGTCTACGTCGCCGAAGTCGAAAAGACCTGTGCCGACAAGCGTGCGTACCTGCTTGTCGCCTGTCAGGGCAATGGCTCGTACCGCGCTTGTCTCGCTGTCCGCGACATAGAGCGTGTCATGACCTAATGCGAGACCGTTGGGTTGCGCGAAAAAGCTCTCCTTATAAGAACCGTCACCTAGCCCCTCTGGTCCCATACCCGCGAATGGCTCTATCTCTTGCGTGTCGAGACGTAGCACAAAGATACGATGTGTGCCAGCCATTGCAATATAAAGGTTGTTACCAGAAAGCACGAGGTCCCACGGCGAACTGAGCGCAACCTGTATTGCAGGCCCACTCGTCGGTGTGCGTACAATACCATATTGTTGACCTGTGCCAGCGATGGTCTCGACACGTTGCGTATATAGATTCACACGGCGAAGCCTATGGTTCTCGGTATCCGCGACATAGAGCGTATCGCCGGAGAGCGTGACACCTTGCGGACGATTGAATTGAGCTTGTTCATAGGAACCGTCGGTATTGCCTTCTTTGCCTGTACTTATGATGGAACGCACGTTGCCGTTCAAGTCTGTTTCGAGCAGACGATGATGTGTGGAGTCACTGATGATGAGACGGTTTGCCTGTGCGTCTACGGCTAGCTTGCCAGGGAATGCGAGGAAAGATTGTGCAACAGTCTCGCGTGCAAAACGCAGTGGACGATGGTCGAGCAATCCGAGTGCCTCAAACTCCTGCACTATCGGGCGCAATAGTTCAATACCTGCTTCTGGTGGCAACTCGCCCTCATGCCGTGCAAGCACACGTCCTTCTGGACTAATAAAGATGAGCGTAGGCCACGCACGAACGGCATATTGCTTCCAGAGATACATCGAGCGATCATTGACAACGGGATGGTCAACACCATAGCGTAACACGGCGTCACGCACGGTTTCCGTGAACCTCTCATTGGGAAATTTTGGCGAATGCACGCTAATAATCGCGAGTTCGTGATTGGGGAAGGCCGCCTCTATTTCACGCAGTTGTGCCAGGGCGTGCATACAATTGATGCAACAAAACGTCCAGAAGTGCAGGACAACGATATGCCCACGCAGTTCTTTCAAGCTGATGGGAGAGTCGCTATTAATCCAATCAAGGTGTGGTGGAAAGTCGGGAGCGCGTACCTCGCCGCGAAACTGTGGTGCTGCCATGATGATATGTAACCTTTATCGGGTGAAATGCAGTTTTCTCTTAGTATACGATAGATTTTCGTAGGGGTATATAGAAATTTAGTAATATTAGCGCGATATAGAGAATAGTAGGAGAACCAAATTTATTGACGTGATACATCTTCCGCTCTTCTCATCACGATAGGTTGGGTGCGCTGAAGCGGACCCGTACAGGAGTCGAGGGTGCTGAAATGCAAGTGAACTCCTGTACGGGTCCGCTTCAGCGCACCCTCTTGAGCGCACACAGGATTGCTACCGACACAAAATAGCGTCAGACGCTAACGCCAGTAGCATCATACAAATACACAGCAGCACGACACCTGTCCAACCCAACCAGAGGAAGGCAAAGCCGGGTACAACGGCTCCGATGCTGCCACCGAGATAGTAGAGCGAGAGATACATAGAGGCGGCAGTGCCTTTGGCCTTTGTCGAGAGTTCGCCGAGGTACAGGTTCGCCGATGGCACAATGGAGAACATGCCCAATGTCAACAGGCTCAATCCACCGATGGTGATAGTCAGGATTGGAATAAGGGTGATGAGCAAGCCCACAACCGCAAAACCGATGCTCCATGCGATAGTGAGTCGTGAGCCGATACGTCCGGCGATGGTCCCTGCGATAGGCGAACCAATACCTGTAAGCCAGAGCAAATAGACAAGGCTGAGGTCAATCGGTGGTAGCCGAAAGTGTGGACCAGTCAGGTAGTATGGCAGGTAGGTGAAGACACCGATAAAGCCAAAGAAACTACAAAAGCCAATCGTAAAAGCTCCCACAAGGCGA
Source organism: uncultured Chloroflexia bacterium (assembly GCA_963791835.1). Lineage (GTDB taxonomy): Bacteria > Chloroflexota > Ktedonobacteria > Ktedonobacterales > Ktedonobacteraceae > JBBQVS01. The sequence continues at coordinate 102,920 of CAWBTV010000001.1, forward strand.
CGGTTATGCAGATGCATCCACATATCACCTACTGTTTGTAACAAAAACGAGGTTTTGGCTGTATCCTGGACAGGAACGGCCTTCGCAATACGCCTCTTGCTATGTGTTTCTGGCAAGAACATCCACATGCACACGGCGGCGATCAGAGTGGGCAGGACAAACGCGAAGAGTGCGATGTGCCAGTTATACACTCCTGTTAGACTGGCACTGCCAACACGGGCAAAGAGTCCACCGAGGACGAGACCACTGGCGTAGATGCCCATTGCCAGTCCACGACCACGACCCTCAAATTCTTCGTTGACATAAGGTATGGCAACGCTTGTTAGTCCGGGCATCAAGAGTCCCTGGATAGCTCGTAGTATGACAAGCGTGGAGAAGTTTGGCGCGAAGCCACAGAGCAAGGTGGGAATGGCAACCAGGAAGCTAGCCCATACCATCACAGGTTTGCGTCCCACCACATCCGAGAGAGGTCCATAGAAAAGCGAGCCAATCGCCACGCATAATACAAGAATGGAGACGGTCAGACCAGCCGTGGGTGCGCTGACATGAAAATCCTGGCTGAGTATGGGTAGAATGGCCTGTGTGGTATACATATTGGCGAAGACGAAGGCAGGAGCCAGGAAGAGCGTGACAAGAGTTCCTATTGGTGGTTGACGCTTTTGGACTTGTGCCGTGATGGTGCTGGACATGTGTTGTTCCTCTCTCTCCATGTATGGTATCACATTCCTATTTCTATATTTATGGTAAGATAGCTTTGTCAGATATGTTCTGTACAACTTTATACATCGTATACGATGTATTTTTACGGTGAATAGAGTAGGAAAGCGTTATACCTATAGTCAAAGGAGGAACTCCAACATGCCAAACCAGAACAACGATCCGGGCAACCAGAACACATTACCAGTGAGTCAAGAGCAAATGGACGCGTTGAAGCATACGGCTGAGCAGAAGATTGATGAGACCATCGATCAGTTCGCGCAGAAAGTCCCCGGTGGGACCCAGTTTAGCCAGCAGGCGAAAGATGCCATGTCGGGTGTCCTCGACAATCTTGAGAAACAGGCCGAGGAGCAAGGCGGCAACATCCTGGGCAATCTCGGCAACACCATCGGTGGCATCTTTGGTCATCACAATGAAGAGAAAAAATAAAACGTACAGAGGGTTGTGAAAACGCAAACGAGGCATCCCAGTGGATGCCTCGTTTGCGTTTTCACAACCTCTGTACGTTAGAAACTGATATACGAAACGCGCCTCTTGCAGACGTATTCACAATGAATAAAGAATGTGTTTGATAGAAGGAACATTTTTATGCATAATACGTCATCTCGTATCACTATTGTGTTTTGTATGACATGTCTTATCACAAATATGCTTTTCTTACAACCTCTTACTGCTCAAGCTGCTGTAAACCGTACACAAAGCGCATCACCTCTTATTCTTCATACTCCTCTGTTTGCGGTAAATAACGCTGTCTGGTCCCCTGATGGTCAACGACTCGCAATAGCAAGCACCGATGGCATTCTGCAAACGTGGTCGTTGGGTGGGCGATTGCTCACAACGCATGTTGACAGGACACGTTCCATTCATGCGTATGTAGTGGGCTGGTCGAGAGATGGAAGATCGGTCATCTCCTATGGCGTTCATCAAGCAATTGAGGGCAGAACAGGAACAACGGTCGAGCGTTGGGATGCAACAACAGGGAAGATGTTGCTCAAGATAGACACACTTGCGACCAGTATCAGTTTCTCGCCTGACAGGACACGGATGGCCCTTGCGGGTATCACACTTGAGGTACGAGATGCAGTAACAGGGAAACTTCTTCGCTCAATCAAGACAGCATCCGCATTATCTGCCAGTAACGTGCAATGGTCGCCCGATGGTACACGGCTAGCGGTTATCGACTACAACTCCAAAAAAGCTGTTGATGACATAGCGGTGTGGAATGCCCTTACTGGTCAACAGCTCGCAACCTACTATGCGCCATCTATGCAAGGTGTAAAAGCGTTTGCGTGGTCCGCTGATAGCCGCAACCTGTTCGCACTCAGTTCTAGCTACCCTAGCATCGTCCAAAAGTGGAGTGCAACTAACGGTAAGATACTTTTGACTTATCCACTCAAACCCGATTTCTTTGTAGGTCTGAGTGCTTCACCAAATGGCAAGAGTATTGCCCTACAGGGTGATAGTGCATTACAGGTATGGAGTGCAACTACTACAAAGCTCTTTTTCGCGGTAAGCGGAAATAATGTCAATGTGACGGGTAGCGCGTGGTCGCCTGATGGTACCAGGATTGTGCTGATTGGAGGATACTACAGTACCTCTCCAATGCAGATTCGCGTTGCCGCGACCGGGCATGTCTTGCTTACCTATCCACAGGCAACAGCAATTGGTGTTGTCACCTGGAATGGTGCGCTGCTGACGACAATCAGTGGGGGTGTCAGCGTTTGGAGTACTACAGCAAATCGATTGCTCGTGAGTTTTCCTCAACATCATCAATCTGAAAACAGCGTTACATGGTCGCCTGATGGCAAACAAATCGCGGCGGAGGATGGAGCAGGCTATTATACAGGGGCATGGAACGCGCAAACAGGAGAGAATCTAGGCGATTTTTACTTCTACCATGAAGACCTGAGCCGTGTAAGCTATCGTAATATTGCCTCGGTCGCATGGTCGCCCAATGGGCAACATATCGCGGAGACAAGGGAAGGTACAACCGTTGTCTGGGGGAATGTGCCTGTTGCCTGTCAGAGTAGCGAGTGTGGGCAGAATGGTGGAACGCACAACAATCCAATTTCACAGGTTGCATGGTCGCCCGATAGCACGCTGCTGGCCTCAGCAAGTTTGGACAAAACGGTGCTTGTCTATGATGTTGCTCAGCAAAAGAACCATGCGGTCTACACAGGTAATTTCAGTCCTGTCACCGCGGTCGCATGGTCGCCCAATGGCAAGCTGGTTGCGTCTGGTGAGGCAAGTGGCTATGTTGCCTTCTGGGACCCGAATACCGCGAAGACCGCTTATTACCTGCGACTGCACGACCAGGCAATCACCTCTGTGGCCTGGTCGCCTGATGGGACACGGCTGGCTCTTACTAGCCTTGATGGATTTGTGACCATCTGGAAGCTTGCAAGCAAAACGGTTGTGCTCTCCTATCACGTACCAGCAGGTGCGCTAACCAGTGTTGCATGGTCGCCTGATGGTAAGGCTATCGCTTTAGCAGGGACAGACAAGCTTGTGCATGTGTTGAACGCCACGACCGGACAGACCACGTTTGTCTACAAAGGTCATACCGACACTGTACAAGCAGTTGCGTGGTCTCCCAATGGCACACGCATTGCATCCGCCAGCAAGGATGGTACGATACAAATTTGGTCGCCCAGGTAGATACATAAATGAGGTATTGATGGTACGATACATTCATAATGATAACAGGCAACCAATATTCCACCCCACACGGCGTACAACGCATCTGGCTTGTACGTCATGGACGAACAGCGTGGAATGAGCAAGGGCGTTTTTGTGGGCATACCGACATTCCTCTTTCCGTGACTGGACGCCAACAGGCACGAAAACTAGCCCTGCAATTACAACATAGACCAATTACAGCGATCTACAGTAGCGATCTGAGTAGAGCAAGAGAGACTGCCGAGATTATCGCGAAGAAGCGACCAATAGATATCATCGTGTCTTCTGCATGGAGTGAAGTAGACTTTGGTACATGGGAAGGGCTTACATATGATGAAATAGCCTCATCATTTCAAGAACAACTCGGCTTCTTTATGGACCCCGAACATTACGCGCCGCCACAAGGAGAGATGCTGACAGGAGTCTTGCAACGGGTTATGCCAGCACTACGTGAGATGATGCAACGTAAGCATGATGGTGAAATTGTGCTTGTAAGTCATGGTGGTACGCTACGTGGTTTGCTCTGTGCGCTTTTAGGAATGCCGCTTCGCAATCAATGGCAACTGCGTATTGATACCGGGTCATTAAATGCAATTGACGTATCGTTGAATGCACAGGGAGAATTGCTAGCGTCGCTGGTTGGCTTGAATATTTATTTGAGGGATTGATTGAGGGTGCGCTCAAGCGGACCCCATCGGCATGAGGATAAGAATGGTTGAGGGCAGAATAAGTCATACAGTGATGCAAAGAGGGTGCGCTCAAGCGGACCCGTACAGGAGTTTCACGCGGTGGCGCGTGCTCACCTTCCGGTACGGGTCCGCTTGAGCGCACCCACTATGCCTGGGCTTCTTTTATCTTCAGCAGTTGTTTTGCGTGTTGCTGGTCATGGGTAGAGAGCACGTTTACGAGTTGGTAGAGTTTGAGGTTGCCCCATTGGGCATGATGTAATGGGCGAGTCCAACTATCTTCGGGCAGGTCAGAAAGATACTGAAATAGTTCTTCACGACGTGCTGCTATGCCGGTAAGAATTGCTTCGAGTGAGGCTGGAGTTTCGGCTAGTTCGAGATGTTGCTGTGGTGCATCCGCGCTAATGTCAGGAATAAAAGGATTGTCTTCGTCCTGGACACGATGAATTTGCTCTAATGCCAGACCTTCTGTGATATAGACATGATGTGCTATCTGCAACGGTGCCCATTCGCCTTCTATTGGGCTTTGAGTCAATTGGTCCTGGCTAAATTTCGCGAGTTGCCCTATCAGTTCAATACGTGCCGCAACAAGTTTGCGACGGGCCTTATCAAATGAACGCTCTGTTGTCTCCGGTGTGGTCATGATTGCTCCTCCGGTAGATGGCGGTGGATAACAGGACAGGGGCAAGCCCAGTCACTACTATACTGACCGCCACTACGTGGCAAGCCACGTAACATCGTGTATAGTAGTGACTGGGCTTGCCCCTGTCATGCCACTCCTACAGATGCCCTGGCCCTTTCCCTGTTTACACGTCACGCTTCGCGTTGTTTTACCAACTTGCTATATAAACGTTCAAGCTCGTCTTGATCGTTGAAGTGTAGGACTAGTGTCCCTTTACCTTTGGCGTTCTTCTTGAGATCGACCTTGACCATGAGGGCGTCGCGGAAGTGGGTCTCTAGCTCTTGAACCTCGGCAGGCCGAGGTTGCGGCGTTGTGATGCGCTCGATAACGGCGTTCACGTCTTCTTTACTCTTGATGCTGGTTGCTAGCTCTTCGGCTTGACGCACATTGAGTTTGAGGGCGATAATCTTGCCCATCGCGGTGATCTGGTCTTCTTCACGTGCAATACCGATCAGGGCGCGTGCATGACCCTCGCTAAAATTTTCGGGCTGATTGATGAGTGCATCGCGTACTTTTGGCGCGAGTTGTAGGAGGCGTATAGAGTTGGTGATGGTGGAACGGTCTTTGCCGACCTGCCGTGCCACCTGCTCTTGTGTCATACCAAAGTCCTGTATCAGTGCTGAATAGGCCAATGCCTCCTCAATCGGGTTCAAATCGGCACGTTGAATATTTTCGATTAATGCCATTTCAAGCATTTGTTGTGGCGTGACCTCTTTGATAACTACAGGGACCTTGCTCAGGCCAGCGAGACGCGAGGCACGCCAACGCCGTTCGCCAGCGATAATCTGGTAGAGTACCCCCTGTAACGCGCTAGTTGTATCCTGTGTGGAAGCGGTATGTTCATCTTCATGAAACCAGGAACCTGTATCTTTCTTTGGCTCCTCACCACTCGCGGCGGCAAGGGTATCGAGGCGTGTCACAATGATAGGTTGTATCAGGCCGTGTTCTTTGATGGACGCGCTCAATTCAAGCAGTTTCGGGTCATCCTCACGAAAGATACGGCGCGGCTGACGCGGATTGGGAATGATGCTGTCAATGGGCGCGTGCAGGTTATGTCCTGTCTCGCCATTCTGTGTCGTTTGCTGGGCCGACATGACCTCGGATGCACCTGTAATCAATGCATCCAAGCCACGACCCAGACCGAATTTTTGCTTAGCCACGGGCCATTACCTCCTCAGCGAGTGAACGATAGGCCAGAGCACCGGGCGAGGTCGGGTCATAGTCCAGGATGGCTTGCCCGAAACTGGGTGCCTCGCTCAAACGGACGTTACGATTGATAATCGTCTGGAATGCCTCATTGGGAAAGTGGTTACGTACCTCACGTACAATATCGCTGGCAAGGCGTGTACGAGGGTCGAACATAGTCATGACGACCCCTGCAATATAGAGGTCTGGATTAAGCTTGCTTTTCACGATGTTGACAGTATTTAGCAATTGGCTTAACCCTTCGAGTGCTAAATATTCGCATTGTATAGGAATAATTAGCGCGTCGGCGGCGACGAGCGCATTGATTGTGAGGAGACCGAGCGAAGGTGGACAGTCGATGATAACATAATCACAGCGATTACGAATTGGCTCAAGAGCCTGTTTTAATCGATACTCACGCGCCAACGCGCCAACCAGTTCCATCTCGGCACCTGCCAGATCGACGGTACATGGTGCGACGACGAGTTCACGGCGTGTCGATGGCACAATCACATCAAAAATAGAGACCTCTTCTTGCTCGCCTACCATCAAATCATACATGGTGTATTCTTTTTTGTTCTTGGCTGCGCCTATGCCACTAGAGGTATTCGCTTGTGGGTCCATATCGACGAGCAATACCCGGCGTCCCGCAGCCGCGAGATACGTGGCAAGATTAATAGAGGTAGTGGTTTTTCCGACGCCGCCCTTTTGATTAGCGACTGCATACACTTTTGACACAGGCTGCTACCGTACCTTTCAACTCACCAGCTCAGGGTGCGATACATCAGACCCTTACAGACGTTGTACCGTCATTGTAACAAAAGTCTAGGCTATAAGCAACTAGGTTGAAAAAACTGTACATAAAAATATGTCGAGATAAGCTGGAAAACGATATATCGTTTTCCAGCTTATCTCGACATATTTTATGTACAGCAGGTATTCCCTTAGTCTAAAGCAAAGGGAGTGCGATAAATGATCTTAGGATCGTAGGTGCTGACAGGATGGTATTTGAAGCTGTTGCCGGGGCGTGGGCTAAGTATAGCATCCTAAAAGTAAATGTTGAAAAGCACTACCAAATGTATGATTATCGTCACGCATATTCTATAACATGTTATGAAACAAAGTGCAAGGAATTTTGTGGATTATAGGCTCAGCCGAGGAAAGTTCTAAGTAATAGATGGAACATTTAATGTATTTCTAAGCGTATAAGGAAGATTGAGAAGTAGAGGGAAGCATAAACGTGTTACGTTTATGCTTCCCTCTACTTCTCAATCTTCCTTATAGCTTAGAAATATTATTTCTTCGCGGTGACGAACGCAACACCGGCGACGTGCGGACCGCTATACGTGCCAATAACAGCACCGAAGTTGTAACGCGGCAACTCTCCCTGGTATACAGGTTTGAGTGCGTCTGTAAGTTGTTGTCCGACCTCCGTATCGGATTCTACAATGGTGGCACTTTCGAGTGGTCCCACATCCGCGATAAGTTGCGCGATACGGGCATAGGCTTTTGTGCGAGTACGGGGCCGCTCTATAGGTACGACAAGCCCATCCTTAAAAGAGAGAATTGGCTTGATGCTGAGAATATTGCCGACCAATGCCGATGCCCCTCCGATACGTCCACCTTTGCTCAGGTATTCCAATGTGTCCAGTGCGAACAGAATACGTGTTCTTGCTAAACGGTCAAGCGCGTGAACTTTGATCGTTTCGATTGAAGCACCTTGTTTTGCCTCCTCTGCCGCTTGCATGGCAGTATAGGCAATGCCCACACTGACACTCTCTGAGTCGATAATTTCAATCGGAACATGTTTATGTTCTTCTGGTAGCGCATCACGTGCGGTACAGGCCGATTGATACGTCCCACTCAGTTTTGAGGAGAGGAGAATGGCAACAATGCCATCGGCACCCTGTTGTATGAGACGGATAAATGCTTCTTGAAACGCCCCTGGTGAGGGTTGCGAGGTTCGAGGAAGAACTTTACTTGTTGCTAAACGACGAAAGAACGTTGCCGTGTCCATGCCTATGCCATCAAGGTATGCCTCTTCGCCAAAGAACACCGTGAGTGGAACAACCGTGATTCCAAGTGATTCCGCCAACGCTGGCGAAATGTCTGCTGTGCTGTCTGTAAGAATGCGAACAGCCATGCCTTCAATTCTCCTCTAATATAATTATCTAATGACATTGACAATTGCATACGGGAATATGTGTCCATATTCCCGTATGCAATTGTCAATGTTCATGAAAAACCGATTTATTCTACTGAAACGATGTAGGCGTAATACGGCTGGCCGCCGTTGACTACTTCGATTTCGAGATGTGAATAGTGTTGCTTGATGCGTTGCGCGGTTTGCTGCGCCACATCTGCGGTGATGTCTTCCCCATAATAGAGCGTCAGAATCTCGTATTGGTTAATGCCCATACGATCAAGCGTGTCCTGCACAACGCGTTCTATTTGCTGACCTGCGATGGTTAGATTGCCATTAATCAATCCAATGTAATCGCCTTCGCGGACACGCACTCCACCGATTTGCACGGTACGCACGGCAGTCGTGATTTCCGCCGTCTGGATATGCTGGGCCGCCTCAGTCATTGACTGACAATTTTCTTGAAAATCCGCGTCATAGTTGAAGCTCAAAAGCGCGGCAATGCCTTGTGGCAAGGTATCGCTCGGAATAACAAAGACCGCTTTTTTCGTCAAGCTCACGACCTGTTGTGCGCTGAGAATGACGTTCCCATTGTTCGGCAGAATAATCACGTTGTCAGAGGGAACCGCTTCGACAGCCGCCAGAAGTTCTTCGATACTTGGATTTATCGTCTGCCCACCAGACACAATGGCATTGACCCCCAATTCTCGGTAGACACGTTCAAAGCCCGCACCGGAGACAACGGCGACGGTCGCGATACGCAGAGTCTCTACAGGTGCATCTTCGGCATGTTCGGCCTCGCTTGCGGCGGCATACGTCAGGCTTTGCGCTTGCAGATTCTCGATATTAATATCCATCAGGCTACCGAGGCTGACACCATAGTCGAGAATTTGGCCTGGTGTTGCCGTATGCGTATGCACCTTAAGCAGCTTTTCGTCTCCCGCGACAACGGTTGAGACACCGCCCATGTCGATAATACGCTGGCGAATGGCCTCTACATCAAGTGCGTCACCGTAGAGCAGGAAGACGACCTCATAGCCAAATTCCTCTTCAACAGTGACGCGTCCCTTCTTCTGATGCGTCTCGGCCTGTGTTACCTGGACAGGAGTTTCAGGTAGAGTGAGCGTTGCACCAGCTTCACCACGAATGTAACGCCAGATGCCCTCTAAGATGGTACAAAAGCCTTGCCCACCAGAGTCAACAACACCGGCTTGCTTTAGAGTCGGTAACAAATCGGGTGTGCGTGCGACGGATTGACGCGCGGCAGTCACGACCTCTTGCATCAAACCAACAAGGTCATCGCCACGTTCCGCGCTCTGTTTGGCGGCCTCTGCCGTCTCACGCACAACCGTAAGAATGGTGCCTTCAACGGGTTTGATGACGGCGCGATAGGCGAGACGTGAAGCTTCTTGAAAGGCATTGGCTAAATCGCTTGCGCCAAATGTACCCTTTTTATCGAGTCCCTGTGCGAGTCCACGCAGGATTTGCGAGAGAATGACGCCAGAGTTTCCACGTGCCCCTAGCAATGCACCATGTGCGACTTTAGCAGCGATAACGCTCGCGAGCGACTCGGTACTGGTCGTGATATCGCGCACGGCTGCTTGCATCGTCGCGGACATGTTTGAGCCGGTATCACCGTCCGGTACGGGAAACACATTGAGGGCGTTAATGGCCTCGCGGTGTTCTTCTAACCACGCAGCACCAGCTACGAGGGCCTTCTTGAGGTCCTGACCGTCAAAGACGCTAATGCGCCGAGGTCGGTGTCGTGGCGTGGCGTGCGCTGCTTGTTCCTGCATGATTGCTCCCTGTATTATTTCTTTTCCTGCCGTAAGCCCTGCACATTGACATTGACCTGGGCAACTGGCACGCCTAACATCTTTTCCGTCGCGTATTTGACACTACTCATGATGTTATGCGCGATCTCTGATATGCGTAGCCCGTATTCCAACACGACATAGACCTCAAGAATGATCTGGTCGTTCACCAGACGTACCTGTACGCCCTGATTGCTCTGCGCTTCTGTCAGAAGGACCGCCTGTCCACTACGCAGACGTGGTGAGGCAATGCCCACAACACCATAACACTCGTAGACTGCTTGCACGGCGATACTGTGAATGGCATTTGGCAAGACTTCTATTTTTCCCAGGGGACGTACTCCATGCTGTGGTTGAAGTGCGGTCGATTTTGGCATAGACATATCTTCTCAACTTCTCAGTTTCTGCACTCTTGCCAAATTGCCCAATATGCGTTATACTCGCACAACGAGATAGAATGTGTATTGGGTCATAGGTATTGGCATAATGTTGGGTTCTTGTATCTGAGATTGAAAATACCACAGGCCCTGCTGATAGTCAAGTAAAACGTGCGGAGCCACGATTTGAGTTAATAGGAGGATATGTAAAATGGCAGCAGGTCGTTGTGACATTTGCGAGCGGAAGCCGATGTATGGCAACAATGTACCACACTCGCAGCACCGCACACGTCGTCGCTTCATTCTAAATGTGCAGCATCGTCGTATCGAGATAAACGGGTCGTACAAGAACGTCAATATCTGCACGCGCTGTATGCGCACCATGAACAAACTACCCAAAGAGAGATAGAGTGTTCAAAAATAAAAAAGCCTGTGTCAGGTGCTTTGCACCTGACACAGGCTTTTTTATTTTTGAATGGTAATATTTTTGCTGCGAGCCTCGAAGCGTGTACGCAGTTGCCCACAGGCGGCGGCGATATCGTCGCCACGCTCGGCACGCACGCTGTTACTAATGCCACGCTCGTATAAAGCGTTGCGGAAGGCACGGATGGACTCCGGTCCGGGCGTGTGATAGTCGGCGGAAGTTGCATTGACGGGAATGCAGTTGACATGCGCGAACTGCTTGAGTGGTCCTAGCAAATCGGCAAGTTGCTGTGCATGAGTAAATGTATCGTTCACACCTGCTAACAGAACATACTCGAACGTTACTTGACGGTGTGTGGTAGCGATATAGTCCTTACATGCATCGAGCAATTCATGCAGTGGATATTTGCGATTCACTGGCATCGTCTTACTACGCAATTCGTCAGTTGGAGCGTGAAGCGAGATGGCAAGGTTGACCTGCAATTGTTCCTGGCTCAGTTTACGAATAGCTGGCACGAGTCCAACGGTAGAGACGGTCATGTGCCGTGCTCCCAGGTTGAAACCAGTGGGACTATTGAGAATGCGTAAAGCCTGTAATACGTTGTCGTAGTTATGCAACGGCTCACCCATGCCCATCAAGACGATATTTGTGATGTGGTCAATAGGTGTGCTTCCAGGTAAGCCTGCGGCACGCCATGGAGCCGCGCGCAGTTGGCGTGCGAAGTATAAGACCTGCGCCACAATTTCGCCCGAACTGAGATGACGGTCAAAGCCCATTTGCCCCGTCGCGCAAAACGTACAACCATAGGCGCATCCAGCCTGACTGGAGACGCACACGGTAGCGCGTGAACTACTTTCGCCAACGGGTGGATAGAGCATCAGAACCGATTCCACAAGTTTGCCATCGGCGAGTTCGAGCAAAATTTTTCGGGTGCGGTCATCCTTCGAGTGCTGTTCGCTGCGCACAATCATTGGTCCAATGCTCGCCTCTTCCGTGAGGCGTGTGCGTAATGCTAATGGAATGTTGGTCATCTGTGAGAAGTCGGTCACGAGATGCTGAAAGAGCCAGCTATAAATTTGTTTCGCGCGAAATGATGCCTCGCCACGCTCAACCAACCAATCCTGTAATTGTGGTAGTGTCAGTGAAAGCAGGTCCGTTTTCGTATTTTTGTGTGTTGTATGTAATTGAAACATTCCTGATACCTTGTTTATTAGGATAGGAATCATGTAGGGGTCTAAGCTTCATTACACCCTGTTGGCAATACACAATGTGGGCGATTACAACGTTCTTCAACATGGTGCGTTTCCAACAAGGGTGTAATGAATTAGACCCCACATTTATAATTTCTTAAACGTACTCGAAACCTTGCCGAACAAAATTGTGTCACCATCGTTGAGCGGTGTGGCTTTGTCGGGGTCGAGTCGTTTGTTATTGATACGGGTCGAATTGGTGCTATTCAGGTCGGTCAGTGTATAGGTATTGCCTGTGTGTTCAAACACGGCATGGACGCGTGAGGTCGTGTCGGCCCCCTGTTGATCGCTCAGGTCAACGGCTGGCTTGTCACCACCGAGATCGTGATCGTAACGTCCGACGAGCGCACTTGCGCCTGTAAGTGATACCTGTTGCCCACTTGCAAAAGTAAGGACACCCCACGGTACAGTTGTATCAATAGACGATTGTCCTTGAACGGGTGAATTGGCAAGTGTTGGCTGTGATGCTTGTTGCTGTGCCAAATCTTGCTGATTTGATGGAATGTAATACTGCGGTTGTGGCCTCGGTTGTGGTGGCGCAACGGGTGTATCCTGTTGTGTTGAAGGAACCATCGTCACTCTTGGCTGTGGCTGCACAGCAGGGTTCTGTGTCACAGGTGGCACATAGAGTGGTTCTGGTGCTGGCTGTGGCTTTGGCTGAACGGGCGGCACGTAGGCTTGCTCAACACGCTGTACAGGTGGTGGTGGTGTCACAGGCGGTGTATACACAGGTACCACCGGCTTTGGCTGTACAGGCGGTGCTGGTGGTGGCGTATATACGGGGGGTTGTGCCTGCTGCTGAGTATAGGCAGGTGGTGGAGTCTGTGGCTGCTGTTGTGCAGGCGGCGTATAGAATGGAGGCTGCTGTTGTCCATAGTTTGGTGGCGTCTGCGGTTGCTGTTGAGCAGGTGGTGTATAGTAGGGTGCCTGTTGTCCATAGGATGGAGGAGGCGTACCCCATTGCTGCTGGGCCTGTGGCACAAATTGCGCCGGAATAGGACCCATCTGGACGCTTGGACGCTGCTGGCGTACAAGCCCATCAACAACATTGAGCACCTGATTCCCTAAGCTTGCTTGACGCAACGCTCCTGCTCCTGCCGTGATCGCAAGAGGCCACAAGAACGCGAAACCGATAATGCCTACGGCCCCAACCGCAGCTTTATCGAGCCATTTTTGCTGCCCAATCATGGCAAGTGTGCCACCGCTTGTATGCTGAAGGGACAACGAGAGCGCGGCTTGCAAACCAACGAGTGCTTCCAGATCGCCACCCTTTTTGATCTGTATCAGCATTTGATCTTTGTTGCCAATCTGCTGCGTCTGATAACCCTGAGCCATATACACGTTTGTCAGGTCCTGTGATAGCCGTTCGATGTCTATTTCATCCGAGTTATAAAAGCGTGCGTCCATATGTTCTGTTCTCCTCCGCTTTTTGCTTTATACACTATCGTCTTATTATGAGAATACGTATGGTATGCGATATCTTCCAATTGTTATCTACGTTGCGTTTGAGGTAAAGTTTGATATATGGGGATAGTATGTCTTATAGAGAGTATACCATATTATACGTCGATGGAGTGCGCTTAAGCGCACTCCATCGACGTATAATATAGGGAGAAGGATGTAGTCAAGCAATTAGGCTTATAGAGCGAGGAAACCTATGCAACTTACTGGTCTGCACCATGTGACGGCGGTCACTGGTAACACTGGCAAAAATGTTGAGTTCTACACACACGTCCTGGGTTTGCGTCTGGTCAAGCAAACCGTGAACCAGGACGACGTTTCGGCTTATCACCTTTTTTATGCCGATGAGCGCGGCAATCCAGGGAATGACGTAACCTTTTTCGACTGGCCCCACATTGGGCGCAATGTCACCGGTACTGGCACTATCGGAACGATTGCGCTACGTGTGCCAGGAGCGGAGGCACTCGATTGGTGGGCGCGGCATTTAGAGGAAAACGGTGTACAGATACAAAGCCGTGGCGATCATGCAGGTCGTGCAAGTATTCTTTTTACCAGTCCAGAGGGAATGAAACTTGCGCTTTTTGACGATGGCAACGCGCCCACAACGAGTGAATACTGGGACAAAAGCCCCATTCCACAGCAATTTGCTATTCGCGGACTCGACGCGGCAACCGTGATTGTGCATCAACTCGACTCGCTCGCGCTCGTCCTGACACAGGTACTTGGTTTCAAGCAGACGCGAGAATACGCGTTGGAGAGTGAAAACCGTCTCGTTGTCTTCGAGACAGGGCAGGGTGGACCCGGTACTGAGGTACATGTGGAGGTGCGTCCAAATGGTATATCGGGCAATCTTGGGATTGGCGGCGTGCATCACATCGCCTTTCGCACACCCAATCCAGAGGAGCATCGTCAATGGCGCGAACATCTTGCGCAAGTTGGTCTCGGTGTGACGCCCGTGATTGACCGTTTCTACTTCAAGTCAATTTACTTCCGTGTCCCCGGTGGTGTGCTGTTTGAAATCGCTACCGATGGCCCTGGTTTCGCTACCGACGAGGACATCGCGCATCTCGGCGAACACCTCGCCCTGCCTCCGTTTTTAGAGGGGCAACGTGCGGAGATTGAAAGAAATTTGCATCCCCTCAAGGATAATTTGTAGGGACATGGGGTGCGCTGAAGCGGACCCGTACAGGAGTTGTCCTGCGCCGCCCATCAGCGCGTGGACTCCTGGACTCCTGTACGGGTCCGCTTCAGCGCACCCTCTTCAACGCACCCTCTATTCAACAAGCTCTTCTTGTGCTATATTCTTGCTTATCTATTTTGAGTAAATTGGAGGAGCAATGAGACAATATAATTCAGCGATACACCATAGACGCTCTATCCGCTTGAAGAATTATGATTATAGTCAGCTAGGAGCTTATTTCATTACTATTTGTACACAGCAAGGAATGCAGGTATTTGGGGAAATCAAAAACAACAAAATGGTTCTGAGTCGTCAAGGCGAGGTTGCATACGATATGTGGCTAACACTACCTGAGCGTTTTCCTGGCATCGAACTTGACCATTTTGTCGTTATGCCCAATCATGTTCATGGCATTGTTGTACGAACTGAACGTTTTATACCTGATTTACAAAAGGCAATAAAGGTGTTTACACCACCTGACCAAATGAATAAAATACAGTTGCACAGGTCTTCGCCTTATCGTAGGCAGATGCTTTGTGAAATAGTCCGAATATACAAAGGTGCTACCTGCTATTATGCACGTCGTGGCGACGAAGGAATACATGACTTTGGATGGCATCGTGACCATTTCGAGCATGTCATTCGCAACGATCAAGAATTAGATGCGATGCGTACTTACATCATCAACAATCCCGAAAAATGGCAGGAGGATAAACTACATCCTGCGTCTGATTGGAAACTTCGCTAGAGGGTGCGCTGAAGCGGACCCGTACAGGAGCGACGAGGGCAGGGAGGGGAAATTCCAGTACGGGTCCTCTTCAGCGCACCCACTTCAGCGCGCCAACATGGTATAATCCTACTTATTCTATTTATCTGCTATTAAAACTGTATGGAGTTATATCGTGTCTACACATGAAAAAGAGATCATAGAGAGTGAAGAGGTTGCCGTAACTGATATTTCCTCACGTAACACGTTACGCTACATTATTCTTGGCCTTGTCTGGACACATCCCATGACGGGCTATGATATCAAACAAGCCTTTGACCGTGCGCTTGCCAGTTATTGGAACGCGGGCAATAGCCAGATTTATACGACGTTGAAACAGTTGAGTCAGGCTGGCCTTGTCGAGTCGGAGGTTATTGTGCAGACAACACGTCCTAACCGCAAAGTCTATCGGCTGACACCTGCCGGTGAAGCTGAACTTGAACGCTGGTTAGAGGAGGATGTGCCGGAGCGTTTCAACAAAGATGACTTCTTGACCAAACTCTTCTTCTGTGGCGAGACCTCTGATGAGACAACGCTACACCACCTCCGTGAGCATAGAGTCAGCCTACTCCAACAACTCACACATATGGAGTGGGCACGTCAACAATATGCTGCTCGCCCTACACGGCGTCCACGTTTATTGGAATACCAGATGCTTGTACGCGAATATAAAGAAGCCACGTTACGCGCTGGACTAGAAGTGACGGAACGCGCAATTGCCCGTTTAGAGGAAAAGAAGGCATTGTAGGGAGCAATTGATCACATCATTGGTTTGACGGATGGGAGTTGTGTCTATTTTTATGAATGCATCACTAGATTTTGCAACATTTCTTACACAATTTTTTGAGCTTCTACGATGATTACACTGCGTGGCGGTCGCTTGTGCAAGAGACCAT
Source organism: uncultured Chloroflexia bacterium (assembly GCA_963791835.1). Classification (GTDB taxonomy): domain Bacteria; phylum Chloroflexota; class Ktedonobacteria; order Ktedonobacterales; family Ktedonobacteraceae; genus JBBQVS01. The sequence goes on from CAWBTV010000001.1 coordinate 119,180, forward strand.
GCTTGGCACGTTAGATGAAGAGAAGCGCAAAGACGAGTTCGCGCTACAGGCCGCCTACGTTGTGTTTATTCGCTTGCTGCTGATTCGTGTCTGTGAAGATAAGGGCGTCTTTCAGCATCGCTTTCTTTCCGATGGTGGCTTGAAACACTGGCAGGAAGATATTGAACGCTATTTTGTCTTTACCAATGGCAATCCTTACGCGCATCTGCTGGATATTGCCTATGAGAACGCACAGAATATTTATGCCCATTTTTTCACAGGGCGTGAACTCTTCAACTGGTACACGCTTGACCGTCGTCGTTTTATCCTGACACTCTACCAATTAAGTCGCTTCAACTTTGCCGAGGTAGACTCTGACCTGATTGGCACCATCTACAACACCTATGTCAATCGTGCGGAAAAGCGTAACAAAGGGCAATACTACACACCATAGGAGATCGTCGATTATATCCTGGATAACGTCGCCTATCAAGGCCCGAATGTGATTGGCTCAAACAAACGCTTGATCGACCCCGCGTGTGGTAGTGGCGCATTTCTTGTCACGGCTGCAAAACGGCTCATCGCGGCCTATAAAGGCACACGAGAGCAGGTAGACGATCCTGTTGCCGTGTTACAACGTGTGCAACAAAACCTGTTTGGCTTCGACCTCAACCCTTTCGCGTGCTATCTCGCGGAAATCAATCTGCTAATCCAGGTGTTGGACCTTGTGAAGCAGACCGTGGCAAGTGGGCGACCACTCAAGTTGGAGCGTTTCAACATCTATAACGTGGACGCGTTAGCACGCCCAAGCGGTGTCTACTATTTTATGAATCTCAACACGTTGCAAGCCGAAGAAAACGATCAGGTCAACAAAATCAAGAGCCGCGCCCTCGACACGCCCCATGCACAGGGTTTCGCCTTTGTCGTCGCCAATCCATCCTATGGCGCGGCATTAAGTGACACCTACAAAAAGACATTGCGTGAGAACTGGTCCGACGTATTTTACGGGCAACCCGATACCTACACCTTCTTTCTCAAACTCGGACTCGACCTGCTCTCCAACAACGGCAAACTAGGTTACATCACACCCAACACGTATTTGATGGGTACTCATACTGCCGTACTACGGAACAAATTGTTGACCTACCACAAGGTATATGGAATGATGCAAATGTGGACTGTGTACTGCTCTTTTTGACAGCCGAGAAAGACGAGGCAAAACGTCGAGCACAACAGGTACAGGTGTACGCCCTGGAGCTACGCGATACACTGAATAAACTTACTGCCAGAACGTGGACAGAAGTACAGCAACAAGAACAAACTCGTTGGCTGAA
>CAWBTV010000002.1:0-299073 GCA_963791835.1 uncultured Chloroflexia bacterium
CGCCTTTTGTCAAGTCTAAATCATGTACATAAACTCCCTGCTCTTCGAGGTCACGCATTGCATCGAGCCGACGCGCACCAGCATGCACCTCATAGCCCTCTTTAAGAAAGCGCAGAACGGTCTCTTTGCCAATGCCGGACGAGGCTCCGGTGACGATAACTACCTTTTTCAGAGTCGTGCTCATATCTTTCTCCTGACTTATTCTATCACATTGACAAATATTGTCATATTGTCTATAATAGACGATGTAACAATATTTGTCAATGTGATAGAATAAGATAAAAATAAAATGACAGGATTTGGTATATGACACAAAGTAAAGAAGAGAAAGTTCTTACCGCTGCTCGCGATGTATTTGTGAGATATGGTTTTAAGCGCGTTACTATGAGCGATCTAGCTGATGCAGCACAGATGTCTAGGCCAGCATTATATCTTATATTCTCATCAAAAGAGGAAATCTTTCGGGCAGTCATGACACAGGTATTCAACGAGTTACTGTGTGAAGTCCGTGAGGGGTTGAGTAAGCGCGGTGACGTTGCTGAGAAGTTGACATTCGCTTTCGAGCTGTGGAGCGTTGGCCTATTTGAAGTAACTCAGGCATCACCAGACGCAAAGGACCTTCTTGAGAGTGGGTTTGAATTCGCGGCTAGTATCATGCAGCAAGCGTATTCTGACTTTGAAATTATCTTATCGGATGTTCTTCGACCAATAGTAAGCAGACAAGCAGAACCTTCCCTCTCTTCAGAGCAACTTGCACATATTCTAACAACTGCCGTACATGGCTTTAAGGAATCTGCGTCGTCCGCCGTTCAGCTACGGCAAATGATCAATGGGTTAATCACGGTAGTCCTGGCAGGTCTGCAAAACCAAAAGGGAGAAATAGAAACAAAATAAACAGAACAAAGGTGTAATGATGGACATTAAAAATTAAACCTGGATATGATACACGAAGAGAAAACTCACTGAGAGGAGGTTTTCCAATGTCCTAAGCTCGTCAGCTTCAGTTAAGTCCGCATTAGGAACACGAGTTGCAGCAGACCTTGAAGCACCATGAGAAAGCCTATGTGCGTGAACGATGTGCCGCCATTCTCAAAGTTGCTCAAGGAATCTCGATGCGGCAGGTGGCAGCTCATGGTTTGCTGGGGGTGCGCACTGAAGAAGTTATCAGCCAGTGGATTGCTCGCTACTTGCGAGAAGGACTTTCTGGCTTACTTATTCGATCAGGACGCGGGCGCAAGCCCGCTTTTTCCCCTTGCAGGACTGAGTTATCAGCAAGCCAAAGAGCAAATTGAAGAGATACTTCATCAGGGAGTCACGGTATTTGGTGATACTTTTGCGCAGGAAGAATGCAACTGGTGGAACGGATGGTGAAAGCGAGCAGGCGTCCATCGGGAAATCGAGGCGAAGCCTGATTGACCCGTTCACACAGCAGTACCAAATCGCGATTGAGCGCACGGTCGTTAAAAGGAGAGAGTTGTACCTGGATCGTGGTGGCATCGCGCGTAATCGTGCCGGGAAGTTGAAAGAACGGGAGCAAACGCCGCCACGTCGCATGAGCATACGAGGGAGGAAAGTACTGGTCACGGGTCCACATAGCCAGATTTGCCAAAGCCACCTTGCAGACCGTCATCACCTGATCCTTGCGATGATCCAGTTCATACATGGTTCGCTCTTTGGCGTCGAGATCTTCCAACGCCCGGAGCACGTCTCGTTGTTCTTGACAGTAGCGTTCCCGTTTTCGGAATTCGGTGTTGCACTGCTCATAGGCACGCCACTCTCTGGCTCGGATCGGCTCCAGTTCCGCTTCAATGACGGCTTGGCGCTCCTTGATGTGTCGTCGCAAGACGTAATCAGCCAGCCCCTGTAGTTCCAACGTCGTCTGGTACAAACCCAGTGCTCGGTACAGCTCATCGCTGCGGCTTTTGTACTCTTTGCGCAATTGCTCTCGTCGTTTACTCGCTTGTGCTTCTCGTGTGCCTGCACTCTGCGCCCACTGCTGCAGGCGGCATTGCCGTTGCAGGAGATGGGTTCGTCGCTTGGCGACCTCCGAGTTTTCTACTGCTACCTTGGCAAAACCGTGGTTGGTATCCAATCCCAGAGGCAGCAAGTAATCTTTGATCACATTTTCTTGTGCGGGCCAACGATGAATGTAGGTCTGAGCGAGTTCGACCGCATCGATGCTTGGTGCAGTCGTGACAATTGGAATCAGTTTAGTCGTCATCTCTTTGGCAGGAGTAGCAGTGGCTTGCCACCCCTCTTGCCACCATGCTCGTTCCTGTCGTGGCAGGTCTTCGTCCCAGCGCGATGGCAACGTTGCATCCTCCGGATCTGGCACCACAGGAAGCAACCGGCGCAGGTCACGGATCAGCGCCACCTGGAGGCAAAGCTGCTCTCCAGGATGATCGGGGCGTGACAAGCTGATGTGAGCTGGAGCGACTTCTCGGATGAGCTGGCCTTTGGTGTCAGTGCTCAAGGGAAGAAAGGTTCCCACGTCGCTGAACGAATTCAAATCCTGGTACTGATTGGTGCGTAAGATCGTCACCACCGTTTTCCCTTCGGCATGTAAACCGGCCAGGAATTCGGTGCCCATACCTTCTCGATCTACAATGATCCGCCCGACGCGGGCCAACGACTCCTGCTGCTCATAGCGCGCGATGATGGAAGGCAATCCCTCCATCAAATGCTGATCCCCCCGATGAGTAGTGGCAAGCAGTGGATGGCCCTGTTCATCATGCAACAGAACCAGCGCACGGCATCCCAGGATCGCTCCCAATCGCCCAACCAGTCCTCGGGGAATACGGGTATCCGTGTAGACAGGCTTGAGATGCCCATCGATGTAGCACGTGAAAGCACTCTTCGCTTCGGAGACGGCGTCCAGAGGATGCCAGAGCTGCGTTGTCCAACGGGTCAAGGCATCGGTCAACCGCTCTGCACCATCACTGTGTGCGACCTCCGACAAAAAGGCTTCGGTGTAGCGGTATCCGTAAGCTCGATGACGCCCTGTGAGAGGGGCTAAGCCATCTCCCGTGTAACCGCGCAAATCCCAGGTGCGGTGCAGACCAACAGCTCCCAGAAATAGTAAGGTCAGCACGAGCCTCTGACGTACTGCCGCCGAACTGCCTCCTAATGGAGGATGAGCGGAGGCTGTTACGGTTGGCAGGGCTTGCTCCAACTTCGCGAGCAGTCCTGTCTCGGTGGCTGCTGCCAGCAGGAGCAAACCACCTGCCTGTTCATGGTGTCCTGGCTCAATTTGCGTGGCAGCTTCCAGACTTTTTTTCTTTCGACATCGGTTTACGGCTCAGTCGGAGGGCAGCTCGCACTCGATTGAGTTGACTGACACTGATAGAAAGGCCGAAGGTCTCATACAGTAGGCGTTGCAATGCAGAACTGGAGACGAAGGGATTGCACTGGCACTGGTACGCGCAAAAAGGTGAGGACATCCCCACGTAGCTTGATTGGGTGACCGTGCCGTCTCTCGGCCAGGGCACTCTCTCCTTCTCGTTGCACTCGCTTCAGCAGTCGATAGACCGTCGTGCGGTGCATTAAGACTGTGCAGTGAAGCCTCGCTTGCCGAACTGACGCTCCTTGCTCAATCTGCTGGATGATCTCGTGCTTTGCTGCTTGGCGCTGCTTTGGGGTGATCGTCGGTTGCATCACTGACGCTCCTTTTTTATTTCCCGGTCAATCGCGCAACAACCGGGGCGAAGTTCTCCATCTGTTGTGCAGAGATCTGGAGGTAGGAGAACCCGTATCGGTCCCGTTGTTCAAGAAGATGGGCAACGACTTGCTCAGTACTCAGTGGTCTCTTTGGTACGAACCACCCTCCTGGCTGAGAGGAGAGAGGTGTCCCACTGTCAGTGATTTCCAGGTCGTAGATCGTCTGGCTCAGTTCCAAGTCTGCGAAGTGCTCACGGGCAGCTTCTTTGATCCAGGCGATCTTCTGCTCCAACGTGGCGTCTTTTGGGTCCGCCCCGTGTGCGGTAATTTTTGACCCGATGGCGATGATATCAGCTTCTTTGGCGGCCAGTTTGAGCATCCGTTCTCCCGCACCCGCCACGAGAAGAGGCATATGAGGCTTCTGGACCGGCCTGATATTTCCCTTTAACTCTGTGAGTGTGTAGTACTTCCCCCTGAAATTGACCGTCTCTTGCGTGAAGAGTTGCTTCATTACCTGAATGGTTTCCTCAAGTTGACCGACACGAGTGCCAGCACTGGCAAACGGAAGCCCCATCTGTTCAAACTCAGCTGAGGAAACGCCTGCCCCCATGCCAAGTTCAAAGCGGCCATCGGAGAGCAGATCGAGCGTGGCGGCTTCTCTGGCCAGGAGGACGGGGTGGCGATACCCATTACAGAACACATAACTCCCAATACGCAGCGAGGAGGTTACCGAGGCTGCCAGAGCTAACGCTGGTAGAGGGGCCAGAGTTCCGCCACTCGTGCGATCTGGAATTAACAAGGTTGAGTAGCCAAGCTCCTCGGCTCGGCGGGCAATGCTGACCCAGACACGATGCGAGGGAGCAGAGGCCGCGACAAGGCCAAAACGAAATGGTTGGGGCATACGTGTGCTTCTCCTTGTTGATGAAGGCTCGTTCCTTTACAGGAGCCTCCGTATAGATTATTCTGTAGACAATCTATCCAAGTATTATTTAGATAGACAGACTATACAATAGAATTGTTGGAGGTGTCAAGTCACCTATGAGTCCTCGCCCGTACAAACTCGGCTTGCGTCAAGCAGCCAACCAACAGACCAAAGCTCGCATCTTGAGTGCTGCTCGCGAGTTACTGATGGCAAGTACTGGTTTCTCTTCTTTTTCTCTTGATCAGGTTGCTCGCCAGGCTGATGTAGCTCGCATGACCATTTATCATCAGTTTGGCTCGAAGAGCGGGTTGCTCGAAGCGTTGTGCGATGCCCTGGCAGCCAACGGTGGCATGGAACAGCTCGCGACCGCCTTTCGCCAGCCGGAGCCGCTCGACGTGCTGGAGCAATACCTGCTGGTCTTTAGCCGCTTCTGGGACGCTGATCGGCTGATCACACGCAGGTTACGGGCGATGGCAGCCCTCGACTCGGATTTTGAGCAGGTGATACGGGCAAGAGACGAACGGAGACGGCAGGGGATACGCGTGATAACACAGCGGCTGATCGAACAGCAGCTTCTTCCTCTTGACGCATCTTTTGACCTGATCATTGACGTTCTCTTCACTCTGAGCAGCTTTGAGACGTTTGATACTCTGGCCGGGCCTACGCGCAGTCTGGAGGAGGTTGCGCCTGTAGTATGCCAGCTCGCACGAGCGTCACTCCATCTTAACAGCCGATGATCGCTGGATGGGTCGGACGAAAGATCAGTCATCGCCATTGTGAAACTATGTGGTTCTAGAACTGCTCCCTTCATGCTGGACCGACAGCTTTTTCTCAATCTCCCGCTTCCACTCGTTGCTGTTTAGGTGCGCTGTTTTTCTCTTGTAGCGTGACTCCCTGCTGATAGAGACCAAAGCGCACCAGATGCTGGGTAATGTAGGGACTGAGAAAGCCGCTGAAACTGCGCAATGCCGCCAAGCGTCGATTGTACGTCGCGGGAGCCAGCGCTTCCTAGGTAGCCAGAAAAGACCGGGCAACATCGTCAGTAAGCGCAGTGATCAGTGCTTGTCCCACCTGAGTGAGTAAGGGTTTGAGATCTTCGGCATAGCTTTCGCGTGTTCGCTGGGCAAAGGAGGAGCCTTCGAGGAACTGTACAAAAGCTTCCCTCACAGTGATCGACGGAAAATGGGCAGATCTCTCCATCTGTTATTGCACCTAATGCGGAATCTCGTGTATACTGGTAAGCAGGGCCAATGTACTGTTTTCGTTGGGGAATAGCAAGGTATCGCACCTAATGGGCTCAGCCTGTTGAAAAAGTCTTTTGTAGAGCTTTGTGGAACAGAAAAACGTCACATGTTGCTCTCATATGGCACTCATTCGCACCATATTTGTCAAAGAAAGAGAATATTCGTATCTCTTAAAGCTCAGCATTTTTGTTTTTCAACAGGCTGGGCTATTAGCTGCGATATCCCCGGTAGGGAAGTATGGAACCTTCCGCAACACCCTCTAGCCATCCAGAGATGAGCACAAGAAATTGAGAAACCTTCCATTTTTTCTCTCGGTGATAGGGCTTCTTGTCACAACAATTATATGGGGATCAACCTTTTTCATTGTCAAAGATACGCTGAGCCATGTAAACCCAGTGGCCCTTGTTGCCTATAGGTTTGGCATCGCTACTCTCATTTTCGCAGGATTTGGTGTTCTGAAACGAGAAAAGCTTTGGGTTCACTTTCAACAAGGATTTCTTCTTGGTTTCTTACTTTGGGGGCAATTTATCCTTCAAACAGTAGGACTACAATATACAACAGCTTCAAACTCAGGGTTCATTACAGGACTTTTTGTTGTTTTTGTCCCGGTATTTGAGTATCTTTTTTTGAGAAAAAAACCCAGATGGATCCAGATAGTTGCTCTTGGCATGACAATAACTGGATTATGGTTTTTAACCAGCGGCCTAGCAGGCATGAATTATGGGGATTTACTCACCTTAGGTACAGCTATAGGATCTGCATTGTACATCCTTGTCGTCCATAAGTTCCTAAAAGAAAATAAAAATATAGTTGTTCTTAATTTCCAGCAATTTCTTACTGTTACGTCTCTCAGCCTAGTTATCCTATACATCTTTCACTTGCCACTCTCCATTGGAGAACCAAAAGTACTTCTTTCAATATCGTACTTAGGAGCCATTGCAAGTGCTATTGCTTTTGGATTACAGCTTTTCAGCCAGAAGCATGTCAAACCTCTCACTGTCTCACTGTTTCTCAGCATGGAACCAGTTTTTGCCGCTTTGTTTGCTTGGACTCTAGGGAATGAAGTATTTACTCTTATGAGAGCTATAGGTGGATTATTCATTATCCTATCAATAATCATGTGTTGGGTTGAAAAATAATTATCTTCTTAGCTTATCTACCTTTTCATGTTCTTAGCAAATTTCTTGCATCTCAAAACACTCCTCGATGAGGTGCGGCTGGGAGATGTCAAATGGCCCAGTTTTGTACGAATCGTTGTCGTACCCCTTCCTACCGCGTGGTCATGATCCTGTAAATACGTGCGCCAGGAATCCACAAGATGTTCGGGGGACTGAGTATGCTGTTCTGTTTTGAGGGTCGTGATGCGTTGCATCCTACTATTATTGAGCTTAAAAACATTTCCCACTGTTATTTTTTGCTCTTAACGGGGTTTGTGAAATCCCGTTTGAGCGTAATGGGTAGCTCTAGCGTAGCACAGAACAGTGGGAAATGTCTATTTCCCTCTGTTGTATCTAGGATTTTTAGTTTTCCAATCACTGAGCAAGAAGTAAAGAGCTTGTTTAGGGAAAGCTGCAAACTCACACGTTTAGACGGCGACACTGGAAACCACAAGTACTTCCATGAGGGCTAGGAGGAATGTGGTGAGATAGTGGCTATTCTCCAACGGACATTCTCTAAAATGGTGGCGACAAACTCACCACTCGTTTTTCAATGTTACCTTCTGCTTTCTAGGCCGAAAGCAGAAGATGAACTGCAAGGAGTCCACCAATAACGCTTGTGAGAGCAGTCAGCACAATAGCAAAGCCGACAGGAGGATGGAATTGTTCCGCATCAATGGAACGACGAGTATTCAAGAAGGTAATGAGTGCAAATACAAGGATGATTACGCTCAGTACCGTCAGTGCTACACCAATTAGCGATGAAGCATGAAAGGAGAGCACAAAGAGCGACCTCGTCTTCGCGTCTAGTTCGCGCACAACCAGCCCAAAGCGTTCGACAACAAAACCAAAGGTCATGGTTGCCAAGCCGGTCCGTATCCAGGCAAGAAAGGTCCGTTCGTTGGCAAGGTGCTCTGTAACTTTCCTACTGATTACGGGAAGTTTCGATACTGTTTTTTGTTTGCTTGCTGTTTGTTGAGCCTCTTTCTGTTGGTTCATACTGTATCCCTCTTTATTACTATTATATAGCCTCATTTACAATTCAGGATGACGTATGTTATGGATTCATACTGGTATAAAAGAGCGCACCACCCTAATGAATAGTTGCACTCAGTAGGTGCCAGACTTCATTTTCCATACCAATAATATAGAAGCCTTGATACGTATGGTATATGGTACCGGAGTTGCTCATATCAACGGATGTGATCGTTAGTGGAACTCCGACCGTGCCATCACCTAAGATTGTCACGCTTTCGAAATGGATATGTATCGATACACTTTGGGTATTGTCAAAGCCTTTTGCAAACTGATAGGAAGACGTGGACTTGTGATATGCACTACCCCAAATAGCGTAAGCATCACTATAATCTTTGGCGTTGATATCGTCATAATACTGCTCGATCAAGGAAACGGCTCGCTTCACGCTATCTTTGTTCGAATTCGTGAGTTGCAGGTTGGCAGTGAGCAGTCGAGGTTGTCCAGCCTCTAGGCCGACAATGTAGTATCCTTGGTACGTATTGATGGTGGACGAGCTAGAAGATGAGACGGTTGCTGTGACCGTAACCTGAACCTTGACGGTGCCGTCAGCGCGTTGTGTTGCTGTGCCCTGCTGTAGGCTGTCTCTTTGTGTGGCGGCGAACCCCTGCGCGAAGGTTTGGTAGGAGGTCTCGTTGCGATAGCCCCTTCCCCATTGGTTATAGGCACTCTGATAGTTCTTGGCGTTGATGTCCTCATAATAGAGGCTGACGGTTGCCCTAGACCGCGATACTGTAATGACGCTTCCTCCTGAACTTCCTGTTGAGCCTCCCGTAGAATCAGAGGTCGTCGTGGGGGTGATGGAAGGAGCATTTGTCGCTGTAGCTGTCGCTTGTGCCTCCGTCTGTGAAGATGAGTTTGTACTCTGACGTGTGAAGGCGAAAATGCCAACGGTGCTAATAATGAGTACTGCGGCCACAGCTCCGATACTCCAAAACCAGAGAGTGTGCCGAGGACTGTTTGGGGGTGAAGGGGAAAAATTGGTATTGTTAGAAGTGTCTTGTATTGGTGAATTAGGATTGTTGATCATTCCTGACCTCTTTTCTTGTCTCTACCTGTTCGCAGAAGATGAGACCATTGCACGAACGTCCCACAATGATGTGAATGTTCCTTGCCATCTACCACCACGCATTCATACAGGCTCACACTTCCTTCTGGCCTTCGTCCCATTTGTACTACATAGAAGCCTTTTGTCTATGTCATCATCCATTCAAAACCTCCTTTTTCTTAGAATGGACTCTGACATATCCAGTAAGGCTTCAGAAGACTTCTTCGCTATCTTTTGTTAGAACCACTATTACAACGACGATGGTGTTTGGTTCCCAATTCATTCTTTGCTACTTCTATGGATACCTAGTGGTTTTTTTGAGAAGCAGCCACGATCAGTTTGACAATATCGTGAGGATGAGAAACGGGGGATGCATGGCTGGATGGAACCTCATACGCCTTCGCACCTATTCTCCTCGCCATAAAACGCTCAGCATCAGGATTGATCATGCGATCATACATAGAAATGAGGCACCAGGAAGGAACCTGTTTCCAGGATGGAGTCCCTGATGGGGCACTGAAGACTGCTGGCGTAGCAGGCTTCTGAACCACCGCCAGCGCACGAGCCTCGTCTTTGTCCACGTCCTGTAAGAAGTTGTTGGGAAAGGCGGCCGGATCAACCCAGATGTACCCCTTGCGATAGGAAGGAACAATATGGCTGGCCCCTGGAGGGGCAGAGAACCTTGCATTGATATCAGCTATGCTTTCTCCTGCCTCTGGTGCAAATGCGGTCGTGTAGACGAGACTACGCAAGTTGGGAGCACCAACTCCAACATTGGTGATGACGGCCCCAGCGTAGGAATGACCAACCAGAATTGTTGGGCCGGAGAGAGACGCAAACGCCTGTCGCACCACATCAATGTCATCCTGTAAAGATGACAACGGCATTTCAGGGGCAAGCACATGATACCCTCTAGCCTGCAGCAACATAATCACTTTGCTCCAGCTAGAAGCGTCCGCGTAGGCTCCATGGGCGAGTAAAACATTGATGCCTGCTCCCGAGGAATTGCTTTCGGTCACATGTTGTGTGCTTGCAGCATGAGCAGAAAGCATATTTTGACCCAGAAATGCTGTGGCAGCTGTTCCTGCACCCAGAAATTTAAAGAAGTTACGGCGGGTCGTACTCACATTGTGTTTCAACATGAAAATCTCCTCTAAGGTTTTGTATGGATGACTATGATTGCAGTCATCCATACAAAACGCTCCTTGATGTAGCGAAGTCTAAGCTCTCAGAAAAGACAATAGATCTTCGTTGAGTTGGTCCTTGTGCGTCGCGGTCACGCCATGGGGTGCTCCCGGATAGATTTTCAGGGTTGCACCCTTGATCATCTTCGAGGAGAGCAGGGCCGAGGCAGCAATCGGCACGATCTGATCGTCGTCCCCATGGATGATCAGGGTGGGGATGTCGAACCGCTTGAGGTCTTCAGTGAGATCGGTCTCAGAGAAGACCTTGATGCAGTCGTAGGCTCCTTTGATCCCAACCTGCATCGACCAGAGCCAGAACATGTCCCGAATACCTTGTGACACCGTAGAGCCTGGCCGATTGGCTCCGTAGAAGGGAGCACTGAGATCCTTATAGAACTGCGAACGATCCGTCAAGACTCCGGCGCGAATCTGGTCGAATACTTCGAGAGGTTGACCAGCAGGATTCGCTTCTGTCTTGAGCATCAGCGGGGGGATCGCATCGACGAGCACGGCCTTTGCGATGCGCGAGGTGCCGTGGCGACCTATATAGCGTGTCACTTCGCCACCTCCTGTGGAATGACCAACCACTACCGCATCACGCAGATCGAGCATTTCGATAAGCGCGGCAAGATCGTCCGCGTAGGTATTCATGTCATTGCCATCCCATGTTTGGTCTGAGCGTCCATGTCCGCGTCGATCATGGGCGATGACACGATAGCCATGAGAGGCGATATACAACATTTGCTCATCCCATGCATCCGCGTTGAGCGGCCACCCGTGGCTGAAAACGACAGGCTGACCAACTCCCCAGTCCTTGTAATAGTGATTGGCTCCATCTTTTGTCGTGAATGTACTCATACTATGGCTATCTCCTTTCAAGAGCAACAGTTACAACTGCTCAAAGATGCTGGTACCGTATTTCTCACGTCCACTCTCACCAGTACACTCTCATGAGTATAAAAGCTTATGTGCAAGAAAGCACCGCTCATGACCGACCATCTCACCTACCATCTCACCTTACTTTGTTGCGAGCTACATATCGTTCAAACAACGGCGAATGACTCGCACTGTATCAGGTGCTTCCTGTCTTTATTGAGAAGTAGAAAGGTCTGTGCTCAAAGACACACTGACCATGAATTTCCATCTCACCTACCGCGACCTTGCACCATCATGGTGGGATAGCCTCTTCGCAAGCAGCCCAACCAAGGAATTTAGGCTAGGTGAAATGGGAGGTGAAATGTTATTTCATGATCAGTGTATTTGGGTCATCATTTCTTTCCATGACCGTCCTTGATTATGTCATGGAGAGAAGGAGAGAGTTTGTTCTTTCAAAGCGTTATTCTTGGAGTACTTGTTCAATCAAGGCGTCAATACCGCTAATGTTGCCAATCAGTTCTTGTGGAAGAGCGTAGCGAGCTTGAAGATAGGTGACATTGGTAAAACTCACCCAGACCAGCGTATCTTCGCTCTGCCAGACGAGCACTTTGAGGGGCAGATCGAGTGCGAGGAGTGGGGAAGCAATCATCAGTGGTGTACCAGCTTTTGGACTGCCAAAGATGAGCACATGGGCCTCTTGCATCGTAAGGCCGACTCGTTTCGCTTCTTCACTATGATCGATCTGGGCAAAGAGGCTCAAGTTCCGACTGCGTAAGGTAGTCTTCAGGCTTTCTAGGGTTTCCTCCACAGAAAATGGACTACGTTTGCTCACAATTCCCTCGATCGAGGGTGGGGTTCCAAATTTTGCTGCATCGTTCATATTTCTCATCTCCCTCTTGTGTAGAACATTGCTACTTCATAAGGCCGTAATCTTTTACAACGGAACGTTCTGTGTGAAGGCTGTACATAGGTTCCGAGAACGAGAGTAATCGCTGCCCTTGGTTCAGCCAAAGCTCATCTCAGACTCTGTACATGACTTTTAGAAGTGTTCTATGGGCGGCTGGTATTCTCTCATCCCAGGCACTGCTCTGCCAATCGTCGAGTGCATCTTTATCTGCTACCCACGGGGGCAGAGAAACGTGCATGTACTTTGCAAGAGCAGCCACAAAAGGCTCGTAGGTCTCACGCAGGTCGGCCAATGCCCGCTCAGCGTCCATTCCTCCTTTCAAGGAGATGCCCGATGCTGCCAGCACTTCTTGCAGATGGGCAAATTCGCTGGTAGGCAGACGATCCACTCCTGGTGTGAACGGTAAATCAAAAACTTGGGCAAGGTCAATAACCGCATGGCGAGATATGGCGAAGGCAAACTGGGCGGGTTCGACAGGGATATTCTCGATACCCACGAGAATGAGCGCACATGTATCCAGGATGACGGTAAGGGCTTCAACCCAGGATTGCTGATTATGTTGCGAGCGATAGTAACCCAGAACCGGATACGATAGGTGGCTCTCCAGAATATCAGCACACCAGACTTCCCACTCGTGGAGCAGTGTACGTAGTTCATCGAAACGTTGCCCTGAGCAATTTCTGCGCAAGAATTCAGTTGCCGTAGCAGGGGAACCAGCTCGCGCATCGAGTAGCGAAATCCTTTGTTCCCGCCGTGAAAAGACCTGGTAGAGGACCGGAACATAACTGATGACCAAAGCGAGAAAACCGAAGCCAGAAGCAACTTCGATCACTACGAACACACGCGCGAGTCCAGAGTTAGGAGTGATATCGCCCAGTCCTAGCGTGAAAAAGGAGGTTCCACTCAGGTAGAGATAGGTCAAGATGCTGATCGTGTGGCCTTGGACATTGAGCGGGAGCATCAACCCCCACATCAGCAATCCAAAGCCGAAGACGAGCAGGATCGCCCAAAGCGCGATCAGCATGAGTAGGGAAAGTGGACCGAACGAACTGAGAACAGTTTCTCGTCCTGTGCCAGATCGTATTCCTCCGGCGAGGAATTTCCAGACACTCCACGTCGTGATGAAGAAGAAGCGGGAGATGCGGATGCGCCTTGCGATGCGACGAGGCAAGACAATTGTCTCAAAGGCATCCTGAGCCGCAAGCACGATTACCACTATCCCAATGATGTCTGCAAGAATTCTCATGGATTCCTCCCAGCTGGTACTTCACTTAAAGCGAGTTACCAGGAAAGCAAATACTGTACCCAGCACAGTAAGGACAATTGTCAGCGTCGTACTCTTCTTGCTATGTGCTTGCGGCAGAATGTCGCTCGCGCCGATGTAGAGCAGAAAGCCTGTGAAGAAACCCAGATACAGCGGAACGCCAGCAGCAGGAAGGGTAAAAAACAAGGTCGAGAAAGCACCGACGACGGGTGTAAGCGCATCAACAAAAAGGAGCACTATGGCTCGTCGCAGCGTGTTTTTGTTGAGAAGCATCAACGTTACGGTGTTTAATCCGTCAGAAAAGTCATGGGCAATGACTGCAAGAGCGATAATGAAGCCAACCGTGGAACTTACCTTGAAGCCAAGACCAATACCCACCCCATCCAGAAAGCTGTGCCCAGAGAGGGCCAGGGCCGAAAAAACACCCACGAGTGGATGTTCGTGAACGGCATATGCGCTCTCATGCGAGTAGTGGATAAGAATTGTTTTCTCAACAATGTGGAACACGAGGAAGCCCCCTATAAGCGCGAGCATAGGAAATACGGTATCAAGGCGAATATCCTCACTGGTGGAGAAGATTTCGGGAAGCAGATCAAAGGCCACCAATCCCACCAGGACACCTGCCGTAAATCCCATGATGAGATTGAAATGATCTCGGTAGCGCAACGCAAAAAGACCGCCAAGCAGTGTTGAAAAGAAGGTGGTCATCGAGAGGAAGAGCGCAAACATGGTGACACCTCAGAAATTTCGTATATTTTCATAGTAAAAATCATGTATAAAGAACAGCATGACACACGGCATAACATATGGGAACCGACTGATGTATTATGTCATGTATCATGCTGTTCGCCATACATTCTAGTTATTTAGTGAAAGTAGCCAGTGGCTGCCCCACTTCCACAATGTAGGTGGAGAGCATCATCCCCGTTTCAGGCCCAATATCTAGTGCATTATGAGGCGTGCCAGGCGGAATAAGAAATGGACTCCCCGTAGGCAGCGTAAGGGTACGCTGCCCCTGAATCATCATTTTCACCGTTCCTGCAAGAATGTAGCCGACCTCCTCGCCTGGATGCATGTGCCAGCCCGACTCGACACCAGCCGAGATTTCGGTAAGTACCTGCACAATTTCCCGTCCAGGAATCGAGGATACATGGTGTTGCAGTTCGGTACGCTTGAGTTTTGTTGCCAGTTCATCGACCTGCTGTGAGTTCGTCGTGGGATTGGACGACATGGTTTAACCTCCTGATTGCTTGCATGTATACATGTTCAATATGGTAATCTGATGCTCAGGCCGGAGATTTTACGGTGTACGTCATCACGCCTGAGACCTTATGAAAGAGAGCAGGTCTTCGTTGAACTGATCCTTATGCGTCGCCGTCAAGCCATGGGGTGCGCCCGGATAGATTTTCAGCGTTGCACCTTTGACAATCTTCGATGTAAGCACAGCCGTATCGTTCACGGGAACAAACTGATCGTCGCCGCCATGGATAATCAGGGTGGGAATGTCGAACTTCTTGAGGTCTTCGTTGAAGTCGGTTTCGGAGAAAGCCTTAATGCCGTCAAAGGCTCCTTTAAGCCCTGCTTGCATTGACCACAGCCAGAACATATCCAGTGTGCCTTGTGGCACCGTGGAACCCGGCCTGTTCGCTCCATAGAAGGGAGCACTGATGTCCTTATAGAACTGCGAACGGTCCGCAAGGAGTGCTGTACGCTGACCATCAAATGCCTCGATGGGCGTACCGCTTGGATTGGCCTCGGTCTTGAGCAGAAGTGGAGGAATTGCGTCCACCAGTACGGCTTTCGAGAGCCGCGAGGTACCGTAGCGACCGATGTAGCGAGCCACATCTCCTCCTCCAGCGGAATGACCAACCAATACCACATTGTGTAGGTCCAGTTGCTCAATGAGCATAGCCAGGTCTTCCGCGAAGGTGTCCATATCATTGCCGTCCCAGGGCTGACTTGATCGCCCATGTCCGCGACGGTCATAAGCGATGGCGCGATAGCCATGAAAGGCCATGAAGAGCATTTGCTCGTCCCAGGCATCCGCGTTGAGCGGCCAGCCATGACCAAAGACAACAGGCTGTCCGCTTCCCCAGTCCTTATAGTAAATGTTGGTGCCGTCTTTCGTCGTAATACTACCCATGAAGTACATTCTCCTTCCTCTTGAGAGAAGTGTGTCTTGATACCAGGAACAACGAGAACACATGTTTTTTGTACTCCTGGACAAGCATAGCATTGAATTTTTCTCTCCTGTCATGCATACTGTGGTGTGAGAACAACTTTCGTCTTTGCAATAGTGCTTGACTATACTTATCAAAGCTTGCCCTTGAAACGTAGAGCGAAGCATAATTCAAATATAAAAGAAGGCGTAGAAGAATACACTGGTCATCGGGTCGCACCTTACCTGCCATCTCACCTTCCATCACGGGGGAAGAGTCGAGAAGCAATGAATCGGGAGCTAAAGCTCCACCGATTGTTTGCACATCTTCTACCATAGAAGAGTGTATTTTCGCATTGAAAGAGGACGAACAGCGAAAGACGGAATATAAAATTGTCCGATCTGCGCGTTCATCACAAGACGACACACGCCCGACTAAAACAAGTACAGAGGTGATGGCTGAAAAAGCAGTGTTTGTCGGTTGCCATTACCCCACATCACTTTGCTCGGAAGTTGTCGGAAGGAATCGGTTCATGAAAAAAGCTGCGTATAAAGATCGCGACTATAACTTCGGACAACTGATGCTCAGACTTCGAGATACGATCAATCTGACACAAGCGGGACTAGCCGAGCAACTTGGGGTCTCTCGACATGCGGTAGGGGAGTGGGAGGCAGGGCAGAGCTATCCCAAAGCCGAACGTCTCAAACAACTCATTGAACTGGGGATGCGAGCCTCGGCCTTCACAGAAGGACACGAAGAAGAGGAGATCCGTGCGCTCTGGAAGGCAGCACGTCAGAAGATGCAACTGCATGAAGCATGGCTGCATGACCTGCTCGCTCCTGCTGAACACATTCAGCAAGACCCGGCGGCGAAGACTCAGACTCCCTCTTTTGAGGTGGAATCCATAGTCTCTCCGCGTATCGACTGGATAGGCGCACTCGACACGAGTCACTTTGCGGGCCGCGAGGTGGAAATAGCTCAACTGACGGAGTGGATAGTGCAAAAACACTGCCGTGTGGTGACACTTTTGGGGATGGGAGGCATTGGCAAGAGTTTGTTGGCCTCGTTCCTGGGCCAGCAACTCGCACCCCAATTTGAGGCTATGCTCTGGTACTCCGTCCGCGACGCGCCTGTATGCGAGAATGTCATCGCCGATTGCATTACCTTCTTTTCCGAGACGCTTCCCATTGAGCTTTCTGCGTCGTTAGAGCAGCGCATCAACCAGTTGCTCGCCTGCTTACAGGCGCGACGCTGCTTGCTCGTGTTCGACAATCTCGAAACACTTCTCGAAAGTAGCAACGACATGGGAGGGTACAGGCCGGGTTACGAGGGCTACGGACGACTGCTTCAACGCCTTGCAGAGTCGGCCCACCAAAGTTGTGTGTTGCTCACGAGCCGGGAGAAGCCCAGGGAGATTGAACCCTTAGAAGGCATACACGGGCCTGTCCGTTCACTACGCCTCACAGGGGTTGATGAACAGACAGCACAAACCTTACTTGGCGACAAGGAATTGAGCGGCACACCCGTTGCGTGGCAACAACTCGTTGCGAGCTATGGAGGCAATCCCCTAGCCTTGAAAATCGTGGCGCAGGCGATTGCTGACCTCTTCGATAGCAATATCGACCGATTTCTGCGCGAAGGAAGTGTGATCTTCAATGGCATTCGACCCGTGTTGCGCCAACAGGTGGAACGCCTCACTCTCTTAGAACATTTCTTACTCACCTGGCTTGCTGTGTTGCGCGAATGGACGCCGCTAGATGCCCTCTTGCAGGTCTTTCAGCCCAGAGTCCCACGCAACCAGGTGTTGGAGGCATTAGAAGCATTGGGGCGACGTTCGCTACTGGAGCGAGGGCAACAGGCAAGCTTTAGTCTGCAATCGGTGGTGATGGAGTACCTTACTGATACATTGGTCGAACGACTCAGTGAGGAGATCGTACAGGGCAAGCCTCAGCAACTACGCAGATACGCTCTGGAACAGGGACAGGCCAAGGACTTTATCAGGCAAACGCAAGTCCGTCTGTTCATTCATCCTCTCATCGAGGAACTTCGCTCCGAACTGGGGGAAGACGCACTGGTTGAGGCACAGTTACTGCACCTACTAGAGCAGTTTCGTTCCGAGGATGCTGTTGCTCAAGGGTACGGTCCTGCCAACGTCATCAGCGTACTCAAAGCCTTGCGTGGGCATCTGAAAGACCTGGACTTCTCACATCTTGCCCTTAGAAATGTGTCACTGCAAGATATCGAGATGCAAGACACGCGGCTTTCGGAGGCTACTCTGCGCGATTGTGTCTTTACCGAAACCATCAATGCCATTAATATGCTTGCAGTCAGCAATGATGGTCAGTATTGGGCCACTGGTAGCATGCATGGAGAAGTGTGGTTGTGGGGAGAAGCAGGCCGTACTTTGCACCGGGTCTGGCAGGCACATAGCATAGTTGCTAATCTTGATTTCAGCCCAAATAGCCTGACTCTAGCAAGTGGAGGCTGGGATAACACCGTCAAGGTGTGGGATGTTGCCAGCGGCACTCTCCACTGGTCGGGCTGGCAAACTGGAAGTATCAATAAGGTGGCCTTTGCTCCTGATGGAAGCCTCCTCGCGAGCGGCGGTGGGAACACTCTCGTTCAGTTGTGGGAGCCTCAGAGTGGCACGAATGTGCAGACACTCGTTGGCCAGGGAGGTATGGTGTGCTCGCTGGCGTGGAGTCCTAATGGGAGATTCCTTGCGAGTGGCTACGCGGATGGAAGCATTTGGCTATGGGCGCACAACGGGCGAGAGTCTTATACTTCCGTGCAGGTGTTGAAAGGACATACTCATTTAGTAACAGGGCTGGTCTTCTCTCCCGATGGAACACAGTTGGCAAGCGTGAGCTTTGATGGCTCGGTCAAGGTATGGGACATGACACGTCTCGGCAGTTTCCAGACGTTCTCGGGTCATACAGCTTCGGTGGTGCGTGTGGCCTGGAGCTCCGATGGAAGGACACTCGCCAGTTGCGGCTATGATACAACGATTCGGCTCTGGAACGTCAAGGAGGGCAAGGTACGAGCCGTCTTATACGGACATAGTGCTGCTATCCATGCCCTTGCCTTCACACCTGATAGCCGCAGGTTGGTGAGTGGAAGCGAGGGCACTGTACGCGTGTGGGATGTAGAAAGCGGAGAGCTCCTGAGCACTATCAGTGGATACGTGCCCTCTCTGAATGGTATCGATTGGAGTCCTAATGACACACAGTTGGTCACTGGAGGTACGGATAAGAGCATAACTCTCTGGGATGCGGTCGGTACAATGCCGCCTAGAGTGTTTCGTGGACATCTTGGTACTGTCACGACAGTAGCGTGGAGTCGTGATGAGCACCTCCTAGTAAGTGCAGGGGATGACAATAGTATTAGATTGTGGAACGCAACTACCGGTATTCCTTTGCAATTGCTGCGAGCCTCTGACGTAGTGGAGACCACCTTCAGCGTGGCGTGGAGTCCTGATGGACGCCTTCTCGCATGTGGAACCTATCAACGAGGAACGCAGGTGTGGGATATGACAACGTACACCCGTCTCTGGATTGTAGAGGCTGAGGCTCCCTTCATTTATAGCGTCTCCTGGAGTCCCGATGGAACACGGGTAGTCAGTGGAAGCGATAATGGCTCTCTCTATGTGAGAGATGCCAAGGATGGGACGCTCCTGAGGCAGCTGTCAGGGCACAATGGTGCTGTTATGAGTGTGGCGTGGAGTCCTGATGGGAGGTGGCTCGCCTCTGGCAGTGGGGGTCAAAAAGGTGGAGAACTCTTCGTATGGTCGGTGCAGAATGGGCAGCAGGTGCAAGCCTTTACAAGGCATCCAGGTGCAGTTTATGCCGTCGCTTGGAGTCCAAGTGGAGAGGTACTCCTCAGTGGGGGCAGTGATGGAAGAATCAGATGGTGGGAGGTCGAGAGTGGAGAATGCATTCGGGTGCAAGAGGCGCATCAGGGAACGGTGCGTGCACTCAAGATCAGTCACGATGGGAGCAGGTTCGCCACCTGTGGTTTCGATGGAACAATCAAGCTCTGGGACTTGCACAGTGGTGAACTGCTGCGAACGCTGCGACGGGACCGACCGTATGAACGGCTCAATATCACAGGCATCCAAGGTCTTACCGAAGCGCAAAAGGCATCGCTCCGTGCTTTAGGGGCCATCGAGGAAACAAGCACTGGTGGGTAAAGATGTGCTCTTACCAGCGATGTGTAGACAATGACAGTGAGCATGTCGCCGGTACATCTCGTGGAGTATATTCGGCCACCTATTTCACTTACGATGCAAGCGTATAACGGAGTTTCTTGCACGCCCGATAAAAATAGGTTTGGGCCGTTGTCGGCGGGATGCTGAGCAGGTGCCCGATCTCTCCAAAGGTCAACTCCTGCGTGTAGCGTAACTCTACGACATGACGGAACTTTGGTGGAAGAGATTGAATCGCGGCCTGTAGATTTTCGTTCTCATCCGTGCGTTCAGCGATCTCTTCGGGGAGCGGCATTGTATCGAGCAACGTGTCCAACATCGAGGCATATTCATCCTCGTCCCCCTTTTCTAGGTCCGAGAACAGGACCCAGGGATGGCGTGTGTCTTTGCGGTGCTCGTCAATGCAACGGTTGGATGCGATACGGAACAGCCACGGCTTGATCGATGCCTCTTGATGGTACGAACGTTGATTGTGAATGAGTTTAGGCAGGGTGAGATACAATTGCAGCCAGACAAATTGTAGCACATCCGAGGCCGTTTCGTTGCCCAGTCGTGCCCATACAAAACGAGCAAGCTCGTGCTGATAGCGACGCACGATTTGCTCGAATGCCTCCTGATTGCCTATAGACGCCTGCTCCATCAACGCCAGATCACTCAATTCCTGATGCGCCTGACAAAGCTCTACTGTTGTGTTCATAGGGAAGTCCTTCCAGTATCGACTGGGAGATCATTTGACGCCTAACTCTCTAGTGTGAAACCTTTTTGCTTCTTTGGAGAAATGGCAGGAATACGCCGCGCTGGTGGACATCGTCAGTCATCCATCTCTCCTACTCCGAGTATAGAAGGATATACTCAAAAATGCACGGCTCCTCAGCTTGCACGTTACCTAGCATCTCACCTTACTTCACAGTGGAAACTTGGCATCATGGCAGCAGGAGCAAAAGTGTGTCGTTCGTCCGCAAATGGGCTACTATAAAAAAGAGAATATCCAAGCTATGAAAGAGGATGAACACCGAAAAGAGAGGATAGAGAAGCGTCCGACAGTTACTCCTATATCCTTGTACCTTTGATGACAGATGTTGATTAGACGAGGACGTATGCCTGAAGGATAGCAGTAAAAGGGTAATGGCTCAATAAGTTGCCCTACATTAGGCGTCATCTCACTAGCCATCACCCTACATAGTTGTGCTTGGGTGGTGGTCACAAGAAGGAAACAGTCCTTGAAGAAAGCTTCGTATGGAGAGCGAGACAATGCCTCCAATTAGCAGATGCTGTGCGCTTGCCTAGCAGCCAGACCTGCTTGTATCCGGCCGATCTGCTCAGAATCTCAAGTGCGTAGTAGGCGAGTGGGAGTTAGGTCAGAGTTATCCCAATGCTGATCATTTCAAACACTTTCTTGCCCAGCTTTCCTCCTTCTTTTTTTCTGCTGATGAGATTTTCATGTAGAAACTCATCTCATGTTACAATTTCTTGTACAATAAAGTAGTTGCTAGATGGAGCAGACAAGCTCCCTTTCTTTGTTCAGCTTGTAGAAACAATGGAAGAGTTCATTAAACCTTCGTTTTCTGAACGATCTTATTGAGGAGAAATGCGATCATCGATCTGGCATTAATATGAATTTATGCTGCTCATTAGCCATACACATTATTATCATTTCTTATTGCTTCGCTTCAAGTACTGCAGCTTCCTGCACTCGTCCCATCTTTCGCAACAAAGCTATACAGCTTCTGCGTATAGTACATGTATCTCGATGCTTTGCTCCTAGCTGTTGCTCATAAACAGTCAGTGCTCGCTTATATAATGGTTCTGCTTTATCGTACTTCTTCTGCGCATGATAAAGCCAACCTAGATTATTGTAATCATTAGCGACGCGAAGATGTTTTGGCCCTAGAGCATGTTCTACTAATGGTAAAGCTTGCTCGTAAAGTATCACTGCCTCTTCATATCTTTTTAGAACTTTGTAGAGGTCTGCCAATCTACAAAGGCTTAGCGTGAGATCAGGATACACGAGTTCTGGATACTCTGCGTAAATGGCTAGAGCTTCTCGATAAGATACCTCGGCTTGAGCATACTTGCCCTCATGATAGTAGAGCCAGCCCAAATTATGAAGACATTGAGCTACATGGTAATGCCTTGATCCCAGTGTTTGCTCGAAAATCAGTGAAGCTCTTTGAACAAGAGTCTCAGCTTGGTCGCATTTGCCTTGATACAAGTAAATATCTGCTAAGTTACTAAGGGAGATAGCAACATCGGGGTGACTGGGACCGAGAATTTTCTCGGTCCTTGATAAAGACTCTTCACAAAGCGGTTGGGCTTCTTCATATCTATTTTGAGTACAGTAGAGTACAGATAAGTTGTTGAGAATAGTTGTTACATGCAGGTGATCATCTCCTGATCCTTGCTTCGATATTTCCAGTGCTTCTAAGTAAAGCTCTTCGGCTTCTGCATATTTTTCGCGAAGTCGATACGTCTCTGCTAGATTACTAAGACTCGTGGCTATATCACGATGTTTAGGGCTAAGAACGTGTTTGGGAATGCGTTATGTCTTTCGCCCAAGACGAGCTACCAACAAACGGATCATTGCCACCTCAATAAATGTTTCACTGGTCTGGACCTTCCGCTCGTAATCCTTGCTCAAGCGACGAGAGCGGGAGAGCCAGCCAAAGGTGCGCTCGATAACCCAGTCACACTACCCCCGAAAGTCATTTTCTGTCTCTGAGTGGTTGCCATGAGTCTTTCCTTTCTTGATTTGTTTGTATGATATCCTCATTCGTTCTACTCGGCAAGGGGTGCCTCCGTCCAGCGATGACGGAGGTCGTCACCAATCGCCCGCTGATGATACTGCCGAAGGCGTTCCTGCTCGGCCTCATCGGCCCATACCACCCAGCGGTGCAAGGGTTCATCGAGCTGGCGCGCCCGCACCAACCCTTGACGGATCCAGTGGTGCAGGCTCCCACGAGGGATACCCAGCGTGCGAGCCAGTTCGGCAGGCCACCATTCATCCGGCAAGAGTTCCTGGCGAGACCTGCTTCGCGGGCGTGGTGCTCTAACTCCTCCTTGTCGTTGTATCTGCCTGACCGCCTGCTTCCCAATGGAGACCGTGGCGCGGGCAGAGTAATACCCTTCGTCGGAGAGTGCCTGGGCAATCGCGGCGGCGGTCCAGCCAGCCTCGGTCAACTCCTGGACCCGTTGGCAGATCTGCGGATAGGTACTCAGCTCGCTCAGCTTACCAACCGGTCGAATGACCACACCCTCGGTGGAGCCTCCGCCGATCCACTCGATGCGCACCTTGACGCGCTCGCTGCTGCCCTGTACGTCCACGATGACCCGTTCAACCACCTGGCGGATGATCTCTTTGCGATCAGCTGCTGTGGTGGTTGGGGCGGCCCAGAGAGTGGGAATGTCCGTCGCCAGGCGACGAATCGCCTCTCGCTCGCCTTCCGAAAGCAGGCGTGGCTTGTGCTGGACAAAGCGGTGATACTCCTCCTCCACCTGCTGCTGAGCTGCCAGTTTCTCGCGCCCTCGCCCGTTCCAGTGTCCGGGCCACCAGCCGATGCTCCGGTTCGACCACCTGGTACTGACGGGCTGCCCGCTCCACTTCGTAGGCGGCTCGTTCGCGTCGTTGTTGCCAGAGCCGATCCAACTCGGCCCGCTCCTGCTCCAGACGCTCGGTGGCGCTCAGCGACAACTCTAAGGCGGCTGGCTCCAGGGCGAGGAGCACCCGGCTTTCTGACGAAGGCATCCAGGCAGGGGCCTGCCAGGTGTTGGCACCTCGGTTCCCCGTAGTGCGTCCAGCGCTCCACACATTCGTAGGTGTGAAGCCGACTACCACTATCATCGTAATGGACGCTCAGCCGACAGCCACAGCGAGCACAGACGACCAAACCCGCTAAGAGAGCTGAGCCGTTGCGCGCTGCTCCCATGGCATCGGCGCGGGCACGGTTGGCCTGCAGCCGCACCTGGTTGTGTTCATACTGCTCCGGGGAAATGTAGGCCGGGCAGTGATTGGGCAGCAGAACCAGCCACTCGTCCATGGTCATCACCACCCGACCCGTGCGTGGTCGCTGCGGCTGCTTACGACGCGGATCTTCCTGTCGTCGCCCGTAGACGTAGGAGCCCGCATAGAGGGGGTGTTTGAGCATCATCTGTAACGTCGCCCGATTGGGGCGGCGCCAGACCAGTTCCCCTTTGCCAGGTCCCTCTCGCACACGCACGCCCAGCTGGATCTGGTGGTGGGCCAGGTAACGCACCAGCCCGCCCAGGGTCCCTAGGTCTTCAAAGGTGCGGAAGACGAGCCGGACCACCTGTTGCACCTGTTCATCTGGGTCGAACTGAATCTCTCCCGTGGGACTCCAGACATAGCCCACCGGCAGGGCAAACTGCAGTTCGCCACGTCCAGCTTTGCTCAAGCGCCCCTGATGCATGCGTTGCTTCAAGATATGCAGTTCGGCTTCCGACATGGTTCCCTTCAACCCCAGCAGCAGACGATCATTGTATTGCACCGGGTCGTAAATGCCATCCAGGTCTGCAATCAAGGTGTGAAAGAGGGTGCACAGCTCCAGGAGTTGATGCCAGTCTTTGTTGGAGCGGGCCAGCCGCGACATCTCCACCCCGAAGATGATCCCCACGTGATCCAGGCTCACCTCCGAGACCAGCCGTTGGAAGCCCGTTCGCCCCTGCGCGCTGGTCCCTGACTTGCCCAGATCCTCATCGATCACCAGGACGCGATCAGCAGCCCATCCCAGTGCCTGGGCTCGACTGACCAACCCATATTGGAGCCGCGTAGATTCTTGGTGGTCCAGGACTTGTTGGACAGTAGATTGGCGCACGTAGACGACGGCGAGCCGCTCACGATGGAAGGCGCGGATTTTCTCCGCACGTAAGTCATCCAGTGTGCTGAGGCCGGACTTACTGGGCGCTCTCGTCGCGTTCATCGCCGTCCTCCTTGTCTGATGCACTGCTCTGTTGTAGCTGGCGTTCGAGCAGATGACTCAGCAGCCAGAGGAGCCGCTGACGATTGGCCTGGGGCAGATCTTCCCACTGACTGCTTACTTGCTTGGAATTGGGCGAGGGGGAGCCGTGTTGGGTGAGGGATTGGACATGGGACACCACCTTCCTCATGCTCTGAGGCTTGGACTGCCCGTCTGTGCTCAACCCATGTGAGCAACTGCAGCAGCCCACTGATACCAAGCATAGGACGTGGAGTAGGTTCTGTCAACGGAAGTGTCTCAGGGGTATTGTGATTGGGTCTTCTCCACGACCCAGCGGCGTGGGAGCACGGCAAAGCCTTTCTGTGTCTTACTTCGCAGGACTGGTTGCAAGACAAACTTGTAGTGCAAAAGCACCCATGCCACCAGCTGTCCTCGATACGCTCCATCTACCCAGATGCGACGCAGTTTTTTGCATGATCCTCCTACACGGCTCAGCAGCAAGCGCGCTCCTGCGGGATCGGAAACGGCTGCCGAAGTGACTACGACTGCCAGCAGCAGGCCGAGGGTATCGACAAGAATGTGACGGTTGCGTCCTGTGACCTTTTTTCCCGCATCATAGCCTCGCACCCCAGGGACTGGAGTTGTTTTGACGCTTTGACTGTCTAACGCTCCTGCCGTTGGATGCTTATGACGACCAACACGCTCTCGAACCTGAGCACGAAGCGTGTCGTGGATCCGTTGCCACGTCCCATCATCTCGAAAGAGACGAAAATACGTGTAGACGCTTTGCCATGCTGGATACTCCTGAGGCAACAGGCGCCATTGGCAGCCTGTCACCACGAGGTACATCATGCCATTGACAATCGCTCGCATGTCCCGTTCTCGTGGGCGACCTCCCGGCTTTGCAGGAGGGATTAACTCTTTGATACAATTCCACTGATGATCGGTCAGGTCGGTTGGGTACCATTGGTTCTTTTTCATAATCCAAGTGTACTCCATTCCATACTTGGCCGTCACCCCTTTTCAAACAGTCTCTAAGCTCAACTTTGTACAATTTTCTCAAGCACAAACAGCATATGCCAACTGCGAGAGGGTAGAACGGGGCAATAAAACTACATCAGGGTTGGTGGGTGATGTGGGAAAAGAAAAATTGCCCCACAGATGCCTCCTCACGACAGCAAAAACATCACGAAACGTCGCTGTCTGTTTGCGATACCAAGCGGATTGCGCCACAGGAATGTTCCCGTCTGGATGCAACACATGTCCAAAGAGTGTGATGAGACTGTAGAGACCAAAAAGCAACGGAGTGGTGCGCTCAATCGCCAGATCGGACCATTGCCTTTGGGTCTCAATCCCCAACTGAGCGCGGCTTTCCTCAAAGGTATTTTCCAAACTCCAACGCGCGCATGAAATCGAGGATGATCTGTTCAGCCGTTTGCATTTGGTCAGTAGAGAAAAGTGCTTTAGGAGGACGTTTCTCGCCTGGATCACGGGTGAGAACCCAACGAATTGGCAAAGGGGAACATCCAAATCGATACCACAAGGCGGTTGCGGTGCAGATTTCCACGTCTCGCTTTCCCTCTCCATACCAGTCGAGTGTGATGCATTGCCACACGGTCTTGGGATCGTGCAAGACCTGCTCAACAGAAAGCAGCCGTTTGCCAACCACACGAGGACGACCAATGGTTGATGACGTGCGCGGCTCAGGCAGTTGATGAATCACGGAATTTAAACGAAAGGGAGCGATAAGCGTGATGTGTTGGGTAACGCAGTGCAGCCCCAATTCCAGAATGCTGTAGGCGGTGTCACCCATGAGCTTGATCGGAATATCTGGGAGCCAACGACGGACCGCACTCACCATTTGGTGCGCCCACATCCCGACCGTCTTGTGGCGTTTGCCCAATTGTTGGCTCACCTCAGGAGTCGTTGCTAACACACAGAAAAACGGCAAGGCCCATTGCTGTGTGGTCCAAGGTAAGCTCACGACAACAGCCATCACGATCCAGCGCAGTCCTGGGCTACTGACCGATTGTTTGCGACTCGATAAGGCACTATCTCGATAATGTCCACGTTTGCTAATTTGTCGCTCCCCAACGTCGTTCAAGGGTTTCATCGATAACCAGATCGACGGTGCCACCAGCTTGGACAAAGGTGTGCATGATGAGAGGAGCAGTTGCTGGCTCATCGCTAACGGAGACCATCGCGCTCGATTGAGCACCTGATGGAAGCTACTAAAGTTGATTTCCATCTCATTCCCTGTGGAGCGCAAGGCGGCTGTAACGGTACGGCGACCATGCGCTAACAGTGTGCCAGTCAGCAAAACCATCAGTTTTCTCCACGTCGGTGCCGTAAACAGTGGTCGGAAGTGAGCAAGAACCTCTATAATGGGGGTCGGAAGGGGCATGAATATTCTCCTGGGTAAGATTTTGTTTTGATCAACTTCTATCTTACTCCAAAGAAACTTCATGTCCTATCTTTTTTACAAAATTGTACAAAGTCGAGCTTAGAGGACACGCAGGGTAAGCAGCAAGCAGCCGCACTGAAGGCGGCTATCGACCATGCCCGGCAGGAGCGCAATAAGCACCTAGAAGGCAGCTACTACTACAACCTCATTACTGAGGATTTGCGGGTTAAAACCGAACAGCTGGAACGCTATGAAGCCGAACATGCCAACACACGGGACATTGCGGCGGTCATGGATACCTACCGACAAGGGGTAGTGGAATTCCTAGAATTCGTCAATGTGATGCGCGGTCGTTACAACAAGGCGACGTTCCAGGAAAAACGGAACGCACTGGACGTACTGGGGCTGATGGTCAAAGTGCGAGCCATACCGCCGGAAGAACGTATCCGAGGAAAAGATCCGACATTAGAGGAACTGCAGGCTCGTCTGGAGATCAATTATTCGCCATTATTCACAGGTGTACGGACTTCCGGCGAAGGACGCCCCCAGAACCAATAGCCATTGTAAATCTTGTAGATGAGCAGTCCAGGCTCTAGCACAATCGTGTGTGGAATCATGGGATTGTGAAAGGGGTCGGTATACTCCTGGATATCGAGGTCTTGCTGTATCTTGCGCCCAGAATCCGAGAGGAAGGGCCATTGAGCACCAACAGCATCGCGAAACTCGTTGCTTTCAAGAATATTGTCGGTTGAAATAGTAACGATCTTGGTGTAAGCAACCGCAATTCTAGGATAGAACGCCGCCAACTCAAGATGCTGCTGATGGTCCTTTGGACAATAGTGTCCGCGTGATAGAAGCAAAATCATGGGGTCAATGCCCTGTAATTCGCTCAACTTGCGTCTAGTCTTTGTGTGGTCAGTTAACTCGTAATCGGGAAAATGTGTACCTGGAACAATATCAGCACGCATAAAACCCTCCTTATTATGTAAATACTTTCTGTAAGTAGTACATTGCGATGCTTTACGAGAACAAGACATGCTGTCAACAAGAACAAACTATAGCGTTTACGTATTCCTGGTAAATAACCATCATCCATTTCTCATACGTGAGAACGTTAGAGTGTAGAACGTAGAATATACACACAAAGAAATACGAAGGGGTCACTATGAGCGAAGAACAACGCGGTCCTTTTAGTCACTTAGAAGAGTCTACTATTTCAGATTTGCAAGCGTCAATGGCATCGGGTCAAACTACCTCCCGACAGCTCACCGAAATGTATATCGCACGTATCGCCGCGCTTGACCAGAGCGGTCCTATGTTGCGGTCGGTTATCGAAGTTAATCCTGACGCGCTCGACATCGCACGGCAACTCGACGAGGAGCGTCAAACGCGAGGTATACGCGGACCATTGCACGGTATACCTATCCTGCTGAAAGATAATATCTCAACGCTAGACAAGATGCAGACAACGGCAGGTTCGCTAGCTCTTGTAGGTGCGCGTCCAGCACGAGATGCTTTTGTTGCGCAAAAATTGCGTGAAGCCGGAGCCGTCTTATTGGGCAAAGCTAACTTGAGCGAGTGGGCCAACTGGCGGTCAACAAGCTCATCAAGTGGATGGAGTGCGCGTGGCGGACAGACACGCAATCCCTATGTCCTTGACCGTACCGCGTGTGGCTCAAGTTCAGGCTCAGGTGTGGCAATTGCCGCCAATCTCGCGGCTGCCTCACTTGGGACAGAGACAGATGGCTCGATTATCTGTCCCGCGACCTCTAACGGGCTTGTTGGTATCAAGCCAACGGTAGGGCTTACCAGCAGGGCAGGGGTCATTCCTATTTCACACAGCCAGGATACAGTTGGTCCCCTTGCACGCACTGTGACCGATGCCGCACTATTACTCGGCGCGATTACAGGTGTGGATGCCCATGACACGGTGACACAAGAAAGTACTGGCAAGTTTTACAACGACTATACACAATTTCTGGATGCACAGGGATTGCACGGTGCGCGTATTGGCGTGGCACGTCAAACGTACTTTGGCTATAACAGCAAATCCGATGCCATTGCTGAAGCCGCGATCGAGGTCATGCGTTCACTTGGCGCGGAGATTATTGACCCGGCAAATATTCCCACCTCTGAGCAATTGGCCTCCTCCGATACCGAAATGACCGTGCTTTTATACGAGTTCAAGGCCGATATCAATGCGTATCTGGCTACATTGACGGATACACCAATACGCTCACTTGCTGACCTCATCGCATTCAACGAAGCCCATG
Organism: uncultured Chloroflexia bacterium; assembly: GCA_963791835.1. GTDB lineage: Bacteria > Chloroflexota > Ktedonobacteria > Ktedonobacterales > Ktedonobacteraceae > JBBQVS01. The sequence goes on from CAWBTV010000002.1 coordinate 29,266, forward strand.
CAGCCGAGGAGATGCCATACTTCGGGCAAGAACTGTTTCTCAAGTCACAAGACACGACGACCCTTGAGGACGCGAAATATCTTGCAGCCCTCGCCGATAATCACCGTCTCGCACGTCAGGAAGGGATCGACGCCGTAATGAATGAGTATAAGCTGGATGCGCTGGTCATGCCGAGTGGTGGCCCATCGTGGTGTATCGACCTCATCACAGGCGACCACACGACAGGTGGCAGCGAACAAGCCGCCGCCCTCGCTGGCTATCCACTGGTAAGCGTACCGGCAGGCTATACCTTTGACCTACCCATCGGTATCACGTTCCTCGGTCGTGCCTATAGCGAACCAACGCTTCTCAAGCTTGCCTACGCCTTTGAGCAAGCAACAAAGGTACGCAGAGTGCCACACTATCTGCCGACCACACCACGATTGTAGATGTGTAATTCCTCTCGGTAGGGGCGCAATTCATTGCGTCCAAAGATGGCTGGGGAGGGGTTCACGTTAGGCCAAGGCAACGTTGCCGACACGTTGCCCCTCCACCACCACCATCTTTGGACGCAATGAATTGCGCCCCTACCGTTGTTTATTCTCTGTACGAGAAGATAGGATGCGTAATGTATTACCCCTCACGTATACGAAATGTATACACGAGGGGTATACTTCTTTATAAAATATAGTTGTTCGCTCAGTAGCTGAGCATTGAAAGGATTCTCTATGACAGAGCTACACTGGGCGCAGACCGTTCATCACGATGGCTCACCCTACTACGTCTCGTTTGACCAGACAGGTTCACATCCTTCGCTACGGCTTCGATTGCGTGTCGGTAAAACGGCTCCCATTACCCGGCTTTTTGTACGCACCATTCCCGATGGTGAACAACACTATGCACCTATGAAGATTGTGGCAAGTGATGCACAATGCAATTGGTGGCAAGCAGAGATACGTTTACATATGCTGCGCACAAACTATCGCTTTTTCTTCCACACAATTGAGGGCAACTGGTCATTCACCGCAAACGGGATGGTGCAATACACGCCCACCGACGCGACGGATTTCAAGTATCTGTATCGCTATCAGGCACCCTCATGGGTGCAGGGCAGCGTCTTTTATCAAATATTTCCTGAACGGTTCGCCGATGGCGATAGCTCAAATAATGTCAAAAGCGGCGAATATTCTTGTTATGGCACATCCGTCGTTGCGCATGAGTGGGGGGAGTGGCCCACTCCGACGGGCGCGGCTGGCAATGCACATTTTTTCGGGGGCGACCTGCAAGGCATCGTGCAACATATGGACTATCTCACGGACCTCGGCGTTTCAGCACTCTACCTGACACCCATCTTCACGTCGCCGAGCAACCACAAGTATGATGTACAAAACTATCGTGAGGTTGACCCACACTTTGGCGGTGAGCAGGCATTGATTGCGTTACGTGAAGCTCTCGACGAACGTGGGATGCGCCTGATGCTTGATATTGTGCCAAATCATTGTAGCGCAATGAACCCGTGGTTTATTTCAGCACAACAGGACCCAGAGGCCGAGACGCACGACTATTTTACCTTCGGCGCGACTCCCAAAGTGTATGAAAGTTGGCTGGGTGTGAGTAGTTTGCCCAAACTCAACTATCATAGTGAATCCTTACGCAAAGAAATGTATGCAGGTGAGAACTCGATTATGCGTTACTGGTTGCGTCCACCCTATCGCATCGACGGCTGGCGCATAGATGTTGCGAACATGCTGGCAAGACAGGGTGAAAGTCAGTTAGAGCATAAGATTGGACGCGGTATTCGACGAGCCGTCAAAACCGAGTCGCCTTCGATGTATCTGATTGGCGAGCACTTTTTCGATGGCTCGGCACAACTACAGGGCGATGAATTAGACGCGACCATGAACTATCGTGGCTTTAGCTTGCCCCTACTGCAATGGCTCGTTGGTTATATAAACGATCTCTCACTCAATGACCCCAGAGAGACATGGCCTTTGCTGCCAACCGAGGCATTGATGGCGCAATGGAAAGCCTTTCTCGCGGCAATTCCCTGGCAAATCGCTATTCAACAATTCAATCTACTGGGTAGCCATGATACGGCACGTCTACAAACTGTCCTCGACGGCAATGAGGCGTTGATACAAGTGGCGGTGACGCTCCTCTTCACCTATCCAGGTGTTCCCAGCGTCTATTATGGTGACGAGATTGGCTTAGAAGGTGGACGTGACCCCGATAACCGACGGTGTATGCCGTGGAATCCGCAGACATGGAACACAACACGTCGCGCACTTTATCAACGTCTCATCCACGAACGCCGTACAGCACCTGCATTGCGCGAAGGTGGCTTTCACGCCCTGTATGCCGCAGGACACACACTTGCTTTTCTTCGTGAAGCTCCTGACGAACGTCTCCTCATCGTTGCCCGTCGGCAAGACGATGGACTCAAGGCACTGCCTATTCAGCAAACCGGCATCAGCGATGGCACGCGTGTACAAGAGGTATCGTCTGGTACACAAGCGGTGATTGTTGACGGAATGTTGCCATTGGACAGCTTACCAGCCGTGGGAGCGCAGATATGGCGTGTTGAAAAGCTGTAAATCAAAGCACAGGTTGTATTTGGGGACAGATTGTCGCATAATTTCTGTAACACTTCTCGGTGACAAGCAAACGAACAAGACAGCAAAGGAGCCACTGTGATAACCGACCCAAACAACCATGCACACTCAGAAGAGCGCATAAACGCGTTACTTCTCGCCATGACCCCGGAAGAAAAGGCGTCACTCCTGGCAGGGGCGACGACATGGACAACCGCCGCTATTGAACGGCTGGGCATACCAGCAATAAAGGTTTCTGATGGCCCAAACGGAGCGCGTGGAGCAGGAAACTTCGCTGGTGGGTCTGTCACCTCGGCCTGCTTTCCAGCCGATATTGCCCTTGCCGCGACCTGGAATCCTGAGTTGATAGAGCAAGTCGGGCAGGCATTGGGTGAAGAAGCTCAGACAAAGGGAGCACACATGCTGCTGGGTCCCACCGTCAATATGCATCGTTCACCAGTGAACGGACGCAACTTTGAGTGTTTTTCCGAAGACCCTTACCTGACAGCACGGATGGCGGTGGCATATATTCGTGGCCTCCAAAGTCGCAACGTTGGAGCAACGGTCAAGCATTTTGTGTGCAATGACTCTGAATTTGAGCGCAACTCCATCAGCTCCGAGGTCACTGAACGTGCGTTACGCGAAATCTATTTACCCCCATTTCAAGCTGCCGTGCAGGAAGCCAAATCCTGGGGCGTCATGTCGTCCTACAACAAAATAAATGGCGTCTTTGCCAGCGAAAACGCGACAACTCTGCACACTATCCTCAAAGGGGAATGGGGCTTCGACGGCATCGTCATGTCCGACTGGTTTGGCACAAAAAGCACTGCCGCCTCTATCAACAATGGGCTGGATTTGGAAATGCCCGGCCCGGCTATCTGGCGTACTGTGCCACAGGTACTCGAAGGCATACGCACAGGCGAAATTCAGCAAGAGGCCGTGGACGAGGCAGTACGACGTATGCTACGACTCGTTCTACGTTCGGGCGTGCTTGAGCATCCAACACAGCAGCAAGAACAAGCCGTGAATCGACCCGAACATCGCACCCTGATACGCACAACAGGCGCGGAAAGTATAGTTTTACTCAAAAACGAGGGCAATATCTTACCGTTACACAAAGATACCTTGAAATCGCTCGCCATTATCGGCCCCAACGCGAAGACCGCACAAATTATGGGCGGCGGAAGTGCGCAGGTCAACGCACATTATGCGATTACCCCCTATGCCGGTATCGCAGCACAGGTAGGGAATACAGTACAACTCGGCTACGAAATAGGTTGCACAAATCATAAGATGTTGCCTCGCCTCGATACCACTTTGCTCTCACCGGAAGGGGAAAAAGTGTTTTCGCTTGACTACTACAACTCGCTCGACCTCACGGGTGATGTTGTTTATCACGCGACAACGAATATTACAGACCAGATATGGATGGGCGCGATTGCCCCTGGCGTACACATGGACCATTTCTCGGTCCGCCTCACAGGTGTACTCGTGCCACAGGAAAGCGGTCTGCACAGCTTTGGCTTAACCAGTGCTGGCTTGACTCGCCTCCTTATTGATGGGCACACGGTAATCGACAACTGGACACATCAGACACATGGCGATACCTTCTTTGGCATGGGCAGCACTGATGAGCGAGCGCAGGTCGCGATGACGGCCGGGCAGCCTTACCAACTGACGCTTGAATATAGCAGCCAGGACAGCGTGATGCTCACTGGCTTTCGCCTGGGCTATCTTCCTCCCATCGCGGAAGATGCCATCGAACGGGCCGTAGCATTAGCGGCGCGGTCAGACGTGGCCTTGCTCTTCGTAGGACTCAACGGGGATTGGGAAGGTGAGGGTCATGATCGACAAGATATAGAACTTGTAGGCGAACAGGGAACGCTCATCGAGCGCGTCATTGCCGCTAATCCAAGAACCGTCGTGGTCCTGCAAACTGGTTCACCTGTCACAATGCCGTGGTTGGACAAAGTGGCTGGCGTTATCCAGGCATGGTATCCCGGACAAGAATGTGGCAATGCTATTGCTGATGTGCTTTTTGGCGATGTCAACCCATCAGGCAAACTCTCGCAGACCTTCCCAATGCGCTTAGAGGACAATCCGGCCTATATCAACTATCCAGGCGAAAACGGACGTGTACGCTATGGTGAAGGCATCTTCATCGGCTATCGCTATTATGAAAAGAAGCAGGTTGCACCACTCTTCCCGTTTGGCTTTGGCCTCTCGTACACGAGTTTCGCATATAGCAATATGCAGGTACGCTCATCAACTGATGCGCCAAACACTGTTGCCACCGTCAGCGTAGACATAACCAATACGGGTCAAGTGGCAGGGAAAGAGGTCGTACAGGTCTATGTACATGATACCCAGAGTACGCTGGCACGACCAATCAAAGAATTGAAACGCTTCGCGAAGGTTGCCTTAGCACCAGGGGAAATGCAAACAGTCACGTTTTCGCTTGACCATGCGACATTCGCCTACTGGGACGATGCACAACACGCATGGGTGGCAGAGGCTGGCGAGTTCGAGGTGCTTATAGGCAGTTCGTCGCAAGATATCCGTGTACGCGAGATGTTCCAGTTGGAGAAAACGGTCGTCTTCGGCGGCCTTACATGATATCGGTAGAGGCAGCAATTCATTGCGCCCAAAGATGGGTTAGGTGGGGTTCACGTTTAGGAAGGGAATCGTTGTCAACGCGTTGCCCCTCCACCACCCCCATCTTTGGGCGCAATGAATTGCTGCCCCTACCGAGCCATTGTTACATCGAGCTGCGCCCAACGCTCACGTAGCAAGCTTGCAAGGGTACGCAAGCCCCACAATTCGCTTGTTTTGTGACCGATAACGGCGACGGTTATTCCTGTTGCATCAACTGCTGCTCGTGCAGGATGGCGAAACTGGCCTGTGATGTAGAGATGCGCTCCTAGCTGAGCAGCTTCCCGTATTGTGCTGTCGGTCATGGCCCCAACAACCGCGATACGGCTCACGGTCTCGCGTGTGCTATTCTCAACGGTGGGAGCAATGCCGAATAGGTCCGTCAGTGTTTCGAGAAAATCAGGTGTTGCGGTTACAGGAATATCGCCAAGCATCCCAAGTGGCAAATTCTCTTTATAGGCGATGGGAACAAGTTGCGTCATTTGTAAGACATTGGCTAAACGAGGGTTCAAGCCTAGTGTCAACGTGAGATCGAAGGCAAGATGATAGGCCAGGATACCAACATCATCAGGCAGTGTTTGCATAGCGAGATGCCAGGGACGATGCAAAAAGAGCGCGTCGAGGTTCTCTTGCCTGACCCATGTCTCTATCCCTGCCCACGGTTCAAGGGCAAGCCCAATACGCTTCACCGTGCGTTCAGAAGGACGATAGATGCCGTGTGTGTCGCCTGGAATGTGCGTAGTTCCAAGATAGCTATTCAGATAATTTGCAAGAGCTTGTAGAGAAATGTTCATCGGTACAGATTTTACTGTACATTCCTGATAAAAGTAAAGATGCGCTCTGGTGATATACTGCATGTACAGCGAAATGCTGATGCGCGTTCTGCATTTTCAAAGACGAAAGGGAGCATTCACGATGGCGACCGAACAGATACCGGAGTTAGACAATTTCTTCGCCACTGTCCAGGACCCCTACCCAATGTACGCTTATTTACAGAAGCATGAGCCGGTTCACTGGAATCCTATGTTTAATTGCTTCATGCTTACAAAATACGATGACGTGAATATGGTTTTCTCGGATGCGAAACGCTTCTCCTCCGATGTATGGTCTAATGTACCCGAACGTATTGGCTTCACAGGCGAGGATGAGAAAAGTCAGGCACTTCGGCAAATTCTCCCTTTTCTAGCCTATAATTTGCAGGGTATGGACCCACCGGAACATACACGGCAACGCACACTCATGACCAAAACATTTACACCACGCATGTTAGAATCGTTCCGCCCAACAATTCAGCGTACCGTAGATGAACTGATTGACGCGAAAATAGCCGAGGGCAGAATGGACCTTGTAGCAGATGTAGCCTATCCACTTCCCTCTAATGTCATCCTGGATTTGCTCGGTATTCCGCGCAGTGGACGACCGTATATCAAGGCTAGCTCGGACGCAATTAATGAATTTGTGACCACGTTGCTGTTCGCAGGTGGCTCGAACTGGGAAAAACTGGCTGGCATTTTCGGTGAGGTCACAACCTATCTCAAGAGTTTGATAGCCGAACGGCGCATACATCCGACTGAGGATCTGCTCACCAAGATGGTACAGGCAGAAGAAAATGGCGATATGCTGAGCGAAGATGAAATTGTGGTTGCGACGAATTTCCTGTTGTTCGCAGGACATGAAACGACAGCGAACCTGATTGCCGTTGGCATGTACTATCTGATGCAACACCCTGAACAGATGGAGCAACTACGCACGAATCCAGCGAAAATGCCGAATGCAGTCGAGGAACTCTTACGCTATGTAAGTCCAGTGCATACACTTGGACGCACCACCACACAGGATGTGACCATTCGAGGCGTTGACATTCCAAAAGAGACAAGCGTCTATGTGCTGGTTGGCGCGGCAAACCGCGACCCCGAGAAATTTCCCAATCCTGAGCAATTGGACATCAACCGTCTCGCCGTGCGCTCGCTAGGCTTTGGCTATGGTATTCACTTCTGTATTGGTGCGGCTCTCGCTCGTATGGAGGGACAGGTCACATTCGAGACGCTACTCAGACGATTACCGAATCTTCGCCTCGACGGTAGAACGCCAGAATTTCGGCCCAATTATGCGCTGCGCGGACTCGTTGCGCTCCCTGTACGATTTGATAGTTAAAAAAAACAACGTCGGTATTGGTAAACAACAGTTGTTTACCAATACCGACGTTGTTTTTTTTAACTACCTACCTTTGTAGCCGGAGCCTTTGTGATCGCGAAATATACCCTCGACCTCTTGATCGCGTCCATCGGGGCGAACCACAACTACCGCGCTACCTTTGGCGAATGCATCGCTGTAATATTGAAATTCCGCTGCACTCACACCCATGTTTTGTAGCATGGTATTCAAATCAGCTTGGCTCTCATCTTGCCTCTCATTTGGAAAGACGAGCATCGCCTTGATACTCTCAAGAAAATTCTCGTTGGTGTATTGCTTGGAGTAGCGAATCTGGTCACTGGTGAAGTTTGCATCGTGCAATGCTTCTACCGCTTGCTCGGCATCGTCAGTGCTATCGAAGGTTGCCATCGCAATACTTTCATGCGTGGGATTATTTGACATATTCTTCTCCCTTTACGGTTTTATTATGCTCATGTTGACACAGAGAATTTCTCTCTATTTATAGGCACGTTTGATGAAATGGAATCGTGTCAACTTCCAATTTGAGAATCGTCATGCAAAAATATGAAATGCCTGTAGGGACCGATGTATCACGTCCTGTTGCATTTCGCGTACCGACGAGGACGTGATACATCGGTCCCTACAACTTCCTTGTTACCTATTAAGATGCTGCAACGGCGGTTACTCCATTAAGCGTTCCAACGTATACATGGTTGTTGAAAAGCGTTGGGGTTGCGAAGCGTGATATTTGACCTACCGCGACAGTGGCACGCGTCTTACCCGTAGCACTATCAAGCGCATAGAGCGTACCATCACCACTGAGACTATAGACCGTTTGACCACCGATAACGGGTGAGCCAGTGATCTGGCTGGGTGCTTGCCAACCAGAAGTAAGTTGACCTTGTGCATTCAGCAAAAGTTCTCGTAAGCCGGAAGTACACGGAACAAAGATTTGCGAACCCGTTGTGGCACCACCACCATAGGAAGAACAGACGTTTAATACTTGTGCTTGTCCATTTACACCACCAAGCGCATTGGCGTGCAGAAGATAGCCAAGCCCCGACTTTCCGTCGGCAAAAACAAGGTTGTTGGGTAGCAATAAGGGTCCCATAGAGCCAAGATCGGCATCTGATGCGTTCTCTTGTTGCCAATTTTGCGGAGCGAAACCGTCTTCGAGTTTGAGCGTCGGTGAGAGACGAAGAATAGAGTCGCTATGATCCCAGTTTCCTTGCGTTGTTTCGCCATTGCCTACAGCAACGAAAACCTGTCCAGAGGCATTAATAGCAGGTCCTGACGGTGCCCAGATACCACCCTCACGCGGCGTCGGCACCTCAAACGAAAGCAAAGGCCCATTGCCATCAGTCTGACTGGCAACCACCCAACCATGATAATTGCCACAATCACCTGCCAGCCCACCATAGGCGATGTACACCCGATTACCAGACAAGGCGAGGGCCGCACGTTGTTGATGTGGCGCGATCTCTATACCCTGCGGATCGACAACACGCCGTACCCTTACCTGACCAGTCTTCGCATCAAGCCCAACGAGAATATGCGCCGGACCAGTTATTTCGGCAACGGCAAATACTAAACCAGTCGCAGGGTCATAAACAGGCGTCCCGGTGATACCAAGCGGAAAAACATTGCCACAGGGGAGGTCTGCTTGCATGACAGGAGTCCCAACATTGGTATGCCATACAGTCTGTCCCGTTTGAGCATTGAGAGCATACAGCGTATCATTTTCAGTCGCAACAAGAATATGTCCATCAACCACCAATGGTTCACCGTAGACACCACCATCTAATTTCGTATTCCATGCTGTCGCAAGGTGCTGTGGATTAGGCATCGTCGCTAGATAACCAGCACGCGTATTGTCGCGGTGGTATGTGGTCCAATCGACACTGTTTGAAGGGGTTGCCTTTACTGATGTTGGGCTGGGCGTCAAAGCGAGGGGAGTAACCTGCGCAGGCTGTGAGCCATAAGTATTACTACACCCCACCAGAAGTAACAAGACAAGTAACATACCATTGAAGCCAACTGACTTGCGAAACAGCCTGGGGGACGGCATGACAGGGGCAAGCCCGGTCACTACTCTACTGACCGCTACTGTATAGCTTGCTACGAGAGTCCGTGTAGAGTAGTGACCGGGCTTGCCCCTGTCGTGTCTCAAGCCACTTTGTAAGTTTCTGCATAAAAAAACACGAGAAGAATATACGATAGTGAGCAACGCCATAGTACTAAGTAAGACAAAAATAGGAAACATCTTTACTCCTCTTTATTTCAAAAATTGTATCACTGTGTATTATCACATACTATTTCCTGAAAAAGGATACATAGCAAAAATTCATCAAAAAAACACTTGACATTATTTCGTAGGTGAGGTATATTATCCAAGCCGCTAAAAAAGACAATCACACGGTCATGTATGAATGAATATGTGCTCCTGTCTTTGGGCAATCGCCACGTTAATGTGGTACCTCAAAGGAACCCTTCTTCCAAGAGCAAAACAACCGCACTGCGGTTTCTTGTGGCCTTTTTGACCAGGAGAGATTGTAACGTGGATGGTGCGCTCAGGCAAAAGCAAGGAAGCAGCGACTTTTGAGAGTCAAGCAAAATTCCTCGGAAAAAGGCTTGACAAAGCACTAGCGATATGCGATACTACATCTACCGTCAAGTAACGAGCGAAACGCTCGCAGAACTTGACAAACAAGCACCTTGACAATTGAAGAGTGGAAAGTAGCACAGAACGTACAGGTAAGTGAACAAGTAAGAAGAGAAAAACTTAGATGCGTTCACACGTTTCTGTCAATGACGCTTTTGTCAGTCAACCCTGACTGATGAAGGCATACAATGAGTTTCCGCGAACAGCCAAATGCAACAGTAACAACGACAGCAGTTTGGCCTGGATTGCAACTCAACACCCATATGTCTATGATGAGATTTCGGTCTCGGATTATAAGCACATGAATGGCGAGTTTGATCCTGGCTCAGGATAAACGCTGGCGGCGTGCCTAACACATGCAAGTCGAACGCACTTCGCAAGAAGTGAGTGGCGGACGGGTGAGTAACACGTGGGTACCTACCGTGAGGTGAGGAATACCACCGAGAAATCGGTGACAATACCGCATACGCTCGCAAGAGCAAAGTCTCTTTTCGGAGAGACGCCACACGATGGGCCTGCGCCTGATTAGCTAGTTGGTGAGGTAACAGCTCACCAAGGCGACGATCAGTAGCTGGTCTGAGAGGACGATCAGCCACACTGGGATTGAGAACGGCCCAGACTCCTACGGGGGGCAGCAGTGAGGAATTTTCGTCAATGGGGGCAACCCTGAACGAGCAACGCCGCGTGCAGGATGACACTTTTCGGAGCGTAAACTGCTTTACTGGGGGAAGAGATCGGACGGTACCCCAGCAACAAGCCCCGGCTAACTACGTGCCAGCAGCCGCGGTAATACGTAGGGGGCAAGCGTTGTCCGGAGTTACTGGGCGTAAAGCGCCCGCAGGCGGTCTGCCAAGTTCAGACTGACAATCCCCAGCTTCACTGGGGAGGGTGTATGAAAACTGGCAGACTTGAGGGATAGAGAGGGACATGGAATTCCGGGTGGAGTGGTGAAATGCGTAGATATCCGGAGGAACACCAAAGGCGAAGGCAATGTCCTGGCTATTTCCTGACGCTGAGGGGCGAAAGCTAGGGGAGCGAACGGGATTAGATACCCCGGTAGTCCTAGCCGTAAACGATGACCACTAGATGTTCGGGGTATCGACCCCCTGAGTATCGTAGCAAACGCGATAAGTGGTCCGCCTGGGGAGTACGGTCGCAAGATTAAAACTCAAAGGAATTGACGGGGACCCGCACAAGCAGCGGAGCGTGTGGTTTAATTCGATGCAACGCGAAGAACCTTACCAGGATTTGACATGGCTCTGACACTCTGAGAGATCAGATTTCCTTCGGGACAGAGTCACAGGTGCTGCATGGCTGTCGTCAGCTCGTGCCGTGAGGTGTTGGGTTAAGTCCCGCAACGAGCGCAACCCTCATTGCTAGTTGTATTATCTAGCAAGACTGCCGCGATCAACGTGGAGGAAGGTGGGGATGACGTCAAGTCAGCACGGCCCTTACATCCTGGGCGACACACACGCTACAATGGCACGGACAATGAGTCGCCAACCCGCGAGGGGGAGCCAATCTCTTCAAACCGTGTCTCAGTTCAGATTGGAGGCTGCAACTCGCCTCCATGAAGTTGGAGTTGCTAGTAACCGTAGGTCAGCACACTACGGTGAATACGTTCCCGGGTCTTGTACACACCGCCCGTCACACCACGAAAGTCGGCAACACCTGAAGCCGCTGGGCTAACCCGCAAGGGAGGCAAGCGTCGAGGGTGGGGTCGGTGATTGGGGTGAAGTCGTAACAAGGTAGCCGTACCGGAAGGTGCGGCTGGATCACCTCCTTTCTAGGGATACAGTCCTTGCTCTTTCGAGAGCAAGTCAGTCCTAGGTCGGTCAGAAACGGTGGACATACAAAGCATTTCTGTTCTATCTCTTTCTTACTTACTCACAGACTGTATATGTCTGGACTGGTTTCCACTCTTTAGTTGTTGGGGCTACCCGTAAGGGTTTCACTGATAACTTGCACTTTCACAACTGAATCATGATTTTTTACTTCAATTTTGTCGAATGTCATCAATGTCATAAGACAGTCAGATTTCCAAAACGGCAAGAGTTGAAGCAGAGGATAGCGAAAATTATATTGTAGTTCATGTTATATTGCATCGCGTAGCGATGCAATATAACATGAACTACGAAAAACACATCATCGAATGACATTAAGAATAACGTAGAGAACAAGCTACACAGAGTACGAGGTGGATGCCTAGGTGCATTGGGCCGAAGAAGGACGCGGAGACCGGCGAAACGTTTGGGGGGAGCTGCATACAAGCGATGATCCCCAAGATTCCGAATGGGGCAACCCATCCAGAGTGATGTCTGGATACTCCTTGATGAACACATAGTCAAGGTAGAGGGCAGTGGGCGAACTGAAACATCTCAGTAGCCCGACGAAGAGAAATCAACCGAGAGTCCCGTAGTAGTGGCGAGCGAACCGGGATCAGCCCAAACCGTTGTGTCCGCAAGGACAGGGCGGGGTTGTAGGACCAGCAACAAGAACTTAGAACGAAACGCGAACGTGTTGGAACGCACGACCACAGACGGTGAGAGTCCGGTAGCGATACGCGTCTAGGAACGGGCTGGAATCCTGAGTACCACGAGACACGAGAAATCTTGTGGGAAGCAGGGGGGACCACCCTCCAAGGCTAACTACCCAATGCGACCGATAGTGAACCAGTACCGTGAGGGAAAGGTGAAAAGCACCCCGAAAGGGGGATGAAACAGACCCTGAAACCTCGTACTTACCAGCAGTCAGAGGCCACTGTGGTATGAACCACCAAGGGCTAATGGCGTGCCTTTTGTAGAATGATCCGGCGAGTGCATCGGCGTTGCCCGGTTAACCTGCGCTAAAGCAGGGCAGCCAGAGGGAAACCGAGTCCAAAACAGGCGCGCATGGTAGCGCCGATGCGACCCGAAACCACGTGAGCTATCCATGGGCAGAGTGAAGCGGATGTGAAAATCCGTCGAGGCTCGAACTCACTTGTGTTGCAAAACAAGGGGATGACCTGTGGATAGGGGAGAAATTCCAACCGAACGTGGAGATAGCTGGTTCTCCCCGAAATGCATTGAGGTGCAGCCACGAGCAAGGCTGCGATGGAGGTAGAGCGCTGGATGGGTGAGGGGCCACGTGCTGGTTACTGATCCCACTCAAACTACGAATGCCATCAGCAGGAGACTCGTGAGTGAGACGGCGGGGGCTAAGCTTCGTCGTCGAAAGGGAAACAGCCCAGACCACCAGCTAAGGTCTCAAAATCGAGACTCAGTGGAAAAGGGGGTCTCTCCGCAACAACAGCCAGGATGTTGGCTTAGAAGCAGCCATCATTGAAAGAGTGCGTAATAGCTCACTGGTCGAGTGGAGAGGCACCGAGAACGTACCGAGGCTTAAGTCTCGTACCGAAGCTGTGGAACAATGTCTTCTCCTTCTTCGGAAGGCAGAAGCAGGGTTGGTAGGGGAGCGTTCTTGTTGCCCGAGAAGCCAAACCGGAAGGATTGGTGGAGGCCCAAGAAGTGAGAATGCCGGAATGAGTAGCGTCATCGATGTGACAACCATCGACACCGAAAGCCTGAGGGTTCCTGGGCAACGTCAGACGTCCCAGGGTTAGTCGGGTCCTAAGCCGAGAGCGTTATCGCTGTAGGCGATGGCAAGCAGGTTTCTAGTCCTGCACCGGACAAGGTCGTTACGAGCAATGGGGGGACGCGGTAGGGAAGGTGAACCCATCGAATGGACAGGATGGGCTTCTCCGTGAAAGTACGAACTCCAGGAAAATCCAGAGTTCAGAGGTATGATCCGGGGAACGAGTCTGCGCAAGCAGGCGGAAGTCACCGGACCCCACGCCGTCAAGAAAAGCCTCTCGCCAGACCATTTGTCCGCCCGTACCGCACACCGACACTGGTAGGCAGGGGGAACTCCCCCCAGGTGAACGAGCGACCCTCTGTCAAGGAACTCGGCAAATTGACCCCGTACCTTCGGAAAAAGGGGTGCCTGAGTAGCTTCTCTTACGCAAGTAGGAGGGGTGAGCAGGCCGCAGGAAACTGGCTCAAGCGACTGTTTACCAAAAACACAGGTCTCTGCGAACGCGCAAGCGGACATATAGGGGCTGACTCCTGCCCAGTGCCGGAAGGTGAAACGGAGTGGTGCTCGTAGCCACGAAGTGAAGCCCCGGTGAACGGCGGCCGTAACTATAACGGTCCTAAGGTAGCGAAATTCCTTGTCGGGTAAGTTCCGACCCGCACGAAAGGAGTAACGACTTGAGCGCTGTCTCGACAGGGGACTCGGCGAAATTGCAGTACCCGTGAAGATACGGGTTACCCACGACAGGACAAAAAGACCCCGTGGAGCTTTACTACACCTTGGCCTTGACAGAATGCGGTGTTTGCGTAGCATAGGTGGGAGCCTTAGAGACAACCCTTGTGGGGGTTGTGGAGGCGCCAGTGAAATACCACTCTTGCAGTGTGTTGTGTCTCACGCGTGACCATGAAGCTGGCACGCAAACAGGGCCAGGCGGGTAGTTTGACTGGGGCGGTCGCCTCCCAAAGCGTAACGGAGGCGCCCAATGGTTCCCTCAGGGTGAATGGACACCACCCTTATAGAGTGTAAAGGCAAAAGGGAGCTTGACTGCGAGGCTGACGCGCCGAGCAGGGACGAAAGTCGGGCTTAGTGATCCCACATTCCCGAGTGGAAGGAGTGTGGCTCAACGGATAAAAGCTACCCCGGGGATAACAGGCTGATCTTGCCCAAGAGTTCACATCGACGGCAAGGTTTGGCACCTCGATGTCGGCTCGTCGCATCCTGGGGCTGGAGTAGGTCCCAAGGGTTGGGCTGTTCGCCCATGAAAGCGGCACGCGAGCTGGGTTCAGAACGTCGCGAGACAGTTCGGTCTCTATCCGTCGTGGGCGTAGGAAGATTGAGGGAAGTCATCTCCAGTACGAGAGGACCGAGATGGCTCGACCGCTGGTGTGCCAGTTGGGGTGCCCACCCCATCGCTGGATAGCTACGTCGAGAAAGGAGAAGTGCTGACAGCATCTAAGCACGAAGCCGCTCCCAAGATGAGTCTTCCCTTCTCTGTAGAGAGAACAAGGTCCCAGATAGACCATCTGGTAGCTAGACCGCACGCGGACCTCTGGTAACAGACGTAGCGAAGCGGCACTAATGACCGAACGGCTTCTTTCTATAATATTCTCTTCACGGTGATGTGCGTCGTCTCCTCTGCTTTATACTTTTGCAGGTGTATGCAATCTGACATGTTAAGTGATAGCTGAGGCGTTCGACAAAATTGAGGTAAAGAACATGATACGGGTGTGAAAAGCCCTCTTCCATATGTGTACGGAAGAGGGCTTTTTGTATGCGTTAAACTATGAGACGAAACTCTATAAAAGCTACGTATCTCTATGTTTCTTTCTATACAAGATTGTTACATAAAAGTGCTATCACGCATTTTTATCACTCAATTCCCCCATAATGACTATTTGGTGATGATTTTCGCGATATCCCTTGACAAACGATAAACATTGTGTTTACATTATACATATCTACTTACTCTCATCTAAGGGAATACCTACGAAAACGGTGTGTGACACATAAAAGGCGTACTATAACATTGCCCATATTTATGTATGTACTTTGTGCATATTGTTTGATATGATGGTAAGAAGTCAATTACAGGTTTTGTTTCTTGTCGGTTGACACAACCCAAAGAGGTGTATTCCCTCTATCTATGTTATTCTTAACAGGAGGTATGCTCATGGCTCGTCGAAACACAATGGAAGTTGTTGCTAATGAGGCAGGTGCCGCTGACGTGCAGGCCGTTCAGCACGACGAATTATTAACAGTACATGAGGTTGCACGTCGTCTACGTGTAGACGATACAACAGTACGGCGTTGGATCAACAATGGAATCCTGGAGGCAATCACACTTCCTCATAGTGGCAAACGCCGTGGATACCGCGTCAAGCAGTCAACCCTTACCGAATTGCTGAAAGCACCAGCCCTTCCAGCCTAAAACCACTAGAACAAGCCAGCCTAATTTTTGTCTATGAAGCGATGCCCCACATAGCCTCTTTGTTGCTCTATGGGGCATTCTTCTTTTCCTTATAGGCTTTTTGCACAAAAGACTTGCGTTATCGTGGTTTTCATGGTTAAATGCCCCAAGTATGACAGAGGAATTTTCAAAACAGCAATACAGCTATCGAGCATTTGAGGAACTTGTTGCAGGAGAAGATGCGACTATTGATGTTGCAAAAGCGGCTCTTCTCATCGCGACTATCGAGTATCCTTCCCTCGATACACAACACTCTTTAGCAACACTCGATGCGTTCGCGTATCGAGTTCGTGCCATACTCAATTTGTCGCAAACTGATACACAGTTACCCGAAACAATTGCACCACTAACGGTTATTGACGCTATCAACAAGATACTTTTTGAGGAAGAAGGATTTCGAGGGAATGAGAGCGATTATTATAATCCAGATAATAGCTTCCTCAATAAAGTGCTTGAGCAACGTGTTGGCATACCTATCTCGCTCTCTCTGCTCTACATGGAGGTAGGAAAGCGCGTCGGGTTGCTCATAGAAGGTATAGGTTTACCCTTTCATTTTGTTGTACGCTGTACACTCCCTACAGAAATCCTCTACATTGACCCGTTTGAGGGCGGTTTACTGTTAAGCGAGCAGGATTGTCGTGAACGTATACGCCGCTTTTCGCAGGGCAAGATGGCACGTTTACCGCGTCACTTTTTCGAGCCAGTACGACCAAAGCAGATGCTTGTGCGTATGCTCGGCAATCTCAAAAATATTTATCTGCACAAAGAAGACTACACGAAAGCCTTGCTAGTATCTCACTACATTCTCCTGCTCATCCCTGATGCCGCACGAGAGATACGAGATCGCGGTATCATCCACCTCCAACTCAAGCATTATGCAAAAGCATTGCACGACCTCAAAGCATACTTGAAGCTCGAACCACAGGCGAGTGATCGACAGGAGATGCAAAACCACATCAAGACGATACAGCAGACAATCGCGATGATGAATTAGAGGCGCAAAGACACTGCCGAATACATCTCGTTCAAGAAGCGACTCGGCCTTCTCTCCAACAATCGAGTCTCGACAAAGCCATTTTTGCTCGCTAGTTTTTCCCACGTTGCGTATGAGAATGGATAGGGAACCCACATATTGCCGCGATCAACGTTGTATTCCACTAAGAGCAATCTACCACCTGGACGGAGATAACCTGCTACACGTTGTAGCACGTCGTCTTTCT
This sequence comes from uncultured Chloroflexia bacterium, assembly GCA_963791835.1. Taxonomy (GTDB): domain Bacteria; phylum Chloroflexota; class Ktedonobacteria; order Ktedonobacterales; family Ktedonobacteraceae; genus JBBQVS01. The sequence goes on from CAWBTV010000002.1 coordinate 46,561, forward strand.
TACGTATGAAGTGGAGCGAGTTTGCCATGACAATCCCGTCAAGTTGTGGTAGATCAAGTAGGCGTGTAAAGTCTGCTGCTATATAGGTTACGTTTATGGTGGGCGAGAATTGGCGCATTGCCTGTTCTTGTTGTCGCAATGCGCTGTTATCTTTATCTACAGAGTAGATGCGTCCGGTTGGACTCAGTAGCTCTGCGAGGGCAAGCGTGAATGCTCCTGAACCAGAGCCGAGATCAGCCCAGACACCTCCTGGTTCAGGGACGCCCTTTCGTAAGAGGTGTACATGATCGCTATGGTTCATACTCGCTCTCCTATCTCGTCAACGGGTAAACCTTCGAGTTGCATAATTTTGAGGGCGTTGGTGGTTGGTGAAGGACCGGAGCGTATATGATAGTCAAAGACCATTTCGCCATTTATCACATCCTCCTTAAAATGATAATTTGTGACACCAGGAAGTGTGTTTGCTAATGTTACAAGTTCAAGGTCATGGGTTGAGATACAACCTAGACAATTGCGCCCGACGAGCGCATGGACAAAGGAACGGCTACCTATCAGACGCTCACGATTGTTGGTACCTTTGAATATCTCATCTATCAGAAAGAACAAAGGATAACCATCTTGTTGCAATTCTGTCAGGAGTGCTTTGAGTCGTCGTACCTCGGCATAGAAGTAGGAATAGCCGTCCGTTACCGAGTCACTCACCTTGATACAGGTAAACACTCTGAACAGGGTTGTAGAAAATGTAGCGGCATTGACAGGTCCACCTGCAAACGCTAGACACAGATTGATACCAAGTGTACGTAGGAAGGTACTCTTACCTGACATATTGGAGCCAGTGATAATCACGACTTCACCTTGTTTCTGGAATGTGAAATCGTTTGTCACCTTCTGCTCATCCAAGAGCAAGGGATGACCCAACGCGATAGCCTCGAAGAGTACATGTTGCCCTGTAGTCAAAGTGTCTATATCGGGGAACGTATACGTCGGGTTCAGGTAGGCGAATGATGCAAGCGAGTTTAACGCTTCTAGCTCAAACCATACGTCGAGCCACTGGGGAAGAAAGGCAGCGATTTGGACTTTGTAGTGACGCAAACGATAGGCACAATAAGTATCCCACGGCACAAGGGCATTGATTGGCAACCAGAGATACGGATTTTTCGCCAGCGTCGCGGCACTGGCAATCCTGGCAAGTCCTTTGAGCGACTGCGAGGGACGATGTTCTCGATCTCCAAAAAATGGTTCACACAGCTTTTTCAAACGAGAATCGGTTGGATAGGGATATTTTTCCAGGTACTCGAACACGGTACTTGTGGTGGCGAAGGCATCACGCAGATAGTAGGCATCTTCAAACACATCGCCACGTATCTTTTTTGTGTTCAGAAAAAGGAAAAGTGAACACAGTAGCGAGGCAATCCATAACGGCGAAAGAAGGCCGATCACGTTCAATATCGCGAGTATCAGTGTGAGTACACATAATGCGATAGACCCCCATAACAACGAGGGTAATGCGGCTGTACCGTTCATCTGGTTCAGCCATGTTATCAATCGATTCCCTTCTAATTGCTCAGCTATTTGACGAGATGCAAGCATTGATTTCAGGGTGAGTTTGTCGCGAAAGCGTGTAAGTGGCAATAGCTCACGCACTAATGCCTGTCTGCTCTGGGTCGTGTTCAGGTCAGGGGATGTTGTTAGTAGCCATTCGTGAAGATGCCGTGTGCCTTCACCAGATATCGCAGTGTTCAACAGGCGGTGTAGAGAGCGTTCGCCTGTGATATCAAGGTCGGACTCGAAAGGATGTCCAGTTTGTAGGGCAATTGTAGGAACAGCAGGAATGGTGTTCCAGTCAAGGCGCATTCGGGCGATATGCGTGGATTTGATGTACGACCAGACTTTGTGCCGCACAATACTTCTGTCAATTTTACCCTGGAAGTAGGCCACCACAGAAAACGCGATGATAGCGAACAATGCCAGTGTGATAGCAAGCCACCAACGCGCTATGACATAACCTACAATGGTGAGCACAATGCCACCAAAGAAGATTGCTACACGCGTCCATGAATAACGGTTGCTACGTTGGTCGAGTATTTTAATACGTCTTGTGAGACGTGAGATTTGTCGTTCGAGTGCTTCTATACGCTCTTGTTTTGTAGTCACACCTAAATCCTTCTGTAGGGACCGATTTATCGCGTCCTATTTGGCAATTGACCGCTAAGAGGACGCGATAAATCGGTCCCTACACGATACGTAATCATAATAAACCTATTTGCATGAGTGGGCAAGAAGGTAGCATCGCAACGTCCCAAAAGCGTATCATGGTGAGAGTACAATGGTAAGAGTCAATTGTGCGTAAGAGGCAGGGAGACCGCAACATGTAGTAAGACTCTTAATGACGTTCAAACAAGCAAAATGCATTATAGTGGGGAATCAACGGACGCCCACAAGGGGCTACCCTACTATACATGACGTGCTACGCACGTAAAAACGTTATATAGTAGGGTAGCCCCTTGTGGGCGTCCGTTGTGGCTGATAAGAAAGGGTACCTATTTTTATGGAACTGACAAACAAAGGGGTTTTCGTTTCGGGTGGAGCTTCGGGATTGGGAGCGGCCTGTGTACGATTGCTGACACAGGCTGGCGCGAAAGTGATGATAGCCGACCTGAATGGCGAACTGGGCGAAAATCTGGCGAAAGAGTTAGGCGGCTCAACACATTTTGTGAGAACAGATGTTACTAATGAAGAGAGCACACAAGCGGCGATTAAGGCTGCCGTTGATGCTTTTGGAAGTCTGCATGTGACGATTAACTGTGCGGGTATCGGCAGTGCGGAACGCGTAATAGGGAAAAATGGTCCGGCGAGTCTTGCGAGCTTTACAAAGGTGATTCAGGTCAACCTAATTGGCACATTCAACGTGATACGCCTCGCAGCTACGGCGATGGCTGAAAATGCGCCGGAGGGTGATGGTGAGCGTGGCGTGATTATCAATACGGCCTCGGTTGCCGCCTTCGATGGTCAGATTGGACAGGCGGCCTACTCTGCCTCTAAAGGCGGTATTGTGGGAATGACGCTACCTATCGCACGCGACCTCGCACGTAGCGGTATTCGTGTGATGACGATTGCACCAGGATTGTTTGATACTCCATTGTTGGCAGGATTACCAGAGCCAGCGCGTCAATCGCTTGGTCAGCAGGTGCCCTTTCCATCACGGCTTGGACAGCCCAGCGAGTATGCAGCATTGGCGAAACATATCATTGAGAATCCGATGCTGAACGGGGAAGTTATACGCTTGGATGGTGCGATTAGGATGGCTCCTCGCTAATAACGTTTGTTGTATTGAGAAAGGAAAAGCGCATGTCCACACCCCCAACGCACGTGCAATTTATCAACCCACCAGATTTGGCTTCTCCACCAGGATATACTCATGTAGTTGAGGTTACTGGTGGACGAACGGTATACATTGCAGGACAAATTTCTGTAGATAAAGCATTTCAGGTTGTTGGCAAGGATGATTTTCGAGTACAGGCGCACAAGGTTTTTGAAAACCTCAAAATCGCGTTGACAGCCGTGGGAGCGGATTTCACGCATGTGGTCAAACTGAATATGTATCTCCTGGATATATCAGATTTAGTGACCTTACGTGAAATCCGCAACCTCTACCTGAACACCAGTCATCCGCCAGCCAGTACAGCCGTTGAGGTAGGAAAGCTAGCTCTCGACGGTTTGTTACTTGAAATTGAAGCTGTCGCGAGTTTGCCTGTGTAAGGTGAACTATTGCATATTAAAAAATACAACTACTAGGGTGCGCTAAAGCGGACCCGTACAGGAGTTCCTTGCATCGCTGCGGTGACACAATTCCTGTACGGGTCCGCTTTAGCGCACCCCATCGTGACTCTTGTCATTACGTTCATTCTCTATCAAGACATCATCAATGAACCATTGATGTAAACGTGGAGTACAGCAACCAGACATTCAGACTCAAAATCAGCACACTACACCCAATTGCAGCCCATGTAGTGATGCTTTTATTGACGAGCGTTCCCATGATATCACGTCGGCTGGTAAACATGACGAGTGTAATCACGGGTAGAGGCAAGACAAAACTTAGCACAACCTGACTAATTACAAGTGTACTCGTGGGATTAAGGCCGATAGCGGCAACAACCACTGCTGGTATCATAGTCACAAGACGACGTACCCAGATGGGAATGGTGAAACCAACAAAGCCCTGCATAATGACTTGTCCAGCCATCGTACCAACGGTGGAACTGGAAAGACCAGAAGCGAGAAGCGAGATAGCGAAGATGATGCTGGCTGCTCCTCCTAATAGAGGCGTGAGTGTCTGATAGGCGGTGTTGATGTCACCGACATTTGTATGTCCATGCGCGTGAAAGGTCGCAGCTGCCATGTAAAGCATTGCCATGTTCACAAGTCCGGCTAAACCCATTGCAAGCACTACATCTGGAATGCCCCACTTGAAGATGCGACGTGCTTCCTTTTCGTTGCGAGGAACGATGCGCTTCTGTGTTAATGAAGAGTGCAAGTAGATTACGTGCGGCATGACGGTTGCGCCGATAATACCAACGGAGAAAAGGACACTTTGTGTACCACCAAGCCACGGTATAACCGCGTGATAGCCAACTTGAGCGAAATTTGGACGTGAGAGAAAGGTTTCAATCACATAACAAAACGCAATCACGCCCACCAGTGCAGTGATTACAGCTTCGAGCGGACGGAAGCCGAAACGCTCCAACTGTAAAATCAGGTAGGTGACGACACCGATGATAAGTGTTGCATACAGCAAAGGAATACCAAACAACAGGTTGAGCGCGATACTGGCACCGAGAAATTCCGCGAGATCAGTCGCCATCGCTGAAATTTCGGCAACCGCCCACATTGCATAGACAACTGGTTTGCGAAAGTGCTTATGACACATTTCCGCAAGGTTGAGACCCGTTGCGATACCAAGTTTTGCCGACATCGTTTGTAGCAACATCGCCATCAGGTTCGCAAGTACAATAACCCAGAGCAGATTGTAGCCAAAGGCACTACCGCCTTGAATGTTGGTGGCGAAATTGCCCGGATCGATATAAGCAACACTGGCGATAAACGCGGGTCCCAGGAATGGAAGAAGGGCAAGCAGACCTTTTTTGCGTCCATCAAGCACGGCACGCGCGGCAGTTTGAGTTCCATTTTGCTCAGGAGAATGTTCGGGGATTGCACCATCAAGTGGGCTTGATGGCAGCGAGGCAGGTGGATAGATTCTCAAGAACGTTCTCCTTGTATGTTCGTGGGCGACGTGGATGTACGTATCGCGGCAGGTGTTACGGGACGCACAAGGACCGCGTGCGTCACAACATCACCAACCGCATGTATTTGCTCTCCAATACGTATAGTATAAACACCACCATAAGGGGCAACCGCTTCAACCTTGACTAAGGCTCCCGGTATGAGGCCAAGTTCAGCGAGATAACGCAACAGGTCTGGATGATCGTCGCTCACACGCTGCACAATCACCTGTTGTCCAGGGAGGATTGTTGAAAGTGGCTCACTGACAGCAGTCACGACGCTACCAGATTTATTTGGAATGGGATCGCCGTGAGGGTCCACGGTTGGATGGTCTAACAGGGTATCCAAGCGGTCCACGAATGCCTCTGAAATGGCATGCTCAAGGTGCTCGGCCTCGGTGTCAACTTCGTCAAGTGGAAAGCCCATTGTCTGTACAAGAAAGAGTTCCAGCAAACGATGGCGGCGCACAAGTTCGGTCGCCATGACACGGCCCGTCTCGGTCAATTCCACTCCATGATACGGAATGTAACGCACATAGCCGCGCTCACTGAGCCACTTGAACAATTGGGTCACGCTGGCGTCGCTCAATTGGCCCGTTGCCTCTAACGGTTGCAAACGATCCTTCATAACAGATGTGGTAATGGACTCGCCACGCTCGCCAGCTTTATAGCAGAGTTTCAAGCAATCTATCGCACGAATTGGTAAGGTATGTAGTTCTGGTGACATTCCAAACCTCCATTTCGGATTTCATAACATTATCTTTTACATCTCTAAAACTATTTTAGCAGACATAGTAGTTATATGTCAAGACAATCTGAAACATTTTTTGAAGATGGAACATAAATTATTATATTTACATGAAATATAGATTGTAGGGGCTTTAATTCATTACGCCCTCGCCCAATTATGAATGTTGGCGAGGGCGTAATGAATTAAAGCCCCTACAGAGGATTTCGTATATTATAAATCTCTAGCGGCGGCTCTCCGGTATATCAAATGTGTAGGTATCACCATGTTCCATGTAGTACACCCGGTCTTCGAGACCAGACATAGAAACCAGTTCTTTGAAATCAGCCAGTGGAGACTTGAACACGGTATAGTCGTTGTAGTGAATGGGAATATTCTTTTTCGCGTTAATGAGTTTAACGGCCTCTATCCCCTGCATGGCATCCATTGTGAGCAAGATGCCGAAAATCCGGGTGCCGCCGAGGTGTAACATCGCGAGATCAATATCGGGATAGTGCTGGGGAATCTGTTGCAGGTCTTCAAAGAGTAGCGTATCACCCGTGATATACAATCGTACAAGTGTCTTACCCGTGTTATCCTGGAACTCTAGCATACTGCCCATAACCGAAGGCAATACAGAGTTCATAATACCGGGGCCATGCTTGCCGGGCATTGCGGTGATACGTAACGTGAAGTCGCCTTTTGTTACGGTCAGCGTCTCCCATGTATGCAATGGCTCTAGCATAGTAAAGCACTTGTGTCGTAGAGCAACTGCGGCCTCTGGCGTCGTGACGATTGTTGTGCCTTTGTCAAGATTCTTTTGCACAAAGCGGTCAAAGTGGTCTTCGTGTAGATGTGATAGCAGGACAAGATCAAACTCAGGAAGTTGCTCCATCTCTATGGCAGGATTGGTTACACGCGCCGACGTTAGCCCACCACCCAGATGTACATGATCGCCTTGATGTAGAAAGTTTGGATCCGTCAAAATCGTAAATCCAGCGTAACGGATGAGCATAGTGGCGGTCCCGATAAAGAAGATCGAGCCTTGTGTGGAATCAATCCGCTCGGTACTGCGTGGTAGCACCAGCGCACTTGTATTTTGCATAGTATCCATTGTATACCCTCTTCTAATGTCTATATGAAATCATCTTGGATGTATATATTCAAGACACGTTTGATACGCGGATGAGGTGACACCCTCTTCTATGGCTAGCCATGTTCGTGTATAATGGCAACAACTTATCTCTATGCACAAAGGCGTGTTCCCTCATATACCAATGATGGTATGTTCTAAAGTTCGGAAGGAAATATTTCATTATGCCGGAAACGAATGGAACTTCAAGCACCAACCATGCTTTAAACAGTCGCAGCAAGATGATTACGGAGGGAGCCGTTCGCGCCCCCAATCGTTCGATGTTGCGTGCGGTCGGGTTGACCGATGAAGATTTCAATAAGCCCTTGATTGGCATTGCCAGCACATGGAGCGAGATTACGCCCTGTAATTCGCATATCAACAGGCTTGCTGAAAAGGTACGTGAGGGTGTGCGCGTTGGCGGTGGTGTGCCACAGACGTTTGGTACCATCACGGTGAGCGATGGTATTTCGATGGGTACCGAGGGCATGAAGTTTTCGCTGCCAAGTCGTGAAGTGATTGCTGACTCTATCGAACTGGTAGCGAATGCACAGCGTTTCGACGGTGTGGTTGCTATCGGTGGCTGTGATAAAAACATGCCCGGCTGTCTGATGGCACTGGCAAGGATTGACGCACCGACGCTTTTTGTCTACGGTGGTACTATTCAACCGGGGGTATGTCGTGGACAAGATGTGGATATCGTCAGCGTCTTCGAGGCAGTGGGCCAGTTTAGCGCGGGCAAGATTAGCCGTGAACAATTGGACGAGGTTGAGAAGACGGCGATTCCAGGTGCTGGTTCCTGCGGTGGCATGTATACGGCGAACACGATGGCCTCTGCGATTGAGGCGTTGGGTATGTGTCTCCCCGGTGGCTCGTCGATGCCAGCCGTGACTTCGCGTAAGATATTGGATTGCTACGACTCAGGGCAAGCGATTGTACGCATGGTTGAGCAGGGTATCACGGCGCGTCATATTCTTACACAGTCGGCATTCGAGAATGCGATTAAGGTTGTGATGGCTCTCGGTGGTTCGACCAATGCGGTGCTACACTTAATCGCGATTGCGCGTCAGTTGGACATTCCGCTCGGCATTGACGACTTCACGCGTGCTGGTGGTAAAGTACCGCATCTCGCCGATCTGAAACCCGGTGGTAGATATGCAATGACGGACCTTGACCGCGTTGGTGGTGTCCAGGCGGTGATGAAAGTTCTGCTCAAAGCTGGCTACTTGAATGGTGACGCACTCACCGTGACAGGCAAGACGTTGGCGGAAAACCTGGAATCCGCGCCCGACCTCGCCGAGGGACAAACCATCATAGCCCCACTTGACAAGCCTTTACATGCAACGGCGCCGCTTGTCATTCTCAAGGGCAATCTTGCACCAGAGGGTGCGGTGTGTAAAATTGCTGGTCTCAAGGTGACAAATCATCGTGGTCCGGCAAAGGTGTTCAATTCGGAGGAAGAGACCTTTGATGCCATCATGAATCATCATATTACCGATGGTGATGTAGTCGTTATTCGCTACGAGGGACCAAAGGGCGGTCCTGGTATGCGTGAGATGCTGGCGGTTACATCGGCGTTGGTAGGGCAGGGCTATGGTGAGACGGTTGGTTTGATTACCGATGGACGTTTCTCCGGTGGCACACATGGTATGGTCGTGGGTCATATCGCGCCAGAAGCACAGGTTGGCGGTCCCATCGCGATTGTGCAGGATGGCGATATTATCAATATTGACTCCGATCACAACGCGCTCTCAGTCGAGATCAGCGACGAGGAGATTGCGCGTCGCCTTCAAAACTGGCACGCACCAGCACCCAAGTATACGAAGGGCGTGTTGGCGAAGTATGTGAAGTTGGTTGCGTCCGCGTCTGAGGGGGCAATAACAGGCTAACGAACAAAAATGCTGCGGTTGCATTGCAACCGCAGCATTTTTGTTCGTTAGCCTGTTATTGAAATATGTTATACTCTTCTCCAGTAGGCACATACATTTCTATCATTGGCACATTTGGCTTCCATCCTTCCCATACGAGAGGCAGAAATAGTATGACAACAACCGAAAAACTGCCTGTAGTGAGACTTGCAGATTGGGTTCCAGGACCTGAGCAGGGGCGTTGGACCTATCGTGACTATGCCACACTTGGCGATGAGCAACACTATGAAATTGTAAACGGAGTTCTACTTATGCCGCCAGCACCGAGTTGGTCACATCAAGAGATCGTCGGGGAAATCTTTGCTTACTTACGCGACTATGTTCGTACTCATGCATTAGGTGGTGTCTTTACAGCACCGATTGATGTTGAGCTATCGACAGAAAATGTGTTTCAGCCAAATGTGATTGTGCTTCTGAAAGCGCACGCTGATAGGTTACAGGAAAGGCATATTGTAGGCGCACCCGATCTTGTTGTCGAAGTTGCCTCGCCAAGCACCGTCCTCTACGATAGATTAGTCAAGTACGACATTTATGCTCGCGCTGGTGTGCCAGAATACTGGATTGTTAACCCTGAAACTAGTTCGGTTGAGGTACTGATATTAGAGAACGGACACTATAAGTCGTTGGGTCGCTATAGTGGACAGCAGGCGCTACCTTCGCAGGTTGTAGCAGGGTTGGAAGTGGCTGTTGAGAAGTTTTTTGCGTCTGTGTGGTGAGTGATGATTTCGCGTTTGATGACAATAACATGGAGGAAAGCACATCTGTAGGGGTCTAATTCCATTACACCCTTTTGACGATTCGCTATGTTGGCAGGATTGATGAAACATTTCGATATGTCCTGTAACATTGTTCATTACCGAAAGGGTGTAATGGAATTAGACCCCTACAGATTATTTTGTCGTCGCTACAGGGCGCACAACGGCTCGTGCTGGTGCGCCTTCTCGCCCTTGCATTTTGAGTGGGAGGCAGATCAGGTCATACTCGCCAGCTTGCACTTGTGAGAGGTTGAGACCCTCGATAATCCAGATGCCAGCACCGAGCAGGGCATGGTGCGTTTCTGAGCCGTCTTTGAAGAAGCCACCAACGGAGAGATAGTCAACGCCAACGGTTTGTATTTGCAGTTTTGCGAGGTAGGTGGCGGCCTCCTTTGAGATGTAGACAAAATCTTTGACGAACTCGCCTGCTATGCCATGCACGTTGCGAGTTGAGGGTTTTGAAGAGGATGCGTTCACCAAGTTGAATAGTATGCGGCTCCAATTCGGCTGGTTTGATTGATTCAGGGTCGCTAATCTCGATGATTCTGCGCACGGCCCAGTGTCGCGGTGAGAGGCATCTGGTCGATGCTGATACCGTCTTTGATAAAGTGCAGTGGGGCGTCCATATGTGTACCGGTGTGCGCTCCCATTGAGATATTTGAGACATTGGCGGCATCGCCACGGTCAATGCTCATAGCAAATTCAATCTCGACTGCCGGATTATCGGGCCAATGGGCCATGCCTGTATAGAGTGGAACTGAAACATCAATCCAGTTCGCCGTTGTCTGGGGAGTGTCTTCCGTCATTGTTTGTGTCCCTTCTGTAAACGATACTTCTGCTTGTGGTACGGGCGAAACGCAAAGAAGGTAGCATAGGGAACAAAAATATTGTAGGGGTCTAATTCTATTACACCCTCGTGGCAATCAATTCTGTCGGGAGGTTGTTGAAACGTCCCTCAATCCTATGAACATGGTCGATTGCCACGAGGGTGTAATAGAATTAGACTCCTACAATTGCACAATGTCGTTGAACGTGTTAATCGCCACGAGGGTGTAATAGAATTAGACCCCTACAATTGCACAATGCTGTTGCACAGCACTTACAAATTCCTGTGTACTCGCGTGTCCTCCTTGATCTGTAGGTAATGTTACACCTTCCTGATACACATGGGCAATGGCTTCTTTCAGACGCTGTGTTTGCTCATTATAGCCAAGATAATCAAGCAACATAGCGCCGGATAAGAGCATAGCGGTCGGGTTGATGGTGCCTTTGCCTAGCAGGTCGGGTGCGGAACCGTGGACTGGCTCGAAGTAGGCGTAGTCCTCGCCGTAACAGGCACTGGGCGAGAGGCCAAGGCCACCAATGCTACCACTGGCAACATCGGCGAGTATATCGCCGTGTTCGTTGGAAAGAACTACCACGTCGAGTGTTTCTGGTGACGCGATCATGCGCCGTGCTAGGTCGTCAATCAGGTATTCTTGATAGCTCAACGTGGCATATTCGCGTACAGTGTCACGGACAATGCTGCGAAAACGTCCATCGGTACGAGGTTGGATAGAATATTTCGCGCCAAGCGTGACACGACCAGGATAGCCCAGAGCTTGTCGTTCGAGTGCCAGTTCACAGGCACAGATAGCGACACGCTGCATCTGTTCATCAGTGGTAACGCGGACAGCATAGGCTCCAACTTTATCGGTTGGAGGAGGTTGCCACCATGTACTACTGCTGGACAACGCGCTCAGTTCTGAGATATCACCTTCACGCGGCGGATACATGCCTTCAAGGTTGTCACGGACAATCACGTAGTCGATACGCTCTGGATGCAGCATGGGACTGGCATAGCCTGGATACCAACGGACGGGACGAATATTCGCATAGGTCATCTTGCCCCAACGTAGGTACCACAGGATAGGACGACTTGGACCACCACTCGCACCGAATAGCGTACAATCCGCCGTGTCGATAGCTGTTCGCGTTTCTGCTGGAAACGCATCACCATAACGCGCTTGCGCTTCACGTCCACAAGCGGCTTCAACGAACTGTATATCAGGAGCAAGTGAGCGCAGGATTTCGACGGTTGGACGCATCACTTCTGGCGCGGCATCATCGCCTGGGATAACACAGACGGTTGGAGGCGATGCTGTAGAACGGCGCGTAAAGTGGGCAAAGCTCATCGCAGGGTTCCTTCCTGTTGAATGTAGTTAATGATGCCACCAGCTGCGACGATACGGGCGATAAAGGGTGTGAGTGGCTCTGCCTGGAATGTTTGCTCTAAGTCGATGTTGTGAATGATGCCCGTCGTCAGGTCAACTTCGATGCGCTGACCATCACGGCTTGCTAGAACGGCTTCTTCGCAAACAAGAACGGGTAGGCCGATGTTGACCGAGTTGCGATAGAAGATACGCGCGAAGCTACGTGCGATGACGACACGCACGCCACACGCGAGAATAGAGGCCGGAGCATGTTCGCGCGACGAGCCACAACCGAAATTGTGACCACCCATTACCACATCGCCCGGTTGTACCTGTTGCGCGAAGTCCGGCAGGATTTCGCAGAGGCAATATTTCGCCAAGTTGTGCGCGGTCTGTTGTCACGTTGTAACGACCTGGAATAATTACGTCGGTGTTGATATTGTCGCCAAGCATCCAAATTCGGCTCATGATGTTGTGTTCCTTTCGATTATGTTTGCACATGTTTTCCGGTAGGGGCGGCAATTCATTGCGCCAAAGATGGGTCGGGAGGGGATCACGGTGCCACAAAGATGCGTATCGGGGACGTTTGCCCGCCACCCCCATCTTTGGGCGCAATGAATTGCTGCCCCTACCGCCATTCCCGTATTCGGTTGACAAAGTTCATCAGGATGTGTGCATTACAAAAATTCGCGTGGGTCGGCGATGTGACCGCTCAGGGCGGTAGCGGCGGCAGTGGCTGGACTGCCGAGATAGATTTCGGCGGTTGGGTCGCCCATACGTCCGGTAAAGTTGCGGTTCATGGTGGTGAGGGCGCGTTCGCCGGGGGCGAGGACGCCTTGATGTCGCCCGATACATGGACCACAACCAGGATTTTCTACGGTCGCACCAGCACGAATGAAGGTTTCCAAGTAGCCGAGACGCATGGCCTCAAGATAGACCTCACGTGAGGCTGGCACAACCACCATGCGTGTACGAGGTGAAATCTGCTTGCCTTGCAGAATACCTGCGGCAATGGCGAGATCGTCTAAGCGTCCATTGGTGCAGGTGCCTAAAAACACTTGATCTATCTCTACGTTCGTCACATCACCTACGGGTACGACGTTGTTTACATCGGGTGGACAGGCAATCATGGGTCGTAGTTGCGATGCGTCAATGTAGTAGGTGTGCTCGTAGTTTGGGTTGTGGGGTGTAAGCATTGGATACTCGACCTCAGTACGCCCATGTAGCCATGCCTGTGTGATTGCATCGGGTGCCACAAGGCCAGCCTTGCCGCCCATCTCGATAGCCATATTGCAGAAGGTGAAGCGTTCACTTACCGAGAGATGCTCGACCAGATCACCTGTATACTCGATGGCACGGTAGTTCGCGCCATCGACGCCGACCTGTCGCACCATCTCGAACGTGATATCTTTGGCATAGACACCAAAGGGCAACATTCCCGTTATCTGAATGTTGATAGTTGTGGGAACGCGAAACCACGTGCGACCCGTGGCATAGGCGACGCCGATATCGGTTGAACCCATGCCAGTCGCGAAGGCACCAAGCGCACCATAGGTACAGGTATGACTATCCGCTCCAACTATAATGCTGCCGGGCACAACATAGCCGCGTTCTGGCATGACTTGATGGCAGATACCCTCCTGCAAAATGGTGATGTCCTGCTCACGCGCAAAGGTGCGAATATCGCGTTGTAGGGTCGCGGCGGCAATTGTCGCCGCAGGAATGATGTGGTCAAACACGATATGCGAACGTTTCGGATTGAAGACGCGCCCACCGCTTTGCTGTGACAGCTTACGAAACGCTTGAATTGCCAGAGGGCTTGTTGTGTCATGGCTCATCACGCGGTCAACATCGACAATGACGGTCTCGCCTTGCTCAACAGGGCGTCCCAACTTGTGACTAAAAATCTCCTCGGTTAATGTTCCCATTGTTGTGTTCCTTCTTTCTTGACATATAAAGTTCTTTACGAAAGCGTATCAACGTCCTCAAACATGTGTGATTGGCGTATGGGGTGCGCTGAAGCGGACCCGTACAAGACTTTCCCCCCAGGAGCGCCGTCGCTCCTGTACGGGTCCGCTTCAGCGCACCCTCTATGTGTCTTCCCAAAGGAATTCGTTCATTTGCATCATCAGTCCCTAGAGATTTCATGCGCCAACACCAGCACGCCAGGATTGGATAAAGGCATCAACCTCTTCCTGGTTCAGGGTGCCGTTTTCAGCGCGAGCTTTGAGGGCGTGTGTGAGAGTGGCAATTTCATCACTCGTGAGTTGTAGACCGAGTAACGCGGCCCGATGCCCAACGGCGTAGCGACCTGTGACGCGTGAGCCGATATCGACATGGCGCAGAAGGCCAAAGTCTGCCGGATCAAGGGCTTCGTAGGCGCGTGGGTTACGAAGGACAGCTTTTGTATGGACACCTGCTTTATGCGTGAAGGCACTTGGCGCGGTGATAGGTGTGTTAAAAGGAATAGCAAGACCGAGACAGGATGCGACAAATTGGTCAAGTGGCGCGACCTGTGTCAGGTCATAGTCGGACAGCAGTTCGGGATAGTGAATGTAGAGCTGCGCGATGAGTCCACTCAAAGACGCAATGCCGTTACGCTCACCTATGCCCAGAGCGGTTACATCAAGACAATCGGCCCCAGCCTCCAAAGCGGCAATCGTGTTCGCATTGGCACATCCTGTATCGTTATGTCCATGAAACTCGATACCGACATGGGGGTAGCGTTCGTGGCAAAGCCGAACCAATTGTGCAACCTGTCGTGGTGTAGCGATGCCAACGGTATCGGGCAGACCAATACGCTGTACACCTGCATCGACAACAGCATCGAAGACATGGAGCAGATCAATAAGGTCACTACGAAAGGCATCTTCGGCGGAGAAGCGTACATAGCGACCAGCGTCACGCACACGCCGTACCAGTGGCACGGCATCGGCAATCATTTGTTCGATGCGGCGACCGTGACTGAACGTGCGTAACTGGGTCGAAGTGCCATAGAAGAGGTTGAGGCCATAGACGGGCGTATCCAATGCTGCCTGTACGTCGGCTTCGACACAGCGTACATGGGCGACGATATGCGCATGTAAATCCAGGTTACAGAGTGCATGGACGGCCTGTTGTGTCTCCGGCGAAGCAATGGGTGATGGTACTTCGATGAAGCTCACACCAATTGCATCAAGCAAACGAGCTATGGTCAAACGCTGTTCAAGCGTAAAACACGCTCCTATAAATTGCTCACCCTCACGCAGGGTCGAGTCAAGTATGCTAAGTGAACTCATTACATTCCCTCTCGTTGCTGTGAGAGGTCTCGCAGCACAATTTCAAGTACGTCGATAGCATGGATATATTCCGCAAGGTTAATGTGCTCATTGGGTGTATGGTCAAGGCTTGCGTCACCGGGACCATAGGCAAGAATATTCTGACCCCAGATGGGTCCGACAACGTTCATATCAGATGTGCCTGTTTTGTGCTTAAAGGTTGGCTGCCCTCCGGTTGCACGGATTGCTGAGAGAAACGCGCGTGCAACGGGCGTTGTTCGTGTTGATTGGAATGCGGCCTCCTCGCCCGAAAACTGTAGATGCACGCCATCTTCATGCGCCCATTGTTCTAACTGAGCTTGTAACGCCGAGGCATCATAAGCAGGTGGTAGACGGTAGCCAAGCAGTAGATGTGTTTGCTCTTCCAGGCCGTCCTGTGTACTGGCGATGCTACGAAGAGTGGGCAACAGTGCGGCAAACGATGAATTGGAAGCGTTTTGTGCGTTCCATTCGGCGGCGTGTATACGAACACGTTCCCAGAAGGCGACCGCGACTTCGCTACTGTTGTGGCGTGGACCTGCGCTATGGCTAGAGGATCGTGTGACACAACACTCCACCAATAACCGACCTTTATAGCCAATCGTTACGGCATGACTTCCACTTGGTTCACCGATGATACAGGCCGAAGGGGAATAGCGATGCACGACCGCATGTGCTCCACGCGATGTTGCCGCCTCCTCCTCTACGGCCCCAATCACGATAATTGGTCGCTGTACATTCCCTGCTTGCGCGATACGAGTGGTAGCAGCCAGGAACGCGGCAAGCGGCCCCTTTGCGTCTACGGCTCCGCGTCCATAGAGCAAGCCGTTTTCGATGCGGACCGGAATGTTGCCCGTTACTGTATCCATATGACCAAGTAAGATAATGGGGTCTTGCACGTTTTCATCATTGTTGTGTGTGCTAGCAATGACGTTGCCGACCTCATCAAGATATGCATGAAGTCCCATGTGTTGCGCTTGCTCCACAAGGTGTCGTGCAAAGGATTGTTCCTGGCGCGAGTAGCTTGGAATGGTCAACATGGATTGAAGTAAGGATATCTCACTCTGTTTTCTCGTTATTGAGGGGGACATGACAGGGGCAAGCCCTGTCACTACTATACTGTCTGTCGCTTCGCGACGAGAGCCAGTGCGTTCGTATATGGTAGTGACTGAGCTTGCCCCTGTCATGCTTCCCACCACTGTTGGGCGGTTTTCACCGTCCAAGATTTCAGTAATGACGGTCAAGACATGTTCGAGTTGCGCCTCGGTAATCACAAGCGGTGGAAGCAGGCGAATCACGTTTGGGCCAGCTTGCAGGGCGAGAATACCACGATTGAAAAGGGCTTCAAGATAGGGTTGTGCGCGGCGTGTGAGTTCGATGCCGAGCAGAAGACCACGCCCACGAACTTCGCGAATGAGGGGTGAATGTATCGCGCGTAGACGTTCAAAGGCGTATGCTCCAAGTGTGGCGGCACGTTGCGGTAACGCTTCGCGTTCAAGGATATCGAGCGTGGTGAGGGCGGCGGCACAGGCAAGTGGATTACCGCCAAAGGTGCTACCATGCACACCCTTTGTGACACGCCCACTCTCCATGACACGCGGTCCCAGGCAAATCGCACCCATCGGCACACCGCCAGCAATAGACTTCGCGAGACACAGAATGTCGGGTTGCAGGTTGTACTGCTCACAGGCAAAGAGGGTTCCGGTACGTCCAAAGCCAGTCTGCACCTCATCGACAATCAAGAGCGCACCGCGTTCGTGACAGAGTGTTGCAAGGTCATGGATGTATGCCTCGTCCGCGACATGCACACCGCCCTCGCCTTGCACGACTTCGATAATCACGGCGGCGGTCTCGACGGTGATGGCGGCTTCGGCGGCGGCGATGTTGTTATAGCGCATATGGGTCACACCCGGAAGCAAGGGACCGAAGGGTTCGCGATAGTGTGGCTCCCATGTCGCGGAAAGTGCGCCCATTGTGCGCCCATGAAAACTGCGGAGGGTTGCGATAATGCCTGTCCGTCCTGTTGCCAGACGTGCGAACTTGAGCGCACCCTCTATCGCTTCGGTACCACTATTGCACAGGAAGATGGAGTCAAGCCCCTCTGGTGTTAGAGACGCGAGTCGTTCAAGCAAACGGGCGCGGATGTCGTTGTAAAAGATTTCGGGGCAGGTAATGAGGCGTTGCGCTTGCTCTGCCAGTGCCGCTGCAATCTCTACACGCCCATGTCCAATATTCGCGACACCATAACCTGCCGTGCAGTCAATATATTCACGACCTTCGGCATCCCAGAGCAACGAACCGCTACCACGCACGATAGCAACGTTACGTTTCCCATAGACACCGCTTGTATAGGTTGTTTCTCTTTCGATGGTTGAAATCATACGTGGCCTCCTTGTACAGATTTGCATAAATTCTTGCGGATACGAAATGCCTGTAGGGGTCTAATTCATTACACCCTGTTGGCAATGAACCATGTTCACAGGATTTGTATAACGTTTCAATATGTCCTCCAACATTATGATTTGCCGACGAGGGTGTAATATGCAATTTGACAAATTAATAGGGATACGTTGGCTGTAGGGACCGATTTATCACGTCCTTGTTCGGGTATCGAAATGCCAAGAGGACGTGATAAATCGGTCCCTACATGGCATTGACGCGTGCTCCTATATTCGCAAATGCCGAACGAGGACGTGATAAATCGGTCCCTACAGAGATTGTTGTTCCTGAACCATTTAGAACTTCGAGCAAAGAGCCTTGCCCAATGCATACTTTTGTGACACCGCCGTTCAGGGCTTCTTGCGCTCCAAGTAGTTTCTTGCGCATACGTCCTTGCGCGTAGTGCATGTAGTTATCGAGTTGGTCGGCGGCAATGGTTCGGATAAGCGTTATTGGATCGTCTTTGTTGGTGAGCAAACCGGAAACGTTGGTCATGAGTACAAGCGTTTCGGCATGTAATGCCTCGGCAACAGATGCTGCCGCTCGGTCGCCATCTACATTCAAGCGTTCACCTTCATGACTCAGGGCTAAAGGTGCGATGACGGGCGTATAGCCAGCATTCAGCAAGAGCGTGAGCAACTCGCTATTAACGTGCTCGATGTGTCCCGTGTAGTCGTCACGTAAAATCTGGATGCGTCCCTCTGGTGTGAGCGAGCGTACAACGGCTTTACGTCTGGCTAGTAAGAGGCGTCCATCGACACCTGCAAGGCCAAGCGCATTCACGTTGTGTTGTTGTAAGAGGGCCACAAGTTCGGTATTGAGTTGTCCAGCAACAGCCATTGAATAGAGGCGTAGTGTTTCGCCGTCGGTGTAGCGACTAACCATGCCACTCGGTGATGTCACCATACGTATATGGTGTCCAACCTGTTGTGAGAGTGTGTTGGTAAGGTCAGAACCGCCGTGAAGCAACACGACACGTTCCCCACTGGCGAGGCATTGTGCAATATCACGCACAATTGTAGTTGTCGCGACTCCTGCACTCCCACCGATTTTTACGACAAGCGTCATACGTTCCGTCCTCTCGTCTACGCTGGATGCAAGCCGGAGAAGGTCAAGCTTGTTGTCTCGTCCCAGCCATACATACTATTCAGTGCCTGTACCGCGTTACCTGCAGCCCCCTTCATCAGGTTATCCAGAGCTGCGATAACCACAACACGTTGTGATTCTGGCTCATACTCGAAGCCGATATCGCAATAGTTGCTACCTGCGAGAATCTTTGGTTCAGGATAGCGATACACACCGTTACGCTCTTTGACGATGCGTATAAACGGCTCGTGCTGATAGGCTTCGCGATAGAGTCGCCATAACGTGCGTTCGTCCACACGCTCACGCAGGAACACATGAGCAGTCACCAGCACGCCACGTACAAGCTCAATCGCGGTCGCGGAAAACGCGATGGGTTGGCGCAACGGACTCTCGTTCAATAGTCCTAATTCCTGTATTAACTCGGCGGTATGACGGTGACGCGTTGGTTGAAACGAGCGTACAGCACCACTACGGTCAGGATGATGGCTACCTGCCCCCGGAGTCGCACCAGCCGCCGATGAACCAACCTTTGCATCAACAACAAGGGGAATACGTTCGTCTGCCAGACGCGCTCGATACAAGGGAGCAAGTCCTAGAATAGCCGCCGTTGCCATACAGCCCGTGCCACTGACAAGTGTTGCTTCGCGTAGTTCTTCCCTGTGCAGTTCGGGTAAACCATATACGGCTTGCGCTTGCAAAGACGCCGCCGAATGAGATGCTCCATACCACTGTTGATAGAGTTCGGGCGAACGTAAGCGAAAATCGGCTGATAGGTCGATTACACGCGGCGCAAGTGCCTGATAGCGTTCAATTTGTTGTGATGATGCACCATGTGGCTGACAGAGAAACACAAGGTCACATGATGTCAGGTCGTCGGGATGACAAAACCGCAGAGTGCAAAGCTTGCGCAGATTTGGATGTGTACTATGCACATATTGTCCGGCATGACTGCTGGATGCGACCTGGGCAATCTCGACATGGGGATGGAAGAGTAACAGGCGTATCAACTCACCGCCTGTATAACCTGATCCACCAACGATTGCGACGCGGATAGTGTTCATCGCAAGGCTCCTACTCGTGTATGGCTCAACACATATTCAAGCATCAGGGCAGGAATATCGACGCCTGTGGGGACAATACTGTTACGAAACTCCATTGTGGCGTTGATCTCGTTGACAAGTAAGCCCTGTTCAGCATCTTCCAATACGTCGATTGCCAGGATACCACCACCAACTGCTCGTGCAGCACGTTTACAGAGTCTATCGAGTTCTGGTGTGACGGGACAATTACTCGTAACGGCTCCGCGTGCCGTATTTGTGACCCAGTGTTCACTGGTACGATAGATGGCACAGACGGTGCGTTCACCAATCACAAAGGCGCGAATATCACGCTGGGGCTTGTCGATATATTGCTGAATGTAGTGCGTATGATGCTGATAGCTACCAAGTGTTTCTTGATGCTCTAACACAGCTTCGGCAGCGTCGCGGTCATTGATGCGAGCCAGCAAACGACCCCAGGACCCTGTAACGGGCTTGAGTACGGCAGGATAGCCAAGTGTCTCGATACCGCGTACAGCGTTTGCCGCATCGAAGGCAAGGAGTGTGCGTGGTGTTGGCACGTCAGCCTGTAACAGTGCCAGCGTGGTTAGTAGTTTGTCATTGCAGGTCGCCGTTACTGCCGCCGAATTGAAAACGGGAATACCCCAATGCTCCAATACATGCAGCACCGAGAGACCGCGCGATTGGCTCATGCTACGACAAAGGACGGCATCGTAGGTACGCCAACGGGCATCAGGTCGTGTCAGGTCGAGCAGAAGTTCGCCATCGTCGATAATGTCATAGGTGATGTGACGACGGTCTAATGCCTCGATCAGCAATTTCTCTTCCACACGCACACGTGATGTGAGTAGGGCGATATGCGTCATGTTATTCTCCCCAATCCTCTTCAACCTGTGGTGCAAGCGCAACGGTTGGCTGTTCCAGGTTCAATACTTCTAATTCAGCATTGCAATCGGGACAATAGATAATCTCATTGACCAGCAAACCTTGTAGATTGATGCTGGCATCACACTCCGGGCAATTCGCGGTAAGGTTAGTTGTACGGGTTGTATCCATGTTCGTTCTTTCTCCTCATATATGCTAAAAAATCTTGACGGTCAACAAAAAACGCTCTTTGTCCTCCCAATTGGAGAAGGACAAAGAGCGTTGAGTACGCTTTTGTGGTGCCACCTTCGTTCGCTGATGCCTCACAGCATCAACCTCGCTGTGTATGGATGCATTATCCATACACATTGCCTGCTAACGGGGGCGTCCGAGTGAGTTCTAGTCTCATTTGTGTTGTGGGTGTCATAAATGAGACCCCTACAATACAAACAATTTCTTCTCATGGCGCGAGGGTCTTTTTTCACGGTTGGTCAACATATGGGCGTTCCACCAGTGGCCCACTCTCTGGATGTGCCGAAGTCCGTTACTCGTCCCTGCATAGCTTTTTCATATTGGATTGTTTCGCTTGATGGAGAGGAAAGATATGAGGCAAATAAAAACGCCCATCATCCTTCTCTCTGGAAAGGACGAAGAGCGACTTCGTGGTACCACCTTTGTGCGTTGATATTTCACAATACCAACCTCGTTCCGTATGGGTGTCATGAATGAGACCCGTACAGGATACCTGATAACGGAGGTTGCCGACTGAGTTCTAATCTCGCATTGTAGGGGTCTCATTTATGACACCCGAAACATAAAGCGATTTCTTCTCGTAGCTTCAGAGTTTTATTCACAGTGGGGACGAATGAGCTTTTCACCTACCGCTCATTCTCTGCTCGTCGCGCCGTACTGTTACTCGTCTCGTCAAAGCATTATGTATGTTGTTTTTGTCTTGATAGAGATATACCATGCTTACAGAAGCTTGTCAATGTTTTTTTGCCGCGTTTCTATAGAAGTTTCCGTTTGTAGATATTTTACCCATATATGATGGTAAAATTCACCACTTCTGCACCATGAATAATCGAAGAGCATATACGTTTACATGTTACAGTATGTATGACGAAAACAAGATGCTTTCGCCTAAAACATTGAACCGTTCGGAGATTTTCTTTACAGGAACATACATGGGAGGAATTGCATGAAACGGCTCCTCATGGTAATCGTGGGAGGGATAGTAGTATTTCTTGTGCTATTCGCGGGAGTACTTTTTTTATTGTCGTTTCTGTCTTCACGCTCGCAAGCGTCAAATCCAATTACGATTGAGAATGCGAAAAAGGGGACAACGGCCTGGCAGATGCCTGGGAACAAGGCAGCAACAGTGCAAATACAAGCGTATGTAGATAAACGCTCGGTGGCATCGGGGCAAAAGCTCACCTTTTATGTGAGTACGCAACAAGCAGGAACAGCATATACCATTGCTGTTTACCGCATGGGCTGGTATCAAGGCAAAGGAGGGCGAGAAATCGCGGCGAGTGGAAGCCTTGTAGGACAAGCACAAGGGTATTTCGACGATAAAAAATCATCGCTCATTGATTGCTCTACCTGTTATGTAGATGCGACAACAGGACTCACAGAAGCACGCTGGAAACCGTCGTATAGTTTTCATGTGACACAAGATTGGACGACAGGAGTGTATCTGGCGAAACTTGTGGACGCACAAGATATGCAAACGTATGTCTCGTTCGATGTGCTCGGCTCGACAACCTCAGACTACGTTATCGTCACGGCAGATACCACCTATGCCGCCTATAACAATTGGGGTGGGCAAAGCTTATATAGCTATAACAGCAAGCCAATACCCGCCGTAAAAGTTTCGTTTGACCGTCCAAGTACACAGAATTTTGGTTCAGATCAGGTGCTTGTCTTTGAAGCAGATGCGATTCGTTGGATGGAGCGGCAAGGGTATGATGTCTCCTATATCAGCGATATCGACTTGCATACAGGAGCAAGATCACTCGTGTCACACAAAGCGTATATCTCACTTGGACATGATGAATATTGGACGAAAGAGATGCGTGATGGCGTAGAATATTTGCGCAATCAGGGAGTTGGCCTTGCCTTTCTTGAGGCTGACGATGCCTACTGGCAGGCACGTCTCGAACCTGACAGTACGGGCGTTGCTAATCGCACCGTGGTGAGCTACAAAGTTTCGACATATAACCATGATCTCGCACGTGACCCCCTCTATGGACAAGATAACTCACGTGTCACCGCTCAGTTTCGCGATCCAGTGGTCAACAGACCAGAGAACGCGTTGCTTGGTGAGATGTTTTCTGACGTTGTGCATGGACGACATGGTTTTCCATGGCGGGTCGCCACTTCAAATACAACATCGCAGTTCATGAACGATACAGGTTTAACCACAGGGCAAGCATACGGCTGTATGGTTGTTGGCTATGAATGGGACAAGGTGTTTAACAATGGTGCGACACCAAAAGGCTTACAAATTCTCAGTACCTCGGCGACTATCAATGATATGGGACAGGCTGATACCAGCAACACTACCGTCTACACAGCCTCTTCACACGCTATGGTGTTCGATACAGGTAGTGTGTATTGGACGAGTGCCCTCGATGCCTATCAATTTGAGCCTGATCCTCGCTGTGCTGGCACACAGCAAGTTGTTCCAGGTATACAAAAATTGATGCAAAACGTGATGGCTGGCCTTATAGCAAGGTAAGAAAGAAGCCAAAAGAGGCATTTCCCAGGTGGGAAATGCCTCTTTTGGCTTCTTTCTTACCTTGCTATGCTCCTGTGTAGCCAATCACGTCGGAGCCACCTTGTGTACTACCCGTGTTCCAGTACATAGGACGCTCACTGACAAAGTAGGAGCCAGCAGGTGCCTGTGCGGTCATGGCAATAGCGCAGGAGTAACGTGGATCATTGCCGGTATGAAGAAGATATTGGCGTACAAGAGCGGCTACATCGACGGTTGAGCGTGTGCGTGCTTTCACGAGCACACCGGCAGGTGTGTAGCTATGTCCATAATTGTTGAGCAAGGTGAGAGTGATAGTTTCATCGTGACCTGTTGGATTTTGCAACGTGAGCCATTCATTGTATCCCACATTCGCGTAGCCTTCGGAGAAGGTATACGAGTTGACCGTTGCGGGACCAACCTGACCGATGATATCGGAACCACCACTTGCCGCAAGTCCAAAGCCATTGCTACTCGTAATGGTGTGGCTATACTGAAAGAACATTTCGCGCTGTACCACGATTGCCGCCCCTGTAGAGGTGATTTCGGCAGAGACAGTACCCGGCGAAATAGTTGCGTTGACATTCCACAATGTTTGACTCATAGAACCGATAGTGGCGGTAATAGTTTTTGTAGAACCGTTGCCAAGTTGTAGCGCAATGGTGACATTCGCTGGTGCGTTTTTGAGGGTATCAAGGTTTGAGATTGCGAGATATTCTTGTGACTTGCCACCTGTATAGCCTTCAGCAAACAGCCAGTCATGTGAGAGAGTCTGTGTGCCGATAACTGATGTAGCTCCTGAGACGGCTCCTGCGTTACCAGCATTTAAGCCACTAAAGTAGTCTGGGCGTTCTACCACAATCGGCTGTGTCGAGGTGACAACAGCAGCAACATGGGTAGGAAGTCCGGCACTACTCGGAAAGAGTGTGCCACGTTGTCCACTCGCAAGGTTGATGCTTTGCGTACCTACCGTCTGACCATTCGCATAGTATGTCGCGGTTACTGTAGTGCTATTGCTTGTGGGGGGATTTAACGCGGTCAAAAACGAGGTAAACGCATTGTTCGTTGGGATATCCGCGAAGTAAAAGGTCTGGCCTAGGTGTGTTGCGCCAACGACATCGCTACCGCTATTGATACCGTGCCACGAGAAGTACAGCGGACGCTCCGCGACAACGCCATTACAAGAAGAAGGATTCACCGAAACGATGGCAGAGACTGATAATCCTGTGGCTTGTGTGTATGGAATGCCCATATCAGCATTCACCGACTCGGTCCAGCGTGAGGCATGTGTTATAGTAAACGACCTGGTGATAGGTGTTCCGGTCTCAGGCAAATACTGCACGCTAACAGAACAATCGTTGTGTGGGTCGGGATTGTCGATGGTCAAATACTCTTTGAAAGACGCCCCAACACGACCTTCCGCGAAGTACCAAACACCACTTACAGGGGCGGATGTCGTTGCATATGTATGAAGGTGTTGGTAGATAGCAAGCCCGTAGCCAGCCGATGGAGTACCGCTATAATCAGTGATAAGGAGCGGATATGCACAGGTATTGCCACTGAGAGACCAGGAAAAACTCACCCAGCCGATTTGATGCGCGTCATAGTATGAGAGCAACTGACTCTCGTAGGTGCTATCGCAATCATATTCTCCACTCTCAGCGGAGATCACAGGAAACGTCCGACTGGGATTGCCAAAGGCGGCATCCCATGTATTTGGGAGTTTATCAGTGTAAGGATAATAGGGATGTGTGTCATAGACGACATTCGCACCATTGAGTTTATAGGTATTGAGCTGGCTGAGATCGTACCCCCACTGCATACCACCGACGAGCACTAAGTTCGTTGCACCTGTACCTCGGATAGCATTTACGACTGCTTGCATCCCTACACTGGGATAGGTGAGGGACTTCGTACATTGACAATCATTTGAGTAACCACTATCGCCAGTCATTGTACACGTACCTGTCCAACACGCCCATGTACTGGGATGGGGTTCATTATATGCTTCAAAAAGCACATTTGAGTAAGTTTTATATAGAGGAGCTACCTGCTGCCAGAAAAGCACACTATCGGTATCTGGCATAGCCCACGGGCCACCGCCCTGTCCCGATTGCCCATTTGCATCAGTCCATTGAAGGTCGAGTATGACGTTCAGTTTGAGTGTGGTCAAGGTGTCAACAACTTGTTTGACGGTATTTTGATAGTGTGTGGCAGTACAAGGATATCCGGGAGCACCATTGAGCCAAAAGCCTTCTGACAGGGGAAGCCGTACCGTATTTGCCCCCCAATACGTTGCGGTTGTCGTATTCACACCAGAACCTAAATACGCAAGGTGCTGTTGGTCAAGTGGACCTTCGCCCGAACAATTATATTCGAGACCATCACGAGCAATGCCATGAATGAGATACGGTTGCCCATTCGCACCGACAATAGTGTTGCCCTTGACACTATATGGTCCATTTGCGGTAGCATTATAGGCTACGTTACTAGAGGCAGCATGAGCTGTGCTCGTATGCGTATGCGAAAAAGGATTGAACGAAATACATACCACCATGAGTAAACTCAGTGCGACGATGCTTGATACTATAGCTTTCACATAAGATGACATAGTTTCTATTCCTTACCGACCTACCGTGTTTATAATAAATACTCACTAGTAATACTGGTACTTAGCAGATAGCAACATGCAAAATGGATGAGTCAATAATTCAAAACGTGTCATCCGTTTTCCTATCTTTTTAGAGAAACTGAAAAAAGAACACATCCTGTATAGATTGGTACTTTGGTATACGTGTTGCTTTCTATCGGATGCGAAGCCTAAAACTTCAGTCTGGCTAAAACGTATTGAGTACGACACCTATATTCCATATAGAGGGTTATACAAGAAATATGCTGTTCTGTATGTAGCTTCTTCTAATGTGACGAAAAGCCGTAGCGTGCGTCATGGCTCCCGCCCAAATGTACTACAATTTCATATATATGCACATATTCATTTATACTAGTGTCGGGGGAGTATATGTCAGGTACACAAGGGGATTTTATGGGACCTACAAATTTTTCTACGTACAGGAAGGCCGTTGCTCCTACACTGTATCTTGTGCTGCTACTTTGTCTGTCAGCATGTGGTGGTCACATCGCAGGGCCGATAGTGGGTGGAATAGAACAGAAAAAAGCGACACAGACACCACAGACACCAACCGCGACGACAACGCGCAAACCGAATACAGGTATCATTCCTATTCTGCCTACCTCACAACCTACAGCAAAACCAACAAGGGGTATAACACCTGTTGCAACTCCAACTCAAAAACCGCAGCCCACAGCTAGTGGCGGAGGAAACACTGGCAGCGGTGGTGGACATGGCAATGCAGGGACTCCTCTCCTGGCTTTTTACTATACGTGGTATACACCTTCGACATGGTGTAGTTGTAAGATGTCTGATTTGCCTACCACGCAATACAATTCGAGTGACGATGCGACGATTGACCGACAGGTAACAGAGGCATCAGGTGCTGGCATTACAGGCTTTATCAGTTCATGGTGGGGTCCTGGCGATGTAACAGACAAAAATTTCTCAAAACTCCTGGCACATTCTGCCGCACTCCAAAATAGAACGGGTGCGCAGTTTACTTCGACCATCTACTTCGAGAGCGATGCGCCTGCGCTTAGCGGCACAACGAACATGGTGAATGCGCTCAACTACGTAGTCGCACACTACAGCAACGATCCCCACTTTTTCCATTGGCAAGGCAAACCCGTACTTTTCTTCTGGGATCCATTGGGTGGGGGCAGGACGTTGGCACAATGGGCTTCTATCCGTAGTCAGGTAGACCCTACTAATGCAATGATATGGTCTGCCGAAGGTGTTTCAATGTCGCTACTGAGTGTGTTCGATGGCATACATCTCTTCAGTGGCGGTTATTGGGGGATTCAGCATGGTGATATGCCGACAGTCGATCAGGGCTTCCGTGGTCAAATCAACGCATACAATGCCACAAACAACACCCACAAGATATGGGCTGCAGGCGTTATTCCTGGCTATGATGATACACGTATTCCTGGACGTACAGGAACGTATATTGTGCCACGTAGTAATGGTGCGACCTATCAGCAAAGTTGGGCAGGTGCGCTATCCAGTCAACCTGATTGGGTCACGATTACCAGCTTTAACGAGTGGTTTGAAGGCGCGATGATCGAGCCAAGCATGACCTATGGCAATCAATATCTCACGCTCACGCAGCAATACGCAAAGCAATTGCACGGTTAATAGAAAAGCACAACTATTTGTTAGATGTTAAACTATTAGAAACGCTTAAGTTTTCGTGATTGCACAGTTATAGTGTCTCTTTTTTCATAAATCAATACGTAATAGTGTTAGTTCTGACGTAAGACAATGTTCTACCGAACAGGGCCGATACAGTTGATTTGAAAGAAAAAGGAGAAATATCTTGGCGATACAAACTACTATCGTAGCTGCCGCTTTTGAGAACGAGCGTGACGCAAGACGGGCACTCGACGCATTGAAACA
Source organism: uncultured Chloroflexia bacterium (assembly GCA_963791835.1). Classification (GTDB taxonomy): domain Bacteria; phylum Chloroflexota; class Ktedonobacteria; order Ktedonobacterales; family Ktedonobacteraceae; genus JBBQVS01. Next base: position 74,606 of record CAWBTV010000002.1, read on the forward strand.
GGCTGGCTTTGGTTATGATCAGGTTGGAGTTGCGACACAGGGACAGGGCAATGTGAACCTACTCAATGACTTGACCAATCTAGGCGTTTCAAATGACATGGCCTCTTACTACGCTCAGGAATATAGAAATGGTCGTACTGTTGTCTCCGTCAGACCTGACGGACAAGATCAGCAGGCTCATGAGATCCTTCATCGCTACAATGGCTATGACTACGAGCACCAAACAGGGTACAATCAGCAGAGTAACTACACAACCGATCAAACAAATGTTGCTGCGGCAAATGATGCAACGATGGCAAGTCGTTCAAACTATGCGACAACCAACGATACAGTAGCGGATCGTACAGATACTGACTATGCGCAAGATGAATTCCATCAGCCACGTTCATTGAGACTGCGCGAGGAGCGCCTCAACGTATCGAAGGAACAGGTACAGGCAGGAGAAGTTGGTCTGCATAAGGAAGTTGTGTCAGAGCAGCAGACGGTTAACGTTCCTGTGACGCACGAGGAAGTTGTGATTGAGCGCCGTGCGGTCACTGATGGTCGGGTTGACAACACACCTATCGGCGAAGGCGAGACCATTCGCGTCCCCGTCAGTGAGGAGCAGGTTAATGTTAACAAGAACACTGTCGTCACTGGTGAAGTCGCGGTTGGCAAACGTGCGGTTCAAGAGACCCAGCAGGTAACAGACACCGTGCGTCGTGAAGAGGCACGTGTTGACCAACAGGGCAACGCCATCATCCACGGTTCACAAAACGACAACCTGCATGGGAATGCAACAAATTTCGACAATACCACCACGGATGCCGATGATACAACGGACCGTGGCAATCTCTAACGCTATGGAGTGGCATAAGTAGAGAGGGTATATCCAATAAACATACACAAAATGTCCTCGCTATTCATCTTCAGAACTTGTGAAGATGAATAGCGAGGACATTTTGTGTATGTTAAGAGTTTTTTACGCTGCATAGTGGATAAGGTGAGTGCGTAAACAGTGCTACGATTGACATAATCGCAATGCTTATGGCACAGCCAATCGAGATACAAGCAACAAAGCAAGGGTGATAAACGTGGTAAGATAGAGAACAGGTACACTTACTTGAACATGGTGTTTATAGAAAGAGGTGTGCTATCAACACACACACTTGGTTTGTGTTTATACAATAGAAAAGTTATAAAGGAGTTCGTCTTATGCAAATGAGTGCTCGTAATCAGTTAAAGGGAACGATTAAAGAGATCAAGCCAGGAGCAGTGATGGCTGAAGTCATCATTGAGTTGCCTGATGGTCAAGAAGTTGTTTCCGCGATCACCCTGAGTTCAGTTGAACATCTCAACCTCAAAAAGGGTGATGCCGTGTTCGCGATCATCAAGTCAACCGAAGTGATGATTGGCAAAGAGTAAATCTCCATAAAAAACAGGACACCTGCCCGTATGAGCAGGTGTCCTGTTTTTTATGGAGATTTACTCTTTGCCAATAGACGCATTGTCTCAAATCTAGTTGAATTGCAAGTTGTGGAACTTGCACCATACTATCATTCTTGCAAATTCTTATACCCTTGACTCTTTTACGTTTATCTTTTATACTCATTTCATGAGTATTCATTCAGTGATTATCCATTCCTGTTGATTGGCATACGCGCTTCATCGTCTCGGCAGGCATGGTGAGATAGCTCAAGTGCAGCGAGCTTCGCTAGATAATACTCATTTCGTATTCGTTCCTGTGGCGTTGTGTTTTTAATAAACACCTCTATTGGCTTACTATCCCCTGCATTCGCTGTTGAGCAGGGGAAGGGCGTCCGCACTTAAGGCAATGGGCTACGAGGCTCTATTGCATGGTCACGAAGAAAGGAACATACATGGCTATCTCCGATGTTGCTGTTCAAGTCTCCCCTGAAGTAAACCAGTTCATTTCAGGTTCCCGCAAGATGCTCATTGATGGGCAATGGGTTGACGCAGCCTCTGGCAAAACATTCCCTGTCTACAATCCCGCGACAGGTGAGGTCATGGCGAATGTAGCCGAGGGCGATAAAGAGGATATTGATCGTGCGGTAAGTGCGGCAAGGCGCGCATTTGAAAGCGGTCCCTGGCGTACCATGTCACCATCTCAGCGTGGACAGCTTATCTATCGCCTTGCGGATTTAATTGAAAAGAATGCGGATGAATTCGCGCAGCTTGAGTCGTTAGACAACGGAAAACCACTGACTGTTGCACGTGCCGCTGATGTTCCCTTAACCATTGACCATTTCCGCTACATGTCTGGCTGGGCGACGAAGATTGAGGGCAACACTATTCCCATACCGGGACAATACTTTTCCTACACGCTACGAGAACCTGTGGGCGTGGTTGGTCAAATCATCCCCTGGAATTTCCCATTGCTCATGGCGGCATGGAAATTGGGAGCAGCACTCGCAGTTGGCTGTACTGTAGTCCTCAAACCAGCAGAGCAAACACCTTTGTCGGCACTGCGACTGGGTGAGCTTATTCTGGAAGCGGGTTTCCCTAAAGGGGTCGTGAACATTGTCCCTGGCTATGGTGAGACCGCAGGAGCGGCCCTTTCGGCACATGAGGGTGTTGACAAGGTAGCATTTACCGGCTCAACAGAAGTGGGCAAGATGATTGTCAAAGCAGCCGCAGGCAACCTCAAGAAGGTGACACTCGAACTCGGCGGTAAATCCCCTAACATCATCTTGAATGACATGGACATTCCAACCGCCGTTGCAGGTGCAGCAAACGCCATCTTCTTCAATCAGGGCGAGGTATGTAGCGCAGGCTCACGTCTCTATGTACAAAAAGGTGTGTTCGATCAAGTTGTTGAAGGTGTTGCAGCGTCTTCGATGCGGCCTTACCTTTCGGTGGCTACAAGCAGAGCGGATGGGGTCGAGAGATGGGTCACGAAGCGTTGAACAACTATACTGAGGTCAAAACCGTCACCATTGCACTCTAACACGCGTTTGTAGGGAAGCAGAAAGAAGATGCCGTGCTGATATAGTTCACGTATCAGCACGGCATCTTCTTTCTGCACATATGGAAAGACATGTGCCATGTCCTCAAATAACCAGAAAAACGTGAAGCAATATGTCCAATGTAAAGCATGTCATGGGAGTGGCAAAGTACTCTGCTTCGCCTGTGAAGGGAGAGGTATATTCACCACCGTGTCATATGGCTTTACCACCTCATCCAAGTCCTGTGCAGCATGTCATGGTTCAGGCATAAAACAAATATGTAAGGTGTGTAAAGGCAAAGGGTATAACGTAGAACCGACAACGTTGTAGTTTGGAGGACCGACGACTACAAGCGTCTTTCCCACTACACACCAGTTTCGCTACGTTCGTCGTTGTAGTGTTTCGACCATCATCAATATTCTACTCGCCAATTCTTGTTGTACTGTTCTTACTTTTCCTATCACTTTTCCTGTTGTCACCAACTTATACCAAATCTTTCAACAGTCTCCATAGTGTTTCTACGCCCAGCATCAGGACACCATACAAGCGTGCGGGTAGTGCTTAGATAGAGCCTATTACACTTGACATATGTGATGTAGAATGGTACAATTCAGATGGATTTTTATGCTATATAAAGAGCAGGGATGAGATAAAAAATGAAACGGGTATATCCGTTAGCAGTCTACGCAGCCGCTTGAGCGATACCGCCAAAGCTCTTGCGGCAGGAAGTAGTGGCACCAAACGATGCAGGGTTTTACTTGAGCGACAAGTAAGCCCTATCCAATGTCGGCTTTCGCATCTTCTGTGTTCCCCATCCTCCTTTGTTTGACTCTCCATTCTCATGGTGTGTGTCGCCAAACTCAAACACTCTTCCAGGTGGTTTGTGTTGTGTGCTACACCGTGTGCTTTCCATCACATCCATGCGCGAGAGTGCTCCGCACAATTCTTTATGCTATTCGTTAACTCATTTTGAAAAGCACACGTAAAGGGATGTATACTACATGTTACAAGTTAATCGCATACGGCTCTCGTATGGGCCGCGTCTTATACTCGACAATATATCGTTCACCGTCGCACCGGGAGAAAAAGCTGGACTGATCGGCGTCAATGGTGCGGGCAAAAGCTCGTTGCTCAAGATTGTCGCGGGTGTCCAGGAGTCCGATGGTGGGAATGTTTCGCGCCCACGCACCTATGGTTATCTTTCACAGGATGTCGCACACGAGGCACCTGTGACAGAGGGCAGTACCGTGCGCGACTTCATCTTCACCAGTACAGGACTTGACAAAGCAGTGGCTGATTACGAAATGCTCTCAGTGAAAATTTCTGAGGCCCAGAATGGCAACTTGCCTACACTACTTGAACAGTTTTCAGAGGCACAAGAGGCTCTTGACACGCTGGGATATTACGATGCCGATGCGCGTATTGAACAGCTTATCGCGGGTTTGAATATCGGTGGTGTCACACTTGACCGCCACGTCTCAACACTCAGTGGTGGACAAAAGACAAAGCTTGCGCTTGTGCGTTTGCTTTTCCAGGCACCCGACTTGCTCTTACTTGACGAGCCAACAAACTTTTTGGACGTTGAGGCAACAGGCTGGCTGATGGACTTTCTCGATACCTATAGCGGTGCGTTACTCATCATCTCGCACGACCTGGACCTGCTTGACCGCAGCATCAATAAGGTGTTGCGCTTGAACGAGTTCACACACAAACTAGAGGAGTATCGCGGTACCTACTCGAACTACCTCACGGCAACTGGCGATGCGCTGGCATTGATGGAGCGCACGAAGGCCCAGCAAGACCGCGAGATTGCGCGTTTACGCAAAACCTCGGAAAAGTTGCGTGGCTTTGGCGCAACACGTGTCAGTCAGCGTATCGCAATGGACAAACGTGTTGCGGTACTTGAGGCAAGCCAGCCTAACTTGCCACAGACGAGCCGCAAGATGAAGATTGATTTTCCAGTGCGGATGCCAAGCAGTCACCTTGTGATGCGTGCCGATCACTTGCACAAACGCTATGACACAAAGGTTATCCTGGAAGACATTAACTTCCAGATCGAGCGTGGACAACGGCTCGTTATCGTGGGACTCAATGGTGCAGGCAAAACGACGCTTCTGCGTACCATGCTTGGCTACACGCCGCTCAATGACGGTACAGTAACCATGGGCGACCGTGTACGTATCGGCTATTACGCGCAGGAGAACGAGGGGCTGGACTACGACAACATGGTGCTTGATGAGGCAACGGACGTTTTGCCGGAAGATAGCAAGCGCGTTCGTGGCGTCCTGGGTCGTTTCCTGTTTAATGGAGATCGAGTGTATCAGAAGATTGGTACATTGAGCGGAGGCGAAAAGACTCGTCTTGCACTCGCGAAGATGGTACTCGATGGTCCTAACCTATTGGTGCTGGACGAGCCGACGACCAACCTCGATGCGATGTCACGAAATATCATTGGTGAGGCATTAGGAAGCTATAATGGCACCATTATTGCCGTGACTCACGATGTCGAATTCGTCAAACATCTCAAGCCAAATACGCTTCTCATGATGCCCGAAGGCAGAACGCTAGTCTATGATGAGAAGTATGACAAAATGCTAGAACGAGCATAATCCTTGTAAAAGGCGATAAAAGAGCCTGGAAGTATGACCTGCGCAGTGCGCAGGTCATACTTCCAGGCTCTTTTATCGCCTTTTACCAAAAACCTACGCTTTGACGTGGCGATAGGTGAAGAGATGATGAATAGTGAAGTTGTAGAAAAGCACGATAACTATTGCGACCGCTTGTGCGACAAACTCAGCATGAGAGGCAAGAATGTTTGAGTTAACTCTCACAAAAAAGGTATGAAAAAGAGGAGTTAAGCCAAACTCAATTAGAAAGGTGAGAATACTGCCAGTGACAGAAGTCATTTGGAAACGCGCACAGCGTGTGAGCCACGACCGACTGCGCCCAGGTAAATAGCGAAAAGTAAAGTGATCGTTAAGGACAAAATTTGTCATAATTGAAATTTCAGCCGCCAGCGCAGACGCAATGATATTAGGGAGTACGGAACCAAAGTTAGGTGGAAACGGAATATGATAAAAAGCCAGGTAGAAAACCGCAAGGTTTACGACTGCCGCGAGGCCACCGATGATAACAAAGGAAGAGAAACGCTGTAACAAACCGGCTCGCCCATGTGTCAGGGCATCAACACGATCTAACAAGGAGTTTACAATGCCCCAGGAGGTAGAATGATAACTTTGTGGCCTGGCGAAAGGAGTTGCAGGAATGGATTCTTGCAGAATTTGTTCTCGTGCAATCTCATCAACTGACTCAATAATTTCAAGACTATCGTTTTGCGTTAAAAGACGTTCCATAATGGTAATATATACTCCAAACCTAAGCAAACATACGTTGTATCTACATTCAAGACGTTCCCGACAAAGCCAAAGTAACACGCTGACCATGTTATACTAGTAGAACGAGCCAGTACAAGAAAGGATGCTCAAAATAGGACTTACAGAATAGGAGCACGACATGGCACTAGAACACGTCTTAACAATGAGCATTGAAGAATACTTTATGCTCATAGAAGATGCTTATGAAGACGTAATTTTTGAAGAGGAAGAGAACACTGTACAAGTAAACAACGAGTAAAGGAAATGGTTATAATGTATTTCCTTTATTCGTTGTTTACTTGTACAATGCTAAATGCGGAAGGCTCGCCGCACGTTCGAGTCCACGAGGAAGTAGAGCAAGACGACAACGGGAATAATCATTTGAAGAATGTTTCCAACCACCGTACCTTTGCCTTGAATCAGCGAGAGGATGTTTGGGATCAGCGTAAGAGCTTCAATGATGATAACAGCCCAATACGCCCAGCGTTGTAGTGTCCACAAACCCAGGACAAACAACAGCGTGATTATGCCGATAACAAGAAGCACAACACCAAGACCGATACCGAATGTATCCACCACTTTAGCAATCGTCGCATGACCATGAACTACAATTCTGTTGCTGATAGATTTTGTGGTAAGGATAAAAAGAATACCGGCGATAACTTCGAGGAGGCCCTCAATGCCTACAAGGACAGAGATGATCGTTACACCGAGTGGACGCCTACCACGAGGCATCATGGTGCTTTCTCCCCTGGTTTCCATTCTGTTTTCCATGAGCAAGTTTCCTTCCTGACAATGATTGATGACAAAAATCGAGGTAAGATTGCGTGTGGCTTGTTCAGGTAAATGAACACCCACTGTATTAAACGCCAATACACACAAAAAGTCACACTATAGCTGGGTCTTTCTGCATCTATGCTTTATCAAGACGTACAAATGTTGCTAGTAGTTCGTGGGCATTGCATGAGATCGAAGGTCGCAAGTTGCTCCAAATCGTTGCTCATCTGTACGAGTCCTGTTTTAGAAGTGGGTAATGGCCCTTTATAGGCTTCATTACTCACCATTTTCATGTCGTCAAAATACGATTGTTCTGAGGATTGCAACAATTGATCATCGGAAAGCGTGAGCAGGTGCAGGATATCCTGCTGATAGAGTTGCTGTAGCCAGGTAGTTACTTGCACAAGATTAGTCTGTATCGGCGGTGCAAGTGCTGTTTGCATTGTCGTCACGCCTGGAGCCTGATAAATACCATGCACATGCAGTTCAGTGTGAGCGAGTAGACTTGTGATACTGGTGTTTTGTGAACATTCTAGCAGTGACGCTTTCACCTGTTGTGCAATGGCAGCATCGGGCGTTATGGGCGTTCCTTGAGGCGTACCACGCAGGTCTAAGGGCGCACAGGACGTTCCTCTTAGATAGTACAGAATATTTACAAGGTGTTGTCGTAGCGCAAGAACTTGTTTGTTTTGCCGTGCATCGCTCGCTCCGTTTACCTCTTGCACCAATGATTGAGTATTCGCGAGGAGCCAGTAGCGCAAACCAAAGTGCAAGCCAAGTTTCTCAAGTCCTGGATCACTGGTGAGGAGATGGTTCAAATGATCGATAACACTATAATTATCGGTCGTCGCTTTCGTTTGAGGAATGACGGCATAATACAGAAGGTCATTCGTGTTAAAAGAAGGTACTGATGTGTTGCCACTTTGTAACGTAATCAGAAAGAGATAGGGTAGCGATGTGAGCAAGTTGTGGTGCGGTGGATACACGTAGTTTGGCGAGGTCAGGGTACCATTTTGGACGGTGAGAGGCCAATGTACCACCTCAACGCTATCATCGTGTGTGACTAACCATGCATAATATGTTTTACCGTCTGGTGGGTTCGGCAAGTTATGCAGTGAAAGTTGTGCTTCATCAAACGCACCCATTGTATCCTGGCTATTGAGAAAATGCACCTGTCCGACGCGTGTTGTTCCCACTGATGGTGCTACCTGCGTTTTTTGCGTACCCCATAGAACATAACTCACGACACCTATACTCAATACAAGCAGCAATGCAAGCGAAAGACCCATATAGAAACGCTTGCCAGGACGTTTTCCTGGTTGAGGCGGTACTGATGGCGGTGCGGCAGGTGTCTGTTGCGGATTTGGGTCTGTATGTACAGAAAAAGACGCAACCGTATTGTTGTCCTTAGCATCGGGAATCGCATTTACAGGGAGTGGTGTATGTGGCAATGCTGTTGCAGGCGACTGCAAGGGGTAGGTCTCATAGGACATAACGGGGTTTAGCACAGTATTGCCAGGGAGAGAAATGGGATTGCGTACCTTTTGCCCGTGAGTAACAACAGAGATGGGAGAAGAGTTCTGTAGCGCAGAGGGAATCGGCAACTTAAAAGCCTCGGCAAGCGCAATGGTCATGGCGGAGGCACTGGCAAAACGATCTTGCGGTTCCTTCGCAATGCTTTTCAGGATGACATCAGAGACCTCTTGTGGGAGTTCAGGATTGATGAGAACAGGCGGAGTAGGAATATCATTAAAGTGGCGCATCAGCAATTCCATTAACGATTCGCCACGAAAAGGAGTGACCCCTGTTGTCATCTCATACGCGATGATACCTAACGAATAGAGATCACTTTGATTGTCTCCAGTTAAGCCCCGTGCTTGTTCCGGTGAGACATAGAGTGGTGTTCCAAGCACTTTCGTGGTATCAGAGCCGCCTTGCAACTTCGCGATGCCAAAGTCCATGAGGACAGGTTTTCCAAGCGGCAAATCGTCGGGATTACGCGTATCAAGCATGATATTTGCTGGTTTGATGTCACGATGAAGCATACCGAGTCGATGAGCATAATCGAGGGCGAGGCTGATCGCAGTAAAGATGGTGAGAAGTTCGGAGGCGGAGGGGAAGAGTTGTTTGCGCGAGGTGTTACGAATATATTCAGAGAGGGTAGAGCCTTCGATATACTCCATAATCATGTACGCAACGGGCATATTTGAGTCGGGGTCGGGTAGAAACTGGAAGTCATGGATACGAACAATATTGGGATGATGGAGTGAAGCAATAAACTGGGCCTCACGCTCGAAACGTGAGATAAAACTGGGATCATCTTGAAAATTGGCATTGAGTTGCTTAATGGCAACAAAACGTTGTAGTTGCAGATCAAAAGCCTTCCATACCTCGCCCTGTCCGCCGCGCGCCAGACGTTCTCGCAACTCATATTTACCAAGGCGTCGCGGTTCTGTATTCATTGCTTTTCCTTCTGTTACAAACTTTTGGGCACATTGGTTGTGATGTCGAAGGTTGCTAACTTCTGCACATCATCGTGTACTTGCACTATGCCTGGAATGGTTGTATTAGTGGTTGGATTCAGTTGACCAATATAGGCATAGGTGGCCTGTGCCACCAAATCTTCTAATACACTTTGTGCGGCAGGTTGTGCTAGTTGTGCAGGACTCATGTTGAAAAGAGCCTTTGCATCCATACGGACTTGCTTTAACCACGCTTGAGCATTGCCAACGGCGATCAGGATATGTTGCGCGAGCTGGCGTATGCGTGGCGATGCATCGGGAGCCTTGACTAACTCACTCAGATGTAGGGCCATATGATCGAGATCGCCTGGTGGATTTGTATCAAGAAATTGAGCTACACCTTGCCGCGTCGGGTCTACAGTCAACAAGCTCACACGTGCAGTATTGGCATCGGCATCGATAGGTGTTCCTGATGGCACATCGACGTGGACATTAGAAGTACCATCAAGGTAATCAAGAATGCTGGTAAAGAGACTGTGCATCAGCCCATAATTGTTCGTTGTGCCATCGAAATCGTCGCGTGCGCTTGTAGACCATTCCAGAATTTTTTCTGTATTTCTGAATATCCAGATATCCAATCCACCATATAATGCAAGCACTTTCAGATGATCCTCATTATAGTAAAGGTGGCGGATATGGTCAAGCCCTCTTAACTTCGGCTCAGAACCAGGAATAAGTGCCTGTGGAAGTTGTGCATAATAGACCCACGCTGCAGGATTAGAAGATGGAGTAGTAGGTCTTTGTCCGATATCCTCCTGAGTGATAAGCAAGCGACTGGCTTCCGATAACAAGTTATTGTGTTGATCGTCACCCAGATACGTATAATGGATAGCGTTATTTTGTACAGGCAAGCTGTTCGTTAGCAGGAGAGGAGGGTGTATTGGTGCTGGCACTAACAAATCAGGTTTCTGCAACATAAGGTCTTTATCACCGAGTAACCAGAGATAGTAACTCTTTCCTGTTGGTGGGTTTTGCACATTTTGCAGATCGACCTGTAGTTTATCAGCGATACCCTGTGCGCCATCGTTTAATTGTCCACTACTCACAAAAAAGGCATGCCCGACAATAGCGTCTGTGGTAGCCGTAGAGGGATGAAAAATACGTGGTAGGAGCAGAAATGTGCTCAGCGAGCCAGCTATGAGCAGCAAGAGCAAGGCGAGGGAAGCAATGATAATGCGTTGCCTCGGTCGCTTTGGGTCCTGTTTCAAGACAGGAGGAGCTTGTGGTGGTGGTGTACTTTGAGGCGGTGCGGTTCCTGCCTGAGATGTAATACCAGTGTAAGGAGTGGTGGTTTGCGCGGACATGGGAGTAGGGGAGAGAACTGAGACGTTAGGTGTTGATTGCAATGATGGCACCGCTTGTTGTGATGGTACAGCCTGTGCTGCAAGAGGTGAAGACAGGTGTGTAGGCATATGTATCGGATCGACAGGATAGGCAGGCTGCCCAATTTTTTCTGGTACAGGCACGTCTAAACCTTCGGCAATGGCGGCGGCAAGCGACGAGGCACTGGGGAAACGCTGTGCCGGGTCTTTCGCGAGACTACGCAGGATGACCGCTTCAAGTGCTGGCGGAATGTTCGGGTTGATACGGCGTGGTGAGGGGGGCGCGGTATGAAGATGCTGAGTCATAACGGCAGTCGGGTCTTGACCTTGAAAGGGTAAAACGCCCGTGACAATCTCGTACAGCATAATGCCTAGCGCGTAGATATCACTCCGTTCATTGCCAGCATAGCCATTAACTTGCTCTGGCGAAATATAGAGGGGTGTTCCGACGTGTGTGCCAGCCAGTGTGTTGCCGGTCGTTCCCATGAGTTTCGCGACACCGAAGTCACTCAAGATGGGTTCACCGGCAGCTGTATGCGTCGTATTGCGTTTATCGAGTAGAATATTCGCGGGCTTGAGGTCACGATAAATCACGCCTTTTTGATGGGCATAATCGACAGCGAGACCGATATAGGTGAACAGTTGCACAATCTCCGCAGGAAAGGGAATATTCCCTTGCCTGGAGGTTTTCTCGATATACTGTGCTAGTGTCTCGCCCTCAACATAATCCATGACCATATAAGCAGTCGTCGTGTCTGACTCTTGTGGGGCGATCTGAAAATCGTGAAGTTGCACGATATTGGGATGATGCAACGACGCGATAAGCTGTGCCTCGCGCTCAAAACGTGCCACAAAGTTCGGGTCTTCTTGCAGGTTTGCATGCAGTATTTTGATCGCGACAAAGCGATGCAACTGAATGTCGAACGCCTTCCACACCTCGGCCATACCGCCCTGCCCTAGCTGCTCTTGCAGTTCATATTTGCCTATGCGTCGTGCATTTGTACTCATCGTTTATCTTCTCTCATCGTTATACGCAAGAACTCTTACCATTTTGGATGGTGCAAGGAGCCACATCGAACGTTGCCAAAGCCTGAATGTTATAGTGTATTTGCACAACACCTTCCTTGACATTGTTCGTATTTGGGTCAATCTGTCCTACAAAGGCGTTGTTCGCTTGCGTGAATAGATCGTTTAGAAGCGTTCCGGTATCAGCTTGCAAGAGTTGATCGGTATTCATATGTATGAGTTTTGCTGCATCTGCGTGTACTGTATTGAGCCAGCCCTGCACATTATTGATAGCTTGATCGATGTGAACGGCTAAGGCACGTTGCTCTGGTGTTGCGCCGGCAATTTGGCTGACACTTTGTAGATGGCTTCCAATGTGTTTCAAGTATCCAGGGGGAGTCTGTGCGGGGTCAAACTCTAGTAAAGCCACACGAGCTGTTTTTGCATCAATCAGTAACTGCCCATGCTGACTATCTTGTATGTTTGCAGGAATATTCTCTGTATGCACATAGACAGAGCTATCAAGGTAGTCCAAAATGCGTGCTACTTGCCGTAATATGAAGTCTGTGCAAGCGGTACTGGGATGTGCCACGCATACCTTCTGCTGATCGCGAGCACTTCCCGCCGCTTCCAGTACCTTTGTCGTATTTTTGTAGAGCCAGATGTCTAGCCCTCCTGAGAGACCTTGCGCTTTCAGTTTGGGGTCCTGAGAGAGCAAATGCTGTAAGTGGTTATAGGCACTGAAATGCAAAGGATCGGCTGGATTTGGGGTTGTTGAAAACCCTGCGTAGTACTGCCATGTGTTTGGATCGAGTGAAGGATTTACAGGTTGTTGGTTCGCATCCTCTTCTGTGACGAGGAAACGACTATAATTGGCAAGCAAGTTGGTATGCAATGCACCGCTATACGTCATTGTCACGCGTCCATTATTGGGAGCTAGCGAGCCAAGCGCGAGCGTGGGAATATCTGATGTACCACTATTTGCCATAAGCCATGCATAATATTTTTTGCCGGATTGAGGGACGGAGATATTCTGTAAATCAATTTGTAGCTTATCTGTCACGCCTTGATTACTATCTTTGCTTATCAGGCCACTACTCACAAAAAATGCGTGTCCGACGATGTTTGTCTGTTGAACTGGTTGTGGGCGTGTGAAGAAAAGAAATGTCGCGACAACCGAACTGAGGAGCGCAAGCAGGAGTAGAGCTACAAGCGCAATAAATAGACCGCGCCTCTTTCTAAGAGGAGGTACAGGTGGGGGTCCGTGAAGTGTGCTGCTAGAAGAAGCCATAGGCGACAAAACGTCTCTGCGCTCGGACGGTGGAGGTGCTTGTATAAAAGCGGCTGTTGGCGTCTCGGATAGGATCGGAGTATGCGATGAAGAGACAGGAGGCGGTGGTAAGAAAGGCGTGTTACTAGCAGCCACCACTGGCGGAATCGGTTGTGCTGTCTGTGCTGAAAATGTTTGAGGGAGTGGACTGATAGATGTCGCGCTGTTCATGGTATCGAAGCCACTAATGCCACTAAAAGAGGGAGGCGTAATAATACCACGCGCGAGATTGGGCTGGATAACATTCTCTGGCATACTCGTATTCAAGGCTCTGGCAACAGCAGTAACAAGGGAAGTCGCACTCGAAAAACGTGCGGAAGGTTCTTTAGCAAGGCTGCGCATGATAACAGAGGTTAATGCCGGGCGAATTTGAGGATTAATGAGGGCGGGAGCAGTGGGTGTACCGTGAATGTGCTGCATCAAAATATCGTTGGTTGTCTCAGCCTGAAATGGGAGTGCTCCGGTACACAGTTCGTAGAGGATCACGCCAAACGCGTAGAGGTCACTACGCTCGGTTGCCGTATGACCTTGTGCCACCTCTGGCGCGATATAAGGAGCCTCATCGACAGAAAGCATACGCGGATCTCGGTGTTGATGCATACTCAACTGTGTTAGCATTGGTTCGCCCGGTAGCGAGGATGTACTACGGTGTGTGTCAAAAAGAATTGAGGTTGGCGTAAGCGCACCGTGTAGCACTCTATGCTGATGAGCGTAATCGAGTGCGGCGGCTACGGGGGTCAAGATATGAATAATTTCGGTTGGTGAAGCAATTTTTCCCGTGTGCGCCGTTACGTTGAGATACTCAAGCAACGATGGCCCTTCTATATACTCTGTAACGATATACGCCTCGTTGCCCTGCGGTGCAACGAATGTTTCCCGTAGTTCTACAATATTTGGATGATGCAAGGCGGCCACTGCCTGTGCTTCCGTGTTGAAACGTGCGAGAAATTCACTTCCAGGATGTACTTCGATAATTTTCAGCGCAACCATGCGTTGCTGTTGCGTATCCAGTGCCTTCCAGGTCTCGTTTGTCGCATTTCGCCCCAAACGCTCCTGCAGTTCATACTTGCCAAGACGACGTTGATTCACGTTGTACACCCTCCTGGTTTGGCTTTTTGGTAGAAACTAGCGTGGTAGCAAAAGACTCTACCAGTGATTATCAGGTATAATCCGTTTTCTGTCAAATAGGATTTGGGTTCGAGAGAAAAAATAGACAAAGCAGCAACCACTTCGTTTTGGAAAAAGTGTTTATCAAGTAGACGTTACAAAGGTGCTTTTTTAGGGGTACTACGACAAAGTGCCTTCTTATGCTTTCTTCTTCGTGAGATATGCGTTACAATACGTAGGGGAAAATTTGGTTTCCTGGAAGTACATATAGTATATTTCAGGCTGCTTTCTACAGCAGCAAAAGGGGGAAGTTTATGCGCCATACTCGGTTATTTTTGTATTCAGCCGCGATTATCATTGCTCTTCTTGCCACTACAGTTTCATTGAGTGTGCAAGGTACAGCGGCATATGCACATACCACACAACAAGCCGCATCTCAGGCGACCTGTTCCGGTGAAGGATGTGATAATGTTGACCCTGCACAATCGGGATGTTCAAATGGAGCATATACTGTAACGTCAGTTGATACTCCGACCGCTGATATTCAGCTGCGCTACTCGCCAGTTTGCGCGACAAATTGGGGACGTGTCGTGAGTAAAGGGAGTAACAATGATGTTTATTTGGTTCTGGTAGAGCGTATTGATGGTGTAGCGTATGGGACAAAGGGGTTGACAGGGCCAATAGCATGGTCACGAATGGTGTACGCGCCAACGCAAAAAGCACGAGCGTGTGCTAGCATTAACGGAGCAACGCAGATCTGCACGAAATACATTTAGAGCCTGCTATCTTGCAATGAAAAGAATCCATGATGATCGTGAATGACCATCATGGATTCTTTTCATTGCAAGATATACTACACGAGCGTTTTGCGGCGGTCAATCATCGAGAGTGCCCCACTGGTGACACCCCACTTCTGCACAATTTTGGTATAGGTTCCATCTGTCTTCACTGCGTTGAACGCGGCTTGCAAAGGTGTCAGCATAGCGGTATCACCCTTGCGTACCGCGATACCTTCTTCGGCTGCGTTTACAACGGAGCCACCAACCTCGAACTGACCAGGATTGAGCTTGTTGAAGTAGTCAGTGACGGGTGAATCCTGATAGGTTGCGACAACACGCTTATTGATGAGCAATTGTACGACATCGGTCTGGCTGGCAAGAATGGTCAGGTTGATAGCCTTTTTCCCTTTGCTTACACAATCCTTGCTGCCTGCTGTCAGGTCGTCCTGCTCAACAGTTGCCTTCTGTACACCGATGTTGAGTCCACAAAGGTCCGCGACGGCCTTGAGATTCATCGGGTTCCCTTTAGCAACGAGGAGCGATTCACCTGCGTTGAAGTACGGAATGAAATCAACTTTTTTCTTGCGATCATCATTAATGGTGACGGCAGAAATTACAACGTCGAAACGCTTGTTGGTGAGGTTGTCGATGATCGTGGTAAAGTCTGTCTTGACGACATTCGTCTTCAAGCCCATACGTGCTGCCATCGCGGTAATCAGATCAACGTCGAAGCCTGTATAGGTATTGCTCGTGGTGTCCAGGAATTCCTGGGGTGGATAGGTTGTATCACTACCAACGGTAAGTGTGCCTGGAGTAATGAGATTCGTAGGAGCAGCGATGCTCGGCTTGACAGTAGCTGTTGGACTACCACCGCCTGTGCTAGAACTTGTGCCGCCACAAGCCGAAAACAAGAGCGACAAGGCCGTCAAAAGACCAAAGGTAAGGATGGCAACATGTCTTTTTGAATGTGTAAGAGACTGCATTGGAATGTGATCCTCCTCTAGTACACAGGTAGGTACGGATAGATGTGGTATGCGTAGATAGCCAGAAGTGTGCTACCACAGTGAGCGTTTACCTGGTTGTGTAATATACGAAGATATATGCAGAAGTCTCACGAGGATGGGGAGGTACGTCAATTGTAGGGGTCTAATTCTATTACACCCTTTTGGCAATATACTACGTTTTGGGTTATTGGAACGTATCATCAACCTTGCTAACATGATGTATTGCCAAAAGGGTGTAATAGAATTAGACCCCTACGGTTCTATGTACTATAATAATTGTACAGCTAAGAACAAAACACATAGTTGGATGGAGCACCAATGCATACACATGATGAACAAACGTGGTATAAGGACGTATCGCGGTATACAGACGAACTTGTACATATTCGTGGCATTAGCCCTAGCGTGGAGGAAAATCAGGTTGCGGAAGCAATATTTGAGCTTCTTTGTGAAGACGATGTAGCGGAAAAATACACGACGGTTGGGTTTGACCAGATTGAAAACGATGCGTATGAAAGGCGAAATGTGTATGCCTTTCTTAAAGGACAAAGTACCTCAACCGTTGTCCTGCTTGGGCATTTTGATACAGTGGGTACACAGGATTATGGAACGCTGGAAGCACTGGCTCACGAACCGGATGCACTGATGCGTGAACGAGTAGAGTTTGGTTCGGTACTCGAAGGAACGGACCCGGATGATTGGATGTTTGGGCGTGGTAGTGGTGACATGAAAAGTGGTGTTGCGGTCCACATTGCTCTGATACGCTATTTCGCGCATAACGCACCGGATATTCCACTATCAGTGCTCTTTTTAGCGACGCCGGACGAGGAAAACGAGTCAGCAGGTATCCTGCAAGCAGTGCATTTGCTCACAAAACTGCGGGAACACCATCATCTCAACTATGTTGGCGTCATTAACACGGACTATACGACCGCACAATACACAGGCGATCCGCATCGCTATATTTACACAGGCTCAGTGGGAAAACTTTTGCCGAGCTTCCTGTGTATTGGGCGCGAGTCCCATGTGGGGACACCCTTCAACGGGCTTGATGCCAATCTACTCACGGCTGAGCTTATACGAGCAGTCAGTATGAACGATGAATTGTGTGATATAGTACAAGGGCAAATTACAGCACCACCTGTGACGCTGCGAGCAACCGATCTCAAGACACACTACAATGTACAACTACCGCTTACGGCCTATTTTTACCTCAATGTCCTCACCTTTACCACAACACCAGAGATATTGCTGGAACGCTTACGACACTACGCGGAGTCCTCATTACAAGCGGTATTGGCACGCATCGATAAGACCGAGGCACGTTGGCGAACAATTGGTGGCGTAGAAGAACAAGACGCACAGCCACGTAGAGGAACGGTGCTAACATATGCGGAATTGTATCAAGAAACAGTCCAACAATTGGGAGAGCGGCAGGTAGCATATGAACTGCATGCGGAATGGGAACGCGTGCTCACAACATTGGATACACGCGAACGTAGTCTGCATCTCGTCCATAGATTGTGGACCCTCAGTGGTCGGCAAGGGCCAGCCGTTGTGATGTATTATTCACCACCTTACTATCCGCATGTTTCGGTGACATCAGGACCGTTACACGATGCAATCACCGAGGTTATCGAGGCTCACCCGGAGACTAGACTTGTCCGGCAAGACTATTTTCCCTATCTCAGCGATCTGAGCTATTTATGCGTGGATGCCGATACTGATACATCTATTTTGAAGGCCAACATGCCAGTTTGGAAAGAGCCGACAGAACAGGGAACGGGAGGGTATTATCTTCCACTTGAAGTTATCAGGAAGTTGAATATTCCGGTCGTTGATTTCGGAGTGTATGGGCAGGGGGCGCATCAACGCAATGAGGGCGTGCTGATGTCCTATTCGTTTGGCACATTGCCAGAGCTGATCTGTGAAACGATTGAGCGGCTAGCGCGACGCCTCTAAGCATGTCACGCCCTGAGAACCAACAACAGCACAGTACAGCCCCTTTTCGTAGGAGTGCGTGTGCGCGGCATAGGTGTAATGAAAGTTGTTTGACCATGTGTACGGGGAGAGTCCATCATGTTGCATGTGTTCACGCAACTCGCGTTCTGTCGGGGGAGTTTGCTTGTGCCAGCGAAGGATTTGCATGGTGAGTTAGCCTCTTAGTATTTAGAGTGCCGAATCCTATCGAGTTCCTCAAACATATCATCGGGAAGGTCGCTCCACGCTCCGGCGGGGTCTTCCCAGGGTTCCTCAGAGGATGCCATTTGTGGAAGTTCTTGCATACGACCGTGTGCAAAGGCTTCTTGCTCAAGTTCCTTGATATAATTTGCGATTTCCTCCTGCATCTCAGGTGGAAAATATTGCAAGTGCGGTAATACTTCTTGTAAGCGATCAATCATCATGATACTTCTCAACTTTGTGCTGTTCAATGCTCTTTATATGAGATAGTATAACACAACAAAGGTGTTCCTTTTTGTGGCTTTTCCTGTTGATAAGAGGTGATAATATGGTACACTTAGAGAAACGTTTGTTCTAAATATATCAGGAGCATTATGTCTACCTCCTCTCCCGTGTCACTCATACAAAATCATCTTGTAGTAGAGAGTCAGGACGAATATTTATTCGGGTGGGACCCTACTCCTGGTATCGTCTCGGTGTGGGCTGCACGCGATGGACGAGCGATAGTGTGGCGACGTGTGAAGGATGCGGAGGGCGAAAGTGTATTATGTACGGAGGAGCGTTTTCGTCCGTGGTTATTCGCGGCAACGTTGGAAGACTTGAAGCAGCTAGGTCCTGCTCTTTTAGCGGCAGATGCTCCAGGGGCAAGTAGTGGTCTTGTCAGTTATCGCGTTTTGGATGGCCCACCTGACTCGTATCGCTATCTGCTTTCGGCACGCGATGGCAGCTTTCTTGAGCGCACATTGTGTGCGGGTGCATCGCGTCGTTTGGGTCGGAGAATTACGAGCCTGAATGATGTGTCGGACGAGTATTACCGCGTTGGTCCCGTTGAGCAATATTTGATGCTCACAGGTCGCGTCTACTTTCGCGGCTTGACGTATAGCGGTTTGCACAGGTTACAATTCGACCTTGAAACAACGGCACTCGATCCACATCGAGGACGTATTTTTCTGGTTGCCATCCGTGATAATCGCGGACTTGTGACGACGCTCGAAGCTCCGACACCAGACGATGAGGCACGTTTGATTACCGATCTTTGTAGCCTCATTCGGGAACGTGACCCTGATATTATCGAAAACCACAATCTTTTCGGCTTTGACTTGCTTTTCCTGGAAGAACGCGCGTCCAAATTGGGTATACCGCTAGAACTGGGGCGTAAAGGCGGTCCGACACGCCTGGAACGGCGAGAAGAGACACTGGCAATTGGGCCAGAGGCACGGAAACGCGTGCGTTATAGTGTTGCGGGGCGCGAACTGATTGATACGCTGGATTCTGTACGGCGACATGATTTTGTGGTACGCGATATGCCGGGGCATCGTCTCAAAGAGGTGGCACGCTACTTTGGTATTGCCTCGCCCGAACGCGTGTATATCGAGGGTTCGGCGATCTTTGACACGTACCGACGAGAACCAGAACTTGTGAAACATTATGCGCTCGACGATGTGAATGAGGTTGATGGCCTGTCACAACGTTTACAAGGGGCACCGTTCGCGCTGGCAAGCATGGCACCACGGCGCTATGAACGGCTCGCCTCGGCAGGACCAGCGATGGGTATCCTCGAACCGATTCTTGTTCGCGCCTATCTACGCGCGGGTGCGGCACTCCCTCGACAAGTGGGCAAGAGCACAAGTGGCGAGATGCATGAAGGTGGTGCGGCTCATCTGCTGGCAACGGGGATCGCGGAGCAGGTTGTCAAGGCTGATGTTGCATCGCTGTATCCTTCACTGATGCGTACATTTAAGATTGGACCTGCGTGTGATCGGTTGGGCGTGTTGTTACGTGTGCTTGGCTTGCTAACGGACCTGCGGCTATTTCACAAAGCGGCGGCACGCACAGCTCCTCCTGACTCGGTTGAAGCGTATCATCATAACGCAACACAGGCCGCGATGAAGATACTGATTAACGCGGCCTATGGCTATATGGGTGCAGGGACGATGGCACTCTTTGCGGATAGTCGGGCGGCTGATGAGGTCACACAACGTGGACGCACTATTCTTGCGCAAGTCCTGGAAGCATTGCGTCTACGTGGTATGGCATTAATCGAGGCCGATACAGATGGTGTGTATTTCTCGGTACCGACAGGGTGGACGGAGGAGCAGGAACGCGTGGTAGTTGAGGAGATTGGAGCAGAACTGCCTGCCGGGATTCGCCTGGAGTACGAGGGACGCTATCGGGCGATGCTCAGTCATGAAGTCAAGAATTACGCGCTATTAACCTATGATGACAGACTCGTTGTGCATGGGGTCGCTTTGCGTTCCAGTCGTGCCGAGCCGTTTGGAGAACGCTTTCTACGTCAAGCGTTGTATTGCGCTCTGACTGGCAACACGTCAGGAGTACGGCAAGCATACGTTGATATGGCGATTGCGTTGCGTACTCGTGCGTTGCCAGCATCGGATGTGGGGGCAAGAGTACGTCTCTCGAAGACGCCCGAAGCCTATACTGCATCACGTGTGACCCATCCAGAACCACAATATGAGGCACTATTGAATGCAGGACGCACACGCTGGTTTCCGGGTGAACGTGTGCGCTTCTACCGCTCGCAAGCGAAAAAATATGTCTGGTTGCCAGAGGAGACCGAAGAGGCCGCCATTGGCAATGATTGGGGTGAGGGAAATGAACATGAGGATGAACACATAGAGGCATCCTCGTTACGCGAAGAGGTCGCAAACCGTCGCGATTATGACGTTGACCACTATTTACGCGTGCTTGTGACCTCTTATGCAGCTCGTTTGCGTAAAGCCTTCACGCCCGAAGACTTTGACCAGCTTTTTCGCGTAGAGGAGCAACCGAGCTTGTTTGATGCGCCAATAGAGAATATTCAGCCACGCTGGATTCGAGCAGAGTAAGATACGGAATTATATGCTATTTTATGAAATAATAATACGATCGTCGTAGGGACCACGTTTACGGCGTCCGCAGACGATTTATCGCCTATATTTCTCATGAAAGAATGTGGGTTGGTACATATCTCGCGCAATAAATTGCGCCGTGGACGCCATAAACGTGGTCCCTACGGCGTCCATCCTGATTATTTTGTCAAACTGCATCAAATATCACGTTATTTATATGCAGTGACATCGGCGCACGGTGTTGCCGTGGAGACGTAGATGGAACCCCAGTCATCCTGTGGGATAAAGTTTTGTGCGTTGTCTGTGATACCAACGACGCAGGGCTTGCGTACAAAGATGTTCGCCACCTGAAATCTCGGTATCCACGCTACATCGTTGACGAGATTCTGCTCTGCTACATTGTATTGCTGCAAACGACTTGTCTGGTCAAGATTGCTGTCTGCCTGCTCCATCAATTGCTGGTTCGTCTGCTGCTCTGATGCGGCTGTTGTTTTATTCTGACCGTAATTCATGCCATTTTTCGATGAGTCTTTGCCGAAGATGAGCGTCAACCAGTCTTGCGGGTCGGGATAGTCAGCCGCCCAGTACAATGCCCACATCTGCAAACCATTCGGATTGTTGACCGAGTTGTTACGCTCCGTCACCAATTTCGATATGTCTACATCCTGGATGTGTACAGTAACGCCTAAAGCATCCTGCCATTCTTGCTGAGCAACGGCAAACTCGTTACGTGCATCCGCCGAACCTTGAGAAGCGGTCGTCAGCGTTATCGTAGGCAATGTGGCAAGCGTGTAACCTGCCTCATGCATACCTTGCTGGAGAAGCTGCTTTGCCTTTTGTGTATCGCCATTCGTCCCTTTTGTACTCAGTGGTCCAGTCAAATTTGGATTGTAGCCCGGCATACCACTTGGCACCATGTGGTTAGTTGCAATGACCGTATCCTTGTAGACACTATGCACAACCTGATCTTTATTCAACGCGAGTGCGAATGCCTGACGTATCTTGAGATTGTCAAAGGGCTTCACCAGATAGTTCATCGTGTAAAACTGGGTTTCAAGCTGAGGCACCTTGTGAAACTGCCCCCCAGGTAGCGATTGCGCTTGAGCTGCCTGTGCTGCTGCGAGAGGTGCCTGATCGACTTGATCGGCTTGATATGCCTTATAGGTCGTAGCATTCTGACCATAAATAGGAATGACGACCTTTTTTACCTGTGGTTGCGCTCCAAAGAAGTTAGGATTGGGGATGAAATCAACTTCTTTGCCACGAGAGTACTTCTGCACTTTGAAGGGTCCATCACCGCCAATACCTTCGCTTAAATGGTCGGCAAAGGTGTTGCCATACTTGTCAATCATGCTTTTTTCTATGACATAAGACGTTTGGTAGGTCAACGTTTGTAGAAAATAGGCGGCTTTTTTGCCCGTCACGAGCACAACGGTCTGTGCATCCGGTGTTACGATACTATCATTGATCAGCGTTTTCAGTTTGCCAGCCGCACGTTTGTCCGAATCTTTTAGCAGACCAAGATACAAGGGTGCAACTGGTGATGCGAGGCTTGGCTCAAGGGCACGGTCAATGCTATAGGCCACGTCCGCCGAGGTAAGTGGTGCTCCATCACTAAATTTCAGGTTTGGCTTGAGTTTAAACGTCCACGTTACACCATCTGAGCTGAGTGAATGAGAGGCGGCAAGTTCATCACGCACTTGCAGATGGTCATCAAGTTGCACAAGACCAGTGTAAATCAGGTTATCAACGGTAATTGCGGATATTTCTGTAGAAAGCGCGGGATCAAATGTCGCGATATCTGTGTAACCACTAAGCGGAAGAACGAGAATTTGTTTGTCTGCTGATGCCTTACCTACAGCCTGTGATGTTTGGTTATTACTACCACCACACGCTGCTACCAGCAATGCAACAAGACTCAGGAGGATAAATAGAACTGTTTGGGGGCGGTACTTGTCACGTTGCATAGGTGATTCCTCTTTTCTAAAGAACGCGGAGATAATCTTCTTATGCATAGAGAGTGTAGCATAGAAGCCGTATGCTTGCAAGCTATTTTCACTATACTTATGAATTATGGTTTATTTGAACATAGGTTAGAAAGCCTCCTCTTGTAAAAATATGGGAGACCGCAAGGGTCTCCCCATAGGCATGAGGATAAGTCATACATGGATGCAAAGGGGGTGCGCTGAAGCGGACCCGTACAGGAGTTCCACGCGCTTTCGCGTGCTCACCTTCCTGTACGGGTCCGCTTCAGCGCACCCCCTGAGTCCGCTTCAGCGCACGAACACGCACTCACAAACTTATCACTTCTTGTCCTCATGCCTATGGGGAGACCGCAAGGGTCTCCGTGTTCCCCGATCCTGACGCGCATACTTGTTGCCCCACAAGCGAATATGCGTTACAATAGTTCGCGGTGCAGTCACTCTAAGCGTGAGGAAATGTCGCAAGTTGAATACTACTCAAGAAACGCTCAAACACTATTTTGGGCATGATGCGTTTTTGCCAGGGCAACAGGATGTTGTTGAGCAAATGCTGGCAGGGCGCGATGCCCTTATTCTTATGCCTACAGGCGGCGGAAAATCGTTGACCTATCAGCTTCCTGCCTTGATGTTGCCAGGGATTACGATTGTCATTTCGCCATTGATCGCGTTGATGCAAGATCAGGTTGACCGCTTACAGGCCAACGGTATCGCGGCAACCTTTATTAATAGCACACTTGGCTCAGTTGAACGCTCACAGCGTGAACGTGCTCTGCTGAATGGAGAACTCAAGCTGGTCTATGTGGCACCAGAACGCTTGATGAGTGATAGCTTCTTGACGTTGCTAGAGCATGTGCATGAGAACATCGGTATTTCATTGATGGCGGTCGATGAAGCGCACTGTGTCAGCGAGTGGGGCCATGATTTCCGTCCAGAGTATCGCCAAATTGGTAGAATGCGTGACCACTTCCCAACGGTGCCAATGCAAGCGTTGACCGCAACTGCAACAGAGCGTGTACGCGAAGACATTTTGTCTCAGCTTCGACTGCGTGACCCGCATATTCATATCGCCAGTTTTAATCGCCCCAATCTCACGTATGAAGTGCGCCAGAAGAGCAAAGCATCCTATGGTGAAATTGTCGAGCTGCTCCGAGGCATGCCAGATGCTCCTGTGATTATTTATTGCCAGAGCCGTAAAAGCGTTGATATGGTTAGCGAAGCACTACAGCGCGATGGTATTTCCGCCTTACCCTATCATGCTGGCATGACAAATGACCAGCGTGCGGAAAATCAGTCGCGCTTCATTCGTGACGACGTGACGGTCCTTGTCGCTACCATCGCCTTTGGTATGGGGATTGGGAAGCCGGATGTACGAGCGGTTATTCACTATGACCTGCCGCGTAGTCTTGAGGGCTATTACCAGGAGTCAGGCCGTGCCGGACGCGATGGACAGCCAGCGCAATGCATCCTGTACTACACCTATAGTGACCGTATCAAAGTCGAGTTTGTTATTGACCAGAAACCAAGTGAGCAAGAACAGCTTATCGCGCGGCAACAACTCAATCAAGTTACCGCGTACTGCGATAGTCGCGATTGTCGTCGGCGTATTCTGTTAGGCTATTTTGGTGAAGAGTGGCAAGAAGAGAATTGCGGTAGTTGTGATAATTGCCTACGTGCGCTTACACCTGTCGAGATGGAAGACCGCACAATTGATGCGCAAAAGTTCCTTTCATGTGTTGGGCGCACAGAACAACGCTTTGGCATGACGCATATCATCGACGTATTGCGTGGCGCGAATACAAAGCGCATTCGTGACTTTCATCATGATACGCTCTCGACCTACGGCATTGGCAAAGAGTACAGTGTGGAGGAGTGGAAGCGGCTTGGTCATGCATTAGTACAGCAAGGATTCCTGGATATCGCGGCAGAGTTTTCTATTCTGCGACTGAATACACGCTCGCGCGACATTCTGCGTAAACAGTGTGTGTTTGAGATGCCTATAATAGTGAAAGAGGAAAAGGTCAAAGCGGAGCAAGAAGTGCTTGATCCACAAAGCGCACGGCTCTTCCAACACTTGCGTAACCTGCGTAAACAAATCGCCGATGAACAGAGTGTACCGCCTTATGTCGTCTTCTCAGATAACGCATTGCGAGAGATGGCGCAGCAACGTCCACAAACGCGCGAACATTTCGCGAATATTTCGGGCGTTGGTAGTAGCAAGTTAGCGGCGTACTTTACGACGTTTACGGAAGAAATCGCGAGTTATTGCGAACTGCACAACATTCCGATGGAGATATTAGCACCGTCTGTCGCAGTGAAGAAAAGTACCGTTAGTAAACCTCCGACTATCCAGATGCCTCATTCACGCCTACAAACCCTGACGTTGTATGAGCAAGGACGCAGTATTGAAGAGATTGCTGAGGAACGTGGTTTAACACAAAGCACCATCGTCAATCATCTGGCGGAATTAATTGAGTTGGGTGAGGCGATAGATATTGTGCCTTTGATACCAGAGGGGCATTATCAAAACATCGTGGACGCGATAGAGCAACTCGGCGATGGCGCACTGCGACCGCTCAAAGATTTCCTGGGTGACGAGTATTCGTTTGATGAAATTCGGTTGGTAAGGGCAGTCATGCGAAAGGCGATGTGATACAGTATTGGTGTCTTATTTCGATGAGAACGAACTAGCGAGACACAAAACTTCTGCTATGACAAACAGAATCGGTTGGTCTGGGCAGGCAATAGTGGAACGCAACCCTCAGCAGGTAATGGCACCTGTGGGAGTGCCACACTAAGCAACACGCTTGGAGGTACCTCCTCTTATAGTAGTAGCTTTGCCTATACGCATCTGGGGCAACTATGGCAAGGACCATTGAATGGAAGTGGTACCACACAGCAATACATCTATTGTGACAACACCAATCCCCATCAACTGAAAGGGTTATATCCAGCAAGGTCAACTTGCACAAATCCAACAGGAGCGACCTATAGCTCGCAGTATGACAACTGGGGCAATGTCACAAGCCGCGGCTATAATGGAATGTTTGTACCTCCTTCTTTTGCTCCCCTTCCTTGTAGGACAGCATGGAATAATTGATATGCTCCTTGCCTATTCTCATCATGAACCTTTTCATGTCAGCAGTGGATATGCCTTTTTTCTTTTGGCTGCTCAGAAAATCTAGAGGAACTGTTCTATATGTAGAAAGTCGGACCGTATTTTTATTTGAACCCGTGCAAGAGCACGAATAGAAGCAATTCTCATGTGTAGGGCACTGATCACAATATAAGACGGTGTATTACTGGTCATTGTACATCACGGGGAAATGTGCTATTTGTCTTTGTGTAGTAAAACGCTAAAAGAAGGTCTTCTTATCAAAAAGTTATAGAGCCTATCACTTTCCAAAGCTGATATGGTACTTCTGAACCTGAACATGATAGAGTTCTTGGATTGCTCCACGTAGATCAGTTTGAGCGCAAGGTAAGATACGTTGAGAGAACCGTGCAATGGCTTGAGAGCGTTCGAGCCTTTTGGCAAGAAGCTTCCTCATAAAGGGAGGCTGGCGCAGCAGAAAGGCTTCACGATAAGCAGGAGTGAGAGTCACCTCAAAGAAAAAGTGATTTCGTCCTGTAAAAGGGATAAATGCCTCGATTTCATTCCATTGCACCTCTATACGATCAAGAAACGGATTAGGTCGAAGAGAGAGGTACTGTTCATTCATACTTATAAGTGGTCCCCATGTGAGTTGGATCAGAGACGTAAAGAGCATCAAACCGGAGAAAAGTATAACTCCTGCCAATTGCAGAATATCCACTCTCCCAGGTGTCATAGCTACCCAAAGACAACTGGCAAGAAAGACAACTGCTATAACGACTCCAACGAGGGCATTCTTTTTGCCTCCCCGAATAAAATCAGGATAAATGACCATATGGTGATCTTCCACATGAATAGAAGTGTTCATGAATACCTATTCTTTCTCCATCAAACAATTTCTCTTCTCTATGATCTTTATGCATTGCACACAGACATCTTTTTCATAAAAAGGGATTTTTGTGAAACGCGTAATAGTCAACAGATAACGGCTAAAAGCTCATGCAGATTATACCCCAAAGATAGGAGCAAGCATCCTAACCAATACGAGAGGATTACCAAAAATGGCTATCGTTTTTAAAGATAGTTAAGAATAATGGAGGGAACAATAACAACACAGGAAATGGGAAGTTAAAAGAGGAAGTAGTGCTTTCTGTACACTTCAATTGTCGTTACAGTAACGGATAGGAGAAGAAGACATGGAAGATATTGTTGCGCTGGCTGTTCATTTAGAAAATGGGGAAAAGCGTTATTTTATGACATGGGGAAGGATTTCAAGATACTGTAGACCCAGAACCTTTGGAGCAGTTAATTTTACAGCATTGCACTGAGTTTGGTTTAGGTGGAAAGCCAGTCAAGGTTAGTATGTGCTTGACTCTTCAAGAGGCTTCTGATGGTCCCTTGTTCTACGAAGCCTTCTTCTCGTTCTGCCAGGAACCTATTCCCCCTGCAAAGAAATACCAAGCGTGGAAGAAGAAAATAAAGAAGAGAATGCAACAAGGCTTGGAACTGGCCTATCTGGGAAACCCGAAGCAGATTTTTAAGCCCAGAGAGTAATGCATTGTTGGAGAAGTCCAACCTGATAGAAGCAAAGAGGGAGGGATGTTCTTCCCTCCCCTGTTTGTTTCCGTATCTCTTGACGAAGGTGTCTGACATACTTCCCTCAAAACCTAGCTATCGGGGCTTTTCTATATTATACTACCGTTCAAGCGAGAGTATTCGCTCAAAAGAAAAAAGTACAAGTGGGTAAATACATGTCAACAGCACCGAGTGACCGAGAAATTATAGATATACTTATAACAAAACTAGCTCTAAATTGAACAAAAAGAATCAGAAGCAAATGGGCAAGGGGCGGTAACGTACAATTCCGTGAAAGAAAAAATGGAGGATATCTATGACCACCACACTGCTTTTCTTTGGCGCACTCTACGCAGCTGGATGTGTTCTTGTTCTCGTTTCGTCATGGACAATGGGCCGTCAGAAAGCAAGCGTTGAAAGCCAGGTGCACCAACACGGCACCAAAGTGACAGGACAACTCGATGGACACATCTCGCCCAATCTTTCTGCTACGTCTCTCCCATTTACCTACGAATATGCCGGAAAAATATATAAGCAGAGACAATGGGTCAGCAAGCATTACGCCAAGACTTTTCTCAACACGTCCTCTATCGACATTCTCTTGTTACCTGATAAACCGGAGATAGCGATGTTAGTACATATTTCTCCAGATGACCGGGAATTGCGCGTTCTCAAGAAACGTACACGTGCAGCACTTATCGCACTCTGTCTCGTCCTTCCGTTGTTGGTTGTATTATGGGCAAACAGTCACTAACGTCTTTCAGAAGAGTTCGTTGCGGATAATCCATGAAAGCGCAAACATAGAAAGTCCCGTCGTTCTTACCCTCTTTCGTCAAGGAGAATAATATGATACTGCTCAACTTGTTGATGATAACGTCTCTGAATAAGGTGAAGCAGTGAAAGTGGTAAGTCTCCCGGTAAAAGCCGTTGAGAAAAACGAACAATCCGACCTGTCTGTTCTATTCTTTTTGCAAGAATATTCCTCATGAGTGGAGATTGACGCTGTAGAAAGGCTTCGATAGAAGGAGTAACAAGAGTAATGTCGAGGAAGAGACGATGTTTTCCACTGACACGAATAGATGCAATTTCCTCCCACCGCAGGTCTATTCTCTTAAGAAACGGATTGGGATGAAGTGAAAGCATCTGCTCATTTTTTCTACCTGACAAATCAAGCGAACTCTTGCGCTTGGTGCAAGATCAACAACCATGTCTTGCGAAGCGAGAAAAAGAACAACGAGAAATATTTTTAAACGAGGATACTTCATTATACACCTGAACTAGATCAATGTTGCCGGCTGTATGTGAAGAGGACAATGGATTCTTGAAGAGTCGATAAGACGTATAACCCGCGTTCCTAAACGGGGTAAAACTGCGAGATGTGATACATTACTGATGTAAGACTTTCAACGGCAGTTCTTTTAGAAAGGCAATAACTCATGACTACCACACCATCAGCAGCACTTTCACATCAGAGTACAAGTGACCAGTACGCACCAAAGAAAGAGGATAAATTCAGTTTTGGCCTCTGGACTGTTGGCAACCGTGGACGTGACCCGTTTGGCGAATTTGTGCGGCCCGCACTTGACCCTGTGTATAGCGTGCAGCAACTCGCCAAGTTAGGCGCATGGGGCATCAATTTTCATGATAATGATCTTGTACCATTTGAGGCGACTCCCTCGGAACGAGACCGTATTGTGAGCGATTTCAAAAAGGCTTTGTCTGATAATGGGATGGTTGTGCCA
Organism: uncultured Chloroflexia bacterium; assembly: GCA_963791835.1. Taxonomy (GTDB): domain Bacteria; phylum Chloroflexota; class Ktedonobacteria; order Ktedonobacterales; family Ktedonobacteraceae; genus JBBQVS01. The sequence continues at coordinate 104,191 of CAWBTV010000002.1, forward strand.
ATGGCAACCACCAATCTGTTTTTCCACCCTGTTTTTAAGGATGGTGCCTTTACGTCGGTTGATCCTGCGGTACGAGCCTTCGCGCTACAAAAGACGTTGAACGCCATTGATCTTGGTGCCGAACTCGGTGCCTCAACCTATGTCTTCTGGGGTGGACGTGAAGGCGTCGATGCGGAAGCCAGTAAAGACCCGGTGGTCGCGCTAAAACGGATGCGTGATGCCATCAACTTTGTGTCGCAGTACGTGCTTGACAAGGGCTATAAGATGCGTCTCGCGCTTGAACCCAAGCCAAATGAGCCACGCTCTGACACCTACCTGCCAACCATTGGACATATGCTGGCCTTCATCTATACGCTCGACCACCCCGATCTGGTTGGTGTCAATCCAGAGGTGGCGCATGAGCATATGGCGGGTCTGAACTTTGTGCATGGCGTGGCACAGGCACTGGAAGCTGGCAAACTCTTTCATATTGACCTCAACGATCAGAAGGGACCACGCTTCGACCAGGACTTCCGTTTTGGCAGCGAAAACATCAAGAGTGCCTTCTTCCTGGTCAAGTTGCTCGAAGACCAAAAGTATGATGGACCACGCCACTATGACGCGCACTCCTATCGTACCGAGGACGAAGCAGGTGTATGGGATTTCGCGCTCGGCTGTATGCGTACCTACAACATGCTCAAAGAAAAGGCGCACCGCTTCAATGCTGATCCAGAGATTCAGGCATTGCTTGCTGAAATCAACGGTGGAGATCAAGCCTATGGTGGCTTACTAAGTGGCTATAGCGCGGATACATTGAGTAAGCTAAGGGCGACGACGTTCGATGTCGATAAACTGGCACAACGTGGCTACCGTTATGAAAAGCTCGATCAGTTGACAATCGAGCTTATCCTGGGTGTGCGATAAATTTATAGAAGAGCAGCGAAAAAGCCAGACTGTTAAGCACAAATACGCACTCCAACCCAGTTTACTGAGTTGGAGTGCGTATTTGTGCTTAACAGTCTGGCTTTTTCGCTTGTACAGGTGGTGTTTCCCCTTCTTTCAACTCCAGCCAGAAGATAGACTCAAGCGGCTGGTCAAAGTAGGCGGCCAAGCGGAGGGCCAATTCAATAGAGGGAACGTAGCGTCCTACCTCTAGTGCAAGGATGGTGTGACGTGTCACCTCTAAATCTTCTGCCAGCTTTTCCTGGGTCAAGCTATATTCCTGCCGTAGTTCACGCAACCGATTAATAACGCGTGGTTTTGTACCTCCCATACTCGTCATAATATACTTCCTTCAATCACCTACTATCTATCTGTTGTACTAGTTGGAACTATTGTATACTCCAGCGCGTTCTTTTGGTTCTTCTTCCACCAGGTCGATGTCTGCCAAATCTTGCCAGCGCAACTGCGCTAGCCTGATAAGATATGCGAGGCGAGTAATAACCAGTACGATACACAGTAAGGCTGGTGCATCATTTCTCAATGGACGAATGAGGGTACACGCAACTATGATAAGTACAAGCAGAAATGCCGTGATACGCAAGGAGTATGCACTTGCCTCATGGATGACTAGTTGCTGGAACTCATCATGCCTATCCAGGTATATATCGCCACTCATAGAAAGAAAACTAGTCAAACTCACAAACACAATCAATATCAGTAGTGCAACGAACGCTGCTGGGATGTTGAGAAAAAGTGGGCTATCCCCCAGGAGGTAGGCACTGGCAAAGCCAATCAATGCGCCAAGTCCCATGCTATCAAGGATCGACTTGAAAAGAAAAGGCTTTTCCATCATCCGACATACATTGTTCGGCTGAACCGATACCACTTCCAAGTTACGTAAAAGACGTGCAAAAGTTTCAACGCGCACCCGTATCGTTTGTGGCAATGGTCGGGACAGCGTGAGCAGTCCATTCGCCCCCTGCCTCAACATACGAGCATACATGTGGGCGAAGCGCATTTGTGCCTCGTAGTTCTTCCTACTCAAAGGTAGTCTCCTTTCTACATAAACGGTATTTTTGTCGTCGTTGCAATAAAGGTGTAGAGAATAATCAATTTCAGCGTGTTGCCCAGCGCATGGATAAGGACCGAGGACCAAAGCGATTTACTGCGCTCATAGGCGTAAGCAGAGAACAGACCTAGTACAAAGGCCGTCACTCCTACAATCACATCAAAGTGTACAAATCCAAATACCGCAGCACTAACAAATGCTCCAATCCATACTCCCCAACGTTCTCTTAGAAACGCGTATAGCACGCCCCGAAAGAATAGTTCTTCTGCAAATGGAATTGCCCCACCTGTTAGTACCACGAGCAACACGATACTCAGCCATGTTGACCCTTTAGGAGCCAAAAATGGTAGTTGCGAATTGGTAAAAGGTTGTCTTAGCAACAGCGTTATCAGGTAGCTCAACAAACTTCCGACAGGTATGGAGAGTACACTTAGTCCCACTGCTCCCCAAAACCACCGTCGTGACAAGGAGTGTAGTCCAATCGACTGCCAGCTTTTTCGCTTGCGTACCATCCCTAGCAGGTACACGCTCCCCACTAAAGCCACAAACTCGAGGAAAGCTACAGCAACACTAAATGATATTGAGGTAAGTGAGTTCTGTAAATGTGTCTGCCCACCTACCAAGACAAACACAAGAGAGACGAGAATAATCCCCACGACAAACAAGACGATACTGGTGATAGACATGAGTAGCAGATCAAGCCAACTCCACTGCACGCTTTTGGGGAGAGGTCCAATCGCCTGTGTCGTCTTGTTTGGAGGAAGGTCTGGTACTGGTGCAATGTGTGGTATTGATGCATCAAAGAATGTGTCACTCATCGTTAATCTCTTCCTTATGTTTACTAATATGTTATGCATACTTAACGTTAAGTATACATAACGTTAAGTATGCATAACATACCTTATAAAAAATGGTTTGTCAAGGGGATAACGGATGAGAGGAATGTTCTCTTGCAAACTGAGTACACATCGCTTAAAGAAGGTGAAGCAGATATGACTGCTTCACCTTCTTGTTTTTATGAATATTCTCGTTTAAGCTAATGGCTCATCCATAGTGCGTATCTGAATCTCAATGATGCGTGAGTGGGCAAATCGCGTACATGCTAGTACGACTGTTGCTGTCAAATCTTCTGGATCAAGCATCTTTGACTCTTCGGCAAGAATCGTCAAAAAGGCAAGGTGTGTGTCGCGTGTGACCTGCGCAGTCTCTGTATGAAAGATGGTTTGCTATAGGTTAAAGAAAACCAACGTTGCATTTCCTCCTATGCAGCAGGGTGTGCTTTTGCTGCACGGAATGAGGTTACGGTAATAATGGTTCCCGGTTGCACTGAGAAGCGCAGACCACCATATCCCTGTGTCGTGGTGAATGAGGTATCAGTTGTGGTCAGCATCCACGTTTTGGGTTCGTGTCGGTCACTTTGCCAGGCGTTGGCGTAGAGCGTTGAGCCTACAATTCTAAAGTGGAGCGAATAGGAGACGTTATCCTGCGCCGCAAAGGAAATCGTGCTAATGGTTGTGGCGATTCCATGAACATGCTTGATGATGGCGAGATGCTGTCCATCAATCAAGGCTTTATACCAGTCGCCTTCATCGGTCCAGCGCACGACAGCACCTGTGTTTACATTTTGAGTAAAATGGTTGACAGAGCCAGTGAATACGATATCTTCGTTATTTCTTTGTGGACCAAGTAAAGCATTGTATGCTCCACCGTTTGGGGCAACAACCTGTCCGGTCTGGTTTTTGATGCTAAAGAATGGCTGACTATTCGCCTCTTCACGCCATTGTTGACCATCTGAAGCGGTACCCCAAAATGTTTGATCGCCACGCTGAAAGGTATCTTGAGCAACGATTTCATTTGTTGGGATGATAGTCGGGCTTGCCGTCACAAAAAATGGGGCCTTTGTCACAATCACAGACGTTTTGCCTGTACTTGCTTTATGTGCAAATACGGTCAGGAAGATACCTGTACTGCCGACAAGTACAAGCAACACAAGGGCAAGCACCAGAAACGTTCTACTACGTGAAGGACTTTTGCGCGTAATAGGATCGGTTGTAATCACTCGCTCTCCAGGCGTACTTTCTGTGGGCAGAGCAGGCAGGGCCATTTTAGTAGCCGCTAGCGGTGCTGGTTCGGCAAACTCAATCGCACTATTTGGATCACTTAGCAGAGTAGCTTCATCATAAAAAAGGATCGGTGTGACAGGGTTCTGTATACGTACAGGGGGTGGGTTATCAAGAACAGGAACAGATGGGTATGCAGGAGCTAGCAGTTCATACTGTGTTGGCGCACTGTTTGCTTCATTCATCAAATCGTATGGTGCTGGCATATTGTTTTCTTTAACAGACAAACTGGCTTGCTCTAAAGCGTGTGCGAACGCGGAAACCGTCGCGAAACGCTGTTGCGGCTCTTTTGCCAGGGCGGTCAACACGACTTCTTCAACGGCGAGTGTCATTCCTGGTATTTTCTCGTGAAAAGACGGCGGCGGCACAAGATTATGCTTAACCGCAATCTCTGTGAATGAGCCTTGAAAGGGACGTTCTCCTGTCAGCCATTCGTAGACCACGATACCAAGAGAATACTGGTCACTCGCGGTACGTGGATGGGCAGAAATCTGTTCAGGTGCCATGTATGCGATAGTACCAGCCATATCGCGGACATTTTGATAACGTGAACTTTGCGCTACTTGTGCGATGCCAAAGTCGCTCAGTAAGACATCGTTCTTGTTGCCTACCAGCATGTTTTCCGGCTTGATATCTCGATGAATCACTTGCTCGCTATGTGCGTAATCAAGTGCCTCTGCCAATTGCTTAACATAGGAGACCACGGTAGCAAGTGGCACACGGCTCCCCTTTGGGTGTAGTTGGCGAAGTGTACCATTAGGAGCATAGTCCATGACTAAAAATGGTGTCGCGTTTTCTACACCAAATTCTAGCACGCGAATGATGTGTGGATGAATGAGGTGAGCGACGGTACGTGCCTCGGCGAGAAAATATTCCTGGTCGTCATTCGCCAGTTGCGCATGTAATATCTTGATTGCGGCCTTTGTACGCAAATATTTATGCTCCGCCAGATAGACTTCAGCAAAGCCTCCGGTTCCGATAACGCGTTGTAGTTGATAGTTGCCGAGCTGTTGTCCTATGCGGTCAGCCATTGTCGAACACTCCTGTGATTTGTAATGTTGCTTTTTTCTATGCGCCTCTAGTATACCTCTTCTTACCAGCTTTGTATGTGATACACTCAACAAAAAGCGTGTGATATTGAACAAGGACATTCATGAAAACTCTCTCTCCTGAAAACAAATCGTCTTTCTCCTCATTCTTCTTTTCCCCACCAACTCTGCTCGCCTTTTTCTGCTTCATCCTGATTGGTATCAGTGGTGGAGTGCCAGGTGTGTTATTGCCGAGTTTAATCAGTTATTATCATGTGGACAACGCTGTAATTGGTTTACTGTTCCTGGTCTCATCCATTGGCTATTTTCTTTCGGCATTCACAAGCGGTATCCTGGTAGAACGTTTAGGGATGCGTGGATTTCTTCTGGTGGGGGCGACTGCATTTCTGCTCGGTACACTTGGGTTTGGCCTGAAACCACCTTTTGCGGTGATATTGCTTACGCGTCTCTCGGTTGGACTTGGCGTTGGTATAATCGAAACAGGCTTAAACATTTATGTGTCGGAATTGCCGCGCAGTGCTTCACTCCTCAATTATCTCCACGCATTCTATGGGGTAGGTGCATTGATTGGTCCCGTCGTTGCCAGCACTATTTTGATTCTCAGTTGGGGTTGGAATAGCACATACTTCGTTCTAGCTGGCTTAGGCATACTCATGTTCCTCGGATTCTGGCTCCTTTTCAAAGGTACATCTGCGACGACTTTACATACGCAAGATACGCAAAAGAACAAGGGCAGTACTCCTCTCGCTAATACCCTCAAGCTGAGCATGGTGTGGATTGCGGCACTCTTTCTGCTGTTCTACGTGGGAGTTGAGGTAAGTTTAGGCAACTGGACTTACACCTTTTTGCTTGAGGATCGGCATCAAAACGCGCTGTTGAGTGGATGGATTGTAAGCGGCTACTGGTTTGGTCTGACCATGGGACGCTTCGTACTACAAACGCTGGCGGAGCGTTTCAGAATGAGTAACACAACGCTTGTTTATGTGTGTATGGGAGGCATCATTGTTACGTTGCTGTTGATCTGGTTTATTCCGTTAGAAATCGTGATGATAGTTGGCTTTTGTTTGATCGGTTTTGGCCTCGGACCCATCTATCCACTCACGGTAGCATTAACGCCAAAGCTTGTGCCAGCCCGAATTGTGCCCAGCGCAATCGGCTTTGTTGTGAGTATCAGCATTGTTGGGCTAGCAGTATTTCCATGGATAGCAGGTATTCTGTCACAAAATGTGGGTATCTGGTCGCTGTTGCCATACAATATCGCGCTTATGGTCGTCGCGATTGCGCTGTGGTGGGTGCTGTTTCGTGGCAAAGGAGAAGATACTGGTGTTACAGGTCAAGCGCAGGAACACCATGCATTCCCAATAGCAGAGAAAGTTCTCCCCCATGATGTAGATCGTGTTCGAGAAGATGCCAGATAATCCACTGCCGCGAACGGTGTTCCGGTGTACCTGACTGATCTCCTGGCCTCTGGAATGGCTGCTCAAGATCGGCAGGAGTCCAATGAGCAAGTGCATCTTGAATCATGCTCCATGTGGACTCAAGTCCAGTAACTAATTCAGAGGCAGAGCGTGTGGGTGCTCCTTCCTCGTCCCATGCGGCGAGTGGAACAAGGTCAGCATTGCCTACACCCCATGAAACCACCAGACACGGGTGGCGACGATGTGCGCGGCAAGCATTTCAGCAGACCACAGAAGTATCAAATTTTCCTTGTTCAGAGGCCAAGATTCCAAGCATAATCAGTGGAATTACCGATTATGCTTGGTTGCCACATCAATTGTGCTTTATGATCACCAACGTGTACCTCGAAGATTATATCGCCTTCTACTGTACTATTTGCAGCAAGTTGGCCGTTACTAAGTTGATTATTAGCAGTGTAAGTTGTAGGAGGATATTCCATATCTGTAATATTTCCACTACCACTTTTTACATGAAAATCAAACTGATTGTAACTTGTCTTATTAGTACCTTTATTTACCAACTTTACATGAACAACAATAAACTGGTTTTCTGGTTTTGGCTTGATATAGTTATCTGCTACAAGGTGTTTCGCGTAGACAAGCGTACATATGACATGACTTACTGCAATAGAACCACTTACTTGAACCGGACTCACTTGAACCGAAGTGTCACCAACACTATTATTACTTAAAGAGCTAGTACTTTCGCCTTTAGCTACATTTGTGATAATACCAATAGCAACTACTAACGCGAAAATAAAAACCCAGGTTCTCTTTTGGCTAAAATTTCCCTTTTTCTTTGACGGAGGACTACTTTGTTGAGGCTGTTCATTAGCTGAGGGTTGCTGTATTTGAACAGATGAATACAGCCGATGAGATTGTACCTGAGATTGATCGTTCATCTTCTTCATCCCTTCCACGTAAAAACATACTTGTTGGGCAATGCTGAGTAAGCATTATCAATAGCATAATCCTACAGTACATTGTATTGATACCACCAAATGGCTTTTATAACATTGAAAGGATATAAAAACCAAGCAAGTATACGAATGGTATACTATATACATGCCAAATAATCTACTAGATATAAGCACCATCTACTATGAACCCTCCGTACTCACCTATCCACGAGGGCAAGAGATACTCAATAACTACCCAAATGTTGAGCGTATTGAAGTAGCTTCGCACTGGAATATACCAGAACTTCACAGAAACGAAGACCTTGTTAAGGGCTGGAATAAGGTTAAGCGCAACGTACTTGTACTTGGCGTGAAGAAGACGGTAAAATGTACACCGTTCTATCGTAGTTGTGATTTTATCGCGCCATCACATGCAAATGGCTGTGCTATGGCTTGCAACTATTGCTACGTCGCTCGTCGCAAAGGCTTTGCCAATCCAATTACTACGTTTGTTAATATTGAGCAGATATGCGCTTCGATTGAGAAGCATGCGAATAAGCAGGGTATCAAGTGGGAGCCGTCACAGGCTGACCCGGCATTGTGGGTGTATGAGATTGGCACAAATAATGATTGCTCCGTCGATGCCACGATTAGTAATAACGTAAAAGATTTGGTAGGCTTGTTTCGTGGCTTGCCAAACGCGAAGATGACGTTTGCGACGAAGTATGTCAATCGCGAGATGCTGACCTATGACCCACAGAGCAAGGCACGGATTCGTTTTAGTCTGATGCCACCGTCTATCGCGAAAGTGGTGGATGTGCGTACTGGGCCTATTACCGAACGTATTAATGCAATGAATGATTTCTTTGAAGCTGGTTACGAGGTCAACATCAACTTTGGCCCCATCATCTACTACGACACATGGCTAGAAGACTATAAGAAACTATTCGAGGAGATAGATGATGTGTTGTCGCCGGTGTTGAAGGCGCAGTTACAGGCCGAAGTGATCTTCCTGACACATAACGAGCAGTTGCATGAGGTCAATCTGCAATGGCATCCAAAGGCGGAAGAGTTCTTGTGGCGTCCAGACCTGCAAGAGCAAAAGGTATCGCAAGCAGGGGGCGATAACCTGCGTTACAAGCTATCGATCAAACGTGGCCTTGTGAGCGAGTTTTGTACGTTGCTACGAAAAGAACTGCCCTACTGCACTATTCGCTATGCGTTTTAGAATGAGTTGGACAAAAATGATGTCGAAAAAATGCTTGACACGGGTAGTGCTTTTCTGTATACTAGGCACATCAGATTGTAAAGGTCTGAGAATTATGGAGGAGTCGCATAGTGGCCGAGTGCGCTCGTTTGCTAAATGAGTGAGGAATCCCCTCCGTGAGTTCGAATCTCACCTCCTCCGCTGCTTACTTGTATATAGCAAAAACTATATGCTTGTGAGAAACTATAGGGGAGTAGCTCAATGGTAGAGTCCTCGTCTCCAAATTTAGATTTGCGCCTATGCGTTCTTTTTACTCTTGCTGTAGAAGTACAGCGTCATTGAAACGGATATGGCTAAAGCACAACCTTACCTGACTCCGAAAGGGGATAGGGGACAATAGCATGGTTGAAAAGTTTGGTAAACTTCATTTTATGAATGAGAGTACCAAGCAGCTAGGCCGAATATGGTTAAGGCTGGATTGCTTGAACCTTAGTCTTTACGCAATACAGGATTGACAATCGTTATTTGGAGGGTTGTCAAACGTTTCTCCTGTCGCGACTGGCCTTGAATAGGCGAGAAAGACGAACAAGGAACCTACGTTCGGACCGGAGTAGAAAGAGAACTTAGGGATCGCCTAAGCACCGTGAGGTGTATGGTGACGGAGTATCCATAGTACTCAAATGATTGGGGTAATGCCCAATACAAGGGGAAGGGGTACAGAGAGACAAATTCTTTATGAAGGATGTGTCTCTTGGAGAGCCGAATGCATTGAAAGATGCCCGTTCGGTTCGGCGGTAGGTGTTCAGAAACGTGCTTACAGCACGAACTGATTACAAGCCAGCACGAGTTGTTGCAGGTTCGAGTCCTGTCTCCCCTGTCCAAAGCTCCTAAACTTTTAGAAGTTTAGGAGCTTTTTATACTTCATTCACTAAACCTATACGTTCCCATTTTCTACTTCTTCAAACAAATCATCAATTTTTACATCGAGAGCCTTAGCAACTTTCTCAAGGGTCAGGTAGGCAACATTGATACGGTATGGCTCTCGATATAACCCTTGAACAGTTTTCATGTTTAAGTCAGATACACGCATGAGTTTCGATTGAGTCATTCCTCTCTCTTCTGCAAGTTCTCTAACTCTTAAACGGCGCATTTATCTCACCTCTATCTTAATTTCTTTATACCATTCTAACATGAAGTATTGACAGAGACTACTATATAATCTATATTTGTATTTAGCACTAGTAATAGGTATATATACTTGTGGGTAGTAGCCAGTGTTAGACTACATAATGGATAGGCACGCCGTTCCTTGGAAGACGATAGAGGCCGAGATAGCGAAGTGCGAAGTTCGTTGTGTAAATTGTCATCGTATTAGAACTGGCGAACAGGGCGGTTGGTGGCGTTACTTTCTACAAAAGGATGAGGAGGAATAGCAGCAATCTTCCTCTTTCCCTACCCTCTCTACTTCTTCGGCAGTTCCACAAAAAACGTGCTGCCCTTGCCTACTTTTGACTCGGCCCAGATGCGGCCTCCGTGTCGCTCGACGATATCTTTGCAGATGGCGAGTCCAAGTCCGAGTCCGAATTTGGAGGAGGCTTGCGCGTCAGGGGTGCGATAGAAGGTGTCGAAGATGTGGGGCAGTTGTTTGTCAGCGATGCCTTTGCCATGATCTTGCACCTCGATACATGCCTGTGTGTCGTTTTGGCTGAGACGTACCAGGACTTCACTTTCCTCCGGCGAATATTTGATGGCATTTGATACGAGATTTGTCACCACTTGTGATAAACGATCACGGTCAGCAACGATAGATACGGTTGGCGTTTCAGAGGTAAGCACAATGTTACGTCCTGTGAGGAGTTGCTGGTCCTCCACAACGGACCGACAGAGTGCGACAAGCTCGAACTCACGCCTGTGCAGTTCGACTTTCCCGGCGCGGATGCTGCTTACGTCAAGCAGTTCGTCAATCAGCGTTGTAAGGCGTGTCGTTTGCTCGTTAATCTTTTCGAGTGTTGTACTCATACCCTCAATTTCAGGAGAGGATGCCTTCTGTCTGGCGAGTCGGCGGAGTGCTAGTTGAGCCTGTCCACGAATACTTGTGATAGGCGTTTTTAGTTCGTGCGAGGCAATCGAGAGGAAGCGGTCTTTCAGTTGATCGGTATCTTTGAGTTGATGATTTGCCTCCTCCAGCTCCTCCGCGTATGCTTGCAACTCTTGTTCAGTCGCCAACGATCTCCAACGCGCTCGCTCACGTTGTCCCGTAATCAATGCGATCACCAACCCCGCAATGACATAGGGGAGAACTTGTGCGACGCCATTCCAACTCGTGAAATCAAGTTGTTCAAGAGGGGAGAGAAAAAAATAGTCGAGTACAAAGGTACCCAGAATGAGCGAAAAAATAGCAGGTCCAACACCCCAAAAGAGTGCAGTCAACAATATAGAGAGAATGAAGAGTGCATCGGGAAACGATAACGAGACGAGTACCATACGCAGAAACCATGTGCCGAGCAGAGCACTCCCGACAAGTAAGATGCTCGCGAAGTACCCAACAAGAGGATGTCGCCAACGTGGGATTGTAGCGACGTATTGTTTCCGCAAGGTGACATTCTGGCTTAGTTGTACACGCACAAAACGTCGGTTCTGTGGATGAGTTTTTTGAACGGTTCTCATGACATCCCTGCTTATATAGCTGTTTTTTTAGGCTCTCTCAAAAGTGTAGCACATGCGTTTTGTGTGAACAAGGGAAGCAGGGAGACCGCAAGGGTCTTCCCTACATACTTGCAGCTTATTCTACATGTAGGGGAGACCCTTGCGGTCTCCCTGCTTTTTGACTACACTATTCCCCACGAATGCCTCTTGCGCTCTCGCATCGTGCATGGCGACGAGCGAGATTTCAGGATGACGACGGGAGAAGTGGTGAAGGTCAATCAGGGTCTGACAGGCCGTTGCATCGTCGCTTGTGACGCCATTCCAGATAAATGGATGCATTGTCGCGGGTCGCAGGTAGTTTTCGGCAACCCATGCCGCATCCCCCAGCAAGAAGAGTGGCGACCCATTAGCACGCCGGATGAGCATACCAGTGTTGCCAGCAGTATGCCCTGGTAGTGGCACAAGCAGAATCGAGCCATCACCAAAAAGATCATGGCTGGTGCGAAAGTTCTCATATGCTGGCCCTGCACAGTCGAACAGTTCAATGGGGTTGTCGCACAAAAGCGAGCGCACAAGTCCCTTATGAATATCAAAAAGGCCATACTGAGCCGCGTCATATTCGACCCGATTGACACGAAGTGGGACACCGGGGAGGTCTGGAACACCACTTACATGGTCCCAATGCAGATGCGAGAGTAGCACAAAATCCAGGTCATGCGGTTTCATAGCGAGATTTTGCAAGTGACTGGCGATAGATTGCTCAAAAGTGAATTTGCCCAGGACGTTCTTAAACAGAAAAGATTGGTCTTGCAGATAGAGATAGATATCACTGGAAATACCAGTGTCATACAAAAACGTTGCTTTTGGGTGACGTATCAACACAGCACTGTGCGAGATGAGGCGTGGAGCAAGCGAAAACGCTCCACGTACCGCGACAAGTTCAGGTACAGAAACGCTGGCACAGCGCAAAAACGTAATATCTATGGCAGGAAGCGATGCTTGACTCTTCTGCACAGGATGCTCTTCTGGCTCATACCATGTGGCAAAACGGCGCGGTAGGAAACTATTGACTGCAACACCTGCACCCATCGCTCCTAGCGAGAGCGCGGCGAGGGTTGCAACACGACGAACAATCTTGTTCATACTTCTGTATTACTCCTCTTTGTCAGCAGTATACTCCTGCTGTACTAGAGGTAGTGTAAACCAGAATGTAGAGCCAGCGCCAGGGGTACTATCGACGCCAATCTGTCCATGATGCCGTTCGATAATTGTCTGGCTGATGTATAAGCCAAGTCCCAGGCCAACACCAGAGCCGCTCACAACCTTCACTTGTTCGGATTGATAAAAACAGTCCCAGATGCGCTGTTGCTCTTCAAGTGACAAGCCAAGCCCTTCATCCCGTACAGCCACCCGCACACGTTCGACTCCATTCGCATCTTTATCTTGCATTAGTGATACTGCGACAGGCTTATCAGACTCAGAATACTTCAGCGCGTTGGTGAGATAATTTATCAACACTTGCGCGATACGGTCGGCATCAGCGATCACAGGTAGTGGCTCGTTGGAAAGGGGGAGTGAAAGAGTAATGACGCGATGAGGAAACGCCTTTTGTTGCTCCTGCACTGTTTCAGTAACAATTTGGACAAGATCACTCGGCTCTTTACGTAAGTGCAGTTGGAGCTTGCCTGTTTGGATACGCGAAATGTCTATTAAGTCGCCAACGAGACGGTTGAGTACTCCAACTTGCCGTTCGGCTCGTGAAAGCATTTCGGATGCAGCATCCACCTTGTTTGCCATATTTTCAGTACTGGCTTCGACAGAAACAGCTTTCAAACGACGTTTCGCTAATTGCACATTGGCTTTTATCGTTGTGAGTGGCGTTCTCAATTCATGACTGGCAATCCCTAGAAATTCTTCCATCCTGCGGTTCGCTTCTTGCAAAGCGACCTCGCGTCCACGTGCCTCTGCTTGCTCTGTGAGTAGCCTTTGCCGCTCGATGACTAAAGCCGAAAGGGTTGCGACAGCACTGGCAAGCGCGACCTCACTGGGTGTGTAGACATGCTCTGTAGCTCCATAATCCAAGGTGAGCATACCAACAAGTCGGTCTCCGATGTATAGTGGAGCAAGTAGCATAACTTTTATATTGTAGGGATTGGGCATCTCACTGAGTGGTGGTTGAGTCATGTCCAGGACAAGAACTTCCCTTGAACGCAGGGATTCCAGTTCTTCCGGTGTTGCGGTATTTAAGGCATTTGCTTGCTGTTCTTGCTCTTGCCACCAGGCAGCTTCCTGTTCAGGTGACAGGCCAACAACGCTCAGTGGGCGCACCATATTGGTCTTTGACTCGATAGCAAAGAGTCCAACCCGTTGACAATCAAGAATGTTGCATGTCAGCGCGGTAAGCCGTCGCCCAATTGCTTTCAGATCATCTTGCTCGTCGTTGGAGGCATCTGGGAGTTGCACGAGTGCCTCTGCCATTGTGAGCAAACCTGCAAGTGACTCGTGAGTACGTCTTTCCAGGTGACGACGTTCTGTGACATCGCGTACCACCATGACACCACCGGTGATCTGTCCCTGTTGATCGCGAAAGGGTGCTCCGCTAATATTCAGATGGACGAGACGTCCATCAAAGACACGTATCGTCGCATCTGCTGCCGTTACACCTTTGAGTGTTTCACCGCGCAAAATACGCCTTGTAGGTTGCATTTCTTCTGGTAATAGCTCGCCTTGCTCGCTACGTATCTCAAGCAGTTGAAGACGCTGATCTACAGGGAGATTGGCATAGTTGGGGTAAGCGTCGAGTGCAAGTAACTCACGCACAGCATCATTCGTCTGGATCAGATTTCCCTCACGGTCATAGACCAGCACCGCATCAACCATAGAGGCAAAGACTGTTTCTAGCTGGTTGACATGCATAGCTATAGATCGTGATGCTTGCTCACTGCTCACACGCTCTTGCTGTATAATCGCGTCACGTTCGGCTTCGACTTTCTTCCGCTCATTGATATCTGTAATCACCGCCATGTAGTGAAGAGGCACACCTTGTGCGTTGCGAATGAGCGAGGTGGAGGCACTTACCCATGAAAAGGAGCCATCGGGACGAACATAACGCTTTTCGACAGGGCGTGGTTGTATACTATTCTGTAGTAAATATTGAAAAACTTCTTGCTGCTTTACAATATCATCGGGATGCGTGATAGAAAATACGGTACGATGTAGCAATTCTTCTCTAGTATAGCCTGAAATATCACAATAACGTTGGTTCACTTGAAGGAGGTGTCCATCTAAAGATGCAAAAGCCATACCAACACTTGCCTGCTCAAACATGAGACGAAAGCGTTCCTCGCTCTCACGCAACCTGTCCTCGATTTCCTGGCTGTCCTTGCTCTTCTTTCTCCCATGCGTACCATTACTTGCCGTATTGGAATGCTCCGTATTGTCTGCTACTATATTTAAATTTTCGTTATAAGGCATAGTTTTCCCTTGTAGTACAATCTCTTGTAATGATAATAGTACGAATAAAACAGAGCAAACGGATACAAGGAGGGACTTGTGACGAATACTCAGATGTACACAGCAAACCTTGCGGCATTTGTAGCGACATTACAAAAGAATGCACTTCCCGAAGACGTGCAAGAACGTGTGCGCTACCTACTCCTCGATTACTTAGCCGTAACCCTACGTGGTGTACACTTGCCCTCAAGCCTAGCTGCATATAAGTTGCTCGATGCAGTGCCAGGAGCATATCTAGCAGAAGGCGTCACACTCCTTGGAAAAGAACAGCGAGCAGAGGCATCATGGGCGGCAGTGGTCAATGGTGTAGCGGCACATGGTTTAGAGATGGACGACGTAGAAAATCGGTCATCGTTGCATCCTGGGGTTGTCGTCTTTCCTGCTGTCATTGCCCTTGCCGAGCAGCTCTCCTCGTCGCTTGATGATTTTTATGCCGCAATTGTCGCGGGATACGAGGTGACGCTTCGGGTCGGTGCCGCGCTGAATCCAGCATCGGCGTATGAACGCGGCTTTCACCCAACGGCGATTTGTGGGGTATTGGGTTCTGCCGCAGCAAGCGCACGACTTCTGCATCTTCCAGCAGAGCAAACAACTATGGCATTGGGTATTGCAGGTAGTATGGCATCGGGTTCGATGGCTTATCTTGACGATGGAGCGTGGACGAAACGTCTTCATCCCGGTTGGTCCTCACATGCAGGCATTACGGCGGCACGGTTGGCGGCGGCAGGATTTGTTGGGCCTACGAATATACTTGAAAGCCGCTATGGTTTACTACACGCCTACTCGTCTGCCAGTGATGTAGAGCAATTAGAATGTACATCTACAAGCGACTTTGCGATTATGGATGTGTCACTCAAGCCCTATGCGTGCTGCCGTTATATGCATGGTCCGATTGATTGTTTGCTTTCCATACGAGACCAACACTCTCCCAATCTACAACATATTAAGTACATTCGATGTGGCGTTGTATCAGGTGGGCATGGCCTTGTAGTTGACCCAATTGAGCAGAAGCGGAAAGTGATTTCGATTGTTGATGCCCAGTTCAGTATGCCATTTGGGGCCGCGATTGCGCTTGTTACAGGGCAAGCAGGACTCTCCGTCTTTACGGAAGAGTGGATACAGAACCCAACTGTACAAGCACTGATGCAACGAGTAGAGTGTTACACTACGCCTGGGCTTGACGATTACTATCCTGGTGAGTGGCGTGCTACCGCGAGTGTCGAGATGCTCGATGGAAACGTATTTGAAGTATCAACAAGGTTTGCGTTAGGAGACCCACACAATCCGTTGAGTTGGGAACAGCTTGTGGCACGTTTTCACGAATTGGTGCAACCTGTCATTCCAAATGAGGAGAGGCGACAAGCTATTATCGCTCATGTGCAACACCTGGAAAGCCTCGCAGCCGTAACATCGGCACTAAGAGATGGTGTCACTTTTTCAAACAGTAGGACGTAGTAATACTGTACTATATATGTTTTCGCACTCTATAAAGGAGTATTTTGATGGCAATGCATAGTCCAAAGGATCTTTTTATACACGAATTGAGCGACATCTTTGACGCGGAGCAGAAGCTTTCAAAGATGCTCCCTATACTAGCTCAGCAGAGCAATCATACGGAGGCCAAAGCAGCCTTTGAGCAGCATGAGGCGGAAACACTTCAGCAGATTAGCAACCTGGAACAGTGTTTTCATGCGCTAGGTGTCACACCCGAAACATCACCATGTCAGGCAGTTGCAGGCATGAAGGCAGAACATGATAGCTTTCTGAAAGAGAAGCCCTCTGCCGATATCCTCACGCTCTACAATCTCAGTGCGGGTGCGAAGAGTGAACATTACGAGATTGCATCATATAAGGGATTAATTGAGCAGGCAACACTGATGGGACAGATGCAGTGTGTTCAGTTGCTTGAACAAAATCTCAAGCAGGAAGAGGCAATGGCGGAGAAGGTGAAACAGCTTTCACACAAGCTCGGCTTGGAGCTTGCAGCGCATAAGAAATAGGAATTCACGTCATAGAAAACAAGTAAAGACCCTTCCAACCTTGTAGGTTGGAAGGGTCTTTACTTGTTTTCTATGACGTATTAAATTTTACGCAGCTTGAGCAACTTCCTGTGGGACGATGGCGATGTTGCCATCGCTCACCATCAACAGGGCGGTCATACCACTGGCAATCTCGCCAGAAAGTAGGGCGTCAGCTAACGCATCATCGACATAGGTCTGGATGGCACGGCGCAATGGACGCGCACCATACTCTTCGTCGAAGCCCTCACGCAACAGGAAGTCGCGCGCCTCGTCGCTTACCTCTAAGCCAATGCCTTGCTCGCCTAAGCGAGTACGCACTTGAGCCAACAGCAGGTCAACGATGCGGTACAATTCGCTCTTACCGAGTGAATGGAAGACAACGATCTGGTCTATACGATTGATGAACTCAGGACGGAACATCTGACGCAGACCCTCTATCGCCTTCGAGCGCATTACTTCGTGCTTCTCATCGCTACTCTCTTCATTGGACTTCTTGATCGAGAAACCAATGCGGATTGCACGCTTCAAGTCAGCACTACCAGCGTTACTTGTCATAATCACAACGGTGTTCTTGAAGTCAACCGTGCGACCTTGACCATCGGTCAAGCGTCCATCGTCCATAATCTGTAACAGTGCGTTGAAGACCTGTGGATGGGCCTTCTCGATTTCGTCGAGTAGGATGATGCTGTACGGATGACGGCGTACCTGCTCGGTCAACTGACCACCTTCGTCATAGCCAACGTATCCTGGAGGGCTACCGAAGAGACGTGCAACTGTATGTGGCTCCATATACTCTGACATGTCGAGACGGATCAAGTTGTCCTCGCCGCCGAACATCTCGGAGGATAGGGCCTTTGCCAACTCAGTCTTACCAACACCAGTTGGTCCCAGGAACAGGAACGAACCGATAGGACGTTTAGGGTCCTTCAAGCCAGCACGGGAGCGACGAATGGCACGCGCCACAGAGGTGATTGCCTCATCCTGACCGACAACATGCTTACGCAGGTCCTCTTCCAGGTTACGCAGGTTCACGCGCTCACTTTCGAGCATTTGACTGACAGGGACACCTGTCCACGTCTCTACCACCTTCGCAACATGCTCTGGTGTCACCAACAATGCGGTCGCACCCTGTGATTCTAAGCGAGCCTTGTCAAGCTTTTGAATGACAATCAGCTCTTGCTGACGTAATTTGGCAGCTTGCTCGTAGTCCTCGGCAGTCGCGGCAGCCTCTTTCTTGTTCTGGATATCGGTTAATTCGTTCTCCAGATCGGCTACAAGGGTTGGGCTGACAATACCTTGCTCCATCGCCTCTAAGCGAAGCGAGGAACCAGCCTCGTCGATCACATCGATAGCCTTGTCGGGCAAGAAACGGTCGTTGATGTAACGATCTGAAAGTTTAGCCGCTGCCTCAAGTGCCTCGTCGGTGATGCCGACACCGTGGTGGGCTTCATAATTGGCACGCACGGAATGCAACATCTCGATAGCTTCCTCAACGGAAGGCTCGTCAACCATGACAGGTTGGAAACGACGCTCTAATGCAGCATCCTTCTCAATATGCTTGCGATACTCATCAAGGGTTGTGGCACCGATACAGCGTAACTCACCACGCGCCAATGCAGGCTTAATCATATCGCTCGCACCAACAGCACCCTCAGCAGCACCCGCACCAACAACAGTATGTAACTCATCGATGAAAAGAATAATCTCAGGAGCGTTGCGCAACTCTTCAAGAATCGACTTGATGCGTTGCTCAAACTGTCCACGGAACATTGCACCCGCGACCATACCACCGATATTGAGTGAGATGATGCGCTTGCCACGCAGCGTTGCTGGGACGTTGCCCTCTTGAATACGGCGGGCCAATCCTTCGACAATAGCAGTCTTACCCACACCGGGCTCACCAATCAGAACAGGATTATTTTTCTGGCGACGACCAAGAACGGTAATCATACGGCGCAATTCGCGTTGACGTCCAGCGGCGGGGTCAAGTTTGCCCTCGGCAGCTTCGTTTGTCAGGTCGCGCCCAAATTCATCGAGTGTTGGAGTTTTACTATTTTTAGCCTTACGCTCAGCCGTGGCGGTATTGACACCACCGGCAGCGTTGGCGGATTTGTTATTGGCGGAAAAACCGAAGGGAGCACCGGCATCAGGCTGACCATCAAGATCGCCCATTGAATTCATAGCACCCATAAGCTCGGTGACACATTGCTGGCAGAGATAGTGTTGCTCTCTACGCCCATTGACAATCTGGTCAACACGGACACTCGCGGGGTTCTTTTGACAACGTTCACATTTCATAGTCTTGAATGCTCCTCAATCTATAGGAATGGATGTCATACATCCGGTTTAGCAAACGAACCAGGTGACTGCTAAAGTATAGCATACTGTCTTTTGTTTGTCTAGCACTCTCATCCTGTGATTGCTAATTCACTTACTATAACGTCCTGGTGAAGGACGTTATTCCCAATTTGCATGGGAATTTGTAAGCTAGTTAGCAATCGTGTTCGTCAATTGCTAATCATAGATGATAACAGAAGGATGAGGACTGTTATTCCACACACTTCTATTCTTTCTATCGGCTCGTTGCACGAGATGCTAACGTTTTATCTTATGTACCTTTCTACGTTCTTCGTATATGGAAGGTGGATAATGAAACGCAAGTGTGATACCTCGCGTATACCTAAGAGTTACTAAAGCAGAGTATGAATGGAACGTTGGTCTTATAGAAAGATATAACGTGTCTTTACAGTAAAAGGAGATATACATGCAAGCAAATCCTCGAAGGGGTAATCCTGGAGTACAGCAAGGTCTTATCGTCGGTGTTGCACTTGGCGTTATCTCGGTTATTGGAAGTTTGATTAACAACTTTACCCATCCTGCAGGTGGAATAGCCTTTCTCGTTAGTGGTGTTTTTTTCGTCATTGCACTTCTTGGTTATGCCTATGCAGGATATAGAGCGTCAGCCATTACGGGCCGTGTAGGAACTGGTGCGATAGCGGGTTTGATTGCGGGTCTAATTGCTGGAATCATTGGAGCGATTTTCTCGATTATCCTGATTATTGCTGGTGTAACAGTAATAGCAAATTCTGGTGCCGTAAGCCGTTCGGTTCTTCTTGTGGCGGCAATCATTGGCATCATTATTGCTCTTGCTATAGCATTAGGTATTGGTGCAGGCATGGGTGCGATTGGGGGTCTCATTGGGAAGAGACGCGCTCCACAAGTACAGCCCTACCAGGAAACGCTTTATCAGGGAATGCCACCTGCACAAGGTCCGTATCAGCAGGGACCGTATCAAAATATGCCACCTGCACAAGGTCCATATCAGGGAATGCCTCCGCAGAATCAGTACCCACAAGATGCACCCTATCCGCAGAATCCATATCAAGGCACACCGCCAACACAGAATCCACCTCCACCAAACAACTATCCCGGAAACTATCAATAGGGGGTTATAGGCAAAAACATGGCAGATGCGCTCCTGGCAATGCCATGTTTTTGCCTAAGATTGCAATGAGGAAGATGTGGTATAGTCAAGGCAGAACGTGAACAGCACCAATGAAGGAGCATGAACACATGGATTTTGCTTATTCTGAGAAGGTCAACGATTTACGCAAACGTGTTAGTGCGTTTATGGACGAGTATATTTATCCCAACGAGTCTACGTATAAAGAGCAAATTGAAACATCGGGTAATCCACATCACCACGCTGAAATTGTCGATGAGCTAAAGGCAAAAGCGAGGGCAGCCGGACTATGGAACCTCTTTCTGCCCGATAAAGAGCATGGAGCAGGTCTGACAAACCTGGAATATGCACCACTCGCTGAGATTATGGGACGCGTTGGATGGGCTTCTGAAGTATTCAATTGTGCGGCTCCCGATACAGGGAATATGGAAATACTGGCACAGTTTGGCACGGAAGAGCAGAAGCAACGCTGGCTACAACCATTGCTCGATGGTGAAATTCGCTCAGCCTTTTCAATGACAGAACCCGACGTTGCAAGTTCGGACGCAACAAATATCCAGCTTTCGATTACACGTGAAGGAGACGAATACGTCCTTAATGGACGCAAGTGGTGGTCCTCTGGTGCGGGTCGAGAACGTTGCAAGATTCTTATTGTCATGGGCAAGACAGACTCGAACACTCCTGATAGACACAAACAGCAAAGTATGGTGCTTGTGCCTAAGAATACTCCTGGGGTGACGGTGGTACGCAACATCAAAGTCATGGGCTATGTCGATAACGAAAGCCATTGCGAGGTCACGTTCGAGAACGTACACGTGCCCGTGAGCAACCTGCTTGGTGAAGAAGGTAGTGGCTTTGCCATCGCGCAGGCACGTTTGGGACCAGGACGTATACATCATTGTATGCGTTCTATAGGAACGGCAGAACGTGCCCTTGAATTAATGTGTCAACGTGTCGCGTCCCGTGTCGCATTCGGGAGGCCGCTTTCGGAGCAAGGTATCGTGCAGGATTGGATTGCGCTTTCTCGCATAGAGATAGATCAGGCACGTTTATTGACGCTCAAAACAGCGTGGATGATTGATACACTTGGAAAAAAGGCGGCCCAAAACGAGATCGCGATGATTAAAATTGCCGTGCCTGAGATGCACACCAACGTTGTAAACCGCGCCATACAAGCCTTTGGTGGGGCTGGAGTCAGCGACGACTTTCCGCTCGCCTCTATGTGGGCACATGGACGTACCATGCATATCGTCGATGGACCAGACGAGGTGCATAAACGTTCGCTGGCACGAGCAGTCATTAAGCAGTTAAATTCATAAAGTTTACATGGTAGAGAAAACAGGACGTAAAGAGCATGACAGGGGCAAGCCCTGTCACTACTATAAACGGATTGGCGTGGCAAGCCACGCCGTGACAGGAAGTATAGTAGTGACAGGGCTTGCCCCTGTCATATACCACATCGCCCAACAAGCGATTAAAAACTCAGCAATTATTATCCTGATCCATAGGAGCATCCGTAAGGGGATGTCCTGCTCTAAACAAAGGAACATACATGAATACAAACGACCCATTTTTGTTACGGCGTGCAAATGCGGCGGAGTTATTTCTTATTCGCCATGGTGATGCATTGCCAGAGGCTGACGAGATTATCCCAAGTGGCGTTTACGATAATCTCCCATTGAGCAAAACAGGACGTGAACAGGCGCGAGCACTTGCCGAACGCCTGAAAGATGTTCATTTTGACGCGGCTTATAGTAGTCCATTACTACGCTGCCGACAAACCGCTGCTCCATTGCTTGAATACCTTAAGTTACCGCTTACGATTGTGGAAAACATTAAAGAGGTACGGCTTGGTAGTGTTTCGCCACTCCCAACGGTCAAAGAGGGAGACGACCTTACCGAGCTGAGTAAAGCCTTGCAAGAACGACAGGTCGCGATTGTACGCAAAGCGGGTGCGGATGGTAGTTGGGATAATATTCCTGATAGCGAACCATCAAAAGCATTTCGCAAGCGTGTTGTTGAGGGTATAGATGAGATAGCAAGTAAACACCTTGGTGAGCGCGTCCTTGTCTTCGCGCATGGTGGGACAATCAATGCCTATGCATCAGAGGCGATTGGCATTGAGCGCGACTTCTTTTTTCCGTGTGCTAACACGTCAATTACGATGCTGCATGTCAATGGTGAACACCGCGTCATTTTTGTGCTGAACGATGTGGCCCATTTGAAATTGCAATAGCATTAAGAACCATAGGGGCAATCATTCATTATGCCCTTTTCACAACGTATACCGTCAAAATGGCATAATGAATGATTGCCCCTACATTACCTTTATGAAACATGCTATACTATCCTCATGAACCGATGCCTTTTCACAATTACATATGTGCAACGCACTCCAATCGAACCCTACCTGCTTGCTGCCGGGTAGCGACGCCTCTTCATACCCTCGAACCACTCTTTCACTCACTATTGATGCAATATTTAGCCGCTCCGATGTGTTTTACTATGTGAGAGTTATATAAAGACCAGGACAGAGAACACTCATCACGACGTACTTTACACGTTCTGTCGGGCGGACTTTCGGGAGGAATACAATGGACTTAATGGCGAAGCTAGCGAGCCTGGCACAGCGTTACGAAGACCTCAACAATTTGATGGCACAGCCAGAGGTGCTTGATGACCTCGAACAACTACAACGCTATGGACGCGAACACGCAGACCTAGAGGACGTAGCAAACAAATATGATGAACTGCTCGCCACAGACAAGCAAATCGCTGAAATGCAAGAATTGTATGATAGCGAGGACGGCGAGATGCGCGACATGGCATACGAAGAAATGCAACAGTTCAAGGCGCATAAAGAGCAGTTGCTTGAAGATGTCAAAGTCATGCTGTTACCAAAAGATATCCTGGATGAGAAAAACGCGATTGTGACCATTCAGGGTGGTGCTGGTGGCGATGAAGCAGCTCTCTTCGCAGGCGAACTCTTCCGTATGTATGGACGTTACGCGGATACGAAGCGTTGGAAGATTGAAATTCTCGATATCAACGACACTGAGCAGGGTGGCATTAAAGATGTGACTTTTGTCGTCAAAGGCAAGGGCGCGTATAGCCGTATGAAGTATGAAGGTGGCACACACCGCGTCCAGCGCGTTCCCACAACCGAGGCTAATGGACGTATTCACACCTCTACCGCGAAGGTAATTGTGTTGCCAGAGGCAGACGATGACATTCAGATTGACGTGAAAGAGAGTGATCTGCGCGTCGATGTCTACCGTTCAACGGGACACGGCGGTCAAAGCGTCAATACAACTGACTCTGCGGTACGTTTAACCCACTTGCCAACGGGCCTTGTTGTGACCTGTCAGGACGAAAAATCACAGCTTAAAAACAAGCTCAAAGCTATGACTGTTCTCAAATCGCGTCTGTGGGACATGGAGGAAGCCAAACGCCAGGAGGAATTACGCAAAACGCGACAATCACAGGTGCAAACGGGTGATCGTAGCGAGAAGATTCGTACTTATAACTTCCCACAAGATCGTGTCACCGATCATCGTATTGGATTGTCACGCCACAATCTTCCAGGCGTAATGAATGGTGAACTTGATGGCTTTATCGACACCCTGATTACCGTCGATCAAGCAGACAAATTGCAAAATTTGTTTGAAGAGGTCAAAAAGTAATTGAAAATTCAGAGAGGGTCGCATGCCATTTGAGCAGCCACAATCTATACGCACCATCTTTTTTGATGCAGGCTTCACGTTACTGCGTCCGAAGCCATCGGACGCAGAGATATGTCTTGAAGTCTGCAAAGCCCTCGGCCTACATGTGCAGTTGGAAGCAATGCTACAGCGTATGCATGAGACCGAGGACTACTATTTTCGTCAGATGAGCCTGAACAGATATATCTGGAGCAGTGAGCAAGCCATTAACGAGATGTGGCTTGGCTACTATATGAATCTCTTACGTCCATTGATTGAGGAACACGACGAAGGACGCCTCCACCAACTCGCCAGCGCAATTACAAAAGAATACGCGAACCCTAGACGCTGGGAAACCTATCCCGATGTGCTTCCGACACTTGAAGCTTTGCGGAAGCGCGGTTATACGATGGGTGTTATCTCTGATTGGGGTATTGTGCTTGGTCCTATCCTCCGTCACCTACACTTGATTCAATACTTTGATGCCTTGCTCATTTCGGCGGTCACGCGCTACGGTAAACCATCACCACATCTCTACGACCTTGCATTACAGCGTACCAACAGTATCCCAGATTATTCGTTGCACATAGGTGACTCCTATGTCTACGATGTGCTAGGAGCACGTTCCGTTGGCATCACACCAGTTCTGCTTGATCGTCCACGACGCCTTGAGCAGAACACGGTTGATTGCCTTCTTGTACATTCACTGGATGAGCTGTTAGACTTGCTTGAGGTGTCGAGGGTATGAGAGACAAGATAAACTTGTAGGGGTCTAATTCCATTACACCCTCGTCGGCGATTGATATTCATCCACGGATTGAGGCAACGTTTTAACATATCCTTTAACGTGGTCAATGGCCGACGAGGGTGTAATGGAATTAGACCCCTACATTGGTTCTATTCCTCGTCAGCGATTATGTCGTTTATGGGTAGTCCCATTACATATGTATCTCTCTTACAACCTCAATCCCATTGAGACGCATATGATACAGGAACAACAGGTGCATCACATCGCCGCTATGGGGTAGGATGCCGAGTTGCTTTGCCGTTTCAATGGGAGTATCGAAGGTCTGCACGGCATTTGCGGGCACAATCACGCGCATTTTTCTGTTGTGTGCGTTGGCATAGAGTTTGAGATGCATCGCCATTTCATGTACGCACAGGTCTGTGCAGTCACCAACAACGATTGCCACACTCAGGTCACGGTGAATATCTTGCCATGCAAGCAGTTCCGTGCCATGAAATGGGTTGAGTGAGTTCTTGGGCACAATCGTAAAGAGATCGGCAGAATGGTAGTTGTGCTAATTCGGGGATTGTTTCGGCCTCACTTGTACCCTCAATGCAATGGGGAGGATAGCTTTCAAACTCGACGGCATCAGGCATATGGGCGTCCTGTGCCAGGATGAAGTCGCGTACCCCTGCTGTGTGTGCGTTCTCAAAGGTCGCAATGACTGCTGGCACAACGCCTTGCACTCGTGGACTAGATAAAGGTCCCTCCGTACAAAAGCCTTTAATCATATCGACGCTGAATAACGCGACTCGCTCAGCCTCTATGTCTTCGTGCAGGTCTTGCCAGGAAATGGTAGGCAATTGTTGCTCCCATTCGACGAGTGCTTGTAGAAATGCGGTGCCTTGCTCGATGATGGATGTTGGTATTATCATGACAGACTTTTCCTTCTTGTAGAGACCGATGATGGACATTAAAAATTAAATCTGGATACCCTTGAAAGCCAATCATATCCAGATTTAATTTTTAATGTCCATCATCGCGTCCTCTTGGCAGCCAACCACCAACGAGGACGCGATACATCGGTCCCTACACAATTCCACACGTAAAAATCAGTATGGTGGTTAATCATTACAATTTTGCTTCGGCTTCAGGATTGAAACGGTAGAGACGTGCAGGCCGATGCGTGCCTTCCATTTTTTTCTCGCCTGTATCTTCAAGGATGCCAGTTGAGAGAATTTTCTTGCGGAAGTTGCGTTTGTCGAGTCGTTTGTGCTGGATAATCTCGTAGACACGTTGTAATTCACGTAGGGTAAATTGTTCGGGCAGCAAACTAAACGCAATGGTTGTGTAATCGAGTTTGCCACGTAAACGGTTCAGCGTGTAATCAAGTATCTGGTCATGGTCGAAAGCGAGTGGAGGAAGACTATAGACAGAGAACCAACCTACATCAGCCGCATCACTGGCGGCACGAACCTGTAGGCGTTCGGAGTCCAGTAGTGCAAAGTAGACGACGGTAATGACGCGTGTACGTGGATCGCGTCCAGGGTCGCCAAAGGTGTAGAGTTGTTCCAGGTACACATCCTGTAGACCCGTCTCCTCTTGTAACTCGCGCTTTGCCGCCATCTCCAGTGACTCATCCATGTTGACGAAACCACCGGGGACGGCCCACATACCCTCATAAGGCCATGAACGACGCTTGACCAGGAGTACTTGCAAGTCGCGCTGGCGTAAACTCATCATCACCACATCCACCGTCACCGAAGGCCGCTCGTACTTACTGGCATCGTAGCGATGTGCCTGTGCCTCCGTTTGCTTCACCTGTACATGGTTCTTGGCTTGTTTCTCTGTAGTTACCGTATGCTCTTCCATATCATGACCTCCATACCCTCGACAAATTTCGTGTGACACTCTATACTAGTGATGGGAGTTCCATGCGTATTTTAATTAGTGTATTGTATACACTAATATACTTTATATAGTCACAAGTGTCAAGTAGGGGTCATAATTCATTACGCCCTGGTCCCACATCACAAGCTGAACCAGGGCGTAATGAATTATGACCCCTACAGTTTTATGTTTAGTGTATTATATTGAAAGGATGAATTTTGGAACAGCGAACAACAGCACATCTTGTGCTTGCATCTGATACTCCCATCGACCTTCAGTTACATACCACCTACAGTGATGGAGAATGGACACCAGAGCAATTAATTGATTACCTGGTACATGAACAATTTGGGTTAGTAGCCATAACAGATCATGATCGTGTGGATACAGTTCCTGCGCTACAACAGTTTGCTTTCCAGAAAGGATTGCCTATTCTTGTAGCGGCTGAAATGAGTACGTCGTGGAGAGGCGAGGCAACGGACGTTCTTTGCTATGGGTTTGACCCAGAACAAAAAGAGTTGCGTGCGCTTGCCCAGGATGTGCTACGCCGCCAGCAAGAGATTGTACAGGAAACGTATGCAAACTTATTGCGAAAAGGGTACACGTTTCCAAATCAGCAGGAGGCACCACGCCAACCGATAGAGCTTTTCGCGCTGATGCTAAAACATGGGTACCGGGTTGATGAAGAAACAACATGGAAAGATGTGGTTGATGCAGGTTTCTCTTCTGCAACCAACGATATTGCGGCAGTAGTTGAAGTTGTTCATCATAGTGGAGGTGTCTGTCTCATCGCGCACCCTGGACGGGGAGCCTATGAAACACGTTATGATGTCTCCTTGCTAGACCAACTGCGTCAAGAAGTACCCATTGACGGCTTCGAGGCTCACTATCCTACGCATACAAAAGAGCAAACTGCTATGTATTTGGAGTATGCCCACAAACACCATTTACTCGTTAGTTCAGGTTCCGACTCACATAGACCCGAACATAAACCAATAAAATACCGAGCGGAACTGAGCAGACACCTTTTAGAACGTGTTGGCATTCAGGTGAAGTAGTGAAGGACAGAAAGAATAACATGCTACTCGAATAGAGCATTGTTCCCTCTGGCAGGCTATGCTATACTGCAAAGACAAACATGTGTTCGCATTTTTGGGGAATGAGGAGAGCGAGAAGTATATGCCAGAGGTAGAGCTTGAGCGTATTGGCCCTTATACTATCACTGACTTGGTAAGCAAAAGTTCTACAAGTAGCTTTTACCTGAGCAAACGTGGCAAAAAAGACGTTACCATCAAACGACTCAATATTCCTTTATCTTCACCAGAGGCGAAAGAAGCCTTCCTAAAGCGAGCGACACAACTCAAGAAGCTCAAGCATCGAAGCATCCTCGATACGCAGACATTTGATTTCGATGGCGACTTTGGCTATCTTGTGTTGGAACGTCGGGATGGTGAAACGTTACGCCAGTATTTTTCTCAAAAGACGATGCACGCTCCTGCAGATATACGGGCTATTCTGTCTCCCGTCGCGGATGCCTTACAATATGCACATATACAAAACACACTACATACTAACATGCATCCAGGAAGCTTGAGCATTGATGCTCGCAAGAATCCATTTATCACTGAGTTCTCGCTGAGTACACCCGAAATGACACTCGACGATGAAGCGTTCGCTGTTCCATATATGGCACCAGAACACTTACAAGGTTTGCCCGTCGCCGCAAGCGATCAATACGCACTGGCAGTCATGGTCTATGAGTGGCTGTGTGGACGCCGCCCATTTGAGGCAACAGAACACGACCTCTTGTTAGAACAACAAGCAAAAACGACGTTTCCAGTACCAAGTAGTAACAATACCGCTATCTCACCACTTGTAGAACGTGTCCTGACACAAGCACTTGCCTACAAACCGGAAGACCGTTTCCCCACTGTGCAAGCGTTCGCCGATGCATATTTGAAGGCATTGCTAGGTGTTGCAATCGCTCCAAGTCCTAAAGCCCGTCCTGTTGTACCAATCGTCAAAAAAATAGTAACACCTCCTTCGCCTGTAGCGAATGAAGACGCAACGGCGGTAGGGGCACAGTTTATTGCGCCCATTGAACCTATTCAACATCATGATATTTCCATTTCGCCAAAGAAACAGAATGGCACAAAGACTGTAGGGGCACAATCCGTTGTGCCCGTTGAACCTACTCAAGAAGATGACCAAACACCAGTAGAAGCGCAACCCACAATACTTGCCGAACCGAAAAAATCTACACCTCCTATCAACAATTCACGGTTACAAAGCATCGTATCCGCCGATCTCCGGCAAGGTGGTATTCTCTCAGAGCGACTTCCAGGTTATGAAGAACGACCTGCACAAGTCGAGATGGCTATGGTGGTTGCACGCGCTCTAAATGAGAATATTCCAGCTATAATCGAAGCTGGGACAGGTACTGGCAAGTCGTTGTCCTACCTCGTGCCTGCCGTGCGCTCCGGCAAGGTCGCGATTATCAGTACGGCGAACAAGGCGTTGCAGGAGCAGCTTTTTTATAAAGATATTCCCTTTGTGCAGAAGCATATCAAGGATTTTGGGGCGGCACTGGTGAAGGGCGTTGGGAACTATGTCTGCATTGACCGTTTGGAGAACGAACGCACAGGTATGCAATATTACGCCAAGAACGCTGATTTTCAGCGACTGGTGGACATCACAAACGATCCCGACTCGGACTTCATGGGCGATTTTGAGACGCTCGGCTTTCAGCTTCCCAGCGATATTCGCAGCAAGGTTGCGACGGATAGCGATCAGTGTGCATGGAGCAAATGTGGCTATTATTCAGACTGCTATGTGCGTCAGATGCGCGAACAGGCAGCATTGGCTCAGGTTATCGTTGTTAATCATACGCTACTCTTACTTGATGCTGCGATTGGGGGTTTCCTGTTGCCCGAACGCGATGTGATTATCCTGGATGAGGCGCATCATTTGGAGGAAGAGGCCACACGCTCTTTTACCATCACCATCGGGCCGACGCAGATACAAACACTGCTCAACCAGCGTACACTTCGTAACCATAGCCAACTGAGCCTACAAGACGATGCGATGAAGCAATCAATGCACACATGGGAACGCTTAGCACAGGTTGCCAATCCAGGCTTCAAAGGACGGATCAACCTCGAAGCACCGTTGGAAGAGGGCCTCAAGCTGGCAACGGTCATCTCTGACCTTGCCGACTCACTACGCAAACAGCGTCCGAAAGACTTACCAGACAAAGAGGGGCAGTTATACGATAAGTTGCTCAAGCGTACTCAAAATCTTGGTGAAAATATCCGTACCGTCTTTTCGGTGGCACAGCCTACCAAGTTTGTATACTACGTAGAACGCGTGCAAACATCGGGACAGCGCGGTGGTATTCAGCTACAAGTTTCGGCAGCCCCACTCGATGTCACAGGTTGGCTACAGGAAAAGTTATTTCAGAAGTGTAATGTTATCTGCACCTCGGCTACGCTGGCGACGATTGGTCCTAACCCGATGCACCCAGAGGAAAAGGGACCAAACTTTGGCTACTTCCGCAAGCGAGTTGGACTTGAACAAACTGACGGGCCTGATGAAGTATTGGAGCGTATCCTGCCACTTACTTTTGATTATGAGAGTAATGCCTTGCTCTATATGCCACGTGACTTGCCCGAACCAACCTATGGTGCTGGTGCTGACGATTATATGAAGTCTATTGCACGTGAGATGTACAAGCTCGTCAAAGCATCACATGGACGCGCCTTCTTGCTCTTTTCTAGCAAGCGTATGTTAGAGCGTGCCTATGAACTCATGTCGCCACATTTGGAGTATCCTTTGCTCAAACAGGGTGACATGACGCGTCTCGAACTCACACGACGTTTTCGCGAGGAAGAGGGATCGGTGCTTTTTGGTCTCAAGAGTTTCTGGGAGGGCGTTGATATCGCAGGGGAAGCTCTCTCGCTCGTTGTGATTGACAAACTACCTTTTGATCCACCTGACGACCCCGTACATGAAGCACGAGTGGCACAAATGAAGGCTGCAGGTGAAAACTGGTTCGGTACGTATGTCTTACCACAAGCTGTACTACGCCTCAAACAAGGGTTAGGTCGCTTGCTGCGTACTCGTGAGGATCGAGGCGTGATGGCGATATTAGATACACGCTTGCATACCAAAGGCTACGGTAAAATGGTGTTGAACGCGCTCCCACCAGCACGCAGAACATCAAGCATTCGGGATGTCGAGCATTTTTTTGCAGAGTAAACGACCGTTGGGACATTGGTGAGCATGACAGGGGCAAGCCCTGTCACTACTATACTGTTCGCCCCATGGGGCGAAGCCACTCGGTTCCGCATATAGTAGTGACAGGGCTTGCCCCTGTCATGCCACATGCCCACTTCATACCTTTACCGCCTCTTAGTACTTTTCTGTCATTTTCCGCGAATTTCTCTATGCAAGGGAAAGAAGGCGTGTATACTTCCACCATCGAGGATACATAGATATCTTTGTATTCCAAAGTGTTTCAACATAGATGTTTCTTGATACACACTACATCTATACATTTATACTTAACATGTTATCCTCGCATGTTGAAAGGACGGCTATAGATCAGGATGTCAAGATGTCCTTTTTACGAAAAAGCATCTTGTTATTCGTAGAGAACTTCTTTTCAAAGTCATGGAATTTTTGAACCAGTACAAACTCATTGAAGAGTTTCTGGTGCATGGAGACGATAGGTCCCCCACCTATCCATCCGTGAAGCACTATTTTTGAGAAAAAAGGAAAAGACGCAGCATGCAAACACTAACACGACCTCACCTACCCAACAGGTCTCAGTCTGACCTACGCTCTCCAAGAGGACGACGGCCCCGTTTTTCACCGTTGATGCTCATTGGAGTGTGTGTGACGTTACTTGTGCTCGTAGGGGCAGGAGTATTTGTATTCACCCAGACGCGGCTCTTCTCCCACGCAGCGGCAGCGGTGAATCCGAACTGTTCGTTACAGGTTCCCAATCAGCCCTTAACAGCACAAGGATTGGCAACACCCTATCAACTCTTCGCTACTGATGCTGCACAGGGAGCATGTAACGAGGCGAACGCTGGACAATCGGCGTTTGTGCAAGCGGTCATCTATGACCCGGCAGCAAACACCCTTTCAGCCTACGAACCACTCGTAGTCGATCAGGGAACGCAACCAGCCGTTGCTCCAGTAGTTCCACAGATTCCACAAGGTTCTATCGTAGCCCTCTGGTTTGGCTTTAATGGCACCATCTTACATCTCACGGGCGACACAGCTAATGGGCGTTGTGTCAATGGTCTCAACGGTTCGGACTTTGGGCAATTCGCCTATTGTAATGCGCCGCGCTTCTTCCGCCTTGTGAACGGTGCGATTCAGGCGCAGAAGATCACAATACCCGCACTTGGTATGGCGAACGACGGACAGGCATGCCCTACAACGCGCAGCTTTGCGGTTGTCGATATGGACCAGAGCGATAATGTGCAGACACAATATCTGGCAAATGGGAATGGTCAGACAGCCCAACTTTCAACCGCGAATATGGCACAGGTAGCGAATGCAAAGACGTTGGGGAATCCAAGTGATAATGCATTGGTCTCACGCGTCCTTGATCCAGTACTTGGCTGTCAGGCATGGCAAATTCCCGACCTAACGAACAATGGCGCGATGACCGCAACTCTAGCAACCGACGAATTACAGGCAGCCGCCAACCAGCAGGCACCCGTTGCGCTGGTTCCCCCTGGCGACGAAATGACACTCGTCAACGCGCAGCCTAGAATTGCAAAAGTAAATGCGTATCGTGTTGGTGTGAACCAAATGCCTGCAGCTTCGGTCGCTGCAGCAAATCAAACAAACTACTGTATGAACATCGTAAACACAGCCTTGCCAAAGTTACAGTTGGATATGCAAGCATTCCTGGCCCGTCCTTCCCCTGATGGCGGTGCGACTGCAAACTCACTGTTTACCTTCCTGGCGAACCGTCTTAACGCAACGCTGGGTGCTGGTGGTCTAAATTGTGTTGGACTTCTCAACATTCAGAATCCTGTCACACTTACCACTGATGGCAATGGGGTCGTAACTGCCGCGAAACTCGCTATCACTGGTACAGGCACCGGCAATGGTGGTACAGGTACGGGCGGCAACGGTGGCAATGGTGGTACGGGTACGGGCGGCAACGGTGGTACAGCGACTACGCCTAACTGCAATATCAATGGTACTGTGGTTGCAGGATGTGCGGGAACAGTCATGATTGGTGGACAATCATGTACCATAGCTTTCGCGAATGGAACCGTAACTGAGACCTGCACAGCGGCACAAGGTGGCGGTGGCACTGGTACAGGTGGTGGTGGTACGGGCACTGGTGGCAACGGTGGCACAGGCACAGGAGGTAATGGTGGTACGGGTGGCAATGGTGGTACTCCAACAGTGCTTCCATTCAATAATAGTGCGACCAGCAGTGATGCGAACATGGGAACGGGCAATTTCGATGGTGTTGGTTTCAGCTATTCTTCTCAGGCGTTACAGAACGCTGGGATTACGCCAGGAAAAGTTGTTGCCTTTAATGGTGTCTCCTTCACATGGCCTGCGTCAGCACCAGGCACACCTGACAATGTGCTAGCGCAGGGTCAGACTATTCCTGTCACACCTGTTCAGGGAGCAACAACGCTGGCATTCCTCGGTGCATCCGGGTTCGGCCCCTCAATGGGTACTGCAACCATCACTTATAGCGATGGTACGACACAGACCTTCACCCTGGCTTTTAGCGATTGGACACTGAGTGGAGGAGCAGCAGCACCACTAAATGGTGAGCAGGTCGTAGCCAACACGACCTACCGCGACTCAGCTGGTGGTATGCAGATGAATCAGATGCCGAATGTGTTCTACGTGGGCGTTACCTTACAGGCTGGCAAGACACTAAAAAGTGTTACCCTCCCTGCAACGGTTAGTCGTGGAAACCTTCACGTCTTCGCGATAAGCACAAAGTAGTTTAGTAGTCAATTTCAACGAGAAGAGGTGTTCGGCCAATGGCCGAACACCTCTTCTCGTTGAAATTGACTATTTTGAAGACTACGGGAGTTTCAAGATGCGTTTGAGAGGAGTCTCAAACTCGGTCGAGAGGCAATCCATGATAATCTCATCGTAGAATTTGCCGCCCCAGAGGTTCACTTCGCGACGACGACCCATGATGCGAAAACCGGCACGTTGATAGGCTTTAATCGCACGCTCGTTATAGGCATAGGTCTCAAGCGTGATGTTGTGTAGGCCAAGAATTGAGAAGCCATAATCAAGCATGAGCAGGGTTGTCTCTGTTCCATACCCCTTGCTCCAACAATCTTTTTCGCCGATAAGAATGCCATAATCGGCGGTATGGCTACGGTAGTTGATACGGCGCAATTCGGTGAGTCCAATAGGTCGCAGTGTTTCCTTTTCGTAGATAATATAGTCTACACGGTCACGCGATATCTCACGGCTGCTTTGCTCGAAACGCAATTCTGTCGTCTCTCTTGGGACTGAGCGCAAAGGGTCGCCGGAAAAGAAGGAGACTTCAAAGTCGTTATCCCACTTCGAGAGCAAGGGGAGTACGCCACGATGAAACGGCCCTAATGCGACCTTTTCGCCATAAATATTGATGATTGGTTCCTCTTCTGTACGCGCCATATGAAGTTCCTCTTTCTATATTGCTATTTTCTGTTTTATTTGCACAACTGATTGTCGCATACAGAAAGAAAAGACGCAACAAAAAAATTGTTTCACTCAGCATAGTAATGGAAGATATTCTGTGATATTATCCTGTCTGGAACATTCGTACAGGAGAGATAATTTAATGGCAAAACATATTTTGGTTGTCAATGATACACAGGACATTTTAGAAATATTTCGATTGCTTTTGGAGAGTGAAGGATATAAGGTGACATTATCTTCGTTTCCACTTCAAAAGGCTGCTGATATTGTGCAACTCGATCCAGACCTGATTATCCTGGATGTGGTATTTGGTG
Source organism: uncultured Chloroflexia bacterium (assembly GCA_963791835.1). Taxonomy (GTDB): domain Bacteria; phylum Chloroflexota; class Ktedonobacteria; order Ktedonobacterales; family Ktedonobacteraceae; genus JBBQVS01. Next base: position 138,880 of record CAWBTV010000002.1, read on the forward strand.
AAGAAAAACTGGGCTGGCAGATGTTGCAAATGCTCAAGATGCAACCAGTGACCGCTCCTATCCCGGTTATCATCTGTACGGCGTCAGAGAAGTCAGTACGCGAGATGGAAGGCTATCTTGTCTCAAAAAATGTCCTTGTTGTGTATAAGCCATTCGAGCTTGACGATCTGCTTACCGCCGTAACACAAGCACTGCAAACGGCAGGTAAAACGCTAGCACACAAAAACCAGAAGGAGGATGAAAAAGAATAAAACTATGGACAAAGCGCGAACATAGGGTATAATAATGGGGCATTCCGACGCATCAAAGATAACAATCCATTTTTATAGTGGAACAGGGGAGTTTTGCATATGGCAAGTAAAACCAAAATGCGCTGTGCTACCTGTGGCAAGTGGTTTCAGTCGGCAAATGCTAAAGACACCATTTGCCCGGATTGTGCGCAGAAAGCCAGAAAAGAGAAGTTGGCGGCGAAAGCGGCCCCAGCAACACCAACAAAAGCAACGGTGGTACAAAATACACCTCCACCACCAAAACCAAAGCCGCAACATACTCAAAGCGGAACGAGTTCATGGCTTGATAAGGTGAGTGATGTAAAAGTCGCAGAACCTGAACAGCCAGTACGCCCGAAAATCCCTTCCTCCCCGAAACCACGTGATACGCGCGGTCCAGGTGACACACATGACGGGGAAGATACTGGTAGCACACGTGAAGGAGCTGGGAACTATCGTGACCGCGACGGTGGCAATCGAGGTCCCAACAGTTATCGTCCACCGTCCAGCCCTTATCGTGTGGGCGGGGGTGCTGGCTTGCCTGACGCAGCTCCACGTCCACGACAACCAATGGAAGGCGGCTTCCGAGGACCACGACCTGACCACCCAACTACAGACCGTCCTGACAGACCGCCTCGCCCTGCTGGACAAGGTGGGCCGAGAGGGGGTAAGCCAAAGGTCAAGGTGCCTAAGCCTCCTCCACCACCAAAACCAAAACGTGAGAAGATTGAGCCTCCAAAACCCTTTGAGCCAACTGCAGAGCAGATCACGCAAGTTGAGACGCGCTACATGGAATTGGCCACGCCTGTCGAGTTCGATGGCATTCGCACACAAATTGCCCAGGAGCTTGAAATACCCAAAACGGCGGTCAAAAAGATTATTAAAGACCTGCGAGATCGTCAACACATTCCAAGTTGGTGGGATGCACAGACATACAAGGGGAATGAAGAGGAACTGGCAAAAATTAGAATAGCTTACGAGCCATTTCTACCCTTACCAAATGTTGGTGTGCATAAACAGATTGCCGAGAACCTCTCACTCAAACCTGGGGATGTGTATCAGGCCATCAAAAAGATACGCGCTGACATGGGCCTTCCACAGTACAATGACCCTGAACTGCATCCTGAGCTAAAAGAGAAAGAACTAAAAGCGAAGCAAGTCAAAGAAGCAAAGAGTGAAACATCTTCTGAAACAGGTACACAACCAGTCACAGGAGAAATGTCATCAACTGAGACAGAGACACAAACTGTCGCAAGCGAAACACCTGTGACAGAGACGCAACCTGTCGAGGAAACAACTTCTACACCTGTACCAACTGATGCACTGAGTGGTACAGATACAGAAGCGGTGATCGATGCAGTAAAGGAAGAGGCCAAGCCAGAAGAGGCGACTGCTGAACCTGTGGCGGTGGAGACAAAGGAAGCAGAAGCGTAATGAATAGAGGGGACTAATGTAGGGGTCTAATTCATTACACCTTGTTGACGATTGACCATACCAGAAGGAATGTTGAACGTTTCATCAATCCTATGGACATAATCAATCGCCAACAGGGTGTAATAGAATTAGACCCCTACGGTCAATCCCACGAATACACGAATACAGGAGGAACGCATTTTTATGGACCCAAATTGCATATTTTGCAAGATCGCGGCGGGTCAGATACCTGCAACGCTTGTCTTTCAGGGTGAGGATGTGGTTGCTTTCCGCGACTTGCACCCACAGGCGAAGGACCATATTTTGATCATACCCAAACAGCATATTGTGTCTATGGCTGAACTGACACAGGAACATGGCTCACTTCTCGCAAGTATTTATGGAGCGGCCCAAACGATTGCACGCCAAATAGGGATCGAGCAAAGCGGCTATCGTGTTGTGACCAATGTTGGTCCCGACTCAGGACAGACCGTCTTCCACCTGCACTTTCATCTACTGGGTGGTGAGCAACTTGGCTTATTTGGGAAGCCTATCATAACATTATAACGTGTGTAAAAGGAACTCTTATGCGTATCGCATTTGATTATACAGCAGCTATTCGTCAAGGGGCAGGCATTGGCTCCTATGTACGCAATCTCTTCGCGGCAATGCTGCAACAGGACACACAGACGCGCTACACCTTGCTTACCAGTGGACGCCCGACAGAGGAACGCCCATTTCCCGAAGCAGAGAATGTTATTGGACGTAGCGTCTTGATTCCTGATCGCTACCTTAATATCCTCTGGTATCGCTGGCGTTCACCACTTTTGCCAGCAACGTTTTTTACAGGGCCAGTTGATATCTATCATGGCCCTGATTTTACGCTTCCACCACTCGGCAAAAGGGTGCGTAAGGTCGTTACGATTCATGATCTGGCCTTCCTGGAACATCCTGAATATGCCGTGCCTTCACTTGCCGCCTACCTCAATAAAGTTGTGCCCGAAGCGGTGGCGGCAGCCGATGTCGTCGCCACCGTTTCACATGAGGTTGGGCGCACGCTCGTCAAGCATTTTCAGACACCACAGGAAAAGCTGACCGTTATTCCTAATGGGGTCGGAGCACACTTCCGACGCATCACCGACCCTATACTCCTGGGAGCTACCCAGCATAAGTTTAATCTAAAGTTTCCGCTTGTATTAGCGGTTGGTACGCTTGAGCCGCGTAAGAATCATATAGGACTGATTAAAGCCTTTTATAAAGCACAGCAAAAAAAGAATGGGCCAGCAATGCTTGCTATTGCAGGTGGGCAAGGATGGCTGTATGAAGAGACAAAACAGCTGGTAGCAGAACTCAAATTAGACAAAAAGGTACGTTTTCTTGGGCGCGTTACCGACCTCGAACTTATAACGCTCTATAGTATGGCTGATATATTTGCGTTTCCCTCGTTTTTTGAGGGCTTTGGCGTTCCTCCTATAGAGGCGATGGCGTGCGGCGCACCTGTCATTACCTCGAATACGTCCGCGTTGCCAGAGGTTGCTAAAGACGCTGCGCTCCTCGTTGACCCCTACGACATCGACGCGCTTGCTGACGCACTGACACGCTTAACAGAAGATGCGTCTCTTCGTGAAGAACTACGGCAGAAGGGCTATCAGCGTATCAAGCAGTACACATGGGCTATATCGGCGCAAAAGATGCTTACAGTCTATCAAAAGCTGTACAACGGGGAGAAAAATTTCAATATCAAGGATGAATAAATAATGAAAATCGGTATTAATGCACTTTTCTTTCAATATCCCGCCACGGGTAGTGGACAATATATGATTTATCTGCTGGCGGCCCTCGCGCAAACAGATACGCAGAATGACTATGTATTACTTGGACCTCAACCGGTCGATGGGAAAAATTCGTCTACGTTTCCTTATCAGGTGCAGGCGGTTCCTGGCATCGTCGGTGGCAATGAGAATATCCAGAAGGTGATGTGGGAACAAGTAACGGGGCCAGCCGCCGCACGTAAAGCTGGGGTAGATATCTTCCATGTGCCATATTTCGCACCACCCATACTGCCGCGTACACCAACTGTTGTGACTATTCACGATGTCATTCCAATGCGCTTACCTGCCTATCAACCCGATGCAAAGGTCAAAGCCTACATGCAACTGGTGGCGAGTGCAGCTCATAGAGCAACTCTGATTATCACCGTCTCACAACACGCGAAACAAGATATGGTTGATGCATTGAAGCTTCCTGCCGAACGTATTCGCGTTATTTACGAAGCTGCTGGCGATGAGTACCATCCCGTGACTGACCCTGAGACACTGGCAAAAGCACGCGCAAAGTACGGTTTAGGTGAACGCTATGTGTTTTACCTCGGTGGTCTCGACCAGCGAAAGAATGTGCCACAACTGGTACGTGCCTTCGCACACCTCTACGGTCAGCTTGGCGACCCAAAGCTACAACTGCTGATTGCAGGAAATCCTGACAAGCAGAAGGGACCACTGTTTCCAGACCCACGCCCTGTTGCCGCCGACCTCGGCATGACGGGGCAAATTGTGTATCGCTTCATTGATGAGGAGGACAAGCCAGCTATGTATAGTGGGGCCAGTCTCTTTGTCTTTCCCTCATTGTATGAAGGCTTTGGTTTGACGCCACTTGAAGCAATGAGTTGTGGCGCACCCGTTGTATGCTCAAATCGTACTTCATTACCAGAGGTTGTAGGGGATGCAGCGATTATGGTTGACCCCGAAGATACGCGAGCATTGGTCGAGGCGATGCGGCGCGTTTTAACAAATGAGGATTTACAAAAAGACTTGAAAGCGCGTTCGCTACAACGTGCGGCACAATTTAGCTGGCATAAGACAGCGGACGAAACCATTGCAGTATATGAGGAAACGTTTACACGTGGCTCGAATCCGCGCAAGACAGCACCGTTAGGAAAGATATAAACGAATAATGCGTACACTTATGATTTCAAAGGCCCTTGTCGCAGGGACCTCACAACGCAAACTTGAAGAGATCGCGAAACTGCCCGATGTTGAACTGACGGTTGTCACACCCGAATACTGGCAAAGTGACGATGGGAGTAAGCAGGTCCTGGAAAAATTGTATACCACTGGCTATCGTATGATTGTCACGCCAATGATGCTCAATGGCAACTTCCATCTGCACTACTACCCTCAACTTGGCAAGATCATACGCGAGGTCCGACCAGAAGTGGTGCATATTGACGAAGAGCCGTACAATGTCGCAACGGCACAGGCCATGTTTTTAGCGCAACAACACAAAGCACGTGCGCTCTTCTTTACATGGCAGAACCTGTATCGCAGCTATCCGCCGCCATTTCGCCAGATTGAACTCTACAACTATAAATATGCCGCCGCCGCGCTCGCTGGAAACCGTGATGCTGAGGGCGTGTTACGACGCAAGGGTTACAAGGGGCCGATACATGTCATTCCACAATTTGGCTTTGATACCGATATTTACAAACGCAGTGCGCCACGTACACCACGCAAAGCTGACGACCCCTTCACGCTCGGCTTCATCGGGCGTCTCAAAGAGGAAAAGGGACTGACATTGATGGTTGAGGCACTTACGTATCTACCCACCTATTGTCGCGTTGTCTTTATCGGTAATGGTCCAATGAAAAGCGTTCTGGAGGAACAGGCAGCACGTTTAGGGGTCGCAGAGCGTGTTACCTTCAAGAGTGGTGTTCCAACCTATGAAGTGCCACGTGAAATGGAGCAACTTGATACGTTTGTGCTACCTTCACTCTCACAGCCAAATTGGATAGAGCAGTTTGGGCGCGTCCTACCCGAATTTATGGCTTGCGAAACACCAGTAATTGGCTCGTCAAGCGGTGAGATTCCGCATGTGATTGGTGACGCGGGGCTTGTTTTTCAAGAAGGTGATGCGAAAGATCTGGCACGATGTGTGCAAAAATTGCTTGATGATTCCACGTTCTACGCTGACCTTGCTCAAAGAGGTAGGAAGCGCGTATTGGAGAATTATACACAGGAACAGATTGCACGACAGACGTATGATGTGTATAGAGAAATGTTAGGCGTAAAAGCATAGCTATGCATAGATGGCTTATGAAACATTGATAGACGAATACAGAAATGACGGTAGAGGCAGCAATTCATTGCGCCCAACGATGGGGTGGGAGGGGTTCACGTTGCCATAGGATACATTTCGGGGACGTTTGCCCCACCATCCCCATCATTGGGCGCAATGAATTGCTGCCCCTACCGTTTGCACAACATTGTTATATGTAAGGAGCAACAAATGACCACACCATCAAACATTGAACTTATCCCAAGAAGGGTGCTTTTTGGCAATCCAGTGAATACCAGTCCGAGGATTTCGCCGGATGGGAAACGTATGGCATATATCGCACCCGTGAATGATGTGCTGAATGTCTGGGTTGGCACAATTGGAGCAAACGATGCTCAACCTGTCACGAAAGATACAGAGCGTGGGATTCGTTCCTATTTTTGGGCGGCGGATAACAAGCACATTTTGTACGTTCAGGATTTTGGTGGTAACGAAAACTTTCGCTTATATGCTACCGACCTGGATTCGCGCGAGACACGCGACCTGACACCATTTGAAGATGTGCTGGTTGAGGTTATTGAGCGCGACAAGCACTTTCCTAATGAGTTAATCATTGGACTGAACAAAGATAATCCACAAATTCACGATGCGTACCGACTCAATCTGACGACGGGTGAACTCACGCAAGTGGCAAAAAATCCGGGCAATATCGCGGGTTGGGTTGTCGATACGCAGTTTACGGTACGCGGTGCGCTGGCAACAACGCCCGATGGTGGTAGCGAACTCTATGTGCGCGACACGGAGCAAAGCGAATGGCGCAAATTGTTAGTATGGAGTCCAGATGATTTGCTCACGAGTAGCCCGCTTGGATTTACGAGCGATGGACAGTCACTCTACCTGATTGATTCGCGCAATCGGAATACAGGCCGTCTCGTCACATACAACATTGCAACCGAAGAGATACACGTCATAGCCGAAGACCCACAGTATGATGTAAGCGATGTCATTCTGCATCCCGACACGCATGAGATACAGGCAGTTGCCTTCAACAAGGACCGTGTTGAATGGACCATTCTTGATGATTCGATTCGGCTAGACTTTGACCGCATCAAGGAAATTCATCAGGGCGATTTTATGCTTACAAGTCGCAATGATGCCGATGATATATGGATTATCGCCTTTACCGTAGATAATGGTCCCGTTCCCTATTACGCGTATAACCGCAAAGAGCAAAGCGCGGAGTTTCTCTTTGACAACCAGCCGGAATTGAGTAAATATACACTCGCGCACATTGAGCCTATCAGCTTTACCTCACGAGATGGCTTGACGATTCATGGCTATCTCACGTTACCTGTGGGCGAGAAGCAGAAGAATTTACCGATGGTACTCAACGTACACGGAGGTCCATGGGTACGAGACGCATGGGGTTATAACCCGGAGGTACAGTGGTTCGCCAATCGCGGCTATGCCTGTCTACAGGTGAACTATCGTGGCTCGACGGGTTATGGCAAGGAGTTTTTGAAAGCTGGCAACAAGGAATGGGGCGGCAAGATGCATGACGACCTTGTTGACGCGGTACAATGGGCGGTGCAACAAGGCATTGCCGACCCGAAAAAGGTGGCGATCTACGGCGGCTCGTATGGTGGCTATGCGGCGTTAGTGGGAGCGACATTTACACCTGACCTCTTCTGTTGTGCCGTTGATATCGTTGGGCCAAGCAATTTGCTTACGCTGATTAAGAGTATTCCGCCGTACTGGTCGGCCTTCCTCGCGCAATTTTACAATCAAGTTGGCAATCCAGAGACCGAAGAAGAGTTTTTGAAGTCGCGTTCACCCCTGTTCAAAGTTGACCAAATTCAGATTCCCATGCTCATCGCGCAGGGTGCCAATGACCCACGCGTCAAACAAGCGGAGTCGGAGCAAATCGTCGAAGCAATGAAGAGCAAGGGTATCAGCTACGAATACTTGCTCTTCCCCGATGAGGGACACGGTTTCGCCAAACCTGAAAATCGCATCACGTTCTACACGGCAGCCGAGAAGTTCCTTGCAACCCATCTTGGCGGACGATACGAAGCATAAAGAAAAAATGATATGATACAAGAGACCGAGGGCATTATGCTAGCTCCTCGGTCTTGTTATCATGCTCTTTATGGCTTGAAAAAGAGGATTTTTTTATCATGGAACCCGATGGTATGGCGATTTTCGCGGGCAGTGGCAGCCGCAAGCTGACTGCTCATATCTGTGAATACTTGAATATTCCACAAGGACGTAATGAAACATTAAGATTTTCAGATGGCAACATTTTTGTACGTATTGAGGATAATGTACGTGGACGCCGTGTGTATATTGTGCAAACGACTGTGTTTCCTGCTAATGATAATTTTATGGAGCTACTGTTTTGGATTGATGCCTTCAAGCGTGCAGGGGCGGCAGAGGTCACAGTGCTTATTCCCTATTTCAGTTATGCGAAGGGTGATAAGAAAGACGAGCCGCGTGTCTCCATTCGCGCTCGCGTGTGTGCCGATGCTATCGAGGTCGCAGGAGCAGACCGCGTAGTGACAATGGACTTACATGCACCACAAATTCAAGGCTTCTTTCATCGACCAGTTGATAATTTATATGCCCTACCCCTTCTTTGTGAGCGCATCAAAGCACTCAATCTGGATGATTTAGTGATCGTCTCGCCCGATGTTGGCTTCGCCAAACAAGCACGTCGCTTCGCCTCTAGTCTTGGCGTTTCTATCGCGATTGCTGATAAAGAGCGTCTGGCACATGATGAGAAGGCATCGATTCTGCATATCATTGGTGAGGTCAAAGACAAAAATGTCGTACTCGTGGATGATTTCACCATTTCGGGCGGCACACTGGTTGATGCATCCATCAAGTTGCTCGAACGGGGCGCACGGGATGTTCATGCAGTCGTCACACACGGTGTGCTGGCGAAAGGCTCGATTGAGCGCATTGACAATAGCCCACTCAAAAGTCTGATTATGACTGATACAGTCGAGAATCAGCCCGTAGTGTTTTCCAAGAAGATTGAGGTTGTTTCGGTTGCCTCCCTCTTTGCTGAGGCCATTCGCCGTATTCATGACCGTGAGAGTATCAGTGAGATGTTTGGATAGAAAAGCTGTCTCTGTGAGGTGGCATGCCACCTCACAGAGACAGCTTTTCTACAGTGTAAGAAGATATGCCGACAAATCCGCAATTGAGGGTAGTATAGCATCGGGATGTATGCTCTGTAGAAGTGGTGAATCAGCTTTATGTTTGCCAGTGTAGACAAGTATCCCACGCATCCCTGCACGTTGCGCTCCTGCTATATCATTCTCGATATCATCCCCGACCATAATGGCGTCTTGTGGTTGCACGTTTAGCGAGAGTAGTGCTTGCTCAAAGAAGGCGTGGTCTGGCTTTCCTAGCACGATGGCTTGTTTGCCTGTGGCAATTTCTAAAGCACGTACAAAGGGACCGCTATCTAACTGTAAGCCGTTAGCAGTACGCCAGTACATGTTTGTGTGCATAGCAAGTAAAGTTGCACCGTTCATAAGCAGACGGAATGCGTTGTTCATGGCTTCATAGGTGAGCAACTCTTCCGCGCCACCGATGACGACAACGCCGATATCCTCGGCAGATGGCTCGACCAGTTCGATGCCTGCGAAATCGGCGGCGGTATCGCCTTTTGTGAGTACCCAACAGTGTTTGCCTGGGAAATGCTGACGAATGTAGTTTGCCGTTGCAACAGGCGCGGTAAGCAAACGTTCTTCCGTGATAGGAAGGCCGATCTGTTGCAGACGTTGTGCCAGCGTTGAGCGGTTCATCGTCGTTGTATTAGTGACAAAGCGTGTCGAATAGCCCTTTTGGTCAAGCCAATGGAGTGTATCAGCCGCCCCCTCAACTGGTTGCATACTGACGTGTAACACACCATCAATATCGAGTAGGATGCCACGAATCATAATGGATTCTCCTCTTCATCTCATCTATCTGATGAACTTTGGCAGCCACATGAGGTAGTTTTCTCGGTAGGGGCAGCAATTCATTGCGCCCAACGATGGGGGTGGCAGGGCAAACGTCCCCCAAAACGCCTCTGGCGGCAACGTCAACCCCTCCCGACCCATCGTTGGGCGCAATGAATTGCTGCCCCTACCGCCATTCTCGATTTCGATTGTCAAAGTTCATTAGGGACCGATGTATCACGTCCTCGTCAGCAATCAAGAGGCCAAAAGGACGTGATACATCGGTCCCTACAAAGCGATCTCAATTATTTTGTTCATCCGCATACTTGTGCCTATATGTTATACGATACCATGTATTCGGCATTCTGCAACGTTGATATTAGAGAGACGTAGAGGTAGATATATGACAAATAGAAAGTCAGCATGACACAAACGTGGAGATAGTGTATAATAAAGCCGCTAGCCATTCTATGTTGAAGAGCAAGCTGGAAGATTTGAGGGAGGAGTTCCTTTATGAATGGTGACATGACGGGACGTGTCATCAAAGGTCGCTATAAACTGATCGACGAGCGTGGACGGGGCAGTTTTGCTACCGTCTATATTGCGCGTGACCTGGAAGATAATCACATTTACGCCATTAAAATGATGCATGTCGAACTGTCGAACGATGGTGAACTCCTCGCACGTTTTCAGCGTGAAGCCCACATTCTTTTAAACTTGAGCGATCCCCATATTGTACGCATTGTTGACTATGGCAATGACGACAACATGCACTATATCGTGATGGATTATATCGACGGACAGAACCTAAAGTACCATATGCTCACTGATGGACAGATGGATACGTTACATGCATTGAACTATGCACGTCAGATAGCTGAAGGCTTAGACACGGCATACAATCAGGGTGTTGTGCATAGAGATATTAAGCCACAAAATATTCTTATCAATAGTAAGGATATGGTCAAGATTGCTGATTTTGGCTTGGCGCGTGGTCGGGAGACCGTAACGCTCACGCAATCCAATGTGTTTATGGGCACAGCCTATTATATTTCGCCCGAACAGGCAGAGAGTGGTCGCTCCGCAGATACGCGGTCCGATCTCTACTCAGTCGCAACTGTCTTGTTTGAAATGCTAGCTGGTGTACCACCCTTTCAGGGTGAGTCTGCGGTTGACATTGTGATCAAACATATGAACGATAAGGTTCCATCTATCTGTCGTATTCGTCACGACTTGCCTATGGAGATGGACCTGTTCATGCAAAAGGCACTGGCGAAGTCGCCCATGGATCGTTATGCAACACCCCAAGAGTTCATAGCGGCACTGGAGCAAATCCATGAGCGTGTCCTGGCAATGCCAACAGACAAGCGACATGTGCAGCACGTTGGACATCCCCATGAGCAACATGGAGGTGGAGTTGATAACGGCGGTGAGAATGCACATATCATTAAACCTCTTCCACAAAAAGAGGCACGTATCATTGTGCTTTCAAATGGACAAACGATAGCATTGAAAGGAGAACTGATGGTTGTGGGCCGACAGGACCCGACCCTCGGTATCTTCCCGGAAATTACGTTAGCAGATAAGACAGTTGGCAGACGGCACGCCTACCTGCGTAACCAACAGGGGACGTTTACCGTTGAAGACTTGAACGCATTAAATAAGACGCGCTTGAATGGAGTCATCTTGACGCCACACGAGGAACGGACCCTCAAAGATGGTGATGTGCTTCGCTTTGGCAGTGTCGAGGTACGTTTTGAAATGCGATAAGTGGAGTGTTGACAAGCACTGGTGGGCATTGACAGGTTTTCTTTTGTAGGTCCTGACATGCACGTACATGTTCTGACACGTACTGCGTCGCAGTTGTAGGGGTACTCCAACAAAGTACCCGATTGAGATCGGGTGGTAGAGAGACGCTCTACCGCCCCTACGAGCAGAGGGGTAATTATTATGTTTGAACAACTTACGCTCTTGGTGGTCGCGATTGCTGGACTTCCGGTTTCAGGCACAGTCATTGCAGTTGCAGGTGTTGTTCTGGCGTTGGTTGTTGCTATCGGCGGTTTCTTAGTCTACCGCAGTGGTGGCAAAAAGGGTACAAAGGCCGCGACGGGTACAGGAAATAACGATTGGCAACGCCAGCCTCAGCAACAGGGAGGCGCGGCTAACGGCTGGAACCCACAAGGCCCTGTCAATGATGCACAGCAGCCGTGGGCACAACAACAGGTGCAAGGGCAGCAAGCGGGTTGGGGAGCACAGAATAATGCCCCCCAGCAACAAGGTTGGGGTGCGCCACAACCGAATGCGCCAATGCAGCAAGGAGCGAATTCCTGGGGCGGGCAGAACGGTATGCAACAAGGAGGCAACACGCCATGGGGAGAGGGTCAAGGGAATGCACCTCAACAACCGGCATGGGGTGCGGGCATGCAAAACGGACAACAAGGTGCCACTCAATGGGCCGCTTCTGGTAATCAGACAGCACAACCTGTTCCCACAAATTCGTGGGATGCCCCTGGCAATCCAGGGACACAGCCAGCCTCCGCGAACCCGTGGGATGCACAAGGGAGTGGACAAGGTGGGCGTGCCGCATGGGATGCACAGCCTGCACCTGTCGCACAAGAACCTTGGGGACAACCAGCGCAACAGCAGTGGGGGGGACAGGCAAATGGAGCTCCGCAAGCAGCACTTGGGGGAGGAATGGGTTCTGGTCCTTCCTGGAATCCACAGGGACTTGGACAGAATGGACAAAACGCACAGGGTGGCTTAGCTGACGGGTGGGGTGCTCCACAACAACAGGCACCACAGAGTGCGAGCAATGCCGTGGGTGGCTTCGCAGGTATAGGAAGCGTTCCCCAGGCTCCGGCATGGCAGCAGCAACAAAACGGTTTCGGACAGGGTGCTCCTGGGCAACAAAATCAGGGTGCTCCGTTTGGTGGGATGGACAACGGCTTTGGTGCGAACGATGGTGATAGAACCATGATGCGACCGGCTGGTGGTGGGCCTTGGCCTTGTACGCGTGGAAGAGGGCAAAGAGCCGGGACGTGAATACAAGATCGTCAAGGAGTCACTCAGCATCGGACGTAGCCGCGAGAGTGATATCTTCCTGGAAGACTTGGCGGTTTCGCGTCTTCACGCCTCGGTTGTCAACCTGGGGAATGGGCAATACGCTCTCAAGGATGAAGGGAGCGCGAATGGTACAAAGGTCAATGGACAGCTGGTAAACAAGTTCCAGACGTGGCCTTTGCAAGAGGGTGATCGCATTCAACTCGGTCAAACGGTGCTTGTGTTTGCTCGTGGCTAAGCAGGGTGATTTGTAGGGACCGATTTATCACGTCCTTTTGGCCTTTTCAACCGCCGAGGACGTGATAAATCGGTCCCTACTGTAAGAGGGAAGTTCCGCGTCATCATGCAACGAGACGATTTATTAGGTACAACATTAGGCAATTATCGTATTCTTGCTCCACTTGGTCAGGGAGGCATGGCTCGCGTCTATCGTGCATACCAGGAAAGCCTTGATCGTGAAGTCGCGATAAAAGTGCTTCCCCCGTGGTATGCGGCGGATCGCAACTTTGTTGAGCGTTTCAACCTTGAGGCAAAGCTTGTGGCGCGTCTCTCGCATCCCAATATCGTCACAGTTCATGATGCGAGTGAACAAAATGGACATCTCTACATTGTGATGCAGCTCGTGGATGGTGGCACGCTCAAACAGCGTCTGGATCAGCTTCATACACAAGGACAAGCAATGGATGCGATAGAGGTGGTTCCTATCTTTGTACAACTTGCCAATGCATTGAATTATGCTCATGAGCAAGGAGTTGTTCACCGCGATGTAAAGCCAGTGAATGTCTTGATGGATCGCCCTGGCCGCCCAATTCTTTCAGATTTTGGCATTGCCAAGGTGCTGGCAAGTACAAAGGACTCGTTGACACGTCCGGGTGCAGGGGTTGGCACGCCGGAATACATGTCACCGGAGCAATGTCTTGGTGGAGCGGTTGATGGGCGAGCAGATATTTACGCACTGGGCGTATTGTTGTTTGAGGCATTAACCGGACAAACACCATTTCTTGGCGATAATTATCCCGCACTGGCCCATAGTCATATTTATGAGGCACCACCACGACCCGCAATACTCAACCCGGCAATTTCACCTCTGCTAGAACAGATTATTCTCACTGCACTCATGAAGAATCCAGTACAACGATATCAACGTGCAAGCGATATGGCAGAGGCACTTGAACACACACAATTACGACTTCCAACAGGACATCACATAGCAATACATCAACAGCCACCGGTTATGTCGCCTCGCCCAGAGACTGTACTACCCGAATATTCAGCTATACCACAACCCGGATATCCAGCACCCTATCAGACGGGCATGTACGCTTGCTCCAATTGTCATCAGTTGAATAAAGCACATATGCGATTTTGTACAAAGTGTGGTGTTCCAATGAACCGCTGTGCTACCTGTGGAGGTCAAAACCCGGCAAACAATCGTTTTTGCACGCGGTGTGGTAGTCCACTTATCAGGTCATCAAGTTAATAAACAAACTCATCTTCTTTTGCTGCCAGGAGACGTTGCAGTGTTTTTTTCTGGTCGTCAATGCGTTTGCGCTGACGAAGTAAGCGTTCCTCTGGCGTTAACGAGAGGAGCAATTGAACACGCTCTACTACTTTCATTGGTTGTGTAGGTTTCGTGATGTATTCAACTGCGCCTTCTTCAAAGCCTCGTATTTGGTCGGAGAAATGCACAAGTGCCGTCAAAATAATGACGGGCACCATTGGATGCGGATATTCCTCGTGAAGCCATTGAAGCACATCCCATCCCGATGTGCTCCCCATCATGAGGTCTAAAATGAGCAAATGAGGTTGGTATTCTGGAATAACCTCAATCGCTTGTTCGCCACTTGCTACATCGAGTACATCATACCCGGAGTGCCGTAAGAAAAAGCACAACACTTGCCGAATGTCTGCTTCATCCTCCACAATAAGAATTTTGTAGTTTTTTCCATTTGTTTGCATATATCACACCTACCTCTTACAACAAAACCACCAGATAGTATCGCTTAAATAGCTGAACGACTCCGCCGTTTTAATGGGAAACGCACCTCAGCAATCGTGTGCTCTACAGGAGTATTCTCGCCAGAAGATTGTTCTGATTCCGAAAGATGCTCACGTCGTAGTGAAAATTCGCCATCGAGATCACCAATGAGATTCTTGATGAGCGAAAGACCCAACCCCTCAAAATTCCCACCTTCAGTGCTATCCTCAAGAGGAAGCGCGAAGTGAGGACCGCTGCCTGTATCTGTTACTTGCACAATGACGATACCATCTTCTTCACGTCCCGTGATCGTAATAGTACCCTCTGTCTGATCTGCCATGCCATGCTTGAGCGCATTAGAAACCATCTCGTTCAGCACTAATGCTAAAATGGTTACAGCGCGTGAAGGGATCACAATAGCACTCGGTTCAATATTGAACACGATATGTTTGTCGGGTGGACGCAAGTTGGTATTAGCAACTCCGACAATCTTACGAGCGATATCATCTATACGCGCCTCGCTGACATCTTCATGCGCTAACAAATCATGTGTCGCGGCAAGTCCCTGTACACGGTTCACGCTCTCCGCGAGTGTATTGCTAACCTCCGCCGATTTTGAGCGTCGGCGTTGCAGGGAGAGAATGCCAGCGACCGTGGCAAGGTTGTTTTTGACACGATGATGTAATTCTCGTAAAAGTGCTGATTTCAGTTCAAGTCCACGGCGCGTCTCTTCATAGAGCCTGGCATTGTCAATAGCGATAGCAGCTTCATTGGCAAAGGTGATGACGAGTTGCATCTGCTCCGGGCTAAGCATATGGCGATGGCTACTATAGATACAGATACATCCAAGAATTTTCTGCTTGACCTGCAACGGGACACATAATACAGCATGTATCTCTGCTGAAACGAAGGGGTCACTATGAAGAATACAATGCTCGTCGGCATGGAAACAATCAACTGCCATACTTGGTCTTCCCGTCTGTACAGTGCGCCCAGCACAACACTGACCAAGATTTATTTGCATACGACGAGCCAGTGCCGCGTTCAATCCATAGTGTGCCAGGACATGCAGTGTTTGTGTATCGGGGTCAAGTGAGAAGATACAGGAGCGTTCAGCACCGGAAAGATGCACAGCTTGCGTTGTGATGATTTGCAACACTTCGTCAAGATTGAGCGTCGAGGCAATGATTGACGAGACACGATGTATGGTTGCCAGTTCATGCACCTTGCGACGTAATTGTTCATCAGTCTGCTCATAGAGACGGCCATTCTCGATATTGATCGCAACAATGCCGGCGACCACTTCAACAAAACTCATCTCTTCACGCGTGAAATCGCGTGCAACCGATGACTGCACACTGATGACGCCAATCAGCCGTTCGGAATTGCCAAAGAAGATGATTGGGAGAGTCATGAGTCCATGATAATTGTCACTATACGCGTTTGCCTCGTTCGCGAAATTTGGGTTTGCATGAACATCACGTTCAAGTAAAGGACGCCCTTTATCGGCAACCCATCCGCTATAGCCCTCGCCGAGACGCAAGGTAAAGTGCATACCGCCAAGTGGTCGTGGTCCATTGGTGGCACGCAAAGTGAGTACACGTTGCAGGTCGTCGTAAAAGAAGATGGAGCATAGATCGACGTGCAGTTCTTCCGCCACCACCTGTGCGGTAACTTCGAGCGTCTGATCCAGGTCCATTGAAGAATTGCTAAAGCCATTGATACGTTGCAGAGCCAGGAGGCGATACTCCAACTGCTGAGAAGCCTGTGCTCGTTCTAAGGAGAAGCGGTCAGACACGCTTTGATAGCCAGTCGTGAGCGCAAGCATACCCTCTGATTGTAGGGCATAGAGACGTTTTGTGGCTTCCAAAAGCAAAGGAAGGTTTTCGGCCAAGATATCTTGTAGCTCTTTCGCCAATGCGTCAACATAGCGTTGAAGGCCAGTCAAGCGGACATCAAGCTTGCCGCCTTGTTCCGCGAGCCAACGACCTGATTGTTCAAGACGTGTTGCTAACCGCGAACTGCTTGACGACTCGTCACTAACCAAAGCATTGAGGAGTAATGACGCATCACTTCCCTCTTCCGGTCCATAACTTGTGCCAGAGGCATGTTGAAGACATACTTGTAGACGCGCAACGTGCTGTGACAGCATCTGCTCTACTTCGGTGCTCTGCGTCACTTCTACTTCCTCTTCCACTACAGCATGGTTCCGTTACCACACAGGTTTCTATCTGTGTATTGTAAGTGCGCGACGTGGTGGTGTCAAGAGTGTAAGGACTTTGTGATTCGCGTAAAGAAGTACTAAATTCCTATATGGATGCGATTGCTTTACTATCGTATTGATGACTCGTCGTAGTTTGCAGGGAAGTACATACAATCAAACCAATTAACTGAATTATAAGTAGCATACATAGGGGGATGTTTGCGATGAGATGCTCACGTTGCGATATGCCACTCTCGCCCACAAAAACAAGTTGTCCACGGTGTGGTACTGCGATCTCAGCACTACAAGGCGGCATTAAGTGGCAAGGAGAACAGCCATTTGCGTTCGCGCAAGCTGTACCAGAGCTGAGGCAGCAGAATAGTACAGGCTTTATTGGTACAGCAGTTGATGTTGCACCGCTACAACATCATTGGGAACCACAGGCTAGAAATGTGCAAGAGACACCTTTTGCAACGGCATTAACACCTCCACTCACTCCTTTGCCATCTGAACAAGGGGATGCTCAGGCACCTCTCCACTTACAAGATGCATTAGCATTCTCGCTGCTACCTCCTTTGCCGAAAGCAGGTAATCGCTCTGTGAGTATTGGTTTTGGTCTCGCTGGTCTCTGCACCATGGTGGCCTGTGTGCTTTTGGTCTTTGTCTATATTATGGCACAAACCTTGCCACAACCGGGTAATACGTCATCCAACCATTCAGGTGCATCGACATTTGTAGCACAAAATACGCCGGTGATAGACCTGAGTCCCACAGCTACCACCCCGATAGCATCCGCTACACCGACATATCCAGGTCAACAATACATTGCAAACGCACAAACTGCATCGGGGATAAATTTTGCCACAGGACTACCAACCTTGCCAGCTACTACATTCAGGATCGGGCAAAAAATATACATTACATTTGACGTACATCCAAATGGTC
This sequence comes from uncultured Chloroflexia bacterium, assembly GCA_963791835.1. Taxonomy (GTDB): domain Bacteria; phylum Chloroflexota; class Ktedonobacteria; order Ktedonobacterales; family Ktedonobacteraceae; genus JBBQVS01. The sequence goes on from CAWBTV010000002.1 coordinate 156,748, forward strand.
AAGCAGGAGCCGTTTGTCTGCTCTGGTTCATAAACGCGACTCAATTCGCCAGTTACCCTTTCGCGCTTAACACAACGAGTACAACTTCAACGTATTCGTATGCAGCCACGGGGAATGCTGGGCCGGGATATGTTGAGATTTACTGGGAGAACGCACCCTCCTGCACAGACCCAAATAAAATTCTTAGTGGTCACGTGAACTTTACTGTAACAGCTTAACGTTCCTGTATTCAGCCTGTGGAGAAACGTCTTTGAAGTGTACAACATGTGGACAATCTCTGTCGCTACGTATGACACATTGTGCTACGTGTGGAACACCTGCGTCATATACGGCGAACCCACAAGGTATTTCGTTTGTTGCCCCACCACCTGCTACACCGAGGCTGACTTTCAATGAACCGTTGCAACAACCTCTTTCGGTGGGATACATATCGGCACAAAAATACGCTGTCTCGCCCATTTATGATGCGCCACCACTCGCACTCATGAAGAAGCGTCATTGGGGACGTTTCTTTCTCCTCACCATCGTTGTGTGTGTTTTGCTCCTTTTTGGCATCGGTACGTATAAACTAGTACGGATCGCGAACACTTCAAGTGTAGTGAAACGGGTAAATACACCATCGGGCAACGTACTTGTCCCCATTGCCTCTACTATTCTCAAAGGTGCTCAAACAAGTAGTGATATTGACATGACGCTTGCACCAACACAGGTTACGAAGACATTTATGGCAACTCAGAAAATATACGTAACCTTCACGATTACTTCGGGGAAGCAGGATGGATTCATCGAGGCAAAGTGGTATGAGGATGGACAGGTTATTGCAAGCACAATCCTTCCTCATATGCACGCAAACACGCATGGAGTGTTTTCAAACATGTATATTACGGCGACACCTGATGGAGCAGTCGAATTATACTGGTGTACACAGCTTGATTGCAAAGATGCTCAGCTCGCACAGATCGTTCATTTCGTTGTGAACCCTGTTGATACAGCGTATAGGATGCATATCAAGAGAGAGTGACAATGTAGGGATCGCTTCATCGCGTCCTGGTTTGGCCTTTCGACAACCAAACCAGGACGCGATGAAGCGATCCCTACAATATATTCCGAACAATACGCAACATGTCAGCCAGGGTTTCGCGTTCTTGAAGGGTGAGCGGTAACAAGGGCATACGTGGTGCGCCACCATAACCACTAGTGAGTTCAAGCGCGGCTTTCAATCCCGGCACACTGTAGAGCGTTGTTACGGCATTGTTCGCTGGAATGAGTCGTGCTTGCAATGTACGTGCCTCATCGAGTTGACCTGCGTCGAAGAGTGCTTGCACATCACATACCTCTTGTGGAAAGACATTTGCCAATGCACTTATCGCTCCTCCTGCTCCCACGGAGAGAGCAGGCAAAAGATAGCCAGCACTGCCCGCCAGGACTTTAAAGGCTTCAGGAGTATTGGCAACAATCTGCGCGAGTTTAGCAATGTTGCCTGCACTATCCTTGACACCAATGATATTTGGATGTTCGGCAAGGAGACAAATGGTAGCGGCGTCAAGATCAAGACCAGCCGTATTCGCTGGCATATTGTAAATAAGAACTGGCAGGGGACTTGCATCAGCAACTGCACGATAATGTGCAAGAAGTGCTCGCGTATTCATGCTACCCCTGAAGTAGAAGGGAGGAAGTACAAGCGCGATATCCGCCCCATACTCTGCGGCGGAACGACAGTGGGCGATGGTGCTACGCGTCGATGCATCGCCACAACCTGCAATGAGAGGCTGAGATTGTGACTCGTCGCCTATGACCTCACGTGCAGCTTGAATAAGCCGCACACGTTCATCGATCGTCAGATGTACGGCCTCACCATTGCTCCCCATCAGCACATAGCCAGCAATACCACTATCTAGCAGGCCCTGCATATGGTGCTGTAGAGTTGAAATATCAAGTTCATCATTCACATCAAAGAAGGTGGGCAGTGGCGGATAAATCCCGTTGACTAAGAGTGAGTCCATGTTATGCTATCTCCCCGTGAAATGTTGAATTTACATCCTTTGGGCAAACAGGGAGACCGCAAGGGTCTCCCCTACATGTTCTGAAATCCTATGTGTAGGGGAGACCCTTGCGGTCTCCCTGCTTTTCGATGAGTTTCCCCCAAATGGGCAGAGACGCAAAGGTTGTCGAAGACATTATAGCATACGCTAGCGCATTACGTTGAGTGCGAGAACGCCCAGTACTATAATAGCAAAGAGGGTGACGCCGATCCAGACCATACGCATCAGCGCATCGCGTTTGGCCCGTCGTTGCCGCAGGTCATCGACGCGTGCATCTTCAGCAGGACACCAGTGAGCCGTACCACAGTAGGGGCAAAGGGGAAACAGCTCATAAGGCGGACAAAGACCTGCCTTATCGCCAGCCTTCCCATACGTATGTAAGCCCACCTCGTAGCGTATCTGCTCACTCTCGAACACAGCCGTACAGTGAATACAGCGCAGAAGCAAGTACTCCGTCCAATCGCTTGCCTGACACTTAGGACAGAAAAGCGGTAGGATACTGCTCCGTCTCCCGTTTTGCTCAGCCTGCCAGTGGTGATGGCAACGATGACAGTAGTAGGCACGTTCCTGTGTTTCTGGCACGACTCCACGCAACAAGCCCTCGTATTGTAAGATATGCGCCTCGTTAGGTGAGAGATCATAGGAGATATCAATTAGATCAACATGCGTAGCGCGTTGATCCTGCAATACGGGAAAGTCGTAGTGCCTCTGACGATCTCTGCGTGCTGATGGTGAAACTTCCGAAGCGGTAGAGCGTTTTGGAAAAGGTCGTGCAGAGTATGATGCATCGGCGATTGGATTTTGAGTTGAGTTAAAGGTGCGATGTGTGCGGTGCTGATCATAGTCACGACGCGTGTTTGGATCGTTTAGCGTCTGATACGCTTGCAGCAACACGCGCATACGTTCATGTGCATCCTCGCCCTTATATATGTCGGGATGATATTGTAATGCAAGCTTTTTGAAGGCGGCTTTGATGTCGCTGGCAGGAGCATCAACCGCGACACCGAGCAAGGCGTAATAGTCAGTAATAGCGTCCAAGTATGTATAATCCAAAGTTACTAGCAGCACAAAGGAGTATGATATACTTCCGTACTGTCAATTGCCTGAAAAAAATGTTGTTCTCTATTTCATAGACGAATAAAAAGGGAAAAGGTTGTATTATGGAGTATTCACGCGAATATCAGGTACTCTTAGAGGCGTGTAAACAGGAAGGGTGTGCGCTCTGTCGTCTCTCGTATGAGAGTACTTACCGTTATCTCGATGCGTGGAAGTATGAACTGTTCACAGATGTCGATCTTCAAAAAGAACTACGCCGTTCACAGGGCTTCTGCCATACGCATACATGGCAACTTGCACACATGGGTGCTTCGCTGCAACTCGCGCAGAATTATCGTTCCATCTTATCTGATACAATGAGCCAGTTGCAAGAAGCCGAAGGAGTACCACCAGGCGGTCGCTTACGACGTTTCTTTGACAACAAGCAAGAAGTCCAGCATCTCCCCTGTCCGGCCTGTCGTCAACAAGAAGAGGCAGAGGTGCATCTTGTACATACCTTGCGCCATGCCATACTCGACTCAAAATTTTATACAACCTTCACCAATTCACGAGGTCTGTGTCTGCACCATCTCCATCTTGCCAGTACACTCAAAATGTCTGACACGCCAAGCGATTGGCTTACACCATTGCGGAAAGGACAAATTGAATGTCTCCAACGCCTCGATGCACAACTTGCCGAACTGATACGCAAACATGATTATCGCTTTAAGGACGAGGAGCGTGGGCCTGAAATGGTTTCCTGGTTGCACGCTGCTGGTTTGGTAGCAGGTGAAGAAGTAAAATAGGATATTTGTGCTTGCTGCCTGTAAACCCCTTTGGGGTTTACAGGCAGCAAGCACAAATATCCTATTTTACTGTAACGCGCTCATGAGCATTGCATCGTGCTCATCGACATGTACGAAGTCGCGAGCGGAGACGTTGGCTCCGCGTGGTTGCACACGCCAGAAGGCGTGTTGTGCTTGTTCCCATGTGTTGAGAAGGGAAAGCGCGTACTTACTGCGTGTGCGCTTCGCATGAAGGCTAATGACGATGCGTAGAGCCTCGCGCTCACCGTCGTCGTCGATGCGCTCAAGGTCTACCAGGTCGTCGTTATAACGGCTGGGCAGGTCATTTTCGGGATCGAAGACGTAGGCAACGCCCGACGACATACCCGCACCAAAGTTTCGTCCTGTCTCACCAAGTACAACAACCATGCCGCCAGTCATGTACTCACAAGCATGATCTCCGACACCCTCGACAACAGCAAGTGCTCCACTATTACGCACAGCGAAACGTTCACCAGCACGTCCAGCCGCGAACAGTTGTCCGCCCGTTGCACCATACAATACGGTGTTGCCCAGAATGGTGTTCTTGTGTGTCTCAAAGGTCGTACCACTGGTTGGCGCAATAATGATTTGTCCACCGGTCATGCTTTTGCCAACGTAGTCGTTCGCCTCTCCGTTGAGAATAAGGCGCATACCAGGAACATTGAACGCGCCAAAGCTTTGTCCAGCCGATCCCTGGAAGGTACAGGTGATGCTTACTCCAGGTAGGCCAGCGTTGCCGTAGCGACGCGCGATTTCGCCCGCGAGTCCTGCACCAATGGAGCGATCACCATTACGAATTGTGTGCTGGACAAGAATACTTTGTCTACCAGCGAGTGCCTCTTCTGCCTCCAGCAGCAACTGCTCCGCGACAGGCGACTGTGGCAAGGTGGCATGTGTTCCGGGTACCGAACGTACAGGTAAGGTGGCAAGGAGTGGGGTCATATCAACGGGTGCATCGGGGGAGGCTTGCATCAAATCAGCACGTCCGACCAGATCATCAAAACGAGCGATACCGAGACTTGCCATCAGTTCACGCACCTCCTCAGCAACCAGAGTGAGATAGTTGATGAGATGTTGTGATTGACCCGAAAACTTTGCACGCAGGTCTTCACGTTGTGTGGCGATACCTGTTGGACAAGTGTTGAGATGACATTGCCGTGCCATATCGCAACCGAGCGAGACGAGGGCGGCAGTGCCAAAGGCAAATTCTTCCGCGCCAAGTAACGCACCAACGATGATATCACGTCCAGTTTTGAAGCCCCCATCGACACGCACCTTGACGCGTTTTCGTAGCCCGTTGCGTACCAGGACCTGTTGTGCTTCGGCTAGTCCACGCTCCCACGGCATCCCTGCGTGCTTGATCGATTGGAGTGGTGATGCACCTGTACCACCATCATGCCCACTAATAAGTACATAGTCAGCGTGCGCTTTCGCAACACCTGCCGCGATAGTGCCAACACCAATACTCGCAACAAGTTTGACGCCGACCTTCGCAGTAGGGTTGACCTGATGCAAATCGTAGATTAACTGCGCGATATCCTCAATACTGTAGATATCGTGATGCGGTGGTGGCGAGATGAGCGCGACGCCAGGGGCAGTATGGCGTAGTTTGGCGATAAAAGGCGTGACTTTGAACGGGGGAAGTTGACCACCTTCACCGGGTTTTGAGCCTTGCGCCATCTTGATCTCGATCTCTTCGGCTCGAACAAGATATTCGGTGGTCACACCGAAACGCGCGGAAGCAACCTGCTTAATTTTGCTACTGACAGGAAACCCGTTGAGCGTTTCGGAATACCACGCCGGGTCTTCGCCACCCTCACCTGTATTGTTACGACCACCGATACTGTTCATGGCGGCGGCAATCGTGCGATGAGTTTCAGGACTGAGCGCACCTACGGACATAGCAGATACCACAAAACGAGCGCGTATCGACTCCATTGATTCCACTTCGTCCAACGGAATAGACGTAGTAGGAGTAAATGTGAGCAGGTCACGTAGTGCGGTTGCAGGACGGTGATAGACCAGTGATGTGAACTGCTGGTAATCCTCTTTATTGCCACTCAGTGCCGCTTTTTGCAGCGCACGGATAATCAAAGGATTGTACGCATGATATTCCGCATCGCGTCGGAAGCGATACCGACCTAGATCGGTCAGTTTACGGCGGCGTCCACTTACATCAGCAATGGCTTTTTCTTGCGCTTCCTGCGCGGATTGGGATTGCGCAAGAATTTGTGACGCCACAAGCGACAAGCTTATATTGCCAGGATGAGCGGCAGAGCCAGTAAAGCAGCGATTGATAAAGCTTTGCTCAAGCCCAACCACCTCGAACTGTCCAGCACCAATGATATTGCGAATATTTGAGATGCCCATACGCGCCATCACCTTGCGTAGCCCATCCTCGATTACATGGAAGTAGCGGTCTACGGCTTCGTCTTGCGTAAGCTGCTCAAGTTTGCGCTCACCAGCGAGTGCCCGCACACTTGCGAGTGCTAGCGAAGGCGTCACGGCTTCAGCACCATAGCCCAGGAGCAAGGCGATCTGGTGAATATCCCATGCTGTTCCCGTCTCACACACTATTGTGACGATGGCACGGATACCGCGCCGAATCAAGGCGTGATGGATGTTGCCAACAGCGATAAGCATTGGTATAGGGGCTTGCGAAGAGGACGCGTTGCGGTCACTCAAAACAAGCAGCGTTGTACCTTGCTCAATAGCCGTTATAGCCTGTTGTTGCAAAGAGTCAAGGGCGGCCTCTAGTGCATCTGGGCCTGCGTTCACTGAAAACGTCGTGCCCAATGTCGTCGCACGAAAGTTTGGATTGGTGCGTAAGAGTTGTAGTTGCGCCTCTGTAAGCAGAGGCGAGTTGATATGTAGTAAGCGTGCATGAAGCGGTGTTTCTGTCAGCAGACTTTGACGATAGCCAAGATACGAACCAAGCGACATAACGATACGTTCGCGTAATGGGTCAATTGGTGGGTTTGTTACCTGTGCGAAACGCTGATGAAAATGATCGTAGAACGAGCGCACCTGACCCGATAGGACCGCGAGGGGTGCATCATCACCCATGCTCCAGACAGGTTCTTTGTTGTCGGTTAACATGGGTCGTAAGACCATTTCGACATCTTCATGTGTGTAGCCAAACAGTTGCTGGCGAGCAAACAGAGCATCACTTTGTAGTGCATCATCCTGTGGCAACGCGGTATCATGGGGCAACGGCGTGAGACGCTGGCTTGCGACCCATTCTTGATAGGGCTGTTTCTGTGCAAGAGTTGTTTTGATTTGTGCATTATGCAATACAACATGCTGCTCGACATCAACGGCAATCATTTCTCCTGGTCCGAGGCGTCCTTTCTCAACTACATCGTGTTCGTCTAGCGAGACGACGCCGGCTTCGGATGCCACGATCAGTAAGCCTTGCGTGGTCAATGTATAGCGCGAGGGGCGAAGGCCGTTGCGGTCAAGAGCAGCGCCGACGACGCGTCCATCACTAAAGACGAGGGCGGCAGGACCATCCCACGGCTCAATCAAGCCAGCATGATAGGCACACCACGAACGCTGGGCTTCGTCCAATGTCTCATCTTGTTCCCACGCAGGCGGGACCAGCATTTGCATCGCTTGCAAAAGGTCACGTCCCGAACAGGTCAGCAATTCTAGCACGTTGTCGAGTTGGGCTGAGTCGCTCACGGTCCCTGGTTGTATCACGGGTAAGAGGTCACTCACTCGATCTCCCCACACGGGTGAGGTCAGGGTACCTTCGCTGGCAGCCATCCAGTTGCGATTGCCCTGTACAGTGTTGACCTCGCCGTTATGCGCAAGCAGACGGAGAGGCTGGGCAAGAGGCCAGGAAGGGAACGTATTGGTGCTGTATCGTTGATGGAAGACAGCTATCGCGCTGGTGTAGCGTGGGTCGGCAAGGTCAAGATAGAATTGTGCCAATTCGTTCGGTGCGAGCAATCCTTTGTAGATAAGTGTCCGATGCGAGAATGAGACAATGTAGCATTCAGAAAAGGAGGCAGCACGTAGACGCTGTTCTATAAGCCGACGCGCATGATACAATTCACGCTCGTACTGAGAAATATCCAGGTGTTGCGGTCGTGTCACCAGCAGTTGCTCAATTGAAGGGGCTGTTTCGCGTGCGCGTACACCTAGCACGGCATAGTTAATTGGTGGAGTACGCCAACTAAGAAGTGGAAGCTGAACATCAGTAAGCACTTGTTCGATAATCGCGCGGCTCTTTGTGTATGCGTCAGGAGCATGTTTTTGTGATGGCAGAAAGACCATGCCCACCGCGAGGTCTTCGGAACGGATAGATAATGATTGCGCTTGTAGCTCTGCTTGTAGCAATGCGACAGGAATTTGAGTAAGGATACCCGCGCCATCACTTGTCTCTGCGTCGGCGTCCTGTGCGCCACGATGTGTGAGACGTGCCAGTGCTTCGAGTGCTGTCTGTACGAGTTGATGGCTGGCCTCACCAGATACTTGAGCAAGAAAGCCAGTACCACAGGCATCATGTTCCCAACGGTCTTCGTACAACGGATACAAGGAGTCGGTAAAGGAAGAATGCATGAATAGTCCTCCAGAAAACATACGCGTCTGCTCTCATCCGATAGGCACCGTCGTTGGGGCCGGAGGATTTGATAATTCTGTATCAACGTTCATGGATATGTGCAAATGGTACAAACATCTCTCAGTTGTACCGTCGTATGGATTGTACTGTCGTGGGTATGGTGCGCGGGGAGCGCGTGTAGATACGGCATTGAGTCCTGGGGAGCAACATAGCTCAAATTGAACAAGCATCATCACCTGTGAAGAAAAATATAACATATTTTCATGAATGTACACAAGCGATTGTTATGTGCAAATCGTCCACAAGTATCAAGCAACCCGTGTGATTATTGTCAAGAAGTGGCTATCAGCGAGCGGCATGGTGCGCGAATTGTGCAAGAATACCGAGAGCGATGACCAGAAGAGACAAACAGATAATAATGAGTGCGGCCCATTTTGCCTGCTGTACCCAATTACTGGCTTGTGGCTTTTCAGGATTATAGTGAACTGGTTTGACATCCTGGAGATTTTGTAGATCGTGAATCATATCACGCATGGAATGATAGCGCTTGTCGGCATCGCGGCGAATGGCTTTCATAACAACGGTTGCTAATGCTGGTTGAACATTTGGATTGTAGTCCAGGAGTGAGGGCGGGTCCTGTGATACGTGCTGGTTCATGACGGCAAACACGTTTTCACCCTCAAAGGGAGTATGACCACACAACATCTCGTACAGCATCACACCAACGGCGTAAATATCCGAGGCGGCGGTTCCGCGTTCGCCTTTTAGCTGTTCAGGCGACATGTAGTCGGGCGTGCCAACAGTGCTGGAGAGACCGCGCCATGTGACACGTCGCGCCCCTTCGAGCAGCGCGATACCAAAGTCAATAATTTTCACATTGCCATCTTCTTCAATCATAATGTTTTCAGGCTTGATATCGCGATGAAAAACACCATGATCGTGACAATAGGCCAGAGCGTCACAAATCTGCATGGTGATACGTAATGCTTCTTCGGGTGGGAGAGGTTGAGGCGCATGGTCTTCAAGCACAGCACGTAGTGTACAGCCCTTGATGTATTCTACAACAAGGTACTCCTGGCTCCGTTGCTCATTGACGTTGAACAAGTGCTGCACGTTAGGATGATTGATACGATTGCCAATTTCGGCCTCACGCTTGTAGCGTTCAAAAACGGCGACATTCCCAAGGATATCATCGTTGGGAATCTTAAGAACGACTTCTTGCTGATTATGCGTATCTTTGGCAAGGTACACGCGATTCATACCACCATGACCGAGCATGCGAATAATTTCATAATGGTCGATGTGCGTGCCAGATGTGTACGTCATGGGCATCGCTGTCTCTTCTCTTTTTCTCTACTGTATCCATACATGGCTTTAGTATAGCATACGGAAAATAGAACACCAACTACAAAATATACAAAGAAATAGACAGAGTTTGATTGTTGTATCAGGCTATGCTACAGTGTAGCAAAGAATTTACGCACTTCTCTGCGAAAGGATACGTTGTTGTGTCACAAGACGCTCTTACACATGGAACTACAGTAGCTATTCAGGGAGACGAGCACAGTCATGGTGGAACATTACTAGGACCACTACTTTGCTGGGCCGTCGTTTTCGCGGATATTGGAACGTCGGTCTATTATGTTCCAGGTATCCTCTACGGCAATGTTGGGAATCTTGCAGGGTTCTTCGTCTTCCTCACTATGTCTGTCTTTGTTCTACTGACACTGAAATATGCAGAGGTGACGCATCGCTTCCCACAGGGTGGAGGCGTGGTGACAGTAGCGGCTTCGGCTATTAATAAATGGGTTGGTGCATTAGGCGGAATGTTCATTCTCGTGGATTATTTCCTGACGGCGGCGATTAGTTGCCTATCAGGAATGCAATATTTGAGCGTCGTACTACCTGCAATTGGTGTAGGAGTTGCGATACCGCTCTTCGGGCCAATCCAATTGCCGTTGCTTTTCATTACAATTGGAGTCCTTGTGCTCCTTGGCCTTCTCAATTGGGTTGGTATTAGTGAAAGTGCGAAGGTCAGTTTCGTTGGTGCGATCATCGCATTTGTAAGCGATATCGCCATACTTATCACGGTCTTCACGCATCTCTCTTTCTCCACCTTTATGAAGCTCTTTTCGGAAACATTCGCATCAAGTACACTTGGGCCTAAAGAACTGCTGATTGGCTTTGCTGGTTCATTTCTCGCCTTTTCCGGTTTAGAGAGTATTTCCCAGCTATCGCCTGTGATGCGAACGCCACGCAAGAAGATTGCCAGCATTGCGCTCTTACTGGTTGTACTTACGATTGGCATCACCAGTCCTCTGCTTACCATGTTTTCGACACTGTTACAGCCAACAGCAGCCAAAAATCCCATTCTTAGTAGCCAACTAATCTCTTTGCTAGCTGGACATTGGGGAAGCGGCTTCCTACAAACAGAGGTGGCAATCAGCGCAAGTGCGTTGCTGGTTTTTGCAAGTAATACAGCTATCATTGGTGCCTATCACGTGTTTATGGCTTTATCGCGCTTAGGCTTTTTCCCTGCCTTCATCTTAAGGCGTAATAAAATACGTGGTACACCGCACTACTCAATCATGCTTGCGACAGGGATACCAATCGTGGTGCTACTCCTGGTGCTTGGCAACATCAATATTCTTGGAGATATGTATGCCTTCGGTTTGTTGGGGGCATTCACGCTGACATGTTTAGGGCTAGACATTGTACGCTACAAAGACCGACGTGCGAGCCGTTCACGTCCTCCCATTCATACACCAGCAATAGAGGAAGATGGTGCAAGAATAACGGCGTCTCTGGCCCCACTAGACATATCACAGCACGATGAAGTACAGGATGTTACTCCCTCTACAAATGGAAATCATAGTACAAACGGAACCTATAAAGTTCCTGCACATGTTTCTTTGCGTGACAGGTTGCGTAGCTCGTGGGGATCACTCGATTTCGCGCTGGGTATACTTACTACATTCCTTGTCATGGTTGCATGGTCCACCAATCTAGTTGCGAAACCGCTTGCAACCCTGTTTGGTGGTTCAGTAACTATTATTGGCATGAGTATTGCATACTTCAACTATAGACATCAAGAGGCACAGGGTAAGACTCCTATTCATGTTGTTTCGTTGAGTAGCGTGGAGCAGTTATCACATGCAACGCTCGCGGTTCTGCTCACAGGGCGTGAGAAACAGAATGATCTTGTGGTGCAAGCGGCGACAAAGCATCCCAGTGGCAAACCGCTCGCGTTCCTCTACATCGGTGAACCCAAGAATGCACCACCGCTACAGCCGTTTGAATACTATGAACCCTATCTCTATGATGAGTCGGCTATTCAAACATTGAGAACTGCGGAAACAATGATGCTTGCTACCAACTCAAATGCGGATCCTCAATTTCTCTATCGACCAATTCAACAGGTCTCTGAGGCACAAGAGGCCGATATTGTGACACGCATCTGGCAAACTATGCGCCCACATGAAATACTCATCGCGGCGGAAGATGTACCGATGCTAGGAGCCATCAGTCCCAATCGTATCCGTTATGAAACGCTTTCGGGAGGAAAAGTAGCGCACCTCGTCTCCCCATGGTAAAGAACAAGTTGACACAGAGAAAACGTTGCCTTCATCAAGCTGAGATTAATGAAGGCAACGTTTTCTCTATGTCTATCTTGAGAATTTCTTTAGGATTTCTCATCATCACTTGAGGAAGTTTTGACAGTTTCTCTATTACACTTAGGGCAAGAACAGAATGTTGCTGCCCCTCTAATTTCATGTACTATGAAAAGGGAATTGTGTAATGGAACAAAAACGTTTTCTTCTGCCATTTACAAATGATGTGGATGTGAAGGCACTGCATCATGTGCTACAACTGGCAAAAATACATAACGCGACGCTTGTTGCGCTTGCGCTTATCCCACTTTCAAAGCAGCAACGACCAGAAAATATACGTCTTGAGTACATTCAGCAAGCACAGGATTTTCTTGCTGTCCTCCATACACAGGCAAGTATCCACTCCGTTCGCATAGAAAAATACGAACTTTATACCTATGATGTTCTTGAAAGCATTAGTCGCTACACTCAGAGCCTACATTGTCAACGTATCCTACTTTCATATGAGGGGGAAAAAGCCCACTTCTTACATCATCATGAGGCACAACAACTACGTGTAAAAAGCTCTCATCCACTCCAGATACTTTATAGGGAACCCAAGCAGAAAGAGAAAAAAGGATTGCTTCATGCACTGATGACACAAGTAGCTGCTAGTTTCTAATAAAAACAACATCGTGCAACGTGGACATTAAAAACAGGACATGTCCTGTTTTTAATGTCCACGTTGCACGATGTTGTTTTTAAATTTCTATCGCCCACCACCTGCGACAGAGATGTTGTTTTTCTCTTTGTGATCCTCTTCATGCAGCACAGGTACACCTGTGACAAGCTGTTTGATGTAGAGGAAGGCAAAGCCGCCCACAAGCCATGCAACGCTGATGACACCAGCGATAATAGTGTTCACCTGTGAAGCTCCACCAGCAGTGATCGCATAGTAGAGAACGGCGAAGAGCATACCAATGTTGAGTATTGCACCGAGAATGGGTGCAATTAATGTTCCAAAGACATTGCGTCCCGCGACACCAGCGAAGGCGATGACACAGATGATACAGGTCATGCCATACAAGACAAAGGTACCGATGTTGGAGATCAGCGTGATCTGCGTCAAGTTGTTAACATTCAATACACCGTATGAACCAAGCACGGCAGAGATAATGGTCAACACGATGACGCCGATGTGGGGTGTGCGATAACGACCATGCAAGAAGCCGAATACGGTGGGAAGTTCGGTATCTTTACCCATCGCATAGGTCACACGTACACCAGTGTTGAGACAAGAAAGTGAAGTTCCAACGAGGGCAATAACAACCGTCGCAGCCAGGATAATCGCGAATGCGACACCGTTACCGCCAAGCATGGCATCACCAATAATCTTCGCCATATCGCCGATAGGTGCAGCCGAAGGAGTTGTGGCGGCAGCGTCTAACCCGCTTACAAGAGCTTTGCCAGTGCCAACCGTGTAACCACTGTTGATGAAGAAGTTGGCGGCAAAGTACTCGAAAAAGTAGAAAATGACGGCCTGGATAATCAACGACAGAATTACACCGCGTGGAATATCACGGCCTGGATTCTTCGTCTCAGCAGCAAGCGCAGTCGCGGACTCGAAGCCGACAACGAGCAGGATGGCGATACTTACCTGGAAGATAAGACCGTTCAAATCGTGAGGAGTGATGACACTCAACGCACTTGGATGAACATAATGAATGTTCGGATGGGTGACGCGATATGCAATCGCGAGAATAGAGAATATTACGAGTGACAAAATTTGAATGACGTTGATAATGATGTTGGCGACGGTCGCGCCCGACACACCAATGTATGCGATGCCACCGACAATAGCGGCGAAAACAACGCAGACAATGACTTCTTGCCAGCCAGCACCAAAACTAGGATTGAATGTCTGGATGATGTAGGTGATGACCAGACCCATGAAGGCAACCATAATACCTGGATAGACCCAATAGTAGAGGTGCGAGGCCCAGCCAACAATAAACTTCGCCAAGCGTGCGAATTTGAAGTGACGATGCTCTTCTTTGTGCAGAATAGCAGCTTCCGCGAAGTAGTACGAACTGCCCGCACCTGCTTCGGGATAGCGTTGGGCGAGTGCCGCATACGCAATTGCTGTCAAGAGCGCGATGGCGGTCGCGACAAATACGGAGAACCACATATTCAACGCAGAGCTGGATGGGGCTTGCAGTTGATAGGTAGTCCAGAGGAACGCTCCTGGGGCAATTAACGCCATTGCGTTAATCGTCACACCAGTAAGGCCAAGAGTTGGCACCATTTTGACTTCGGAGGATGCATCAGCAGCCATGTAGTAATCCCCTTCTTGTGTCTCACACGAAAAAATGTTAACACTTGCGGCGTCGTTACCACACGAAAAGCGCACATGGCTTTGGGTATGAGGAAGGAACGCAATCAGCGCGTTCCCTGTCTTCTCTGCTGTATAAAGTATAGAGTCATATTGACCATAATTAATATGGACAAAATGAAAGAAGCTTGCGAGCAGGTATTTGTGCATGATGCACAAATACCTGCTCGCAAGATTGATAGTATGAAAGAATGAGAAGTAAATAGAGTGTTCCCACGTTTTAAAAATAACGTTGGTATGGGCATAATAGACATGTAGAGACCAGATTTATCGCGTCCACAGGCAATAAATTGCCTATGCGTATAACCAGAAGATGCTGCAGAGTATCACTCGCGCAATGAATTGCGCCGTGGACGCCGTAAACGTGGCCCCTACGACAACCGTTTTATGATTAGAACGATACGGGCAATGCTTCTAATCCACGAAGAATGAAACTACTGCGCCAATGAAGTTGCTCTGGTGACACGCTCATGCGCAAGTTGGGCATACGTTGAATCAATGTATTAATAGCGATTTGCCCTTCAAGTCGGCTGAGTGGGGCACCGAGACAGTAATGCACACCTTGACCAAAGGCCAAGTGTTTGTTGTTCTCACGGGTGATATCCAGTGCATCAGGCTTGTCAAAAAAGTTAGCATCACGGTTCGCTGACCCAATCACAGCCAGCACAAGTTCACCTCGTGGAATGGTTGTTCCCGCAATCGTGATGTCTTCGCGTGCATACCGTTCGGTAGCTGTCTCAACTGGACACACAAAGCGCAATAGTTCTTCAATCGCTGGCTTGATGAGTACTGGCTCACGACGCAACTTCTCCAACTGATCGAGATGTTCCAAGAGTGCTAATGTTCCACTACCAATCAGATTTACGGTTGTTTCGTGACCCGCGACCAGCAAAAGAAAAATCATTGCCAGAACTTCGTCCGCACTTAATGAATCACTTCCTTCTTTGGCCTGCACGAGTGCCGTGATAAGATCGTCTTTAGGGTGTGCGTGTCGCTCTTTGATGAGCTTCTTCAAGTACCCCATAAAGCTCATGATGGAAGGAACAAGCACAAGCAGGTTCCTGTTTGTGCCTGCCGAAATCAAGGTCTTTGTCCAAGCGTGAAACTTTCGATTGTCTTCAACAGGTACCCCTAAAATGCGCCCAATCATCGTCAAAGGCAGTGGTAGCGCAAAGTCAGCGATCACGTCCATGTGGCCCTTTGGCTCTACTCTATTCAGTAACTCGTTGGTCAATGCCAGTATCTGGTCACGCATCTGCTCGATCAGGCGTGGCGTAAACACCTTGTGAATAAGCCCACGTAGTCTTGCATGGTCAGGGCCATCCATGTCAAGCATGTTTTGCTCAAGAGGTTTGAACATCGGTGGTACCCACGGTGCCTTTTTCAATTGCTCTACTGACATCGCATTGTGGCGGTCTTTGGCAAAGCGTTCATCTTTTAAGACATAGAGTACATCGTCATAGCGCGTGACGAGCCATGCACGCTGTTTTGAGGGCAACATTACAGGAAAAACGGGTGCCTCGGCCCGTAGTTGTGCATAGAACGGAAATGGATTTGCCTTGAACATGGGACTAGTTACGTCAACCTGTGTTATTGTCATGATTCGTCACTCCCTACTCCGTCAAGGATGATATCGGTGAGAAAATTTGGTAGTTCATCCCACTTCGACTCTAGTGTCGAGTCGCCCATAATACGTTCCACGATAAGGCCAAGCACCATGCCTGTGATTGCTCGCATCGTCAAGCTAATATCAACAGGCTTGATGATGCGTTGCGCCAACCATTGTTGAAAGTACACTTCTGCCATCGCAAAAGTAGGTTCAAGAATCTTCTGGTAGAAAAGTTCTCTCAGTTCTTTGTTGACCATAATCTCTGAAAAAACAACCTTGAAAACCTCAAAGTTATTGGCTTGAAGGACCGAGAAGCGACGGCGCAAGTAGGCTTTCATAAAACTACGAAAGTCGCCTTCAGTAAATTTCGAGAAGTCTTCACTGCGTTGGTCAGTTTCGTTTAAGCGGTCAAAGATACCAAGCATCAGTGCTGTCTTGTTCTCAAAATAGTTATAGATGGTGCCGTGTGCAATGCCTGCCTCGGTCGCAATATCCTTAATTGTCGCCGCATGAAAGCCTTTTTCGGCGAAAACTTTGGCGGCGGCAGCGAGTATCTGGTTACGACGTGCCGTAATGAGTTGTGCCTGGATAGGATCAGGTGTAGCTGTCATACATCTCTTTCTGAATGACTGTTCATCCATTTGAATGATTATACAGTCATTATACTTAATGGATTCTATAAATGTCAAGGGCGTCCGTTGTCTAGCTTCTGAAAATCTCTTTCTTAATTTCTGAAAACACAGAGAGATATGATACAATTCACGCGGAAGCACAACGGCGTGTCGCTGGCTCTTTATTTGTTTTTCAGAAAAGGACGACTTCTTATGGAAGAACGGCATGACCGCGCCGAAAAAGATGCACCACTACGACGCGATATTCGCACACTGGGTGATGCGCTGGGACTGGCAATACGGCGACATGGTGGCGATAGGATGTATGATACGGTTGAACAATTGCGTCGTGCCTGTAAACGCCTCCGCGACGACAGCTTTAAGCTCAGTCAGGATAGCTCGAATATACACTTGAAAGATGAAATAGCTGCACTCGATCAGGAGATTACGCGCATCGTACAGCAGTGTAGCCTGGATACTGCGATTGGCGTTATTCGCGCTTTTACCGTGTATTTCCACCTCGTTAACACGGCGGAACAATATCATCGCATCCGTCGCCTGCGTATACATGAACTACAAGCAACCTATACTCCACCACGTGGCTCACTTTCTGGCCTGGTTGCTTTTCTTCAGCAAAACACCCTTGATGAACCTGCGGTACAAGCTCTGCTTGACTCCCTTTCCATTGACCTCGTTTTCACGGCACATCCTACTGAGGCCACGCGCCGTAGTCTAATTACGAAATCGCGCCGTATTACCGAATTATTGGAGGAGCGCGAATTTAAGAAAATGACGCCACGTCAACATGTGCAATGGCAACGCGAACTGGAAAGCATCGTCGCGTTATTGTGGCGAACCGATGCCGTGCGCCATGTGCGCCCAACGCCCGTTGATGAAATCAAAATGGGTATTTACTATTTGGATGAAGTGCTGTACGATGCCTTGCCGGACTTGTACGAGGAATTTGAAGAGATACTGCACAGGACGTATCCATCCGTACAAGTACCTTCATTTCTGCATATGGGGTCCTGGATTGGTGGCGATCAGGATGGCAACCCGTTTGTTGGACCGGATACGTTGCTAGCAGCACTGACACTGCAACGTGACTACATCATCGAACACTACCGTGCCACCATCAAACAGCTTGCCCAGGAGTACTCGCAGTCGCTCAACCACTTACAAATCACGGATGAACTTCGACATTCACTGGAACAGGATGCACAACGCTTGCCAGAGTATGAACGCACCTATGGGCCACCGATGGCGTTAGAGCCGTATCGCCACAAATTCTCCTTTATGTGGAACCGCCTGGAAGCTACAAAATCCTCGATGCCTACAGGCGGAAGTCAGGGAGCCTATGCCAATGCTGAAGAGTTGCTAGCTGATTTACATCTAGTGCAAGCAAGCCTACTCCACGACCATGAAGATGATCTGGCACACGGGCAACTTTCAAAACTCATACGACAGGTCGAGATTTTCGGTTTCCACTTTGTGGCCCTTGATACACGACAGCATAGCCAGCGTCATGCTTCTGCATTAGCTGAAATTTTACAGGTCACAGGCTTGCGTTCAGAAGACTACACGAAATTGGATGAAGACGAGCGTATTGGAGTCCTTGAGTTTTTGTTACGCGACCCACGTTTGCTCACACACGCCGACCTTCCACTGAGTAAGGCCACGCAGCACATCCTCGATACCTTCCATGCTATTCGGCAAGCGCGGAAAATATTTGGAGAAAAGGCCGTAACATGCTACATCATCAGCATGGCAACAAGCCTGAGCGATCTGCTAGAGGTACAGTTCTTCTGTAAAGAGGCTGGCATCGGCAACTTACCAATTGTGCCGTTGTTCGAGACAATTAGTGACCTACGCTCTTGTACAGCTATGTTGGAACGCGCCTTCACACATCCCGACTACCAACGCCATCTCCACCAATGCCATGACCAACAACAGGTGATGCTGGGCTATTCTGATAGTAGTAAAGATGGCGGCATCCTGACCTCTGGCTGGGAACTCTACAGGGCGCAGGAGCGTGTAGCAGCACTGGGGAGACAATTCGGCATCGCTATCACCATGTTTCATGGACGTGGCGGAGCGATTGGGCGTGGTGGTGGTCCCATCTATGAGGCGATTCTTGGTCAGCCACCACACACGGTTAATGGACGCATACGTATTACGGAGCAGGGCGAAATGCTCTCGTTCAAGTATGGACTGCATGAAATAGCTATCCGCAACATGGAACTGGTCGTTGCAGGTGTTGCGCAATCAAGTATTCCTGAAACACTTATCAAAACGACTCAAACGGCGATACCCGAAGCATGGATACAGACGCTAAATATTCTTTCAGAGAAAGCACACGCCCAGTATCGTAAGTTCATTTATGAGGACCCTCATTTCGTGCATTTTTTTGAGCAGGCAACACCCATTCTTGAGTTGGGCTGGCTCAATATCGGCTCGCGACCAGCACGTAGAACAACGGGTCATAGCATTGAAGAGTTACGCGCCATCCCGTGGGTCTTCTCATGGATGCAGAGCCGTTACGTCTTACCGAGCTGGTATGGAGTTGGCACCGCATTGGAGACATATCTAGCAGAAAATCCCTCTGTACATCTTGCACAATTGCGAGAGATGTATCGAAAGTGGCCTTTTCTCCGCGCCTTCCTGGACAATATGCAAATGACACTCTCGAAAGCCGACATGCATATCGCGCACCACTATGCCATGCTCGTTGATGATGAAGAATTGCGACAGCATATGGCATCAGCGATTCAGCAAGAATACGAGCGTACTGAACGTGCTATTCTGCGCATTATTGAGAGTTCCGCGCTTCTTGATCGCACACCCGTTTTGCAAGAGTCCATTCGGCGACGCAATCCCTATGTTGACCCGTTGAGCTACTTCCAAATCATGCTGCTACAGCGTCTACGCAAACTTGGCGGTCCACTGTCTCTTACACCAGAACAAGAAGAGAATGCAAGCAGTGAGGAACAAGAACGTGCTAAGTTGACGCACGCGGTCTTACTCACGATTAATGGTATAGCAGCAGGGGTAAGGAATACAGGGTAGGAATCGCTCATCGTCTTGTATCTAAGCTGCTGCTCCGATGCATAAGAGCTTGTGTTCGCGCTTTGCCACGAAAACGGGTTCACCTTTCTCTCTCCTGACAGGATTCGTTTCCTGATGAGCAGTGTTGCCCATCCCTTACTCGACTGGCAAAGGCGGTCCCAGCAACTCCATATCATAGGCACGCCATATTCCCGGATCTTGCGGGGGCATGGCGTTGGCCCTGGTCACTTCGCGGAAGAAGGCTTCCATTTTTCCAGCAGGGAAAAACGCGACGAGAATCCGGCCACGTGCTTCACCGACAAAGGCCCAGACATGGGGAACCCTGCGAGGAGCCATCAGCGAATCCCCTGGCTGGAGGCGAAAACGCTCTGTCCCCACCTCGAATAGGAACTCGCCTTCGAGGGCATAAAACCATTCATCCTGGTCATAGTGCAGATGGCGTGCCGGACCGCCTTTGGCATGGAAGGTGTTCTCCAGGATAAAAGGACCATCTGGGTTCGGCGTATTCACCTTAAAGGCAATGGTGCTAATGCCCAGCCCTCGACTCTCGCCTTCGAGATCAGCACCTGCTGCGAGAAACAAGGCTGAGGGACGGTCAGCCGAAAGAGATTCGCTCATGACTTTTTCCTTTCGAGAATGGTCAAACACAGGTCAAAAATTTAGAATACTACGGTGTGGCCGATGCCTTCCTGCTTCGCACGGTGATAGACGATGCATGCCGCTGCCATGTCCTCAGAGGCATGCCCCATCGCCTTGTAGACAGTAAGCTCATCTTTTGACTGCCGTCCCAGGGCCTGACTCAGCAAAACCTCGCCTAACTCCGTGCCGATGGTCGGAGCTAAACCAACTAGTTCACCGCAACCAGCAGGAGGGGGTTCAAAGGCCATCCGCGTCTCTACAAAGAGGCGACCATGCTTTATCACCTTAGTGTCCAGTTCGCCGCCTGGAGGCTTGTAACCCACAGAGGTGATATGTGCTCCCGGCTTAAGCCAGTCGAGGCTAATCACTGGCTCACCAGCATCGGTACACAGACACACTACATCGGCTCCACGCACCGCCTCCTCAGCAGTCTCAACCGCGCGTGCCCTGGAATCTATTGCCGCGAGCTGCTCTGCATGGGAGATGTGGCGTGATGCAATGCGAATATCGGAGAACGGGCGCACGCGTGAAAGCATCTTCAGATGTGAATGTCCCTGCACCCCTGCACCAACAATCGCTAGCACATCGGTGTCTGTGCGAGCCAACAGTCGGGTCGAGAGGGCAGCGGCACCAGCTGTCCGCAAGGCAGTGATATAGGTTCCGTCCATGAACGAGAGAGGAGTACCCGTCTGAGGATCAAATAAGCAGATGAGTGCCTGGTGTGCAGGGACGCCAAGCTGCTTGTTGCCATGAAAAACGGAGACCAACTTGACGGTGACTTCTCGACCATACTGATATGCTGGCATGGAGAGCAGAAATCCCATGTCGGGGACTGAGACCCCGTTGCGTTTCGGGGCATCAACCAAGCCATTAGTTTGCGCCTTGAATCCCTCAGCTAGCGCATCCAGGAGCGCATCAGGGTCCAACAGTCTTTGGACCTCGGTTTCGTTAAGCATCAAAATGTCCATATGAACCTCCCGCAATCAGCAGATGTTGCTTGAGACCCGTTACCTCGCTCTTCCCAAATCCGCTCGACTCACATCAGTATACACCTGGATACTCAGTAGACGCTCTTACAGACATATTTTTGTAAAGAGGTTTTTGGAGTATGGATTGCAAATGTAATGTTGTAAGTCATCCTGGCACTCGATTCCTGGCAGGACGCGATGTAGCGGTAGTCCTCACAAAACCTCGTAGTCTTCTTTTGTTACCACCCTATGTAAATAGACGTTAGTGCAATATAGCCCCTAAACGGACTAAGGCCATACGTTGTGTTGATAGCAGAGGTATTTTTTCTATTCAAAGGCACTATTTGAGGAGTTTTTTAACTGTGAACGATAGAGAACAAAACAAAACTGGCGAACTTGCGTGGGGACGAAGCTATTTGATGTGTCCACCAGATTACTTTGGCGTATTTTATGAAATCAATCCGTGGATGCATAAGGATGTTGCGCCCGATAGAGACCTTGCACAAAGGCAGTGGCACGATCTCGTGGCAAACTTGAGACAGGCAGGGGCGACGGTACACACTATGGAAGCGGTTGATGGCTTGCCCGACCTTGTATTTACCGCCAATGCAGGACTCGTAAACGGGAAAACGTTTATTCCGAGCAGGTTTACGTGTCCAGAACGTCAGCCAGAAGTGGCTTATAATAACGCGTGGTTCCGGGCGCACGACTTCGAGGTCTCGGACTTTTCGGATGATGAGAAGTTGTTCTTCGAGGGCTGTGGTGATGCGTTTATTGTACGAAACACGCTTGTCGCAGGGTGTGGTTTCCGCTCTGACCGCGCCTCACATGCGGTCATCGCGAAAAAATTAGGGGTTGATTACTATTCGGTCAAGCTTGTTGACCCACGACTCTATCACCTGGATATTAGCTTCTGCCCACTTGACGACCGACATGCGATTGTCGCACCCGATGTATGGGACCGCAGGAGTTTTACAGAACTTGAACGGCTCGTGCCAGAGCCGCTTGTGCTTGAACTCGATGAAGCGTTGACCTTTTGCGCGAACTCAGTTGTCGTCGGCAAAACGGTTGTCATGCCTCATTGTCCGCCACGCGTGGGTCGTATCCTGGAAAAATGGGGCTACAACGTATGCGTATCCCCGGTAACAGAATTTCTTAAAGCGGGCGGTGGCGCGCGTTGCCTTACTCTAGCACTTGATGTTTCCTATCAGAAAAATCACGAATAAACTTCGGCAATAGGAGAGCATGTGACGAAAGAGCGATAATCCAGAGCGCAATCGTGACACGGTTGCTGAACTTATTCGAGAGCATATTCCTGGGCGCACTATTACTTGTGTTTAGCGTATCCGTCATGACGTGTATCTCATCCTAATCTTGATAGTGTTGTTGATGTTTGCTATCTTTGCTTGTTAAAACAAGGAAGTGGTTTCATCCATTTTTGGAAGTGTTTAGTGTGCTTTTGACACTAATATTTCCTATTACAGATTGTAGCGTGGTGGAGGTTACGGAGACAAGGGGAAAAGGAGAGGGTCACACAAAGCGATATCGGCGGCTGAGCCGCCGATATCGCTTTGTGTGACCCTTTAATGCCTAACCAAACAGTGAAGATTTGTTCTTGTTGAGGATTACTTCACGAATGAACAGTGGAATAAGAATAGCGTGTGAACTGAGGGCAATACCCCAAAGCACGAGCGTTGTAATGTTCGCGGGATGATTGTAGATGTGTTTGTTGTCATTCACATGCGAGGTCACTTTGTCGAGAACGGTAGCCATTATTATATTCTCCTTCGCCTTGTTATGCTGAGCAATTGTATTTTTACTGAATGGAATGTATTATATATTTGAACAAGTATCTCTATCATCACGGAATGGGGAAGCATACCGTTTCATTTTCACTAGATACTAGTAACTATGAGGAGATGTAGTGCCACGTAAACTTAGGCAGTGTCGCGCAGAGTTACAACGTGCAGGATTTTACCTGGACCATCAAACGGGAAGCCATCAAATCTGGAAACATCTACTTATTTCGGGTGTTAGCGTAAATCTTGTCGGTAAAGATAGTGCTGATGCAAAGCCGTATCAAGAGCGCGAGATACGGGAGGCAATGCAAAAACTCAAAGATGCGCAGCAATAAGAAAGGCGTAAACAATGAGTGAACTACATTATGCAATGTTAATTCAATGGTCTAATGAAGATCAAGCGTTTCTTGTACGCCTTCCCGATTGGGAGCAAGCTGAACGTGTACTTGGACCTGTTACACATGGTGATACATATGCAGAGGCGTTGGAACATGGATTAGAAGCTCTTGAAGCTCTTATTGCTTCAGCACACAAGCATAATGAGATATTACCAGAACCACAAACATTTGTGGCAGCATAAATTGCTTAGTCGGTGAGGTTGACAAACGAATAAATAACCTGTTATGCTTACCGTATCATACTAATGATAAAGACTGACCCGCGTTGAACGAAAAAAGTATGCGTGAGGCTCTCGACAGCGATCCGAAGTTGGTGAAAGTTCGGAATGAGTATGCACATGCAGAACGCCTTCGGAAGCGGCTGACCGAAGAAAGCTCTCATCCTCGATGACAGCAAGTAGGGCAGATGGGTGGTTCCCATACAGCAAAGCACCAGGAAAAAGTGGTCTTCCCACCGACGCTCCTACGTTGTAGCCACGGTGGTTCACAGGCGATGTGAACGCTCATTTGAGTTGCGAAGACAAGTAGGGTGGCACCACGGGTGTGTTTAGGCCAGCAAGCCGCTTGCACTCTCGTCCCTTCAATGTTCAAGGAAGGGTCGGGAGTTTTTTGTTGCCCGCCTCCTTCCCATGTTCATCTCGTTGAAGGAGTACAAACACAATGGCGACTCACACGACAAACAATTCGGTAGCTCCAGTATCCACAAGCAGCGCACTCGACCTCGCGTTGCAAAAAGTCAACTCAGTCGATGTTCCTCAAGGCAACAACATTGCTATCGCTTACTCTGGCGGTCTCGACTCGACACTGTGCGTCAAGCTATCCGAGGAAAAGTATCACGCGAAAAGCATTACCGCGATTAGCGTGGATGTCGGACAGGGCGAAGAAGAGATTCAGCAGGGTATCGAGCGTGCCGAGAAGCTTGGCATTACGCCAATCATTCTCAACGCGAAACAAGAGTTCACGCAGGACTGGCTCACCAAAGCGATTTGGGCCAACTCTGACTACAATGGCTATCCCGTTTCCACGTCCATGACACGTCAGCTTATCGCCAGCAAAATCGCCGCGAAAGCACTAGAGCTTGGATGCGATGCTTTGATGGAAGGTTCTACAGGCAAGGGCAACGACCAGTATCGTATGCACAACGTCTTTAGCCTGTTCGCTCCTGGCGTCTCCGTCTTCGTACCTGTGCGTGACTTTGACCTGACACGCGGTGAAGAGCAGTTGCTGATGGAACATTTCGGTATACCCGTTGAGGAACTGATCGCTGGTGGTGACGACAAAACGATGTGGTGCCGCTCTATCGCCAGTGGTGGCATTGGTCTTGACACGGAACTTCCCGACTCCATCTGGATGTGGTTGACGCCACCTGCAAAAGCACCGAACACAGCCACAACCATCAAATTGACTTGGCACAATGGCTTACCCGTGGCACTGAATGGGCAAGAACTTCCGCTCGACTCGATTATCGAGCAACTCAACGTGCTTGGCGGTGCCAACGGCATTGGCAAAATCGACATCTTCGAGGATGGCATCATGGGTCTCAAGTCACGCGAGATTTATGAAGCACCTGCTGCACACATTTTGCTCAAGGTGCATCGCGACCTGGAAAAATATTGCTTGACCAAAGAAGAAATTCAACTCAAGCAACAAATGGACGCCCAGTGGTCACGCATGGTCTATCATGGCGAATGGTTCCATCCGTTAAAGAATGCCATTGATGCCTTCATCGCCAGCACACAGCAGGCCGTCAACGGCGAGTATGTGGTCGATTTGTACAAGGGCAATATCGACATTATCTCGCGTGCATCGACAAGTGGCCTCTTCTTCCCGGATGTGCGCTCTATCAATAGTTCGAGCTTTAATCAAAAAGAGTGCGCCCCAGCCGCACATCTGCGCGGCTTGCCTTACGAACTGATTGCACGACGCAATAAAGAGGCCGGTTTGGTACAGGAAGGAATGTAATACACATGACCAAACTGTGGCAAAAGGGCTACCGTTTGAATGAGCAGATCGAGCGTTTCGAGGCGGCCCAAAATAGCCTCCTCGACGCTCGGCTTGTACGGCATGACGTATGGGGGTCGCTCGCCCACATCGCCATGCTCACGCATATCGGCATTCTCACGGAAAACGAACACCAGACATTAAAAAAAGCTTTGCAAGACATTTTGGAGCTAGAGGCACAGCACGAATTTATCATTCATGCTTCAGATGAAGATGTGCATACCAGCGTTGAAAATTCTTTAGCCGCAACAACGGGCGCGGCTGGCAAAAAAATTCATATGGCGCGTTCGCGTAACGATCAGGTCCTGGTTGACCTGCGTCTGTATGGCAAAGAGCAGTTACACGCTGTAGCGTTGAAACTCTGCCAATGTGGAGACGCACTTCTCGCGTTCGCGAAACAGTATGCACAGGTTCCTATGCCGGGTTATACGCATATGCAACGCGCCATGCTCTCATCGGTTGGCCTGTGGGCGGCAAGTTTCGCCGAGGCATTGCTTGATGATGAACAACTGCTCACGGCAGCTTATGTGATAAATGACCAGTCACCACTTGGCTCGGCTGCTGGCTATGGTGTCCCTATCGCGATTGACCGTCAGTATGCTTCTGATTTGCTCGGTTTCGCGCACGTACAAAATAACGTTATCTATGCACAGAATAGTCGGGGCAAGGTCGAGGGTGCGATTGTGCAGGCATTGACACAAATTATGCTGGACCTGAGCAAATTCGCGCAGGATGTATTGTTGTTCTCAACGGTTGAATACGGTTTCTTTCATATTCCACAAGAACTATGTACGGGTAGTAGCATTATGCCTCAAAAGCGCAATCTTGGTGTGATGGAACTTGTTCGCGCTCGAACACAAACAATGCTAGCCCTCCAACAACAAATATTGGGTATCGTGACTGGCCTCCCAACTGGCTATAACATGGACTACCAGGAAACAAAACGTCCGTTTATGGAGGCACTTGACCTTGTACAGGAGAGCCTGGATATCTGCACGCTTGTGATAAGCGGTATCGGCATCAATGCTGAAAAATTAATTGCGGCCTGCACCTTTGAATTGTTCGCGGCAGACCGCGCATACACGCTTGCTATTGACGCGAATATGCCGTTCCGTGATGCATACCGTATTGTTGGTGCGGAGGTTACGGCCCAGCTTGACCGTCACAAGGCACTGCCTGTTGAAAGCCTGGAGCAACTTGTCGAACGTCTGAACGCGCGAAGTCATCTCGGTGGTGCTGGCAATACTGGTATAGAGCAAGCTTCCGAGCGTGTGCAACAGGCACAGTCACAATGGCAACAACGTGCAACTACATTTGAGAAAACGATAGAGCAGCTTGTCGGACTACCAACGGCACAGCTTGTGAAGGAGTAATCATGGCAACAGTGGTACTTGCCTATTCGGGTGGTCTGGACACATCGGTTGCCATCCGTTGGATTAAAGAAAAATACGACCTGGACGTGATCGCGTTAACGATTGACGTGGGCAACGAACGTGACCTGCCAGCTATCGCGGAACGTGCGCGTCAAATTGGCGCGGTGAAAGCGATGGTTGTCGATGGGCGCGAAGATTTTGTGCGCTACTTTGTCTGGCCCGCGTTACAAGCTGGTGCCATCTACGAGGGGCAGTATCCACTGGCAACGGCGTTAGCACGTCCACTCATCGCTCGCTTACTCGTAGAGGTGGCGCGTGCGGAAGGTGCTGTCGCCGTTGCACATGGCTGTACTGGCAAGGGCAACGATCAGGTACGCTTCGATGTGTCGATCAATACACTGGCACCCGACCTGAAAATCATTGCCCCCGTGCGCGAGTGGAGCATGACGCGTGATAACGAGATTGCATATGCGGCAGAGCAGAAGATTCCTATTTCAGTCACCAATGCTAGCCCCTATTCGGTTGATCAAAACCTGTGGGGTCGGAGTGTCGAATGTGGCATCCTGGAAGACCCATGGGCCGAGCCACCAGAGGAAGTGTATGCATGGACGGTCAACCCCGATAGCGTCGAACCCAGCGAACCAACATACGTCGAAATCACCTTTCAGCATGGTATTCCTACCGCGCTCAACGGAGAAGAGATCGAAGGATACACACTCGTCGAGTCGCTGAACAAAATGGCAGGACAATATGGCATCGGACGTATCGACCATATCGAGAACCGTCTTGTCGGTATCAAGTCGCGTGAGGTTTACGAGGCACCGGGGGCGGTTGTGTTACATGCAGCTCATAAAGCGTTGGAGACTCTCACTCTGAGTCGCGACCAGATACGCTTCAAAGAGGGTGTTGTCACCGAATATTCGCGCTTGATTTACAACGGTCAGTGGTATAGTGCGTTGCACCAGGATTTAGCGGCGTATGTACAAAGCACACAACGCTTCGTGAGTGGTGTTGTACGCATGAAATTCTCGCATGGTAACTGCTCGGTTGTTGGACGCAAATCCGACTACTCGCTCTACGATCACGGCCTGGCAACCTATGATAGTGGCGACCAGTTTGACCATAACGCGGCCCTCGGTTTTATCAAGCTATGGGGCTTGCCACTTACCACGCAGGCACAAGCGCAGTTGTTGCCCTCAATTGGTGTCGAAGAAAACTTGTTGAGTGGTGGCAGGAAGATTGTAAAGTCTATCGAGGGATAAACGGAACTAATAAAAATATGTGCGCCTGTACTTTGCGCTTGCAGCGCAAAGTACAGGCGCACATATTTTTATTAGTTCGCGATATCCTTCTGGAACAGCACATGTGTGAACGTCACGCGCACAAGCAATTCACCTTCTACGCTGTTACGCTTGCCGTAGGCTTCTGCTTGCTCGCTCCCCATATATCTGCCACCGAAGCGTGTTGCCCAGTAAAGTGAGGCTTTGGGGTCGTCGATAAATTCGGCGGTTCCTTCGAGCATAGCAAACGTAAACGGTGGACGCTCATCATCAACACAGATGCACACACGTGGATCACGACGCATGTTTTTTCCCTTGACTGTTGTATCTCCTGTATTGAAATATAACCTGTTCTCTTCATCTAAGTCGAACCAGATAGGTACGACGTGTGGGCGTCCATCAGCGCGTACCGTTGCTAGTTTGCCAGTTCGTACTGTATCCAAAAGAAATGTCCGACATTCAGGCGTTACGATATCCATGTGTTTTCCTTCGTATGTTTATTGACGTGCGGTTCAGCAACCCTCTATAATCTTATCACGAGCGGATCAACATTTAACAGGAAAAGGCAACACAACATTATGAGCGTATTCGACATCATACGGCGTCGGCGTAGCATTGGGAAAATGACCACGCAGAGTCCGACACGGGAACAGATAGAGCGGCTTTTGGAGGCGGCAACACACGCACCAAATCATCACAAAGTGGAACCGTGGCGTTTCTTCGTGCTAGCTGGCAAGGCACGCAATGAACTGGGCGAGATTATGGCGTCCTCACTGGCGACACGTTTACAGGAGACGATGGGAGAGAAGACACAGGCGATGCTCGATAAAGAGCGCAATAAACCGTTGCGTTCCCCTGTTGTGATCGTGGTCGCGTCAGAACATCCCACAGCACCGAATGTGGTAGCTATCGAGAATGTCGAGGCCACGGCTGCGGCTGTACAAAACATGCTATTGGTTGCGGAAGAGATGGGGCTAGCGTGTATGTGGCGTACAGGAGATGGAGCCTTTGATCCACATATTAAGCAGTGGTTGGGCCTCTCAACTGAAGATGCTATCGTTGCATTCCTCTACGTTGGCTATCCTGCTATTCCCCAGACAGAGCGTCAACCAATCCCTTTCGATGCAAAAACAACATGGCTAGGGTGGGAAGAATAATGCAAAACATGTGCAATGGCTCGCGTTGCGATCCATTGCACATGTTTTGCATTATTTAATATTTTATTAAAGCAAACACGTCGTGGCCTTTCAGTTGTTCACGGCCCTTGAGGAAGGTCAGTTCTACCAGGAATGCAATACCCGCGATATGACCACCAAGTTTCTCTACAAGCTCTATTGAGGCTGCCACTGTGCCACCTGTTGCAAGCAGATCATCGACAATCAGGACACGTTCTCCTGGCTTAATCGCGTCTTTGTGAATCTCGACAACGTTGGTGCCATACTCAAGGGCATACTCGACGCTTACGGTCTCATTAGGAAGTTTGCCGAACTTGCGAACCGGCACAAAACCACAATTGAGTTGGTAAGCGAGTGGTGCTCCAAAGATAAAGCCGCGTGACTCCACACCCACAACGGTCTGAATACCTGCTCCGGCATAGTGGGCGGCGAGACGATCTATAGCCGCGTGGAACGCTGGTCCGTCTTGCAGCATGGGTGTGATATCCTTGAACAACACGCCCTGTTGCGGAAAATCTTGTACGTCCCGAATATAGTCTTCCAGACGTATGTCAGGTATTGATGACATAAGCAGTGCTCTCCTCTACAACCTCTGACGATACCACCCTCTATACAGATGGATGGATACTACTTAATCAAATAATCGGGGTGTAGGGGTCTAATTCATTACACCCTCGTTCTTCCTGTCACATGTTCACAGGGTGTAATGAATTAGACCCCTACATGTATCCATTGGTCTCTACACAATATATGCACGATGTGTTCCGTTGTAAAGTATACGCCAGCCCAATCATGAGTGCAAGACAAGCAAAACAGAAAAGCAGGGAGACCGCTAGGGTCTCCCTATCTCCCACAAGTTATCTACTCGCTCCTGCTGTAGCCGTATCAGCAGGGGGCAATTGCGCCGTACAATAGGCACAACGCGTTGCCCTGAGTGGTACTGTACTCAAGCAGAACGGACACTCACGCGTCGTTGGTGTGGCATCCTTGTGAGGTGTAAAACGGTCTGTCAACGCATTCACTGGTTTGACAACTAGAAAATATACAACGGCTGCTACCAGCAAGAAATTAATTAACACAGAGATGAAATCACCTACTCCAAACACCCCAACCTTGCCCTGAAAGTTGGTTGGACCAACAATAAGACCAATTAAGGGCTTAACAAAGTCGTTTACAAGTGCATTTACAACGCCTGTAAAAGCAGCACCAATCACAATACCAACTGCCAAATCCACGACATTACCACGTAGAATGAACTTTCTGAAATCACCTAATTGACCGAGACCCCCACGAAATCCGCGTTCTCCAAAATCTCTCATACGATCCATGAAATAATACCTCCAAATGCATGAAAAGCAAACGAATACAGCCTTGAGTACGTCTTACCCAATACCTATTTATAAAACGCATGGAAAGCAGAATATGGTTCCAAACAGACAATAGTTTCTTACATATGGGTCAAGGCGAGAAGATGTAGTACATAGGGCTGGAAGAAAATATACATCTCTTCGCGTTATCGTAAATGCTATGACAGGCAATGCATTGTAGTACTTCTCATATGGCGGTTGTCTGTTTGTAAAGTTGTTATACGCTCATGATGAAAGGGTACCTATTTCATGAATATTGGGATAATCGGGGCAGGAAATATCGGCGCGACTGTAGCACGGCTCTTTGCGCAAGCTGGTCATTCCGTTGCTATTAGTAACTCGCGAGGGCCGCAATCGCTGGCATCACTGGTTGCGACGCTTGGGGCAAATGTTACAGCGACAACGGTTGACGATGCCGCGAAATTCGGTGAAGTCGTCTTGTTAGCGGTTCCGTGGCGCACACCAGAAGCTTTGCCTGCCGCGAAGTTGTTAGAGGGTAAGATTGTAATTGACGCGATGAACCACTATACATCTACAGGAGATGTACATGATCTGGGTCACAGCAGCTCAAGTGAAGAGGTGGCGAAACGTCTTCCTGGTACGCGCATTGTGAAGGCGTTTAATACGATGTACTTTGAGACATTACGTACAGGTGGCAAGCAAGAGCAAAAAGATAGACTGGTGCTATTCGTGGCAGGTGATGATGCTAAGGCAAAAGCGGTCGTGTCAAAGTTGATTGAGGATATCGGTTTCGCGCCCGTCGATACAGGTTCCCTACGCGAAGGCGGACGCTTGCAACAACCCGGTTCCGCGATTTATAACAAGCCGATGACAACCGAGCAAGCGCAAAAAATTCTAGCAGAACATAAATGAGAATGTAGGGGTCTAATTCATTACACCCTCGTCCAGCACGACAAGCGTGACGAGGGTGTAATGAATTAGACCCCTACAGGAGCAATTGTTAGGCAGTTAGTTTTATCACCGTGACACCATCGCCACCCTCTTGTGGAGTGGCAGAGGTATACGATTTCACAAGTGGATGATGCACGAGTTGCTCCCGAATAGCGGCGCGTAACGCTCCTGTTCCCTTGCCATGCACAATGCGTACAGCCGAGAGACCAGCCATTGCCGCGTTATTCAGGTAGGTATCGAGTTCTTCAAGTGCCTGTTCGACACGCCAACCACGCATATCGAGTTGCATATCCACGGCTGGGCGGTCTTCGTAGCGCGGAATGTTGATATCAGAAGACACGACGCGCAATGGTCGCTCCTCGGCCTGAGTAGCCGCAGCTTTCCGCCGACTCAACCGCTCGATGTTGTCTACATTGACGCGGAAGCGCAACGCACCCATCTGGACTTCGGCCTCGCTCCGGTCGGCGGAAAGACCGACGAGTTCGGCATTTTGTCCAAAGTTTTGCACATAGACGGTATCGCCGATCTGCAACGGAGCCTCACCCGTACCGACGCCAGCCGTCTCAGTTTGTGTTGTTATGGCTTGTCGCTTTGGACGATTGGGTTCGGGAGCCATAGTGATTTTATCATCGAGGCGTCGAACCTGTTGACGCAATTCGCCCAAACGTTCGCGCGTCATATTGACACGGCTCACATCAACCTTGACCTTCGCTAACGATGATTGAACCTGCTCAAGTTCACGTCGGGCCTGTATACGCGCCTCATTGAGAATACGTACACGGTCCTGTTCGAGCCTGTAACGGTCCTCTTCGAGTTGCTTACGCTGATATTCAGCCTCGACACGCTCCATATTCAAACGATACCGCTCGTCTTCCGCCGTTTTGCGCTCGGTTTGCAGTCCTTCCAGCAAGTTCTCCATACGCACGCCCTCACTACCGAGGAACTCGCGCCCCTTACTGATGATGCGGTCATCGAGACCAAGACGGTTGGCAATAGCTAATGCATTACTGCGTCCTGGCAAACCGATACTGAGCTTGTACGTTGGTGAAAGTGTCTCGATATTGAACTCAACCGAGGCATTGACAACTCCTGGCTGCTCATGGGCAAATGCCTTGAGTTCGGAATAGTGCGTCGTGGCAACGGTTGTCACATGACGCTCTAACAGGAAGGTCAGGATAGCACGCGCCAATGCTGAACCCTCGCTCGGATCAGTACCAGCACCAAGCTCGTCGAGTAGTATCATCACGGATGCTGGACGCTGGGCCTTCTTTACCAGCGTATCAGCCATCGCGCCACTAATCGCAGAGTGTGCCACGTTGCTGCTCTGCATCGACACGACGCAATATCTCAATGATACGGCTCAAGTGTGATGAGAAGGTGCTCAAGCTTTGTTCGATGCTCTGCTCATCACCAATATCCGCGAAGATGTCTTCAAAAATGGCAACCTCTGAATCGTCGTCGGCAGGTATGTGCATACCTGATTGAGCCATCACAGTTAGAAGACCAACAGTTTTCAGTGCAACAGTTTTGCCACCCGTATTTGGACCTGTGATGACAACCATGAAAAAGTCGCGTCCGAGGTGAAAGTTTGTCGGCACAACCTTCCCTGTTAAGAGTGGATGTCGTGCGTTCCGCAGGTCGATACGTCCTTGATCGTTCAGCTTAGGAGCAGTTGCCCGTGTCATACGTCCATAGCGAGCTTTGGCAAGATGCATGTCAAATTCCGCAAGCAGTTCTACGGCGACCTTCAACGACTCGGCTTCACGTCCGATTTCATTGGAAAGAATACGTAAGATACGCTCAATCTCCTGTCGCTCCTCAATTTGGAGTTGACGAACTTTGTTATTTAGCTCGACCACGACCATTGGTTCGACGAAGACCGTCGCGCCACTTGATGATTGGTCATGCACAATACCACGTACCTGTCCTCGGCTCTCGGAACGTACAGGCACAACATAACGATCATTACGAATCGTGATAATCGGCTCCTGCAATGCGCCACCAAATTCACCGACAAGAGTACGCAAACGATCCTGTAAACGCTGATTGGCACTACGTAACTCAAAGCGTATCTTGCGTAACGCAGGACTTGCGGTATCGAGGACCTCGCCCTCTTCGCTCACGGTTTCTT
Organism: uncultured Chloroflexia bacterium; assembly: GCA_963791835.1. Classification (GTDB taxonomy): domain Bacteria; phylum Chloroflexota; class Ktedonobacteria; order Ktedonobacterales; family Ktedonobacteraceae; genus JBBQVS01. The sequence goes on from CAWBTV010000002.1 coordinate 190,530, forward strand.
CGATACGGCGCACAATTTGTGGACGCATGGGAATATCGCCACCTAGCAAATGCAGTAGGGGGAACGTCTCCGCGTCGATCCGCTCAAGCATACGTGCGACAACAATTGTACTGCGTACCGTCTGCATGACCTCGACCAGATCGGACGGACCGAGAACACCATCACGGGCGGCACGAGCCAAAAAGGGACGAATATCATGTGCTCCACCCACACCTGCATCTGCGTTTAAGTCAATCAGGCGTGAAGCTTCAGTTGTATAGGCAAGACGACGCCGCGCCTCATCCAGGTTCGGTGTTGGCTCCAATGCCATCACCAGTTCTTTACTGGCGGAAAAGGCGGCTTCGCGTGCCACTTTTGCCAGTATCTTCGGGTACTCCAGCGTGAGCAAACTTTTCTCGTGCATGGTGTGTAAATGAGTCCTCTGCATGTAGTACATGCGTGTGTATCTTCGTTAAAATGCCACAATCACAATATCATAATCACGGGGGAATGAAATAGGGTTAAGAAATGTGTACACTCTCTATAACAATACGCAACGCTTTTTTGTTTCATCACAGACATTTGAATTTTTCCTACTTCAACATGTATGCTATAGTGTAGTCAAAAACAAGATTATGAAGAGACCAGAAGGGAATAGATTGTTATGATTCTCCATGTGGGAGAGCGCGTCTTCTGGGGCGCACCTGAAGTGATTTATCTTGAAGGCACAATTACCTCACTGAACGAAGAAACGCAAACCGTTATGGTCCATATTGACCGTGCAACGGAGTATTCCGCGCACCTCATCGACACGAATATTGCCTTTGCCGCTGATGGTGTGACGCCACTAAAAACCGCCAGCCCACCAGGAACAACGACGCAACGGAGCGTCGCACGCCACCCACCACGCTTGATGAGCGACGATGAAAAGGTACGGAGTGCGGCTGCTGTCGCAGTACATCAGCAGTATGGATATACACTTCCGACAGAGCAAGAAACGGCCCTCATCGAGCAAGTGACGACTGCGCTGAACGAAAATTCCGCGATGCGTGCGCAGATCATCACCTCAATGGATGCTATTCTGCAACGCGAATTTTGAACAAACATTGATAACCGAAAACATAACATCGGTAGGGGCAGCAATTCATTGCGCCCAAAGATGGGGGTGGGGAGAGGTCCACAAAACCACAAGATGCGTTGTGACGACGTTTGCCCCGCCCCCATCTTTGGGCGCAATGAATTGCTGCCCCTACCGAGAGAAATGATTTTGTTTTGTTGGTCAAAGACAGGACACGATAAATCGGTTCATATTGTGAGTTTATTCATAGACATACATATTATCCTGGCATATAATGCAACAGAAAAGCAATAACCTGAACGTGTTGGAAACTGTGGAGAGAAAGATGAATTGTGTACGGTGCGGTGTACAGCTAGAAGCAAACGCACGCTTCTGCCGAAATTGTGGTCTACCTGTTGCGGCTCCCCAATCACAACACGTCCTTGTATCTCCACCAGAAGAGCAGACGACAGACAACACCGTATCTATCTCTTCACTTGCCGAACAACTTAACGCACAATCGCCCTATCAACAACAACCCAATACACCATCGCCCTATCAGCAATCAAACCAGCAACAACCGTATCAGCAGCAACAGCCAATGCGTTTATCAACCCCCGGATTTCAGCAAGCAGCAACTCCTGCTCAACCTCCACCAGACTTTTATCAAACGCGTGAAGGCAATAGAGGGGCGCGAGCGGCCGTGGTTAATGCTCCTCGGCGGCGTAATCGTACAGGTTGTGTCCTGGGCTGTCTGGGTGCGCTGCTCATACTCGTGCTGCTTCTGGGGGCTACATGGATTTTTGCGGTGCGTCCTTTTGTCCATGATACGGCGGTAACACAAATTGATAACGCCATGACCAATGCGATCAATCAGATTCCCGCGATTGGACTGCCTATCCCTGCTGGCACAACACTTCCAATATCAGATAGCACGATCAATACAGTGCTTGCGAATAACGCTACGAACGCAGATATAGTTCAGGGTGCGACTATGCAAATCACAGCAAGTCAGATACTGCTAGACTTCAAGATTTATGGACAAGATTGCACAATTACAACGATCCCACAAATACAAAATGGGAAGTTGGTTGCGACACACGTCGCTATTACAGGTATCGCAAGCCTTGTTCTCTCTGCCAATGATGTCACTTCGCTGCTGAACGCACATATTGAGGATGCCCAGACACGGATTAATCATCGGGTGACAAATGTGCGCTTGTTAGACCACGAGATCGACGTTACCGTGGGGTAGAGACTTGGGTGCGCTAAAGCGGACCCGTACAGGAGTTCCCTTGCATCCAGACAACCGTCGGAAACTCCTGTACGGGTCCGCTTCAGCGCACACCCGCGACTGTTAATCTACATTATCACGTCCTCGTCGAGAGTAAGCAACAAACAATCCAGGCATAACTAACAGTAGCAGCATGTTCATATCTACTGGTCCACCTACAGGTGAGGGAACAGTAACAGAGGTGTTATTATTAGGACTAATCTGACAAATGTCAGTAGAGTTTGTTTGTGGTGGAGCATGAATGCCGTTGAAGACGGCTGACTCGCTGGGCAGTAGACCATTGTTATTTTGTCCAAGAGGCCAGTACACAAGGGCGGCACGCCCAATTACGTTTGCGCGAGGCAAACATCCCCAATCACGTGAGTCTGAACTACCATTACGATTGTCACCCAGTACGAAGTAGGTATTTGGTGGGATAACACGGTTTGTAAACGAGGGGTAAGGATTGCCTTGATTGCTCGATTGGACATACGGTTCTTTGAGTGCGGTCCCATTGACATAGACGGTTGTGTCTTTAATCGTAATCACATCGCCTGGCAAACCAATCACACGCTTGATATAGTCCAATGACGGATTGGGTGGTGCTTTGAAGACAATCACATCGCCGCGTGCTGGTGAATGGAAAAGATAGGTCCACTTATCGACAAGAATAAGCTCCTGGTCGTGCAGATTTGGCTCCATACTATGCCCATCAATGTTGAAGTTCTGCACAGCCAGGCGAATAATCAGGAACATAAGCACAGTTAATACAAGTGTCTCAATGATCTCTCGTATCAATCGGTAACGTTTCTCAAAATCAAGTTCTGAATTCACGGCTTCCTGTTCCTCGTTTGTAGGGACTGATGTATCGCGTCCTGCCAGCATCGTCACTGCCAAAGAGGACGCGATACATCAGTCCCTACAGCTGCTGGATTATCGCACCTTGCGCTTGCGATACCTAGAGAATATCACGAATACTCCTGGCATTGCTACTACAAGCATCTGATTGCCAGCACTTCCATCGCTGAGAGGTGAGACAGGCAATCCTGTTTGCGCTTGCGAGACCTTTGTAAATACAGACGAAACATTGGGCAATAAGCCACTATTATCTTGTCCAAAGGGCCAGTAGACAAGGGCAGCGCGTCCAATAATATTTTTTCTTGGTAAGAGACCCCATGTCCGCGAATCCGAACTACCCACACGATTATCACCGAGCACAAAATAATCGTTGGGTGGCACGATCATCTTATTAATAGCCGTATCGCCAGGAGTTGCCCCCATATTGGCAGGTCGCACATAATACTCTTTTAGAGTCACGCCATCAACGGTCGGAGCACCATTATTGATCGTGATAACGTCACCGGGGATGCCAATAATACGCTTCACATAATCCTGGGCAGGATCAGGAGGGGCCACAAAGACAATCACATCCCCACGCGCTGGTGCATGAAAGAGATAGGTCCATTTATCGACAAGAATAAGCTCTTTATCGTGCAGGTTCGGCTCCATACTATGCCCATCAACGTTGAAGTTTTGTACCGCCGAATGAATCACCAAAAACATCAATAGCGTCAAAACCGCGGTCTCTATAACCTCGCGTACCAAACGATAACGTTTTTCAAAATTAAGCTCTACGTCCATATATGTTCCTTATATTATTATCTATATATCTATGATATCTATGTTGTAGGGACCGATTATGATCTTTGACAATTACGGATACGTCGATGTAGGGGTCTAATTCTATTACACCCTGTAGGCAATCGATTCTGTCCATAGGATTGATGAAACGTTTCATATGTCTTCGGACATTGTAGACCACCGACAAGGGTGTAATAGAATTAGACCCCTACGGGCGTTTCATATCCTAATGATCGTGTTCAATCGCCAACCAGGACGCGATACATCGGTCCCTACAGATACCTTATCGTCTCGCTCTTAACTTCTCTGTATCATTGTATACGATGTTGTTGCAACTCTTGTTGCGTGTCCCTTAACCATGTGTGCGAATAGGAAATATTACTCATAGCTACGTTGTTTTCTATAGAGGAACACAGATGTGCTCAGGGATAAGGAAAGCATAGTTTTGTGCGTGTATCCTGAGAGAGATTGGCCTTATTTTACCCATTTTTCTACACATTAACCTCTTGACGTTAGACGATTTGTATAGTAGTGTTATATGGAACGTTTGTTTGTATTTCACTGCCGATAGACATTTGCTGACAACAAATATTATGATAAAAAGCTCCTGTCTGCTGCAACACTTCTAGCCATAAAATGACGGGGATGGACGGTATAAAACGATGCCATTAGATAAAATTGTGATTCGTGGTGCGCGTGAGCACAACCTGAAAAATATTAATGTGACCATCCCACGCGATAAGCTGGTGGTGATCACAGGTCTCTCCGGTTCTGGCAAGAGTAGTCTTGCCTTTGACACTATCTTTGCCGAGGGGCAACGTCGCTATGTGGAGTCGCTATCGGCCTATGCACGTCAATTTCTCGATAAAATGGAGAAGCCAGACGTTGACCATATCGACGGACTTTCCCCTGCTATCTCTATCGACCAGAAGGGCGCGAGTCATAACCCGCGTTCAACCGTTGGTACCGTCACCGAGATTTATGACTATCTGCGTTTGCTCTATGCACGTATTGGACATCAACATTGTCCTCAATGTGGACGTGAGGTGAGCAAGCAGACGATTCAACAAATCGTTGACTCTGTGCTGAGCCTTGCTGATGGAACACGTATTCTTTTACTGGCACCACTTATCCAGGGACGCAAGGGCGAATACAAGAATGTCTTTGAGGATATGCGGCGTGCTGGCTATGTGCGTATCCGTGTGGATGGTACAATTTATGATTTGAGCGACGAGATCGAGCTAGATAAGCAGAAAAAGCACACGATTGAAGTGGTCGTTGACCGTCTTGTCATTCGTAAGAGTCAAAAAGCTGATGGTGCCGGAACAGAAACCCAAAGAGCACAACTACAACTCGTTGCCGAGCGACCAGCCCTGTATGATGTCAATGCAGCGCGAGAACCACACATTGATGAAGAGGGCGAGCAAGAACCAACGCTTGTCTCAGTGCTCCATGATGATGTTGATCCATCATTTCGGCAACGTGTGACGGACTCACTAGAAACGACGCTCAAACTTGGCGATGGTGTTGTGCTGGTCTCGGTCGTGGATGGCGAAGAGATTTTGTTCTCGGAGCGTGCAGCCTGTGTCTACTGCGGTATCAGCTTACCAGAAATCGCGCCACGTACCTTTAGCTTCAACAGTCCTCATGGGGCCTGCCCAACCTGTACAGGGCTTGGGATGCAGCAGGAGATTGACCCTGAACTGATCGTCTCGCATCCTAACCTTAGCATTTCCGAAGGGGCTATCTCACCTTATGCAAAGGTTGTCAATGGCAGTCAGTGGCATGGCGCGATTATCGAGGCACTAGCAGCACGCTACAATTTCGATGTGAATACGCCGTGGGACAAGTTAAGTCCCGATGTACAGCAAAAAATCTTATATGGTGTACCGGAGAGTCTGAGCATCCATTATACGCCACAGCACGGACGTACACGCACCTACAATGTGCATTTTGAGGGTGTCATTGCCAACCTTGACAAGCGATATAAAGAGACGACGAGCGAGGGTGTACGCGAAGAGATTGAGCAGTACATGTCGATGCGCTTATGTCCTGAATGTCATGGCGCACGTCTCAAGCCTGAAACACTGGCTGTAACGGTTGGTGGACGCAACATTGTACAGGTGACACAACTCGCGATCAACAAGGCACAACGCTTCTTCCAAGAGCTAGAGCAAGATCACCTGGAAATACCAACTCCAACGCCATTACCAAATGTTGTGGTACAGGCGAATGGACATGGCAAAAAGAAGAAAAATCCCAATACACCTGAGATCAGTTCACATCTCAGCTTGTTAGGCGATCCACTTGCGAGAATTGATGTTGAGGGTAGTCCATTAGTGCTGGGGACGTTGACCGAGCGTGAACGCTTTATTGCCCGTCAAATACTGAAAGAGATTCGGGCACGACTACAGTTCCTGCTCGATGTGGGTCTGGATTACCTGACGCTGAACCGTGCGGCGATGAGCCTTTCAGGTGGCGAGGCACAACGTATTCGACTGGCAACACAGATTGGGTCGGGCCTGATGGGTGTGCTTTACATCCTGGACGAGCCGAGTATTGGACTGCACCAGCGCGATAACGAACGGCTTATCAAGACGTTGACACGCCTACGCAATCTCGGCAACACCCTGCTCGTGGTTGAACACGACGAGGACACAATGCGAGCCGCCGATTATATCATCGACATTGGTCCAGGAGCTGGAGAGCATGGTGGATATGTTGTCGCCGATGGCACGTATGAAGAGATTGTCGCCAACACAAATTCGTTAACGGGTGATTATCTTTCGCATCGTAAAGGTATTCAGATACCAGCCGAGCGGCGTAAAGGGAATGGCAAATCGCTTATTATTAAGGGCGCACGCGAAAACAATTTGAAGAGTGTCACGGCTGAAATTCCACTCGGTACGTTTGTCGCGGTAACGGGTGTATCGGGTTCGGGCAAGAGCACGCTTATCACCGATATCCTGTATCGCAAATTGTCACACACATTCTTCCGCGCCCACGAGAAGCCAGGAGCACACGATGCTATTGAAGGCATGGAACACCTGGATAAAGTCATCGACATTGACCAGTCGCCAATCGGACGTACTCCGCGCTCGAATCCAGCGACCTATACCAATGCCTTTACAGCAATCCGCGAAATCTTCGCACAGGTGGCGGAGTCGCGTATACGTGGCTATGCATCAGGGCGTTTCTCCTTCAATGTTAAGGGTGGACGTTGTGAAGCATGTAAAGGCGAAGGCATTGTCAAAATCGAGATGAACTTCCTACCTGATGTGTATGTGCCGTGTGAAATTTGTCAGGGCAAACGCTATAATCGTGAGGCGTTAGAGATTCACTATAAAGGCAAATCTATCGCCGATGTGCTGGACATGACGATTGAAGAGGCCACAAAGTTCTTTGAGAACGTGCCTAGCATCTACAACAAGATGAAGACGCTGAACGATGTTGGTCTTGGCTACATGCGTTTAGGACAACCAGCGACAACCCTTTCCGGTGGTGAGGCACAGCGTGTCAAGCTGGCAACCGAGCTGTCGAAGCGAGCGACGGGACGTACTGTATACATTCTCGACGAGCCAACCACAGGACTGCACTTTGCCGACGTAGAGCGCTTACTAGAGGTGTTACAGAGACTTGTGGATGCGGGTAACTCATTGATTGTCATCGAGCATAACCTTGATGTAATTAAGAGTGCCGACTGGTTGATTGATCTCGGTCCCGAAGGTGGCGATGCTGGCGGCAACATTGTCGCAACTGGCACCCCTGAAGATGTCGCGGAAAACGAGGCATCCTACACAGGCCACTTTCTCAAGCGTATGTTCATCGAAGAGGCGGCGCATAATAACACGAGGGAAAAAGAAGTCAGTATGGCGAGTGAGGGTTAAGTAACTACAAAATGTAGGGGCCATACTTCATGATGGCCCCCCTTTGTCTCCACAATAATCTACGAATTACCTTAATGGGTTTACGCTCATCCAAATAATCTCGCAGCTATTGTGGGATGGCTATTCGCAGCCTATGGTATCTGCCAGTTGATCGCCGCGCCAGGTTTAGGCGTTCTGAGCGACCGTTTTGGGCGACGCCCCATTCTCTTCATCTGTCTGCTTGGTTCCGCGGTAGGCTATCTCATCTTCGGACTTGGCGGTGCGCTCTGGTTGCTCTTCCTCGGACGCATTATCGATGGCCTGACAGGTGGCAACATCAGTGTCTTGTTTGGCTATGTTGCTGATATCACGGAACCAAAGGACCGTGGCAAGTACTTCGGCATGCTGGGTGCTGCGGCAGGTGTTGGTTCTCTGATTGGCCCTGCGCTTGGTGGGCTGCTGGCAACGATCAACTACAATGCACCATTTCTTGCCGCTGCTGGCCTTCTCCTGCTTACGCTCGTCTGTGGGTACTTCTTGTTGCCGGAGAGTTTGGAGAAAGAGTACCGCATCACCTCGATTGCAGTGAGCGAACTCAATCCCTTGAAACAACTGGTGTCCGTGTTTCGGTGGGCAAACTTGCGCTGGTTACTGCTGGCCTGGTTCTTCTATGCTTTCCCAGTGGGCATGTTGCAGACGACGATCACCGTCTTGATGAAAGACAGCCTTGGCTTCAATGTCACGCAGGCCGGTCTCGTGGTCACCGTGCTCGGCGCGGTAGACATTCTCGTACAAGGTGTGCTGGTGAGCTGGTTGCTTACAAGGCTGGGAAACATCCGGCTCGGTCTCATAGCCTTAGTGCTGGTCGGCATCAGCTACCTTGTGCTTGGTTCCATCGCATTTCTCGCCACGCCAATTCTCTTGCTTATCGGTATTATACTCTTCGCAGGTTCAGGTAGTCTTGTCGAAAATGCTCTGCGAGGTCTCATTTCTGAAACGGTTGGACGGCGCGAACAAGGTCGTGTGAGTGGAGCGACGCAATCGTTGCAATCGCTTGGATGGGTTGTCGGACCACTTATTGGCGGTTACATGTACACAGCGTGGGGGCATTTTCAAGTCTACGCCTCAGCTTCGTTCATTATTGTCCTCGCCATTGTCTGTGTCTGGATCGCTCTTCCGCGCCTCCAGAGGTACGCGGCGAAAGAGCAAACGCTCGGTGAACAAGAGGCCGCATTACTATTAAATAAAGAGAACTAAAAAAGGTTTTCCCTGTCGCATGCTTTCGAGGGAGAGGAGAAACACTGCTTTCCCTCTTCCTTCTGTACCTCCTCATAAACTTCTTCAGGAAATGGAGGAACTCATCGCAACAAACCAACGGTTGTGAGACGCTTCTTGATTATACTACCAAGCTCGCTCATTATAAAACTTTTCTACTGTTTCACCCTCTCAACACTATACTTCGCCCCTCTGCTAGCACTTTCCTCAGTAGCAACATCCGTTCCACCCGTTTTTGGCGTTGGGTCGGGTCCATCAAGTTTGATGTGGATACCGCGTTTGCGTTGGCGATAGTCCATCCACACTATGAGTCCTGCCATGGTTAGACCGACCAGGAGGAGGCCAATTGGCTTATAAATACGGGGCAGGTCTAAGGCCAAGATGCCGAAGACAATAGTGAGGCCATACATGACGTAACAGATTTGTCGAACACTTAATCCAGTCGCCAGGAAGCGATGGTGCAGGTGTGTTTTGTCGTAGTGCAGGGGATGTTGTCCACGCCGAATACGGTTGATCGCCACGACCGCGACATCGAGAATGGGAATACCCAGCACCATCAAGGCTAAGGCAATCTTCGCACCACCGATGATTGAGAGGACGGCAAGGCCGAGGCCGAGAAATTGTGAGCCAGTGTCCCCCATAAAAATCTTCGCGGGATTCCAGTTGTGGGGCAAGAAACCAAGCGTCGCACCCGTAAAAATAGCAGCGAGAATAGCGATACTCTGTTGTCCAAGCGTCCAGCTAATGATCGTGATAAAGACACCAGTGATCGCCACAACACCTGTCGCTAAGCCGTCTAAGCCATCAATAAAGTTCACGGTATTCATCATGCCGACCATCCAGAACCAAGTGAAAAGCACGGCAGGAAGAGCCAACCATGTGATATCAGGGTGATGAATAAAAAGCGTCAATTCCGGCTGTCGAAACCACGGAATAGCTCCATGCAGTGCTGGAGTCGCTCGAAAAGGATTACTGAACCCAAATAACAACACGCCATTAAATTTGCCATTGAATGGACCAAGAATGATGAGGACTGAGAGCGTTTGCGCTATCAATTTGGGTAGGGGCTTCAGACCCTTCACATCATCGTATGCATGGACAGCGACAATCAATAATGAGGCAAGCAAGAAGAGCCAGTAGGTCACAACCTCTTTTTGCTGCAACCCGTATATGGTCACATACAACGTTGCTGATGTAACAACGAACGAAAGAAATATAGCCACACCACCAAGTCGTGGTACAGGAAGTTTGTGTACACGTCGTTCGGCAGGCATATCGAGCCAACCAGCTCTACGACTTAGAGCGATCACACCGAAGGTAAAGAGATAGGCCAGTACAAAAGCGCATACCCCACCTAGCAGGAGAACCGCAAGTGGCGAAAGTCCGAACAGTGGTTGTAGTGATGATTGCGTTATATGGCCTTGCATAAAAGAACTATTCCCTACATTGAAGAGTATCGGCGTATTTTGCTGGTAAAACAATGGATGCCTCTATCCTTTATTATAAGGGTCGTTATGACTTGCGACCCGCACAGCTTAATAAGTTTATAAAGCATAAAAAATTGTAGTTTCTCTATTGTACATAAACGATTAAAGCGTGACCTGTAACATACGGTTCCAACCAGCATAGTCCTTTTGAAATATTACAGTTGCATCAGGCAGTATAGTACTCAATAGCTTGGTGAGCGGTTCACGCTGGCGATAGCCGATCTCCAGCAGCATTGTGCCATGCGGTTTTAGTTTTTCGGTACTGCGTACCTGTTCAAAAAAGCGTTGTAGCACGTCTAACCCATTTGGACCACTGAACAGGGCTTGATGGGGTTCATAATTCAGCACATCGCGTGTCATGACATCCACTTCGTCAGTTCCCACATAGGGTAAATTGGCGATAAGCATGTCAACAGGTTCGGGTAGAGGCGTTAGCAAGTCGCCATGCAGAAGACGTACACGATGCTCAACAGAATGGCGTAGACAGTTTTGTTGTGCGACAGCAAGTGCATCCAGAGAAATATCGACTGCATACAGATAGGGAAGACGAGGTTCTTCTACGGCGAGAGTAATTGGAATGGCACCACTACCAGTGCCGATATCAGCAATCAGTGGTGTTTGTCTGGTAGCAAGTCGCTCGCGTAGCAGAAGTAACGCGGTTTCGACAAGCATTTCTGTTTCGGGACGTGGAATAAGGACACGCTTGTCTACGAGAAAGTCGAGACCATAAAATTCTTCGTGTCCAATGAGATAAGCAATTGGCTCGCCTTGTGTACGTCGCTCGATCAACGAGAGAAATCGCTGTTCTTGCTCTGCCGTTACTTCGCGTTCTGGATGCGTATAGAGTATGGCCCGATCAATCCCCAGCACATGCTCTAACAGCACCTGTGTATCCAGGCGGTCCGAGTCTTGACCTGCTTGTATCAGTAGTCGTCGGCCTCGTGTCAAAACGTCTTGCAGGGTGGTCATTGCGCAGTCCTTCGCATATACACGACATTATGTATCATGCGTATTTTATCATGTGTCACTATTGTTGCATAGGACGACGTATATTCCTCTGGAGATACTTCCACTGCAAGGTGTAGGGTTTCATTATACAGATGGACACGAGAGGGTGCGCTTCAGCGGACCCGTACAGGAGCATTGCCTCTGTGCGAGCATGTGCCAGCCCTGTACGGGTCCGCTGAAGCGCACCCTCTATTAAAGCCGTGTTATGGTGTCGCCGTAGCACTAACTCCACCGGCTCCGGGTGTTGGTGCTACACCGAGATTGATGCTCGTATCATCAAAGCTTTGCAGGTTGACCACGGTTTGTGTTGTGGGCAGATACGTTACTTTGACAGTATCACCTGTCTGCACTAATGGCAACTTCGCGGAGAGTGACAGGTTCGCGGTAAAGATCAGCTTTTGTCCCGCAATTTGTAGGTAGTAGATGGTGTTCGTACCTTGCTGTACCGACGAGATACGGAGCACCTTCGCCGTCACTGTTTGCGCTGTTGTACCACCACCAGTTCCACCACCACCACCACTTCCCTGTTGCGTGAGCCATTGGGTATAGTCGTTCAATGCGGCAGGGAGATTTGACTCGAATTGCACGTTGTTGCCGTTTAACGCGCGTGCATCAACGATACCCACGGCCTGAAAGATGTCACCGCTACCCGTACTCTGCGCGTAAATCGCCACCCACGTTGGCACTCCATTGATTTGGTAGAGTTGTGTACTTGTGACAGCGTAGTTACGGATATTGGCGCGTGTTGACGCAAATGTAGAGTTCACATTGGAACCAATACCAATACCGGACAATGGGTAAAAATCCGCCTCGTTCTTATGTGAATTGAATAAGAAAACACCTGTACTTGAATTGTCGCTCGATGATGAGGAAGTCATCGCTACAAGCCACACAGGTTGGTCTCCCCTATTATAAAGGAGTTCTGGTGTACCCGATGTTGCTTGCTGGCCTAAACCAGAAGGATTGAACCACGGGGCAGCGTGATAAAGACCCCACCACTGTAGATACAGTGACACAGTATCCGACGGGAACACGCGGTCAACCCATGCAGGCACTTGTGAGGGCTGATATTTCTTGATTTCACCCGTATGGGCATCAACGATGAGAACTTCACTTAACACATCACCTGTGTAACCGCGCGTCGGTTGCATCAGTGAAATTGTCCAGTAGGGATGCATATTATCATCAAGTTCCAACGTGGGGTCAACAAGCCGCCCATAAGTATAGCCACTGAGATAGACATGGCGTAACAGGTCCTGGTTGAGCAACGCTCCCGGAAGATAGGCAATCTTTGCACTTTGCTCCGTATGCAACTGTGGCACTTGCTGTGGGTCCTCAGCATCCACAACAACGAAGCCTGGAGTTGTAGGGTTAGAGAGATTGACAAAGATGTTGTTATAACTCAGGGGCGCGACGTAGTAGAGATGATGATTGATGGATTGCAGGGTGTAACTGGTCGGGTCAAGGTTGTAAGCAGAACCGAGGTTTTGCCCATTGGAACCGAGCACCTGTTGCCCCTTGTAGGATGCAATATTTTGACTCACTAAAACAATATTGTTCTGGTCCGTCGGTGGTAACAAAGGTGACGCCATCACCTTCACGTTAGGAATTGCGGCGAGCACTTTCGCATTGACATCGAACCACGTCGTGAAAATAGTAATCAGAATCGAGGCAACGATACCAATCACTCCTACGAAGATCAGGCCAAAGATACCCGCCGCGATGATGCCACGCGAATATCGTGAAGGCATACTCGTTGTTGTACTGCGCGTTCCAGATCGACTACGCCCCTGGCTAACCGCAGCCGCCTCTTCTAAAACGCCCATCGCTGGTCGCGCAAAGGCGAAAAGATTGGCGATACTACTGATGGTAAGTGGACCAAGAATCCATTGCCATCCGCCAAATGGCCCCGTCAATGCAGGTTCACCAAAATAAAGAATCAACAGACCAAGCACAAAGTTTACCGCAAAGTAGATACCGAACCAGGTAAAAAATTTACGGCTATTAAACGGTTCACTGCGACCAAAGGCGAGGCGTCCAATGCTGAGAATCACCATCACAGCAAGCGCACCAATAAGTGCAAGTAGGAAGATCACCATAACAGACTCCCCTTGTTTTTGTTAGCAACATGGTCTTCTACATACTCATGTATGGGAGGTTGTCGTGTTGCGTAGGAATAAGAAAGGAATAAGGCTATTCTATTGTAGTGCCCTGCAAAACATTTCGCAAATAACTACACACATGATATACGTCACATACACTACAACGTTGCTCATTCTTTTCTATCCAATAACAGGAAAGCAATCTTAGACTTCTTCCTAAAATCATTGACATATCATTAATTTTATAGTATACATTACACATCATCAATGTCGCGTCATTGATGATGTGTAATGAAAAACACTAGGGTTAAGAGCAATGACACCAACAGGAGAACTGCGCTTACTTGTTCTTGCTGCACAACGTGAAGGAAACCGTTTGCTTGCTGAACAGCTTCGTCCTCTAGGACTCACACCCTCACAATCAGAAGTAATTCGTGTGCTGTACGAATCACAGCCACTTTCACTGATTGAGCTTGGGGAGCTATTAGTATGTGAGACTGGAAGCCCCAGCCGTTTAGTAGACGGCTTGGTAAAGGCTAGAATCGTTGAACGTCTGCCTTCGTCGCATGACCAACGAAAAGTAGTGCTTTCCCTTACAAAACACGGTAATGTGTTAAACAAGCAAATTATGAGTATTGAAGAGCAATTTGAGACTCTTTTCGCACATATTGGTGATAAGACGACACTTGCTGCTACCATGTCAACACTTTGGCAATTTGTAGCAGACAAGCCATCAGGTGAGGCATTAGCAAGGCGTTTGGGTCGTAAATCCGAAGAGCAAGAAAAGCAAAAATAGTAGCCATATGGGATAGGGCTAAGGAGCAACTACAATGATACGCATTCATGCAATCCGTACAGGATCAGTAGCTATTAAAGAAAGTCAACGCGTGGGAAAAGGGATAGGGCAAGTAGGACGCCAAATACACATCTTAACTGATAAAGAGTGGACAGAGCCACTTCCCATCTATGTGTGGGTAATAGAACATTCTGAAGGTGTGATTGTTGTAGATACGGGTGAGACAGCAAGAACAGCCGAACCCGGCTACTTTCCTGTGTGGCATCCCTACTTTAAGTATGCCCTAAGAATGTCAGTGCAACCTGATGACGAAATAGGACCCCAACTACGTGCCATTGGTATCAATCCTGACGATGTACGTTGGGTGATACTGACACATATGCATACCGATCATGCAGGCGGACTCGCGCACTTTCCCAAGTCAGAAATTTTAGTGGCTCGTGGAGAGTATGAGACAGCGCGTAGCCTGATAGGACGTATCAACGGATTTTTGCCGACGCGTTGGCCTGAATGGTTTCGCCCTCATCTGATAGATTTTACCCCACAAGCATTGGGAACATTTCCTGCAAGCTTTTCGCTCACAAAAGCGAACGATGTTTTTTTAGTACCAACACATGGACATACCACAAATCACCTCTCGGTCATCGTGCAGGAGGAAGGCACCTCAATCTTCCTCGCAGGTGATACATCCTATAAGCAACAGCTTATGCTCGATCAGATGCTTGATGGTGTATCACCTAACGCAAAAATCGCACGACAAACATTGACACGTATTCAGGAATATATACAAACAACACCAACAGTGTACCTACCTACCCATGATCCCGAAGCAGTAGAGCGTTTAGTAAAACGGCAGATTGTTGTACAGCCATAGATAAAATGCGCGTTTTGACATAACAATCTTACAACTAACCCTCATCCACTACGCCTCGAAGCGGTCCAACCATGAGCCATAATAGCCCGATTATAAGTAACGGTACACCACTCAAAGCAACTAGAGCAGGTGTTCCTAACACAAGCAAAAGAACGCCCGCAATGCCACTTCCTAGCGGTTCACCGCTCGAACCTACCGTACTGGTGAAGGCCCACACACGGCCCTGTAGTTCGTTTGGAACAGCACGTTGGCGAACCGTTGTGAGATAAATCGCACCTAAATCATCACACGCTCCAAGTAGAAAATAGATAGTAAGCGCAAGCCAGAATGGAGGAATAAGTGCTAGTAGTCCATAACAGACAGCTTGTATGATAAGCAAGATGCATGTCACACGTCCAGGATGACGTGGACGTAATGGACCTAAAAGCAACGAGGAAAGCAGCACGCCCAGCGAATTAACTGAAAGCAACACGCCCATTCCAACGGGGCCAACTCTCAATATGCGTTCACAATAGAAGGGCAGAGCAACGAGGAAAAGTCCCAGGCCAGCATTCCAGAAAAACGAGATGGATGTCAGAGCTAACAAAAGTGGGTTCCGAACAGTAAATTGGACACCTTGCACTAGTTCTGTAAAAAATTGCCCATCGTGTGTCTTTTCTTTGGTAGTGTGTATAGGAGGTAGTAGATAGAGCAGGAACGCTAAGAGGAAAGCAAACACAAAGAATGAGCAACTATCGATCCATAGTAACGAAATTGGACCTATCACGACAACGAGGATACCAGCCAACGCAGGGCCAGCGATGAAGCTGATTTGTCGCTGTGCCACGTCAAGTGAATTAGCAGCGTTGTAGTCTTCAGGCGAAACGAGGTCCGTGATAATCGTCTGGCTGCCGACCGATGTGATAACGGAGAGCGCACCGAGGAGGGCGATAATGCTATAGAGTATGGGAAACGAAAGTAGACCGTGAATTGCCAAAAGGGGAATTAGCATAACCAATACGCCACGGAGAAGATTATCACATAGCATCACCGTCTCACGTCGAAAATGGTCAAGTAGCCAGCCAGCGATGAAACTGGAAAAGAGGCTAGGCAACTGAAAAATCAGAAATGTGAGACCAACATCAAGTGGACTGTTGCTACGACGCAAGACATACCACGCCAGCCCAAAAACAGTAAAGCTATCACCGAAGCTTGAGATAAGCGAACCGAGCCAGAACAGTATGTAGGCTCGGTTCGTGAGGACGGGACGGTAGTGATGCATGTGGGTCAGCTATTCAATGTCAGCGTCAGCGAGGGTGTCTGAATTTGATGCGTATCCGAAATGCTGATAACGGCGGTGCCGAGGGCGAAATATTCGATGATATGTGATCCCCAGCCGTGACTGTCTTCGATGATATCTGCCCCGATAATGCCTTGTGCTTGCAACATTGCAGCCTCATATTGCATACGCTCCATAGCTAGTTCTCTTGCATCATAGAGTGCTTGCGTATAGTTCACCATCTCAGTGTTACGCCCAACTTGTCTGAGCCATTGACCCACGCCCTGATGCAGGACATGATACACACAGTTACCCATCACCAGACCAACAGGTCTATAGCCAGCACGTAATAGTGTCCAGAAGTCTTGACCAGACAGGTCTGAGGTAAAGGGCATTCCCTTTGCATTACGAAAGGATTGACCGTTACGCGAACGAATGGCGGTGCCAATAGCCATAAATTCCGCGAGGTCTTCACCCCATGTAGAGCGTGTCACGGTGAGCCGAACGCCAACAATACCATCAGCACCTAACGCATTTGCCTCCTCTTCCATGCGGCGCATCGCTAGCTCACGCGCATGGTACATGGCTTGAGTAAGCACACCCATTTCCTGATTCTGACCCCAATTAGCTTGCTGAAAACCGATGTGATAAATAGAGCTACCCACAACCAGACCAACAGGATCAAAGCCGGCTTCTCGCGTGAGCAAGAACTCATTGACACTCAAGTCGCTTGTGAAAAGTCCACGATGCGTTGCGTCTCCACGCATACTCGCAAGGCGTTCGCGTGCATGAACGGGAAGATCATTTCCTTGTTGCGGTGGATGTTGTGGGGGTATCTGTTGTGACATTAGAGGTTCTCCTTACAATAGAAATTGTTCCAGGGCAGCCAGTGTTTGTGTACTTCGCACGGCTTCCTGGGCTAGATTTCTAGCGATCTCGTTAATCCATTGTTGCACAGAAATCTGCTCTGTTTTTAGTACGATACCACGTACTTTTGTCGAACGTTGCGCGAATGGTTGTCCCTGCTTCTCGCGCCTTAGAGTATATTGCATCTCACCAAAAGCAACGATAACCTCTTTTACCGGATGTTCGTGCGAGAAAAGCGTATTATGCCGCGTTACCGTTGTTTGCTCTGGCAATGCACCCTGTAGCTTCGTAGCGAGGGCTTCCATGAACGCCCCAAGGTCACTAGAATTCGCACGTAGCGATGCAGCCAGCATTTCAACCTGCTGCGGTCCATCGAGTTCGTTATACATCGTTAGCTCCTCATGTTCGTCTTGATAGTGCCATGCTGAGGTTTAAATAGTATAACACGCTGCGGCTAGTATTCGTATATCACATGTGCAAGAATAAAAAAGCAACGCCTCTTTGTGTGTTCCGACACAAACCACGTCAATCATACTATAATATGTTTGAACGTACTCATGCATGATGTAGTCAAAAAGGGTATAATCTATCATCGGTAGTGTGTCTGTACGAGACAGGAGAAATACAATTATGGGCCTTTTCTCGCGACTCTCGACCTTCCTGCGTATCCGTGCTAATTCGGCATTGGATAAGGCAGAGGACCCCGGTCAGGTCATGGACTACTCGTATGCCAAGCAACTGGAGCAGTTACAGCAGTTGCGCCGCTCTATCGCTGATGTGGTCACAAACGAGAAGCGGCTAGAGTTACAGGAAGAGCAGATTCAGCAGCAGTTCAACAAACTGGGCCAACAAGCGAGAATGGCACTTCAAGCCAATCGCGAAGACCTAGCGCGTATGGCACTGCAACGCAAAGAAACGCTGCAAGCACAAATCGTGAACTATCGCCAGCAGATTGAGCAGTTGCGTGGACAAGAACAGAAGCTCGTAGAGATGGAACGCACCGTCTCGGCTCGTATCGAAAGCTTCCGCACACAGAAAGAAATGGTCAAAGCACAATACAATGCAGCACAGGCACAGGTCAAAATCAATGAGGTCGCTACTGGCATCTCCGAGGAAATGACCGAGATGAACCTCGCTATGCAACGTGCTCAGGACAAGGTGCTAACAATGCAGGCACGCGCGAATGCAATGGAGACACTTATCGAGCAGGGAACGCTTGGTGAACAAGGTTTGCTAGGTGCAGGCTCAGGTGATAGGCTTGACCGCGAACTACAAAAAATATCGTCCGAGCAAAATGTCGAGGCCCAGTTGCAAGCCATGAAACAGCAGTTGCAAATAGAGGGTCCAGAAGAGAAATAAAATAATGTGTGCCGATTGTGCTTCCGCACAATCGGCACACATTATTTTATTTCTCTAGTGAGGTTTTTGTGTTTCGCTCGCCATCATAGGTCATGAGGATACGCTTGCCCTCAAAAACTGTTTCGAGATGTACAGGACGCCCCCATAGTGTGTACACATGCTGCAACGTCTTTTCGGCATAGCCTACATCAAGTTCCTGGCCCTCAAACATATGCTTGATGTAGAGTTCACGGTTGCCGCGATAGTCGCCGTTATCAACCACGAGATACGGATAGCCAAAGTTTGTCATGCTGGCAACGATACCATCGCGCACTTTTTCCCACTGCTTTTCGGAGATGACCCACTCGTCACCCTCTTTTTTGAACATGTAGAGGTCCAGGTCTTTAATCAGATCTTCTGTGAGGTAGTTACGCAAAAACGACACGTCATTATCGAGTTCCCGTACCTCAAAGATTTTCTGCCGCCCCATGCCGGGTTTGCGTCCAAGCCGCTCTTGCTCTTCCTTCGTGGGATTATCCCAACGTTTTTCGATAGCCTCGAACATCTTGTAGCCAAGGTAGTAGGGATTGAGCGATGTTTTCGATGGTGAAAGCACGCCCGAATGAAGTTGCGCGAACTCGACGGTATCCGAGTCAGAGATGATGCCTCTATCGCCCAATTCGCGCATGATACGCGAGTGCCAGATGCTGGCCCAGCCTTCGTTCATGACCTTCGTTTGCATTTGTGGCACAAAGTAGAGGAACTCGGTATGCACGATTTCGATGATGTCGCGTTGCCACGGTTCGAGGCTGGGGGCGTGACGCGATAGGAAGAGCAAGAGGTCTTTTTCTGGCTTCTCTGGAAACTTGGGTGCTTTCCCCGATGGGTATTTCTCGCGTTCCTCTTCGGACTTCTTTGCTTTCTTGTCAAGGCCCCAGATGTCGTCGTATTCGCTTGTACGCGCTGGCGACTCTTCCTGCTTCACGTCATCCGAACGTAAGAACAGGTTATAGTCAACATGCTCCTGAATTGAGAGAGCGGCATCCAGGAAACGCTCGACTTCAAGTTTGCCATGATCGAACTCGTATTGCACAATGCGCTCGGCATGAATACTCACCTTGTCGATCATGCGTCGCGAGGTATGTTGGAAGTAGGCATTGTTTTTGAAGAAATCAGTATGCCCGAAGACGTGTGCCACTACAAATGTATTTTGCAGCAGGTTGTTCATGTCCATCAGGAAGGCATAACTTGGATTAGTGTTGACCACCATTTCGTAGATTTTGCTCAACCCGAAGTCATACTGCATCTTTTGGCGATGGTACGCTTTGCCATGAGTCCAGTGGCTAAAGCGACCAGGGAGACTATAGGAAGCAAACTCGTACATGATTGAGGCAGGCACCATTTCAAAATGCGTAGGAAAGGGGTCTAAGCCAAACTTGCGTGCCTGCTCCCATGCAATATCTATATTATCCCGTAAACGTTCGAGATCATCACTACCTTCTATCAATGTCATACAGGTATCTCCTTTGTAGGGACCGATGTATCACGTCCTCGTGGCAGGCCGATTGCCATGAGGACGTGATACATCGGTCCCTACCTATTACACGGGAACGGCGTCCTTTTGGGCAAAGAACTTACGTAGGGCTGGATAGACTTCTTTTTTGTCAGAGATGGTAACAGCCGTAAACTTTTTGTCTGTGATTTTGTTGTAGGCAGACATAAGGGTGCTGGGCGAGCGATAATGTCCCTCGCGAATCTCGCCATAGCCGAAGATGTTGCACAGCTCCATCAATTTAGTCACCATCTGCACACAGCGGTCATTGTCCCACGGCAAGTTGTCGCCATCGGAGAAGTGAAACGGATAGATGTTCCAATCATCAGGATTGTAACGTTCTTTGATGATCTGGAGGGCAAGCTCGTAGGCGGAGGATACCTGCGTACCACCACTCTCGCCCTTATGGAAGAACTCGTCTTCCGTAACCTCTTTCGCTTCGGTATGATGGCTGATGAAGACGATTTGCACGTTATTGTACTTCGTGCGTAAGAAACGCACCATCCAGAAGTAGAAACTACGAGCAATATACTTCTCGAACTCACCCATTGACCCAGAGACATCCATCATAGCTAGCACAACGGCGTTGGATTGGTACTTAATCGTGGGTTCCCACACTTTGAAGCGCAGGTCTTCGGACTTGATATCCTGGAATTTGGCTTCCCCTTTTGCCGCGTTCCGCTTCATGTTTTCCATGATTGTGCGTTTTTTGTCAAGGTTTGCCATTGGCCCTTTTTTACGCACATCGGTGAAGCGCACCGCCTCGGTTTCCATCTCTTGCTGGCGTTTCTGTTCCAGGTTAGGCAGGCCGAGGTCTTCAAAAATCAAGGCCGCCAATTCTTCCATCGAGATATCAGCCTCGTAGTAGTCTTGTCCTGCTTCTTTGCCAGCTTCACCACGTTTGCCCTTACCAGGGCGTGGCTCCTGGGCAACGACATCACCAACTTTACTTTTACCGTTGCCCTGTCCACCATGCTGCTGTTTGCCAGAGTCGTAGCGAAAACGGTATTCGTCAAGTGAGCGAATGGGAACGCGTACCGTTTTTTGACCATCAGAAAGAATGATGCTTTCTTCACTGACGATTTCACCAAGATTCTTTTTCACGGCATCGCGAATCTTCTCTTTATGGCGTTCCTGGTCAATCTGTCCCTTACGATGTAACGACCAATCATGTTGTGAGATGGACATAGCCATGCTCCTTATTGTGATGCGATCTAACAAAAGAGTACGGATATGTGTAGGGACCAGATTTATCGCGTCCGAAGGCGATTTATCGTCTATGATGAGTAAATCCCTCTCGCGCAATAAATTGCGCCTCGGACGCGATAAATCTGGTCCCTACAACAGGTGTACCCGTATTATTTTGTCAAACAGTAGAATTAGACCCATACGCGATTAGCGATTTAAGAGACTGCCCGTGTAGCGTAGAAGTTCATTCGCGCTCTCAGGTGTGTAACCGTGCTCAGCAACAAGACGGTTAATCACTTCGTTGATCTTGCGCAACTGATCTTTATCGGGTGTGCGTGTCGAGGTCGTGATCTTGACGACGTCACGCAGGTCGGCAAACAACTTTTTCTCAATTGCTTCCTTGAGTCGCTCATGACTTGTATAGTCAAAGGTCAAGCCTTTACGAGCAAGCGATGAGATACGAATCAGAATTTCTTCGCGGAAGGAGCGTTTCGAGTTCTCCGAGACACCGATTTGCTCTTCAATCGAGCGCATCAAATGTTCGTCCGCGTCCATCTCCTCATCGGTGATGGGGTCGCGCATTTTTGTCTTGTTGCTGTACGACTCAATATTATCCAGGTAGTTGTTCAGCAGAGTTCTTGCCGACTCTTCGTAGGAGTAGACAAAGGCTCGCTGTACCTCTTTTTGCGCAATCTGGTCATATTCTTTACGTGCTTCACTGATGAAGTTCAGGTAGCGTTCGCGCTCCTCACGTGTGATGCTGGTATGTTGATCGAGTCCATCGCGCAAGGCACGCAAGGCGTCGATAGGAGTGATAAAGGTTACGCCTTGCTTGATAAGCGCATTCGAGAGGCGGTTGATGACATAGCGCGGTGAGATGCCATCCATGCCTTCACGGACAGCCTCTTCCTGCAATTCACGCACGTCCTTTTGCTTGAAATCCTCCATGTCTTCACCATCGTAGAGGCGAAGTTTCTTCATCAGGCTCATACCCGCCTTCTTGGATGGTTCAAGACGTGTGAGAATTGCGAAGATGCTAGCGATACGCAAAGTGAATGGCGCGATATGCACGTTCTGGAGCGCACTCTGTTTGAGCAACTTTTCGTAGATTTTCACCTCATCGGAGACACGGAGGTTATATGGCACCTTCACGAGAATGATACGGTCCTGCAATGCTTCCGACTTCTTGTTGCCTACGAAGGATTGATATTCGTGTTCGTTCGTGTGACTCGCGACAACTTCATCGGCGTAGATCATACTGAAACGACCCGTTTTAATGTTCTGTTCTTGGCTCAAGGTTAACAGTACATATAGAAATTTCTCATCGGTTTTAAGCATCTCTACAAATTCCATAAGGCCGCGATTGGCAATATTCAATTCTCCGTCGAATCTATATGCTCGTGGGTCGCTTTCAACACCAACTTCGCCGATGGTGGAAAGGTCGATACCTCCGACTAACTCACTAATATCCTGGCTTTTGGGGTCTGAAGGCGTGAATGTTCCGACTCCCACGCGATATTTTTCACTAAAGGTGATACGTTTGACAGGAACTTCTTCAATGCGTCCACGAAACTGATTATCGACCATATAGCGACAGTGGGGGCACAGGTCGCCTTCAATGTAAATGCCGAACTCTTTTTCGACATCCGCACGTAGGTCGTTAGGAATCAAGTGGAGTGGCTCTTCATGCATTGGGCAGTCTCTGATAGCGTAGACTGCTCCTTCTGGAGTACGCGTGTATGCTTCAAGTCCACGCTTCATGAGCGCGACCGCCGTAGATTTACCACCGCCAACGGGTCCCATCAGTAGGAGGACGCGTTTGCGTACCTCTAAACGCTGTGCAGCAGAGTGGAAGTAGTCAACAATCTGCTGAAGGGGCTTTTCGATGCCAAAAATTTCCTGTCCGAAGAACTTGTAGTGTGGCTCGCCCGTGCGCGTCATTTCCATGCCAGCGTCCATAATCATGTCGTAGATGCGCTCATGAGAAAGTCGGCCCACCTTTGGATTTTTACTAGCAATCTCAAAGTACTGCGCGAATGTTCCCTCCCACTGAAGCTCCCGCTCACGATCTCGATATTCTTCTAACCGCTTTACCAAATCCATAAATGTTTGTCACCCTCTCTTCGTTGTATAGAAGACTGTGTAGTGTGGGCTTCTTGTATCACGGATGCTTTCTTCTGCGCTTCGTTCGCTACCGACACTACTGACTGCAACTCGTCTACGTCTAACAATTGGGAAATGCACTACACATTCGAGCAGGGGGCATACGAGGAGAGTAGAAGACAGGTGATGTAAGTAGCACCTGCAATGCTCCTACGCATTTGCTCGAATAAGAAGACGCTATGAGACCAAAAAGGCCAGTTTCTTGCTCGGCGACATGCGAGAGAGAACCAGCCCATTCCTACGTGACAGAGGATATCTTGATTAGAATGCATTATTACCTTCGTCTCGTCAAATGACTGGGAACGAGGGGATGTTGTTGAGCGATGCATCATGGTGATGCTCCTGCAATGTTTCAATCTGTCCTTTCTCATTTCTGTTAAGTGAGAGACGAGGGATGAGAAAACAGCTCTACGAGTCGTCGTCGCACCTCTAAACACTGCTGGTAGTCGTTCACGATAAAGGGTATGGCTTTATTATACCATACTTCTGCGCATGAAACAATTCCCTTTGGAACATTTTTCTGAGAATCAAGCATGAGGTAAGGCAGACAAATAGAGATTAGGGACATGAAAGCGCAGGTGCGCTTTCATGTCCCTAATCTCTATTTGTCTGCCTTTTTTACCCTTGCCAGCTGGTTCGCACTTCGCGTAGCTGTTCTGGCGTGAGCATCCTAAACAAAATGAGCAGACTCTCCAGGTCGTACTCCAGGCCGATCGCGTGCAGTTCCTGTCGGATTCGACCGAGGGCACTAATCTGCTGCGTCGAGATCATGCCATAGCTGACCAGACTTGCAGCGAGCAACTGGTCGGGCGTCAACAATTTAAACATAAGCAAAATTTCACCAAGCTGATAATTCAAATCCACACCACGTAACATGCGCTGAATATTCTGCGCAACCTCTAAGCGACTCTGTGGAACAAGATGTCCTTCGAGCAGAACACTACCAAGTGTGCGCATCGTTCTCCCACTCACTGCCTGTGATTGTGGAGGTAGTGATGGCATCAGAGGAAGACTTTGCACAATATCCAGTAACATTGCATTATTGGGTGACATTCCACCTGTAAGAATGTTTTGTTCTTTTGGCATCTCTTGCACAGACACTTGTTCCTGTTGCACAGGTTGCTCTCTCATCGTAGGAGCAGTAGTTACCTCATTCCGTTCCTCATCTTCATGCACGGCTTGTTGCCCTGTTGTGGAAAGGTCGTCTGTTCGCACCTCTTCATGAAGAGGCTCATCGAACGTCGTTGGTGTTTCATAGGTCGGAGGCGGCACAATCTCTTCTTGTTGCATAGATTGTGGAGTATGAGGTATATGTTGCTCCTGAACAGCCGGTTTCTCGACTGGTTGTGGCGGTATTACCACTGGCATTGGCATCGTAGCCTTCGCCACAGGTGCAAGGGGAGGCGCAACAGTCGCTGGTGCTGTACGCAATGTTGAGATCGACGCTAAGGGAGTCGTTTGCGTGGTCGGTGTCATCTGCGTATTCTGTATTGCGTGCTCGCTATGTTGACCGTAATTTGTCCGTGCGGTTCCATCCACGCGTCGTACATCGTGTGTTCCGCTCCCATTTGTGGCTCGGTCGAGTGGTAAATCTTCGATTGGTGATGCCCGTAATGGTTGCGTCCCTATGGTGTCGGTGGGTTGAGTGACCTGTGTTGGTGACGCATAGCGATTTTCGGCTACGTCGTTTGCTCCTTGAAAGCTAAAACTATTTGTGCTTTCAGTCGTGATTGGAGCATTACGCTCTTGTAGTAAGCGTGATAACTGATCGAGACCTGACTCGCGCTCGGCGGTTGGTTGACCATAGGCAAGACGTTGTAGAGCGGTTGCATTCGTGTCATACGGTTGCGTACTTTGACCGCGTTGCTCATTTTGTTGAGTGTCATAGCGATAAGCGGCTGGCCGCTCTGTCTCCTGGGATGATTGTATCGACTCAGTAGGTACAGCAGGAGCTTGTATATTTGTTGGACGTTGGGTGGGATAGAGTACGGCGCGTATCTTCTCCGAGTAGGACTGTTGTTGTACAGGTGGTGTTTGCGTCGCGACAGAAGTAGTGAGCGTAGCTGTGCGTGGCGTGTCAGCGATGGGACCAGTGCGATAGGTTGTGCCATTTGTTAGCAATGGAGCCGTTGCAGTGGTAGTAGCAGGTGTCGCAGATGGCGTGCGTGGTATGCGTGTCTGAGTAGACGTGGGACTAGCAGAGGTAGGTCCTGGGACACGTTCACGTACAGCATCGACAAGGTTCATCAAGCCAAGCATGCCATCAATCTCTATATCAGCCAGTTGGCCCTGTGTGCGTTCATCGGGGTCGCGAGGACCATAACCAGCGAGATTTGAGCAAAGATAGGTAAAGACTTGGACGCCACGTCCCCGACGTTGCGTGTCTAAGGCAACCCAGAACTCGCGGCGTCCGGCAGCCGCTTGTGCTAGATTGACAAGCAGAATACGCACAGGAAAACGAGCAATAGTATCAAATACCTCCACAGCGGTACGGGCGGCATGACATTCGTAGCCAGCGAGTTGAAACTCGCTCGTCAATAACGCGGTCAGTTGCTGATCGCGTTCAAAGAAAAGAATGTGCGGTCCTCCAGTGCTAATATTCATGCCTGCATCCTCCTCATCACCTTCCCTGTTGTTGCTACATTTCTCAAGGGCACCATGTTTTTATCCGATCTATCATTCAACGCCAAGAATAATCCTGCGGCATACATCATGAGCACACCACTCGCCTTTACTGAGTCCGTCTGGTTGCTTCACTTTGTCCATAATGGCAAGAGTATAGCATACCTATTGGCAAAAGGCATAGGAACCATGACTTATGAGGCATGCCTTCTACCGTGTATACTACAAGTGGGACGCGACAAAGACGTTTACACAAGTACTGTGTCATCGTGTTTCTCACCCCAAAGGATAGTTCAGCAGTATACATCTAGGAGTATCAACGTACTATGAGTCAATCTTCTCCGTTTCTCAACACCCTCTACGCGTCCAATTCTTGCGTTTATGACAGATTTTGGTCTTGATGATGGCGACGTGGGCGTGTTAAAAGGTGTCGCGCTCGCTATTGTGCCGGATGCGCAGCTTATCGACATCACACATACTGTTGCACCACAAAATGTTGCGTCGGGTGCATGGATATTGTCAGCGAGTTATCGGTATTTTCCACGCGGCACCGTCTTTGTGTGTGTCGTTGACCCCGGCGTTGGCAGTAGCCGACGACCAATTGCTGTTGCCGCTGGGGATTGGTATTTTGTGGGACCTGACAATGGCCTCTTTAGTTATGTGTTCGCGGAACAGCCTGTACACTCTGCTGTTACACTTTCGCAGTCCGCCTATCATCTGCCACAGGTAAGTTCCACTTTTCATGGACGCGATATCTTCACACCCGTCGGGGCACATATCGCGAACGGTGTCGCACTCTCGGAACTAGGGCCGTCGGTTGATCCGGTAACACTACAACGTCTTGATCTTGGACTTGCGACACGACAGGGCAACGAGGTTCACGATGCACGCATTCTCCATGTGGATCACTTTGGGAACCTTGTCACCAATATTCCCTTGCACCTTGTACCTGATCTCTTCAGTAGCTCGCATGTCGAGGCAACGCTTACTGAGCAAAAGGTTGGTATTTCGGAACGAAGGCCCTTCTTTTCAGATAGTACACAGTCACAGGATACCTCGCCATTCATCTTCGGCGATAGCTCTGGCTATGTAGGGATCGCGATACGCAATGGTAATGCCGCGCGTACCTTACATGCGAACTATGCCGACACTATGACTTTCGTCATAGTACCTTAACGAAATTTAGGTCGTTCTACACTCGCATGGAAGCAATGGATATGGTATTCTTTCCCTAATACCATGGATACGTCGCCTGATAAATTTTGATAACCAAATATGGAAATGGCGGTAGGGGCAGCAATTCATTGTGCCCAACGATGGGCTGGGAGGGGTGCACGTCTCGGTGAGAGGCGTTTGGGGACGGTTGGCCTCACCACCCCCATCGTTGGGCGCAATGAATTGCTGCCCCTACCGAGAGAACTACCGCATTCGGTTGTCAGAATTCATTAGCCACCACATTTACCAGAGGACACGCGTGTGAAAATTATAGAAGCCCAGGAAGAACAAACGCATAGCTTGCACTGGTGGGCAATAGGGTGGCTTATCGTCACGATTATTTTGACGATATCAATTGACTATAACGTTCTCCATGCGAGACCATATTTGCTCCTCGATTGGCGTGGTGCGACAATTTTTGTGCTCTCAATTAGCATGGTAACACTGTATGCAGTCGGGGTGATGAGACGGCGCACATGCTGGCCTCCTCCATTTCTCTCTTCGCTTACGACTTTTATTGGTCTCTACGCGATAGTCATTATACTGGTTTTTATTGATAACAACTTCGTCTGGGATTTCTATATTGTACTTGGCGTGGTGCTCTCACGCTTCGTAGGGCGTCGCCTCCTTCTCCTCGTTACTATCCTCTTTTTGTCGCTTTGCATTTTCGGGGACGTTCTCACGTGGCCTTTTGATTGGAGTCAATTGAGTGGCATACTCGGCGTAGGTATCAGTTTCTTTGGCACAGCCGCATCTGCTATTGTCATACAAAACATGATTAGTGAACGGTACAAACGCAACAGGTTACTGGAAGAGTTGACGCAAGCACACCACGAACTTTCAGAAGCGCACCAAAAGCTTGCTGACACTGCAGCTCAGGAACAGGAACTCGCGATACTCCGTGAGCGGAATCGCCT
Source organism: uncultured Chloroflexia bacterium (assembly GCA_963791835.1). Classification (GTDB taxonomy): domain Bacteria; phylum Chloroflexota; class Ktedonobacteria; order Ktedonobacterales; family Ktedonobacteraceae; genus JBBQVS01. The sequence goes on from CAWBTV010000002.1 coordinate 219,008, forward strand.
GGCCCGCGAGATGCATGATACACTTGGACATGCGCTTGTGCTTGTCACAGTTAAGCTAGAGGTCGCGCAAAGACTGAGTGAGCGAAATCCAGAACGAAGCAATGCCGAGTTAGCAGCGACACAGCAGATTGTGCGTGAAAGCATGAACGAGTTACGCGCCTCTATCGCCAATTTGCGCTCACCCACACTTGACCACGAGCCAGCCTGTCGTGCCCTCAGTCGTTCCGCACGCGACATGGCGCAACGGTCAGGCGTTCATGTAACCTGTGATTTGCAAACTGATAGCGAAGGGTTCCCTGAACAAGTTGAAGAGACGCTTTGGAAAGTGGGGCAAGAAGCCATCGCTAATATCGAAAAGCACGCATATGCTAGCAATGTTCTCTTGCATATAAGTAGATGTGATGGAACAGTACATATGCGCATAGAGGATGACGGTGTGGGCTTGCCTTACAATTGCAGTCGGCGTAAAGCCAATGGGCAAAGTACGTACACTAGTCCATCAGGGCATTATGGGCTAAATGGCATGGCTGAACGCGTCGAGCGCATCGGTGGGACCCTTTCTCTGAAACCAGGAGCCGAACGCGGTACGGTTGTTGAAGTTGTGTTGCCACTTGTCGAGATGCCACTTCAAAGTGTGAGTGCGTAACTATTCAGTGGTTGTAGTTGCATGACAGGGGCAAGCCCAGTCACTACTATACACGAAACCGCGTGGCAGAGCCACGCTAAATGGTCGTATAGTAGTGACTGGGCTTGCCCCTGTCATGCTCTCGCCCGACTTTTAAACAGTTCTGGTAATTAAAACACTCTCTTGCAATCTCATCCCATCTCCCCTATACTACCCCTCGAGAAGAATGAAAAAGATAGGGTAGGGTTCGCACACACTATGCTGCACATATCGCCAACAATCCATAATAATCAACAGTTATTTTCTGACCACTACCTTGATGAGACATTACCTCAACGCCAAGATTGGCAAGACCTCGCGCTTGAAGCCACAGCAGTCATGAGTGAGCTTACAAGCTTATTTCAGCAGCATGTCCCAAGTGACAAAGAGGCTCAGTTAGAGCAAGACGTTATCAGACCCATCCTGCATATACTAGGTCATACGTTTGAAGTTCAACCATCACTAACCACACCGGATGGTACGAAGGTTCCCGATTACGTGTTTTATCGTGACCAGGACTCGTTGAATGCAAATAAGGGGAAGCGACTCGATGAGGCAGTGTTGCAGTCAGGTGCATTTGCAGTTGGTGACGCGAAGTACTGGGATTGTCCACTCGATATCGCCATAAAATATAAAGGTGGCGACCCTTTCACCAACAAAAACCCTTCCTACCAGATCGCGTTCTATATTCAGCATAGTGGACTGGATTGGGGTATGCTTACCAATGGTCGCAAGTGGCGGCTCTATCATAGAACGACGGCCCATAAGCTCGACCACTATTATGAAGTCGATGTGCCTGCCTTATTACAGAGCGGCAACGTAAACGATTTCCTGTACTTCTACGCCTTCTTTCGCCGTGCCGCCTTCGACCAACAGCCTCTGAGTATCAATGCCATTCTGCAAGAGAGCATTGACTACGCGCAGGGCATAGGCGAGTCGCTCAAGATGCAGGTGTATGAGGCACTTCGTCTCATTGCACAGGGTTTTCTTGATTATCCTCTCAATGCTTTGACGCCTGACAATCCCGATACACTGAAACAGGTGTATGATAACGCGCTTATTTTGCTGTATCGGTTGCTCTTTGTACTCTATGCCGAGGCGAGAGACTTGCTTTCACTGCAAAGTAGCGATCTCTACCGCGAATATTATAGTCTAGCGTCAACGAAAGAGCAGATTGCCGAACACCTGGACATGGGGATAGTGTATCGCTCCAATAGTGCCATTCTCTCTAGCAAGCTCAAGCAATTGTTTGATTATATCAATCTGGGCGACCCACCACTATATATCTCGACCTTCAATGGTGGTCTTTTCGATCCTGAACGGCATAGTTTCCTTGAACACTACAAGGTCAGCGATGAGCGTATGGAGTTGGCACTGGACATGCTTGCACGTGTGGACAAGCACTTCATTGATTATCGCGACCTCTCAGTACGCAATCTCGGCACCATCTATGAAGGTCTACTCGAATATCACCTTGCACCCAGCACACAACAAGAGGGTTGGACGATTACGTTGCTTAGCAATGATAGCGGTGAGCGGAAGGCAACGGGTAGTTATTACACACCTGACTATATCGTCAAATACATTGTCGAACAGACAATCGGGCCACGTTTACAAGCGGTCATGGCGCAAGCTATGGACGAAGAGGCACAGGTACAGGCGATCCTCAGCCTCAAAGTCCTGGACCCCTCGATGGGCAGTGGGCATTTTCTTGTTGAGGCCACCGAATATATCGCACGCTTCCTGGCGGAGTCGAATATCCAGAAGACCAATGCTGGTGGGGACCTTGCGTACTGGAAACGGCGTGTTGTGCAATCGTGCATTTATGGCGTCGATCTCAATCCGCTTGCCGTTGAACTGGCGAAACTTTCGTTATGGTTAAGCACGGTGGCGAAAGACCGTCCCCTATCCTTTCTTGACCACCATTTACGCACAGGAAATGCACTGATTGGGGCGCGACTCTCTGAAATTACAACGGCAACGAACGGCAATGGCAACGGTAAAAAGAAAAAGACGCCGAAAGAACAACTCTCGCTTTTCGATGATGATATCTTTCGTCAGAACATCACCACCGCCGTTGACCTGATGTGGCTCGTCAAGGATAGTCCGGCTCAAACAGTGAAGCAGGTCAAAGAGCAAGAGCACCTGTACACGACGATGCGCGAAGGACTGGTCGATAAATATGAAAAACTTGCCAACCTGATTACCGCTACCAGTTATGGTGTAAGCGTAGATTCAACGCTCTGGAAACCGTTTGTCGATTTCGCCACCGGGCGTATTACTATCGCGCCACCCCAATTTCAACAATGGTTAGACGACGCACAGGCGATAGCCGCGCAACGCCGTTTCTTTCACTGGGAACTAGAGTTTCCCGAAGTCTTCTTTGATAAATTTGGGCAGGTCAAAGCGGCTGAATCGGGCTTCGATGTCGTGGTGGGCAACCCACCATGGATTCGACAAGAGGCATTCAGTTCGGACAAGGATGCGCTCAAACGACTCTATCATGTCTATCGTGGTGGGTCCGACCTCTACACCTACTTTGTCGAGCTTGGCAATACCTCACTTGCCGATGGTGGACGTTTCGGTTTCCTCATTCCCAACAAATTTGTACGCGCAAACTACGGAGAAGCCTTACGTGAATTTCTTAGCACTACCGTTCAACTCGAACGACTTGTAGATTTAGGCGACCTACCCGTTTTTCACGATGCCATCACCTACCCTATGATTGTGCTCACGTCAAAGCTCGTAAACGGGGAACGGCAAGATATCCAGGTCAAGTACACACAACTCAAACGGATCAACAAAAAAGGTATCGGCCCCGACGTGGAAGACAACGAAGTCCTGATGCCACCCACTGCGTTCAAAGGTGCTGATTGGTCACTGCACAGATGAAGAGATACAGGCTATAGTTGAAAAAATGCTTAGCAATGGGTATGCCATTGGGAAAGTATGTACAATGACAAAATCTTTCTACGGCATCAAGACAGGATTTAACGAGGCATTTGTCATCGACAAAAGCAACACGTGATAAGCTTATTCAGAGCAGATCCAAGAAATGCTGAAATCATCAAGCCATTTGTAGTAGGCCGAGATGTGAAAAGATATAGAGCTAGATGACCAACAACGCTACATCATACTTACAAAGATCGGTACACCAATAACACAATATCCGGCAAGTTTTTGCTCATCTACAACAGTATAAGACTCAATTAGAGGCACGTTCAGATAAAGGACCGAATTGGTGGGAGTTGCGACCATGTGATTATTATGATGCGTTCGAGCAAACAAAAATAATGTGGCCTGATCATCTGCACTATGCTAACAATTTGCAATGATAGAGACCTGGTATATATACTCTAATGACAAAACATTTACCATTCCATGAGAATCATTTGTATTTACTATCTATCTTCAACTCAAGCACAGTATTTTTATTTTTACGATCCAAACTTAGCTCTTCTCCGAGGAGATTTTTTAGAATATCGTGCTCAAACACTATGTACCAGGTACCTATACCAGTTATCACATACACTACCCCTGACGATAAACGAAAGCACTTACCGAAAAAGCTATGAGCCTTTACAAAAGAAACCGTCATATAGAGAATACTCGAACTCGTTGATGCATGTCTGAGTGAACTAGAGCAAAACGATGTTGTGCATGATATGCTTGTTGTCTTGCGGAACGGAAGCTCGACTTCAACAAGCAGCGACAAGAGGCGTTAGAAAATTTTCATGATTGCCTTAGAAGAGGTGCATTCTCAGAGACAGAAATACGGAAGACTTTCCAGACTATGGACACCTTCTGTAAAAGCGGATACAGATAAGAAACCGGACAAGAGACATGATTAGAGGCCCGTAAAGATGCTGGATCCACTGTGTGCACAAGTTCTTGAGTTACGCGATGATATTGGTCATATCAGTGAGGAGCAGTGGAAGTGGTTACTCAAAAGAAGACTTGGCAAACCCGATCTTGTCTCACTTGTGAAAATCTACAGACGGTTCCAACCACCCATAGCAGAACGCGACTTGTATATCAGGGCAACCAACAGGTTAATCGATCGCATTGTGTACAAACTCTATAAACTCACGCCCGAAGAGATTGTGGTGGTTGAAGAGTAGTTTGTGAGGATGCGCCCCAAAACGCGTTAAAAAAAGCTTGACCTAGAGCACTCCAGGTATTCTATACTAGGGACATGTCACGTGATATTACAGCTAAAGATGTACTTCTGAATGGCGACATGAAACTGGCGGAGCAGATTGCTGTTCAAAACCAGGAGATTGCCAAAGAACTGAAATAACGGATTACAAAGAAGGTTTTTACTATGAAGGTATGGTTTATTACCGGAACCTCAAAGGGCTTCGGACGTGTCTGGGCAGAGGCCGCACTCGAACGCGGCGACAAGGTTGCGGCAACCGCGCGTAACCTGGACAGTCTGCAAGAACTCAACAAAAAATACGGAGACAACGTGCTGACGCTGGCACTGGATGTCACCGACAAAACCGCTGTGGATAAGACGGTGAAACAGGCACACGACCGCTTTGGTCGCCTGGATGTTATTGTCAATAACGCTGGTTATGGACAGTTCGGCGCAACGGAAGAAATCAGCGAACAAGAGGCTCGCGACCAGATGGAGACGAACTTGTTCGGTGCGTTGTGGGTGACACAGGCGGCACTCCCCTACCTACGTGAACAAGGCAGTGGGCACATCATCCAAGTTTCAAGTATCGGTGGTGTCAACGCCTTTCCTTACATTGGCATGTACCATGCCAGTAAATGGGGACTTGAGGGTTTTAGCCAAGCACTCAATCAAGAGGTACAATCGCTGGGCATCAAGGTAACGATTATAGAACCTGTCGGCTATTCGACTGACTGGGCTGGTCCTTCAGCAAAGTTCGCAAAGTCGCTGCCAGCATATGACCATGTACGCGAAGCCATGAGCACGCGCCGTGGCTCGTCTGTCCCTGGAAAACCAGAGGCAACGGGGCCAGTTGTGCTGAAATTGGTCGATATGGAGCAGCCTCCACTTCGTCTCTTCCTGGGACAGGGTGCGAATGAGATGATTCATGCCGAGTATGAAAAACGCTTAGCTGAGTGGGACACGTTCAAAGGTCTCAGCGAAGATGCACATGGCGCATAAATAAGACTAAAAGAAACTGTTTATGCTTCTTTCAACCATTCATGTTTGAGCAAGCCGAAATAGTGCTCGTCCTCAAATTGACCACGGAAAAAGTAGCGTTGGCGCAAATTTCCCTCAAACGTAAAGCCAAGCTTGAGTAAGAGGTTTTTTGAGCGGATGTTGTCGGGCGCAACATCCGCTTCAATGCGGTGCAATTCAAGCTCGGTGAAACCGTAGCTTAAAACTGCTGACATTGCTTCACTTGTAATGCCCTGTCGCCAATAGGCACGATCCAATTCATAGCCAGTTTCGGCATAGTGAAAGGCAGGGTTGAACGCAAAAAGAGTACACGAACCGATGACAGTATCGTCTCCCTTGAGCGTAATACACCAGAATAAAGCTTCACGTTGCGCATAGAAAGTCTGCAATCGTTGTATCAGGCTTTGAGCTTCGTCGATAGACGTATAAGGCTCCTGTCCAAAGAACTCCATCCCCACGATATCAGAACGCATCGCGAAAAGAGCTTCCGCGTCGGTTGATCGAAGTTGACGCAGGAGCAGACGGTTCGTGGTAAGCGTGGGGAATTGCGTAAATGCATCATTAATGCTCATAGAAGGTCTCCTTAGATCATGCCACCACACTACTCTTTTTCGCGCTTTTGGGCATCCTCAATCAATCCTACCAGGAATTGGAGTTTTTTGATGGTGTGTTCTGCGTTGCGTTTGTTGCGCTCGTAGCCATCGGGGGCCAGCAGTTGTGCCCATGTGCGAATATCCTCTTCTGACACGTCGTACCACTTGGCGTCGGCTTGCAGACGGAGATAGACACGCATCTGGGGGTCTTGCTTCTTTTTGACAGGACCTGCTGGCTTGCTCTCACCAGCACTTTCAGCTTCATCGGCAGCGACCGCTTCGGCAAGTTCGTTCGCAGGATGTAGTTCGTTATAGAGAGCTTCTATGTCGCCAGAGCGAAAGAACGCGTCACGACCTACGCCTCTATGCGTCTTGATACGTCCCTCTTTAATCCACTGGTCGAGCGTTACACGGTCTATGCCGAGTCGTCGTGCCGCTTCACCAGCATCAACGAAGGCGAAGCGACCACCACCGGGTTTACTTACCATCAGTATTTTCCTCTTGTATTGTATTTCTATAGAACATCAGCAGCGTACTTCCATAGCGGCGTTCGTCGGTGAGAACAAGGCGTGTGCAAGAGACAGCAGCGACGTTAGCACGTTCTTTGGGGTGAATCTGGATAATGACGAGACCCTCTTCGGGAACGAGTGGTGATGCATCGAGGAGCGTCAAGGCACGTGCCGCCATCTCTTGATATTGAGGGGGAGCGACGTAGGTAATATCGTAGACACGTCCCGTACTCGTTGCTTGCTGTGCGAGAAATTTGAAGGCATCGGCCTGGATTGTTTCGGCACGGTCAGCCAATTTTGTGATCTGTAGGTTTTCGCGCACAAGCTTGAGTATCTTGCCATCCATCTCGATGAATGTCGCACGGGATGCGCCACGGCTCAATGCCTCGATACCAACGCTCCCTGTACCAGCAAAGAGGTCCAGGAAACGCGACTCGACAACCTCATCAGAAAGGATATCGAAAAGGGCTGTCTTGACCCGATCCATAATGGGACGAGTGCCGGTCATTGTCTTGAGCGTTTTGAGCTTGCGGCCCTTCGCCTCACCTGTTACCACGCGCAAAGGCTTCCTCCTCTAATAACAATAGGACGACCTCAGCATCGGTCATAAAATCGTCTTCTTTGGCCCATGAGATCAACGACTCGACCTGATCGACCTTCAATTTCTTGAACGAAGAGATACCCCAGATGCCCTCTGCCAAATCCTGCAATTGCTCTTCGCTCACCTGTCCATCGGTGACATTATTCAACACTTTTAAGCGTGCTGGATTGGCAACGGCTGCGCCTTGTGATTCACGGAACTTGCTGACTAAATCTTTGGCGTGCATTCGTTCATGTGGTGTCAGTTCGCGTTGCTGGCCCAGTGCTGCCAGTTCGCTTTCATCGAGTTCATCCTCATCCTCGATGCTTGCTAGCACATCCTCGAAATCTTCTTCCTCGTCAAAGTATGGTGCCCGTCCATTGCTAGTAGCAGGTGGACGAGACGCCGGGGGACGATTGTTCATCCCCACAGTAGACGTGTTGGGACGTATCGGCGTTGGTTGTTTTGCTGGCGTCTGAGTTGGTGTTGGTTTACTGGAAGGTGTCTCATTCTTTACGACTGGTTTGGAAGGTTTCTCGTCAGCAATACTCGTATTCCCTTCACTGTCTTTTTCTGATGAGCTGTTCGCATCGGAGCCTACTAAACGCTGTAATTGGTCTAGCTTTTCACGAAGATTGACGCCACTGAGCGATTTGAGTTTCAACATTTCCATCGCCTGTGTAGGATTCAGGTCAAAACGGTCTTTGACGACGCGAATGAATTGTGGAATGGAAAGATTGCCACTGACATCACCCGTGGTTGGCATACTTACACCCGTTGCTGCCGTGCGTTGCGGAGGTGGTGGATTTTGTGGTACGACCTCTTCTTCACGGTCAGGTGAGACCGGGGCTACTTCTGGACGTTCTTCCCGTATTTCACGAGGAGCCTGTGCGGATGTGGCGAGACGTGCATTAGTATTGCTAGTCACTGCCGCGTTTTGTGGCGGAGCCGCTTGCTGAGGAGCAGGAGCAGAGACAGGTCTGGACATGGCGCGTGGCGGTGGCGCAACAGAGGGTTTGGCGATTGGTGTAGGAGCGGGAATGGTGCCCTGTGTTGGCTGAACACGTTGCAGCATCTGCGCGATACGATTCTCGACATGCCCTGTAAGCTGGTTCATGCCCTCGTCGGCCTCACGAAGCAACTGCTCACGCTCCTCTTCATCAGCACCAATAGGCATGGGGATACCAATTTCAATTGTGCGTGTCCTACCGGCGATGGTGATACTCGTCGAGTAGCGTAACCAGATGGAATCGCCTGCTCCTTCCAGCATATTTTTTCTGCCATCCATAAATGTTGTCCTACCTTCCTGCACAGTAACAATATACGTAACTTTCCTATTATAGCAAATTTTGAGAAATGTGGATGAGCGAGTTCTATTCATTTCCACATTGCAACGGGAACGCAGACACACCGTATAAAAAATAGGGATTTTTCCTACTAGACGTGCCACCTTACACGTTCTATACTGATTGTGGCTTGTCAGGGCAACTTGCAGGAAAAATAGAAGGAGAGTGATTCAAGGATTTATGAAGAGAGTACTAGCAATTCAACGTGTCCGTCTGGACTGGTTTCTCGCACGATCATCGGCGATGCTTGTGCTCGTTTCTCTCAGTCTGCTCCTGCTGATACTGTGTACCGCATGTGGAAGTACAAGTGGTCCCACCACGACATCACCCGCTTCCTCGGCCTTTCATACAACGTTGCAAACCACGGATAAGGCTTTCACAGTGCAGATAACGATCACGCCAAATAAATTGGGGAATAATACCTTCACGGTTACAATTATTTCACCAACTCAACAGGATTTGAAGCAGCCGATACAAGTTAATCTGCAAACAACCATGCTTGATATGGCGATGGGAACCGATAGCATTACGCTTCAAGCCGATACGAAGGGGAACTACAGTGGACAGGGGACATTAACCATGAGTGGGAACTGGCAATTTCGCGTTGTTATTCACACGCCCGACCATACGCTCCATGAGGGACAATTTCAAGCAAAACTCGCGTGAAGTAAGAAAAGGATGTGTGTATGACAGAAAGATATCGTGTACTCACACAATGGCTGTTGTTTGTGCTCTCGTTGATAGGAGGAGGCATCGCCCTCTACCTGACGGCGGTTCACTACGAACATCTTCCATTGCTCTGCTCAACGAATGGCGTGGTAAATTGTGAGCGTGTCACCAGTAGCCCCTATTCTGTCCTCTTTGGAACGACGATACCAATAACCGTGCCGGGATTAGGATGGGCACTTGTCAGTGCTCTCCTGGCGGGCTTTGCTCTACGAGCTCGCTCTTCGTCTTCTGACATCATGTCTCGTGTGGTATTCGTTCAATGTATCTGGTCATTGTTGGCTCTGCTCACGGTCCTGTATCTGGTCTATGTTGAAATCGTCCTGCTTCACACACTCTGTGCATGGTGTACAGGACTACATGTAGTTATCCTTGTCATGTTTTTACTGACGCTTGTTCTCGTTTTGTCGGGATCAGCAGAATTGGGAGAGCAGAATAGTGAAGAGGAATCATCTCTTCCCTCTCCATCAAGACAACACTAGGAAGAGAATATGTATGGCGAAAAAGAAACGAAACACGTCTTCATCTCCTGCTAGCAGGCATGAGTCAGTTTCTCAGAACAGGCACCGACAACGTATAGTTCCTCCATCAGAAAGTGGAAAGACTCAGCAGAGACGACGGGTCGTGAAACGAAGAAATCCATGGCCCTACGTTATTGGTACTCTCGTTGTGATTAGTGCGCTGATCGTGCTCTTTTTCGTCGTTTCACGGCAAAATACGGCAACGAGCCAGGGACAAGGGGGAACGCCTGTCGATACAACCACGTTTCAGGAGGTGACGCACGTACAGCCTGCGCTGCTGGCACAAATAGGTACAGGCAACGTTCTTCCACCACTGTCCAAACCTTCAGGCTCAGCAGCGTTGCTCACAGGTGTTACTGGAAAACCGGAAGTTTTCTACTATGGAGGCGAATTTTGTCCCTATTGCGCGGCGGAACGTTGGAGTGTCGTTGTCGCCCTCAGTCGTTTCGGTACTTTTCAAACACTCAATGTCACCACTTCGTCGAGTACCGATGTATATCCTGATACGTCAACATTTACCTTTTACAAAAGTAGTTACACTAGCTCCTACGTCGATTTTGCACCAGTTGAGGGAACGGACCGTCAGCAGGCTCCATTGCAAAGCTTGACTCCTGACGAACAGAAGCTCGTTAGCACATATGATACGTCTGGCAGTATTCCCTTCATGGACATTGGGAATAAATATCTGGTGACGCAACAAAGCTATAGTCCAGGTGAACTCCGAACGGACCCTCAGAATCCCAACTCGTCCCCGCTTTCTCAGCAGCAAATCGCCAGTCAGCTTTCCAGTGTCAATACCATTTCAAAAGGCATCCTGGGAACAGCAAACTACTTGACAGCCGCTATCTGTACGCTAACCAAGAATCAGCCTGCTAGTACGTGTGATGCTTCCTACATAAAATCCATTGAAACATCACTGACACAATCGGCACGAGTAACACCACAACAGGCAGGAGTACTGCTCGCTTCCCTTGAAAACCAACCATTTGACGATATCAGACGTACTAGACATGTATAATAGACAATTCATGGAGAGGATAGAGAGTAGAGTATCCTCCTGGCAGTTAGAGTAACTGCCCTCTCATCTTGAAAGATTCGGTAAATGGTATGAACAAACAGTTTCGTATAGAACGTATCACGTCCTGGGGTTTTACCTGTGCAAGCTTCGTGCTCTGCGCAGTACTGCTCGCCGCTTGTAGTGGTTCTTCCAGCGCGGCAACTACGACGCCAACACAAGCTCCGGTAAACGGATTTGGCGTCGCATCGAACCACGTCCACTCGCTCGTTACACTTCCCAATCACGTTGTCCTCCTCGCCACTCACTACGGCATCTACCGCTCAAGTGATGGTGGAACAAACTGGCAACAGACATCGGGCGGACCCAATCAACTCATGCAAGGGGTAATGGATTATTCGCTTTCCGTTAGTCCTGTAGACTCTCAACGTCTGTATGTCCTGACGCAACCGTCTGTTACCACTCCCCACTCTGGTGTGCTTGGTCTTTATACCAGTGCTGACCAAGGGCGCACATGGAAGCTCACCGTGAAGACAAGCGACTTCACACCGAGTCCCACAGGTATCTACTTTGTTGCGGCAGGAAATGAAACGCCAGCTCAGAGCTTTATCTATATCCTCGCGCAAGGAGCACAGGGACTAAAGGTCAGCACCGATGACGGACAACACTTCTCTAACACGGGAGCACTACCTTTCGGCAACATTCTCGGAATGCTCGCTATCCCAAATGCACCGGGGCAATTGCTTGTGTATGGCAGTAATGGTATGGCACGAAGTACCGATAGTGGCAAACATTGGAATATCATAGCAAGTATTCAGGGCGGCATCTATTCCATCACCACAGCTGGTCCTCACAGTCCCATTTATGCAGGGGGTGACAACGGTCTCGTAGTGTCGAATGACGAAGGCAAAACGTTCACCTCGGTCAACACACAGGCCACCTATAGCTTCTTGACCGTTGCACCATCGCAACCTCAAACGCTATATGGCAAGACAGGAACGGCAGTTTACCGTAGCACCGATGCGGGAAAAAATTGGATGCAACTGCCACCCATGAAGGGAACACTCGCATCTCTCGCGGTAGATACCACAAATCCCTCGAATCTCTACCTTTCGCTCTCCTACCCGGTACAGATGTATCATCTTAACCAGGACAGTTGGACATCACTCACGCCCAAGGCATAGAAAGGGAGAAACGAGGTGAAACAGAACTCGTTGCGAACAAGAGGGAGACGATATGGACTTCACATCGTCATCACATGTGTTTGCTTGCTCATACCACTCATGGGGACAGTTTTTCTGTTCGCCAGGCCAGTACACGCGGATGGCGGTGCGCCACAAAGGGCCTATGTCGCGGGAAGTACAGGGATCAGTGTTGTGAGCGTTGCCACTCAGAAAGTGACAAGCACGATTCATCTCTCGACACAGCCAAACATGGTTCTTTTAAGTCCTGATGCTCGATTTCTTTACACAGCCGAGCCACAGCAGAAGCGCGTCTCCATCATCATTTCACAAACGGGACAGACATTCTGTCAGACCAATGTACCGGGACAACCAACGCTCCTCGCCCTCGATACAACGGCTAACGCCCCCACCCTTTTCGCGGCTGGCAACGGCGCATCGAGCGTGACGGCAATAGACCCGACGAACTGCGCGATCAAGCATACCTATCAGGTCAACGGGGCCGTGTTCGGGTTAGCGGTTGCACAGGTGGGGGCGGCCCTCAATGGAAGTAATGGGAGTCAACTCTGGGTTGCCGACAATACATCGCTCAGCGTTTTCGATACTGCCAAAAATCAGAAGATTGACAACATCGCCGTTGCTGGCGGGCCGGGTTTTATCAGTATTCCGTCAGGAGCAACCGTCTATACAACGACACGACAGGGACACGTCGTCGCGCTTGACCTTAATACGCATCAGCAGACAACGCTTGTGACAGGTGGCTCCTATGGACCGATGGACTACGATGCAACAACAGGCGAGGTCTACGTTCCCGACAGAAGTAGCGATCAGATTGTGGTGCTGGCTCCCGTAAGTGCTGGCTCCCCTCTGCCAAAGGAGCCGAGTCGCACAATCAATCTGCATGGAGTCGTGCCAGCTTCAATCGCGATCACCAGCGATGGGCAACTGGGCTTTGTTGCATTAGGGAACGGAAGTGTGGCGATGCTCGATATTCCTGGGCGGCAGACGATCACGACCATTCCTGTAGGGGGCCGTCCCACCTTTATCATCACGGGCCTCGATCCCCCACTCATCGGGACTACACCCCAACAAGCCTCGACCTTCACGACGCTTGCCAACATCGGAGCATATGTCCTGATCGTGTTACTCTTCGTTGTGCCGATTTTGCTTTTCCGTCGCTTTACACGTATTGAGACGAAGAAAAGCGAAAAGAAATGACCAGAGCCTTCTTCATCATTCTTTCTTCCTTTGTATGAAAACGTACAAGAGCCAGATGACGAGGAGGACAGAAAGTATAATAAGGGCAATCAGACTGATGTTGCCAATTGTTTCTAGCGTCCTTCTTCTATCGCTCGCGGGTGAGGACGCAACAACAGCCGGAGGGTAGAGGCCCGTAATGATGAAATGTGGCGTTCCACCAACAGGAATAGTTGTGACGATGGTCCGTCCAGCAAGGTCGAGTTGAACAACGCTTCCATTCTCCAGCGCGGCAAAGCCCAGTTGTCCATCGCTCGTAATCGCAATTGACTGTGGAGTGGCAGCGAGATGAATAACGCGTGCTGGCTCGTGGGGCAGTGGAGTGCCAAGAATAGCAGGATTCAGGACAACGACTTGTTGATGCGCCCGGTCAGGAACGTAGACTTCCCCAGAGGTAATATCATAATCCATTGGACCATAGCTCCCTCCTGTAAGCAACGTTTCGACGAGATGCGAAGAGAGATCGACGGCCTCGATACTTCCCTGTCTCGTTGTAACATATATCGTTTGCCCAGAAGGAATTGTGACATATTGAGGCTCAGGGATGTCAACACTGGCGATTTGCTGTCCATTCAGGTCATCAAATGCAGTCAGCGTCTTCGCGGCAACCCACAGTTGATCACCTGTGCTTCCTGGAACACCCGAACTTATAATCACGATTGCCAGCCCGGAAACATTGCCATTCGTATGAATAACACGTTTGACCTGACACGTAGCCGGGTCGAGTGCGGTAACAACAGCTGCATCATTCGCTGCAGTATACAGGAGATTGGTATTCAGGTCGTAGGCCAGTAAGGTCGGATGGCCTGCTACTGAAGCAGAACACATCATCTGTCCCGTTTTTGCGAGTAGCGCGGCAACACGTCCCTGTTGTGGCTCGGTCACGAACAGTGTACTCCCATCCTGACTTAATACAACTGTGTGGGGGTCGCCGGAGACATTAAATGTTTTCGTTACTTTGCGCAGCCCGACATCAATGACACTGACACCGGCAGATGTTCCCGCGACGTAGGCAAGATTGGGTGCGCCTCCATCGGCATAGACGGGAAGAGAGGATACGAAGAAGAGTAATCCTGCTAGTATGGATAGGCAAGCAAAACATTTCTTGTATCTGGTCCAAAGTATATATGTATGTATCATGCGTTTCCTTCTCTTGTCTTTCGTGATAAGTATAAAGCAGAGGAAGAGGGTGTGCCAAGAGGGATTGTACCTTATTTTTCTCAGGCATAGTTCAAATACATGTAACAGTTGAACAAAGAGGAACATGTTTCTTTGGAAAAGACCTGAGAGCAGTTTCTCAGGTCTTTTCCCAATAGACTGTTTCTTCTTTAGGAACGTATACTCATAAGAGAACACAGGTACGAGAAGAAACTTATAGACATAGGGAAAGGAAATAGCATATGGTAAAGTCTCTGGACGAAGTAGGACAGCAGACCCAAATACGGAAGTTGGGAATGCTTCTCTCCGATACACGCCTTCGACAAATTATGGGCGTCTTATGGGTTCTCGTTGGATTGCTTCAACTGCAGCCACAGATGTTCACGATGAATATGGTCAATGGGGTCATGGCTCCAACGGTCAATGGGCAGCCAGGTCCCATTGCGGCAAGTTTGCATTGGATTATTGGCATCACCACACAGTATCTTGTCCCTATTAACTGGGGTATTGCACTTATTCAAATTGCGATTGGCGTATGGCTCCTATCGGGGCGAGCTATCAAGCAAGCTATTCTCCTTTCCGTCATTTGGGCAGTCGTGGTGTGGTATGCAGGTGAGGGGATGAGTATGCTCCTTACAGGACAGGCGAGTATCCTGACAGGTGCTCCAGGGGCAGTATTGCTCTACCCGCTTATCGCGTTAACCTTCTATCCAAAACGACAGGTTGATGGAGGCACTCAAAGCTTGCTTTCTCGCCGTGGCCTACGTTTCTTCCTGGCGGGTTTCTGGGTCTTTGCAGCACTGCTCCAATTACAGCCGAATTGGTGGCAGTCAGGCCAAATTTCGCAGCAAATAGCCGCGATGTACAGTCCAGATACAGTCAGTGGTGTAATTCTTGATCCTTCCCTTCATTGGCTTTCAGGAGTCACGAGCGGAGCCGAGGTACCACTGAACCTCGTTCTCATTGTTGTTTTCCTGGCACTGGGTGGTGGACTCTTCCTGGCAAAGGATGCTCGTGTTCGTCCATGGTTAGTCGCCTCAATCATCGTCAGCCTCGCTATCTGGTGGTTCAACGAAGCTCTCGGCATGATTTTGACTGGTATGGCAACGGATTTCAATTCGGGTCTCTTGCTCGTCGTCATGGCCCTTGCCTGCTGGCCTCGTATACAGCGACCAGCTCTTATCGAGCGAGAGCCTATTCAGGAAACACCTGCCATGTCGGGCGCAACCCCTTCTTAGGAGGGAGTAAGGAAAAAGGAGTACATTCGGTAAGGAAGAGAAGGTGTATGTATGCATATGCGGATTCGCCCTGTCTACTGGCTTCTCCTGGCGATATGCTGTCTGGGTACGTTTAGCGTTGCCTGTCTATGGCAAGAACAGGTACCCGCGCAGCTTCGAGTTCAGGTGATACCCCAGGAACGAGCAGAGGATGTCATGGTCGTGGTGCGTCTGAGCGACCCACAAGACCTTCCTCTTGAGGATGCACACGTTATCGTGAATGCAACGATGCCGGCGATGGTCATGCCGCAACTGCTCGTGCAGGCTGTCAAGCACGTAGTAGCCGGCTGCTACAAAGCACTTCTGACCTTGCCTATGAGTGGACAATGGATACTCACGTCGTCAGCCGAGGTGTCAAACTTCGTTACATCACCACAGCGACTTCCCGTGAGTATTCCACCCTCTCATCCATCCATAATTACCGCTCCTCGTCTCCCATCATCACGGGCGATCTGCTAGAACTTGCAGACGCCCACACAACTCCGCCACGGAAACACACCGCACTCCACCACAGAAAGCCCGCAGTACCACGCCACGGACGCCCACAAGGGGCTACCCTACTATATTCTCATACGCATTAGGAGAAGAATTGTTGAGATGACAATGAGCCAAAAACAGGGTGTTGGGAGCATGACAGGGGCAAGCCCTGTCACTACTATACACGGCTCACCATGCGATTATAAACATAGCAATTCTTCTCCTAATGCGTATGGGGGCTACCCTACTATATTCCCTTGCGTGCTCCGCGCGGCGTGTATAGTAGGTAGCCCCTTGGTGGGCGTCCGTAAGTCCCCATGTCAAACGAAATACTGCTTCTTTCGACAGTCTT
Source organism: uncultured Chloroflexia bacterium (assembly GCA_963791835.1). GTDB lineage: Bacteria > Chloroflexota > Ktedonobacteria > Ktedonobacterales > Ktedonobacteraceae > JBBQVS01. The sequence goes on from CAWBTV010000002.1 coordinate 235,822, forward strand.
GCCCTTGGTGGGCGTCCGTAAGTCCCCATGCCAAACGAAATACTGCTTCTTTCAGCAGTATTTCCCCTGGTGGGCGTCCGTGGATTCTGGCAATAACTATGCTTGCAATTGGGTGATACGATAGAAGAATAAGGATAAAATGGTAGGTACGTGAAAACATGCAGAAAGAACGTGTCCTTAGACAGGATAAACAGGGTTCGATGATGCAGAAACAAGATGATACATTGTCTGTCGTTGGCCTTCCTATTCCCCGTGGCCGCTCGCAAAGGCGGCGACTCTCTTTGTTTGAAAAGGTTATTGTTGCGAACAGTGTGATGCTGGTAGCTGAAGCTCTTGTTGCCCTGTGGGTGACAAGCCATAGCATCGAATCTCATCACTATCTGATTGATACAAGCTTTCTCATCGTTGCAGCACTGGGGAGTCTCCTCATCAATGTGCTTGTTTTACACGCCAGTTTCCGTCCTCTGTTCCGACTTCTGCTCACCATACGCTCAGTAAGTGCAGGTGCAACGGCCCAACGCACTCCTGTCCCTGCCGACCCCGATATTGGCGAACTGACTCATGCCTTTAATACTATGCTCGACCAGTTAGAGACGTTTCAACGTGAGCAAACACTACATATTGTGCAGGCACAGGAAGAAGAGCGGAGACGGCTGGCTCGCGAACTTCACGACGAAACGAGCCAGACACTTACTGCACTGCTCATTCATACAGAGGTGCTCAATCAACATGTTGCTACTGCTGCCGCTCGCCTTACGCTTGAAGAACAGCAGCAACTTGAACGGGTGGCAACGTTGCTAGCAAAACTTGCCCAGGAAACATTGGATGACATTCGTGTTATCGCGCAGCAATTGCGTCCGAGCGTGTTGGACGACATGGGTTTACAAGCGGCGTTACGTTGGCTCGCCGAAGATGGGCGTGAGCGTCTACATCTGAACGTAAACGTCGTATCAGGAGAAACAAAGACACTTCATTTACCTCCCGTCTACGAAACTACACTTTTCCGTATCGCACAGGAGAGTCTCACGAATAGCGCACGCTACGCCGATGCGACGGAAGTACAGGTAAGGTTGACCCATAAGCAACAGGAGGTAAGACTCGTTCTTTCTGACAATGGACGAGGTTTCGATGTCGCGGAGGCACATCAGGGACTTGGACTTCGTGGCATGCGTGAGCGTGCGACCTTACTCCAGGGCACACTGAATCTGCGAACGGCTCCGGGTCAAGGAACGACGGTTGAAGTTGTCTTGCCACTTGACTCATCAAAAGATGGCTTCTTTGAGAAAGGATGGCAGTAATGATGCAAGAAGTCCGTGCTTCTGACGCTCCAATCCGTTTAGTGCTGGTGGACGATCATGAGATGTTACGCCAGGGATTGCGGCTTTTGCTTGAGCTTCAGCCAGACATGCAGGTAGTAGGAGAGGCCCGAACGGGACAAGAAGGAGTGGCAATCGTCGGGGAACGTGCTCCTGATGTCGTCATTCTGGATATCAGCCTGCCGGACATGGATGGTTTGGAGGCGTGTGCGCTCATTCGGGAGCAACATCCTGAGATACAGATATTGATTCTCACGATGCATGAGAATGAGGAATATTTCCTGAAAGCACTTCGTCTGGGGGCTGCTGGCTATCTGGTTAAGAAAGCTGCTCCTCACGAATTGCATGCCGCCGTTCGAGCAGTCGCACGAAGAGAGGCGTTCCTCTCGCCCGGTCTGGCAAAAGCACTTGTCAGAACCTATGTCACAGACTCTCCGTCCTCACATTCAGTGTCGATCTCATCAGACAAGCAACAGCAACTGACTCCGCGTGAAATGGAGGTACTCACCCTTGTAGCCAAAGGATTGACCAGTCAGCACATCGCGGAACGGCTGGGAATCGGGGTAAAGACGGTGCAAGCTCATCGCGCGAAGGTGATGGAGAAGCTCGATCTGCAAGATGTGACACACTTGGTACGCTTTGCTATTCGTGCAGGTCTTATCCCTCTTGTTGAATAATGAAAACATATGCATTGCTTTCCTACTCTGTTATAATAGTCTGGCATACACACATGGTGGAGGAGAACAGAGCGATGCCAGAACACATTCGCGCGTTACAGGGCTTTCGAGATATCTTGCCTGAAGAACAACCCTATTGGCGGTTTATCGAAGAGACCGCGACACAGGTAGCGAACCTGTATGGCTATCGACGTATCGAGACGCCTCTGATAGAGGAAACTGCTGTCTTTCGTAAGACGGTAGGCGAGGGGACCGATATCGTCGATAGAGAGATGTATAATTTTGACGACAAGCCCGATAAAGACGGGCATAGCCAGAACATAACAGTACGGCCAGAGGGCACTGCTGGCGTTGTACGTGCATATCTGGAACACGGGATGTTCAGGCAACAACAGCCTGTCAAACTCTATTATCTCAGTGCGCCTATGTTTCGTCACGAGAAGCCACAAGCGGGACGGTACCGCGAACATCACCAGTTTGGATGCGAGGCAATTGGTGAGAGCGATCCAGCAATCGATGCCGAGATGATCGGACTGCTCTATCAGATGTATACGCAACTTGGCCTCACGCATATTCGCGTCAATATCAATAGCATCGGCGATAGTAATAGCCGACCAAAGTATATTGGAATATTGCAAGCCTATTACGAGCCATTACTTGCTAGTAGTTGTAATGATTGCAAGGTACGTTTCCATAAGAACCCGTTGCGCTTGCTAGATTGCAAGGAGCCGCAGGACCAGGAGAAGATAGCGAATGCGCCAAAGATCGTTGACTACCTTGACGAAGCCTCCAAAGAGCATTTTGAGGCGGTCAAACGCTATCTAGGCATGTACAACATTCCCTATGATCTTGACCCACTGTTGGTACGTGGACTCGACTACTATACACGAACGGTGTTTGAGTTTACAAGTGGGAACAGCAAAACGGCCTTGAATGGTGGGGGCCGCTATGATGGTCTTGCTGAAATTCTCGGTGGCAAACCTACCCCTGGCATCGGTTTTGGCATGGGTATGGAGCGCATCATTCTTGAACTCAAACGTCAGAATATCGTACCACCTGCCGAGCCAGCGATGCAGGTATTTGTGGCCTATCTCGCAAGAACAACCGAACTCAAAGATGCAACGGTACAACTCGTCGCGGAGTTACGTCGTGCAGGAATCAAGGCCGAGATGGGATATGGTGATCGTAGTTTCAATGCACAAATGAAACGCGCGAGTTCCTCGAACGCGGAATATGCCATCATTCTCGGCGAAAACGAGCTTGCCAATGCTTTTGTGACTCTCCGCCGCACTGACGCCGAGGCAGTCGAGGTCAAACGGAGTGAAATCGTTGGGTACTTGCTGGGTGAAGATGAGAAGTAGTGGATAATGTATGGGAAACAGGTTAGAGCATAATACGGACATATCCGTATTATGCTCTAACCTGTTTCCCATACATTATTGAAATTTTTGGACGACCTTCTACGGGCCAGTAGTAGGGGAGATTATCAGGGACGGGCCAATTCAGAGTGCTGTAGTATTCGGGGTATTTGCGTAGCAGGTTTGATTTGTGTGAGTCGTGGATGCGCGGATCACCTAGCCACCACGGAAGCGCGATAACGCCATACACATCATAGTATTGCATGGTGTTCTGATAGCCTCTACGCTTCCACTCGATAATCATACAGTTGGTATATATTTTCAATGCGTCCTCGTAGCCACGCCACATGTTCACAGCAGGATGGTTCACCCAGCCACCAACATAGTCCGGTTTCGTGATGACATTGAGAATTTGGAGTGCCTCTACCCGTTGCTTGCCCAGCCGTTTATCATCAAGCACGCGAGCCACATCATAAAATGATGCATAGGGAAGAAATGTCTGCATACGTTATGCTACCTTCTTTAAATGTCGTGCCTATACACAACGGATACACATACACAACGAATTCACGACGGACGCCCACAAGGGGCTACCCTACTATACACGAACTTACATAACATCTCGTGTATAGTAGGGTAGCCCCTTGTGGGCGTCCGTCGTATCCATATCGGCATCCATCATGTTCATATGAGCGTCTATTAGCTTTATCTTGTCATGCAAGTACTCATTCTTGCTAGTTATAGATAAAATATCTATATTACAACCCCAAATTTGCCCTTGACTTTTATTTCCTACGTTGGGTATACTTGTGGAAGTATACATTTGAGGACTACTTAACAACAGAATATTTGCAGTAATAACTGCTCTCATCAAGAGAGGTGGAGGGTAACGGCCCGATGAAACCCGGCAACCCGCAGGCAACGAAGCATGCAGGGTGCAAATTCCGGCGAGATACGTGAGTATTCCGCAAGATGAGGGGACTGAGCGAAGACGCTACCCCCTAATCATAGGGGGTTTTTTATTGGCAAAATGCTTTTCATAACTGCATCTATTTTGATTGTCAGCGCACATTACAAGTTGAGTACAAAGAAACAGTGACGAGGACGAGTAAACGAAACGGATGGGTCCAGAGAGCCGATGATGATGCGATATCGGCCCCACACCAGCGTTGAATATGACCTCCGAGTTGCAGGTTGAACACCTATGGGTAAATAGACCATGCCGTGTAGCCACGTTACAGCTAAGAGTATGCAGCGTACTGCATACTCATAAAGGTTGATGCCGTGAGGTGTTGACAAAATCAGGGTGGTACCGCGAAGACGTTTACCCCTCGCCCCTGCTAGGGTGAGGGTTTTTTTGTACCTTTTTCGCAACATGATTAAACGCGAATAGAAAGAAAGGAGGATTTGATGACACTACACAATAGCAGTCGTGTTCAGGTCAGTGCTACGCATGCGACTCCTGCTCTTTCTGTTCAGGAGGCACATAACGTCTCTGCGTATACCTTCGATGGTCTCACACTGCAACACGGTGGTGTATTGAGTCCGGTGACACTTGCGTATGAAACGTGGGGCACCCTCAATGCGGAGGGTGACAACGCAATTTTGATTACGCATGCACTCACGGGAGACGCACACGCTCATGATGTAGAGCAGCCTGACAATCCCAAGGTGGCATGGTGGAATCCGTTGATTGGCCCCGGTCGATCATTCGATACGTCACGCTACTTCGTGATCTGCTCAAATATCCTGGGTAGTTGTTACGGCAGTACTGGACCCTCATCGCTTAACCCACGGACGGGACGCCCTTATGGAATGGGCTTTCCCGTGATTACCATTCGGGATATGGTACATGCACAACGTCACTTGCTAGAGCATCTTGGCGTGCGGCAACTTGCGATGGTCGCAGGTGGTTCTATCGGAGGGCTGCAAGCGTTAGAGTGGGCCGTCACCTATCCCGACCTTGTTCGCAAGGTGGCAGTTGTCGCGGCAACACCGGCCCTCACAGCACAAGCCATCGCGTTTAGCGAGGTCGAACGACAGGCAATCATGGCTGATCCGCTCTGGCAAGGTGGGGACTACGTGCCGGGACAGGGGCCAACAACGGGTCTCGCTATCGCACGTATGCTGGCAATGATTACCTATCAAAGTGAAGAGGGCATGGAGTTACGCTTTGGGCGTCAACCTGCACGACGACCCGACATTCCTTCTCCAAGCCATACCGCAGATATTGGGAGACGCTTCGATGTTGAAGGCTACCTGTATCATCAAGGAGCATCGCTTGCGCGTCGCTTCGACGCCAACAGTTACCTTTACATCAGCCGCGCGATGGACCTGTATGATGTCAGCGAGGGCTATTCCTCGTTAGAGTCTGCATTGAGTCGCTTGCAAAGCAAAGCACTCTTCGTAGGCATTCGTTCGGATTTCTTATTTCCAGCCGCAAATGTGCGCTGGCTCGCCGAGAAAGTCAAAGTCCTCGGTGGGAATGCAACGTATGTAGAACTTGATTCGCCTCATGGTCACGACGCTTTCCTCAAGGAATGGGGTCAAATGGCTGATGCGTTTTCCAGGCTTTTCTAAAGGGAGAAATTTCTCATGGCTTTAAATAGCAATCGCAGTTATGGTTTTGAAACACTTTCGTTGCACGCAGGTCAAGAAACTGCTGATAGTGCGACGGGGGCGCGTGCTGTTCCTATCTACCAGACAACTTCGTATGTCTTCGATAGTCCAGAGCACGCCGCAAATCTTTTTGCATTGAAACAGTTTGGCAACATCTACACCCGTATCATGAACCCAACACAAGATGCATTCGAGCGTCGCATTGCCGCGCTTGAAGGTGGTGTTGGTGCGCTGGCAACCGCTTCTGGTCAAGCGGCAGAAACATTGGCAATTCTGAATATTGCCGAAGCTGGCGATGAAATCATTTCGTCGGCAAGCCTCTATGGTGGCACCTATAACCTCTTCCACTACACGCTCCCAAAACTTGGAGTGAAGGTTCACTTTGTCGATAGCCGCAATCCTGAAAACATTCGTCCTCTTGTCAACGAGAAGACAAAAGCTGTGTACGCCGAGACATTGGGCAATCCACGCCTCGACACGCTTGATATTCAGGCTGTTGCTGATATCGCTCATGAATACGGTCTGCCACTTATCGTCGATAACACGCTACCTTCGCCCTACCTCATCCAGCCATTGAAGCATGGTGCGGATATCGTGGTCCATTCAGCGACAAAGTTTATTGGTGGACACGGCACTTCCGTTGGTGGTGTTATTGTCGATGGTGGTAAGTTCGATTGGGCCGCGAGTGGTCAATTCAAGACCCTGACAGAGCCGGACCCATCATATCACGGTCTGCGTTACGTTGATGCACTTGGTCCTATCGCTTACATCATCAAGGCACGTGTACAACTCTTGCGCGACCTCGGAGCAGCTACGACACCGTTCAACTCATGGCTCTTCTTGCAGGGTTTAGAAACGTTGCCCTTGCGCATGGAGCGTCATAGCCAGAACGCGCAGAAGGTCGCCGAGTTCCTTGAGGGACATCCCTCCGTAGAGTGGGTGCAGTATCCTGGTCTCAAGAGCCATCCACAGCATGAGATTGCCTTGAAATACTTCACGCATGGTCATTTTGGAGCGATTATCGGCTTTGGCATCAAGGGTGGCTTAGAAGCTGGCAAGCAGTTGATTCGGCATATCGAACTCTTCTCGCACCTCGCGAATGTGGGCGATGCCAAGTCGCTTATCATTCATCCAGCCAGCACCACGCACTCACAATTGGTACCGGAAGAGCAGTTCGTGACAGGCGTTACACCCGACTTCATCCGTCTCTCGGTTGGCCTTGAAACGGTTGAAGACCTGATCGACGACCTCGATCAAGCGTTGAAGGCCGCAGTCGCCAGTGCGAGCGAACCAGCGAACGCGTAACACACTTAGACAATCGAATACGTCAATATCGGTAGGGGCGGCAATTCATTGCGCCCGAAGATGGGTGGGGAGGGGTCCACGGTGTCACGGATGCGTTGTGAGAACGTTTGCCTCACCGCCCCATCGTTGGGCGCAATGAATTGCCGCCCCTACCGAGAATTGTCAACCTTCATCAAGGTAGTACAATCGTGGAGCATATATCATGGAACAAGCAGTCAGCGTGTTAAAATTTGGAGGAACATCGGTCGGCAGTGGTGAGCGTATTCGTCAGGTGGCGAAGATTATCACAAAAACATTGCACAGTTCCGAGGAGACATTTCCTGTTGTCGTGGTTTCGGCAATGTCAGGCATTACCGATCTTTTGTTAAGTATTGCGCGTCACATTTGCCTCGGTGCATATGAGGAAAGCGAAAGCGAACTCACGACGTTACGCCATAAGCATTTCGAGGCAGCCGAGAAGATTGTGCGCCATACCGAGCATCTACCACAACTCCAACACGACCTCGAAGAGGCGTTGACCGCATTAACTCATGATATTGCATTGCTTCGTGAAGCTGTCGAATCGGGACAAGAAACCTTTCTGCGTACAGCCGCAGTCGCATCATGGGGTGAACGACTCTCAATTCTGTTGGTTGCAGCAGCAGTCAATGACTATGGTGTAGAGGCAAAACCTGTACGGCAGGAAGTGATTATTACCAGTCACCCTAAAGCTGATAGTTCGCAACCCTTCGGCGTTGTTGTCGGTGCTGATCCATTGTCGGAAGAGACACGAGCCAATGCACACGCGTTGATTCATCCCCTTGTCGAACAAGGCATTGTACCAATCGCGGCTGGCTTTATCGGGCGTACTATCACAGGCTTTGTGACCACACTTGGGCGCAATGGTTCCGATTATTCGGCGACGGTCATAGGGGCTGCACTGGACTGTGTAGAAGTTACCATTTATACCGATGTAGATGGCGTATTGACGGCTGACCCACGCCTTGTGGCAAATGCACGCTTGTTGACACATCTTTCGTATGCTGAGGCTGCACGTCTCTCGTGGTTCGGCGCGAAAGTGCTGCACCCACGCACACTTATTCCAATCGCGGCCCGTAACATTCCTGTGCGAGTACGCAATACGTTCCGCCCACACATCAAGGGAACGGTTGTTGGGCCTGTGGGGAACGCGCAAAGTGGTGCTTCGGCGATTACCATTCGCAGAAACCTCGCGCTTGTCACGGTTGAAAGTACCGACTTATTTGGTGCGCCTGAGAACGCTGGACAGGTCTTCGCACTTGCCGCACGAGCAGGTGCTGCACCCGTTGCCATCTGTTCTTCGTCAGGCCATCACCTGTCATTTATGGTCGAGGAAAAAGCTCTTGAGTCCGTGGTCGAACTGCTACAGCATGACATGAAAACAGGTGATTGGCGTGTGCGTAGTCGTAAAGGGCTTGCGGCCTGTGCCTGTATCGGCTCCGGCTTTACCGTTGACCCGATGAGTCCGGCACGAGCTATCACTGCCCTCGCACGTGAACATATCCCTGTTATCACAGAGGGTGCCTCCGAACTTGGCATCACGCTGATTGTAGAAGATAAGGATAGTCAGAGCGCGTTACGCTGTCTGCATCGCGATCTGATCGCGCCCGTAATTCCCTTAGTGCGACACGCAACACCAACGGAGAAACGACGTGAGAACGTGCGCTCATAATACGATACGTAATAATAATGGAACGAATGTAGGGGTCTAATTCTATTACACCCTGTTGGCTATCGATACCGTTGGAAGGCTATTGAAACGTTTCTCAAATCCTCCGCCGTTTGTATATCGCCAACAGGGTGTAATGAATTAGACCCCTACAGAGATTGTTCATTCCAAACGAGCGTTTCTGCTGTAGGAGAGACTATATGAAACATCAACAGCGTATTCCGGTTGGGGTTCTTGGCGCGACAGGGATGGTGGGGCAACGTTTTATCGAGTTGTTGCAAGGGCATCCGTGGTTTGAGTTGGTCGCGGTGGCGGCATCGGAGCAACATGGGGGCCGTGCGTATGCCGAGTCAACACGTTGGCGACTGCCTGGAAGCGACATGCCAGCCTCCGTTGCATCACTACCTGTGGTTGCCTGTCGGCCTGATGTGCTACCAGATGTAAAAATCGTGTTTTCGGCATTGCCTGGGGGCGAGGAAACGAACAAGGCGGAATTGGCCTTCGCACAGGCTGGCGTCGCCGTTTTTAGCAACGCGAAGAATTTTCGTATGGCTCCTGATGTGCCATTGCTCATACCAGAGGTCAACGCCGATTCTATCGCGGCAATTCAGCAGCAGCGCAAACAACGTGGCTGGTCCGGTTGTATCGTCACCAATGCGAATTGTTCCGCGACACCGCTTGTGATGGCACTCAAACCTTTACAGCAGAAATTCGGTGTGAGCAAGGTGCTTGTGACCACAATGCAAGCTATTTCCGGTGCGGGCTATCCTGGCCTATCAGCATACGACATGCTCGATAATGTCGTTCCCTATATCGGTGGCGAAGAAGAGAAGATGGAGAGCGAGACGCTCAAGATGCTCGGCGAGTGGCGCGAGGGACAAGGTTTTGTGGATGCACCAATGGTGGTGAGTGCGCAGTGTAACCGTGTCTCGACACGTGAAGGACATCTTGAATGTGCCAGTATCGAACTCGAACTCGATGCCTCGCCTGAAGAGATTATCGACGCATGGAACAGCTACGAGCCAGAACCGCAACGCCTCAAACTTCCTTCGGCACCAGCACACGCTCTATTGTATCGTACTGAGATTGATCGGCCTCAAACGTTGCGTGATAGAGACGCTGGCAATGGGATGACCGTGACATTGGGCAGGTTGAGACGTTGCCCGATATTGAGCTACAAGTTTGTGATGCTGGCGCATAACACGATTCGTGGTGCGGCTGGTGGTTCGATTCTCAACGCGGAATTGTGCGTGGAGAAGGGGATTGTGTAGAGATTGTGATGTTGAGCATAGATTGTCGCACAATTTATGCTCAACATCACAAGTTATTTTACCTGCCTACTACACACAGCCTCCACTATTTACTATTCTTCTAGTGTTTCGTCAAAAAGTGATGGTTGTTTCTGTTCAATCTGCTTTTGCTCGTCACGCTTGACTTGCTGAATACTCTTTTCAGGTGTGGGCAAGTCTTCTGGCAGAGTACCGCCACCTTCTTTGATAAATTGCCGTACACGCTTGCCCATCGTATTATGAGCCTCATTCGCTCTATCTTTATCCTTGATGCTTTCGCGTCGTATCTGTTCATCAGTTTGCGTTGCACGGAAGAGATTTGCTGCAAGTTCGGTACTGCCCATGTGGTCAAGAATCTTCTGGCTTCTCTTCAAACTTTTTCGTGCGTGAATGTCTTTTGCTCGCAATCCTCCGTATAAACCAGAATATCCATAGTCTTGAAAAATACTAAATTCTGTTTTGCCCCTTTTCCTGTTTTTATCATCTTCCTGACTTCAGGAAAATGATCTGACACCGCTTCTCCGCTATTCTCACAGGCTTTCATAGCTCGTTTAATGACGACTAGAAAGTTCTCCCATTTGACATAGCCAAGTAACTTAGACATATCACGAGCACTCCAATACTCGTTCTCTTGCTCATCTACCTTCCGTATCGCGTCGAACGGCGAAGCATGTGAAGTGTTCGCTGGTAATTGCTCCATAAATATTATTTCCCTTCCCGAACTTTCAACTGTCCCCAATTTGGGGACAGTTGGCAACTATTAGTATAATCACTTGCTTCCCTCACACTCTTCCCACCATCACGGCTTCTTGTAATAAGGATGCTTGATAGTTGCAAGCCATGCGCCAAAAAGACCAAGTAAGCCGCCAACTAGTATAGATATAAGTACAATTATACCTATAATTCTAAAAACATAAATGTTATATTGATAGCGAATTACATAAATTAACCAAAAGCTTATCCCTGCAATGCACCCCATAAAAAATCCTGCTCTACGCAAGACAGCGATCCGACCAATAATTAACCCTGCAATTAATACTGGTATTCCTACGACAATTAAAGTTCCTAATATTCCTCCAAAATAGAAAAATCCCTCAATCCCGAAACTTAAAATTCCAGTCACCACCCCAATCAGCAACGTCTTCCACACCTTACCCTTTGGCAATGCTGGTTTCGCTGGCGTTTGTCCAGAGGGAGTGTAATATATTTGTCCTTGACTTTGTACAACAGGTGATGGAGATGGTGTATAGCTATACGCTGATGCTACGGGCGTCGGTGGAGGTGGTGCGTATCGGGTTGGGGGCAATTGATTTGATGGTTGCTTGACTTGCATCTGGATACGCTCTAGCTCTTTCCGTATCTCTGCCATACTTGCAGGACGTTGGGCCGGGTCGGTATTGACCATTTTCGCTACGAGGTCGGATAGTGGAGTGGGAATGTTTGGATTGTAGGATGTGAGTGGTTTGAAGGTGAAGAGGGGCATGTTGGAACGGGGTTCACTACCAGATAAGAGTTGATGCAGAGTTGCACCGAGGCTGTAGATGTCGGATTGGGGCGAGGTCTGGGTGCGTCCAAATTGTTCGGGAGCGGCATAGCCAGGAGAGACGTAGGCAACGGTATCTTTGTCTTTGCCTGTTTTGAAGAGACGCGCGATACCGAAGTCGATGAGGTAGATGTTGTCTTCGGGTGTGACCATGATGTTGAGCGGTTTAAGGTCACGGAAGATGATGGGTACAGCGCGTGTGTGCAGGTAGCCAAGCACTTTCGTAAGTTGGATGCCGATTTCGATTGACTCGGCTACGGGCAACGCATGACCAGCTTTTTTGTCGAGTCGAGCGTCGAGCGTGGTACCATCAATAAAATCCATCACGAGATACCAACGTCCATTTTCACCGAAATAGTCGTAGATGCTGGGCAGGTTAGGATGTTTAAGATTGGCGAGCAGGTGTGCTTCCTGCTTGAATTGCTCGGCGGCATCGGCAGCCTCCTGTGGACTCAGGTTGCTCTGGCTCATCTCTTTGACGGCGACGAGACGACTACCAAATTGGCTATCTTCCGCTTTATAGACGGCCCCCATACCACCTTTCCCAACCAGTGTGACGATTTTGTAACGCTGTTTCAGCATTTGTTGTGGTGGAATACGACCTGTGCCAGCTGGACTTGGAGGTGTCCCGACATGTACTACCTGACCACAACTGAAACAATACGTCGCGTTTGCCCTGTTGCCTGCCCCACAATGCGAACAATAAATAGTTGCTGGCTGCATGAAGATACCCTACTTTCGAGTACGAAGAAATATGTATATAAGAAATATTTATGCTATGACCGCACAAAAAGTATAACAATTTTACTGTTAATTTTCAATAAGGATGATGAAATGTAGGGGTCTAATTCATTATACCCTTTGAGCGATGCACAAATATTGAAGGATATGAGACGTTTCAACATCTTCCAACGTTTGTGTATGCCAAAAGGGTGTAATGAATTAGACCCCTACATTATTTCAATGCGGCGATCAAATCGGGCAAGAGGTTTTCGGCATTGGGTGAACCGAGGCCGGAACTGGCGTCCCATCCTGTCACGGCAGGAGCACCCTGTACACCACCGTAGGAGTTGTCGCCAACGGTGATATCGTGGAAGTCCTGGTTGTATTTACTGGACATCGCCACTTTGTATAAGCCGGGATTGATGAAGCCGAGGGGATGACCTGCCATCTGGTTTGCATCGGCGATGATTCCGGCCCAGAGGGGTGTGCTGGCACTTGTGCCACCAATCATTTGCCAGTGGTCCGAGACATAGTAGGCCAACGCGGTGCCTGGGTCGGCAGCAGCCGACACATCAGGAACACCACGACGATTGTTTAGTTGGCCTTGAACAGACGAGGGCAATGTTTGTTGATACGATGGTTCTTGAAAGAACTTGCTGTACCCACCACCACCTGCACCATTGGTATCCCATACACGCTCGTTCGTTGCTGTACCAATGCGTGTCAGTGTTGTGCCACCAACGCTTGTCACCCACGGACTATCGTTGGCAAAACTTGAGGTTGGCGTTTTCGCGAGTATCTTGCCAGCAGGATCGGTTGCGTCTGTCGCACCGTGATCGCCGGATGCGGCTAGAAATGTGATGTGCTGTTGTATTGTGGCTTGCTGAAAGAGCGTGTCCCATTTCTGTATTTCTTGCTGTCCGGCGGCATCTTGTAGTGTAGCCTCGGATGCACCCCAGCTATTCGAGACAATTGTGCCGAGATGATGATCTATGGCATATTGTGTCAGTTGGCGAAACTCTGGCAGACCAACAGTGCCCTCAGTCTCCGAAACGGGGCTGACGAGCACTACGATACCAGCGTCTGGTGCCATTGCGTGAATCATCTCCACGTCAAGCGTTGTCTCACCCACCCAACCAGATTTATCGCCATAGGGATCGTACTCTTTTTCATTGAGTGGAGCAATCACCTGGATATTCACCTGTGGCAGACCAAATTGTTTGCTAAAGGTATTCACATCCGTTTGCAGCGTGGGGCTACCAAAGGACACGATGTCAACAACCGTCTGCCCCTTACCTGTAAAACCCTTCTGGATAAGCGGTTCGACACCATAGGCGACGCGCATGGCATGTGGGGTGAAACAGCCGGGGTCGTTGTTCAATGGGGCAGGACACGTGTCAGCCAATGGATTTGTTGGCGTGCCTGTTGCTGCAGAAGCAGATGTATGTGTTGCGGTCGGGGTTGGTGAATTTGTGCCACCAGTGGTGCCAGCAGAGGTACACGCTGTGAATAAAAGGCATAGTGCTAAAAAGGGGAAGAGGCACCGTGAAATATATCTCGTCATGTATGGCTCCTGTAGATTAGACACGTCAACTGTAGGGGCTTTAATTCATTACGCTTTATAACAGGGATTACGTCATCGTAGGGGTTTAATTCATTACACCCTGTTGGCATATCACAATGGAAGGGATTGTGGTGAACGTTTCATCATCCTGTCAAAATGGTCAATCGCCAACAGGGTGTAATGAATTAGACCCCTACAGACGTTTCCTCATTAATTCGTCAAACCGCCTAATCATAACACCTATATCCGACGTATCCTGATTATTTTGTCAAACCGCATTATCACGTCCTTGTTGCCTCTCAATCGTAGGAAGGACGTGATAAATCGGTCCCTACAACTGACGCATCGGCAGTATTTTATCAAACAGGATGATTATAACATCCTTTGACATACCTTGATATGCTTTTGGAGGTAAAATTGCAATCAACTTCGTAGGGACCAGATGTATCGGCTATACGTTGAGACATCATAGCCGATACATCTGGTCCCTACGAAGTTGATTGCTTGCAGGATAACGAAAAACTCAATTGGACAAGAAACAATAACATTGGAACGTAATGCAACGAAAACCGTATGTAAGAATGGTCCTTCTTAATTGAGCTTTATGAATATTGAAAGGTGAATACTATGTTACCATCCCCACAATACGATCCCTTAGTTACCATACAAGAACATGATGTAGTTACGCAGTTAGGTGAGAATGCGTTACTGGGCAACTGGTTTGTGTTCCTTAAGGCACATGCACAGGCTTCTCAAGAGCATAATGCGTCACCGCAGATTCTTTTTCGTGGCAACAAAACATTGACGCTTCCGGGCGCGGAAATTCAGCCAACACCATTGCCACACTGCACACTTGTCTCGCTTACGAGTGACAAAACATTGTATCGTGCCAACCGTGATGTTGTGCGACTGCTGATTGCCTCTCCTACAGAGGCCCATAAAGAAGTTGTGTTGCGCGTTTCGTTGAATAACAGCATATACGCGGACTATCCTGTTACACTTGATGAGTTTGGTCTATACCTCTATCCTTTACGCGATCTGCCCGAAGGCCAATATGAAGCGACGCTTGTTAACAATCCTGCTGATGCATGTCGTTTTGAGATCGCGGAATATCGCTTAGCAGCCCTGAACGCAGAACTTGTGTCACAGGAATTGAATGGCGACGTGTTGCATTACACGCTTTCAGTTACAGCATTTAATCAACCATATGGAGGTTTTGTTGAGGTTGAGTTACAGGAACGTGGACAGCGCATCGGGACACGTACAAGACTTTCATGTGACTCCAAAGGGCAGTGTGGCGGAAAAGTATCACTCAACGGTAGAGGTCCTTACACGTTAAATATTATTGCAGGAGAGCGTACCGCAACGGTCGCGTTGAAAGGCTCGGAGCAGGAACGACGCGAGTCGCTGACGATAAGCGAGTTGGGCGAACTGCGTGTGTTGAGTTTACTTCCACTGGCACAGGCGAATACATGTCGAGGCATGTATGTTGCACGAGGGGGCGCGAATACCGAGCCATTTTTGGTGCGAAATGTGATTGGCAATGCGATAGAGATTACGCCACGAGCCGATGTCGAGGCACTACGCGTTGTGATCGTGAATCCAGTACGCGGAACTCGTGGTGAGAAGTATTATGAGCAATTGAAGCCAGAGCAGAGTATTCAGGTCCCTGTACCACCGCCTTATGGGATTATTTTGCTGGGAGCGTTTATAGATGGACAGGCGTGGGAGGGTTGGTGCGCTGTGTTGCGTCCCTCTGAATTAGAGTTACAATGCGAGGCTCCCAAAGAAGCGAAACCTGGAAGTCGTGTTCAGGTGACGCTCAAAACGGGGATAACAGAGCGTGCCGTACCCGTCCAGTTGATTGTCAAAGATGCGCGTCTGATTGCGCAGAGTGACCCACAGGTAGAATTCGCGGCACGTATCAAGGACAATATCAGCGAGTGGCAGCAACAGTCTGTTACGGGTATGGTGGAACGGCAATTGGCGCAGGTAAACACAGTGCAACGCATGTTTAGACGGATGATGATGAGTACTACTGCCATGCCGACAGCTATGCCAGTAATGGCTCCTGCCAGTCCTGCTGGTGCGCCATATATGCTCAACTCAACTATGCGTACACCTGCTGGTGCTATTGGAATGGTCGCACCAAAAGCGGCTCCAATTCCAGCAGCACAACTTACGAAGGTGCGCCTGTCCTTTCCAGAGGTGGTACATAACAGTATTGTGAGGGTACAGGGTGAGGCGATTGTTGAGGTAAAGTTGGGTGATAGCATGACACGTTACAGTATCGAGGCGTTTGCGCTTTCGCCTGAGACGTTGGACTGGCAACGTGTCGAAACCACACTTGAGGCAACACAGGAGGTGTACGGTGAATTGACCATTTCGCCTTTTGTCTTCCCCGGCGATCCTGTGATGGGACGCCTGGATGTTGGCGCGGTGTCAGGCAATGCACTCGTCGAGGTACAACACAATGGCGAGACGCTGCCCCTCTTCTCGGTGACAGGGAGCGTGATGGCACCGAATGCACCTGTTCCCTCTGGCTCTAGTGTACATTTTCCGGTGCGTCCTGGTACGATTACCTCTATTGTACGTGACGTAGTGAGTGGCGCGAGTGATGTAAGTGAACGCTATGTTACGGAGCCAGGAAAATTGCGTCATATCGTGCGTACATTGCGCTTACTCACACCAGGTAAAGTTGTGACGTTGGAAGACACGAACGCACTAGAATTGCGTCCAATGCCAGGATTGGAGCGACCGTTCCAGGTGTTTGTTGAAGCGGCCTCGCTGTATCCCTATGGCTGTGTTGAACAGACATCAACAAAGCTGTTTGCGATGTATGTCGGCTATGTCACTAACAAACATGATGAACAGCAAGCAAGCGAGTACGAGGCCGCGTTGGTGGCATGGCATAAACGGCTTGTAAGTATGTATCTGCCTCAAAAAGGGTTTTGTCTCTATCCACCGCAAGACGGTGAGCAGGGCAAGCCGGACACACATTATGCACCACAGGCAGTAAAACGTTTGCTTGGCCTTCCTACGATAGAGCAAGCAGGGGAAGTGTCATCAGCATTACACAGCATATTGAGCGAGATACGCACGATGGCAATTGATGCTGCACGTTATTACAAAATCGAGCATCCGCAACGTACAATTGCAAGTTGCCATGACGCCTACCGTGTGCTTACTTCAACTGCAGCAACACAGAAGAAAAAAGATGAGGCAGTAGCATTTGTACGTTCACGCTTGAAGGAGCGCAACGGCGTTGTATCTGTTGTAGTTCCTGAGAATAATCCGCAATTTGGCTTGTTTGGTAGGGGTGTGGCGGAAAGGCAAGAGACTGCGTATGGCGCTGCTGTATTGCTCAAAACGGGTGAGAGTTCGGACCTTGCACTCGCGCTGGCAGCCACAAATACTATTACCAGCCAAATCAATGCGGAAGGGCGTTTGTATAGTACAGTAGATACAGCTGCGTGTCTTGCGCTTATGATGGCACTACGCGATGCAGGTGTTATCGCGGACGATGGAAACGGGCGAGTCGCGGTGAATGGTCAAGAAATGGGGTTGACGGATGCATTGAGCTACCGCGAAAAGGTGACATCTATTCAATGTGTGCAGGGAGCAGTGGCGGCACAAATCACCTCGGAAGTTGTCGAGGATTGGAATACATTTCAACGACAATTAGCGGTTGAGGTACGTTTAGAAAGAAAAGGCTCTATGCAGGAACAGTTTGCCGTAGGTGACGAACTTGACCTGATAATCAAAGTGCGTCAGTATGAGCCGGGGTTGCTTGCACATGTGTGTCTACCGGACGCGCTAGCACGTATCGTTGGTGGTGGACAAGTCAAGCGGTTCAGCCTCGACTTTTGTGGAAAAAACGAGTTGCGTGTGCCACTTGCCGCGATTGGTTCAACGCAGAGTATGCTAGAGAACAAGAGGCAGAGTCAGCATTGGGCCATCATAGTGCGTAATATGTTCAAAGAGGAGCGCGTGGGTAATCCGGGCTTGTTAGAAGTTGTAGTAATGGAATGAATGTATTGCATGTTTGTCGGCTCAAGATGAGCCGACAAACATGCAATACATTCATTCCAATAAGAAATGTAACCGTACACGGTAGTCCTATAGTCCTACGAATAGCCCTGTTTACTTGACCTATGCGGTCATGGGAAGTAAAGTCATAACAAGTGCTGAATGTCGAGGTGGGTGTGCTGTAGTGTCTTAGAACAAGATTGAAGGAAACAACGTATGTCGTTAATGGATAAGCGTAAGGGTAGTGCGCTCAAAGAGCCATCGAATAGCGGTACGCTGCCACAGGTACCACAGTTGGTGAATGAACTATCACCCGTTGAACAATTGCCTTTCCCAGAATCATCAAGTATCCACAATATAATTGCGCAAGCTTCTCCAGTTACCGAGTCTACGCCTCTGGCATCTTCTATTTTTGAGGCGTCCCCACTCACAACACGTCAACTTCCTGGTAATACTAAGACGACACCGCTTCCACCATCCGCAACGCGTGTGTTGCCAGAAGTGACACGGATGTTGCCAGAAACTCGAACTGGTGACTTACTTCCATTGCGTAACACAACCTCATCATTGCGGCAACCAACAATCATTCGTGCGACTGGTAAAAAGAGTTCTGGTACGATGCGACCACCGCAAGGTCGCCGTATGGTCGTGCATGTAGCGGTAACAGTATTGCTAGCCTTGATCGTGTTGGGTAGTCTCATCGCGGTTGTGCCAACGGGGACCGAGGGCAAAGGTTATAACGTCTTCTCACCACTCGTCAAATATTTTTCAAACAAAAGTACCAATAACGTCCTGTTAGCACAACAAGCTGCAACGGCAACGGCAGTGACACAAGATGGGTATGATCCAGGAAATGGTCAGACGTTCGCAGGAGTACCGACAGCTCCCGCGAGTTATGGTGGTGGTACAGGCACAGGTACGGGTGGTATTGGCAATCATTTCTTCTGGGGTCAATGCACGTTCTGGGCGGCATTTCGCTATCACCAGCTGACGGGCCTATGGGTTCCGTGGTTAGGGAATGCAGCAGACTGGGCTTATAACGCGCCGGGATACGGCTGGCATGTGGGCTATACGGCACGCGTGGGTAGTATCATTGTGCTTGCTCCTGGTGTGCAGGGTTCAGGTGGTTATGGGCACGTGGCTATTGTCGAGAGCATCAATGCTGACGGTAGCGTGAATACCTCCAATTTCAACTGGGGTTATGGTGATTTCGGTGTTATGACCTATCACACATTTTATCCCGGCTATGGCGTCACCTTTGTGTGGGCATAAGTCTGTAAAGAATGAAAAAGGCTGCTACGTTTTCGCCTTGCGAAAACGTAGCAGCCTTTTTCATTCTTTACGATTTCCATTGGTTGAGCAAAAATGTATAATGTTCAATCATGGTCTGATGCAGGTTGCGTTCCTCGCAAGTTCCCTGATGGACATGTTCTTCGTGATAGGAGAGCAACGCTTGAGCAGCCGAGACAGCTTTGGCTGAGACACGCGTTTGATGGACATATTCGTGTGCAATGGGTCGCCATGCTGGATTGTCACGCCAGTTGATGTAGGGACAATTGCGACATTGGTTGGCACAACAATAGCCACGTCGTGTGAGAAAGCCGCGCGTCGCCATGTAGAGACCATCAACGGTTATCTCCCAATCTGCCTCTTCCGCTTTGCTTGAACTGTGCTCCATGTTTGCTCCAAAGTATATTTGCTGTATTATACCATTGGGATATGTTCGATATGGACGTTTTCTTCGCGTGGCACATGGCGCATTTGAATGCGACGCATGGCGTTGCCTATACGACGAATGCCCTCTTCGATATGCGCGATGTCGGGTGCGGCAAAACTGAGACGAATGAAGTGTTGCCCACCACCATCGACATGAAATGGTTCGCCAATGACAAACGCCACGTGCTCGGCAGCAGCCTCACGCAACAGAGTACGCGCTCGCATGTCCCCTGGCAGACGACACCACAAATGGAAACCGCCGGTGGGACGGCTGACACGCGAACCAGTAGGCCAATGGGTTGCAATGGCCTGGAGCATACAATCCCTTTTTTGCTGATATTGCTGCCGTAACATCTGAACGTGCTCATCCATGAAGCCACTTTGCAGGAGTTCGGACACGGCCCATTGTCCAAGCGCATTTGTGTTGAGGTCAAAAACTTGCTTATGCAAAGAAAGACGCTCAATCATGGTTGGTGGTGCAACGAGCCATGCAACACGCAGACCTGGAGCAAGTATTTTAGAATAGGTACTAAGATATAGCACCTGCTCATGTTTGTCCATTGCCTTGAGGGGCTGTTGCTCTTTGCCATCAAAGAAGATTTCACCATAAGCATCGTCCTCAAGAATGGGGATTTGATATTTCTTGGCAATGTGCAAAAGCCGTTTTCTACGCTCGTAGGACATCACGACACCCGTGGGATTGTGGAATGTGGGAGATGTGTAGATGAAGCGCGGATGACGACGTGCAAGAATCGATTCGAGCAAGTCGAGGCGCATTCCCTCGTTATCCATTGGAACGCCGATGACACGAGCACCGAGGGCACGAAATGTGTTAATCGCGCCTAGATATGTCGGGACCTCTACAACCACCTCATCGCCGGGGTTGAGTAGAAAGCGGCTAATGAGGCCAATCCCTTGAGTCGAACCGGACAAAATCAAGATATGTTGCACGTCGATAGCAACGCCACGTCCACGCATATGAGCCGCGATAGCACGCCGTAGGCTTTGGAGTCCCTCGACTGGGCAATAGCCAAGCGCACTTTGACGCCCACGAAGTAGGCCATTGGAAAAGAGTGTGGCGAGCTGTTCGGCGGGTAACATGTCTAACGCAGGCGTTCCCGCGGCCAGCGAAATAATTTCTTTGCGCTCACTCATGGCGGTGATTTCACTTAACATGCGTGCATCGGGCCCTAGTACGGCATCCTCACCTTCCGCGAGACCAAAGAGCCAGGAGGGAACATCATTCTCAAATGGTTCATTGAGGTCTGGTACGTAACTCCGTCGTACAAGAGTTCCACGTCCAACGTGACCTTCGATCAGGCCCTCGCTGGCAAGCTCGTTATAGGCATTCATCACGGTGGTACGATTCACACCAAGTTCTTGCGCAAAGGCTCGCTCTGTTGGCAGACGGGTACCCTCCGCCAACTCGCCTGAAAGAATAGCGTCGCGCAAAGCCTGACATATCTGCTGGTATAGTGGAACGCCATTTGAACGCTCTAGCTTGACCAATGCATGAATAGGTGTTGTAAATAATGGTAGCGATGATTTCAGATTGGCTGTATTCTGTGGCATGATTTCCTCCTGATTGGCTCATACCAATGAGTGTATCTGATAGAAGAGAAGGGAAGCAAGTGCCAATAACATGCCGAAGGATAGGCCAATGTTCTGTTGAATGAAAAGGCAATTAGTATGACAAACATTGAAGAACGCATCGAACAGGTACGCAATGACCACGAGCATGGCTCACGTTGGCTTGTACGTGAGACACTGCTGATTCTGCGTGACCTTGTACAGGCATCAAAGGGTTCGTCGAATTGGCAAGACATCTATAAGGCTGGTCGTATTCTTGCAGAGGCACGGCCTTCTATGGCGGCTCTAGCAAGTGCGGTTGGACGTGTGCTTACCGCGCAAGGTGGACCCGATGCAATGGCAGAGGAGGCCGAACATCTTTTGCATGAGTACGATATAGCAACAGCACGCATTGCTGAATATGCGAAACTCTTGCTACATGGAACAATTATGACGTGCAGTATTTCTGGCACCGTTATAGATGTGCTTGCGGCTAACGGTCCGACTATCGAACGGGTGATTGCGTTGGAAGGGCGTCCACGCTACGAAGGGCGTGAGATGGCTCGCACGTTGCAACAAAAAGGGTTCGCGGTCACGCTAATTACCGATGCGCAGGCTGACATCTTTATGCCACAGTGTGATAGCGTTGTCGTGGGTGCGGATAGTATTCTTGCGAATGGAGACGTGCTCAATAAAGCTGGAACTGCCCTGCTAGGTTGGGCAGCACAGGGACACGCAGTTCCTTTTTATGTCCTGTGCGAAACGCTGAAAATCTCTTCGCAACAATGGCAAGAGGGAGCAGAACATTGTCAAACAAATCTTGCACTTCTCGAAGAGAAAGAGGGCACAGAGGTACTTGAGCATCCTATCGAGGGTGTGACGGTACGTAATTTTTACTTTGATCGCACGCCATATGTGCTTGTAGCAAAGGTGATTACAGAGCAAGGCACTCTAGGCCAACAAGAGATTACGGCAATTGCGGCGCAGGTAGGGCATAATAAACAGATGTTGGGGTTTTAGTTGCTACAGAAATAGGGAGACCGCAAGGGTCTCCCCTACATTTCATTTTCCACGTCCCGCATCGGTAAAGCTACTCGTAAAAATACTGGCAATTTGCTCTGGGTCAGGTTCTGTTAGCACGTCTACGCGCACAATCCACTTGACCCACTCGAAGCCTCGCCGACCGGGAGCGACTAAGCGTAAGGGAAAACCGTGTTCATACGAAAGCGGCTCCGTGTCAATATGTGTCGCAAGCAAGGCTGCACGTGCTTCCGCGAGTGGCAGGCTCCAACGATAGCCTGTCACGGAAACAAAACTGACGTAGCGTGCATTCTTGCTGACGCGAACAGTATCAAGTAAGCGACCAATGGATATGCCTCGCCAGCGTTGCGTACTATAAAAACCGCCTGTACAATCGAGCGTTGCCGCCAACTCGTCTCCCAAAGCAGTTAGTTCAGCGTAAGAAATGGTGCAAGGCTTGCTGATAGCACCTCTCACTACCAGTTGCCATGTCTGTATATTAATGGGACGAGGTTGATCGGCTACCCAACTTGAGGTTGGAAAGGCATTACCAGCATAACTCGCGCTTTCACGGGACCCTGTGAAGCGACGTTGCGCACCTGATAACTTGAGAGTACGTTGGGCGAATTGCTGAGTAGGCCAAAGCAAAGTGCCACTAAGAAGTAGTGTACCGAAATGCAGCATACGACGCCTGCCAATAATGTCACGTTTGCGTAACCGTTTGAAGCGTGCAAGCATGTGAAACGTGACAGCCGCCGTGAGGATAAAACCGAGGATAATATGCCAGTTCAACAGGTTGAAGCCAGCAACAAACCATTCACCACCAGCAACCCACCAGACACCAGAACCAAGTGCTAGTGAAACAAAAAGCAGTGCTAGTAGACCAAAAACAGTACGTCGATCCCAACGTCGAGGATGAAGAAGGCGAGGCCACACGCGCCGTAGTTTTCCCCATAACAGTACCAAAAGCCAGAGACCTACGATACCATGTAACGCGAAAACAATCCATGCTTGTGGTAGCCCACTTATCAGACTCAGCAGTCCAAGTATGAAGGCGAGCAACGTGGCAAGTGCGATACTCCAATCGGTGAGACGCGGAGACATAAACGGGTGTCCTTTAGGTTGATAATCATATTATCGGTTCTCACAATCATAACACGAAGACAAGCAAACGGCTCGTTGAATATATCTCAACGAGCCGTTTGCTTGTCTTGGTAGCACAGCACATTATGCTTGTGCGACTTCGGGGGTAGTGTCCTCGGTGCCTGGTGCCTGATTGCTCTGCGTGTTGGCAGAGATGAGGTCCAGCAGTTCTTTACGCGAACGCTCTAAGAAGCCGCGCAGTTGCGCTTGTTTCTCGGTGTTCCCAAAGCTTGTGCGTGCGGCAATTCCGAAGAGCCGCGCAACCTCGATAGCGGTACTGCGTAGCACTTGCTGCTCTGGCGTAGGCTGCTGCCAGTGACCACCGTGACGGTGTCCTCCGCGATGCTCGTGTTCAGGATGCTCATGTCCTTGCTGCCCATATCCAGGCTGCTGATAGCCTCGGAAGAAGCGTGGACCGTTCCAATTGCCACGATCAAAGCGTGGTCCAAAGTGTCTGTTGTTCATCATTCTTTTTTCTCCTCATTTCTTTATCGGTAACGATATATCGTTATCTGCTACTAATAACATTACGATATATCGTTATATTCCCAAGAAAAAGGAAATTTGGAAAAGACATGCAAAGATACGTTGTAGGGGAAAAGCAAGATGCGTGGCGATCCAGTATAACGGGATCGCCACGCATCTTGCTTTTCCCCTCTTCCATAGAGAGGATAGATATATTGGCAGTGAGAAACAATAGAAACTACTTTTTGGTGATTGCGTCCGAAAGTTCTTTGCCAGGGGTGAAGCGCACGCGATCTTTCGCAGGCACCTCGATGGTTTCGCGGTTGCGTGGGTTGACACCTTTGCGAGCTGCGCTCTGACGCACCTTAAAGGAGCCGAAGCCAACCAAGCGTACCTCACTGCCCGCCTGGAGTGCCTCACGAATGGAGTCAAGAGTCACTTCCAGGACATCAGCCGCCTGTTTCTGTGTGAGATTCGCTTGCTTGGCGATGCGTTTGACTAGTTCTTGCCGACCAATGGTACTTGTTGCGGATTCGGTTTTGTCGTCTGCCATAGGTTCAATATCCTCCTTACAACGCTGACACGTCGCTTCCACCACCACAATAGAGTATTGTAGGGCCTGTGGTGCGGCGTCACAACCTCACTGCCGTTAGTGAGTATAGCACGCAGATTTTAGAAATACAAGTGATTTGGCTCTGTGCCTATAGTAGAGGCATATTTTTGGTGGTTCAGGGATAAGTCTTCTCCCTACTATACATGTATATAATATGTAAACAGGTAGATAGAAGGAATCGAGAATGTGTTACAGCCATATATATATCTTGTTTGTGCTACAATATTCCTGAAACAAACACAGTGACAAGGGGACTCTTTTGATCGAACAGCAACGGGACAACGCGTGTTTCCTGCAATTTTCCAGTTTTCTGCAATTTCCTACTCTTATACATGGCGTCTTCACACGGGATGGCGGCTATAGCGAAGCACCCTATAAGGGACTAAACACCTCTGGTGCTTTACGGGGCGGAGATAATCTTGACAATGTAGTACGTAATCGTCAATTAGCACTTCATAGTCTCGAACTGGATGGCTATCCGTGCGTCACTCTGTGGAATGTCCACGGAGCCGATATACTGATACCCGATGTACACAAAAACTGGCGTACCGATTGGGCCTATCGTTCCTACTATGAACAAACGTGGACACCGGAGGAAATTCACAAGGGTGATGCGCTGATTACACAGCAACGCGGTGTCGCAATCGTGCTCTCATTCGCCGACTGTACGCCCATTGCGCTTTACGATCCGATAGAGCAGGTCATTGGCATTGCGCATGGAGGTTGGCGTGGCACGGCACGCGGAATTGCCATTGCCACGGTAGATGCGATGCGTGAGAACTTTGGCTGTCAGCTCCGTAATATCTATGCAGGCATTGGACCAACAATTGGTCCATGCTGTTATGAAGTCTCGCGGAATGTGCAGGACCTGTTTATGGGCGTGCAGAACTTTGACGATGTGCCTACACAGGAGTCTTATCGTAGCCTTGTACGTGAAACAGCAGTTTTCTCTGTCATCAATATGTCTGAGAAAGACAGCTTACGTCTTGACTTATGGGAAACAAACCGTCGTCAATTGCTCATAGCCGGTGTATTACCAGAGCATATCGAAGTCGCGAGCATCTGTACGAGCGACGCTGTTAACCATTTTTTCTCACACAGGGCTGAGCATGGAAAAACAGGACGTTTCCCGATGATTATGGCATTGGCCGAAACCTAAAGAGAGGAGCAGAGTATGACGAAGCTTCCTACTAGCTCTATCTACACCATTGCAATTGTGCTATTTATCATTAGCGTGCCTATTATCCTCATCAGCAGTATCGTGGGCATCGTGCAGGAGACACGACGTATACATGAAGCCCGTGTACGTGGTGAGCAATTGAGCTATGCGCAACCAAAGGTGCTCGCGGAAATCGGGGTGTTGCTGTTTCTCCTCGTCCTTATCGCGGCTGGTGCGATTTATGCAGGTGTCAGCTATCAAGTTGTATCACCAAACCTGCTATGGATTGCGGTCGTGCTGGTCGTTCTAGCGGCTCTCTGCGGTATTTACTCGGTGATACAACGGGTCAACGGGAATAGTAAGGCACAGGAATCATAAAGACGGTTGCTAAAGCGACAAAACGTGCGGTATAGTGAAAGCGCCACCTGATCAGCGTTGAAAAGAGAGGCAAGGCACATCATGAGCAATAGAGATCGCTTTGACAAGTTCGATGAGCAATCCAAGCGTGTTTTACAGTATGCGCAAGAAGAGGCACAGCGTTTCCAACATACGTATATTGGCACTGAACATCTTCTGCTTAGCCTTATTCGTGATGAAACTAATACGGCAACCACGATATTGCGTAAGCTGGATGTTGACCTTGTAAAAGTGCGTGATACCGTTGAGTTCATTATCGGGCGTGGCGACCGCATAGTAACAGGCCCACACATTGGGCTGACACCTCGTGCGAAAAAAGTTATCGAGTTGGCTGTTGATGAGGCACGTCGCTTAAATCATCACTATATTGGCACCGAACATCTTTTACTTGGTCTGGTACGCGAAGGTGAGGGGATCGCGGCTGGCGTGCTTGAGAGTTTAGGCGTAAGTCTTGCGAGGGCACGCACAGAAACAATTCGTACTCTTTCCCTAAAAACACAAGCTCCTCTCAATGAAACGCCCCCGGCTCAACCAGAGCAACCTCCAAACACACCTTTACGCACAATGACAGAGCCAGTAAAGCCACGTACTCCTGTGATTGTACAAACAAAGAGTCTTAGACTCCATGGAAGTTATCCCTTTACGGAGCAGTCACACACTATTCTTGCGAATGCACGCGAAGAGGCACTGCGCTTTAGCCACAACTATATTGGCACCGAACATCTCTTGCTTGGTATGGTGAGCGAAGTCGAAGGCGTCGCAGGTGCCGTGTTGCAAAATCTTGGTGTGGAGCTTAGCCGTGTACGCAAAGCCGTCGAATTTATCATCGGGCGTGGTGATCGCATTACCCTTAGTGAAATCGGTTTAACGCCACGATCAAAGAAGATACTCCAACTCGCATCCGAAGAGGCAAAGCGTATGAACAATGCCTATGTTGGCACCGAACATCTCCTGCTTGGTATGGTGACAGAAGGCGAAGGGATCGCGGCTGGTGTTCTCAGCAGCTTGGGCGTCTATGTACAAAATGTACGCGCAGAAACAATGCGCGTCCTGCAACACGCCACACATGAAGAGTAGAGCTTAGACAAAGACACACTGACGGGCGGCTGTACAGCCGCCCGTCAGTGTGTCTTTGTCTATTTTATGACCCCTGCGTACAATGTATAGAAAAGCAGTGCAGTGGAGGGGAGTACAGATACATGAGCAGTCAGAAACTGGAGCAAGAGGTAATACAACAGGCTGTATCTATGGCAAAAGAAAGCGTAGAAGAGGGGCTACTTTTGCTTTTGCAACGCCTGCCTGACTATTTCCGAGGACGTGCTGAACGTGAAGATATCGAAACACTTGTCTTCTGTCTGCATCGTCTCTATAATTGCATTGATACACTCTATCAGCATCTATTACCAGCGTTAACACATCTTACAACACAAAAGCATGTCACGCATGCTTCACTCGCGTATCGTCACGCGCTCTGGGAACAACTACAGTCTGTGCTGCTGCTGTTGGAGCGTATAGAGTCTCACTGTCACTTGTTGCTCAGTACGACAACGTGTGTTCTTGCAACTCTCGACACGACGGAAGATGCGGCATTTAGTACAGAAGCACCCACAACATATGTTGGAACTGAACAATGGCAGCACGCCTATGAGACCCTTTCGCTTGCTCTACATGGCTGGCAAGAACACCACAAAACGCATCTGAGATTTGCCACAGCATTTTCCGCCACGCCTATTCAATCGCTTGTGTCTATTGATACTGCTTTTGCATTGCTCTTCGATAGTGCCAACGCGATTTTCGGTGATATTATCCCCGACATACAACTCGTAGCGCAAGGCGATGACGAGGTAGTGGCGACACTTCTCTTCGACCTCATGCAACAAAACGATCTCTTTCTGATGCAGGTGAACAAACTGGTCGGACCACTCCAACAACTTATGAAGTATTATGTGGTGAAGGATTGATATGATCTCAACCACAACGTGCAAGTCTCAACGCAAACATAACCACATTCAAGCTAGACTCGTTGCCAGGCGGCACGTAATATACAGGTAATATCATTCCCAGCCACTAATTTCCGTTGAGGAGTTTGTACAATGAGCAATGAGGCTACCTCTCTTGTATCACGAGACTATTCTACACGTCGTTATAGCTATGAGACAACGAATACGTTGCAAGCCGTTGCCTCAGCGATCCACGACGTGACCACCACACATATACAGCACTGTGCGCTTGTAACCATCACGTTGCAATTCGCGTTGGAACAAGAGAAGGCATCACGTCATCTCCAGTTCGCCACCCAGAGTATCCAGTATTATCTGCATGAATTGCGTCATCTTGTGCGCAAAACAGATAAGGTCTATCTACTTGACGCTACTTTCTATTTCGTCCTGCCTGGGGCAAATGCGGACGGTGGAAGAATTGTCGAAAGCCGTTTGTGGGAGGCTCTGCTCTGGTGCGTGCATAATGCACAGGAAGACAATGTACTACGGCCTCGTGTTATGACAATTGGACATGCTGCCTATAACGTAGCAGATGAGGATGTTTACGGGTGTATCGCCGCCGCCAGCGAACCATGCTACAATTTTGATACGGAGCCTGAAACAGATACAGTTGACACGATAGAAGACAACGATGGAGTCACAATAAATACAGAAGTGGTAGCTCGCGACGACGAGCTAACGGCCCTTGCTCGTAAACTAGGGATGCCATACCTCTCGTTGCTCCCACGCAAAAAGCCAGAGCAAGTACAACGACTTGTGACGCTCAAACTGGCACACGAACTCCAGTGCTATCCGCTAGGACGTGAACGCGGAACGCTGACCGTCGCTCTCTCCAATCCACAAGATAGTGGCGTACTGGCACGACTGCACAAGGAAACCGGACTACGTATTTTTCCCGTCCTCACTCATCCACAGGAGTTGCAGACGGCACTCAGTCTCCTGGTTTGAAGTGTGTAACCTCCCGCTGTTATAATGGCGTAGGAAACATACTTTAACAGAGAGGACATACTTTAACCATGAAGATACTCGTTACAGGTGGTGCTGGCTTTATCGGTTCACATATCGTTGATCGATTGGTGGCGGCAGGACATGATATCGCTGTTGTCGATAATCTGTGGGACCATGGTGGTGGCAAAGAAAGTAACCTTAACCCAAAGGCGAAGTTTTATCATGCCGATATCACCGATGAGGCAGCCCTCACACAGATATTTGATGAGGTGAAACCAGAGATTGTGAGTCATCAAGCAGCACAAGCCAGTGTTGCGATCTCGACACAAAACCCACAACTGGATGCACGCATCAACATTCTTGGTCTGCTTAATATACTCACAAACTGCACACGTGTTGGGGTCAAGAAGATTATTTTTGCCTCTTCGGGTGCAACCTACGGGACGCCAACACGTAACCCCATTGATGAAGAGGTACCTCAACGGCCAGAGTCGCCCTATGGCATTACCAAAATGACCACCGAATACTACCTGCGCTACTGGCATGAGGCCAATGGGCTAGACTTTACCGCGCTACGTTATGGCAATGTGTATGGACCACGCCAGGACCCGAATGGCGAGGCCGGTGTGATCGCCATTTTCGCCAAACGCTTCCTGAATAACGAAGGCGTGCGTATCGACTGGGATGGTGAGCAGCGCAAAGATTATGTCTATGTAGAAGATGTAGCACATGCCAACGTGCTTGCGCTCGACCACGGCAACAACGACATCTTTTGTATCGGGGCGGGCAATCCCGTTTCTGTCAACGAAATATATGATCTGCTGGCGAAAATCACTGGTAACAAGCCAGAAATCACGCGTGCTCCTAAACGTCCGGGCGACATTTACCTTTCCTACTTCAATTCGAGCAAGGCCGAACGTATTCTAGGCTGGAAACCACAGGCAAATTTTGAAGAAGGCGTCAGGGCAACCGTGGATTATTTCAGGAAATAACAGACATAAAGGTGTGTAAAACATGACAGCGCTTGCGCTGTCATGTTTTACACACCTTTATGTCTGTTATTTCCTTGTTTTTCGTCTACTACTCACAAAAATAGTAAACGACGAGAGCATTATACTACGGCATCACCTTTGCCGTGCCAGGGATGCCTTCTGTCGTCACCCTATTGGTATCGCCTGTTTCCTCTATGCGATCAGGCACACTACAATTACGCAACAGAATAAAGCCATAGACGACTTTTGCCAGCACACCGAATGCTAAAACGCCACTACCGCTATGGTAGTGGCGTTCCCTTTGCGAGCGCCCTTGTCCCCTTAATCCCTTAAAATACCTTCCCCTGCATATCTGTCGGTATTGATATATCGAACTGCTTGAGAATAGTGGGTGCCATATCCATAAGTTGCAAGCCAGTCAGTTCGCGCCCTTCTTTGCTCTCGTGAATGGCGGGGTCATGGCGAATGACGAGACCAAATTGTGCATGGTTGCAGTCGTCGGGACCAGTGTCATTCTCGAAAGAATACACAGAGTCATGTCCAATGGTGCCAATCGAACGCCAGTAGAGGTCGCCGAAATAGACAATCAGGTCTGGTGCAACGCCGTTTACCGCTTCATAGACCTCTTCTGGCTTATAGATGGTCGTGCCAATGTTGACACCATCAGGGTCTGTCAATGCTTGAAACTTTGCTTTAAGTTCGTTGCGTAGGACCTCTACCTCGTCAGGTTTTACAATACCCTGCGGCTCTCGTCCCTCAACATTGAGGAAAATACGAGCATAGTAGCCACCATCGCCCCACACTTTTGTCTTGCTCCAATCAATATCGCATTTGTCGATGGCAGTGAGCGTTGTTGGATGCGATTTCAAGGTCAGATAGCCTTCACGAATCAGCCATTCGTTGACACAGATACCGCCCTCCATCTTCTTCGCACCGTGATCGGACACGATGAAAACGGTGGTGTCGTCATCTACAATGTCCAGTATCTGCCCAATCTCACTATCAATATAGCGGTAGTAGTCGCGAATACTGTTATTGTATTTTGGGTTGACCTCATATTTGGGGTGCGTTGGATCATGGTATTTCCAGAGGCCATGCTGTATACGGTCGGTTC
The DNA here is from genome assembly GCA_963791835.1 of uncultured Chloroflexia bacterium. Lineage (GTDB taxonomy): Bacteria > Chloroflexota > Ktedonobacteria > Ktedonobacterales > Ktedonobacteraceae > JBBQVS01. The sequence goes on from CAWBTV010000002.1 coordinate 267,088, forward strand.
CCATCTCGACGAACATGAAGAAGTCCCAGTCTTTTTCGGCAATCCACTTCTTGACCAGCTTAAAACGGCGTTCCGTCATGGTATAAATCTGGCGGAGAAGGGTGTCTTTGTCTTCGGTGCGAAAATTCGGAACATCGACAAGGTATTCGCCGACCGTGGCCTCGATCTCCTTCATAGCGGAGACGGGATAGGTATAGGGACGGTCTGGATTTCTTGTAGAGGGCGAGAGAAAGCACCCTACCTGTATACCGTTTATAGGCTTGGGAGGAAAGGTTTGTGGTACGCCAACCGTAATCACTTTTTTGCCTGCGCGTGAGAGAATATCCCATACACGATCAGTCTTCACAGAGTTAGAATTTGCCATTGTATTTTTGCTGTAGGAATGGTCGCCGCGATTACGGAAACCATAGAAACCAAGTGTGCCGGGGTCTTTGCTGCTCATCATCGAACTCCACGCGGGGACGGTGATGGCTGGAATGCAGCTTTCGAGCTTGCCCCAGACTCCATTTTCCATCACCCGTTTGAAGTTCGGCAATTCATCGCGCCACTGCTCAAAAACCAATTCTGGCACGGCACAATCTAGCCCAATCACCAGAACCTTCTTGCGTTGACTCATCTATCGAAACCTTTCGCCATTACTTGTATGTGTAGCTGTTGTGATAATTTTTCGCAGGGACCAATGTATCGCGTCCATGCATAATTTATCACGCGATAATGCGGCGTAACCAAATAATACGTCGGCTGTAGGGGCCGATGTATCACGTCCTTCTGGCTTTGCGACTGCCGACAAGGACGTGATACATCGGTCCCTACTAGTCCCCAACTTCATTTGAAAGGGTGTTGTAGGGACCACGTGTACGGCGCGTCCCTACGACCGTCAAATGACGACAGGGAGACTAGTAGGGGTCTAATTCCATTACACCCTGTTGGCGCATAACAATGTTGGTAGGACAGATGCAATGTTTCATCAATCCTGTGAACATGGTCAATCGCTCACTGGGTGTAATGAATTAGACCCCTACAATCCACGTATTCGCATTAATTTGTTCTATCTCATAATCTGTTCTTGAGAATTGTTTGAACTGTAACATATTATCACCTGTAGTATAACACTAGCCACATCACATTTGCTTACCCAAAACGTACATGCTGTTCATCTCATCATCAAGCAAACACTATACAGTGTGTTCAAGGGAATAGAGCGATGCTCTTCCTATGTTACACAAAGTAATTGTGTCTTCACGAAGTCGATAGACACTTACAACGAAAGAGAACAATAACAATGGCAAGCGGCAAAAAGGTACGCGTGGCAATTATTGGCGTGGGCAACTGCGCCAGTTCACTTGTACAGGGTGTCCAGTATTATAAGGACGCTAAGCAGGAGGATTTTGTGCCGGGGTTGATGCATGTCAACCTTGGTGGGTATCATATCAACGATATCGAGTTTTCGGCAGCCTTCGATATAGATGCAAATAAGGTCGGGAAAGACCTGAGCGAGGCTATTTATACTCAGCCAAACAATACCTATCGTTTCGCGGATGTTCCCAACCTTAATACGAAGGTCTATCGTGGCATGACGCATGATGGGCTTGGGAAGTACCTCTCACAGATTATTAAGAAGGCACCGGGGCAGACAGACGATATTGTGCGTATCCTGAAGGACACAGGAACAGATGTTGTGATTAACTACCTGCCAGTTGGCTCAGAGACAGCGACAAAATGGTATGTTGAGCAAATTCTTAAAGCGGGTGTCGGCTTTGTAAACTGTATTCCCGTATTTATCGCACGCGAAAATTACTGGCAGCAACGCTTTATAGATGCCGGTCAACCGATGATTGGCGACGACATCAAGAGTCAGGTAGGGGCAACGATTGTACACCGTGTCCTGACGCGTCTCTTCCGTGAGCGAGGGGTCAAGTTGGAGCGCACAATGCAGTTAAATGTTGGTGGCAACACTGATTTTTACAATATGCTTGAGCGCGACCGCCTGGAATTGAAAAAGATTAGCAAGACGAATGCGGTCACAAGCCAGCTTGATTATGACATTGGAAAGGAAAATGTGCATATCGGCCCCTCGGATTATGTGGAGTGGCTCTCGGACCGCAAGTGGGCCTACATTCGTCTTGAGGGTCGTACTTTTGGCGATGTGCCACTGAATGTCGAACTCAAGCTAGAGGTATGGGATTCGCCCAATTCAGCAGGTGTCGTTATTGACGCGGTACGACTCGTAAAAATCGCACGCGACCGAGGGCTGAGTGGCACGCTGGAGGGTCCAAGTGCCTACCTGATGAAATCCCCACCTGTGCAATATGCCGATGATATCGCGCACGAAATGACTGAAGCGTTTATAGACAACGACGCCCCCGTCAGCGTCAATGGTCATAAAGAAGTTGTAACAGAGCAAGCATAAAGAATGCATACTGAAACGTGGTGTGGTAAAGGACCAGTCCTTTACCACACCACGTTTCAGTATGCATTCTTTATCTTAAAGTTGTTGTGCAGACGTAGAATTATTGACCGCATCTGTTACGATGCGCAAAAGTTCTTCGCGTACAATTGTTACATCGGGTGGCGCACTAATGCCAATCTTCACACGTTCGCCTTCTACAGCCAACACCGAGATATTGATGACACCATCCAGTACAATACTTTCGCCGACTTTCCGTCGTAATACAAGCATGTTAGCCCCCTTTATCAGAAGCGCGTCCTAAGCGTCCTTGCCGCTGCAACAAAGCCTGTAAAGACAAACCTTACGACCCACCCGTAAGGGAGTGTAGCAGCGAATGTGGAATAAGAGTATTCGTGTATAGACGCAATGACAACGCAGAGTGGGTATAGTTATTCCTGGTTACTTTCCATAAAATGAGTTGTATTTTCCAGAATGCGTTGTGCAAGAACATTCGTATCGACCCGATATGTTCCGGCACGCACTTGTGTACGTAGTGCCTCTACACGAGAGGCCCGACGCTCTTGCATGGCTCGCGCCTTTCGCTTCATCACCTGTCCTCTATTGGAAGTATGGTCCTGTGGAGACGAAGGTACGTCCTCTTCAACCGTAAAATTCTTCCTTGATTGGGCTACATGCTTCATGTGAATAACGTGAAGGCGAGCACCCATAGTACCGTTCACAGAAATTCCCTTTCAATCTATAATGAGTAATTGGATGCACCTACAATCATCCCTGCAACCATACATATCATTATCGGCATACTTTTTAATTACTTAAGGGCATGATGCTATCGAGATACAAATAGCGATCTATTCGGGTTATTTATGATGCAACTTTTCCAGAACGCTGCTTGTTTGCGCTCTTGCTCATGCTGGATACTGTTGTTTGCAGCTTCCTGTGCTTGCTTTGTATGCCGTCTGAATTGGTGAAGAGCGTGCGCAAACGCATAAGGGCCTGTGCATGAAGTTGACAGACACGAGACTCCGAAACGTCCATCACGCGACTGATTTCTTTCATCGTCAATTCCTCGACATAATAGAGTGACAGCAACAGTTGCTCACGTTCCGGCAAAAGTTCAAGCGAGTTGTTGAGCATCGTAAGCAACTCTTTTTGTTCAGTCACCTCAGAAGGACCAGGAGTCGTTTGATCCTCTAGCAAGTCTCGTAGCGTCAACAGCTCGTCATCCTGTCCGAACATCGAGAGGGGAGCATCGAGTGATAACACTGAAAGTCCTGCCTCTACGAGCATATGACGATAGCGTTCAGGCGTTACCCCAAGCTCTTTCGCAGCCTCATCCTCATTGGCCTGGCGTCCGAGGCGTTGTTCGAGTGTCGCTAATGCTGTCTCGACTTGCTTTACACGTGAAACAGCTGAGCGAGGAAGCCAGTTGAGCGCACGTAATTGGTCAATCACGGCTCCCCGAATACGGGCTGTTGCGAACGCCTCGAAGCGGACACCACGCGTCGGATCATAGCGATCAATCGCGTTCATCAAGCCAATCGTGCCATAACTCACAAGGTCTTCTGCCTCTAGCATACTCGTTGGTGGAATACCCAATCTGCTTACCGCAAAGCGTACCAGTGGCATATAGTGCAAAATTAATTCATTACGTAAGGCTACACGTTTTGTTGCAACGAACTCCGTCCACGTCTCATCAATGGTCGTGCTTGAAAGCGTCATATCTTCGTCCTTCTCTCTATTTGTGTGTTTTCCCCTCCCCATGTATCCCCACATCCTATACTTCCAGTGTAGAGAGATTTTGAAGGTCTCGATAGAGACGAAAGTCCTTGCTCATGATGGCAAACGTCCCTAGTATAGGCAACGTTTCTTGTTGTTAAAGATTGACCAGTACCACGCCAATGAAGATAATGCCGACGCCAAACCATTGATTCCATTGCAGACGATCACGGAGAAACAACCACGCGAGGAAGACGGTGACGGCACTGAACAATGAGGAGAGAACACTGACGATAGAGACCTGAGCAGTGGTAAAACCGATAGTAGCCGCTACGAACGCGGCAGTATCAAGTATCCCGACACCGGCGAGATACCACCAGACACGTCCACGTGGAATAGCGATAGTTTGACGTGTAAGAGGGGCAAACATGAGCAGGGCGCAGGGCGTGACAAGACGTACAAGCCATACGGGTAGAATGCCGCCAAGGACAGGAGTGACCCGAAAGCCAAAGAGCCAGAATTCCACACCATAGCCAAGTGATGCCAGGATTGCGAGACCAATGCCATTTGCCCATCTTGAGGTATTCGGTACACGAGTTTGCGTTTTCAATTTCAAATGGATTGGTGTCGCGGTTAGCACAACTCCAATCAATGATGCTGTTATGCCAATGCCATGTACTTGACTGATAACCTCGCCCGCGAGTACCGCGAGTAACACGGTGACGGCAGCATAACTTGCAGCAATCGGCGATACGATGGTAAGAACACCCACTTCAAATGCACGGTATAATGCCAACGAACTGACGATATTGAGAGCAATCGCGACACAAGTCCAGAGCCACGTCTGCCATCCTATGGTCAGCAGAAGGCGGTGCCACGTACCCGATAGCACGACATACATACTGAGCAGGACAACGCCAAAGAACTGCATAAAGAAGAGCGTGCGATAGGTCCCGACGATGCGTGTCGCATAACGTGCAAAAAAATCGGCTGTCCCCCAGCATAACGCGGCGGTCAAGCCCAATAAGATACCCAACTAGAATTACCTCAACGTTTCGGTGCCTCATAGAGTGGAGAGGATGTGATACTATCGACTGCACTTTGTAGTGTACCACATATTAGAGCCGGAGCATGACAACAGGGGCAAGCCAGAGCATGACAGGGGCAAGCCCTGTCACTACTATATTAACCATCTCGGCATGGTTCTGCCATGCGAGTCCGTTCCTACAACCACATACCACGTCCAAACGTAGTATGTGTATCATGTTTTATCAATGCTATACAGTATAATGGAAAGCCGAGCCGTGATACACAATCTCCCCTCGCAGGCTACATTAGCCAGTAACATTGCTTCTGTTCAATCAAATATTGCTCAAGCCGCAGAGCGCGTGGGACGCCGACCAGATGAGATAACGCTGGTGGCGGTCTCGAAAACGAAACCTGTTGAACTCATCAAGCTTGCATATGAACTTGGCCTACGCGATTTTGGTGAGAACCGTGTGCAGGACGCATTGCCTAAGATTGCTGAATTTCGGCACACAGGTTTACAACCTGTGATATGGCACATGATTGGGCACCTGCAACGAAACAAGGTGACAAAGGTTGTTGGCTCCTTTGACAGTGTACAAAGCGTTGATAGCCTACAATTGGCACAGGCACTCAATGCTCACGCGAACGAACTTGAGCTACGTATCGCGGTTTTGTTACAGGTGAACGTTTCTGGTGAGGAGAGTAAAGAGGGCATGACGCCGGAGGAGACAGTACCACTGGCACAACAAATTGTCGCGCTTCCTCACCTGGATGTACAGGGTTTAATGACCGTTGCTCCACAGGTGCAGGACTCCGAAGAGGTACGCCCAGTGTTCCGCGCACTGCGCATGTTACGAGATGATTTGCGCGAACAGGTGCCCCAGAGTGCGTGGCAGCATCTTTCAATGGGCATGACCGATGATTATTGTGTAGCGATTGAAGAAGGTGCTACAATTGTGCGCGTTGGACGAGCAATTTTTGGCGAACGAGCGCGTGTCTCGCAAGCAGAACTATAGGAAGGCAATATCATGAAACTTGACGATATCATCTTTGGGCGTCGTGTCCGCCAGAACCATGCGTTGGAGCACGCCACATTTACAATCATGGCGCAAATGGACCCAACATTTACAGGAAGTGCCCGTTCGAGCGCGGATGGATTTATCATCTTCAATGATGTTGATCTTGGTCTGCTGCGTCGTGCCCTTGACGAGGCGTTACGTCGCTTGCAGGCAGGTGAGGCAGAACTTGCTATTCACCCGAATTGTGGGACGAATCTCGCGGTTGGCATTTCACTCGTCACACTCGGTACCATGCTTGGACTCGCATCGGACCGTACACGTGTACGCGTAGCTTCTGCCGCCGCCTCTTCATTCGCGGGCTGGGCGGCGGCACGTCCCGTTGGCGAGTACGTGCAAAAGCACTTCACCACATTACCAGACCTGCAAGGCGTGCGCGTCACAGAGATTGCCCGTCGCCAATTCTTAGGGTATACTTACGTTGAAGTACGCACGGTTCAGGAGTAAGCTGTTATGTTTGGCTTTCCCATACCCATCATTCACATTCTTGTCACCTATGGCATCGGGTTTATCTCGCTCGCTCTGCTGGTTCGTTGGATCGCGTCTATGTTCCGCATGGATGAGCGGTATGCGTTTATTCGTTTTCTCGCACGCATCACCGATCCGTTTATTATGCCCATACGTCGTATTGTTCGCACACAATCAATGCTCATAGACCTTTCAATCTTCATTACGTTCTTTATGCTCTCTACGATTAGCATCCTCTTGAATCAATCGCTCCCCTCGGCATGGTAAAAGCAGGAAATAACACAACGTCCACGCCAGCCGATACCGGCTGGCGTGGACGTTGTGTTATTTCTCCAGCATCGTTATTTCAGGAATTTCCCGATTTGTCTATCGAGCATAATGTGACCTTGTGCATCCACACGTAGCACAACAATAGACTTATCCACGGGGTCGCCCGTTGCACTAAGTTGCACTTGCCCGCTTGCCCCTTGAAACGATGTTTTCGTCAGTGCCTGCTGCATCTGGCTCAGCGTGACCTGTCCACCAGAGGGTGACGCGATATTATACGCGGTCAGTAGAGCAACAATTCCATCGTAGGAGAGTGCGGCATCGCTATCCGCACGATTATAGCCATAGCCCGACTTGGTGCCATTCGCACTGAAGGCCGTGGCGTATTCTGTAAAGAACTTCGGCTTCTGTGGGGCATTATTCAAACCCAGATTGCCCCATATATCAGGGTAGAAGAATGCTGTAAATCTGAGATGTGTAAAGCCACTACTCGAACCAGTTGGATAGCCTCCCAACTCATAGAGCGCATCACCACCAAGCACAGGCAGATTACTTCCTTGAGGAAGGTTCGTGACTATTGCACTCACATCAGCAGCATAGCCCGAAAAGTAAATCAAGTCAGGATTTTTGTTCAAGGCGTCTTGCAATGGTGCGGTGATTGATGAAGGCGTATTGACTTTATACGGTTCCGTCACAATAACTTTCGTGCCAGCAGGCAAATTTTGCGAAAAGTCGTTTGCAAGGCTTTGACTGTAGGGATCAGACGGGTCGAAAAAGAGTGCAATGTTCTTGGCTTTGAGTGTCGTCGCAGCATACTCCGCACCCGCGATACCTTGCGACTTGTTAGAAGGTGCGACGCGGAAAAAGTAGTTCGAGGCTCCTGTGAGCGCATCATCCGACGAGGACTGCGAGACCATTGGTATCTTTGCGTTGCTCAACGTTTGCAAGGCTGCCTCTGTACGCGAGCTAAAAGGCCAACCCATCACGCCCACAAATGTCTTATCTGACTTTGCTAACTGTACAATTTGTTGTGCCACAAGCGCTGCGTTTGGTGTCTTACTGCCTGAACTGGCTACCAGAAGTCGGATAAGCGTACCACCATTTAGCTTTGCTGCATCATTATACTCTTTTTGCGCAACGTAAGCACCTTGTAAATCATCTCGTCCTACACCCACGTTGTCAGACGAGAGCATAGTCGCGACAACAATTGTGACATAGTTCTTGCCAGAGTTGAGGACACGTTGGTTCTCAAGGTAAATGGCCGACTCTGCATCTTTGCTGTTCGTCGAAATCGCTTGACGGTACAGGGAAGCGGCGGCTGTTGGATTTGTACTAAATTCCGAGGCTGCTTGCGTTTTGTAGGGGCCAGCCACGGAATCACTTGTATCAAAGGCATATGAGCCATCACTAATGCCTATTTCGTCTCCGTTGTAGTTTTGCACACCAATACCACTTGCTGGAACCTTGAAGTTTGCTGATGCCGTTGGTGTACTGGTAGCACTACCAGATGTACCCGTCGTTGTTTTCCTGCTTGCTAACAAGTTTGGTAACACCGAGAAGGCCACAACGATCAGTGCCAGCACGAGCAACAAAAGCCCAAGGTTGCGTATCACGTTGTTGTTACTCTTGCGTTGTGGTGCGGGTTGATTCGCATACATGCCAGCCTGTTGTGCTGGTGGCACAACAATTGGACGCGGTTGCTGCGCTTGACGTGGTTGCACGGCTGGTTGTGCTACAGGACGTGGTGCTGGTCGCGCTGGTTGTGGGCGTGGCGCAATCGGTGGCGTTGTCGCGATGGGGCCAGATGTGCCCAGTACATAACTGCTGGTGTCACTGGCGGTATTATAGGAGCGAGCCAGAATGTTATCTACATCGCGCTTCATATCCGCCGCCGTTTGATAGCGTTTGTTCGCGTCGATGTTTAACGCCCTTGTCAATATTTGATCGAGTGCTGGCGACAACTTCGGGTTGAGCGAACGCGCCGAGGGATACGCGAATGGCGGATAGTTGCGTGGATCGCGGTTTGTGACAAGATGATGAATGGTCGCAGCCAATGCATACAGGTCTGAGCGTCCATCCGCATTGCCTTGATACTGTTCAGGTGGCGCGTAGCCAGGAGTGCCGAGGGCGGACGTTTGTTTACGTTTGGCGTTTTTATTTTCGTCGGCACGCGCAATGCCAAAGTCTACAAGGTGCGCTCGCTTATCTTTCGCGCCAATAATGATGTTGGCTGGTTTGATATCACGATGCACAATCGGCGGTGTTTGCTGTGAAAGGTAGTCGAGAATATCGAGAACCTGTGATGCATAGCCAAGTGCTTCGCGCTCTGGCATAGGAGCATTAATGCGCTCCATGTGATCTTCCAGGTTTTCACCCGCGACATACTCCTGCACCATAAAGGCACGCGTGCCTTCCTGGAAGTAGTCAGTCACATTTGGCACCAACGGGTGGTCAATACTCGCTACCGTTTCTACCTCGCGCTCAAAGTTGCGCACATCCTCTTTGCGCTTCTCCGGGTCGGTATTGTCGGAGATAAGTTCTTTGATGACCACGAGTTTGTTCGAGACACGCGTATCTCTCGCGAGCAATGCCGCACCCATACCGCCTTGACCAAGAATTTTGTCAATGGCGTAGCGTCCATTTTGCAGCGTCTCGTTTGGTCGTAGTGTACGTGAGGTGCCAGTATTGCCACTGCCACCAAAGGTTGTTGCTCCTGGGCTTGCACTCGCCGTCACGGTACTTGCGGCTGGAATTGACGCTGGAGGATTGCCCAGGAAGGCCCCACAGTTTGTGCAAAATGTTTCGCCTGCCGGATTTACCGTACCACAATTAGGACATTTCATATCTTCGCCTATCGTTCCTATTTGAAAAATTGACCGAGCACTGGTAGTACCATACGAATCTGGCCCAGCGAGTCAACCGATAAAATTACTATTGCTTTATTCACGGGGTCTCCGTTTGAGCTAAAGGTGATCTGCCCACTCACCCCCTGAAAGGTTGTTATTGTCAATGCTTGCCGCTCATCCTCCGTCGTAATCTGCGTCTTTCCTGTACGTAACACACTATTAGATGCTTGTAACAACGCAATCATTGCGTCATACGACAGGATGTTATCGTTATCAGGGCGAGTGTAGCCATAGCCCACGTGCGTTTTATTCGGCGAGAAGGCGGCGGGATAGTCGGCAAAAAAGCTCGGTTTTTTAGCGGTCTGCCCCAGTACATCCCACTCATCGGGATATGCAAAGGCCGTGAAACGCAGATGCGTAAAGCCCGCACGCGCACTACTCTGGTAGCCATTCAATTCATAGAGGGCATCACCACCCATCACAGAAATTGGGTTGCCGGCAGGTAGGTTCGTCAATAACGTACTGATATCGGTGGCATAGCCTGAAAAGTAAATGATACCAGGATTATACTTCAACGCGTCCTGTAATAACATAGGAAAATTGCTGGTTTTGCCAACAGTGTATTGCTCTTTGACAACAATCTTCTTGCCATCACCCTCAAATTGCGTTCTGAAATCATTGGCGAGACTCTGGCTATACGTGTCCGTTGGATCAACAAACAGGGCCGCGCTCGTTGCATGAAGGGTCTGTTCCGCGTACTTCGCGCCAGAGACACCTTGAATATTATTTGAAGGTGCGACACGGAAAAAGTAGCGCGAGATAGCCGTAAGTTGATCGCTGGACGATGTTTGCGACACTATCGGAATGTGAGCCTTCCCTAGCACGCTGACGGCATCGACTGAACGCGAGCTAAAGGGCCAGCCCATCACACCAACGAATGTTTTGTCGCTCTTCGCCAACTGCACAATCTGGTTCGCAACATTCGTCGCATAGGTTGCCTGACTGCCAGAATTGGCAATCAGGAGACGAACTTTGAACCCTCCCGTGAGCTTTGAGCCATCGTTGAACTCTTTTTGCGCAATGTATGCACCTTGCAGATCATCACGTCCAACGCCGATATTATCAGATGACAACATTGTTCCCACTACAAATGTTATGAAGGGACTACCAGAACTCATGACGCGCTGATTTTCAAGATAGATGTGTGCCTCGGCATCGTTCGGCTCCTGGTCAACCGCGGAACTCAAGGTAGCAATCACACCACTGACATCACTGGTTTTTTGCTTGAGTTCGTTTGCCGCTTGTTGTTTGAGTGCCGCATCTGAACGCGTCGTATCAAACACATAACTACCATCGCTGATGCCAATTGCATCATTGCCAATCCTGGTGATGCCGATACCACTACTATTCGTTGCCGATATCGTCGGTGTACTCGTGCTAGTCGTTGTCTGACGATGTGATAACAAAGAAAATGCCGCGAACACACCACCGAAAATGAGGAACAACAACAGTAACCCCACTAAGATATAGAGTCCTGTACGCCGCCTACGCTGTTGTGGCGGAAAATTCACAGGTTGCGTTTGTGGTGGTTGTCTAGGGTACAGTGGATGCTGTTGTGCCCCACTCACAGGTAGATATGCGGGCGATGTAGTCGTAGATACAATTGGCCCGGCTGGAACAGTGCCACTTGTCGTATCTACAGGCATCGTTGTAACACCCACCGGAGCAGCACTCCCCAGGACGTAGCTGTTGACCGAACCAGCAACACCAAAGTGCTTGCGTAGAATATCGTCAATATCCTTTTTCATCGCTGCCGCACTTTGATAGCGCTGGTTGATATCGTTATTCAAGGCTCGCGTCAACACACTCTCGATTTCAGGCGAGAGTTGCATGTTCAGCGTTCGCGCTGCTGGATAAGCAAATGGCGGATAGTTGCGTGGGTCCCGATTTGTGAGCAGGTGATGCAATGTCGCCGCTAACGCATACAAGTCTGAGCGCGGATCAGCATTACCTTGATATTGCTCTGGCGGTGCGTAGCCCGGCGTGCCAAGCGCGGACGTTTGTTTGCGTTGCGCGTTTTTCGCTTCGTCCGCACGCGCGATACCGAAATCGACGAGATGTGAGCGTTTGTCTTTGGCTCCAATAATAATATTCGCTGGCTTAATGTCACGATGCACAACAGGGGGTGTCTGTTGCGCCAGATAATCCAGGATATCCAGTATTTCCGAGGCACAGACAAGCACATTGCGTTCTGGCATCGGTTGACGCAAGTGGTCTATACGCTCTTCCAATGTCTCGCCTTCGACATACTCCTGCACCATGAAGTAACGCGGCCCCTCTTGAAAATGGTCGGTCACATTTGGCACAAGCGGATGGTCGATGTGTGCAAGCGTCGCGACTTCACGTTTGAAATTACGCACGTCGTCTTGCACCCTGTTCGGGTCGGTATTTTCTGAAACGAGTTCTTTGATAACCACTAATTTGCTGTCAAGTCGGTTATCGGTTGCGAGTAGTGCCGCCCCCATGCCACCTTGACCAAGCACCTTCTTAATTTCGTAACGCCCACCCTGTAAGCGCATACCAGGCATCAGCGACCGTGAGTTGTTGCCACCAGGATTGCCGGCCGTAACGACTGGTGCAGGAGTTGTTGTACCATTCAGCAATTTACCACAATTACCACAATAGCGCACACCATCGCGGTTCTGCGCTTTACAATAGGGACACTCCATCGCTCAAATACCCACCTTTTCGACCGTGTGAAGTTGCATGACAGGGGCAAGCCCAGTCACTACTATACTCGGTACCGCGTGGCGATGCCACACTGCCCTGCTAAACATCTGCCATTCATATATACGTAACAAAAAAGCAAAAGTTCAAATCACAAAAAAAGCTATGCTGCCATAGCGAGGCTAGCCTCGCTATGGCAGCATAGCTTTTTTCTTATCAACCATTTTTGAGTTTATAGATGTTGGCAACGCAATGAGATGATGCCAGGGGCAAAATGATTCGCCTTCTGCAAATACTCTTGCTCATTGGCCTCTATCATCAGCTTGTGCATGACAACTACATCCCCGTCGGGTAGTGGTTCGGCGGGTTGCAAACATAGCTCCATAATCGCACAACCACGCTCGTATACCTTCACCAGTCCACCTGCACCGGGGATACGATAGACACGGTTATCGATTGTGGGACTTATAACTTCCAGGTAGCCGTACTTAATCAGTTGCTGGTACTGGTTCTCTGAGAGCATCTCGCGGAGCAAGGCTTTGGCGCGGCTCTCGGCGGACAAATGCTCACTGACCGATTCACGGAAACGTCCCACGCTGCCATCAGGAGATTGCGACAGATAGTAGACCGCAAGCAGGAGAAACAACAGCCAGATACCAAGAAACAAGCTCAGCGTTTCCAACATAGGCATAGTCGCTTGTCCTCCTAGCCACCTACTACACGCGGTACAATCACAATCTGCTCTGCGGTGCGGTCAAACTGCTCGATACGCTCTACAGGTTTTCCAGGTTCTACTTTGAAGGCGGTGGCACCTTTCGCACGCTCTTGTGTGAAGATGCGCTCGGCCTCTCGGACTGCTGCAATCGCTTCAGCATCGTGTGTTTCCGCTTTACTGTTATTCCAAACAACGCGGTCGTCACCACGACGCGACATGATCCGTAGCATACCCACAAGCTGTCTCCTTCTTACTGTACAGGCTGACTACTCTTCTCTTGTACGTTCGCTCGCTCTATTCCTACGCTATTCTCTGCTATAACAGGAAATATATAGGAATGACATGAGCATAGCACGCAAAATAGCATATCGTCAAGTAGGGGGATGAATTGGTAAATCATGGACTAGCTGAAACTCTAAGTCTCATGCATCATTACACCCTGTGGGCAATTGACCATGTTGGCAGGATTGATGAAACGCTTCAACATTCCTCGACATGGTGCGTCGCCCACAGGGTGTAATGATGCATGAGACCCCTACAGTATGACATTGCCTTTAGGACAGCACACAGGGTAATACGCATGTAAAGGTGCTACCCTGACCTACAACACTCTCAACCTCGATATGACCGCCATGCAATTCGATAATCATCTTGACGATAGCGAGACCTAGCCCTTGTCCAGTGATGCGCACAGTGTTTTGTGGCACTTGATAGAAACGCTCGAAGATGCGCTGCTGGTGCTCCGACGCAATGCCACTGCCTGTATCGCGCACACTTAGTTTCGCGATACGCACATCGCGGTCCTCGGTATCCTGGCTCCCACCCTCTACATATTCTACCGTGGCGGCAACCGTGACGTTTCCTTCCGCATTGGTGAAACGTAGCGCATTACTGATGAGGTTTCTCAATACTTGTTGCATACGCACAGGGTCGGCATACAGTTGGGGAAAGTCAGAAGCGATATCGACAGACAGCGTGATACCTCTATCTGTGGCGGTCAATTCGAGTTCCTCTACCGCATCGGTGATAACATCATGAAGGCTAATCACCTCGCGACTCAAGCGCAACTGACCTGCATCCGCGCGTGAGACCAGCAACAGGTCTTCAACCAGCCCGTATAGTTGCTCGCTTCCAGAACGTGAACGCTGCAAAAACTCACGCAACTGCTCATTGAGTTCGCCCGCGACACCCGTCAGGGCAAGGTCAAGGTAGCCATTGATGGCATTGAGTGGTGAACGCAGCTCATGTGTAATCATGGAGATGAAGTTTGCCTTCATACGCGTGGCATCGCGGATCGCAGTCACATCACGTGCCATCATCAGGCAAATCGGCTTGTTTTTTGTGGAGACACGTGTAAAGCTCAAGCCAACTGAGCGAGAAACACCTTGAATGGTAAGATCGACTTCTGTGTAGGGCAATGCCTCTTCTTGTTGGAGCGCGTTATGCACCATACATAGTTCGCGACAACCCCCTTGCTCAATGTCCGCGCCCTCTTCACAACCGAGGAGTTCCATACATTCCATACCAACGATGTGTTCCGCGTCAATACCAAAGATGCGCCCAAAGGCAGCATTCGCCTCAATGAAGCACGCATTGACGCCAAGCAAGGCGATACCATCTGAACTGGACGCCAGGATAGCCCGTAATTGCTCCTGGTCGGTACGCACCATGTGAAACAACTCGACATTTTCAAGTGCTGCCGCCGCCATATTGCCGAGGTTACGTACCACGCGTAGTTCTTCACTTGTAAATGGTTGCACGCGTTTCAGTGACAAGACACCATATAATACATGTTTAGAGACGAGAGGTGCTGATAATTCCGCCATGTCCTCTTCACCCTCTACCTCTGTCTGGGCTTCGTGTGTAGGTGTCCGTAGCATTGGATGCTTGTGGACGGCGGCCCATGCCGTGACCGATTGCTCGTCATAGAGACGTATCTTCTCCTGCTCAAGGTCGGCGGTCTTGACCTCGGCGGCGTATATTTCTTGTTCATCACCGAGTATAGTATCTGCTCCATAGAGTTCCGCGATGGGATACAGTTCTTGCGTACCCTCTTGATACAGATAGAGGATCGCAAGGTCACAGGGTACTAAACGTTGAACATCGACCAGGATAGTTCGATAGAGCGCGTCGGGTTCATGACGTGTGGTGATGCCGCGCGAAAGGTCCATTAACATTTCCAACTGGTTCGCCTGTCGATATGCCAGTTCTGCGTTACGAGCGTTGATGATTGCCAGGACCGCCTGTTCCGCGAAGATAATCATCATCTTGGCTTTTTGGAATCGAAGGCATGGCTTTCCTGACTTGTGGCAGTCAGAGTACCAACAAATCTGTTGTCGTCGATGAGTGGAACACACATGATCGAGCCGATTGGTGTGCGTCCAAGTCGTTTGAAGCGTGGGTCAAGGCTTACATCATTAATGACTAGCGGTTCGCAGTTTTCAGCAACCCAGCCCGCGACGCCTTCATTGAGACGAAAACGCGTATGACGTGGAGTACGACCGTTCTTTTGCAGGGCTGCCAGTGTCACCAGGGTCGAACCACTCGCATCCAGCAGGGCGACAGAACAGTTACGTACCTCTAATAATGCCCCTGCGTTATAGACAATCTTCTGGAGGACATCCACCAGTTCTTGTGACTCGCCTTCAACGGAGGCCGAGGATGAAACAAATTGACGATCATGTATGGAAGATATATTTGTAGTCATAGAGTCCTCTTTTATAATGTTTATACAGCGCGAGCAAGCCCCCCATCGTCCACATCTTTCTGTAATATAGTCTATCGTCACATCCTCATAATAATTTAGACAATAGTAATCAGTATATCATGGTCTATTTATGGAGTCGAGATAGAGAGGCGTATGGGCTATAGCATAGAGGAAGACGATCATATGACATTTGTCATCTCACATTTATGATGTTCTCCACTATGTATAACCCCTCTTTCTTAGTACACTGATAAGTGTAGAAAGTGATCGAAATGCGAAACAAAAGCATTTGAGTCACTCTCACAAAGAGCAATCAAACAGCGTGCAAGAAAGCAATACTGCGTATGTACACCATAACGCAGACACAAATGAAGGAGCAAATCATCATGCAAACATCTTTTTTTCACTCGACCTCTCGCTGGTTTATGCCCGGTCTCATTGCTGGAATAGTGTTCTTAGCCGTTGCGCTACTATCGGGTGCTCTTAGTACGACGGTGTGGGCGATGCCCGAAGGTATTGCTCGGACCGTAGGAGTCAGTGCGCCCGTCGGATATAGCTTCGCGCTCGTACCGTTGCTGGTCGGTATCGTAATTCACCTGGTACTTTCCGTTGCGTTAGGGGCTGTCTTTACCGCGATCGCGCTCCGACTACGACTGCATAGGTGGGTTCTGGTTGTTGCTGCTGCGGTCTTTGTCAGTGTCGAAACTGCCGTTGCCCTCTGGGTCGTCTTGCACACCATTCTGTCGGCTTCTGCATTCTCGTACTTCTTGTCCGCTATCCCATGGGAAGGCTCGGTGCTAGGCCACTACGCATACGCATTTGTTCTCGGATTGCTCCTGGTATACGGTCCATTTGCCTTGACCAAGGAGCGGCAACTGCAGACCGTGTAGGCTGTAGGGTAGCACCTCACACCCTCATTCGGCCTGTGAGGTGTTACGAAGGACATAGTGATGTAGTTTGGCACATGGAACACCCTGATGAACTTTGACACCCGAAAACGGGAATTTCCCTCGGTAGGGGCAGCAATTCATTGCGTCCAAAGATAGGTCGGGTCGGGGTCGGCGTTGCCACGAGATGCGTTGTGGGGACGGTTGCCCACCGCCCCCATCGTTGGACGCAATGAATTGCTGCCCCTACCGCCAGTGCCGGATTTGGGTGTCAAAATTCATTAGGAGCCACGTTTACGGCACCCGAGGGCGGTTGATCACCTATACATACACACTCATCCAATCAGATTGAGCAGATTTCGTGCAATGAATTACGCCGTACACGTGGTCCCTACGAAAACCATCACGGCGGCATTTATTAAAATTGCTTATTTTTGAGGAGGTAGAGGCAATAGTTCGTTACGCCTGAAGATGGGAGAACGGAAAGGCAACGTGTCGGTAATAGTCTTCTCTATCGCTACATTTTCCTCATCACTCATCGTCAGGTGCGATGAATTATTGCCTCTATCGACCGTTTCTACATAGGGCAATGTGAAGACGATACGCGCCCCACCGTTAGGATTATTTTCGGCATGAACGGTTCCACCGTGCGCTTCGACGATGGCACGTACAATGGCAAGACCAAGACCACTCCCACCCGTTGCGGATTGTCGCGCACTATCGGCACGGTAGAAGCGTTCAAAAATGAGTGAGAGTGACTCTAGTGGAATACCCTCTCCCGTGTCAGAGACGGAGACAAGCAGAGTTTTTCCCTGTGTCCTTGCCTCTATCGTGACATTGCCACCTTTTGGTGTGTGGCGTATCGCGTTGGCGCACAGATTTGAAAAAACACGCGTTAACATGTCTGCATCGGCCTGGATAATCATGTGATAGGGAATTGCATTGCGCGGTTCTACCTCAGCTCGCTCAAATTCTGGTGCCAGGACCGCCAATATTTCATCAACCAGCGCGGCAAGGCGTAGTTCCTTGCGTTGCGGTTGGAGCGCACCCGCCTCAACCTTCCCCATGACATGCAAGTCTTTGACGAGCCGACGCAGCCGCAGCGTTTCACGCACAATAATACGACCCGTTGCTTCATACTCCTCGCGACTCTGGTTTATGCCGTCAACCAGTGATTCACCAAGACCAGCAATAGCTGTCAGAGGCGTCGCGAGGTCATGGGTGATGCTCATAATGAGTTCGCGTCGCCATAATTCCTGCTGGCGCAATTCGTCTACGTCGCGACTCAGTTGCGTTGCCATCTCGTTAAAGCTGTGTGCCAATTCGCCAATCTCGCCATGCGACTTGATTGTTACCTGCGCATTGTAATCGCCAGAAGCCATGATGCGTGATGCGTTAGTCAGTTTCGCTAAAGGACGCGTAATGGTGCGAGAGAAGATAATGGCAACAACGGCGGCTATAAAGGCAACTGCTAGCGAAACGAGCAGAACGGATTGTGCTACCGATTGTACAAACGGTGTCGAGATTGTATTCGATGGTGTAAGCATGACCAGTGTACCAACAACCTGCGCATTATGAGTACCATCTACCGTGATCGGTTCGACCGTAAATGTACGTGGTAAGAAAGGATTTTGTCCAATTTGGTCGGTTGTAGACTGATTCTTTTCCCTTGCTTGTCTAATAGCATTGCATATCTTTTGGGCATCACTCGCTGGAACATTACAATAATTGGCCGCTGCAGACAAAACATTCTGTAAAATTGGGATACGAGTTGACATATTTCAAGGGGGGATAGACAAGTCTTCCTCGTATATTCAGTACTAAAAATTGATACTCCTCACCTTGCCGAATGTGTAAGAAGGTGTTGTTCACAACGGATTGATGGTTATTTTTGATGGCGTTCGATAGCGCGGTACCAAGTCTACTAGGACGTGTAAGTGTCGCTTGTGTTGTTGCATATTGCTCACCTATTTTCTGTGCTTCATCATAGGTAGAGCTATGGATATTTTGTGTCTGCTCTGTATTGTAGTAGTAAGCAATGGCAAAGATTGCCGCAACAGCAAGAATTGTTGTTGCCAACAATACGATCAGCATCGAACCAAGTGCTAATCGCCAACGAATACTTTGCCACCAACGTATACGCATGATAGTTTTTCCCTTATGATGATGGACTACTCATTGGACGCGCTGTCGGTGTTTTTATCTCGAAACGATAGCCAACACGCCAGACGGTCTTAATGTATCGTTGTCCTGGCTCAAGTTCTATTTTCTTGCGTAACGCGCTCATATGAACATCTATCGTATGACCATCGCCAAGATAGTCATAGCCCCACACTTTGTTCATCAGAATCTCGCGTGTGAAGACGCGATCCGGCGACTTTGCTAAGAGCGCGAGCAGATCAAACTCTGTCGGGGTCAGAGCGATTTCTACGTCGTTCACCTCGACACGTCGCGCTGGCAGGTCAATGGTCAAGCCGGGGAAACGTAATACCTCGTTCTTCATCACTAACACTTGCTCATTCGTGGAGACAGAAGTATTTGAGGAGCCAGTTCTACGCAGAATAGCACGCACGCGACTCACAAGTTCACGTGGGCTAAATGGCTTCACGAGATAATCGTCCGCGCCGAGGTCTAGCCCCGTGATGCGGTCTTCCTCGCTACTTCGCGCAGTCAACATCAGAATAGGTGTCTTCGACCATGCACGGATGCGTTTACAAACCTCAAAGCCATCAATGGCGGGTAGCATGATATCGAGAATGACCAGATCGGGGTGTTCACGAGCGTGAAGCGCGAGACCATCGGCACCATCCTTCGCAATCACCACAGTAAAACCCTCGTTTTTCAGGTAGAGATTTATCAGGTGAACAATGCCCTCTTCGTCCTCGATCAACAATATCTTTTGCGCCATAGCTCTTTCTCCCGACAACATTTGAAATTTCCGTTCATGTAGGGACCGATTCATCACGTCCTCGTTGATTGGTGAATGCAGACGAGGACGCGATGAATCGGTCCCTACACTGCGTGATACATGTATAGTAGCACAACAACGTGACGAAAATATACGGATTTTTTTGAGTGAAACAAAAGCTTGAGAAAATCTTGAATATTACCACACAATTTTTTCATATTTAAGCGGTATAGTGTTATTGTGAGATACGTGATTAAGACTTAGATGCCTTACTCTCTCTTTTCTCTTTCCGTTCTTCCAGAAAAAGGTCGGCATTCTTCCCCAACAGTGCCGACCTTTTTCATGCCCAAAACACATATACCAGAAATTTCATGAAAACTTTAATCTTTCCTCATACATTCTGCTCCGTTCTCAGGTATGCTATAGATGCCACTTTTGGTAATGATGGTACGTATATATCAACAACGGGTAAGAAAAAAAGAGAACGGCATCAGTGATGGTGCAGACCTATTCCTGGAGAGATACACATGAAACGATTTTTGATTATTGGCGGTTCAAGCCTTCTGCTGCTCCTGGGCATCCTCGTAGGCGCGGTCTATGGAAGTGCGCGTATCGCGAATGCTAACGCGAATAGTACATCTTCGACTGCATCGACCAATACGGTGAGTACCGGCAGTAGCAGTGCGAGTAGCGCAACAAATAATTATTGTAGTCAGTTCCAGAAAGACTTTGCCAGTAAACTTGGCGTCTCAGCGAGCAAATTACAGAGCGCGGAGAGTAGCGCGGCAAGTGACACGATTGACCAGATGGTCAAGGATGGCAAGCTGACAAAGACGCAAGCTGACCAGATCAAGGCACGTCTTGGTGACGCTACGAACTGCCAGTTGCAGGGCAAAGACGGCTATTCCGGTAATGTCAATATGCAGAAGCTTCAGCAATACCTTGTTGCAGCCGAGGCACAAGTTGCGAAGGGACTTGGCATCAGTTCCGCTGACCTGACCAGTCAACTACAGGCTGGCAAGAGTCTTCACGATGTCGCATCAGCACATAAGGTTTCTGACGCACAACTCAAAACCTTGCTAAACACTGCTATTCAAAGTGAACTCAAGGCCGCTGTAAGTGCTGGCGATGTCACACAGGCTCAGGCTGATATGGTGACAAAGCAAATTAGCAGCAACCCGATGTTCCTTGACCAGCTTATCAATGGACACAAAGGACAACAGGCTGGCGGAACGACTGGTGGTACGTCCACTGGCTTCGGTTTCTAAGACTTCTCGTTCTCCTAACACAAAAATGGTTCGTCTCTCTTGAGAGAGACGAACCATTTTTGTGTTAGGAGAATCTTTCTTGACCAAAGCTTGACTCTTCACAAAAGGTTTCTTGATGCTGTCGTACTATGCTATCTATATCGCACGTTAGAGCGATACAACAAAAACGTCTTATGAACACACTATAAAAAATCTGTCGCAAGATACACATATTAGGAGATACTACATATCATGATACGACGCACACTTTTCATGCTTATTGGCGGTGCAGTTGCACTCCTTCTGATTCTTATCGGCATCGCCGCTTTCATATTCTGGCCGCTAGTCACATCAGCGCACACTAGCCAAACAACAGCAACACCAACGGCACCAGTCGTGACAACAACACCAACAGTGAAACCCGGAACTGCTATCGCTAAGCTATTGAAACAGTCCGCCCCTGCTATCAAAATGCAGATCGCACAGGGATTAAAGTTAACACCCGAACAACTTGCGGCTCAACTACAAACGGGGAAGACCTTGAGCGAAGTAGCAACGACACAAGGTGTCTCAACCACACAACTACAGACAATTATCACAAACGCAGTAGAAACCAATCTTAAATCCGGTGTCGATAATGGCACACTCACACAAAAGCAACTTGATAACCTCGCGAAGAGGTATGCGAACCGTCCTGCACTACTAGACAAGTTGTTAGGTGGCAAAGCCATAAAAGCGACGCCGACGATTACTCCTACCCCAGCTCAATAAATATAATTGTATGGAAGAACAAAAAACAGGTGTAGCCGCTCTATGAGCGGCTACACCTGTTTTTTGTTCTTCCATATATAAAAATATCGTGTACAATACGGATATGTATTTTCCAACGACACGTGTGCTGACTGTGCTGGAATTGTTGCAGTCACGACAACATATAAGCGGTATCGAGCTTGCCGAACGCCTTGAGGTGGATACGCGCACTGTACGACGCTATGTGACGATGCTGCAAGACATGGGTATCCCCGTTGAGTCACGGCGCGGACCTCACGGCGCGTATCACTTACGTCCGGGCTTTAAGTTGCCACCACTCATGTTTCGTGATGATGAAGCGTTTGCCTTGACCATTGGGCTTATTGCAGCACGCAAACTGGGTCTAGCCGTTGCCGCTCCCTCTGTCGAAAGTGTACTTGCCAAGATCGAGCGCGTCTTACCCCTCGTGCTACAAGAACATGTACGAGCCGTACAGGAGACACTTGTCTTCGATTTTAATCCGGCACCCAATGCACCATCGAGCGAGATTGTGACTACACTCTGTATGGCATCGCTACAAAAAAAGCGCGTCCAACTGCACTATCGCGCATGGAACGGTGAGGAGACAGAACGGACATTAGATTCATATGGGTTAGTCTGCAAATCAGGTTTTTGGTACACGGTAGGCTTTTGCCATCTGCGACAAGACTTGCGCTCGTTTCGTCTTGACCGCATTCTCTCGGTGGCAATGAATGAAGAGACGTTCGTGGCACCGGGTGATTTTGATTGTCTCGATTTTATCACGCGTTCATTGCCAATGGTGCCCGCGACATGGCATGTCGATGTGCTACTTGAAACAACGTTAGCAGAGGCACGGGAGATGGTTTCGCCCTCGGTAGCTATCCTGGAGCAAGAGACGGATGGCGTTGCATTGCGCACGTATGTTGCCGACCTCCAATGGATTGCTTATGTGCTAGCAGGTTTGCGTTGTCCCTTTATCGTTCGCAATCCACCAGAATTACGTGCTGAACTGCGTACATTGGCGGAAAACATCGTGGCAATGGCAGAACGCCTGTAAGGGTCTCATTATGGGGTTTGACTGGGACGAGGGTGCGCTGAAGCGGACCCGTACAGGAATGACCAACAATTGCCCGGATGGAAGAGAACTCCTGTACGGGTCCGCTTCAGCGCACCCAGTTAATGACACGTTCCGTCGGGTGGCTCTACGACATCCGCGAGATATTGATCGCCAAAATTCTGCATGGCTTTGATAATATCTACTAAGGCATAGCCTTTATCGGTGAGGTGATATTCGACACGCGGAGGAATCTCAGCGTATGCTGTGCGTTCGACAAACTTGACAGACTCTAGCATCTTGAGGCGCTGTGAAAGTGTCTTGGGACTTACATTTCCCAATGCATCCAATAACTCACCAAAACGCCTGGTGCCGTTCATCAGGTTATAGACAATCATCAACGTCCACATATCGCCAATGAGATGTAGAGTGCGATTCATTGTCTGACTCATGGCGCAGTCATCGGTATGCTTTTCAGTTATGTGTGGTTGCTCGGCTGTACTCATATCGATAGTATAGCACATTTTCCGTATGGAAGGGGACGGTACTATATTATTTCACTTTCTATACTTATTTCCATAAAGAAACTGATATTTTATGGTAATGTTACCTGTAGGGATGCTCTCGTGCGTCCCCATGAAGGTTGATTACCGAAAATAGCGGTACATCAATTATAAAATTTGTAAAGAGTGAGGATGCTACACAACATGACACAAACGCAAACCGTTCACTTTCCCTTTGGCACGGAGCAACGCCCCGGTTATCTAGCACGTCCAGATGGCAATGGCCCATTCCCAGGGGTTGTTGTAATCCATGAAATATTCGGTTTGAACGAAAATATCAAGGAGATTGCCGATCGTTTCGCGGCAGAGGGCTATGTCGCGCTTGCTGTTGACCTGTTTGGGGAACGCAATCGGGTCCTTTGTATGTTCAATGTTTTGCGTTCGCAGCTATTCAGTCCGCTTGAGAATGGTGGTATACGGGAATTGAAGAGTGCCCTGACATATCTTGAGGCACAGCCGGGAGTGGACGAGAAGCGTGTCGGTGCCATCGGCTTCTGTATGGGTGGTGGCTTTGCCATTGCGTGGGCCGCTTCAGATAACCGACTACAAGCGATTGCGCCTTATTATGGCACGAATCCACGTCCTTTAGAAGCCGTCAAGCGTTTGTGTCCCGTTGTTGGTTCCTACCCGGAAAAGGACTTCACAGCAGGGGCAGCGCGTAAACTCGACGCGGAACTCACAAAAAACAACATTGAGCACGATATCAAAATTTATCCAAATGCACGCCACTCCTTCTTCAACAACAAAGGCCCTGCCTACAATGCCGAGGCTGCCCAGGACTCCTGGAGTCGTGTGCTAACCTTCTTTAGCGTCCACCTGGTTTAATGGGCCGAGGCAACAGGGCATATGTTTGATGATTTTGTCAAATCGCAAAATCAGGTCCCTGTGCATCCATGCGCTATAATCTTATAAAGATGGTTTTGTGAAGGGAAAATAGATACGCTCAATGAAACGTAGTTTCCTGGCTCGACTCCGTAGCAATGGTCTATCTTACCTTTGTGGTGCTCTCCTTCTGCTCGCAGGGATACCAGCCTATCAAGCATTCGTGTTAGCACCATCAGGGTACAATAACGCATTAACGCGAACAAGTGTGGGCAATAGTGCAGCTTATCTCACATGGATCAGTGGGCATCAAGTATCATTTTTGCTCTACCGCGTGCTGCTTCTGCTCGCCTTTATCCTGTTGCTGAGTTTGCCGTTCTCGCTCTTTCGTATCATTATAGCCCAGGAATTGATGGGTCAGGAAGAACGCGAAGCAGAAGAACTCGCTGAAGAGGACGAAAGTGATGAGGAGGACGAGGGGAATACCGACGATGAGACAGAAGAAAGCGCGGACGAGGAAGAAACGGAAGAAACGGATGGTATGCCTCCGTATGCATGGCGCGGCAAAGGTTTCGCGGTTATCGCGGCATGGTCGGGCGTCATTGGCCTTAGCTGCTACATTGTAGGAACGCTCGCAAGCACGCTCTATCTTGTTAGCGTTAACACCAGTGTTGCCCCAAACGGAAATAATGTACTGATAAGCATTTTCGCACTTTTAACAAACACAGTAGGGATTGGCCTACTCGCGCTTTCAACACTCTTCTTTGGTGCTATTATTGCGCGTAGTGGTAGTAGACTTTGGCCTGTTGCGTGGGTAATCTTTGGCTATATCGCGCTTGCGGTCGCGGCCCTCTTTAGTGGTAGTGCCGTAAGCGTTGCCAGTGCCCCGGCATCGGGACAGGCACCCTTGACCGCACCAGCAATTCTGCTTTTCGGGGTGTGGGTTCTCTGGTTAGGCGTGATGCTGGTACGGCTGAAACCAGAACCTGTAGAAACACAATAATGGTCAAAGGATGTGTTTCGAGATGCGAAACACATCCTTTGACCATTATTGTGTTTGTTACAACCAATTTTGAGCGGCTTGAGCGATGCGTTGTTGCTCCTCCGACGTGAGCCGCCACCCGATAGCACCGGCATTATCTTTGGCTTGCCGAGCGTTTTTCGCGCCTGGAATGGGGATAATGATTTCATCCTTCGTCAAAAGCCAGTTCAAGGCAACTTGCGCAATTGTTTTGCCATGCGTTTGAGCAATAGGCTCCATTGTCTGCAATAATGGCTCGATTTTGCTACGCCTGGTCGTGTTGAATGCTGGCATGAAGCGGCGCACGCCTGTTAGTTGAGGTGCCTGTGCATCACTCACGCGATATTTGCCTGTCAGTAGTCCCTGTTCCAGGGGACTGTATGCGATGAGCGCGACCTGCAACTCGCGACATGCGGCAAGCACTCCGTTTGACTCCGGCTTTCGGTGTAGGAGACTATAATGCACCTGATTTGATGCCAGGGGAATACCATGGCGTGCGAGACGTGCATGCGCCTGTCTCATCTGGTTTGCACTGTAGTTGCTAACACCAATAGCGCGAATCTTACCAGCGCGATAGGCTTGCGCCAATGTATCCATCAACGCATTGATGCCGAGGAAGGTATAGGGCCAGTGAATTTGATACAGGTCTATCTGGCTCATGCCCAGACGTTCCAGGCTTTTGTCCAGTGCATCGAGTAATGTGCGTGTTGAGAGGCGTGTGGGGATGGGCGCGAATTTACTCGCGATAATCGCAGGTCGTCCATCGTTACGCACACATTCACCGAGAATACGTTCCGACTCGCCACTACCGTATATCTCCGCCGTATCAAAAAAGTTCAAACCAGCATCCAGGCACGCTTTATATGCCTGATTGATGTCTTCGCGTGTATGACTTTGCCCGTAGTTCCAGAAATTCGTATCGCCCCAACTCCACACGCCCACACCTAAAGCAGGGACAGTGATAGGCGATGCGCCAAGCTGTCTTTGATCTATCTGAAGCATAGTTGTATATAATCCTTTTATGTACATTTATATGTCGGGACATCACCAGGGTGCGCTCAAGCGGACCCGTACAAGAGTGACCAACGGCGGCCAGAATGTATGTGAAGTCCTGTACGGGTCCGCTTGAGCGCACCCAAACGCCCATACTAGCATAGCACACAATATTAGAAAGACGCACATGGAATATCTTTGGCTTTCTCTTTCTCCGCATAAGCCAATTTCAAGTAAGTGAGAGCCTCTTGCGAACGTGCTGTCTCTTCAAGAGCGGTCGCTAATGATGTATATGTCTGGGCAAGATCTTTTGGTGCCTGAACAGGTTTCAATTGCATGACTGCTTTTTGTAGCCACGAAATGCTTTCGTCAAACAAGCTTTTTCGCTCAGTCCCCTGTGTTGAACGTGCTTCTGTGAGTGTTATTCTGCCGACAGTGGCGTAGACGACGCCAGACAGGTATGCATCATCTATTTTTGTCGTGACTTCTAACGCACGTTGCGCATACTCCTTTGCCTCACGCATATTTCCTTGCTCCGCATATACTTCTGCGAGTGCGGTACAACTGATCATGACCATTTTCAAACTATCATTGCTCACAGCCAATGTATAGGAATTTGTATAGTAAGTCAGTGCTGCTGCATAATCACCAAGCAAGAAAGAAATACGCCCAAGCAACGTATAGATGCGCGACTGTAATAGTTCATCACCGCGTTCCTGATACATGCGTAAGGCTTCACGTGCAGCATCATGTGCTTGCGCAAAGTTCCCCAGACAGCGATAGGCTTCACTCAAACCATAATAAATATGAGGCAACGCTTCATCGAGTTCATAATGACGACAAAGACGTAGTGCATCGTTATAATGTTGAATTGCGACCGTGTATGACCCTCTCATCACATAGGTCATCGCAAGACTATACCGAGCCTCGATCCGGATCGAGGGAAGATGGACACGGCGATCATGAAGTAATTTGAGACACTGTATAAAATGTTGCGATGCGTCTTCATAATGTGCAAGATTGACAGCTGTCTGACCGAGGCGTAACAGATAAATTGCCTGACGTTCACGTTCTAGTAGGGTTTCCGATGCATTCTCAAGAATAATAGGGGCGAGTAAAGGGGAAAGTGTTTGTACGACATCATCCCATTGTCTGCTAACAATGTAGTACCAACCTAACAAATAGCTCACATCTCGCTCTTGAGTGTCGGTGTCCGGTTGGATGGTGTCTATCACGGCTCGTGCATCCTCGCTTCTACCTTCTTCTAAAAGTAGGCGAGCGCGATTGAGCGAGGCTTGTGTCTGTGGTGGTGTCTGCATGCCGGTGCATCTCCTCTCGTCAAAGTATGGCTATTATAGCATACCATTGTTCTGTAACCTAGCCTTTTTTACCATTACCAGGGGGGAAGCCCAATGAGCAGGTGCAAGATAAAAATACAACGGAAATCTTGAGCCTCCACCACCGCGCCCACAAAGTGGCAGAGAGATCCCCGTTGCAGACAGTATAGCTTATTTGTCGTTTTTACACAAGAAGAGGAGGCATAAATAGGACTTTATAGGAAACAGGATAAACAGAAGTTCACAAGGGGCAAGACGGTTGAAATACGGAGAACGTTCTCTACATACAAGACGAACGCTCCTATGGGTAGCAATTGACATATTTTTAGATAACGCTAGCGTTGGTAATAGGTTGCTTGCACGTATCAAAAAGCCGTGATAGACTAAACGATGCAACGAGCATATCTCTGGAAGGGTATTGTATAGCATATTTTTGTATTTTAGAAGGATGGTAGAAGTGAACGACGAATTTGAAATCGGCCACAGGAGATATCCAGTGCAAGAGAACAAACGTAGCGGAGACCAATTCGCGGGACGCAGAATTGTCACCATTGGTGGAGGCTCTGGCACCTTTTCTTTCCTCTCGCATGTAAAAAAATATCCATTTAATATTAGTGCTGTGGTAACAATGTCTGACAGTGGTGGAAGTTCGCGCCGACTCATGGACGAGTTTCGACGTCAGTTACCACTCGGAGACTTGCGGATGTCACTTGTGGCACTGGCTCGCAATGGAGCGTTGTGGCGTGAGATATTCATGCATCGTTTTGAGCAACCGGATGGGCAAAATGGTGAAAATGGGAATGCGAGTGGAGTAGGCGGTCATAGCCTGGGCAATCTGATTCTCAAGGGGTTACAGGATATCAACGCCGATGATTTGCTTTTGGCGATTGAAGATGCACAGGAGTTGCTCAACACTGCTGGGAACGTCTTGCCTGTCACACTGACGCAGACAATGATTTGTGCTGATTTAGAGGACGAAACCACTATTTGTGGCGAAACGGATATTGACACACGCGGTAAGAGAAATCCTGGGTATCTCTCACCAATTAAGCAGTTACGCTTACAACCAGAGGATGCTCCTGCCTGTTTGCCAGCGATACGTGCTATTCGCCGCGCTGACACTATCATCATCGGTCCTGGCGACTTATACACAAGTTTGCTGCCCAATTTGCTTGTCAAAGACATTGCCCGTGCAGTTCGTGAGTCTGATGCGGAAAAGGTGTATGTCTGTAATATCATGACCAAGCACGGTGAAACTGATAAATACAAAGCATCAGATTTTGTCAACACTATTCATCATTACTTGGGTGCTCGTGTTGACCGCGTAATTGTGAACAATGGTCCTTTCAACGAAGATGTATTGAAAACGTATGCAGCAGAGGGCAGTATGCCGGTACAAGTTGACCACGCGGAATTAAATCGTCTTGTGCCTTATGTCGTCACAGAGCAACTCAACTTAGAGGATGATCGACTGGCGCGTCATGATCCCGAACGCCTTGTACGAGCTATCTTTCACACGTGATTTGCACATACCAGAAAACAAGCAGAAAATAAGGGTATGGGCGGTTAATCGTCCATACCCTTATTTTCTGCTTGTTTATTGTAATCCCATGGCGATGGACTCAAATTCTTCGCGTGGGAAGGCGCGTAGTGTCTGTGTACGCATACTTCCCTGTGCAATCGTACCCAGAATGAGCCGTGCTGCTGTCTGATCGTCGGGAGCCTCAGTAATCACAATATAATCAAATTGTCCCATGACAAGATAGAAACCAATCAGTTTTCCTCCTGCCTCTTTCAGTGCCGCGTCAAACGTTTGCAAGCGTTCTGGTGCATTCTTGGCCTCGCGTATGCCTTGCTCCGTGAGGTTCACCAGGCTAATGTAGGTTGCCATTTTGTTCCTCCACGTACTTGCTTATTCGATATTCCTCCACAAAATTGTACATGACCGTTGATCGCTACTCCTCATTGTACACGCAAGCTTTGCGTCATACAAGCTCTTGTGCATTTTCCGCAATCTCATTATGCTCACGGGTAGACGCCGCGAATCTCAGTGGCTTCGGCGACACGGGCGACGGCAAGCAGATAGGCACCCATGCGTAGGTTTGTATTCTGCTCTTTGGCTTTTTGGTGGACGGCATGGAATGAACGGGTCATGATGGTTTCGAGTCGATTGTTGATCTCGTTCTCAGCCCAGAAGAAGCGTTGTAGGTCTTGCACCCATTCAAAGTAGCTGACCGTGACGCCGCCAGCATTTGCCAGGATATCCGGTACAATCGTTACACCACGATCATTGAGAATACGGTCGGCTTCAGGCGTTGTTGGACCATTTGCCGCTTCTATAATCATGCGTGCCTGGATGCGCGGAGCATTGCGTTCCGTCAACTGGTTCTCCAATGCGGCAGGCACAAGTACCTCACACGGCAATTCTAATAGTTCCGCATTCGTCACCGCTTCAGTACCGGGCATACCAGCGAGATTACCATGCTCTTTCGAGTAGCGCATGGCTTGCGCTACGTCGATGCCAGTAGGATTATAGACACCACCCCTGATGTCACTCAGTGCCACAACCTTACAACCCAATTCGCTCAAAAGACGTGCGGTAATGCTGCCAACATTACCAAAGCCCTGAACCACGACCGCGCACTTGTCAGGACGCATATTTTGCATCGTGAGTGCCTCGCGTGTCACAACCTGCACACCACGCGCCGTCGCCTCAAGGCGTCCTTCGCTGCCACCAATTGCCAACGGTTTTCCGGTAATCACGGCAGGAACAGAGTAGCCCATATGCATAGAAAAGGTATCCATCATCCAGGCCATCACCTGCGGATTAGTGTTCATGTCAGGTGCAGGAATATCACTATTGGGGCCAATCAAAATAGATATTTCGGTGGCATAACGGCGTGACAAACGCTCAAGTTCGGAGCTTGACATGAGATGGGGATCACAGAGGACGCCACCCTTCGCACCACCAAACGGAATATTGACAACGGCACACTTCCACGTCATCCACATTGCGAGGGCGCGTACTTCGTCGAGCGACACCTCTGGACTGAACCGGATACCGCCTTTCGCGGGTCCACGATTGATATTATGCTGTACTCGATAGCCCGTGAACATCTCCACATCACCATTATCCATACGTACAGGAAAATTCACGATTAGTTCGCGTTTCGGCTTGCGTAAAATTGCTCGCATAGCTTGCGAAAGCCCAAGACGGTCGGCAGCTTCGTCGAACTGCTCCACCGCCACCGCATACGGACTCATCACTTCAATAGCCATAGTTCAAAAGACCTCCTTGACATGGGCCGCTTCATTGGCCCCTATTGCAACAATGCACAGGAAGCAACACTGCTTCGTCTAAGCCCCCTCCCTGATATAGAAAGACACATCGCCACTACAAACCATAGGTAGCATATCATACGAAAGCCCGCCTGAAATTGGCGGGCCGCGCGTTGAGTGCGTCTAACTGTAGTATAGCACATGGATTCTTCACATTGCTTCAACCTCACGCATATACGGTAATGCCTCGATTCCACCATAACGTGTACAACTGATGGCGGCTACCTTATTGGCGAACACCCCCATCTGATACAGGTCGTCTTGTGAAAGTCGGGCAAGGTCAGCAGGCGATGCATAGTCACGTGCAGCTAACGAAAAGAGAATCGCACCCATAAAGGCATCGCCAGCACCCGTTGTGTCGATAGCACGAACTGGAATTGTTGGCACCTCTACACGATTTGTGGCTGTCATGAGCAAGGCACCTTTACTGCCAAACGTGATAATGACAAAACGCGGTCCTTGTTGTAGCAGTTGCTCTCCTAAGTGAGCGAGTCGCGTCACATCCCCTTGTTCGGGCGTGGCAAACAATAACGTTGGGTCAAATAGATACGCCTCTTCCACGCTCAGTTTAAGCACATCGGTACGCGGTACAATCTCAACCATCGCGCTCCGCATCGCTTGCTCAGAGGGCCAGAACGCAGGTCGCATGTTGACATCGAACGAGACAATTCCTCCGACTTGACGCGTATGATCCATCGCGGCAAGCGTCGCGGTACGTGATGGCTCGGTAGATAGCGTGATGGAGCAGGCATGACACAGTGCTACATCGTGCCATGCATTCCAATCCAGGTCCGGTACGTCGAGCAGCGTATCTGCGGTTCGATGCCGATAAAAAGTGAAGATGCGTTGTCCATTGTCTTGTAAAGCGACAAGTGCCAGCGCAGTTGTACCCTCATGAGTACTACGTACATACTGGCTATCGACCTTGTTGTTCTGCAATACTTGAATGAGTTGTTGACCAAAGGCGTCATACGAAAACTTGCCAATAAAGCGTGCTGCTCCACCAAGACGCGCGACCGCAACAATAGTGTTTGCTGGTGCGCCCCCTGGGTGTGGACGATAGCAAACATCACTTCCTTCAAG
>CAWBTV010000003.1:0-104153 GCA_963791835.1 uncultured Chloroflexia bacterium
TGAGGTATTATAAGAGTAAGGTATTTTTTGTTTGTCTATAATGGTACACAAAGGAGCGCATCATGGGTTTGATTCATGGCGGTTGGCTGGTTGCCAGGATGCTGAAACGTGAAGGGGTCGAGGTTGTCTTTACGTTAAGTGGTGGGCATATCGCGGGTATTTATGATGGGTGTTTACGCGAAGGGATTCGTGTTGTCGATACGCGTCACGAACAGGCCGCCGTTCACGCGGCAGAGGGTTGGGCCAAAACGACGCGCAAGCCTGGTGTAGCTCTGCTTACGGCTGGCCCTGGTGTCACCGATGGTGTAACAGGTGTGGCAAATGCCTACCTTGCAGGGAGTCCTATTCTCGTGATTGGTGGCGCGGCCCCACTTGGCTTCTGGGACCGTGGCGCGTTACAAGAGATGGGGCAGATAGACCTGTTACGTCCCATCACAAAGTGGGCAAGAACAGTCCATGAGACCTCACGTCTCGGTGAATATGTAGGTATTGCCTTTCGACAGATGTTGAGTGGTAAACCGGGACCGACCTTCCTGGAAATGCCGATGGATGTTCTCAACAATTTTGCCGATACCGATACGCTCTTTGACCTCGGCGAACCCGCGAATTATCGCGCCGGAGGTCGTACCGCGCCTGACCCTGACGCCGTAGTACAGGCTGCTGCCCTGCTCGAAAAGGCGAAACGGCCCGTGATTATGGCTGGTACCGCAGTATGGTGGTCGGACGGAGCGGAACCTTTGCGCCAACTCGCGGAGCGCATTTCCGCACCCGTCTATCTCAATGGTGCTGGTCGTGGTTGTCTGCCACCAACGCATCCTCTGTTCTTCACATCTTCACGACGCAAAGCCTTAGAGGGTGCCGACACGATACTCGCCATTGGCACAAAGATGGACTTCCGTCTCAATCACGGTCAACCACCTCTCATTCCTGCCGAGGCAAATGTGTTATGGTTTGACCTTGCGGCTGAGGATATCGGCGTCAATCGTGGAGCGGCCGTTGGACTGGTGGGCGATGTTGGCCTGAGTATGCGGCAAGTGACCGAGGCAACAAAGGCAATTGCGAACGAAGAGTGGCTTACCTACATTCGCAATGAAGAGAAGCGTGGTCTCGAACGCGATGCCGCCGCGCTCAACTCGGATGCCTTTCCCATCCATCCCATGCGCTTCTGCCGTGAGATACGCGATTTTATTGATGAGGATACAACCGTCGTTGGTGATGGTGGCGATATTGTGAGTTATGGTGGTAAAGTCATCAACGTTGCCAAACCGGGCTACTGGCTAGATGCAGGACCAATGGGCTGTCTCGGTACAGGTACAGGCTTTGCGATGGCGGCCCAACTCGCGCGTCCTGGTAAAAAAGTGCTTATCCTCAGTGGTGATGGTGCCTTTGGTCTCAATGGCATGGAGTTCGAGAGTATGGCACGTCAGAAATTGCCGATTGTGGCGGTTATTGGCAACGATGGCGCATGGGGACAAATCAAGCATCCACAACGCGCCATGATTGGACATGCGACGGCTGCTGAACTTTCTCCTGGCATCCGTTATGATAAGATGGTTGAAGCCCTCGGTGGCTACGGCGAACTCGTCGAGCGAGCAGAAGACATTCGTCCTGCTTTGGAGCGAGCCTTCGCCTCCGGTCTCCCTGCATGTATCAACGTGCTGATTGACCCCGAAAAACCCTACGGACGCTCAACCAATGTCGCCGTATGATGGGTTATGTTATTGACGGATGACGGTTTGTCGTAGGGACCACGTTTACGGCGTCCACGGCGCAATTCATTGCGCGAGATGCGTGGAGTCCATTTTCTCATAGCAATCATAGACGATAAATCGTCCGTGGACGCCGTAAACGTGGTCCCTACGACAATCTGCATTCATCTCGTAGGAGGAGACATTTCATTGAACATTCCACACACGCGCCGTGACAACACCGTTGAGGAGTATCACGGCACACAGGTCGCGGACCCCTATCGCTGGCTCGAAGATGCCACATCCACTGAAACACAGGCATGGTCAGAGGCACAGGACGCGGTGACGCGTGCCTATCTTGCGACACTTTCGGGACGTGAGCAGATCAAGACACGCCTCACCGAACTGTACGATTATCCTAAATATACGGTGCCGAGCAAACGCGGCGACCGCTATTACTTTTCTAAAAATACGGGCTTACAAAACCAGTTCGTGCTGTACAGGCAAGATACGCTTAATGGTGAAGCAACGCTTGTCCTCGACCCCAATACGCTCAGTGCTGATGGCACTGTTGCGCTTGTCAATCGTTCGTTCAGTGAAGATGGCAAACTACTAGCTTATGGCACCTCGACCAGTGGTAGCGATTGGCAAGAGGTGAGAGTGCGACGTGTCGATGAGGGCAACGACTGCGATGAAGTAATTGCATGGACAAAGTTTAGTTCGCTCGCGTGGCGACATGATGCACAAGGCTTCTATTATAGCCGTTTCCCAGAACCTGGGATGGTGCCGGAGGAAGACTCGACAAACTTCAACAAGGTGTATTTGCATACGCTTGGTACGCCACAAACAGAGGATCAGCTTATCTTTGAGCGACCCGACGCGAAGGAACTGGCCTTTGACCCAACCGTAACTGATGATGGCAGATATCTCGTCCTCAATGTCTGGCATGGCACCGATCAGCAAAATCGCATCTATTATCGTGAGATTGATAGTCCTGCACCGTTTGTTCGTCTTTTGGATGAGGCTGATGCAGGGTACAACTTTATAGGTAACGATGGTTCAGTTTTTTACTTCAACACTGACCTGGACGCACCACGAAGTCGCATTATCGCTATTGATACGCGCGAACCCGAACGAGCTAACTGGAAAGAACTGATTCCGCAACAAAACGATGTCGTTGCCTTCGCGCTGATTGTCAACCATCAGTTTGTGGTTGCATATCTGCATGACGCCCATCATCAGATCAAGCGTTACGCGCTGGATGGACGGTTGCTCGGTGAAATTGCGCTACCCACGCTTGGCTCTATCGTAGAGATTTCTGGTCAGGTAGATGACAGCGAGCTATTCTTTGGTTTCACCTCGTACCTTGTGCCTTCCACAATTTATCGCTATGACTTTACAACAGATAGTCTGACATCTCTACACGAGCCTGCTATTCATTTCGATGCGAGCGACTACGAGACGGAACAGGTCTTTTATCTATCAAAGGATGGCACACATATTCCAATGTTCCTGACACACAAAAAGGGACTGGTGCAGGATGGCAATAATCCAACGCTACTCTATGGCTATGGCGGCTTTAATGTTAGCCTGACCCCGACCTTCTCGCTGGTCGCGCTTCTATGGGTCGAAAGTGGTGGTATCTATGCCGTGGCGAACCTGCGTGGTGGTGGCGAATATGGCGAAGAGTGGCATCAAGCAGGGGTACTTGGCAAGAAGCAAAATGTCTTTGATGATTTTATCGCGGCTGGCGAGTGGCTGATTGCCAACAAATACACGAGTACACCTAAGATTGCCATCAATGGCGGTAGTAATGGTGGTCTATTAACTGCTACATGTCTTGTACAGCGTCCCGATCTGTGGGGTGCGGTCGTATGTGAAGTTCCTGTCATTGATATGTTGCGTTACCATCGCTTTACCGTCGGACGCTACTGGATATCGGATTATGGCGATGCTGAGCATAACGCGGAGGATTTCAAGTTTCTCTACGCCTATTCGCCTCTGCACAACGTCAAAGAGGGCGTCCACTATCCGCCCACGCTTATCATGACGGCAGACACCGATGATCGCGTCGTACCCGCCCACGCCAAGAAATTTACCGCAACCCTGCAACGTGCGCACAGTGGTGAAAAGACGCCCCTGTTGCGTCTTGAACTCAAAGCCGGACACGGCATGGGCAAACCCACGACCAAGATTATCGAGGAGCGTAGTGATATGCTAGCGTTTCTATTCAATGAGTTTGGAATGGTGTAAATGACCTGCCAGGTAAGAAGGTTTGGCCCTCAAACGTCAACATCTAGTTATACTGTTTCTGAGCGTTGGAAATGGTGTACGCACTTCTCCAGTGGACTGACCATTGGAACACGTCATTTGCCGCTCGTAACGGGAAGGTCGTAGATCATGCAGCCACTTTTCGCTCACCAGCCTGCGCTACTGAGTGTGCTACTGGGCAGCCTTCTCATTTGGAGAGTGATGGAGGCGAGCGTGGATATCATGACGCTCAAACGTCTGCGTGCTGGTGCGCGACGCCAGGATAGAGGATCGCATGCGGTCCTCATTTGCTTGGTCACGCTCGGCATCCTCCTCGGCACGCTGCTGGCGTTTAAGGTTCCTGCTACCACCATCACGAGTGCTCGCACATTTCTCTTCTGGCTTGGCATACTGCTGGTCTACGTGGGGATCGCGCTCCGTTTCTATGCCATTCACGTGCTCGGCACCTCTTTCACGACCACAGTGGCAGTCGCGCCCGGACAGCATGTGATCGAAGTGGGTCCTTACCGACTCATTCGTCATCCATCCTATACTGGCTTGCTCATCACGCTACTCGGATTTGGGCTCAGTGCTACGAACTGGTTGAGTCTATTGGTACTAATGGGATGTGTCCTAATTGGACTCAGCTACCGTATCCATGTGGAAGAGCGTGTCCTCCAAGAGCATCTGGGCCAACAATATCAGGAGTATATGCGGCATACGAAACGACTCATCCCCTTTGTGCTGTAACTGCTCCCGAAACTATGCATCAAACGCAAGGTGTCCTTTCAGGGCATGTACTAGGATGGTGTAAATTTCTTCTTCAATTGACATAAATGTCGTAGGGACGCCGTACACTTGGTCCTTACAACATTTGTATCGTTATCCAACCTGTGCAACTGACGTATACACATCCTCATAGCCGTCAAGCATACGCTCTAGTGAAAAATGCTGCTCGACATGACTACGACATTGCATACGTGACAGCATGGAAAGCTCGTTGACATATGAGGCAGCATTTGCACGGTCTCCAGGCTTAACAAGAAATCCTGTGGTGCCGTGTTGAATAATCTCTTCTACAGCACCACGTCGATAGGCGATGACGGGTGTGCCTGTCGCCATCGCTTCAACAGGTGTCAGGCCAAACGGTTCATCCCATTCAATGGGGAAGAGCAGACCAAGCGACTTCCCCATCACTTGCCACAGGGTTGAACGGTCAAGTTGCCCAAGATAGGTAACGCGGTTCCCTGCTTGTTGCAATCGGGGCAAGATGCGTTCTTGATAGTACGATGAGTCATACACTCCACCTGCAAGCAGCAGATGTCGTCCAGCTTGTTCAGCGATCTCGATTGCCGCCTCGACACCCTTTTCTGGCGTGATGCGACCTGCGAACAGAAGCGGTGCATTCTCCGCGCCATGCTCGACAAAAGGGATGGTGCTGAGGTCAAGCCCATTGTAGATAACATGGTCAACTGGTGTATAGGGTGCATAGGTTGCGGCACAGGCATGATGAAACGGTGAGCAATGTAAGGGGATGTCCCTGTTGATGAAGAACACTAAGTGCATCATTGATTTCGGGTGAGACCGCCGGGAGATGAATTGTGTGCAGTATTGGGATGTCCCGTACCAACGCGCTACAGGTAAACGCGGGCCAATCAAAGGCGTGTGCATGAACAATATCGAACTCGTGGTGGCGTTGCTGGATACGAAGAAATAGGTCAAGAAAGATGTTTGCCTGCGCGAAAAAACCTGTATCGGTAGGTCGCTCCTGTGTCGGTTCCGAGAAGCTCGCGGGACGTACACTCTCAGGGACCGCAATCTGCTCAATCGTTACGTCAGGGACTAACGAACCTGTGCGAGCAAAGAGCGTCACCGTATGCCCACGTTGCTGTAGCCCTTGTGCAAGGTCGGCAAGCATCGCTTGCGCACCACCTGCATACGGTTGGGCAATCGGTGTGACAAGTGGCGCAACGAGGGCTATCCTCATCTAAGCGGTCTCTCCCCGATACACGGCACTATTGTTTTCGGTCTCATGTAGTCTGACTTCGTAGAGCAGCCCTTTTGAGAAACCCTTCTCTAAGCGTTCCCAGAACTTGATTGCCAGCATCTCCGCCGTTGGAATGACTCCTTCCAGCCACGGCACATCATAGTTGAGATGCTTATGATCGACCCAGTGAATAACCTGCTCATTGGTGATACGTTTCATATCCGTCAGGTTGAGGACCATACCAGTACGTGGGTCAACATCGCCACGTACCGTCACCTCAAGCACATAATTGTGTCCATGTCCATTCGGGTTCGCACACTTTTCGTATACTTCGTAGTTTTCGGACTCCGAAAGCTGCTCGCTCCACAGTCGATGCGAGGCACTAAAGGTGGTGCGTCGTGTCAGGTAAACCATAGGATATCCTTTTATGCATTGGTAAACAATTCGATATTACTGCCACTAAACATCCTGCCAGTATCATCGGCGAGAAAAAGCAGGATTTCGGCAAGCTCATCGGGCGTCATACCTGCTTCAAGATGTGGGGCCGCTTGACGCAACATCTCAGTCGCGACCGCGCCTGGACTTACCGCGCTCACACGAATATTGTATGGTTTGCCCTCAACGGCGAGTATCTCTGTCAGGCCCGCAACGCCCGACTTTGAGACGTTATAGGCACTTAGACCGGGGAACTTTTCGACACCCTTGACACCTGATAACGAGGAGAGGTTGAGAATGACACCTTGCTTCTGCTCTGCCATCACGCGAAACGCGGTACGACAACATAGGAACGTGCCACGCAAATTGATATTGATAACCTCGTCCCACGTCTCCGTATCCATCTCCAAAAACGGTTTTACCGCGACGATGCCAGCGCAATTGACCAGGATATCGACACGTCCATACGTTTGTAGTGCTTGCTCAAAAAGTTTGCGTACATCCTCTTCACGCGCCACATCGCCTACAACCGCGAGAGCCTCACCCCCCTGTTGAATAATATCAAAAACTACCTCATCGAGTTGCGCCTGTGTACGACTACACAGCACCACTTTTGCCCCTGCACATGCAAACGCTAACGCGGTAGAGCGACCGACACCACGTCCTGCCCCTGTGATAATTGCGATACGATTGTGTATACTCATAAATGTACTTTACTATTTTCGAGTGCATCTGCATAGCCTTTGATGTATTGAACCTGCTCAGCACTTAAATTTCTAATAGCATCAACTTGTAAATGTGTGAGGTCGTATTCCTGAGAAATTTCCTCAATCGATACGCCATTTTCCAGGTGTCCTATTATACGGTCAACGAAGACACGCGTTCCTTCAACGACTGGACGCCCGCTATTTATCATTGAGTCTTGGAAAACTCCTGACGAAATTCTGCGTATTTTCCGTAAGGTCATATGTTACTCCTCACGCTATGTTCTTAATTATACCATTGTTCTGTAGAGCCACGAATACGCTTCATGTGACGGTTTGTCGTAGGGACCGATTTATCGCGCCCTCGTAGGTAATCGAGACGCCACCAGGACGCGATAAATCGGTCCCTACGACAAACCGTCAATCATCATGTGTCAGGGTCTAGGGCGCCCCTAACGGGACGCCCTGGTCGATGTGACAAATCAGCTTTGACAGACTACTACACATCTCTTAACGCTTCAAAGCTTGCACAAGCCTATCAAGCGCGACATTATACGGAACAGTGTCGAGAAACGAAATATGTTGTATTGCTCTTAGATCAGTACGGACATTAGCTTGTTGATAGAGAATTGGTATGATGCGCTTGCCTTCAACGGTTGCGATATCAAGTTCTTTCATAACCCACTTTGAACTCATCGAATTGGGAGAAATAATAATGATAAAAACATCACATTTTTCTAACACAGACACAATTCTACTCCACCAGGCATCGCCACCATACAAACCACCTTCCGAGTCGTACCAGACGGCTTCATCACCACCAAGTTCACGTCGTAAATCATGCACTAACTTGAGACCAAATTCGTCATCCCTACTGCTATGACTTACAAAAAGGGAGAGCGTCGGTGGGGCATAGCGAGGGTGTAGCGGTTCTACTGGTGGCGATTGTTGTATTGGCTTATACTGCTTCACAGGTGGAGAAGAGTATTCTGGTTGCGGTAAAGGCACGGATTGTTCCAGAATTTGTTGTGATGTGTAACTTGGACGTGGTTGTTGTACAAGCGGTGGAACGTAAGAATTTTCTTGTGGAAGAGATGATTGTGTAGTAGTGAGAGCAGAAGGAGCGATGTTGTTCTTGCTTTTAAGATTGGTTGGAGTGTAGTCATAAGTACGCCTTGTGCCACGACTGAAAGCGTGTAAAATAGCAATCAAGATGCATGCCCCAATAAAGGCAACAATAATAGAGTAGATGATGCCACCAGCACCTAAACCAAATGCGTTCATGATGAAACCACCGATAAGCGCACCAACGATACCCACTACGATATCACCTATAATTCCATAGCCGCCACCACGCATCACTATGCTTGCCAGAAAACCTGCAACTAATCCAACTATTATCCAGAAGAGTAGTGCGGTGAGCATCGTCGCTTTCTCCTTTTCTCAAAGAAGGTTTTATGCAAATATATCAATGTCATTTTAGCATAGGTTGTTGATAGTTGAGGGTATGTACATCTTCATGTATACTTGAGTATACACCAGTGAAAGAGATAAGAACAGTAAATCAATACATAAATCTTATCTATCATCTTGTTGAACCATCTTATTCTTTGCTATAATGCTGATGCGATATTACTTGTATCATTATGAAATATGGTAGTTGGTACGATGTTTGAACCTCTGTAGGGGTCTCATTCTATTACACCCTTGTGAGCAATGAACTATGTTGACAGGATGTTGAAATACTTACCATGTCCTCTCACATTGTGGTATGCCAACAGGGTGTAATGGAATGAGACCCCTACAGATGGTCTCATAGCTGTGTTTGTGTATCAATTTCCTTTGTTAAATGGTTTTCTTTATACATACTAGAAGCTTTTGGGTGGCATTGTGAATGTATTTCTGGCGCATTATTGGCTCTATCTTTGGGAGGGTGCATGACCACACCTACCGTGTTGTCTGGCTCGCTACAAGATTTTGGCCTCGTCGAGGTCTTGCAAGTGGTGGAGTTAGGTGGGATGACGGGCGCGATCCAACTAAGGAAAGATAACGGTCAAACGGGCATTGTCTATTGTAACGAGGGCAAGGTCGCGAACTGCTCAGAGTTCGATCCGCTCGCGTTAACGCTGGGTGATGTCCTGCAACAGTTGGGCATGGCAACATATAAACAAATTGAGGACGCCTTCAAACAGCAACTTTCTGACGTTGTGGGTAAACGTATTGGCGAACGCTTGATTGCGATGCGTGTCATCAACGAAACACAGCTACGCGAAGCTCTACGTACAAAAGCCCTCTGGACCATTCGCGAACTGGCGATGTGGCCCGAAGGAACCTACGAATTTATCGCCAGCCCCGACGTACAAAAACTGTTGCCCTACGGTGATGTGCCACTCAATATCGAAGTGATGCGTACCGCGATGGAGATTGTGCGCTACAGTGACGAGTGGCAAACATTGGGCGTTGCGCTACCTCTGCAGATGCGTACAATGCTGCGATTGGTCGATGAGATTCCTCGTGCCATGAACTTTCATCGCCACACACTTGAAACGTTCATGCTTATCAACAACTATCGTCGCGTCCGCCGCATTGCTAGCGCGATGCGTTGCCCGGAGCTAGATGTAGCACGAGAACTTGCCCAACTCGTGCAACAAAACCTTGCCCAACCTGTGTTTCAAGCGCAACCCTATCAAAGCAACAGTCGCAAGATGCGTCTACCCGATGCTGCCGAGAAGTTGCGCATGGAAAACTTCCAACTCCTCGACCTGATTAGCCGTATGGAACAAGAATGGGAAATGAAGCATACACCTACAGAACAGCTTCCCACATTGGTACGCTTTGTGAATTGGACAATGGATGCACTCATTGACGCCTATCGTAGCAGTCGCGTTGAATTGGACCCGGATATGCTCAAAATGCTACTTATCAACGAAAACCTGCTGTATATGGGCACGTATGAGTTTCGTGTTGACCATAACAATATTGATGTTGATGATTTCGCGAACCTGTGTGATGCCGTCATGAATGATAGTATGCATGCCGCCTCCGATTTTTATGACGAGGCATCATCGGTCCTACAACGCATGTTACGCACCATTTTCTCCTCCATCAACGCACGCGTCGTTAGTCCCCGTGAACGTCTTGAAAACCAGGAGGTCTGGGAGGCCATGTTCGAGCAATTCGCGTTGACGCGCACCGGGGTGATGTAACAAAAAAACAGAGCATACATTCTCCGTGCCGCATCGCGGCACGGAGAATGTATGCTCTGTTTTTTATTTTGAAGCTGGATAGGAGACAAAGACGCTTTTGATTTCGCTGAACTCTTCAACTGCACTGGAGCCAAGTTCGCGATGTCCATTACCACTTGCCTTCATACCGCCGAAGGGCAGATGTATCTCCGAGCCTGTGGTTGCGGCATTGATGTAGACAAGGCCCGACTCTATTTCGCGAATGGCGCGGAACGTCAAACGGCTACTTTCAGTGAAGATGCCCGTTGAAAGCCCATACTCTGTCTCGTTTGCCACCTGAATTGCCTCTTCGTAAGAGTTGACGGGTACGATAGAGACAAAAGGACCAAAGACCTCTTCGCGTGCGATACGCATGGTTGGCGCAACATCCGTAAAGATTGTTGGCTTATAAAACGCTCCATCGCTATAGGCATTCTCCGTTAGTGCGACACCACCTGTCACCAGTTTCGCCCCCTCATGCCTGCCAATCTCGGTATACTCATGTACCGCTTTGACACGCCCCTTGTTGACCAACGGCCCCATTTCAACAGTAGGGTCAAGGCCATCGCCAACATGCAGTTTTTCGGCAGCCGCAACAAGCCGCTCTGTAAACGCTGCTTGCACCGATTTTTGCACAATCACACGGCTCGTCGCAGTACAACGCTGGCCCGTTGTGCCAAAGGCGGCTAAAGCAATGCCTGGAACCGCGAGATCAAGGTCCGCGTCTTCCAGCACAATCACCGCGTTCTTGCCCCCAAGCTCTAATGTGCAACGGCGCAGGTCACGCCCACAAATCTCGGCAACATGGCGTCCCACCTCTGTTGAGCCAGTCAAAGAAATCATATTGATGCGTTTATGACTTGCCAGTGCATCGCCTAGCGTGCCTCCCGGTCCCGTGACGACGTTTAACACACCATCTGGCAGACCAGCTTGCTGCAATAGCTCCGCGAGCTTAATCGAGAGCAAGGGTGTATCACTGGCAGGTTTCAGAATCACTGCGTTGCCTGCTAGCAACGCCGGAAAGGTTTTCCATGCAGGAATGGCAATAGGAAAGTTCCATGGCGTAATGATGCCGACGATGCCGAGTGGATGCCGCACGGTCATGTTAAACTTATTGGGCAACGCCGATGGCAGGGTTTCACCTTCGGCACGGCGTCCCTCACCCGCGATGAACTTGGCAACGTCAATCGCGATCTGCACATCGCCACGCGTCTCTTTCAAAATCTTACCCATTTCACGCGTCATCAACGTTGCCAGTTCTTCCTTGTGGTGCTCTAACAACAAGGCAGTACGTAGCAGGACTTCACCTCGTTCGGGCGCAGGAGTTGCGGCCCATTTCCGTTGCGCGATCAGTGCCGCTGAAATGGCATCCTCAAGGTCGGCGACCGTCGATTTCTGGAAATGCCCAATCACCTCGCTTGTGTGTGCCGGATTTGTACTCACAAACGTTTCGCCACTTTGCGAATCGCGCCATTGACCGGCAATGAAATTTTGAAATACCTGTTTCGTAGGGGAAATTGAAGACATGCAAATGCTCCTCATTGAGTGTGTATCATCGTTGACCTGCTTGTTGTAGCACCTGTCAACCAGGTATACAACATAGAAAAACTCTTTTGCTACAGTATACCACGAGTGGTGCTTCATTCAGAGGTTGTCGTAGGGACCACGTTTACGGCGTCCACAGGCGATTAATCGCCTGTGGACGCCGTAAACGTGGTCCCTACGACAACCATCGCAAAATGTGAAATAGTTCACACCCACAACGTGTATGTCTATGCGTTCTCTTAGCAGAACAGAAATATATATTGATAGCTACCCAAATTTCTTATGTACACTATAATAGGAGAGCGACAACACATGGACGCACAAAAATCAATCAACCGACGTG
Source organism: uncultured Chloroflexia bacterium (assembly GCA_963791835.1). Classification (GTDB taxonomy): domain Bacteria; phylum Chloroflexota; class Ktedonobacteria; order Ktedonobacterales; family Ktedonobacteraceae; genus JBBQVS01. Next base: position 12,177 of record CAWBTV010000003.1, read on the forward strand.
ACTTTTTTAAGGTGGCAAGCGCGGCTGGACTTGCAGGTATGGCTTTCGCGGGCGGCATTGCCTCCCCTGCATTCGCTCATGCTGTATCGACAAATCCAGCGATTACCGATCTCTTTTTCTACAGTCAATCTATTGGACGCGGCGAATTTTACGGCACGGACGGACTGGGCCACCTCAGCCATCTTAGCACCTATGGTGGACTCTCGAACAGCTTGACGCAAACACTCTCAGGCAAATTTGTCTTCGGTAGCCCTTTTGAAGGCTTGCTCTTTTACGACAATGTTCGAGGGACAGGCACATTTTATGAAGGTGCTGGTAGTAACGGTGGCCTCTACCCCATCAAACATCACACAGGGTGGCGCAAAAGCTGGACGCATATTGTGAATGGTCATTTCGTGTATAATGGCGTTGCAAACACGTTTTATGATGGTCTGCTCTTCTATGAGGGTAGCACAGGTGTCAGCGAGTTCTACAGCACAGATGGGTATGGTAATATTCAACTGCTCAAGCACGACATTTGGAGCAAGAACTGGACAAAGATTATTCCTGGCCCGTTTGCCTTTAATCCACATGGTCTCGCTGGCCTGTTTTTCTACGATCAACCTCACGGCATCAGTGCATTCTACGGGACCGATGGCAATGGTGGCATCTACCTGCTCAAACGTCACACAGGTTTACGCACTACCTGGACAACCATCACTACGACACCTTTTGGCTTGCTCTTCTATGACGCCAACAGTGGCGTGAGCGAGTTTTACCGTACAGATGGTCAGGGTGGCCTTCATCTTCAAAAACACGACACTTGGAGCAAGGGCTGGACGCACATTGTCTCATCGTCGAACTTCGTCTTCGGAAGTCCTGTCGGTGGCCTACTCTTCTACAATAGCAGCACAGGTGCCAGCGCGTTCTATCGTTATGCAAACGCAGAGGGTAGCATAAGCTTGGTCCACCGTGATACGTGGCGCAAGGGCTGGACACGTATTCTTGAAAATGCCCCAATTCAATAATGATGAGATTATAGTGATTATCCAGGCAAAGGACGTGTCCTTTGCCTGGATAATCACTATAATCTCATCATTATTGAATTGTTACTCCTTCTGTGGAAGCGAAACAAGCAACTGCGACTTTATCTCGTTCTTGAGCACTTTGCCCACCTTGGACCTCGGCAGGTCTTGCCACACGTCAACTTGTTTGGGTGCTTTTACACTACCAATGCGTGCTTTAACAAATGCTCGCACTTCGCTTTCCGTCACATTATAGCCTGGATGGAGTTGCACCACTGCCGTTACGCGCTCACCCCATGTCTCATCTGGCAGTCCAATAACCGCACAATCCTGGACCGCAGGGTGTTCCATTAATGCCTGCTCAACTTCGGCAGAATAGACATTGAAACCGCCTGTGATAATCATATCCTTCGCACGGTCAACGATGAACAGGTAGTTGTCGGCATCCAGATAGCCGATATCGCCTGTGTGATGCCAGCCGAAGCGACTCGCCTCTGCTGTTGCCGTTGGATTTTTATAGTAACCTGCCATGACGAGAGAACTACGAATCACGATCTCGCCACGTTCACCTGTCGGCAACACGTTTCCGTCAGCGTCCATAATCGCGACGTTGACAAGCGGTGCAGGACGACCAGCCGAGGCGAACCGTTCGCTTGCGAGTGAGCCATCAGCGTGTATATGCTGCCTCGGTGCCATCGTCGAGATCATCATTGGTGCCTCGGTCTGACCAAAGAGCTGACCAAGCACCGGACCAAGCCTGTGAATCGCCTCTTGAAGACGAGCCGCCGACATTGGAGCCGCACCATACCAGAGGCACTGAAGCGACTTCAAGTCTCTCGACGACAGATTGGGGTGCTTAAGCAACATATAAATAAGCGTTGGTGGCAGAAATGTGTGCGTAACTTGATGCTTTTCGATGAGCGTGAGGAAATCGGTAAGGTCGGGCTTGGGCATGATGACGACCTCTCCTCCAAGCGTCATAATGGGGAAGCAAAGTACGCCAGCCGCGTGTGTGAGTGGTGCGAGTGCAAGGTACACCACGCGTTCCTCGAACGGATAACTCATCAATGTGATTGCCGACATGGTTTCGAGATTTTGTCCGGTCAGCATGACCCCTTTAGGTTTGCCTGTCGTGCCACCGGTCCCTGCGATCATAGCCACATCATCGACCGGCTCGGCTTGCCACAATTCCGCATGTATTTCCTGTAGCCATTTGTCGAATGATGGAGCAAACGGGAGATGAGCGTCGAGGCAAATAAGCGTTGTAAGTTTGGGTAGGTCGTTGCGGATGTGCTCGACCAACGGTGTGAATGCTTTCTGAAAAAGAAGACATGTACAATCCATGAGGTCAAGCAATTCACGATTTTCAGTTGCCTCGTTGCGTGGGTTGATTGGGCACCATACCGCGCCAGCCCGTGAAATGCCGAAGACACAGGAAAACGCTATGGGATCATTCGCTGATAGGATTGCCACCTTCTCCCCTGGTTGCACACCTGACCTGTGCAGAGCATGAGCCACGCGCCAGGAGATTTCTTGTACATCTCGATAGCTGAACGTATGGCCCCCCATCGTCAGGCATGGTGCCTTTGTGCCAAGCGAAGCACCTTTATCGAGATAGTCGATTAGACGCATGAGTTGTCCTCCACGAGAGTTAGGGGAAATAGGTTGTCCCATACGCATCAAGATAAGAATTGCTGAGATTATCATGAGTCTAAAACAGGTGATCGTGGGCATGACAGGGGCAAGCCCTGTCACTACTATACATGGTGTCGCGTGGCTTTGCCATGCCGTGAAGGGTCGTATGGGGCATGACAGGGCTTGCCCCTGTCATGCCCCATACGGCTCAACACGCGGTTATAAATTCAGCAATTCTTATCCTGATGCGTATGGGCACCTCTCCACTAACCACATATAGCTATCCGTTATCGTTGCACAGTGAGAACAGGCTCCATAACGAGACCAAAGCTTCTCAGCACACCAAACAATTCGCGATGTCCGAAGGCTTGACAGGCTGAGGCAAAACCAACACGTTTTGGCGGTTGCTGAAGTAGCGAGTATGCCGTGAATGCTTGCATGAGCGCGGTTTGTTTGTAATTGCTGTTACCGTGAATCACGCAGTGCGCCCGACCAAGAGGCCCCGAAGCGTAGACCGAATCCAACGATGTGTTAACACGTGGATTCTCGCGCGGTGGCATCTGGTTCTGTACGCTAGAGGCTATCGTGGATAGCACCTTGTACTTCTCGGCCTCTGGCAAACCCTCGACCTGTTGCAAGGCAGATTGTACGATCATCGGCACTGCCTTCATAAGCTCGCGGTCAAACACGCCTCCCAATGCCTTGACTGTGGCTACGCGTGGGTCGTGCTTGAACCACACGGGATGCGACGTGCCGCCCCACGGTAGTGCGAGTTCAGTCTGGTGCTGACCGGGGACCGAAACGTCGTACAAGCGATAATCGCTGGGCCACTCGACATACTGGTTCTGCTGCAAATAGTACGCCTTTGACATAGCCGCGTTGACGAGAATCGTTTGTGTTGATGCGATGGTCGGCGAACCCTTCCAGAATACCAGGATATCGAGTGTATCAACGCCCGGAGTTTCAAGACAGATATTAGCAGCGATCTCGCCTATCGTGTACATTTGGGCGATGCCGGGTGAGAGCAGGAGGCCCTTTGCCGCCATTGCCGCGCCATAAGTCTCATCGCACTCAATTAACCAGTCTTGCTCGCCAGTCGTGTCTACATAATGTGTACCGCTTTGAATACACGCCTGGACAACCTGAGGACCAAGAGTCGCGAATGGCCCAACCGTGTTGCACACAACTTTAGCTTGCGCGAAGAGGTCACTCAGTGCTCCAACTTCGTGTTCGACCTCGACAACTTCGTGTTCGACGGTGTTTATCCCTGGAACCAGATCAAGGGCTTCCCGAACGCGTGCCTTATCACGTCCGGCAGCGATAAATGGAACATGAAATTCGCGTAGATATTCGCATATAAGCCGACCAGTATAGCCAGAGGCTCCATATACGACGACAGGTTTGCTGGAAGACATAAACTTCTCCTCTCAATACATGGATCGGGGTTACATACCCATGCCGCCGTCAACTGGCAGACCAATACCAGTGATAAAACGAGCCGCGTCAGAAGCCAGGAACACTACCGCGTCAGCCATGTCAGTCACCTCACCCAGCCGACCAAGTGGGGTCAAACCAATAACGGCACCAGCCGCAGCTTCCGGGCTGGGGAAGAGTCCGAGCGTTGCCATATCCACGGCAAGCTGATTACCCATCCGGGTAGGCACCAGTCCCGGATAGATGCAGTTCACTCGCACGCCGTAGCCAAGCTTGCCCGACTCCATCGCAGCGATGCGTGTGAGTCGATCTACAGCAGACTTCGTTGCTGAATAGCCAGCGATCCCTGGAAACGCGATTGTTGCAGCCACGGATGACAGGTTAATTACAGCACCGCCCTTGCCAGCTGCACCTCCTGGACGCATGGCACGGAACGCGTGCTTAATGCCGAGTGCGGTACCCATGACGTTCACTTCAAGCATCTTGAGGACATTCTGTGGATTGAGGTCTATGACCAGTTCGGATATTTCGATTCCAGCATTGTTCACCAGGATATCCAGGCCATCGAGTTCGTGGATCGTTTGTGAAATCGCAGTTTCCCAGCTTGCCTCATTCGTTACATCAAGTGGGACGAAGCTAACTGTTAATCCCGACTGAGCCAGCGCATTAGCTGTGCCCTTGCCGATATCCTCGCTGATGTCCGCGATGATCACAGCTGCGCCAGCGCGAGCAAGTGCCTCCGCCATACCAGCACCCAAGCCTTGTGCTCCACCCGTTACTAAAGCCTTGCGTCCATGCAACTCGAATACACTCATACATATTCTCCTCTAACGAGCTTGACCAACGATAGTCAAACCCAATCCAAATACACAACAGTGTGCTATGCTCTAGCATACGTAACATTTGGACGATTGTCAAGACTTCTTTGGACGGTTGTCAAGAATTTATACACTGAAGTAACCGAAGACGGAAATGGTAGGAGCGCAATCTGCGCTCCTACCATTTCCGTCTTCGGTTACTTCAGTGTATCCCTTAAAAACCTAAATGAAGAGGTGGTCGATGAGCGTTTCAACGCTCTCCTGCAATTGAGGGGCGGCGTCACTCTGTCCGGCGAGGTGTCGGAGTAATGCCTGCTGGAAGAGTCCATCAAAGATCGCGTATGCTGTGCTAGAAGTCACGGCGAGTGGGGCACCGACAAGCTCCCCATACTGGCTGACGATGCGCCATATCATTCGTTGCAAACTTTGATCAATCTCAAGCACATCGGCACGGAATGACTCTTCAAACAGGCTCTGGTTCCGTAGGTCATACCACAACCGATGCATAGAAGCGTCTTCTCGCAATGTGCCAGACAGAGTAGTGCTGAAGCCATGCTTGAGTTCCGGCGCGGTACGTGAGGTTGCGACGATCTCATCGTAACGCTTCACACACTCTGCCTTATAGAGCTTGACGGACTGAATAATCAAGTCAACCTTATCGTTGAAGTAGTAATGCAGCACGCCATGCGAAAACTCGGAGTTCTGCGCGATGTCGCGTAGGCTGGTACGGGCATATCCTTGTTCAGAGAGCGTTTGTAGTGCCGATGCGGCTAACTGTGCTCGCCGTTCCGCGAATTTATCGACCTGCCTACGTGCGATCCTCTCCGGGTTCTTACCTGCAACTTTCGCCACGTTTGGACCTCCGTCGGCTTCACACCGTTCTTCCGAGTGCATAAACAGAAAATTTTACACATGTATTATAACATACCAGAGAATACCGACTTCGACCTTTCTCTGTGTACTATCGTGTACCCTTATTCGTGTACAAATGGAAAAGGGTTACTTACTCATGAGGACGTATGAAGAACAGCGCAAAACCACTTTCACTCTATACAGATACTACACACGTTTCCTGGTTCTCGGCGTTCAAGCGTTCGTGGCAATCAGCACTACGTATTGACCGTTCGCAAATTACCGCAGTCCAGGCCATACGTGGCACAATTGGCTTTGTGCTACCACTCGCGCTTGGCGTAGCGACAGGACATGTCGTGGAAGGTGTTTCACTCGCTGGCGGAGCCGCGACACTTGGTGCTGTTGGTCTCACCTATACCTATCGTGCGCGAACACGAACATTGTTACTGGCGTGTCTCGCTATTGCCTGTTCCGCGTTTGTCGGCAGCCTTGTTGGTCGTATTGACTGGCTCGCTATTCTCGTGCTTGGTCTCTGGGGCTTTGGTGCAGGACTTCTTGCGTCTATCAGTCAGGTGGCATTAATTATCGGTATCCAGGCCGTTATTGCCTTGATTATTCTCTCTCACTTCGCACTTGATCCTTTCCAGGCAGCACTACAGGCACTTTTGATGCTTGCCGGTGCCGTGTTCCAGACACTCCTGGCAAGCATCCCTTTCCCACAACAACAGGCCATACCGGAACGAACCGCACTTGCCGATGTGTATCAAAAACTCGCAGCGTATACAGCTTCCACTACTGAGGAGCAGAACCGACACGCTGTAAGAGATGCACTCGTAAAGGCATACCCAACCGTCCATGATACCAGCGTGAGAAGTCAACAAGGCAAGATGTTTGTCGCGCTCTTTGAGAGGCCGAGCGTCTACGCTTGCTTGTCATTGCCCTAACCAGACTATTACGCGATCTTCCCACAGGAGACATCGGCACAAAAGGCATGTCATACCTATGCCGAGCAACTGCTACAGGCCAGTGCCGGTACACTTCGGCAACTGGCGAACGAGCTTACATTCGCGCGTAAAACGACGGATAATCGCGAATCATTTGAGCAGGTCGAACGCGCCTTGACTACATTGCATCAACAAGATGCGCTCATCGCGAATGAGAAGGCAACACAGCAAATAGTAACGTATTGCGATCTTCTGTATGAACAACTTTCGAGCGCGAAGCAACTGGTCGAGGCGAGACGAAACAGGCAACAACATACCTCGATAGAGGTACCTGTTCCGCCACAACAATCTTTTCACTGGCGTGATGTGTGGGCAACTGTACGTGCTAATTTCACACTTCGTTCGGTATATTTTCGTCACGCTCTACGTCAAGGCGTCACACTCGCAATTGCTACCGCCCTCTATCTCAACACACCACTGCTCGTAGCACGTGGCTATTGGATTGCCCTTACCGCGTTGCTTGTCCTCCGACCCGATTTCACAACGACATTTACGCGTGGTATCGCACGTTTGTTAGGTACACTTGTAGGCGTGGTCCTCACAACGCTACTTGTTGCCATACTTGCACCTGCCAGGGAAATTCTTGTCCTTCTCGATGCGCTTGCCGCGTACCTCGCATTTTCTTTTCTGCTCGCGAATTATGCCATCTTCTCGGCGTTCATCACCGTTGAAGTGGTATTTTTGCTGACTCTTGTCGAGCCTCAACCACTTGTCACATCGACGGATCGCGCACTCAATACCATCATTGGAGGGATACTGGCGTTGGCAATGTATCTGCTCTGGCCTACATGGGAGCATCCACGCGTGTTGCACAACATCGCCAGTCGTCTTGAAGCACTGCGTACCTATTTTGTGGCTGTTATGCACGCCTATGCCAATCCAGAAAGGTATAACGTATACGATATCGACGCTCTACGCATGAATGCACGCCTCACCCGTTCAAACGCCGATATCTCCATACAACGTTCACAACAAGAACCGGAGACACGCGGTACACATCGCGTAGACCCTGAACTGACCGAAGGTTTACTTATCGCGTCAGACATGATCGCGCAGAGTATCCTTGCGTTGGAAGCCTTCCTTGTAGACAATCCTGCACAACACACGCTTCCCGAAACGCTCGCGTTTACGCAAACCGTCGATACCGCGCTCAAAATGCTTGCTACGACTATCGACAAAGAACAGCCATTAAACAACGTGCCAGATGTGCAAGCAGCACTTACACGGCTAGAACATATTGACGCCTCCACAAGTTCCGCACCCATCACGCTCCGCTTTGTGCAAACAGAGGCCAAACACATCGTGCGTGGCATTGGCACCATGCAACAACTGCTTGCCACGAGAGTGCAAGAGAATAGCGAAACAGAGGTATGAGGTGGCATGACAGGGGCAAGCCCTGTCACTACTATACTGTTCGCTTCTTCGAGGCGAAGCCACGCAAGTGCCTGTATAGTAGTGACAGGGCTTGCCCCTGTCATGCCGCTTACAAAGTCGATATAGAGTTACACATCGTCTCTTTATCTCACCTGTCAAACGTGCCATTATGTAGAAAGGAGACACATCATGGCAGAGAATGACAAACTTAAAAAAGGCGACTCCGTTGAATGGAATACATCGCAGGGCAAAACATCGGGTGAGGTGGAAAAGAAAATTACCGAACCTACGGATATCAAAAAACATCATGTCGCAGCCTCTAAGGATAACCCCGAATATATCGTGAAAAGCGACAAATCCGGCAAAGAGGCCGCACACAAACCCGACGAACTGCACAAGAAACAAAAGTTGTAGGGACCACGTTTACGGCGTCCCTACGACTACCATCTAAAGGCGTAGCCGACACCGCGTACCGTTTGAATCAATTTAGGATTGGCGGGGTCTTCTTCCAGCTTTTCGCGCAGCCAGCGAATATGCACATCGACGGTACGCGTGTCTCCTGCGTAATCGTAGCCCCACACGTTGTGGAGTAATTGGTCGCGTGTAAGCACTGTACCACGATTGCGAACAAGATAGGTCAGCAAATCAAATTGTTTTGGCTGTAACTCCATGTCTTGCCCACGACAATTGACGCGCCGACCCGCGAGGTCTATCCGCAAAGGGCCAGCGACCAACTCACGGCTGGGACGCGGCACCTCTTGTACTGGCTCCTGGGTAGAAGCGGAATTTTCGCTTGGATGAGGATATTCCGCACGCCTGAGAAGCGCACGGACGCGAGCCAGCAGTTCACGGCGACCAAACGGCTTTGTCACATAATCATCGGCTCCGACCTCAAGCCCAACCACCTTGTCGATCTCATCGCCTTTCGCGGTTAACATCATAATAGGCGTCGTCTCGGTATTTCCTTCACGTCGCAATTGGCGACAGACCTCAAGACCGTCCATTTCGGGCAACATGATATCCAGGATAATCAAGTCAAGTTTCTCGGTTCGCGCTACCACTAATGCGCTGGCTCCGTCAGTTGCCGTCGTCACATGATAACCAGCCTGCTCCAAATTATACGCGATTGTCTCGACCAACACTGTTTCGTCATCGACAACCAGAATGTTCCGTGCCACAAACTGCCTCCACCCTGTGGATCAACCGAAGCGTCCACTGATGTAATCTTCTGTCTCTTTTTTCTTAGGATGCTCAAAGAGTTCGACCGTCGGTGAAATCTCCATCAGTCTACCACTCAGGAAGAAACCTGTATACTGTGAGACACGCGATGCCTGTTGCATATTGTGCGTCACAATCACAATGGTATAATCCTTCACCAGTTCGTTGATCAGTTCCTCGATCTTGAGGGTTGCGATAGGATCAAGTGCTGAGGCTGGCTCGTCCATCAACAGCACGTCGGGCTTGACCGCAAGCGCACGCGCGATACAGAGACGCTGCTGCTGTCCACCGGATAGGCCAAGCGCGGATGCATTTAAGCGGTCCTTGACCTCATCCCAGATGGCGGCACCACGTAGGCTTTGTTCTACCGTCTCTTTAATATAGTTATTGGGTCTCCCCTGTACTCGTAACCCATAGGCGATATTCTCGAAGATAGACTTGGGAAATGGGTTAGGACGCTGGAAGACCATACCGACACGCTGACGTAATAATACAACATCCTCGTTTTTATCATAGATATTTGTGCCATCCATCATGGCAAAGCCTTCGGTACGAGCACCCGGAATGAGGTCATTCATACGGTTAAGTGTGCGTAGGAAGGTTGATTTCCCACAGCCGGACGGTCCAATCAGTGCTGTCACCTGACGTTCACGTATGGGTAACGCCACATCAAACAACGCTTGTTTCGCTCCATAAAAAAAGTTTAAGATGCTCAACATCGATCTTATAGTTCGCATTTGTATCTATCAGCGTCCTGGCATCAACTTTCCTATGCACAAGGTCAGTGGGAGATGCGACAGGTTCATTATGTTGTACAGTACCCTCATTCAGTTGGGATTGCTCAGCAGTTTGTGTGTTTTGCAATTGTTGTACAGGTTGTGGCTTCAAATGCGATGGTTCCATTGCCATCAAATTATCCCTCCTTGATTACGGTTCTCATCCTATTTTAAGCTAGTGGATACTCTTTATGCAACGGAATGGACGCATCGACGATAAGTCTATCAGCGAGAACGACCAGACGAATGTACCGTCCTGCGAGTGCCTTACTAATAAAGTAGGGACGACCTTCATACGAGATATGACCACTACGTGCGACTTTGCGTGAAAAGATATTAGCTCCCTCTGGTAATGTAATATTTCCACTACCAGGAAATTCTGTTGAGACGTTCATACCAGCGTTGCCTCGCTTCTTCTGAACTTGTTTGAAGGACACATGTAGCATTCCTTCGTTGTCATACCTTATGCTGCCGTTATCCTACGTTGAATGTAACGACCGAGCCCACGCGCAGCAAGATTTATAATTAACAGTAGAGCTATCAAGAGCGCGGATGAGCCAGCCGCAATAGCCGATTCTTGTGCAGTACTGAGGCTGCTACTGCCTGCACCTGGTCCCGCGATAAAGTAAAGATGAGTAGTCAAGGTATCGCTAGCAATCAAAGGATTCAGTGTAAACACGTTTGACGGACTTGTCAGTCCCATTGTGAACAACAAAGCCGCCGCCTCACCAACAATGCGTCCGGCAGTGAGAATCACACCAGTGATAATCCCTGGCAATGCCGAAGGAATGACAACAGTACAAATCACACGCCACCGAGTCGCGCCCAACGCGAGACCTCCCTCGCGCAGTTCACGTGGCACTGAGGCAAGTGCATCTCCAAACAGGCGTAGCCCTAGCGGAAGCCCCAGGCAGAGCAGCGTAAGCGCACCGGCGAGACGGCTGAAGCCTAGATGTAAGGAACTACTAAAAACGAGGAAACCAAACAGTCCTAACACAATCGTTGGGACGCCAGCCAGTGTCTCAGCCGCGAATTGAATAGTTGTGACAAAGGGACCTTGCCGTGCATACTCGTTCAAGTAAATGGCCGCCGCAAGGGAGATAGGAATAAGAAAAATCTCCGCGAGAACCAATACATAGAACGTGTTGAATATCTCACGTCCAACACCTGCATCACTTGTATTATAAAAAGTCGGGTTTATGAGGTAGGCTAGCCCTTGCAGAAGCAAATAGGCAATAACGCCAATGAAGATTAGCACGACAATTGCGGCAATAATCCAGAGAATTGTTGTTGCAATATTATTGCCTGTGTGTAAACGTCGTACTAGACGTGAGAGTTGTGCGACACGCTCTTCCCTACTTTGCTCAGGTACTTGTGCTATTTGCTGCGTACTCATCTGTACACACTCCTACTAGCAAGATAACGGCTGATGCAGACAAAGATAAACGAGATGATCAGTAAGACAAATGCTAATGTAAAGTAGGCATCACGAGCTGGACCCAACGACTCACCAAAGTCGGTTGCAATCAACTGTGTTATATTGACGTTTGGCTGAAAGAAGACAGTAAACGTAAACAGGTTTTTAGGTAAACCACTGCCAAACAGCACAAGACTTACTGCCAACGTCTCGCCAATCGCGCGTGCTGTACCCAGCACAACTGCCGTTGCCAGGCCTGAAGTTGCGGCAGGGATGATCGCACTACGCATCATTTGCCAGCGTGTCGAACCCAGCGCGAGACTTGCCTCTCGTACACCGTTGGGAACAGCACGCAATGCATCAATTGACACACTAATGATTGTAGGTAAAATCATTATGACAAGCACAAGAATGGCCGCACCCCAACCAAAACCTGCTGTCGCGCTTCCCTTTTCCAGAGGCCCGATCAAACGCTGCAAAAATGGCACTAAGACCACAAGACCCAAGAAACCGACGACAACGGAAGGCATACCAGTAAAGATTTCAATGAGTGGTTGTAATATTCGTGCTAACCACTGTGGACACAGTTCAGTAAAGAAGAGGGCCATACCAAACGAGAGCGGAGTGGCAATAAGCACCGAGAAGAAGGTGATGACAAGCGAACCAAGAATAAGCCCACCTGCACCAAAGCTTGGTAGACCACTATCTGATGTCGCACCAGTAGGGTCCCAGTTGCTGGTGAACAAAAAGGTGCCTACGTTCGCACCTTCTCCAAATACCTTGAATGCATTTAAGCCCACAAAAAGAAATACACCAACAATAATAATCACAAGCAACAAGGCGCAGATAAAGAACACGACACGTGCGATTCTATCTGCAGCGTATGCACCATGTGATGGCTGTTGTCCTACTTGCACAATAACACTCCTTCCTAACCGCAAAGTCGTAGAGGTGCAGCTATGCTGCACCTCTACATCTACTATCCGTTACATCTTAGCTTTTCGGCTGATGTGCCTGAATTGCATCTGATGTCATGTCACTGATAAGTAAGAAGTCGAGTTTTGAAGCCTCGGACTTGCCATCGGTACTTCCCATGTAGTCGATTAATGCCTGGGCAAGGCCAGTTGCTGGACCCTTGGTGTACATGTGCTCGATATTCCAGAATTTGTAGGTATTGTTCTTCACAAGATCAGCAGTGGGGGCGTTTCCATCAATATTGATGATTGTTAAACCCGAACCTGCTTTCTTTGCAGCACTCAATGCACCATAGCCAATTGCACCAGCGGTCTGCTCTACGTTCTTAATAACCGTTCCTGTGCTATCCGTGGTTAAGCTTGAAGGTCCACTAATCTTTTCAGGACCACCAAGAATGTAGTTTTGGAAGGTACCACGTGTACCAGAACTCGTTGGACGGCTTACGACAACGATTGGGAGGCTTGGTCCACCAACTTGACTCCAGTTTGTCGTTTGACCGCTATAGATGCTCTTGAGTTGTGCTGTTGTCAAGTTTGTAACACCTGTCACTTTGCTATTCAAAATGATTGTGAAAATGACAACCGCGACCTGGTGATCAACGAGGTCAGCTTGACCGCTCTTCTTAAAGAGGTCGGAGTTACCTATCTGCACGCCACCCGACTCAACTTGTGCCAGTCCAGTACCGCTACCTCCAAGTCCAACGGTTATAGATGCGCCAGAACACTTGGCCTGATAATCTTTTGCAACTGCTTGAACCAACGGTGCTAATGCAGTTGAACCAGAGACGTTGAGCGATCCTGTGACACAGTTATACGAGCCTGGCGTACCAGCTGTGCTACCTGTACTACTTGTACCGCTACCACTTGTTGGAGTAGTACCACCACCGGTAGTACTGGTACTACCACCACAAGCGGAAATAACAAACATCATGACAGTCATGAGTATAGCTACTACGGGCGCAAGACGCCATTGCTTTGACATGAAATTCTCCTACTAAATTGAAAGCAAAACGCGAAAGATGATACACAGTATGAGGAGACTATGCAGTACTTTTACTACACAATCCTCAGTCATACGTTATCGTACATTCATACGTTAACACTCATGCATTAACTATGCTTTATAGATAGGTTAAGGGACTGTTAAATATTCCATAGGGATAGGTGACAAACTTACCAGACTCTCAGGTTACAGAATTTGAAAATAGCGACAAACACAGAACATAAGCTACACAACACACAAAAAGCCCTACCACTGAAATAATCAATAGTAGGGCTTGAATAAGGGATTTTCCTTAACCCACAATGGACATCTCTATCTGTAGAGCTACAAAATGCGCTGTTCGTCCTAATTGCTAGGAACGAAGAGCATTCCTGTTGGCTTCGAGAAGCCAAGCGCAATGGGATTGACAAAGCCAGTACCCATATCTACCGCACCTATTAACCCAACAACGCCAGAATCATCAGGAGTCTGAGTGTATACCGTACCAACAGTGAACTCTGGAAGACTGAGCCAGAATGTCTGATTTAAGGTAGCGTCCACAACGAGCAAACGTCCATGCTTCGATGTTGCCCACACGGTGTCATCCAACTGCGAGCCAACTGTCAGGCGAGAGACTTTCTGCTGAGAGGTGCCAGGGTTGCTGAGCATAAGTATCTGAGAGTCAGCCTGATCTACCAGGATAAGGTTTCCTTTTCCATCCGTCGAGAGTGAGTCAGGATCAGTCAGGGTGAGGGATACTTTTGCATTGTTCGCGCCCGTTGTGATGTCTGTAGCTTCTGCATTACCCATCAGGACGGGAGTCAGAATTGCTTTTCCGTTGCTCAGCGTGATTTTGTCTAGTGCCGGGAAGGGGTTATTACCATTCTTATCTAGCTTGGGGGCTGATGCAGAGATAAATGCCAATCCATTGAGAAAGTAGACATCATCATATCCACCACCATGAGGCGTGGTAGGAAGAGTGTATGGAGTCACAGTTCCACTTGCAGGGTCAATAGTTTCAAATTTAGGATTACCATCCTCATTGGAAACCACCCAGAGCAGTTTCGTGGTCGGGTCCATACGCATTCCATCACTGTGACCAGAAGCACTAAAGGTCTTCACAACCTTTCCGTCCATCGTATACTCAACAATGGTGCTAGTCAAGTTGTCTGAGCCATCCTTTGCAGTGTTGTTCTGGTAGTCAAGAAAGACATGATCACCATCCACGACTGCCGAGTCAGGACTTGAGTATGCCGCAGTTCCGGTAGCAAACAAGGACACCTGCCAACCATCACGTGTTGCAATCCCATAATGATTGGTTGAGCCTGCGTGAGTGTCAGGCGTACTGCTTTTTGTGGTAGTCGTTGTTGTTGTATCTGTTCCGTTTGCACATGCGGTCAAAAGGAGGATAAACACTACAGCCATACAATAGAGCGGTGCGGTGAATAATTGCTTTACCCCCCGCGTCTTTGTAAAAGAAACCATGATAATTACTTGCCTTTCAGACGAAACTCAAATACGAGGAAAAAGATTTTTTCTCCCCTATTGAACGTATCCCTTTTGCGTTAAAATTATGTTAAGCGAGGGTAATATTTATGAGCTATTCTTGTAAAAATTTGAGTTTTCGTTCCTTGCTACAAGCCAATGTATAAACATGAGTCTTTATTAAAATTAGATTAAATGACGTGATATGTAAGCTAAAAAGAGGCGTTTTTACGCCTCTGTCTTCCTCAATCATGTTACGCGCTCTAACTTGAGTAGGATTTCATTAAGAAGCTAATATTTAGGGCTTCAAACAAGAAGGTCCTGGATTTTAACAGGAGTTCCAATTGCCCATATCTACGACAGTCCACGTACTGTTTCCGTACTGAAACGTAAATGTATGACGGGCTGTATCTGCTGTCACGTCGGGAGAAGTGACAAGCGCAAACGTGTACTGAGCGCACGCGATGAATTGTGGCTGGTCCACGGGTCCCGTTTGCACTTGATAGGTAAGACTATTGAACTGCTGTATGACGTTCTTACCCTTAAAATCACTCACATTCTCATAGTAGTACGTTATCGCTGTTTTAGCATCACTATACGAGGGATAAGCAATAGTGCCTGGCGTCGGTGTGTTCGTGGGCGCAACCGTGGGGATCGGAGTCGCGGTAGGAACTACTTGTGCGACGGTTGCAGCAGGTGATAAGGCTATTTTGCCACTACTCGCTGTATTCAGTGCCGTATTTGTGTATCCTCTTTGACTCATCCCAGGGAGCACAAAACTAAACACAACTACACCTATTAGGAGCAATACACCAACAATACTTAGTGGTAACAGAAGCGCGGGTATTCTACGTGATGGTGCTGGCTGCACTGCTACATTCTGCGAGACTGTCGCATCTGTGTATCCTGCTACATATGCAGGGATTGCGAAAGGCGTATTCACAAACGGCTGTTGTGGGGGTACATACACCGTTGATGGAAGCAATGAGCTTAGTTGCGAAAGTGTTTGTTGTATCTGCTCTAACTCTTGTTTGACAATCGCCATGCTTGTGGGTCGCTGAGCAACCTGTACGGAGACCATTTGCATGATAAGTGTTGCGAGTACAGGTGGTATCGTGCTCCCCTATTGTGGAAGTACCTTACACTGTATAGACAATTCTTTGAACGCAGAAAATCATCTATTTATGAGAATCAGCCACCATTCACGATGTTTGGTATTGGCGACTATTCCTTTGCCCCTTACAAAGTTGCAATTTCTGGTTTGCATAAGATACCACGATTTAGAGTGCTTGAACCTGTTGATGGACGCCCCATTATGCTCGACGACACATGCTATTTTGTCCCTTGTTACTCGTTGCAGGAGGCGACACGTATCGCAAGTGTCTTAAATGACCAAATCTGTTTAAACTACATCAGCTCAATCGTGTTTTTAGATGCGAAACGCCCCATCACGAAGAAATTGCTGCAACGCATTCATATTCCATCGTTAATCGAACGTGCCAGATAAGAAAAACAGCAGATTGGCGCAACACGCGACGCGTGTTGCGCCAATCTGCTGTTTTTCTTATCTCTCTTCCCCACTATAAATTTTCACGTAGCTCCTATACCGTCGCTCGTCGATGTGTTCGTTGACTACGGCTTGTCGGATGGCACAGCCTTCCTCGTCAATGTGTGTGCAGTCTACATACTCACAGTCGCCGAGATAGGGGCGAAACTCGATAAAGCAGGAAGCTAGTTCGTCAGGGGCGACATTCCATGCAGCAAGCGCACGAATACCGGCAGAGTCGGCCAGCCAACCACCAATCGAGAGTGGATACAACTGCGAACCCGTTGTTGTGTGTTTACCCTTGCCCGTTACGTCGCTGATTAAGCCTGTGCGTATCGCCATCCCCGGCTCAATAGCGTTTACCAGCGAGGATTTGCCGACACCCGATGGTCCAGTAAAAAGCGTTGTATGGTCTTTGAGCAAGGCGCGTAAATGGTCTATCCCTTGCCCTGTATGCGTACTGGTCCAGATGACGGTGTAGCCAAGCTTGCTATAGAGTTCGCTCGCGTCCTCAATCTCACTCGTATGTGGTAGGTCGGACTTGTTGAGGCAAAGAATCGCACGCAAATCCGCCGACTCACAGATGGTGAGATAACGGTCTACCATGCCAAAGTGTGGCTCCGGTTGTGCGATAGCAAAGACAAGCACGACCTGATCGAGATTGGCGAGCATCGTCTGCTGAATAACTTTTTTCTGTGTTGAGCCAGCATCTCGACGTGAAAGCGAACTTTGGCGCGGCAATATCTCTTCAATCAGACCGTTTTCATCGTCCAAACGCCGTAGCTTCACATGGTCGCCAACCGAGAGGCGCGTCGGTGGGGGCGTCTCGCTGCTATCATGATTGTGCATACGCTCCAAGCGTTTGGCATAGGTCGGGTCGAGCAACAATTTATCGTGGCGCACACGTGTATTGCTCACAGATTTCGCGGATTGCGCCTGTGCAAAGGCTTTTTTGAGTTTTCCCCGTAGGGTACAGCGTAGAATACCTTCATCGGTATGAACATCGTAGATGCCGTGTGCGCCATTTAGCACAACACCGGTCAGAGTTGTAGTTTCGTTTGTCAATGTGTTCCCCTCCAGAGGAATAAAAAACACGGTTCATAACAATTTTCTTGAATTGTTGTCTACCGTGCGAGGAAGGGAAACGTCTGGGGACATGTTGCGTTTTAGCGAGTTCCCCGATAGCTCTCAAGCAGGGTAGACAAGGTGCATACAAGCACAATTGGCGTAATGATGTGCTTTCCCATATAAACACCTCTTTCACTGGACAAGCCAGAATTTCTATCCAACAACTAACCTTACGCAGAGCATACTCGAATGGACTGCATTTGTCAATGATTTCTTTCAGGCTAAAACTCTGGCCCCTTGACGTTTGTTCTCCTCTTCTCTACAATACGCTCACTCATATATCAGGGAAGAAGGTTGTTTGTATGGAAGGTAGGTCTCATCTCCTCGTCGGATTGACCGCGGGAATTGTGCTTGATAGCGTTATACATCTGACAGGGGACCCACTGACAGCGGCGAAGGCGGTACCACTGGTACTTATCATCAAGAAAGCTGTCTATTATTTTTCGGTAGGCTTCGGTGCATTGTTGCCCGATATTGATAATGCACGGAGCACTATGGGTCACAAATTCGGCTGGATCAGCAAGGAAATTCAGCATATCGCGGGCCATCGTACTTTGTTTCATAGCTTGTTAGGACTCCTGTTAGGTTCTCTACTGGCACTTGGCCTGGAACAATTGGTATTTTTTTTGTTGAGCCAACACGGACTCGCATTACCCGCACAGTTTGTACGTGGTTCCCATCTCGTCTTTTACGGCGTCCTCTTTGGGTGTATAATGCATATTGCAGCCGACGCACTTACGCTTGGAGGTGTACCTTTGCTCTGGCCCAACAAAACACGTTTCGGGTTTCCACCCAATCCGCACTTCCGCTTTCGGACAGGTACATGGCCTGAATTTGTGATTGTCTGGTCGTTTATACTGCTTGTCGGTATTGGCATCGTCCAGTCTATCATTGTGGTATAAAGAATACTATGCATTCATTCGACATTCGCACACAAGAGACACAACAACGTATCGCGCTCATTCTCATATGGGTACTCATCCTGGGCTACATTGTATGGATGAGCTACGAAACGGTTTTACGCTATAATACCTTCAAGGCGACCGCATTTGACCTCGGCAACATGGATCAAGTATTGTGGAATACCATTCATGGACGCCTCTTTCAGTTCACGAATCAGGGCAGCGACTTTTATGGACCTCCAACACGCCTTGCTATTCATGTGGAACCCATTATCTTACCGCTCTCGTTGCTGTATCTCTTTCACGCAGATGCTCGTGTATTGCTCGTCTTTCAAACACTGATGATCGCGGCTGGTGGCTGGCCTATTTATGTGCTGACTCGCAAATATATACCTGCATTGCCAGTGATCGCACCTGTCATGGTCGCGGCATATTATCTCATGCCATCCTTATTGAGCATCAACCTGTTTGATTTTCATCCCGTGAGCCTTGCCACACCAATATTGCTCTATGCTGTCCTCGCCCTGGAATACAAACGCTATGGCTGGTTTCTTCTCGCATGTGTTCTCGCGGCATCCTGTAAAGAGGATGTGCCATTTGCCGTTGCACTGCTCGGTATACTCGTCGTATGGAAGTATCGACAGCCACGGCTTGGGATACTTTTGTTCCTGGGTGGTATCGCATGGGGTTTCATTGCTTTTCTTGTCGTCATTCCGCATTTCTATCCGGGTGCTGTCCATAGCAACTATTGGTACCGCTATGAGTCGCTAGGAAGTTCGCCTGGGGCCGCAATCGTCAATATCCTATTGCATCCCTGGCTCCTCTTTGCTACGTTTCTGACGCTTGAGCGCTTTTATTATATCGTTGGTCTTGTACGTAGTACAGGGTTTTTCGCATTGTTTGCACCAGAATGGCTTTTGCCAGCACTCCCTGCACTGGCAATCAATCTCTTCAGCAACTATCCACTTTACTACAGTGGCGTGTATCATTATAACGCGGTTATCATTCCCTTCATTCTGCTTGCGGCTATTCATGGGTTGCGCCGCTTCTTACATGTTTGGAGTGGATGGCGTGACGAAAGAGCCGATATGGTACACGATGATACTCTATTGCATGTCAAAGAAACGGCACTCTCGCGCTGGCTCACACGCGAGTTACCCTTCCCACAACAGCGTGTTCTTCTGCTTGAAGCGACAAAACAACGCGCAAAAGGTGCGTATACAGCGTTTCTTGCCTTCGTGCGTCCCGTTCTTGCTCGACCAGCTTTCGCGCACTCTCTAGTACGAGTGCAACAAGTGCGACCTGTACTACGTGCGACGTACACACATCAGAAGCGGAACATTGACGATCATATGACACCCTTAGCAAAGTACGCTTCATTGGAGCAAGTGCAATGGTGGATAAGTGCGTGGATTATCGCGTTGTTGTTCCTAAATCTTATCGTCCTGGCACCCCAGTTAAATGTCTTCTGGGCAGACCATACACCTGGTACACGCGAACAACATATTAACCAATTGCTGGCAATCATTCCCTCGAATGCCTCCGTATCGGCAAGCGAAAGCCTCAATCCACACTTGAGTCAGCGTTTGTATATCACGGTGTTTCCAGAAATCACTTTTTCCACATCGAAAAAAATTAACAACAAAGTGCAGTATATCATCGTAGATGTACAAAGTATCTTTCCAGAAGACCGCGTTGGGGTGTCAAGTCTGCTAAACCAACTTGTCAACTCAAAGCAATATCGTGTACTCCGTGAGGCTGAGGGCGTGAAACTCTTAGTACGGAATACAACGTAGCAGAATATGCGTGGTACATGGTATAATTCAGTCATTATCTGTATTTGCTGGCTCGCTCAAATATGCGTAAGAAGTCAGTAAAATGAAGGGGAGCAGGATGCCTAATAGTTCATTCTCAGATGATACCACGCGTGTGCAGCCGCAGCAGATGGAAGACCTCCAGCCGAAGCAAGCACCGCAACCACCACCGTCGCCCGTAGCAGATGCGATACCAGAGGAAGAAGCGGCGGTACGCCAGGAAGAGGCCCGTACTGTTCGGTACGCCATTGGCAAGCTCAATGATTTTATCCAGTGGTTTGTGACCGTGCTAGAAGTGTTGCTGGCGATTCGCTTCCTGTTCAAACTCATTGGCGCGGACCCCAACAATCTATTCGCTGGTTTTCTCTATGCGCTCACAACTATTGTCCTTGTGCCATTTCAATCCATCGTACATACCCCATCGGATCGCTTCGAGTGGTCCACGCTGATCGCGATGGCGATTTACTGGCTACTCTTCTGGGCAGTACGGCGTTTCCTACGCATCCTTATCAGTAGCCCCGAAGAAGTTCCAGGCTAAGAAGGGGTGAAGAATGGTCCCAGCCCTGACGTATATCGGGGCTGGGACCATTCTTCACCCTTCTGTGTTATTTGCGTCTGAGCAACACAATGATAATGATGATAATAACGATCACAATGAGATAGGGAATTTGGATGCTCATAGTTAAAATGTTGTTAGTAACATCAAGGGTCATAGTATATATCCTCTTTCATAACAATTACGCGTCTGTCATTTCGTTCCCATCCAACCACCACCAAAACTGCTTTCATGTATAAAACGGATGAGAGAAGATTTAAGTTTTGGGAAAAGAGAAGTCTGGCACCTATATGTGGAAAAAGGAGTTATGATGCAAGAATATATTGAAATTCGCGGTGCTCGTGAGAACAACCTCAAAGATGTCAGCTTAAAAATTCCTAAACGTAAGATTACAATTTTCACCGGCATATCCGGTTCGGGTAAGTCATCGCTGGTTTTTGACACCATTGCCGCTGAGGCGCAGCGCTTGCTTAACGAAAACTTCAGTATGTTCGTGCGCAACTTCCTGCCGCGCATCAGTCAACCGGAAGCCGACGAAATTAAGAATCTGAGCATGGCTGTTATCGTCGATCAAAAACCGCTTGGCGGCGGCTCGCACTCAACGGTCGGCACAGTCACGGATATTGCCACGGCACTTCGCCTCATGTTCTCGCGCTTCGGCAAACCTTATGTAGGCTACGCTAACATGTTCTCATTTAACGATCCGACAGGTATGTGCCCTAACTGTAATGGTATCGGGCAAAAGATGAGTATCGACATGAATGCGGCCTTTGATAGAAACAAGTCGATCAACGAAGGTGCGCTGCGACTGCCCGACTACCAGAATGACAGTTGGGGCCTTCAGATCGCGAAGCAGTCCAAGCTGTTCGACAACGACAAAAAACTCAAAGATTTCAGCCAAAAAGAACTCGATGATTTGTATCACTCCAAGCTGGTTAAGGTCGATTTGGGCAATGGTATGCGCCTCAACTTTGAAGGTGTCGTTGACAAGTTTGTCCGCAAATACATCATTCAGTACGATATTAAAACTATGTCGGAGCGCACACAGAAAAGCGTTGCTCCGTTTATGATTATGGGACCGTGCGAACTGTGCCACGGCGCACGGCTCAGCCAGAAAGCACTGGCATGTAAAATTCAGGGCTACAACATTGCCGACCTAAGCTCCATGCAGGTCGATAAGCTTTTTGATGTGGTTGAAGAACTTGACGTTAAGGAAAATCACGCGCTGGTCAAAACAGTGCTGGAACGTCTGTCTAATTTAGTTGGGATTGGCCTTGGCTACCTCAGCCTTGATCGTATGACCGATACACTTTCCGGCGGTGAGTCGCAGCGCGTCAAGATGGTAAAACACTTGAATGGCAGCCTGGTTGATGTTATGTACATCTTTGATGAACCTAGTGTCGGCTTGCATCCTCGCGATGTCCACCGCTTGAACGAGTTGCTGCGTAAACTCCGCGACCAGGGTAACACGGTGATTGTCGTGGAACACGATCCAGACGTTATTCAATCCGCTGACCATGTCGTAGACGTTGGCCCACTGGCTGGCATCAACGGCGGTCAAGTGGTTTTTGAAGGCACCTACTCGGAATTACTTAAGGCCAGGACGTTGACTGGCGAACATCTGAAAGATCAGACACCAATCAAGCAGGTATTTCGCCAGCCCTCTGGTAAACTGACTGTCGAGGACGCCCACGCAAACAACTTGCAGCACGTCACCGTCGCTATCCCGACGGGGGTCTTCACTGTGATTACGGGAGTCTCTGGTTCGGGTAAGAGTTCGCTGATTCATCAAGTATTCTTGAAGCAACATCCAGACGCCATTGTGGTCGATCATTCGGCAGTTGGTACTTCTAGCCGCTCTAACCCTGCCACTTACATCGGTATTATGGATGTTATCCGCAAAGCCTTTGCCAGGGCCAATAAGGTTGACGCTGGACTGTTTAGCTTTAACTCAAAGGGTGCTTGCGACAACTGTAAAGGTGCCGGCTTCTTGACCACTGACCTGGGCTTTCTTGATGACGCTAAAACGCCTTGCGATGTCTGTGGTGGGAAGCGTTTCAAGGATGAGGTATTATCCTACAAGTATCATGGCAAATCGATCACCGAGGTGCTCGCTCTGACCATGGCCGAAGCCAGGGAATTCTTTGATTTGCCAGAGATTGCTCAAAAGTTACAAGCACTCAATGACGTAGGTCTGGAGTATCTCACGCTCGGCCAGCCCTTAAGCACGCTCTCCGGCGGTGAATGTCAACGCATTAAATTAGCCAGTGAGCTGCACAAAAAAGGCAGCGTCTATGTCCTTGATGAGCCGACAACAGGGTTACACATTTCGGATATTGCTCGCCTGCACCAGCTCATCAACCGATTGGTAGATGATGGCAACACTGTGATTACTATCGAACATAACGTGGACGTTATCCGTCAAGCCGACTGGATCATTGACCTTGGCCCTGAAGGTGGTGATAAAGGTGGCAAGATTATGTTTGAGGGTACGCCGACCGAACTGCTCAAAAGTAAAATGGCACTTATCGCAGAGTATCTTTAGTGTTGCTTGTATAGCAGTAGTATTCCTTATGTTCAATACT
The DNA here is from genome assembly GCA_963791835.1 of uncultured Chloroflexia bacterium. GTDB lineage: Bacteria > Chloroflexota > Ktedonobacteria > Ktedonobacterales > Ktedonobacteraceae > JBBQVS01. The sequence goes on from CAWBTV010000003.1 coordinate 35,681, forward strand.
TCAACAGTTTCTATGGGTGGTGCTGATATGTGGAAGAAAAAAAAGAGCGGTTACAGAAACAGAGCCGACTTGTTCGGAGTATATAGTCGCGATACAGAGAAGGTTTACATGATTTCTGTATGGGATGCACCAGATGCATCTAATATGATTTTAAGGCTAATACCTTCAAAGAACAACTAGAGCAAAGGTGTAAGATGGGCAAAAGACTACGAGTTATAGCGTCGGTGGAGGGAATTGAACCCACGGCCTAGGCTTTAGGAGAGCCTCGCTCTATCCACTGAGCTACACCGACATATCATTTGTAATTCTATCATACTGAGTCAATATTTGTTCTTTAATAGTGCAGAACTTTTTCTCGCCATAGCGACCCTAATCTTTTCTACGTCTCCTAACATACCTACCTCAACACATCCAACGGCAAACCCTGGCAAGAGGGGTTTATCAACATCTTCTGCTAGGGTCGCTTCCTGCTCGTGGCGAGATTTAGCAATAAAACTATTCCATTATTTTTGACATAATGTTGTTTGATAGTTTTCATAGGAACGCAGTAAACGTGGTCCCTACGAAAGCCTTCATATGCCGATTGGATACATAACCCCATCGTGCGATATAATGAGAGGGACTACTAGCAAGATAGGGAGCGTAATTCTGCCAGGATTATGCTGCTTTGTATTGTCGTAGCGGTTCCCCTTGCACATCTATACACAAACAACACGATGAATAGGGGTATGCTAGACAACTATACCCAACTCAAGGGGAGCAAACACATATGCATTATGTACCAAATACGCCTGAAGAGCAGCAAGCCATGCTGGAGCGGCTCGGCCTCTCAAGTATGGAAGACCTGCTGGCAACGGTGCCAGGGAATGTCCGTCTGGACTCTCCACTCGACCTGCCACCTGCACTTGCCGAACCTGACTTGAAACGTCTCATGACACGTATGGCAGCTAAAAATTTCAATGCCGACACAAGCCTCTCATTTCTTGGCGCAGGGACCTACGATCACGTTATTCCCAGTGTTGTGCCACACCTGCAGCGCCGCTCAGAGTTTGTCACCTCATACACACCATATCAGGCCGAAGTGAGTCAGGGCATGTTACAGGCCATTTACGAATTTCAGACAATGGTGTGTCAAATTACCGGACTCGATATCGCCAATGCCTCGCTCTATGATGGCTCAACGGCAATGATTGAGGCGGTCCTGATGGCACTCGGCCCCGGTGGGCGTGGCGAGGTCGTCATCTCGGAGGGCGTCGATCCACAGTACCGACGCGTGTTACACACCTACGCCTTCTCACGTGGCTTCTCGATTAAAGAGGTCCCGACCAGCAATGGTGTGACGCCAATTGCAGCACTCGATGCGGCAGTAACTCCTACGACGGCTGCCGTGATTATTCAGCAACCAAATTTCTTCGGCTGCGTCGAGGATGTACGTGCGATTGAACGCGTCGCACACAAAGGGAAAGCACTGTTTGTCACCACCATCACCGAGCCGGCTTCACTCGGCATCCTCGCCGCTCCTGGCGAATATGGTGCGGATATCGTCGTTGGTGAACTCATGAGCTTTGGCAATACGATGAGTTATGGTGCGCCCGCTCTCGGCTTTATGGCTGCGAAACACAAATTTATGCGCCTCTTACCCGGACGACTCGTGGGACAAACCATTGAGGAGGGCGAGCAGAAACAGACAGGCTATGTACTGACCTTGCAGACACGTGAACAGCATATTCGTCGTGAACGTGCCACCTCTAATATCTGTACCAATCAATCCTTGCTCGCTGTCGGTGCCACCATCTATCTAGCTGCATTGGGCAAACAGGGCTTCCGTGAGTTAGGTGAACAGTGTCTACAAAAGGCACACTACGCCTTTCGTCAGATTACGGCATTAGCCGGTTTTGAAGCGGCCTTTAGCGGACCATTCTATGATGAGTTTGTGATTAAGCTACCAGTGACAAGCGCGAAGTTACAACAGCATTTCGAGCAAGTCGGCATCATCGGCGGCTATCCATTGGGCGAGAGCTATGCTGGTATGGACAATTTCATGCTCTTCTGTGTCACAGAGACACACACGAAAGAAGATATTGATACGCTGGTTGCAGTTCTAAAAGAAGTTTCGGTATCCGCAATGAAGGAAGTCGAAGGGGTGAGAGTATGAGCGTTGAAAGTTTGATTTTTGAAAAAGGCGCAACTGGACGCCGGGCAGCCACGTTACCATCAATGGACGTTCCCACCGAGTCGCTGGCGGATTTGCTTCCTGCTAGCCTGTTACGCGAAATGCCAGCACCATTGCCAGAGGTCAGCGAGATCGAGGTGGTGCGCCACTATACGCACCTGTCGCAGCGCAATTTCAGCGTTGACGCGGGCTTCTATCCTCTTGGCTCCTGCACCATGAAATACAACCCCAAAGTGAATGAGGATATGGCAGTCCTTCCAGGCTTTGCGCGTATTCATCCATTGCAACCTGACAATACCGTACAGGGTGCGATTCAACTGATGTACGAACTGGAACAGTACCTTGCCGAGATATCCGGTATGACCCGTGTCACGCTCCAACCATCGGCAGGCGCACATGGCGAGTTGACAGGCTTGATGTTGATTAAAGCTCACCATCAGAGTCAAGGCGAGGGCCATCGTAACCTTGTTCTCATTCCCGATAACGCCCACGGTACCAATCCAGCCAGCGCGACACTTGCCGACTACAAAGCAGTTGAGGTCAAGAGTGACGCCACAACAGGTGGCATCGACATGGAGCATTTGAAGGTGTTGTTGGATGCGAATGGTGCCAATATCGCTGCCATCATGATGACTAATCCAAACACGCTCGGTCTCTTCGACGCCAATATCGCGGAAATTGCCAAATTGGTGCATCAGGTTGGTGGACAACTGTACTATGATGGTGCAAATGCTAATGCCGTACTTGGCATCACACGTCCTGGCGACATGGGCTTCGACGTTGTACACTTCAACCTGCACAAAACCTGTAGTACTCCTCATGGTGGTGGTGGTCCTGGTGCGGGTCCAATTGGCGTCAAGGCACATCTCGTACCATTCTTGCCCGGTCCAATGCCAGCAAAAAATGACGACGGAACCTATTCATGGCAGAATACAGGTCCTCAATCGATTGGCAAAGTGCGTGCGAATATTGGCAACTTTGGTGTGTTAGTTCGTGCCTATGCCTACATCCGTAGTAATGGTCCCGATGGTCTCAAGCATGTCTCGGAGAGTGCTATCCTGAACGCGAACTATCTCAAGCATGAGTTAGCCGACGATTACGATGTGGCCTATCCACAGATTTGTCAGCACGAGTTTGTGTTGACCGCGCAACGTCAGAAGGACGAACACAACGTAACCGCGCTTGACATCGCCAAACGTCTCCTCGACTTCGGCATGTATGCGCCAACCGTGTACTTCCCCTTGATTGTGCATGAGGCACTCATGATCGAGCCAACCGAGACCGAGACACGCGAGACACTTGATAGCTTTGTCAGTGTCATGCATCAAATAGCAGAAGAGACGCGCACCAATCCAGAGATTGTGCGAACCGCTCCCCATACAACCGTTGTCGGACGCCTCGATCAAGCATTGGCCGCCCGTAAGCCCAATTTACGTTGGACGCAAGGGCAAGAGGCAACACATTAAAACACACGGTGAGCATAGCATGAAGCACATGTGCTTCATGCTATGCTCACCGTGTGTTTTTTAAAGATGATAAATATCTACCCCACCTACAGTTATTTTGAGGATGAAGTGTATTGAGACGGGTCGCTCATCGTGGTTCGCTAACGCAAACGCTGGCGGCTCGTCAGGCAATGGCACGATATGACGCAGTTTCTTCTGCATCTTATGCCACTGGTTTACACCGTTATGCACATCACGTCCTCCAAAGATGGAACCACCATCAAGCGTGAATTGCACATAGTGGGGAAGAAATATATCGACCCCACCCACAGTTGTATTAATCTCTAGCGTGTATTCACCTGGATCGATGGGCGCACTCACCAGGTCAAGCTCTATTCCTCCTGCGACCCCCGTAATCGGCCCTTGTTGAAATAGCATCATACCGCTATTTGAGATTGAATGATTCTGACCACCAAAACCAGACATAGACATGAACACTCCTTTTACACAATGTGTTTTTGCGTTCTGTAAGTACCTGTTTCCAGTATAATGTCTAGCATCCGATCTCAACAGTGTAAAAAGTCATGGTAATACTATGACTTTCTTCGTTATTATGTCAGGCTTTTCGCGATGCTTTCCACCTGATCACTGCTCAGGCTTGAACTAATGCGAATGCCAACACCTTTCTCAGTCCATGCAAGCGTGGTGTTGCCACCTACACTCGAAATGGTCGCGGTTGTGCCACGAACAGTCACCGATTGACCAGAGGAAGGTAGATTGGCAAGTGGCTTACCTTCAGCAATAGTGATAGTTGTGTTGCCTTTCATGTAGTTGAGCGTATAGGTCTGGTTGCCAGGGGCACCAAGCGCGTTGACACCGTTAAGCGCGTAGTCGGTTTGGTCTGCTGGAATACTTAACAGATGATACCCTGCTTGCTGTTGTGCCTGTGCCAGCGTCAGTATCCCTGTCCCCGCTCCTGCTGTCGGGGTCAACTGCGAGAGTGGTAGGACCTTGACACCTACTGGTGCTACGAAGGTAAAAGTGCTTGTAGGAATGTTCTGGTTGAGGTCAAGTGATGGTATGTTTAGTACCACGTCCCCAATGCCTTGAATATTCAACTTGACCTGTACAGGTTGTTGTGTCGTCTTGTCGATGTAGACATCACCCGTATAGTTGAAGTTTGCAGGTCCCCCTGTACCAGCGCGACTCGTCGAGGGCACGACAGCAATATCATAAACACTATGCCCATTAACCGTATCTGTGGACGATTTCAGGGTTCCATCGCTTTGTGTAAAGACACCTTGCACAAGGTTGAGCAAGAAGAGACTCTGATTGCCCTGTCCTCCTGTCGCCCCTTGTCCACCGCTAGTAGGTGTACCTGCTCCGGGCGTACCCGTTGTGGGTACTGTGACAGGTCCCGTATAGGCGACCTTTTGCGTGGGATCATATTGCCATTGTTGCTTGCCATCGGTGACGTTTACTGTTCCCGTTGTCAATTGCGAGATTGAGGATTGCAACACAACGGTACGATTTTTGTTTGGCGTGGCGTTCCACACCTCAGTATTGACCAGACCGTTGATGGTCTGTCCAGCAATGGTCAAATTGAAGATGCCATGCAATGTTTTGGCGGTATTCACCTTATTTGCCATTGTATCCAATATGTGTTGTCCCGGCCCTGGTGTTGGTGAAGGCGAGGGCGTAGGTGTTGGTTTCGTCTGTACCGTAGGCGTGCTACTCCCACCACACGCTACGAAGAGCAGCATAACTGCCAGCAACAGAGCAAGTGTGATGAGAGGCTTCCTCCCATGAAAGAGGACCATAAAAGCTCCTTTATAGTTACCACAAGGGTTGTTGAATCATACCAGACGCCCACAAGGGGCTACCCCTACTATACACAGCATGTTCGGAACGCTGTGTATAGTAGGGGTAGCCCCTTGTGGGCGTCCGTTGTATTACCAAATTAATTTTTCAAACAGCATTATCGCATCCATCAAACAGCGTATAGGCAAGAGGTAGATTTCTTTCAAAGTATAGCACAAAAAAGAGTGGGTTGTGCCTACACACTCCTGCACATACCTCGACGGTCTGCCTATGCAGGAGCGAAACACAACCCACTCTGAAACGACGCTTGTGTGCGTCGATATCTATTTCTGGAAAATTGGGTACCTATAAATAGTACACTATTTTGGCGTAAATTACAAGGCTTTCGCAAGGTTTCCCAAAAATTCGTGAGCCGCTCGCACCAGACTATGGTATACTCTCTGCAATAGACAGAAAAGAGTATGCTTTATTGGACCCTGACTGATATCGAATTAAAGCGAGACGAGATACGTAACGAATATAGCATTTGGGCAAACTACTCAGATGCTGCATCAGTTCCATCATACATCATGTCTGATGGCACACTTTGCCTTTTAGCCTTAGCAACACTTGCCAATGACCCAGAATTTCACGGTGTGCTTTGTCTCGAAGAACCCGAAAATAGTGTAGACACATTATATCTTCAAAGAATGGCTCATCTCTTAAAGCAAATGGTAACGGATTTTACTATTCCAGAGCACGTATACTTGCACAGAGTAAACAAAAAGCCGTGCTATTGTCTATAGAGTCAATGCATGTTCTCAAAGAAAATCGTAGTCGAGAGGAATGTATTTTAGAGGCCGCACAACAATCTGCCATTTATGATGCGCTTATTGTACATTCGGACGCTGATAATCGTACTTATACGCAAACCAAAGAGTTACTCTTCGATGCGGGTCTCCAGTTGGTCCATTCTAGCCATGAGCACGTTTGCAAAAACCTACTGCCAATTATTCCTATTAAAATGGTAGAGTCTTGGATGTTGGCAGATTTCGAGACATTACAAAAAGTGCTTAGAACCGATTTAAATGCACGGGACCTAGGATTACCAGAGAGAGCAAAACAAGTGGAAACGGTTGCGAAACCTAAGCAAGTATTGGAACATGCAATGATCAAAGCACAAGCCCAACGCTCTCGACGACATCTGCAAGTGGATATTGGTGTACTCTATGAGCCATTAGGAGAGAAAATTCGTCTTGAACGTCTCGGTCAAGTTCCTTCTTACAAACAATTTGTTACAGACCTCACAGAAGCACTTACATTACTTAAGCTCCTATAATAAAATCAAGGTGACAACACGTTTCTTAACTATTGCCAATCTTGCCACTTAAACGCTCCTTTGAACGTAGTTATTACAAGGTGCAGAGAAACACCCTTTAGCTATATCTTATAACGCCGTTTTTTCAGTACATGCAAGTAATCATATTCTCACTCGTTTTATACAATATGCGGCATAGCGCGTCTATATAGACAGAGCGGTATTTTCTTTTTTGTCCTCACTTTTGAATTTTGTAGCACGATAGTAGCGCAAAATGATATGAACAGCAGTTCCAATATAGGTAGTATGTACTATAGACCGTATGTTATACTGGAATGCGCACATACACACCATATACTAGCTATAGAAGAGATATTTGGGGGTCGTCATCAGTCAGCAAAGTGGGCAACCGAACACACAGACAGGGCATCTCGGTCGCACCCTGCTCCACAAACGCTATATGCTCATGGGCACGGTTGGACAGGGCGGTATGGGCGCAGTCTATAAAGCACGCGACCTGAAGCGACAAACTATTTGTGCGGTCAAAGAGATGAGCCTCTCTATGGTGCCGCCGGATGAGCGGCAACAGGCAATCCAGAACTTCAAGGATGAAGCGAAAATGCTCTGGGGCCTGAACCATCCAAACCTGCCGTCCTTCACTGGCTTCTTTACTGAGGGCCAGCGTTACTTTATGGTCATGGAATATGTCGATGGCTCGACGCTTGAAGACTTATTAGAGCGCAATGGCGGTCCTTTCCCGGAACGCCGTGTGCTTGGCTGGGCACGGCAATTATGCGATGTATTAGAATATTTACATAATCAAAATCCACCTATCATTTTCCGCGATATGAAGCCCGGCAATATTATGTTGATGCGCACCGGACGCATTAAATTGATTGACTTCGGTATTGCTCGCTTCTTCCGTCCTAGCAGTGCGGTAGACACGCAACTACTTGGTACTCCTGGCTTCGCGCCACCCGAACAATACGGCAAAGCGCAAACGGACGAACGCGCCGATATTTATTCGCTAGCCATGACCATCTTCCAATTGCTGACAAACACGCTCTCGGAAACTGGCTTTGGTCTGAAAGATGTACGTAGCGTCAATTCGCGCATTTCGCCCAGCGTTGCACGTGCCCTCGAAAAAGCGACCGCCCTGGAACCTGTAGAACGTTATCAAAACGTCGCGGCATTTCGCCGTGCGTTACTGGGTGTTGGAACCTTTGTGTTCGACAATGGCGATCAAGCTATGACACCACAGGAACTCGCGGACCTGTGCGCTCGTCATCCTGAAGAGGCATCCGATTATCTCGCATCAGGCGAAATCGAGTCATGGTTGCGCGAACTTGGTGAGGAAAGCCTCGCACGAGCCGCACGTCAAATTCGTACTACCGTCGATGACCCACAGGAAGCCGTTGAACAATTTCTGCGTACCGTGATGGGTCCAAACGCTCGTATTCGTCCAGTGACACCACCTGCCACGAATGGCAAGTCAGGGAAAGTGGAACCAAGCACATCGCCCAGTATTCCTAGCGTTCCGAGTCGTGGCTGGTTCTCACGTGCCCCACGCTCAAATGTGCAGGTACAACCGCGCACAATAGACTTCGGCGAGGTCTATCCCGGCGTTTCAGCACCATTGACCTTCACCATCACGGGCAATCAAGGCTCGCATGTACGCGGCATCATTCGCGCGACTGAACCATGGATTGTGGTAGACCAGACACTGTTTGATGGCATGAGTACACGCGTCAATGTACGTATCAATAGTACACAACTCCCCGGCTTAACGCACTATACGGGCACCATTCTTGTCTCACCAGAGGATGAGGAAATAGATATTCTCGTGGCGATTGAGGTTGATGTACTCAGCCTTGGTGTACAGGAGAACTGGCGGCGTGGCGGTGGCAAGACGATTGGTGCGGACCTCAATGATGAAGACGAGGACGAAGACGCCTTGACAATGGGCGGACTTCCTGTTACAGGCAAGGGACCCGCGATACGGCAAGGCCAGGTACAGGCAGTACAGGTCGTCACACCCCAAAAAATCGCTCAAAAGACAGGCTTGCCACAAGCCGCAACGCTACGTGATGCCGAATATAAAACAAAATATGGTACACCGACCATGCAAAGCGCGAACAGTGCCACATCTCAGGGTTGGGACCCCTTACGGGCTAGTGCGAAACAGCGTACATGGATGCAGTATGTGTTCGCCTTTGTCGCTGCCTGTATGGTCGCAAGCTTATCCTATACACTCCTCACTCCCCTTGTACATTCCGCACTGCCACCCAGTCCATGGTTTATCTTGCTGCTTCCGTTATTGGTCCCAACAGCTACACTTGGCTCGTTGCTAATATATTGGAACCGTACTTGGACCATTCATGACTTCATCAACCGTGCTTGCACAGGTATGGGGAGTGCTCTAGCCCTACTTGCCCCTATCGAAATCATCTGGCAACTCGGCATACATGGTGGTTCACCCAAACTCCAATTTGCCATTCTGCTCTTCATCACAGCTCTTGGTGCAACACTCGGTACAACACCAAAGCTCAGTGACTACATCCTTGATGGTGCTGGCTGGGCATTGGGACATCAACGTAAGTTTGTCATTGGTGCTGCGGCTGTCCTTGGCGGAGTGCTCGGCTTCTTCCTGACATCAGGCTTCGCGTTTGGCTGCCTGACTCCCTTCGGCATTATCCTGGGCATTGCCGTGAGTGTAGGGTTAGTATTGCGCGTCGATCAACTGCTTCGACATGGACAACAGAAAACACCATGACCAACACAATGCCTCCTCTCATTGTTGTGCTCGGTCCTACCGCGTCGGGCAAGAGTGCGCTCGGTATCGCGCTGGCACAACGTTTTCATGGTGAAATTGTCTCCGCTGATTCGCGTCAGGTCTATCAGGGTCTCGATATAGGCACCGCTAAGGTGACAGCAGAAGAGCAAGCACTCATACCACATCATCTCCTGGACATAGTAGAACCTGGCGAGACGTACACAGTATCACAATTCCAACAAGCCGCCAACGATGCAATTCATGCTATCCTGGCACGTCAGCATATCCCTTTTCTCGTTGGCGGTTCACCACACTACATTCAAGCCGTGGTTGATAACCTGGATATGCCACAGGTCGCACCACAACTCGCACTACGCGCCGTGTTAGAACAACGTTCCCTACCCGACCTTGTACAAGAGCTTCAAGTGCGTGACCCACAGAGTTTCGCTACGATTGATCGCAACAATCCACGTCGTGTCATTCGTGCCTTAGAAGTATGTATTGTCACTGGCAAACCATTTTCAGAGCAACGCCGCCTTGCGCATCCACTGTATCGCAGCCTTCTACTAGGCATACAATGGCCCAGAGAAGTCTTATACAGGCGCATTGATGCTCGCGTTGACGAGCGTATGCAACAAGGCATGGTGCAAGAAGTGCAAGGCTTACTCGCTGATGGTATTACTCACGAACGCTTAGAGGCTTTGGGGCTTGAGTATCGTTTCATAGACCGTTGGCTGCGTGGCGAGTTCGTAAGCGAAGAGCAGATGGTTGAACACCTGAAATACGCCATCCACGATTTTACACGTCGCCAACTTACATGGTTTCGCCGTGACAAACGCATCGTGTGGATCGACGGAGGCGATATGCACGTGATGATGGAAGAAGCGAGAGGGATTGTGGAGGAATGGGTGCGCTGAAGCGGACCCGTACAGGACTTTGCTTGCGTTTTAGCACCCTCGTCGCTCCTGTACGGGTCCGCTTCAGCGCACCCATTCCCAATTGTCCAGTGTCGTACAGTGGCAGACGTGGCAGCATTTGCCCCCCTATTTACTCCTGGTTAGAACTGGGAACTGTTGTCGCGTACTTTTGCACAATGGCGATCAGTGCGTCAACATCGAAGGGTTTTTCGAGAAACGCATCGGCACCGCTTGTATCAGCAACTTTGCTGGCATCGGCATGGGCTGAGAGCATAATAACGGGAATGTGCTGTAGTTGTGGATCAGCTTTGATTTTTCTACAAATCTCACGTCCATCTTCACCCGATAAAAGGACATCAAGCAAAATTACACTGGGCAGCGGCGCAACAAGCTTAGGTAAAAAAGAACTGTCCATGCTTGTTTCAACGAGATACCCTTCACCTTCCAGGACAATCTGGACAACCTCTAAAATACTTTCCTCATCATCGACAACTAAGATACGTTGCGACATGTAGTGACCTCCAAATATACATTTTGTGCTCAAAACACTTGTGTTTTTTGCTCTTCCTGCTGCAAGGGCAGAGAGAAAGAAAATATAGACCCTTGACCTTCGACGCTCTCCACGGAAAGCGTACCATGATGCCGTGCGATAATTTCGCGTGCCACATACAGACCAATACCAAGACCGGGATAGGTTGTATCGTTGTTTTCATACACACGATAAAAACGCTCGAATACCTTTGCCTGCTGATGCCTGGGAATACCGATACCAAAATCTTGCACAGAGACCGTCAACTGCTCAGAAGTGCTAGACAGGCTCACACGCACAATCTCTTGACGTGGCGAATACTTCACCGCATTCGCTATCAAGTTGCGTAGGGCTTGCCCTAATCGCTCTCTATCACCAATAATGCTTCTCTCGCTAGAACCATCAACCACAATCGAATGCCGTGGCGTTGTTCGCTGTATGTTTTCTACGACATCGTGAACAAGTGTATCGAAGTCAAATGTCTCTTCTGTGAAAACAAGTTTGTCCGCTTGCAGACGCGTGACATCCAGCAAGCTCACAATGAGCTGTGTAAGTTTGTTGATTTGCATGTCCATCTTCGACAGGTACAGGGCTGGCTCTTTCTTCCCTTCTTTCTCGAACATACGCTGTAGAAGTTGTGTATACGCTTTCACACTCGTGATTGGCGTGCGCAATTCATGGCTCACCATACTGAGAAAGTCATCCTTACGGCGTTCTGCTTCTTTACGTTCGGTAATGTCGGTCATAAAGGTAATGCTTGCAATCTCATTACCAAGTGGCATCCGTCCCACATCAACAGCTAGTGTAAAGGTCGAATGATCTTTACGCAGCCCTGTTGTCTCATAGCTTATTGGCGCCTCTTCTCCACGCTCACGCTGCGCGACATACGTCCGTATCTGCTCACGACATTCAAGAGTAACCAACTCTAAGAACGATATCCCCAGCAGTTCTGCCACAGTATCATAGCCGAACAGGTTCACTAGCGTCTGATTGATATAAATATTGTTCGTGTCGCGTGAAATCGCGATACCGATAGGCGCGTTATCACACAGAAGCCGAAAGCGTTCTTCACTCGCACGTACCCTTTCTTCCGCCTCCTTATGTGCAGTTATATCACGCACCGTGAGCATTGAGAGCGTAACTGCTCCCTGTTCATTCCGCACAAGCCCACCATTGTAACTGCATATGCATACGACACCCGAATCTAATCGCCGAACCCAAACCTCATAGTCCGTGACGGTTTCTCCACGCAACACACGGGCAAGAGGCCATTCGTCGAGCGACATCAAACGCCCGTCGTTGTAGCGGAGTTCAAAGGTGTCAGGAAACACTGCCAGGTTACGTTGAAATTCCTGCGGCTGACTATAATTATGAATGCGTGAGGCGACCGCATTCATTTGAAGGACATTCCCCTGTGTGTCAGCAATGATAATACCCTCAACCATATTTGCAAGCATAGCATCGACTTGTCGCGCATGAGCTTCAGCACTGGCACGCTCTGCCTTGACTTGATGCAGCAAGCGTTCGCGTTCCTCTTCTGCGTGCTTGCGTTCAGTAATATCGTGGAAATAAATGGCTAGCCCTTCTTGCGACGGGTATACGCGTACTTCAAACCATGTAGCGACAGGAGCATAGTAATCTTCAAAATGAACCAGCTTTTGAGTTGCGACCGCCTCATGATACTGAGGATAAAAGATTGTCTCTGGCGACCCTGGAAACTCCTCCCACACATTCCGTCCTATTAATGCTTCCCGTGTTCGTTGTAGCAACAACTCGGCTCGATGATTCACATACGTAAAACGCCAATCGCGGTCAAGAGCAAAAAATGCATCACTAATGCTTTCAAGAATTGTCGCTACAGAGTCGTTTGTATTCCGCATAAAGTATGTGCCCTGATATGAAACTTGAGCATAGATAAGTGGATTCTCTTCCCCTTCAACCATCCTTACTCAGTTTTCTAATCATAACACACTAAGCTAGTCCAAAACCTTAGTAGAGGATTAGAATATATTCTTGCTTTTTAAGCAAGGCTGCAAGAGCCTTGCTTAAAAAGCAGGAATATATAACAGGCTATTCCCACGGTAATTGTTGCCAACAATTCGTTTGCGCAAAGGCAAACCCCTGTGGCGTTACCGTTCCCTTAAAGCCTGCTGGCACCTCTGCGAAATATTCGGCTTTGGTACGCGGAAAGATCGCGAGATCAAAATCCCAGGGACTACCAATTCGTGCGGCCAGCGCACGCCATGGTTGATTTTCCTGCCAACCATTGGTGAGATACGCACCCAATTCACGAAATGCGCCTCCTTGCTTCTGTAGAATCGCCCAGAGCAATGGCCCTACCTCCACTAAGTACGGCGAGGTCTCGTGTTCATGTAATGTACTCACATCAAAAAGCAGGTTGAAACCTACCCATGAAGGAAGTTCTTCTGTACTGGGTATGGCTGCATCAATGTATAACGATATCTCAATCCCCGCACACTCAATTGTGGCGGAAGCATCCTTTTCTTGCATAGGAGCAAGCGTAAACGGGGCCGCGTAAATATCGCCCAAACCGTCATCGTCTGATGTGGGCCAGCGCACATCGTCAAGCCAGTTCAGCACCCGTGCGTCAGTGCAACCAAGCTGTTCCAACACGAGCCGATAGTGTGAGGCCACAATCGCATACGTTCGTTCGTTGCACGTGGCATACGTCTGTATCTGTGCATATTCTTCTGACATAGCTATCTATCCTTAAATACGATCTTTCGTGTATCTTATTTTCTCTATTTTACAGGTCATGTCGAGAGGTCTTTAGGGGTCTCATTCATTACACCCTGTTGGCAATCGATTCCGTCCACAGGATTGATGAAATGTTACAACATGCCTTTAATATGGTCAATCTCCGAGAGGGTGCGCTGAAGCGGACCCGTACAGGAATTTGATCGCATCCCAGCAGCTACGGGTCGCTCCTGTACGGGTCCGCTTCAGCGCACCCTCTCGACATATGGAATGTGGCATCCAAATATTCGTCAAAAAAAGTGTTGACAAGTCGCAAGGTCTATGGTAATATACACCATGTCAAGAGAAACCACCTGCATGTGCAGGTGAGCTGGTGACTATAGCGAAGAGGGTACACCCGTTCCCATCCCGAACACGGAAGTTAAGCTCTTCAGCTCTGACGATACTTTGGGGGCAGCCCCACGGGAAAATAAGAAGTTGCCGTCTCACCCGCCCACTCAGGTGGTTTTTTGTATGTTGAAAAAGGACAAAGAACAAGGCCATTCGCCGAGGCGAATGGCCTTGTTCTTTGTCCTTTTTTTACACAAGGGACTTTTTTACTGCACGCCCTGATTGGCGTATCGCTCAGCATAGTCACCAATAACGGGAATTTTGAACATCTTGCCCTGGAATGCCTGGACCATCAGGAAAATCCATAGTACCAACACACCAAGACCGAATAGTGGGCTGACGATACACGCAGAAACAAAGTTGATTATCGGTATACGATCAAGGATATTCAGTACTATATCCACCACAATAACTCCTGCCGTGAGGAGAATAGACTGCATGGCATGGAAACGTACAAAACGATTTCTCTTTTCCATCAGGAAGAAGATGAGACCTCCGATTGCACCAAAGAGGTAACTCAAAAGGGCCGCAACGTTTGGCTGAATATCCATTGTGCTTGCACCACCGGCCGCCGCCGGATTTGCCCCCATATACTGTTGTTGTTGCTGACCATAGGGTTGCTGTTGACCGTAGTTAGGGGCTTGATAGCCTCCTGGCTGCGGCTGCCCATAGCCAGTCTGTCCGTAGCCGGGTTGGGGTTGCTGCCCGTAATCGGGTTGCCCATAGCCGGGTTGGGGTTGCTGCCCATAACCGGGTTGCCCATAGCCGGGTTGTGCTGGCTGTTGTTGTCCATAGCCGCCGTAACCGCCTTGTTGCCCTTGTTGCTCTGGTGAGACATACTGCTGTCCACTATAGGGGTCGGTTGGCTGCTGGGGCACAGGATTGTAGCCACCGAACGGGTTGGGGTTCTGGCCTTGCTGGTTTGGGTCTTGTCCCTGATAACTCATGAGTTTTTCCTCTCTACAAACAAAAATGAAATCATTGCGGTGAGAAGCATCGCATTTTCCCTCTTAAAAAATGCCGATAGGGAAGCCGTCCGGGGTCTATTTCTTTCAGCTACTACCTACCCCTATTCAGTATACGCAGTATACTCCTAAAGGTTGGGTCTGTATACAAGGCAAAAAGCAGGGAGACCGCAAGGGTCTCCCCTACATCTTCGCGGATACCCAAGGTGTAGGGGAGACCCTTGCGGTCTCCCTGCCTCCCAAAGGACGTAGATATCCGGTATGCAAAATAAGCTCCTCAACTTGTATAACGAACGAAGCAAGCATTTATCTCATACGATTTTTAGCTATTGTCACGTTTCGCGTTTGCCTGTGGCGCGTCATGCGGATGTTGCTCAATCGGCGGAATCATAAATGGGTCAATACCCTCTTGCTGCCACTGTTCGTTCGCTATGACGCTGGAACGTCGAGACGCAGTATCGTGGGCATCGTGTGTTTCGCGATGTTCATCCAGGCGGAGTGGAGGGCGAATATCCGTTTCTTGCTCCTCTTCTGGCGGACCTTTAAGTAAAGCGGCGGCAATCACCTGATCCATATTGTCTACCAACGTGAAATGTAAGCTTTGCCGTATTTTCGTTGGAATCTCTGCCAGGTCACTCTTGTTTTCCTCTGGTACTATTAGGTGTGTGATGTTCGCCTGATGTGCCGCCAGGATTTTTTCTTTTAAGCCACCAACCCCTAATACACTCCCCAAAAGCGTAATCTCCCCTGTCATCGCGAGATTGCTGCGTACAGGGCGGCGCGTGAGAGCCGAGATAAGCGCGGTCGCGATGGTAATACCTGCCGATGGACCGTCCTTTGGCAAGGCATTTTCAGGGAGGTGGATATGCAAATCACTGTTTTCCTGGAAATTGGGGTCGATATGCAATTCGTCCGCGCGTGTGCGGATGTAGGAAAGGGCGGCACGTGCGGACTCATGCATAACCTCCCCAAGTTGGCCTGTGATGAGCAGGTCGCCTTTGCCAACCATTGTCACCACCTCAACCAGCAGCAACATGCCCCCATTCTCTGTCACTCCCAGGCCCATTGCCGCGCCAACCTGTGAGCGTTGTGCAGGTGGTGCGCTACTATAACGTGCCGCTCCTAAATACTGCTCAAGGCTATGCGTTGTGAGACGCAGACGCGTGTTGGGTTTTTCCAGCACACGTCTTGCTGCCTTACGGCTAATTGTTGCTAATTGACGTTCGAGGCCACGTACACCAGCTTCACGCGTATAATCGGTAACGATGTGTTGCATCACCGTCTGTGGTATCTTCAGTTGATCCGGCGTCAAACCGTGCTCGTTCAACACCGTCGGTAAGATATGGCGTAGCCCGATATTCACCTTCTCATCAAGAATATAGCCGGGCAACTCAATAATATCCATGCGGTCCGCGAGTGGACGTGGTATCTGGTACTTTACGTTGCCGGTGCAGATAAAGAATACTTCGGACAGGTCGAAGGGTACTTCCATATAGTGGTCAGTAAAGGTACTGTTTTGTTGTGGATCAAGTACCTCTAACAGTGCAGCAGCTGGATCACCACGATACTCGGACGATAATTTGTCGATCTCGTCTAACAGAAAGACAGGGTTACGCACACCCACTGTCTTCATGCTTTGAATAATTCTGCCGGGCAACGCGCCCACATAGGTACGCCGATGCCCCCGTATCTCAGCCTCGTCATGGACACCACCTAACGAGATACGCGCGAACTTGCGTCCCAGTGCATGAGCAATCGACTGACCCAGCGATGTCTTCCCAACGCCAGGGGGTCCAATAAAACAGAGAATTTGTCCTTGACTCTCGCTTTTTGTGCTGGTACCACCTATTCCTCGTTGTGCCTGGCGTTTGAGCAGTTGTTGCCGAAGTTGACGCACAGCGAGAAACTCGATAATCCGTTCTTTAATCGCGTCCAGTCCATAATGGTCAGCATCGAGAATATGGCGCGTCTCTACTAGATCGAAACGGTCTTGCGTGCGCTCATTCCACGGCAATGCTAACACCCAATCAATATAGGAACGTAGCACGGTTATCTCGGCTGATTGTGCTGGCGTGCGTTCAAGGCGATCAATCTCTTTGCGTACTTTGACGGCGACATCGCCTGGAAGTGCCTTCTCTTGCAGTTTGACACGCAGCTCATCCGCTTCTGACGATGTTTCCATGCCCAACTCTTCTTGAATCGCACGTAACTGTTCACGCAGGTAAAATTCTTTTTGTGAACGATCTACCTGTGAATGCACACGACTCCGAATAGTTCCCTCAAGCTCTAATATCTCGATCTCATTACCCAGGATGACGCAAATTTTGTTCAGCCGTTCCATTGGATCAAATGTCTCAAGTAGGTCCTGCTGTTGTTGCACATCCGTGATGACATGCGCCCCCAACGTGTCAGAAAGGCGTGTCAGCGTCTTGAGGATAACGATAGAGTTGATGTCTTCAACCGAGAAACGGCGGTTGAGTTGCGCGTAGCGTTCAAAGAGGTTGGTGGCATAGCGTATCAGTGCATCCGCCTGTGGACCTTTGTGTTGTTGCTCCTGTTGTGCAAGAATTCTGACTTGCAAAAACGGCTCATCTTCGAGGAGTTCTGTAATCTTCACACGTTGGATGCCGCGTACAAGAGCTTGAATAGTCCCATCTTGCTGACGTTGTATGGAGGAGACTTCGATCAAAGTGCCAATGTGGAAAAGGTCTTCTACCTGTGGATCAGAGATTTCGGTAGAGCGTTGCATCACCGCGACCATAGTATGCTCAGGCCGCATCATAGCCTCTTCGGTGGCCCGTACCATCTTTTCACGACCGACGACTAGCGCATGGCTGTTATGCGGAAACACAACAACGTTCTTCAACGCGACAAGAGGATACGCCTCGTTCTCATCCTGCGCACGCTGTGCTTTTTGTGCATTATCATAATGTTCCGCATCGCTCATATGTGTACGCCTGTCTTTCTCTCGCCTCGCTACTTCCTACCAACCATTATAGACATTATGGGACTGATTATGTTTTTCTACAAAATATGTCGTCTGTAGGGACCGATTTATCACGTCCTGGGCTTCTCTCTTTCAATCGCCGACCAGGACGTGATAAATCGGTCCCTACAGACGACATATTCACACAAATTATAAATAAAGATGAGTCTGCATTAAGCAGACTCATCTTCGGAATAGGCAGTATTGCGATCACCTCTTGTCACAAGCAGTGGTTTATGGTGATCGGAAATGACCTCGCCGTTGATAATAACTTTCTTCACATCACCACGGGAGGGTATCTCGTACATCACGTCAAGTAACACGTCCTCTACAATACTGCGTAGACCACGCGCCCCTGTACGGCGTTTGAGTGCCTCATCTGCGGCGGCATCAAGGCCATCATTGGTGAAAACCAATTCTACACGGTCAAGCTGCAAGAACTTCTGATATTGCTTGACTATCGCGTTCTTTGGCTCCGTCAAGATACGAATAAGCGCGGCTTTGTCCAGGCTTTCCAACGCGACATTGACGGGGAGGCGTCCCACAAATTCGGGGATAAGTCCATATTTGAGCAAATCATCGGGAATCATCTGTGCCAACACAGACTCTTTGCTCGCCACTTCAGCGTCATCCTCACTCTTCGAGCGGAAACCAATAGCTTTGTTGCTGCCAAGTCTATGCTCAACAATTTTATCAAGTCCCTCGAAGGCACCACCACAGATAAAGAGAATATTCGCGGTATTGATTTGAATAAAATCTTGATGCGGATGTTTGCGCCCACCCTGTGGGGGCACATTGGCAATCGTACCCTCAATTATTTTGAGTAGGGCTTGCTGTACGCCCTCGCCTGATACGTCGCGTGTGATAGATGGATTGTCCGATTTACGCGCAATTTTGTCGATTTCGTCGATGTAGACGATGCCACGCTCGGCACGTGCGACATCAAAATCGGCGGTTTGGATCAGACGGAGCAGAATGTTCTCGACATCCTCACCAACATAACCAGCTTCCGTCAGTGCG
Source organism: uncultured Chloroflexia bacterium (assembly GCA_963791835.1). Taxonomy (GTDB): domain Bacteria; phylum Chloroflexota; class Ktedonobacteria; order Ktedonobacterales; family Ktedonobacteraceae; genus JBBQVS01. The sequence goes on from CAWBTV010000003.1 coordinate 54,715, forward strand.
GTCGCGTCAGCGATACAGAACGGCACATCGAGCACCTTCGCCAATGTTTGTGCCAGCAGTGTCTTACCGCACCCTGTTGGTCCAATCATCAGGATATTGCTCTTGCCCAGTTCCACATCATCAATCTGCATCCCAACACCAACACGCTTATAGTGGTTATAGACTGCCACTGAAAGTGTCTTTTTGGCCCGCTCTTGTCCGATAACGTACTGGCTCAATTGCTCATAAATCTTCTTCGGTGCTGGTATCTTGCCAGTCTGGAGCCGTGGTTTCGAGACCGTTGCCTGCTCCTCTTCAATGATTTCTCGACACAGGTCGATACACTCATCGCAGATGTAGACACCGCCAGGGCCAGCGATAAGTCGCTGTACCTGATCCTGGCTCTTGCCACAAAACGAGCAACGATACGTTGTTCGTACATTTTTCGAGTTTGCCACGTCTGTCACCTTTTCCCTTTAGAGGTGTACTTCAATTGTTTTCCTACATGCGAGACAAGGGTATTGCCTTACGGATACCCTTGTCCCTGTCTCTACTGTTCCGTTGCCGGTGCTTCGGGTTGAGGTGTTGCAGACGCCTCATCGCCAGTGGGTTCGGTCGCTGCTTCAGTTGCCGTCCCCTCCACATGTACCACATCCGGTATTTCTGTTGTCTCTATTGCCTCTGCTGCCTCCGAAAGCGTGTCAGCTTCAAGGGCGGCGGCTTCGGCATGTTCTACACTTGTCTCTTCTTCCAGTTCCTCATCCAACTCCGCGTCAGGATCGGGGTCTGTCGTCAACTCGACAAGGCGCGTAATGGCCTTTTCTCGTCGATAGCTAATAGCAAGTGCGCGAAGTTGCTCCTCGGTATTTGGCATCTGCTGACCTGCTTGCGCATATGCATTGACCAGAGCTTCCAGGTCTTCGGGCGTGATCTCAATCTGTTCTTCTCGTGCCACTTCATCCAGCACGAGTTGACGCTTGACTTGTTTTTCCGCCTCCGGTTTGGCCTCTTCGACCGATTCGTCATGCGTCTTACGGATCATCTTAAAGTATTGATCCATTGAGATACCCTGTTGCTCTAACGCGTGACCCATGCGGTGAACCATCTCGTGCGCCTCTTCGTCAACCAGCAATGGATGTACTGTAATCTGTGCCTGATCGACAACGGCATTGAGAATTTGTTCGCGCAGATCGTCACGAATTTTGCGTTTCTTGTTCTCAAGAATGTTATCACTCACGGCTTTGCGCAGGTCTTCCAGCGTGGTAATCTCGCCACCACTGACCTTTTCCGCGAAGGCATCATCAAGCTCTGGCTGATTCTTCTCCTCTACCTTATGCAGCAGGATAAAGAAATCGGCTTGTTTGCCACGATACTTTTCGTTGATATAATCTTCTGGAATCGTAGTCGAGAACGTTTTGCTCTCGCCTTGCTGCATCCCGACAACCTGCTCATCCATACCCTTGAACAGACCACTACGCTCATCAGTCAACTCGAAGGGATTATCCTTCAAATCCGAGATTTGCTGGTCGTCCGAGGTGAGCTTCAAATCTACCGTCACGCGGTCATTCATTGCCGCTGCACGCTCAACCTCGACCCACTCCGTCTGGCGATTCCTGAAAGACTCTATCTCTTTCTCGACCTCTTCCGATGTAACTTCGGCCTCTGGTCGCTCAAAATGCAGGGATTTGTAATCACCTAAAACAGGGGGGGTGACTATCGGTATGGTGAGACTAAAGTGATAGGGTTGCTCCATCTCGAAGATGGGTGCATCTACTTTTGGCTGTGAGATAGGAGTAAGCTCGTGCTCTTTGATGGCGTTTCTGTAGACTTCTGTAATAAGGTCATCAAGACCTTCGCTGTATATGCTATCTTTGCCCACCTGACGCTCTAAGATAGAACGTGGGGCCTTCCCTTTGCGGAACCCTGGTACATTTACCTGTTGTACAAGTTTACGATATGCCTTGTCCGAGGCTTTCTGCATCTCGTCCCAGGTAACTTCCACATCTAGGACGGCCTCACTGGTAGGCAACTTTTCAACCGAGACCTTCACATTTCCTCCACTGGTCAATGTGGCAACAACGCCTCCATCGACTCTGTACAATATATTCGCGTTTTTTGCTGACACACTATATTACAACATATTGTGCCCCTGTATTCCGTAGGGACCGATACTAGAGATGAACAAATGAACGAGGCATAAAAGAGCCTCGATGGTGATGGGTGCGCTCAAGCGGACCCGTACAGGACTTCCATTCCATCTCCGCTACCATCGGTCACTCCTGTACGGGTCCGCTTGAGCGCACCCAGGCGACTGAGGTTCATCTTCACACCGGTCCCTAGAAATACCAATGTTATAGTGAAAAGTGGGCGGTGAGAGACTCGAACTCTCACGGTTCATCACCAACAGATCCTAAGTCTGCCCTGTCTACCAATTTCAGCAACCGCCCAGTATTGCATATAAAGGAACACTACCTATCAAAACATTGTAATGCCCTCACCTGACGATAATACATCAGTACCTTGACTGGTGTCAAGACAACAGGAGCATATACAGGGCTTTTGGGGGATAGATGGATTTCCTCACAACCCCATATATGTTATACTCTCCTCATGTTTATAGGCGCATGTGAACTCACACTACACTTGCCGGAAGCCCATTCTCTCAAGGATAAGCGGCAGGTTATCAAATCAATCATGGCACGGGTACGCAACCAGTTTGAGGTTGCGATTGCCGAGGTCGAGGACCAGGACGTGTGGCAGGTCGCGAAACTGGGCGTAAGCTGTGTCAGTAATAGCAAATCGCACGCGAACGAGATACTTGGGCACGTGCAACGTTATATAGAAGAGACACGTCCAGACGTGATTCTCTCGCATGTTGAAATCGAACTTATAAGTTGGTAATTATGTTATGTCAGTAAAAATTATGTCTATACCTTCATTATTACCTAAACCTGCATGGCTTTTGGGTGTGCGCGTTGACCGCATCACACAACGACAAGCCCTAGAGCGCATCAATCAGCTTGTTGTGCAACACAAAGAAAGCCTTGCGCTCTCTCCGTGTCAACAGGTTGTGACCGTCAACACCGAATTTGTGATGATGGCACAATATGATACAGTTTTTCGCACGATCATCAATCATGCCGCGCTCGTCGTTGCCGATGGCATTGGCATTGTATGGGGTACACGCTATATAGGAATGCCAACGCCCGAACGCGTCACAGGAACCGATACACTGGTAGAGGTCGCCAAATTGTGTGCCATCAAAGGCTATCGGCTCTACCTGCTTGGTGCCGCTCCTGGTGTCGCGGAAGAGGCAGCGACACACCTACAGGAAATCACCCATGGATTAAAGATCGCAGGTACCTACGCCGGTTCACCTGCACCTGCAGAAGAGGACTCAATCATTGAGTATGTACGCGCTTCACAAGCCGATATTCTCTGTGTCGCGTATGGAGCACCTGCCCAGGAACGATGGATTGCGCGGAACCTGTCACGTTTGCCCGTCGCGGTTGCTATGGGTGTTGGGGGTGCCTATGATTTTCTATCGGGTCGGCAACTACGCGCACCGCAAGCCATGCAGCGTCTTGGGCTGGAGTGGCTCTATCGGTTGTATCGTGAACCGTGGCGTTGGCGACGAATGCTGGCAATACCGCGCTTCATGCTACTCGTCGTCCTCAAGGGTCGGAAGGGATCAAAAGCATGATACAGGAACAGGGTGTGCTGAAGCAGACCGGTACAGGAGTTGTTTCGCGGTTGCGGTCGGTTATTGAAGGCTTCAAGGGCAAGCGTGTACTGGTGATTGGCGATATGGTAGCGGACCAATACCTGATTGGACGCCCAACACGTATCTCGCGTGAAGCACCTGTCCTCATCCTTGAACTGGACGAGGAGCGCACGATTCCGGGTGGCGCGGCTAATGTCGCGGTCAACGCACGATCATTAAAGGCAGAGGTATTGCTGGCAGGTGTCGTAGGTAATGATGTGCCAGGCGAAAACTTACGTCAGGCGATAGATACACTGGGAATGCATCGTGAGGGCTTGTTTACTGATCCGACACGTCCCACATCGACGAAGACCCGTATCATGGCAGGTAGCCCACAAATTGTGCAACAGCATATTGTACGCATTGACCGCGTTGATACGTCTGATATAGCAGAGCCATGCAAGGGGCATATTCTCGATTACATCAAAACAATGCTCCCAACAATTGATGCGGTAGTACTTTCGGACTACGAAAACGGTGTGATTAGTCCTGATATCATTGAGGCATGTGTTCCCGTGGCGCGTTCCTTGAATAAGGTGATTGTGGTCGATTTGCACGGTTCGCTGTTCCGCTTTCAAGATGTAACCGCCTTGACGCCAAACCAGCCAGAGGCCGAACTGACGCTCGGTATGACGATTACGACGCAGGAACAGCTAAACGAAGCAGGAGAACGTTTGTTGCGCGGTAGCAACGCACAAAGCGTGTTGCTCACACGCGGTAGCGAGGGTATGAGTCTCTTTGAATCTGGCAAGGCACCCATCCATTTTCCTATCTACCCACTCCCAGGTACCAGCGAAATCGTTGATACCAATGGAGCAGGCGATACCGTCGCGGCCACGTTCACGCTCGCCCTCACCGCGGGTGCGACCATGACCGAAGCGGCCTATCTCGCGAATGCCGCCGCATCCCTCGTGGTACGGCGTCTCGGTGCCGCCAGCAACACACCAGAGGAATTGTTACGGATTTTGACGGAAAATGTTTAATTTGCTGATGATAGAACGGATGTAGGGGTCTAATTCATTACACCCTGTTGGCGATTGATTCCGTCCACAGGATTGATGAAACGTTTCATATGTCCTCTAACATTGTTCATTGTCAACAGGGTGTAATGAATTAGACCCCTACATCCGTTCCATATTTATAAAAAGAAAAATACTATCAATGAACAACACATCATCAAAATATTATACGCGTGACGAACTCGCTACCATTGTCCATCACAGACAACAAATTGGCGAGCGTGGCGTCTTTACCAATGGCTGCTTCGACCTGATACATCTAGGACATGTGCGTTATTTGCGGGAGGCACGTACACGCGGCGATTTTCTCGTGCTTGCCCTCAATAGTGATGCCAGTACGCGTCGGCTCAAGGGACCAGGACGCCCCTATGTGCCGGAGTTGGAACGTGCTGAAATTCTTGCCGCCCTGTCCTGTATTGATTATGTGACGATTTTTGATGAGCCAACCGCAAGCCCACTTGTGGCATTGTTACACCCTGCTATCTATATCAAAGGTGGCGATTATGCCAGTACACAGGATGGCGACCCCGACCTGAGCCGTCTACCAGAGGCGCAAGTGGTGCAAAAATATGGCGGTAGCGTACAATTAATTCCCTACCTGCCAGGACATTCGACAACGGCTCTGATTGCGAAGATACGCGGAGAAGGTGTGATAGAGCGGTAGGGGCAGCAATTCATTGCGCCCAATGATGGGCTGGGTGGGGGAACACGTTGGGGCAGAAAATTGTTATGGGCGCGTTGCCTCTCCGCCACCCCCATCTCTGGGCGCAATGAATTGCTGCCCCTACCAATGCTAATGGAGAATAAATATAATGGCAAAAGATTCAATAGAAAAATCCGATACAAATGAAATACTTCCTGTCGTAACAACAAGTGTTACTACATCAGAACAAATAGCAATACCTGAGCCGATGGTTGAGGTGACACCTGCAACTCAATCACAGTCAAGCGAACGGCGTGAGATTGTGAAGTCCGCTGGTTTTGTGATGCTGGGCAATCTCGGTAGCAGTGTACTGGGCATGGTACGTCAGATAGTAGTTACATCGCTAGGCACACAGTTTGCTGGGCCGTTCAATTCGGCTCTTTTGCCAGCGCAGACATTCAACGACTTCCTGGTCAATGGCTCTGTACCAGGAGCACTCATTCCAACATTCAGTGATTATGCCGCTCCTGAAAAACGCGATGAGTTACGCCGTCTGGTATTTACATTGGTCAACCTCATTGGTATCATTATGTTTGTGGCGGCACTGTGCTTTCTGTTCTTCATCTCACCGTGGTTCGTCAAGACATTCATGGTGTCGGGTTATAAAGAAGCAGGTAAGGAATTAACACTCCAGTATTCACAGATTATCTTCTTTTCGCTGGTTGCACTTGGTCCCTTTGCTGTTTTGTTAGCCGCGCTCTATTCCTTAAAAGAGTTTGGCTGGCCTGCTTTTGCCACTGCATCGTATCACGTCGGTATCATTATCGGTGCGATTGTCGGAAGTTTACTTGGAGAACACTATTTCGGATATCTTGGACTCGCCTTCGGGGTGTTGCTTGGTGCGGCTGGTGAAATCGCCTTGCTTCTGCCAGGACTACGTAAGCAACACTTTGGCTATATGTTTGTGCTTGACCTCAAACATCCTGCGATACGTCGTATTCTTCGGCTCTACGCACCAGTTGCGTTGAGTTTTCTGGTGAGTACGGCACTAATTTTCTTTGATCAATATCTCGCGTCAAATACAAAATGTCTTGCGTTCGCAACGCATATAGCAGATTGTGGTGAAGCAAATTATACGGCATTACGTGCTGCTACAACCCTGATACAGTTTCCCATTGGTCTTGTCGCCGCTGCCCTCTCGTTCGCGGTCTTGCCAACACTTTCACAGCACATGCGCGACGGTAATAATGAACGCTTCAAGGAAACTCTCTCGCTGGGCATTCGACTCGGTTTGCTGCTGATGATACCAGCCGCCGCAGGTCTCATCGTGCTACAAAATCCTATTGTTGATCTGGTATTTCACCACCATAACTATACAACTGAAAATGCTCATATGACGGCTATCGCGTTGCAAAACTACGCCTATCAGTTGCCCTTTGTGGCACTGGACCAGTTGTTGATCGCCGCCTTCTATGCTCGCAAAAACACGGTCATTCCGGTTGCGGTGCAGTTTGTGAGCATCCTGGGCTATCTCGCCGTTGCGCTTCCTTTTAGTGGTACTGTCATGGGGATGCCGATGTTGGCCCTTGCCAATACAGTACAAAACTCGTTGCATGGCATCATTTTGTTGTTCCTGCTACGCTTCACAATCGGCTCTATTCGGGTGCGCGAGACAATTCCTACCGTCTTCAAGGTTCTTGTCGTGACGGCGGCCATGGTTGCTGTTGCGTGGGGAGCGCAAGTAGTCCTTTCGCATATACACCTGTTCTCACTGGATACATTACTAGGCTCACTGCTGACGGTAATTGTGGCAGGTGGCCTTGCGGTGGTGGTATTCTTGGGTGGAGTGTTATTGCTCAAGGTCGAAGAAATCGGGATGTTAAAAGGGGCTGTATTGGCGAAATTGGGACGGAAATAAATTGAGGCATATATGCCAGAAGAGAACGAACAACAAATACTGCACAAAAACCTGATCGACTCCGTAAAGGCGAAGGGCTTCATTCGCTCACCACATGTCGAGGCCGCTTTTCGTGCGGTGCCGCGTCACCTCTTCTTGCCCAATCTGCCACTGCAAAAAGTGTATCAGGACGAGGCTATCTCTACCAAATCGCTGCATGGACGTACAGTAAGCTCTTCATCACAACCAACGATTATGGCGATTATGCTGGAGCAACTGGACTTGCACGAGGGGCAACGGGTACTGGAAATAGGCGCGGGTACAGGCTATAACGCGGCACTAATGGCCCATATTGTGGGCGAAACGGGACATGTTGTCACTCTCGACATCGACGAAGACATTGTAGAGGCTGCCCGTACTCATCTCGCCGCCGCAGGTTTTGAGCATGTACAGGTGCTTTGTACCGACGGTGGCCTCGGATTTCCCGACGCCGCACCCTATGACCGTATCATCTTGACGGTTAACGCAGGTGATATTACTCCTGCATGGCACCAGCAACTCGCACCCGACGGACGCATCCTACTTCCTCTTAGTGTACGTGGTCCGCAAATAGCGGTTGCGTTCAAACGCGTCGATGAGCATTTTGAGAGCGTTTCGGTACAACCATGTGGCTTCGTGGGTCTGCGTGGGGCCTTCGCCGAACAAAGTTTACAAGTCCAACTCGAAGCCGAACCGGGACAACTCTATCTCTCACTGGGCGAACCCACATCCGTTGACCCGGTGATGGTCAAACAGTGGCTGCATGAACCACCACAAGAGATACAAACACAGGTCAAAGTGACGCTGCAAGTGCTATTGTATGGCTTGAATTTCTGGCTTGCGCTGCATGAAAGCCGCTTTTGTAATCTGACTGCTCAACGCTCTGCTGTCGAGCATGGCCTTGTCCCCCATCTCTTTCCCTTGCTTGCTAATATACCCACCTATAGCACCGCAGGTGTCATCAGTCAACATGCGCTATCCGTGCTAAAATATGGAGTAGACGAAAAGGTCAAGCTTCCTGCTATACTAGCAGGAACACAATCAGCAATGCCCCCTATGCGCTTGAGTGTATGTACCTTTGGGCATGATAACGAGTTAGCACAAACGCTCGTTTCGCTGCTTGAAACTTGGAATGTATCAGGTCGTCTCAATGAGCAAAAAATACATGTGTATGCCTACACAAATGCACAATCGTTTGTGCCAACTGCACAGGATAGTGTCTTAAAAAGACAGTGGACACAATTTGTATTTCGCTGGTAATGAGACTATCAATAAAGGAAAGAGGTGGATGATGCAAGATACTACGGGGCAAACAGTCAATAAACAATTTTTACGCTCTATTGCCGAAAACAACTATGAAATTCCTCAGAATATCGACGCCTACGACTTCGCGCAAGCACTTCTTGTCAATCTCGGCTCACCAGACGGCGAGTTACGTGATGAGCTAAGCTATATGATTCTCGCGAGCGGCATTATCGACAAAGGTTTGCTAACGCCAGAGCAAACAAATGAATTTTTGACTATCGCTCTGGATACACAGCACCTGTTCTACCATATAGGAGAAGTCAACACCGACGCAGTGTTCATGCGCAGTTTCTCTAATCTGATTATCGCCGCTATTCTGTATATAGATGCAAGAAATCCCCTTATAACAGAGCAAGTGGTACAGCATGCAAAAATGGCCTTGCTTACCTATGCCGAACAGGAGAAAGATTGGCGTGGCTATGTCGAGGGCAAAGGCTGGGCACACGCCATGGCCCATCTCGCCGATGCCCTCGATGAGTGTGCGCAAAACGCCTACATGACACCCGAAGACCGCCAGGATATCCTACAAACAGTTCGACGGCTCGCGCAACTCGCGGAACCACTCTATCATGAAGAAGATATGCGCCTCGCCACCGCTGCCCAGCATATCATCATTGGGAAAGAAGTTCCTGATACATTTGTTGATGATTGGCTAGAATTATGCTTTGTGGAGCGCGGCTCGGATGTGCGCGCATGGATGAGTGCGACAAACGTTAAGAACTTCTTGCGTAGCCTCTACTTCCTCCTGATATGGGATAATATGCTCCCTCCGGTTTCGGCTCGCATATCCGACACTCTAAAACGCCTTGACGATGTGTATATCCAGATCACTGACGGTCGATAGAGCTTGATGATGCAAGAGAACGTATAAAGGATAAAAAATACATGTCTACGAAGTACAAGCCAGTCCTGGCAACACTGGCCTACATCTTATCACCCGATGGCAAGCAGGTGTTGATGATTTACCGTAATAAGCGAACCGATGATTTGCATTATGGCAAATACAACGGCTTAGGCGGGAAACTAGAACCGAACGAGGATATCGTAAGTGGCTTGCGCCGCGAGATTGTAGAGGAATCAGGTCTGATCGTAGACTCCGCGCTCCTGCGTGGCACGATCTCCTGGCCCGGTTTTGGCAAAAATGGCGAGGATTGGTTCGGCTTCATCTTTCGTATCGAGGACTGGCACGGCGAGGTGTTGCCAGGCAACCACGAGGGCACACTCGAATGGGTGCCGCTCGACTCGATTTTGAGCCTCCCATTGTGGCCCAGTGACCGCAATTTTCTCCCAATGGTCTTCGACGCCGACCCACGCCTCTTTCACGGCAGTATGCCCTTCGAGCATGGTGCGATGGTCAGTTGGAGCTATCAACGTATGTGAAGGATTATCAGATCACTCTGTACATCAGGAAGGACGTGGAAAATTCCATGTCCTTCCTTTTTATTATGAATATACACTCAACTGCTAGCAACCAACACAGTTGATATAGTACTTCAAAGACAAAAATTCATATTACGCTTACTATTGTTACACAACTCCGTTTATTTATAGGGGGCTAGCTAAAAGTATATCTATTTAGTGCTTATTCCTTCTTTATTTTTGAGGAGAAAAACCTTGTCTCAAACACCATATCAAACATGTACGCAATGTCGGACACCTATCACCTCCGCCCAGTCCTTCTGCCCCAATTGTGGGAAACCAACGCAGGAGGCATTCATGCATACTGCAACCTCTGCATCCTATCCACCTCCCAATGCAACACCTTATTCCCAGCCCAACGCGCTGCCGTATCCTCCGTATCCCACTGATGCTGGACCTTACGCAGGTAATTCTTTGTCGGGACAGATGTCGCGGAACGCACCACCACCACCGTCTTATACACCGATGCCGTCCGGTAGTTCTTACGGTTTCGTGCCTACTACGCCACCACCACCTCCCACAAAAAAACGCTCTCCTTTGCTTCTCATTCTCGTCGGAGTTGTGGCCCTCCTCGTTATTCTCGGTGGTGCTGGTACCTTCGCCCTCATTAACGCTACAACGCACGCATCAGGTCATACGAAAGGAAGTGGCAGTGGTAATATAGCGAGTTCACAACAGGTAAACGTCACAACGGTCTATGCGAGTGACCAAATTACTTTTACCTCGATTCAGCAAGCCGCTAAGTTTGCCGATGACGAGTTCACCAGTTACTCAGAACATCCTAACTATGTACGTGTCAACTTCAAAGAGCAGCAGTTATCAAAACAAAGCTCGTACTTCTCTTATACAAGTGCCTTCCACTTAGTTCTAGCGGATAAAACAGTACTCTCATCGCAAAAAGCGCAGCAATATACAGGACCAGATCAGGCTGTAGTACGTACCAACTGGGTAGATTTTGGCGCGAGTGGAGCAATCGACTTGAGTCAATTGACAATGCGCCTCGGTGGACAAGAAGATGCGCAAATGGACATTCCACTCAAAACAGGGGCCGATGTAAGTAAATACCAGCCGAAAACAACTACACTCAATAAGCAATTCAACTATGCCACGATGAACTGGACACTCAAGGATGCCACGCAAAGCTTGTACTTCAATGGTACGCAAGCAAAAACGGGGCAGGTCTATATCACAACGACACTGATTGCGAATAATCCTACCTCGAATGAACTGTTTCTTTATAACTTCGTGCGTCTAAAAGCAGGGGGAAGCGCGATTGCACCGGATTACGGTTCCAATACTTCCAACTTTGATGTTATCAAAGCGGCGACCACAAATATCCAGGGGTCGGTAACATTCCTGGTCACGCCAGCAAGCACCTACACCCTCAGTTTCTTAGCCAGTTCAGACAACTCTTTTGCCGCACAATCGGTAGATTTCCAGATATCGTAGTAGTAAATAATCGTCACACATACTACACAGAGAGAAGTTATACAACTTCTCTCTGTGTAGTATGTGTGACGATTATTTTTCCTCCTTCGCGGTGCGTGGCCTGAACTGTAACCGAATACCTGTTCCTCTGAAGTCAAACGCTTCTCTTAAACGGTTCTCAAGGTAGCGTTCATAGGAGAAGTGCATGGCTTGCACGTCGTTGATGAAGAAGGTAAACGTGGGTGGATTGACACGCGTCTGCGTCGCGTAATACACCTTGAGCGGCTTGTTGCGGATGATGGCCGGATGATGTCGTCGTACCGCGTCCTGCACCACTTCATTCAATCTCGACGTAGGCACACGCAAGAAGCGCATCTCAGCGATATGTATTACCGCTTCCAGGATGGACTGGACGTGATAGCCTGTTTTGGCGGAGGCGAAGATGACAGGTGCATAAGGCATAAACTTGAACTCTTCTTGTACCAGTTTGCGATAGTGCTCCGCCGTCTCGATCTCATCATCGGGATGCGGAATAATGTCCTCATCGCGTTCGGCGCGGCGTTGCTCTTGCGCAATATCCCATTTGTTAATGATGATCACAACGCCCTTCGCAGCCTCCGCGACTTCACCCGCGATGTGCATGTCCTGTGCCGCGATACCCTCACTGGCATCAATCAGAATGAGCGCGACATCACAACGCTCAATCGCGCGGCTCGAACGCAAGACGCTATATTTCTCAATACCAGCTCCAACACGTCCACGACGGCGAATACCGGCAGTGTCAATCATAATGAGCTTGCGACCTTCAAACTCGATTTCAGTGTCAATGGCATCACGCGTTGTACCGGGCATATCGCTGACAATGGCACGGTCAACACCCACTATGGCATTGAGTAGTGACGACTTGCCAACGTTTGGACGGCCCACAATAGCAATACGTGGTGTCTCGTCCTCCTCATCTCCGCCATCTTCCTCGTCCGCTTCTGGGAGTTCCTCGACGATGCGGTCAAGCAAGTCGCCTGTTCCAACGCCTTGAATGGAAGAGAGTGCAATTGGTTCACCCAAACCAAGATTGTAGAACTCGACCGCATCCATCCGTCGGTTGGCGTTGTCTGCTTTGTTCGCGGCTATGATAACTGGCTTTTTCGTGCGACGCAATACGTCTGCAACCTCTTCATCCGAGGCGGTAATGCCAGAACGCGCATCGACCATGAACACGATTACGTCAGCTTCTTCGATGGCAAGTTCTGCCTGCGCTTGTACATGGTCCATCAGGTCGCCGGGCTGTCCGGTAAGCCCAACCTGACCAACGGGAATGTCGGAGCCAAATTCGAGACCGCCTGTATCAATGAGCGTGAAAGTGCGTCCATTCCAATCAGTATCGCCGTAGAGACGGTCACGTGTCGTCCCCGGCAAGTCTTCAACAATGGCGACTCTATCGCCAAGCATACGGTTAAAAAATGTAGATTTGCCGACATTCGGTCGGCCCACGATGGCAACAAGCGGCTTCATAAGTGCGCCCCTCCACCCTTTCCTATCTCGCTGATAGCTATAACATCCATGAATAGTCGGAATCTATTATAACACAGGTGAGTCTACTTGTGGGATTGGGTGTTGGGTGCGCTAAAGCGGACCCGTACAGGAGTTCCACATACTGTCGAGGTAATGTAATTCCTGTACGGGTCCGCTTTAGCACACCCTATAAGCGTCACAGAATATCATATTAATCCCTGTGCGCCACCAACGTGGGTATCGGTTCCGTGAATGGTCCCACGTTATACAGGTCGTCGCGGTTCCACAGGACCTGGGCGGTGGCAGCGGTGGCAGCAACAGTCAACCAGACGAAGAGGGTGCCGAGCGAAAGTGCTACTTTGGTGTCCTTGAGATGGAAGATAGCAACACATGCACTCGAAACAGTGAGACCAGCAAAAATAAGTGTCAGTACAAATGCGTTGATAGGTGAACGTAGGCTGAAATAGGCCGCGTTGAAGATGACGAAGTTGAGCCATGTCGCACCCTGCAATGCCAGGTATTCATTACGTCCAGGTGTGCCCTTGGGCTTATTGAGCACGGCTAACGCACCCCAGATAGCAAAGAAATTGTTGAGTGTCCATGCTGGTCCAAAGACCCAGGATGGCGGTGTAAAGATGGATTGTTTCAACGAACTGAAATACGACACATTGCCAAATACGTTGTCGCGTAGCGTCTCGCCCTTATTACCACTGACAATACTGGTGAGTCCTGCCAGTCCAAACGTGAGCAGTTGTACGACGACGTAGAAGGCGAGGCCATGATACCAACGCCACTTCGCCGGTTCTCCTGTGATGGTACGCGTGATAGTATCTTTTATTTTTGTTGTGGTCGATGCCATGTTATTGCTCCTCATAACTATAAGTGTATGTTTACTTCGGTATACTCTCATAGAACAGAATGTGAAACGCTGTACATGTCTGATTGTATCACACTCTCCAAACCATAGACCAACCAAAATTTGACAAAGCGCAAAGTATGTAGTATTATATGGAAGTTGACGCGGGATAGAGCAGTGGTTAGCTCGTCGGGCTCATAACCCGGAGGTCGCAGGTTCGAATCCTGTTCCCGCTACTGACCCCTCTCGAAGAGTATCCTTGTGTATACTGAAAAGTGTATGACAAGGATATTTTTTGCTTTAATAGCGTACCACCTCTTGACATGATATGATATTATTATCTTTGTAAATAGGAAATGGTGGCGTAGCTCAGTCGGTAGAGCAAAGGACTCATAAGCCTTGTGTCACAGGTTCGATTCCTGTCGCCACTACCAATCACCACAAGAATGGCTCAATACATATCGTATTGAGCCATTCTTGTGGTGATTTTTAGTACTTATCTGGTTGCTCCGCGACTCTCCTGAGCTTTTTGGCTTTCAATTCTACTACCTCTTGTGTATACGCTTCCTGGCTTACCTTCTCGAAAAGGTCGCACACATGAATGCCGAGGGCGTCGGCGATCTTCTCTAAGGTTGAAAGGTTCACATCTTTGAAGGGATTATGGTATATCTGCTGAATTGTGTCATAGGAGACATCCGAAAGTCTCGATAGTTTAGACATACTTACCGCTTTAGCCCCGGCGTTCTCTCGCACCTTTAGTCGCAGCATCGCTTGCTCCCCCGAAATTTTGTAGAAACATTGTAACAGGGATTGTTCAGTTTTGTAACTGATAGTAAGACCTCTATACCCTTATCTATATAATTTATACAGGATATAGAACTTGCGTTACTCTTTGTCACTCACTCCCGCCTCAGCGAAGGTTGCCATGTTACGGTGCAGACGTAACGCGGCTTCTATGATGGTGCTGGCGAGTACTGCCCCTGTCCCTTCACCAAGTCGTAAGTTCAGATCAAGTATCGGGAAAAGTTTGAGTTGCTCAAGAATAATCTGATGTCCACGCTCGACGGAGACGTGTCCAGCGAAAAGATAGTCACGTACAGAGGGAACGAGTTGTGTCGCCACGAGAGCAGCCGCACCAGAAATAAAGCCATCAATGACAACAGGAACACTCCGCTCCCCCGCCGCGAGGATAACACCCACCAGACCTGCAATTTCTAGCCCCCCGACTTTAGCAAGCACATCAAGTGCATCGCTTGCGTCAGGCTTATTATACGCGATGGCGCGTTCGATAATGGCTATTTTGTGCGCGAGCTGTGCGTCGTCGATACCTGTTCCACGGCCTGTTACAAGTTGTATAGGGACATGAGCAAGGACCGCCGTAATCGCGCTTGACGCTGTGGTATTGCCAATGCCCATCTCGCCAGTCGCAAGCATATCAACGCCTTGCTGTATCAGTGATGTCGCCACGTCCATGCCTACATTGATAGCCGCTTGCGCTTGCTCACGTGTCATTGCCGGTCCTTGTGCCATATTCGCAGTGCCAGGAGCAATCTTGCGTGAGAGCAAGTTAGGGTGCTGTATTTCCTCCGCTACGCCGATATCGACGACCACAACCTCCGCTCCCACGTGTTGTGCGAGCGCATTGATCGCGGCTCCGCCATGCAGAAAATTAAGGACCATTTGTGGCGTTACAGCCGAGGGATAAGCACTGACACCCTCCAATGTGACACCATGATCGGCTGCCATGATGATTACAGCTTTGCGTTGTATTGTCGGCAACGCTTGATGTGTGATACCAGCCATCTGTATCGCGATATCTTCTAAGCGTCCCATGCTGCCAGTTGGCTTCGTCAATTGCTGTTGACGCGTCCGTGCTTGCTCCATCGCGTCCGCGTCAAGTGGGGGAATAGATAGATTCAAAGGGTATGTCATGACGTTTCCTTTTAGAAATCAAGCCCTTTCTGGGCCATAATACCTTGCGTTTTGTAGGGATGCTTGATTTCGCGCATCTCTGTAACAAGGTCCGCATAGTCAATCAGAGCGTCGGGCGCATCACGGCCAGTCAAAATAACGTGAAGCGTGGGATGACGGTTGCGTAGCGTCGTTAGCACCTCTTCCAGGTCAAGCCAACCATAAGTAAGCGTGTAGGTGATTTCGTCCATGATGACGATATCGTAGGTATTGCTTTCGATTTTCGCACGGCACTGTTGCCAGCACTCCTGTGCGAGTGTGCGATCATGGGCAAGGTCTTCGCTGGTCCAGGTGAAGCCCTGTCCCAGCGGAATGATCTCGACGCCCATGCGCTCTGCCGCACGAATTTCACCCCACTTGCCCGTAGTGGCCTTCATAAATTGTAGCATTACGACACGTAGGTCTTGTCCCCATGCGCGTAGCAACACGCCGAGTGCTGCCGTCGTCTTGCCCTTACCATTGCCCGTATATACAAGTGTCAGGCCCTTTTTGCCAGGTTGTCTGTTTGCTCTCACGGCTGCCAGTTCGTGCCGAATACGAGCGCGGCCCTCCTCGGTCAATTCCTCAACCTCAGCCTCCTGCGCGATTTCGTGTGTAACGTTCTCTTCCATCTCTGTTGTACCTCCATACGTATATTGTGTCACAAAGATGTGTATAGAATTGGACCTTACAGTGTCCCATATTCCTTGCCTTCCGTAGTATACTTGTTTCACAGGTAGCATTGTTATGTGAGGAGCACAGAAGTATATGGCAGAGACACGACAGGAATTTCCGATAGAGATACAGTTGCGTAAGGACATCCAGGAGGCACAACGTGCGCGTAGTCAACTGAAGCTTGACACGTTACGTATGGCGTTGGGTGCTATTCACAATCTTGAAGTTGCACGTACTGACCGCAAAAATCCAGACCATGGCAAGCCATTGACCGAGGCCGACTGTATGAAAGTCCTCGAACAAGAGGTAAAGAAGCGTAATCAGGCTATTCCTCTCTATAAGCAGGGCGGACGTCCCGAACTGGCGGAAAAAGAGCAGCAAGAGTTAGACATTCTTCAGGTTTATCTCAGTTCGTCACAGATGAGCGAGGACGATATACGCGCCATCGTGACACGGCTGATTGCCGAGAACGGCAAAGAGTTTCGGCGTGTGATGCCGCTAGCCGCCAAAGAGACAAAGGGTCGTGCCAGTGGCGCACAAGTACAGCAAATCGTCAAAGAATTAACACAGTAAGCAACAAAAAACAATGGAATAGCAATCTCGCACAGCGAGATTGCTATTCCATTGTTTTTTGTTGCTTATCTTTAGCGCAAGAGAACGGGCTGCGCGTCGATGCGTACTCGGAAGAGGGTGTACGGCTTGTGACGCTGGTCCTGTTCACCCTGATATTTTGGTTGTCGATGTAATTGGTTACATGTGAAGTACAGATAGCCATCAGTGGCAAGGCTCATTGTGTCGGGCCATAACATCCGAGCGTCATGCGCGACCGTTTCGTATTGCCCATCGACACGCCGCCGCACAATGGCATTGTGTTCATAGCTGGTCGCGTAGATGCGTCCCTCGCTATCGCTCTCTAAGCCGTCCGCACCACCACCTTTGTTTCCTTCATTCGTGACAGTCTTTGCGACGGCACTCTCATCGCTTCCCCTATCTATTAAGGCTTGTACTGAGACACTATACAGCTGCCGAGAAGCCAGAGGGCAATAATAGAGACGTGTGCCATCGGCATTTATGGCGATACCGTCCGCTCCCATCGTAACAGGTTTGGGCGCACCACTCGCAGGACGCTCCATAAAAGGCTTCCCTTCGACAATCGGCAGAAAGTCCGCATGACTCTCCGCCTTAGTCGAGGGATGATCGTGCAGTTTGCGCCAACTCTCTCCCGTGGCGAGATCAACCACGATGATACCATTTGGTCCCTTATCAGCCGAATCAGTGATAAAGGCCATGCCTTCCTGTCCGCGTCGTAAGTCAAAACGCACGTCGTTCAGGTAGGTCGTCTTCAACGCGACCTCTTGTGGAAATAAAATCTTTTTGAAGATGCGGTTCGTTTGCAAGTCAAGGCCGACAAGTTTAGGTCCACCAAACGAGGTTGGCTGAAACATTGGACTGCCCGTGTCAAGAATCCATAAGCGGTTTCGTGGGTCAATGACCACACTTTGTACAGATACTAACGCAGCCGACGGATCATTAGAGTTCGTGTTATTCGTCTCCTGATCGGGGTAAGCCGTGGCCTGACCGTTCTTGACCTCAGCTACCGTGAACTCAATCTCGTCTCCCCACTTAGGATAACACACAAAGATACGCCCATCATGCGACACAGCGACGCCCGTTGGCATAGGTCCAGTGAAATGTGCCACTGGCTCAATACTGTTTACCGCCTCATCCTGTGGTAGAGCTTGTGCCTGTGTTGTCATAATTTTCTTCTCCCTGCTGTGGAATTTTCAGTAACAACACGAAAAAGGAGGAAGAAGTGTGACAAACGCCTGGGTGCGCTGAAGCGGACCCGTACAGGAAGGTGAGCACGCGACACCGCGTGAACCTCCTGTACGGGTCCGCTTTAGCGCACCCAGGCGTCAAGCTAAGAATGATTGAGGGCACCCAAGCGATTAAGGGCAAGATGTTTTACGCTGGCACCACTGACGAAGCCGTGCCTTCCTCTTGCGGTGCCTCGGCTGGCGCCTGACGTGGGCGACCGGGGAGCGTGAGCGCGAGGAGCGCGGCGGCGATCGCCAACCAGAAGGTCACAAAGTAGGCATCGTTGATGCTCTGCGTAAAGTTTAACGGGAACTGATGTGCCATGATTTGACCAACAGCACGTCCAAATGCCTCTTTTTGCGCGACTGCTGCCGGTATCCCCTGCTGCTGCAAGCCTTGCGCGATGCTTTGAGCAAGCTGTATAACCTGCTTGCCAAGCGGTGTATTCGGGTCTTTCAAGCTGTTCACCGTCTGCGTTGTGTAGGTCGCAAGTTGGTTTGTCACAATGGTGCCGAGTGCGGCAACACCGAAGGACTGGAAGACGTTACGTGTCGCCGTCAAGAGCGAACTGGCACGCGGCAACTGGCGCGGTTCCAGGCCATTCAGCGCAATCGTCAACGTGGTTTGCAGTGAAAGACCAAGCGCGATACCACGAACCGCAACGATAGCCATGATTTCTATAAAAGGCGTATCAACGGCAACATGTGCCAGGAACCATGTATTAAGGGCGAGTAGCAAACTGCCAATCACAATCAGCCAACGTCCACCAATACGGTTGTACAACGCACCTGCTAACGGCGTCACGATACCTGCTGCTATAGCAAGGGGTAGCACAAGGAGTCCTGCTTGTAACGGCGTTTGTCCACGGAGCGTTTGCAGGTAAATGGGGAGCAGAAATTCCGCGCCAAACAAGGCGATACTGCTAACCCAACCTACAATGTTGGCGAATGCATAGCTACGTTTGGCAAAGAGGCGCAAATCGAGTAACGGGTCCGTGACTCTCAGTTCTACAACAATCAGTGCAATCAGCGCAATGATACCAATACTCAATAACGTCACAATACGTGCCGAGGTCCACCCTTCACTGGAACCACGCTGAATGGCGAAGAGTAGTGTGCCAAAACTAATGGTTGACAGCAGAATACCTGGGATGTCGAGTTTGGCAGACGTGCCCCGTTTGTTTTCACGCAACCAGAAGTAACCCAGGATGATACCAGCAATACCGATAGGTATATTCACCAGGAAAATGTAGTGCCAACTCAGATATTGCACAAAGTAGCCACCTAATACGGGACCACTCGCAGGAGCGACGACCAACGGAATACCGTAGACACCGAAGGCAAGCCCACGCTCTTTCTCAGGAAATGCCCCGAAGAGCAGTGAGATACCGAGCGGTCCAAGCATACCACCACCGAAGCCTTGTAGAGCGCGGAATGCAGTCAAGAAGATGAGATTGGGTGCAAGCGCACAGGCAAGCGAGCCAACAATGAATGCCGCAAGCGAGAGCAGGTACATACGCTTAATGCCGAAACGTTCGGAGAGATACCCTGCCATTGGTGTAACGATACCGAGTGCGAGGATGTAGGCGGTAAGCACGCCATCCACCTGATCGACCGATGCCGCGTGACCGCCTGTACCAAAGACTTTTTGTAGTGTTGGCACCGCGACATTGACCGCCGTCGAGTCGAGAATAAACATGAATGTGCCAAAGATGACCGAAAACAAGACACGCCATTTGTAGTTCTTGTCGGCGTCCTGAACTTCGGGTTGTGCCAGTGCAGGTGTCGCCGTTGCCTCAACTTGCTTCGGCGTTGGTCCTGTCTGATCTGGTGTTGGTTCCATCGAAAAACCTCCTATATACGTTTATCATTTGATAAGCGAAATGCAAAAAAGAACTGTAATCCAATATTTAAGAACAATCCGGGTGCGTCGTTGCCATCCCGTGAAACAGAAGTTGCACAATCACATCTTCCGCACGTTCTCGCTCAGCTACATCACGGTGCATACCGCTAGAATGTTGCAAGAACTGTGAAAGCATACTCATGAAAAGATAAGTAGCGGTTGTTGCGTCAATACCACTTTTCTGTACATCGAGCAACACACCTTGCCGTATCCCCTCTTCAAAAAGCGAACGAATCGGCGTGATGATACCTGCTTGAAACGCCTCATTCAGCACGATACGTGATGTCACAGAAAGTTCTTGCTGAATATCATGCATCATCATGGCATGATCGCGTTCTGTACTACTCAACAGATAGCGTGTGATACGCTTCAAGCGTTCCTGCACACTCTCATTGCGTCGTAGAATACGCTCCAATGCGGCCTGTGTTCCCGACAGGCTTTCTTTCATCACAGCCACATACAAATCTTGTTTATCAGCGAAATGATGATATAGAGCAGGTTGTGTCAGTCCGCACCCATCAGCAATCTGACGCGTGGAGACCGCACGATAGCCGTGTTCCATGAACAGTTTTTGCGCGGTACGTAAAATCGTATTGCGCGTCTCCTCTTCATGCAGAACAGGTTTCCGCTGACTCCGTGGCATAGTATAAATTTCTCCTGCTTTTTATTTATCACTTGATAAGTAATATACGATAAAAATAGAGGTGTGTCAAGGATATGGAAGGACAAATTTCGATGTGTGTGCCATTATGGGGGACGCTTCGTTGTAGGATGTAGAAACATAGATTCGCTTGTAGAAATGTAATGAACGTTGAGCATCGATCATGTGAACATCGGTAGGGGCAGCAATTCATTGCGCCCAATGATGGGGGTGGTAGAGGGGCAACGCGTCGGCAACGGTGCATTGCCCCAACGTGAACCCCACCCGGCCCATCATTGGGCGCAATGAATTGCTGCCCCTACCGATCCGTGACCAGTACAGGATGTGGTACAAATGATGAGAAAAAAACATTTTAGGACTGTAATCGCGTTATGTTGCCTGCTACTCTGCATCAGTGCGTGTTCCTCATCGCCTACCATATCCAACACAACACGCACAACGCCTACTCCAACATCGGTTAGCAAACATCCGACGCCTACACCTACCGCGACGCCTGGACCAATGGCGACGAGTACGCCACTCACGAATACAGATATCGCGGCACGTATCGTCAAGGGGATGAGTCTCAATCAGAAGTTGGGGCAGATGGTGATTGTAGAGTTTTATGGCTCGACGCTCAACAACGCCCTCATTCAGATGATACAGGCAAACCAGATAAGCGGCGTGCTCATTGAGAATAAGAACGGCAACGCACAGACGCGTGCGCAGCTTACTACGTTGACGCAAGGGATGCAGGGACAGGCATATATGCCTTTGTTTGTGACAACTGATTATGAGGGTGGTGTGGTCAACGAGTTGCGCCAGATTACGGGTAATCGTCCTTCCAATGCCGATATTGGAGCAACGAACAACCTGCAAGCAGCTTATAACGCTGGCTATGGAGCCGCAACCGACCTGACCGGACTTGGCCTCAATGTCAATTTCATGCCCATTGTCGATATTTTGACGAATCCAAACAACCCCGGCTTGCCTCGACGCTCTTTTGGCAATAATCCAACACTGGTCACAAACATGGGCCGTGCCTATCTCAAGGGCTTGAGTGATGGGGGTATCGTGGGATGTCTCAAGCATTTTCCAGGCTTAGGCAGTGCCAATCTTGACCCACATTTGTCTTTACCATATATGAATCGTAGTGTTGCAACGCTGAATGCTGTTGACCTTGTACCATATCGCATCATGATTAGTGAGGGTGTTGTGCCGATGGTGATGGTGACGCATATTATGAATCCTCAGCTTGACCCCAAATTGCCGACCTCGCTTTCGCCAAACGTGGTGACAGGTTTGTTACGCAACAATCTTAACTTCAAAGGTGTGATTATCAGCGATACGCTCTGGATGGGTGGTATCAGCAACACCTATACGCTTGCACAGGCGGCGGTATTGGCGGTCAAGGCTGGCACCGATTTATTATTGGGACCGAGGGGACTAGCAGAGACCCAAACAATGATGTATGGCTTAAAGCAAGCCGTGCTGAACGGAACATTGATGCAGAGCCAGATAGATGCATCCGTGACGCGTATTCTCGCCCTCAAACTTCAATACAAGATACTCTCACACGCACAAGGGCTGCAAATGGCTGGCGTGTTGGGAAGTAGCGAGTCACGTGGTAGTGTGGAGAGTGGGCAAGGTGGAGGTTGGTGGAAGGGGATGTGAGGCGGAGTGTAGCATAAAAAGGATGCTTCCCGTTTCCTTGAGGACACGCTTGCATTCTTCTATACGCGGTCTCATAAATGCTTTATATGCTGCTATATTTGTCCAAGTATCAGTAAAGCTATATTCTTGCGTATTATCTCGTCGTTTTGGATTTTTGTGTATTCTGTGAAAAGAAGGGTGGGTCCATGTAAACAAGGTCAACACTTTGTGCTTGTATTACTTTAAGTTGAGACAGGCAATCATTTGTATAAAGGGTATCAACGTCCATGTTACTGTTCCTCCACCGCCTCTTCCTCATCCAACTCCTTCATTATCTTCCTGTCCTCCTTACTACTCACGTCCACCTTCCAAACAGGTCGGGTCGTCTTGCTCTCGTTTTCCTCAACGACTCTTTGCGACGCCAACGGTTAATTTGGGCGTGGTTGCCAGAGAGCAATACATCAGGAACACGCCAGCCGCGAAATTCTGCTGGTCGCGTGTATTGTGGATATTCCAGGAGGTTGTTGCTATGCGATTCGTCGTCGGTTGAGCCTTCGGAGAGGACGCCGGGGAGCAAGCGACTCACGGCATCGACGACAATCATGGCTCCAAGTTCGCCACCTGTTAAGACATAATCGCCAATGGATATTTCGTCAGTCACGAGATGCCGAATTACGCGCTCGTCGATACCTTCATAATGTCCACAGAGCAGAGTGATATGTGACTCTTGCGCGAGTTCATGGGCGATGCTTTGATTGAAGAGGCGGCCCTGTGGCGTGAGCAGAATAATGGGGCCACCCTGATGCACTGCCTCGATTGCCGCGAAAATTGGGTCTGGCTTCATGACCATGCCAGCACCACCACCATAGGGATAATCGTCTACCATGTGATGCTTGTCTGTCGTAGCGGCGCGGATATCGTGGAGCGCGATATCGAGCAGGCCACGCTCCTGCGCCCGTTTCAGGATACTCTCGCTAAATGGTCCCTGGAACATGCCGGGGAACAGCGTAAAAATGTCGAAATGCATATAGTACCCACCTCTGATGATATGTGTTACAATAGCACCGTTGACGAAACCTGTCTAGTGGAGCCTCTTTCTTATGTCTTTGTCCCAGGTACAACAGGCGGAAGACGTGTACGACTCGATGACCGTCCTCGTAGGTAGCGCAATCCGTTTGTTTGGTGGTGAGTCCGGTGTGTTCGTTGTCTCAAACGAGGCATTTGATCCACAGAGTAGTACGGAGTACACACGCTATCGTTTAAGTGATGTCGCCTTAACGTCTCTTCTGACCCTTGCAGATCGCGGTATGCAGCCCTCTTCGCGACAACCAGTGGTGATCGAGCCGATTGCGCCAGAGGTTGCGATACAGATGGGTGTTGAGGAGACGTATGTGTACTCAGTGGAGCGTTGTTCGCTTTTTTTGTCTGACGCGGCTGGCTCGCTCGGCATGGTACACCTGATTCGACCTGCACAGACCTGTTCTTGTTTTGAGAATCAGCAAAGCGTCGATGCGACAAATGGTGCATTGCCTCTTTTTCTCGCACAGGTAGCCTCTGGCCTGCGTTTTGCGTTGAGGTCGCAAGCACTGGTAAAAGAACAGGGACGCCTCGCCGCTATCTTCCACTATAGCACTGAGGGTATTCTTACGGTTGATAACGCCTTACGCATCATCGACTTTAATCCAGCGATGGAACGGTTGACAGGCTGGCGTGAAGGTGAAGTGCTGGGACGGTTTTACTTTGAGGTCCTGCGTCCAAAAGATCGGCAAGGCAACGAACTGGGTTTAGAGGATTCTCCAATTCTACAAGCCTTTGCAGGTCAGATAGTGGTGAATAGAGAGATGGGCATTGCGACCCGTGATGGGCAACGCGTCGATGTGAGTATCACTGCCTCGTGTGTCCGCTCGACACGTGGCGAGCCGATGAATGGTATTCTGAATGTGCGCGATATCACACGTGAACGCCAACAGGAAGAGCAACGCTCGACCTTTATCTCAGTCATCTCGCACGAATTACAGACGCCGATAGCCATTATCAAAGGCTATGCCTCGACACTGGCACGAACTGATACAACCTTTGAACCGACTTCGTTACGCACTCGCTTACACGCAATCGAAGAAGAGGCGGACCGTTTGAATAAGCTGGTCGCGAACTTACTGTATGCCTCACGTATTCAAGCTGGTGGTATTCTCATGGAGATTGTGCCATTAGACCTGTTGCCATTGATTGCAGGAGTGACGCGTCGCTTACAGGCAAAAAGCCCAAATGTTGAGGTGACGCTTGACATTCCTGAACATCTGCCAACCGTGATGGCGGATAGAGACCGTATCGAAGAGGTCTTGCAGAACCTGCTTGATAACGCCGTCAAATATTCGCCGAAACAGCGTGCGCTGACGATAACATGTCGTGCGACGGGCGATGAGGTGATTGTGAGTATTAGCGATTCTGGTATGGGCATTTCGCTACGCGACCAGGAACACATCTTTGATCGCTTTCAACGCGTCGGCGATCAGAACTCGCAGTCTCTGCCAGGGGCTGGATTGGGCTTATATATCTGTCGTGCGATTGTTGAGGCGCATGGAGGACATATCTGGGTTGAGAGCACACTGCGTCAAGGGTCAACATTTTTCTTTAGTCTACCGCGTGAAGAGAAGGCACGTTTGCCAATGGTGGTGTTTTGATGGAAAAGGATGTATTGAATCTGCGCGACATGACGATTCTCATCGTGGATGATGAGCCGCGTATTCGCGATTTTGTGCGCATGAATTTGGAATTAGAGCATTACAATGTGCTTGAAGCAGGTAACGGACTAGAGGCACTTGATGAGTTGCGCGAACATCTGCCCGACCTTGTGGTGCTGGACGTGATGATGCCAGAAATGGACGGTTTCGAGACACTTAAAGCGATTCGGGAAGTCTCGACCGTGCCTGTGATTATGCTGACGGTGCGGCAGGATGAGCAAGACCGTATTCGTGGTCTGGACCTCGGAGCCGACGACTATATCGCGAAACCGTTTAATCCGCGTGAACTCCTCTCGCGTATTCGCGCATTATTGCGACGTTCGCTTATGCCACCGCCCACACGTAAAACAGAGATTGTGGTTGACCCCGATTTGAAAATCGACTTCTCACGTCACGAGGTGATTGTGCGTGGCAAAAAAGTTGTTTTGCGTCCCACGGAATATCGTCTCTTATATCATCTCGTCAACAACGCAGGTCATTTGCTGACACACGAAACCCTGCTCTCGAAAGTCTGGGGGCGTGAATATCGTGATGAGGCCCACTACTTGCGTCTCTATGTCACCTATCTGCGCCAGAAAATCGAGAAAGACCCCGCACACCCGAAATACATCCTGACCGAGCGCGGCGAAGGCTACCGTTTTAAGGAATTGGAGTAGGGACCAGATTTATCGCGTCCGTGGCGATTTATCGCCTATGTTTTCAATAATAAGAAGATATAGAACAAAGATTTCGCGCAATGAATTGCGCGGAGGACGCGATAAATCTGGTCCCTACGACCTCAATCATATGAACATTGAGCATACACGACAAAAAGAAGGAAACAATCATGAACAAGAAAGAGCGTGTCGATGCCGCGTTGCGTGGCGATGCGGTTGATCGCGTACCCGCGAGTATGTGGGGACACGATTTCGAGCGCGAGTGGAATGTGCAGACATTCACTGAGGCAATGGTCGAGAACTTCACGCGCTACGATTGGGATTTCATGAAGGTGAACCCCCGTGCCTCGTATTGTGTTGAAGATTGGGGCGTGAAGGTGCGGCCTTCCGGCGAAAAGTATAAAGAGCCAGTCTATGAAAGTACGCCTATTAGAACACCGTCTGATTGGAGAAGACTACGTCCACTAGAGCCGGACCGTGGCGCGTTGGGTGAGCAATTGAAGGCACTACAACTGCTCAATCACTCGGTTGGCTATGACGCTTATTTTGTCGAAACCATTTTCTGTCCACTTGGCATTGCGAAATATCTGGCAGGGAACAAACGCGCAACTGTGCAACAGTCACTCCGCGAGGATCGTTCCTCGATGCATGCCGCCTTACGTGTGATTACGGAGACATTTACCACCTTCGCGATTGCCTGTATGGAGCAGGGTGCAAGCGGTATCTTTTATGCCACCGATAGATGGGCCAGCGCAGGTGTATTAACCTCCGACCAGTACCGCGAATTCGGTGAGCAGTACGATCTTGAGTTCCTCGATGCCATTAAGCGTGGCAGCAAATTTACCATTTTACATAACTGTGGGTCGCATATCTATTTCAATCAACTTGCCTCCTATCCCGTACAGGTCATCAGTTGGGACGCCAACGCGGAAGGCAATCCGAATCTTGGTGAGGGCAAGAAGCGTTCGGGCAAGGCGGTGATGGGTGGCATCAGCCAGGATACAACGCTGAAAAATGGCTCGCCCAATCAGGTGCAGGAAGAAGTCGCACAGGCATTGGAATTGACAGGTGGAAGACACTTTTTACTGGCTCCCGGCTGTGCCATTCCTCCTGAGACGCCAGCGAAGAATCTGGACGCCATCCGACGCGCTTTATCTTGACACACATGAGGACATTCGCTATACTCGCACAAAGTTTGTTTCTATACAAAAGTCCTATGTTGTGTAGAAATGTTGTATAGTAGAACGTGGTGATACTCCTTTCAAGTGGTAAAGAGATGGAGCGATATCGAACAATGCGAGCGTACTCAGCAGGAGGGGTTGTCTTTCGGAGCACAGCTCTGCATGTTCCAGAACGCAGCGTTGCACCATTTCAAGCTGTTCATTCCATGTATGCTGAAGCAGAGCATATGCATGTGTTGGAGGTGGCATTGGTGGGGCGCAGTCATGCTGGTATCTGGGCCTTACCTAAAGGCACACCTGAACCAGGAGAGACAATCGAGCAGGTCGCGGTACGTGAAGCGCAAGAGGAAACGGGTCTACAGGTACGCTTGATTGCTTATATCGGCAGTATTTCGTACTCTTTTGTGCGCGATTCTGTGCGGTATCACAAGCAGGTACGCCACTACTTGCTGGAAGCTATTGGAGGGGATACGTCTCTGCATGACTCTGAATATGATGTTGTACAATGGTTTTCTCTGCATGAGGCGTGTCGGCATCTCACTTATCAAAATGAAGTACACATTCTGTATCAAGCCGAGGACATGTTGCACTCCTGGTTAGGGCAGCAACACACAGAAGGAAGCGAATAAGCAGCTATGATGGACCCAACGACGGACACACCGTCGAGCCAACAATCTCAAAAATATACAGAGTATTCGTTTGTACGACGTATGCTCTTTCCCTTTAATGGAGAAGAGCCGTTGTCACCTCGTGAAGGGCTACGTGTGATACGTGGGTGGATACTGCTGTTCACGCCTGGAGTTCTGCTTATCACGCTTGCTCTCTCACTTATCGCGAAAGCTTCGCCAGCGAAGGTGGGCTTGTTACTTTTGTTCGCGCTACTGTTCGGTATTGTAATGTTTGGTCTTATGGGTTGGTTGACTGTAAGTATGAGTAACCGAACCGCTCGCATTTTTCAAGCGCACCGCGCCAGGAAAGCTACAACGGCTCGTGGAGGAAGATATGGATCTTAGCGTTGAAGGTAAAACGGAGCGTATTCCCCCTGGCTCGCATATTTGCCAGTTATATAGCAAAGTCACAGAAATCCCTGGTGTGACGGCGCGTTTATTGCGAGTTGGATTATCACTCTCCGAGAAGTGCTTCTTCGCAGCCGCACCTGCACAGATAAAAGAACTATGCGATGAATTGCGTAAGTTACAGGTAGATGTGGATGCGCTGGTTGAGTCGGGTCAGTTGGTGCTACTGGATGAGCGCGAACCCCTGCTTGCGAATGGTAAGCGGTTCGATCCCTATTTTTTGCTGTCTCAGCACCAGACGTTCATCGCGCAGGCACTCCGCGAAGGCTGGCAAGCGGTCCGTATTTCAATTGACATGACATGGTTGGCGAAAGATATCGCTACCCCTGAACAAATCCTGAAATATGAAGCGGCCTCCGATGCCGTCTTCACCTTCCAAACCGCCCCCATTATCGCTTTAATGCACTACGATCATGGGAAACTCGTGCCCAGCCTCGTAGTAGAGATGCTGAAATTGCATCCTATTTCCGTGGTCGGGAAATATATTAAGCGCAACCCCTTCTATCTCAATTCCGAGCAATATATGCTCAAGATTTTGCGTATCAACAAAGAAAAAGGCAATGGGATAAATGCACCAACCATGTAAATAAAGGTCGGTATGAGGCATTGCCTCATACCGACCTTTATTTACATGGTTGGTGCATTTATTAATTACCGAACAAGTTCCCTAATGTGTTGATCGTGCCACCGAGATTGCTCTGTCCACCAGATTGTGATGCGCCTTCGGCTTGTGGTGGATGATAGGTCATCGACTGAATACCGATGCGTCCAGGGCCAGTGAAGCGGTTGAGGACAAATGAGGCACCAGCCATAAAGCCGCCAATCGCGCCAAAGATGCCACCTCCAGAACGTTGTGAGCCAGCAACGGTCGTCACAGTCATCTGCACCGATGGGTCTTTCCACAGCCATGCACCCGGCTCAACGTCGAGAGTTTCGCCGGGTGCAAGTGTCTTCTCGAAGACATTGCCGTAGCCATGCAGGACAAGCATACCCTCGCCACCCTGCGCTGTGAACTGGTCGATGAAGAGTCCAGTACGACTGAACAGGATGTTTGCGGCCCCTTGCATAAAGGTGAAGCCATAGTCCACGTTCCCCGTCGCGAAGAGGAATTGATGCTCGCGCACCTCAACCATCTGCCCCGGTTGCAGTCGTAACGCGACAATCTGACCCACGGAGTCACGCGAGAACGAAATATTGCCTGGTCCCTGCGCCTCACTAATGAAGATTTGTAGGCCAGCAAAGAGGCGTTTTGCCATGCCTTTCACCGTCTTGAAGCCGATTTGCACCCCTGGATGCTTCCACAGTAGAATGTGGTGCTCAAAGTAGATCGGCATCTGATTGCCCAGCATGATATCTACCACTGGTACCAACTCGCCCTCAATGGAAATTGTCATATCGGCGACGCGCAACGGTCCTTTGGGATTGTGCAACTCGGCCTTTGGCTCTGCCGCTCCAAGTGGGCTACTAGCGTATTCCTCGTACTGGTTTGGTGGCACATAGGCTCCTTGCGGTGGAGGCGGCGTGCCATATTGCCCCTGTGGTGGAGGGGGAGTACCATATTGTGGCCTTTGTTGAGCATTGTAGAATGGCTGTTGTGATGGTGATGAGGGCTGCTGACCAATCTGTTGCAACGGTGCGCCACACACACCGCAAAATTTGATGCCATCAGCTACCTGACTCTTACAATTGGGACAAGTCAAAATAAACCTCCTCTGTGTCTACCTTATTCATGTAGCACTCAACCTGAAGCATTTTCGACTAGATGATAGCAGCATTTCAAGGAATATACAAGCCCATCTCACTCATGAAGTGGAGATAGAACACCATCAATGTGTCAATCTTAACCAATTCGTAACTACTTCTCAATAGAGAAACGTATCATGATTGGTTATCATAGTATGCAATGAGACAGTACATTGCGTCAGTTCATAAAATACATGCGAGCGATGCTACTTCATTATATACATTTATTTACATCCATTTTTATTCATGTCCATTAATAGTATGTATGGCAGATTTATTTCAGCTTAGAAAAACAAGGAGAGAACACCATGGTTGTGCAAATGGTTCAAGATGATGTCCTGTTGACGTTCAAAGAAGCGATGAGCTACCTCCGCGTAAGCCGCTCTACCCTCTACCGTTTGATGTGGTCAAACCAGCTTACTGGTCATAAAGTAGGCAGCACATGGCGTTTCTATCGCGAGGACCTGCGTGCCTGTGTTGGAAGCGATGCTCCTACCGCGACAATTACACACATGCCAACACCGTTACCAGCACAAACAGGCCACTACGCCAACTAGCTCACCAATTAACATATAATTGGTCGTAGGGACGCCGTAAACGTGGTCCCTACGACCAATTAATGCAATCCATGCTCAATTGCGTATTTCACACTCTCTAGCGTGATTTTCTCGCTGTAGAAGGTGGCGTGCGATTTCGCATCCGATGAAATGCCGTCCCCTCCACTACTCAATGACCAGATGTGTGAGGTCTGGTATTTGTTCAGGTAGGAGTACGCGATCTGCACATCAGGGTGTGTATATGGTGCCTTGTTGGTAAAGTAGCGTTGCATACCCAGGATAGGCGTGTCCGCTTCATCTTCCAGGATACCTGATACAAGATACAGCAGTGAGAGTGGGTAGACACCGGGGATAAGCGCGTCTTTCTGCTCCAGGTCGTCGCTCATGGCGAAAATACGCACTCCTGAAATACGTGATGCATACGTCTTGAGCGTATCGGAGAAGAGTTTATAGCTATTAGCGGGTGCCAGCATAATCACATCGAACGTGACATTGTTGGGTAGAAAATCATGTGCATGTTGCAAAAACTCACAGATGTAGATACCGCCCGCGCTATGCCCGATAAGTGTGATATGCGTGTTCGGATTGTGCTCACAGAATGTTTTGAGGCCACGCAAAAACGCTGTGCCTGTACAGGTAGGGGAGGCATTGAACGTATCGGCAGCCTCTTTTTTAATGCCATCCCAGACCTCTTTACCTATCGTGCCAATAAAGAACTCACGCAATATCTCCTCGACGATAGTAGGAAAGACGCCATGATCGCGCCTTTGTGCGAAACGGTCAAGCACGCGTTTCAGCACAGTGATGCACTTCCCGATGATGAAAAAGTTCGCGACCTGCTCGATATCCTCTAACACAACATCGCGTATCTCCGTCAGAAAATGCTCTATAAACGCTAGCGAGAAGAGTGGCGTGTGTATTGGGGCTGCGTCTCCTGGTGCAACCTGTGCTGAAGCGTTGCCTTTGAGTGCATTGGGTGCGTGTTTCATCACGAGAGCTTGTGCGTGTTGCTTCAATACCGGGTCATTATGCATGAGGTGTTCGCGAAATATTTTTTCCTCGTGTCTATGAAGTTGTGTGTCCTCTGGTAATGCCGTCGAATCAATATCGGCGTATGGCTCTTGTCCATCCTTCGGATTCCGCAATTCTTGCAGCACCTCTTCCTTACTCGGCAAGTCCAACCAGCGATCAATCGCACCGCCATTGGTGGCATCGACTTTGCCCTTGACGAATTGTGTCACGCGCAACAGCACTTGCTGAAAAAATGGATCGTTGAACGCCTCGCTAATATTTGGGAGAATTGCATCAAGAAACGTCTTTTCTGACAGCACATCGAAGAGAGCGGTTTGCCACAAAAAGAATACTTGATACGCTGGGACATCGGCATAACGCATTGTGATATCCTCAGCCGCCATCATGCCCGATACAAAGTCTACAAGCCCACCATGAAAGTGTAGTACCAACCTGTCACGGTTCTTATCGGTTGCCAGTGTCGCGAAAAGAGCGTCAAGGTCAGCCTGTGTCGTCGCATGGAGGCTACCCGACGTATCAAATGTACCATGTCTGCTGACAATGTAATGGTCTTTTGTGAGTGTCATTTTTTATCCCTCAATCGGTGTAATATTGTAATGTAATGTGTAATATTGGTTTACTCACACGGCACTACAGGCCAATCTACAAAGATTATCAATATTACAGGTGGTATTAGAATTTGTAATATTGTAATATTGGGTACTGCAAGCCCTCCCAATATTACAATATTACAAACGGACGCGTGAGGAGGAATATTCGTCGTACCCTCTCAACTGACTCTACAGGCCGATTCACATAACCAATATTACAATATTACAATATTACACCAATTCGCACACTTTTTTAGATAGACGCTGGATAAGCGAACATTTTGTAGATGACATTGAACGCAAGAATCGGATAGCGTCCTATGGTGTTTTGTTTTATGATGAGGATGTCAGACATGGAAACACTATGAATATTGGCAATCGACTACAACAACGTCGGTAGGGGCAGCAATTCATTAACGTCGGTCGGTAGGGGCAGCAATTCATTGCGCCCAATGATGAGTGGTGAAGGGTCCACGTTGTCACGAGAAACGTATTGGGGACGTTTGCCTCACCGCCCCCATCTTTGGGCGCAATGAATTGCTGCCCCTACCGCTATTATTTGATTTAGTTGTCAAAATTTATAAGGGGAAGGAACAACATCATGAACGAAACGTATTGGGAAGCGGTTCTGGCGAAGGATAGCAGCGCGGACGGGCAATTTGTCTATGCGGTACGCTCGACGGGTATCTATTGCAAGCCTTCTTGCCCTTCGCGCCGTCCGAAACGCGAACATGTCGTATTCTTTCTGCTTGCGAATGGGGCTGAAGAAGCGGGTTTTCGTCCTTGCCGACGGTGTAGACCAGGGGAGGCTCACACGGACACAACGCTCGTGATACAACAGGTGTGTCGCTATATCGAGGCACATAGCGATGAAGCATTGACACTCGCGCAGCTTGGCGAGCAGGTACATATCAGTCCTTACCACTTGCAGCGACTCTTCAAACATACAGTGGGCGTCACCCCACACCAATATATGCAGACGCAACGTATGGCACGTTTGAAGGCACAAATGAAGGAAGGTGAAGCCGTGACACAAGCACTCTATGATGTTGGCTATGGCTCAAGTAGTCGGCTCTATGAACAGGCACCAGCGCATCTTGGCATGACACCGACAAACTACCGTAACGGAGGTAAAGGCATGAATATCCGCTATACGCTTGTGGATTGTCCATTGGGACGGTTGCTTGTGGCAACAACCGAACGTGGCATCTGCGCGGTAGAACTAGGTGATACCGATGCTCTGCTTGAAGTTGCCCTGCACAAAGAATATCCAGCCGCGCACATTCAGCACGACAACACCATTCTTGACCAGGAAGTACAGCTTATCCTGCGTCACCTCAACGGTGAGCAACAGCACCTCGACCTACCATTGGACATTCAAGCCACTGCGTTTCAATGCCGTGTCTGGCAAGAACTACGCACCATCCCCTACGGGGAGACGCGCTCATACAGCGAAATAGCTGTATCGCTCGGTGACGCGAATAAGGCGCGTGCCGTGGCGCAGGCGTGTGCAGCTAATCCTGTCGCGCTCATTGTCCCTTGCCACCGTGTCGTGCGAGCAGACACCAGTTTCGGCGGCTATCGTTGGGGTAATGAGCGTAAACAGCGTCTATTGACACAAGAAGGGAGCCAAATCAAGGCGTAATTGCCCCGTTTGGCTGTAGGGATTGCGAGGAATGGATGGTACGATTATGGAATGATGAATGTACAAGTCTGATAACTGTCTTTTATAAATGGTACGGATACCCTGTAGGGACCGATTTATCACGTCCTCGTTGGTGATTGGTTGCCAGGAGGACGTGATAAATCGGTCCCTACAATAGACGCACCCTGATTCGTTTATTTTTCACAACATTTGTTTTCCATAGAACGAAGGGCAGCATGAGCGATACCTATTCAACACAACCCATTTCCACACAAACAGAAACCGTAGAAACTGATGGAGCGCGTCCTGCTGCCTCCGCACCAAAAACAAAGGGAAGTCGTGGGGGTATTCTGCTGTCCCTGTTCGCACTTTATATTATCTGGGGTTCGACCTATCTAGGAATGCGTTTTGCACTCGTAAGCTTTCCACCATTCTTGATGGCAGGTATACGCTTTGTCGTTGCTGGCTCCTTACTGTATACGTTTCTGCGTGTGCGTGGAGCAGTGGCCCCAACGCGTCCACAACTTATAGGGTCAGCCATCATCGGGATATTATTGCTTGCTGGCGGTAATGGCGGTGTCTCGTTCGCGGAACAGTGGGTATCATCGGGCCTTGCGGCAGTGGGGACGGCGGCAGTTCCATTGTGGGCGGCTCTGTTCATTGGCTTAATGGGACGCTGGCCTAAGCGCATCGAGTGGGTTGGTCTCGGTCTAGGTTTTGTCGGTGTGCTTTTCCTCAACTTCGAGAACGGAGTATGGGCAAATCCTATTGGTGCGATTGCCTTATTGTTGGCACCTATGTGCTGGGCACTTGGTTCTGCCCTCAGTTCGCGCGTCTCATTGCCCCCTGGCTTGATGGCGAGTGCGACACAGATGATTATCGGTGGTGTCTTCTTGCTACTGTTTGGTCTGCTGTTGGGCGAACGTATTCATAGCGTCCCGACAATACCTGCTATAGAGGCAATGCTGTTTTTGATTTTCTTTGGCTCATTGATTGCCTTTAGTGCCTATGGTTATCTCCTGCGCACTGTGCGACCAGCCCTTGCCACAAGCTATGCTTACGTCAATCCTGCGGTTGCTGTTGGTCTCGGCGTCTTGTTTGCAGGTGAACACATCTCGCTAATCGGTGTCCTGGCAATGGTGGTTATTCTTGTCGGTGTCGGTCTAGTGTCACTCGGCAGGGACCGCAAGTCATAAACTTGATGCGATTGGGTGCGCTGAAGCGGACCCGTACAGGAATGGCCGATGGTCGCCGAGAGGCAAGGCAAGCCCTGTACGGGTCCGCTTCAGCGCACCCAATTGATTGAATCCCTACGACATGAGGCCACCGCATAGACAAAAGTACCTTGTTGACCGATAAGCGTAGACAGGGACTCAGAAGAAACAGTAGTATATTGATAAGAACAAAGCAAACCGGTACACAACATTCACACACATTTTGATAATTGTGGCTAGTTTGCGTCCACAGTTGTAGAAATGTATTCTTCAGTGTGTCCCTTTTGTTGAGACGCGGCAGCACCAATCTCGGTTGACTGCACGGCGGTGTGGGAGCGTAATGTGGTGGGAGCAGCGTATGTTGAGCAAGATCGAGAGACGCGAAAAGTAATTCTCTCGTTGGCACAAAGCATTCAGGAACGTGATATCGTCACCTACGAGCATTCTCGCAGGGTAGCTACCTATGTCCAACGCCTGGCACGCCATCTGGGTTGGAGTAGGCGCGAGGCACGCGACCTGGCTCTAGCGGCCCTCGTGCATGATCTTGGCAAAACATGGATCGCGAACGATATCCTGAATAAATCCGGTGCGCTCTCCGAAGATGAACGGCGCAAAATGGAGCGACATCCGGTGATTGGTGCTCGCATTTTGATTGGCTGCGATATCCACCCCTTCTATGTTGAGACCGTGTTGCATCATCACGAAAAGTGGAATGGACAAGGCTATCCTGCTGGCAAGCAAGGCGAGGATATTCCACTGGGTGCCCGTCTGCTCACCATCGCGGACGTGTACGATGTCTTGACTTCGTGGCGTCCCTACAAAAATGCGTCCTCCACGAGCGAGGCACGTACACGGCTGCTCGCCGATGCGAAAATATGCTTCGATCCACAAATCGTCGATGCCTTTGTGCGTTTGTTGGACATCACGCCAAACTTCACGTTGCCCCAGCAAGACCTGCATGAGAAACAGACGCTCCACTATCCACCACATTTAGACGATTTCTAGGGGGTACATACCTTGGAGCACCATGACAGGGACAAGCCCAGTCACTACTATACTGTTCACCCTGTGGGGCGAAGCCACGCGGTTCCGTGTATAGTAGTGACAGGGTTTGCCCCTGTCATGCCTCCTTTTATACGCTGATACATAATCAATCCCTACATTGTTACAACTTGGACATTTTCATCGTCTGTACGTATAGAACAATGGATGTGTCTTTTTTGTGTCTCTTTGCCACAATGTTGTATCGAAGGTAAACTTATATGCCATTAAGCGTCATAGACATTCTGTTTTTGATTACGGTTGTGTTGCTTGTGTTGAGCGGTTTACGCAACGGGCTAGTAATGAGCTTGCTGAACCTGATTAGTATTCCACTTGCACTTGGTGTCGCGTACTTTTTCGGACCCCAGTTTACTGCATTCCTGGCTGCTACAGGTTTTTCCGCCACGCCGCTCATCTCGTTCTTCATCTTGTTTTTTCTGACTGTGTTTGCGCTACACATTATCGGCAACACGCTCCGAGGCATCGTGAAGGGTATTCCCTTGCTTGGGCCGGGTGATGCGTTGCTCGGTGGTGTGGTTGGATTTGTGGAAGCATGGTTGCTCTGGCTCTTCTTCCTCATCTTGCTCGGCAGTTTTCTCAATGGTGTGCAGGGAACGGTGAGCACGATTCAGCATGGTGCGAGTCTGCTACCTGGCTCGAACGTACAGGTTGGGCAGTTGCAGCAATGGCACGATTTTTATAATCAAGCCATAAACAATAGTCTCTTTGCCAAAGTCAACGGCTTTTTCGTGAAATCACTCCCAAATGTCCCACAACCTCCTCGCTAATATATACTGTGCAGTAGTAATAGATGGATGTTGGCACCGCCAACGCCCATCTATTACTACTGCACAGTAAAAAAATGGTATGAACGCATCGCTGCTTCGCCGTGATGCGTTCATACCAAGAAAGAGATTCTTGCAGAGTGTTGTAGAATAGGAGTGATGAATCGTTGTCTGTTCCTTGAAACGAAACCTATGTGGAGGAAACTACGGCAAAACAAGATCGTCTTATCGACACAGAAGTCAACAACAAACTCGAACGAGCCTACCTCGTCGCCGTCGAGTCGAACGACGCGGATACGATGTGGAGCGTCGAGGATTCAGTAAGCGAACTGGGGATATTGGCTCGTACCGCCGGGGCCGAGGTTGTCGGCACGCTGATTCAACGCCTCCCTCACCCTGATGGGCAAACCTATGTGGGAAAGGGACGCGCCCAGGACTTAGTTGACCTGGAAAAACAGTTGGATGTTGACCTCGTTATCTTCGATGATGAGCTAACACCTGCCCAACAGCGTACTCTCGAAAAGCTGCTCAATGCTCGTATTGTAGACCGCACGGCCCTCATTCTCGACATCTTCGCGCAACATGCTCGCACGCGTGAAGGTCGCCTTCAAGTTGAACTCGCCCAACTAGAGTATCGTCTTCCACGTTTGACTGGACGCGGCACCGAATTTTCGCGACAAGCAGGTGGTTCGCGTGGTGCGAGTGCAGGTGGCTCCGGCGGAACTGGTGGCGCAGGTGGTTCAATTGGTGTACGCGGCCCCGGTGAAACGCGGCTGGAAATTGACCGACGCCGCATTCGTAGCCGTATCTCAGAACTCAAAGAGGCTATCGAAGAGGTACGCGCTCAACGCCTTCTGCATCGTCAACAGCGTATGGCTCAGGCTATTCCTGTTGTTGCCATCGTTGGCTACACCAATGCAGGCAAATCCACGCTCTTTAACGCGCTCACCGAGTCCGAGGTACTCGCCGAAAACAAGTTATTCGCCACCCTTGACCCGATTACACGCCACATCGTGTTGGCTGGCAATCAAGAGGCACTTATGACCGATACCGTCGGCTTCATTCAAAAGTTGCCTACCAAGCTGGTTGCTGCCTTCCGCGCCACGCTTGAAGAGGTCATGGACGCCGACCTCTTGCTAGAAGTGGTCGATGTGAAGCACGAAAATGCCATTGAGCAGAGCGAGACGGTCAACGAGGTCCTGCACGATCTCGCGGCAGAGGAAAAGCCACGCGTGACCGCTCTCAACAAAATTGACTTGCTCGACGATCCGACAGAGGTCGATGTCACCCTGTACCCAAATGCTGTGCCCGTGTCAGCACTACAAGGCATCGGGCTAGATGCCCTCCGCGAAAAAATCGCCGCGGTGCTGGCGGAAAGTATGGACACGGTACAGGTCGTCATCCCCTTCACCAGAGGCGAACTGGTCGAACTCTTCCACCGTCGTGGCTATATCGAGCATGAAGAGCATAGGCCCGAAGGCACATTTATCGCAGGACGCATCTCGCGTTCGCTCCGTGGCTACTACGCGCCCTACGCCATCGCGATGCGTCGCTAACACGTATTGTGTCGTTGCTCGGTAGGGGCCGCAATTCATTGCGCCCAATGATGGGGGTGGTGGAGGGGCAACATGTCGGCAACAACTCTCTTTTCCGACGTGAACCCCTCCCGACCCATCATTGGGCGCAATGAATTGCTGCCCCTACCGAGTATGTGTTGAACCAAAAATACTACTTTTTGGAGACAAGAGGTATTCTGTGTTATCTTGATTAGGTATATTGAAACCTATCTCCATTGTTTCTAAAATCGCGCTATCGTGTCCGTTGGAGCAAAACGTGCAACAAAAACAAATTCCTTTACGCGTCCGTCTGCGTCCATCGTCATCAAATGGGCTGGAATCAGTAGCAACCCTCCCCACCCCTACATCGTCACATGTATTCCAGCAACGGATGAAGGAATTGCTCCGTTTAAGTACTCTTCTGAATGCCACTGGTGAATTGGACGAGGCCCTGGCTACAATCGCTGGCTCAGTGAGCGCATGTACAGGGTTTGGGACACTTATCGTGCATCTTATCAAAGAGGATGATATCTATATCCACCCTGTATTGTTCGTGGGCATGTCCGAAGAGGATGAACAACGTTTTCGTATCCAACCTTTGACCATTGAGCAAATGTACAACCTGGTGCGTGCAGAGGTTCACATCGGTCAGAGCTATTTCGTTGCTCAGCGTCCAAATACTTCACCTGTAGAACCTGTGGATGTATGGCATGTGGAAGACCGCTTGATAACGCCACTATTCAGTACACGCGTACAAAAACTGCTCGGTTTTCTCTCGCTGGGCAAGTCAGAGAATGGGCACATTCCCACTGCTGAAGATACCGAGATCGTTGAGTTTTTCGCACAACAGCTTACTACTGCTATCGACAACGCGCACATTTTCCAGGAGCAAGAGCGCGAACGCGTCGCACTTGAGCAAGGCATCATGGCACTCTGTGAGGACATGGAACGCATCCGTAATGGCGATGTAAGCGTGCAGGTACGTCCCACCCATAAGAAACTGCAACCCATAGGCGAGGCAATCAATGGCGTTTTGCGTGAGATAAGCACTATCCTGGGAAGTACGCAACAGG
The DNA here is from genome assembly GCA_963791835.1 of uncultured Chloroflexia bacterium. GTDB lineage: Bacteria > Chloroflexota > Ktedonobacteria > Ktedonobacterales > Ktedonobacteraceae > JBBQVS01. The sequence continues at coordinate 94,103 of CAWBTV010000003.1, forward strand.
TGATACAGGCCGTTGAAGAACATACACGCAACGTTCACGCAACATCTGAACTACTCACCCATGATACTGAGCAGCAAGATCAGCAAATCACGCGGATTGCGCATGTAATTGATGCGTTCGCAACCATCATTCATCAGGTTTCAGATAATGCAGCTCTCCTGGAGAGGATGGCGACCGAGGCAACGGAGGCGACGCGGACAGGACAAGACGTGGTTGACCGTGCGATCGATGGGATGGGTAAGGTACGTGAGACAACACTACAATCAGAGCGGACAATGAAGCGGCTAAGTGAGAGTGGGCAGGAAGTCAACGAAACGTTGAATGCTGTTACCGATTTGAACACACGAATGCATCTACTCGCGTTAAACGCCGCGATAGAAGCGGCTCGTGCGGGCGAGCAGGGACAAGGCTTTGTGGTCGTGGCGCAAGAGATACGCACACTCTCTATGAATTGTGCCGAGGCATCGCGTAAAGTTGCCAGCTACATTCGTACCATGCAACAGGAGACCGCCGCTACCGCGCATAGTGTCGGGCAAAACACGCAGCAGGTCGTTGACCAGACGGAACTTGTGACACAGACTGGACTTACTCTCGATGCCATTGATAATGCGACGACACGTATGGCGAGCCTTGTACAAAACATCTCTGCAACAGCCGATATGCAAGCTCAAAACTCACGTCATGTGGTACACGCAGTTGGTGAAATTCGCCACATGACCAGCGATATCAATGCTCATATGCACGATGTCGGTCAATCCGTCGCCCACCTTACGGAATTGACACATGCGTTACGTTCGCGTCTCTCCGTATTTCGTACAATGTGATATCGGTAGGGGCAGCAATTCATTGCGCCCAACGATGGTCGGGAGGGGAACACGCCGGGGAGGAGAATTGTTGCTGACGCGTTGCCCCTCCGCTACCCCATCGTTGGACGCAATGAATTGCTGCCCCTACCGTTTTCAGCGAAGTACAATTCTACACCAATCCATGATCTACGGCGTAACGGGTGGCGGCACTTCGCGATGGTACACCAAGCTTGCTATAAATGGAGCGCAGGTGAGCATTGACGGTGAGCGTACTAATGCTAAGTTCCTCTGCGACCTGAGCATTTGTTAATCCTGTCGCGATAAGGCGCAGCACTTCTCGCTCACGGCCCGTCAAACCCGCATGGCGAACGTCCTCTGTCACATGGGTAGAATTTGGCAGCGACAAAGGTCCGACCACACCCGTACTCGAAGGACCTGTTGTTGTTCGAGTTTGCTCTTGACTAGAAAGAGCCTGCATCGGCGTCATTGTTTGACCAGCCCTATAGGCAAGAAGAAAGGCGTCTTCTCCTAGTTGCGTTTTCGCTTGAGCAAGAGTCCGTTCGTAGTCGGCGACCTCAATGGGAAACATCGGCGTCCCGATTTCCTGTCGTAAGCGTGTCGCGGCCCCACACAGGTGTACAGCCCATTCGGCGTGTTCCTGTGCAACGAAGACTTCCGCCAGCCCTTCGAGACAGGAGGCAAGTTGCTCTTTGTCGTCTCCCTTCTCTAAGAACCGTATACTTTCCTCGTAATGCCTCTGGGCGTGTACATACTCACCCTCCACGAACAAAATCTTGGCGAGACGAGCCAGCGACATAGCGATATTGATATTGCCACCACCATCACGATTGAGCGACAGACTTTCCTCAATGAGTGTACGTGCGTTGATAAGATCGCCTTGCTTGAGCGCGATTTGCCCCAGTAAACCAAACGAATTAGCGATACCACCACGATAGCCAATGCGCTTCGAGCGCGTCATACACTCGTCTGAAAGCGTTTTGGCCTTCTCATAACTTCCAGTTGAGAAGTGGATACGCCCTAGATAATGGAGTGTGTAGCAGATACCCCACACGTCATCACTTGCCTGGAACAGCGCGAGTCCCGTTTCCATACGCGAAATTGCGTCCGCATACATACCCTGATTCATCGCGGTATAGGCCAGCAGGAGCATCGCGTCAGCAATGCCACTCCTATCGGCAGTCTGCTCAAAGAGATGCAATGCTTCCTCTGCATATGTGCTCGCCAGGACATAATCATGTTTCGTCCAGCACGCGGCCTGACCCAACCAGTAGAGTGAGACCGCACAACCATGCACATCGCCTAGTTCACGGTAGAGCAGAAGACTCTCGGTGCATAATACCTCGCCTTGCTCGTGTTCATCTTCGTTGTAGGCCAACGCACCAGCAGCATTAAGGGCTTTAGCGCGTACTGCTTTGGCGACATGCTCGCTATTGAGAAGTGCGCGTCCTAACCACTGGCGTCCCTCGCCGAGATGACCACGAACCGACCAGAACCAGTAGAGGGCCGCGCATAAGCGCAACAAAAGTTCACGCTCTCCCTTCTCCAGAAGCCAGCGTAATGCTTCGCGCAAGTTGTCATGCTCCCTATCCAGGCGTTCCAGCCATACAGCCTGCTCCATGCCCCCTATATGCAATTCCGCCTCTTCCGCGAACGTAAGCATATACTCGACATGAATACGGTGCAACGTCTCTAGCTCTCCATTGTCCACGAGACATTCCAGACCGTATTCACGCAGGGTTTCCAGCATGTAGAGTCGGGGTTCACCATTTGCTTGCTCAACTTGTCGCAAAAGGCTTTTATTCATCAGCGCGGTTACACCATCCAGCACCTCAATGGCAAGATTGGCACGACGTAGCAGCGTTTCGACGGCATCGAGAGTACAACCACCTGTGAAAATAGCGATGCTGCGAAACAGACGTTGCTCATCTACTGAAAGCAGTTCGTAGCTCCAACGAATAGTGTTCCGTAGTGTCTGCTGCCGTTCGGGAAGGTCTTGTGCGCCACCTGTTAAGAGTGACAACCGATGTTCGAGGCGTGCCAGCAAGGTCAACGGTGGTAATAATTTGATATGGGCTGCCGCGAGTTCGATAGCGAGTGGCAAGCCTTCGAGCCGAATACACAGCTTTGCGATACTGTGTACGTTTGTCTCGTTTACCTGAAAGGTCGGTTTGATTGCCAGCGCACGTTGCACAAAGAGCATCACGGAGGGATACTGGGCCACTGTTTCTATGGCTTCACGCTGTTTCGCGTCAGGTAACACAAGTGGTGGCACAGGAAATTCATACTCGCCTCGCACTTGCAGCAGAAAGCGACTTGTCACCAACGCTTTTACCAGTGGACAATGAGTCAGCAACTCGACCAGAAAGAGGGCTGCTACTACGACCTGCTCAAAATTATCGAGCAAAAGCAACACACGTTTCTCGGCAAGAAATTCTTTCAGGCGTACAAAAAGAGGACGCTCACCCGCGACACCGAGGCCCAGTGTTTGCGCGACGACCAGCGTAACAAGATCAGGCTCAGTTACTGATGCCAGCGAAATAAAGAATACACCATCGGGAAAATCATAGCGTAATTCCCGTGCCACGTGCAGACTCAAACGTGTCTTGCCAATACCACCTGTACCCGTGAAGGTCAAAAGACGCACCTCCGGTCGTTGCAGCAGCATACACGCCTCTTCCACCTCCTGTTCACGTCCAACGAGAGGTGTAAGCGGTGTTGGAAGATTGGTTTTGGCTAGTGTTTCTCTCGGTGAGATTGCTGATTCATCCAGCATATGGGCCATCTCCCCATAGAAATACTGTATATATGGTAGCTTCCATGCAAAAAAGTACAATGCAGTAGCACGCTACTACGTAATTACTGCAATGGATTATACATCAAAGAACACAACAATGCAAAAACAGGATGTTGCGTGGAGCCATGCCCCACGCAACATCCTGTTTTTGCATTGTTGTATTAGACCTCTACCACGATTGGCAAGACCATTGGACGACGACGCGTCTTCTCATATAAGAAGTCGCTCAGCGTATGCTTGATTTTGTCTTTGATGTAGGCCCAGTCCGATGAATGACCATTGAGACCAATGAGCGAGTCAGTGACGCGCCCTTTAGCATTTTCCAGCAATTCCTCGGCATCGCGCATGTAGACAAAGCCACGCGAGATGATATCAGGTGTGCCGATGAGTTGACCCGTTTCTCTATCGACGGTAAGAATTGCCATCAGGATACCATCCTGCGACAACACTTTGCGGTCACGTAGCACAACCTGTCCCACATCACCAACGCTTGAGCCATCGACAAAGACGTTTCCGTTTGCCACGTGGTCAATCATCTTGATAGCCTCGGAAGAGACTTCGATGATGTCACCGTCCTCAGCTACCACGATATGGTCTTCTGGAATACCCATCGCGTAAGCCAGTTTCGCGTGCAGTATCAATTGACGGTATTCGCCGTGAACAGGGATAAAGAACTTCGGGCGCAACAGGCTCAGCATCAGCTTGAGTTCTTCTTGCGCACCATGACCCGAAACATGCACATTCGAGATGGCCTGATAATAGACCTCAGCCCCCTGGCGGAAGAGGCTGTTGATTGTGCGGCTCACCGATTTCTCATTCCCAGGTACAGGTGTTGCCGAAAGGATAATTGTATCACCTGCCTGCACGTGAACCAGACGATGGTCATTGTTGGCGATACGTGTCAGGGCAGACGTTGGTTCGCCCTGACTGCCTGTACAAATGATGACGACCTGCTCCGGTTTGTACTTGTTGATATCCTCGGCACGAATAATCATGCCTTTTGGCACATTCAAGTAGCCCAGTTCGATTGCCATCTGCACGTTGTTGACCATGCTGCGACCGACAAGCGCGATAAAGCGATCATAGCGTGTCGCGACATCAACAACCTGTTGCACACGCGAGATGAGCGAGGAAAAGGTCGCGAGCATGATGCGCCCCGGTGCATTGGCGAAAAGCTTGTCGAACGAATCGTTCAATACACGCTCCGAAGGCGTATAGCCTGCGGACTCCACACGCGTACTATCTCCCATCATGACCAGCACGCCTTCGTTGCCGATACGTGCCAACATGCCAATGTCGGCAGGCTTGCCGTCCACGGGTGTATAGTCAAATTTGTAGTCGCCCGTATGCACCACCGCGCCGGCAGGTGTATGAATGACGACTCCCGTTGCATCGGGAATACTATGGTTGACACGGAAGAACTCGACACGCGACCGACCAACCTGCACCGAAGCACCTGCTTCAACAATCGTCATGCTGGTTTTTTCGAGCAACTTATGCTCTTTGAGTTTCACTGAGATCAGGCCATGTGTAAGCTTTGTGGCGAAAAGGGGAGGAAAACCAAGCATTGGCAAAACATAGGGGAGCGCACCAATATGGTCTTCGTGACCGTGTGTAATGACAATGCCACGTATACGGTTTTTCTTGTCATTGAGATAGTTGGTATCAGGAATAACGAGATCGACACCAAGCATTTCATCATCGGGGAACATCACTCCGGCATCTACAATGATGATATCGTCACCGTACTCGACGACCATCATATTCTTTCCGACTTCCCCTAGTCCACCTAGTGGGATGAGTCGAATCTTTTCTGTTGTCAAGGTAAAAAGGACCTCCTGACTACACATAGGATGTGTAGCATAGCTAAAATTGTATTAAAAAAAGCATTTATCTTCACTCCCATTTCCGCCAACGGGAGTAAAAGCCAAATAAAATAAGCGTATATGCGAGTATCAGTCAAATAAAAGCAAGCTATGAAGTCCCTCTATGATTCTATCACAGCAGGGATAGAAATACAAGTAGGGGCCGTAATTTATTACGCCCTTTGCCCTTAGCCACAAGGGTGCGCTGAAGCGGACCCGTACAGGGGTGACATGGGGTGCGGCCACTTCTGTACGGGTCCGCTTCAGCGCACCCTTTATGACAAATGTCACGCTAAACCCATGATTACCTCCACTACCCCATACCCTTCCACGCACGTATACTTCGGGTGTGAGTTGCGAATGTGCAAACACACAACACCAAAGCAAACGATACCATCCATAATCACAAAGAAAGAGGACCTATCATGAAGACAATCACCTCAAAACTACAAATCGCGGCAATCGTATTAATGCTTGCAGGTTCTGGCTGGAGCGGCGGCAACTTCACACCGCAAGGTGCGCCCTTGTGGAACTATCTACTTCATTGTGTCTCTATTATCCTGTTATTGTTCCTCTGTACGCAGTTGTTTGGTATTCGTGATATGTCTTTGCAAGCTGCCACACATATCGGACGTATCAAAGCTGGTGTAAGCATCCTTGCCATTGTCGGTATTATCGGCTGTATCATCATGATCGTCCTCGGTGCTACCAACCCTGACCCCAACGCGGTGGGTGTGAAGAACTTCGCCGATTGGTTCCCAACGATCATGTTAAGCATCGGCAACTTCTTATGGCTCGCTACCGTCCTCTTCGCCCAACGTGGACAGGCACAGGCAAGGGTAGCAATAAGCGAGTAAAGAAAACATGTCAATTGTAGGGGTCTAATTCTATTACACCCTGAGCATTAGACCATTTCCACAGGATTGATGAAACGTGCCGATGTCCTGCCAGCATTATCTATTGCTCACAGGGTGTAATAGAATTAGACCCCTACGGATGTTTTATATTCAAATACGTTTGTTACATTGTCCACAAAGTATGATACAATCACACCTGTACAGGGTTTTCCAAGGAAAGCAAAGGTGACTTTATGCGCATACAGCAGGAAGAGCGTAACAACAAATTTGCTCCCTATCTCTTATGGCTGGTATGGGTGATATGGTTGCCTTTTGCTTCGTCCGATATCACGAAATTGTTACAGGCACATCTGCCACCGATACGTCTCATTGTCACTCTTGTCGCGGTCGCGCTTTTCTTCTGCGTGTACCTATGGGTAACGTTGCGTAATGCATTTCGTCTCACTGGTGCGCCTTCATTTGCAGAACGTACTGTTCTATCACAGTGGCTCCCAATAGCCCTACTTTTCGCGCTCAGCCTTCTTATCATCTTCTTGTATAGAGGTGTTGGATCACCATTTATCTTTACAAGTGCCTATATAGGCGGTCGTCTGACAATGGTGCGAGCCGTGCAAACAGTTATCGTACTTGTGCTATTCGTCGCTCTACTCGGTTCGCTCCAAAACCCTGATTGGCCCTATCTTGAACAAGGGATTGTCCTTATTAGTGTCGTCGGCATTGTAACCACACTCATCACTCGCTCAATTACAACCGGACGTGAGTTACGTATCGCGCGCGAAGAGATCGCGCGTTTAGCGGTAACAGCCGAGCGACTCCGTATCGCGCGAGACCTGCATGATCTCCTGGGCCATAACCTCTCGCTCATCACGCTCAAAAGTGAACTCGCGGGTCGTCTCATCAGCGTTTCACCCGAACGGGCTGCACGCGAGATTGGCGACGTTGAGCACGTTGCTCGTACCACGCTACAAGAGGTGCGTGAAGCGGTTGGAAACTATCGTCAGCCCTCACTTGTCAATGAACTTCATGCAGCACAAGAAATATTGGCCGCGGCTGGCATTGTCTATGCCTGTGAAGAAGACCAGAGCATACAAGGCACCTTGCCACCACCTATCGAAGCCGTCTTATCGTGGGCAGTTCGTGAAGGCGTCACAAACGTTATCCGTCATAGCCGCGCTCATCGCTGTACTGTGCGTGTCACACGAGATACACACAACGCACATGTAGAAGTTATAGATGATGGTGCGAAAACATCTCCGCTTTCATCTTCGCCTACACCCGTTGTCGGAAGCACGAGTAATGGTCTGCGTGGACTCATGGAACGCATCGCCGCACTCGGTGGGCAGTGTGAAGCACAGGTACAGGCAAGCGGCGGTTTTCGGCTCGCCGTCTCCGTGCCGCTCGCGTGATGGACCATAAACGTGGTTTGACAAAATAATGGGATGTGTGAATTGTAGGGGTCTAATTCTATTACACCCTTGTTGGCAATAGACCATTTTCACAGGATTGATGAAACGTTACCGATGTCCTGCCAGCATTGTATATCGCCCACAGGGTGTAATAGAATTAGACCTCTACAGAATTACGTTATAATTCGCATAACGCCGCGCAACAACAAGGATAGGATACAGTACATGATTCGTATATTGCTCGCTGAGGATCAAGCGATGGTACGCGGTGCCCTTGCCGCCCTGCTTACGCTGGAAGGTGACATAGAGGTGATCGCCGAGGTTGGACGCGGCGACGAAGTGGTTACAGTCGCGTTAGCAACAAAACCCGATGTTGCCCTGCTCGATATCGAGATGCCCGGCTGCGATGGTCTTAGGGCTGCTGCCGAGCTACACGCACAATATCCAGCATGTCGTATCCTCATCTTAACAACATTTGGGCGTCCGGGCTATTTGCGACAGGCGATGGAAAGTGGCGTGGTTGGCTTTCTGCTCAAAGACGCACCAGCCACACAACTCGCAACCGCTATCCGCCGTGCTGTGGCAGGTGAGCGAGTGGTTGACCCCTCACTCGCAATGGCCGCCCTGAGCGAGGGCAACAATCCCTTAACCGAGCGAGAACGCACCGTATTAGCCTCTGTAACGCATGGCGCAACCATCGCGGAAGTCGCCAAATCGCTCTTTCTCTCCGAAGGCACGGTTCGTAACTATCTTTCCGTCGCCATCCAGAAACTCAACGCCCACAACCGCATCGAGGCCGCGCATATCGCCGAACAAAAAGGCTGGCTCTAAGAAGGGGTAAGTGTTGCATGGTTGGACGACCTTACGGTCGTCCAACCATGCAACACTTACCCCTTCTTATTTATATCCCTTGTGGGGGACGGTAGTTCGGGGGATTCCACCAGTGGTCTGCGCTCATCCAGAGGGCACGGCTATGCCGAAAGAAAATGAGTGGCAGCACAATCGGCAATGGTAAACCTGCCAAAAGAATAGGGTAGAACGGAATAGAGGGATTCAGACCAGCTATCGTCGCGAACGGAATGATCGCAGCCGTGACAAGCAACTCACTAATCACAAGGTTGATTGCCATTGCGCCTGTGAAGTAGCCCTCTTCACGTTCAAAAGTAAAACCACAAATGGGACACTTTTCATACATCGTAAAAAAGCGTTTGAACAGCCTGCCCTTTCCACACACAGGACAACGCAAGCGTAATCCGCGCCCTAACAGCGTCCAGTAACCGACGCCAATCATCTTTTTAGCCCTCCCTAGCATCTATGCGAACAGAACATCTTTTTCCTGGCAGCGAGGTGCTATCTCTGTATCTTCATATATCATTACATATATTAGAACACAAAAACAAGGGAATTTCATCCTGTAAAACGGATTAGACATGGCAAGGATGCAATGGGTGCGCTGAAGCGGACCCGTACAGGACCTCCGCTTCATGAGACGGTTGTAGGCATAGGCAATGAATTGCCTGTGGACGCCGTAAACGTGGTCCCTACGACACCCTTTCAAATGAAGTTGGGGAGACTAGTACAAGGATCCCCCCGTCGCTCCTGTACGGGTCCGCTTCAGCGCACCCTCGTCGGCACGAAAATGTTCGCAGGAATTGCATCCTACACCGCCTCCTCCTCCATCGCAACTACCTCTTCCTCCTCGATGGGCGCACTGCCCAATACGCGCTGCCTGTCTGTCGCATCCGTAATGCCATAAAGGTCTAGCACGCGCTCATCTATCTCCGCGTCGGGCGCTGAATGTTGTCAAGCAGCATTGTGATATGTTGTCGTTTCTGTTGCTCTAAGGCGAAAAAGGCGTCGAGTGCGTCAGCATCTTCGGGAAGAAGCGCGACACTCTTGAACTCATCCCACGTCTTGCCTTGCCATTGGGGACGAGCAAGATAGCCGAGCAGGTAGCCCCGTAGCTTGTCGTCAGGCACCTCAAACCACAATTTGTTGTGGCGCAACACAAGACTCGTGGGATAGCGTTCAGGGATGTAGATGTTGCTACTCACACTCGCCTGTATATCACACCGTTCGGGAATGTTGAACAAGCCGATGGCGCGTGCATCGTACAGGGTTAGCGTTGGAAAAGTCCGATTCGCCTGTTGTATCTCGTTGAGTAACATATCATATGGCACGTCAATTCTGTGCGACCCATCCTGTTTTTGCTTAATGTGATAGCCCTGTTCACGCAACACATTCAACTCGCCATGCCATGCCAGCAGTGCATCGACCAACGCCACAAACACCGCTTGCGATC
>CAWBTV010000004.1:0-533028 GCA_963791835.1 uncultured Chloroflexia bacterium
CTTGATGCCGGAGGTCGCACACTTGCAATATTAGCAAGCGGCCTGGATACCATTTACCCACCTGCGAACCACAATCTTGCAAGACGGATCGTCGAATCAGGGCAGGGAGCATTAATCAGCACATTTCCCCTGGGAGTACGGCCTGATGCCAGCAATTTTCCTGCACGCAACCATATTATCTCTGCCCTTTCACTTGGTGTACTCGTCACGGAGGCACCGCCAAAATCTGGCGCACTTATTACCGCAGGGTCAGCATTGAATCAAGGGCGCGAAGTCTTCGCCGTGCCGGGAGGAATTTTCTCGCAGTCGAGTGCTGGAGTAAATAAGCTGATCCAGGAAGGTGCTCATCCGGTGACAAGTACACGTGATATCCTGGAGTGTCTCAATATTCATGTGATTCCTCGCAATGAAGAAACGCACACACAACTTAAAGCAATCGCACCAGATAGTCCAGAAGAACATGCCTTGCTCAAATATCTCAGTTTGGAAGCGTGTCATATCGACGAACTCACACGTCAAAGCGAGTTGGAAGCAAACGTGGTTTCCTCGACCTTGACGATGATGGAGCTAAAGGGTATGGTGAAACATGTGGGTAGTATGCATTATGTGCTAGCACGATGAGAGAGGATTGCATCTTCATATGGACATCGAAAAATATCACACGCTCTTACCTCTATTTGATGAGTTGTCGGGTGAAAGAGTCGTGATACGTCCCTATCGTGAAAGCGATGCACAGGCCCTTATGGAAGCGGTAAGTGAGTCACGTGACCATATTCGTCCGTGGCTTGGCTTTGCCGATGCTCATCAGACACTTGATGAAAGCCGTGACTGGATTATTCAGCAGCAAGCAAATTTTTTGTTACGCGAAGACATGACATTAGGGTTATGGGACAAGGCAAGCAACAAGCTACTTGGCGGCGTTGGGCTTCACCCACGCAACTGGAAGGCTCGCTATTTTGAAATTGGCTACTGGCTCCGTGTCTCCGCAACTGGTCATGGCTATGTGACCGAAGCCGTACAATTGCTCACAGAATATCTCTTTACGCATCTTGCCGCGAACCGTGTCGAGATACGTTGTGACGCCAGGAACATACAGAGTGCCGCCGTCGCACAACGGCTCGGCTTCGTCTTTGAAGGTCGTTTGCGCAATCAGGGCGTTGATACATCGGGCGGCTTGCGTGATTTGCTTGTCTTCGCGTTGATTCCGAGCGATGAGCGATTTACGTAGGGACACGATTGTCTGGCTTTGATGAAATAATGAGGATATAAACCATTGTAGGGGTCTAATTCTTAAAAATCTACTTTTGGAAAACAAGGAATACACCTTACATATGCGAAAGCACTATAACAAGCTTGTTCGTGATAACATACCAGAAATTATTCATCAACATGGTGACACATGCCAGACCGAAATAATGACAGAGAGCGAGTTTCAACTGGCGTTACGACAAAAGATAGTTGAGGAAGCACAAGAAGCCATGCAAGCCACAACCCAAGTAGAGCTTGTACGGGAGTTGGCAGACCTTTACGAAGTGGTAGAAACGATTTTGCAAACCAATAACATTCCTCTTGATATGCTGCAAACAGAACAGGAGCGACGCCGAGCGAGGCGTGGCAGTTTTGCACAGCGTATCAAATTGCTCTGGACGGAGTAACCACATTCATGATATACCTCGACCTTCTATTACAAGCGACACACGGCACGCTTTATTATCAAGGAAAACAAGACGTATTTCCTGCGTTTAGTCACGACACGCGTCAAATTGTTTCGGGCGAATTATTTGTGGCGGTGCGTGGCGAGCGGAGCAATGGGCATGACTACCTGCTCGATGCAATACGGGGTGGGGCTAGTGGTGTCATGATAGAGGCGCATATTTTTCATGCGCTCGCGGAAGAGGTCCAGCAACGGTTAGAACATGCCGAGGTTGCCACAATTGTTGTCAAGGATACGCGTCTTGCCCTACAACAGTATGCAAGCTTTATTCTGCAACACTGGCATCCCACGATTATCGCGGTTACAGGAAGTGTGGGCAAGACAAGTACAAAAGAGGCTATCGCGACTGTGCTTGCAAACAAGTTTTCGACCTTTAGAAGCTGGCAAAACTACAACGACCTGCTCGGCATTCCGCTCTCACTGGGAAGGCTTGAGAAACACCATCAGTACGCGGTCTTAGAGTTAGGATGCGACCATCCCGGCGAGATCGCGGCTCTCTGTGCTATCATTCGTCCTTCCATTGGCGTACTCACACACATTAGCCCCGCACACCTACAGTACTTTGGTACGTTGGAGTCGCTGTCAGCAGAGCTAGGCACTCTCTTTACAAGTTTACCGGAGGGCGGTTGTTTCTTTTATAACAACTTTAATCAGGAAATATACGACCTACTTTTGCATCATAATCCACTCCATGCACAAAGTATCGCACGCTATCCGTATCTTTCACACAATATGCCAGCCTTTACAAAAGACGAAGCACCTTCTCCACTACAAGATATCCAGGTGACATGGCAAGGCGTGGAGTGTTCCCTGCTCACAATGGAGGCCGTCACGCCAGAGTCGCCAGCAGTAGTCACAACAACACTGGCTTCACATCTACTTGGCGAACATGCTCTTCAAACAATGCTCGCGGCCTACGCTGTTGGGCAGTATGTCGGCATAAGCTCAAAAGAGATTGCGGAAACATTGCATACGCTTTCGCCTCTATCGGGCAGACTCGCGCCACTGGCAGGTGTAGAGAATGCAATGCTTCTTGACGATACGCATAACGCTACCCCTGCATCAGTAAGCGCGAGTTTGAAGACGTTGCACGCACTTCCAGCCGCACGCCGTATCGCGGTGTTAGGCGATATGCTCAGTCTCGGTGACTCGACCGTAGAAGCACATCGTGACATGGGACGCGAAACAGCGCAATATGCCGAGTATCTCGTCGTAAAAGGGGAACACGCTACACTTGTCGCAGAGTCCGCACAACAAGCGGGATTGCCGATTTCACGTATCGCCATCACCTCTACTCACGAAGACGCGGCACAGGCAGTCCGTTCTATTCTTGCACAACGTTCCCCCTCTTCTAATAAGAGCGAATTACAGGATGCAGTGCTGATAAAAGGGTCTGAGGCAACGCGCATGGAGCGTGTCACGCAGTTACTGATGGCTGAACCGTGGGAGGCATCGGAGCGATTGGTGCGACAGACACCGGCATGGAAACAAATTGTAGTGGCGCGTGCCGAGCGTCCAACATGGGTCGAGATTGACCTGAACGCGATTGCCAACAACACACGCCGTATCAAATCGCTAGTTGGCGCACAGGTGCAGGTCTTGATTAGTCTCAAAGCCGATGCCTATGGACATGGAGCATTGAAAGTTGCACGTACCACCCTGCGCAATGGAGCGTCGATGCTAGGTGTGGCAACATTGAGCGAGGCAACCCCCTTACGCGAAGGAGGGATTACCGCGCCTATCCTCGTGTTCGGCTATCTTCCCCTCTGGCAAATGCGCGAGGCTGCACGTCAAGATATCACCGTTACACTTTATAGCAGTGAATCAGCACAGGCACTTTCACGCGCCGCGCTTGCCCTTAATGAAACGGTCAAGGTCCATGTAAAAGTCGATACCGGCATGGGACGCCTCGGTATACGTGAGGAACAACTCGACGATATCGTAGCTCTTATGCGTGAAATTCAGGCATTACCAGGGCTTATGCTTGAGGGACTTTATACGCATTTCGCGATGGCGGATACGCGGGATAAAACGCACGCACGTCTACAATTGGAACGCTTTCAACGTGTTTTGCAGGTACTTACAGAGCAAGGATTACGCCCCCCCCTTGTTCATGCCTCAAATAGTGCCGCGACACTAAGTTTCCCAGAGGCACGTTTTGATATGGTGCGCCCTGGTATCGCGATTTATGGGTTAGACCCCTCGTCAGAAGTACGAGTCCCAGCAGAATTTCGGCCTGCGTTGACATTCAAAACACAGGTAGCACAGGTCAAAATGGTGCCAGCAGGTGAGTGTATCAGCTACGGTTGTACCTTTACAACAGAGCGACCGACACGTATAGCCGTGTTGCCTGTGGGCTATGCCGATGGTTTCCGCCGTAGTCCGTACAACTGGGGTTTTGTCCTGGTTCATGGGCAAGAAGCACCAATTCTCGGACGTGTATGTATGGATCAATGTATGATTGACGTGACCGACATTCCGCAAACGCACATGGGTGACGACGTTGTACTCATCGGACGACAGGGAAACGCGATACTCACCGCAGAACAGATTGCAGAACGGCTTGGCACGATTAACTACGAAGTTGTCGCAGAAATATTGGCACGAGTGCCACGAGTAGACTAAGACAGAGAATAAAGGAGAGGCATCCTCGCTCGTGAGCGAGGATGCCTCTCCTTTATTCTCTGTCTTACTTTACCATCTAGTGAGCGAGGAAGCCATCGGTGTTGCCAGCGCCGTCAACGTAGAAGCCAACGAGTTGACCTTTGTCGTTGAGACCGTTGATGGTCGTGGTTCCAACACCATTGGGGTCGTCAATCGAGTGCCATTTGCCGGAGGACAGGAGGAAGCCGTGCATCTGTTTGGCCCCGTCCACATATACTCCAACGATTTGACCGAAGTTGTTGATCCCTAGAGCGGTGGTGTTGGTCGAGTGTGGGAAGTCGAACTCCGTGTAGTGCTTGTTATTAGCGGTACGCAGGAAGCTAACGACCGAGCCATTAGAGGCGGTGAAGAAACCCACGATATCGCCCTTGTTGTTGACGCCTGTTGCCGTTGCATTGGTACCGCCCGTTGGAACAAGTTCTTTGAAATGACCATCGTTGAGCGTCAGTTTGTAGGCATGATTGACACCATTACCATCAGTGTAGAAGCCAACTGCTACACCATTGTCATTGAGGCCAAGCAACTGATTGACCGTACCTGTACCAGTGTTGGGATCGCGGTAGGAGGTATAGACGCCGTTATGTCTCACAAAGCCAAAGTTGACACCATTGCCATCGACCCAGAAGCCTGCTGTATCGCCGTGATTGTTGATGGCGATGACCTGTGTCTGCACTGAGCCAGGAAAGTTCTCGTCTTTGTAATTGTTCTGCGTGTAGAGAGGATTGAGTCGGTACCCTTTGTTGGGATGGGCCGCCGATGTTCCACTTCCGAAGTAGCCCGCGATGACGCCGCTATTGTTGATGCCTAACAACTGATTGAAGGTCGGGTCTTTCTGGTCATTCAGGGTCTTGAAATGATAGGATGATTGAGCGTTGCTTGAGACTTGAGCCGTTGCCAGCGAATTGCTGGACACGGATGCTAAGCTGGTGGGAGAGCCGCTACAAGCTGCGAGAGCAAGCATCATCAGACCGAGGAAAGCCGCAAGAACTGAAAGGGTCATTTTGCGAGAACGTGTAAACATGGGGTGTCTCCTTTTTGTATAAACGATTATTTCGTCATTGACGAGAGGATTGCTTTTTTCTATCTTCCAGGTACTTCCTGTGTGGCATCCTTCTCATTGGTGGGTGATGTTTGTTTGCTTCACCTCACATGCAAAGAATACTACGAAATTCGTAGAATATCTGTGAGTATCATCACAAAAACAATGTGAAGTTGGTTAATATTAGAGAAAATGGTAGTACAAGAGGAGAAAATAGACGAAAATCGTTTTACCGAATAAAACGTCATCTACGTCACTAAACGTCATTTAGCGCAGCATGACAGGGGCAAGCCCTGTCACTACTATACACGGACTGGCGTCGCAAGCCACGTAGTGGCAGGGGAAGTATAGTAGTGACAGGGCTTGCCCCTGTCATGCTCCCACAACACATTGAATGAATTAGTTAGACTCAATGCTCACAAAGGGAACGCTCTAGTGTCACGCATATCTGTGTACATGCAACCGTTTCCTCCGTCGCTTCGTAACAGCATTAACGGTTACACAAATTGACGAGGACAATAATGCAAGAAGAAACACTCAATTCACTATCGGCAGAAACATCCCCACATGAAATGCGCACAACGGCTATTATTATCGCTAATCCCACTTCTGGTAGCTACACACAGAATAGGCTACAGATAGAGGACACCATTGATTATTTGAGACAGAACGGGTGGCAAGCAGATTTATGTTTGACACAGGCGGCTGGCGATGCACGCAAGATCGCACGTGAGGCGGTTGAGCAACATATCTCGGTGGTTGTGGCCGTTGGTGGTGATGGCACCATCAACGAAATTATCCAGGAATTAGCTAATAGCGATACCGCATTAGGTGTGTTACCAAGTGGTACAGTGAATGTATGGGCGCGTGAAACAGGGATTCCCATGGACAATAAGGTAGCACGCGATATTCTGCTTCATGGACGGACACGAAGGATTGACCTGGGGCAGATGGGCGACCGCTATTTTCTGCTGATGGCTGGCATTGGCTTCGATGGTGAAGTTACACGCACGGTGGAGAAAAAGTCAGTCAAACGCTTTGGCGTCCTCGGCTACTTTTTTGTGGGCGCATGGTTCGGTCTCAGCTATCCCAGCTTTCGTGTGACGGTTCAGATCGATGAACGTACCTTTCACACCAACGCTATCCAGATGATTATTGGCAACACACAACTCTATGCTGGCGCGATTAAATATACGTGGCAAGCAAAGTGCGACGATGGGTTACTCGATGTTTGCATTCTGCGCAAGCAAAATACGTTTGGGCGCATTGCTATTGCGGTAGATTTTATTCTGCGTCGTGAGCAACGACGCAACTGGGTACAGTACGAGACATGTAAAAACATCAAAATACGCACTCGTCGGCGTGTCGCGGTACAAATTGATGGTGACTCTGCTGGTGAGACGACACGCAGTTTTCCCCCCGTCACGTTCTGCGTGGCACCCGATGCACTCAAGGTGATTGTGCCCCATACTGTGCCAGAGGGATTGTTCTCGAAACCGTAGAGTGAAGAAGCAAGGGCGCTTGCTCGCAATTGAGCATTCGGTAGGGGCAGCAATTTATTGCGCCCATAGGCGTCAAGTTAAGAATGGTTGAGTTTGTGAGGGCGTGTTCGTGCGCTGAAGTGGACTCAGAGGGTGCGCTGAAGCGGACCCGTACAGGAACGACACCGCGTGAAACTCCTGTACGGGTCCGCTTCAGCGCACCCCCACAGGCGTCAAGTTAAGGACTGCTGAGGTTGTAATCGCATGGTGAGCGGTGTAGCGCATGACAGGGCTTGCCCCTGTCATGCTTGCCCCTGTCAGGCTCCCAGCTTTCATCTTACACACCAACGTTGCTTTTATCCCCTTTTTTCCGTATTATATTTATAGTCTAAGAGAGAGTAAGGAAACGTTTATGGTACAGGCGATACTACAAAACCAACAACGCCGCATGTTGCAAGAGGAGCGACGCATTGCCAGTCAGCTACAGGCATGTCTTGTTGGCTTCGAGGGGGCAGACGCTTATGCGACGACGTTGCGACAGGTTACGAACGCGCTGGACGATCTGTTTTTGCTCGTGATTGTTGGTGAGTTCAACGCGGGCAAATCTGCTTGTATCAATGCCCTTCTGCGGAGTGAAGTGCTGGAAGAAGGCGTTATTCCTACCACGCATCAAGTCACGATTGTACGTTATGGACAACAAAACGTGCAGCATCAGGTCGAGCAAAACATCCTGGAGATCGAGAATACCGCCGAGTTTTTGCGTGATATCAGCATCGTCGATACGCCTGGGGTCAACGCCGTTTTGCGTGAACATGAACGCTTGACCGAAGAATTTGTACCACGAAGCGATTTAATTCTCTTCATTACCTCGGTTGATCGCCCCTTTACTCAGAGCGAACGTATGTTTATGGAACGTATTCGCACATGGGGCAAAAAAGTGGTCGTGATCCTCAATAAGATCGACATGTTGCGCACACCTGCCGCGCTCGAAGAGGTCTTGACGTTTGTACGCGATAACTGCAGAAACCTGCTTGGCTTCCAACCCGAAATCTTCCCCGTTTCGGCGCTCCTGGCACAACGCGCACTCGCCGCAACGGGTCAGGAAACACTCCAATTGTGGGAGCAAAGCCGTTTCGGGAAGCTCGAAGAATACCTGTTTCATACGTTGGACGAGGCCGAACGTATCCGCCTCAAATTGCTCAGCCCACTTGGAGTCATGCAACGCTTGCTTCACGAGACAGACACCTCTGTGCAACAACGCGCCGAGCTACTGGCAGAAGACGCACGCACGGTGAGTTCGATTGAGGAGCAATTACGGCTCTATCGCGAAGATATGGAGATTAATTTCGCACATCGTCTGGGCGAAATTGAGAATATCATCCTCGACATGCGAGGACGCGGCGATCATTTCTTTGACGAAACGATTCGGCTAGGACGTATTCTTGACCTTGTGCAGGGTGAGCGTTTGCGTGAAGAGTTTGACCGTGATGTTATTGGTGATAGCGCGACGCGTATCGAACACGCGGTACAAGACTTGATCGACTGGCTGGTACAAAACGAACACCGCTTATGGCAGGATGTCATGGAATACCTGGACCGTCGCCGTCAGGTCAGCGTGCGTCGTGATGATGAAATGATTGGCTCCGTCTCACGGCAATTCGATTATAATCGTCGCACACTCTTACAATCAGTGGCGCGTACAGCCGCGAGTGTTGTGCAGACCTACGATCAGCAAGCAGAGGCGATAGAGTTATCACAAGATATGCGCAGTGCCGTGGCACAAGCCGCGATTGCAGGAGCGGGTGGCATTGGTCTAGGCGCGGCAATTGTGGCGTTTGTTGGCACAGCTGCCGCCGACGTAACAGGCATCCTTGCAGGAGTCGTCCTATTAGGTTTGGGGTTATATATTATTCCCGCACGGCGCAAACATGCCAAAGAGGATTTCAACGCCAAAATGCAAGAACTGCGCACAAAGCTACACACCGCGATGCAGGAACAATTTAAGAAAGAACTGAACAACGCCCTTACTCGCGTACAGGACTCGATAGCACCCTATACAAGATTTGTGCGAGCCGAGCAAAAAAAGACCGAGGCCATGCAAGAACAGGTCTTGCAACTCAACAATGCGCTCGTCGCACTCAAAAGCGAGATTGAACTTGTACGGTAGGGACCGATTTATCACGTCCTTTTTGCACATCGACCGCCAATGAGGACGTGATAAATCGGTCCCTACCACCAACATATCTGCAATATTTCATCAAACAGGATAATCGGTCCCTACATCAACTATTCATATTGAATACAACATTTACTATGATAATAACGAGTGCTGCGATACCAAAAGCTGCTGCACCAATAAACCACCCGGCGTCACCAGCCAATCCTGTTATCACGCCTAAAATTGGGATAAGCATGACAACCGAGACAATTGCTAGCGCGAGACGTTGACCAGCAGAAGCACGGTCCTTCCGTTGTCCCTGCGGATAAATCTTGCCTTGCGGTTCCTGTGCCATACGTTGGGAGAGACGTTGCGCGAAGGCATCCATAAAAGCATCGTCATAGATTGGGGGCACATTCTGGCCCTGTGGTGGACCATCATACTGCGGACTGCCTGTATAAGCTCCATAGTTTTGTGGCTCTTGCATTGTGTTTGGCGCATCCTTCCATGCTTATCTATACAGTTATTTATAGGTAGGTTTTTTGCTCCAACTGTTCTATTTACGCTTCATCTGGTTACAGAGTTGTACGAAACGTAAAAAAGCTACTGACATACTGTTGTCACTCCGATGCTCTATACTTTGCATAGAACAATAAACACACGTTAATTAGAGCAGAGGAGAACAACAAGATGCTTACCACAGGATTGAATTTCGTGATGATTTATGTCGCCGATGTATCCGCAGCAAAGAGCTTTTTTACTGAGAAACTTGACCTTGAGGTGGAGACGCAAGCACCGGATTTTGTGCAATTCAAGCAGCCAGGAGGCAATGGAGCCTCGCTTGCAATTGGCAAAGGCGATACCACACCCGATATCGGCACAGAGTTATGGTGGTATGTCGAGAATGCAGAACAGGCCCTCGCGACACTTCAGCAACGCGGCGTGACCGTCAAAGAGCCAATAGCCCACATGCCCTTTGGTCAGGTTTTCTCCATCGAGGGACCAGGAGGATATGTGCTGTACCTGTTGCAATTGGCGTAATACATGTTTTGACATGTTGTAGGGACCACGTTTACGGCGTCCATATGCAATTAATTGCATATGGACGCCGTAAACGTGGTCCCTACAACACTTCACGTGAGCAGCCCTAACAAGCACGAGTCCTATTCGACCCCCTACAAAAGTATGAGTCACAATCAATCTCATGTATGGTTCCTTCTGCACGCAACAGTGTTACACTTCTCGTATACACATCTGTACGCAAAAGGAGTTTATATATATGGCAACTGACACAGGCAAGACAAGCATTATCCATACCCATGAATTGACAAAAACGTTTGGCAATCTTGTAGCGGTCAACAACTTGGAACTTGAGGTCATGCGCGGCGACGTGTTTGGCTTTCTAGGTCCCAATGGATCGGGCAAGACAACGACTATCCGTATGCTGCTTGGGCTTATTCGTCCCACCTCTGGTTCTATCTCCATCTTCGGCATGGACAACAAGACGCACATGCAAGCTATTCTGCCACGCCTCGGCGCGATTATTGAAACGCCTGTCTTCTATCCTTACCTCTCCGGCATCGACAACCTGCGTTCGGTGGCGGCTGGCTCCGGTATGAAACTGGGCAAGGCAAGTAATCAGCGTATCGAAGAAGTGCTAGAGATCGTCGATCTGCGCGGACAGGCAAATGATGCGTTTCGCAAATACTCGCTTGGTATGAAACAACGTCTCGGTATCGGGGCTGCACTGCTCACAGACCCCGAATTGGTCTTGCTCGATGAGCCAACGAATGGCCTTGATCCAGCAGGTGTGCATGAAATTCGATTGCTTATTCAACGTCTCGCCTCGTTAGGCAAAACCATTTTTGTCTCTAGCCACATCTTGCATGAGGTACAACAGGTTTGCAATCGGGTGGCGATTCTGCAAAAGGGGCGTTTGCTCAAACAAGGCAACGTGCAAGACCTCGTGCGACAAGGCGAACAGATTATAGTACGGCTCAACACACCCGACGAAACACAAGCAGCCTTCCTGACACTACAAAAAGCGCGAGAGGGCATTGCGTCGTGGATGCGAGGGGTAAGCGTGGACAGGAGCGAGCAAGAGAAACCTGTGTTACGTATCGACGCACCTGTTGTACGTTCTTCCGAGATCACCGCCTTGCTTGCCCAACGTAATCTCTTCATCGCCGAGATGCACCCTGCACAGGCTAGCCTGGAAGAGATTTTCCTGGAGTTGACAGCCGCGCCAGAAGGAACACATCGCGGTATGGCAGCCCTATCGGGTGCGCATGCGCAGTAACAATCTCTGATGAATGTTGACAATCGTTTAATGGGAATATCGGTAGGGGCGGCAATTCATTGCGCCCAATGATGGGGGCGGTGGGGCAAACGTCCCCAACCATACATCTTGTGGCACCGCGAACCCCTCCCAACCCATCGTTGGGCGCAATGAATTGCCGCCCCTACCGACCCATCATTACCATATAGTGCATAGATATAAAGGAAACGGAGATACATAAATAATGGCTACGATACAACAATCATTACCACACTTGAATAGTGCTGGCCCTACGCGTACCCCTTCGGTGATTATGGGACGACAAGATTACATCAGCGTGCTACTGCGTTTGACAGCGATGGAACTGTACAAGATACGGCGTCGCTTTATGTCGAAGGCTTTACTTGGCTTCGGGCTACTCTTCATGGTTGGCATCTTCTTCCTATTCGGGCTTTTCGCGTGGAGTGATGCGAATAGAGCAGCGTCATCGTTCCAGCCGCCGATTTGCGCTCCCAATATTCAGAGCGAATTTTGCGCGAAACAACCATTGACACAGGCACAGTTAGAGCAAGCCAAACAGAAGCGTGTGGTGAATGACTCGAACAATCTCACACTCCCCGGTTCGTTAGACAATGTAGGCTTTATCCTGCTCAACTTCCTCGGCATCCTGGCGATGGTGCTGATGGGTACTATTGTTGGCGGCGAATATAGTTTGGGAACAGTACGCTTAATGTTCACGCGTGGCCCAACACGCTTACAATTTCTCTTCGCAAAAATCGGTGCGCTTGCCGTGTGTATAGTAATCTGTATAATAGTGCTTGCTATCGTTGGTGTCCTGGCAGGACTACTTTTCAATGTTGTTTCCAGTGTGGCTCCTACCTATGGTTTCTTTACCGCGAATTGGTTTGGACACATGTTGCTCTACATCCTGATTATGATGTTCACATGGTTTGTCTATTCCATACTTGCCCTTGCCTTTGGCGTGATAGGGCGTGCGACAGTTGTGGGAATTGTCGGAGCAATTGTCTGGTTCTTTGTCGAGCCTATTCTGACACGGATTATCTACCTCGTGACACAAAGTATGACGGGACAAACACACGACTTCGTGAATGCGATACCCGACTACTTCATTTATAATAATGTCGGCAACCTGATACAGAATCAGAAGCATATTCTCTTTGGTAGCGACTCTGGCACCCTGTCTGATATCCATGCATGGACGGTCCTGGCAGTTTACCTTGTCGTCTTCCTCGTTGTATCATGTATTGTGACCGTTCGACGGGATGTAACAAACTAGACGTTCTGCGCTTATTAAGGGTTTTGTTTAACCTATTGGGAAGAGCAACGTATATAGTTAAGGAAGACATTGTACGGTTCTGATTATGCGGTGTAACAAATTCGCTAGAATGTAAAATGCCTGTAGGGGTCTAATTCTATTACACCCTTTTGGCGGTTGATCATATTGGGAGGATTAGTGAGGCGTTTCAATATCTTTCAACATAGGTAATCGCCAAAAGGGTGTAATAGAATTAGACCCCTACAGCGATCGGTTTGATAGCGCAAACTTTATACACAAAGGATTCCACACATGGCAAAAGCACTGGATCATACAGGCGTAGTAGAGCAACCTGCATCGCTGACACGCTCATTACAATCGGTGCAGACATTGCGCCTGACATTAGGATTAACATCGGCACTGGGTGCGTTAATTTTTTTCCTCGGTACATCATGGGATATTCAATGGCACGAGTATATTGGACGTGATAGAACGCTTATTCCGCCACACCAGATGATGCTTGTAGGCGTGGCATTGAGTGGTATCGCTGGCCTCGCCGCAATCATTATCGAGAGTATGTGGGCACGAAAAAGTAGCGCGATTGCCCAGCACAGTACACCATTCGCAGACATCTTTCACGGTTCACTTGGAGCGTATATCGTTGGTTTCGCGGCACTCAACGCCGCCGTTGCATTCCCTCTGGATAGCTACTGGCACGCTCTGTATGGAATCGACGTAGCAATCTGGGCACCGTTCCATATTATGTTTGCCTTTGGGATGGGCGTTGTGGCCTTTGGTGCGGCATATATGATCCTCTCTGCCGCCAATCTTCCGGTTGGAACAGCTAAAACAAAACGTACTGCGTACATCGGAGTGATTGTTTCCTTCGCGGTAATGATGAGCATCTTCACGCTGCTCCTCTTCGATGCACTTAGTGATAAAAATGCACTCACGCTCGGTAGCATCACAATCAGTTTCTTCCCATTACTAGCCGGACTGTTGATAGCATTCACGTTTGTTGCGGTGAAGTCCGTTGTGCCGTGGCGTTGGGCAGCAACATCGGTTGCTGCCGTTTACCTTCTTTTCGCTGGTGTGATAGCCCTGTTTGTACAACCTTTGACGGAGTACCTGCGCGGACTCGAAGGCTTGGTCTATCGCAGAGGCTCTGCACCACTTACATCAGTGGTGGCAATGGAATGGTTCATTGCTCCTATTATCGTCGCGATTCTCATCGACATCTTTATGTATCGCGCTCAAAAGAATCAGTGGTCTCCCCGGAAGTTGACGCTTGTACTCGCGTTCACAGCGTTGATTGCTGGTTTGCCCGCGCCATTGTTTTTCCCGTGGCTTGCCGTCTACTTTTTCTTTGGGTATGGTATTGGTTTTGTAATAGCATTGCTGATAGGCTTACTTGCAACCTTTGCAGGTGTCTGGCTTGGTCGCAATGTGGGTACGGCACTACAAACGCTAGAGAGGTGATGTGTGCGTAAACCGCTTCAATACCTGTTGCTTGTCATAGGAGTAATTGCCTTGCTTGCGGTGCTCGTGGACCTCGGTGTCTCAATCGTGGCAACAACGCATGGGAACACGCCTGTGCGTGTCGTTCATGTAACGGCTGGTGCATATCCGCTTACATTGAGCCTCTATAAAGACCCTGCCGACGCTGGCTACGCCTTGCCTTTTGCCATCACATCACAAACACAAGGTACCTTGACGTATAATGTCACCTCCGTACCTGCACAAGGGATTCACGCAACGCCTGTCCGTGCTGGCCTCACGCCTGATGGACATAACGGTGTCAATGGTGCGGCAGAGATTCCGGTGCAAGGCGACTGGACGTTACACATCATTGTCAATGGTGCGTCAGGTCCCGGCACAGTGGATGTACCAATAAATGCTGTCGCGCCACCACCTATTCCACTCTGGCTCGGCTGGCTGATTGGTCTCATTCCAATCTATGGCCTATTCGCCTTCTTGCTCTCCCAACGTGGACGCAAAAAAGCGGTTGTGGAAACGGATGATGTGCCGATTGTGCCAGAGAAGGTGACGCCTCCTGTCGGGGCGTAATTCGTCAAGTGTCATTCGACCGTCGTAGGGACCACATTTATGGCGTCCACGGCGCAATGAATTGCGCCGTGGACGCCATAAATGTGGTCCCTACGACAATACGTGTATAAATATTCAGAGGCTATGCATCCATGCAAAAAACGCGTCGGTGGTCGGGTTTACAGGCCCGTATGACAATTTCATATGTGATGGTGACGATTGTCGCGGTGCTGTTGTTGGAACTTGCCCTCTTCGCGTTTATTGCGGTTTACCTCTTAAAAAGTGGTGGGGGTATTGTCCCGAAGCTTCATCAAACGGCACTCCAATATGCACAAGAAGTTACTACAAAGGTTAAAGATGGGACACTGTATAAGTACTCTGCCCCTTCACTTGGTGAGCGTGGGGCTACGGCTACACCAGGCGAAAGTATTACGAGCGACAAAGCCGTTGTTGTCCCCTATATTAACGGTAGTCAGAAGGAACCACAAGCATTTACCTTTGCACTCCTACTTACGCCCGATAAACATATCGTTGCGACCTCCTATCCTAAACGCTATCCTGTAGGGACAAATGCAACTGAATTGCTGTCGAGCAAAAATACAGCTATTGAAACAGCATTGCGTGGCACTGGAGTTAGCAACACAAATATTTCGTTGACCACAAATAATACTGCATATGCAGTAGAGCCAGTGTGGAACAGCCAGCATAAGCTCATTGGTGCGCTCTATACGCAAACACCTCTACCGTCGTTTACGGAGAATGCCCTCGTCAGTTTTATTGCCCTATTTATTGGCAGCAGTCTCCTATTGCTTATCGTTGTCGCTCCCATCGGAGCCTTCTTTGGCATGGTGACAACATTTGGACTGGTACGACGCCTACGCAATCTAGCGATCGCGACTACCACATTTGCCGATGGTCATTACGCGCAACGCGTGCTCGTGAAGGGCAAAGACGAGGTGGGGCAGATGGAATACCAGTTCAACCGTATGGCGGAACAACTCGCGCTGAGTATGGCACGACAAAAAGAGTTGGTGGAGTCAAACGCACGTCTCGCGGAGCGTTCGCGCATCTCACGCGAACTGCACGATGCCATCTCGCAAGACTTGTTCTCGCTCAGAATGATTGCTGGCGGTTTGCAAACTGCCGTTCCAGAAGATTTTCCGGTTCAACCACAGATAGCAACATTGGAGCAGACCACAACCAATATGATCCGCGAGATGCGAGCATTATTGTTAGAATTGCGTCCATCACAACTCGAAGAATTAGGACTTGCCGAGGCATTAGAGGAACTCGCGAAGGCATATCATACACGTCTCGGTATCACAGTGACGACACACATTACCGCCGTTTCACTGAATACACGCATAGAACATGCCCTGCTCCGTATCGCGCAAGAAGCTATCACAAACGCGGCACGTCATGCCAACGCGAGTATGATTACTTTGACACTAGAGCCAGAACCACAGGCGGTATCGCTCACCATCACGGACAACGGCAAAGGCTTTCAACCCGCGAAACTGGATGTACAGCATGGGCTTGGCCTACGTCTGATGCAAGAACGTATAGAGGAACTGCACGGCACATTTTTCTTGCACAGTGAACCGTGTCAGGGAACACGATTGCATGTGTGTTTACCACGAGAGGTATGCGTGTGATTAGGATTATTATCGTTGATGACCATGCCGTTGTGCGACAAGGCTTACGCTTCTTATTAGAGCAACAGCCAGATATCAGCGTCATAGGCGAGTGTGGCGATGGCGAACAAGCAGTCGCACTTGCAAGTACGCTGCTTCCTGATGTGATGCTGCTCGACCTGCTCATGCCTAAAATGGATGGTATGACGGCGGTACGCGAAATCAAGCGTATTACGCCAATCACACAAATTATTATTTTGACCTCCTACTACGAGGACGACCAAATCTTTAGCGTTATCAAAGCTGGTGCGCTCTCCTATTTACTCAAGGATAGCAGCCCACAAGAACTCGTATCAGCAGTACGTGCCGCCGCACGCAACGAAAGCACACTCCACCCAATGGTTGCGGCGAAAGTCTTACGCGAGATGCAACAGCAATCCCCCCTCGACGAACTCACCCCTCGTGAACGTGACGTACTCATATTGATTGCACACGGTCGCTCCAACCACGAAATAGCCGTCGAACTGTCCATTGGAGAGCAAACCGTCAAGACCCATGTGTCCAATATTTTGTCGAAATTGCATCTGGCTGATAGGACGCAGGCCGCGATTTATGCGTTGCAGAAGCGGTTGGTGCCGTTGAAGGATGCGTTGGATTCGTGACAGATATAGGGAATGAGATAGAACTGACGAGCCTCGATATACACTTTCCAATGGAGGCCCTTTATAGGGGTGCGGGCGTACCAGAAACGATAGACGAACCAGAGGGCGAATTCTAAAATTCTTTTGAATTATAGCCCCTACACATTGTTTATCCGTTCCGCCATTGCCTCAACCGTCGCCATTACGTCCTTTAGCACGGGTTTGTTCTTGAAATACAGGACTTCGCCTGGTACATCGCGTAACGCTTCATGGCTCAGGTTGATACCTTCATAGACGAGCAGCAACAGATTTTGACATTGTGCCGCTCGAACCTTCTCAACCTTGCGTCTAAGGTAGTCAGGGTGCCAGAAGCCGACTAGCTCTATTAGTATGCGTTGACCAGTATCTTTATGCGTCAAGGCGAAATCGGGAATCATCACGGTATCGCCCAGCACAAGCACCTCGTCTTCTCGCGTGAGCAACCACTTACCGCGTTTGCCGCCGAACTTTTCCTCGAACTCGCGTGCGAAATCGGCTTCTAAGCGACTATCGAACTCGCCACTTTGCTTGAAGTGCGTCGGCAGAGCGGAGGTATGATTGAGGCGATAAATGCTCATTTTTTGTGTGACAGGTGAGCGTACATCCGCGACCATGTGCCATCGTTCACACAGGAGCAACGCAGGCAGAAACGCCGCAAACTGTCTGCCATAACGCATCGTTGCACTCACAAAGGGCGAGATGGGACCATCCAGATCGACGACATAGCCGTCCTCCTGTGAACGCACCCAGAACATGAGCTTAAACAACTTGAGGAATTTCCACAGGTCCTTGTAGTTGCTGTGCGCCTCGATTTGCATTTGGCTGGCCCAGTAGAGAGCACCACGGGCAAGTTCCAGGTTATAGCGTATCAATAAGCCGTCAGGCATCCACTGTGGACCTACATCAGTGAGTATCCAAGCCGAAGGTCTATCCGCGAATAACCCCGACTCTATGTGCTGGGGCAACAGGGCAAGTTCGTTTGCTACGCGCTCTAGCACATCCTCGCGTGTCTGACTCTGGAATAAATGTGGCGTGGAGAAAACGGGTCCATATGAGAAGAGGCGTTCACGAAGTTGTAGTGGAAGTAACGGTGTTGCTGGAGGTGTGAAGGTCGCGGCATCAGTCAGGACTTTTGCTAAACCACGTACTATAAAGTAGTCGATACGCTCACCTTCATAGGTTTCGAGGGCCTTATCTAGCTCTGCTTGCGAACGACCTACATATTGCTGTATTAACGTGATGAGTTCTGTTGCTGTAGCGAGCCAGTAAGAGTCATAGACATCAAGCATATCTATCGTGAGTTCAGTGCCGCGTTGACGTAGGCGCGATTTCACAAGGTCTGCGGTCAGCATCAGTCTATCTTTCTTGGTCGGCGGCGACGCTGTGACTTGCCTTCGTCGAGCGTCTTACGCGCGATGACTTCAAAAAGCACAGCATTTTTGTTCTCGACTTTACGCAAGACACGTCCTAAACGCTGAATATATTCTCGTGCACCAGCGGTGCCACCCAGTACAATCGCGATTTTCGTTTCCGGCACATCAATGCCCTCATTCAAAACCCGTGAAGTAACTAAGGCGCGATACGTGCCATGTTGAAAGCCATCAATAATTGCTTTACGCTCTGCCGCGTGTGTCTCATGCGTGATAGCTGGAATGAGGTAGCGTGCGGCGATATCGTAGACGACAGCATTATGCTCGGTAAAAATTAGAATGTGTTCATGCATATATTCACGCAAGAGCGCATCAAGTGTAGCAAACTTGCCCTCGCAGCCAGCAAGCAGCCGAAGCAAACGCTGCCGAGCAAGAAAAGCACGGCGAGCCTCCGGGTCAAGCGTTGAAAGCCGCATCAACTCCATTAACCAGCCGGGACCGTAGCGACGCGGTAGGTTTCGCGAACGCACGAACTCCATGTAGATTGCATGATCAGCATCGTACCGTATGCGTTCCTCTGCCGATAGATTGACACGGATACGCTCCGTGCGATAGTTTGCCAGTTGTTGTCCAACGAGGTCTTCGATGCGTTTTGTGTAGACAATTGGACCAACCAGCGCATCGACACGCCAACGCCCATTCGTTTGCTCATGTGCCTCTGGATAGGTTGCCGTCAGTCCGAGGCGTAGAGGGGCAGGAGCCATCAACGCGGCCTCACCCCAATTGGGTGCAGGAAGATGATGCACCTCATCAAAAATGATCAGTTTGAAGGTATTACCGTATTCAGCCATCAAGTCGCCAGCTGAATGATAGGTGGTTACAGTGAGTGGCAACACGTTTTTTTCGCCACCGTAGTACACACCAACCTCACAGGCAAAGGCGTTGGCGAGACGTGCGTACCATTGATGCAATAGGTCTATCGTTGGCGCGACCACAACCGTAGAGCGATTTACACGCTGAATGGCCTGGATTGCCACAAAGGTTTTACCTGCCCCTGTTGGCAATACGATACTGCCGCACTGCCCTGCCTCGTCCCATGCCGTCAACGCTTCTGTCTGATAATCATGAGCCTCGCGTGTGTCTTGCAGAGTCAAGTCCAGGGGTTTCCAGCGCGGCACCCCATCGTAGATCGCCTCTTCTTGCAGATAGGATTGGATGGCACCATAATGATAGCCCTCGCACCGCCAACGCTCCTTGACAAGCTTGAACGGGGCGGGCGGACGTGCGTCTACATCATAGAGCACAAGTGTGCCACTCTGAAACGAGACATGCTTACTCATACACACATGATAACAGACTTTTGTTCTAATGGGTAGAGGGAAAGCTCATTGAGTCTGCATTCTTCGAGGAGAAACTGGTCGCACTGCAGTGCGACCAGTTTCTCCTCGAAGAATGCAGACTCAACAACCTCTTTCCTTTATTGTATTTACCACTCGTTTCTGATATACTGCGTAGCAGAAGAACAAGCTATACTAAGCGATGATGGGAAGAGTACGCGAAGGAAGACCGGACAGAGAGAAGAGGCCATCGACTGCAAGCCTCTTTGCGGACACCTACGCCGAAGTTCATCCTAGAGCGAGCCGTTGAAACATGATGTAGACGGTTCCGGTGTCCCCGTTATAGGACAGGCCAAGTGGAGTATGCATGTACGGCGTAAGTAGCGCGTACAACGTATTCAAAATGGGTGGTACCACGGAGATTTTCACCGACCTTCGTCCCTGTGACGATGCGTCGGTTTTTGATTTTTTGGAGGATACATATGCTAGGACAACTTGATGTCTTGCTGGGACAACTCGACGAGTTGCGGAGTCGCGCACTCGTGGAACTGGAGACACTGAACACCTCGGCTGCCCTTGACGAGTGGGACACACGCTATCTTGGACGCAACAAAGGCGAACTTAAGAACCTTTCCGCCGTGATGCCGAAACTTTCAAAGGAAGAACGGCCCATCGTAGGACAGAAGATTAACGCGGTCAAGGCCGAACTTGAGCAACAACTTGTCGCCAAACGCGAGGTGCTGCGTCAACGTGAACTACTGCAAACGTTAGAGCAGGAACGTATCGACGTAACATTACCAGGACGCGCACTTCCCGTAGGCCATGTTCATCCATTATCGCAGGTTATGTGGGATGTCACACGCATTTTCGCCAACATGGGCTTCCAAATTGTGCAGGGGCCAGAGGTTGAAACGGATTATTATAACTTTCAGGCCCTCAATCTGCCCGCAGACCATCCGGCACGCGATATGCAAGACACCTTTTGGGTCGTACCAGGAGAGATATTATTACGAACACAAACCTCGCCTATGCAGGTTCGCACCATGGAACAGATGCGTCCACCTGTACGCGTGGTTGTCCCCGGCAAGGTCTACCGCTATGAAGCAGTTGATGCATCGCACGAGGCCATGTTTCATCAAATCGAGGGCTTGCTTGTCGATGAAACTTGCACCATGTCCGATTTGAAGGGTTGTTTGGAACGCTTCGCACGTGAGATGTTTGGTGAAAAACGGCAGGTTCGTTTCCGTGGCAGCTACTTCCCGTTCACCGAGCCAAGTGCCGAGGTTGATATTGACTGCCCATTCTGCGAGGGCAAGGGCTGCCGCACCTGCAAATATACAGGCTGGCTAGAGATACTCGGTTCGGGCATGGTTGACCCACGCGTCTTGCGACAAGTTGGCTATGACCCGGCGAAATATCGTGGCTTCGCCTTCGGCATGGGTGTTGAGCGTATCGCCATGTTGAAATATGGTGTCAACGAAATACGCCTCTTCTCAGGCAACGACCTGCGCTTCCTGCGCCAATTCTAAAGAATATGAAATGTCACAAACATATGTGAATGTCTGTAGGACTGATGTATCACGTCCTTTTGACCTTTTCAATTGGTGCTAAAGAATGAGGATGCCGTAGGGACCAGATTTATCGCGTCCACAAGCGATTTATCGCCTATGCATTTAATGAAAGAATATTGGTGGAACACGCATCGCGCAATAAATTGCGTGGTGGACGCGATAAATCTGGTCCCTACGACATCCTCATTCTTGCGTTAAACACTATCATCGGTCCCCATAAAATAGGAGAAATATCAT
The DNA here is from genome assembly GCA_963791835.1 of uncultured Chloroflexia bacterium. Lineage (GTDB taxonomy): Bacteria > Chloroflexota > Ktedonobacteria > Ktedonobacterales > Ktedonobacteraceae > JBBQVS01. The sequence goes on from CAWBTV010000004.1 coordinate 21,486, forward strand.
GCGAGTGCCACTGAGTTGGCTTAAAGAGTATGTTGACATAAAGATGTCACCAGAGGAACTGGCGCATATCTTGACGATGGCGGGGCTTGAAGTCGAAACCATCGACTATATCGGTGCCAGTTGGGGCGATAAAATTATCACAGCCCAGATTACATACCTGGAAAAAGTTGAGAAATCTGACCACCTGAACTACACACACGTCAATACAGGACATGGTGAACTGGGCGTGGTCTGTGGTGCGCCCAATATCAAGCTTGGCGATAAAGTGCCACTGGCTCTCGTTGGGGCACAGGTAGGCGATATCACCATTGGTGAAAGCAAGAAAATGGGCTATGTCTCACAGGGCATGTTGTGTTCACCGCGCGAACTTGGGATGGGCAATGACCATGCCGGCATCTATATTCTTGATGCAGATACCCCACTGGGCGAACCACTCGTCGATATTCTGGGCGAGGTTGTGCTGGATTTCTCGATCAAAGCACATCGCGGCGACCTGTCATCTATTATTGGCATCGCACGCGAGGTCGCGGCATTGACGAAGCAAGAATTACGTATTCCGCAACCCGTTTTTCAAGAGCAGGGAACACCTGCCACAGAGATGGCGCAAGTGACCGTAGAGGCTCCAGACCTCTGCCCACGCTATGCCGCACGCATTATCAGCAACATTCAGCTTGGTCCTTCGCCGAGTTGGATGGGACGCCGTTTGCTCGCGGCAGGTATGCGCCCAATCAGCAATGTTGTCGATATTACGAATTATGTCATGTTAGAATTTGGGCAACCCTTGCATGGCTTTGACTATGAGCTTGTACGTCAAAAGCATATAATTGTACGCCGCGCTCACGCAGGAGAGACGCTGACCACACTCGATGATGTTCAGCGCATACTCACACCCGACATGTTGCTGATTACCGATCCAGAGGGACCAACCGCGATTGCAGGTGTCATGGGCGGCGCGATCAGCGAGATTAACGACAAGACGACAACGGTCTTGTTAGAGGCCGCGAACTTCAACGCTGTGAGTGTACGTCGTACCTCAACCGCGTTAGGTCTGCGAACCGATGCCTCAAGTCGTTTTGAGAAGGGCTTAGACCCGGAACTGACTATCGCAGGAGCAAATCGCGCGGCACAATTGATGGTAGAACTGGCAGGAGCGACCGTCAATCCAGGCATTATTGATGTCTATCCTGCTCCTGCAAAGCCACGCTCGCTCGCTTTCTCCGTACATGAGGTCGAATGGCTGACAGGCATGAAGGTGACGCAAAGCGAGGTTGTGGATGCGCTACAAGCCTTGCACTTTGAGGTGGTTGCCGATCCTGACGAATTGGGTGAGAAGATGCTTGTCACCGTGCCAACATACCGTGGCGATATCGAAGAGGGAGCCGATCTGGTCGAAGAGGTGCTACGTGTCATCGGCTATGATACGCTACCGAGCACCATTCCCACGGGGCCACTGCCAGAACCACTAGCGGAGTCGTGGTTTGATCGTGAACAGGAGATACGCACACGCTTAGTAGGTGCAGGACTCAATGAAATTATCACCTATGCCATGACCAGTAGAGCGCGTATGGTCAACATCCTGGCGCAGGCAGATGCCCAATCAGCGCGTTTTCTTTTAGGTGCTGGCACTGCGCCAAAGAGTGGAGTACAAGAACACGCAGTTATGGCACAAACGCCAAATGGAAAGGCCATAGCTCCATTTGAAGCCCAAAGTGTTCCTGCCGTGGTACTTAGAAATCCACTAACAAGTGACCTTGAGGCCATGCGTTTAACGCTGATGAGTGGTTTACTGGAAACAGTGCAAGAGAACAGCAAACGCAATACATCGGGCTTACGTTTCTTTGAGATTGGACGCCGTTACTTGCCATCGGACGATATACATAAGCAACCAGACGAGCGACGCAGTGTGGGAATTGCCTTATGTGGACCAGCCGAGATTTCATGGGTAGCAGAACTGGGGCGTCCTGCCGACTTCTATGATCTCAAAGGCGTTGTTGAGACGTTGTTGGATGGCTTACACATCGTACACTATCGTTTCACGCCGACGCAGCATCCGACATTTCATCCGGGACGCTGTGTACTTGTAGAGGTTCCACGCATTTCTGGTACAGGTGAAGAGGTTTTCAGCCCGATTGGTGTCATGGGCGAAGTGCATCCGTTGGTACAGCAACGCTATGATTTGCCACATCGCGCCTATCTATGTGAACTCGACCTGGAGATGCTGTATGCAGCCGTGCCAGCGCGCTTGACGTATGAGACGATATCGCGTCACCAGGAACTTACACGCGATATAGCGATTGTGGTCGAGCAGCAGCTTTCGGCACAAGAAGTACGCGATGTGATTGTTTCGCACGGTGGAGCGTTGCTGCGTTCTGTGACGCTCTTCGATGTCTACACAGGTGAACCAATTCCAGTGGGCAAGAAGAACCTGACGTATTCGCTGGTGTATCAAGCAGCAGACCGTACACTCACGGATGCAGAGGCGAACACCTTGCAAGAAAACATCGTGCGTGCATTGCATGATGCATATGGTGCAACGCTCCGCTAGCGGCCATGTCCCAATCCAAATGGTGGAGGGTAACAGGGGCATTTTATGCCCCTGTTACCCTCCACCATTTGGATTGGGACATAAGTACTGTACTGGTGTTTATCTATGTGATAAACGTGTCTGATGGCGCGTTCTATGATATAGGCATAATAGCGAGAGTATGCCTGTAACGGTGAATGACAAAAGGGGATGCCGTGGCACCAGTGCTTATCTTTATTTTTCGTGCTACACACTCCTCTAGTAATGTGAGGGTTGGCGTATGCGGGTAGAGAGTTTGGACAACCAGCACCAGCGAGACATGAACCAGTGTCTCCACTGTAATAATCCCTGCGATGAAACGGCTTTATTTTGCGATACGTGTCAGGCGCAACTATATGGGTCTGATAAAGCAGCACAGGGTGCAACACTTCATGAAGATATTGCTGATAGTATCACAGCACCACGTCCAATAGTGACTGCAGCGCGAAACCAGTATAAGCGCATACAGGGTGGTGAAAGTACTGTTCCTCTCCTCCCCGTAGCGGTAGAGCCTTCCTACGCTCCAAGTGGCCCACAAACACCGCCGCCGTCGGTTCACGGTACCTACGTCAATATAGTGGATAATGCTATTCATCGGCTCAATGATGCCGCACGTCGTATCGCTGCCGTCGAGCAGAGCGAGAAGCGTCAGCCACGCGCCTCACGTCTCTCACCACTGCGTGACATTTCCGCCGATATTCAACGGCAAAGTACTCCATTGCCAAAGGCTAGCGCGGATACAGCTGATGCTCCTCAAAAGAGTGTTGAGGCACGAGCCAGTGATATGCCAGATTTATGGCCGTGGTTGCCTGATACGGACGAAATCGACAACAATAATACCTGGGAAAACTATACCGACCCACTCCTGTCACGTCGCTTCCCCGATAGCATCGAAGCCGCACGTATCGACGCCGAAGACGAACGCAGAGCAAGGGCAGAAGGACTCATCACCACACCGTTCATGCGTCGAGCTACCCGTACAACACGCCTACGCATTGTATTTGTCAGTCTAGCAATCCTGGCAGTATTAGCCTTGACGATTGATACCGCGCTTGTCTCAGTCGCATTCTTACGTCCGCATCATGCGAACCAGATTCCTGTGAGTGGACCACCGACCTTGACGATTACCTCGGAGGTTACGAAGGATAATCAGACCATTTTTGGGCACCGTGTGTTCTTTCATTTGATGCATTTCAATCCATCGACGACCGTCCTCATTACGCACGATGTAGAAGTGCTCGTGCGGCTGAGTACGGGTCTGCCTAGCGTGCAAATAGGGAAAGATGGGTCCGCTCTCGCCTCGACCATCATCACTATTGATGCCTGGGGACCCGGTTTTCATACGGTAAACGCGGAGGACGTACAATCACATTATACAGCGTCTGCGACCTTACAGATTACTGGCTCTGGGCCAACAAAGCCCTCGCACTTAATCATCAAAGATACAGTACTGAATATGGGGTCGGATTATCAAGGCTCAAATACTATTCAGCCTTTTACAATCTCGAACGACGCGAACGCGAGTGGAGCAATCACATGGGCAGCCAGTAGCAATAAACCGTGGCTTGTACTTACCCCTAATCAAGGCACATTTAGCGAGACACAAACGCTCTCAATTGGTGTTGAACGTGGTGTACTCGCGCCGGGAGCGTATGTTGGCGAGATTTCATTCTCATCCAATGTTGGTGCCCCGATAAAGGTACAGGTAGAAATGACTGTGCTACCCCTACCGGCTAATGCTGGTCCTGTGCTTATGATTACACCGGCAGTCCTTTCGTTTACATCACAAGATGGCACATCCAGCACAAATAATAGTCAGGTACTCGTCGTAAGTAATCCGGGGCACTCAACGCTTTCATGGTCCCTTACGAATAATCAATCTACCGTGACAAAACAAAACACAGCAATGAATGCATCTGGTGCCAACACGAATTGGCTCACCACAAATGCCACATTCGGTACTCAAAACACCTTGCTGGATATACCTGGTGTCAGCACGAATTGGCTCACCACAAATGTCACATCAGGGACCGTCGCCCCTGGCGAGACAGAAAATGTCATCGTCACCGTCAATAGTCAGAATATGCTGCCAGGTGCTTTTACAGACTCGCTAGCATTCTCGTCTTCGGACCCGAAGACGATCAACGGCTCGCAAAGCGTCAGTATCTCACTCACGGTACAGCCGCATTGTGGCTTGAATTTGAGTACAGGTGGTATGACGTTTACGGCTATCGCGAACAGTACGAATACAAGCAATCAATCGCTGAACGTAAGTGCCTCTGCCAGTTGTAGTTCCGCCGTAAACTGGAATGCAACAACATCTACGAACTGGTTAACGCTTACACCTGCTAATGGCTCAACAAAAACAGGCACCAATTCGGTTATCACCGTAGGTGTCAACACAGCCAACATGGGACCGGGGCAGTATGTTGGCACGATTACAGTGGTATCGGCACAAGGAAGTGGAACGCAAGGTAGTACACAAACAGTGACGGTTGGACTTACTGTACAAACGCCTCCCCCACCAGGGGCACCAGTGTTAGGAGCGGCACCACTTTCCGTAGGGTTCAGCACGGTGCAAGGACAACCTGTTTCATCGGGACAGACGGTGCTGATTACGAACTCCGGTCAAAGCGTGTTGCAATGGCATACGAATGTCAGCCAGTTGGCGACTTCCTGGCTTGGTGTGTCACCGACGGGTGGCAAGATTAACCCCGGACAAACAGCTACCTTGACCGTACTCGCCGTCTCTACGGGCCTCACTCCTGGTACCTATAATGGTCAGGTGACATTAAATGGCGCGGATACAACGAATCAATTAGCCTCTGGTAGTCCACAGACGGTCGCCGTACAATTGCAGGTGAGTCCACCTTGTGCATTGGTACAACCATCATCCAGTTCGCTCGCGTTTACCGCCATACAGGGTGCTAGCGATCCAGCACGGCAATCGGTGACGCTCTCGGCATCAGGCAACTGTATGTGGCCTTTATCATGGAAGGCCAGCATACCACCTGCGGCTCCGTGGCTGACACTTTCGTCATCTGCTGGTTCGTTTAATCAAGGCGGCCTCTCTAATGCGTTATCGATTAACGCAACAATCGCAAACCTAGCGCCGGGAACGTATTCGACTCAGGTGTCGATCAGTGCCTCTGATACATCAGGTGTAATCGCTCAGGGCAGTCCACAGGTCTTCTCAATTACGTTAGTCGTGCAACCGCCGTGCCAGATGGCTCCAGTACCTGCAAATCTTGCGTTCACTGTCGCTGAAGGACAGGTCACACGCATCCAGGCGTTTCCATTGAGCGAGACCGGGACGTGTTCACGGCCTGTTACATGGACCGCAACAGGCGATGCCAATAGTACAAGCTGGCTGGTTGTGTCGCCCCCTTCGGGTTCGGATACAGGCAGTGGCGCAAGGGTAAGTGTGCGTGTCAATGCGGCTTCACTCGCTCCTGGCAGTTACAACACAAATCTAACGGTGACAGCAAATAATGGTGCGACGATAGGCATGAGTACGCAAACCATTCCGATCACGGTGACAGTGACGGGGTTTACGATTAGTGGGACGGTCAATATATGTGGTGAAAGCACCTGCACGAATCCACCGCCCGTAGCACTCCCTGCTGCGGCTGTTGTGCTCACAAATTCGACTGGAACACAAGTTGCGACTGTGACCGCGGACGCCAATGGAAAGTACTCTCTTCCAAATATTGCGCTAGGAACGTACACGCTCTCCGCCAGTGGCACAAGTAGTGCTATTCATTACACGGGTACGCTTCAAATTACGGTGACAGGAGACATGCCCAGTAGCAACATTTCTCTGCTACAAGGATAGGAAAAGAAACAAGAGTGGAGTGGAAACATGGTCGGTGCACTGCACCGACCATGTTTCCACTCCACTCTTGTTTCTTTGCTTTTCTCCTCTTTTCCCTTCTGTACAGTTGTGATACAATGATGTTGCTCTACCGTTATACATATTTGAATATAACTATACACAGTGACACATCTTTGGCAAATACGCTTTCTTTACGTTTATCAAGGTAAGACACAACACATTCATACCTATCTCTATCTAACATCATGACAAAAACACAGCGGTCAAGGAGGATGGGGAGGCACGCCGCTTCTGGTAGATGCTGACCTCGAATGACGGTTTATGGAGACGAAACGCTGCGCCCAATGCCACAAGTTGTTACGCGCCGAAACACATATATGTAGTCGCTGTGGCTATACATTCTCAGAAAAGAAACGCAAGGTGGTGACACGAGACTTGTCACGCCCATCATTACCACCTGCGTCACCACATCGTGCTGGTCACTACTCCGGTTTACACCCCGAAGATCAACCGTACCAATCGAGCATGATCGCTGTACAACATTCTCCTGTGCAAGAGATTGAAGAAATCACACTATTGCCCGCATCCATAGAGGACATGGCGGAACAACCTACCCTGCTCCTTCCTGGCGATGATGCCCCAACGCAGATACATGTGCGTTACGACAAACCTCAGACAGAGACGGGTATTCCCAGTGCGCCACATAATGAGCCGACTGAAGCTCCTTCCGTTCGACGCGAAAGACCACTACTGGACACAGATGGTGCTCTTCCTGCGCTTTATCAACCTTGGCAGCCAAAGAAAACACAAACCGCAAAGCGCACGATTTCGCTCTTATTAACACTCTCCTGCATCTTCTTTTTGCTGGCAAGCGGTATTCTTGTGTATGTTTTGATAGCAAGCAAACCCACATCGTCTCCTGGCTTGAAACTCACTGTCAATCCTCCTACAGTACGTGCGAGCGATTCGTTTACGCTCAGTGGAAGTGGATTTACGCCAGCGACGCAAGTGAAATTTACCTATGACGATGAGAAACCAATCAATGATCGTAAGGGACATCAGTTAACAGCCATCGCTGACCGTCATAACGCGTTCTCGGTCAATATCATCACGCCTACAAGTTGGGACGCAGGAATACATACCATTGTGGCAACTGATGAAGCTCAACAAGCAAGTACCTCAACATCCATTACCGTTCAACCACCATCAGCACTACCGCCACAGTTACAACTCTCGACGACACATATTGATCTCGGCACTAATTCGGCTGGCACCACATCCAGTCAGCAAATTACCTTGAAGAATATCGGTGGCAGTAAGCTCACATGGAAGCAAAAGAGTTACGCATCATGGCTGACGGCTACTCCTACGAATACCAATAGCTACACATTTGAGGGCAGTGCTGCTGTTACCATAACGGTGAACCGTAGCAATCTCACTCCGAAGACAGCCTATACAGGACATATTCTCTTTGTGCAAAAAGATGGCACGAATCCAAGCACGCTGACTGTTACGATGAAAGTCGATGCAGCTCCTGCGGTGCTCAATGTATCGCCGTTATCATTGACATTCGCCGCCACAAGTACTCAGAGTGTTCCGACACAATCCGTTACATTGCAAAATAGCGGAGGTCAGCCGTTGAACTGGCAAGCCACAGCAAGCACGAATGATGGCGCGAACTGGTTGTATGTTGGTGCGACGAGTGGACGCATTGATTCTACCCAAAGCCAGCCACTGACCGTAGGAGTGCAGGCACAAGCACTCGTTGCTGGTCTGTATCAAGGCTCAATTGCGTTAACGGATGGCGCAAGTGCGACGATCAACGTGTCACTCACCGTACTCGCCCCCGGCAACATCCTTGTAACACCTACAACGCTCAGCTTTACAGGTCTCACACAACAAAACGTTGTCAGCAAACCACTGACGCTGCAAAACAACGGTGGGCAATCTCAAACATGGAGTACGAGCACAAGTGTCGATCAAGGCAACTGGCTTAGTATAACACCATCAAATGGTACGGTAAGAGCAGGAGAACAACCGTCAATCGCGGTCAACATTGCTACGACGGGGTTAAAAGCAGGGAGTTACCAGGGAACAATCATGTTTACAATTGGCAACAATATTACTGCTGTGCCTGTCACACTGACATTGACAACACCTCCTGCCGCCGCAATCTCGGTACAGAGCACGGCACTGACCTTCCAAACGATAGCAGGTACTAACCCTGCCGGGCAGCAATTGACGATTACCAATACAGGCAACGCGACACTGAATTGGACCGCGACCGAGAGCGGAAAAGGCGCAACCTTCGCACCGCTTTCCATTAGCAAAGATAGTTTAGCACCACAAGCGAGCAGTATTATCATGGTCAATCCTAGCGTTGCTACCTTAGCCCCTGGAACATATACCACGACGATCACTATCGTGGATAGCGATGTAGGCACAACTGTAGCGAGCCAGAAGGTGGGGGTGACGGTAATCATTCAAGGACAGGCCGCGATTTCGCTATCGTCCACCAATCTCATCTTGAGTGCGGGTGGGACGAACCCAAAAACGCAAACCGTAACACTCACAAATACAGGTACTGCTCCGTTAAACTGGACGACTACTCTGCATATGGATACCCCTGTTGGTGGCACATGGCTTTCGGTTGTGCCTACAAGTGGAACGCTTGCACCAGGGGGAACGAAAGATATTAGTATAAGCTGTGACGGTACAGGCTTAACGCCCGGTAGCGCATATCAAGGCACAATTCTGATCAGCGACACGAGCACAAGTGTAGCCTCGCAGACGGTGTATATCACGTTTAACCCGTAGCCTTACAAAGGTGTTATAAAGCCAACGGACGCCCACAAGGGGCAAGACTGTTGAAAGGGCGAACGTTCCATGAATACACCACGGACGCCCACAAGGGGCTACCCTACTATACCCGTTGTGCGTGCTTCGCACGCTGTCTCCCGTTAGGTATAGTAGGGTAGCCCCTTGTGGGCGTCCGTTTGTTTCTCAGCCGTACACATTGATTGACGCTCTGGAGCTTCTGTGCTATATTCTGACAAGCGATAACGGTTATTATATCAAATCATTTTATATGGAGGAACATGTCGTGCCAACTATAACGTTTGTGCGTGAGAATAAACAGGTACAGGTGCCAGAGGGCGATAGTGTACGCTATCCTGGCCTGGAGAGTGATGTATCCGTCTACTGTGGCTGGAAGAAGCTTGCCAACTGTCATGGCAATGGGTTATGCGGGTTTGATCGCGTAGCGGTCTCACCTTCGGTCAACACAAATCCGCTTTCGTTCTCGGAAAAGTTCTGGTTGCGTGGCGACCTCAAGAAAAATCCCAATATGCGTCTCGCCTGTCAGGTACAAGTACTCGGCGATGTCACCGTTGATACTCAATGTAAATAAGCACACAATAAGCAGTGGGCATTGTCCGTCGGACAATGCCCACTGCTTATTGTGTGTTCCTATTTTCTTACGACAAAGTAGAGGGTTTGGGCCAATTGATTGTTCCAGTACAGTTCAACCTTACCCTCAGCCTGTGCCGCATAGACCATTGGAGCTTCGCCAGTAACTGGTTGGTTCGCGGTAAGCGGTGGTCCCGGTACGGTGCTGTATGGCAACTGCATATTATTCATATACCATTTGATGGTCACGGTTCCCGTTTGTAGCGGATGCACACTGTAGGTAAGATAAAACGGTTCGTTTGGCTTGAATATCTTATCCGTTTGCGCCGCGATTGTGGTCCCTTTGATCAAATGCGACGTTGTGGTCGCAGAGGTAATAACGCTGTATGCCGCCGGGTTTCCAATAACAACTTTATCGGGCGGATCAGGTAATGCCGGAGCGGTTGTGCGAATACTGGGTGGTACGGGATTATTGCCTGTCAAGACCCGACTTACCATATCAAGCTTGCCACTTGCCTTCGCGTAATACCCTGCTCCACCACATACCATGAGCGAAACAATGATGACGCTAAGAAAGCCACTGATGATACGATAGCGAGGAATGATGGGCCGTGGCTTCGTATACATGGGAGGAACATACACAACACTCTCTTCCTCAGAAGGTGGCGCGATAATGATATCTTGCATCGCAGGAGCCGACATGAGTTGCATTGCGTTTGGTTGTGGAATTGTTTGTAGACCCATACCACCCTGATAGGGTACTGGCAAAAGCGAATTTTCCGGTTGCTGCTGCGACCACGATTGGAGCGGTTGTGACGGTTGCGACCATTGTTGAGGCTGAGCTTGTTGAGGTGCCTGTGACCATTGAGGTGCTGATGGTGCTTGTTGTCCCCATGTGCTACCTTGCTGTTGACCCGAAAGCAATCCTCCTCTAAGAGGTGAAGGAGTGCTCCAATCCGCATGTTGTGGAGTGGCCTGTATTGGGGATGGTGCTCCACAGTTGACACAAGGCGCGGTGTTTTCCGCACGCACCGTTTTACAATAAGCACAGATCATATTTTCAGCCCTCATAAGATTTACTATTTTTAGCTACTCATGTCCTTCAATGTATAGTTCGTACATCCTTACACTAGCATCGACTACGCAAGGAATCAAGAAACCAGTCTTTGTATAGTGCAAAAGGGCTATATGCCTCTTCTTTTCGCCTGTATAGATAAACGTATATCAACGTGTTTCTTTGCGTAGAGGTCTACCAGTGTAGCGTCCTCCGGCAATTCATTGCGCGAGATTCCCATTCCACATAGTTTTGTTGTTCATCGTCTTGTTGTTCGCACACATAATTTTGTTGTTCGCATAGGCAATGAATTGCCGGAGGACGCCGTAAACGTGGTCCCTACGAACGGCTTGTCACATACAAAGCGACGTGCTACCATGAATGTGTGGCGTCCTGGCTAGCAGAGAAAGTGTGATTATGGCAGAGTCATCAGAGCAATGGTACAACCAGCAGGCGATCGAGCAACTCGCGATACATATCCCGTTTGAACGTGATACCGCGACAAAATCGGAGCAGATAGAGATGGTACGAGGGCTAGTGCTTCGTCATGGGCGGACAATGGACCCACAGAAATTTGGCTTCGAGGCCCGTACAGAATTGATTCGCCTCGGCTTATGGAGTCGTATTGGACCACAACGTGAAGAATAATATTTTCAGCCTCACAATTTAGAAAAGAAAGTAGTGATATAGTGGCAAATGAGATAGAACTTCCAAATATTTCTCCTGAGTTCCGCGCTAAGATCGAGAGCATTAAAGGCAAACGTCCAAAAACTGTACTTGAACATATCTTGAAATACAGATATATACACATCTTACTAGCAAGTATAACAATGATGCAGGATCTAAAGTACGGTTATACACATCTCGAATAGTATTATAGTAACTTGCGTCGCTTTGTAATTGGTTAGACCATAACTGTTCATATGCGTCAGCTAGCTCATTCGGTGAGGACAATATCTGATTCCAAATACTCACAAGCGGAGACAGGCTATCACTTAAAATGTATTCGTCTGCAATATTTAAATGCCTGGCAGCTATCGTAATGGCTGCCGATCCAGCAAATGGCTCATAAAAACGACGAAATCTTCTTCCTTTTATTACGCTGAGTATCGGTGATGCTAGATTCCGTTTACTCCCTTGATAGGGGCTGGGATGAGGTAAACGGGAATGAAGAACTGTTGCGTCAGAATGAGATTTGTGTGTCTCAGTTTCTCCTATAAATTCTTGAAAGCTGGAATAATTTGCAGTGACCATGTATCCTCCCTACAAATCTGTTTGGACCATTATACATGGTAAAGTGCTTAGCGTGCAATCTCAAGGCTTTGCACCGAGCCAGAACGCGCAATGCGTCTCTCAGCACGGTGCTCGCAAAGGACACCTACGCAGCTTTCAGGCAAGGGTTTGCGAGGGGCTCCAAAAAGAGCCAATTTTGCCCCTCCAAAATACTCCATTTCTTGTCAAAATCATGTTCAACCCTCTTGAGAAGCCATGCGAGAGGCTACGCTCAGAGATGTCATCAAGGAGCCCCTTGCGGCTGAGCTTAAAACGACACTTTTTGCTTTAAAATACTCCTTAGAGGGAGACATTATTGAGGCTTTATCTTCTGTTTGATGTGTTTGACTGACTCTTTGATCAAGGTCTTGAGCGTGGGCACATCAATATCGTCGAGGTGCTTGATGTAGAGACACCCTTTGCCGATGTTGTGTTTGCCCAATTCCTTGAGTAACTCATCATATTGTTCAAAGCCACCCATGTTGTACACGGTCAAATTTTGCTTGCGAGGCGAGAAACCTGCCAGTATCGTGTCTCCCTCACGCCCACTTTCATACTTGTAGTGATAACTACCGAATCCAATAATACTGCTACCCCACATCTCAGGTTCCATTCCGGTGATCTGCTTCATGAGTTCCAGTATGGTAAAGCTATCTTGACGCGTTCGCTCGTCTGCAATCGCGTTAAGAAATTGTTCAACATTCTGATTGGTGGGAGTAGTTTTGTTTTCTGGCATGATTACCTCCTCATATGTAGGAAAACTTCGCAGATACGTTGGACCTCAACAGGTCGATGTCGCTTATATGTCTATCTCTTCAAAGTTTCATAGACGAGAGAAAGTCTTCAACTTTTTTCTGACCGATATCCACTTTCTCGGTATAGGCAAGGATTGTTTCTTTCTGTCGCGCGTACATTTGCTCGACGAGCGTCTTCTTTGTCGGGTCAATGCCGTTCAGTCTCGATTGACCAATTTCATAGAGGAAACCGATCAAGTCCAGAAGCTTGAGTTCCTCTTGCACACTCCTGTCATCTTCAATCGAGAACGCGTTCAGAATATCCGTCTGAATCGTCTCAATCGCCTCTCGTACAGCACTCGTCTTGAAGAAAGGCAGGATATCGCCGATAACCGCTTCGTGCATATCATGCATCAACGCCAACGTAACCAGCCGATTCCGTTTTTCGGCTGGATAGCCGTGGAATTTGGACCAGTAGAGGACAAGGAAAGCTACCGCAAGCGTATGTTGCCCAACATTCCAGGAGCCAAAGCCAGACACACTGTAGGCCCTCGGAATGTTGAAAATGTTCATGAGGAAATCCAGGTTGGGGTGCTTCGAGACCTCGCCCAACATACCCTGCGGTGTAAAGATGTGTTCGTAGTCAATGCGTTCTTCCATGTGTATACCTCCCTTTTGCTATTCTTTCTATTGCACTCGAATACGGTATTTCAAGATGCATCTCGCGCGGACGGGTCCGCTTTAGCGCACCCCAGCAATGTGCTATCATATACATAGAAGCATAAGCGTCACCACGCTACATGATGCTACAAGCAGGAGCCAGAGGATGTCCACACCCATTTTTATCGTCTTTTCATCATGTTCAAAGGAGAACATCTATGCTTAAAGATACGCTGCTGTATCTCGCTCAAAACGACAACTTACGCAACTTTGTTATACATAATAAGGCCACACGAGGCGTTTCCCGTCGTTTTGTCGCCGGGGAAGCTCTTGATGAGGCTGTACAAGCTACACAGGTTTTAAATAAGCGTGGCATACGGGCCGCCCTTGACCTGCTCGGCGAAAATGTCTCCGATGAGAAAGAGGCACGGGCTGCCGCGCAGAATTATATTGATGCTCTAAATTGTATTCAACAGTCGGGTATAGATGCCAATATCTCAATCAAATTGACTGCATTGGGACTCGACATTTCACAGGACTTGTGTGAACAGAATGTCCAGGCTATTCTTGAACACGCACAACAGCAAGGCATATTCGTGTGTATCGACATGGAAGGCGCGGCGTATACAGAACAAACGGTGAATATCGCGTTACGGATGCACAAACAATTTGAGCAGGTGGGAACCGTTATTCAATCGTACCTGCACCGTAGCAAAAGGGATATCGAGCACCTGATCGCTGAGGGTGTGCGTGTACGTCTCGTTAAGGGAGCTTATAAAGAACCTGCGGACATCGCCTTTCAGCAAAAGAGTGAAGTTGACCAGAATTATGTGCAACTGATGCTGATGCTGCTGGCACGCGGCAATTATCCAGCAATTGCTTCACATGATGAGTCGATCATCAATGCCGCGACAACCTTTGTGCGCGATCATGGTATCAGCAAAAAGGCATTTGAGTTTCAGATGCTCTACGGAATTCGGCGTGACATGCAAGAAAAGTTGGAGCAACAAGGTTACGACATGCGCGTCTACGTTCCCTACGGCTCGCAATGGTATCCCTACCTGATGCGTCGCATGGCGGAACGTCCCGCCAATTTGGTGTTTGTGGTGAGTAACGCCCTGAGATAGAAAAGAGACAAAACCTCTTATTGAAAGGTAAGGGGGCTTCTTTCATGCAACATCCCACAATCTATAGGCCATTCGAGACACGCGATCAAGTTGCGGCACGTCAGCTTATCCTCAACGGACTTGGCGAACACTACGGTTTTATCGACGAAACACGCAATCCCGATCTTGACAACATCCTGGAAAACTATACCGCGATAGGTGCTACATTTCTTGTTGCTCAAATAGATGAGCGGATTGTTGGGACAGGCGCACTGCTTGAGGAAGAGCCGAATATTGGGCGCGTCGTGCGTATGTCGGTTGACCGCGCATATCGGCGGTATGGTATTGGGAAAGCGATTATGTTGCAGCTTATACAGGTTGCGCGTGAAAGGGGATATACGCAGGTACGACTCGAAACAAATAACGATTGGTATGATGTGATTGCCTTTTATATATCGTTAGGCTTTGTTGTCAATGAACGAACAGAGCAGAACGTGTATATGTCGGTGATGTTGTAATTTTGGACAAACGAAATGGGGTTACGTCAATTGTAGGGGTCTAATTCCATTACACCCTCGTGGCTATTGACCATGTTGGAGGACATATTCAAACGTTTCATCAAATCCTTCCACATGGTTGATTGCCACGAGGGTGTAATGGAATTAGACCCCTACAGGCGTTCGTATTCCCCCTTCCCTATGTCGTACAATGCAAGGGAGTTGTCTTCAAGCAAAAGCATCTATGGAGGGATAATCCATGTCAGATATACAACAACAACATGCACATACGAACAACCTTATTCATGAGACCAGCCCCTATCTGTTGCAGCACGCGCACAATCCTGTCGATTGGTATGCGTGGCATGATGAGGCATTACAGAAGGCAAAGCAAGAGGATAAGCCGATTTTGTTGAGCGTCGGCTATTCCGCGTGCCACTGGTGCCATGTGATGGAGCGCGAGTCATTCGAGAATGAAGAGATTGCCGCGCTGATGAACAAGAGCTTTGTCAATATCAAGGTTGACCGCGAGGAACGCCCCGATATCGACAGTATCTATATGCAAGCGGTCCAGGCCATGACGCATCAGGGTGGGTGGCCTATGACCGTCTTTCTGATGCCCGATGGTCGCCCGTTCTACGGTGGTACCTACTTCCCACCAGAAGACCGTCAGTATGGACGCGAGACGATGCCAGGATTTTCTAGCATTCTGCTCAGTGTTGCTCATGCGTATAAGCAGAGTCGCAAGGAGATTGAAGAGCAAGCCACGCAACTCGCCGATTACCTGCAACAGCGTAGCGATGCTCCATTACGTAGAGCAGGTTCGGCGTTGCCTACTAATACTCCGTTCTCGCTCGACCTGTTCAGTAAAGCCAGCGATGCGTTGGCAGTAGAGTATGATAAGGAGCATGGTGGCTTCGGGACTGCTCCGAAGTTCCCCGGTACCATGTCGTTAGAACTGTTGTTACGCATACACCAGCATCGGCTTCAAGGTGAAATCACGAAGCCAGCGAAAACGCCTGAACTGGAGATCGTTGAGCACTCACTGAGAAGTATGGCGAATGGTGGTATCTACGATCAACTGGGCGGTGGATTTCACCGCTACTCCACGGATACAGCATGGCTAGTACCGCACTTTGAGAAGATGCTGTACGATAACGCGCTACTGAGCCGTGTTTACCTGCACACCTATCTCGTGACGGGTGTTCCATTCTATCGTCGTATCGTCGAGGAGACGCTGGACTATGTTGTACGCGAGATGACCTCACCGGAAGGTGGTTTTTACTCGACACAGGACGCCGACAGTGAAGGGGTCGAGGGCAAATTCTTTGTGTGGACACCAGCCGAGATCGAGCAAGTACTTACATCTGATGCTGCCGCGCTTTTCATGCCCTACTATGATGTGACGAAACGAGGTAACTTCGAAGGCAAAAACATTCTGCATGTGCAACCGCAGGTACAAACAACCGATGAGGAATTGATAAGCGATGAGGCACTGGAAGAGTCACTGAAACAAAGTCGTGCCGCGCTCTTTCAGGTTCGTGAAACACGGGTCAAGCCGGGACGCGATGAAAAGGTCTTGACCTCCTGGAATGGCTTGATGCTACGTAGTTTCGCGGAAGCAGGACGGTACCTTGAACGGCTTGATTATATTGAGGTTGCCACGAAAAATGCCGACTTCCTGCTACGCGAATTGCGTAAGGATGGTCGTCTGTTGCGTACCTATAAAGACGGGCGAGCACACCTGAACGGCTTTTTAGAGGATTACGCCTTTCTTGCCGATGGTCTGCTCTCGCTCTACGAGGCTACGTTCGAGCCACGCTGGTTCGCGGAGGCACGGACCTTGATGGATGCAGCCATTCCGCTGTTCGCGGACGAGCAAAACGGTGGTTTCTTCGATACGGGTAGCGATGCTGAGGCGTTGATCAGTCGTCCAAAGGATATCATGGATAACGCGACTCCTGCTGGTAATAGCGTCGCGATTGATGTTTTCTTACGGCTTGCGGCCTTTACTGGTGAACCGTCCTATCGCAAACGCGCCGACGACTACTTGCAACCATTAGCGGATGTTATGACACAACACCCACAAGCCTTCGGGCATGTACTGGGTGCGCTCGATTTCGCGCTCTCGTCCAGCAAAGAAATCGCGATTATCGGTCCCCTTGCGACCGATGACACGCTTGCTCTCTTAGAAGTAACCAACAAGCGTTATGAACCAAATAGTGTCCTGGCCTATTGTGTGCCCGATGATCAAAAGGCGATACAAACGGTGCCGCTCTTAGCGGATCGTCCACTCAAAAATGGTAAAGCAACGGCCTATGTCTGTCAAAACTTCGTCTGTCAGGCACCCGTGAATAGTGCTGAGGAGTTGTCAAACCTGTTGTAATAGGGAAAATTTCATGGGCGACACGTTGCCGTTGGCAACGTGTCGCCCATGAAATTTTCCCTATTACAAATATTTTTGTTCGTCTCCATAAATTAAAGTCGCGCCACCTGTGGCGAAGTTGCGCACGTCACGGCCTACCGCCTTGCCTTCGGGTGTGGACATTAATGCGTCAAACTCTTCACGCGTATCAGCATACATGGCAGCCATCTGATAATAAGGTGGTTGCTCGCCGCGTGGCCCCTCCGTAAACTTGGTCACGGTTAAGCCCTTGAGTCCCTGAATCTTTTGCACGAGGGGAGTGTGCGTCTCTGTGTAATAGCGGTCAAACTCTTCGACATTCTCTGGGTGTCCATAGAGGACGGTCAGTTTAAACATGAGAATAGTTCTTCCTTTCTTTGTTGAAGCAGTTCATCTATTATGGTTTCCACTTGATATTACCACATCTCGCTGTATGATTTTCGACACATAAGGTGATGCAGGAAGACCGCAAGGGTTTCCCCTACACTTTCACAATTACCTTCTTGGATGCTCTATTCTGCTGTAGAGATTATCATTAAATACATTAACTTCGTAATAACATTGCGTTAACATAGCTTGTGTATTCTGTAGTGGGGTAGAGAATTCTTCCCTCTTTCTCATGAAAAATATTCACTATGAAAAGAGGAAAAACTATGACAGCAATTTTCCGTAGGGGAGCGGTTACATTCATTACTGCGTTGTGTGCAGTAGCTCTTACACTTGTAGGTCTAGGCTTTGGCTCAATTGCACAGGCAAATACGGCAACATCTACACCATCGAGTGTTGTTGGCCTACCAGGATATGATATCTCGGTATTTGCTAAGGGTACAAAAGCATACTACAACCCGGACTCGGTTGAAGTCGATGGAAAGTATGTCTGGATTGGCTACCAGAACACGACGGCCAAAGATGGGACCGATGGTAAAACAAGCACTATTGTAGAGTACACATTGCAGGGCAAGCTTGTGCATAGCTATAGTGTACCTGGGCATTGTGACGGCATGCGTATTGACCCTAAGACGCATCTAGTCTGGACCACCTCAAACGAGGATGGCAACCCGACACTTGCTATCATTAACCCTAAAACCAATACGGTTGCGAAATACAAGTTTCCCACAACACCTCATGGTGGCGGCTATGACGATATGACATTTCTCAATGGTCAGATTTTCATTGCAGCCTCCAACCCGACCTTGAATAATGCAGGCGTCAACGTCTTCCCGGCAGTAGACAAGATGGCTCTGATTAATGGCAAAATTGTATTGACACCTATTCTTTATGGTAACGCAACCGCTATTGACACAATCAGCAATCAAAAGGTCACACTCAACATGACCGACCCTGACTCCATGGCAGTTGACACGCAAGGCAACCTCGTTCAAATGGATCAGGCAGACGCACAGTTGATCTTTATTCACAACGCTGGCACCTCCAAGCAGACGGTTACACGTACCACCGTTGGTACACAGATTGATGACACCATCTGGATTCATTCGTCTGAGGGTCGTATGCTGATTGTTGATACCAAACTGAACGCAACTTATACAGTGACGATTGACAAGACCGGCTTTACCCGTGGCACCATCTACACAGAATCGCCTTCTGACTCTGGTGTTGCAGGCTATGTCGGCATTATCAATCCAAAGACGGGCATAATTGTGCCTGTTATTATCGGATTGAACAGCCCTTCTGGACTTGGTTTCATTCCTGGGAAATAACACCTAGAACGATATCCGATTTCTGTAGGGGTCTAATTCATTACACCCTCGTCCCGTTGACAATTGGGACGAGGGTGTAATGAATTAGACCCCTACATTTTTTGTCTACAATAAAGGTTGACATGCGTGTAATAGAATGTGATATCCTGTAAAGAGAAAAAAAGAAGTTCTGAAGGACACAGAGAACGCCACCCTTTGGGCGACTGCATCTCTATCATCAACGTCGATGATCTCCTCCACTAAATCCGACAGAAGACAGACAAGCAAGACAACCTCATGTCGCTCACCGTCTTCTGTTTTGTTGTCTTCATTGTCTTATTAGAGTAGACCTTGTGAGCGGCTTCCTTTTTTTGAGTCTGTATATCGAGAAAGGAACAGTGTGTGACTTCGTTCTCTGGAAATCCGTCAAAAACGTCCTTGTATGCTGACACATGGCAAGAGAATCTGCGTATATATGTACGTATCCTTGCGTTACTTCGTCCTCATTGGCTACAATCGCTCGGCGCGATTGCCTGTCTGGGCCTCTCCACGGGCCTCTCGTTAATTATTCCGTGGCTAATCGCCTATGTGATTGATTCTGGCCTGCAGCATGGGCAATTGAGCAACTTACTGCTTGTCGCGTTAGCAATCCTGGCATCGAGTGCTTTTCGTGGCCTGTTTGCCTATGGACAAGGCTACCTTTCACAGTCCGTCTCTAATCTGGTGGCCTATGACCTGCGCAATCAGGTGTATGACCATCTGCAAAAACTAAGTTTCGCCTTTCACGATGAGTCGGAGACGGGACAACTGATGTCACGTCTTACCGTCGATATCGAAGCAGTCCGAAACTTTATTACGCTCGGCTTGTTGCGGTCACTCTTAACACTCGTGACATTCGCGGCGATTACCGTCATTCTGTTTCGATTAGACGCGTATCTTGCACTCGTGACACTTATCAGTGTTCCTATTCTGATTTTCTTGTCGGTACAGGTAGCACGTCGTCTGCGTCCGTTGTGGATGAATGTGCAGAACGAAAACGGCGAACTTGGAACCGTGATGCAGGAGAGTTTGAGTGGTGTGCGTGTCGTCAAAGCCTTCGCACGCGAGGAATTTGAGATTGCTAAGTTCGGCGCGAAAAACCAGGAACTTCGTACACTGAATATGTCGGCGATGCGTCTCTCGGCCTGGAACCAGCCCTTGATGCTGCTGGTAATCAACATCATCACGGTCCTGGTCGTATGGATTGGCGGTGTCGCGGTCATCGGCAACCATCTCAGCATAGGTGTACTCGCGGCAATTACGCAGTATATCCTGTTGTTAAACACGCCTGTACGCGCCTTTGGCTTTATGGTGACATGGTTCATGCGTGGTCTCTCCGGTGGAGAGCGCATTTTCAGTGTGCTTGATGTCCAATCGACCATCAATGATACACCGAACGCCCGTACTTTGAAACAGGTGCAGGGTCATGTCGAGTTTGAGCACGTCTCGTTTTCTTATAATAAAGGGCCAGAGGTGCTCCATGATATCAGCATCGACGCACAGCCAGGGCAAATCATCGCACTGCTTGGCGCGACTGGAAGTGGCAAAAGCACAATTCTCAGCCTGTTACCACGCTTCTATGATCCCACGCAGGGACGTTTGATGGTTGATGGCAATGATATTCGTGAGGTTACACAACGTTCATTACGCCAAAACATCGGACTCGTGCTGCAAGATGTGTTTCTCTTTAACGCGACATTGCGCGACAACATAGCCTATGGGGTGGCGAACGCAACGGATGAGCAGATTATGGCTGCCGCGAAGGTCGCACGTATTCACGATTTCGCTCTGACTCTGCCTGATGGCTACGATACATGGGTGGGAGAGCGTGGTGTCACTCTATCCGGTGGACAAAAACAGCGTGTTGCTATCGCACGTACTCTGTTGCTCGATCCGCGTATTCTCGTACTTGACGACTCTACATCAAGTGTCGATATGGAGACCGAGTATCTCATTCAGCAAGCACTCGACGCCGTAATGCATGGACGTACCACCTTTGTTGTCGCATCACGTCTACGCACCATCAAGAATGCCGATCAAATTCTCATTCTCGACAAGGGCAGTATCATCGAGCGTGGCACACACGAGTCGTTGCTGGCCTTACATGGTGCCTACACCCGTCTCTACGACCTACAACTACGAGAACAGGAAGAATTCGAGACTCGTATGCTTTTCAATGATAATAAAGAAGCCTTGATTGAATCGGAAGGTGTGTATGGAGGACGAGGACGCGATAAATCGGTCCCTACGGAAGAACAAACAACCGACCAGAAACGCGAGGTGACGCGATGAAGACGGCAAAAGCTACGCGGTCGGAGTCAATCGACGAATTTATGGCGCACCGACGCAAGAGTCGGTTGCGCGAAAATAGCCTTGAAAGTTCGGACGAAAACGTTTCAGGCAACTTTAGCTGGCATTATATCAAACAATTTGGCCCATACATCTCGCGCTATCGGACCGCAACGATAGCAAGTGTTGTACTCATGCTTGTGTATACCCTGCTCAATCTTGCGAACCCGTACTTGATCGGGGTCGCCATCGACTCCTTTATCACGCATCACGACCTGCGCGGTCTCGGTATCATTGGCGTTGTCCTGCTCGTCGTTAATGTGCTAATGTGGCAGGCGCAATACTGGCAGGTCTGGACCATGTCCTGGGCAGGACAACAGACGCTGTTTCAATTGAGTTCAGAGATGTTTACGCATTTACAACGACTCTCGCTGAGCTTTTATGATCGTACCCAGATTGGACGCGTCATGTCGCGTCTGCAAAGCGATATAGATGTACTGGAGTCGATGCTCAGTTCTGGTCTACTGTCAATTCTCGGTTCTCTGATTTCGCTGATTGGCATTATCGGCATCATGCTAGTGTTGAACACTACGCTGGCACTGCTCTCGTTTATCGTGTTACCAGTCATGATTGCTATCGCGGCCTTCTGGCAACGCTACGCGCAACGCTCATTCCGTTTGACGCGTGCGGCGATCTCGATGGTGAACGCGACATTGCAGGAAAATATCTCTGGTATGCGTGTCATCCAGAGTCTCGCACGCGAAGACCGTAACCGTGACGAGTTCGACGAACTCAACGCCTACAATCGCGACACGAACCAGGAAGCGGTGCGTATCGCCTCGCTGATTCTGCCCCTCGTCGAGGTTGTCGCAGCCGTTGCCATCATGATTACCGTTGTCTATGGTGGTATCCTGGTGTCACAGAACAAGCTACAGGTTGGCGTACTGGTCTCGTTCACGCTCTACATCAACCGTTTTTTTGATCCGATTCGTGATCTCAGTCAGCAATACACGCAACTACAACGGTCGGGCGTTGCGGCGGAGCGTATCTTCCAGATTATGGAAGTGCCCGTTGAGATTACTGACAAGCCGAACGCGCAAGTTTTGCCACAGATACACGGCGATGTACAATTCGATCATGTCTCGTTTGGCTATCTCAAGGATGTTCCCGTATTGCGTGACTTCAACCTGTCGATCACGGCAGGTCAAACCGTCGCTATCGTTGGCCCAACGGGTGCTGGCAAAAGCACGATTGTAGGTTTGCTGACGCGCTTTTATGATATTCAAAAGGGGGCAATCCGCATTGATGGCTACGATATTCGTGATGTGACACAGGCATCTTTGCGGAGTCAGATTGGGATCGTGCTACAGGAGCCGTTTCTGTTCACAGGGACCATTCTCGACAACATTCGCTATGGGCGGCTCAACGCAACCGATGAGGAGATACAACAAGCAGCACGTGTCGTGGGGGCACACGACCTGATCGAGCGTCTACCGGAGGGTTATAACACGCTTATTCGTGAGCGTGGGCGTAACCTCAGCGTGGGCCAGCGTCAACTCATCTCGTTTGCGCGTGCGCTCCTCGCCGACCCTCGTATCCTTATCTTAGATGAGGCGACGGCGAATATCGACACCTTCACCGAACTCATCGTGCAGGAAGGGCTAAACACGCTATTGAAGGGACGTACCGCCGTAGTGATTGCGCACAGGTTATCGACCATCAAAAACGCCGACAACATCGTTGTCGTACAAGCGGGTCACATCGTCGAGCAAGGCACTCACAATGATTTGTTGCAACGCGAAGGGGAGTATGCGTCCTTGTATGCGATGGGGTTCCGGCATATGGCGTAGGGTCATAATCGTCATTTGGCGGTTGTAGGGACCACATTTATGGCGTCCATAGGCGATTAATCGCCTATGGACGCCATAAATGTGGTCCTACAACCGCCAATTCACAAGAACATTCCTGTTTCTTGAAAACGAAAAATGATATACTGAGAAAAAAAGGTGTGTATCCTACTATGAGCAAAACAGATGTACAAACACTACCAGCAACGCAAAAATTATGGCAACGCTCGACTCTCTCTTTTGGAAGCACTCAAAGTCTCGCAAGTTTCCTGAGCCTGTGGAGCCTCTTTAGTGTGGGCGGTATCCTGAGTATTGGCAGTGCTGGAAGTATTTTGAGTATTGGGAGTACGGGTAGTATCTTGAGTATTGGCAGTGTTGGCAGCATTTTGAGTATTGGGAGCGCAGGTAAAGTTCTGGGTATAGGTGGCTACAGCATGTTCTCGCGTAGGCAGCATAAGCACGAAAAATAACGTCCATGCTCAGTTAGCTAGCAAAAGGAGTATACGTATAACATGGCACTTCCTAATCGTCCGCAGCGAAGTATCGAAGAATATTTTCAAATTGACCGAGAAAGTACCGAGGCACGCTACGAGTATATTGATGGACAGATACGTATGCTTGCAGGAGGCACGCCCAATCATGCAAAGATAGCCGCAAACATCATTGGTGTCTTGTTTGGCTTGCTTACCGATACAGCTTGCAGCATCTACACAGGGGATGTACATGTCAGCTTGTCGGCAGCACGATATGTTCATCCTGATGTTTCTGTAAGTTGCAATGAGCAAGATCAAAATCAAAAAGAGATTATCAAACATCCTTGTCTAGTTTTCGAGGTGCTTTCGTGAAAGCACCGAAGCGTATGACCGAGGACGAAAACTTGCGCTCTATCGAGAATGCCCAAGCATACAGGAGTACGTGCTGGTGGAAGCACAATTTTTATGGCTTGAGATATTTCGACGCGAGAAAAACAATCTCTGGACGTATCACACCTTTGGAACAGATGATGTTGTAAAACTTACAAGTGTCGGTGTGCTGTTTCCTCTCAAAAACATCTATCGAAATGTCGTACTACCAGAGAACAATATGCCTCCATATTAAATGAAAAATCTTGCAAGGGAGTCCGAAATATGTACATTCACGCGCACCAGATTGACCTCAGATTGACCACGCCATTTCGTATTTCGCGTGGTGTGCAGGAGACATCGCCAAACATCATCGTTGAAATTGTGCATTCAGATTACAAAGGTTATGGTGAGGCATCACCTACCGAATATTATGGTGAGACGCCAGTATCAGTGCTGGCGTGTATCGAACTCTTCAAAAACGATATTGGAGATGACCCGTTTGCGCTTGAGGATATTCTGCAACGGCTTGACAATACGGTTGGGCTGAATCCTGCCGCGAAAGCCGCGATAGACATGGCCCTGCACGACCTGATGGGCAAAATGTTGGGCGTACCACTCTATAAACTCCTGGGTTTGAACGCAGCGAAGACGCCATCCACCTCGTTCACCATCGGCCTCGATAGCCCTGCGCAAATGGCGAAGAAGGCGACGTTGGCGAAGGAGTATCCTATCCTCAAGGTGAAGCTTGGTACGAAGCACGATATCGAGATTATCAAGGCCATTCGAGAGGTCTCGAATGCGACTATTCGTGTCGATGCCAATTCCGCATGGACACCCAAAGAGGCCATCAAGACCATTTCCGCCCTTGCTCCCTACAACATCGAGTTCATCGAACAGCCTGTCGCATCACACGATCTTGCAGGATTGAAGTTAATACGTGACAACGTACCCGTACCCATTCTCGCCGACGAAAGCAGTGTCACGGTTGACGATATTCCTAGAATTGTGGGTTGTGTCGATGGCATCAATATCAAGCTGATGAAGTGCGGTGGCTTGAGACACGCCTTGAAGATGATTCACGTTGCTAGAGCACACAACCTCAGTATCATGCTCGGCTGTATGATCGAGAGTTCGCTTGCCATCACAGCCGCCGCGCACCTTACACCGCTCGTGGACTACGCTGACCTCGACGGCAATCTGCTCATCGAAAATGACCCCTATGAGGGCGTAAGAGTCGAGCAGGGTAAGCTGGTGTTGCCAGAAGAGGCTGGTTTGGGCGTAAGGAAGAGATAAAAATGTATACACAGGAGCGTCGTTAGAAAACAGACCCTTGTGGTCTGTTTTCTAACGACGCTCCTGTGTATACATTTCCACCTTATTGAGTAAATCGTTCATCTCAAAAGGCTTGGCAAGAAAATCGTCTGCTCCACATGCTTGTGCCAGTTGTTGCGTATCTTTATTCGCGGAACAGAGAATAACGGGAATATGTTTTGTACGGTCCTGGCTTCTCAAATGCTGACAGATGCTTGTACCATCCATACCAGCCATCCAAATATCGAGCAGGAATATGTCGGGTAACTCTTCTTTGATGTCCTGAAGTGTTTTTCCGTCTACGGTTGTCGTAACATCATAGCCTGCGTCTTCCAGGATCAGTTGCATTGCTTCGAGTATTCCTGCATCATCCTCTGCAATCATAACTTTTTTCTTCGCCATGTTTGGTGCCCTCATTTACAAGAGACGCAGGGAGACCGTAAGGGTCTCTCCTACATGTCCAAAATCGCGGGTTTTCTATGTGTAGGGAGACTCTTGCGGTCTGCCTACCTTGTATACACATTTAAATGGGAAGGCTAAAACAGAAGGTTGAGCCTTCTCCCGGTGTACTCTCTACCCAGATTGTACCATGCTGCCGTTTAATGATCTCGGCTGAGATAAATAAGCCAAGCCCAATACCTGCAATAGTTTCGTTGTCATCGACCCGATAAAATCGCTCAAAAATCTGTAATTGCTTTTCTTGTGGTATGCCAACCCCAAAGTCTTGTACGCACAGCATGACGTGCTCGTTCTCGGCACTACTCTTGACGAGAACTTTGTCTGCGGACGGGGAGTATTTTATCGCGTTGGTCAAAAGATTGACAATAACTTGCCCGATACGATCTTTATCTCCATAGACCTGTTTTCCCGTTTGACCGACTTTTTCAATCGTATGCTTGTTCGTCGTGCGTTGCACTTCTTCGACGACCTCATCTACCAGCGCATCAAAGGAAAAGAAGGCTTCATTGAAGCGCAAATTTCCACCTTCTATTTTTGTCGCATCAAGTAAATCGCTAATAAGATTGGTTAGCTTATTGATCTGGGCATTCATCTTACCAAGCAATTCGCTAGACTTTTCATCTCCGGCTTGCACAAAGCGACGTTGTAAAACCTGAGTAAACGCTTTGATGCTGGTAACAGGCGTCTTTAATTCATGGCTCACAATACCCATGAAGTCATCTTTTTGGCGTTCAAGCTCTTTCTGCCGTGTAATATCAACACCCATCCCAACATAGCCCGCGAACTGCCCATCGGTTGAATAGCGTGGACCACCTGTAAAAAGGAAAGTACGATATGTTCCATCCCAGCGTTTGAAGCGTGCTTCAACTGAATAGCTTTGTCGCACGGCTACCGCCGAAAGATACATATGAAGCAGATGCTCAAAATCATCGGGATGAGTTACATTTTGCCAGCTTGTGCCAAGTGCCTCATCGAGCGTTCTCCCGGTGAACTCAAGCCAATATTTATTCCAGTAGGTCACAGCACTGGCGCCGTCAGCCATAAATACCGCCATAGGTGCTTGATCCGCAAGTGAGCGAAAGCGTTCTTCACTTTCTCTTAATGCTTGTTCCACGTGTTTCTGATGCGTAATATCTCGGAAGAAGACAGAAATACCCCCTTCTTGTGTCGGATACACGTCAACTTCGGTCCATAGATGCAGTGGTCCATAATACTCTGTGAAGCGTGAGGGAATTTTTGTTTCCACCGCTTTATGATATTCGATCCAATAGTTCGAGGTCGGCTCCGTGGCAGCGGGAAACACATCCCAGAAATATTTTCCTAGCGATTCTGCTCTCTTGACCTGCGAAACGTGTTCATAGACATGATTCACCCGAATGATGTTCCAATTCTTATCAAGCATAAAGAAGGCATCGCTCATTGACTCAAGAACATCAATGGTTTGTTGAGAAAGTGCATTTTGGCGTTCTTCTGCTTGTTTACGCTCCGTTATATCGCGAGTAGAACCTGCCACGAGAACGACTTTCTGATTCGTGTCAAAAACAGGCGTGAAAATATACTCGTAGTAGCCCCTTACTCCCGCTGGACTAGTATATGGAGTCTCATCAGTTACAAGCTTCCCGGTTACGACAACGTGTTCGATCTGAGCTTGAAGTAGAGTAGCAAGCTCTTTTGGGTAAGGTAATTCATGAAAGTTTTTCCCAATAATCTCGTCAAGCGTTATGTCTAATAAATTTAGCAATGCGTTATTTGCATACGTAAATTTTCCTGCTGTATCGAATGTATAGACAAAATCTTTGAGAGCTTTGAGTATTACTTCAAAAGCCTGCTCTTGTTGTTTAGCTCGTGAAGCAAGCTGTTCGGCTCTATCATCGGCAGCATCGGTACATTCTTGAACATTCCCTATTTTTGATGAGCCATTTTGCACCATTTTCAGAAATTCTCCCACATCGCGTGCTACTTTTTTCAGGTACAGGTATACAACCCTGTTCTCTTATGTACACACTATCATACGTCACGAGAAAGGAAAAGAAAAGAGAGACACATGACTGCATTCGTATGAATGGGCCAAGGTCTCTCTTTTGCTTTTTCGGTTGGCAGACTATACAGGCTGGCGAGTGCGACGCTGTTTGCGGCGTTGCGCGGCAGCCTTACGCTTGCGGCGAGCCTGTGGGCTTTCGTAGTAGGCGCGACGGCGAGCTTCTGAAAGAATACCGTCCTGTTGCACCTTACGATTGAATTTTTTGAGGGCGATCTCAAAGGAATCGCCGGGGTTCACGCGTACTTCGCTCATGGTGACTACCAGCTCGATCTGCGGTCACTGGAACGACCACCTGCGGGACTCATCGTTTGGAAGCAATCACTGCAATACACGGGCTTGTCGCCGCGTGGCTGGAATGGCACTTGAGCCTCATTCCCACAGTTGGAGCAGGTTGCGGAATACATCTGACGGGGTTCGCGGGAGCCACCGCTACGACCACGAGAGTCGCCAGACTGGTTTTTGCGTGCAGCGCGGCAGGAAGGGCAACGGCTCGGAGTGTTTGTCAATCCTTTTGAGGCGTAAAATTCCTGTTCGCCCGATGTAAATTCAAATTCCTGGTTGCAGTCGCGGCAAGTCAGGGTCTGATCAGTATATGCCATGTTTCTCCTAATTCTTGGACCTACTGGTGTGTGTCCTCATAATATTCGCGTGTATCGCGCCGCTTGCAGCAGATAATCTTGTCCGGCAACTCTATGCACTCTACAACGTTTTCCGATTATATCATACTTCCCAATAAAATGCACTATTTTCCTACACAATGCCAATTAATATATTTTGATACATCCTTCTGCATACACCACCCGTAGGGACCGATGTATCGCGTCCTCGTTGGAGGTCGATGAGCAAGAAGGACGTGATACATTGGTCCCCACACATGTCCGTACCAATTTTTAGACGGCATTAATCCATACAAACATTTTACAAATCCCTCAGACTCTTTTGAGATTATTGCGATACAGTATACATAGAGCAAAGAAATACGTATTCTTATTATCCACACTCTCTATTGTCTATTAGTAGCATCCATGAGGTTCAGAACTATGTTTAATTTCGATACACATGAAGATACAACCGAACGTGACAATCAGGCAAGACGGGTCGCCTCAGACCCACACGATGATACGACCCAGCGCGATAATCCAATGAAATCAGTCGCACCGAATGGGCAACCGACGAATGCACTACCCCAACAGGATGCATACAACACGAATGTGCCAACATATGCACAAACACAATGGCGCGAAGCACCTGTGGCTGCACCTGCGCCGTCCTATGCACCGCTGACGGCATACAATTCGCAAGCTGCATATAATACACAGACCGATCCCCACATTCCCGTCTCGCCATCTCAACCACCACCAGTGGCACAACGGCGACAACCGCATGGTCTACGCACAGGCGCGATTCTGCTTTTGACAGCACTGCTGGCCCTCGTATTTGGGACAGGTCTCTTCGCTGGTTGGCAGTTTGGACGTGGAAGTGCCTCAACGCCTGTATTGACCACGACATCATCGTCAACCAGTGTTCCTGCAACTACAAGCGGAGGCAGTGTAGAGGCTACACGAGAAGCCGTTATCGCAAAGGTACGGCCCGCGATTGTGCTGGTCACGGTCACAACCTCGAATGGAACCGCGCTTGGTTCGGGTGAAATCGTCAACAAGCAGGGCTATATTGTGACCAACAATCACGTTGTGAATGGTGCAACGAGCATCCAGGTGACACTTTCTGACGGTACGCGTGCGACCGCTCAACTTACAGGAACAGATGCCGCCGATGATCTCGCGGTGATTAAAATCACACCACCCTCGACTGGTCTTGCCGTGATCACCATTGGTGACTCATCGCAACTCAAAGTGGGACAAGAGGTCCTGGCAATTGGCAATCCTCTGGGCAATACACAGACCGTTACCAATGGCATCGTTAGTGCATTGAACCGCAGTGTCTCCGAGGGGCAAGGTGGCGCAACCATACCTGACGCCATTCAAACAGATGCTCCAATCAATCCTGGCAATAGCGGTGGTGCGCTCGTCGATATGCAGGGCAACCTCGTTGGCATCCCAACGTTGACCGCGATTGATCCAGAGTTTAACACACCTGCGAACGGCGTTGGTTTCGCCATTCCTGCCAATCGTGTCAAGCTGATCGTACCGCAAATCATTCAAACGGGTCAGGTAACGCATACAGGCCGTGCGGTCCTGGGTGTCAGCGTTACCAGTGTCGATGCAGCACTTGCCTCACAATACAATCTGGGCATCGACCACGGCGTACTGATTACGAATGTTGTCAGTGGCGGGGCTGCTAGTCGTGCAGGACTCAAATCAGGTGATGTGATTGTGAAGGTCGATAACACAACGATTAACGATATATCATCACTTGGCAACGCGCTCATCACGAAAAATCCTGGCGATAAGGTTGCTGTAACCTACTATCGCAGTGGACAACAGCAAACAGTTACCGCGACTCTTGGCGAATTGCAAGCGTCTTAGGATAGAGAACAACACAAGAGCTGTGCAATGCTGTCTTCATCGCGATGAAGACAGCATTGCACAGCTCTTGTGTTGTTCTCTATTTTGAGGAGGCAACACGTTTTTCGGCGTCCTCGAAATCCTTGACGGGTGCGACCTTTGTGGGTACAGAGCGACGGCTTGCCAGCAACACACCCACGAAAAAGATGACCCATCCGAACGCCATCAGCACCCAGAAGCCACTTTCAAAGCCCAGGACACGGGCCACACTGCCCGCTCCTGCGTTGATCAAATCGCCCAGAAGAATAAGTACGTTGGCCCACAAAATATTGCTGGTACGTAAACCTGCGATATTCTGTTGACGGCGATACAGTTTCAGTCCCGAATAGATAGCCACGCCCACTACCGCGACAACGCCCAACGTGTTGATGATGATGACCGCGACCAGCCACGGACCAGGACGTAGAATTCCAGTACCAGGGCCGACGATCTGGCTCAACTGCTGCATATTGATCTGTGCCAGGAGTACTAACGCCGTTGTCGCACCACTTAAGAGATAAAGGAAGGTTAGACACCATGTTGTGACGCGCGGACTGGTTATCAGCGCGATACTGCCCAGCCCCAACCATGCGGGGGTAAGTACACCAAGAATGTAGTAAAAGTGAAAAAGAATAATACCGTTATAACTCGCTGGCTGTACACGTAGCATAAATACATAGGCCAGTGTCGCGACAAAAGCCATGAGTAGCCCCACAAACCAGTAGAGTTGATAGGAGCGATGGCGGCTCAAATATTGGCGCAACACCACAGCCGCGAAAAGACCTGTTACCACCACGTTAATCGCGGACGATATCAGCGCAAAAGGAGTGTCCATATATGTTCCCTGATTGTCTATAGATAGCAAGCAAAACGTAGAGAAAAATAAAGAAGTTCTCTATAGAACATACAAAAAACTACGCAAGATTGCAAGTACCTATGCATATGTGTAGGGACCAATTCATCGCGTCCTTGTCGGCGGTCGATTGCCAACAAGGACGCGATGAATCGGTCCCTACAACCGCCTCACCATCATAAACCCAGCAATTCCTAGCACAAGCAAAATCGTCCCAAGAATCGCTCGCGTCCGAATCATGTTCACATCGAAGAGTGTCAGGAATATCGAAAACGGATTTTGTTGCACTGTATTCGTATGACTGTCTGGACTAGTCACGGACGGAGCCTTTGTGGGCGTGAGCGTGGGTGTCATGCCTTGATAGGTGGTTCCTGCAACATTCGGCTTGTTCGGCAGTGTTTGTGTGCCTTGTCTACTGCCAGAAGTAGTAGCTGCTCCACTGGAAGCTGTGCTCCCCCCAACAGGTATAACCGTTCCAAAGAGGCCGGAGAGCAAAAAGACTATGCCAATCAGGGCCGCGAGTGTACTTGCAACTCTGATCGCACCCGTCATATAGGTAGGCCATCCGGTACGACGTGGTAGGGGTGCTATTGGTGCTACTGGGCGAATAGGGCGTATACTCTGTGCTGATGTTCTAGCAGGTTCAACCGTGGGCAACACAAATGAGCGAGGCAAGGGAGGCTGTGGCAGAGCGTGTAGGAGCGCGACGGTTTGTCGAAGTTCCGCCAATTGCTGTTGACATACCGCGCAACTTTGCAGGTGTGCCTCGCTTTGTCTCTGCTCTTCTGGAGATAGCTGCCCATCAATAAGGGCCGAAAGCCGTGCCGTTGTCAGATGTTGCTCTTGTTTTGCCACGCATATGCTCCATATAGACGATTGGGGTGTAGTGAAAATTGTTACTCTCTGCTAAGACGATAGCGACTCGGTAAAAGTTCCTTGTGTTCTTGTAAATACGCACGTAAGCGAGCGCGTCCACGTGAGATGCGCGAACGTACTGTGCCAAGTGATGCCTCCGTCGTCACCGCCACCTCTTCGTATGAAAGCCCTTCGATATCACAGAGAACCACCGCGACACGTTGTTCGAGCGGCAACGCTTCTAGCCCACGTTGTATGAGTGCCTGTAACTCCTGGTTGAGCACCGTTTCTTCAGGGTTGCCCTCCAAGCCCGTTGTTGCTAAGGCGTTCAATACACTGGACGAGTGTGCCTCGTCATCTTCCGTCAATGCCTCTAGTGATTCGGCTGGTCTCCGTTGTGTACGCCGCCAATGATCACAGGCCATATTCGAGCCAACGCGCAATAACCATGAGCGAAACGAGGAGCCGCCACGATAGGATCCAATACCCTTAAATGCTGCAATAAAGGCATCCTGTGTCACATCTGCCGCTGTATCGGGATTCCCAAGCATACGAAAGACGACACTATACAGCGTCTGCTGATAGTGCAACACAAGCTGATTGAATGCGTTTACGTCTCCGCGTTGACTACGAGCGATGAGTTGCTCTTCATCATCTCGCATGGCCTTACTCATGAAATCGGCCTTCCTTGTCTGGCTATTTGCGCCAGTGTAACATAGTTGGCATGACAGGGGCAAGCCCTGTCACTACTATAGACGGGACCGCGTGGCAAGCCACGCAGTGGCGAAAAATATAGTGGTGACAGGGCCTGCCCCTGTCATGCCAACTATGTACGCTAATCGTCCTGCGTTGACACAATTTGGCATACCGGACTATAATAGTCTCAACAGACACACAACACGATAGTGTGCCACGCGTTTCTGCTTCGCCGAGGAAGCAGAGGTTGACCTCCTTATCGGGGTTATCCCTCCCATGACGAAGCCTAGATTCTCACGGAGGAGCGTTTATGTCCACTCATACTGGCGCAGGACTGGAAGATGTTGTTGCTACGAACTCAAGTATCTGCGACCTCGATGGCAAGCTGGGCAAGCTTACCTACTTCGGGGTTGATATCCATGATCTGGCTCAGCATTCGTCGTTTGAAGAGACCGCGTATTTGCTCTGGCATGGTAAGCTCCCGACGCAAACACAGCTTGAAGAGGTACAACAGCAATTTCTCGCTCAGCGTACTTTGCCCGATGCGCTTGTTGCTATCATGCGACTCTTGCCCACTACCACTTCTCCAATGGACGTTTTGCGCACCTCCGTCTCCGCACTTTCCGCTTTTGATGCCGAACCGGGGGATAAGTCTGACGAGGCAAACTATCGACGTGCCATCCATCTCACCGCCGTCTTACCTACCATCATAGCAAGTTGGGAAAACATTCGTAACGGCAATGACCCGATTGCGCCACTACGCGATCATAATCATGCCACGAATTTTCTCTACATGCTGACTGGCACCATGCCCGATGAGTATGCGGCGCACGTCCTGGATGTCGCCTTAATTCTACACGCCGATCACGAATTAAACGCCTCGACCTTTGCCGCTCGCGTCAGTGCTGGCACGAAGGCGGATATGTATGCTTCTGTCACGTCGGCTATTGGTGCGCTCTCTGGTCCTTTACACGGTGGTGCGAATGAGCAGGTCATTCGTATGTTGTTACGTATCGGAGAGCCAGGACGTGCCGAGTCATACATTCATGACGCATTAGAGCGCAAAGAGCGTATCATGGGCTTTGGACACCGCGTGTATCGTACCGATGACCCACGCGCGACCCATCTTCGAGCTATGTCGAAAGAGTTAGGCCAACGCAACCATGATACACGTTGGTACGAGATATCACGTATCATCGAGAAGTATGTGATGGAACATAAACATTTGTACGCCAACGTCGATTTCTACTCCGCCTCGGTCTACTACTCGCTCGGCATTCCCATCGACCTCGATACGCCCATCTTCGCGTCAAGTCGTACCGCAGGCTGGACGGCGCACATTCTTGAGCAATACGCTAACAACCGTCTCATTCGCCCACGCGCCGAGTATATCGGTCCGAAAGTCACGGAATATACGGCTATCGAGAATAGAACATAATGGAATAGGAAAAGGAATGTGCCTGCTCGTTGAACCGAGCAGGCACATTCCTTTTCCTATTCCATTATAGACAGAGACCCTTCCACGAGAATATAATGAAGGTGAAAGAAACTGTTCAACGACGAGCAGGGAGGACAAACATGCACATTCGTATCATTGGCGCACCGATGGATTTGGGCGCGGACAGACGTGGCGTGGACATGGGAGCGAGCGCAATCCGTTACGCTGGACTCAGCGAACAACTAGAACGGCTTGGGCATACAGTTCGCGATATTGGCAATATCGCCATTCCCCAACCGGAGAGCCATCCAGAGGGACATCCACATCTCAAATATCTTGAACCTATTGTTTCTGCATCCGAAGAACTTTCAACACTCGTGAGTACAACGTTAGAAGAACATGAATTTCCGCTCTTACTTGGGGGCGATCATAGCATCTCGCTTGGCTCGGTCGCTGGCGTTGCACGTATCCATAAAAACATTGGCGTGATATGGGTTGATGCCCATGCGGATTTCAATACTGATGAAACTACACCATCCGGCAATATTCATGGTATGATTCTAGCTGCCCTTGCTGGCATTGGTAATAGTTATCTCACCAACGCAAGCGGTTGGACGCCGAAAATCGCTAAAGAGACCATCGTTATTGTGGGCGCACGCGACCTCGATAGACACGAGCAAGAGTTGTTGCGCGAACACAACATTTCCGTCTTCACCATGTCAGACATTGACCAGCGCGGCATGACCGAGATAATGAAAGAGGCTATCGCTATCGCGGGACAGCATGACAACCCCATTCACTTGAGCCTGGACCTGGACTCGCTTGATCCACGCGAAGCTCCTGGTGTTGGTACGCCTGTACGTGGAGGTCTTAGCTATCGCGAAGCGCATCTTGCTATGGAGCTTGTCGCGGCCTCACAACGCCTCGTCTCGATGGATGTTGTCGAGGTCAACCCCATTCTCGATAGCGAAAACACGACCGCCAAACTCGCGGTCGAACTAATTCTTTCGGCACTTGGGAAGAAAATTTTGTAAATGTTTCGTAGGACGAATGTATCCTGTACGCGTCGGCATTGCCGACGCGTACAGGATACATTCGTCCTACGGAATATTACAGATACCAGCCAAAGGGCATACATCTGTGTCTTGGCTGTACTCATCGCCGTATTTTCTGTCGTATACTATATCCTATACAAGAATTAAGAAGGAGGCATTGCGGTAAGTAGCGAAGACGCCACTTATCCCTACACACTATGAACGCAAAAGAACTGTTTATGAACGGCGAGTTTATTCCAGCCGAACGTGGCGTCATCTCTGTACGCACACATGCCTTTGCCTATGGTACAGGCTGCTTTGAGGGCATTCGTGGCTACTGGAACGCTGAGGATGAGGAAGTGTATCTGTTCCGTTTACGTGAACACTATGAGCGATTACAACGCTCCTGTAAAATTTTGCAGATGAAACTTCCCTACACTGTTGACCAGTTGATAGAGATTAGCGTAGAACTGGTGAGACGTAACGATCAGCATGAAGATGTGTACTTGCGCCCAGTCGTCTACAAAGGTGAAGAGATACTCGGTGTGCGCCTGCATGATCTCGCGGACCACTTCATACTAACCTCTGAGCCACAAGGGAGTTATGTTCCCCTGTCAGGGATGCGTTGCGGAGTCTCGTCATGGCGTCGGCTTGATGATAACGCCCTGCCAGCACGCGCGAAGGTGACTGGTGGATATGTCAATGCGGCACTGGCAAAGAGTGAAGCAATGCAAAACGGCTTTGATGAAGCGATTATGCTGACTCATGAAGGCAATGTCTCTGAGGGAAGCGCGGAAAACATTTTCCTTGTCTTCAATAACGAGCTAATTACTCCTGGCGCAACTGAGAACATTTTGCTAGGTATCACGCGTGACACCGTGATAAAGCTGGCGCAGCGAGAGTTTGGCTATATCACCCGTGAGCAATCCATCGACCGTACAGAATTGTATATCGCGGATGAAATGTTTTTGTGCGGTACTGGTGCGCAAATCGCTCCTGTGGTCAACGTCGATCATCGGCCCATCGGGGACGGTAATATTGGCCCTATTGGAAGAAAGCTGCAAGACCTCTACTTTGATGTGGTGCGCGGCAAGCATTCCGACTATCGGAATCAGTGGTGTACCCCTGTCTATACGAAAGCCCGTCAGCACAGCGAGGCGATAGACTAGATTTTTTAGTAAATGGCGATGTGAGGCTTATCCTCATGTCGCTCTTTTTTGTTTTTCTATACTTCGCCTTCAATATCGTCTATTCGCTCCAACACACTAGAATTTCTATAAAATACCGCAAACGGTACACGAACACCAATACTCGTTAACTCTATCTCATCATTTGGTGCATATGCTTGATATATCCATAGATGTGATGTACGACGAAAAACTTCTATTGCTTGATACATAGCATTGCTTGCCAGCAGTCAAAAGTGCATTTTCAAGGGCAAAACAAGCATTCAGGCTAATGCGAGAATGATTAAGGCTACCGCCGGACATTGCATAGACACGCCCATCTATATACTCATGCTTCACATCATGACTCTTCCGTTCCAATTCTCGCCACTCGTCCACACTTATGTGTTGTTGTGATGAAGAAGCATTCATGAGTACCTCACCTTTTTCTGTAGCAACAACTTTCATTCAACGCATCTCAGTATAATACAACGTAAGCTCATTCGTCTATGTGTTCAGGAAGAAAAAGAAAGATGCTCTGGTCGTTTAACGACCAGAGCATCTTTCTTTTTCTTCCTGAAGCAACAGTATTAACGTTTTGTGTACTGTGGAGCCTTACGCGCACGCTTCAAGCCTGGTTTTTTGCGTTCCTTCATGCGTGGGTCACGTGTGAGGTAGCCAGCGCGACGCAGTGCTTGTTTGAACTCAGGATTCATACGCAGCAGGGCACGAGCGAGGGCATGGCGAATAGCACCAGCCTGTCCAGCCGTACCGCCACCGAGAACGCGAATTGTCATGTTGTAGGTGTTGTCAATGTCAACCGCACGGAGTGGTGCGGCAACGACGGCGAGAAGCGCGTCACGTTGTCCAAAGTACGCGGCGGCTGTCTTGCCATTGACTTCGATATTGCCTTCGCCATTTGGGAAGAGGCGCACACGAGCTACCGCCGTTTTGCGTCGTCCCATGCCGTAGTAGTATTCACCCTTAATGGTATCGACCAATGGAGTTTCTCCTCTTCCGTTACTTCGCCTCGGCGGTCTCAGCCGCAGGCTTCTTCAACAACGCTTCTGGTCCGGTCCACATTACAGGCTTCTGAGCGGCGTGTGGATGTTCGCTACCCGCGTACACCTTCAAGCGCTTCATGATGTCCGCGCCGAGACGATTATGCATCACCATACCACGCACGGCATGAATAACGGCTCGCTCTGGAAATCGACCCTCGATAGTCTGACGCAGTGATGTCTTCTTCAAGCCGCCTGGATACTGGCTATGACGATAGTAAAACTTTTGCTCCATGCGGTTGCCTGTGACAGCAATCTTGTCAGCATTAATAACGATCACAAAATCTCCCGTTGGAAGATTAGGGGTGAATGTTGGTTTGTGCTTACCACGCAGAATCTGTGCGATCTGCGAAGCAACACGACCAAGAATCTGCCCTTCAGCGTCAATGATATACCACTGAGGGTTCATATCACCTGCTTTTGCAGTATATGTCTTCATGCGTTTGTTACTCCAAATTCTTCGGGATACTCAACCCGTACCAGACACAAACCATGCGCTGGTGCTGCTGACCCAGGGTGCGTTTTTTGCGCACGTTGCACAATATGCTCAAATTCATTCAGGCCAAGACGACCTTGCCCTACCAATAATAATGTTCCGACCATCCTGCGAACCATGCCTGTTAGAAAACCGTCTGCGGTAAAATCATAATAGATGCATGATACGTTTTCTGCTTGGCGTGTGCAACGTGCTTCTAACAGAGTACGAACACAGGAATGTGGTCCTGGTCGCATCGGGTTTGTCTCATCGGGGCTACGCCCAAACGCTCCAAAATCCTTGCGTCCTAACAAAAGCCGACATGCATCCTGCATTCGTGCCACGTCCAATGACATTGGACGATAATAACTGTAGCGAGTCAGAAGTGCCGTTGGTGCGCTATCATTCCAGACAGTGTAGCGGTAGGATCGACTTCGAGCACTAAAGCGTGCATGAAAACGATCTGCAACCTCTTTTGTCCAACGTACTGCTACTGCGTTCGGTAACACTGCATTGAGTGCTCGTTGCCATACCTCTGGCGTTAAGTGTGAGTGTGTACGGAAGTGTACGACTTGCCCACTTGCATGCACGCCAGCATCGGTACGACCTGCACCATGTATCACCGACATCTCACCCGAAATCTGGGTGATTGCTACCTCTAGCACACCCTGTACAGTCAGCCCATGTGCGTCAGGTTGGCGTTGAAAGCCATGATAATCGGTGCCATCATATTCAATACCACACGCGATATTCATGCCCTACACGTTCCCTGTAGGGACCGATGTATCACATTCTTGTCGGCGGTTGGTTGCCAAGAGGGCGTGATACATCGGTCCCTACATATTATACGAGCGCGATCTGGGCGATATCGGCGGCATCGCCTTTGCGCTTGCCTAGTTTCGTAATACGTGTATAGCCACCATGACGGTTGATATAGCGAGGTGCCAGTTCGTCGAACATCTTCTTCACAACCAGTTCATCTGGCAGTGCGCTCAGAATAGTACGACGTGCATGCAACTCAATAACCATCGCACGATAGGCGGCCTGCAACGCCTTTTCAGCATCGTCCTCGTTGGAGATAATACGCAGCAACTCGTCGCGGCGTGCTTTCTGCTTATCTTCGAGGAACTTACGCCCCTTATCTGTGAGTGGTGCTTTCTGCTGCTCCAGGCGCTCTTCATTGGTGGAAACTGTTCCCTTTAACGAGAAGCGACCACGACGGGCGAACGCAAGAATTCTTTCAGCCTTGTCATCATCATTCACAATGGACTTCAAGTGTGCCTGGGCTGCGATGTGGCCCTTCACTGCTGTATCAATCAACTTCTCGACCTCGGCGCGAATGGCCTTAGCACGCGCTTCAGTGGTATTGATACGATCATAACGGATAAGGCCAGCCATCAGGTTACGACGTGCGGAACGACGGCGTGGCTCTGGCATACTTAAACGGTTGCCAGCAATTCTGTGCCTCAACTTATTCCTCCAATCCGCCGTCGCCGTCTACACCAGCTCCGACAGTGCTTTTTCCTGGACCGGGCAAGAAGTTGCGTTGAAGTAACCGCTCCTGTAGCTCTTGCAGACTCTTCTCACCAAAGTTGCGCACACCCAAGAGGTCTTCCTCATTCATCGACAGGACCTGACCAACCTTCGTGATATTGCTGCGTTTGAGACAGTTATAGGCACGAACGGAAAGGTCAAGTTCCTCAATTGGTGTTTCGTAAATCTTTGGCGGAATGGGCAAGCTACTCAGAGGTGGTTTCTCGATCTCTTGCACCGTGGCACGATAATTGGCAAGCAATGTAAAGTGCCGCACCAGGATATCCGCGCTCTGACGTAACGCCTCATCGGGTGTAATAGTCCCATCGGTCGTCACGTCCATAACAATCTTATCAAAGTTGGTCATCTGCCCAACACGCGTGTGTTCGACGGTATAATTCGCCTTCACCACAGGTGTATAGATAGCATCAACTGGAATAACTCCAATAGGTTGATCGTCTTTTGAGTCGGCAGGGATATAGCCCCGACCGGTCTCAACAACCAGCTCCATTTCGAGTCGCGCATTCTCGTTGTCCAGCGTAGCAATGTGAAGTTCGGGATTCACAATCTCCACGGTGCTTGGCGCAACGATATCAGCAGCAGTTACCACGCGCTCCCCAGTCACTTCCAGGCGCATCGACACGGGATGGTCTGAAAAACAGCGGAGGCGCAGGTTTTTCACGTTCAACACGATATCAGTCACGTCCTCCACAACATTGGGAACGTCCTGAAACTCGTGTTGTACGCCCTCGATCCGAATAGAGGTAACAGCAGCACCCGGCAGTGACGAGAGCAATACACGTCGTAACGAGTTGCCGAGCGTCATTCCGTAGCCCGCCTCTAACGGCTCAATATCATAGCTCGCATAATTTCCCTGTGTTTTGGTATTCTTAATGCGAGGCAAAGCAATATCTAGCAAGGTTCTAACCCGCCTTTCTTTTTCTACCGCTCTCTACACGTATGTATGGACCTGCTTTGCACGCCCACGTCGGTAGTCCAAGAGTTCTTCGCCTAAAACCAGCAAGCTTAACGCTGGTAAAATTCAACCACCATCTGCTCATCAAAGGGCAGCTCAAGGTCCGTGCGTGATGGTATGGAAACCACACGACCGCTCATCGCGTTGATGTCAAGGCTTAACCATGTGGGTACGCCCTTCTGGGCCAACAGCAATGCACGCGTCTTAAAGTATTCCAGTCCCTTGCTACGATCACGTACCGTGATCACATCATTAGGCTTTGCGATAAAGGATGGAATGTCTGTCTTGCGACCATTCACTGCGAAATGTCCGTGATTGACGATCTGACGAGCCTGCGCACGCGAATCCGCGAAGCCCATGCGATACACCAGATTGTCCAGGCGCATCTCAAGGATTTGCAGCAAGTTCTCGCTCGTTTTGCCAGGACGACGTGCGGCTGCGCCAAAGTGTTTGCGGAACTGACGCTCTAGTACGCCGTAGGTACGACGCACGCGCTGCTTCTCACGCAACTGCTTTGCATAGCCGGACTCTTTACGGGCACGGCTTGCGCCATGCTGTC
The DNA here is from genome assembly GCA_963791835.1 of uncultured Chloroflexia bacterium. Classification (GTDB taxonomy): domain Bacteria; phylum Chloroflexota; class Ktedonobacteria; order Ktedonobacterales; family Ktedonobacteraceae; genus JBBQVS01. Next base: position 62,697 of record CAWBTV010000004.1, read on the forward strand.
CAGGCTTGGTATTGCGACGCTCAAGTGTACATTTTGTCAAACACTTGTCGCCCTTTAGAAAAAGTTTAACCCCCTCACGTCTGCACAACTTACAGACGGGGCCGGTATAACGCGCCATCTAAATCAATCCTCCTCACACGCGTTGCGTGCGACACAATGACTACCCGTTACGGGTTATACACGCCGTCTCTTGGGGGGGCGACATCCATTGTGTGGAATAGGTGTAACATCAGTAATTGAAGTGACTGCGAGGCCAGAGGTCTGCAAGGAGCGAATGGCCGCTTCACGACCGGAGCCAGGACCTTTGACATACACGTCTACCTGACGCAAGCCATGTTCCATAGCTTTACGAGCCGCCACTTCTGCCGTGACCTGTGCCGCGTAAGGAGTGCTTTTACGAGAGCCTTTGAAGCCCTGCCCACCAGCACTGCCCCAGGAAAGAACATTTCCATTGGGGTCGGTAAGCGTCACGATTGTATTGTTAAATGTTGCCTGGATGTGTGCATGTCCACGCGGTACTGACTTGCGTTCACGCCGCCGTACTTTGCCTGCACCTGTTGGCTTTTTCTTGTCTGCCATGCTTAGAAATCCTCTCCGACGTTACTTCTTCGCTGCGGCTTTCTTCTTGCCAGCAACCGTTCGTTTTGGTCCACGACGTGTACGTGCGTTCGTGCGTGTTCGTTGTCCGCGCACCGGCAAGTTACGACGGTGGCGCATGCCCCGATAGCATCCGATCTCAATGAGCCGCTTGATGTTCAGGTCTACTTCGCGACGTAGGTCGCCCTCGACTCTGTGTTCGCGGTCAATGACATCACGAAGGCGGTTCACTTCTTCCTCGGTCAAGTTTTTCACCCTGGTATCAGGGTTAATGCGTGTTCGTTCCAGGATTTTTCGGCTCGTAGTCAGCCCAATCCCAAAAATGTAGCACAGCGAAATCTCCACGCGCTTCTCTCGTGGAATGTCAACGCCGGCGATTTTAGCCATCTTTTCCTCCAGCTTTCCGTAGTAGAGCGATAGAAAACGCCCTATCCTTGTTTCTGCTTATGCTTCGGATCTTTGCTACAGATCACCATCACAACACGATTGCGGCGGATCACCTTACAGCCATCACAACGCGGTTTTACTGAGGCTCGCACTTTCATGGCTTGCCCTCCTCTTGCATAGTCTACTTCACTTCACTGGTCACATGGTAAAAATTATAGCGATCAATGAGATAAAACAAATGAAAACATCAAAATTGACGAACAAAAGCCTGAGAAACGCTGCTCTCTGGCCTTCCTTCACATGGTCTATTTGCAGCTACTGGATGCTCATAATAGGAGAAAAGGAATAGAGAAGGATGTTCTACTTACTACCACACGATCATCACGGACGTTATGATCGCGGACGGTAGGTGATACGCCCTCGTGTCAAGTCATAGGGGGACAGCACGACCCGCACCTTGTCACCTGGCACTATACGTATAAAGTTCATGCGCATTTTTCCTGAGAGGATTGCCAGAACTTCATGTTCCTCGTCAATTTGAACTTTAAACATAGCATTGGGGAGGGCTTCAATCACTTTACCCTCGACCTCGATCTCATCCTTCTTTGCCATAGCATCCTTTCCCTGATAATGGGGTCAACAGAAAGTACAAAAGGGCAGCAGTGTCAACTGCTGCTGCCAACTATGAATTATACCATAGTTTTTACGAGAAGTCGAGAGGGAAAATTTATACATGTGTATTTTCCCTCTGTGCCTCCCTACCGTGTTAAGATATCAGCGTCGCCTTCGGTGATTGCCACCGTGTGTTCAAAGTGTGCGGTGTAGGTTTTATCAGCCGAGATCACGGTCCACTCGTCGGGAAGTACTTGCGTCTTCTTCGCCCCTGCGATGACCATTGGCTCGATGGCAATTACCATACCCGGTTTGAGAACAGAGTTAGGATAGCCAGCCTCGACATAATTGAGTACCTGTGGGTCTTCGTGCATACTACGACCAACACCATGTCCACCATAGTTACGCACAACCGAGTAACCTGCCGCTTCTACAAATTGCTGTACCGCACGCCCAATGTCATGCAAACGGTTTCCTGCACGGGCAGCCGCGATGCCTCGGTAGAGTGCATCTTCCGTCACCTTGAGGAGACGTTGCACTTCCGGGGACACCTCCCCCACGGGAACCGTAATTGCTGAGTCTGCGTGCCAACCATTGTAGTTCGCGGCAAAATCCAGGGTTATGATATCGCCCTCTACTAGCACGCGCTTCCCTGGAATGCCGTGTACAACTTCTTCATTTACTGACGTACAAAGCGATGCAGGATAACCATGATAGCCCAATGCGCTAGACTTGGCTCCATATCGCTTCAACAATGATGCTCCGAGCTTGTCGAGTTCTTGCGTTGTTACGCCTGGACGAACCGCGTTACGCAGTTCTGCAAGCATCTCCGCAACAATATGTCCAGCAGCTCGCATCTTCTCGCGCTCTTCTTTTGATTTTATGATTACAGCCATGATGTATTCTCTCGTTATTGCTTCCCGTGATGTTGTACAGCATTCACGAGATCTTGCTGCACCTGCTCGATACCCTGATTTCCATTTACCTCTGACAGTTTATGCTGTGGGCGATAGTAGTCGAGCAGACGGATTGTCTCGTTGAAAAAGATGTCTAGCCGCCTCTGTACAGCTTCACCCGTATCATCACTGCGCTGATACAGATCGCTACCATCTTTATCACACTTCCCAGCGACTTTCGGTGGGTTCGTGTTTATATTATAAACGTGCTGATGCGCCCGACAAATGTATCTTCCTGAGAGCCGCTTTAACAAAATGTCGCGCGGCACATTCAGATAGACAGCGACATCAATATGTCTGCCGTTCGCCTCTAATCCTTCATCTAATGCATGGGCCTGTGTGATTGTACGTGGGAAGCCATCGAGTAGTACTCCGGGTGTACAATCTGGCTCTTTGATGCGGTCAAGGACCATTTTCACAGTGAGATCATCGGGAACAAGTTTCCCCTGATCTATGTATTCCTTCGCCTTACGTCCCAACTCGGACTCGGCTTTGATCGCATCACGGAACAGGTCCCCACTAGCAACGTGGGGAATACCTAAAGCTTCTGCAAGTCTGTCAGCCTGTGTTCCCTTCCCTGACCCCTGCGCACCGAATAGGATAATGTTCACGTTTTTTCTCCGGTGGAATATCGTGGGAGCGCGTCATTGCACTCAAAGCGATCCTTGCAAGGTTGCCACAATGAAGAAACTCCCGATGGAACGGCATGAGCATGAGGCGCGAACAGCCCGCGCCCACTCATTACGACAAGAAGCCGGAATAGTTACGCATGACCATTTGAGCTTCAAGCTGCCGAATCGTGTCCAACACCACACCAACAGCGATGAGGATTGATGCACTACCCAGCAATTGGTTCGCGCCTATACGCGAGAGAAACGGCAGAACCGCGATAAGGCCCAGGAATAAGGCCCCAGCAAGTGTGATACGATTGAGGATCGCGTACAGATACTTGCTGGTTGGTTCGCCAGGACGATAGCCTGGAATGAACGCGCCCTGCTTCTGCAAGCTCTCCGGTATATTCTGCTGTTGCCACACGACATAGGCATAAAAGTAGGTAAAGGCCACGACCAGAACAAAGTAGATCAGCCAGTACCACCACGTACTGGTATTCACAACATAAGTACCAATAAATGACGCTGCCGAGCTAAGCCACGGCGTCGTACTTGCCGAAAGGTAGCGCGATAGCACTGCGGGAAAGATGAGCATCGACTGCGCGAAGATGAGTGGTATCATACCTGCGCTATTGACCTGCATAGGAATGTAGGTTGTCTGGGCTGAGCCAACCAGCATACCGCGTCCCACCTGTCGCTTCGTTGGATACTGTACTGGAATGCGCCGCTGTCCTTGATAGATGTACACGACACCGAGAATGGTAATCAAGCCAATTATCAAGAAGACCGCGATGCTGACGACGCCACCACTCGTGCCACCACTTGATGTCGCGGCAAGATAGCCCGACTGCACGAAACCCGGTAGACGACTCACGATACCAGCAAAGATAATGATTGAGATACCGTTGCCGATACCATTCTCCGTAATCAATTCACCAATCCACACCAGGATCATTGTGCCAGTGGTCAAGGCAACCAAAATGGAAAAGGTCTCCAGTGCATATCTTGGATCAACAAGGCTGAAATTGGTCAACACCCCCGCCTGCTGGAAGATAGCGCACTGTCCTAATGCTTGCAATAGAGCAAGAGGAACGGTAATGATACGCGTAATCTGGCTAAAGCGGAGACGACCAGCCTCACCCTGTGTTGATAAGTTCTGCAACGCAGGAATGATCGGTTGGAGCAACTGCATCACAATCGTTGCCGTGATATATGGATACACTCCAAAGGCGACAATGGAGAACGTCTGCAACGACCCACCTGAGAAGACATCGAGCAAACCGAGCAATTGACCCAGGTCCTTGCTCTTACTACTACTAGAAAAGATGCTTAGTAATGAAGCTTTCTCCGCCGCCGTCAAGGGCACTGTGATGTGCGCGAGAACGCGGAACACCAGCAGCATCGCTAACGTGAAGAGAATCTTATTGCGCAAATCAGGAACGGTCCAGATACTGCGCAGTCGTTCCCACATAGAAGACTGCCTTTCTTTAGAGGAAAAATACTACAAGTATGAGCAAAAATTGTTTGCAATATATATCATACGTGCCAGGTGCCAGGGAGTTCTACTCTCTGACCTCCTGGCTACTTCATTAGCTATTCTGTTGTGGAGTGATCGCAGCCGCTTGAGCAGCAGGAGCGTTTTTGTCTACTTTTTTGCGCTTGGTCTGCTCATAGGTACGCACTGGAATGATCTCAATGCTGCCACCGGCAGCTTCAATCTTTGCGCGAGCACTCGCGGAAACCTTGTGTGCGTGAACGGTTAGAGCACGGTCAAGTTCGCCATCGCCAAGTATCTTGATGAGTCCACGCCCTTTAGCAGGGGTCATCAAACCAGCGGTTACGAAATCTTCTGGCTTAATTTCAGTGCTAGTGGTGTTCATCAACGCAAGCTCATCAATGTTGACAATAGCGTAGTTATCGCGGAAGGCAGTATTGCTATTGCCGAGACCACGCTTGAAGCCTAAACGCTTCGAGAGGCGGGTCTGACCGCCATTGAATGCGCGATGCACTTTGCCGCCGGTACGTGCCTTTTGTCCTTTGGTGCCACGACCTGCTGTCTTGCCACGACCGGAGCCGTGACCACGACCGACACGCTTTTCGTCTACACGCGCACCAGGAGCGGGCCGTAAATCAGAGAGTTTCATTGACGACCTCCTCTACCTGCAACAGGTGAACGACTTTGCGAATCATTCCCCGTATCGCGGGATTATCTTCGTGTTCAACGGTACGCTGAAGCTTACGCAAGCCCAGGGCTTTAATTGTATCTTTCTGGTCCTGTGGGTAGCCAATCGAGCTGCGTACCCATTTTATCCGTAGTTTTGCCATTATCCTGCTCCTATCGACGGCTACCGCCGCCACCGCCGCCACGACGGTCTCCAGTACCGCCGCCACCACGACGGTCGTTCGAGCCACCAGCATTGCCACCACCGCGACGGTCTCCACGATCATTGCGGTCGCCACCAGACCTACCACGATTCGAGGTTGCCCGTGTCTCACGTGCCTCTTCTTCGCGTGCGGCACGCATGGCTGCAGCTTGCTCCGCGGCGTTTGCGGTCGCTATTGCGATACGCTCGGCCTGTTTCTTCCCGACAATATCCACAACGGTTTTACCGCGACGCAGTGCCTCGGTATCAGGTGAGCGTAGTTCGCGTAACGCCTTGATACATGCCTGCACGGTATTCGCCTTGTTGGTGCTGCCAAGTGTCTTTGTAAGAATGTCTCTGACACCCGCGGACTCCATAACGGCTCGCACTGCACCACCAGCGATAACGCCAGTACCAGGGGCAGCAGGTTTGAGCAGAACTTCGGAGGCTCCAAAGTTTGTCTTCACCATGAACGGAATGGTCGTTCCAGCAAGGGGAACCTGTGTCAGATGCTTCTTAGCATCCTCAACACCTTTACGGATGGCCTCGGTGTACTCGCTTGCCTTGCCAAAGCCAAAGCCGACATAGCCATTGTGATCACCAACAACGACTAACGCGCGAATGCTGAAGCGGCGACCGCCTTTGACCACCTTGGAGACGCGGCTGACTTCAACCACTGTCTCTTCCAGGTTCAGTTTTGTAGCGTCTATTCTTGCCATGAGTTCTTTTTCCTTTTGCAGTCCTAGAAGTCCAGGCCCGCTTCACGAGCACCTTCAGCTAATGCAGCGATACGTCCATGATAAGCATATCCACCGCGATCAAAGACGACCTGGCTGACACCCTGTTCTTTTGCACGCTGTGCCACAAGCTTACCTACTTCACGTGAGATTGCCACTTTTCTATTATTCGCAATCGCAGCCAATGCCTCGACCGGTGTTTTGGGTGCGTTCTTCTGGGCGGCAGGAAGATTTACCTTTGGGGCAGCAGTCCCACCAGCCTTGCCACCTTTTTGTGGTGCGTTTTTCGCTGGTGCAGCTTTCTCACTCCTGGCACTCTTCGCTTTGCTGGTGGGAAGAGCATCAGTCGCGGCTTCTACCACGGACTGCACGGCACCACCAACTCGTTCTAGTAAGTTTGGCTCTTTTGTCTCTTCTTGTTGCGGCTGTGCTGGCTTGAATGAACGCAAGCTCTCATCAAGCGATGAGGCGGCGACCAGTGTTTTGCCAGTTGTATCGTCAATGACCTGAGCGTAGATATGCTGTCCACTGCGGAACACGTTCAAACGCGGACGCGTCTGTGAGCCTTCCAAATGGTTGCGCATACGCTGGTGCCGCCGCAGCCGTGCCTGATTTGCATGAAATCGTTTAATCATAGTTCAAGGAGTGAAAGTCTACGATAGCTCCCACTTCTCCCCTTTCGTATACTGAGTGACGAAGGAAGGATAGACTGAGAAACGTGGTCGGCACTACGTTTCTCTTAACCTTCCTTACCGTGTATTGGGTGCGATAAATCGGACCCTTACTTCTTTTTGCCGCCGACTTTACCAGCTTTACCAGCTTTGCGACGAACAACCTCACCGGTGTAGCGTATGCCCTTGCCTTTATAGGGTTCGGGTTTGCGCACATTGCGGATAACTGCCGCAACCTGTCCAACCAGTTGTTTATCAATGCCAGTCACGCTGACTCTAGTAGCCTTTGTTGCCGCATCGACACCATCGACAGAGAGTGAGATACCTGCGGGGGGCTGTACCTCGACAGGATGAGAGTAGCCGACCTGGATAACCAGGTTTTCACCCACTTTAGCGGCACGATAGCCAACGCCGTGAATTTCTAGCTGCTTGGTGAAGCCTGTCGTTACGCCAACCACCATGTTGTTCACCAATGTGCGATAGAGACCATGTTTGGCCTTGTGCTCTTTGCTATCTGAAGGTCGTGCGACTGAAAGTGTGCCGTCTTCGAGCTTGAGCGTCAGGGCAGGATCGACCTGCTGTGAAAGTTGGCCTTTTGGTCCCTTCACTGTAACTAGATTGTCTTCGGTCCAGTTTACCTGTACTTTCGCTGGCACAGTAATCGGAGCGCGTCCAATACGAGACATGCTATCCCTCCTGTCTACCAAACGTAGCAGACGACTTCTCCACCGAGACCCTGATGATAGGCACTGCTACCAGTCATGATTCCCTTTGGCGTCGATACAATGGATATCCCCAGGCCACCGCGGACTCGTGGGATATCGGTACGCTTCGAGTAGACACGCAAGCCTGGCTTGCTGACACGTTTCAGGTTTGTCAGGACCGGCGTCTTCTCCGCATAGCGCAACGTAATACGAATTGTTCCTTGTGGGTTATCTTTCAGGATTTCAATGTCCTTGATGTAGCCCTCTTCTTTTAGCACACGTGCGATAGCCAGCTTCATTTTCGACGCGGGAATCAATACTCGTGTGTGCCGTGCTGTGACCGCATTGCGGATACGCGTAAGCATATCTGCAATTGGATCAGTCATATTCATGGATGCCTCCACAATCCGAAGTACGAAAACAACGCTTTGTGTTTTCGCCTTTTCGCTTTCGCCATTTCAAAGGGCAAAACGGTTTTTCTGCTTGTGTTTTGCCCCTACCCATCATAGGGCTACCAACTCGATTTTGTTACACCTGGTAACTCGCCTCGCGACGCTCGCTCGCGGAAACAGATGCGGCAGAGACCGAATTTGCGCATATAGGCGCGAGGTCGTCCACACACATTACAGCGATTATGCTGCTGCACCTTGAACTTTGGTTTGCGCTGAGACTTCACAATCATTGATGTTTTTGCCATCGTCGCCCTCCAGCGTTACTTCTTAAAAGGCATACCCAGGTACCTGAGCAGCCCTCGTCCCTCTTCATCGGTGCGAGCCGTTGTCACAATGCTGATTTCCATGCCGCGAACCTTGTCGATTTTGTCGTAGTCGATCTCTGGAAAAACCAGTTGTTCGCGCAAACCGAGCGTATAATTGCCACGACCATCGAACGCCTCGGCTGAGACGCCCTGGAAATCGCGGATACGCGGCAAGGCGGCATTGATAAGTTTGTCGAGGAACTGATACATGCGCTCTCCACGCAATGTCACCATGCAACCGATCTGCATACCTTCACGTAGTTTGAAGGTTGCGACCGAGCGCTTGGCACGCGTGATGACTGGACGCTGGCCCGTGATGAGTGCAAGGTCTCCAACAGCGGCATCCATGGCCTTCGCATTCTGAATGACCTCACCCATACCAATGTTGATGACGACCTTGTTGAGCGTCGGTACCTGCATCGGGTTAGTGTAGTTAAAGTCCTTTTGCAGGGCAGGCACGACCTCTTGTCGGTACTTCTCTTTTAATCGTGATACCATGACGTTTAACTACTCCTCGACCGATCTGTATGGTCTGCAATGACCTTCCCACACTTCTTGCATACACGTACAGAGCGAACCTTCTGATCGGCACCGAGAGGGCGACGATCATGAGCAACGCGCGTGGGCTGACCACATTCCGTACATTTCAGCATGACGTTGGAGACATGGATAGGCATTGCCTTCTCGATCACGCCTCCCTGACGCGTCTGACCCTGCGGACGAATATGCTTCTTTACCACGTTCAGACCTTCAACGATCACTTTGTTGGCCTGTGGCATCGCCCGCGAGATGGTTCCTTCCTTGCCCCTATCCTTGCCTGTGATAATCAAAACGGTGTCACCCTTCTTGATGTTCAACTTGGCTAAGTGAAGCGGCTTCTTCTCTTTTTGTTTTACTGCCATTTTCTTCCTCTATGGTATGGAGTTCGATGAACTCCACCATGCTAGAGCACTTCAGGGGCAAGCGAGATGAGACGAGAAAAGTTCTTCTCTCTCAATTCGCGCGCCACGGGTCCGAAGATACGTGTGCCACGTGGATTGTTACCAGCAGCAAGAATGACGGCGGCGTTCTCATCAAAGCGGATGTGCGACCCATCGGGACGCGCATACTCCTTGGAGACACGCACGATAACGGCGTCCACTACGTCGCCCTTCTTGACCTGTCCATTTGGCGAAGCCTGCTTAACCGAGGCTTTGATAATGTCGCCCACCGTTGCATAACGCTTGGCGGAGCCACTTATCACACGAATACACATGATCTCTTTCGCGCCTGTGTTGTCGGCGACTTTCAGACGGCTTTCTACCTGGATCATCTGACGCTCTCCTTATTCTGCTTCTGCATCATCGGAGGAGTCTGCCAGAGCGGGATCGACATCTGCCAACAACTCTTCGACGGGCACAATTCCACTACCGCGCCTGATGACTTCGACGAGACGCCAGCGTTTCAATTTGCTCACAGGAGGACACTCTTCGATACGAACGGTGTCACCTACCACACATGTGTTCTCTTCATCATGTGCATAAAAACGCTTTGTCTGCTTATACGTGCGCTTATAGATGCGGTGTTTTTTCAGGGATTCAACGATAACAACAATCGTTTTGTCCATTTTATTGCTTACTACACGCCCAACCTTTTGCTGGTGACGGGCAACCGTCTGTGGCGTTTGTGCTGCTTGCTGTGTCATTCTTCATTCTCCAACTGCGTCAGGTGATGCATCAAGCGAGCAATATCCTTACGCGTCTGCGTAAACATGCGGTTGTTTTTTACCTCGCCACGCTGTTGCTGCAAGCGAAGATTGAACAATTTCAGCCGCAGGTCTTTGAGTTCACTCTGCGCTTGCGCTTCGGTATACTCCAAAACCTGTTTGCGACGTTCGTTAACTTTCGACACTTTCAGCCTCCCCTCGAGTAATAAAGCGTGTCTTGACAGGTAGTTTATGACCCGCGAGACGGACGGCCTCTTTCGCGACCTCTTCGCTGACGCCACCGATCTCAAAGATGATACGACCGGGTTTGACGACCGCGACATAGTGATCAACGGCGCCTTTACCGCTACCCATACGGGTTTCGGCAGGCTTGGCAGAGACAGGCTTGTCAGGAAAGACGCGAATCCATACTTTACCGCCACGCTTCATAAAGCGCGTAAGTGCGATACGAGCGGACTCGATTTGACGTGCCTCCATCCACACAGGCTCAAGGGCCTGTAAGCCGAAATCACCGAAGGCAAGGGTGTTGCCACGATGGGCCTCACCCTTCATACGACCACGATGCTGACGGCGATACTTTGTACGTGATGGTGCCAATAACATTGCTTGAAACTCCTCTACTCGCTCTGAGTAGCACTAGCATCCTGTGCTGGTGCGGCTGGTGGCGGCGTTGGTGCAGTTGTAGGCTGTTGCGTCTGCGGAGCCTCGTTGACCACTGGCGTCTGGTTGACAGGAGTTTCATTGACCACAGGTGCCTGTGTTGCAGGTGTCTGGTTGACGGGAGCCTGCTCTGTGCGAGGCTGACGCTCACCTTGTGGACGATCTCCTAACGGACGCTGTGGGCGGTCTCCCTGTGGACGTGGACCTCTGTCCCCACCCTGTGGGCGTGGACCACGGTCTCCCTGTGGGCGGTCTCCTTGCGGACGCGGACCACGGTCTCCAGCAGGACGTTGTGGACGATCTCCTAACGGACGCTGTGGGCGGTCTCCCTGTGGACGTGGACCTCTGTCCCCACCCTGTGGGCGTGGACCACGGTCTCCCTGTGGGCGGTCTCCTTGCGGACGCGGACCACGGTCTCCACGAGGCGCACCACCATCATTTGGACGGCGGTCACCACCGCGACGGTCGCCACTCCGTCCACCATCTCTTGATGGGAACGCCTGTTGCTGCACGGTCTCCTGTTGGACTTCACCGAGTTCTCGGCGTTTGTTTGGCAGGATGTCACCGCGATAAATCCATACTTTGATACCGATAACACCAAAGGTTGTGTGTGCCTCTACCAGACCATAGTCAATGTCAGCACGGAGCGTGTGCAGAGGAACTTTGCCCTCTACCTCTTTCTCGGTACGCGCGATTTCCGCGCCGCCAAGTCGCCCACCAACAATAACCTTGATGCCCTTCGCATTGGCACGCATCGACTTCTGCACGGCCTGTTTCATGGCACGACGGAACGAGACGCGCTTCTCTAGCTGCTCCGCGATACCACGCCCCACCAAATAGGCGTCTAATTCCGGCTGGCGAATCTCGATGATGTCCAGGCGAACACGCTTCTTGGTCTGTTTTTCCAGTGCAGCCTTGAGCCGCTCAACCTTTTCGCCACTCTTGCCAATTACGATGCCAGGCTTCGCGGTGTGAATTTTCACCAGCACCTGATTCGCGGCGGCTCGCTCGATCTCGATATGTGAGACGGAGGCATTAAACAGGTCTTTATTGATGGCTTTACGAATTAAAAAGTCCTCGGCAAGAACGTCCTTATAATCGCGCTCTGCAAACCAACGTGCTTGCCAGCCTTTTACGACGCCGAGCCGGAACCCTATTGGGTTTACTTTGTGTCCCAAAAGCGTTCTCCTTCCTAACGAGCGGCTCGGTCAGCCGGATCATCTGAAACAATAACAGTCACGTGGCAGAAGCGGCGTAGAATACGAGCCGCTCGACCATGAGAACGAGGTTTCACACGTTTAATCCGAAATGAGTCATCCGCCATAATATTGAGAATATACAGTCGATCTGGATTGAGATTATAGTTATTCTCCGCGTTCGCCGCCGCCGATGCCACCACTTTGCTTACGGGTGTGGCACCAGCTTGTGGCATGAATTGAAGAATAGCCAGAGCCTCATTTACCCGAAGCCCTTTCACCGCGTTCGTGACCAGACGCATCTTGCGCGGCGGAATGCCAATATCTTTTGCAATAGCCCTGACTTGCATTTTCTACCTCTAAGAATAGGGTGCGATAAATCGGACCCCTACATTGGGCGCAATGAATTGTGCCCCTACCGTACTGACGTGGTTTTCTCATTCTTGCCACCCGCGTGACCACGGAAGTGGCGTGTGGGTGAGAACTCACCTAACTTGTGACCAACCATATTCTCACTGACATAGACCGGTACATAAATCTTGCCGTTGTGTACGCCAATGGTCATACCAACCATCTCAGGGAAAATCATTGAGGCTCGCGACCATGTTTTGATCAAACGCCGGTCGCCGCTTCTCCTCATCACCAGAATTTTTTTTCTGAGCGAAGGGTGAATATAAGGTCCTTTTTTTCTCGAACGCGACATTACTTCCTCCTGCCTGCATTGCGACCACGGACAATGAAGCGGTCAGTCCTCTTATTGTTACGAGTCTTAAAGCCGAGTGCTGGTTTGCCCCAGGGAGTTTGTGGCTGCCCACCAATAGGTGCGCGACCCTCACCACCACCGTGTGGGTGATCGTTCGGGTTCATTGCCGACCCACGAACCGTTGGACGACGACCCATATGTCGTGAACGTCCGGCTTTACCAATGCTCTGGTTTTCGTGATCGACGTTGCCGACCTGTCCAATTGTCGCCATACACAAAATGTTGACGTTACGCTGTTCACCTGAAGGCAAACGAATGAGTGCATAATCACCCTCTTTTGCCATCAACTGCGCCCCTACGCCAGCACTGCGTACCATTTGACCACCACGACCCTTCTCCAACTCGATGTTGTGAATGGTTGTACCGGTCGGAATATTCTTCAATGGCAATGCATTCCCAACACGGATGTCCGCGTCTGGGCCAGCCTGTACGCGGTCTCCAACTTTCAGTCCCACAGGTGCCAGAATATACCGTTTCTCACCATCAACATAGTGCAGCAGAGCGATACGTGAAGTACGATTGGGATCGTACTCGATTGCAGCAACTCTTGCTGGCACGTCCAATTTGTTGCGCTTGAAGTCGATGATGCGATACGCACGCTTCTCACCACCGCCACGGTGACGAACGGTGATTTTACCCTGATTGTTGCGTCCGGCATGCTTCTCTAGCTTGACGGTCAGCGACTTCTCCGGCTTTGTTTTTGTGATCTCCTCGAATGTCGAAACAGACATGCCGCGACGCCCGGGAGACGTTGGTCGATACTGTCTAATTGGCATAGCTCAATCCCTTACCTTACGCCTTCAATGCGTCGATTGTCTGGCCTTCTTGGAGGGTAACAATCGCCTTTTTCCACTCACGCGGCTCTACAGGCCGGGGAGCAGAGCCTTTTCGTCGAATCATCTTCGCCTTGCCAGGCATGCGAATCATGTTCACCGAGAGCACCTTCACTTTGAAGATGGTCTCGACGGCACGCCGTACATCAATTTTGTTGGCCTGTACCGCAACCTTAAAGGTATATTTGTTCTGCTCTTGCAGTTGTACCGTTTTCTCGGTAACGAGACCTTGACGCAGAATTTCTGTAATTTCCACAGTGTTCTCCTCTATGCTTCGCTATCAGTTGATGGCGTCGCTGGTGTCTCGCCATCCTCGGACGGTGTGGGCACGAGTGGCAATGTCTCGCCTTGAGCAGGAGCAATCAGTGGCTCTGCCGTCAACGTCTCGCTGCTCGTTGGCACGGTAGCTGTACTGTCAGCCGCATCAAAAATTTGCGCGGTCGCCGCTTCTGCGCTTAACCCTTCGCCAAAGACGAGTTCGAGCCAGCGCACAGTTTTGACTGGCATGATGACGTAATCGTGCTTCAACAGCTCAACCACGTTGATTGAGGCGACATGCTGCACCTTCGCAAGCGGAATGTTACGTGTTGACAGCAAGACATTCTCGTCACGCTGTGGCAACATCATGAGTACACGCTTGCCGGGGGTTGGAAGCTGCTCCAGAAGTTTCAGCATCCCCTTTGTGCTTGGTGTTTCCAGGCCGAGTTCGTTGACTACGATCAGGCTTGCGTTCGCTACCTTGTCTGATAAAGCCGAGCGAATAGCCAGACGGCGCATTTTCTTCGGCACATCGTGATGATATGGATGAGGCCGTGGACCCCATACAACACCACCATGACGATACTGAGGAGCACGCGTGCTACCCTGACGGGCATTACCTGTACCCTTTTGCTTGTAGGGCTTTCTACCACCACCCGATACTTCACTACGAGTCTTGGTTGAAGCATTACCCTGACGACGGTTCACCAGTTGCGCGGTGACAACCTGATGCAATACCGACACGTTAGGGGTAACTCCGAACACCTGCTCGCTGAGTTCCAGGTCTTCTACGGCTTCTCCAGCCATGTTATATACTTTAGTCGAGGGCATTTCGGTTTACCTCATCACATGCTTCTTGACCGTGAGCAGGCTCCCGTTGGCACCAGGGACAGACCCCTTGACGACCAGCAGGTTACGCTCAGGATCAGCCTGAACCACTTGTAGTTTCTTCGCGGTAACGCGCACATTGCCCATATGACCAGCCATACGCGTTCCCTTGAGCACACGGCCTGGGGTTGTACCCGAACCGATGGAGCCTGGTGCGCGATGACGGTCTGATTGACCATGTGTCTTAGGGCCACCCTTAAAGCCGTGCCGCTTTACACCACCCTGGAAGCCTTTACCTTTTGTGGTCCCAACAACATCAATCGCCTCGCCAATCGTAAACAGACCAGCATCGAATTGTGCGCCGAGTTCAATCTTCTCAGGTGTTGTACCTCTTTGCAAGCCCACCTCGCGTACAAACTTGAATGGTCCAAGTTCTGGACCAGGACGACGCTGGCGGTTTGCCTGTATTTTTAAGAGGCGCTGAACTTGCTTACTAGCCTTCTCCGTCGTCGTTTCCGAGGGTGTTTCACCTTCGGTCGTGGCAACGTCGGTCTGTGCCTTTGTGCGTTCGCTCTGCTGATGTGTCTGCAAAGCTTTACGCTGTCCCTTCAACAATGGAAGGCTATGTCCTAAATGTCCCAACTCAGGACGGGTTGAGTGCTTATTCGTTGTTTGCTCGAAGCCAATTTGTACGGCTTCGTAGCCGTCATTCGCGACGGTTTTGACTTGTGTTACAAAGCAGGGGCCGACCTCGATGATTGTTACAGGTACCACTGTTCCGTTCGGTCCAAATACCTGAGTCATGCCGATCTTTCTGCCCAATAATGCATCTAGCATATCTTCTCCTCTCCTCAACTGTAGGGATGGAATAATGATGTTGTAGGGACCAGATTTATCGCGTCCGAGAGCGATTTATCGCCTATACCCATTATGGAATGGACCTCGCGCAATGAATTGCGCGGTGGACGCGATAAATCTGGTCCCTACGACATGCTTCACCCATATTACAGTTTGATTTCGATATCTACGCCTGCGGGCAGATTCAAACGTGTCAAAGCCTCAACGGTTCGGTTTGTTGGATCAATGATATCAATCAAGCGCTTGTGTGTACGAATCTCGAATTGTTCGCGAGAGTCTTTGTGAACGAACGGTGATTGCATGACCGTGAATTTGTCAATCTCTGTAGGCAGAGGTACCGGACCTGAGACACGTGCGCCTGTCTGCTGAGCAGTGTCAACGATCTGCATTGCTGACTGATCAAGAATACGATGATCGTATGCTTTCAGTCGGATGCGGATACGCTGTTTTGTTCCTGTCGCCATTTTTCTCTCCTGATACGGGTGTGGGACCGCATACAATGCAGCGGCCCCAATAAAACCTTAGCTTTCAATCTTGGTGCAGATACCGGCACCAACAGTACGTCCACCCTCACGAATGGCGAACTTCACACCCTCTTCCATCGCGACTGGCTGGATTAACTCCACCGTCATCTCGATGTTGTCGCCCGGCATCACCATCTCCACTCCCTCTGGCAACTTGATCGCTCCCGTCACGTCCGTGGTCCGAACGTAGAACTGTGGACGATACCCGTTGAAG
The DNA here is from genome assembly GCA_963791835.1 of uncultured Chloroflexia bacterium. GTDB lineage: Bacteria > Chloroflexota > Ktedonobacteria > Ktedonobacterales > Ktedonobacteraceae > JBBQVS01. The sequence continues at coordinate 78,931 of CAWBTV010000004.1, forward strand.
AACGGCGTGTGACGGCCTCCCTCTTCCTTCGACAACACATACACCTGCGCCTTAAACGTCTTGTGCGGCTTGATTGACCCTGGCTTGGCAAGCACTTGACCACGCTCGATGTCCGCTCGCTCAATACCTCGCAACAGACACCCCACGTTGTCGCCTGCCATACCGGTGTCCAAGGTCTTCTGGAACATCTCCACGCCGGTCACCACCACGGTACGCGTGGTTTCCTGCATACCGATGATTTCGACGTTCTCTCCAACCTTGACCACTCCACGCTCGATACGTCCGGTTGCCACCGTGCCTCGACCCTTAATGCCAAACACGTCTTCCACCGGCATCAAGAACGGGCGATCGGTGGGGCGTGCAGGAGTGGGAATGTAGCTATCCACTGCATCCATCAACTCCCAGATGCTCTTGGCCGCTTCGTCGTTGCGTGACAGGTCGCCTTTGCTCTCCAATGCACGCAGGGCCGAGCCACGAATGACCGGCACATCATCACCGGGAAACTGGTTCTTGGAGAGCAGTTCACGCACTTCCAGTTCGACCAGTTCGAGCAACTCTTCGTCGTCCATCATGTCCACTTTGTTGAGGAACACCACCATGGCCGGCACTTCCACCTGACGAGCCAGCAGCACGTGTTCACGTGTCTGAGGCATGGGACCATCAGGAGCACTCACCACCAGGATCGCTCCGTCCATCTGGGCGGCTCCGGTAATCATGTTCTTGATGTAGTCGGCGTGTCCGGGGCAGTCCACATGGGCATAGTGGCGTTGCTCCGTCTCGTATTCCAGGTGGGCGATCGCGATGGTGATCCCGCGCTCGCGCTCTTCGGGGGCCTTGTCAATCTGGTCGAAGGCGGTGTATTTATTGGTTGCACTCAACGTTGCCAGCACCTTGGTGATAGCTGCCGTCAGGGTGGTTTTGCCGTGGTCGATGTGTCCAATCGTGCCCACGTTCACGTGCGGCTTTGTCCGCTCAAACTTTTTCTTTGCCATTTTATTCCTCTATTAGTAATATGTATGTGTTCCCTCACGCACAGTGAGAGGCACACAAAAAGATACCATTGCTCAGGCGGCCTGTTCCCTGATTCGGCACTGAGCGAGATGAGATAGACGACGCAAAAATTACACATTTTGCTTTGTGTTGTATGAGGAGTGAAGACCTGCACATACAAGTCTTCGATACCTACATGGTTCGAGGGAATGATGATGCATCATTCCCTCGGCGATTTTAGCGAGAGGCTTTCGCCGAAATTTCATCGGCAATAGCTCTCGGCACGGGATCGTAATGGTCAAACTCCATTGAGTAGCTTGCACGCCCGCTTGTCATCGAACGGAGATCATTTACATAGCCGAACATCTCGGAAAGGGGGACATATCCCCGCACCACATGCTGCACTCCACGGCTTTCCATACCCAGGATTGTCCCTCGGCGTCGGTTGAGGTCGCCGATAACATCTCCATAGAATTCCTCTGAGGTGGTCACTTCCACTAACATCACAGGTTCCAGCAGAATCGCGCCAGCTTTGCGTGTGGCCTCTTTAATCGCTAGCGAACCAGCAGTCTTAAAGGCCATTTCGTTCGAGTCAACATCATGATAAGAGCCATCATACAGCGTTGCCTTCACGTCAATCATTGGGAAACCAGCGATGATGCCGTTTTCCAATGTCTCACGAATGCCGTTCTCGACTGGTTTGATGTATTCTCTTGGTACAACGCCGCCAACAATGGCATTGACAAACTCAAAGCCCTTGCCGCGCTCGTTTGGTTCAACCTTGACCCACACATCGCCATACTGACCATGACCGCCCGTTTGACGAACGTGCTTGCCCTGGGCCTGTGCTGGCTTTGTGATGGTTTCACGGTAAGCAACCTGTGGGCGACCCACATTTGCCTCAACCTTGAACTCGCGGAACATACGGTCCACGATAACGTCCAAGTGCAATTCACCCATACCCGCGATAATCGTTTGACCACTATCGAGGTCGGTATGCATCTGGAAGGTTGGGTCCTCTTCCGCCAGTTTGTTCAACGCAATCGCCATCTTGTCCTGGTCGGCTCTCGTCTTCGGCTCAATGGCAATTTCAATCACTGGCTGAGGGAAGTTAATCGACTCAAGAATGATTGGGTTCTGGGCATCGGATAGTGTATCACCTGTGAAGGTATTACGCAACCCCACTGCCGCGCAGATGTCACCAGCGCGAATCTCGTCGATATCTTCACGATGATTCGCGTGCATACGTAAGAGACGGCCAATGCGCTCTTGCTTGCCCTTCGTGCTATTTTCGATGGCAGAGCCTTTAGAAAGCATACCCGAATAGACACGCAGGTAGGAAAGACGCCCGACGAATGGGTCGGAAACAATCTTGAACACCAACGCGCTAAACGGTGCGCTGTCATCGACTACCCGCGAGACGGACTCATCCGTGTCAGGATTGATGCCGGTTGGAGCAGGAATGTCGAGTGGTGATGGCAAGTACGCGATTACCGCGTCAAGCATTGCCTGCACACCCTTATTCTTAAGAGCGGTTCCACACAGCACTGGCACCAACGTATTTGCAATGGTTGCCTTACGCAGAGCAATGATGAGTTCTTCTTTTGAAATCTCTTCGCCTTCGAGGTACTTCAGTGTTAGCTCTTCGTCAGTCTCAGCGATACGCTCGATGAGGAACTCGCGATGTTGCTTATACTCAGCTTCCATGCTTGTTGGGACTTCGGTGTGGTCTGACTTTGTGCCGAGGTCGTCGGTGAAGATGACCGACTCGTTCTCAATCAGGTCAATAAAGCCTTTGAAGTTACTCTCGCGACCTATCGGAATTTGAATCGGCACAGGAACAGCACCGAGGCGTTCGCGAATCATTTCAACGGTACGCCAAAAGTCCGCGCCAGTGCGGTCCATCTTGTTGACGAAGCACATACGCGGTACATCATACTTATTTGCTTGACGCCACACGGTTTCGGATTGTGGCTCAACACCAGCAACGGCGTCGAAGACAACTACACCACCGTCGAGAACGCGCAATGAGCGTTCTACCTCGGCGGTAAAGTCAACGTGTCCAGGGGTGTCGATGATGTTGATGCGATGGTCCTGCCAGAAACAGGTGGTGGCGGCTGACGTAATGGTAATGCCGCGCTCCTGCTCTTGAGGCATCCAGTCCATAGTGGCTGCGCCTTCATGGACCTCACCAATGCGGTGAATCTTTTTGGTATAGAAAAGGATACGCTCTGTGGTGGTGGTTTTGCCTGCATCAATATGAGCGATGATACCAATATTTCTCGTTTTTTCGAGTGGGAAATCTCTTGTAGCCATGATATCTTTTTACCAACGATAATGAGCGAATGCTTTATTAGAATCCGCCATCTTATGGGTCTCTTCACGTTTCTTAATGGTTGCGCCCTGACCCGCCGCAGCATCCATTAGCTCATTGGCGAGTTTATCCGCCATGGATCGTCCAGTACGAGAACGCGCAGAGCGAATGAGCCAGCGCATTGCCAACGTGTTACCGCGATCTCTGCGGATTTCCACAGGCACCTGATAGGTTGAGCCACCAACACGGCGAGGCTTGACCTCAGTCGTTGGCGTGGTATTTTTCAATGCCTGCTCGAACACATCCAGTGGTGGACGCTTCTGCTTTGCTTCAATGGCATCAAAGGCATCATAGATGATGCGCTCTGCCAGGCTACGCTTACCGTCAAGCATCAGCTTGTTCATGAAGCGAGCCACATTTCGGCTTTTGTATCGTGCGTCCGGCACATCAGGTCGGCGCACTGCTTTTCTACGTCTTGGCAAGGTCTCTCTCCTCATCAACTAGTGGGTGTACTGGACTCTACTCTCTATAACAAATTGAGGTAGCGTACCTGTTCCCTAGTCGTGTCTATTATGTTCTGCTATGCTCTGTTTCTGCTCGTTGCTCGTTCCATCATAGAGCTTGCCATCTATGAGCGGGAAAAGCAAATAATGTGTGTATGAGCTATCTCAAGACACTAGAAAAGGCGTCGAAATCAATCGCAAGGCCATGCCTCGCAATCTCCTACGGACGCCTACACGCAGATGCCTATCCTTCAGCAGGAGGACATCTGACTCTCAGCAGAGAAGAAGACCTATGCTCCTCTTCTGCTGATGTGTGATAACCGACGGACCTGAAGGCGTTCAGGCGGTATCGGGTAGAGAGGAATGATACCTCTCTACAAATGTGGTCTTGGGTGCGCTGAAGCGGACCCGTACAGGAGTGAACGATGGGTGCTGGGACGCAAGAGAAGTCCTATACGGGTCCGCTTCAGCGCACCCAACCCAATGTGTCAATCTGTATAATTAAACCCTTACCGTTTACCCTTGGTTGGTGCAGTTGCCTGACCGGGCTTTGGACGTTTCGCACCGTATTTGGAGCGACCACGACGGCGCTTTGACACACCATCACTGTCCAGTGTGCCGCGTACAATGTGATAACGCACACTTGGCAGGTCTTTCACGCGTCCACCGCGAATGAGTACGACCGAGTGCTCTTGTAAGTTATGGCCCTCACCTGGAATGTACGCCGTGACCTCCATCTGGTTCGTCAAACGCACGCGAGCGATTTTACGCATGGCAGAGTTTGGCTTCTTTGGCGTCATGGTACGTACCTGTGTGCAAACGCCACGTTTCTGTGGGGAACCACGTAGACGGGAGGTACGATTCTTCAACGCGTTGTACGAGTACAACAGCGCCGGGGCCTTTACTTTTTTCTGTTTCTGCGAACGGCCCTTACGGACCAACTGATTAATTGTTGGCAAGGAACAATCCTCCCTGTCTTTCTTTGAGTTTTCTATAGTGCAAGGGCGCACACGTATGCGCCCTAACATCATTCATATGCAGTTACGTATGGTATCACTCTTCGCCGTGGCTGTCAAGTGTCAGACCCAGGGTACTACCACCGACTGCCGTTGGAATGTTACTGCTCACCACCGTTGTACCAGAAGCAAGACGAGCGGCAGCAGCTTGCTGACGCGCGATCAAATCACGCTGGCGTTGCGCAATACCAGACCCGGCTGGAATGAGCTTACCAATAATAACGTTTTCTTTCAGGCCAACCAGATGATCGGTCTGACCCTCAATCGCCGCCTCTGTCAACACACGCGTTGTTTCCTGGAAGGAAGCTGCCGCGAGGAAGCTATCCGTGTTGAGCGATGCCTTCGTGACACCAAGCAAGACCGTTTGTGCTTTGGCAGGTTCGCCGCCTTCAGCCAATATATGTGCATTGTTATCCGCATATACAAAACGATCAACCAGGTCATTTGGCAACATCTCGGTATCACCAGAGTCGTCGATCTTCACACGACGCAACATCTGACGAATGATAACTTCGATGTGTTTGTCATTGATATATACACCAGTGTTACGGTAGACGCGCTGTACCTCTTTAACGAGATACAGGTGAACGGCTTCACGTCCCTGGATACGCAAGACATCCTGTGGGTCTCTCTGACCAGAAGTGATAGCAGTACCGGCTTGAATCTTCTGACCATTTTCCACTTTGATAGTACGCGCTACGGGAATGACATACGAGCGCTCATCACGCTCTTCAAAGCGAATGCTCAACAGGTTATCTGGATTGATAACGATTTCACCCTCGGTACGGGCCAGTACAGGCTGCGGTTCATTTCCTGCCTCAGCAGGCATCATCGCAATCACCTGATCTTTTTGTACCTTATCCTTATCAGTAACCAGTTGAGTAGCACCGGCTGGCAGAGGATACTCGTCAAAGAAGACGTTGGTCGAGACGACACGTACAGTACGGGCACTCGAATTTTCGTCCTTCACAATCTCCACAACACCGTCGATCTCAGCGATCTCCGCTTTTTCTTTCGGGACACGCGCCTCGAACAGTTCTTCGACGCGTGGCAAGCCTTGCGTGATGTCTCCCTGCGCTCCCGCGATACCACCGGAGTGGAAGGTACGCATGGTCAACTGTGTTCCTGGCTCACCGATTGATTGAGCAGCAACGATACCAGCAGCCATACCGATAGACGCAAGGGCGTTCGCGGCAAGATCACGTCCATAGCACTTGCGGCAGATACCGCGTCGTGCCTGACACATCAAGACAGAACGTACACGTACAGCCTTGATACCAGCATTGATAATCTCGTCAATGGTCTCGTCTGTCAACTCTTCGTTGACCTCGATATGCGGCAGTTCGGGAATGGCTTCACCCAGTACGCGCCCGTTCAAGCGAGCACGAATATCGTCCTGCATCATCTCCTTACTGTCGCCCTCAGTGATAAGGACGCCATCAGGAGTTCCACAATCCTCTTCCGTGACAATCGCGTCCTGCGCCACGTCGATCAGACGACGGGTCAGGTAGCCAGACTCTGCTGTACGCAGGGCAGTATCAGCCAAACCTTTACGTGCGCCGTGACTACTGATAAAGTACTCCAACACACTCAGGCCATCGCGGAAGTTACCACGAATAGGAATTTCAATGATACGACCAGATGGACTTGCCATCAGTCCGCGCATACCAGACAACTGACGAATCTGTTGGAACTTCGCTTTCGTCGCGCCCGAATTGGCGATGGTGTAGATTGAGCCATACGGATCAAGGGTCGTCTCAACCATCTTTCTGACGTTCTCGGTCGCATCGTTCCAAATGACGATTGTTTCTAAGTACTTCTCGTTCGCGGTAATCAAGCCATCGTGATATTGTTCTTCAAGCTCGATAACCCTTGCATCAGCCTTTGCTAGCTCGTCTTGCTTGCCAGCAGGAACCTTGATATCACTGATCGCAATGGTGGCACCAGCTTTTGTCGCGAATGTGAAACCAAGACGCTTGATCTCGTCGGCTAGCTCGGTCGTTTTGATACGTCCATATTCTTTGAAGCACTCCGCGATCACCTGTCGCAGGTTTTCCTTCTTCATCGCGTAGTTTTTGAAACGCAAACGCTCAGGAAGAGCTTCATTGAAAATGAGGCGTCCAACGGTTGTATCAACCAATTTGCTCGTTACATTCGCTTTGGATGGTGGAGGGCTGTTAAAGACATCGATACCATTCAAACGTACTTTAATCGGTGCTTGCAGTTCGATGATACCTGCCTGATACGCAAGCATCGCCTCGCTCATGTCGGTAAAGACACGTCCTTCACCCTTCTTATTAGGGCGTTCCTGCGTCAGGTAGAAGCAACCCAGCACCATATCCTGACTAGCACCAATCGACGGTTCACCGCTTTGTGGTGACAGCAGGTTACGGGTTGACATCATGAAGCGGCGTGCCTCATCTTGTGCCTTCTCAGAGAGCGGAACGTGAACCGCCATCTGGTCGCCGTCAAAGTCGGCGTTAAAGGCCGAACACACCAGTGGATGCAATTGAATGGCGCTGCCCTCAACAAGCACAGCTTCAAATGCCTGGATACCCAGACGGTGCAGCGTAGGTGCGCGGTTTAGCAAGACTGGATGGTTTTTGATGACCTCTTCAAGGACATCCCATACCTCTGGCTTGACACGCTCAACGAAACGCTTCGCACTCTTGATGTTATGCGCGAAGTTTTGCTCCACCAGTTTGCGCATCACGAATGGCTTGAACAACTCAAGAGCCATGCGTTTTGGTAAACCACACTGATGCAGTTTCAGATCGGGACCAACGACGATCACAGAACGACCGGAGTAGTCCACACGTTTACCAAGCAAGTTCTGACGGAAGCGACCCTGCTTGCCCTTGAGCATGTCTGACAGGCTCTTGAGCTTATGATTGCCAGAACCAGCAACAGCACGTCCACGACGCCCATTGTCAATCAAGGCATCACAGGCTTCTTGCAACATACGCTTCTCATTACGAATGATGATCTCCGGTGCGCCCAACTCCAACAAACGCTTGAGACGATTGTTGCGGTTAATCACACGACGATACAGGTCATTCAGGTCTGACGTGGCGAAGCGACCACCATCGAGCTGCACCATTGGGCGCAGGTCCGGTGGCAACACTGGCAGAACCGTCATAATCATCCACTCTGGCGAGGTGTTGGACTTGCGGAACGCTTCCACGACTTTGAGTCGCTTCGTAGCCTTCTTACGTCGTTGCCCGACGGTAGAGTTGATTTCATGACGCATATCGTTTGAGAGCTTTTCCAGGTCGATGTCGCCAATAAGTTCGCGCACCGCCTCAGCACCCATACCAGCACGGAAGACATCGCTAAAGACATCCTTGAGTTCGCGATAGCGATTCTCTTGCAGCAAGTCCAGCTTCTTAATGCCTTCCAGGTCACGCCTCTGCTGCTCTAAGCGTGCATGGTTTTCCTTACGCTCTTTTTCAATCTGTGTCTGAGCGGTGTCAATCTGTGCCTGATATTCAAGCTTTACACGCTCAATCTCGTTCTCATCGCGTGACTGTGCGTCGCGCAGTTCCACACGGGCACGTTCCGCGATATCGTTGCGTGTCACCTCAGCGAGACGTGACAACGTTTCGACATCTTTTGGAGCAACAGTCTTGCCCTGTTCCACAATTGTTTGCGTTGTGGCACCCGTGGCAAACACGATGTCCTCTTCCACACTTGTGCCCATTGCGGCACGCAACTGTGCGAGTGTCTCGCTCTCGGCGCGTTCAGCATCGCGTAGAGCCTCTTCGCGATCCTCTTCGCTCAAGCGTTTCGCATCAGCGATACGGTTTTGCACGCTGACAATGGCCTTTTCGCGTTGCACCTTCAAGCTCTCAACGCGCTCAACAACCTTGCCATCCTGATCTTGATCGAGACCAATAACCTCTTCGTCGATACGCATGAGGTGCTGTTGGCGTGCCTCTTCGTCAATGTGTGTGACGACATACAGAGCAAAGTACAGGATGCGCTCAAGGTTACGTGGCGAGAGGTCGAGCAATAAACCAATACGGCTAGGCGTTCCCTTGAAGTACCAGATGTGACTAACAGGGGATGCCAGTTCGATGTGGCCCATGCGCTCACGGCGCACCTTCGAGCGTGCGACTTCGACACCGCACTTGTCACAGACAATACCCTTAAAACGGACTCGTTTATATTTACCGCAGTAGCACTCCCAGTCTTTCGTCGGGCCAAAAATGCGTTCGCAGAATAGGCCGTCTTTCTCAGGCTTGAGTGTACGGTAGTTAATCGTCTCCGGCTTCGTGACCTCACCATAGCTCCAACCACGAATTTGCTCAGGGCTGGCGAGGCTGATACGGATGGCATTAAAATCATTTACTTCGAGCATGCTACCTCCACGGACGCGATACATCGCGCCAGTTTTTTAGTAGACGTGTCACAACATTGCGCGTTGCGCAATGTTGTGACACGTCTACTAAAGATTTATTGATCTCCCTCGAAACCGGAAAGGTTGATGCCAAGTTCGGGCATCACATCGCTTGAGGCATCCTCAACAAACTGTATCTTCTGTTCATCTTCGTTGAGGACCTCAACGTTGATGCCCAGGCTCTGTAATTCTTTGACAAGCACCTTGAAGGATTCTGGAACACCTGGTTCCATAATGTTTTCGCCCTTCACGATGGCTTCATACGTCTTCACACGGCCTACAACATCGTCGGATTTGACGGTCAAAATCTCTTGCAAGATGTTTGCCGCGCCATACGCTTCCAGCGCCCATACTTCCATCTCACCAAAGCGCTGTCCACCGAACTGCGCCTTACCACCGAGTGGCTGCTGTGTGATTAAGCTGTATGGACCAGTCGAGCGTGCATGAACCTTGTCTTCCACCAAGTGGGCCAGTTTCAACATGTAGTTGTAACCAACGGTCACAGGATGGTCAAATGGTTCGCCAGTACGCCCATCGTAGAGTTGCACCTTCCCACTTTCTGGCAGGTTTGCTCTCCGCAGAAACTCTTCGATGTCTTCTTCCGTCGCTCCGTCGAAGACAGGGGTAGCAATCTTGAAGCCCAACACGCTAGCGGCCCAGCCGAGGTGCGTCTCCATGATCTGACCAATATTCATACGGTGCGGCACGCCCAACGGGTTAAGAATGATATCAACAGGTGTGCCGTCTGGCAGGAATGGCATATCCTCGATTGGTAACACGCGCGAGATAACGCCCTTGTTACCGTGACGACCAGCCATTTTGTCACCAGCACCGATCTTACGTTTTTGCGCAATACTCACACGCACTAACTGATTGACGCCCGGAGGTAGCTCATCGCCCGCGTCACGGGAGAAGACCTTGACTTCAACGATTTTGCCACGCTCACCATGTGGGACACGCAGTGATGTGTCTTTTACCTCACGTGCCTTCTCACCGAAGATAGCACGGAGCAGTTTTTCTTCCGCCGTTAGCTCGGTCTCGCCTTTGGGCGTAATCTTGCCAACCAGGATATCTTGCGGTCCAACCTCGGCACCGACGTAGATGATGCCACGCTCATCGAGGTTTTTCAGTCCCTCTTCACCAACGTTTGGAATGTCTCGTGTGATTTCTTCTGGTCCCAGTTTCGTGTCGCGTGCGTCAACCTCATACTTCTCAATGTGAATTGAGGTAAAGAGGTCTTCACGTACAATGTTCTCGCTGATCAGGATAGCATCCTCGAAGTTGCCACCTTCCCAACTCATAAACGCGACCAGGATATTTTGTCCTAATGCCAACTCACCTTTTTGAGTCGAGGTATTGTCAGCGATGACCTGTCCAGCTGTGACGAAATCACCTTTACGTACCAATGGACGCTGATTAATACAGGTGCCAGCATTGGAGCGTACAAACTTGCGTAGGCGATGTCCGTGGACTTCACCCTGCTCATCGACGATTTCGATGCGGCGTGCTGTTGCCGAAACAACTTCACCAGTTACACGCGCGATAGCGACCTGACCGGAGTCAATCGCCACCTGACGCTCGATACCAGTGCCACAAATTGGCGACTGTGGACGAAGCAAAGGCACTGCTTGACGCTGCATGTTCGCGCCCATCAGTGCGCGGTTCACGTCGTCATGCTCAAGAAATGGAATGAGGGCAGTAGCAACGCTCACCGTTTGACGCGGCGATACGTCCATATAGTCCACCTTGTCGGCACCTTCAAGTGCAAACTCACCTTCATGTCGGCAGAGCACACGCTCTTCACCGAACTCATTGTCTTCGGTAAGCACGGTGTTAGCCTGTGCAATCCAGAAATTCTCTTCATCATCAGCGGTACGATAATCTACCTCGTCCGTTACGAACGAGCGAATACGCACCTCAGTTTTGCCGAGAGCCTCGGATAGTTTGTTGAACAACGTCTCGTCAACGCGCACGCGCTCACGACCCTTAATCAACACCTCGCCATTCGCGGTCACAACGTCCTCGCGCTCACGTCCGACGATACCACGGAACTCACGCCCAAGCAGACGACGATCATTGGCAGGGAGACGTTTGACGACTCTACGATATGGTGTCTCAATGAAACCATAGGGATTAATTTGTCCATAGGTCGCAAGGTTGCCAATCAGACCAATGTTTGGACCTTCTGGCGTCTCAATTGGGCAGATGCGGCCATAGTGCGATTCGTGAACGTCACGCACATCGAAGCCTGCACGCTCACGCGAAAGACCACCAGGACCAAGTGCCGAGAGACGACGCTTGTGACCAATTTCCGCGAGGGCGTTGGTCTGGTCCATGAACTGTGACAACTGGCTACCGCCGAAAAATTCTTTCATGGCGGCGACAACGGGACGAATATTGATAAGTGCATTCGGCGTAGCCTGTCCAGGCTCCTGAATGCTCATACGCTCCTTGACGACACGCTCCATACGCAGCAAGCCGACACGGAACTGTGACTGGATCAATTCACCGACACAACGCACACGACGGTTACCGAGGTGGTCAATATCGTCCTTCTTGCCATGCCCGTTATTGAGCGAGATCAAGCGACGAATGATGTTTACCAGATCGTCCTGTGTCAGAATACGCTGACTTTGTGGAATTGAAAGGTCCAGTTTGCGGTCCAGTTTGTAGCGACCAACATTGCCCAGATCATAACGACGTGGGTTGAAGAACAGGTTCTTCACCAACGAACGTGCGTTATCGACGGTTGCCGGGTCGCCAGGACGTAGTTTCTTATACAGTTCAAGCAGTGCCTCGTCCTCACGCTTCACAGGGTCACGGTCAAGTGTGGCCTGCATATAGCGGATATTGGCATCGTTATCAACGTCCTTGAACGCGTCGATGAGACCCTGATCGGTTGAAAGATCAAGGTCTTCGGCGTGCCACTGGTCCTTCGCAAGGCTGGCAATCGCGCGTAACAGGGTCGTTACGGGCAACTTACGCTTACGGTCAATCTTGACGGTCAGCAGGTTCTTATTGCTGGTCTCGAACTCAAGCCATGCGCCACGGCCCGGAATGAGCTTCGCGGCATAGAGCCTGCGGCCCGTGGTGGCGTCTTCATCTACTGTGTAGTACACGCCGGGGGAGCGCACGAGCTGACTGACAACGACGCGCTCGGCACCATTGATAATGAAGGTGCCTTCCTTTGTCATCAAAGGAAAGTCGCCCATGAAGATGTCCTTCTCAATGATTTCACCCGTCTCTTTATTGACAAGACGTGCCTTCACATTGAGTGGTGCGGCAAAGGTAGCATCACGATCACGGCATTCATCCTCGGAATACTTTGGCTTGCCAAAGGGTTCTTGTGGAACGATAAATTCCAAGCTTAAATTCTTGCCGGTAAAATCTTCAATTGGGGATATTTCTTGAAAGAGTTCGTGTAAACCTTCTTTCTTAAACCATTCAAAAGAGTCGAGCTGAATTTGAATCAAGCCCGGCATGGTCCGAATGTCTGGAATACGTGCAAACGAAACACGCTCTGGAAGAGCAACGGCTCTCGTACTGATTGCCATACCTGGAGATCTCCTCTCACACTGTAGGGGCATGCTTTACATGTCCCACACGTCCCATAGAGGAACCGAGAGATGCACATAGGTGTATCCCTCTTTCGAGTAACGGAAAAAAAAGGAAAAAATTAGATAATAATGCCAAGTAAGCCTGTGTTGAAAAACACTTTACGACAAGAAGAGTAACTGCCATAAGTGCTCTATAGGTGGTTACTCCTAGCCTTCCTGGTTTGCCTATGATGTGCTGTCAGATTTCTGCGTACCATTACCCACATAACGTTCCCCTCCAAAGACAACTAAAGGACGTAATAAATTGGTCCCTACAAGGACGCGATGAATCGGTCCCTACGAGGCGCGACATGTGTCGCGCTTATGTGAAGTTAGAAAAAGATAGAATAAATTTTTATATACGCTATAATCTATACAGGGACAGCAAAACACACTCCATCCTCATTACTCTCTATAGGAGAATAACGTACAATGCAGTGTTTTGTCTATAAAACTACTTCCGTTGCGGTACCTTCGGGGCATACCGAACGTATATACATATGTGGTTTATGGTAGTGTCCTCAAATATTCGGGGAATAATATGTACTTTTTGCTCTTCTCGTTGCAGTCCGTTTGTCTTATACTGTGCTGATAACGCCACTGTTATTAGTATATATGCTCTGACAAGAGAGTATTATACGACGTTCCTCAACATATGTCAACACTTTTCAATACAATTTCACGACATATGAAATATTCGTTGCAACCTACGTTCTGTAGGGGTCTAATTCTATTACACCCTTGTCGGCATTGCTTTTGCTTACAGGATTATCGAAGTGTTTCATATATTCTTGAACGTTGTATCTTGCCGACAAGGGTGTAATAGAATTAGACCCCTACGAAATATCCGAGGTATCTTCCATACAATATAACACCATTCCCATTTCTTTTATTCCACTCATCAGGGAACGAGCACTGCATTTGGCACAGCCTCAACCTTTTCCACATACTGCTCGATAGCGGTATCGAAGGCAAGGGTCCAGAGGCTGTCGGAGGTAAGCCAGCGTTCACGGAGGAGCGCGAGTAACATATGCTTATCGCCCTCGTTGAGCGCGTTCAGGTCGAGCATAGATTCTGGCATGTCGGGATAGATGACCGTGAGAATGCTGCCATCACAACGTATGGTGGTATGGGTATCCAACTTATAGGTATGCACCAGTCCTAGTTTTTGCCAGAATGAAATAGCACCAAACCCACCAACGATGACGAAAATGCTCAAAGTGATGGTCAACGCAATACCAGCAATACTGAGCACAATCGCTACTCCGGTAGCGACAATGGTAAGCAATAGAGGAGTGGTGTGCAGTGTCCAACCGATTAAGATTACAGGAACAAGGCCGACAAGCATAACGACAAAGCACCAGAAGGAGGCGTTCAATATCCAGAAGATACTGGCAAGATTTTCCGCGGAAATATCACGCACGGCAATAGCAGTACTGTCAATCAGTGAAAACACGCCTTTGATGTAGCCAACATGGACCGCATGTTGGAAACGCAGGATGAGCACGCTACCGCATAGTGTTTGGAATGTAAAAAACCAGAGCAGTGCGACCAGTGCATCTTGCCATTTCAGGTAGAAGGTGAATACATGAGTATACGTCCCCCACATCTTCACGCCTGAGACAAAAGAGAAAACGGCTCCAAGTAAAAATATACCACACATTAACCATCCCAATCGTCGTGTGCGTCTATATGCCGCACGGCTCTGATAAAATGTGCGCGTATTGCCAGCAGACTGTATCATATGAAACCTCTATATACCCATATCGTTGTGTATAAAGGGACACATGTCAATGCCTGTCACGTTCCCTATAATACTACTACTCCTAACGATTCAAAGTGGGTAAAGGGTTACATTGTGGGGACCGATTATGCAGTTTAATGAAATAATGCAGATACGACGGTTGTAGGGGTTCATACCCTGTTTATTTTGCCAATCTGCATTATCACATCCTTGTGGGCAATCGACCGCTGAGCAGGACGTGATACATCGGTCCCTACAATCGACGTATCCACATGAAATTGTCAAATTGCATCATCGCGTCCTCCTGATAACTAGCTACGGCAAGGACGCGATGAATTGGTCCCTACGAAGCCGGCTCTAGGAAAACTAATTTGATACCAATGCTTAAATCATGCTCATCAGATCGGTGGGACTAAAGGGTTTTTGCAAGAGGAATCCTGCTTGCAGACCCATGCGATGCAATTCCCATTCCTGGCTCCCTGTGATGACAATAATGGGGGTGTTGCGCGTGTTGCTATGCCCACGCAATATTTTGTGAAGTGACGCACCATCCAGATTGGGAAGTCCCACATCCAGGATAACGAGATGTGCGCCGAGGTCCGGTATATGGTCACGCGCTGACTGACCATCAGAAAATGTATGTATCTCCCATTGACCCGACAAAGCTAACGTGTCGGTGAATAATGTGATTAAAGATGCATCATCCTCAACGATGGCAATAATCCTACGCTTCTCACGCTCTACGGTTGTCTTAGCGTCTTCTAACACAGGCTCTCACCTTGTTCTCCTCGACGGTGTGAAATAATTCCCCCATTCATATAGAGTTAAGAATATATCAGGGATGAGGACCTGTCAATGGGTATAACTACGTTGATAGGGTACATACATCAATACAATAATGGGGAAACGCCTGTAGGGGTCTAATTCCATTACACCCTCGTGGCAATATATCCTCTCATATTGTTCATTGCCACGAGGGTGTAATGGAATTAGACCCCTACATGGTTCGCAATCAGGGTTGCGTACCAGTGTCCGCTTTCCTTCACAATGCGCTTCTGGGTCGCATAGTCTACGTAGACGATGCCAAAGCGTTTGCTGTATCCCTCCGCCCATTCATAGTTGTCAAAGAGTGACCAGACGAGATAGCCTTGAATTGGCACCCCTTGCTCTCGTACATGTCCAATGGTACGTATGTGCTCGCGCAAATACTCAACGCGACGTGGATCATGAACCTCGCCATCACTGCCCACGACATCATCAAATGCAGCCCCGTTCTCGGTCACAAGTAACGAGGGCACGCTGTACTCTTTATGCAACCTTAGCAGCAAATCACCAAGAGCCTGTGGATATACTTCCCAGCCCATTTCGGTGTAAGACGCACCGGGGACGGAATCGACAAACTCAATACCCTCTGGCTTTGCTGAATTGCCACGAATAACCATGCGCGAATAGTTGTTGACGCCAAGAAAATCAATGGGGGTAGCGATAATCGCGAGATCACCATCCTGTATCGGCGGTGATTGCACGCCCATATCCTCAAATAGATGCTCTGGATACGTACCTTTATAGAGTGGATCAAGAAACCAGCGATTGGTCAGTGTATCGGCTTGTGCGACTGCCTGGGCCGTTTCGGGTGTATCGTCAGCAGGATAGGCCGGAGTAAAATTCAGTGCGATACCGACCTGTGCGCCAGCCTTCGTGTGCATGCGTAGACGTGGTACGGCTAATCCATGCGAAAGCAACAGGTGATGACCTACAATTGCTGCCGACTGCATATCTTGCACGCCCGGAGCATGAATACCTTTGCCATAGCCAAGATAGGCCGAACACCACGGCTCATTGTGCGTAATCCACGCATCAACACGGTCCCCAAGTTGACGCGCCACCACCTCGGCATAGTCCGCGAAGGCATACGCGGTATTCCGATTCAACCAACCACCTTCGTTATACAAAGCAAGTGGCAAATCCCAGTGGTAGAGCGTGGCAATAGGACGAATACCCTTTGCTAATAACGCATCAACGAGGCGATCATAAAAATCGAGACCACGCGTATTGATGTTTCCCCTCCCATCGGGCAAGATGCGAGGCCATGCAAGCGAGAAACGGTAGGCACCGACACCAAGCTGCGCCATGAGTTCTACATCTTGTGGCATACGGTGATAGTGGTCTATTGCCACCTCGCCCGTTTCACCATGGTATGTCTTGCTGGGAGTTGCCGCGAACATATCCCATGTCGATTGTCCACGCCCATCTTCGTGTGTCGCCCCCTCTATCTGGTAGCTGGAGGTCGCGGTGCCCCACAAAAACGTCGAAGGAAAAGCTGAAGTAAGAGTGACATCCGTCAACGTTTGACGTTGGACATCGTTGCTAATGCTCATGTATGCTCCTATTTTTGTCTTGCTTAAATGCTCTCGATACATTCGCATGAAACTGTGACGTATCGAACACGGAATGCCTCTCGCGTAGGGGCAACAATTCATTGCGCCCAAAGATGGGTCAGAAAGGGGTCACGTTGGGGAAAGCATCGTTATCCGACGCGCATGCCCATCGACACGCCCCACTTTGGCGCAATGAATTGCGCCCTGACCCGTAAACGTGGTCCCATTTACGACATTACGGAAAGTTAATAGGGGTTTATCCAATATTCGTGTCTCCATCGCCATAGAGGAAACAGTTTGTCCAATGCCCATTGCCTAACTCGGTGCGTTTGGGGAAACGTTCGCGACAGACGGGCATGGCGTGTGGGCAACGTGGATGGAAACGACAACCGCTAGGGGGCGTGATGAGACTGGGGATTTCACCGCGTGCCGGTAGCTCGGTACGATTCTTTCCATCAAGACTCACTTTGTCAGGATCGGGTGCTGCAGAGATCAGTAGTTGTGTGTAAGGATGCTTGGGCTGCTGAATCACCTCGTCACTTGGCCCACCTTCAACCGTTTGGCCCGCGTACATCACCAACGTATCTTCCGCGAAGTAACGCGCACTCGCGATATCGTGCGTGATAAAGAGGAGAGCCAGATGCTCCTCTTCTTTCAGGCGCAGCAGCAGGTTCAGGACATCGAGGCGGATTGACACATCCAGCATCGAAACGGGTTCATCGGCAAGAAGCACCTCCGGTTGTGCTGCTAATGCACGAGCGATAGCCACGCGTTGCCGTTGTCCACCACTTAACTGGTGAGGGAACTTCTCGATAAACTGTTCAGCAGGACTCAGGCTGACCTTTCTGAGTAGAGCCAGCACCTGCTCTGTCTCCTCATTCTGCGTATGGACATGCCCATGTACACGTAGGGGACGACTCAGATGATAGCGTACATTATGTACTGGATTGAGCGATGCAAACGGGTCTTGAAACACGAGTTGCACATGACGCCGATACTCGCGTAATGAGGCCGCACCCTTAAGTGTCACAGGTTTGCCACGAAAGCGCAATGTGCCAGAGGTCAGGTCATACATTCGCGCCAGCATACGCGCAACCGTTGTCTTACCACTTCCGCTTTCACCCACCAGCGCGGTCGCGCGTCCGGGATAGAGGGCGAGCGAGGTATCTTCTACCGCGTGGACTGCACGTGCTGGGCCGAACCACCGCGCCTGCCGCAACGGGAATAGCTTACGGATATGCTCAGCCTCAAGAATAGCACCCTCGTGACGCGACTCCTCGGCTACGGGTAGTGTTTGATTTGCGATACTCATTCGGCTTTCTCCCCTTCTACAAGTGGTGCCTGATACTTATGTGCGAAATCGGATGCCGATGGTGGACCAGCAGGAGCAAACCGTCTATCATAGAGATGGCACGAGACAAGCTGATTAGGACTCTCACTCGCTGACGGCTGGAGTGTTGGCACCACACTACGGCAGGTGTCAAAGACAAAAGGGCAGCGTGGATTGAACGCACAGCCAGCAGGGACGTTGCGTAAGTCCGGTGGTGAGCCAGGAATGCCCGTCATTGTACGGCGTGGTCCGTGAATAGTCGGAAATGATTTGAGCAAGCCATAGCTATAGGGATGACGAGGATGCAGATAGAGGTCCCGACGTGATGCTGTTTCGACCAGCTTTCCAGCGTACATAATCGCGACTTTATCGGCAAGTTCTAGCAGAAGCGAGAGATCATGAGTGATGAAAATGACCGAGAAGCCCAATTGCTCACGGAGACGAATAATTTCCGTCAAAATCTCACGCTGTACCACCACGTCGAGGGCGGTTGTCGGCTCATCCATGATGATAATCTCAGGCGAAAGGGCCAGCGCGATAGCGATGACCGCACGTTGTCGCATCCCCCCGCTCAACTCATGTGGATAACTACTGATACGATCCGGCGCGATCCCCACGAGCTTGAGCAACTCTAATGCTCGCTGCTTGCGTGAGTCAGGACCCATCAGAGGACGATGGACCTTGAGCACATCCATAATCTGTCTACCAATGTTCATGACAGGATTGAGCGCGTTCATGGCACTTTGAAACACAATGGAAAGCTCGCTCCAGCGAAAGGCTCGCAACTGTGCTGGCGTCAATTCCAATATATCAATTGGCTCCGTTTCGTCTTCGCTCCGTGAGGAACGCTTACTGCCCTTCAAGCGTGAACTGGATGGTGTGATGTGAACGGCATCGGCATCTTCACGTGAACG
The DNA here is from genome assembly GCA_963791835.1 of uncultured Chloroflexia bacterium. GTDB lineage: Bacteria > Chloroflexota > Ktedonobacteria > Ktedonobacterales > Ktedonobacteraceae > JBBQVS01. Next base: position 98,115 of record CAWBTV010000004.1, read on the forward strand.
TGGATAATAGATGACCTCGCCTCCCACAATCTCGGCAGGAGGACGGAGTAGCCGTGAGATAGCATAGGCCAGCGTTGACTTGCCACTGCCACTTTCACCCGCGAGACCAAGAATTTCACCACGCTTGAGCGTAAAGCTCACATTGGTTGCCGCGTGAACAGTGCCATTACCAGCAGCATAATCGACGCTGAGGTTTCTTACATCGAGCAGCGTATCTTTTTCAACCGCAACAGCCATTACGCCACACTCTCTTTCTCTACACGTGCGACCGATTTGATCTTCGCAACTTTCGGTTTTGGCTCACGTCGTAAGCGTGGATTCGCTGCCTCGTCGATGCCGAAATTGATAAAGGCCAGTGCAGCACCTACTAACGCGGCACAAAGGCCGGGTGGCACGAACCACCACCACGCACCAAGCAGAAGCGCATCATTGTTTTGTGCCCAGAAGAGCATCACACCCCAACTTGGAATCGTCACATCGCCCAGACCAAGAAACTCGAAGGCGATTTCCGCCAGGATCGCATATGTTATCGTTCCCAGCAAGCTCGCGGCAATAATCGCGATTTCATTCGGCAGGATTTCGTAGAAGATAATCCGCCATGTGCTCTCACCTGTGGCACGGGCCGCTTCGACAAAATCGCGTTGTCGCATCGACAGGGTTTGCGCTCGTAACACACGCGCTCCCCACGCCCAACCCGTAATCGTAATAATGATGCCCAGTTGCAGTGGTCCTTTGAAGGGAAAGTAGGAGGCCATGACAACCGCAAGTGGGAACGCTGGTAGCACCAGGAATATATTCGTTATAAGTGACAGCGTATCATCAATGGCCCCACCGAAGTAGCCCGCCGTCAAGCCAACCAGGACAGAGAGGGCAGTGGCGAGAATACCAATCGTAAAGCCAAGAATAATCGAGGTACGTGTACCGTCGATAAGCTGCGTAAACACATCTTGCCCTGTTTGCGTCGTGCCAAACCAATGCGTCGATGAAGGTCCTACAAGTGTATCGGGTCCAAGTGCATTGGGATCGCCATGAACAAGCAAGGGTCCGAAGATGGAGATGAGCACAAAGACACCGATGATACTGGCACCGATTGTCACCTTACGGTTCAGGGTGACGAAACGCCACACATCACGCAAGCGGCCCGCGAAGAGTGTCGCCTGTGATGCTGGCGCACCACCGCCGGGGAGAGGTGCCGCAATGACACCAGTACTCGCAACACCGCCTGTAACAACCGCAACTGCTGCTCCCGTGTCCGAGCTAGGAGTCGCAATTGTTCCTCCGTTCGTTTCTTGCATACTTACAGCATTTCGCTCGTTATCATCAGATGATGGTGTGCGTTGCGAGGATGTTGGAACACTCATGACGATTACCCCCTTCCCTGACGTACACGCGGATCAAGTGCTGTATAGAGCAGATCAGCGAGAAAATTCGCTCCTAGCACGGCGCACGCGATCACCAGAAAGATACCTTGTATTAATGCATAATCACTATTGGAAACGGCCTGTAACAACCTGAAGCCAATACCGGGATAGGAGAATACAATCTCAGTAACCAGTTGCCCTGCGACCACAAAGCCGAGGGCGAGCGCAAAGCCTGTGATATTCGGCAGAATCGCATTGCGTGCGGCATAGCCAAACATCACCTGACGTTCAGGTAGCCCCTTTGCCTCCGCCATCAAGACATAATCCTCGGAAAGCGTGGTCATCATCGCGTTACGCATACCAAGCACCCAACCCGCGATAGAACCAATTACAAGGGTGAGCGCAGGCAAGATAGAATGATAAATGGCACTTACAACGAAGTCTGGCGTTAACCCAACCACAATACCAATATCATAGCCACCCGTAATAGGGAACCAATTGAGCGTAAAACCCAGGATATACAAAAAAATTAAAGCTAACCAGAAGTAGGGCACGGCTGAAAAAAATGTGAGTAATGGGGGTAAGGCGGTATCCAGAGCCGAACCACGTCGCCACGCCACCACGACCCCTAACAGTGTTCCCAAAACAAAACTAATCACAACTGAGATAGTTGCAAGCAATAACGTCCAAGGCAATCCTTGCCCAATCACCGTCGCCACGGGGGTTGCAGAATAGGTGATCGAGACCCCAAGATTGCCATGCGCCAACTGACCAAGATACTGAAAATACTGTACATATAATGGGTCATGACTGACGCCAAAGGCAACCTCTAAGGAATGCAGTGCTTCTGGGCGTAATCTCCCCTGAAACCGCGCAATCAGAGCTTCCGCAGGATTGAGAGGTGAAAGACGTGGAATAATAAATGTGATAGTAATTGACGCCCAGAGCGCAACCAGATAAAACCCGATGCGGCGGAGTAAGTGACGCATCTAACGACTCCTTCTATTTAAAGAACGGCCTGTAGGGGTCTAATTCATTACACCCTCTCGCCCATATCAAATTGTGAGAGATATGAACACACTTTTCCACATCCTTCGTTGTGTACATGCGCCAACAGGGTGTAATGAATTAGACCCCTACAGGCCGTTCTCTTCCCACATTTATGTCAACACCTTCGCGTACCACATCTCTCATTCAGCACTAAGGTCTGAATGAGAGACGTAATACATCAGGGCTTTACAAACTACGCCACCGGGTGGAGGTTCAACAGAACGATTTCGGCATCGGGATAGTCGAATGGAGCAGGCATCGCATACGGATTGTCCGCGGTAGGCCAACCAGTAAAGCGAGCTGTGCTGTACTCATTCCAGGTCGCGCCATAGACGAGTGGGATACTCGGCACCTGCTCAACCATGATCTTCTGGATACCTGCAATCGCTTGCTGCTGTACGGCCTGGTCGGTCGAGGTTGCGTACTGGTTCAACAAGGCATCGGTTGCCGGGTCATTCCAACGCTCCCAGTTAGAAATCGCCGTCTGGCCCAATGGCTTCGTGTTGTTGCTGTTCAACATTGAGTTGTACAGGAAGTACGGTGTAGGACCTGGGTTTGTCCAGGAGATAACCGCGTCGAATGTGCCTGTTTGCATTGCACTGTAATAAGCGTTGAAGGAAACTGCGTTCACCTTCGCGTCAATACCGATCTTCTTGAGGTTGTCTGCCATAATTTGACAGTTTGTTACCCAGTCAGTCCAACCATTGACAACGTTGATGTTGAAGGAGAGTTTTTTGCCACTTGCGTCAGCATAGATACCATCGCTACCCTTTTTGAAGCCAGCACTTTCAAGCAATTGTGTTGACTTGGCGGTATCAACTGAGAAGGCTGCACTCGCATAATCTGATGATAGGAAGCTCTTGTTGGCAGGTAGCACGAGCGCGGTTGGGCTGGATACTGGCTCATAGCCGCTTTCCGCAACCTTGTACATCTGCTCACGATCAAGCGCACTACTAATAGCCTGACGTACAGCCAACTTGTTGAATGGAGCCTTCGCGGTATTCAGGTACAGCATCACAACGTTGCTCGATGGGAACCAGTAGTGGTTGTGTGCAGGATCACGATTGACATACGTTTTCTGTATATTCGGTGTAAACAGACCAGTCCAGTCAAGCTGCCCTTGCGAAAGCACCAGTTCCGCGCCAGTGTTCGAGTTGTATGAAGGGTATTTTAACTCGGCTACCTCTGGCTTACCGGGTTGCCAGTAATTGGGGTTTTTCACGTAGTCGAGTAGCTGTGGTGAGAACGATTTGAGCATGAATGGGCCTGTACCAACGGGCTTGGTATTGGCATACTTTGTAGGATCGCCTACGCCCGTCCAGAGATGCTTGGGCAACATCCAGACCTGACCACCAAGATACCAGAGAATAGGTGTATAGGCTTTCTTGAATGTAACAGTAACCGTGTTCGCATCAGGAGCAGTAACTGTGTTGATGTACTGCCAGATACCACCACCATCGGCTGCTGGATACTGCTTAATGGTATTCAGGGTGAACACCACGTCATCCGAGGTGAATGCCTGCCCATCCGTCCATTTGACGCCTTGATGCAGATTGAAGGTCAAGCTCTTCGCATCACTTGAGAACGTATAGCTTGATGCTAACCACGGCTTAATGCTACCATCCATGCGATTGAAGAAAAGCAACGTTTCGTAGATTGGCCCTTGTGTCCCATCGGTCGCGGTAGGAGCATAGGGACTAAAATTGTTGGTAAAGTCGCCTTTCGGACCAGTAGTAAGAGTGAGTACGGAACTTTTCGTACTACTCTTGGTGGCAGCAGTTCCGCCACCACAGGCGGAGAGGAGCATAACAAGGACCACAAGACATGAAGTCACAATCACGCCAGTCCTGGTCTTAGCCCCAAAGTTTGTAGATAAAGTAGAAGACACAGAGAACCTCCTCGCGCTGGAACTGATGTACGAACATAAGTACGCCCGTACATAAACAAGATCAACTATGATCTCTCAGAGCAACAATGATTACAGAGAATATGGACCTTACAGCCTTCACAGACTTTACAGACGCTACAAGGACACGTTCGAGGTTGGAGACGCGAGATGTTGAGAAGAACCACTAGAAGCACGCACTACAAGACTGGTAGCAAATTGCACACGCATGGGCTGCGACATATCATGGTTTCCATGATTACCAGCGCTGGAGAATTGGGGGGAGGCCCATCCATTGCTAGCGTCGAGAGTGGGTTGAGGAGTATCTAACAGCGATAACAAAACCTCAATACCTCGCTGACCCATTTCGTAGAAAGGTTGTCTGACGGTGGTAAGTGGTGGGCGAATGTGTGCGGAAGTCGAAATATCATCAAACCCAACCAGCGCAATGTCACCAGGGACTTGCAGATCGTGTTCCTCTGCCGCCGCAAGCACACCATAGGCCATTTGATCATTCGCGGCAAAGATAGCGGTAGGACGTTGCTCTTCTGGCAAAGCAAAGAATGTATTCGCCGCGACACGTCCACTAAGTGGGTGAAATTCACCCTCTATAACCAGTTTCTCATCTAACGGTATGCCAGCTTCCATTAACGCCTGCTGATAGCCTTCATAACGTTCACGAGAACAAAGGTGTTGCATTGGGCCTTGAATATGGGCAATCCGTCGATGACCGAGACTCAGAAGATGGCAGACCGCATCATAACCGCCCGTATGGTTATCGGCACCCACCCATGGAATCATTGCATCTGGGAGTTCCTGGTCATCAATGACAACGACCGGAAACCCGTTTTTGTGCAACCCTGCAAGATGATGTACCGATTCACCCATGAACATTGCAAGAACACCAGCCGTCAACTTTGTCGCCAGAATATTGTCGATGAGATGACTCTTGTCCTCGTCATGCATAGTACGATTGGCACTATACAACACGAGTTCATAGGGGGTTTGCTCGATGGTTTCAGCCACACCACGCATCACATCCTGGATAAAGGGTTGTGTAAAAGAAGGAATAAGCACGCCGAGCAGAAGGCTCTTCCCCCGTGCTAAATTGGAGGCGGTAGCACTGGGAACAAAATTTTGCTCTTCCACAATGCGTAAAATACGTTCACGCGTCATGGGGTCTACATCTGGTTTGCGGTTCAGCACACGGGACACCGTGGCCTTTGACACGCCAGCGAGACGAGCAATATCATCAATGGTTGACTTCCCCGCCATATAATGCTCCTACAGCTTGTTACCGCTATGTAACCGTTTCCGTAACCGCTTTCGGTATCGGTTACGAGTAAGTATACTGATGAAAACGGGCATTGTCAAGCTTTTTTGGTAGATATTGGAAAAGGAAAGAGGAACCTGTTTTGTCACGCTAATAGCGTGACAAAACAGGTTCCTCTTTCCTTTTCCTTAAAAATTGCTGAGAATTCTAAGGAAAGAAGCGCAAAATACTTGCGTACACAGTACAAGACAACTATAATGAAAGAGTATACAGGCATACTTATTCTTTTGTATATTTCCACTCACTACTTCTTATTATTTATTTTCCTTACATTCAGGGAGGCATCTCATGCAGCAACAAGGCACAACGTGGCAAAACCACCAGGACAAGCAGTCACTCTTAAAAGTCCTTGTGATCGACGACGCGGAAAATATCGTCGAATTGGTGCGCATTGGACTACGCTACGAAGGGTTTCAGGTCGAGTCGGCTTCTGATGGTGAGCAAGGTGTCACGCTTGCACAACGTATCAATCCCGACCTGATTTTGCTCGATATCATGATGCCGGGGATTGACGGGTTAGAGGTTTGTCGCCGTCTACGGGCAAATCCTACCACACGTGATGTCCCCGTTCTCATGATAACGGCGAAGGACGAAGTGCGTGATCGTATCGCGGGCCTTGATACAGGTGCCGACGACTATCTCACAAAGCCCTTTGACTTTGACGAACTCGTGGCGCGTATCCGTGCCATTTTGCGCCGCCAGAACCGGGCAAAAGCGGCTCAGGTGGGCACGAACGCTGACAGCGATACGGGTGGACAGGTTCTCCAATTTGCTGATTTACGGCTCAATCCCGCGACGCGCGAAGTTACACGCGGTGGTCGTTTGATAGAACTGACCGCTACTGAATACAATCTATTACATCTGTTTATGCGTCATCCACGACAGGTGCTCGACCGTCAGACCATTCTCAATCAAGTCTGGGGCTATGACTTTCTCGGCGAAACGAATATCATAGAAGTCTATGTCCGCTACTTGCGCGAGAAAATTGAGGATTCGCCCAGCACACCTCGCTTGATTCATACCGTGCGTAGCGTCGGTTATGTATTAAAGGGTGATGTGTAATTCGTGTTATATGAGTGAGAGATACTCTTTGAAAGATGTATGGAGACATGTAGGGGTCTAATTCTATTACACCTTTGTGGCAATCGATCTTGTCCACAGGATTGATGAAGCGTTGCGACGTGTTCTCCAACATGGTTCGTCGCACAAGGGTGTAATAGAATTAGACCCCTACGGACGTTTTATATCCAGATTGTAGGAATTATATGGCAGAGGCTCAGGATACCAATACACAACAGAGCACAAAGAACGCTGCACAACATTCATACGTTGTTGAATTGGCAACGGAAAAAGTTCCTACCACGCCACTTTTCGTCGAACAGCGTGTATCAGGCGGTAATGCCCCGTTGTGGTTACGTCCCTTTTTTAGCCTCCGTACACAGCTGACAGCTGCCTACTGCTTTATTTTGTGTGCGGTCGTCATTACCTTCTACATGCTCTATGATCCCCGTGCCTCACACATCTATATCGTGGGCCTTGTTCTCGGCACTATCGCTATCGGAACGTTACTGGCCTTTCTCGTCAATACAATTCTATTACGACCACTCTGGCGCCTGACAGATGCGTCACAGGCCATCGCACTCGGCGATCTAAAACAGCGCGAACGACTTCCACTGCGTCTGCCACCGCAGGACGAAATTGACCGACTGGCTGGCAGCCTGAACGAGATGGTGACACGCCTGGAGCGCGTTGAAGAGATGCAATTGCAGTCTGAGCAACGGTTTCGGCGTTTCTTTTCCGATGCCTCACATCAGTTACGTACACCGCTTACCTCGTTACGCGGCTTTACTGAAGTGCTCATGCGTGGTGCTAAAGACGATCCAGAAATGTCGGCACGCGTCCTCAAGCTGATGAAAGGTGAGGCTGAACGTATGACCTTCCTCATCAATGATCTTTTAACCGTGGCGCGTCTTGATGATAGCCGACCCATCAAAAAAGAGTATATTGATCTGCTAGCGACCGCCACCGAGGAAATAGAAAAAACACGCATCCGTTCCAAGGATAATCGTGCCATCGCGCTCTCCATTCTTACAGAGCAACGCCTGGGACTCAAGGGCGATCCTGAACGGATACACCAACTCTTCTTCGTTTTGTTGGACAATGCTGTGAAGTATGGACGTTCTGCACCTGAAGGCACAATTACCGTGCAATTGGACCGTGAAGGCAACAACTCGATTGTGCGTGTGATCGACAACGGTGAAGGCATCGCATCTAACGACCTTGCCCACATCTTTGATGCCTTTTATCGTGGACAGCACAAACGCGCGGTTTCAGCCGATGGCTCTTCTTCATCACCCGTTATCGGAACAGGTCTCGGTCTGACCATCGCGGTTGCCGTTGTTCGCGCTCATCATGGCACCATCTCTGTCTACAGTGAACCCGATAAAGGGACAACCTTCACGGTGAAGTTCCCCTGCGCCGAATAAATCGCTGTTCGCGAACGCTCGCCAGCGTCCGCTTCAGCGCACCCCCTATGCATCAAATAATGAATGAGATCCTTACAATTGACCTATTATCATGGAAAATCGTAACTCCTATTCGATTGACCACATAGGACACTCGTGATACACTGCGACAAAAGAATATGATAGGTATGTTTTTTATTATGCAGATAGATTAAACAACGATATGTATAACTTTTAAGCAAGCGAAGGTGGAATACAACAATGTGGACCTCGACACTAGACCTCAGCCCTAAAAGAGTTCTTCTCACAAATCTACTCGGACGAGTTTGGCGTGGTGCATATTTCTCTTCCTTTGCTCCTCTACGCGTAGAAAACACTCCTCGTCAACCTCTTCCTGGTACTGGCTGGGTGCGAGTACGCAACCGTCTCGCTGGTATTTGTGGAAGTGATCTGCATTTGATTTACGCGGATGGCGATTTACGGGTCGCCCCTGCCGCTCTACCGGGTCATACAACAAGCTATCTTGGTCATGAGGTCGTTGGAGAGGTGATCGAGATCGGCGACGACGTACAACAGCTACAGGTTGGAGATCGCGTTGTGTTACAGCATGGCATCAACTGCCTCTCATCCGGCGTCCAGCCTCTCTGCCGCTCCTGCGCCTCTGGCAATTATGGTCTCTGTGAACGCGGCACCTTGCCTCCACCGCATCCTGTTGGTGGAGGTTGGAGTGAAGAAATGCTGCTTCACGAACAACAATTGTTTCGCATCCCAACCGACATGCTCGATACACAGGCGGTATTGTTAGAGCCAAGTGCCGTTGCCCTTCACACTGTGCTGCGCCACGTTCCACAGCCGGGAGACCGCGTACTGATTATCGGTGCTGGCACTATTGGACTTCTTACACTGCAAATTGTACGCGCCCTCGCGCCACAAGCGGAAATCAGTGTCCAGGCTCGCTACCCCTTCCAGGTCGAAAAGGCGACGCGTATGGGTGCGGCCCACATCATTTATCCACAGGACAGCTATACAGGCGTGCAACAAGCAACACAGGCACAACTCTATACGGGCCTATTAGGAAACCAGATGCTGCTGGGGGGCTATGACGTAATTTATGATACAATTGGCACTCAAAAGACTATTCATAATGCTCTGCGTTGGGCGCGTGCGAAAGCTACGGTTGTGCTTGTCGGCCTGAGTCTACACATGATGCATATTGACCTGACACCCGTCTGGTACCAGGAAATCAATCTCATTGGTACACTGGGGCAAGGCATGGAGACATGGCCTCTCGGTTCCGATACGCAACGCTCCACGTTCAGTATCACCACCGACATGATGATGCAAGGCGTGTTGCGACCAGAGCAACTTATCACGCATCATTTCGCCTTGAACAACTATCGGCAAGCCCTGCTCACCGCGATCAACAAACGCGATCAACGGGCCATCAAAGTCGTCTTCGACTACTCGCTTCTACCCGCGTCTGTCGTCCCAAATGTACGGGCCTCCGCTCGTCAGCGCCGTCAAGCCACTGTTGATATACGTATGGCTTCACCACTCGCTACAAAAGACCTGACACCAAAGGAACCAGTAGTATCAGTATCCGAGCATCCCGTGACACCTATGCCACTGCTAACACCAACGCTCTCACCCGAACCATTCCCACTTGTCGTGCCCATGCCATCTGACGAAGAACACGAAAACTCTTCCGTAGGGACCAATTCATCGCGTCCTCTTGCCCCTACAACACCCTACGAAGATAAGGATGCACAAGATATCCTCGTAGGGACCGATTCATCGCGTCCTCTTGCCCCTACAACAGATGATGCGAAGGCGGACGCTCCACACGCGCAAGAGGCACGGATGCCCACAAGGGGCGTCCCTACTATACACGATGATAACCCACAAGAGCCTCAAGAATCTATAGTAGGGACGCCCCTTGTGGGCGTCCATGAAGATTTGGGCGGCGTCCATCAAGATTTAGGCGGCGTCCGTGAGAGTTTGAACGATATTGAGGAAGACCTTACCCCCTCAACAACAACGGAAACCGAACATGTAGGGGGGACCCTTGCGGTCTCCCTGCCATCCCTTGAACCACAAGAAGCCCCTGTAGGGACCGATGAAGCGCGTCCTCTCGCCCCTATAACAGGTGTGGAAGAGGAACGTGAAGACACCCCTGTAGGGACCGATGAAGCGCGTCCTGGTCGGATGTCTGTAGGGCAAGAGGACGGGCTTCATCGGTCCCTATCATCATCCGACCAGGAGCCGCTAAACGAGCTTGAATGGCTCGACGTGATGAGCGCGGAACAGGATATGCCAGAAGTACAATACGTGCCTGATGTAGCAGACGTGCCTGATGTAGCAGAAGAAGCATGGTTGGAAGAGGAACCTGTTTTCTATAATGATGAAGGTGCTCAAGAGAGAGACCTTACGCAGGATATTGAGCGTGTTGAAGAACCGACGGCCATTGAAGAAGAGAGCGCGACAAATGTCCCTACTGAGACGTTACTCACTAGCAGGACCACAAAGGCTGTAAATCCTGGCAGACAGCGTTCTAAAAATCGACATAAGGGAAAACATACGACAGGGAGCTTCCGTTCATGATAGAACATTCACATTCATCTCTACCACCGCGCCATAGCAATCGGAAGCTTGTTTTATTGATTACGTCTGCTGTACTTGTTGTCCTCATCGCGGTTGGCAGCGTTGTTGGACAACGCCTGTTTGATAGCACGTCGAATACGTCATTCGCAAGTACGACAATTATTGGTGGTGCATTTGTACAACCACCACTCAGTGCTGCACAAGTGTATGGTCTGCATCATATTGTCAGCCACATGCAGTACAAGCAACTTGCCAGCCTGTATGTCTCGCACATGAGCCTTGACGAAGAATTGGGGCAACTTATCATGGTCGAATACAACGATACATCCTATTCGGCTGACCTTGACACGATGGTCAACACATTGCACGCTGGCGGCGTCATCATGTACGAATTCCAAATGCAGACAGCAACACAGACAGCACATGACATCAGTCAGATGCAAGCGCACGCGAAACTACCACTCCTCATTTCAACTGATGAAGAGGGAGGAATTGTGCATCGCTTAATACATGTCTATCCACCACGCCCATCAGCTCTCTCCGTCTATCAAAGTGGCAATCCTGACTATGCAACGCAACAGGGACACCTTGTCGCACATGATCTCAAAGCCATTGGCATTAACGAAAACCTCGCGCCCGATGTAGACGTTGCGCTCATTCCCGACGCACCCGACCAGATAACGCGCACCTACGGCTTCACAACAGACTCTGTCATACAATACGCTGGCCCCTATATGCGAGCGATGCAAAGCGATGGCGTTATCGCTTGCATCAAGCACTACCCTGGCCTCGGTGACGCCAGCATTGACGCTCACTTCGGCTTGCCTGTCGTCAATCGCACCCGTGACCAGCTCTACTCCGTCGAACTTGCCCCTTTCAAGCACTTCATTCAATCACAAAACAAGCTCGATAATCCCGGCATGATTATGCCAACCGATGTGCTCATGCCAGCCATTGACCCTAAGATGCCGGCAGAACTTTCGCACACCTTCATGACCGATATTCTGCGTCACCAATTCGGCTACGATGGGGTTGTACTCACCGATGCCCTCTACATGCAAGGTATCGCACAAACATGGACGATGCCACAGGCTGCCGTACTAGCCTTGAATGCTGGCGACGACATGTTGCTGGGTCCCACCGGCACCGACCAGATGCTTGATATGCTCAACGGTCTCAAAGCCGCCCTCCACAACGGCACGCTCTCAAAGGCACGCGTTGACGAAGCCGCCACACGCATTATCACTCTCAAAATGCAATACCACCTCATGCCAGCCGTTGCCCCAAGGTAGTGTATTAGTATGTGGATACGTCAAATGTAGGGGTCTAATTCTATTACACCCTGTTGGAAATGAAATACTCTTATTGGCTTCATTGCTTCCGGGGCATCGAAGCCTCGTACCCAAGTGCAGAGAGATAGCCATAAAACGCAAAGCGGTGGAACCAGGTCGCCATTTGTCGGGGAGTATAGCTTGCTTCGCTCTCCAACCACCAGACGATGGTGCCGATCAAGACATGTGAGAGTTGCATGCCAGGCAGTTCCTGGGGCATCGCTGGATCGATTGGTTGACTCGGTTTCATCTGGTGTTTCCACCGTCTCTCTTGCTCAAGCATGACCTTGATGGTGTGCTCACGCATCCTCGCTGCAAACCACGAACTACCATTTTTCCCCAGCATCGCTCTGTAGAGCCGGGCATGGTCAGCGACATGCTCAAAGAACTGAATCCATATCTCTGGTGGATTGTTCGTCTCACTCTGACCAGTGTCTTTGTGGAAGGGCTTCATATTCTCCACCAGTTCATTGGTGGTTTCCTCAAAGATTCTCGCTACAAGATCGTATTTATCCTGATAATGGCGGTAGAACGTGGCCCGGTTGATCATAGCCCGTTCGGCAATATCGCCCACCGTGAGGGCATCAAACCCCTTCTCTGTAATCAGTTCAATGATCGCTTCTTGCAAGAATTTATGGGTGCGTCGAATGCGCAAGTCGGTCTGTTCTTCGTGCGACATATTTCCCTCTGTGTTGCATAGGTAACAAAAAACAAAATTTGCTGCTTGCCTTGTGTTCTAATCCAGACTACACTGTCTATTGTAACATGTTGATGCATTTGCAACAACGTGTAACTACGATAGTCAAGAAAAGAGGAAATTCCTATGAAAGTTTTTGTGACTGGCGCGACTGGTTTTATCGGCTCCGCCATTGTGCGTGAATTAATAGAGGCAGGGCATCAGGTCCTCGGCTTGGCACGCTCAGATGCAGCGGTTGCATCACTCGCCTCTAGTGGCGCAGAGGTACATCGTGGCTCGCTTGATGATCTTGACAGCATCCGAAGCGGAGCGGCTGCGTCCGACGGTGTGATTCATACCGCCTTCATGCACGATTTTGCCAATTTTGCAAGGGCCGCTGAAATGGATTTGCTTGCCATCGAGACGATTGGGACGGCACTCGAAGGCTCCAGCAGACCATTCGTGGTCACTTCAGGGATACTTATGCTCGCGATGCTGAGACGCCATGTGACGGAAGAGGATGTGTCTGACCCCGCAGTACCGAGGGTCCCGTCAGAGAACGCAGCGATTGCACTGGCTGAGCGTGGGGTGCGCTCATCAATTGTGCGACTTCCACCGTCGGTTCATGGCGAGGGCGATCACGGTTTTGTCCCGACCCTCATCACTATTGCTCGCTCGAAGGGTGTGTCTGCGTACCCCGGCGACGGGTCAAATCGCTGGCCCGCCGTGCATCGACTCGATGCCGCCCATCTGTTCCGTCTGGCACTGGAAAGCGCACCGGCTGGTTCACGGCTGCATGGAGTCGCCGAAGAAGGAGTGCCAGTGCGCGAGATTGCAGGCGTCATTGGTCGTCGCCTTGACGTTCCGGTCGTTTCTGTGCCTGTTGAGAAAGCAGTCGAACACTTCGGCTTCCTCGGAAACTTCTTCTCCGTGGATAGTCATGCATCGAGCACGCTGACCCAACAACGGTTGGGGTGGCATCCTACACAACCCGGTCTTCTGGCAGATCTCGATCAGGAGTACTACTTCAAAAACGAGAGATGATGTTTAGGCAGGTTGGTCGAAGAAGGAGGGACGACACGAGCCTTGTGTCGTGGTTTGGTGAGAGTTTCCCGATTTCTTCAGGGAGACTCAGGAGACATATAAAACTCTATCACGAGGAGGATACACATGACTGAGATGAATGACTGGGATCGCCAGGTCATCGAAGAGTTCCGTGCCAATGGGGGCAACGTTGCTGGTCCATTCGCTGGCGTTCCCCTACTTTTACTGACGACAACGGGAGCAAAAAGTGGCGAATCTCGTACTCGCCCACTCGCGTATTTGTCCGAAGGCGGTCGCATCTACATTTTCGGTGGGAATAGGGGCGCGCCAACCAATCCCAATTGGTATCACAATCTGGTCGTGCATCCCGATGTAACGGTCGAAGTTGGCACTGAGAAGTTCGAGGCCAAAGCCATCGTCGTAGACCGCGTAGAGGGGGACCGTCTTGGGAGGATTCAGTTACAGAAACTCCCTGGTCTCGGTGAACTTCAGGCGAAGATCACACGCCAAGTTCCCGTTGTTCTGCTGGAACGCAAAAAGTAAGAACACTCATTATTGACCCCCAAATAGTAGTGCTTCACAACGTTTCTCTCTATGGACACTTTACACACATCATGAGTCCAAAGAAGCATATGTTCTTAGCACACATGATGTAGTCGTTGAACTGTCTAGTGTTACTTTGTGCTTTTAGTGGCACATAATGAATGCGAGATAGCATTCGAGGAGAAAACTGTGAACACACCGGAAAAGAGACAAGAGGGACCTGGCGAAGCTGATGAATTGACATCAGCCAATCTCATGGTACGGCGTGACTTTTTAGTGAAAGGGATGGTTGTAGGAGCAGGTGTGTTGGGACTAAACCTGCTTGGAGAACTTCCCGTTTCGGCAGCCACTCGTAGTGCGTTAAATACAGGACGTGAATTACAGGTTGTCGCTCGCGCCACCGATGGACGTATTTTCCATACGATCCGCTTCTCTAACAGTTGGCAATCGTACTTTGGCAATGTCAACGATCAAGAGTCTAACGGTAGAAGTTTGCGTTTTAACGATGTGGATGATGCAGGGATTGGCAACAATCTGCATGTCGCAGGTGTCGCTCGTGATGGCATGGTTTGGCATACCATTCGCTTCTCTAACGCGAAGTGGCAGTCTGCGTTTGGCAATGTCAACGATCAGGAGAGCAATGGGAAGCACCTACGCTTTCGTGAAGTAGGCGTCGGGGGTACAGATTCTGGGAAGCTACACCTTATAGCGACAGATAGAGGTGGCGTCATCTGGCATACCATTCGCTTCTCTAATGGCACGTGGCAATCCGCATTTGGCGATGTCAACGATCAGGAGAGCAACGGTGGTAGTTTACGTTTTGTCAGCGTCGATACTGCTACGATAGGTGAAGACCTGCATGTCGTGGGTGTCGATACCAATGGCATTCTCCGCCATACCATCCGCTTTGCCAACGGGACGTGGGCATCTGCCTTCGGCAATGTCAACGATCAAGAGAGCAACGGTGGTAGTTTACGCTTTACCTCCGTTGGTGTTGCCTCAATTGGTAGTAGCCTCCACGTCACCGCCGTTGACACCAATGGTATTCTCTGGCACACCATTCGCTTCTCCAATGGCGCATGGCAATCCGCGTTCGGCGATATCAACGATCAGGAGAGCAACGGCGGCAGTCTACGCTTCAAAGATGTCGATTGTGGCAATGTAAATGGTAATCTCCATGTCACAGGCGTTGCGACGAATAATGTCCTCTGGCACACCATTCGCTTCTCCAATAGTTGGCAATCCGCGTTCGGCGACATCAACAATCAGGAGAGCAACAGCAGCCTTCGTTTCACCGCCGTTGGCGCAAGCGGTAGTTTGTAAGAGCACAATAATCTCTATGAAAAGTGCCGAAACAGGATGTTTCGGCACTTTTCATAGAGATTATTGTGCTGATTGGACGTGCGCTAACGCATCCTTGAGTTGCGTATACACATTGTCGAGGTGTTCTGGCATGACTTTGATGTCCGCGATAACGGGCATAAAATTGGTATCGCCATTCCAGCGCGGCACAATGTGATAGTGCATATGATCGGCAAAGCCCGCGCCAGCAACCTTGCCTTCGTTGATACCCATGTTAAAGCCGTCGGGATTCATCGCATGACGAATAGCTTTAAGCGCGAGTTGTGCCTGTGTCATCAATTCGGTGAGCGTGGCGGAGTCGAGCAGGGAGATACTCCCGACATGTTCAAAGGGCGCAATCATAAGATGTCCATTGTTGTAGGGATATTTGTTGAGCATCATAAAACAACGCTCACCACGATAGAGAATGTGGTATTCAGCATCGCGGTTCGCGGCTGGCTGTGTGCAAAAAATACATCCCGGTGCTGGCTCTGTTTTAGGCGTGATAAACGCCATACGCCACGGTGCCCACAAGTTTTCCATACGTACCCTCTATAAAAAAAGAGGGTTGCGCGATACACAAAGTGTCTTCGCAGCAACCCTCGTCGTATTCGTTAGTTTGCGCAATCCTCTTGTGGCAATACCACTTGCTTCACGGTATCATTTGGTCCTGGCACCCACTGCTCAGCCCAGACCTGAATAGCTTCAACGACCGGATTGAGAGCTCGTCCCTTCGGGGTCAGTTGATACTCCACGCGTACAGGAATTTGTGGATACACCACACGATTTACAATATCTTCCAACTCAAGCTCACGTAAGCGGTCGCTCAACACACGGTCAGAGAGTCCCTCTACCAGAGAAGTCAACTCGCAGAAACGGCGTGGCCCATCCATGAGCGCAAGCAAAAGCAAACCTGTCCAACGCTTCCCAAGAATTTGTACAGCGTGCTCATACCGTGGACAGATGTGCGTGAGTGCTGTCTTCGATTCTGTTGTTTCTATCGGCTTCGTTGCCATATTAACCTGCCATTTCTGGTTCGTTCTGGTCACAAGTGAACCAGGAGAGATGTGTATTCATAGGACTATATATAGCCCTAGTATACCATATTTTAGCAACCTAACGCAAGCTATGTAGCTTACTTTTTATTAGCATGGATGATGGCATGAGGAAGGCAACAGAGCATGACAGGGCTTACCTTCCTTCCTCATGCCATCATCCATACGGATTTCCTGTCACATACCTTCACATTTGCGATATACTCTAATCATGCTAAACATCTCTTTTGATACACATCTCAACACATTTCATCTTGTACTGGACCTTGCGGCACAGGAAGGACAAACGACGGTCTTACTTGGCGAAAGTGGTGCTGGTAAAAGTACTGTGCTACGCCTTGTGGCGGGTTTGCTTACTCCTCAAAAGGGGCTTATCGCGCTGGGGAACACTGTGTATTTTGATAGCGAACGCGGCATACATGTTCCACCACAGGAACGACCCTTTGGCTATGTCTTCCAGGACTACGCCCTCTTTCCACACCTGACCGTCTTTGAAAATGTCGCCTTTGGCTTACGAGCACAACACCTGTCGCGTTCTCTCATTCGACAGCGCGTCGGGGCAGCACTTGAACAGGTACATCTGCCGGGGCTTGAGCAGCGACGACCAGCCCAGCTTTCCGGTGGTCAACAGCAACGCGTTGCCATCGCACGCGCTTTAGCCCTACAGCCACAACTACTACTTTTGGATGAACCGCTTTCGGCTCTCGATGTGCAGACACGTCGCGAGGTACGCCAGGAATTGCGACACATTCTCGCGGAGGTCGATACTACGACTCTACTTGTGACACACACCTATCTTGAAGCACTTCTATTTGGTCAACATATTCTTGTACTTGAAGGTGGGCATGTGTTGCAGCAAGGTGGACAGCGAGAGCTATTAGAGCATCCGCGTTCATCCTATGTTGCGGAATTAATCGGGCTTAACTTCTTTCGCGGACACGTCGTGCGTTTTGAATCGCCTAGCGTGTGTGCTATGCAAGTACATAACGGCTCACAGAGTGTAGAGATAGTAGCAACCCTGCATGAGCAAGAGGCCGATACTCCAGGACCCCAAATTGGTGAAGAGGCATACGTTATTGTCGAGCCACGTAGTATCACACTCTACTCGGCACAGCCTGATAGCTCTGCTCGCAACACCTTTCGTGGCGAAGTCATACAACTACTACGCGTCGGCAACACCTTGCTAGCCACACACGCGGACAACGCCTTCGTTGTCCGCGTCACCTTGCTCATCGACGCCACAATGCCACCTCTCACTGCCGAAATAACTGAAGCATCCGTAACACGCCTTCATGTACGTGAAGGTTCCATCGTCTATGCCACATTTAAGGCTACCGAAGCAAGGGCATATACATAAAAAGAGAAAAGCAGCCTCTGCACAAATGCCACGTGTGGCATTTGTGCAGAGGCTGCTTTTCTCTTTTTATTCAAAAGTTATCCACATCGAATGTGGATAACTAGGTGGAAAAATGTGCAGAAGTAGCATAAAATACCTATTGACACAGCTTTTAGCCGTACTACAACTCCTCATATACACAAAATTGAGGACGAAAGAGTATTTGCTTAATTACTTGACAAAAAGGAGCATCAATGTAACGGAGCCGGACCTGTCACAAAGCCACGCACACTCGCGGCGGCAAGCACGAGCACAGCAATGCTATAAATCAGGATGTCGAGCCGCTTATTCTTGCCGTTTGTCGTATAGGTAAGCGCGACAGGAAGCGCGAAGACCACGATACCGCCATAGACATAATGGAGCCAGTACAGTCCTTGCCCACCTCCTGGTTTCTGGCCTAATAGCACGAGTGACACTCCTAGCAAACCCTGAATACCACCCAGTATTGCAACGACAAAGAGTGAAATATACCATGGCCTGTTCGCGGCGAGCTTTCTAAAGTACAGGATGAGTCCCCAGATACCCCCGACAACCGAGGCCGTGAAAATCAAAAAGAAATTGTAGTAGTGAACGGTGACAACAGCGTCTAACACCTCAATGCTCCCTTATGAACATAGAATAACGTAAAGTTTCTTGAATAAAAGGATATATTGCATCCTGGCAGTGCCAGGATGCAATATATCCTTTTATTATTTTTTTTCTAACATTTGACGCATGTACTCGCGCAACGCGGGAGCCATCTCTGGGCGTTTGAGCGCATAGGCAATATTTGTGGTGAGCAAGCCAAATGGTGTGCCAGTATCATAGCGTTCGCCAGCGAAACGGATACCGAAACAGCGTCCCTCTTCCGCTTGCATCGCTAATGCATCGGTAATCTCGATCTCACCACGCTTGCTTGGGGGAGTGCGTTCTAGCTTTTCAAAGATATCTGGTGTGAGCAGATAACGTCCAGCGACGGCTTGATCGGATGGTGCCTTTTCTGCCGATGGCTTTTCGACAAGGTGTGTCACCTTCACCACCTCCGGCGTGATGTCTTGTAACGCGACGATACCATATGAGGATATCTGATCAGGTGGGGCGGTGAAAAGCGAGAGGACAGAGCCATGATATTGCTCATACACATCTATCATCTGCTGAAAGCAAGGTGTTTCTGGCGCAACCAGCTCATCACCGAGCATAACAAGAAATGGCTCATCACCAACAAGGTCTTTGGCACACAAAATAGCATGACCCAGACCAAGTGGTGCCATTTGACGTACAGACACGTATGAAGCCATTGTTTGTGTACGTCGCAGCTCTTCGAGTTCTTTGTGCTTGCCTTTACGTTCGAGAATATGCTCTAGTTCGGGAAAACTATCAAAATGATCTTCAATACTGCCCTTGCTTCGGCTGACCACAAGCACAATTTCTTCGATCCCAGCGGCAACCGCTTCTTCAACCAGATATTGCACAACGGGCTTATCTACGAGGGGCAACATCTCTTTGGGAGTAACTTTGCTGGCTGGTAGCACACGTGTCCCTAAACCAGCAATAGGCAACACAGCTTTACGAATTTTCATCTATCCTCCTGGATTATATTTATGACATGTCTTTTGAGCAAATATAAGGGTTAATCATTGAAATACTATTGGTTAACCTTTCCTATTGTAGTGGATAGTGTGCAGGAGGTCAAATTATTCCTGCTCCTCCTCTTGCAATATACGTATACGTATATTATACTATACTAGGATAGCGCTAAATGTGCTGTCATTCTCACCTTACAAGAAGGAGAAATCTATGCTTTATCAGGAAGGAAATTCGGTAATGCCAAACAAAACCATTTATGTTGCTGACGCGGATATGCCAACATTTGAACGCGCACAGGAACTCGCGGGCGGCAATCTCTCGGCCACCATCGTACAAGCTCTGCGCCGTTTTGTAGAGATGGAAGAGGCAAGGGAAAGTGGCTTTCGAGAGCTTGTGATCAGAGTAGGAAGCATTGCACCCACACGCAAGAAGTTTCTTGGTCGCATCTTAGCAAAGGGACAAACACGCGAACATAATGGTGCAACCACCGTCACCTATAAGGTATTCTTAACTATGCGTGGTAAGTTCGCGCTTCATATCGCGGATGCCGCCAATACATCTGGCACGGAATGGTGGGAGTACAAGACGCAGCATGATCGACCAGATGAGATATTCCATTTTGAGGTTCTCGATGCCGCTGAATACCTCAAAGGGAAAGTGCCAGAAGAGTTGTATGCGGCTGTGTTGCAAGCGATCAACAATCCTGATGGTATTGAAGTGCTAGATATATAACATCATAAAAAAGAACATGTGAGATGCTGTTTGTTTGCTTTTGTGCAAACAAACAGCATCTCACATGTTCTTTTTTATGATATACTCTTCGTAACAAGGAGGTGCGACATTGGAAGACTTGTGCGTTTTTACTGGGAATGCGAATCGACAATTAGCGGCAGCCATCTGTAAGCATCTGCATATTCCATTGGGAAATGCAGACGTTTTTCAATTTAGCAACGAAAATATATTCGTCAAAATCAATGATAATGTGCGTGAACGCGACGTTTTTGTGATCCAATCGTTTAGCACACCCGTCAACCGCTCGATCATGGAATTGCTTATCATGATTGATGCGCTCAAGCGTGCCTCTGCCTCGCGTATCACCGCCGTCATTCCCTATTATGCCTATGGTCGCACCGACAAAAAGGATCAGCCACGTGTCCCGATCACCGCGCGTCTCATCGCTGACTGTATCACCGTGGCAGGTGCTGATCGCGTGCTGACCATAGATATGCATGCGGGCCAGATTCAAGGCTTCTTCAATATTCCGGTAGATGAACTGACGGCACAACTCCTGCTCTCACGCTACTTCGTCGAGAAAGAACTGGATGATTTCACGGTTGTTTCTGCCGATGAGGGATTCGCTAAAAAAGCGCGTCAACTCGCCGACAGGTTACAGTCTCCGCTTGCTATTGTGGAAAAACGGCGTCTGGGCAATAAGGGACAGACAGAGGTGATGGGGATTATCGGCAACGTCAGTGGGCGTCATGCCATTATCGTTGACGATGAGATAGATACGGCTGGCTCCATCACGCAAGCAGCTCGTGTTGTGCGCCAACAAGGTGCAAGGGATATTTATATTTGTGCCACACACGGTGTGCTTTCCGGTCCTGCAACTGAGCGGCTTGGTAGCACAGACATCAAAGAAATTGTGATCACCGACTCTATTCCACACTCGGACGATAAGCAGTTGCCCAACATGACCGTGCTCTCTGTCGCGGAACTCTTTGCCGGTGCCATTAGCAGGATACACGACGGACGCTCCGTGACGGAACTGTTTCGATGAAAACATGCATGTTAGTCGTGTTTTTCTGCTGTATCAGGCACTTCAACAAGACACTGAACAGCTTCTTCTAAATTATCAATGGAAGTAAGCCAAGTAAATTCGTTTGTCGCAAGTCATCAGTAGATAATTTAGCTAGCTCTATATTTTGAAAATGGTGGTTTCTCACTCAGCAATACTTTGAGACTCGTATCCCAAGGCGTCGCTCTATCTACCATGTCCATTATACCCCTTACTACTTATTCTCAAGCAATGTAGCATAAAAGGAGTATATTGTCGAGCTATATTCTATTTGGCTCTCGCGCACAAAGGACCTTGAAGCGTGTATTCCCACCGACCTCTTCGGCTTGCCCAAAATGAGTTTTGAGCGTGTGTTCGTATTTTAGAAAGCGATTCGCGACGAGATAGAAGCGTCCCTGTGGGCGTAGCACCTGCGCCGCGCCACGTATAAAACTTTCCGCGATATCCATCGTTTGCAACCCACCTTGATGAAATGGTGGATTTGTCGCAACAAGATCAAAACGTTGCGTGTGTACTGCTTGCACACCATCGCTCGGCAAGACCTGTACATTGTGCAAGCCACTTTCCACAATAGCTTGTTGAGAGGCTGCAACTGCAGCGAGGCTTGCATCAACCATCGTGACATGCCCCTGGCTTGCAAGTCGTGCCATATGTAACCCGATAAAGCCAGCACCACAGCCAATATCCAACGCCTCATCGGTGACACGTACCTCCATTGTCTCTAGCAAAAGACGCGTTCCCTCATCCAACTTGCTGTCCGCAAACAACGTAGGGGCCGATGTATCACGTCCTCCCGCCTTCTCGATATCGAACGAAGGACGTGATACATCGGTCCCTACAGAGGACAACACACGATGGCCTTTGTTGATGGTGAGCGTCTCAACATTGCCGAAGAGTTCTTCCATGTGTTTGCCAATGGAGAGAATACCGCGATTCTTGGCACCTGTCACGTACAATTTCCCTCCTATTTTGAGGGCACGAGCTGCGGCCTGTAGGCCATAAAGTATCCATGCTTTACCGGGTTGATAGAGCAGGTTCATGATTGCGACATCTACAGGCATCGTGGAAAGGCGTGAGATGTAGTCATAAAAGGCGACATGCTGCACATTCGCGGCCTGTTTGTAAATGTTCAGTGTAGTGATATTGTCTTCGGCAAGCAACACTATGCCTTTACGAAGTTGTTTTAGCGCGAATGGGACGAATGGATCAGCCGCCGAGTTCAGGACAAGCAATGTTGTGTTCGTAGTGAGTTGTACGGTTTCACAGAGTAAACAAGATTGGGGCATAGTATGTGGTCCTTTACGCTGATAGTGTGTAGATGAAAAATCTGTAATAAAAGTCATTTCATTTTTGTACACAAGCATGAAAATTTGTTCAGAAAGCGCAGAAACAGATTCACATCATCTTCATGACTCCATGATATAGTATCACCAGTAAAGAAAAAGACAAATAAATCAATCTCGCAGTGGTAGTAATGTAGGAGATGGGTAGAAGTAGCGAGAACAAGCGTTGGTCACAAAGGCGGTTATGTGGGAGTGAGGAAAGTGGTGACACGCTAGAGGTTGTGGCATGTGGGTGGCAGGGGTCGAATGACAGAACAATATTTATGGGATACGTGGAAGTGATAGAGCAAGAATGTGCTTTATTTACGTGTGGTGGTTATGTAGTGGATGTGGGGCCTACAAACGATACAGGCGGATAGGTAGCAGGGTGGTGTGGCATGTATCAAGGAAAAGGGGAAAAGATATGCGAAGGTGGTTAGGTGGCAGTGGAGGATAGTGTTGAGAAGCATATCGTAAAACGTGCAGGTTCTATGAAGGATGGTAGATGTGGAATGGTGGCAAAGAACCTGTAACGTAACGGGATACCGAGAAGGGTGAGTTCTGGTCTACGGGGGTAACGTGGCAAGGGTAGGAAAGAACTCACTCTAGTAGCGCAAAAGGTTCAATAAAAGAAAGTAGAAGCGTGAGAACAAAGTATATTCTCACGCTTCTACTTTCTTTTATTGAACCTTTACAATTTTGCGTTTCTTCTTTTTAGTAGGGGTTCCTCGATACTGGCGTTTCACAACGGGTGGTTCGTACTCCTTATAGACACGTCTACCGATTTTCCAACCAAAGTAGCCACCTGCGATAGTGCCTAGTATGATAACGGGAACAGTTGCAAAGCTGAGAGTTCCGCCATTAGAGAGCAGAATAGAGACGCCAAGCAGCAGTAGAGCGGTTAGCAAAAGTCCTACGACGGTGCCGAGGCAGCATCCTAAAGGACCGCCATTGGTCTCGCCCTGTGCCTCTGGTGGTAGGGACGCCTCTACTGTGGGATTGGCTGATTGCCCCTCCACAATCGGCGAGGTTGCGCCTTCATCAGTAGGTGTTGTTATGGGTGTCTCTTCCTCTGGTAGCAATGGTTGTATCTCTTCCGAGGAAGACGATGATTCGTCAGGTTGTACTGGAAACATGCTTTGTATTCTCTCTATGATTAAAATGTTCCGAATTGGCGGTCGCCAGCATCGCCCAACCCAGGCACAATATAGCCGACATCGTTCAATCGCTCATCGAGAGCGGCGATGTAAATATCAATGTCAGGATGCTCTTGCGATAGTTTCTGCACGCCATAGGGCGCGGCGAGAATACCAATATACGAAATACGTGGTATCTTGCGCTGCTTGAGAATATTGATGGCATCAATCGCAGAGCCACCTGTAGCGAGCATGGGGTCAACCGCGTAACATACTTGCAAGTCAACTTTGTGTGGCAAACGGTTATAGTACTCCATCGCTTGCAGAGTACGCTCATCGCGTCGTAAACCAAGATGCCAGATTTGCGCGTCAGGAATCACTTCACGAAAGCCCTCCGCCAGACCGAGACCAGCACGCAAAATGGGCGTGATACCAATGCCACCCGCGAGACATTGCCCCTTCGTCGGCATCAGTGGCGTTTCAATCTCGCATGTTTCCAGTGCCAAAGAGGAGGTGGCTTCATAGGCCAGGAGTGCCCCAATCTCTTTGACCAGACGATAAAAATCAGGTGGTTGCGTGTGTTTGTCACGTAGCGATGTGACCTTGTGTGCCATAACCGGATGCGTCGAAATATGGACGCGTGGCAAGATGCGTGCCTCGTCGCGTGTCGGTTGCGCGACATGTTGCATCGGTTTACTGTTATCAGGCATGATGGTACTGTCTCCTTATTGTTTCTCTCAACTTGAGATTGTACCAGAGTTGGGAAGAGAGTGCCACATGAAAGCAAGGAGAGTGCAAAACGCCTGGAACCGAAACACCCTTTTGCATCGTTACAGTATAGAATGTTAGAATAAGGCATTATTATAAAGCGTAGCCAATGCGAGGATACACAAAAAGCCATGAATTCACAAACCTCTTCCAATGATTTAGACCGACCAGACCTGTATATAAATAGAGAATTGAGTTGGATTGAATTCAACCGTCGCGTTTTTGAGGAGGCACAGGACGAACGTCATCCTCTATTAGAGCGTGTAAAGTTTATTTCTATCTTTGAAACCAATCTCGATGAGTTTATTATGATTCGATTGGCGGGTATCAAAGATCAGGTTGCCTCCAGTAAAACCCTGCGTAGTCCTGATGGACGGACAGCAGAAGAGCAACTTGTGGCTATTCGCGAACGTCTCGCACCATTGATTCAAGAGGTGCGTGAATACTGGCGTACTACATTACAACCCATCCTCGCTACCCAACATGTGCATGTGCTTGACTATAAGCAATTGAATGAGCGACAACGGAAGCAGATGCGTGACTACTTTGAAAATGAGGTATTTCCTGTACTCACTCCACTTGCGGTCGACCAAGGGCATCCCTTTCCACATATCTCGAACTTGAGTTTGAACCTCGCTGTCGTCATCGCGGATGCATCGCAAAGTGAGTTGTTCGCGCGTATCAAGGTACCTCCAACATTGCCACGTCTCGTACCTGTACATGGCAATAAGGAAGAGTCAGATTTTACGTTTGTATGGATAGAACAGGTGATTGCGGCTAATCTGCACGCGCTCTTCCCCGGCTATGACGTATGGGAGTCGTATCCATTCCGTGTCATACGCGATGCTGATATCGAGTTGCAATTAGACGAGTCGTTGGACCTGCTTGAATATATTGAGCAAGAGGTACGAGACCGTCGCTTTGGGCTGGTTGTCGATCTCGCGGTCAACCCATCTATGCCACAGCGCATCCGTAGCCTGTTACTCGATAACCTGGAGATTTCATCGCGTGATCTCACGATAATTGACGGTCCACTCGGTATGGCTTCGGTTATGGAGCTACACAGCATTGAACTCCCTGATTTAAAAGACGAGCCGTTCGAGCCACGCACACCCTCATTTTTACAAAGAGGCGCGGACCTGTTTGGGGCGATTCAGAAACAAGACTTGTTATTGCATCATCCCTACGATAGCTTCAACTCAGTCGTCAACTTCATCTCGGCGGCGGCAGATGATGAGAAAGTGCTGGCGATTAAGCAAACTCTGTACCGCGTCGGCTCTAATTCGCCCGTCATCGTCCAGGCATTGCTCAAAGCCGTTGAGAATGGCAAGCAGGTAGCGGTGCTGGTCGAACTGAAGGCACGTTTTGACGAAGAGAACAATATCGGCTGGGCACGTGAGCTAGAACGTGCAGGTGTACATGTTGTCTTTGGTTCGTTCACGCTCAAAACACATGCGAAGGTTGCCCTTGTGGTCCGTAAAGAGGATAATGGACTACAACGCTATCTCCATCTCGGTACAGGCAACTATAATGCTTCGACTGCGAAGATCTATGAAGACCTCGGTCTTTTCACCTGTGAGCCTCATCTTGGTGCCGATGCTACCAATCTTTTCAACTCACTCACAGGCTATTCGCGTGGCACAACCTACAACACGCTTCTGGTCGCACCCACCGAACTACGACCCAAGTTTATGCAACTGGTCGAGCGCGAGATACAGCTTCATGAACAATATGGCAATGGGCGCCTCATCTTTAAGTTCAACGCGTTGACTGATCCCGACATGATTCAAATCCTGTATCGTGCATCGCAAGCAGGAGTGAACATTGACTTGATTATCCGTGGCATGTGTAGTTTACGTCCAGGAGTGAAGGGGATAAGCGATAACATCCGGGTACGCAGTATTGTCGGACGCTTCCTTGAGCATAGCCGTATCTACTACTTCGGGAATAATGGCAATCCAGAGGTCTATCTCGGCAGTGCTGACCTGATGCAACGTAATCTTGATAAGCGTGTCGAAACTCTCTTTCCTATTGAGTCGGCTGACCTGCGTACCGTCATCTACGAAAAGATATTGCTCATCTACCTGCAAGATGTTGTCAACACACATATCTTACATGGAGATGGTACCTATTCACGACCCCACATACATGAGAGTGTAGAAGAATTTGATTGCCAGGATTGGCTGATGACACATTCTCTCTTCGGGGAAGAGGAGACGCCCAATGTAGAAGAAACGATAGCTGAGCGGTCATTTTCAGAAATAGATTCGTAGGGACCGATTATCGGCGTTGATAAAATGATGGTATCTGTAGGGACCGATGTATCACGTCCTTCTGGCTATTGTGATGCCAGAAGGACGTGATACATCGGTCCCTACACAAGCCATGTTACCCTAGTACGAAATGAAGGTCACGCCGTAACCAGGAGAAACATGAATATGGGAAACCGTCCAGGGATAAATGCCCCAATTCATGTTGGTGGCAACAACAGAGCCATCGGAAAGCACCTGCTCGACCACGCCTACATGCCCAAGGTTATATGCACCCTGCACATAAGGTTGCAAATCGACAATTGCGCCAACAGACGGCTGACTGGACACGCGCCACCCATAGTCATAGGCACGAGCCGTCCATTGCCATGCATTTGCATTCGTTGTCCACGGCACGAAAAAGCCGTGTAACTGATAAAAACGCTGTGCGGCATACCATGTGCATTGCCCGTAGGGATAAGGGTTGGTTCCGCCACGTGGCGCGTGAGAGTTGCCAGAGTATGTCGTACCACTACCACCGCCACTGCTCACAACATGCTTGCCAGGAACACACACATGCTCATTGATGTAAATTACATTCGCATTGGCAATTCTATTGTAGGTTGCCAAGCTCTGCCAGGACACGTGATAGCGATTGGCAATAGCACCAAGCGTATCACCACTCGCAACCATGTAGGTCGCATCACCACTGGAACAGGGTGCCTTCGCGAAGGCCCCAAATAATGTTGTGCCAAATGCACTACCAAGCAGAATCATTCCGAGGAGCGACACCACAACCACCTGCCCAGCTACAATACTCGCCACCCGATGCTGTCGAAAATACCCCAGAACGCGTTGGTTCTTATAGCGTATATTCTGTAAGTTATACACGTTATGCTTTCCTCCTCTGCTAAATAAACGATACAGGACACAACCTGTATTCAAATAAATCTGTCTTGCTCTGCATATTAGCGCATCTTGACATGAATAAGCATGAAACACCCTGAAACGTAGGAGAAAAGGGCTAAGCATCATGAAACGTCGCAACCAATACAGTTATAAATTGCAGGGTATGGGTCAAAAATCAAGCAGGGTGTGAAAGAGCGAGCCCTTTCACACCCTGCTTGATTTTTGACCCTTCCGGTTCATTGTAGATGAATGCTTGACGAAAGATAGACCGTATGCTATTATCAGGATGTTCCAAACGGGCAACTAGCTCAATGGCAGAGCACACGACTCTTAATCGTTAGGTTCAGGGTTCGACTCCCTGGTTGCCCACCAATATTTTTTAAAGAAAAAGAGATACACAGAAGTCGCACTTGCTCGCAAGTGCGACTTCTGTGTATCTCTTTTTCTTTGTTAACAACTTTAATGGAACAATATTAAGAAGGCGATTATCAGACCATAAATCGCCAGGGTTTCGGCAAAGACTAGCCCCAGTAGTAAGTTTGTCGCGATTGTTTGTGCGGCTTCTGGATTACGCCCAAGTGCCTCATATGCTTTTCCTGTCGCGCCACCCATGGCGATACCTGCACCCACGGCTCCCAGGCCAATAGCTAATGCAACGGCGATAAGTTGAAAAGCGAGCATGTGTTCTTCCTCCTGTATGTTGTACTTCCTATATCTCCATGATTGTGTCCCTTATCTGGTTTAAGTGTAGTCGTTTGTGTGTACAATACCTATCGTTCATTCTATGGATACGACGTTATCCATTTGTATGACATCTGTTCGGCTATAGCATGGACGCGACCTTTTTTGCTACAATAGAAGCAGAAAGAAAGAGCAAGAAGAGACATGCTGCGGCATGTATGCACATGAGGTGCCGAAATGGAAAACTCCGAATCCAGAGCTATCCGTGTGTTGATAGCCAACGATCAGCAGATCGTTCGCGCGGGGTTGCGCATATTCCTCAACGAAGAAGCTGGTATTGACCTGCTTGGTTACACAAGCAGCATCCCCGAAACGATCCGTTGCGTCGGAGAACTACAGCCCAATGTCTTACTCATAGAACCATGTATGCAGGGTCAAGACGGTTTGCGAGCCATCGAATTGCTACGTGGCGAATGGCCCAATGTCGCCATCGTTATTTTTACATCTACCCATAATGATGAGCATATGCTACGTGCTTTTCACGCCGGGGTATGTGCCTATTTAACTGTTCACGCCACCTATCCTACCTTGTTACACGCCATCCGTACAGCCTCACGGGGTGAGACACTCCTACAACCAGCACACATGGCATGTCTCCTCACACATAACAAGGTTCCTGTGGTTATTCGTCACGACACAGAAAATACAGTGGAGAAAAAAGAGCAACCGCAACTAACCGAACGCGAACTCGCTGTGTTACACCGCGTTCCCTATGGTGAGCGCAACAAAGAGATTGCGACACGTCTAGGTATCAGCGAACCAACGGTAAAATCCCATCTTGCCAACATCTACTATAAGCTGGGCGTTGACTCGCGTGCCTCCGCCGTTGCGGTCGCAATGGAGCGCGGTATTCTTGAGGTGCAGAGGAAAACGGGATAGATATACACTACACCATCTCCATCTGCCACTCAAACGATTGGCGCACAAGGTCCATTACATTGTCAATCTGGTCGAATGAGGTAATGCTTATTTCGACTTCGGCTCTGCCATAATGCGCATAATCCGACGTGTCAATGCAGAGGCCATGTGGATCATTGATTTTTGTAAAAGGCATATGAAGCGCGAGAATAATCCGCTTCTTTTGTCCACTGAAAGCTGCGAAGTTTAAGCTGATTTTGTAGACAACGTAGTTCTTGAAGATAGCTTCTTTCACACTAGCGTCCAGATTAAGTATACGCTTACGTAACTCCTCAAATATGGGATTGCCTACCAGATGAGGGTGGTCCTCCAGCACATAATTTTTCTTGAAACCCGCTAGAGGATGTTCAACAGGCCCAATCACTTCCGCTAATGGTGCCTTGCTCGCCTTACTACCATTACTACTTTGCTCCATGACAAGATGAGGTATGGCCCATATCTCGACGGCTTGCTCTGCTAGCAATGCGGCGCGTTTCTCTATCTCGTCTTTGTTCCAATGCTCTACATGCTTGAGGCTTCTATTCAGACGGAGAGGACTTTCCGCGAAGCCTCCTGGCATGGTACGC
Source organism: uncultured Chloroflexia bacterium (assembly GCA_963791835.1). Lineage (GTDB taxonomy): Bacteria > Chloroflexota > Ktedonobacteria > Ktedonobacterales > Ktedonobacteraceae > JBBQVS01. Next base: position 128,169 of record CAWBTV010000004.1, read on the forward strand.
TTGTCTTGAAATGAACGATCACTTAACTCGGAATTGTAGCCTGTCAGGGTAAGGTTGCCGATGGTGTGCAGATAGAGGTTGTGAACCGTCTTCCAATCGGGACCAAGCTCTTGTTGCCATGCCGCCGATACATTTGGGTTTTGCGGCATGATATGCTCAATAGTACAACTTTCAATATTGACCAGTTCTTTTTGTCCAGCATTTTCGAGTTTACGAAGCAGATAGTTACGGAGACGGAAATTGTACACGTCCTTCACAACAAAGGCTGCGCGAAATTCATCATCGCCTGGGAAACGGCGATAGGAGTCCTTTTGCAGTAGCGTCCTCTGTAAACTCTCGACATAGTGTTCTTTGTCAAGTTCTTTTGCCAGCGTCGCAAAGACTTTGTTCAACGTGTTTGTTGGAATGCCACAGATGGCTCGTCGGAGTAAATAGCTTTCAAGCAGTTTAAGAATTGTTATGAAGTCCTGGCGTGCGAGGTGCTTTTGCATGTAATCATCATAGACTGCGAGCAAATACGGGTAGATAACATCAACTTTGAGCGCATTGATATTCCCAAAAATACGTTTTAACTCGCTATCACTTTCCCATAGAAAAGCAAAGTTGATATAATGTGTGGCATAGCGGTAGATATCGGCAACGAGGTTCTCAATCGAAATATCGGTTCGCTCCTGGTGGTAAGATTTGAAGCTCGCGTATACTTTATCAATATTAGGGATGGTACCTTGTTTAAGCGTTAGATAGTCGCGCATGAAACGGTCAAAAGCGTTTCCATCACTGGTGTTTGGAAACATTCGCTCCATCGGATACCACTGTTCCTGGTACAGGGAAGCTTGTATTTCGTTGTTCAAACCCATCAAGACATAGTTACGAATCAGGTCCGCTTGCGAGAGATCCATACCTGTCGAGTTAAGGCTTTCAAAAATCAACTGTGGGTTGTCATGATCTCTATCGAGAATGATATCAACCACAATCAGCTTGTTGATACCCATATAGAGCTTTGCCAGATCAATGCCGCTCTGCTGTATCTGCTCTTCAAAGAAATGATAATTGTCGGTCAATCGTCCCATCGTGCTATGCAAACCGTGCTTTGGCTCAAACATTGGCTGATTTTTGCCGTCGAGCAAAGAAATGAACTCGTGTTTATCGCTCTGTGTAAGAAGTAGTTTATAGCGATATTCGTCTCTACCATATTTATTGATAAGGTAAGAATCGAAGATATCCTCGTGGTTCACATCACTTACGGTTTCGTCAAGTTGCGCGACACGCGCAAGCGCGAGTAGTAGTAATGAAAGTGTTGTCAGACGTTGTTGTCCATCAATGACAAGATATTGTGGAATGGCGGCAATATTGGAGAGACCATCACGAATATAGACAATTGATCCGATAAAGTGCCCTTTAATCGTTGAATGCGTGGCAGCCTTGATAACGTCCTGCCACAATTGCATACATTGCTCACGCGTCCAGCTATAGGTACGCTGATAGATAGGAATAATAAATTGTTTCTTGCCATTGAGAAATGGTAAAAATTGGCTTTGCGTTGCTTGCATGACACACATTCCCCCTGCTATGTTTCAAATTTTAGCCAGAATATACACAATTAATAAATATATGAGGCATATTATAGCAGAGGTGTGATGATAGTGGAAGAGAAAAAGGAAAAAGATTTGGTAGTGGATGTATACTGGGTAAGGAAGGAAGATTTCTATATATATTTGCTATTGTTTGCTTTCTGGGGAGGATTGGGATTATGTGTGCGGCATTTCATCAACCGTTATCACCTGTTCGTCGCTTGACGATGCTTTATATTTTGGCGTTAAGTTTGATCGCGCTCCTATCTATACCAGGGCAAATCCTTGTACAGGTCGCACTACAACAAGTACCAAGTGATACCTCAGTTGTCAACGTGGCAGGTCGGCAACGCATGTTCAGTCAGAAGGTAAGTAAAGCTGCACTCGCTATAGAGGTCACAGTCATCACCAATGATGCGTCATCTCAGCAGCAAGCGACACAAGAATTACGTTCAACATTGGCACAATGGCAACACGAACATACAGAATTACTTGTTGGGGATGCCGCACTTGGTACGCCAAGCAAGAATAGTTCCGAGGTGACACGTCTCTTCAATACACTTGAACCACACTACCACGCCATGCTCAATGCATCCACAAGCTTGCTTGCCTGTATTAATGCTCCGATACCTCCGTCTCGTATTATGGTTGCAACATCAGTTCATAGTATTCTCAGGGAAGCACCGACATACCTGACCATTATGAACACAATTGTCCTACAATACCAACATGAATCTGAGACACGTATCAACAATCTCAAGAGTATCGAGTATGTTTTGCTCGCTATTATGTTGACGGTATTATTATGCGAAGGGGTTTTTATATTTCAGCCAGTCATTAAGAAGATACGTGAGGCGTTAGCAGAACAAGCGGAAGCAAAGCAGCACATAGTAGTTTCCTATGAAGAGCAACGGCAGTTGAACCAGTTGAAAGACCAGATGCTGTTAAATGTCAACCACGAATTACGTACACTCATGACCTCCGTCTATGGCTATCTTGAACTTTTACGCGATCACTATGGGCACCTTGATGCACCGACTCAGAAGTTGTTTTTCGCGCAGGCGATTAACAGTTGTGAAGAGTTTCAAGTACATGTGAATGTTGTACTCAATACTCTCAAAGTCGGCAATAATGCACGTCCACTTACAATAGAAACGCTCTCTGTTGCTCAGGTGGTTACAGCGGTGCTTGATCTTTTCGACCCCACCAAGAAGCATGGCTACACTATTGAACATATGATTTCGGACGCGTTATATATACAAGCCGACCGACAGTCATTGTATCAGGTGTTGCGCAACCTGATCTCCAATGCCTTCAAGTATGCGCCAGAGGGAACAACTATCACTATTTCTGCCTCGCCTGTTGTGGGAACCGAAACGCCCTTGATACGTATCGCGGTGAAAGACGAAGGACATGGTATTCCTATCGCCGATATCCCACTCCTCTTTAATAAATTCGTGCGCTTACAACGTGACCTTAACAGTTCGGTCAATGGTAGTGGCCTTGGTCTCTATATCAGCAAACAGCTAGTAGAGGCCATGCACGGTCGTATCTGGGTCGAGAGTACAGGCATCGATGGCGAGGGCAGTTGCTTTTTTATTGAGCTGCCTACCGCCTCACCAATTATACAAAGCATAAGAGAAACGAGAAACGAAGCTGCTGTAGGGGTCTAATTCTATTACACCCTGTGGACGATTGACCATGTTGGAAGATATACAAAAATGCTAATCTATATCCTGTAACATTATGCATTGCCCACAGAGTGTAATAGAATTAGATCCCTACAGTATCATCATTCATTCAAACCCTTGTTTGTTATTCATCAATCTGTGCTTTTTGTAGCTTGCCACTATAATCAGTGTATACAACCTTCCATTCGGTAAAGACATCGAGACCCGCGATACCAGCTTCACGGTGTCCATTGCCTGTGCCGCGTGTACCACCAAAGGGAAACTGTATCTCGGCACCCGTTGTACCCGAATTGATATAAAGAATGCCAGTTGTAATGTCACGTGTCGCACGTTGCACAGCGTTAACATTCTGCGTATAGATGGCACTTGATAAGCCATACTTTGTTGCGTTGTTGACTCGGATGGCCTCTTCAAGCGAGTCAACACGTAGCACCGAAAGCGTCGGACCAAATATTTCTTCTTGCGCGATACGCATCTCTGGTCGTACATCCGTGAAGAGTGTTGGTGAATAGAAATTTCCGTGCGCGAGTTCGTCTTGCAGTTGCGCCACAGCACCGCCCGTTACAAGCGTTGCGCCCTCTTCCATGCCAATCTCGGTATAGTTGTGTACGCGTTGCAATTGTTTCGCGTTGATGATTGGACCAACATCTACCTGTTCATCCAGGCCATTGCCGAGTCGCAAACGTTGAATACGTGGCACCAGTTTTTCCAATAGCGCGTCATGGACAGCGCTATGTACAATCAAACGACTACAAGCCGTACAGCGTTGGCCCGTTGTACCGTATGCGCTCCACAAAATACCTTCAACGGCAAGGTCGAGATCGGCATCGTCCATCACAATTACCGCGTTTTTGCCACCTAGTTCAAGCGAGGTACGTTTGAGCATACGCGCAGCCTCAACCGCGACATGTCGTCCCGTCTCCGTTGAGCCAGTGAACGAGATAATATCGACATTTGGTTGCATAAGTAATGCCTGACCTGTTGGCTGACCTGGGCCAAAGACGATATTGACAACACCCTCTGGCAGACCAGCTTCATAGAGCAGTTCGACCAGACGCAACGCACTCAGTGGTGTATCTTCCGCAGGCTTAAGCACCACCGTATTTCCGGCAATCAATGCAGGAAACATCTTCCATGTCGGAATAGCGATAGGAAAATTCCACGGTGTAATGCATGCCACAACGCCAACAGGATCACGAAGAGCTACACCTGTTTTGTTTGGCATTTCAACAGGGACGGTATAACCAGCCAGTCTGCGGCCCTCACCACCCATGTAAAAGGCCATGTCGATGCCTTCTTGCACATCGCCGCGTGTCTCTTTCAACACCTTGCCCATCTCAAGTGTCATGGTACGTGCCAGTTCCTCTTTGTGGCGCGTCATCAATTCGCCCACACGAAAGAGGATTTCGCCACGTTTCGGTGTCGGCACCAGACGCCATCGCTCGAATGCACTCCGAGCGGCAACGACGGCTGCGGTTACGTCGATATGGTCCGATAGGGGAAAATGCCCCAGGAGTTCGCCCGTAGCTGGATTGTAATTGGGAAATGTTTGACCACTAGAGGCTGCTTGCCATTTCCCACCAATATAATTTTGGAATGTTGGAATGTCGCTGCTGGTCATGTGATTCGTCGCTCCTTTATAGTTGCGTGATATTGTTTAGGTGTTCATCATACAACGTCCCTAGTGGTAGCGAATGAATGCCGTAACATACAGGGGTTGTAGGGACCACGTTTACGGCGTCCTTCGGCGCAATTCATTGCGCGAGGCTGGGTGTACATCTTCACAAGTATAGACGATAAATCGTCCGAGGACGCCGTAAACGTGGTCCCTACGACAATCGGTTATGCAAGGTAACACGCTGGTTTGGGTGCGCTGAAGCGCACCCACGCGATTGAGTGCAAGTGAAATTGTCGGAATTCGTTTGGAAATCCACCATAGAGGACACAAAAAAGTGTTGTGCATAATTATGCACAACACTTTTTTTATGGATTAAAGGACGCTCTTATGCAGGGTTGCTAGGAATTCGAGGTTGTTGCTGGTCTTAGACATATGTTGGAGCAGGGCTTCCATTGCCTCAAGGCCACGCTGGTCGGCGAGGGTTGAGAACATACGACGCATGACCACGACGGCACGCATGGTTTTGTCGTCGAGCAACAATTCTTCACGACGTGTGCTGGACAGCGAGATGTCGATGGCAGGGTAGACACGACGCTCGGCGAGTTTACGGTTCAGCACGAGTTCCATGTTGCCAGTACCCTTAAATTCTTCGTAGATCACATCATCCATACGACTGCCTGTATCCACAAGGGCGGTGGCGATGATGGTCAGGCTACCTCCTTCTTCAATCTTACGCGCGGCACCAAAGAAGCGTTTGGGTGGAAAGAGTGCGCTCGGATCAAGACCACCAGAGAGTGTACGACCACTCGGCTGTACCGCGAGGTTATAGGCACGACTCAAACGTGTGATACTATCGAGCAGAATCACCACATCACGTCCACTCTCGACAAGGCGTTTGGCACGCTCCAGGACCATTTCCGCGACACGCGTATGAGCCTCGGTTGGCTCATCGAAGGTCGAACTAATGACCTCGGCACGTACAGAACGTTTCATATCCGTAACTTCTTCTGGTCGCTCACCAATCAGGGCGATCATCAGGTGCGCGTCACTGTAGTTTTCAGTGATTGAATTGGCGATAGATTTGAGGAGCATCGTCTTACCAGCTTTTGGTGGGGAGACGATTAGACCACGCTGTCCACGACCAATAGGGGAAACAAGGTTCACAATACGACCAGAGATATTGGCGGGGCCGGTTTCCAGGTTAAACATTTCACGGGGGAAGATAGGGGTCAGGACATCGAAGTGGGGACGACGTTTGGCGATTTCAGGGTCGATACCGTTGATTGCCTCCACACGGAGCAGACCATAATACTTTTCATTGTCTTTCGGCGGTCGTACCTGACCCGAAACCATGTCACCTGTGCGCAATCCAAAGCGGCGGATTTGCGATTGCGAGACGTACACATCCATGTTGCCGGGGAGGAAGCGTTCCTGGCGCAGGAAGCCAAAACCGTCTTCCACGATTTCCAGGACGCCAGCACTAAAGATGTTGCCTTGCTGCTCTGTATTAGCCTGGAGGAGTCGGAACACGAGGTCTTGTTTCTTGAGGGCGGTATAACCGGAAAGTTCGAGATCGCGAGCGATGTCGCGTAACTCTGTGATTGTTCTTGTTTCTAATTCAGCAATATTCACGTTTGTGTGGGACAGGACACATTCTTAAAGGAAGAACACGCCCATTCTCCTTTCTGTGTAGAACCGATACTTTTTGGGAAGTGTGTTTGAGATACGAGTAGTGATTTTCGTTGTCGTACCCTTTTTGAGAAACGATAGGCGGCGTCACTAGTGGGACGGAATAAGATTGTCCCTACGCGTCTAGTATACAGGACGCGAAAACGGGCTGCCTGGGTGAGTGTAAGAGGTATCAATGAACATACCAAAGACAGTCTACACGCTTCAACATACTGTGGGAACATGGGAACAGGTTACGGGACAGCGTGTTATGCATCTCTGGGGCTACAGTCACTATATCATACAAAAAGGGGGTTGTCAAGCAAAATAGCAAAAATTCATGTATGGCGCATGGCAGAGCTAGCTCTGCCATGCGCCATACATGAATTTTTGCTATTTTGCTTATTGCTACTCGCAGTGTCTTGAGTTATAATTCTGAACATACCACCCTGGCAACGTCGCATGGGTCTGGCACCACGACGACCGTGGTCGTGTCCGTTGGAGGACTGAAAGGAGTCGTAACACGCATATGCGTTTACTGAAAAATGATACAACTGTAGAGACTACGCGCGATCCGCTCAATACGCGTGATGCACATGAGATGAACGAGGGACGCGCCCCCGTCAGTATTGCTGATATCTGGCAAGCCTATAAATTTCTCAAGCCAATTATTCATCACACAACCCTTGCTCCATCACGCACCATGCAAGATATGACGGGTGCGGATATTTATCTTAAAGCAGAGCATATGCAGCGTGGTGGCTCCTTTAAAGTACGCGGTGCTGCCTACATGATATCTCGTCTCAGCGATGAGCAACGTCAGGCAGGCGTTATCGCGGCCTCCGCAGGTAATCACGCGCAAGGCGTTGCGATTGCTGCAATACAACACAATATTCCCTGCACCATCGTCATGCCAGAAAACGCACCATTAGCAAAAGTCACAGCGACGCAAGGTTATGGAGCAACGGTTGTTTTGCATGGCGCGACCTATGACGACGCCTATGCACGTTGCCTTGAGTTACAACAAGAATTGGGTGCAACCTACGTCCATGCCTTTGATGATCCCGATATTATAGCAGGTCAAGGCACGCTCGGTCTTGAGATGCTCAACGACCTGCCTGATGCTGACGCAATAGTTGTCCCGATTGGTGGTGGGGGTTTGATCTCCGGTATCGCCATTGCCGCACGCGCCCTCAAGCCCGATATCACCATCATCGGCGTAGAAGCGGCTGGTGCAGCGAGTTTTCGTGCCTCGCTCGATGCCGGGGAGTTATGCACACTCCCTGCAATCACCACGATTGCCGATGGAATCGCGGTCAAGCGTCCCGGTGCTCTGACATACTCCATTATCGAGAAACTCGTGGACGATGTTGTGCTGGTCAAAGACGAGGCCATTATCAATGCGGTCCTGCTCCTCATGGAACGCTGCAAAATGCTGGTCGAGGGGGCAGGTGCCGCAGGGCTTGCCGCGTTATTGAGCGGAGCAATTCAACTCAAAGGCAAAAAAGTGTTGGTGCCTTTGACGGGTGGCAATATCGACATCAACCTCGTCAGTCGCTTCATCGAACACGGCCTTGCCGATGCCGGACGCTACTTTGTCATTCACACACGCCTGACCGACCGCCCTGGTGAACTGATGCGTATGCTCAACATCATCGCAGAAATGCGTATCAACGTCATCGACGTGCGCCACCAGCGTATCTCCAGTCGTCTCCCCATCATGCAACGCGAAGAAACCATCACGCTTGAGACACGCGACCATGCGCAATGCGAAGATTTGTTGCGCAGGTTAAGAGCTGATGGGTATATGGTTGAAGAGGCGCAGGCATTGGATTAATATTGGAAGGTAATGGGGATTAAAACGAGCCTTGGCGCTCCATTCTGTGGTTGTCTAATAGAATGACAAGAGTACTTATCACGTCCTCGTTTACATCGAGATAGCAATGGGAAATTATAGATTGGTTTTCACCTACATAAACCTCTCCACCATCTCCTCCACATCCTCAAACGCGAACGGTTTACGCATTACTGCATCCACGCCCAGTTCCTTCGTGTGGCCTAGTTGGTCGGCGGCTGACATGAGTACTATTTTGTGAAGTGTGCGCAATTGGGGTTCGGCGTTGAGACGTTGACAGAGTTCTTCGCCTGACATAAGAGGCATCATTAAGTCCAGGAATACGAGATAGTGTTTGCCATCACTTAGTTTGTCAAGGGCTTCACGTCCGTTACGGGCAGTGTGAACTGTATAGCCTTCAAGGATATCAACCATCATGTCACGTATGATGGAGTCGTCGTCTACTACAAGAATGTTATAGGGTCGAGAACTTGCGCTCATCCGGCTCCTCATCTACGGTTACTGGTGCCTCTGTTTGTGTCAGGTAGAAGCTAAAAATGGACCCTTTACTGGTACTGCTTTCAAGCCATAGTTGCCCGTGCATGGCCTCGATATAGCGACGACAGATGAAGAGGCCAAGACCAGAGCCACGCACAGGCGTTGTCAATGTACGTGGAGCACGCACAAACTTCTCGAAAATTTTTTGCTGATCTTCCGGCAAAATACCCTCGCCCTGATCGATAACACGTACCAGCACAACTCTGACATGTTCGTATGGGTCGCCTTTAAACTGTCCATCCGGCAGCAGTTTCTCGATTTCGGAATATGTCATTGTCTGCGCGACAAGACGAATTGTGCTCTCTGGCTTTGAATATTTAGCGGCATTATCGAGCAGGTTACTAATCACCTGACGCACATGTAAGGGGTCGCCGAGCATATACAGGTTGGGTTGAATATCGGTCATGATGCGTTGCTCGATATTGACACTGAGCATATTGGCGGCAACCTCGACCGCCGTTTTGACCTGCACAGGGCCAATCTGCAACTCTAGTTTTTTATCGACGGTGCCTATTTTCGTTGCCTCCGTCATACTCGCCATGATGTCGTTGAGTTGTTGCGCGGCACTGGCAATCTTGGTGGCATAGCGCGTGACTTGCGCTGGCGTAAGTGGTTCGGCGCGCATTGTTTGTCGTCGAAGCAACGTGGCATAGCCAGTAATCGCGCTCAATGGTGTACGCAGTTCATGCGATGCCGTGGTCAGAAATTCATCTTTCATCTTATCGAGATGTTGCAGTTCCGCGTATGCCTGGCCTCGCTCATTAAAGAGTTGTGCGTTGCGAATAACGTTGATCGCTTGCGAACTCATGGCAAGCAAGGTATAAATTTCTTTCGGCTTGAAGTGACGATTCTCGTTGGACGTTGCCACTGCCAGGACACCGAGCAACTGCTCCTCATCAATCAGAGGGACCATCAATAGATGCTGCATAGTCGTTTCGCGCAAAAACATCGCACCACCATACGTACTTTGTTGTGCGAGTTCCTCGATGCCCTCTTATCAAGCGAAAAGAAGGGACTATCCGTCATTTGCTCTAACATAGTGTGCTTAAATGGAAGTTCTATTTGCTCTAGCAGTTCTAAGTGGCTATCGCTACCACCTGCCATCATCCCGAGCAATCCACTCCCATCGTCATAGGTCGTCTTGCTCGGTGGCGAATAATCGCTTTCGCTATAAGGGATGTTTTATCTTGCGTGAGTTGGAAGAAGACACAAATATCTACAGAGAGGATGCCAGCGACCGCTTGCACCAGTTTATTCAAGACTTCAAGCAGATTTAAGCCCGAACTAATCGACTGTAACGCACTATTGAGACCCGCCAGTTGCAACTCGCGTTGTTTTGCTTCATGCAGCAAGCCGCGATCTCGTTCATACAGCTTGGTATTTTCGATGCCCACCGTGATAATCTGCACCATCGTTTCCAGCACCTGCACCTCTTCTGCCTGATACGCAAAAGGACGCGTACTGGCAAGACACAAGGAGCCGATACCGCGATTGGACATTTTCATGGGCAATAAAATAAAGGACTTCGCGTTACGTTGATCGCCCCATAAACCTGTCAGGAGTTCATCGTACATCTCGGCTTGCTCGGAGTCGTGAGCCGGGGAAAAGTTGAGGGTCCGACTTTGCTTAAAGGCAACCTCCCACCACACAGGTCGCTCGGCAGGTTGGAAAATACTCGATTCATCAGCTAGCCCATCTATTTGCTCGCCATTCCTTATCGCCATCACCTCATAAATCTTGTCGGTGTCGCGATCGTACAGCGTAAACAGCAGCGACGAAATATTGACGATCTGTGAGGCATAGGTGTAGAGGGCATTCGCCAATTTTGACGGCTCTACATTAGAAGGAAAGAAAGCACTGAGTTCCTTGATGCGCTTCAAGTATTCGTTAGTACGCCTTTGCGTTCGCTCCAGTTTGTCATTTTGCAGGTAGAGCGCGATACGCTCGACATAATGCAAGGCTTCCGCCCGTTGTCTCGGATGAAATGGCGTCACGACTCCGGCTATAAGTTGATACAGCACGATGACGCCAAGTGTTTGTGCGTTACGCCTGCGACCACGCATATCATCAACCAGCGTGGACTCCCGAATAGGCACAACAAGATAGGACGTGGGCGTGACATCAGTGCGAAAAGGTAAGGGACCGCCATGAAAAATATTCGTGAGATACTCGTCGTGCTTCCACACCAACACATCATTCCTCAACCATGCAGCACCTATCAGATCGCCCCCGAAAGGATAGCATGTCCCAACGGCAAAGAGTTCACTCTGTGTCTCCGGTATCTCGTCTAACTCTTCTGGTGGTGTCAGAGGAGGCAAAGGTTCAGTTGACAAAGGCGAAAGCTGTTGTATAGGATGTGGCAGAGGACCTGTCTGCTCCCTGGATGAAGGCGTATCTTGCTCTAAACGAACCGTGCGACGTGGGTGAAGTACACTATTTCCTCGTATCGGAACCATATTCGCGGGAACCATATTTGCGGCTACTCGTGAGCGTACATGCAAACGTACCCGCATTTGCTGGCTTGTTTCATCGAACAACGCGATACATGCCCCTTGCGCCGAAAAGTCCGTCATCATGTTTTTCAACAGATGTTTGAGCAATGTGGGAGGATACACTTCATCTATATATAACTGGGGTCCATCCCAGGTAGAGGCAGACATGGGCCGCTCCTTACGTTTCTCGTTGAAAGCACCAGGAAGCGCGATGAGATCGCTGGTTGCGAATTTTCTAACACTACGACTACACCAATACGAAATACTTGTACATTCCGTAGCATATCATACGTGTCTGCTATATTCAACTCTCTATGGCTGAGTATTAGGGCTTTTCAAACATAGGGACGGGTTGGGTGCGCTGAAGCGGACCCGTACAGGACTTTGCGTGTATCCCAGTAGCCATCGATCACTCCTGTACGGGTCCGCTTCAGCACACCCAAATCCCTACATCATTTTGTGCCAAAGTGTTGCATGTGGGCGCGTTCTTGTTCAAGCGCATTGGCAGGAAAGGGTTTTTCACCTCCGATAGTACGGGCATCAAGCGTGAGTTGGGCCGCTTCTTCCATGATAATGATTAACTGTGCCGTTGCTATCGCGTCATGACTGAATGCTAGCAGACCATGATTGGCGAGCAGAACAGCAGGCACCGTTGGATGCTGTTGTAGTTGCTCGGTGATATAGGCGACGGCTTCCTGTGAGCCACGTGGTGCCCACGCCGCAACGGGTACCTCCTCGGTTATGCCAAAACGCAGGAAGGCTTCATACACACATGGCAGAGGCAAATGTGCCAGCGCAAAACTTGTCGCACGCGGTGAGTGCGTATGAATGACAGCGTTGACCTCTGGTCGCTCTCGGTACACGCACGAATGCATCCCCACAATCTCGCGTGATGCTGAATCGAGAGTTCCCTCGATTACCTCGCCATCAAAGGTCACGACCACCAACTGTGCAACGGTGAGATGGGCAAGATGGCTCACGGCAGTCAGCAACATCTGTCCCTTTTCGGGTAAACGCGTACTCATATTGCCATGTCCGCTATGCGACAAAACACCAGCTTGCACAAGATTCTGGGCCGCCTGCACCATCTGTTCTCGCTGTGTACGATAGCTCATGTCCATATAGGGTTCCTCTCAGATAAATGTACTCCGTAGGGACCAGATTTATCGCGTCCTCGTGGCGATTCATCGCATATACCTACTTGAAATGTGACTCGTTGAAATGGTCCCTACCTTCACGTATCCGCATTATTTCGCCGTGGACAGCGATAAATCTGGTCCCTACAACACGATAAATACATTGATTGCAAGCATCACAATACAAATTACAATGGTAGCAAACAAGACCAGCGCATCAAAACGTTCAAAGGTGAGCACGCGCAACGTGCTCCGTCTCCACCCTGGACGACTACCAAAGCAACGCGCATCCATTGCCACGCTCAACACTTGCGCCCGCTTGAAACCACTTATAAAGAGTGGAACAAAGAGCGGTGCGAGTTTGAGCGTGCGTTGAATACCATTGCCCTCATCGAAACGCACACCACGCGCCGTTTGCGCTTTCACCAGACGCTCTATCTCGGCGATGAAGATAGGTACAAACTTGAAGGCAATCACCAGCACCATGATAAATGCATTGACAGGTATGCCTATGCGTTGTAGTGGAGAGAGCAATGCTTGCAAGCCACTCGTGAGGTCTACTAGCGATGTCGTGAACGTGAGCATCGAGGTGATATAAAATAGAAAGAACAGACGTATCATGCCTAGTAGCGCAGTAATAATGCCACTCCACGATACCGAGAAAATACCCCATTGCCAGAGAAGCGGCGTATGGGCAGGTGGTGTATAAAAGAGTATCGTCACAAGAAAAAAGAACACGATGAAGGGGAGAAATGGTCGAAAGCCACGCAGCACATATGCGGCAGGTAAGCGTGACGCCCACTGTATAAGCACACAAAACAATAAGAAGGTTGCAAACGCTGTAAAACTGCTGACAATTGACACAAAGACAATCAACAGGACCGCGCAAAACAGTTTTGTGCGTGGGTCCATGCGTGTCAATGCGGAACTGTTGTTGACGTATTGACCAAAGGTGATATTGCGTGAAAGTTCGATCATACGGTCTCGGTATTCTTTTCTTGTAGGTGAACACGTCCCAGTTCGTCTTCAAGTTCCTTCAGATTGAGTATATCAGAACGAAGCGCAGGCAATACTTCTTGTAACATCAAGGCTATGCGTGTAGCCTCCGGTAATGTGATATCTAATGCTTGTAGTTTGTCTGCATACGCGAGTATATCACGTGGTCCCCCACTAACAACGAGTCGGCCCTGATCGAGTACGTGAATGGTGTCGGCTATCTCGATAACATCTTCCAGGCTACTAGAGGCATAGACGATAGTCAGTTCGTCGTGTTGCTTGAGTTCCGTAATCAGGTGCAACAATTCGCTACGTCCACGTGGGTCTAATCCTGCCATTGGCTCGTCAAAGATAATTCCCCTCGGTTGTAATGCCAGCACACCAGCAATAGCAACACGACGTTTTTGTCCACCACTTAAGGCGTAGATGTAGCGCGAGCGGAAATCCTCATAGGGCAGTCCCACATCTTCAAGCGACTCCTGCACGAGCCGACGCGACTCCGCGAGTGGTGTATTTTTGCGACGCAACCCAAACGAAACATCCTTGCCGACCGTCTCTTCAAATATCTGCGACTCCGGCGATTGAAAAACCACTCCAACCTGTGAACGGATATGCTCAACCTTGAATGTACTCGCGGCTGTGTTCTCACCTTCAAACAACACCTTGCCCGCAGTTGGCTTGATAAGGCACGCTAACAAGTCCACAACCGTCGATTTGCCAGCATTGGTCGCTCCAACCAGTGCCGTTGTGCGACCCTTTGGAATGGCAAGCGATAGATTATGTAATACCTCCTGTGCGAGCGGTGTATTGCGTAAATAGGTATAAGAGACATCTTGTAATTCAAATACAGGGGATTGGGCAAGGGGATGTCCCTCATGAAACAAGGGCGCCCGCAAGGGGACGCCCCTCCCATACACAAAACCGCTGCCCTCATTGTTTGGTTGTATGGGAGGGGCGTCCCCTTGCGGGCGCCCTTGTCCCGATTGGTCCCTTTCGTCTGCGCCTATGATAGTTGCATCTTGCCCCATGTCCTCTGCATATTTCCCTGCCTTCACGCTATCTCGCAGTTGTTCTGCAGAAAGCACCACCTCTTGCGCCATGTTCCAACCTCGTGCTTGAAGTTGCTGTCCTAGCTGTGTCACCATCGGAACGGCCAGGCCAATGGCTTGCAATTCGTCCGAGCGTGCGAAGATTGCGGCTGGTGTATCGTCCATTACCACACGTCCAGCGTCCATCACAAGCACGCGGTCAAAGCTGGCAACCTCATACATGTAGTGCGTAATGTGGATAACAGCAATGCCACGTTCGCGTGCCAGGTGTTGCACTGTTTCTAGTAAGTGACGTGCCGTCTGACCCGAAATCATCGTTGTTGGCTCATCAAGAATGAGATAGCGCGGACGCATTGCCAAAACGCCAGCGACCGCGACACGTTGCTTCTGCCCCAACGACAATTCATTGATTGCCATGCGTGCATACGCCTTCAGGCCAAGCAAGGCGATTGCCTCGTCCACGCGCTCCTGGATTTCAAAGCGTGGTAAGCCGATGTTCTCCGGTCCGAAGGCGATATCGTCAAGCACGGTACTGGCAACGAGTTGATCGTCTGGATTTTGAAAAACGACTCCAACGCGTTGCCGAATGGTCCATGAGTCCTCGCCACGCACCGTCGCTGTATTCAAGCCATCGACTTCGATAGAACCTTGTGTTGGTTGCAGAATGGAGGCGAGCAGTTTGGCAAGCGTACTTTTCCCTGAACCGTTTTGCCCGATGATCGCGATTGTTTCACCTTCGTGTATCTGTAGACTGACATCACTAAGCGCGAGAGGAGCGTCTTGTTCTCCTTCCGTGCTATAGTTGAAGGTAACGTTACGTACTTCAAGCATGACTAGTACGGGAGTTCGTTACGTGGTTTGGTATCGGGTGCGCGAACCACGCGAGCTTCAATGATGTAAAAGACACGCGCAAGAATGACAATCAGAATAGCCGCGATCACCGCCTCAAAGATAGCTTGTACGAGTACAAGAGGAATAATAACCTTCGCTGGCAAATAGCCACGTAGAATAATTGCGCCCACGACGAGCACAGTATTTGTCGCGGAACCGACGAAGCCAGCAGCAGCAGCAGCAAGGTCACGATTGACTCTGCGAAGAGTCGCGAATGTTGCCCACGCCGTTAACCCGATAAAGAGGCGCGGCAAAATCGCGACGGTCGGGTCTTTGAAGAATGGCACGGTAGCACGAAAAAAGCTCAAGAGGCCAAAAATTAAGCCAGATATGATACCGACAATGGGGCCGGCAATGATACCACCGAGAATGGTGGGGATATGCTCTGTGGTTGCGCTCCCGATAGCATTTGGCAGAGGGATAAAACCGATCCCCGGTACGACGCCTAGAATAATGGTGATTGCGGCAAGCACACCTGCGATGGCAATACGTTCAGTAGTAAGGGTCCATGGTCCCACGTTGGACGATGAACGGGCAACAGGTTTGCTCAAGGCAAAACCTCCTTTGTGACGAAACGGACTCTATTCGTTAGGAGGAACAGCGTCAACACATACACGTGTACGCGCATCGTAACGTCTGCTACAATGTACCTAGAGTATACGGAGGCTATCAAGGAGTGTCAAGGGAACATCGAAAAATAAATTGCAAAGCTTTACAAACGACCTATGTTGGGTGCGCTGAGGCGGACCCGTACAGGAGTTCCAAGTAGTACTGTGGTGATACAATTCCTGTACGGGTCCGCCTCAGCGCACCCAGCATTAGTATCCATAATTAGACCCCTACGAATATATGTGTTATATTCAGATAAAGCTCAGAGAAAGGAACTTAGTATTCATGACAACAAACGTCGTTATCCTGATGGGGAGCAAAAGCGACCTCACACAGGCACAAAGTATAGCAAAAACACTGCACACGTTAGATATCACGCACCAGATGCGTGTGTGTTCGGCGCACAAGGCGACCGCACGCTTGCTAGAAATATTGAAAGAGTACGAGCAACAAACCGAGCCGCTCGTCTATATCACCATTGCAGGACGCTCGAATGCGCTTTCAGCCGTGATTGATGCCAACACACGGTTCCCTGTGATTGCCTGTCCACCATACAGTGACCGCTTTGGGGGGGCGGACATTTTTTCGTCGTTACGTCTCCCTTCGGGCATCGCCTCACCAACGATATTGGAGCCAGAGGGGGCGGCACTTTTAGCCGCGAAGATGCTGGCACTGTCCGATGAGTTGTTACGTCAGCGCGTGATGGCGTATAAAGAGAAGCTCGTCACAGAGTTGTACGATGCGGATAAAGAGGTCTATGGGCAGTGAGTGATACAGGCAAGGCGAGACGACGCATCGCGATCCTCGTTTCCGGTAGCGGAAGTAACCTGCAAGCATTGCTTGATGCGAGCGAACAGCACGAACTTCCCAACGTCGAGATCGTGTTAGTAGTGGGCAACAAAGCTAACGCGGTGGGGCTACAACGTGCGCTCTTGCACAAAATCCCCACGCTCTATCTGCCATGGAGTTGGGGACGACAGGAGGTTGAGGCTAAGCTAGCGGCGGTGTTTGCATTGTTTGAGGTAGACCTGATTGTACTCGCGGGCTGGATGCGTATCTTCACGCCTGATTTTATCGCTCACTATCCTCATCGAATCATAAACCTGCATCCTGCGTTGCTCCCTGATGATGGGCAAGGCAACACCTTTACGACGAGTAATGGAACTGTGATACCTGTCTTACGTGGCTTGCATGTCGTTAAACGTGCTCTTGAATTTGGCATGAAGGTTACAGGGAGCACAGTGCATTATGTTGTGCCAGAGGTTGATGCTGGCCCCATGATCTGTCGGCAAGAGGTCCTCATTGAGGACAGCGACACCGAAGAGACGCTACACGAGCGCATAAAACAGGTGGAACATTCTCTTATCATCGAGGCTGTAAAGAAAATAACCTGATATACGTGTACTGGCAAAGCCAGTACACGTATATCAGGTTATTTTCTTTACCCTTCGCTTTTTTGTTCGCTACCTTTACTGCTTTTGAGGTCGGACACGTACTTCTCTGCTTGTTGCTGTAGACTCTTGATAATCAGGTTGGGAGTCAAGCCAAAGATAGCGGCAACAAGCAGGTAGATTGTGGCCTTCAAGCCGAAGATACTGCCGAGGGTTGTCGAAACGTCATTCGCACCCACCACCAGTTTGCTATAGAGGAGGGCCGAGACGAGAACGCCGCCAACGCCTGCCAGACCTGAAAGAAGTGGGGTAGCGATCAAACGTGCGAGAGAAAGTCCGTAGTCGTCGCCGCCCTTGCTGCTACCTAGCTCGTTATAAAAACGCCCGAAGAGACCGGCGATAGCTCCAACGATATAGAACGCGGTTGCCGCAACAATGGCGTCTCTATTCGACGTATGCGTGTCAACACCTTCAGTAAGGATAGCGGTACAGAGCAAAATGTGTGTCACAACACCTGTGAGGGCGATTGTGCCGAGGAGACGGTTGCGTGCGCGTACAAGTCCATCCCAGATACCATCACGAAACCCGTTAAGAGTGCGCCGAATCTCGCGTAAAGCAAAACGTGCATTAGCCTGTAAGGACTGATTTATCGCGTCCTCTGTATGCGTAACCTCCTCCATCTCATCATCGTCTGTCGAATTATCACCATGCTTGAGAAAGATGTTGAACTTATCTGCAATCTGGCGCAACACCTCTTTCTCATTAATGACGGTAGAGATGAGTTTGTTCAGAAGACGATCACGGCTCTTGTCGGGCTGGTGTTCGCTAAAGTAGATGCTTGCAAGTGGGTCAAGGTCATGCACAGCCAGTATCAGTTTATCGAGCAGTTCGTCACCATTGTTCATGGTCGAGCCTTTGATGGAAAACATGTCATGCATCGCGCCACGTAGCACCGCCTCGGCAGGCTCAATCTCAATCAGGGCTTCTTCCGCGCGATGAATATAGTCCCATGTACTTGTATACCCATTGCCCAAAACCCAGCGTAAGCCTGTATCGGTACTACACAAGTTTCTGCTGATACCACGACACAGCGCATACGCCTCTAGCAAAGCCAGCTTCTGAAAAGGTTTGGATAGCTCCAGGCCAACATCTTTCTGTAACTTGTCTGTATCCATTTGGGTAAGGTTGCCCTGCTCGTCTTCGTGTAGACCAAGCCGTGACTTTAACTGTAGCCAGTGTTCGCGCATCTGCGCATAACTACTCATATTCGCGCCACCAGCAGTAGCCGCGAAGGAGCTACACAATGCCACGAACAACCAGATAACACCTGTCAGGAGGACACCATAGACGGGCGCATACCAGTCCGATTCCTGTGATGGGAGGAAAGGAAAGACTTGCTGAACCATACTGATTTGTGGTGCCACATAGACCGCGATGGTCGCAACCGAAGCGATAAATGGCATCAGGACGCCCGTGACAAGCAATGCCGCACCATACGCTTTTCCTGCTCGCCGAAGCGCAATTCTTGTTCGCTTCCACCATGTTCTCTTGAGTACAGTGGTATCCTGTTCGTCAGAGGACCCTACGAGTGATGTCGTTGTATCTTGAACGGTTGTGCCGTTGGAATGCGTGGTGGTCGTGTGCGGTACCGCGACCATGCCTTTTTTTGTGGGCGTTCCCATACCAGTCTATGACCCCTATTATCGCTACATATAGTCTATAGTAAGGTAGACGATATGTATAACGGGTTTTAGGAGTCGGATATCTGTCAGAAGCGTGAATTATGAACAGAGTATAGAGATGCAATTTGACGAAAGAATGAGGATATATAATTCGTTGCTACATTTGACCGACGCGTTACATTATGTATACTGAACGTATATCATAGTAGCAGTATGTTTCATCCTATGACGGAAGGACTCGTATCCACAATGAGTACGCATCGCAACGAACCAGAAGAAGTTACGCCATCAGGGAGTATGCAGCGTCGGGAGTTTCTCGCGTTATGCGCAATGGGCATAATACCAGGAGTGTTAGCGGCGTGCCAGGACGGGTCATCATCGACAGCTGGTACAAGTAGTACTGATACACCATCCGCACAAAGTACTCCTACAAAGCAACCTGGGCCTACCAATGCTGATTGGGCAGTGTTGGCGAAGGGCTTGCACGGAACACTTGTGCGCCCTGATAGTCCACAATATGGCACAGCACGTCAGCTTTTTGACCCACGCTACGATAGTGTGAAGCCTGCCGCGATTGCCTATTGTGCTACACCGACTGATGTGCAGACATGTCTTGCATTTGTGCGCAAATTTCATCTACCATTCGCGCCACGTTCCGGTGGTCATAATTACAACGGCTATTCAACGAGCACAGGTCTGGTCATAGATGTGACACGAATGCACACAGTTTCGGTCAACGCCAATACGAACATCACGACCATTGGAGCAGGGACACGACTGGTGGATGTCTATAACAATCTGGCACAATACGGTCTGGTCTTACCTGCTGGCTCTTGTCCAACGGTAGGGGTTGCTGGTCTGACACTTGGTGGTGGTGTCGGCGTCATAGGTCGCAAGTTTGGCCTGACCTGTGATAATCTGCTTTCGGCACAAGTCGTCACGGCGAATGGGCGTATTCTGACCTGTGATGCACAGCATGACCCGGACCTCTTCTGGTCGTTGCGTGGAGGTGGTGGTGGCAACATGGGTATTGTGACCTCGTTTACCTTTCAAGCGCATCCTGTGACAACGCTCACACTGTTTACCTTAGCATGGCCGTGGAATGACGCGGCGGCAGTCGTGGACGGTTGGCAACGTTGGGCACCATACGCACCAGACGAGGCATGGTCGAACTGCCTGTTACTGGCGCAAAAAGACAAGAATGCCAGTTCAATCGTGCATGTAAATGGCGTCTATGTTGGCACAGAAGGCCCGTTAGATACGTTGTTAGCACAACTCATTAACAAAATCGGCATCGCGCCAACGTATCGCTATGTGGCGAGTCCCGGTATCCTGGCGACGATGTTGTACGAGGCTGGCTGTTATAACAAGACGGTTCCACAGTGCCACCTGCCTTCACAAGACCCCAATGGTCAGTTGGTGCGCGATACCTCTGCCGTGAAGTCTCACTACTACGTGAATATCCTTTCGCGCCAAGGCATCAATACACTCATCAATGCAATCAATACGCGTCAAGCCTCTTCTATGATGGGTGAAGGTGGTATCGGCATTGATGCGTATGGTGGCGCGATTAATCGTGTAGCCTCGAATGCAACAGCCTTCGTGCATCGCAACGCACTCTTTAGTTCACAATTTTCGGCGAGTTGGAACGCGAGCGACCCGGCCTCAGTCGTCGCCGCAAACCGTTCCTGGCTCAACGGGACATGGCAAGCAATGCGTCCCTATGCGACAGGTACATCCTATCAAAACTATGTTGACCCCGACTTAGCCGATTGGCAACACGCGTACTACGGCGCAAATTTGCCCCGCTTGCAACACGTCAAAGCGATGTATGATCCTGGCAATCTGTTCCATTTCGCTCAAAGCATTCCTCTATAAATGTGAATACTCTGCGTGCAAGTGCGCGTGCGCACTTGCACGCAGAGTATTCACATTTATAAGATTATTCCCCACGTTGCCGGGGCAACTGAATCAGGAAGTTCGCACCTTCGCCGGGGTGGTTGTCGATGGCGATGGTGCCTTGATGCTCTTTGATGATACCGTAGGTGATTGAGAGGCCGAGACCCGTCCCTGCACCGACCTCTTTTGTCGTGAAGAATGGGTCAAAGATGCGTTGCTCAAGCCCTACAGGTACCCCTGGTCCCGTATCACAAAAACTCAGCTCGACCAAATTTCTCTGTACAGCATAGCTAATCGTAATTTCCTTATGCGGCACCGTTGCCATAGCGTCACGCGCATTAGAGAGCAGATTGATAAAAACCTGCTCTAACTGTATCGCATTGCCCACAACGGTTACATCCTCGTCTGAAAAATTCAGTTGTACCTCGATCTGGCGTAGCCTCAATTGTTCTTTCATTAATGAGATCGCACGACGAATGACCTGACTCAATACCACAGGTTCGTAGCTTACCGAAGCTGCTCGCCCAAAGGTACGCAGGTGCGAGATAATCTCAGTCGCCTTGCGTACTTGCTGCATCGCGCTACTCAGTTCTTGTAGAATACGGTCAGGTTGTGTATCACTCAGACCAAGTTCAATCAAGTCGATAGCGTTACCGATAAACAAACCGATATTGTTCAAGGGATTGTTTAGCTCGTGCGCCACACCCGTTGTCAGTTCGCCCAGTGTCGCGAGTTTACCGGCCTGCACAAGTTGTTCTTGCTTCTCGCGCAATTCCTGTTCGCGTCGCTCCACCTCTGCCGTTGTCTCCTTGAGGTCGCGCATGATGTGAATCATGGCTTTACGGCTGTTTTCCAGTCGCAAGTTAGACTGGTGCGAATCTTGCAAAATGTGCATGAGAGCGCGGCGTGAGTTGTCCAGGCGTTCGGTCTGCTTCTCTAAATGACTCCGATCATGCTCATAGTCTGCGAGAATATGAATCATGGCTTTACGCTGGTCGGCAAGTTTGCGGTTAAGCATGTTGAGATCGCTCAGGATGTGCAGGAGGGCACGGCGTCGCTCCTCGCCTTTGAAAACGCGCGTCTCCAGCGCGTTTTTTTGCTCTGCCAGCAGTGCGTAGTCGCGTCGCAGTTGCTGTAGTTCCAGGCGTTCTTGCGCCGTAAGTGGTTGCTTTATGTCGATATGCTCATCGAGCATAGCTGAGCCTTCATCTATTGTGGGAAACAGGGAGACCGCAAGGGTCTCCCCTACATGGAGGGGTTCGTGAAAATGTAGGGGAGACCCTTGCGATCTCCCTGTATTTTCAGCAGTTATGTCCATTTCGTCTGCCCTTGCGTGAATTTCCCAAGCTCGCGCTTGAGATTTTCAATTTCCTTTTCTAAGGCAATCATTTTCAGTTCAC
The DNA here is from genome assembly GCA_963791835.1 of uncultured Chloroflexia bacterium. Classification (GTDB taxonomy): domain Bacteria; phylum Chloroflexota; class Ktedonobacteria; order Ktedonobacterales; family Ktedonobacteraceae; genus JBBQVS01. The sequence goes on from CAWBTV010000004.1 coordinate 150,654, forward strand.
GCCCAACCACAACCTCCTCGAATTTTTCCAGGTCGAGGATTTTTTCTTGCAATTCGGATTTCGACTCTTGTAGGTCCTCCACAACTTTCTCGTATGCTCGCATATCGCGCAGAATACCAATCGCACCAATCGCTTTGCCATCGGGATCGCGCAGAGCGGCGGCATTCAGCGTTGTTGGGATAACCTCACCCGATGCACTACGTGGGTTGAGACGTGCGTTACGGGTCACGCCACGCTCAATCACCTCGCTTAGAGCAGCCAGGAACTCGCGTGTCTCTTCGGGACTGATGAAACGTGACAGGGATTGCTCCAAAACTTCATCAGGACGAAAACCGAGTAGTTCATAAACAGCATCATTCGCGGACAAAATCTTGCCCTCCAGGTCGGAGACAAACACAGGGTCGGGGGCGTTTTTAATCAAGCTATCGGAATATGCCAATGCTTTGTCCAACTCGCGCATATCGCGTAGAATACCAATCGCGCCAATAGCCTTACCATCGGTATCGCGCAGTGCCGAAGCGTTGAGGCTGGTGGGAATAACCTCACCGGACGCGCTACGTGGGTTAAGACGCGTATTGCGAATAACGCCACGTTCGATCACTTCACGCAGGGCTGCGGTAAATTCACGTGTCTCTTCGGGGCTGATGAAGCGTGACAGGGATTGTTCTAACACTTCGTCGGTACGGAACCCCAATAGCTCATAAACCGCATCGTTCGCTGATAAAATTTTGCCTTCCAGGTCGGAGATAAACACAGGATCAGGAGCGTTCTTGATGATGATATCGGCATCCAATGAGCCATGTGCCTTTGTACTGGTTTGCGTGGGTATATCAGTTCTATTGTCTAGCATTGTGAAATCCTTTATCTTATCGTACCTTGTGTAGGGACCGATTTATCACGTCCACGCCGACAATGACACTGTTAGAGGTATTGCAAGCATCTCACATCCTGCAAACAATTCCATTACCGACGAGGACGTGATAAATCGGTCCCTACAAAGGGTATCGTCAATTACCGTACCATCGTCCAGATTGCCTGTGTATGAGGTGTCAGAGTTGCGACTCCCTCTACGTCCTCGGTTTGTGGGTCCACATAGATGGGCAGGATGACCGAGAAGACGCTTCCGTTCCCTGGGCTACTCACCACCTCGATGCGTCCACCATGCCGCTCAATAATCTTACGCGAGATGTAGAGTCCCAAGCCAAGACCGGGACGTGAACCATTTTGTACCTCGACGCCGGGGGCGCGATAGAACTGGTCGAAGATATGCGGAATGGCCTCTTCTGGTATACCTATGCCCATATCGCGAATTGAAATGGTTGCCTCGTAGCCCGATTGTTGAAGTGTCACCATGATAGGTGAACCTTTGGGCGCGTACTTGCGTGCGTTTGTGAAAAGGTTGAGCAACACCTGACAAATGCGGTCACGGTCTACCTCGACTTCAATAGGGTTGCCGAGATAGTCAAAACTTAGATTGGGGCCAGCACCTGCCGTATACTCGTCCAACAATTCACGGCACAACGCGACCAAATCGCAACGTGTTCGGTGAAGAGTGAACATATTTGTTTCAATGAGTGAGGTATCGAGCAGGTCTTGTACAAGTACCTCAGTGCGGTCAAGTGAGCGTTCCATATCGCTCAAGCCACGATAAATCAAATCGGGTGCCGTGCTACTTTCGATTTGGCGTTGCAGCATCTGTGTCATGCCTTTTAAGTTTGCAAGAGGCATTTTGAGTTCATGCGAGACAATGCTGAGAAATTTATCCTTGACCGTGTTGGCCTCGATCAGTTCACGCGTGCGTCGCTGTACTAAGCCTTCGAGCGACCCTGCATGCAATTTGAGAGCCAGTTGCTGCTCATATACCTGTCGGCGTAACTGACGTGTATGAATGGCACGGCGTAGGGCCGCGACAAAATAGTCGCGATCAATAGGCTTTTGAATAAAATCATAGGCACCCCCGCGCAAGGCCAGGACCGCGAGGTCATGCTCGCCGTGGCCTGTAATCAACAGCGTTGGTGTCTCTGGTCGTAGTTCTTGCACCTTTGCTAGCAACGCGAGTCCATCCATGCCAGGCATCTTAATATCACTTACAATAGCGTCATAATCATTTTTTTGCAGCAGATCAAGTGCCCCTAGTGCCGAGTCGGACGTGTCTACGTCTACATCATGCATACGAATGTACAACGCTTGCGGCAACGCCTGCAATAACGCGGTATCATCGTCAACTATGAGAATACGTGGTTTTTCACTCATATTATTTTCCTTTTCCATAACCATAGATGGTGGGCCAATATGTTTGATTACAACGCTCTATGCACGAGAAAGAACGATATACACATACAACCTTACGCGCAGAGTTCCCAAACGTGCAAACGGATAGGCAAAAGGTAGTGATGAGGTAAGGTGGCCCCAAAACGGGTATAACAAGTTATCCACATATTTCCATAGAAGATGTGGATAACTTGGGAAGAATGTGGATAATTCCGCGTCTATGCAGTTCAACCTATCCGTTGAGCAAGGGTTGTTGGAATCACCAATGGCGAACCATCGCCGAGCCGTAGACGGAGTGCGCGACTCCTGATGCCGGAAGGAAAGACGTGTTCATATGAAAAAATATATTCGATACTTCCTATTGCTCCCTCATGTTCTCCACTCTCCACACGTACCCGCGCCCCAAGCGAGAGCGAAAGGTCCTGCTGTACTGGTTCCCAATAACGTTGTATCTCTCCGGGAGAGAACGAAAGAATAAGTTCAGGCACGATACCCCGGCGTGGCGAGGTAATGCCCGAAAGTAACACAAGTGATCCTTGCCACTGTTGTAGAATACGAAATACTGGTTCCGCCATAGGCGCCGTTCCCAATCCCTCTGTAAATAGAACTGTCAGAGGTGGGAGCATGGCCTGTGCCTGCTCAATGTCAACGTCCTCAAGCAACTGAATCACGTCTGTACGCAGGAAACCCTCGAAATCACCGATGGCAATACTTCCGGCAATAATACCAGACACGCCAGCAAGTAGTGCTTGACGCACCATAACAAAGTTAAGCGAGCCAGCTACAGCGAGGACCGCGCCAGCAGGTACTTGACGGTTCAATGTCTCACCCTGTACAACATGCAAGGCTCCAGCAACCTGATTACCCGCGCCAATCTCGCCACGTATAATCGCAGCTTGCGCTTCAATAACGATCCCACCCCTTTGTGTGATATCGACAACGCGCCCATACAGACCGGACGGAACAACCTCATCTTGCACCATACCGCCCGTCGCGATGCGATGCTCCATGCGCAGCACAGGTTGGTCAGGTTGTACCTCTTGTCCACTATAGACTAAAGGCACACCGCGTGCCAGTGCGTTTCCTCTATACCCACCAGGCCATCGTTCCCGCCTCACCACCATCTGCGGGACCACAGACCACCCACGCTGATAGGCCATCCCTATGTACTCCTAATTTTTGATTTTTTTGTTCTGTCAACCCGATTGGGTGCGCTGAAGCGGACCCATACAGGACTTGCATCCTCCCCATCCTCCCATCGCTCGCCCCTGTACGGGTCCGCTTCAGCGCACCCCTCTACGCGCCGATAGCTTGCATCCATTGCATAATGCGTGCCTGACGTTCGGCTTCTTCAGTCGGAATAACGAATGGGCGACCTCGTGCGTCGATAATCAAACCAACAAGACCACCATCAATCTCTTCGGCGGCACGCGCACGCTCTCCTGGTCCAAGTCCCACATCGACGCCGGGGGCGGGAAAGAGCGTGAGTAACGCTTGCTCATTCGGACGCAAAGGAATAACCTCGATAGAGCCAGCCATCACGTCTACTTTGTGTTGCCGTCCGTTGGTATATTCAACGCCAACGGTTAATGCAACTTGCCCCGGTTGCAATTGTCCAAAGGGCACCACACATGTTCCAAGCCGGTGCGTTACGGCGTCGTTCTCGTTAACCTGCACGGCTGTGATCGGTGCGACCGTCGCGACGGCTCCCAGTTGCGAGATGAGCATTGTTTTATCCAGCACAAGCGAGGTAACACCACGCGGCTGCAACGCGTCGAGAAGCATCAAAGCTACTTGCCCATAGGTTGGTGCATGAGCCAAAACACCACCTGTCGCGAGAATTAAATCGGCATCAGGCCAATTACTCGTATTTTTCTTCGCCATATCGACCGTCAAGATCATTGCCTCACGTGCGATGGCATGGGTAATCTGTAAATCGCGTGGACTGACTGGCAACACATGCGGATGCCCGATACGGTTGAGTACAAACTGGCGTAACTCCTCTTCTGAAAGCGCGAACGGCAACCAGCGTGTGATACGTTGCACACCAGCCTGTTGCAAAACGGCAGCCATACCGGATGCCACGCCGATACCAGCATTAACATTTGGCACGAATTCGCCTTGCTCTCCGGCAAGCATAACCGTTGTCGTAGCTCCTCCAACATCAACCGCCGTAACATTCATGGCGTAATGTTGGGCCAGGAAACGGACAAGACTACTTAATGAGGTGGCTGTTGCGACTGGTTCAGCATTTGACCACGCTTGCACACGACTATAGCCAGGGATACGCTGCAGAACACTACGCTCATGCAATGCTCCCACCGCGATACTGATTGACCCCAGTTGTGCCTGTGAGACTAGCGAGTCAACACGCGTGACATCCGCGACTCCATAGAGCATACGACGCACAGCATCAATGTACTGCGGCGCACCTGCATACAGCACAGCGACGGTGTTCTCATCCGCCTTTGCCCCATAACGCTCTTCGTGTTCCTTAGCGGCATTGACCAATAATTGACATGCCTCCTGTAGAGGAACAGGACCACCAGGACCATCAGCCATGCCAACAATAAGCGCGGCCTGTGGCTGAATTTCACGGATATAGCCCAGTTGCCGTTCCCACTCCAGCGCAAATCGCTCCGGCGTCCACCCGACCGCATTTTGAGGTTGCCCGTTCAACCCACCGGAGGACATCGTGTTGGCAGCAACAAATGAAGGTGACGGTAGAGCACGAGTTTCCGCATATAAACCTGATACAGCTTGCTCTGCCAGTGCTTCCAGTGTATTATTGACAGCACCCAACACAACGAGCTGAATTGGACCACCTGCACTGATAGTCGTGATAAAGGCATCGACCCCATCGCCATTTTCCTCTTCGGGCGTGACTAATTGTCCCTGCGAAAGAAACTGGCGCCCTGTGATTTGCTCAATGATGCCAATAGCCTCGATGATGCCCTGAGTGATATCATTTTGTGGTGGAAGAAGTGTTGTAGGGGCTTCGCCACGTGCCATGAGACGATACTGGCCTTCGACAAGCCCAAATAGCGAAACTTTGGTAAAGACGGTACCACAATCCGCAACCAGTAATGAATTAGCAGATGCCATATGCTGATTCTGAATTGGAGCTTCTTGCCTGTCTTGCCTCTGCCCTTCCCCTGGATGAGGTTGCGTATACATCTTCACTGTCCTTTTGCTTTCTTAGTTATGTTGGCAAATAATGCCTGTAGGGAACCCGCTCATGTACATTAACGAAATAAGGACTACGGACGCCCACAAGGGGCTATCCTACTATATATACAACGCCCGTATGGGCTACGCCTACTATATATGGTAGGAGTAGCCCCTTGTGGGCGTCCGTGAAATTCCCAACGAATTATTAATGTATCATCGCGTCCTCGTTGGCTTTCAATATGGCGACGAGGACGCGATGAAGCGGTCCCTACAGGGAAAAGAATTTACGAATAGCCTCGAAGAGACCACCCTTTTTTGTAGATTTCTCACCTTGATTTGGTGGCTGTCCTTGACTTTGTTGCTGCCCCGGATAATTTCCCTGCCCCGGCTGCATAGGATAGTTGGGTTGCGCTGGTTGTCCGTAAATTTGCTGTCCCATCTGACCCATTGCGTACCCCTGTGGGTTTTGCATACCTTGATTGGGCGGCATTGGTATATTGCCCATTGCTTGTCCAGCTGGATAGCCAGCATAGCCTTGCGGCTGCTTCTGAGGCTGTGTGGGATATTGTGGAGCGTTTGAAGCTACACCCAGCATAGAAGAAAAGACGTTCGCCGCCACTTCACTCCCCTCGTTTGTTCCAGCCTCGCCACGTGGACGATTAGGAACTCGCACATTTTCAGCACGAGGTGGGAACGTATAGTTAGGAGCTGTATTAGGTCCAGTATAGCGATTGCCTGTTTGTTCCATGTTCCCTTGCTGACTTTGTGGGCTATCTGCCGCTGAGCGTAACCATTCAGGGAGCGCATTCACGTCGATAAGCGATCCCATTGAAAGCGTTCCTCCCTGACTCTGACCGGAGGCATTGCTACCCGGAATAGCAGAATATGGAGCTTGTGGTTGCTGAGGTGCTTGCCACGCTTGTTGCTGTTCATAACCACGTTGTGCTGGTTGCTGGGGTGCTTGCCATGCTTGTTGCTGTTGCCCACGCTGCTCTTGACCACTGCGCTCACCCTCACGCATCCATGATGGCAACGCGTTCATATCAAGCAACGAAGAGGCCGCAAATCCTGATTGTCCTACTGGTCCATTACCGGGTTGATTGGTGGGTGATAGTGGCAATTGCGCAGGAGGCGTAAACCGTTGACCGCTCTCCTGTTGCATCCAGCCTGGTAACGCCTGTGGGTCAATTAACTGCTGTGCCGAAAAACCCTGCGCCGGAAATGACGGCGGCTGAGTGGGCGGCTTCTGCTGTTGTGGTGCTGAAGGCGGTGTTGAAGATGAAGGTTGCATCGTCTTCATCCACTCAGGCATGTACTCCGGTTGAACAAGACTGGATGCCGCGATATTCTGTTGCGGTGCTTGCGATCTTTCTGGCTGCATCCACGAGGGGAGCGCGTTCTCATCAATGAGAGAGTTGGCGGAAATGTTTCTCGCCTGTGCATAGCCCTCGTCTGTATTTGGGGCAGAGGTAGAGGCAGAGCGCATCGAAGGATAGGAATTGGAATTTTTCTCGTCATGCGAGCGGTTGGGCTGCATCCAACTTGGCACCATGCCATCTTCACGCATATCCTCCGGCGAAAAGCTCTTTGGCTCAACGGCAGGACGATCACCAGCACGTAGTGACTCTAGCCACGCAGGAAGTGCTGGCTGGTCCTGTGTACCTGCTCGCGAACTCACTCCGCTTTCACCCTTGCCCACGGGCGCTGGCAAGAGTGCCATACAATTCTGACAATTTCTTACAGTATCAGGATTTACCGTCCCACAGTTAGTACACCTAATCACGTTTGCTCCTCGCTTTCGCCGTTCCACGACTCATAAGCAAATATTCCCTGGAGACTGCCTGGGCCAACAGTCTTAACAGTAGAGAGTGTAACACTCTTTTTACAGCTTGACAACAATGTTGTATACACGATAAAACATGTTGATATGATACAATATGCGCAATGTGGTCTACCTAAAAGTACTATTTGCAGAGAGTGCAGGAGTTTTCTATGAGCGAGCAGGGCAAGAATACCCCTCATAGCCAGGACGCCAGAAGGCCGTCGTCCACACTACACCTCACACTTCCACTACCTCCAAGCATCAACGAACAGTATGCTACCGTTGATGGACATCGCGTCAGCACAGTTGTCGCACGCCGCTTCAAGCAGCAGGTGCGCGATATCCTGCGCACACTTGAACGACAAGGGCAGATACATGATGAACTACTTTCTTCCTTCCATCAAAACTACCTTGCCCTCTTCCTCGACTTCTATTTCATGACCCCTCTCAAACGCGATCTCGATGGTGGTCTCAAAATCACACAGGATGCTCTCTGTGAAGGTCTCGGTCTCAACGATAATCGTGTGGTAGACATTCATCTCAGCAAGCACATTGATCCGTTACACCCACATCTCTATGTCGAAATTGAGGCGATCAGCGATTGGCAATTTGATAAAGAATATGTTCTTCTCTAAAATAGAACTGTTAATATCTACGTTCTGTAACAAAATTAGACTCAATTCCTAACGAGGTGTCAATTTATGTCACAATTATCCAGAAAACAACGCACCCTACTAGCATTTCTTTTCAGTAGTGGAGTAGCTCTGCTTGCCTATCGTAGACGTTCACTGACGCGTAGTGGGGTAGCAGGGGCAATAATTACAGGTACGACAACGGTGAGTTTTGGTGGCTGGCCGTGGGGTTTCTCGTTAATCTTCTTTTTTATCTCGTCAAGTCTCCTTTCACATTTTCGTGAACATGAAAAAGCGGCACTCGCCGAAGACAAATTCAGCAAGGGTTCTGAACGTGATATCCTGCAAGTCGCGGCTAATGGAGGTGTCGCCACTCTCCTGGCCCTCGGCTACGGGATAAGCTCCTCTTCTATCGTGCGACGAGCGTGTGAAGCAGGATACGTTGGTGCGTTCGCTACCGCTACGGCGGATACATGGGCCACAGAGCTTGGAACGTTGAGTAATCAGCCCCCACGCCTCATCACAACGGGCAAACGCATCGCCCCTGGCACCTCAGGTGGTATCACGCCTTTAGGAACAGGTGTCGCCGCTATTGGTGCGACCGCGCTGGGACTCTTCTACGCGCTTCTGCAAAGACAGCGTTATATCACACTCTCACTAATTGGCTTGATAAGCGGATTAGCCGGAAGCCTGTTTGATAGCCTGCTAGGTGCTACCGTGCAAGCCATGTACTACTGTCCAGTGTGTAAGAAAGAGACCGAGCGACACATTCATAACTGTGGTACACAAACGATTCCACTCCGTGGCATATCATGGATGAATAATGATGTGGTGAATTTCCTGGCGACTACATTCGGTGCCGGAGTCGCCATGGGTATACGTGCGTTATTTACATAAGAGTGTGAGAACGAGTTGAGCGCATGAAATGCCTGGTCCTTTCATGCGCTCAACTCGTTCTCACGCTCTTACTCTCATATTACTTTTGGTATGGTAATCACCCGAACGTTGACGTGCTACGTTTTGTTTAGTAGACTCACCGAAAAGTGTATGATTGTCCAATGTAGTGTAGTTATGAGGTAGATTCATGCCACAGTTCCGTTCTCTTCCTTCGCTAGAGCGCGATGTTGCCGACTCGATGGAAGGATCAGAAGCGTACCTTGCTTCTCAAACACCCATTACATCGTCATTCGTTCCAACTCAATATACGGGGTACACACAACCCGGCACCGACCAACTTTCTCCGGTTTCACAACCGTTACACGATATTCCAACAACGCAATCATTGATACATGCATTGCAAACCTCTACATTCGCACCTCGTAGAACAGATCAGCTTATCGTAATTCCCGGCAGCAATAAGCGTACTCGACTGCTACCAGAGGCACAAGCAGCACAGCTGCCTGTACGCCGTATGCGTCGTCGTACCCGTCACGGTATCGCGCTTGGCACCGTTGCATTCGTGATGCTCTTTATCATGCTGACACTTGCACCCCTTGATGGCGGACAAAGCACATTTCATATTTTCGGTGGTGTGGTCAAATGGGCAAATACACAGCAACAAAATTGGAACATTCTCGCACATAGTGATACAACGAATGCCTCAACAACCTATGTTCCACCTATCGCGACGGTAGCAGGCAACCCTCCCGTAATCACGCTTCCGACAAGCCAGTACGTGGCTATTGCACGCCAGGATGCGATCAATGCAGGTATTCCGCCTGACTATTTTGTACGCCAAATTTACGCGGAAAGCGGCTTCGATCCCAATGCATCCTCTCCTGCTGGCGCGGTAGGCATCGCGCAATTTGAGCCTGGGACCGCCGCGGGTCTGGGTATCAACCCCTACGACCCGATACAGGCATTAAGTGGTGCCGCACGCCTCATGGCCTCCTATGCCATTCAGTACAACGGCGATTATGCGAAAGCCCTCGCTGCCTATAATGCAGGTGGCGGCAACCTCGATTACGCAGTAAGAACTTGTGGTGCTGGTTGGCTCAACTGTGTCCCTGCCGAAACCCGAAACTACATCTTTAAGATTATGGGCATCTAAACATAGTCAAACAATGAAAACAGGTCCCGTGCTCGCACGGGACCTGTTTTCATTGTTTGACTATGTTTACCTTGACTTTTGGTATTTTGCAACGTACAATTTGATATATCCATATGGAGATATGAATAACACGTAATGCGGATTGTGTATCCTACCTTTTGAGGAGGAACGTCCATGACTACACCGACACTACAGAGCGAAGAGGCCCTGTTAACGCGTATTCATAAGCAACAACTCGTTGAGTCGCTTGAGCATATGAGTCCCGTCTATTTGGAAGGCATTAAGCGCATCCTCACGGTCTCTGCCGATACAGAGTTAATTAGTGCTCCTGCGTACTACAACGCCGCGAAGCACGCCCCCTCGTTAAATACTTTTGGCTCCGCCATCTCGATCATACAGGATGAGATGGGACATGCGCATATTGCCTATCGCCTCATGCGTGACCTGGGCGTCGATACCGAGAAACTGATTTTCGAGCGTGAGCCGCGCAATTTCAAATATCCCTACGCCTTTGACGTGCCACTCGATAGCTGGGTCGAACTGATCGTCGCCAACGCGTTTTATGATCGTGCTGGCTACACACTACTCGGTGATGTGTATCAGAGTACAACCTTTGGTCCCTGGAAACGCGCCCTCGTCAAGGTCGATAAGGAAGAAACCTTTCACCTGCGTCACGGCGAACAGGGAATGCGTAAGCTGAACAAGGACCAAAGTGGACATGAAGCTCTTCAGCAAGCGGTCAACTGGATGTTCTTGCTAACCGTTGAGTGGTTTGGCCTCCCTGATGACAAGAAAAAGCATAGCGAGCAGCTTGATTATGGCTTCAAGGGTCACAGCAATGACGAGCTACGTCAAATCTGGCTTTCGACCGCTGTACCGCTATGCAATGAACTACAGATTGATGTACCTGCCCATTATGACGATGAGCAGAAAAAATATATCATTGATTGTGCCTTCCCTGCTCATTTCGATGCAAAGGCGAAACACTGGGATGGTCCTTGCACATGGGACGATGTGATGAAGCGTTGGAAGGCGCGTGGTCCCAAGAACGAAGAGTTTGTCGCCATGATTCAGCGTGGCAAAAAAGACATGCTGCGCCAATTGGAGCAAGAGGACTAGCCGCATGACTACCACCTATCCTTCCCTACACACACATACAGAAAAAGATACCTCGTGTCCCAGGCTATGGGATGCCTTACGTGACGTGATGGATCCTGAATTACCAATCAGCGTTGTGGACATGGGTTTGATTGTTGCGCTAACTCAACAGGATGGAATAGTACATCTCAAGCTCACCTTCACCGCGATGGGCTGTCCCGCGATGGAATTTATCATGGACGATATCCGTGAACGTCTGCTACAAGAGCCAGATGTACACAATGTTTCCATTGACATTGTATGGGAACCTGTGTGGACAAAAGCCCGTTTGAGCGAAGAGGGCATCGACATTATGCGCTCCTGGGGGGTCTCCGCATGAACGAACATGTAGGGACCGATTTATCGCGTCCTCTTTCCAAGTCTAATGTATCGCGTCCTCTCCCCACACCCGATGTAGTCTGGCAGGTCTACGCACGGCGCAAATACGACGAGCCATTACACGAAATCGGCAATGTTATGGCAGACGACGTAGAGCTAGCAAAGGTCTATGCACGTAGCATCTACGACGAGTTTAGCTGGGTCGAAATGGTGATTATCCCACGCGATAGCATTGTGACGGTGATTAGTTCGTAAGGGTAGACATATATGAACAATACAACACGCACACGCGTGGATAATCCCGCGCTCTTCGCTATGCTGTCCTCGCTGGCAGACAACAAACAAGCCGTGGGGCGAAGATATGCGTATTGGTGCAATGGCGCACCTGCACTGGAGGCTGCTGTTGCCGCCGCCGCTATGACGCAGGATGAGTTAGGTCACGCACGCACACTCTATCCTCTGCTCGACGATTTTGTACAGGCAGAGGCCGACCCAACGCAAGTGGAGCCGGAGACGCGCTCGTTACACTACTCCCTTGCCTTTCTTGACCATGATTTTGTGGGCTGGTCCGATTTTGTCGCCACAAATTTTCTGTTCGACACGGCCCTGAGTGCCTTCTTTGAAGCCGCGCAGAACTCGACCTACGAACCACTGCGCCAACGCGCACGAAAAATTCTACAAGAGGAACGCATTCACCTGATGCATGGCGAGGGTTGGGTTCGTCGTTTGGCGAAAGCTGGTGGAGCTGTGAAAAGAACGCTTGCCGCCTCGCTCGACTCACTATGGCTCGAAACACTCTGCTGGTTCGGTCCCAACGACGATCCTGTAATGCAACAACTGTATCAAGAAAAGATCATTGACGCGCTACCCGATGAATTGCGGAGTCGTTATCTGCAAAAGGTTATGCCCACACTTCAGCAAATGAGTTTCGACATTCCCACAACATTTGATGAGACAACACAACGCTGGGAGATAAACGAGGTATTGCCATGGGAGCAATGGAATAATGTGGGAAGAAGATTTCATGCGCTATAATGCGAGCGAGCCAGAGACACAGGGTGTACAGGTTCTCTGCCCCTATTGTGGTTCGCACAAAACAGAACTATTTTCGCTGTTCGGTCAGCAATTGCTGACGGTGCAGTACTATTGTAATGCTTGTCATACACCGTTTGAACGTATCAAGGATGATGAAGTCCTGAACGACTACGCAGCACGAAAGGAAAGCGAAGCATGACGACAACTACCGAGCGCACGTTGGTAAACTACAGCGTAACCGAGGGTATCGCGGTAATCGAACTCACGAATGCACCAGCGAATACCTATAGCTATGAGATGATGCAACAACTTGACCGCGCTATTTTAGAGGCTCGTTTCGATGAAAGCGTCCATGTGCTGGTCATACGCGGTGCAGGCGAAAAGTTCTTCTGCGCTGGCGCGGAGATCAGTATGCTGAACAAGGTTTCACCAACCTTCAAGTACTATTTCTGCCTCCACGCCAACGAGACACTTACCCGACTTGAGCAAACACCCAAACTGGTGATTGCCGCCCTCAATGGACATACGGTTGGTGGTGGGCTTGAAATCGCTTTGGCCTGTGATATTCGTATCGCGCGTCGTGGTGCTGGCAAGGTTGGTCTCCCAGAAGTCAATCTGGGCGTGATGGCTGGTACAGGTGGCACACAACGTATGGCACGTGCATTGCCCAAGAATAAAGCTATCGAGTTGATGACCGAGGGACGCTTGTTCAGCTTCGAGGATGCCCTGGAACTCGATTTGATTAACTACATCTATGAGTCCGAGAACTACTGGGAACAGGTAATGGCTTACGCGAAAACCTTCTGTCCACCGAACCGCGCCTCTAAAACGGTTGGACGTATCAAACGCTCCGTGCAATCTGGCTCCGAAATGGCCTTCTCTGAGTCGCTGGCCCTCGAACGTGAATTGCAGCAATTGTGCTTCCAGAGTGAAGACGCGAAAGAGGGCATAGCCGCCTCCATCGAAAAACGCAAGGGGACGTTTGCAGGGAAATAAGGGAAGATAAAAAAGCAGTGTCAACGGACGCCCTTATGGGCGTCCGTTGACACTGCTTTTTTATCTTCTTCAAGCTAGGGAACTTTTTCTTCGCAAGAAACGTCTTGACAGAGAACGGGACATACAACATATTGCAATCGTATCAAAGGAGTATACAGAATGCCTATTCATCATTTTTTGACAAACACGAAACGATCTCATTCATCATTTTTTCTTGCCCTCATGCTACTTATCCTTATGGGCATCGTTGCCGCATGTGGCTCAAACGCTGGTTCAGGCACAAGTACTGGTGGAACAGGCAGTACTCCTGTGAACCCCGCTCCGACGGCGGTCAAGGGCTATGGAACCGCGCAGGGTTGTCCGAGCGATATGGTCGTGAGTAATGCGCCCTCAACCGCGAACGTCGTGGTGAAGTCAAATCAGGTGAACAACACGATTACCGCGAAGGTTGGCGATGTGGTAGAAATTCGCCTTCCCTTCGGTCAGAAGTGGACAGGTCCAACCGCCTCGGTGGGAAACCTTGAAATGCAGCAACCATCTGGCTATGCATGGAAGACCGATAAGGTGTGTGTGTGGCGTTTCACCGTCAAAGCTACAGGTACAACCAGCCTTCAGTTCCACGAGCAAGCCCTCTGTAAACCCGGTCAACTCTGCCCCATGTATATCGCGGAGTTCCCCTTTGTGATTACCGTGAAATAATGTAAAAAGAGGGTGCAACACAGAGGGGTAACAGATGTAAAGCATCTGTTACCCCTCTGTGTTGCACCCTCTTTTTACATTATTTGCGTTTGTGCAGCATTGAGACGCTTGTAGCGACCTGCAACCATCTCACCGATCCCAATCGCCAGCAATCCAATCAAGAGATGAGTTATCTTAATGACAGTGCTAATGTTTTGTTGTCCAATTTGTGAACCTCCAAGCCCGATAACCAATATGCCCCAGACGATAGCGACCGAGGCCAAGCCCCAATTGCCACCCCTTGCTCTACCAAACATAAAGCCAAGAATCCAGAGTGATACAGTGACAAGAATACCCAGGATAATATGTACGGGAATAAGTGCATCTGGTGCGCTACCAGTCCAGAACAAAATGCCGAGGATAAGTGCTAGCAACGCGCTAATACGCAGGACCCACTGTGTAACTTTTACAACCACAAGAACCTCCTACAAATGAAGAAACACAACAGGGTGTATACCCCGTTGTGTCCTATTATTTAACGAGACACATCAGTATTGATTATAGGATGTTAGCGTGTAACCTCGCAAGGGCTATGAGGACAGACAGGTCAGCATCGTGTTTATTGCTTCTACTCGTAGACAGCAGGCCAGAACCTGGTAATCGCAACTTCCCAATCAGGAAAAAGTTCAGGAATAGTTAAGATATCATCATTTTGAAGCGTTGTTTTTTGTAAAACGACTTCTCCATCATCGATAGTAGTTCCACCATTACGATAGATCGAGAGAACCTTTTTATCAGGATCAATCAGAATGCCAACCTGAACACCTTGTCCTAAAAAAAGGGAAATCTTCTCTTCCAATGCACGAATGCGGTCACGGCTCGATTTGATTTCAACGATCAGTTCGGGAACTACTGAGAGATATGAGCGTGTAATTCGCTTGAGTCGTGTACGTGACACAAATGAAACATCAGGAGAAAGCAAATCTCCATTGGGCAATCGGAAACCTGTGCTTGAGTCCAGAACCTTCCCTAAGTTATGGCCGTACACCCAAATGGCTAAAAGCGAACTAAAGAGTATGCCCACTTCGCCAGAGACACCATCAGATGGACTCATAATAATCAGTTTGCCTTCTCTCAATTCGATTTGATTTTCGGGATAAAGGGCTTGTAATCTTTCGACATCTTGAAAGCTAATAGACATAGCTGCTACCTTCCTTATAAATGTGGCACAGGACTTGTCTACAATTTTTCGCACCTATATATAATAAGCATTATACTGTTTAGATTACCTTTGTCAATGCTGATTTGAAGGTCGTAGGGACGCCGTAAACGGCGTCCCTACGACCTTCAAATGAACTGTATTATTCTCGATTTATTGTTTCCTTGACAACCGCCGCCAATGCTTTAATAAACAACGGTGAGGTGTTGAGCGATTCGATACGGGCGAACTGAATACCGTGTTCCTCAGCTTGTTCACGCGCACCAACCTCGATATCGTACAAAATCTCAAGGTGGTCAGCGAGGAATTGCACAGGTGCAATCAGGACATGCGTTTTGCCAGCCTGTTGTAGTTCGGGCATGACATCAGCGAAATCGGGCTTGAGCCACTCTTCCGGTGTGTGACCTGCACTTTGATAACAGAACATCCAACGATTCTCGGCTAAACCAACTTTTTTCGCGACAGCTGCCGCCGTCTCTTTCAGATTATTGATATAATCTGGTTCCCTATCAATCACGGGTTTAGGCATACTATGCGCTGTAAGTAGCACAGGCACACTGTCCCGTATCTCGGCGGGGAAACGCTCAAGAGCTTGCCGCACGCGTTCCGCTAACGCATCGAGGAAGTAAGGCTGCATATGCCAGTCACGCGAAATGGACAGTTTCAAATCGTCGCGGTGCAGGTCCGCTACAGCCTTTTCGAGTGTGTTAATGTAACCACGCATGATAATCGGTGAATACTGTGGTGACATGATGATGCCCACCAACTTTCGCGCGTCTGTGGCGAGTTGGGGCGTCAAGTCAGCGATAAATGGCGGCGAGAAACGCATCCCTGCATCTACCGTGTACGTTATATCATCGGTACTCTCATGGTTCAACTCTTCCTGCAACGCCACGGCCTGTTCGCGTGTGATACGCAACAATGGTGAGCCGCCAATCAGCGCATAGCGACGGCGAAACTCGGTGACAACCTCTTCACTCGGTTCGCGCCCACCATACACATTTTTGATGTAGGTTGGAATATCGTCAAGCGTCGCTGGCGACCCGTAGGTCATCAGCATTACGCTGACATGTTGTTGTGTTGTTGTGGTCATGATGTTTTTGTCTTTCTAAACGCTGTAGGCATGACAGGGGCAAGCCCTGTCACTACTATACACAGACTGGCGTGGCTTGCCACGCCGTGGCGGAAAAGTATAGTAGTGACAGGGCTTGCCCCTGTCATGCCCGCCACATACCTGTTATCAAAAGATTTTTAACGGCGTGTCTCTTCATGCACGGCATCAACCAACCGTTTCAACATATCGGGATTGGTAGGTGCTGGAACGCCATGTCCAAGATTGAAGATATGTCCAGGGCGGTTGTGAGTGCGACGCAGAATGTCGCGCATACCAGCCTCGATTGTGGGCCAGTCGGTGAGCAACATGGCAGGGTCAAGGTTGCCTTGGATACCACGATCATAACCAATTTGCGCCCATGCATCGTCGATATCCATACGCCAATCGACACTCATAATGTCGCCACCAGCCTCTTTCATATCCTGAACCAACGCGGCAGCCCCCGTGCCAAAGTGAATCGAGGGTGCTCCAGCACGCTTCACATCCTCAAAGATGCGCGTGACATAAGGCTTGACGAACTTCCGGTATGTGCTAGGGCTGAGCATACCAACCCAGCTATCGAATATCTGCACAACATCCGCGCCAGCTCGAATTTGGGCGACGAGATAGCGTGAGACAACTTCTGTCAACTTGCTCATCAAGGCGTGCCATACTTCGGGCTGCCCATACATCATACCTTTGGCAAGCGCATACTCACGCGTGGGGCGACCTTCGATGATGTAGCAAGCGAGCGTGAAGGGCGAACCGGAGAACCCAATCACGGCCTGTTTGCCGTTCAACTCATGTTTGACCATACGAATCGCTTGCATAATGTAGCCCGTTGACTCTTCCGCATCAATGATACGCAGTGCCTCCACATCCTTCATCGTGCGTACAGGATTATGGATGATTGGACCAACATCAGGCCGTAACTCGACGGAGATACCCATGCCTTCAAGCGGCACCACGATATCAGCAAGCAGGACGGCCCCATCAACACCAAGTATCTGTACTGGCAAAAGGGTGACTTCAGTACACAATTCTGGTGTCTTCGCGATAGTCAAAATGTCATGTTTATCACGTATCTTGCGGTATTCAGCAAGGCTACGTCCAGCCTGTCGCATAAACCAGATAGGTGTCGCATCAGGTTCGCGCAAATAGCAGGCATCCATAAAACGCGCCACGCCCGTGTGGGCAGGAAGTGTTTGTTGTTGCATAGGTTGTATGTGTTTCCTTTGTATTAAAAAATGTATGAAATTTTCGGATTGTGCTATTGCATATAATAACGTGGATAGGGCAATATGACAACAGCAAATCTACGTAAATCTCTGTAGATTTATAAAATAATAAAGATTTGTGAAGTTGTGAAATGGGATTGTATACGTGATAGGGCTAGCCCTATCACGTATACAATCCCATTTCACAACTTCACAATCATCCCATCTGTGGTACAATAGCGTCGAATTTTATGATTATGACCCCACTTATTTTTCTTTTGCGATGGATGGAGTTTTTGCTATGTTAGAACAAGAAAAGAATATATTATCGGGCTTGAATGAGCCGCAACGGAGAGCCGTTACAACGACGCGTGGACCCGTTTTGATACTCGCTGGCCCCGGTAGTGGCAAGACGCGAGCCATCACTCATCGCATCGCGTATATGGTGCAGGAAGAACATATCTCGCCGTGGCGTATTCTCGCCGTAACCTTTACCAATAAAGCGGCGAAAGAGATGCGCGAACGCCTGGAAAAGCTGGTCGGCATCAATGAGTCAAAGGAAATGACTATTGGCACCTTTCATGCGATTTGTGCGCGTGTGTTACGCATGGAGGCCGATGCACTCTTACCCATGGGCTTGAGCAAGTCATTTGTTATTTTTGATACCGACGATCAGACCTCGCTCGTCAAACAGGCTATCAAGCAATTGGGCCTGGATGAAAAACAGTACAAGCCAGCCGCGATACAGGCCAGCATCTCACGCGCCAAGAACGAGATGCTCATTCCAGAGCAAATGTCGGAGCAAGCCACAAAGTATAGCGAAGAGGTAGCGGCACGTGTCTACAAGGTTTATCAAAAATTGTTGCGTACCAATAATGGCGTTGACTTTGACGACCTGCTAATGTTGACCGAGCAACTCTGGCGACGTGATCCCGATATCCTGCAAAAGTATCAGCGTCGCTGGCAATACATTCATGTGGACGAGTTCCAGGATTGTAACCTGCCACAATATAAACTTATTCGTCTGCTGGGCTATGGCACCGATATGCAACATAGCGGACTCGGCAATGTGTGTGTCGTGGGTGATGATGACCAGATGATTTATACATGGCGTGGTGCCAGTGCCGAAAACGTGTTGCGTTTCGAGCGTGATTTTCCAGAGGTCGAAACCGTCATTCTCGACCAGAACTATCGCTCAACCCAGACCATTCTCGACGCAGCACAGGGTGTCGTCAAGCGCAATAGCTTCCGTAAAGACAAGAAACTGTGGACGGAGCAGGGCAAGGGCGAAAAGGTTGTGTTGCATCAGGCATACAACGAGGAGGAGGAGGGACTGTTCACAGGACGCGAGATATTGCGCTTGCTCGGACGTGGCGATATCGAGAAACGTAGCGACGTTGCCGTGATGTACCGCACCAATGCTCAATCACGCGCCGTTGAAGAACAGTTTTTGCACCTCAACATTCCCTACAAGGTCATCGGAAGCCGCAAGTTCTATGAGCGTAAAGAAATCAAGGATATGATCGCCTACCTGCGCTTACTTGCTAATCCTACCGATAATTTGAGTCTGCAACGCATTATCAACGTGCCAAATCGTAAGATTGGCACACGTACATTAGGTGAACTACAGCAGTGGGCTACCTCACAGAATATTCCACTCATGACTGCAATCCAACGTATTAACGAACATCCAACACTTGGCAAAGCTGCAAAGGTAGCGATTGAGAGTTTTGGCAAACTAATCGCAGACCTTGCGGAGGCATTGCACGAACTCTCGCTACCCGAATTAGTTGATCGTATCGCTGAACGCAGCGGTTATGGACCTGAACTTCGCGCCGTACCAGAGGAGGAGTTAGACCGTTGGGGCAACGTGCTAGAATTGCGTCACGTCGCCGAAAATTATTCGGAGATTGAGACCAGTGCGGCCCTCGAACTGTTCCTGGAAAATGTCGCGCTCGTCGGTGGGGCTGATACCGCGCAGACAAGCGAAGATGGTTCACTGGTGCGTGAAGAGAATAGCGACTCAGTGACGCTCATCACACTTCACGCGGCAAAGGGGCTAGAATTTCCCGTCGTCTTCATCGTCGGGATGGATGAAGGTTCATTGCCACATTCGCGCTCGGTCGGCAAGCCAGAGCAGCTTGAGGAAGAGCGACGGCTGGCCTATGTCGGCTTCACACGTGCCATGAAACGTCTCTATCTTGTTCGTGCCACACGTCGCTCTTTTGGGGTGAGACGCATACAACGGAACCGTCACGCTTCCTCGAAGACATTCCCACTCACCTCGTGTCGATGGCTGGTGGTAAGAACGCGAATAGTGGCTCCGGCCTCTCCGTCAATAGTACTTCACGTACAGTGCGTAAAACAGCGTGGGACGAAGACGACTATAACCAGGACCCATACGGCGAGAACGAGGGAGGTCGTGTTTTTGGCAGTGGTATCGCACCTAAAAGCACACCCAAATGGAACGCTCCAACACAAAACACGAAAAGCTATTCGTCACCACCAATCATCCCACCATCCGTTTCGCCAAAAGGTACGTTTTCAAAGCCAGCACAACCTGCGAAACCAAAGGAACAACAATTCAAAGCAGGGCAAAAAGTACGTCATAGCCTCTTCGGTGAAGGGGTCATCCTCAAAAGCGAAATGGAGCATGGCACCGAGTTCGTCGAAGTACAATTTTCGGGTAGGCATGGCAAGAAACGCTTAAGCGTGGATTTCGCGAAATTAGAGAAAATATAAAAGAAATAAACAGGACGTGCGACGCCATTGCTCCAATAGGAGCAATGGCGTCGCACGTCCTGTTTATTTCTTATGTGAGCACAAGCAATTCTTTTTGGAAAATTGCGATTGACTCAAATTCCCTGGATAAGGGACTTGTTGCAACGAGATTATATCCTTGTTGCTCTAACATTTCCAGAACCTCTTTACCTGAACGAAAACGCTTCACTCTAGCCTCAAACACTTTTCCGTCAGAAGCAGAGACAATTTTTCTGAAGAAAAGGTCGAGATGTGGATTAGTAGAAAGAATATCTCGAATACCTAAAGCATTTGCGGCTTTGATAATCGTACCAAGTATATAGTGGCTCGGAATGTGTTCCATGACCAGCACAACGTTATCCATTGTCTCATCTAATGCTTGCGGTAGGGCCGCCACGCCAACGTATGGGAAAAGTTCAGTTGTGTGCGTAATTTTTTTGAGGATACCATTTGATATAGCATAACAGGGAATGCCTCTGTGTGTTAATTGCGCGATAAATCTATCGTCATGAGCAGCGACATAATAAAAAACATGCTCAATAGTCATGTGTGCTACCAATGCCCGTTCAATATTCTCAGAACCTTCAAGCAAACACTTTTTCAATGTCGCCCGTCCAACAGCAGAGGTAAGCATTCTCGCCTCTACAATTCTTGAGTCTTTAATGGTTGTAATATGTTTAAAATCTATCATGTAGCGTTCTATCCTGCTCCAACATACCCAATCTTCTTTTCAAAGTCCGACAAATTGCGAGGCTTTGCTCCATTTTTTGTTTTCTTTACTCTATCACATTCGTACCCATATCTCATGCAATCTGGTATACTACAGACGAAACAAACACGCACAAGCTAGCTTTCACTACGAGGGACAGTCTATGCAACCACAACAAGAGAAATATGGTTGGCGAACCGCTATTGTTCTTGTGCCTATCTTTGCCTTTGTGTTCGGCGTGCTTGGATACGTGGGTGAAGGGCTACTACAAACAGTCAAGTGGCAAGCACCAGACCCAAAAGTGATTATATCTACGGCGGTAATAGGGGCAATACTTGGTATCATCATTCGGGTTAAGCGAAGAAATCAGCACACAATGGAATAACCGTTTAGCAAAGAAATCATTATGAAAATTGAACGTTTCACTGACAAGGCTCGTCAGGCGGTGCATGACGCGTCAGCATTGGCACAAGAGCATAACCATAGCCAGATTGAAACTGAACATCTGCTTGATGCCCTACTCAAGCAAGAAGCTGGTGTCGCGCAACAGGTGATTCAGAAGGCTGGTGGAAACCTACAGGCGGCACAACGTCTGGTTGAGCGCGAGATAGAACGTTTGCCGCGTGTCTATGGTGCAACTGAGCCAGGAATTTCGCCACGTCTCCGTACTTTGCTTGAACATGCGTGGACAGAAATGAACAATTTTAAGGACGACTATCTCAGCGTCGAACATATGCTACTAGCAATGTTCGATAGCGAAGGTGTGGCACAACAAGCTCTACAGATAGCAGGATTAACACGCGATCAGGTTCTCAAGGCATTAACGGGTATTCGAGGGGCGCAACGTGTGGTCGATGCAGACCCGGAAGGCAAATATCAGGCGTTAGAACGTTATGGGCGTAACCTGACAGACTTAGCGGAGCAAGGCAAACTTGATCCTGTAATTGGACGCGATGAAGAGATACGACGTGTGGTGCAGGTGCTTAGTCGGCGCACAAAAAATAATCCTGTCCTGATTGGCGAACCCGGTGTGGGCAAGACCGCGATAGTCGAGGGCCTGGCACAGCGCATCATGCGTGGCGATATCCCGAAAACATTAGCGGATAAGCAAGTGGTCACGCTCGATCTGGGCGCACTCGTTGCCGGGGCGAAGTATCGGGGCGAGTTTGAGGAACGACTGAAAGCTGTACTAAAAGAGATTACCAGTTCTGATGGGGGTATCATTCTCTTCATTGACGAACTGCACACGCTTGTTGGAGCAGGTGCGGCAGAGGGTGCGATGGACGCATCGAACATGCTCAAGCCGATGCTGGCACGTGGTGAATTGCATTGCATCGGAGCCACCACTCTCAATGAATACCGTAAATACATTGAGAAGGACGCCGCCCTTGAACGTCGCTTCCAACCTGTACTTGTCGATTCACCCTCGGTTGAGGACACCATCAGCATCCTGCGCGGCCTCAAACAGCGTTATGAGGTGCATCATGGTGTACGTATCCAGGATAGTGCGCTCGTCGCCGCCGCTATGCTCTCAAACCGCTACATTACTGACCGCTTCCTACCTGACAAAGCCATTGATCTTGTCGATGAGGCCGCGAGTCACCGCCGCGTAGAACTGGATAGTACGCCCACCGAAATTGACGCGCTCGACCGCCGTGTGCGCCGCTTACAGGTTGAGCAGGAAGCATTGAAAAAAGAGACCGATGCCGCGAGCAAAGAGCGACGCGAACGGGTTGAGCGCGAGGTTGCTAACCTCAACGAACAACTGCATACGCTACGTCTCTCGCTTGAGACCGAACGCGCTCCCGTTGAAGAGATGCGTCGTCTGAAACGCGAACTCGATACGGCACAAACAGCGTATGAACAGGCCGAACGCGCTGGCAACCTTGACGAAATGGCTCGCTTGCACTATGGCGTGTTGCCAGAGATACAGCAACGTATCCAGGGTATGGAGACACAACTGACACATATCAAGAGTGCGCGTATGCTCAAAGAAGAGGTCGATGCCGAAGACATCGCCGAAATCGTCTCAAAGTGGACGCATATTCCCACATCACGTTTAATGGAGGCCGAAGTTCAACGTCTACTCAGAATGGAGGACCATCTACGTCAACGCGTCGTGGGGCAAGACACGACGCTACAAGTCGTATCCGATGCCATACGCCGTTCGCGTGCAGGATTGCAGGACCCAAATCGACCGCTTGCCAGCTTGCTGTTTCTCGGACCAACGGGCGTCGGTAAAACAGAACTTGCACGTGCCCTCGCCGAATTTCTCTTCGACAACGAGCAAGCACTGGTACGCATCGACATGTCTGAGTACAATGAGAAACATTCGGTATCACGGCTCATAGGTGCGCCTCCTGGGTACGTTGGCTATGATGAGGGAGGCCAGTTGACAGAAGAGGTACGTCGCCATCCCTACAGTGTGCTCTTGCTTGATGAAATAGAGAAGGCCGCGCCAGAGGTATTCAACGTCCTCTTGCAATTGCTCGACGATGGTCGCTTGACCGATGGACAGGGACGCACCGTCGATTTCAAGAATACCGTTATCATCATGACCAGCAATGTGGGCAATAACTGGTTGCAGGAATTTGACGGTATGGATGAAGAGGGAATGCAACGTACCACACGCCAGAGGCTTCGAGAAGAGGGCTTCCGACCAGAGTTTATTAACCGCATTGACGAGGTTATTATTTTCCAGCAAATCAGTCGTGAGCAGATGAAACGCATCGTAGATATTCAGTTGCAACGTCTGCAACCGCGTCTGCAAGAACGGCACATCACACTAACCATGAGCGATGCCGCGAAAAGTTATCTCGCCCTGCGTGGCTATGATCCTCAGTTCGGGGCACGTCCCCTTAAACGCGTGATACAAAAAGAGGTCGAGAATCGCCTCGCACGTGCTATACTGGATGGCACTCTCTCCGATGGAGGTAATGCAAGCATGGATATTCAGGACGGGGCATTGACGATGACAACGGGTACTGTAGGGGTCTAATTCCATTACACCCTTTATCCATACCTGCAACGTTGCGGATACATGAAACGTTTCACCAATCCTGTAAACATGATTTATCGCCAACAGGGTGTAATGGAATTAGACCCCTACAAGTGGTTTTGTACCATATAAAATTCACATAATAAAGAAACGAATATATGAACGATGATCCAAGCATACAAGCAACACCACATGCGGAACTAATCCAGATGCTCAGCGCGTTCCTCATTCAATTGAACGCGTTACAGACATTTGTACAGGAAGAGCCAGTTGACCTGCCTACACTGCGTGAAGGCATGAATACGCTAGAGCAAATGGCACGCGATGCCCTTTTTGTGGTACGTTCCGCCGACGAAGACCTACCACCAATAGAGCTAGAGGGTATCACCTTGTCCGAGGCATTGTCACACCTTGTTGAGGAAACAGCAGAGTCGCTGGGGGTTTCTAGTCGCGTCTCGTTCAATGGCATTGACGATAAGGGGCGTCCAAAAGACCATACGCTTTCGTCGGGAAAAGAACGCGTTCTCTATCTCATCGCCCGTGAAGCATTGTATCAAGTGCCATCCCATACAGGTGTACATAGAATACGCCTTGTGCTTACGTATGGCAACGAAGATGTGCAGATGAGCATCGAGGATGATGGCACGTTATCGACACCAACAGAGGACGCGATGCCTCTACCTGCACTAGTAACAGGCTCTAGTGAGAATGGACGCAATGAGCCGCGCACCTATAGTGTTTTGCGCCATCGACTCGTCCATCTTGGCGGTTCATTGGATGTTCTGCAAGGTGAGCAAGGGATTCGCGTGCTGGCACGTCTTCCCTACACAGAACAAGCCAATGATGTACTACCACCGTCTCCTGCTACAACGCTTCCAATACCAAGCAATGAAACCACTCAATTGATACGTATCCTGATTGTCGATGGGCAAGCGGTGACACGCGCAGGTCTACGTCGTTTACTCGATAGCTATGCAGGATTACAGGTAATTGGCGAAGCGGCGGACGGTGTGCAAGCGGTCAGTGAGACACTTGAACTTGGCCCACAGGTGGTACTACTGGACTCACAGCTACCCAATGGACAGAGCTTGAATGCGTTACGGCAAATCAAGCAACTCAATCTCGATACAAAGGTCTTGTTACTATCGGCGCAGGACCGTGAAGAATATTTGTATGAGACGCTACGAGCAGGTGCTGATGGCTATGTTCTGAAAGATATTGCCCCTGACGAACTGGCGCAAGCATTACGTGTCGTAGCGAGTGGTGAGGTGTTAGTGCAGCCACAACTGGCTGGCAGATTGCTCTCGCGCGTTGGCAAGCAAGGCAACCGTCCACCCTACGAAACATTGACGGCACGCGAACTAGATGTGTTGCGTCTGCTGGTACGAGGAATGCGCAACAAAGAAATCGCCGCCCGTCTCTACGTAAGTGAGCGCACCGTGAATTTCCATTTAGCCAATATCTATCAAAAACTCAACGTCTCTGGTCGCACAGAAGCGTTGAGCAAAGCGATTGAGCAGGGCCTGGTCACGACATCATAATGTAGGGGTCTAATTCATTACACCCTGCTAGCGATTGACCATGTTTGGAGGATTGATGTAGCATTTTACATGTCCTCCAACATTGTGCGTCGCCAACAGGGTGTAATGAATTAGACCCCTACAGATGACCTTTACGCGTAGAGTTGTCCTGCGTGCCACGCATCTAGCTCACGTTTCAAAGAGCTAATATACGCTGCTTCATTATTATTGTCGGCACTCGGCGCATATTTGGGGATGATCTGGTCAACGGTTGTCAGGCCCCATACCGCAACATACAGATTGCGAATGAGTTTGAACCATGCCTCAAAGCCAGCTTCCCACGAGGGAAACGATGCGTAACAACTTTGACCCGCTTGACATGTTTGACCTGACTGGTTGACACAGGCAGCATCGGGGATACAGCGTAAATTGCCGAGCGAGAGTGTCGTACTTGCCTCACCAGCCTTGCCAAAAGAGCTTTCATGCTGAAAGAACGCAAGGGCAAATGCTGGATCAATACCATATTTCAATCCGAGGTCGTAGAGTTGTTGCCCTTTCCCAGCGGCAGGAGAACCGTTTGTCGCAAGCACACGATTGATAAAATCAGCAGTGACAGAAGGTTTGCCCAGGACTGAATACGGTCCCGTATGTAATGGTACCTTTGGGGTAATGGGTCCGTTCGTTTGCTGCACCTGACTCGCCAGCGCACCACCAACCTGCACATCATAGACTTTCCCAAAGCCCGGCAAATTGATCAGTTGTGCATCGCCAGGACGTTGTAGCATCGCAGCGGAGAGCAACACACCGAGCGCGATCACGACCACAAAGGCAATGATAATGAAGCGATACAACCACGGCTTATGTCTTTCAAGTGGATGTGCCGCATACTGATCTACAACCGTTGGAGTAGTTCTATATGTCGAAACTGGAGCTGGCATAGCGGATGGTGTATAGCGAAGCGGTTTAGGAGGTATGACGAGTGAACGCACTTTATCAAGCGCAAGGCTCATTTTATAACGCACACGGTCTAGCTGGTAATCCTCTTCTACATCCTCTTCCTCAATCTCATCATCATACGCTTCTAGCTGTTGTGTCTCTATCGTTGGAAGCTGACGTGTAGCACGCGCGGGAACTGCGGACTGAGTTTTAAAGGAATCCAATGGCTCCTGTAATGTTTCCTTCTTGGCGTATCGGCCCGCCATTCTGAACCTCCCTACTATAGGCAATTACTTATGCCTTGCTATTATATCATGAGATGAAATTTATTGCACGTATCTGTTTGCAATATGATGACATGTTATGACACGTTTTGTAGGGACCAATAATGCACATGAATAAAAACATCTTGCATTGAATGGGGTGCGCTGAAGCGGACCGGTACAGGAGTTCTTGATGGTTGCTAGAATGCTGCGTCACTCCTGTACCGGTCCGCTTCAGCGCACCCTACTTTGTAACCCTTTGCGTCCCTTTTCACCTTGACGTATAATAGGTATACGCTATCAACTACACCTGGCTAGGAAGGCACGATGGGGTGCTGTCTGTAGAGAGAAGCCATACGTCCATACCCCATCACTCTCCCGTCCCAGAATTGAGGAAAAGATGTATAAAGGTCAATCAGGTATGTGGTCCTGGCTCTTGCATCGTGTGACAGGACTTGGTATTCTGCTATTCTTATTTATTCACATCGTTGATGTCTCGCTGCTAGGTTTTGGTCAATTGGTCTATAACGAAGGCATTGTGCTTTTTGACCAAATCATTGTGCGTCTGCTCTCCCTGGCATTGATTGGTGCGGTCTTATTTCACGCCTTCAATGGTGTGCGCATCATGTTTATCGACTTCTGGCGTAAAGGCGTGCGTTATCAGCGAGCCATGTTCATTGGTGTGCTGGTCCTGACCGTCCTTGTGTTCTTACCCATGTCCTACTACGTCATCGTGCCTGGACTGTACTGGTTCACCCACGTGCCTACGGCAAGTTCTGGACATTAACAACATGTAACGCGCCTTGTAGGGGTCTCATTCATTACACCCTGCTGGCGTATCACAAACCGAACAAGGGTGTAATGAATGAGACCCCTACGGCGATTTCAACATGACAAGAGGAGTTTGTAGCATGTTAAATATATCGACTGGTCGTGGTCCGCGTCCGGCAAGTGGCGGATTTGAGACCTTTTCCTGGTATTTTTTCCGCGTTTCTGGTATTGTCCTGCTTTTTCTTGCCATCATACACCTGTTCGTGATGCATGTAACGAATGATGTTCATTGCACCACCTATCAATTTGTCGCGATGCGCTATGATAATCCGCTCTGGCGACTCTTCGACTGGGTGCTTCTCACATTAGCACTCACACATGGTATGAATGGACTCCGTGTGGTCATTGACGACTATGTACGCTCACGTGGTCCACGGCTCGCCTTGCTGTCTACTGCGGGCGTTTTGTTACTTGTCTTCTTTATGTTAGGCACAATTACACTTATTACGTTTCAGCATACAGGCAATCTTGGTCCTGCATGTACAGTAAGATAAAGACTTGAAGCATTGGGAAGTTAGGGCACTCGTAAGGGGATGCCCCTCCCATACACGAACCAATCCCACGACGACACGTCGTATGGGAGGGGCATCCCCTTACGGGTGCTCTAGTAAGGACATATTATGTATCATAAGTTTGATGTTGTCATCGTCGGGTCCGGCGGTGCTGGCTTAATGGCTGCGATGCAATTACCGCAGGCCAGTGTCGCAGTACTGACAAAGGTTTATCCCACGCGTTCGCATACAGGCGCAGCACAGGGTGGTGTGGCTGCCGCGCTCGGCAACCAGGAAGAGGACCACTGGAAATGGCACATGTATGATACCGTAAAGGGCGGCGACTATCTCGTAGACCAGCCTGCGGCAGAAGTTCTGACACGCGAAGCCATCGACGCCGTATATGAGCTTGAGCATCGTGGCTTGCCCTTTAACCGCACAGCCGATGGACGCATTGACCAGCGTCGTTTCGGTGGACACACACGTAATTATGGTGAAGGTCCCGTTCGTCGCTCCTGCTACGCGGCTGACCGTACCGGACACATGATCCTACAAACAATGTACCAGAGTGCGATCAAAAATCAGGTGCGCTTCTTCAATGAATACCTGATGCTCGACTTGCTCATGAACGATGGGCAGGCGTGTGGTGTTGTCGCACTCGAAATTCGCACAGGCGAAATTCACACCTTCCATGCCAAAGCGGTCCTGTTCGCTACAGGTGGTTATGGGCGAGCATGGCGCGTCACGAGTAACGCCTTTGCCTGTATGGGTGATGGCATGTCGGTTGCCTACCGACGTGGTATTCCTCTGCAAGACATGGAGATGTATCAGTTCCATCCTACCGGAATTTATAAAGTAGGCGTTTTGCTCAGTGAGGCGGCGCGTGGTGAAGGTGGCAAGATACTCAACGGCAAGGGCGAATACTTCATGGAACGCTATATGCCAACCCTGAAAGACCTCGCGCCACGCGACATTGTGTCACGCTGCATCGTGCAAGAGATTAAAGACGGGAACGGCGTTGATGGTAAGGATTATGTCTTCCTTGACGTGCGTCACCTCGGCGCGAAAACGATTGCCGAGAAACTGCCGGACATCACCGACTTTGCACGCAACTATCTTGGTGTCGAGCCAATCACTGAGCCAGTACCTATTCAGCCAACCGCGCACTACGCGATGGGTGGTATTCCAACCGACATAGATGCACGCGTCGTAATTGACCCACAGTGGACCGTTTCACCAGGCTTCTATGCTGCTGGTGAGGTTGCCTGTGTCTCTGTACACGGCGCGAACCGTCTTGGCACCAACTCGCTTGTAGACCTGATTGTGTTCGGGCGACGCGCGGGCAAACACATGGCACAGTTCATCAAAGAGAACGACCACGCTCCACTACCCCCTGAGCCAGAAGCCTACTCGCGTGAACTGATTGACCGTATCTATAGCTCGACAGGTGGCGAGTCTGCTGCTCGTATCCGTAGCGAGATGCAGAACGAGATGGACGAACAAGTCATGGTTGAGCGTACAGATCGTGGCCTGCGTCACGCTCTCGATACGCTTGATGGTCTACAAGACGCCTACCGCAACGTCCAGGTCCAGGATAAGGGCAAGCGTTTCAACACTGAACTTGTCGAAACAATTGAACTGGGCTTCTTGCTCGATTGTGCCGAAGCCACTACACATGGCGCATTGGCACGTACCGAGAGTCGCGGCGCACACTTCCGCCTTGACTATCAGAAGCGCGATGATGTGAACTGGCTCAAGCACACACT
Source organism: uncultured Chloroflexia bacterium (assembly GCA_963791835.1). Taxonomy (GTDB): domain Bacteria; phylum Chloroflexota; class Ktedonobacteria; order Ktedonobacterales; family Ktedonobacteraceae; genus JBBQVS01. The sequence continues at coordinate 180,588 of CAWBTV010000004.1, forward strand.
CGCCTACAAAGGTACTAAGACACACGATGTTCGCCTAGACTATAAGGATGTACTTATGGTTGATGATCCGATATTCATACCCAAAGAACGCAAATATTAGGAATATGCATGGATTGCTGTATTGTGTTTCATGTGGATGCGTGTCGCATCCACATGAAACACAATACAGCAATCCATACCAGGGAGATAGAAAATACAATGAACGTACTTGTGCGTATTAAGCGCTATGACCCCGAACAGGACAAGAAGCCATATTGGGCAGAATACCGCATCGAGGCCGATCCAATTGACCGTCTTTTAGATACATTAAACACGATAAAATGGAACATGGATGGAACATTGACCTATCGCCGTTCATGCGCTCATGGCGTGTGTGGATCCGATGCTATGCGTATTAATGGGCGCAACCGTCTTGCCTGTAAGGTATTGATGCGTGACGTTGGCAACAAGGTCACAATTGAACCCATGCTCGGCTTCCCGGTGATTCGTGACCTCGTAGTAGACATGGATCAATTCTTTGAAAAGTACAAATCCGTCAAACCCTACTTGATTACCTATGACAATGAACCAGGAACGGAGCGACTACAGAGTGCCGAGGAACGTGCACGTTTTGACGAAGGAACCAAGTGTATTCTGTGTGGTGCTTGCACTGGCTCGTGTCCTTCTGTGTGGGGCAACCCCGATTGGGTTGGGCCAGCCTCCATTGTCAATGCGCACCGCTTCATCTTTGATAGCCGCGATCAAGGGGGGGCGGAACGTCTGGGCATCCTGGGACAACGTGATGGTGTATGGCGTTGCCGTACCATCTTCAACTGTGCCGACGCCTGTCCGCGTGGTATTCCTGTCACCGATCTCATCGAACAGGTGAAACGCGCGATTGTGTATAACGAAACGGGTGACTAACATTTCAAAAATGGGAATGGGAACGGCGTGTGTGCCGTTCCCATTCCCATTTTTGAAATGTCGATAAAAAAGGACAGTTCGTATGGCAACAACAATAGAGACATGGCAACACCGGGACATTATCACAAACGGGATACGCATGCATTATGTGCTACAAGGCGAGGAGAACAAGGGGCCACTAATCGTGTTGTTACATGGCTTCCCAGAGTTCTGGTATTCGTGGCGTCACCAAATCCTCTTTCTCGCGGAACAGGGCTATACCGTCGTCGCACCCGATCTGCGTGGTTACAACGATAGCGATAAGCCTCGGTCAGGCTACGATATACCAACTTTACTCTGTGATATCGAAGGACTCATCAAAAGGCTAGGACAGGAGAAAGCGATTATCGTTGGACATGATTGGGGTGGTGTGCTTGCGTGGGCCTTTGCTATGCGCTATCCAGACATGACACAACGCTTGATTGTGCTGAACGCACCCCATCCATGGGCCTTTCAACGTGAACTGCGCACACTCAAACAAATTCGCAAAAGCTGGTATGTCTTTTTCTTTCAACTGCCGTGGCTACCCGAAGCCATTTTAGGTGCAATGCATGCCAGAGTAATTGGCAAAATTATCTTTGAGAGTGCAACACAAAAATCAGCATTTCCACCCGACGTGCTCATGGAATATCAGGTTGCAATGAGCAAACCAGGGGCATTGACCGCTAGCTTGAACTATTATCGTCAGATCGCGCGGCAAGGCTATGGTATCAAGGAAGGAACGATCATTCAAGCCCCTACCTTGCTCATCTGGGGTGAGCATGATATCGCGCTGAGTATCGGCTTGACACACGGACTCGAACAATGGGTACCGAGAATACAGGTACGGCGTATTGCCACCAGCGGTCACTGGGTGCAGCAAGAGCAGCCAGATGCAGTAAACAATCTCATACAACAGTTTTTGCAAAGGTAAAAATAGAGAGAAGGACCGAACAGAGAGAGTAACTCATGGGGGGGAAGAGCTACTTCTATTCGGTCCTTCTGGTAGACGATGCGCGATATACGCACGTCTTCATGCAAAAAGAGAGAGGGTTTATTGAGTTGTGTTACCTATCCACTAGCGTACACCTGCCGTTGTGGTATGCTCTGTAAAGGAATGTGCCGCATTTTCAGCCATCTTTGAACGCAACTGAATACCTAAAGTGGTCATATCCTGTGACCCTATCGCCTGCTCCATCCACCTCATTCCACAAACACCACATATCCCATGTGTTGCGTCGTAGAGTTTAGGCAGTGGCGCTGGTGAGAGATGCTCGCCTGCACTATTCATGAGTCGTAAACACCATGCGCACTGTCGCTTCATTATGCTCTATCCTTCCTGTCGAGAGTCGTCAAGCCGATGCTCTCATAAATTATTTTTTCGGTTTTTTAAGTCCACCAAAACCTTGGCATGTTCCGAATGTGATATTTTTTGTTATCTGAGCCGTCTGCGGTGGGTTTTCTGAACTTTGTACGTAGACAGAACCTGGTACATCATTACAACTTTGGATGTACAACATATCATTAAACGTACCATCAGCCCCCACTTGCGTAGTATGCTTTGTAATATTTGTACCATTATGATAGTAAATTAAGACAGTGGTACCAGGGGTGAAATTTTTCCCACACACATGTAATTGATTTTGCACAACATCAATAACCGTTGTACAAGGTGACTCTATTTTGATAGTCGGCACGTTTTGTGCTGTAGCAGTCGCCGTTGGACTACCACTCAGCGACGTAGCAGTTGCCGTAACGACAGGACTAACAGTAACTATTGGTTCTATCGGTCCCAAAGTGGGCGTTGGCGCAATTGGTGTAGGCGTTGGATGTGCCACAACTATTTTCAGCTTTGGTGGCACCTTGTTCGATGGTGCGCCGGTACTGGCTCTATTTATTTGAAACCCAACAAAAAGTATTGCCAGGAGCAGAACAACTACGCTTACAACAGGTAAGACCACACGCACTCGTGAAATACCATGCCCCATACGCCCTTGCGGTGTTGTTCTCGGCTCGTACAGTGTACGCATGACACGGTTCGAGACAATTGCATACATAGGCTCGCTCACGGCTGAACGTGCCCACGCCTCTAATACATCTCCTGTTGCCTTGAACTCGATACATCTCCCTTGACATACACGGCATATATCAAGATGTGCTTGCATTTGAGGAGTCCAGAGGTTGCGCTGCTGCCGTCGAACGTATGCCAGTAGCATATCATCGGTGAGATGCGTCATACCGTCTCCATCCTTTCCAGCAACACAATAATTGAAAGAGCTTTTTCATAGAGCTTTTTACGCGTAATAAAAAATATATTCTTGTTATAGAGAGTGTTCATATACTGCCCGTTGTACTGGCTTTTCCTGCTCATAAGCCACGCGATGCCTTCAACGCTGACGCTTTTTTCGCTTGTGTTGGGCCTTGAGCATAAACATTACGAAATTTCTCGACACCTCGTGCGACACGTTTGCGTACCGCCTCCGGCGAAAGCTTGACAATCACCCCGATTTGCTCATACGTAAAACCAGCACTATAATGCAGTTGCACACACGCGGCATCCGTGGGAGCAAGCATGTTGAACGCTTCCTGGATCAGCATACTTGTCTCTGTGCGCTCTTCAAACGAAGGCTCCATCATAGACCGCTCTTGCATATCTTCGGAACTCAGACCTTCTTCCCCTTGACTATCATGCCCGAAAGAGAAAGGAATAAAAAGGCGTAGGCGTTTCCTGTTGAGATAACGCAAGCCATAATTCGTGGCAATACGATATATCCAGGCATCTAGTTCAAGATGCGAAGATGTTTTGCCAATTTCCTTATACACTTGTAGGAATGTGTCCTGCGCGAGGTCTAATGCTACCTCACGCTCACCCACAAGGCGATGCAAATATCCTGTAATTGGATACTGTAGCCGCTCCATCAACGAACGGAAAGCCTGGGCATCCCCTGCACGCAAACGTGCTACCTCATCCCCCTGAACGTCCGTCACCATAGTGGCCTTATCTGCGATCATTTTACCGACGATTACCGCGAAAGAAAACGTCACTGCGTGTTACGACGACCGTGTGCGTAATGCTTTTCTCATGTAATCGTTCCCCCTACATAGTACAATCAACGAAGAGGCCAAAACCGGACAACATTTGTGCCCTCTTTTTGGCGTTTCGCAATGTGAAACGAAAATTGACCGAAATAGTCGCATCTATCAATGAAAGTGTGCGCTTTGGGGGATGTCAAACGCCAAGAGGGTGCGCTTCAGCGCACCCTCTTGCCTTATTGTACCGTCACCTGCACACTGTGATATCCGGTGGAACCGTCGGGAAGTGGGGGCGCGATAGTGGGATTTTGCACATTGCCTTGCATGTCAATAGCACGCACAATCACGGTGTATGTGCCAACCTGTGGTTGCCATGGCAGTTCCCATAGCACCCATGTCAGGGCTGACAGCGGACGCTTGAGCGTGGTTTTGTTCCACGTCTGGCCCATATCGAAACTGACATCCACCTGACTAATGCCTTTGTTGCCAGAGAAGGCAACACCGGCTATATACGTTGGCTTATCAGCCTTCATGGTAGCACCTGTGAGGGGTACATCAATTCGTGAGGTCAGTTGTATTGGTGCTGGATCGCTCCACCCACGCTGCTGCCAGTAACCTTGAAAATCCGTGTTGACAACCTCGATACGCCTAATCCATTTGACATGCTTCATTCCATAGATGCCAGGGACCAACAAGCGTAATGGAAAGCCATGCCCCTGTGGGAGTGTTGTTCCATTCATACGGAACGCAAGCAATGTTGTTGGCTCTAATGCTTTTGAAAGATGAATACTGTCGCTGTAATCATCAGCGGCATACAACACAACCTTTGTCGCACCGGGCTTGATCGCACCACCACGCGCGAGCAGGTCCGCGAGCGGAATACCTTCCCAGAGGGCATTGCTCATGTATTGCCCACCAACCTCGTTGCTGATACACATCATCGACTCATACTGCTTTTTTGACGGCAATGCAATCAATTCGTTATAGCTCAGCGAAAAGGGTTGCGCAATCTCACCTGATACGGAGAGATGCCACGTATCACCATTGACGGTGGGATCGGAGAAGAGATTTTTTGAGACAATATAGTACTGATCGTTGGGCGTGACCTCTTTTGAAAACAGCGGTATTTGTTTGACATCCCCATAATTTGGCGTTGGCACGGGTGAAATTTTCTTTTTATAGCCCTGTAGCAAACTCGGAGCCGTTGTCGTACTCGTTGCGCCACTGCCACTTGTAAGGGTCTGCGCTCCTGTGATAAAACGCCATGCCAGCACACCTAATGCCCCTAACCCGACAAGTTGGATGCCGTGTATCACCATTTCACGCCGTGCCTCACTCTTTGCTTGCACCACTACGGACGAATTCAGCAAACGAATTTGACGTTGGACAAGCTGGTTTTGTAGCAACACAAATGAGCCAGCAAAAAGAACACCAACCGCAGAGAGACTTATAATCGTGTTAACTAGTCCAATCACAAGACGTGATCCAAAGAAACCCGCACCCGTTACAGGTAGAAGCACCAGACCTGTCAGAAGCAAAAGCACAAGTATAAGTATGCCACTATCACTCCATTGCAACTGTTCCTCTCCTGTCTTTCCTGCCCTAAACCTTCCCACGAGCAGAGCACAGAGGCCACCACTAGCTGCAAAGACAAGAACTTGTCCCACCAGAATGCAATAAAAAAAGTAGTATTTCGCGTCACCACCAATAAGCGTATGCAACGAATTAAAGGTTGCCGGTGACATCAACTGTGTCAGGGCGGAGCCAAAGACCTGCGGTAAAGAGATACCATTAAAGGTCACACTCAACAACAGCATCAGGACCGACGCAATAATGCCAGCCCCTAGACCTGCCAGAAAGCCAATCCAAAAGCGTTGTCGCTCTGTAAAAACCATCTTTTTCATATGTTCGTCTCATTGTCAAATATCAAAACTCTATCTATCATAACAGACACGAACAGGAGAGGGAATTTTGACAACGAGTAGCGCGACAAACACAGGAACTGGATAATGCAGTCTCTCGCCTGGCATTTTATAGCGTTCCACGAATATCCTGTGCTAGCACCCACGATGGCGTATATCGTGATTTCGAGGTGCTTTTTACACTCAACAGAAGCACAATCATAATCACTAACAGGCTCGTTTGCACCATACAGCTAGCAAATGCCGCCGACAATGCCACTTTCAAATGTATATAGATGGTAGGATTCATATGCTCTCTGGTTAAGACAAAAAGCATTTGCTCATCGTGCATTGCATGTATTGCAACCACGAACGATGAGAGGCTGAGCAGCAATGCAAGTACGACAACAGCATATTTCCACAAGGGCTGTCGTGTAAAAAGCAGTGGACGCACACACATGACAACTTGAACGAGTAAGACGAACGCACACAACAAAACAATGCTTGACCAGAGGAAAAGTTCGCTGAACATATCACACCTCCTGGTTTTTCTTGATGTATCACATCACCCCAAAGAACACGATGAGTAGTTCGAGGGCCATTTCTGGCTCAAATTGACCCGAAGAAAGTGCGCAACGTCTAATCGCACACGCCAATGAGAACGGTGGTCCCGACAACATCACCGCCGTCGTGGTCCGCGTCTCGTTGTCGTAACGTCGTAGGGACCACGTTTACGGCGTCCATGGGCGATTTATCGCCTATAAACGCCATTTTACAAGCAGTCACAGAGATATCGCGCAATGAATTGCGCCGAGGACGCCGTAAACGTGGTCCCTACGAAAGGGGAAACCAATTATCATGACGGATTGACAATCTAGGCGACATCCTCAACCAGCTTCTCGAATTGCGCGATATCCTGGCGAATAATATCGAAACTGGCACGCCAGAAGGCTTCGGTACGCAGGTCGATACCGAATTGCGCGGCAAGCGTGGCAGCATCGGCTAAGCCTGTGGATGAAAGCAAGTTGTCGTAGCCTTGCTTGAAAGTTTCCGGGTCTTGCTGGTAACGTGCGTAGAGACCGAGGCCAAAGAGCAGACCGAACATATAGGGATAGTTATAATAGGAGCGTCCGGTACTATAGTAGTGGCCTTTGACCGCCCACATATAAGGATGTAATTGCGTTTCGTCGAGACCATCGCCATAGGTTTCGCGTTGTGTCTCTAGCATGATGGCCTTGAGTTCGTCGATGGACAATTCACGCTTCTCACGTTGCTCAAAGACGCGTTGCTCAAACAGGAAACGACTGGTGATATCGACTACGACCTGGCACGAACCTTGTATCGATTCCTCTAAGATGGCAATTTGTTCTTGTTTATTAGCATCCTTGAGTGCGGCATGAGTGATAATGGTTTCGCAGAAGATGCTGGCGGTCTCCGCTAACGTCATAGGCAGTGAGCGTTGCAGTGGTGTTCTCTGCGCGAGGTTGAGATTGTGATAGCCATGCCCCAGTTCGTGGGCAAGCGTGCTGACACCACCAAAAGCTGGTTTGAAGTTCGCGAAGACGCGTGACTCATCAGTACGTATCGACGTGCAGTAGGCACCATCGCGTTTGCCGGGACGTGGCTCCGCATCAATCCAGTGTTCTCGAAAAGCTCGTGCCGCGAAATCCGAGAGACGTTGTGAGTAGGTACCGAATTGTTGCACGATAAAGCTTGAAGCCTCGTCGAATGTCCATACCTTATCGCTTGTCCCTACAGGCGCGAAGAGGTCGTACCATGCCAGACGCGGAAGGTTCAAGGCGCGAGCTTTCGCATGGAGATAGCGACGGAAATCTGGAAATGACTCACGTGCGGCTGACATCATCGCATCGAGCGTTTGCGAGTCGATGCTGCTGTCAAAGAGTGCCTCAGCGAGCGGCGACTCCCATTTACGATGTCGCGCCAGTACATTAACTTCACCCTTGATACTATTAAGGGCGGCAGCTAAGGGCAATGCGGCCTGTTGCCAGCCAGCAAGTTCAGCTTCGTAGGCACGCTGGCGTACATCGCGATTCGCATCAAAGGCAAGATTGCGGATTTCACTCATAGGTAAATGCTGCGTCTGACCATCGACCTCGAAAGGGATGCTCAGTTGTGACGTGATGTTGCCATGTAGTTTGCTCCACGCGGAACCACCCGTTGTATTGAGTTCCGACGCAAGTGTTTCCTCGGCAGGTGACATGAGGTGGGTTGCTTCTATTTTCGCATTGCGTAATGCATGAGCATGATCACGTGCCACCGTTGATTGTGCAATCAATGCCTCCACGTCAAGCGAGCCAATCCAGGCGGTAAAGCGTGTGCCAAGTTGTGAGAACAGTACCAGCGCTTGACGTAACTCGCTCATTTTTGCCTGTGCCAGATCGTTGCGCGAGTCGGTGCTAACAATACAACTAATATACACGCCAACCGTGCGTACCATGTCGGCGGTGGCATTATAGTGTTCGACAATGGTTTCAAATGTAGAAATGACAGAAGCGTCTACCGTAAGGGCTGTTTGTTCTTTAATGTTGTGCGCGTCGAACAGTGTGCCGAGGTCGTTTATCGTATTGACAACACCCGTAAAGGCTTGCGCGAATTCAGGTGATTCGAGGCTGGGATAAATAATGCTCATATCCCAATGGGGAAGTTTTTGTGCTGTGGTCATATAGATACGTTGCTCTCCTTCGTGGATGTTTACATGTATTGTAGCATGTGTTTGTAGGGGTCTAATTCTATTACACCCTGTGAGCATTTGACCACATTCACGAGAGGGATGAAACGTTTCAACATCTCCTCCAACATTGTGTATTGCCCACAGGGTGTAATAGAATTAGACCCCTACTAGTCCGACCACCTTGATTTGAACCTTTCGCATCACCTCAAAGTGTTCCAACCCTTGCTTGATAGGTATTGAGAAGGTTCAAATGAAAGCGGTTGGACTACTACGGACATTTCATATCCTAATCATTCCATCAAACGCCATAATCATCCCTACAGGTTACATATCAGCATAGGTACGCAACTCAAATCCATTGTAGGCCGTATATACTGTATGTTCCAATACTATTATGCACACTATTCTTAACATACATACGGATATAGACAACCAGCATGTCTTTAATTGTCAGTACGCCCACTATATGCTATATTGAGCACAACTATGGAAAGACATCTGCTTTTGTGAGGTACATATTACAATGACATCTATACATCTACGATTAACTGCTGCTGATAAAAGCGACGTGGGAAAACAACGCGATCAAAATGAAGACTGTGCCTACAAACGCATAGAGTCATCAGAAGAGGGAGACCGAGGTCTCTTTGTTGTTGCTGACGGCATGGGCGGCTATAAGGCGGGCGAGGTTGCAAGCAAACTTGCGATTGAAACCATTAGTCAAAACCTGGATAGTTTCTTCAAGCCCATTGCCGATCAACCAACAATCAGGTTGGATTTGGCTGAGATGAAAGAAGCGGGCAAGAAACAGGTGTCAGGTGCGGAAGACAACTCGAAGCAGAAGACACGTAAGCTCAAAGAGACGCCTGTTTCCTTAGCAGTCGAAGACCAGTTGAAGACGGCGATTCAGCAAGCAAATACGGCTATTATCCGTTATGGAGAGAAACAGAGTGCGGCGCGTGGCCTGGGAAGCACAGTAACTGCTGTCCTGGTACAAAATGACAACGCGTATGTTGCCAACGTGGGCGATAGTCGCACGTATCTTCTACGCGAGGGCAATCTTACTCCTGTAACACGCGATCACTCGCTGGTGGCGCGGCTCGTCGAGTCGAATCAGATCACGGCGGATGAAATCTACACGCACCCACAACGTAACTTGATCTATCGTTCCCTCGGTGCAGGGCATAAGACGGTCGAGGTTGACATTTTCCACGAGACATTACTTCCCAAAGATGCACTACTGCTCTGTTCTGATGGGCTATGGGAGATGGTACGTGAGGATGACTTACGTAGGCTACTAAGCGAAGAGAGTAGTCCACAGAAAATATGTGATCAATTGATCGATCTGGCAAACGCGAATGGCGGCGAGGATAATATTACTGCCGTCGTGGTGCATGTGAATGCACATTAGCATAACACAGTTGTAAAAGGTTGGAGAACGCTATATGGCACTTCCCATAGGCACGGTTCTTGACGGAAAATATAAAATTGATAAAATCCTTGGTGAAGGTGGGATGGGTACTGTCTACCGAGTAGCACAGGATGCAGGGCCAGGTATACCTCCTTATTATTACGCGGTCAAAGAACTGCTTATTGGTCCAAGTACGAGTAAAGAGGATAGAGACGTTGCGATAGACCGTTTTAATAAAGAGGTTGCGCTCTTACGTGGCTTGAAGAATCCACACATTGCAAGTTTGATGGTGCCCTTTCAAGAAAGGGGCAATTACTACTTTGTGATGGAGTTTGTGCCGGGGCATAGCCTTGAAAAGATGCTTGAGGATAGCAAAACACCGTTACCAGAGGACAAGGTCATCAAATGGGGAATGCAGGTATGTGAGGCACTGACATATATTCACACACGCGTCCCACCGATTATTCTACGTGACTTGAAGCCGGGGAATATTATGATTACCACGGACGATGATGTGCAACTCATCGACTTTGGTATCGCACGACGTTTTGACCCGAATAAGCGCACAAACACAGAGAATCTGGGCACCATCTCGTATGCCTCGCCGGAACATCTTGGCTCAATCACGATGCCAGGACAGAAGCGTACCGCGCAAAATCCCGGACGCCTCGTGCAGACCGATGCACGTTCAGACATCTACTCGCTGGGGGCAACCCTGTATCACTTGCTCACAAACTATGAGCCGGACCCAATTCAGACGCCTTCGACGGGCAGTATTCGGGCCAAAAATCCGCGTTTGCGTACCGTGCAGGTGAACGGCAGAATAGTATGTCCGATTGAGCAGGTGATTATCCGAGCGATGCAGCAAGAGCCAGCACTCCGTTTTCAGAGCGCGGAAGAGATGCGCATCGCGTTACAGCAATGCATGCCAAATAGTGGTGCGCCACAAACAATCGCGATACCAGCCGTCAGTTCGCCCAATGCAACGCTCATGATGGCAACGAACGCGGCGAACGGCTTAGTGTGTCCGAAGTGCGGTTTTCACAATCGTCCAGGAGCCAAGTTTTGTAAGCGCGATGGTCAACCACTCGTGCAAGGCGTGACTGCCGCGCCCACACAGGCACGTCCACAACCGCGTGTGCCAATTCAAGCGCGACCGGTGCAACGTCCTATCCAGTCACGTCCGGCACCTATTCAAGCACGACCAGTACGCTCAACCGCGCAAACGTCGAATGGACGGGCATCCATTCAGGCGCGTCCGGTACAGCAACCCATCCAGGCTCGTCCCGTCCAAACAGCGGCACCCGTGACGAGCAATGACCCCACGGTGGCCTATCGGTCTGCGCTACAGTTGCTTTCGCAGAAAAACTATGTGAGAGCAATTCAGCAGTTTCGTGAAGCACAGCGACTAGGCGGTTCGTCCTATGATGTCCTTTATAATCTCGGTCGCGCGTATCGACAGTATGGGCAATCGGTCAAAGATACCGATAAGCGACTCTTCACTGAGAATATGAAGTTCGCGGCTGAACAATTCGAGGATGCGCTTCGTCTCAAATCAGATGCCGTTGATGTCTACTTTCAAGTAGGCTTGTGTTATCGCGATTTAGGACTGTACAAGCAAGCCACAGATACATTTACGAAGGCATTGGGACTCACGCCACAGGACCCGGCAATCTATTATCAGCTTGGGCTACTGGCAATGGATCAGGGGTACTATCGTGAGGCCGAAGCGCGTTTCCTGGATGGTCTGAAAATTAATCCGAAGCACACGTTACTCTTGATAGCGATTGGCAGACTGTATATTGAGACAAAGCAGAATGCCGCCGCGATCAGCACTCTGCGACAGGCAACACAGGAAGACCCGATGTTATGGGAGGGCTGGTATGAGTTGGGACGTGCCCACATGAAGCAGCGCGAATGGAATCTGGGCTTGAGCGCATTGGAGCAAGCTCGTCAGCTTAGCCCCTATGTGTCTGATGTCTATAGTGCAATGGCGACCTGCTATCTCAAATTGAACAAAAAAGGCGAGGCACGGCAACTGGTCAATGAGACGCTGCAACGCGACCCAACCAATGCCGAAGCACTCAGGCTACAAAAACAACTATAAACGAATTGAAGGAGGGCAGCAATGCTCTGTCCCAAATGTGATACACAAAATCGAGACAATGCCAAGTTTTGTAAAGTGTGTGGCTACTCGTTTACAGCAGAAGACCTTGCAGCAAGGTCTTCTGCTTCAGTACAATCTGCCGACACGCAAAGCGCACCTGCTACTCAGGCATCAGCACCTGCAAGCAGTATTAACGAAGTAACTCCTGCATCTACAAGCAGTATAAATGAAGTAGCACCACAGGAAGCACAGGCGATCGAGGTTGTGGTGCAACCAGAAACCGTTGCATCTGCACAACCTGCACAAGACACTCCGCTTCCAGAAGATGATATTAGCCTTGCGCCAACGCAAATACTTTCACCGCAAGAAATGGTCGCATTTCAAGCACGTCGCTGGCAGCAAGAAACTGGGAACGCAACAGGGACAGATATGTCACATTCGGCACCCCCTGATTCGTTACAACCTGTAGGGACCGCTTCAGCGCGTCCTACTGCCAACGAACAAGTCTCATCTCCTAGCACGCAACAAATTCCAACAGAGCCTACTCATTCCGCTGCTACCTATACAGATGTTGCGGATATGCCAACCGTGATGATGTCGCAAAATGGAGACGTGACAGAAGGGGAGCCTGTGCAAATTCCACCACCACCGCCAACAGAAGCTCAAATAGCCGCATCCGGCAATGATCCTAATGTATCATCATACGCGGAACAGGCCGCGGCACCACCTGCTTCGGTGACACCGCCCACAGAGGAAACATCACCCGTAGGGACCGATGTAGCGCGTCCTTCTTTGGCACCCTCGGAATTGGTCGATGGGGCAGAAGGACGTGCTACAGGGGTTGCCGAAGAAGGACATGATGGATCAATCCCCACGGGTGACGATACATCGTCCGAGCTTGCCGTTGGTACACTGGTGGCTGGACGCTATGAAGTGATGCAAGTGCTACACGTGGACGAGCAGGAGCATGTGTATCAGGTGACAGACCGTCAGGGCTATCAACAGTGTTGGAATTGTGGGTCAAAGGAGAATGCTGAGGGCGATGAGTTTTGCATCGACTGTGGAGCGGAATTACTCAATGCCAGTTATCTGATGCATGAGTATGCCGCGACTGCCAGCAACAATTCTGATGCACATGTGTTACAAGGCACCATCGCAAACACATTTGTCGAACAGAGCAAAACGTATGTGATCGAGCAACAGCATAGCGCACAGATAGCCTTTCCGAATGGAGTGCATGTACTGGCCGCTGGTGACTCCGATGCAGGGAATGTACGTAGGAGCGAACCGAACGAAGATAGCACACTCGTGTTACAATTCCAACGCGTCCATGAGTCACATGCAACACCCGTCGGCGTGTTTATCATTGCTGACGGTATGGGTGGTCACGACAATGGTCAGGGTGCAAGCCGTATGGCGGTTAACGTTATCGCTGATAAAATCGTCCATGAACTGCTTTTACCGCCTTTAGAAGCGGAAAAGAGCGGAGGCTTGACGGCATCCGTTCCGCCGATGGAAGAGGATACGTTGATTGGCGTGTTCAAGGGAGCGGTTGAAGAGGCCAACAACGTGCTGGTGCAGACAAACCAGCATGATAAGACCGATATGGGTTCAACCATTACAGGTTTTATGATTGTGGGCGATTCTGCGTTTATTATTAATGTGGGTGATAGTCGCACCTATATGTTGCGCGAAGATACACTCTATCAACTGACCAATGACCATTCGTTAGTGGCACAGTTATTAGCCGGTGGCTTGATCGAGCCAGACGACGTGTACACACATCCGCAACGTAGTCAGATTTTCCGTAGCCTGGGCGACAAGATGAATGTACAGGTTGATGATTTCAAACAGCAACTTCTCCCTGGCGACATTCTGCTTAGCTGCTCTGATGGCTTATGGGAGATGGTGCGTAACCCACAAATTACCGACATTTTGAAGAATGCACACGATCCGCAGACTGCCTGTACTCAATTAATCGAAGCTGCTAATGCGAATGGTGGCGAAGACAACGTGAGCGCGGTCATCGTGTTCGTGCGCTAAATTATGATATACTAGGGCCAACCGAAGCGAAAGGAGCCTTTACTACTATGCCCGGAGAGGTAACACTAGCTCATCAGCTAGGAAAAGATTTCATGCCTGTTACTGGTGGAAGCCAGATTGCATACGTATTGTTAGAAGCCAAGCCAACAGCAATGATGGCACAAGTGCGTATGCCACTGAACTTCGCACTGGTACTCGACCACTCAGGTTCTATGAGGGGCGCGAAACTCAAAAACGTCAAAGAAGCGGTCAAGATGGTCATTGACCGCCTGGAGCCGACGGACTACATTTCCGTTGTGATCTTTGATGATACCGCACAGGTGATTATTCCCTCGATGCCAGCAAACGATCCAATAGGAATGAAGGCCGCGATTGACCGCATCCCGGACGCGGGCGGTACCACCATGTCAAAAGGTATGATGCAGGGACTCGGCGAGTTACGACGTTGGAATATTCCCAATGCTGTCAATCGCATGATTCTGCTCACCGATGGCGTCACCTATGGTGATACTGACCAATGTCGCCAACTGGCACGCGATGCTGCCGCCGCCAATATCGCGATTAACCCTTTAGGCATCGGTTCCGACTGGGACGAAAGCCTGCTTGACGACATTGGTCAACTCAGCGGAGGCACGCCTGCCGAATTTATCAGAAGTGCGTCCGATGCCATGACCATTTTCCAACAGCAGTTGCAGAGTGCGGTTGCGGTCGCGGTCCGTAATGCCACCTTGACGCTGCGTCTGCCCGCAGGTGTTTCGCCACGTAAGGCGGTCAAGGTCTTGCCGCTGATTCGTGACGTTGATCAGTCAAGCTTGTCTGACCGTCAGGTGGTAATCTCGCTTGGCGACCTGGAAAAAGACAACGCACAATCCGTGCTGGTGGAGTTGATGATTGATCCACGTCCTGCTGGTCTTTTCCGTATCGCACAGGCCGAGCTTTCTTATGATGTGCCTGTCGCTGGCATCATGGGTGAGCGTATGCGCGACGATATCAAAGTCACCTTTACCGCCGACGCAAACGAGGCGGCACAGGTCAATGCCACGGTCATGAACTTCGCGGAAAAAGCCAACGCGAACCGTCTGGTCACGCGTGTACTTGACGAATACAAGCGTACAGGCAAGGCAACAACAAAGCTCGCCCCAAACGTGACGCGCGTGCTCGACCCCGAAACACAGGCCGCAATCGAACAGATCAATCAGGGCCAGCAGATTTCACAAGATCAAGTGAAGTCTATCGGCAACAAAACACGCAAACTTACACAACGCCTGGATGATATCATCCCATAATTCTAAATTCACGTCCGTAGGGACCAGATTTATCGCGTCCGCCGCGATTTATCGCCTATGCTGGTATTGAGAAGAGGGAAACACGCCTCTCGCGTAATGAATTGCGCCGCGGACGCGATAAATCGTCCCTACAGATAAACGAAATAAGGTAAACATAAAAAATAGGTATATGAAGGAAGGAATCAGTACAATGTCAGTAGTATGTTCTTTGGGACATGTGAATCCCGATGGGTCGGCTTTCTGCGATGAGTGTGGCGAACCTCTTAACGCGTCCGCGCCTACGGTTATCGCCACGCAGGAACCAACCGTCACCTCAACACCCGACCCCGTGCAACAGCAGGTACCCTCGGTACAGCAGCCAGAGCCGGTGTATGCAACACAGCAACCTGATACCAGTTTCGATGCGACTCAGGCCGCACCAGTCGCACAGAGTGCTGCACCCGCCGGACTTCAGGCACGCTTGATTGTGGAGGCAGACAATCAGGAGTTTGATATCAGCGGAAAAGATAACATCCTGATTGGTCGTGAGGATGCTGTGAGCAACATCTATCCCGATGTGGACCTGACAGCACACGGTGGTGAAGATGGTGGTGTGTCGCGCTTACATGCACGAATCTTCGTTGAGAATGGGCAATACATGCTGGAAGACGAGAACAGCACCAACTTCACCTTCTTAAATCGCCAGCGTCTTGCCGCGAAGACGCCAACACTATTGCACGACAATGACGAGGTACGGCTCGGTCGTGTGCTACTACGCTTCAAAACCTCCTAGAATATCGAGTTGCGAGTGAGCATGACAGGGGCAAGCCCTGTCACTACTATACTCGGAACCGTGTGGCAAAGCCACACCGTGGTGGTCAGTATAGTAGTGACAGGGCTTGCCCCTGTCATGCTCTCGTGAACCCATTCGTTAAAATGTTTGACAGTATTGACAGAAACCGCTATAATTTACAGGATATCTTATAGGGGCGTGCTTCATCGCGCCCATCTTTGAGGAGAGAAAACGGTAATATGAAACGTACATGGCAACCAAAGCGCATTCCGCGCTTACGTGAACACGGCTTTTTGAAGCGCATGTCGTCCCGTAATGGACAACGTGTGATCAAGGCTCGCCGCGCTAAAGGGCGTTGGAGCCTGACCGTCTAACGGTATTGTGGCACTCAAACGGGCGTTACGCCTACGAAAAAATAGCGACTTCCAACGGGTGAGGCAGCAGGGACGCAGCATAACGTCTCGGCTGCTTATACTTGCATGGACGCCTACAACAGAAACAGGCATACGGGTTGGCTTTGTGGTCAGCAAACGTATCTCTAAACACGCGGTCATGCGTAATTATAAGAAGAGACTCCTAAGTGAGGCAATTCGACCTTCGTTAGATGAACTTTCTGGCGGCTGGGACGTAGTAATTAGTGCAAGGCATAACATCCTTGATGCCGATCTACAGACGATCACTCATGATATTACTACATTGCTGCGTCGAGCAAAGCTGCTTGGCTCTACCGAGCCACGTAGCTGAGACGTAGTATACAGGGGCAGATAGTGAAATACATAGCAATGTTTCTCATTCGGGTTTATCAGCGCACGCTGTCGGTGGTCCTGCCCTCATCGTGTCGATTTACGCCCTCATGTTCACACTATGGATATGAGGCAATTGAACGTTTTGGATTTTTCCGTGGTGGCTGGATGACAGTAAAGCGCATCGGACGCTGTCAACCGTTTTATCATGGAAATCTCTACGATCCCGTCCCAGAACGCCTGGGTAACTAGATCGAGGAAGGCAGGAAAACACTCGTGGGCGAGATAGGGTACTTATTCAATCTCATTTTTACATTTCCAATCTTCAATGGCCTCATGCTGCTGTACGGGCTATTTGGTGATTTTGGCCTATCAATTATTGTCTTAACAATTGTTATCAAACTGATTCTCTTTCCATTGACACTCCAACAGCTCAAATCAATGAAGGCAACGCAGGCCCTGCAGCCACAGATGGCGGAACTTAAAAAGAAGTACGCCAAAGATCAGCAAGCACAGGCACTGGCGACACAAGCCCTCTATAAAGAGTATGGTGTCAATCCTGTAGCGGGCTGTCTGCCTTTGCTTGTGCAGTTGCCTGTCTTGTATGGCATGTTCAACGCATTTAACAGCGTTTTACGCTTTCAGCCAACGAAGCAAGAGTCTTTGTTGGATCATATTAACCATATTATCTACCCGTTCTTGCCACATTTTGCGCACGTACCAAATCTGAACTTGAACTGGTTTACGTTTCTGAATCCACACTGGTTCTTCGCGTTGAGTCAGCCTGACCCAACACACATTTTGCCAATTCTGGCAGGTCTGGCGACATTTGTGCAGTTACGCATGTCACAGCCCAAAACGACGGCAAACACGGGTACGCCTGATCCAACTCAACAGTCTATGAAGACGATGCAGTACATTATGCCATTGGTCACGGTCTTCTTTGGCTGGACATTCGCAGCCGGTCTCGCGCTTTATTGGACTGTTTCTTCTGTCTTCCAGGCGGTACAACAGTACTTCGTCACTGGTTGGGGTGGACTTATCACAGCACCAAATCTGGTAAGCAAAGCTAGTACTCCTACGACTCAACGCGACTTTACAAAAGAAAAACCAGCTGGTAGCATGTCGCTGTTTGGGCAAAAGATTCAACTTGGTGGTGCAAGCGCGAATGGTGGCAGTGCGAATGGTACAGATAACAATGTTGTAGAGGGTAGCATCGAGGAGAGCGATGGCCCAATAGGTAGCCAGTTACGCACAACGCCAGCACGCCGCAAACCAGCGTCCGCACGTCGCAGGAGTAGCAACAACATTCAAAAGAGGAATGTATCGCGTCGCTAGTGTCGCGTTTCCTGGGAAATGATGATATAATCTGATACGCTCATCTGGATGCATCCCTTGTAGGGACCGATTTATCACGTTCTCTTGGCCTACTATATCCTGGCGAGGACGTGATAAATCGGTCCCTACAGGACGAGGGCGCAATACATTTCCCTAACCTAATGACGAAGAAATATAAAGGGAGGCATGAAAGCCGTGGAAAGCATAGAGGCTAGTGGTAAGAGTGTTGACGAGGCGGTACAGCAGGCACTGATGCGCCTGGGCAAACGGCGTGAAGATGTCGAGATTGTCGTGCTACAGGAGCCAAGTCGTGGCACATTTGGCCTGGGCAGTAAAGAGGCACGTGTACGTGTAAGTACGCGTGAAACTCCGTTCGCGGTTCGTCCTGCCAGCGGTGCGATAATCACGCCCGAAATGGCTGATGCTATTCTTGGTCCTGATGCTCCAGAAGTCGTTGAGATTGACGAAGAACTGTATGAGGAGGAGGAGGACGAGGGTGAGTTTGAAGACGACGAAGAATTTGAGGAGGAGGACGAGGAGGGCGAGTTTGAGACAGAAGAGCCAGCCCCATTTATTGCATCGTCCGATCCCTTACCAAATATTTCTGAATTTGGCGATGTGAGTGTGGCACCAGGCGAGATGCAGGAGGTTGAGACACCTTCACGCGAGGACGTTGAAATCACAGTCGATGTGCTCCAACATATTTTACGCTACATGAACATCCATGCCACGGTACAGGTACGCTCAACAAAACCACTTGCGCTGAATATTCATGGCATCAACGAAAATCTCGGTCTACTGATTGGACGCCGCGGCGAAACATTGGCATCGCTTCAACTGCTCGTGAGTCTCATTGTTGGGCATCGCACCAAGCATCGTATGCGTATCACGATTGACGCGGAAAACTACCGCGAGCGACGTGAAGAAAATCTCCGTTCCTTAGCGTTGCGTGTGGCACAACAGGTACGCAACTATCGTCGCGCAATCGCATTGGAGGCAATGCCCCCTAACGAACGACAAATCGTCCATATGGCATTGGCAGACAGTAAGGATATTAGCACGGAGAGTATGGGTGAAGGCGAAGAGCGACGTGTCGTTATTTCGCTCAAACGCGTTGGAAGATAGTATGTCGAACCTACACAATGGTGGAGATGATGCCAAACAGTCATCTCCACCATTTTTGTTACAATTTCTCACGCTCGGACATGTAACACGTGACCTTCATCCTGATGGTTCTTTCTCGCTTGGTGGTACCGTCACTTTTGCCGCCCTCACCGCCTATCGTTTAGGATTAGCCGCTGGTATCGTGACCTGTGCCTCGCCAGACCTTATGCAAGAACTTTCACGTACATTACCCGATATCGCGCTTGCGATACACCTAACTGCGGAAACAACAACATTTATAAATCAATACACGCATGGATTTCGCACACAATACCTGCAAGCGCGAGCCAATACATTGGAAACAACAGATGTGCCAGTAACGTGGCGCGATACCCCGATTGTGCTGATAGGGCCACTCGCACAAGAAATTCCGCTGGAACTTGTCGCACTTTTTCGGCGTCGGTCCGGTGCCATTATTGCCGCAACACCACAGGGTTGGCTACGACGTTGGGACGCCGATGGCCGTGTCTGGCCTACACAGTGGCAAGTAGCAGAACAGATACTGCCATTGCTCGATGTGTTAATTCTAAGCCATGATGATCTTTTGCCCTTTGCCAATGGCAATCGCCAGGAAGCCGATGCCATACTCTACGAATGGAGTATGCGTGTCCCGTTGCTCGTGGCTACAGATGGTCGGCATGGGGCGACCATCTTTCAGCATGGCATCATACAGCATTTTCCTGCATATACTGCTCAAGAGATAGACCCAACGGGTGCTGGTGATGTGTTCGCGGCAGCATTTTTGACCGCACTCTATAGACATGGGGATGTTGAGCAGGCGGTAGACTTCGCGAATTGTGTTGCCTCCTTCTCAGTAGAGCAAGAAGGTGTGCAGGGAATACCGACAATGGAGATGGTCAAGGCGAAGAGCAAAAAATGGATAGTGTAACGTACATTTTTGTTTGATGAGGTAAAAAGCAAGAGAAATATGTTACAATATACAAGATGATACACCTGTGGAGCGACCTCGAAGATAATCAACAACCCCTACCGAAAACGGGACCCGGACGTGTACGGCGTCTCACGGAACCCCTTGTCCTCGCATCCCTACGCGAATGGCTCCTACATGAATATGTCGCGGATTACTGTCGCTCCCTTGCCGCAACACGCATCTTCCGACGTTGTTATCTTGTAGACGCTTTAGGGATAGCCGCCAAAGGCCGTAAGTCCACTTCGTCTTCAGCCTTACACCCACCACTCCAACCGATACGTGCATTAGCCCAAACGCTGGCTGAGGAAAGCAAGCCAATCACGCTCAACGGTTTGCTCCTGACACATGGAAGCAGTAGACGGAAAGATACACGGTCGGAGCATTCAAAAGAGCCGGGACTTCCGAAAGAAAGTGGAATTGTCAACGCAAGTTGGTTAGAGGCCGCGCCACATATACTCGCGGAGATAGAGCAGTCGCCGACAATTCTTTTGCTCAACCCTTTTGGGCACACGCTATTCACAAACGAGGACCTTACCCCACTGTACAAACGGACAGCACCAACAGAGCTGTGCTTTCTCCTCTCGCATAAGCAGGTCGAAACCCTCTTTCTTACCGCTTTACGCTCACCTGCATATGCAATCGTCTTGACTGCGGTACTACGTACAGACCGTTGGAAGACATTTTCGACCCAGGAGGCGCAACGCAAAAAGACCATAAGTGAGGTGATGAATGTATTCGCAGCATCAATGCAACGCCATTTTATTCTTCCAGTACAGCAAATCATTCTACCTGTTCTCGTTCGTCCGGGTGTGGTTGAGGATATGCCGTATACACTCGTCTTCGCTACACGTCGCCAGGATAGCTTCGCGAGTATGAATGATGCTCTCTGTCGCTATCAGCGTACTATTTATGAACAACGTCATCACGGTGTGCTGAGTGAAGAATGGTTTGAAGCCCAGTATAAAGAGCGTATCGAGGATGAACGCCAACAATTACAGGAAAATCTTCTGCAACAGGGACGCGCAAAACGTACAAGACGCTGGCCCGATCTGCGGCAACAATTACTTGTTGCTAACTTTGGACACTTCCTCCTCAGCGATTACGATACACAACTACAACATCTTCTACGCAGTGGCGAGGTACGTTGTGAATGGCGACGGACACCGATTAAAGATGAACCTGAACGTTTGCCCGGAAACGATGATACGTTGCTCTGGCCCGAAGAAAAAAAGGCATCAAGAGAAAGAGGCGGTACTAGGGGGAAACATTGAGCATGGGGACACTCAACGTTATAGTAACACCTCTTAAAATAGTGTACGTTAAAAACGTGAGTTTAGTGGCATAAATATAATCAAAATATCAAATAAGGGATTATCCGCCAATAAACACCAGTATGACTATAAGATACTGAAAGTAGATTACCGCCTGCTCACGATGCCTGGGAAATATCGAAAATACGCTCGCGCTTACAATGTCACACGGTTGCCACCTGCTGGCATAGTAAAGCGCAGGAAGCCACCCATTGCCAATCGTGTGCAGATGACGGAGAGCGTGAAAAGGGCAAAGAGTAACGCGGCAGTCTTCAACTCATAGATGCCAAAGTCGGCGAGGCTAAGATGATTCGCTCCATTGTTGAGCAGACGAAGCAAAACCGGGCCTTGTTGCACACCAAAAAGATCGACGGGCAGACCAAAGGCAAGCGTAATCAACAGGTCAATGGCAAAGCAGATCGTGGCAAGGCGTAGCCCCAGGAGCCAGAAACGCTTGCTCAAACGCTCACGCTTTGTTGATATAATGCGACGTGTGGCCCAAAAAGGCGCGAACAAAAACTGTATGGTCAGGAAGAGCAGGGGTGCCACGACGAATAACCAATCGGGAAAAATGGTTGGCGTGATCAGCGAGCCGAGGCGACCGAGCGTGAACAGCACAACGCCTTCAATCACGCCCCGTCGATAACTGGTTTTGTTAAACATGATAGTACACTTTATCTTCTTTGTACATTTGTAAGTGAGTGGAACCGAGACGCGTTAGTTACAGCCACAACCACCGCCACCGCACGAACAGCCACCCATCATCGGCATATCATCACTATAGGCTGTATCTTCACCACCACCACGCGGTAACGCGAAGGTCGAAAGCAAACGGCGCACCTTGTCACTATGACACTTTGTACAAACGATATCATCGGCGTGCTGATGCATGACAAGCAACTCAAACTTCGCCTTACAATCTGAGCAACGATACTCGTACAATGGCATAAAAAAATACCTCCGCAAAAAATAAAGGAACATTCATCGCTTCTCTCAACGTATTGTAGTGTCTCGTCGCCACATCGTCAAGTAGGGTTCTCATTCATTGCACCGCAGAACCACCTCCCATGACATTCTCAAAGCATGCGGATATGACCTACTGTAGGGGTCTAATTCTATTACACCCTTTCGGCAACTGTTCATGTTGGGGGTATAGTGAGACGCTCCATCAATCCTGTGGACATGATCGATTGGGGACGAGGGTGTAATAGAATTAGACCCCTACAGTACGTATCGCCACAAATTTTTGTAGCCTCAAAGCAATAAAGCCACTACTAGAGTGGCTTTATTGCTAGACAAGGGTTTGCGAGAAGCTTCCTATAGAAGAGCTTTAACAACAGAAAAATAGAGGCTTTTGGAGCCTCTTTTCCTGTAAAGCCGCTCCTGGTGCTCTGCGAGATACTACGCTCAAAGGTGTCGTCACTGAGGCTCTCGCAATGCACTTTTATATATATTGAATGTTATAAAGTAGAGGCTTATACACAAAATGTAAGCCTTCAAAGAAGAGCGGAATATGGTATACTTGTATAGCTAAAAATAATTCTTAAGTTCATGGAGGTCACACGATGCGTGCAGACCGACTTCTGTCAATACTGATGCTGCTACAAACACGTGGACGGATGACCGCGCATGAGTTAGCAGAGCAGTTAGAGGTTTCTGAACGAACGATTTACCGCGACTTTGAAGCGTTAAGCATAGCTGGCATCCCCCTGTATACGCTGCAAGGACCCGGTGGTGGGTGCTCGCTCGTGGATGGTTACCAGACACGCTTAACTGGTTTGACTGAGACAGAGATACGCGCCCTCTTTCTCTCGACAATTACAGCACCGTCTGCCGATCTCGGCATGGGCCGAGCACTTGAGGATGCCCTGCTGAAAGTTTCGGCTGCCTTGCCAGAGTCCTCGCGCTACAACGTAGAGCACACGCGCCAACGCTTCTATGTTGACATGGCTGAATGGCAGTATAATGAACGCATCACTGCTTACCTTGAGACGATCCAGGCGGCGATATGGCACGATCAAAAGCTCTGTATCAACTATTCCAATGATGATGGCACGCACCAACAGTATTTCGTAGAACCATATGGGCTTGTGGTGAAAGCACGGACATGGTATCTTGTCGGCATGATCGCGAACATGGCACACGTCTTTCGCGTCTCGCGTATAGACCACGTGCAAGCAACAGACCTCAGCTTCACAAGGTTGCCGAGCTTTCAGCTTGTCACCTGCTGGCACGAGTATCAAGCACAACAAAAAAAACGTATTTTAATTTCGTCAGCCGCACAACAACAACAAAAACGACATCACCCTACACACAAAAAAGCAAAATGGTCCTCTCAAAAAAACGCGTTTCGCCGCGATATAAAAAAACGCCCCTATGTTCCTCTCTCATTGCTTAACCACCGATTGCAACCATCGTTTAGCCTCACGCACCTCTTCATGTGTAATCGTGTGACCACCGTTATGCCAGTATGCCTCAACACTCGCACCAGCTTTTTGCAATAAATCTCCTAGTTGCTCTGTATTGTGCATTGGTACGAGAGGATCACGACGCCCTGCACCTATAAACACGTATTTGCCTGTAAGTTGTGGTAATTCCTCCGGCACAAATGGCAGCATCGGATGCAGCAATGCTGCCGCGGCAAGTGTCTGTGGACGCAATAGCAGCATACTTGCCGCGATATTCGCGCCATTGGAGAAGCCAACCGCGATGACCTGCTGCGCATCAAAGCCATAGCTTGCGCTCGCGATCTCTACGAAATCCGCCAGTTCATGCGTGCGCTCTATCAG
This sequence comes from uncultured Chloroflexia bacterium, assembly GCA_963791835.1. Lineage (GTDB taxonomy): Bacteria > Chloroflexota > Ktedonobacteria > Ktedonobacterales > Ktedonobacteraceae > JBBQVS01. The sequence goes on from CAWBTV010000004.1 coordinate 205,029, forward strand.
GTCTGGTACATCAAGGACACCCTCAGCGATACGGCGGAAGAAGCGCGGCATCCCGTTTTCCAGCACCTTGCCGCGTGGACTGAGTAGCCCCACATTAGGGTCCAGCATACGCCCCAGGTCCAGCAAACCATTCTCATTCCCTCCCGTCCCGTGCAACAGCAACAACGTCGGCCCATGCTGCCCTGCTTGCACAGGCGGAATATAGTGATGTGTAAAGCCCAGCATATTTTTCTTGTTCTCGGTCATTTTTGTCGTCCTTTACATGATACAATGATGTTGTACTCTATCATATTTCATCTGTACATAAAGGGGAAACACTCATGCAGAGACACACAAGCCGTTCTCTCTTCGCCCTTCCTCTCTTGATATTGCTCATATTTGTGCTTACAGCCTGTGGCGGCGATACGGCATCATCCACACCGACAGCAACACAACTGATTAAAAATGCACAAGCGGCTCTCCAGAAGGTTACGGCCTATCACTTCAATCTCGCAGCCGATGGTGCGGGTGCAGGAGGCTTTCTCGTCGTGAAGGGTGCTGATGGCGATACCGTTGTGCCCGACAAACTTCAGGCCAACGCTGACGCCGTTGTACTGGGGAACGTTGTAAAAGTGAAAATTATTTCGCTCGCGGACAAACAATATGTCACCGACCCCATTAGTGGCAAATGGCAAACCACAAGTGGACTGCTCGACCCACGCACACTGTCAGACTCCAAAACGGGCATTGTCGCCATCCTGGGACTCATTCAAAATCCTAGCACGCCAACTGATAGCAGCGTTGATGGCAAAGCCTGTTGGAGCATCAACGGCAAACTCAACGCCAAAGATATTCAAGGCATCACGGGCGGTGGTACGCCTGCCAATGCCAAAGATGATGTTACGGCCTGTATCGGCAAATCCGACAACCTGCCCTATCAGATTCGTATCACAGGCATGGCTATACAGGGCGACACGGATAAAACGGTACGTACCTTCAAGCTCTCAAAATTCAACGAGAGCATCACCATCGTTGCACCGATTTAATGCAGTAGGCTCGTGGGGTGCGCTAAAGCGGACCCGTACAGGAGCTACCAATGCGTGCTCCTCGTCGCTCCTGTACGGGTCCGCTTTAGCGCACCCTGTCACCAATGTGATACAGAAGGACATCTGTGAAACGTAATATGACAAAAAACACAGGCTATCTCGCCCTCCTCGCGGCGTCTATCGCGGTCTTTCTCACCGCGCTCGACCAGACCGTTGTTGTCACGGCGTTGCCACAAATCATCACGGACCTGAGCATACCGATCAACCAGATTGACCGTGCCGCGTGGATTATCAGTGGCTACCTGCTGGGCTATGTCATCGTCATGCCGCTTATGGGTCGCGTCTCCGACCTGTATGGACGCCGCCTTATCCTCGTGTTATGTCTTGGAATATTCGCGCTAGGTTCGCTTTTCTGTGGACTTGCCCCTGTCATTGGCAGTAGCGATTTCGGTGTACAGATTGTCGCACCGCTACAACAGCTTGGCGTGAACGTTGATGCCCCTGGCCTCATCTGGCTTGTCGCGGCCCGTTTTCTACAGGCCATTGGTGGAGGAGCCGTTGTGCCTGTCGCAATGGCAATCGCAGGTGATTTTTATGGCTGGGAACGGCGTGGCTTCGCCCTCGGTCTGATTGGTATGGTGACAGAGGCTGGTGGTGTACTTGGTCCTTTATACGGTTCTCTCATTGTGCAGCTAGCAGGTTGGCCTATGATTTTCTATCTCAACCTGCCAATCGTCGCCATCCTGCTCTTCCTGGTCTGGCGTTGTATTCCTGGGCAGAAGGCAACGGTCAATATACAACACACGCGCGGACGTATTGATTTATTGGGTACACTTTTACTCGGTGCCTCATTAACCTGTCTCAGTCTTGGCCTTGCACAAGAAGCGGCACAGATTACGCCCACGACTTCTAGCGTGAGCAATGTTCCTGTACAAAACAACGTGTGGTTGATTGCTGTCGCACTGGTCCTCCTCGTGTGCTTTCTCGGTTTTGAACGTGTACGAGAACAACGAAAAGGCTGGCCCGTGGTCGAACTCTCGCTCTTTCAGCGTAATACCTTCTCGTCAGCCACGCTCGTCAGTCTGCTTGTCGGTGCCGCGCTTATTATCGCGATGGCTGATATTCCTATTTTCGTCGCCACCGTCTTAAATCGTCCCACATTAGATAGCGGACTGGCCCTGTTGCGTCTTACCGCCATGATTCCGGTTGGTGCCTTGCTGGGTGGCTGGCTCTGCTCACGTATCACCTGTCGTTGGACCGCGGTACTTGGCTTGTTGCCAACCGCGCTCGGCTTCTGGCTCATGCATCTGTGGCCCCTCAACGTCGGCTGGACGCAAATTACCGTAAGTACGCTTATCACTGGTCTAGGCTTTGGTCTGGTTATCGCTCCTATCGGCACATCAGCGATCAACGCAGCGAACGAGCAGCAGATGGGCATGGCCTCATCGCTCGTGACGATGTTGCGCATGATTGGCATGATTCTTGGTCTTGCCGCCCTCACCTCCTGGGGCTTAGGCCGTTTCCGCGCCCTTGCCGCCCTCTTCACCGCACCAGCAGGTATAAAGTTTGGCAGCGCGACCTACAACACACTGTACGGGAACTACCTTGTTTCTGCCGCGCATACCGTCTACACCGACATTTTCCTGGCGGCTGGCATGGTGTGTCTCATAGCACTACTACCTGCCCTCTTTTTGCAGGGAAGAAAACTCTCTACGCCTCCCGTTCGTAGTAATGTAGGGGCCGATGTAGCGCGTCCTCTTCTGCAATTGAGCGATCAACAAGTACTTGATAATGCTGATGAACAAATGAAACAGGGTATGGAACGCCTGTAGGGGTCTAATTCTATTACACCCTGTGGGCAATCGAGAATGTTGAAGGATGTGTGTAACGTTGCATCAATTCCTCCAACACGGTGCATTGCCCACAGGGTGTAATGAATTAGACCCCTACAGAATCACGATTGTATTTTTACGCACAAATAACGAATGGAGACGTTGTATGGGTCGAGGCGATATGAGACCAGAGGACGAAGCAGCACGACGTAGAAGACGCGATGAGGTCTACTACGAAGATGAAGAGCCATACGAAGACGAATACGAGGATGACGAGTACGAGGAGGAGCCACCTATACGGCGATCGGCGCGTCCACGTCCTCGTGCTACTCAACATATTCAGCAGTCTTCACGTCGTCAACGCCCATATCCACCAAATACGCAACGTCGCACGGGCAATTCAACGCGTTCACTTCGTCCACGCCCACGACGTAGGCGCAGTGTATGGCCTGTCCTCCTCGGCGGATGTGCGATTGGAATATTTTTCACCGTCGTTGCCGCCGCCGTAGTCGTCTTCTTTACAGTACGTAGCACGCAGACGGGCGGTGTTCCTATCATTGGCGGTGGCCTTGGTGGGAGTACACAGACATTCACCAGTGTCGCAACACAACCTATCACACTTACAAGTCTGACCCAATTGCAGATATGCGACAAAATCGGCAACGTCTCCATCGCCGTTGACCCCACCGCGTCCGCAGCAAGCATCCAGACTACCAAGATTGTGCATATGAGCAGTAAAGCCAGTGCCGATGCAGAGTTTGGGCGTATCAATGTGTCCATACAACAGCCCCCGACAGGGACACAAAATCTCGCCTGTGCCTCATCTACTTCGTCAGGCACACCTCCTACTGCCTCCGCGACAGCAGCCGCAAGCGCAACGGGCGGTGCATTACTCGTCAACACCACCATCCCTGATAGTAACGGCCTTCTCCATGGGACAGGTGATGCCGTTGATATGAAAATCACGCTCACCCCACAACTTTTTGCGACCGCGAGCACACCATTACAACTCAACATTCAAGCCGCGCTGGGCAATGTGAATGTCGATGGTGTCAGTGGCATCTTGAACATCATCGGGAGTAGTGGTAATGTCAGTGTGACACGAGCAACGCTGATTAGTGGTTCAAGCATCGGTACGGGACAGGGTAATGTCACGTTCAACGGTATCCTGGCACCACCCAATAATCCCACTAACCAGGCCAGCTTTGTCATTCGTAGCGAACAGGGCAAACTCGATGTGACGCTTCCCACAAGCACAAACCTTGTATTGAGCGCGAACACAAATGTCGGTGCCATTCATAGCGATTTCCCAATCACCGCTACAAGCAGTGGTGGCTCCGCCAGTTATCGTGGCCCACTCAACGCCACCGCACCAACACAATCGTCCGCAGTCCTCACCGTCGATGTCAGCACAGGCGATATCAACATACATAAGGGACCGTCGTAGGGTTGGGTGCGCTGAAGCGGACCCGTACAGGGATTATGAGGCAACGGGATGCAATCAAACTTCTGTACGGGTCCGCTTCAGTGCACCCTCTGAGTCCACTTGAGCGCACGAACACGCCCTCATAAACTCAGCATTTCTTATCCTAATGCGTATGGTGTGTAATAGAATGAGACTCCTACGGGCGGTTCATGCCCTGTTTCATTTGTCAAATTGCGTAATTTGTTCCTACCTTGTCAGCCACGTATCACTACAGTATAATTGCGCAAGAAAACTGTGTAATGGATTCTGATAGGGAGTGTTTCATGGATGTTGTGAATGGGCAGCTTGGCTCACTGACCTTCCTGACGGGGACATCATCAGGGAAAACGTTTCAAATAACCAAACCCGTGTTCACTATTGGTCGTGAACCAACCAATGATATTGTGCTTTCTGACCCGTCTATATCACGGCATCATGCCCGTATGAACTGGGCAAATAGCACCTGGACAATTACGAAAATCGCGCCACAAAATACCATGAGCATCAATAGTCGTGATGTCCAACAAGGAGCCATCAACGATAAAGACATCATCGGTCTGGGTGGCGTCACCTTTCGCTTTCAGATTTCCATTAGTGCGAGCAATGGTCAGGCCCTTGCACCTGTATCGAACAACATACAGGTCGCTCCACCACGTCCCAACCCACCAGTTGTCGTGCGTCCAGCTGTACCACCGCCACCGCCATTTGTGCAGAGTGCGCATGTCGCAACACAACGCGCCCCGGACCCAGCAGATGGTACGATGGCACAAGGTATACCGTCACTTGAAGTCTCCGCCAATACAGATAATGATAAAAAGGTCTATACACTACCCGTCACAAAGCAAGTGTTTAACATCGGACGTGACCCCTCCAATGATATCGTTATCAATCGTCCAACCGTGTCAGGGCTACATGCACAAATCGTCCGTGAGGGCAACGCACTGGTCATTGTGCATCCTCATCCACTGAAAGGCTCAACCGCTAATGGTTTGAGCTACAATGGACAGGTCTTTCGTGGGACTACACCGTTTCGGAAAACACTAGTGCGCGGCGACCTCTTCCGTATTGCCGATGAGCATGGCTCGTTCGTCACACTTGCCTATAATGATGGGAGTGGTGTCAGCCAGGAACCCGTTCCTGACATGAAGCCGTTCCAATTGGGCACAACGGCAAGTGTGACGCTTGGACGCTCACCTGATAACATGGTCGTCCTCAATCACCCACAGGTATCCGGTCATCATGCACGATTGGAAAGAGTGAGCAATGGTTACAAAATTGTTGACCTCGGCAGTACCAATCATGTATACGTCGGTGGTCAACTTGTAAGAGATCAGGTCCTGCGTGTTGGCGATGAAATACGCATTGGCCCGTTCAAACTCACCTATACCGGAACCGAAATAACGCAGCAAGATGAGCGTGCCGGTATCCGCATTGACGCGCTAAACGTGACAAGAGCGGTAGGCAAAGACAAAACCATTATCATCAATAATGTCTCTATCGCCATTCCTGCGCGTAGTTTTGTGGCGATTGTCGGTGGTTCCGGTGCTGGCAAATCTACCCTGATGGATGCCCTCAATGGTTTACGGCCTGCCCAGCAAGGCAAAGTGCTGTACAACGGACAAGATTACTATCAGAACCTCGCCTCGTTCAGCACGCAACTAGGCTATGTGCCACAGGAGGACATCATCCATCGTGACCTGACGGTTGAACGCGCCCTGTACTATGCCGCGAAACTCCGCTTACCGAGCGATACAACGGAGCAGCAGATAAAACAACGCATAGATGATGTGCTGAACGATGTCGAGATGACCTTTCGCCGTACCACCCTTGTCAGCAATCTTTCAGGTGGACAACGCAAACGTATCTCTATCGCCCTCGAACTCCTTGCCGACCCCAACATCTTCTTCCTGGATGAGCCAACGTCCGGTCTCGATCCGGGTTTGGACCGTAAGATGATGCAGCTGCTGCGCAAATTGGCAGACCGAGGGCGCACTATTGTGCTGGTAACACACGCCACCAATAACATCAAATCCTGCGACTTCGTATGTTTCCTCTGTCGCGGTGGACGCCTTGCCTACTTTGGACCACCCGATGAGGCCAAAGCCTATTTCGGTAAGAGCGATTTCGCCGAGATTTACAGCACGCTTGAACCACCTGATGACACATCTACGATTCCGCAAGAGGCCGAAATGCGCTTCAAACAGTCGGCAGACTTCATGCGATACGTCGATGCTCCACTTAAAAAGGATGCCGCACGTATTGTCAACGTTGCCACACCCACAACGGTTGTCACGCAACCCAAGCGCGGCAATCCCTGGAAGCAATTCGGACTCCTTTCGTCACGTTACCTGGAATTGCTGAGAAACGACGTGGGCAACTTGCTGATTCTGCTCTTGCAAGCCCCAATTATTGGTATTGTCCTGTTCCTACTGACGGGTCCAGGGGCATTCCTCATCGACAATACAAAAGGCGTCGCGTTCTGTAACAATCAATCAAGCCCGATTATAGTAAACGGTCAACAAGTGCTGTATAACAATTGTCAGCAATTGAAGAATTTCGTGTATAGCGATTCAGGAGCGCAGTTCGCGGCGTCACACAATGAGACGCAAGCGGAATTGCTGGATAAGAGTATCAATGGCGGTGGTGATGCCGAAACCATCCTCTTCATTATGGCTTTTGCTGCCGTGATGTTTGGCTGCATCAATGGGGCACGAGAAATTGTCAAAGAGGCTCCGATCTATAGACGCGAACGGACCGTGAACCTCGGCATTATCCCATATATGTTCTCGAAAATCGTAGTGCTTGGCGTTCTCTGCCTCGCGCAAAGCCTCGTTCTGACCTTGCTCGTCAACTTGAAGGCTCCATTTCCGCACAGTACATTTCTACCGCCATTTATGGAAATTTACATCACCATGGCCTTGACCTCGCTTGCGGGCCTAATGATCGGCTTGACCGTCTCAGCATTGGTACCCAACAATGACCGTGCCATGAGTATCGTACCGCTCGTACTCATTCCACAAGTCATCTTTTCGGGCATCATCTTCAAACTTGAAGGTCCCTTTCTCTCTTTTGTCGCGGCCTTCTTTCCGGCACGCTGGGCGATGGCAGCTATGGGATCTACGGTAGGACTGCACGGACCGCCTATTCGCGCCGATGGCTGGTCATTTCAAGGTACCGTCTTCTCAAAGTATACTCAAGTTGATGCGGTAGGGCACCTGCTCCTGTGCTGGTTCTTTCTGGCAATTACCATTGTGATCCTGGGTGTCCTTATCGGCTACTTTTTGAAGAGGAAGGATGTACGTGGGTAATATATGGATGATGAGTCTGGGTATGGGCAAAATGTGGCGCATTTTGCCCATACCCAGACTCATCATCCATATATTGAAGAGCATATATGCGATAATTCATTTCTAGGGCGTTTCTTTATATAACGAGAAGAGTAGCAATGGTACTTATGGCTACTTGCTTGTCGCTCCGTATCATCGTATGTTATTGTAACAGTGTTCTCATTGAAGACCGTCCTATGTAGAGGGAAACGTGTTACAGAACAGGCGTATCATCGTTGGTGTTTGTGGGGGGATTGCATCGTACAAGACGATAGAACTTGTCAGCCATTTACAGCAGGCCGGGGCACTTGTCGATGTTATCTTGACGGAGCACGCGGAAGATTTCATTCGTCCGCTTACCTTTGCCACGATGAGCCATCGACCGACGTATACCGATTTGTGGGAAGCGTCCGGTCATGCGGCAGAAATGCATATCGAGCTAGGCGAACGGGCCGAATTGTTAGCACTTGTGCCAGCGACCGCCAATACGCTTGCCAAGATCGCGCATGGCATCGCCGATAACATGTTAACCGCCGTAGCACTGGCAACACGGGCACCTGTACTTGTGGCTCCCGCGATGTACCATAACATGTATACCCATCCGGCGACACAGGCCAATCTCGCGCTTTTGCAAGAGCGAGGTGTGCATATCGTCGGCCCTGTTGTGGGTCGGCTCGCGTCAGGAGCAATTGGCCCCGGTCGGCTACCGGAGACGGATGTTTTATTGGGTGCTATACGCATGGTACTTGGTCGCAATGGAAACCTTGCGAGCCGTCATGTCGTGATAACGGCAGGGGGGACACAAGAGCCAATCGACCCGGTGCGCTATGTGGGAAACCGCTCGTCGGGAAAAATGGGATACGCCCTTGCTGAGGAAGCAAGAGATCGTGGCGCACGCGTCACGCTCATCTCTGGCCCTGTCGCGCTTCCAGCACCCTATGGTGTCGAAGTACAGGCCGTAGATACGGCACTGCACATGCGAGAGGCTGTCCATGAAGCTATCGTGGACGCCGATGTACTCATTATGAGTGCCGCAGTTGCAGATTACCGTCCGGCGGCTCCAGCAACGCGAAAAATCAAAAAGGGCGAGATACAACAGAGTTCCGACGATGCGGGCACGCTCACTTTGCAGCTGGTCCAAAACCCAGATATTCTGAGTGAACTAGCTCATGCACCTGATGAACAACAGAAGAACATGCGAACACCGACGCGTCTGGTGCGTGTCGGGTTCGCAGCCGAGACCAACGACATCATGCGTAACGCGCAGACAAAGCTGGTGGAAAAGCAGTTGAGTATGCTCATCGCGAATGATGTAAGCCGCTCGGATAGCGGCTTTGGGGCGGACACTAACAAGGTGTTCATCTTTCACGCAGATGCTCCTATGGAGGACTTGCCGGTAATGTCTAAAACAGATGTTGCGGCAGCCATTTGGGATCGCATTGTGTCATTGTTGGGAACGAGGAGTGAGTAGGGAGGATGTGGTGCTGTGATTGGAGATTTTGTTCTGGAATTATTGAGTACACAAAATATGCGGGAGGAGTCCAAAATGGATCGTGCTGCCAGTGCTGGTTTTGAAGGCATCGCTCAGATGCTGCTTGAACAAAAGAAATTAATGGATGCGTTAGAAGCTGAGAACCGCGAGTTGCGTCGCCAACTTGCTGACCTGCGTCGTGGTATCGGCGTTGCCGTCGTCATCGAAGGCAAAACTATTCAACTCATGACAGAGCAGGGTGGACCTGTTCCCATGAACCCCCAGACACAAGCTGCCCTACAGAGCTTGCAGAGCCTGCAAAACTCACAGCAGCAGCCCCAACAGAATAACGGTGGCTATTCACAGCAACAGAACCGCCAGACGACTGGTGGTCAACAACCTATCTCCACAACGAACGGCGACCGACGCGAGAACGGCAATGCCCGTAGTCCGCTCGCCGACAGCTTCGTTCTTTAAGAAAGGTAGGGACCGATTTATCACGTCCTGGTGGCATTACGACTGCCGACGAGGACGTGATAAATCGGTCCCTACCTTTTTTACCACGACTCAGCGAGCAACGCATCAAGTGCATCCTTGTCACAAGAAACAGGGAAAATGCTCAAGCCAGTACTTTCATGTAATGCGGAAATAGCAACGGTATCTGTCGGGTCCGCCATAGCAAGAGTGAGGCGGTTATGGTCGCGTCCCACAGGGACGCAGCGGAACAGCGTCGCAACCCTATAAGGTATGAGGTTTTTTAAGCGTTTTGATAGCGTTGTTGGAAGTCGTAGGAATGGGATAGGCGATGGCTCTTGCGTTGTTGGGAGTATATTAGCAACAGGAAGAGCGAGAGTGGGGGACTGTATGTGCTCATTGTCTTGTATTTCTGTATCAAACGTATCATGCAATGAAAACGTACTTTCTGCCAGTGGCATTGTGTTCCAAAGGTGTGAGGTGATCGCGGGACGTAGTGTGAGACGATACATAACGTGACCAGCACCTGCGAGGACATGTTCTAGTGAGACTCCCTGTTCCGGGTAACTCCCAATACCAAGCACAATATCGGTTTCGTGTGTCAATGGTGGCACGATAGTTTCGGCTTGAAGCAGATTCACATTATTGTACACTCGCTCAAGAATGGTGTATGCTCCTTCTTGATCGACATTGGGAAAGAGAATTGCCGCACCTTTGCCCGCGTCAAGATACAGACTATCTTCTGTACGTATCGCACGGCGCACATTCTTCACTATCTGTTCAACGACACTGACGGAGGGGTGATAGCGTCTACGGGGGCGCACAACCTCTGTCTCCAGTGTCATATGAATATCCTCTAGTTGCGACACATGCACTAGCAGAACGCTTAATGAGGTGCAAGAGGGAAGCAATGCTTGCATACGTGTACGCAGAAGGGCATATAACGAGGATGGTACGGGAAGCAACTGATCATCTTCGTCGCCGTCGTCATGCCAACACTGCGTTTCTCTTTCCTGCTCTTGTGCTGAAAGCAGACACAAAGATGAGATAGGAGCGCAAGAGCAAATCTCTAGCTCGCTACCAGTGCTCAGTGCTTCGGACGATGCACGTTGTTTTGTCGCATTGACCGTTGTGTCTTTTCTTCTTGTACTCATTGCTCTTGCCCCATCACAGAATATCGTTTATAGTTCTTGCAAGTAAGTATACAGTGTGTCTCATAAGCGAGGGGATAGGTAGCATGTTGTGGTATGGTTGAGAAGTATTCAAGATGGTTAAGAGGCGGTTACATTTCTTTCGTCGGCTAGCGAAAGAAATGTAACCGCCTCTTTATACTATTGTTCAATAGTAACGGTTGTGGTGAAGGTGTAGCCAACACCAGGAACCGTCATGATGTATTGTGGCGTGTTGGGTTCCGGTTCGACCTTTTGGCGCAAGTGGCGAATGTGTGTTTTGACCAGACCAGAATCGCCAGCCTCGTCATAGCCCCAGACGCGCTCGATAATCATATCGGTGGTTAGTACCTGTCCCGTGTGAGTGATCAAAAGGTGAAGCAAGCGGCTTTCTGTTGGCGTTAAACGGACCTTCGTGCCATCGCGAGTCACTTCATGACGCATGGCATCGAGGGTCACAGGTCCAACTGTGACCGAAGAGGAATTTGAGCTACCGCGTGTACTCCCTGAACGCCGCATAACGGCCTTTATACGCGCTAAAAGTTGTCTAGGACTAAAAGGTTTCCGCAAATAATCGTCCGCACCCATCTCCAACCCACGTATCTCATCATCTTCCCGATCATGTGCGGTGAGGATCAAGACCATTGAATTTGTTTCACTCCGCATCTGGCGACATACCTCGAAGCCATCGAGTTTCGGCATCTGCACATCCAGGATCACAAGGTCGGGGAGCGTCTCGCGCCAACGCTTGACTGCCTGTTCCCCATCAAAAGCACGTACAACATCATAGCCGTGCCCCTTGAGCCAGTAGCTGAGCATGTCTACCATGTCACGGTCGTCATCCGCCACCATGATTTTCACGAGATTCCTCCTACGAGTCTACACTAATTGTCGGTCAATATACCGATATATGTTTGCGAATGCTCGGCGACTCTTGCAATGAGCATTCGTGTCTTTCCTTTGCATCTCACTCTCATCAGTAGTAACGTGACGAGTATAGGCGGGTAACATCATGATACAATTTGGGCTATAGTCATGCACGATACAAGTCCTTAATACACAACTATCGGCACAAATACAGATTTTGGTAGGGAACCAATCCTGGAATGTAACACAGAATGTAGGGGTCTAATTCTATTACACCCTCGTGGCAATCCACAACGTTGGAGGAATGTTGAAACGTTTTATCAATCCTGTGGATAGAATCAACCGCGCACAGGGTGTAATAGAATGAGACCCCTACAGGTGGTTCATATCCAGATTCATTATCAATCCAGAAAGGTTACAACATTACTATGGATCGCGAAGAATTACTAGTACTGGCACGTAAAGCAGCATTGAACGCACATTGCCCCTATTCGCATTTTCGCGTTGGTGCTGCCCTTGTCGCGAATGGCAAGGTGTATACTGGCGTCAATATCGAGATATCGAGTTATGGACTTACTCTGTGTGCTGAACGTTCGGCGCTAGCATCGGCACTTTCTCATGGAGATAAAGAGATTACACAGATCGCGGTAGCATGTCTTGATACGCCACCTGATGCTCCAACGAATGAACGTACTCCCTGTGGGGCATGTCGCCAATGGATTTCCGACCTTGCACCTTCTGCTATGCTCTACATTGACGGCATCGACCACGATTTCACGATTGCGGATTTGTTGCCCGATGCGTTCGGGTTGCCTACGGTCTGAAATGTGGTCTCATCCCTCTTGACAGAACGGTTGAGACTTGTGTACGCTATAAGTCCCAGACTTCGTAGGAATATCGTCGGTAGCGCGAATGCTGTGTATGTTACGCTTCTGGTTCCAAATTGTTTTGTTTAAGAAGAGGTGCTCTGCATGAAACCGCGTTTTACGCTCGGAGTCGAAGAAGAATTTCAAATGGTGGATAAACAGACTGGTCAGCTTGCCTCACACATTCATACAATCCTGGAAAAAGGCACACCACTGCTTGGCGAAAGCATTAAGGCAGAGATGCTTCAGTCAACCGTCGAGTTGGTGACGGATGTCTGTCAAACCATGCATGACGCCCGCCGAGAGGTACAACGCCTCCGTTCAACGCTCGCCTCTCTGGTTGATGCAGAGGGGCTTGCGCTTATCAGTGCGGGTACGCATCCTAACGCGCATTGGAAGGATCAGGTGAGGACGCGTAATGACCGTTATGAACTGCTCGAAGAGGAATACCAGGATGTAGGTCGCTCAATCCTCATTTTCGGGTTACATGTGCATGTTGGTATCGAAGACCGCACAATTACTATTCCTCTTATGAATCAAGTTCGCGCATGGCTCCCACATCTACTCGCCATTTCGTCAAACTCACCCTTCTGGACCGACCGTTTTTCTGGTACAAAATCGTATCGCTCGGTGGTGTGGAAGCGGTTTCCACGTTCTGGTATTCCTGACATCTTTTCATCCATGAACGACTTCGATCTGTACGTAGAGCACCTGATACGCACGGGTTGTATCGACAATGGCAAACGTATCTGGTGGGATGTACGGCCTCATGCGTTTTTCAATACGATTGAATTTCGCGTGTGCGATATGCCAGCTACAGTCGAGGATACACTGGGCATCACAGCCCTGTGTCAGGCATTGGTAGCGAAGTTATACTGGATGTATACGCATAACATGACAACACATGTCTTGCCGCGCCACTTCATTGAGGAAAACAAATGGCGAGCCATGCGCTATGGACTTGATGCCGAGGTTGTCGATTTCATACAGGACCGTCGTCTCAGTATGCGTGAATTTATCGAAGAACTGCTCGACTTTGTTGAGGATGTCATTGACGATCTCGGTAGTCGGCGTGAAATCAACTATTTGCGCTCCCTGCTCGAAGACCCACGTGGTACAGGTGCAGACCGTCAAATCGCGGTCTATAAAGAGACCAACGACACTCACGCCGTTACTCGCTTCTTAATGCAACAAACACTGCAGGGCATGGCCCTATCTCATGCACGCTAAATCAAGGATAAAACATGGTAGTTGTGCCTGCAATGTAGGCACAACTACCATGTTTTATCCTTGATTTAGCTTCCACTGTACTTGCGCTTGTTGTAAACCAATCAGTTGTTGTTCGAGCTGAATAATTTGCTGTTGCAACTGCTGCTTCTGCTGTTGCGGTCCCAGCAAACGCATGTCCTCAAACCATTTGTAGCCACGCTTGATAATGCCCTCTGGCACAAACGCCGAAGTCTGATTATATTGTGCGCGTGTCGCCGACATCTGCGTATTGACTTGTTTCAAATACAATTTCATCTGCTTGATTTGCAGTTTGAGTTGTTTAATCTGGTCCTGATAGGGGTCCTGTGGCTGTACAGGCCGCACGCTACGTGTCCTACGACGTACAGGCTCTTGTACCTCCTCCTGTGCATACATCGGATAGGGATCAATCGGTGGTTGTTGTAGCACCGCGCCAGGAGCTTGTAGCGCGTTACCGCAATTCTGACAGAAGTGTGCGCCATCCTGGTTATGTGCGCCGCATCGTGCGCAATACATAGGAAAATCCTCCTCCATAAACATTCTCTTTATTGTACGTATAAACTGTGAAAAATGATATGCATATCATTTTTCATAGTTCTCTTTTATCGCTTACATCGTAGCCAAGCGAGGTCATTTCGGACCAGAGATAGCTGTCGTTGAGCAATTTCAGCAATGCCCACGGATGTTTTGTATCGTAGAGCAACTTGTGTTCCTTTTCAAAGGTCGTGACAAATGCATCACCCAGGATATCTTTCCCCAGACGGTCAACGACTCGTTGCATACGCCCAGGCGTCAGGTCTTTGAGGTAGGGCTTTTTGGCAATCGTCGTAAGCATGGTCATCTTCAGACGATTCTTTTTGCAATCATTAGCGAAGTTATCATAGCCCTCGATAGGCATTTTCTCCTGTACAAGTTGTGTCTAAATCGTCATGAGCGCAGCACCGACCGCCTTCTCGACCTCTTCCAGGAAGCGAAAGAGAGAGTAAAAATTGTCCTTGTTGAGAATAAACAGATCATCCCCTCGACTTATACAGTCAACCGTATCATCAAAAAGGAGTGTTGGCTCCTCGACAAGATCATATTCGTTCGTATCGCGAAAGATGGCACCAATAAAGCGTGATTGCTTGAGCAGCTGGCGACGCGTATAGGATCGGTAGAAGCATATCATCGCTTGTGGATTGCTCAACGGCTTTACCATAATTACATAAAAGCGCAAATTGTGAATAAATGCTTTGTCATTCTCTTGAAAGAAAAGAAAGTCCTGGTATGCTTCTAACGGTACTATTTGCTGCTTGATAAATTGGTAGCCTTCTGCATCGGCACGCAGATGTTCGACTTCGTGTTCACGTAGTCTGTTGTCCCCTTGATAAGGATAGAGCAGACGGCCACCACTCACCCATGTTTTGCGATACTCCGCAAGAAAATCATGCACCTTTTCGCGAAATGTATTCGCGAGCCTGTCAGAAAGGTTCATGCGGCGAAAGGCAAGTGTTTCTTCCCCTTGCCGTGTTGTAGATGCAAGACATACATGTATATCGCATGTCGTATCTGCTATTTTGTTGCCAGACGCTGGACTAACATCAAGAGAAAGAAGGTCTTCAAACAGGGAGACATCGGGAGCAATCATGCTGCTGTGTACTCCTTCACTATACTTGTAAGAATGTTGTATCGCCAAGACGTGCGACATGGACGACGCTACGTAGTCCAACACGTTGACGTGTGAGTAGGTAGAACGACGTTTCGTTTTTGGCTATCTTCACCTCATAGAGATGATAGCCCAGGATATTGAGCATAGGATTGATATAAATCATATTGGAATTCACATAGATAATCAACAAAACGGCAAGAAATACTATGACCGCCCACAGTTGTGCCCCCGTCAAGTCCAGGCTCACGAATGGTACAAGGTAACTCGCGACATAACTTAATACATCGCCATCATGTCGATCCAGTTCGGTAATCGTCTCATGCGATTTTGCCCGTCGTGGCGCGAGGAGGACAAAATAGAGCAGCAGGATTACCAGACCGGATAGGCCAATCAGGAGAATAATACTCGCCAAAAGCAGGTGTTTTTCCCACAACAAAATGCTGAATATCACGGAAAGCGGAAAGTAGGAACTGATAAAAAGCAAACAGCGTACAAACAGGCTGGGCATGATGGAGCGCGTCCTTTCCGCTAAGTGTACAAGATGGGTCTATGCTATCCCTATTCTTTTTAGAAGTCAATAAGGCGGTAATTTGAAGGGCAAGGAAAACGGTGGGATACTGCCAGCGAGCGTGCTCGCTGGCAGTATCCCACCGTTTTCCTTGCCCTCAACTAGATGACCTCATTCTTATATGCCTGCTTCACTTTTAGCTGATTGTTGAGGTATAGCCCCAATTCCTCAAACTCACGCTCCATCTCAATAATAACCTGCTGTTCTGCCTCCTGGCGTGCAATCATATGTTTGCGTGCATAAGTAACAATGCGATTGACAAAAGAACGTCCAATTTCGGCCCGTTGCCATTTGACCTCTGGCATAGGACGCAGGTTTAAGAGTGAGCAAGGATAAAAATCTTCGGCATGGAGGGCGAGGGCAAGCAATTGTGCATATTCAGAAACGGCCTGACATGCCATTGGGTCCGTGAAAAAGCCCGTCTGTGTGCTAGATATGATAAGGACACCGGCGATATGCCCGGCGAACATGACAGGACAGGCAGCGGTACTACGTTCATGTTCGTCGATATCCACCTGGAGACGCTCTTCGCTGCATAGATTATCCCATGTTTGCAGACGCTGAAGCATTGCCGACGTACCAGCAAGTGTGGTACTCCCTAGATACGCTTTACTTTCAAGGTTAAAAGGCCACGGATAATTGCCACGCATAGTCGCTTCACGTAACGAATGAATACCATCTTCATGGGACGGCATCAAATTCGCGTAGGTGATAGATAGGCCGCGCCGATCTGAGTCGAGGTGTAACAAGGCATACTCAAAGATCGCCTGCGTCACCTGCCAATAGCGTGCGCCGTCTTCTGAAGTCGTGGCTATCAGGTCAAACACACGTCGATAAATGTCTTTGCGTACTTCACGAATACCTAGAGTGGGAGGATCAAGGACACCAGGGAATGTCTGGTTAATCGCATAGGTGAGATTACCGCGATGCTCCGCGAATACCTCTGGCAAACGCTTCAGGTGTATCGCGCGTGGCTCCGAACTGCCATTCATCCAACGGTACACAGTGATTTCGGCAACTTCTAAATCTTTAGCAACTCGCGCAATCTCAGCACGATCATGACGAAGGATATGCCTGAGTAAACTACTAAATGGGGAAAGCTTTTCTTCTGCCAGCGTATACGCCAGGTGCTCATCATCAAAAACCACGCCTTGCGACTGGTGCAATGGCACGTCCGCTTGCGTACTCTGCATCGGATACTGTTTCTTTTTAGAGCCGAGGGGACGCCCTCGCTTCCTAGGTTGCTTAGGCACGTCCTGGTCTACATCCATTGAGCACGTTCCTTCCTGTTCACCATCAAAACAACCTTTTTTCTATAAAATAACTACTTGACGTAGTATAACACACTGGTTACACATTTTTATAGTAGATAAAGGGAAAATAGCGTAACAGAAATTACACATTTGTGTAGTATAGATAGCAAAATCCTCCTAATCAGGCAATTTTCTTAGCGAGAAAATTCTTATCTATGCTATTGTAACGTATACATCGCCTTTATGATCTCATCAAAATTCATATAACATTTTGACACAGAAATGTATGTATCCTATGCAAACTCTTATTTCTTTGTGTACTACAATGTACAACTAAAAGTACCGTAATGTTGTATACAATGACAATTTTCGGGTACTATTCATGTGTGCAGAAGAGCGTATTGACGCCACTTAGCAACTTTATGGGACATGATAGGGATAAAGATAACAACGATGGCAGTAAATGATGTTGTGCATATGAATGAATGTGGACTTCCACTTAACGCAATTGAGTGGCTGGAGACCCATCATCGGAGTAAAGCACTTGAACGTGAACAAATGGTTCGCGACCTCCATATACAAAAAGAAAGTTTTGTTGTCGATGCGGGCTGTGGCCCTGGTCTGTGGACGCCTCTCCTCGCGCGTGCTATTGGACCACGTGGGCATATTGTTGGCGTTGACATTTCACCAGAGGCACTGGTCACAGCACAAAACCGTAGCACAAACCGTTGGTATCGGCGTCAGGTAGAATATAAGCGAGCACTGCTGGAAGAGTTACCAATACCATTAGGGCGGGCCGATATGATCTTCAGTGCAAATGTCAGTCAATATCTTCCCGATCCTGTGTCCACCTTTGCTGCTATGGGTCCCTACCTCACACAAGGTGGAAGGCTTGCAATCAAAGATATCGACTTTGGCACTATGCGCTTTCACGGCATTGATACAACGCTTCAGGCACGCGTCCTACAGGCACGAGAATACTGGGAACTACAACGCGTTGAGCAAGGTTACGTGTTTGAAGATAGTTGGGTTGGCTCTAAACTCGCGGACTACCTGCGTAAAGCTGGCTATGAAGATGTTTGTGAAACGGCGTATCCCATCCGACGCGCATACACCTTGTCCAATGATTTTCGCTCCTACTTGCAGGGTGTCGCCGAATGGTTTGTGAGTGAAGGCGCACCTTCGTTATCAGACGACGATGTGCGCGACTGGTTGCGCAGTTTCCGTGACGGTCCCAATAATGCCATTGACCAGGAAGGCTTCCAGAGCGAAGAGATTGAATACGTCGTGACAGGTGTGTGGAACAAGCCTACGCCCAGGCCGCGTAGCTATACTGACATGTATGTCGAGCGTCCCCCTGTTGAACGTCCCGAAGCACAGGAACCGCTCGTTTTGTTGCCGATTCTTTAACAGACGTTGGGTGCGCTGAAGCGGACCCGTACAGGAGTTCCATTGCCACGCGATAGCAATTGATGCTCCTGTACGGGTCCGCTTCAGCGCACTCTAATGTATGTTGTTCAGTTGGTCCGCGATCATTGCAATCGCGACGTCACCCACAATGTCATGTAACTGGTTGTGGATTTTTCCCATGTTCTCCATGCGTGTAGTAATAAAATCGTGCTTCGCGGTTCCATAAGCCAATCCTGTCATACCATTTTGTGCCGCTTCATACTCCGCGCTGATTTGTGACAGTAGCCGTGCAACCTCACTACGTTGTTCATTCGCTCCAAGCATGGCCTTGTTCCTTCCTACTTAACTTACCTTGCATCTATATCGAAATTCTTCTATCTTTGTATGCATAAACATATGTATACAAACTTGTCACTACATTGTGTATTGCTTGTTATAACATGCTGTACAACACACGTTCATAGTATGCATGAAAATATATCTTCTTGTCTAGTGCTTTAGTAGGTATTTTTGAGTAATATTCCTTTTTTTCACAGAATGTTCACAATGTTAATCAAAATATATACACATGTATTTATGCCTCAATCCTTATGTCAAGTTCTTTGAGAAGCTTCTTCTGGTAAGAAGCATATTCACAGCAAAAATAAAACTATGGGGAGGAAATAAGAAAACAGATGTGGTACTTTTAGGATAGACATGTTTACGTGTGAAATTTCTTTGTCAAGAAGTTAAGAAGGAGGAGTAGTTCATGGATACGACATCGGTAGCGTTGCAATTATATACAGTGCGCGATGAGACCGCGAAAGATTTTGTGGGAACACTTCGCAAAGTTGCCGCGCTAGGGTACAAAGGTGTTGAGTTCGCGGGGTATGGAGGTCTTTCAGGGCAGGAGATGAAGGCATTGCTTACCGAAATAGGAGTACGTGGCGTCTCTACGCATGTGAGCTTAAAAGCACTTGAGCAAGACCTGGCAAAAGAGATTGCCTATTGCCAGGAAATCGGTTGCACATTTCTTATATTGCCGTGGCTTGCGCCTGAGCTACGTACTGTAGAAACATTTCGTCAGCTTGCACCACGTCTGAACGAGTTTGGGCGTCAATGTCAAGCAGCAGGTATTACGTTTGGCTACCACAATCATGATTTTGAGTTTGCGCAGCATGATGGGGAAACATTTATGGATATACTACTGGCTCAAACCGATCCTACGCTCGTCAAACTCGAATGTGATGTCTACTGGGCAGCATATGCCGGGGTGAATCCTTCGACCTTCTTACAACAACACACGGGACGGGTTCCACTTGTGCATATAAAAGATATGACGCCCGAACGTACCTTTGCTGAAGTTGGCGATGGTACATTGAATATTCCTTCCATCATCGAAGTTGCACGCAACAATGGTGTACAGGAATTTATTGTGGAGAATGATGCCCCTACTATGCCTTCTCTCGAAAGCGCGAAACGCTCGCTGGAAAATATACGAGGATTTTAAGTACAGGGAGGTAGTGATGCGCTATTGGCGCATCACTACCTCCCTGTGCTTAAAATCCTCAGATTACCCTACCCATAATTTGGTGGTGGTGGTTGCTCTGGATACTGTCCATATGGTGATTGTGGCTGCTCATATGACTGTTGTGGATACTGTCCATACGGCTGTTGTGGGTATTGCGGTTGCCCATACGATTGTTGTGGATACTGCCCATACGGTTGCTGTTGTGGCTGTGGATAGGGCTGCTGTACGTAGGCTATTCCCTGTGGTGCTGCCGGTGTTTCTGGTCCTGCGAAGATGTAGATTAGCATGGTGATACCAGAGAAGAAAAATAAGCAGACAAACCAACCCCAACGCGACAACTGCGCCATTTTCACGAGCGCACCAATCCATGCCACGAGTGCAGGAATGGAGGCAGCAAACATCAAGAAAAGCGCGATACCGAAGAGAACCGGATTGCCGATGCTCCCCGCGGATGTATCCGTCGTTGCCGTGCTTCCAATAAAGCTTACTCCCAGCAAAATGCCTGCAAGAATAACGACGCCTAGCCCGATAAGATAGAGTAGTCGGCTAAGAGACCTCTTCATAAAAGACCCTCCAATTCTTCATAGTACACCTATAAGTCCTGTAACAAAGTGAACAACGTCTTATTCACCTCATAAGTGTAACCCCAAATGCGCAAAAATACTATCATTCAAACGAGATAATTTTGAGAGTGTGAAAAAATACCGTTTCTCATGTATACATTCTTGCTCATCATACACGATACGTCTATAATCTATAGTACTAACTATTTGATGCATTCTTAATTCTGGAGCGAAGACGCATGGATATACCTATCGAACACACAGCGCAAACGCAACATGCAGAGGTTGATATAAAGCGACAACAGAAGGCACGTGAATACGCGCGTATCCGTCGTCGCCTCTCATTTATCAACATCGGTATCTCGGTTGTTGCTGTACTACTCATCTTTCTCACAGGCTTTGACGTATGGCTACGCAATGCGTTGTTATCGTTGAACTGGCAACCATTGCCGAATAACGTTATTACACATTCTGTTCCTTATGGATTTCATATACCTTTTAGTTGGTCTCCTCTACTCGTGGCATGTTACCTGCTAGTACTGACCGTTGGCTACACACTGATTACAGCACCACTTTCATACTATAGTGGCTATGTATTATCACATCGCTATGGGCTTTCGACAATGACAATGCGTGGCTGGCTGAGCGATCAGCTCAAAGGCTTTGTGTTGAGCATAGTGTTTGAGATCGTTGTCGTCGAGTTAATCTATCTCTTATTGGCAACACAGCCGCAGTTGTGGTGGTTGTGGGTTGCGCTGATCCTGCTACTCTTTTCGGTCGTCATGGCGAATCTCGCCCCCATCTTGCTTTTGCCTCTCTTCTATAAATTCAGTCCATTGCCCGATGGTGAATTGAAACAGCGTCTTGTGGCATTAGCGGACCGCGCTCATACCCGTATTCAAGGCGTGTTTACAATGCATATGAGTAGCAAGACTACTGCCGCCAATGCCGCGCTCATGGGACTTGGTAATACACGTCGTATCGTGTTGGGTGATACGATGGTTGACCGTTATACGCCCGACGAAATCGAGGTTGTGCTGGCACATGAATTGGGCCATCACGTTCATCGTGATATCTGGAAGCTAATTGTCAGCCAGTCACTTTTTATGTTAGTCGGCTTGTTCCTATTCAACCTGTGTTTGACGTGGGCCGTTGACAATCTCAACCGCTATCAAGGCATTGCTGACCCGGCGACACTACCGCTCTTGCTGGTACTTACTGGCGTCTTTGGCTTTCTCATCGCGCCCCTCACGAATAGCTACAGTCGTGCCATTGAATATCAGGCCGATGAGTACGCGCTACAAGCTACCCACATGATTGAGCCATTCAAAAGTGCCATGACGCGCCTTGCCAATCAGAACCTTGCTGAGATTGAGCCGTCGCCTCTCATCGAGACGCTGTTTTACGATCATCCCTCCATCGGCAAACGCCTCCGCCATGCCGAACAATTCGCTTAAAAGTATAAGAAGGAATGTGTAGATGCCGATGATACGCGGCGCGTATCATCGGCATCTACACATTCCTTCTTATACTTTGAGAGCATCCATCAATGCGGAAAGTTGTGCGCCCACCTCGTCGATGGTCCCACTGGGCATACCCATAAGTGGTTCATCTACGCCTGCCGCACCCCACACATCAAGTTTGGCTACTATCTCTTTTGGTGTGCCAATGATGGCGGTGGCATTGAGCATTCGTGGACTCACTGCAGCTACCGCGCTCTTGAGACTTCTTTTGGCTTTATCTGCTTCCTGCACAGCCTGTACATCCTCGCCAAAGCCCTGACGTGTAAGCATGTCAGCATAGTAGACGCCCATACGTGCGATGTAGTAGGCGAGCGGCTCCGCGGCCTTCGCAACCGCCATCTGACGTGTCTGCTCATCAGCGTTTTCGGGCAACAGAACGCTGGTGATATAGGGTGCAATCGCGGCACTATGGAGTGGACGACCAGCTTTTTGTGAACCTGCGTCGAGTTGTGCGCGTAATTCACCCCACCTGTTGCCGGGCCAGTAGACGGGCAAAATACCATCAGCAATCTCGCCCGATTGCTCAACATTCTTGGGACCCATTGCCGCGATATAAATAGGAAGGTCAGCACGCAACGGCTTGAAACGCAATGTGAAACCACGCTCAAGATGAAAAAACTCACCATTGTAAACAAGCTTCTCACCACGTAGAATCATTCTGATGATCTCGACATACTCACGTGTGCGCTTGACGGGCTTCTCAAACTTGATACCATGCCAATGCTCGATCACATTCGCGCCCGATGGTCCGAGGCCGAGCAGAATACGTCCACCCGAACGCTCGTCAAGTGTAGCGGCTGTGCTGGCAATAAGCGCGGGAGTGCGTGAATAGATATTGGCGATACCAGCCCCGACCTTAATACGGTTGGTGACGCGTACCAGATCGCCCATCGACGTAAAAAGCTCGTAGCCCCACGATTCGCCCAGCCACACGGAGTCGAACCCCAGTTGGTCGGCGATCTTCACCTTTTCCATCACATCGTTCCACTCGCCCGGAAAATTGGGGGCATCGGCAATAAACCCGACACGACTACGATACGCCTTCGTTGCGTTTGAACCTGCTCCAGTGTCGGGTCCGCTATTTGTCGTCATGTACTCGTCCTTCCATCATGAGAGTTCTTGTCAGCTACCCCTCGTTTAGAAAACGGGGCTTGTGTCTGGACTCCACCGCAACTCAGAATACCTTTGAAACGAGCTGTTTACTTGTATCCCTGCAATGCATTATACGCTTCGAGTTCAGTTTGCGCCAAGCTGATAGCAACAATGAGATTATCTATTGCATCGAGAGCTTGCATACGTGCAGCTTGCTGTTGAGCTAAAGGGGCCAATGCAGGAAAACGTTTCTCCGTCACTATGAACAGGATACGTCTTGTAGCCTCTAAACGCCCTTGCTCTAGTCCTTGCTCTAGTCCTTGCTCTAGTCCAAGTTCACGTCCCTGTTCCAAGCCTTTTTCCATGCCTTCGCGTAGTATCTCCTGAAAGATAGGAGAGTCTTGTATGATATCGTGCATCTCGCGAAACCTCCTGATAAGCCATTCCAAATCTGTTGTCTGATGTCTTTTTTGTAAAACAAACGCTGCGAGCGTGAACGCAATCACCTCGACCTCAGTTGCTTGAGTCTTTGCCTCTGGTTCTCTCTGCTTTCTGAGTTGCTCGAAAAAGTGAAAGCCTGCAATCTCAATTCTACCACAGTCCCCTTCCATCATTCTTCTTGTACGAGTGTAACATGATAATGCGTCTATTGTCGAGCTAACAAACATATACCAATGTCTGTAGTAGTCCGCCCATCCTCATTTGGTGGGTTGTCGTAGGGACCACGTTTACGGCGTCCATTGGCGCAATTCATTGCGCGAGAGACCCAATCTCCACGATCTTGTCGTTGCATGCATAGGCAATGAATTGCCGATGGACGCCGTAAACGTGGTCCCTACGACGATCAAATGTAGTTAGGCGGACTAGTAGGGACCGATTTATCACGTCCTCGTCACCATTGACATGCGGGACGAGGACGTGATAAATCGGTCCCTACAGACTGGGCATTCCAATTATTACGATGAACCTTACCCTCGTTTCTTAATGGTTACATGTGCTACTATCTTTATATGAAGACAAGACCATTGAGCATCGTATTTATCCTGTGTATTGTGCTGTTGAGCGCGTGTACTACAACGAACACACCACCAATGGTGAGCAAGACGCCTGTACCCACAATGTGTAAGACCAGTGGTGGCACATCCGCTATGCTACACACGACCGCGACTGCGCCAATTTCGCAAGGCGATTGGACAACCTTTCATGGCGATAGCAACCATGATGGTACTGCTCCCATTCCTGGCATTGGCAGTGGCTTGTTACATCTTGCATGGACGTTTTGTACACGTGCCTCTGTCTTCTCTTCACCTGTTGTACAGAATGGTGTGGTTTATATTGCTTCGACCGACACAACGCTGACCGCGCTCGATATTCAAAGTGGGAAAATGCTCTGGCAAATTCAAGCGGACGACGCCTTTTTCGGTACGCCCGCGCTTGTCAATAACACGCTCTACATTTCCTCACTAAGCGGTGTTATCTACGCTATCAACGCCAGGGATGGCTTTGTGCGTTGGCATACACAGGTTGATACTCCGGGTGTGAAGGTATGGTCATCACCTGCTATCGCGAACGGACTTTTGATTATTGGTGTTGCCTCAACCTTGAGTGAAAATCCGAAAAAGTCGGGTCAAGTCCTGGCCTATGATACCGCGACAGGCAAGATGCGCTGGCGTGCCTATATCGAGCAAGGCGGCAAGCCGGGTGGGGGAGTGTGGAGTTCGCCTGTGATTGACGCGGCAAGTAATACCGTGTTTGTGGGCACTGGCGACCCTGATGATGGCGTCAAGGCATTCAATCTCAAAACGGGCCATGTGCTGTGGCATTGGCGTTCAGTGGTACAAGATGTGGGCGATACCGACGTTGGTGCTGGTCCATTGCTGTATCGTGATGGAAAGAAACAACTTCGCGTGGTTGTGGGCGGCAAAAATGGCAACGTCTACACGCTTGACGCGAAAACAGGCCATCTTGTATGGCAAGCACATATTGGTGAGCACGTCTTTAGTTCACCTGCGTTTACGCACGGCATGATATATACTGTAGGAATGGTGGGACATCAGGCCACAGTGTGGGCACTAAATGCACAGACTGGTATTGCACGCTGGCATCATGAAGTGTCACTGATTGTTTATGCCTCCCCTGCTATCGTAGGTCAAGTCCTTTACCTGCCGCTAGGTGATGGCTTTGTGTCAGGCGATGGTGGGATTATTGCTCTCAACATCACCAACGGGCAACAACTTCAATATATCCAGTTACATACGACCCTCTCCTCCTCACCAGCAGTTATAGCATCATGGCTTTTTGCTGGCGCACACGATGGCAACCTGTACGCATTCACACATTAATTTTCAGGCTGTAGGAGCATTGGCAGACGTTTCAGCACGAAGCGTAGGCTAAACCCTTGCACGAGCAATGTGAAAAGAACAACTGCATACGTTGCGAAAATGAGAAGATTGCGGTCTGGCACTTCCATTGGGAGGGCCAGTACAAGTGCCATTGAAAGTGCGCCACGCAACCCACTCCAGAAAATCAAGAAACGCCATGCGTGGAGACGCTTGCCAGGAGACGGGGGAATACTTTTTGGTAACAACACAACCATGATGAGGCGTGCCAAAAGGACAGAAACAATTGCCAGTCCAGCAACAAACAAAAATGAAAGTGCTTCTTGTGAAGTAAGATAGGCTATCGGGTTGAGCTGTACACCCACAAGCAAGAATACAAGGGCGTTCGCGATAAATGCAAGCATACTCCAAAAGTTCTCAACTGTTTCGCGTGTCCTCTCCGACATAGCTATGCTACGTCCATAACTCCCTAGAATGAGTCCTGCTACGATTACAGCAAGAATACCGGATGTGTGAAGCGCATCGGCAAGCAAGTATACACCATAGGCAGTGACAAGCGTAATTGTTGTCTCGATTAAGGGTTCGTCAATCAAGCGAACGAAACGACTAATAAGAAAACCACAGATGATGCCAATTGCGACTCCGCCTCCAGCTTCTAGCGCGAAGATTCCCGCGCCATGCAACCATGCCTGAATGCTGCCCTCTGCTTGACCGTGAATAGAAAGTAGTATTATGGCGAGGAACACTTGATAAAGAGCACCAGCAACTCCATCATTGAAGAGACTTTCACCTTCTATAAGTGTTGAAAGGTCTTTGTCAACATTCATTTGACGAAAGAGTCCCAGGACCGCAACAGGGTCAGTTGGTGAAAGAATTGCGCTAAGCAGGAATGCATCCTCCCAGTTAAGTCGAGTGAAAAATTGAAGTGGAACTGCTATCAAGACCACTTCTAGCAGAACTCCTGGCACCGCTAATAAGAAAATCATAAGCCAGTTTTTGCGTAAAAACTCCACTGAGACTGACCAGGAACCCTCGAATAACAGTGCTGGTAAGAAGACAAACAGTACAAGCGGTGGATCAAGACGAATCTCACCAAACTGTCCAGCAATGCCCAGGAGAAGGCCGACGACTACCAGGCCGAGCGTGTATGGCACTGCTAAGCGTCGTGTCACAAGAATTACGAGCAAAGCTATAAGAAGCAACACAACAAGGAGGCGTACAGTGGTAACAATATCCGTCAAACTCATGTCCTTTCTCTTAGGACCACACAAAAGTTAGCCGAATTGTCACATGTAAGATAGGAAGGTGTCAAGGCCAAAAGGTCAACGCATCTTTCTACGCAGGCTTACCGTGTATAAAGAGAACAACATTTACTAACTTTCTACAGTAACTATAAAGATTATGCAAAGGAAGCGTACCTATTATGGCAATGACAGAAGAATCAATGGTGATCGGTGTCTTCCGAGACCACGCATTAGCCGAGCAAGCAATGGATGAACTGCGACATGCAGGCTTTAGAAATGACCAGATCAATCTACTAGGACACACGAGTGGTAATGCGCTTGGTGGCATTATGAACCTTTTCTCACGCAAAAACGATACGCCGGATACCGTTGCCGCTTCACCAAATGAACTGGCAAGCTCCGGCATCGCGCAAGCGGATATGCCCTTTTACCAGCATGAACTAGATGCTGGCAATTATGTTGTGACCGTGCAACCTCATGGACATCAAAAAGAGGCCAGTGATATTCTCTATCGACATGGTGCCTATGATGCCTCTGCGGACACAACCCGTTTAGGTAGTGGTGGTGGCAATCGCGTTGTACCAATACGCGAAGAACGTTTGCAGGTCAATAAACAGGTTGTGCAGACGGGTGAGGTCATCATCCGTAAACGCGTTATCACCGAGAACAAAACCTTCACCGTCCCTGTCACACGCGAAGAAGTGACCATCGAGCGTCTTCCGGCACATGGAAGTCCTGTTGCGGCAGCGGATAGAACACACGATGAAACACTGCCCGGCTATCGTACTGATGCAGATGCAACGAACTCGACAATGGTCGATGGCGGTGAGATGCTGAACAACGGTGGAACAATTCGCATCCTGGTACGTGAAGAGCAAGTCACGCTTAACAAGCAAACGGTCGTTGTCGAAGAAATTGTTGTACACAAGCAGCAGATACAAGAAACGCGCCAGATATCGGATACCGTTAAACACGAAGAGGTCCACGTCGAACACACAGGAAATGTCATTATTCACGACGAAGGGGCGAATACAACAAGGCAGAGTCTTTAACAACCAAATTTAGGAATGGGCGGTAGGGGCAGCAATTCATTGCACCCAAAAATGGGGCGGTGGGGCAAATGTTCCCAAAACGTCTCCTGTGACAACGAGAACCCCTCCCGACCCATCGTTGGGCGCAATGAATTGCTGCCCCTACCGAGGGAAATTACTGTCTTCGGTTGTCAACGTTCATTAGGGTCTTTGTCAAAGACGGAATTTGTTGAGTGCGCTAAAGCGGACCCTCGTCGCTCTCCAAACCTCTGTACGGATATGATACAGTAGACCGTACAGAGATTTTCATTTCATATACATGTATTTCTTGGGGAGAACCTATGCGAGCTTCTTTTATTCATGTTGCCGATACACACCTTGGTTATGAGCAGTACGGCGTGCGTGAACGCTTCAACGATTTTAGTACGGCGTTCTGGGATATTGTGGATGATGCGATAGAGCGTTCCGTTGATTTCGTAGTCATCGCGGGCGACCTGTTCAATAAACGTGCGATTGACGCGATGACGCTGATTCACGCGATTGAAGGACTCAAGAAGCTCAAAGATAAAAACATTCCCGTGATTGCGATTGAGGGCAATCACGACCGCAGTTATTATCGTGATGGCATCTCGTGGCTACAATTTCTTTGCTATCAAGGCTACATTGTCCTGCTTGCTCCGATCATGCAGGATGGCGCACCTGTGTTAGCACGCTGGCAAGCAGATACCATGCGTGGGTCTCATGTTGACCTTGTGGGTGGACGTTTGCGCGTCTATGGCTTGCCGTGGCAGGGTGCGGCAACGATGCGTAGCCTTGAGGGTATAACTCAGGCCATGACAGCGGCACGTGCGGGGGAAAACGCGGAGGGGGTCGAGTATCGCTTGCTGATGATGCATACGGGTGTGGAAGGCATTGTCGCGCGTATCCAGGGTTTACCCTCGATGGCAAACTTTCAGCCCTTACGTGAATGTGTCGATTATCTTGCGCTTGGGCACGTTCATAAGCCCTATGAGTTCGATGGCTGGATGTACAACCCTGGCTCAACCGAAACCTGTGGAGCCGAGGAATCGCAGTGGGACTCACGCGGCTACTATTATGTCGAGATTGACACCGACGAACCAGAGCGCATTATTGACCTCAGTCGCAAAGAGCGTGTGCATCACGCCGAGCATCTCAGGAGTAATCGTCGTCCCTTTGTGCGCTATGATCTACGTGTCGATGGTCTAAATGAACCTGATAGGGTGTATGCCCGTCTTGAGGATTATTGTCAACGTGAGGGACATTCCTATGCGACTGGTGCGCGACAACCTGTCGTACAAATACACCTTGTTGGTACACTCAGCTTTGATGCTGGCTCGCTTGATACGCCACGTATGGAAGACATGGTACGGAACGCGTTCAAGCCACTCTATGTGCGCATCGACAACAACACCAACGACCAGGATTATGTACCTGATGATAACGAGATTGATGGACGCGACCGTTCCGCATGGCACGAACTCGAACGGCGTATCTTCGAGGAACTCGTGGCCCGTGACAACCGCTACCTCCCAGCAAAAGAACAATGGAGTACCGTGTTAGGCGACCTTAAACGTATGGCCCTTGACGAAGATGATCCCGAAAAAATCGCTCTCTTTTTAAGAGAACGTCGTGAAACGTTGCTGGAAACGATGTGATGTATCTAGACCCCTCCATCATTCCTCACAAACATCGCGATATCATCAAGCGCATCAGACGCTTTTCTTGCTACATCTGAGTCGGTAAGCAGGGCCTTGAGTGCAGGTACAACAACAACGATGTCGAGTTTCCCGTGAATGCAGGCCAGATGTCCAAGACATACAGCAGCGACGGCACGTACATCTTTATTGGGATGTGCTAGAAATTGAAGACAATACGTTTGTACCCATCGCCAATCTTCGTCATGAAATGTCACGCGCAATAGAGCCTCTTCAATCTTTTCAGCATTGTCTTGTTGAAAGACCCTCTCAGCATAGTGTCGAGACATAGGGTTGATTTCTTCCAAATACACCTCAAGGCTCCTCTCGCATACTAGCATAGTTTTTTCGCTCCTCATGTTGAATAGTGAACGTATCTTACGTAGATAAGCATATATGAAATTAGCTTGTTAGAAGGGTGTCATGTGTCCCATTTCTTCCATACATTCTATAGAGTTATGAACAATCATTCCGGGTAGTGTAGCTGTTCATAACCTTTTCATATGAAAGGAATAACTCTATCTCATAGATTGTTGCTGTTATATAACTGTATGTGTTATTTGGTTGATTACAACCGAAGGGAACCAACATTTTATGGAGACAATCGCAACTTCGGCACCTCGTGTTGACGCACATCTTGCCAAGTTCTCACAGGCATCCGTCGCGGTCCTCACTGCTCTCGCATTTATCTTTAATCAACCAGTTATCGTTCTTATTGCCGCTCTTATTATGGTTATTGCTGCACTTGCTCCTACTGTCAGCCCTTTCAAACTTGTCTATCAACGCGTGATACTGCCACTTCATCTTTTAAAACCACGCATTGTTGAAGATGATCCGGCCCCACATCGTTTCGCGCAAGGCATTGGGGCAGCATTTCTGATTGCATCAAGCATTGTCTTTTTCCTTGTCCACGCGCCAATTGCTGGTTGGACACTGGACCTGATCGTGTTTGTGCTATCAGCGATTAACTTCACTGTTGGCTTTTGCGCAGGGTGTTTCGTCTACTATCACCTTGGACGTTTGGGCCTACTGCCGCGCGTGCGTTATGCAGGAAGCTTTCACTGGCGAGGAGTATGAGGCATGTCCGATTTTGGGATACGACTAGCAATTTTAGCAGGAGTAAGTATTGTAGCCCTGTTTGTGGTTTGGTTCGGACGACGCTTTGTAGAGCAACGGAGACAACGTGTGCTTGCTGCTACACCTGTAGTGCAACACGAAGTGGATACAACACCAACCTCTCATATCAGCATTCTCGCTTTCAGCAGTGAAGATTGTCGGCAGTGTCATCAACTCCAGGCACCAGCACTAAAACGTGTTATCGAGGCTCGTGGTGAACTGGTCTCGGTTGTCGAGGTCGATGCACCTACGTCTCCCGAATTGACCGAACGCTATCAGGTGCTTACCGTACCTACGACGATTGTATTAGATGCGACAGGCAAAGCACATGCCGTAAACTACGGCTTTGCCAACGCTCAACGTCTGCTTGAGCAGGTTGATAGTTTACTCGTGTGATGAAGACAGCAAAAGCATTGACTGCCATGGCAGTCAATGCTTTTGCTGTCTTCATCACACTACTCTAACTCCCCTTTAGGGCCACGCATCATCAGTTCTGGTACCGCTTGATGTGGGTCGAGTCCTTCAAATAATACAAGGCTCAATTGCTTGGTGATAGGCATATCGACATTGTAGCGTGCGGCTAGTTGTAGTGCGGCTTTCGTCGTGGTAACGCCTTCGGCTACGGTATGTGTGGATTGTAGAATATCGTCAAGTGTTTCGCCAGCAGCTAGACGCCTTCCAAGTTGTTGATTGCGACTCAAGGGGCTAGCGCAGGTAGCAATAAGATCACCGATACCTGCTAGACCTGCGAAGGTCAGTGGGTGCGCTCCTGCCGCGATACCAAGGCGTGATATCTCGGCTAAGCCACGTGTAATAAACGCGGCTTTCGCGTTATCGCCGTAGCCCATACCATCATTGAAACCAGCACCAATCGCGATAATATTTTTCAACGCGCCACCTAGTTCGATGCCGATAACATCCTGCGCCGTATAGACACGCAGATGGCTGGTGCTTAGCATCCTTTGCACTTCGGTGGCAACTGCTGAGTCATGGGATGCGACAACGGCGGCGGTGGGTTTCTCTTCGGCAACCTCACGCGCGATATTGGGACCACTCAAGGCTGCGATACCTGTGTAGGATGGGGGCAACTCTTCAACAATGACCTGTGTCATACGCTTAAGCGTGCTGATTTCGATACCCTTGCTCGCACTCACCAATAGTGTGTTTTGAGTGAGATATGGAGCAAGAAGCCGCACATTCTCACGCATCCGTTGCGAAGGCGTTACGAGGAGAAGCATATCTTTATGCTGTGTAGCTTCCGCGATATCAGAGGTGACTGAAAGTGTTGATGGAAAAGCGAAGTCCGGCAGAAAAAAGCGATTTTCCTGCTGTTGATGCATTACCGCGACACGCTCTGGGCGATGTTCCCACAACGTTGTCACGATGCCTTTACGTGCTAATAGAAGGGCAAGTGTTGTGCCCCATGCTCCACTCCCAATAACGCCGACGGCTACCATACGTGTGTTGCTCCCGATCATGTTTCGATTTTATACAGTGTATTTCACCTACCAGTATAGCAGATAGTGGGAAGAGTTACTTGATACAAAAATGAGCTTAGCCAGGTCCATCTGGACCTGGCTAAGCTCATTTTTGTATCAAGTAACTCTTGTTATTTTCCACTCTCAACTGATATTTCTAATGTCTGTCCACTGCGAATACCACCTTCACCCGCAGCAACTTTCAATACGTCTTGCGCGACCCGTTCGGGCGACAAAATCCTGGCTGGGTCGGTAGCACCAAACAAGGTTTTGTACAGGTCGGTGTTGATACCATGTGGGCAGACGGTGTAAACTTGTACCCCATATCTTCTAACTTCCTTTGAAAGAGCTTCGGAAAAGGCAATGATGCCAGCCTTTGTCGCGCTATAGACAGCGAGATTGGGATAGCCATTGCGAGCTAGTGCGGCTGAGATATTGACGATCACACCTGATTTGCGCTCGATCATCCCAGGCAAAAAGGTTTGTGTGACCTGAAACATGCCGTGCAGATTGATGCCTGTTATTTGCTGCCACTCGTCACGTGTCATCTCTGTCATAGGTTTCAGAATAGCAACGGCGGCATTGTTAATGATGACATCAACGCGCCCATAGGTGACACCAACCTCCATCGCTAGAGCCTGTACCGCGCCGGGGTCAGAAATATCGGCGGAGACTGCGAGTGCCTCACCACCTGCCGCCAGGATTTCATCTTCCAGTTCTTCTAATGGTGCAGAATGACGTGCGACCAGCACAACTTTCGCTCCCCGCTGCGCGAAATTCTGCGCGATGACTTTGCCTAAACCACGACTCGCCCCCGTGACCAGCACAACTTTCCCTTTGAAATCCATCGTCTCTTTTCCTCGCATATCTTCCTGTTTTGCTCTAATGACGCGATGGGGCATGATGTTGGGTAGACCTCAACATATCGTTCAAATGTGGGCGTCCGTCGTATGAGAGAAAATCTATCCACCGAATGTAGAGGTTAGGAGCGTCTTCCTATCATAGATATTTTATTGTTGGAAAGGATTCTATAGTATGGCAACATCGCCCTTCTCGCGCTTCTACGCGTGGTTGACTGAACAGGTGGATTGGCGTTTTAGGTGGCACAAACTGCCTCTACCGCTTGGCTTACTAGATTTAATTGGATTGCGTATCCAACTTCGCACGAAAAACTTGTACGATACCTATAATGGGCCGCAAGATAGACCTGTTGTGGGTGAACAAAAGTCCAGCTATTTGACTGCTCGCACAGTTGATGGAACGTACAATGATTTGACCGTTCCCACGATGGGTAGTGCCAATACACGTTTTGGACGCAACATACCCCTCAAAAACGTCAATCTACCCAATGATGCCGAGGTGTTGACGCCAAATCCACGCATGGTGAGTCTTGATTTACTGGCACGCGAGAGCTTTCAGCCTGCGACCATTCTTAACTTGCTCGCGGCTGCATGGATTCAGTTTATGGTGCATGACTGGTTCAGTCACGGTAAGAACCAGAAAGAGAATCCGTGGCAGGTACCTCTGAATGAGGACGACCCGTGGCCTGAGCATCCCATGACGATTTTGCGTACACAGGCAGACACAACCCGCACTGCAAACTCAGACGGTTTACCTCCAACTTTTCTCAACACAGTCACACATTGGTGGGACGGTTCGCAGATTTATGGGAGTGATGTGGCAACCGTGGCAAAAATGAGGTCGGGAGTCGATGGCAAGCTGATCATCGGTGCTGATGGCTTACTGCCGATTGACCCAACGACCGGTACTGAGATTGCTGGTGTCTCTGGCAACTGGTGGCTTGGCCTGAGCCTACTGCATCACCTGTTCACGCGCGAGCATAACACGATCTGTGACACGCTCAAGGCCGCGTATCCCTCCTGGTCGGATGACGAATTGTTTGACCACGCACGATTGGCGAACGCGGCACTGATGGCGAAAATTCACACGGTCGATTGGACAACGGCGATCCTTGCACATCCTGCCCTACAAATTGGTATGCGTGCGAACTGGTGGGGCTTAGAGACAGAGCGCATCTATAAAACGCTTGGACGTATCAGCAAAAGTGAGGTTATCAGTGGTATTCCAGGGTCAGAGACAGACCATTTCGGTGTCCCCTATTCGCTTACGGAAGAATTTGTTTCCGTCTATCGTATGCATCCACTTCTGCCCGACGATTTCAGCTTCCGTTCATTACAGGATGATACGATGCTACAAGAGCGCACATTGCCCGAAGTGAAGGATGTCCATGCCCGTGAGATATTGGAGCAGATATCGCTCGCGGACCTGTTCTATTCATTTGGCACGAGCTACCCCGGCGCAATTACATTACACAACTATCCAAAGAACCTGCAACACCTGATAGAGACCGATGGGACGCTGAATGACCTTGCCACAACCGAGATTATTCGTGACCGTGAACGCGGTGTGCCACGTTATAACGAGTTCCGTAAACTCCTGAACCGCACCCCTGTGCAGAGCTTCGAGGAAATAACTGATAATCCGCAATGGGTCGAGGAACTACGGCGTGTGTATAACAACGATATCAATCAGGTTGACCTGATGGTCGGTATGTATGCGGAACCAAAACCAGCCGGATTTGGCTTTAGCGATACCGCATTCCGCGTCTTCATCCTGATGGCATCGCGGCGTTTGAATAGTGACCGTTTCTTTACCACCGATTACAACCCAAAGGTCTATTCGCAGGTCGGCTTCGATTGGGTCGTCAATAACAACATGACAAGCGTGTTGCTACGACACTTCCCAAATCTAGCCGCTTCATTACGTGGCGTTGATAATCCATTTGCCCCGTGGAAAAGGCGAAATAACAATGGTTGGGTGCGCTGAAGCGGACCCGTACAGGGGCTACGAAGGGTATTCCTGTACGGGTCCGCTTCAGCGCACCCAATCGTTTGTGCATATCACGTCCTCGTTATCGATTGATTAGCCAGAAGGACGTGATAATGCTGGGTAACAAATTACTTTGGGCGTCCGTAGAGCTTATTACTGTATTATTTTGTTAAATCGCATAATCGGTTCCTACAATATGATATCATGCATTACAGATAACCTATGACGAATTGGGGTAACATATATGGCGAAACTGCAAGCACTTTCATCAAAACCTTCGCAAGAAGAGATTTTTCAGCATTATAACTGGTGGGATAAGGGGTGTTTACTTTTACAGGTAACGCAAGAACGCTGTGATTATATCGAGTCGCGCGTCAATCGCTTTTTCGGTAAGAATGCACTACGGCAACAAGAGGTACTAGAGGTTGGTTGTGGCGGTGGTCTGATCGCACACGAGTTAGCACAGCGTGGGGCATTAATTATCGGTATCGACCCTTCGGAAAACGCGCTAGTGGTGGCACGCGAAAAAGTACAACAGAGCGGATTGGGACAAATCGCCTACTTTGAGCGTGGCTACGCGGAGTCAATGCCCTATGCCGATGGAAGCTTTTCAGTGATTGTCTGCCTTGATACACTGGAACATGTCCGCGACCTATCTGCGACCATTCGAGAGATTGCACGTGTGCTGGCTCCAGGTGGCATCTTTATTTTCGATACCATTAATCGTACCTTTCTAGCACGGCTCGCGCTTATCTGGATTGGCGAGCGTATTCCTATCAATGGCCTTACCCCTGGCATTCATAGTTATGAGAAATTTATCAAACCTACCGAGTTGCGCAACGAACTCATCAAAAACGGCCTAGCGATAGGCGAAATAACAGGCTTCATGCCACGCGGCTTCAAAAATGGTCGTATGGTACTGGGTCCCGGCTGGTTCATGGGCGTCTCCTATGTAGGTTATGCCATCAAATAACATGTGAAAGCAGCGATGGGTTCACATGTTATTTGATGGCATTCTATTATTCATTCCAGAATTTTTTATCTTCTTTTGGCATGGTGCTACGGGCAATGGCTTGTTTGAGGCTCATCTTTTTGGCCTCGTGTTGCGCTCCCGATTTGGTCTGGCGTCGATTGATGCCAAGCGAGGGCTGACTGTTCGTGAGCATTGACCCAAATTGCTCGCTACTGACTTGAAAGAATTGCGCGAGGCGGTCAAGCTGCTTTTGACTCAGGCTAACAAGTTCGATGGTGCCATCCTCGAAGAGTTGCCATACATCAGCACTTAAACGCAAAGCTTTTGCGATTGACAACTTCGTAAGGTTACGCTGCTTGCGTAGCTCGGTAAGTGTTGCTGGCACCATCTGTGGTCCTACAAAGACGCGCTCTAACGCGGTCTGCATGGCACGTTGTGTCAGGACGAGTGGTTGTTCCTCGTTTTGTCCTTCGGTCGCGGCATAGGCGGCGATGAAGGTGATAAGGTCGGCCTGTTCGGTTGGGTGTTCGCGTAACAGGCGTAATTGTGCCTGTGTGTCGCCCACTTCTTTCGCGGCAAGCCATGCCATTTTCAAGGCTTGCAATTTCGATGTGTTACTCATGCTACAATAACGCCTTTCTATTCTTGACCGTAGCCCCAACTCCTTATGAATGAGGGTGTGCTACAGGGGTATATACCATATGTTGTTCTTTTGTGATACATTCGCGCAAATAGCCGCGTGCGCGTTCATAACGTGATCGCACAGTACGCTCGGTACGTTTGCACACCACGGCGATATCATCCCACTTCATGCCCTCAACAGCACGTAGTACCATGATGGTACGGTCAAGCGGATCGTGCAAATAGGTCAGAATACGCTGGCTCTCGTCGTCCGCGTGCAGTCGCTCGTACTCATCGTTTGGGTCGGCCACATCCGCGTTCGAGAAGCCTTCATCATCAGGTGATGCTGGTCGTAACGGATCAATCAATGCCTGTGGCACATGCTGTGGGCGTCCCGATGGGCGTCCCTCTTCGTCGCGTCGATAATACAGGCCCTCTTGACGTAACACACGGTTAAACTCATCAGCGCAGAGGCAACGAAGATAATGCACAAAATTTTGCGTCATAAAGATTTCTTTTGGACTCAGTGCCTCACGCAACAGATGCTCGCTCATGTTCGCAATGGCCTCTTCGCGCAACTCTGGTCGATGCCGTAGTCCCTGCGAATGCTTCTGGAATGCAGGAATACAGCGATAGAGCAGTAGTTCAGAGAAGACACGCACACCTGTACTATTGCCCTGACTGTACAGTACACGAATAGCCTTCACAAGCTCAATTTCATGTATCTCATAACGACCCTCGGCAGTTTTGCGCCGAAGTTGTTCAAGTAACGCAGGATTGGTAGGGTCACTCAGATCGATCATGAATGAATTACCTCTCACTTTGCTAATAATTTTCGTCTCCCCCTCAGATTACCCCGTTTCGCCGAGAAGAGGCAAGCCACTTTGTAGGGACCGATTTATCACGTCCTTGTTGGTGGTCGATATGTCGGCAAGGACGTGATAAATCGGTCCCTACAGGCGACGTACACACATTAGCCATCGAAAATCAGTAATATTGGCTATCTTCCTAACGTTTTCCGCATTGCATCGTTACAATAGATAACACAACACACGCGGTAACGCAGAAATATGTTCAAAGTGGCTTCTACTGACTCTATTCTTTACAACACGGAAAAAAGCGGAAACCAGGATATTTGGTTCGCGTTGCTACACTAAAGTATGGCGTTGTGTGCATTGGGGATGCTGAGATACAGACGGTCAACTCTCTTCTCAGGTTTTTTTATCGTTGGCCGATGAAAAATAAAGAAAAGTCTATATAGCCTACGTACCTGTATTGTCCGGTTGTAGGGGAGGAAAACAGACGTGCTTGAAATCTTACCAAATGTTGCGAAAATGCAGGCGGCCTATGTATTGGGGAAGCCACTTGCAAACCCGCTCAACTTAACGATTAGCGTAAGCTATCGCTGTAACTCCCGTTGTAAAACTTGTAATGTATGGCAACGTCCAAATGATGATTTTACAATAGAAGAGTATAATAAAACCTTTGAATCAATAGGGCGTGATGCGTTCTGGTTTACCTTTAGTGGTGGTGAGCCAACGCTACGTAAAGACCTACCTGAGATGGTTGCCGCTGCTTATAATCACTGTCGCCCTGGCATCATCAATATTCCTACCAATGGTATTCAAGACAAAATCATTCCTGGTCGTATCGAGCGTGTGCTACAGGCTGCTCCAACCTCTGAGGTGATTATCAACCTTTCACTGGATGGCGTGGGCGAAAAACACGATATCGTGCGTGGTGTCAAGGGCAACTTCGAGCGTGCCATGCGTACCTATGCTGGCCTCAAAGCACTCAAGGGCCGTTACAAGAACTTCACATTGGGCGTCCACACGGTCATCTCGAACTTCAACATCGACGAGTTCGACAACATTCACTCGTTTGTCACCAACGAACTCAAACCCGACTCCTTTATCAGCGAAATCGCAGAGGAGCGCGTCGAGCTTGACACCGTTGGTATGGGCATCACACCTCCTATTCACAAGTATGAGCCGGTCATCAACCGCTTGCAGCAGGAGAATCGGCAGGCACAGTTCAAGGGCGTCTCACGTATCACACAATCATTCCGTGACCGTTACTACGACATTGTGAAGCAGACGCTTGTGGAGAAACGTCAGATTATCCCATGCCTTGCTGGTCTGGCCTCGGCACAAATCGCTCCTAATGGCGATGTATGGACCTGCTGCATCCGTGCGGAGTCCGTTGGCAACCTGCGTGACCATAACTACAATTTCCGTGAGACATGGAGCACACCAAAAGCAGACGAACTGCGCCGTAGCATCAAGGCTGGCGAGTGCTATTGCCCACTGGCGAATGTATCCTACACCAATATGCTGTGTCACACACCAACGTTGACTAGTGTTGGTATCGAAGTCGCACGCAAGACCGCAACCGAAGTCGTCGCTGGCGATCGTGGCAAATCGTCCAAGTTGCGCAGTCTTCCCGTCATCAACGCCTCTGACGAGGCACGAATGTACGGGCAAGGCAAGGTAGAGGCAAAAGCGTAAGAGACAATAGTTGATGGAAGATCCTGCTAGGGCTTTCAATGGTAGATTTTTTAGAGATGATGTTTGTAGGGGTCTAATTCGATTACACCCTTGTGGCAATCAACCATGTGTGGGATACATTGAAACGTTCCATCAATCCTTTGCACAGAATTGGTTGGGCAAAGGATGTAATAGAATTAGACCCCTACAAACATCATCTCCTTAAACCTTACGGCCTGAGACTGAGGGGTATATGGTAGAGCAGAAACAAAATGCGCAGCAACCAAACATTCGCGTACTTGTGGTGGACGATCATGAGGTGGTACGCAAAGGCATCTGCTCAGTCATTAGCGAGTCAGAAGATTTTACAGTAGTAGGGCAAGCCGATACGGGAGCCGCCGCTATCGCATTGGCTATACAATTGCACCCTGATATTGTGTTGCTCGATGTTTTCCTGGGTACCATGAATGGCCTGGATATCGCGCAGCAGGTACTGCGTGCATGTCCAGAGACACATATCACCATCTTTACTGGTATGATTGACGATGAACAACTGCTTCGTGCTATGCGTATCGGAGTGCATGGCTACTTGCAGAAGTCCGCGCCACTGAGCGAACTATTGCCAGCACTCCACGCTATTCACAAGGGTGAGCGCGTGCTAGGCCCGGCACATGCCGTGACGCAGGTGTTGAACGAGTTTAGTCGTCTGAACAAAGAGCAAGAGCGTACACACTCAGGTCTGAATGAAGTAGAAATCGAGTTGATGCAGCTTGCAGCGGAGGGATGTAGTAACAAAGAGATCGCAACACGAAAGTTTTGGAGTGAAGTGACCGTCAAAAGGAAAATGCAAGATATTTATCGTAAGCTTCACGTCACTGATAGAGCACAAGCTGTTGCACAATCAATGCGTATGGGTTTGATTTAACATATGCGGTAGGGGCACGATGTATCGCGCCCGTTCGCGATATTACCATCAAGGAGGTTTCAATCATGACCGAATGTCCACAGTGTGGCACGATGAACGAAAGCGACATCAAGAATTGTAAAGGCTGTCGCGTCAACATGTACTGGGCTTACCAGCACTATGACGAACTTGCCCGACTTCGCAAGGAAAACAAGCTAGCACCTCGTCCAACCTCGGCCTCGTTTCTAGTCGAGACGAGCAAGAAGATCGACGACGGCCCGACAGCGAACTGGTTGCGCAACACCATCAAGAAGTTTGGCTTCAAAGACGCTGGCAAAAAAGTTTCAACCATAGCAGACTAATAAGAAGAACAAAAGAACGGTGAGAGCGACGAGGCCGATGGCCTCGTCGCTCTCACCGTTCTTTTGTTCTTCTTATTTTGTCACCTATCCTTGTGGATACATCGTATAACCTATACGGCACTTATCTTATAAGATAGGAGAATCACAATGTGGCGACGTTATGTAGCAGAGTGTATCGGAGTCTTCGCGCTGGTATTCTGTGGGGGAACAGTGAGAGCAATGGTTGGCGGAGACACGCATGATCTGGCTGGCGTTTTACAGGTACACATGACCTTTGGCTTTACTATTGCGGTGATGGTCTACACGTTTTGTCGTATTTCTGGTGCGCATTTTAATCCAGCCATCACGCTAGGTTTCGCGGTTGCGCGTCGTTTCCCATGGCGGTATGTGCTTCCCTACTGGATAGCGCAGTTTGCTGGTGCCATTCTTGCCAGTACACTGCATTTCCTTCTCATTCCACATGAAGCAACAATAGCGCATTTCGCCGCTACACGTCCGCAAATTGGCTACGGTCAAGCCGTTGTTGTCGAGACTGTACTTACCTTTTTCCTTATGCTCGTCTCTATGGCGGTGGGGACTGATCGTCGCGTGAGTCAGGTGGTAGCAGGGCTGACAGTCGGATTTATAGTCATAGCTGATGGGCTTGTCGGCAATTTTCTTACGGGTGGAAGTATGAATCCGGCACGTAGCCTGGGACCTGCACTCTTCGCAGGAAGTTCTGCATTGAGTACCTATTGGATTTATGTTGTGGGTCCTTTTATCGGTGCTTTGCTTGCTGCAGGAATATATGAACTGCTCCGTGGTGATGAGAAAAGCGTAAAAGACGTGCCGGAAGAGTTGGCACCAGAAACTTCAAACACGGTGGAGCCGCTTTCTGTGTAGCACAACTTGAAATACCTGTACCTTTATGTCCAAATTTGTTCATGTAAGAATGTGTACGAGAGTATCACCTACTTCAAGCATGGTACAACTCGTGATGATTCTTGAAAAGGATTTCTCAGTGGCAACATCAGAAGACACACTTAAGAAGCTTGATGAAAGCACGTTATCATCATTTCATTTCAAAACGGTCATTACCGCAGGTATGGGCTTCTTTACAGACGCATACGATTTGTTTGTCGTAGGAGTTGTTTCTACTATTCTCAGGAACACGTGGCATATCAGTACGCTTGATGTTTCTCTGTTAAGCAGCACTGCTCTGTTGTCTGCCGCGCTAGGGGCAGTGATCTTCGGACGCATTGCAGATCGCATGGGGCGCAAGTTTATCTATGGGTACGAACTCCTGGTACTAGCAGCAGGGGCTATCGCTTCAGCACTTGCACCGAACATTCTCTGGTTGCTGTTCTTTCGCTTCATCCTGGGGCTTGGGATTGGTGGAGACTATCCTGTCAGTGCCACGCTGATCAGTGAGTATTCCAATCGTTATGATCGAGGAAAATTAATTACGCTTGTCTTCTCTACACAGGCACTTGGTCTTATCATAGGTCCGCTCCTAACCGTATTATTATTAATGAGCCACGTAAATCAAGACCTCACATGGCGTATCTTGCTGGGTGTCGGTGCAATTCCAGCACTCGCAACCTTCTGGCTGCGTCGTCAAATCGCTGAGTCACCACGCTTTGCCTTAGCACACGGGAACAAAGCAGAGGCTGAACGCGCTATCCAGATGGTTGTACAGGGCAAACAGCGTGAGGGAAAATATACAGGTCTTCATCGAAATATCACTGATGGGCTAGTCGAGAAGATCAATCCAGCGATTAAAATTACTCAAGAGGGGGACGACATTCAGGTTCATCCCGGACATACAGTTTCTGTACGGACCTTGTTGACGACAAATCGCTATTTTTTCTGGCTTATTGGAGCAGCAGGAACATGGTTTTTATTAGATATTGCCTACTATGGCACAACCGTCTCAACGCCGTTAGTCGTTAAACTGTTTAGCCCACATACTACATTAATCGAGAATATGCTCTATACGCTGCTCATTTTTGTGATTGCCGCGTTGCCCGGATACATTGTTGCTGCATTCACCATTGACCGTATAGGACGAAAACGACTCCAGTTACTCGGTTTTCTCATGATGGCGTTATCCTATGGGACACTTTTCCTTTTTCCGGCTTTCACACAAATTGTTTGGACATTTTTGTTGCTCTATGGCCTGAGCTACTTTTTTACCGAATTTGGGCCAAACGTGACAACATTTGTGCTTCCTGCTGAAATTTTTCCTGCCGCCGCACGTACAACTGCTCATGGCATAGCAGCAGCAACAGGTAAGATTGGTGCCTTTATCGGTGCATTCCTCTTTCCCTTGCTGCTTAACAACGCCACGTTCGGACTCCCTAGTGTAATGGGGATAGCTGGGCTGGTTGCGCTACTTGGTTTTGCCCTGACCTTTGTTCTCCCAGAACCAGACCATAAATCGCTCGAAACCATTGAGCGTGAAGGCGAGTTGCCAGAAACCGTAGCAAGGTAACTGTAGGGGCAATACTTCATGATGCCCTCGTTCCGCTAAAAGGGGAACGAGGGCATCATGAAGTATTGCCTCTACATATGTTTCTTAACGCAATGTACCTGCAAGTGGAGCATTCTGGCTCGCCAGGGTGACGGCTGGTTGATCCATTCCGCCAGCGTTGAACCATTCAGCTGCCAGCTGAATGCCTTCACGTAATGGGACCTTTGGCTCAAAGCCAAGTTCACGGCGTGCCTTCTCGACACTATGCCGATTATCGGAGCCGAACATCAGCGCACCAAGCTCGGTTACAACAGGCTTTGTATGTGTCAATGGAGCCACGATGCGTTCCGCCACGATGCTACCATAATAGATTGGCAGATAGGGCAGGTGGATTACTGGATGCTTGCCACCAACGGCGTCAGCAATCGCGTTATACATCTCTTGCTGTGTCAGGGGACGATCATTGGTGATGTTGTAGACATTGCCAGGAGCATTCTTGTGGTACGCACCGAGCATGAAACCATCGACGACATCAGTCACATAGCAAAAAGGTAGTGCGTTAGTGCCGCGTCCGACCAGCAATGCTTTACCATCTTTTGTCTTCTGTGCCATACGTCCAAAGTGCAGATGGTCATAGGGGCCAAAGAAGGTGCCTGGCCGTAAGATAACGGTCTCCATCTCACTGTTAAGCATGAGACGACGAATCAAGCGGTCGCCCTCGGCCTTTGTTTGTGGATAGGGATCAAGGTTTGGACGTAGTGGATCGCTCTCTGTCATAAAACGTCCATACCCCAATCCATAGACTGTATGCGAACTGGTATGCACAAAGCGACGCACACCTGCCTTTTGCGCCGCTTTATAGAGGTTTTCGGACCCCGTGACATTGACGAGCCGATAATCGGACATTGGACGATGCACGCCCATCATACCTGCCAGATGGAAGACAAGATCAACATCTTGTACCGCAGGCTTTAATGTGCTTGCATCCGTAATATCACCACGCACAACCTCAACGCCCTGTGCTGTTAATTTGCTTGCGCTCTCTATCGGTAATACCAACGCCCGAATCTGCTCGCCACGTGCTTGTAATTGCTTTATAAGATGGCTACCCAATAGGCCGGTAGCACCTGTTATTAGTACCTTCATGAAACTCCTCTAGTATGATATACAATATATGGATAGAAGGGTGTACAATAGACAGTAAGGTCTACATTGCTCATTAATCGCAACGAATAAGCGTTGTGTTGTAAGGCATATGACTTTGAAGTACCAGTGGTACGGTCAAAGCCAGGGCACAGCAAGGGGCAAGTTCAAAAAATGAGGCATACGGACACCCACAAGGGGCTACCCTAGTATATACCCTTGTATGCTACACACGTTTTGTATAGTAGGGATGCCCCTTGTGGGCGTCCATGTTGGTATTTCTCGTGTGTTGGTTTCCCCTTGTGGGCGTCCATGTTGGTATTTCTCGTATGTTGGCTTCCCCTTTATTGGACTATCATACATATACTTATCGGACACTTCTGAAATTAGCGCACATTTTGCTATACTAGACGTAATCATGTATGAGGAGGGAATAATTTATGAGTACACCAATACATTCGACACGGAATGAAGAGGAATTGTTAAAACAGGGCATGAACCAGGATGAGCAACGAGCCATGCAAGAGGGGACACCCAACCTGACTCGTGAGGTGCAGCAGGGGATGAAACCGAACTATCCT
The DNA here is from genome assembly GCA_963791835.1 of uncultured Chloroflexia bacterium. GTDB lineage: Bacteria > Chloroflexota > Ktedonobacteria > Ktedonobacterales > Ktedonobacteraceae > JBBQVS01. The sequence continues at coordinate 249,634 of CAWBTV010000004.1, forward strand.
CAATGGCCCACATCTAAACACGGTCCACGTGCGACCACGCCCCCACCGGGGATGCGCCCAATCAATGCTATTCGCGCCGAACAGGTTGTTGAGGTTGGCTATAATCAGGTGACGGGTGAACCTTCTACCCAGGACCCCGTTCGTTATAACCCCGATGAGGCAAAAATCGGCAAAGATACAGGCTTCGACCAGTTAGAAACAGCTCAAGATATCATGAAAAGAGGCAAAGAAAGGTTATAAAAATCCTATGCATAGTCGGCGACTGGCAATGCCAGTCGCCGACTATGCATAGGATTTTTATACGGTAACAGGAGCTTTGGTAAGTTCTTCGCTGACTTCCCACAAACGCTTTTGCATGGCTACATTGTGTGAGAGCTTGGAAGAGCGAATTTCGCGCTCGTTATAGTAAAACTTACCTGTTTCATTTTGCATCTCTGGTGCAGAAGCGAGACGAATAGCCGTTTTCGCGGCATCAGGAGGTGTTTTTGCAGAGCGCATAGCAAACTTTGTAATTGAGCTAAAGATGCCGCCGTTGCTGACACCAAAATTGGTTGAGACAGGGCCGGGACCGACCGCGTTCACCGTAACTCCTGTTCCTTGCAAGCGTCGCGCCAGTTCGTAGGTAAACATGACATTCGCAAGCTTCGCTTGACTATAAGCAGTGAAGCCAAACATGCTATAGCTTTTTTCGCCTTGCAGGTCGTCAAAATTAATTTTGCCAATTCCTTGCGCCTGTGAACTGATGTTGATGATACGCGCTGGTGTGCTTGCCTTCATAGTATCAAGCAGCAGGTTGGTTAGGAGGAAGTAGGCCAGGTGGTCGAGCGCGAAGGTCATTTCCAGGCCATCCACCGTTATCTGGCGTTTTGAGAAGACGGCTCCAGCGTTGTTGACTAGCACATGTAACTGTTGATATTTTGCCTTGAACTCACTGGCGAGTTTGCGAACCTCTTGCTGTGCTGCGAGGTCGGCGAGCAATACGTCGATATGCTCATTGCCACTTTGCCGTGTAATCTCCTGCTGCGTCTGCCTCCCCCTGTTTGCATCGCGAGCCACAAGAACCACTGTTGCACCCATGCGTGCAAGTCCAAGCGCGGTCTCCTTGCCCATCCCCGATGTCGCACCCGTCACAAGGCATATTTTGCCTTGCATACTCTGTGATGTCGCCATATATCTCTATCTCCATGTGTATCTGATTAAAAAGGGTAGTCTTCGTTGGCACGAATAACTCTTGCTAAAGAGATACAACATTGTGTACAAGAGGTTTCATTCCAATCAATATTTTTATGTAAGAACCACGTTTACGGCAGCCTGGACAAATTAATTTGTCCAGGCTGCCGTAAACGTGGTTCTTACTACTTTTAACAGAAATATTACATTATTTAATGTTTCTTAAACGGAATTTCATAGTGAGTAGCTATAATTTTTCTTGTAGTACACAAGTTTTCGGTGTATTGCACAGTTCTACGGAGGTGCCATTATGTTTCCTAAGTCCTGGAATGGGACAACGACGGTTCAATTGCCTTTTGGCTTGAATGTCTCGGTGTACATTATTGCCTGGATTGTTGTTCTTGCCGCACTCTTTTTTATTTGGCGGCGTGGGCGTGTACTCGGTTTTGTGCGTTGGACGACGCAAGACATCTTGATTGTGGCGATGTTGGGTGTGTTGCTTGAAGTCTACGATAATCTGATTGGGGATCAGTTTATCACACCGATCATCAACCTCATTCCGTTGGGTCATGCCTTCGCGCTCAACGACCTGCCCTACATGTTCCTGCTCATGGTAGGTATTGCGATGGTACGCAAGCCTGGCGTGGCAACGGCGATGGTGTTTCTTAACTTCTTGTTGATGCAACTCTTTTATAGCGGACAAGGCATCAACATTCTCGCCTGGCCTTATGGTCTTTTGCAGGGTATCTTTGTTGATCTGTACTTCATCTTGCGCGGCAATCGTGTCTTCGCGCAGGGTGGTCGGCAGGTCATTATCGACGGCTTTTTTCTAGGGGCATTGCGTGCCTTCCCTGCCGTCACATTTCAGTCCGCCATTATGACTCCCCTTCTTTCAGGTGAGACAAGAACGCTTGGCTACATCTTCTTTTACACACTGTTCAATCTTATTGGCAATGGTATAGAGGCCGCGATTTCAGCACCGCTTGCCATTCGCATCGCGCTGTCAGTCAATCCTTCAGCGCGTCGAACCGCTCCTGTGGCACGCCGTGACGTGACTAATACAGGAGTATCCGCAGTACCGCAGTCGGCAAATGAAGGGAGAGTGTCATGAACCTGAGACTTCTTGGAATCATTGGAGCTGTGTTAACTGTCTTGTTAGCGGCTGATGGCGTCTATATGCTTGTAAGTAGCTATAACAAAGGTGAGACGCAGGGTACATTGAACCTGCCAGATGGTGCGACAGTGCTTATCGCCGCAGGTATTCTGCTTGTCGTCACGATTATCGCGTTTGTCATGTCTGCTCGTGCTAATGCTGAAGGAATTGTATCCACGCCTGTCGCACCAGTGGTAGACACAGCGTCTGATGTACAACGTACAGAGACTGTAGGATAAAGGATAGCATGCCAGACCTACGCATAGATTCCCTGTCCTTTGCCTATCAAGATACCTCCAGCTCCGTGCTGAAGGATATCGACCTGACAATACCAAGTGGGCAATTTGTGCTACTGGCGGGACCATCCGGGTGCGGGAAATCTACTCTCGCACTCGCACTCGCTGGACTCATCCCGACCCGTATCGCAGGGGATATGGAAGGGAATATTTATCTGGACCAGAAACATATAGGTGGTATGGAGATCAACGAGGTCTCGCAATATATCGGTATGGTCTTTCAAAATCCAGATAACCAGTTAATTCAAATTGATGTTGAATCCGAAGTTGCCTTTGGGCCTGAAAACCTTGCACTCCCACATGCAGAGATCGAGCATCGTGTGCGGCAAGCACTTGAATATACACGTATGGAACACCTAGCACAACAAGAAATCTTCGCGCTCTCAGGTGGGCAAAAGCAACGTGTCGCTATCTCCGCGACACTGGCTATGCGACCAAACGTGCTGGTGCTTGACGAGCCAACATCCGATCTTGATCCCGTAGGAACACAGGAAGTACTAAGCGTCCTGCGCGCTTTGAACAAACAATATGGTATGACAATCGTGTTGATCGAACACAAGGTTGACGAGGTAATTCCCTGGGTTGACCGTGTGCTACTCATGGATGCAGGGCGCATTGTTGTAGATGCACCACCACGTAATGCCTTTGCTGACATTCCGTTATGGGATGCGTTAGGCGTTTCAGTTCCACAAATGGTACGGCTTGCCAGGGCCATCCCTGATGTGTTTCATGGCGAGACGCCGCTTTCCGTTGATGAAGCCTATAATGCGCTTGCTGATACGTCTCTAGCACACTACATGCGGCAACGCAATAGTGCGATACAACAGATGAATGCACTCACGTTAAGCTTTCCGACCCGTGAACCAGCGCAAAATGCGGTATCGTGGGAAAATGTTGGGCTATCATTTGGCATGAAGCACGTGCTCAACGATGTGAATGTCAATGTGTCGCCCGAAGAGTGGGTTGCTATCATCGGCCCCAACGGATCAGGCAAAACGTCTATGGCCTCGCTTGCCATGGGCTTTCTGGCACCAACAAGCGGCACTGTGCGTCATAGAGGCAAACCTGTGGTGGCAGGCAGTATCTCGCGTCAGGCTGAGAAGATGGCTTATCTGTTTCAAGCCGCCGATACTATGCTGTTTAGCGCGACGGTTGAGCGTGAGTTCCTGTTTGGCGCAAATAACCGACGCAAGCGCAAAGGTGAGATGCTGTATAGCGTTGATGAACTGCTCAAAATGGTAGACCTGGAAGCACACCGCCAGGATAATCCGTTTCAATTGAGTCATGGACAGCGCAAACGTCTCGCGATTGGTGTCTTGCTGGCTCGCTATCCAGAGGTACTTATTCTCGACGAGCCGACAACAGGTCAGGACGAGGGACACGCACGCACCTTTCTGCAATTTCTTGAGCAACTACGTCAAAAGCAGAAGTTCACGTATATCATGATTTCGCATGACATGCAAGCCGTCGCCCAGTATGCGAGCCGTGTTGTCGTGTTGCATGAAGGACGCGTGGCCCTCGATGGACCACCAGAACAAGTCTTCTCACACGTTGACCAGTTAGCCGCGAGCAACATTCTGCCGCCGCCAATCGCGCTTCTCCACGCCCGTTTATGTAATGGAGAGGCAACGCGTGTGGCGTTAGATGTTCCTACATTTCTGCGTGCATTAGAACCAGTTGTGGAGGTGTCGCGGTGATTGCAATACAGCAGTTTTTCCTGCAAAACATTGTGGGGCGCAGTATCCTGGGCTATCTGTTGATGTTCGTGGTACCACTGCTTTTGCCTGTCGTGTTTGTCAAACTTGTTGGTATACAAGGCTTGCGTAACCTGTTCTCCTATGAGCCAAAGGCGTCGGCCATACATCACCTGGACCCACGCTTGAAGATACTCTACCCTTTCGTCATTAGTACATTGAGCGTATTTCTCAACTGGAATTTTGTGTTTCTCTTATTGTTGTTTACGATTATTCCGTGGATACTCCTACGTACATCGTCACAACGTCTGCGTGTGGTGATTACGATGGTGTTGACGCCCGCCATTGGTTTGATCTGGTCGCAGGGCCTGTTCTATACGGTGGGCACGTCACACCTGATTTTCGCGTTTCCTTCAACAATCAGTTGGCTTGGCTCACCGGGGCTTTCCTCGACAGGTATGCTCTATGGGGCGCAACAGGCCGGGCGTGTGATTGTAGCGGCTTCGGCGTCATTCATTCTGCTGTTCACAACCAAGACATCCGAAATCATCTGGGCATTCTACAAATTTCGTATGCCAGCCGCCGTTGGACTTGCGTTCACGGCGGCTCTACGCTTTGTGCCACAATTAGCTGAGCGTATGACGGTGTTGTTGCAAGCGATGCAGGTACGTGGCTATGACCTGACCGTGCCGCGCTGGTGGCAACTGCGCGATTGGCCCGGCTATATCGGTCGTGTGTTCGCCTGTATTCCAATAGTGACGGTGCCGTTATTAATTGACTCGTTGCGTTCGACCTCCGTCATGGCAATGGTCGCCGATGCCCGAGCATTTGGTTCAAGACCGGAGAGAACGGTCTTGCGTGAGCATACAGTAACAACGGCCGATATCATCGCGACCAGCGCATTGGTCGGGCTGATTGGAATTGTGGTGTTACTGGTGGTGTTACATATTGGAAATCGCCAGGTGTAAGAAGCCATAGAGAGCCTGCTGAATAAAATGTGGTCATATTTTATTCAGCAGGCTCTCTATGGCTTCTTCCATGTTGTTACACTTCGTAGCCCTGTGAAGTAGAAGAAATGTCGTCCGATGCAACTGTGGTATCTTTGACAAGCATCCCTGAATCGAGTGCAGCACCAGCAGGAAGATCAGAATTATTGGCTCCATTTCTTACAAAGATGTCCGCCGCCTCCTGGTTCCTGGCTCCAGCCTCTATCGCAACAACAACGCGACTTGTATCGGGCATACCTTCATTTTTCACGTTGTAGATTTTGGAACTGATCTGCTCCTCTCCAAATCCTGCTTGCTTCAATTCCTGAATGGCATGGTCTGCATCCTCTTGATTCCTAAAGACGCCTTCGACAAGAGAAGGATTATTCTCTATGCGTGATTCCATACGCAAGTGACTCCTTTCAAGAAGTGCTGCTTTGACAATCATGTGATGAATTCCACAAGTTCTTATATTTCTTTATTTGTACTCTATCACATGACAACCTGGAAATAGAGTTCCAATGATGCGGCGGATGCCACAGCACAAAGAAATGAGAGAGCAGCCGGTCATCACAACAGCCACTCTCTCCCCAATTGCCATGCGCCCACACTAGCAACCAGATACGTTATATACGCTTCTTCCCTCTTATAGGGTTACATATTTTTAACCAAAAAGCCATTCAAGCTTATGACAATGCCTCAATAGTATATTTACGCATCGCTGGACGCTTATCTGTGACATACGACATATCTGTTGGCCGTCGATGCACCTGCAAAGGAAAAAGCGAAATCTTGCCTTCTGGCAATACATCACGTTTTTTCTGTAGCATCTCTAGCTCTGTGGCAAGTGCCGCGATTTCGTTGAGAATGGCTATCTGCCGTTCCACATCTTTCGCATGTTCACGAAGGTACTGTAACTGTGCCGTGAGCGAATGAAATTGCTCTTGCCACCATAAAGATGATTGCTCTTCTTCATATACCATGAGTGAGGGCTTAACCGGAGCAGAGATTGGTAGCACACTTTCCGCTACCGCAACCTCTTTTGCTTCAGATTGTTGTGGTACTGGAACTCCAATTGGTTCAGGTGCTGTTATGGATGGCTCTGATTTCTGCGTAAGAGTTGATGATACCGGCAGTTTTTTCTCTCGTGATGCAATAAAAATACTTGCTGCCAGAATGAGAAGACCGAATGTGATAATACCGCCCGCGAGTAGTTGTCCCATATGTGTATGTACTCCTTTGTCCTTCTTCCTTTTATAATAGCATACGCACAAGCAAATGAGGCGTAACATAGGCCAAAACGGGGTCATAGTTGATTCTAACTATATCTTAATCTTTCTCAGGCTTCTTATAAATACTCATTCTTGACGATGTAAATCCTGGTATATAGCAAGTACACTAGTGAATATATTGAATTATGAAATGTTGCATAGCTCTATTCTGTCTTTTTCCTTGCGAAAGGAGTTATTATATGTTATTGGGTGCAGCACAGGGCGCATGGAATTCTTCGCACACTACCTCTATCGAACAAGCTCATGGAAGGTGTAGTAAGCAAGCACACGGTGAAGCATGTATGTTATGGCAACGCGTCGAACGTGTATTGACGGATGCACGTGAGCTGCGTATCGCCTATCTCCTCTTTCACTGTGGTCTGACACCACGCGAAATCGTACAGCGTTGCACACCTGAATTTACCGACGTACAAGAAGTGCTCTCTCTGCGGTGTGCTATTATGCAGAAATTGATCAGCATTGACGAGATGACATGTATGATGAATGTTGACCAAGGGAGAAGTTGTCAACATTCATCAAGTTAGGGGAGGGACACGCGGAAAGCGAGCGAAAAAGGTTGAACCTTCCCCTGCACGACTCTCTACCCACATCTGACCGCCATGTTGCTTTACAATCTCAGAGGAAATGTAGAGTCCCAGGCCCAGGCCCGGAACCGACATATGCATTTGGTCATTCACACGGTAGAAGCGTTCAAAAAGATACGCTTGTTTGTCTGCGGGAATCCCCATCCCAAAATCTTGCACACTCAGGAGGATAGCATCAGGTTTGGCTACGAGTCGCACAAGAATGTGCTCGGCCCCTGGCGAATACTTGATCGCATTGGAAAGTAAGTTCGTGAGTACCTGGCTGATACGTTCAGCGTCCCCCATAAACGGTTCAAGGATGGTTCCCTCAACGCGAATGGAATGCTTCTTTGTCGTCTGCTGCACATTCTCGACAAGTGTGTAGACGAGTTTGGTGATATCAAAGAGTGCAACTTGAAGTGGGAGCGTTCCCGACTGCAACTGAGTTGTATCCAGGAGGTGTTCTATCAAATGAGCGAGGGCGTTTGCTTGCTCTTCCATTGCTAAAAGCATGTGTGTCGCTTTCTCATCACCTGCTTTTGTATAGGTTCTCCGCAGGAGTTGTGCATAGGCTTTGAGACTCGTGACAGGCGTCTTCAGTTCATGGCTGGCAATGGCGAGAAACGCATCTTTGTGCCACTCAAGTTCTCGCCGCTCCGTGATATCCTCAAAAGCCAGGAGAATGAGTGGCTCTCGACTCCCAGCACCTGGAATATGGTGAGCGTTTAGCAAGAGAATCTTATGTCCAATAGAGGGAAATACGAGATCTACTTCAAAGTCCTGGAAACTCTGCTTTTCAGGAAGAACATGCTCTAAAAGAGTGTGTAGGGGAGGAATGTCCCACTGACCGTTTTCAAGTTCAAAGAACAGGATGTGCTCAATCTCTGTTTGCTCGATATGGAAAAACTGGGAGAAAGCCGGATTCGCACGTTGGACACGGAAGTCTGTATTCAACACGAGCAACGGCTCTCGAATGGTATTTACAATGTCTTCTGCGTAGGCTCGAGCAGCCTGAAATTGCACATTGCTCTGTTGCAGTTCCTCATTGAGGCTGCGTAACTCCTCATTGCTAGCCTGTATCTCTTCCCTGGACGTTTCCAGTTCCTCATTGAGGCTGCGTAACTCCTCATTGCTAGCCTGTATCTCTTCCCTGGACGTTTCCAGTTCCTCATTGAGGCTGCGTAACTCCTCATTGCTGGAGAGGCTCTCTTCATTAGCTGATTGAAGCTCCTCATTATTGGCTTCCATCTCCTCAATAATGGAGTGCATCTCCTGCTGTGTGCCCGACAACTCGCTTTCCAGGTGTTGGATACGCCGATCTTTCATGCCACGTACCGTCTTCTCCGTTTGCTGTGTGTTAGTCCGGCTGGACACATCCAGTGAACTCTGTACTGTCTCCTCAAACAGGATCACAAAGTAGCGTTCTGTGGCGAACGCTTGGAGCGGAATCACCTCCACCGTGACCGCGCGATGGACGCCGTGGTCCTGCATCTCGATACCCGCTTTTTTGACCGACTGTCCACTTTTCCTTGCTTTAGAAATGGCGGTGCGTAACTCGAAGCCTAGACTTTCACGAGCCATTTTAAAGAGATTGAGGCTGGCTTTTCCAGATGTTGGCTCCAAATAGAGGCTGGTGTGCCCACGAAACTGCAATATCTCCATCTGGGCATCGATCACCACACAAGCCGGAGTATATCGCGCCAGCAGTAGACGATCAGTCTCTTTCTGGATATCGAACTCGCGAATGCTTTTCTCATCTAGCATACTGTTCTCTTCCTTCTCCTCAGATGAGTCGTGGAGTTCGTTGTGGGCAGATGAGCGAACATTCCAGACAAACGGGGCGTGTGCATTAGTGCTTTTTCGACGATACAGTTGGCGGTATTCCCCACCCTGTGCAAAGAGGTCAGAGGCCCCTCCGATAGTTTCCGAGGGTCCAAGTAAGAGAAAACCATGAGGCATCAGCGCATAGTGAAACATCCGCATGAGCTTTTGTTGGGCATCCGGCTTCAGGTAAATCAACACATTCTGACATGCGAGCAGATCGAGATGCGAGAATGGCGGATCGGTGAGCAGATTATGTTGAGCGAAGACGCAGTGCTCACGGAGCGACGTGCTGATCTGATATCCCTCATTCACAGGGAGAAAGAAATGCTGAAGACGCTCAGGCTGAAGGCTGCTAAGCACGCCTTGTGTATAAATACCTTTCCTGGCCTGTGCAATTGCTGTCGCATTGAGGTCGGTGCCAAAGAGCTGAAAGGGAGTCGGCAGGTCCCGCTCGGTCAAGTACTCTTGCAAATTGATAGCGAGCGAGTAGACTTCTTCTCCAGTGGAACATCCTGGCACCCATATTCGGAGTGGGTCAAGCGGTGCTTTTGTTGCCAGTAGGCGCGGAAAAACCTCGTGTAGTAGCGCATGGGAGGCCGCGGGATTCCGAAAAAAAGCGGTCACGCCGATCAGCATATCCTGATGCAGGGCAGCGATTTCTTCCTGGTGCTCGCGCAGGTACTCCAGGTACTCTGCTTCGCTGTCGATTTGCTGTAACACCATCCGGCGTGCAATCCGACGCTTGATGGTCGTTTGCTTATACGCAGTAAAATCCACATTCGTGTTCTGGCGCAACAGACGCAGAATCGGCCAAAATGCCTGTTCGCGTTTCTTCCCTACATTATCATCATGCTGCTCTGTTTCCGTCGCATTCGCCTGTTGAATTGATGGGTGCCGACTGATCCTGGTAAGTTCAATAGCAATCTGTTCAGGTGACCCAATGAAATCGACACTTCCAGAGGCAATAGCACTCAATGGCATCATGGACGCGTGGGCGGAATGCGCATCCTGAGCCAGTATGATGCCTCCACGCTCTTTAATAGCCAGGATTCCACGTGTCCCATCGGATGCTGCTCCTGAGAGAATCACCCCGATCGGGAGATGCAAGATGTTCTCCGCAAGCGAAGAGAAGAAGGTATCAATAGAGAGATGCTGACCATCTGTTTTGGTTTGAGGCACGATTTTCAGCGTGCTCTCTTCTAATGTCAGGTCGGTGTTGGGAGCAATAATGTAGACATGGTTTGCTTCGACGACCATCCCATCTCTGGCCTCACGAATGTCCATAGGCGTAGTTCGAGCAAGCAGGTGAGATAAGAGACTCGGATGCAAAGGGTCCAGGTGTTGCACCAGGACGTAGGCCATGCCAGTCGTGGCGGACAAGTGTCCAAGTACCTGTGTAAAAGCCTCAAGCCCTCCAGCAGAAGCTCCAATTCCTACAATGGGAAAGGAAAGGTTCTCGGCAGGCAGACGGGCAGAAGAGACCTGCATGGTCGTATCCATACGCGTTTCATTTCATCCACCGTTCCACTATGGTACGGCGGAAGACTCTAGGCACACAAGCACAATGGTTGGAGCTTGCGCATACTCGCTCAAGCTATCCTCGCTTTATAAGCGTTGTATATAACTTACACCAAACGCGAACGCGACGACGCCCCCAAAGAGAAGGAAAAAGAAACCGATGTTTGAACTGATGCTACTTGTGTCAGAACTCATGATATTCCCTACTTTCTGTTCTATGAAGAAACACGCTTCCAAAGGCAGGACGAACAGATGTGGGAAAAGAGGTCATTAAACGTGTCACGAAATACACATACATTATACATGAGGTATCCAAAAACAACAAGGAGAGAGAAGGATGTCTTTTGTAAGGACCAATGATACATGTGAACCTATGAACATGAAAAAAGAGAGACGCCGGGTAGGGACCGATTTATCGCGTCCTTCTGGCAATCGACCGAGAAGGACACGATAAATCGGTCCCTACAAGTTATTCGAGATGCCCACCTGTCATCAACACGCCCAGTTGTTCCTCGGTCGCCTCCGGTCCGACGATATCGACGATTTTCCCTTCGTACATAACGGCGATACGGTCGGAGAGGGAGCGTATTTCGTCAAGTTCGGCGGAGATGAGCAGGACCGCTTTCCCGGCGTCGCGTTGCTCGATGAGGCGACGGTGAATAAATTCGATGGCACCGATATCAACACCTCGTGTTGGTTGAGCGGCGATCAGTGTAACAGGGTCAGTTGCGAATTCGCGTGCAATGATGATTTTCTGCTGGTTGCCACCGGAGAGTGCGCGTGCTGGCACCTCAACCGAGGGTGTGCGTATATCAAATTCGGTAACGAGGCGTTTGGCCCATGTTGCGATGTTCCTGAGCATCAGGACAAAGCCACGCCACGAGAACTGGCGCGAGCGTTGCCGCCCTAAAATTGTGTTGTCTTCTATCGACTCGGCAAGCACAAGGCCACTCCCACGCCGATCCTCTGGTATGTGTGACATACCAGCGAGTCGGACTTCACGTGCATCCATGTTTGTGATGTTACTCGCTGTGTTGACACGTCCCGCCTCTGTCGGCGTGATAGTCATGTTACCAGCCGTCGCTTTACGCATACCGCTCAACACCTCGACCAGTTCGGTTTGACCGTTGCCCTCAACACCAGCGATTCCCAGTATTTCGCCTGCGTGGACATCGAGACTGACACCATGCAGAACCTCAAGACCGCGATCATCTTGCGCCCGTAAGTCCTCGACATGCAGGACAACGGGACCAGGCTTGCTCGGCGTTTTGTTGACGCGTAACAAGACTTCACGACCCACCATCATACGTGCGATCTCGGTCTGATTGGTCTCACGCGTGACAAGTTCACCTGCGTTTTTGCCACGTCGTAGCACGGTGATGTTGTCGGTCAGTTCCAGCACCTCGCGCAGTTTATGCGTAATGAAGATGATTGTTTTCCCTTGAGCCACAAGGCCGCGCAGCACCGAAAAAAGTTCAAAGGTCTCCTGTGGAGTCAATACACCAGTTGGCTCATCCATAATAAGGATATCAGCCCCACGATACAGGACCTTGAGGATTTCTACCCGTTGCTGTAAGCCCACGGAAAGGCTTTCGATACGCGTGTCTGGCTCGATAGGCAAGCCGTATTGTTTGCTCAACGCCAGGATGTCGGCACGTGCCTTGCGAAAATTAAAGGGAGCACTGAGACCACCCGGTTCTCGTCCAAGTACGATGTTTTCGGCAACCGTGAGCGGTGGAATGAGCATAAAGTGCTGATGCACCATACCGATACCAAGACGGATAGCGTCACGTGGTCCTGCGATAGAGACTACACGTCCGTTAATCACAATCTCACCACTATCCGGTCGAATCATTCCATAGAGAATATTCATCAGTGTCGATTTGCCCGCGCCATTCTCGCCTACCAGCGCGTGTATCTCGCCCTTACGAACCATAAGCGTGACGTTATCATTCGCCACAACGCCGGGCCATGCCTTGCTGATACTGCGCATTTCGACGGCGAAGGGAACCGATGGCTCCTCGACAGGCTTCACCAATGTACTTTCTTGCATATATTCTTGTCCCTTATGGTATGTGTAAAGATAATAATCTGTAGGGGTCTCATTCTATTACACCCTCGTTCCCATTGATTCTGTTCCCAGGATTGATGCAACGTTTCAAATGAACTGCAACATTGTTGTTAGGCACGAGGGTGTAATAGAATGAGACCCCTACTCTGTTCCAGGTTCATACGGGATGCCATCGGCGGCTGGGGCGGTGGTGCGCCCAACGAGGCCGACGAGGGCAACCAACGTCAAGATGTAGGGCAACGTGCTGAGCAGATTAGGCGAGATACCTGTATCCTGTAGGCGTGGACTGAGGGCCTCGCCAAGTCCGAAGATCAGACATGCCCCTGCTGTACCCAATGGATTGTACTTCCCAAAAATCATAGCCGCTAGCGCGATAAAGCCAACACCAGCCGTCATGTTTGTGTTAAAGATGCCCGCGATGCCCAGCGACAAGAACGCTCCTGCTAAGCCTGAAAGCAAGCCACTTCCGATGACACAGAGATAGCGCACCAAGCGCACATTGACGCCTGCCGTATCTGCCGCCTGTGGCTGTTCGCCGACGGCGCGAATACGCAAGCCGATATTTGTGCGAAAGAGCAAAAATTGGATGCCGAGCAAAATAACCACCGCGACATAAAAGATAACATTTTGCTGAAAGAGGACGGGGCCGAGAAAGGGTATATTGGCGAGCGGTCCGAGAGCCACAGATGGAATACGCAATTCTGGTCGAAGGGCGGGAACACCCTGTCCGTTTGTCTGAATCGTGAGCAAATAGTCGGTCAAGCCGAGTGCCGCGATATTGATGGCAATCCCACTGACAACTTGATCGGCCTTGAAATTGATGGAGACGATGGCATGGACAAGAGCCATTAAGCCACCTGCGATCATGGCACCGATAATACCGCCAATAACACTATGTGTTGCGAGTGCGGTCATGACGCCAGCATATGCGCCCGTCAAAGTCATGCCTTCCATTGCGATGTTGACGACGCCACTCCGCTCAGAAATGACACCACCGAGTGCTGGCAAGAGCAATAACGCACCAAACTGTAGCGTCGCGGACCACAGGTCACTAGAGGTGATGACGCGAAAAAATATTTGTAAAAACACTACTTTTCCTCCTCGCTCTTACGCAATGGTAGTTCTCGATAGTCAGACAGTGCATCAGGCTCTTCCGCAGTTCGTTCAATGACCGCTACCGAACTGCTTTGTGTCGCACTGGCCTCACCTGTGTTACTTCCCGTTGGACTCCCCTCGACCAACGCTGACGCGGCCTCTGTCGAACCCGTAATACTTGGGACAATTGCTGGACGACGACTCAAACGCGCCCAACTCGGTAGAGAACGTTGCAGCGTGGGTAAAAACTCTGCCGCGATACTAAAGAGGACGAGGGCCTGAATGAGATATACCAGATCCCCCGGTATACCAGCGTCGGCTTGCATAAATGTTCCACCTTGACGCAAGCCACCAAACAAGAGCGACCCAAAGAGTACGCCAATGGCAGTAGTACGACCAAGCAGCGCAACGCCGATGGCATCAAAGCCGGTCGAGTCGATGCTAAAGGTGCTAGAAATAAGGTGATAAGGAAATTGCCCCATCACATTCAACGCTCCTGCAAGACCAGAGAAGGCTCCTGCAATCGCCATCACCTGGAACAGGTTACGCTTGATGGGAATACCTGCATAGCGAGCCGCCTTGGGGTTTTGCCCTATCACCCGTACCTCATAGCCAAAAGCGGTACGCGAGGTAATAAACCAGTAGATGAAAAGCGCAAGCACGGAGACAAAAATACCCATGTCCACACGATATGCGTCAGGGGTTGCTATTTTTGGGAGAAATGTACCGAGTGTTTGATTGTAGAAAACCGCTACGGTAGGAATGATGCCGTTTGTGGGAATAGTCGGTGTCACGTCGGATTGTTTCGGGTCTTTGAATGGTCCTGTAATTAAATAGTCCGTGACGTAAAAAGCAATCCAGTTGAGCATAATCGTGGTGACGACCTCATGCGCACCACGCCACGCTTTGAGAATACCCACGATACCACCCCAAATCGCCCCTGTAAGCATACTTCCTACAATCATAAGAGGAACAAGCAGTATACCAGGAAGAGTAGGAAGGGCTAAAGAAATAGCTACCGCCGTCATCGCGCCTATCGCCAGTTGCCCCTCCGCACCAATGTTAAAGAGGCCAGCACGAAAGGCGATTGCGACGGAGAGACCCGTGAGAATTAAAGGACTCACACGGACGAGCGTGGAAGAAAACGTTTGCGGATTGCCAAATGAGCCTGCATATAAATCTTGAAATGCTGTAACGACCGCTCCCAAACGGTCGGGCAAAGCTCCCGGCGAAGTCAAAATAATTACAATGGCACCCGCGATGAGTGCCAGAACAACCGCAAAAAGAGGACGCGCAATCGAGTTGCCTATTTTCCGTAATTGGGTGACGAGAAGCGCCGATGCGGAAGACCTCTGTTGTAGTGTTGGCGCAGCCATAAAGAGTACTCTCCTCTGCGAAAAGCGGCACAAAACCACTTGACTGCTATCATATGTGTTGAGAACACACCTATCATAGCATTAGAGCAATAAAGAAACAAGCAAGTAAAAAGGGAAGTGGAATTGTGCATGGCTAGCCACGCACAATTCCACTTCCCTTTTTACTTGCTTTGAGAAATTTCGGGTCTGCGCCCGAAGAAATGTAATCCTCTAAGGCTCATTACGACCTCGCCTTCTGGATTGGTCAGTTCACAAAGTGAACGAACAATGCCCATATTGGGCCTACTCTTTGATGCCGTGCTCTCTATAACGATGAAACGCGCATAAAGTTTTTCATCGGGATGTACAGGTTTGCGCCAGCGCACTTCATCCACGCCGGGAGAACCCATACTAATCGTATCGTTCAGCAAGCCATCTACCAGTAATCGCATGAAAAGAGCCGAGGAATGCCAGCCACTGGCAACGAGCGTCCCAAAAGCAGATTGTTTGGCCTGTTCAGGGTCAATGTGAAATGGCTGTGGGTCGTATTGTTTGGCGAAGGCGATGATTTCGTCCGCACTGACGGAAGTACTGCCGAGGTCAATTACATCCCCCACCTGAAAATCTTCAAAATAGCGCGTCATAATTTCTCCTCTTGTAATTTTAACAGCAGAGTGTTATCACTATTCTATACCACAACATGTTGCATTGGTACGTTCCTCTTGTTACAATAGCGTGTAGGGATCGATGTATCGCGTCCTTTGGCAAAACACATCAATGTAGGGGTCTAATTCATTACACTCTGTTAGCAATACGCAATCTCAGGAGGTGCTGAAACGCTTCTCATCATTCGTAAACATTGTGAATTGCTAACAGGGTGTAATGAATTAGACCCCTACAATCACAATTATTTTCTCAATCACATAATTGTATACATCGCACAAAAAGATATGACGGAGCGTGGATATGGCATCATCAGCAACAACAGAGGTTTTTATTGGTCCGGGCGTGAGTCGCTTCAAACAGATTGTCACCATTGGAGGGGTGTTTGCTGTGACCGCGCTGGTCTTGTGGATTGCTATTCATCAAGGTGCATCGGCTGTTGGCAGCACAATCGCTGCGATTGTGTTTATTTTTGGCTTTGTGTTGTACCTGCGTATCGTGGCTCCCGTTCCCTTCACTATCAGTATCGAACCTCAGGCATTGGTGAAACGAGGTCGTGATGGTGAAGAGATTGCGCTTCCGTGGTCCGCATTGACCCGTATCAAAGAAGAGTTTTTCCCGAATGGCAAACGCATTAGCATCACCGTCTATCGCACGGTTACAGACCCCAAACAAAAAGCGAAAGCATGGGCCGTCTATCGCGACGATGTAACCGATATAGACGGCATGGCAGAGTCGCTCAAACGCGCCATACCAGAAACGTGCCAATGGCAGAGCGAGACCGTCCACGAATAAGCTGTTGTGATACAATGCAGAGAAACACGCGAAGGAGACCATAACCGCATGCCAATTGCTATCGTTGTACATGGAGGTGCTGGTAATATTTCTGCTGACCGTATCGAGAGCGCAAAGGCTGGGTGTCAGGAAGCTGCACTCATCGGGTGGCGTATTTTGCAAGAAGGTGGGAGTGCGCTTGACGCGGTGGAAGCCACAGTACAGGCCTTAGAAGATAACCCTAGCTACAATGCAGGAACTGGCTCCTGTCTTACCGCAACTGGCACGATTGAAATGGATGCAGGGGTGATGGATGGCAATGCGCTCCAGGTCGGTGCGGTCGCCAGTATCGAGCGCGTCAAAAATCCTATTTCGCTCGCACGTCTTGTCCTGGTAAGTCCTCATGTCCTCCTGACCGGGCGTGGCGCGACCCAGTTTGCCATAGATAACGGCATTACGTTATGTCGAGAAGAAGACTTACGGACCGAGCGTCAATTCCAGAACTGGCAACGCTTACGTGATGAACAAAGAGCATTGCAGAATGAGCCAGCCTTTCATCGACGCGAAATAGGTAGTATCGCGGCACGCGTAGAGCCTGAAAACGGGCTTCCAACGCACAAGCCTGAAAATGGTAAGCAACCCGATAATAGACATGGTACGGTTGGTGCCGTTGCTCTCGACGAGGCTGGCAATCTGGTTGCCGCCACTTCAACGGGCGGCATCCCATACAAACTGCCTGGACGTGTCGGCGACTCACCACTTGTTGGCGCGGGCTTTTATGCCGATGAAAACGCTGCCATCTCCTGCACGGGCGATGGCGAAGATTTTACGCGCTTGCTCATCGCGAAGCGAGCCGCTGATAATGTCGCGCTTGGCATGAGTACACGTGAAGCGGCTGAGGCAACAATTGCCCTGCTCGGTGCGAAGGCGCAAGGTACAGGCGGCCTAATTATGGTGGATCGCTCCGGCAATGTTGGCTTTTCCTGGAATAGTCAGAACATGGTCTACGCCTACCTCACGCAGGACATGACCGAGCCTGTAAGCGGTGTGTGAAGTCGTAGGGACCACGTTTACGGCGTCCACGGCGCAATTCATTGCGCGAAATCCTTGTTCACATCATTATAATTGGCTGATATCCAAATCTCGCGCAATGAATTGCGCCGTGGACGCCGTAAACGTGGTCCCTACAACACGAAAATTTTGGTATGTATATGCTAAAATGTCACTAGAGCAACGTCTATTACGTGTAATAAGGTAGAGAGATAGATATCTATGCAAAGAAGACCAGCCAGAACGCGACTGGCACGTTCAGCGTCTGCGGCAATGAACAGTGCAAATGTAACATCGGCAATAGGTATGGGCGAAACGGCTGGACGCTTACGCGCCCGCCGGAGTTCGCTTTTCACGCAGACGGTAATCTGGGTGACGGGACTTATTTGCATGGCATTTCTGTTAGGTACATTGGCACAAGCATGGTCAAATAGTCAGGCCGCACAACAGGTACAGGCCGCGCAACAACAATTGCAGCAGGTACAGGCCCACAACAAGGAACTTATAAAAGCAGCCAGCCATTATCAAGACCCAGCTGTGGTTGAGAATGAAGCGAGGCAACAACTAGGCTATACGCGTCCTGGAGAACATCCAGTCGTTGTCGTTGGCCGCAACGATGGTCAGCAGCAAGTGACGAAGGGGCGAACCACAACGAAAGTGAAGCAAGGCTTCTGGCAAGACTGGTGGAACGCGTTTTTCGGAGGGTGAGGGTGAACAGGGCGACCCAAAAGTCTGCATTGCTTGACATTGCGCGTATGATGAATGTATAACATATACAAGTACAAACACAAAACATTTTAACAACATAGGATAAATAAATGAACATACAACGCGCCCATGATGTATTTGCTCTTACTCTTACAGAGCTCCAGCTTAGCCTGGAGCTTATTGTAGTAGAGCATATTGAGGCGCGTTTCACAGTGTAGACGAAGTATTCATTTTCCAGGCGGAACGCATAGAATTATACCTCTAGCGTTCCGCTTTTTTTTATTCTTTCTGGTTTCTACAGTACATCGGTCGGTCAATTCATTGGCTTTATGAAGGAGTTTTTAGTAATGCGTCCACTCATTGGGATACCTTGCCATGCAGGGGTACGTGCGGAGACAGAGCGGCCTATCTATTATAACAATAGGACCTACATTCATGCAGTGGAGCGTGCGGGTGGTGTACCTATTCTCATTCCGATCTTTGATGATCTTGACGAGCTATATACGCTTCTCCCTCGCTTAGATGGTTTATTACTCTCTGGTGGGATCGACGTTGATCCAGGCAATTATGGTGAGGAGCCTCACCCACTTCTTACAGATACGAATCCACAACTCGATGAATTAGAGTTAGCAATGGCACGTTGGGCCTTTGATAAAAATATTCCTACCCTCGGCATCTGTCGTGGTATGCAAGTGTTGAATGTCGCGCTCGGTGGCAGTCTCTATCAGGACCTCGGCGATCTCTATCCGGGGAGCTTGCGCCACAAAAACTGGGACCTGCCACGCAACACCCTTGTACATTCGGTTCGTATTGACGCTGGTAGCCGGATGGAACAAATTCTTGGCATACGCGAGATACCTGCCAATAGTCTGCATCACCAGGCCGTTCACACTCCTGGTCGTGGCGTGCGTATCACAGGCTGTGCGGATGATGGTGTGCCCGAACTCATCGAGGTTCCCGGACATCGCTTCATGCTCGGTGCGCAATGTCATCCCGAAGAGATTTATATGGATGAGCCAGCATGGGCACGACTCTTCATCGCCTTCGTGGAAGCCTGTACCAGACCCGTTGTCCATGCGACTGAACCTCTTGCCACAACAATGACACACATTACGCCAATTGGGGTGAGCGTAATCTAACAAATGGTCTATGTCGCATAACGAACGAATTGTAGGGGTCTAATTCTATTACACCCACGTCGGCGATTGACCACGTTGGAGTGCATATTGGAATGTTGCATATGTCCTTCCAAATTGTCGATAAGCGCGAGGGTGTAATGGAATTAGACCCCTACAGTTCACATTCACAACGTATAGAGATTTTCAAACGTGTAGTCTATGAGATATATTTCATAGACTACACGTTTTTTATGTGTTCAAAAAAAGGAAACGCCATGCTAGCCAGGAAAGTGAATACCGATAAGTATCAAGAGGATAACGATACCGCTTTGACACCAACATACGGGGCGCGACTCTTGAACGAGGACGTGCCACGTAATGCGTTGCCAGAGCATGAGATGCTGCCGCGTACCGCCTATGCGCTCATTCATGATGAACTCATGCTTGATGGCAATTCGCGTCTGAACCTCGCGACGTTTGTCACAACATGGATGGAACCAGAGGCGCGGCAATTGATGGTGGATACGTTCGATAAGAATATGATTGACAAGGATGAGTATCCACAAACCGCCGAAATCGAGAGACGCTGCGTCAATATTATTGCACGGCTATGGAACGCTCACGAAGAGCAAGATGCTATTGGAACCTCGACAATCGGGTCGAGCGAGGCTGCGATGTTGTGTGGCATGGCTCTGAAATGGCGATGGCGAGCACGTATGAAAGCGGCAGGCAAACCAACGGACAAACCCAATCTTGTGATGGGTATCAATGTCCAGGTATGCTGGGAGAAGTTTACGCGCTATTGGGAGATCGAGCCGCGCTACGTGCCTGTGGAGCAAGGCCGCTATCATCTGACAGCAGAAGAGGTTGTCAAATATTGTGATGAGAACACGATTGGCGCGATTACTATTCTCGGTAGCACCTATGATGGCAGTTACGAGCCAATTCAAGCTATCAGTGCTGCCCTCGACTCACTACAGGCCGAGAAGGGATTGGATATTCCTATTCATGTCGATGCGGCAAGTGGGGGCTTCGTCGCTCCATTTATTCAACCGGACATAGAATGGGATTTTCGTGTCCATCGGGTTGTGTCAATAAACGCATCCGGTCATAAATATGGCCTGGTTTATCCCGGCGTTGGCTGGGCTGTCTGGCGCGACCAGGAGGCACTACCGGAAGAGTTGGTTTTCAAGGTGAATTATCTTGGTGGCGAGATGCCGACCTTTACGCTCAACTTCTCGCGTCCGGGCAACCAGATCGTAGCACAGTATTATAATTTCCTACGTTTGGGGCGCGAGGGATATACACGTATTCAACAATCGAGCCACGATACAGCCATGTACCTATCCAGCGAAATCGCGAAAATGGGTCCATTTGAATTGATTTCTGATGGTAGCGCACTTCCTGTTTTCGCATGGAAACTGAAAGAAGAAACAAACTTTACGCTCTATGATATGTCTGATCGGCTTCGTTACAATGGCTGGCTCGTCCCGGCTTACACAATGCCCAAGAACTGTGAAGACCTTGTAGTGCAACGTATCGTGGTGAAAGAGGGTTTTAGCCGCGATATGGCGGATATCCTGCTACGCGATATGCATACCGCGCTACACTACTTCGCGTCTCAACCGGAATACGCAAAAAAAGAAGAGGGTTCACATTTCGCGCATCTCTAAATAAAGGAAAAAAATGGCTGACAAGAAACATACCCTTGTGTTGCAACACTTCCACGAAAATCCGCCGGGTCGTGTGGGCAACCTCCTCGACAAACATGCGATTCCCTTCGACTTGATTCATGTCGGACAAGACTCCTTGCCCAATCCCAGCACCTATGGTGCCATTATAGTACTGGGTGGTACACAACACCTGTACAATAAGTCAAAATACCCTTATACGACGCATGAAGAAATCTATATTCATAGGGCAATTGCGGACCGTGTGCCCTACCTGGGAATGTGTCTGGGTGGACAGTTACTTGCGAACACATTTAAGGCTCCGATACGCAAGTTACCGAAGGAGCATATCGGTTTTTTGCGGATAGAGTTTACAGAGGCCGGTCGGAAGGACCCACTATATGCTGGTTTACCAGGATACCAGCAGGCATTTCAATGGCACGAAGATTGCTTTGAATTGCCTCTCGGTGCCGTTTCGTTAGCGCATCACGAGGACGAGGCGAATCAGGCGTTTCGCTATCTCGACTCTGCCTACGGTTTACAATACCACATTGAACTCACACAGGACATGCTCGACCTGTGGCTACACGATCCCTCTCTAAAAAAGGAGTTTATCGACGAATACGGCACTGAACGATATGAGCAGGTAGAGCGAGAAGCCATTGAACTCTATCCCACCTATGCCAGCCACGCCCAGACATTGGTCGAAAACTTTTTACGAATCAGTAGGTTGATCTAACGACAGTAATCGGCGTATCGCGGTATATCGCTCCGCAAACTTTTGTGGATCAAGACGATTGTAAGGACGCTTGCCTACTCGTGGTAACACCTCGTTGTAGGCATCGTCAAGCTTTTGTAGTTCGATAATAGCATGTTGAACGAGAAGCTGTACGTCATGAATATCACTAGAGCTTCCTCTTTCTATTTTGCTGAGTGCAATACTATAAAAATCAAAATAGAACACGTCGATAGACCCATAGCGTCCCACATATTTCGCACTCATTTCCCATTGAGTAGGGACGGGAATAAAATCGGCAGGCGAGGCAAATTCGACGTTTACTCCCATAGAGTCTTTCAATCGTCGGATAGCCTCTGCCATCTCATCCTCATCTGTCGCCCGTATCTCTATATCAATGTCCTGTGTAGTACCTGTACGAACTCCCATATGCACAAGTGCCGCACCACCGACGAGATACAAGCGTCCTTGTTTGTGAAAGACTCTTCCTAAGTTTTTGAGAAATGCGTCGATTTGCGTTTTGTCAACATTTGGTCTCATGCTCATTTCCAACTCCTGCCAATCTTCTGCTTCATTTTCAAAAACCTGAGTAGGAAAAATAGAGAGTCTATGATGCTCTGCTTCCTCTTGCCATAAGAGATGATCTATTTGGTTTTGCCAATCAGCGATAAAGGTGAACGGCATACCAGTGCGCCGTTGCTCGAATGCTTGTAACGCCAAAAGTCCCACCTCTCCATTGTGGTAAGCAGGGGGTGGGAGAAGACGCGTTTGCCAGAGATGAACAAACGGCTGTTCTGGAAAATCAGGTAGATGCCCAAGGGCTAAAGTAAGACGAATTGACCACATTCTTTGCGAGTAGAGTGTTGCCAGGGTCAATGTAATAATCTGTTCGGCTATCTCAGGATCGCTTGTACATATTGCTTCCAGGACAGTAGGTGCGAGTTCGGGATGAAGGAGAAAGAGCCCAATGCTGGCATCCCGTATGCGTGTGTTTTCGCCTTGGCGAGCCAGCCGCTTTATAAGCTCAAGAGGAGATACCTGCTCTTTTTGTACAAGACCAGATGAAGGGTTAAGGCTCATGAGATATGTGACACCCCAGAGGCGTAGGAGGTCAATAAGCACCTCGGCTTCCTCCTGCGAATCTTGTATTGAGTTGTTGCGCATCTGGCTCATATTCGCTCACCAATCATCATTTGAATGTTATAGAGACCACATTGTGCTGTTGAACTGCGTAAGATTGTCAACTACAAGAAAAGTATAGCATATCTTCTTTTCGGTCCCACGCAAATTGCCTCTTATCTTCTACTATGCTATACTTGCCTCCGAATATAAAGGAAGGAAACCATTATGGCTGAAGATACATCCTCGCTACAAAATCCTTTTATTGTTGGTGAACGTTTGTATTTGCGTCCTCTGGAGCCTGCACAAGACAACCACGCATACTCGACATGGCTCAACGATGCTGAGGTACGTCGCTATTTCTCCGTCTATCCCACCAGCGACGCACGCGGTAAAGAACGTCTTGAGAACCTCTATAAGTCTTTTGGACATATTATTTTTGGTGTTGCCCTCAAGAGTGACAATACGCTTATCGGCCTCGTTGGTTTGAAGGATATCAATGTGCTTAACCAGAGTGCCGAGTTCTACAATATTATTGATAGTGCCTACTGGGGCAAGGGCTATGGTACCGAATGTACAAAATTGATGATTCAGTACGGTTTTATGGAATTGAACCTAAATCGCATTCAGACACAGGATATGGAAGAGAATATTGGTGGGCAACGTGCGGACGAAAAAGCTGGTTTCACCTATGAAGGTACGTTACGCGAGGTCATTCCGAGGTTCGGCAAGTTCCACAATGTACGTGTCTATAGTCTGTTACGTAGCGAATATCTGAAAATGATGTAACAATCTGTCAATGTTTTTTATCATGTGTCGCCGAAGGTGATACATGATAAAAAACATTGACAGATTGTCGGTATAAGAGAAAACATAATCTATAATGACAATAACAACTGCAATCACGGTGCAGGAGATAACCGACTCGGAGCAATGGAACACGTTTCTCATCAGTCAACCCCGTGGTCATCTCCTGCAATCCTACGAATGGGGTGAACTCAATAGATATCTTGGAGGGCGCATCTATCGTCTTGGCGCGTTGGAAGATGGGCGTCTGGTTGGGGCAATGCTCTTGACCGTCGCGCCTGTGCCACTACCCACGAAAGTGCCAGGACTGCAACTCAACTGGCTCTATAGTGTGCGTGGTCCCACCGTCGAACGCCCGGATTCGCCCGCACTGGCTGCGCTTATTGCTCATGCTCATACCCTGGCAAAGCGCGAACACGCCGTTGTCTTGCGTGTCGAGCCGAATATCGCCGACGATGATCCTGATGAGGATGTGTGGCTTGCCGCTTATCACCGACTTGGTTTTCAGACAAACCCGATAGCGGTACATGGACGGCGTAGCTGGGTCCTGGACATTCGACCCGACCTCGATAAGCTGCTCGCAGACTTCAAAATGACATGGCGACAAAATGTGCGTGCCGCCGAGCGTAAAGGTGTGGTTGTGCGTGAAGCTGTTGGGGAAAAGGACTTCGACACCTACTACAATTTGTTGACAGTGACGAGTGAGCGCGACGATTTCTTTATTCATAGCAAAGACTATCATAAAGAAATTCTACGCTACTTCGCCGCGAAAGGTGACGCTGTGCTCTATCTCGCCGAGCATGAAGGTGAAGCCATCGCTGCCAAGATGCTGATTCGTTTCGGCGATTGGTGCTGGGATATGTTCGGTGCATCCTCAAACGAAAAGCGCAATTTGAAACCCACCTATCTGCTGCAATTCCGGTGTTTCGCGTGGGCAAAGGCACGCGGTTGTAGTTACTTTGACTTTCGCACCATTCCCGAAATACTGGAGCCAGGAGAGGAGATGTGGGGTGTCTATGAATATAAAAAAGGCTACGGCGGCTTCTCGCGTTTGAATATGCCTACACAGGATTATATCTATCGCCCCTTGCTCTACCGTGGCTGGCGCAAACTTGTCGAGATGCGTCGTGCTCAACGCCATGCCGAACGGAAGAAAGTCGAAATGGAACGTGCCGCACGCGGCAAATCATCATAGAGGACTCTATATCATGCAAGCCAGGATTATTACGGACCGTCAACAGTGGGACGATTTTGTTGCGTCGTCGGCATGTTGCAATATCACACAATCATACGAATGGGGCGAACTCGCGCCACATCTCGGTGCAAGCGAGGCGTTACATATAGGCGTTGTCGATGAGACAACAGGCAATCTATGTGCCGTCATGCTTGTGCTTGTGTCACAGGCACCCATTATCCACCAAACCTACTTCTATGCGCCACGTGGCCCCATTCTCGATGATCCCAACTCACCCGCCATGACCGTCTTGCTCAATTTTGTCAAGGTGGAAGCGCACAAACGCAATGCTTTTATGCTCAAGGTCGAACCAAGTGTTTTCGATGACAATACAGCATGGGCTACAGCTCTACAACGGCGTGGCTTTCGTGAAAATCCTTTCGCCACGCATATTCGTCATGAATGGGTGCTGGACCTGCGACCCGACGAAAAAACTATTCTCGCTGGCATGAAAGAAAAGTGGCGTTATAATATTCGCCTGGCAGGACGCAAGGGTATCGTAGTACGCCGCGGTGAGGGACAAGCTGACCTCGATACATTCTATCGCATCTACGAAACCACGAGTGAGCGTGATCAGTTCTTCATTCACGACAAGTCTCACTATGAGGACATTATGCGCCTCTTTGGTGAGGGAGACCGTGCCGCACTATTTCTCGCCGAATATGAGGGACAGGCAGTGGCAGGCACGATTGTGCTACGGCTAGGGCATTGGAGTTGGTATATGTTTGGAGCATCATCTAACGAGCAACGCGAACGAATGCCCAATCACCTCCTCCAATGGACAGGGATGCAGTGGGCCAAAGCGCATGATTGCTGGTACTACAACTTCCGTGGTATCCCCGATATCCTTGAGGAAGGACAAGAATTGTGGGGTGTGTATGTCTTCAAACGTGGCTTTGGGGGCTTTCCCATGCGTTCACTTGCGACACACGATCTTGTCTATCAACCGCTTGTCTATCAAGCCTATCGGCGTCTGCTTGATATAAAACGCTGGCGTGACGAACGCCGTTACAAAAAAGCTGTTACGCCATAAGCATACTTGCAATGGAGCCTATCAACCTGACATGATACAGGAAAACACTGTATTCCACAAAGGGGATAATCATGGCAGCCGCAGCACTTATTCTGGGTGTACTTTTAATTCTTAGTATTCTGCAAGACAGCTTTGAAACGATTGTTTTACCGCGTCGTGTCTCGCGTAGATTTCGGCTCTCGCGTCTATTCTATATCACGTTGTGGGGCATCTGGTCTATGCCTGCGCGTAAGATGCGAGCAGGCAATAGACGCGAGTATTATTTAAGTTACTTTGGGCCACTTTCGCTCATCCTGCTGCTGGTTGTATGGGCAGCTCTCCTCGTATTTGGCTTTGCCCTTTTGCAGTGGGGTATTGGTTCACAGGTCAGCGCACCGGAGAAAATTCCAGATTTCGGCACTGATCTGTACTTGAGCGGGACCACGTTTATTACGCTTGGTCTGGGTGATGTGATACCACACGAGGGCTTGCCACGCTTTCTTACTGTCATGGAGTCTGGCATGGGTTTTGCTTTTCTCGCCCTGGTAATCGGCTATGTGCCAGTGATTTATCAAGCATTCTCACGGCGCGAAATCAGTATCTCGCTGATGGATGCTCGTGCAGGTTCGCCCTCAACACCGATGGAGATGCTACGCCGCCACTGTAGAAAAGATAATACGTCGGAGTTGGTCGAATTTTTGCGTGGGTGGGAGAAGTGGTGCGCTGAATTGCTGGAAAGTCATCTTTCGTATCCCGTCCTGACCTATTATCGTTCGCAACACGAACGGCAATCCTGGTTAGCCTCATTAACGACGGTTCTTGATGTGTGTGCTTTGATTATGGTCGGGCTAAACGATGTGCCGATCAAACCTGCGAAGTTCGTGTTCGCCATCGCACGCCATGCCGCCGTTGATCTCGCGCAGGTCTATGGCACACCGCCTGTGCTAACGACAAAACGTCTTTCAAAGTCCGATTTCGCACGGCTCCGTAACGAACTTGCCGCCAATGGTATTATTCTGCATGACGGAGAGGATGTGGAGAAAAAGTTAGCAGAACTGCGTGGCATGTATGAGCCATTCGTAGAGGCACTCTCCACACATCTCATTATGCCACTTCCCTCGTGGATGCCCGAACCCGGTAGAGTTGATGACTGGGAGACAAGCGCATGGGACCATTTCCTTGAGTCCACGCCCCGCACTCTCGACAGGGCTATCCGCAGAGAATGATTGCGCAGGTCACCAGCCTTTTGGGTGCGCTGAAGCGGACCCGTACAGAAGTTTCACGCGGTGTCGCGTGCTCACCTTCCTGTACGGGTCCGCTTCAGCGCACCCTCTTTGCATCACTGTATGGCTCATTGTAATATCAACAATTCTTAGCTTAATGCGTATGGGGTTCGCTTCAGCACACCCTTTGTCCCTGTCCATTCATCAATACCGTCAAGGTTATATGCACCTTGCGATAGACCACCGTGGGTTTGTCATTCCTATAAAGTTTCACCTGAACAAACATATTCTTTGTGGTTGTCGGAGGAATCGTAATTGACCGTTCCCATAGCTGGTTCGGCGTGAGTACAAGCATGGGCAACGACATTGTTTGCATCCCATTTATCGTCATTACCGTATGATAGCTGACCGAACTGTTTTCAAAGCTGTGTATTCCAACATTCACGGCACAATTTTGCGCTGTACAATTCGGTGGAAGCATCCAAAGCTGCGTAAAACCTTGATGCGGCCCCTCTGCCACACCATGTGTCGCATACACCAGAGACAATATCACCAGTGTTGCCGCAACAGCAAATATAACTCCATCACGTACTCTAGTCCAGAAGATAGAGCGCGTGGTGTAGGAGGCACCCTGGTTCGCTGTATGGAGGAAATCCTCATAATCTTCCCGTCCACTCACATACACTATTCTCCTTCTGAAATAGAGAACAGCGAGCGCGAACACGAATGTTAAACCACTTAGTAGCATAACCCATGATTGTGTACGCAATCCCATTGGGAGCATATTGAGCAGAAAGCCACTAAGTATATCCAGTGTGAGACTTAAGCCGAGGCTGAGCGTGAGACGTTGAAAGACATCCAATTGTCGTGTGTGAGTGAGAAGCGCGATGAGCATATATCCTGGCACAAAAAACACCAGTGGCAGGGCGAGTACAATATTCACCCAGAGCATACGATATGAGAGTAGCAAATCCACAACGTTGAACAGCACGATACTCAATGCGACAAAGACATCACTATTTTTCAGATGCATGGCTTAGCCCTCCCATGTCATATACAACAATATCCCCTCCGTCATAAATGCGGTTCGCCTGTGGACTTGTGTTAAACTTCGCAAACGCCTGTGCATCAATCGGTGCTTTGCGGTGGAAAGCGTCTGTCTCGTTCATTTCATAGTAATAGCCCAGTAGTGGCAGTAAGCGTGTCAAGCGCATATCCGCGAGAAGATAGTGGACGTTTGCCTGTCGCAACAACGCTCTGTCTTCGTCATTCATGCTAGCCGACAGAAATACTGGCGAAAGGTCTATGTTATCCTCAATCGAGGTTACAACACGTTGATCGCCATAGGTTCCCAGTAGAATTTGATTGATGCGGTCTGCTGCTACGCGATTATCAGGTTGTAGATAGGCACGTGTCCATAACGCGGCTTGTATACCCTGTGGTTCGATTGAGCGTGAGTCAGCGATCACTTCATAAGGACCGGGCAAAAGTGCTGACGCTGGACCTGCTCCGAGCACTACACCACCGATGAAAACGAGTGACATTGCTCCTGTGAGCAGTGCGACATGGAACCAGCGTAAGCGAGCGATGGGCCAAAATTGTACTATATAGACAGCAAGAACGGATGCGATGGGAATGAAGAGAAACGCTGCTGCCCTATCTGCGACCTCGGACCCTGAATTGGTGAGGCGAAATGCCTGACTGACCGGATACAGGAGCGAGAAGACACCGAGCGTGCAGACAAGTGCATTCGCACGATAGCGTTTCCAGAGACAAAGCAGGCCAAATGGCAGACTTGCTACGATTAGACCCAGAGAAGAAATGGTCAACAAACGTTCCCAGAGAGGCGTTGGTGGACCAGAATAGTTGACAAACAGTTGCTTCGCGCTGCCCGTTCCACTAAGAATATTCCCAAGCTCACCCACCGCAATACTCATAAACGAGGTAAGGTAGCCCACAACAGGATTGTTCCCCTGTAACACGCTGGCAACTGATATGCCTAGCGCAAGCATTGTGGTGAGAGCTAATGTTGACCTATACAATGGTGTGAGACGTTTACCTATATAAATGACTGTCCAGACAATAAGTAAAGCGTCAAAGAAAAAATCTGTGACGTGATGCGTGAAGACGATGGCAATGAGCAGAAGCCATGCAGTTAATGTGATCCAGCGTAAATTCTGCTGTAGACCGTCACGACCCGTCTTTGAAAATTTAACCAATAACGCCAGAGGCTCCAGTCGTGTCAGGCGTACAGAGAAGGGTTGATGTGGCGATAAGGCAAATAACATGAGCGTCGCCAATGGCAAAGCCAGCGATTCATAGCCATATTGCGCGTCGAAGAGCAGAAAATGTGGATTAACCATGTACAATAGTGTTGCCAGACTCGCAACCCGTGCGGATGAGAGCAGTTGCTCATTCAACGCGAAGAGTGCCATTACCATGAGAAGCCGTGCCATCCCGATTACCACAAGGCCAGCATAGAATGTACTGAGTCCGCTCATCGTACTCAAAGCATTAGTGATAATCTCAAGTCCCGAATAGTATGGACTTACAGGCAAGAGAGCGTTCATTGTGAAGAGATGCCCACTACGTGCGATATCGTCGGCAGTGCGCCAATGGAGAAATTCGTCATAGAAGGTAAAATAGGTTGGGTTCGCGAGCACCTTTACCAGATAACATGCTATTCCAATCACACATAACAGACAAATACGCTCAATACGCGATGTCGTGGGAAGCAACAGACGTATCGCAATCGGAGCAAACATCACTACTAATGCTGGTAGGAAAAGTGTATTGATGCCTGAGCCGCCGCTACGTGCATCGGTAAAAGCATATGCTGTTATGCATAGCGCAATGGCACAAAGAAGCGTTAGAAGTGGCAACCAACCCAATTGCGAAGTCCGATTATACATCTGAGGTAGGGACCGATTTATCACGTCCTCGTTGGTGGTCGATTGCCGAAAAGGACGTGATAAATCGGTCCCTACAACGGGTGTATTGTGATGAGGACGTGATAAATCGGTCCCTACAACGGATGAATCGTGACGAGGACGTGATAAATCGGTCCCTATCTCGACTTCGGTATCACTTGCACGCTCTATCGTCTTTGTCACGGCACGTTGAAGAGGAGTAATCAGACTCATTGAATCATCACCTCCTGATAGACCCGCTCGATACGTGTTACCACCGCCATTGCCTGAAACTCTGTCACCCTGCGTTTTGCCATGACACCCATGTGTGTGCGACGTTCGGTATCGGCTAAAAGTGTTTGCATTGCTACACGTAGTGCCTGCACATCATTGGGGGGAACCAGCATCCCTGTCTCACCATCTTTGACGATATCGGTGAGTCCCCCCATGCGTGTCGCAATTACGGGTCGCCCCATCGCCATTGCCTCCATTGCGACAGTTGGACAGGGGTCATGCCATAGTGAGGGCGCGATAGCAAAGGTGCAACGTCGCCATGCTGCCATAACAGCATCATGAGGCCAGCCTGGAAGTAGCACGACGTTGGATGGAATAGGTACAGAAACATCACCGCAGAGTCGTCCGATAATCACAAGCGGAATAGGGCTATGCATCTCTGCGTATGCTTGCAACAGGACACCAACACCCTTGTCGCGTTTCACATCGCCAACGAAAAGCATGAAATCTCCCTGTGGCAATTGTGCCAGTAGAGGGTTATGCTCGCAGCCTTCGTCGCCCACATTGTCGGGTACAAAGTTTGGGATAACCTTGTACGGCACATGTCGCTTCGCCAGTTGTGTACCATCAGCAACCGCCTGACTCACAGGCAAAAACATATCAACCGCCATATCCTCTAGCTTGCCCCCCAGCCAGTTAGTGATGACAGAGGGTACGCCCTTTGGCATCCCATAGAATTGTGTGGCACATTGCATACATTTCTTCAAAGCCGGGCCAGTGCAGAGGTCATCGTGATACGTCAAGCGTTTTTTGACACAGACGAGGCTATAGTCATGGAGTGTGAGAACGAGTTTGGCCTTGCTCAATGCCTTGAGTAGCGTCACCGAATGGATAATCCAGTTATGCGCATGCAGGATATCGGGTCGCTCCGCGAGAATAATCTGGCGTAAGGCGAGTGTTAGTTCTGGATCAGGAAATGGCGGTGCATATTGCCGTCCTCCATCGCTAAACAATGTACTCGCTCGTTGCATGGTGCCACGCATACGATGCACACGAACTCCGCGGTCGATCTCTTGTTCTGGTGCATTCCCGTGAAGCAGTGTTGCCACCGAGACATCATGTCCTCGTTCCGCCAAAGCAAGCGCAAGGTTACGTACATGCCGTTCCTCGCCACCAATCGTGGGCGGATAAAACTGGGCTAGTAGTAAGATACGCATATTCGCTCCTTCACACATTGGCTATACACGGCTCGTACTTGCTTCGCGCACTCATCCCACGTCGGTAGTGCAAACTCACTAGGTGGGACAAGTGGCTCTTCGATTTGTTGCAGAACCGCGTGTGCAATCTCGGCAGGGGAACTAGCCAGTGGAATTGCGCGTGCCAGCCCTTGCTGTGCCAGTTCGCTCATGCCAGAGGTATCAGCGACAAGGACCGGGCGTCGTAACGCGAGAGCTTCCATCACAGCGACAGGATGTGCCTCATACTCGCTCAACAGGGCAACGACGGATGCCTGTGAAAGCTCCTGCGCCATTGCTACACGGTCACTTGCAGGAACCGAGCGGATATCTACATGCTCCGCCATTCCTATTTGTTGTGCCAGTGTGCGTAATTCAGCTTCATAGGGTCCAACACCCAGGATTAAGAGGCGCGTACCGGGATGTTGTTCGCGTATGGCGGGCAGTGCTGTGATAAGACGGTGATGGCCCTTGTAACGCTCCAGTCGTCCCGGCGAGATAATCAGTGGGGTTGTCTGTGCTGTGGAGACATATACATCTGGTAGCGTTGTCCCACCGTTTGGAATAACTGTAAACCGCTTGCGAGAGAGACGTAGAAGTGTGCGAAAATAATTGGCCTCGAAGTGTGAGACACCTATAAGTTTTGCTGCGCCTTGCAATAGTGAGCGTTGCGTATACCACTGTGTATCGCGTATGGCGGTACGTAAACGTGATGAGTTGCCGCCCGTATGAAATGTCACAACATAAGGAATGCGTGCCTGTCTTGCCGCAAGCATAGCCAGTGGTGGCACAAAGGTATGACAGCCCTGACAATGAATCACGTCCCAATTGCCCTGCTGAATGAGAGCGTACATTTCTGGTGCGATATGATAATCGCGTTCTGCAGGCCACGAATGGACGCGCAGGACACACATATCGGCTATGACTTCCTCGCGTGGTAGTGTCTCGGAACGTGTTCGTGGCCTCGTTGTGAGAATCGTTACCTCGACGCCATCGCGTGCCAAACGCCGTCCCACCTCATACACATGCGTCTCGATGCCACCCATGAAGGGAAAAAAGCGTGGTGTCACCATAAGCACCCGCAGTAGTTGTTCTTGCTGTATCATTCTACCCTCCTACCTACCCATTCACCCATATATTCGTGGTGATGATTTCCACAGGTCAGTATAGCAAAAAAATTTTGTTTGCCCTAATACGGTACTTTTGTGTAGGGTGTTTCTGTGTATACATTATGTGCCTTGACAGACTACTACAGGTATCCGTATTCTTTTGTCAAACAGCATCATGTATTGGGAAATGTGAATTGTAGGGGTCTAATTCATTACACCCTCCTGGCGATTGACCATGTTGGAGGAATGTTGAAACGTTCCAGATATCCTGCCAACATTGTGTATTGCCAGGAGGGTGTAATGAATTAGACCCCTACAATTCGTGTTTCCGCGTTATCACACCCGTACAGACGGCTTTCTATTTGCCTCAATTGGCACTTCATCATAGTCATATTTCTGTAATCGTGGAGGCTTCAGGCGCACTTGACTTGTATTCTTGCGTTGTGCTCGTATGCCGGGCATGGAATTTTCGATGTGTTGTAGTGCTTTGATGCCGGGATAGCTTTGTGCGATGGCAGGCATAGAGGCCGTTTCGATCAGCCAGAGAGCCTGTATCTCTTGTGAATTTTGCGCGTCTTGCACGGAAAGTGTCTCGCCTGACCAGACCGCTTTATACACGGTGTGGCACATACACAGAGCCTCAATCATGATGGCAGCTACCCAGCCAATGCTCAAGCCAGCAAGCCCACCGATGTGCGCACCGAGGGCTGCCGCAACCACTTCGAGGATGCCACCGGGAAGAATACCAAGCACGGCACTGCCAACGCGGTCTTGAATACGACAAATGGAAATATAGTGATTTTTGATAATCAGAGGGAAGGCGGCAAGTGCCAGGATACGCAGACACCACGTGGCATTCTCCGCGTAGGAACGACCAAAGATACCTAGTACCTGTGTTGTGCCAAGCTGTAAAACAACATTTGTTGCGATGCCCGTGAGCACTGCAAGCCCAATGGTGACACGTGCCTTGTGTGCTAACGTCGATGGCTGCGCTGAGTTCATCGCATGAAGCACTGTTGTCAACGCACCCGGAATGATAAACACAAAACTGACAATCATCCACGACACATAAAACCATGCATTCATCTGTGCTGAGAGCAATGCAGTTACCAGTAAGGGCAGAACCTGTGTTGGAAATTGCAGTGTCAGGTTGAGCAGGTGATGCTGGATAGCGGCCCCACCTAGTTTACTGAGAAGGCTCCATTGTGGAACATAGCGCTTTACGCCTTTCTTTTTGAGCGCGATTGGCACGACAAGTACCAGCACCGAGATACTGCTTGAAATAGCCCACATCGCATAGAGCGCGATGCCAGGATTCTGTGTCAGCCAGGAACCGACCCAGAAGAGCGTTACGAGTTTTATAACCGCGAATAGCGTATTACGCCAGAGTTGTAGACTTCCACGTAACAGCCCGATCAATGCCTGATCTAATACAAGTGTGATGGCATTGAGGCTCACACCAACCGCAAAAATAAAGGTATTGATGCCATTGGCTCGCAATGGCTCAAAACCTGCGATGACATATGGGGCAAGGAGTGCGAATACGAAACCAATGCACCCACCGACAAGCCCCACAACGAGTAGTGCAGTACTAATCAGCGAGGCTTCTCGTCCTGGTTGACGTGGCAGTTCGGTAATCAGAAGCGTTCCCAGCCCCAGGACACAAAAACTTCCCAACAGCATCATTGCCGAAATACATGCCGAGGCAATGCCTATGGCCTCCTGTGAAAAATGCCGCGCCGCAATCCACCAATACACAAAACCAAGCCCCGATGTGATCGCCGTTGTCCCAATCAATGAACTCGCATTAACCAACATCACGCTATTGGTTCTAAGCCATTGGAGCCATACATTCACAATATCGCTACGCTTCCTTTGCTATACAGTATGAACATAGATAGATGTAGGGACCGATGATGCCGTTGAACAAATTGGTACGGATATCTGTAGGGACCGATGATGCTCTTTCACAAAATAGTACGGATACCTGTAGGGACCGATGTATCACGTCCTTGTTCAGGTGTAGATATGCCAAAAGGACGTGATACATCGGTCCCTACATCCTGATTATTTCATCAAACCCCATCATCGGTCCCTACAATGGACTACCAATCTGTTAGTTCGTAGGGACCAGATTTATCGCGTCCGAGGGCGATTTATCGCCTATACACACATCAGACACATAGATGCGTGCAATGAATTGCGCCGTAGACACCGTAAACGTGGTCCCTACACCCGCGTTTCTACGGGTACTACCTGTTTAATCACTACTGCATGTGTCTCATCATGTGTGTAGACGGGGTGTGATAGCGTTCCCATAACATAACCTGCGATAGTTGTGATAAGGCCGACAACTATCGCCCCTGCTCGCTGTAGACCTGTCAGATCGCGTCGTAGAAAGCAATCCGCGAGACCCCGTGCAATGCCCAATGGCAACAATTTCAAGGTATAGGAGCTTTCACTCGAAAGACTATCCTTCGCGCCGACGTGACGAGTGATGATTGCCTTTGAAAGCCCCTCTGCATAGCATCGTGTAAGGAAATAGTCCCACGTAGCACGACGCGTGGGAATGAAATGATGAATACTCGCTTGCGGCTCGTAAAGAAATTTTTTGTGGGGATAGCGTTGCTTTGCACGGATACAAAACTCGGTTTCTTCGCCGCCCAGTACATACTTGCTGACATGTCCAATATCGCTTCTAAAACCACCCACGGCCTCAAAAACTTCGCGCCGGACACACATACAGCCAGCCCAAAGGTTTCGTACCTCAACCGGGTAAGTAGGTGCGGCTTGATAGGAGCAACCGACAACCCAGTAAAATTCTTCAGGGAACCAACTGGGCCGTGTACCTTCCCAATGTGGTTGTACCGTACCGCCGACTCCTAGCACCAGCGGGTCAGCGCAACAGGTGGCGAGTTTCTCTAACCAACCAGGGTCCGCGGTAGCGTCATCATCCAGACATGCTATGAAGACGGCATGTGCATTCGCAACACCAGTACTACGCGCACCAGAAACACCCTTTGGACCACTATTCTCTAGCACCGTAATTCCTGCTATGTTCATACAAGCACGTTCATACAGGGAGGTGTTGTAGTCGATGACGACAATAATTTCTCTGGGCAATAGCTCTTGTCGTTGCACGGACTCGACCGCTAGCACAAGATGCTGCCACCTTTCCTCTGTATATGCACAGATAACAACCGAAATATCAAGCGTTGTCATAATACGTTCCTCCTCTTCCTCTACCCTGTCTACGTGTATTATTGTGTTGATCGTTGTAGGAATGAACAAAATAATCGGAATACGTCAATTGTAGGGGTCTAATTCTATTACACCCTGTTGGCGATTGACCTTGTTGGAGAAATGTCGAAACGTTTCATCAATCCTGCCAAATTGTGTATTGCCAACAGAGTGTAATAGAATTAGACCCCTACAGGTTTTTCGTGAGACAATAGAGCAGACCCACGCCGCACCATTTGCCATACGGGTGTTCGCAAACGGGCATATGTTGTAAAAATTTTTGTGCTGTACGTACTTTTTCCGGTCAGCAGGGCAGCGAATTGCTCTTTATTCGTTGATGACTTCACCATAAGGCGTGCTAATGCAAATGGATTTGCCCCAACCGTGTGCATAGCATGTTTGACTGCACAGGCCGAGGTATAGCCAGCCGTTTGTAGAATTTGTTGCGTCATCGCTGTGTAATAGCCATAGGGATAGGCAAAACTTGTCACATGCTGGCCTAGATGTGCTTCCAACGTCTGTTTGCTTGTGAGCAGTTCCTGTTGTACTAGAGCAGGTGCGAGCATATCAAGTTGTGGGTGTGTGTGGCTATGCGCTCCACACTCTATACCTGCTGCTTGTATCTGCGTGATTTGTTCCCACGTCACCATGAGGCGTGAAGACTCGTCCTCGCGTCTCAGCCAATCACAGGTACCATTTACAAAAGCGGTCGCGATATACAAGGTTGCCGGAAAAGAATAGTGTGCAAGAATGGGCAATGCCTCGGTGAAAAAATCGGACATACCATCGTCGAAGGTAAGAACAACCGGTTTCTCCGGCAGATGTTCGACCGCACTCTGTACAAGCTGCGTGGCCGTCATAGGTGTATATCCATGCGTGTGTAAGTAGGCCATCTGGTCCGCAAATTGTGAAGGAGGTACGGCGAATTGTATAAACTTTGGATTTGTGCTACACGAGATACTGTGATACATCAGAATCGGTATCTTTTTGTTGGATAACATCCACTCCTCCTCATCACTTAATTGGTTGGAAGCAACCGTCTCACCCCTGGCATACCTGTCCACATGCCTCCACTTGTTGCCTTAGCAGAAATGCGTCCGACCACATAACCAGCCGTTGTTGCCACCAGTCCTGCGATAATAGCACCTGTGCGGGCAAGTCCTGTGATATCATCGGCGAAAAAATGTATCCGTCAGCCCACGCACTATTCCCATTGGCAGTGTTTTAACCGTGTAGGTGCGTTCAGAAGCATAAACTAATCTTTTTATTATCAGTGCTGAGAGTAACGCTTTGCCCAATCCTTCATCATAGCAACGCCATAAAAAGTATGCTCGCATCGTGTTCGTTGCATTGAAACACAATGCGTGACAAGTCGCGGAAGGTACATAATAGAATAGTTCAACATATGGTGTAGATGAGCAGCACGAATACAAAGCTCAGTTTCCTCGTCGCCCGCATGATGCCGAAGCCATTTATAGGCCAAATTGATGGACACTTTTCTATTATTTTCGTGATTACTGCCAAATGCTTCTCGAAAGCCCGCAACGTAGCAAGTGCAATGTATTTCGTCGTAAAGACATATTCGCACCAATCACGTTGCGTACCGGAGACATGTCGTGTAGGCATCCCCTGATATGTGCAACCCACGACCCAGATTAAATTCATCGGGAAACCAGTGTAGGCTGTTTCTCAGGCCAGAACGAGGTTCAATTGTTCCGCCCACACCAACAACGTGAGATCGCTATACGGTATAATAAGTGCTCGATCCAGTTGGGTCTGCAACGGCATCATCATCAAGAAACGCACTATAGTTCCTCGCGCAGTGCAATGTCCACTATTTCGTGCGACCAGAAGCCCTTTCGCACCACTCATTCTCAATAACTGTTATAGCGGATACGTGATTGCTTTTACGCGCTTGTAGCAGAACAGGATTATAATCGATAACGACAATAATTTCGCGCGGCGAGATTGTTTGTTGCTGTACCGATGCTACTGCTTCACAAAGATTCTGCCAGCGTTTTTCAGTGTAGGCGCAAATTACGACCGAAACGTCTTCTTGTATCCGGTTCATCTTCCTCACCGCCCTTTTTTCACGCTGCTATACTCCACAAGCGTTTCACGTACAGGTACCATCGGTACAACGGAATGAAGGCGTTCCTGCACAATCGTCTTGAGGACGCGCCATCCATCGCGAAATGTACGTAGATTGCTCACGCCATACACACGCGAATACTCGAAGCTTGGCACCTCGACGATTTTGAACCGGGCTTTATGCATACGCAAGTTTAACAGTGTCTCTATTTCAAAGCCATCACAGTCGATGTCGATATCGTCCAGGCAGTGTTTCCAGAATGCGTTATAACCGTAGCACAGGTCGCTGAAACGTGTCCAGAACAAGAGGTTCACCAGTTTTCCTAGCAGATAGTTGCCAGTGTGACGGAGAAAGGTAATATCATGACTACCACCACCCTCAACAAAACGTGATCCCTTCGCGAAATCGGAGCCTGCCATCAGTGCCTCGACGAAACGCGGTATCTCTGCCGGGTCTGCCGAGCCGTCCGCGTCGAGCATCACAATAATGTCACCTGTACAGGCCGCGAAGCCAATGCGTAGCGCATCGCCTTTACCCTTACCGCTTTGCTGAATAACACAAATCGCCGGAGATAATTGTTGTGCGACCACTATTGTGTCATCAACCGATTGTCCATCAACGAGGATGATCTCATCAACAAGAGATGGCATGAATGGTAACACATGACGTAAATTTTTCGCCTCGTTACGCGCTGGAATGACGACACTTACACGTGGATAGCGTTGTTGCGCAACAACGCTGATAACTCTATGTCTCTCCTGTTGTATCTCTTGCATAAAGGACTGCCCTCCCCACTACTACCAACCTATCTGTCTCTTGCTATGATTTGGTCGTAATACTCTGTCAATCTTTATTTGACGGAGCGTCGTAGGGACCAGATTTATCGCGTCCTCCGCGCAATTCTTCTAGCAATATCTCGCGCAATGAATTGCGCGGAGGACGCGATAATGCACATTAAAAATTAAATCTGGATACCCTTGAAAGCCAATTATATCCAGATTTAATTTTTAATGTCCATAATCTGGTCCCTACAAATGACATATAAATTCAGTATAATGTCGGATGCAACAAATCAATATTGTCTATTTTAGTTCCAACATCTATTTTTATGGCTTCGGAGGGCGGCTTTATTGCCAAATATAGGAGTTTTTAGGGAGAAAAGATACTCAAAAAGTAGGGGAAGAATAGAGTTGTACAGTCCTATCGCTGGCAGCCGCGATATATTCGTTCATTGGAGACCATGCAACGGCACGAATCCATGCATGACTTTTGGGGTATGTCTGCATATGTTCTCCTGTGTAGGCGTGCCATAGTTGTACGGTCGTATCATCGCTACCCGACGCAATATATCTACTATCAGGAGACCAGGAAAGGGTCTTTACCGCCTGGGAATGACCGTGATACACGCACATAACGATTTTCGTGAACGTATCCAGTACATGTATTGTGCCATCCTGTCCACCGAAGGCGACATAGAGACCATTGGGCGACCATTGCACGGTATAAACAGGTCCACTTTGTCCACGATAGGTGTAGTTCACGGTACCACTTATCGCGTCCCATATCTGCACGACCCCATCAAAACTTCCTGATGCAATTGCTGAACTCGATGCCGACCAGGAGACCGAGAAGATACGATATTGTGTTGTGTGCGTCACGATGCGTGTGCCATGCATTGCTTCCCACACCTGCACCGTGCTGTCGCCATACTCGCCACCTGACGCAATTAGACGGCTATCGGGCGACCATGCGATACTCCTTACAAAGCGTATATGTCCTTCATAGACGAAATTTGTTGTACCTGTCATTGCATCCCATACATGCACCTTGCCATCAGTATCACCTGATGCCACAAAACGACCATCCGGCGACCATACAACTGAGAGGACATAGTTGCTATGGGCCGAATAGACAAGCGTTGTTTCACCCGTTTGAGGTTGCCATATACGTATCGTTTTGTCTCGTCCACCCGACGCGACAAAACGACCACCCGGCGACCACGCGAGGGCGAAAATGTTGTCAGTGTGGGCGGTGTATTCTGTCATGTTTGTGTTGCTCAATAACAACCCTTTGAGTATATCAAACGTCTGTAGGGGTCTAATTCTATTACACCCTTGTGGCAATTGAAAATGTTCGAGGATGTCTGTGACGTTTCATCAATCCTGCCACCATTGTTCATTGCCACGAGGGTGTAATAGAATTAGACCCCTACAATTCGCGTAATCCATGTCATTTTGTTCAATTGTGTCAATGTTCTCTCGGTCCTTCAATCAATAAATTTACGGCGTGGGGCAAGACGGGCAGGATATATTCAAGGCACTCTTTTACCGCTTTAGGGCTTCCGGGGAGATTGATAATCAATGTATGACCGCGTACCCCTGCGACGCTACGCGAGAGCATAGCAGTACGCGTGTATTGCAAGCTGATGGCACGCATGGCTTCGGCGATACCGGGGGCCTCGCGTTCGATGACGGCATGAGTTGCCTCTGGCGTGACATCGCGTGGAGCAAGTCCTGTTCCGCCCGTTGTGAGAATGAGATGAAGTTGCTTTTGGTCGCTCCACTCGCGCAAAACGGCGGTGATGTAGTCGATTTCATCAGGAACAATGACACTCGCACTGACAACGGCATCTGGCAATTGTGCTACCAATATGCGAATATTTTCGCCACTCAGGTCTTGTCGCTCACCTCGTGCGGCCCCATCACTGATTGTCAAAACGCCGACGGTAATCATACTATTATCCTCGCGGAGCCAACTCGCGCATAAGTGCTCCAATTTGACGACGTGAGCCAAACACCCAGACGGTGTACTCATCAGGTAAATCCTCAACCTCTACGCCACAGGCCATTTCAGAGGCAAGCTTCCGTGTGATATCAAGAAATTGCCCACGCTCGGCCTCATTGCGACTCTGCGTACTTAAAGCAAGGCGTCCAAGTCGCTCATCAGGAGTCAGGACTGCGTTGATAACCTCATTGAGTTGTTCCATCCCAAAGATGACCTGCAATGGTGGCAGCTTCTCTGCATCTACTGCTGAACGTGTTCTTTGCTTACTGCTACCTTCGACATACTCTTGCCTCTCCTCGGTCAAGTTCACATAGACCGAGCGTAACTGTTCGAGGACCAGCATCCGTGCCTCTTCCGGCGCATCTGAGCGTGGATGAACATAGGCTAACAGATTATGATCAGGATCGGAGTAGATAAAGGGGCTAGACACGGCGGCGCGACGCCCACAATTGGGGCAGGTCGAGACATTCAAGGAGCCGGACAGAATGACATAGCGCAACTGTGGGTCTTGCGCGACATTGACATATTCATAGGTGACGCCAGAAAATGTTGTCCCACAGGGACAAGTAAAGGTGTGTGTTGTTGAACGAGACATGATAACTGTTTCTATTTACTCTTTCTTATTTGTTTACAAGTGCGTACTATAATGAAAGTATACCATATTTCTTACCTTCTTCTTCCCTTGCTTTGTGACTTCGTAGAGAAAATAAACTTGCCACCTTGCTTCTCGACGAAGGCTTGGAAGTGGGCGTAGAATTCGTCGCGGTCCTGCATGGTGATGACCGAAACGGCGTCGGCTGTCTCAATGGCGTAGGGATAGCCGTTGCCAGCGATGACCTCGGCACGTACAACATCCATTACAGGTTCAAGCACACCATCGTCGATCATCCAGCGCGGAAATTCCAGGCGGGCAGGTGGATGTTTGGCGGTGGTTTGCAGATAACAAAAGGCCACAGCATCACGATACTCACCATAGCTTTGCAGGATGTCACCACGCGCACAAATCATGGCTGGAGTGCGGTCTCCCCAGCGTAGATGTCCACTCCATAGCAATGCATCATGTATTTTCTTGGTGTCACGCAGCACGGGTCGCTGTTTGCTATCGTCGAGTCGCCGTAACATGGTAATCATGTCGCGTGCATAACTGGTGTCAATATAGGCGACCAACGGCACGCGTAACCGCTCGGAGGCTTCAAGTAACGAGGTCACCGCACCTATGTATTGCTCACGATACGGGCTTGGCATCATCAGGGCGAACGAGACGACCAGCGAGCCATCAAAGAAGACAACCGGACTATGCGCGGGATCATCTGCCTTGCGTGCATTGGCGCATTGCTCCATCTGGTTGCGTAGCGTCTCGACCTCTAGCAGATGCCGACGCAATGTGACCATCATATCCGAATAGGGATAGCCATCCTGATCGCTCTTGCCCTCTTTCTCTTGTTTGGGGTCTTCCGCGATCTCTTCTGGTGACAGGACCTCCATACGCACATCTTTTATATAGGGGCGTCCCTGTGCATGAGGATTCGCGAAGAAGCCGACCTGCACCAACGCCACCGGAATTGAGGCATCACGCCACGGCATAAGTTGACTGCCATCAACGGCAAGCGTCGTCACACCTTCGATACATTCGGCCCACTGACGTGCCTGCTCATGATTGGTGAACTGCGTTCCAAAGGGAAAGGCTGGTCCGGTATAGTCCTGATGTCCTGCGTTGACAAGCCAGCGATCAAATTCGATAGTTGGACGCGCGCCAGCTGTCACCGTTCCGTC
Organism: uncultured Chloroflexia bacterium; assembly: GCA_963791835.1. GTDB lineage: Bacteria > Chloroflexota > Ktedonobacteria > Ktedonobacterales > Ktedonobacteraceae > JBBQVS01. The sequence continues at coordinate 292,141 of CAWBTV010000004.1, forward strand.
TGGTGGTAACACAAACTCAAGTTCCTCACTAGAGGCATAGCTCAGGTGCAAAGTCTCAAGCGCGTTTTGATACAGTGCGAGTTGATCGCTAAAAGAGCCATCGTAGAGCGCGAACTGTGTACGCTTAGCGTTCAGTGCCGCTTGTAATTTGCCTTTATGAAGCATAGTTCAATACCCGTTCTCGCTCCGCCTCTTCATCCGTCACAAGATGCGTCTCGCCCTGCTCTTTTGACAGTCGCACGATACTGTCCAGCCCTTGCTCGAATGTATCGTCATGGCTAATGACGAGTAGTTGGTCGAAACCACGCACACGCCGTATCTGTTCCGCGAGGTTCATGCGGCGCAATTCATCCATGTTTTGTGTTGGTTCATCAAAGAACGCCAGATTGAGCGTCGAGAGTTTTTTGAGCAGTGCAAGGCGAATTGCGAGTGCCGCGCTCATCTGCTCTCCTCCACTCAATTGGGCGAATGTGCGGTTCGTGCTTTGGCGACGCAGGATAATTTCATAATCGTTTTGCCAGGAGAGTTGTGCCGTGCGGTCGCCCATAATCTCACCGAAGATACGATTGGCCTCGGCTGAAATATCAGCAAGGATAGCCTTTAAGACGTGTGGTGCTGCCTCCTTGATATAGCCGCGAAATTGCGTCATCATCGTATTCAGGTCTTCAAGCGTGTGTTGCTCTTTTTGCGCTAACTCTAACTCTTGTAGCAAGACCTCGGCCTGTGCAATTTGTTCTGCTAACTTGTCTATATCGTGCCTATTATGCTCAATTTGGATTTTCAGACTTGCAAGGCTATCTTTCAGACGTTCTACCTCTTGTTGCGCGAACTGTAATTCCTGTATATCGAAAACATCCTCGGCTTCATGAAATGCTTGTGTTGCCGTGTTTAGACGCTCACTCGCTTCCGAGGCTTTCTGTTGTTGCTGTTGATATGCTTGTTCGCGTTCTGGCAAAGAGCGAGCAACACTCTCGTTTTGAAGATAGTTTTGATAGCCATGAAGACTGCTTAAACGTATAGCTTCCTGTTGTTGCAGCAGCGTGTCGAGGTCGGCATACTGCACCAGTTGTGCTTCAAGCACCTGCATCCGTTGCAGTATCTCCTGTAAGCGTTGTTCCTCAATCTGCAACTGCTGATGGAAAGTGTCTTCTTGCTCAACCACATGTTGTTGTGCTTTACTACGCGAACGCGGATCATGCAACGCAGCAAGGTCGTTCTCGGTCTGTTTAAGCTGTGCCTCACTGCCCTTCAATTCTGTCAGTTCCTGGCGTAGCTCAACCAACCTTGCATCAATATCTTGAATTTGTTCTTGATAGCTTTGAACCTGTTCATATAAACCAGGAAGACTGCGAACCTGATTATCAGCATCCCTGCTCTCTTCGTAGCCTTTTTTCAGTTCGCTCATTTTCGCGTCGAGTCCTGCAAGCGTGTTTATTTCTGCGGTGAGACTCTCGATTTCACGCTCAAGTTTTGTGATTTGGAAGGCAATAATTTGTAATTGGTCGGCGGCATTCCCGCGCCGCTCAACATGCACACCTAATGTATCAAGGTCTTTCACATACTTCTTAATGTCTTGTTCGCGTTGGAACACGCTTTGCTGATGGTGCAAAACGCTTTCAAGTTCCGCATGTTCAGTTGTCAGAAGGCCGTCGAAATACGACTCAAGGCTCACGAGTCCACGCCCCTTAATATTCAGGCACGTTTCGTGTAACAGAGGGCATTGACCTCCGGCAGATTGCGCTCGTGATTTGACATAGCCTTCGATGTTGCCTTCCAGTCGGTTCTGACGTGCGGTCAACTCCGAGCGTTGAGCTAAGAGAACAGGCATTTCTTCCGCTTCCTGCCGATGCTGTTCTATCTGCTCAATGATCGCTTCCACTCTACGGAGTTTGTCACTTGTGGTCTCGCGTTCACGTTGTTTGAGGGCAAGTTCCTCACGCGTCTTTTGCAGTGCTTGCTGATGTTTATTGCGTTCTTTACTTTGCATTTGTAGCTGAGTAAGTTGCTCATGACGCTCATGTAAAAGGTCAGCGAGCGGTTGCAGTGGTTTAATTGCACCAATACGTTGTTGTCTCTTCGTTTGTTGTCGTCGGTACTCATCAACCGTATTGCGTAAACGCGTTCCCTCTTCCATCACAGTGTTATAACGTGTCACCTTATCTCGGAGGTCGTCACGCTGCTGTTCTAGCTCAATCTGTTGTGCGACCAATGGAGCAAGCTCCGTAACCCGTTGTTTGGCGAGGGCTACTTCCTCCAGGCGTCCACGTAAGCCACGTTGTTTGGTTTCAATCTGTGTTTTTGTCGTATTGAGTTTTGTATGTTGCTCACGAAGCTTGTTGCGTTGTTGCTCATCCTGGCGTAAGCCAAGCAGTGCATGTTCTGCCTGTTGATAGCGTTGGAAATCGTCACGGCTGACAAGCACAATTTCCTGTGCAGTACGTGCATCTTGTAGAGCTTGCTCTTTGATGCCAAGTACGTTTTGTGCGTTAGCGTGTGCAGTTTCGCGGTTCTTAAAGTCCTGGCGTAGCTGTTCTAGCTGGCGTAGTTGCTCAGTGAGTACATCACGTCGTTTTTCATCGTGAAGAAGTTGTTGTGTCCACGCAATATGCTGTTGCTTTTGCTGCTCGTCGCGTTGCTGAACCTCGGCAAGTTGCGTCCGCCAATCCCCTAAATCGCTCGTCTTTATGCTCAGTTCGTTAATTTTGATGCGTTGTGTGGCGATTTGTTCATCGTAATGGTGCTTGACTTGTAATAAATAGTCGGCGGATGTTTTGTAGTCTTCGATTTGGAGAAGTGCATCAAAGGTTTGTTTGCGCTTGCTGGCGGTCTCAAGGAAAATAGCGGTAAAGGTACCCTGTGGCACACCGAGGGCATCCTTGAAGAGTGAGTCGAGTGGGCGTTCGCGGTCAATGCCGAACAGGTCGTGCAAGCGGTCCTGCATATCGGCCCCTTGCTCAAGACGTTCGGTCGACTCCTCATCGGTCATAAACCAGCGTGCGCCAGAGCCACAGCGTCGTTCAACAATGTAGGGACGATCATCACTGCCAATCAGATGAATGACGATGCGCCCATACTTCTCGCCTTCGCGTACAAACTGGTCCTGTTTATAGGGGAGATGGTTGAACAGGGCATAGCCAATCGCTTCAACCAGCGTCGTTTTGCCAGCACCATTAGAGCCGCTAATGGCAGTCGTGCCACGGCGAAAGTTCACCGAAACCTTCTTATAGCTCTTGATGTTCTCCAACTCAACACGTGTAATGAGCATAGGGGACAGCCTTCCCAAATAAAATAACTATGAAGACGCACAGCGTAAACAAGCCAATGCGAAAAAATAGACACTCCCAATGCGCTATTCCTCTTGTGCATCCCAAAGGTGGAAACGCGCATAGTGATTATACCAGAATTGAGGGGGAAGGCAATGTTTACACAGAGAACGAGGAGAACAGTTTGCCGATTTGGACAAGTCCAAATCGGCAAACTGTTCTCCTCGTTCTCTGTGTAGGTCTTTTGCTACACGAAAAACTGCTGTACCTGTACAGGAAAACTTGGCACAATCTGTGTAGGTAACATCTCTACTCCACTGAACACGCCAAATGAGGAATACGCACCATTTTCCAAACGTAACAATTCGACGGTATGAGCTTTCGGATCAGCAATCCAGTATTCTTTTACGCCAGCATGAGCATAGGCAATGTATTTTCGGTGTCTATCATGAATAGCTGTGCTGGGAGAGGAGATTTCAATCGCGAGGTCGGGCGCACCAATGATGCGAGCCTGTGTAATTTTTGCCGCGTTATTGTTTAATAACACAAAGACATCAGGTTGAACTACAGTGTCAAATGCTATCTCGACATCTGTAGGTCCCATATAGACATGGCCTGAACCAGGTATACGGACGTGTACTGTTAAGTAGTAAAAAAACCAGCCAGCAGCGTCTTGGTGAGGTATAGTGGGAGCAGGTGCCATGTTATAAAGCACTCCATCTACAATTTCATAGTGTTGCCCATCATCTGGGAGAGTCGCGTATGAGTCGTAGGTCCAATGACCTTGTTTGGGGCCTGGCACATTGTCAGCAGGAGTGACTACTGTTTGCCTGTCGGAAGTTGTTGTCATAGCAGCCCTGCCCTTCTTGCTTCGTCAAAAGATGTGGCTTTCTCTGTATATTATACCATGTGTTGGGATGAGAATACATGTGCAAATTGTTATCTATTATATAGACAAAAAGAGGGAGCCAATTTTAATGGATGGTCTCTTTTCTACTCATTGGCTCTGGCAGTCTCCTTTTTCGTATGCTACGCTTTTATATAATAAACAAAGAACCGTTTTTTTATTCTTCCATATGGCAAACACGCCAGGAGAGAGTACACATTATGCTAAAACAGACAGGAACAGTACAGGTAAAGCGCAATTTCCCAGAGATGCTCAAAGGTGGAGTTATTTGTGATGTCGTGAACGCGGACGAGGCACGTATCGCGGAAGATGCAGGAGCCTCGGCTGTCATGGCACTTGAGCGTGTGCCAGCCGATATTCGCGCACAGGGTGGCGTTGCTCGCATGAGTGACCCCGATATGATTATCAAGATTAAAGAGGCTGTGACCATCCCCGTGATGGCGAAGTGTCGCATTGGTCACTTTGTCGAGGCCGAAATTCTACAAGCCATTGGCGTAGACTGTATCGACGAGTCCGAAGTGTTGACGCCAGCCGACGAGCGTTTCCATGTCAACAAAGAACTGTTCTCAGTCCCATTTGTGTGTGGAGCGCGTGACCTCGGCGAGGCATTGCGTCGTATCGGTGAGGGTGCCGCGATGATGCGTACAAAGGGCGAAGCTGGTACAGGCAACGTCATCGAGGCGGTACGCCACATGCGTACCATCATGGACGGTATCCGTCGCTTGCAGTACTTGCCTGAAGAGGAACTGATGAACGAGGCCAAGACACTCGGTGCTCCCTACGATATCGTCAAAGAGGTTGCACGTACAGGTAAACTGCCCGTTGTCAACTTCTCAGCAGGTGGTATCGCTACACCAGCCGATGCAGCCTTAATGATGCGTCTCGGTGCCGAGGGCGTCTTCGTTGGTTCTGGCATTTTCAAATCTGGCGATCCACTCAAGCGTGCGAAGGCCATTGTTCGCGCCACCACACACTATCAAGACCCGGAGATTATCGCGGAAGTTTCACGTAACATCGGTGAGCCAATGGTTGGTATCAATATCAGCCAGCTACCCGAAAATGAATTGATGGCAAAACGCGGTTGGTAGAATAATAAATGTTTTGTATGCGTGGCATGCTACGCATACGAAACATTTATTGAATGATTTTCAAATAGGGTTTAAAAATGTCCAACCAAACACTACGTATAGGCGTATTAGCATTACAGGGTGATTTCGAGGCACACCTGAAGGCGTTGAATTTGGCAGCCTCGATGTTGGGTGTCAAAGTCACTGGAATCCCTGTTCGACTTCCCAGGCATCTTGACGAAATTGATGGTATAATAATACCAGGTGGTGAGAGTACCACCATCGGGAAATTGATGGTCGAGTATAAGCTCGACGAGATACTTAGACAAAAAATTCAGGAAGGTGTTCCCGTATGGGGAACATGTGCGGGCTTAATTTTATTAGCAAAAGAGACGGATAACGCGCTTGCTGGTCAGCCTTTACTGGCGTCACTCGACATACGAGTCCGTCGCAATGCGTTTGGTAGTCAGCGGGAAAGTTTTGAAACCGATCTTTCGGTACCGGCATTAGGGGAAGCTCCATTCCATGCCTTCTTTATCCGAGGGCCAGCCGTAGAAACGGTGGGACCAGAGGTAGAAGTGCTGGCGAAGCTCGACGACGGAACCATCGTCGCCGTCCGTGAAGGAACTCTGCTAGGGACCGCGTTTCACCCGGAGGTTGCAGCAACTGAAGGTCAACGAGACCCACGTTTTCATCACTACTTTCTCCGCATAGTGCAGAGCGTCACATCGTAACGGGCGTATTTATCGCATCGGTTGCAAGACTGAGGCGATACATCGGTCCCGACGAGATGTAGGAGTGCTGATGATTCGACCGGTTCTGTTCGTGGATTTGCCGGGCATCATCTACGCCATTGACCGCCGCGCTCGTAGCAGGCAACGTGAGTTTGCGAACTTCGTTTGCTGGCTAGAGCCGGTGGAGGACTACCTTACCCCGTCGCCTCTTCTCAGAAATATATTTCCACTGAATCCAACTTCACGCACATGGATGTGTGAAGATCACTGGCGCATCCTGGGCTTCGCGCAAATGCGTACACGTCCATCGGGTACCGCCTGGGATATGGCCTATTTAGCCTCGATTGTGCAACGCGGCGTTCCCGGTTCAAGTGAAGACGAGGTGCTTACGGCACTCCTCGAATACACAACCGAGATGGCGGCAATGCATGGTATTCTTCGCATATTTGCAAAGGTGGAGGACGAAATACCAGAACTTGGCTTGTTTCAACGTTCTGGCTTTCAACGCTATGCTCGTGAACTGACCTATGTCTACCAGCCTGGGACAGCAAGTGGACCGAGCGATCCCCCACTACCTTCGCTACGTCGCTGGAATCGCCACTACGCGTGGGGATTGCATCAGTTGTATCGTGCTGTCACTCCGCAACGAGTGCAGATGGCGGAACTACTGGAAAGTAGCGAGGAATATGCGAAACTGCATATTGGCACACAACCACTCTTTTCAAACCGAAATGAGAATTATGTCTGTGATGTCGGTGTGCGGATTGGGGCATGGTTGCGGCTCAGTCGAGGACAAGGCTCGACCCCGCACCGACTCTTTCTTTCTGTCCATCCTGAGCATGTCGAGCTTGCTGAGCCGCTTCTGCGCTTTGGTATGCAACGACTCCAGGAACATGATAGACGCCCGATCTATTGTATAGTGAGGGAATATGACTCTATTGTCATCACCGCTCTGCGCTCTGGCGGATTTGAGCAGACCTCCACAAAAGACCTGCTTGTGCGACACATGGCCTTACTCGCCACGCGTCAAAGCACCAGTCCCCTACTAGAGCAACGCGCGGTCTATGGTTTGAAAGGACTGGGAACAGTCAATTCACGCCAAAAAACACTACGGCTTTTAGCAAGATCAACTGATGAGGACAGGATGTGATAATGGGGTTTAACAAAAGAGTACATCGCATGTAGGGACCGATTTATCACGTCCTTATTGGCATATCGACACTCTAACAAGGACGTGATAAATCGGTCCCTACAGGTGACGTATCCGTATTAAATTGTCAAACCCTATTGTCATTCCTTACATTTGTTGGTCTGTATGAAGAGAGGTAAAGAAACTGCCTATGCAACATGTGATCACTGACGATCTGAAGGCTCTGCTGGCTGCCCTTCCGCCGAGCATCCGCGAGGCGGTCTATCGGCTGGAAAACCGAAGTGAACTGCTGGAGATCGTAATGGACCTCGGACGCGTTGCCGAGGGCCGATTCCCAGATGGGGAGGTGATCCTTAGCTCTGAACCTGTGACCTCAGCCGACTTAGAATATGTAGTTGAGCACATCGGCGAATTTGGAGATGATAACCGTGCTGGTATTGAGCGCACGCTCCACCGTATCAGCGCGTTAAGGAATCGAAAGGGAAAAGTTGTCGGCCTGACCTGTCGTATTGGGCGAGCGGTCGTTGGCAGTATTGCCCTGATTCGCGATATCGTTGAGCAGGGTCAATCAATTCTCATTCTCGGTCGCCCAGGCGTGGGTAAAACCACTCTGTTGCGTGAAATAGCTCGCGTCCTCGCGGACGAGTCCAATAAACGTGTCGTCGTCGTCGATACCTCAAATGAGATCGCGGGTGATGGCGATATTCCCCATCCTGGTATTGGTCGTGCGCGTCGTATGCAGGTGGCACGCACAGAAGAACAGCACGCGGTGATGATCGAAGCGGTCCAGAACCATATGCCACAGGTAATCGTGATTGACGAGATCGGTACAGAGTTAGAGGCTCTCGCCGCTCGTACTATCGCCGAACGTGGTGTGCAACTGGTCGCAACCGCGCACGGTAATTCGCTCGGCAACCTGCTCGTCAACCCAACGCTCTCCGACCTGATCGGCGGTATTCAAACCGTAACACTTGGTGACGAAGAGGCACGTCGTCGCCATACGCAGAAGACCATCAACGAGCGTAAGTCTCCGCCAACATTCGATGTTGTGGTGGAGCAACAAAGCTGGGATGAGGCGGTCGTGCATCGTGATGTCGCTGATACTGTCGATAGTATGCTGCGTGGTCAGGCGTTTGTCGCCGAGGAGCGTTCCCGTGACGAGGGTACTGGCAATGTCAGTGTACGTCGTATCACCACTGGTGGTATGGACCTGCCAGGTTGGGGTACTGGAAGTCTCGGTGGACCCGATGCGGGCTTCACACCGCGCACCTTTGAACAACGACCGGAGCGCAACGAACGCCCAAACCGGAACGGGCGTAGCAACTGGAACCAGTTTCGTCAAAACGGGCAACAAGAAAACCGTTCGGGCGACGGTGGTATGATTCGCGGTGAACGCTTTCGTGGACGCAGCCAGGAGCAAATTCAGCCGCAGATGAGAGCGTTGGCTCCGACAGGGACGGCACCAGCCGAGATCAATCAGGTTGGTAGCACAGCACTTGTCACAGCTGAGCGACCCTTCCTTGAGGAAGGCATCTATCAACCCATCGATGCAGAACTGCCATTGCCGTTGATGAAATCTATGCGCGTCTACCCCTTTGGAGTGAACCGCGATAGACTGGCAGATGCCGCACGTATGTTACGTGTACCCGTCGTCATCACGGCGAACGAGCGCGAGGCTGATGCCATCATCACCATCAAGAACTACTACAAACGTCAACCGGAGCGCTTACAGCAAGCGGAGCAGGACCGCAAGCTGATTATCATTCTGAAAAATAATACGGTCGCGCAGATGCAACATGCGTTGGCTCGTCTCTTCGACATTCCCATAGCTACCTCGGTGGAAGTGAGTGATGACGAAGGCGATGAAACAGACATGAACGAGTCATTGGAAAGTGGTGTAATCGCCGGAGAGCTTGACGATCCCACGAAGCAGGCTATGCTAGAGACGGAAGACGCCATTCATCAAGTCCTGAACAAGGGCTTGACAACGGCTGAACTCGCCCCTGCCAACGCCTACATCCGCAGATTGCAACACCAGATGGCGACACGCTACAACCTGATCTCGCGCAGCCGTGGCAAAGAGCCACACCGCCGAGTGAAACTGTTTCGCTCACGAGACTAATAACAGGGAATGTTGCAAGTCAAGTGGGGCATGACAGGGGCAAGCCCTGTCACTACTATACACGGAACCGCGTGGCTTCGCCCCACAGGGTGAACAGTATAGTAGTGACAGGGCTTGCCCCTGTCATGCCACCTGTTATATTCATCTCAATTTCAATATCCCCAATTTTTCCATCGCCATATATGCTGCGGCAACCTGACCCTGCACGCTGAACTGTCCACTATGAATGAGTTGCAGCAATTCAGCAGGTGTCACAAGTGAGTTCTCAATTTCTTCGGCAGGGTCGAGCTTTTGTTCGCCTGTTTTGCGTACATCGCGTGCTAGATACCACCAGATGCGTGTCACCGCGCTTGTAGGATTTGCGATCATCTCTGTAAGAAGCTCTATCTTGTCCGGTTCGGCACTATAACCGCTTTCCTCCATAAGTTCACGGTTGGCGGCTACTAACGGGTCATCTTCGCACTCGTCGATGCCCCCTGCTGGAAACTCCAATACATATTCGCCTATGCCATGTTTGTATTGTCGATTAATCAAAAAATGACCATCCTCTGTTACAGGTACAACACCGACCCACCCACGATTTTCGATGATGTAATAATCGGGAAGCACAATTCCATTTGGCAACATCACACGCTCACTGCGTACTTTCAAATAAGGGGTATCGAGAACTTGAGAGGTTGCTAAAACTTGCCATCCGTGTTCTATTTGTGTCATATGTATCCCTTTTTTATGTAGTAAATCGAATAAGCGTCGGTAGGGGCAGCAATGAATTATTACATTTGATCGTTAATACTCTTCTGCCATAGTGTATCACAACCCTACATGTACCAAACCGCGCTATTTCGTGTATAATGAAGGACACACAATACACACACTTACCCATTATTCATTCTGCTCAAGGGCCATAAATACACCATGAACGAAAAAATACAATCCGTCCTGAACTCGCTCCCACACAAGCCCGGCATCTATCTGATGAAGGATGTGGATAGCGTTATTTTATATGTTGGGAAAGCTATCTCGCTACATAGCCGTGTACGTTCCTATTTTCAGGAGTCAACCGACCTGAGTCCGAAGAACCGTAGCATGGTGGCGAAAATTGACGATATCGAGTTTATCGTCGTCAAAAACGAGGTCGAGGCCCTGGTACTCGAAAGCAACTTTATCAAGCAGCATCGTCCCAAGTACAATGTATTGCTGCGTGACGACAAAAGCTATCCCTATATCAAAGTCTCGCTGACCGAAGATTTTCCGCGTGTCTATCGTGTGCGGAGCTTTCAGCGCGATGGCAACCGCTACTTTGGCCCCTATACCAATTCGGGTGCCGTTGATGCCACGCTCGACCTGCTCAACAAACTCTTCTCGTTCCGCACCTGCCGTTATGATGGGAGTGTCTGGGCACCCCCTAAGAATGGTGAACCTCCGACTGGCTGGAAACAGAAATTGTTGCCACGCCCCTGCACACAATACTATATTCATCGCTGTGTCGCACCTTGTGTCGCCTATGCCACGCGCGAGGAGTATGACACCATTATTCAACAAGTGATTCTTTTTCTCGAAGGCAAGCATGATGAAGTGATCGAGAGCCTCGAAGCGAAGATGGAGCAAGCGGCAGAGAACCTCAATTTTGAGGAGGCCGCCCGTATCCGTGACCGCATTCAAGCGGTCGGACGCGTATTGGAAAAACAACGCATTATCAATACCGAAGGTCAGGACGATCAGGACGTTGTGGCATTAGCGAGTGGTGACGACGAAACGTGTGCGCAAGTCTTTTTCTTTCGTTCGGGCAAACTCGTTGGGCGCGAATTTTTCATTTTACAAGGTACACGTGACAGTAGCCCTGGCGAAGTTATGACCTCATTTTTGCAACAATTCTATGAAACATCACCTCATGTGCCAGCTGAAATCATTGTCGAGACTGAACCGGACGACCTCGCCGTTGTGCAGGCATGGCTGCGCGAAAAGCGCAAGAGTGCGACTGGCACGAAAAACGCAGCCGTCACGGTCAGCACACCGAAGCGTGGCGATAAGGTACGGCTGGTCGAAATGGTCAAGAATAATGCGAAAGAAGTCCTGGAGCAACAGCGTATCAAGTGGCTCACCGATACACAGAAAACACAACTCGCACTGGAAGAGTTACAGGAAGCTCTAAACCTCTCTTCGCCCCCACAGCGTATCGAGTGTTACGATATCTCGAATACACAGGGTACAAATTCCGTCGGTGCAATGGTTGTGTTTGAGGGCGGTCGTCCAAAAAATAGCGAGTACCGTCGCTTCAAAATCAAGACTGTCGAAGGCTCTAATGACTTTGCCAGTTTACAGGAGGTCATTCGGCGTCGTTTTCGTAAAGCCGCGTCAGCTCGGGCTCATGTACTTGACGAGGAAGAGACCGTCGCCGTTGAAGAGATGAACGTAAGCGAACAGGCCGCAAAAGGTGAAAACCTTGATAGTGTCGGGCATATCGAGAATACGGACGATGAGCCTGTTGGCAAACCACAACTTCAACACGAATGGGCCTTGCCCGACCTTGTTATTCTCGACGGTGGCAAGGGTCAATTGAGTTCAGTGATGGAGGTCATGAACGACCTGCACCTGGATATCCCGACTGTTGGTGTGGCAAAGGAAGACCATACACAAAGTAGTTATCAGGAAGAGATATATATTCCTGGCTCGCCCGACCCGATTATCCTGCCACGCTCTTCACAGGGGTTATACATGGTTCAGCGTATTCGTGACGAGGCCCACCGTTTCAGCATCACCTATCATCGTAAACTGCGCTCTGACCGCACCTTCAAATCCGTGCTTGATGAAATTCCTGGCATCGGCCCCAAGCGTAAACAAGCCCTACTTAAGCACTTTGGCTCGGTCAAAGCTATCAGTGCCGCCAACATTGACGACCTAGCTGCCCTCGATGGCATGACGCGTGACGCTGCAGAGAAGGTCAAAGAGTACATCGGGAAGCTGGAATAAACTGGCTCCTGACGCGTGTTGGTTACTGTAGGGACCGATGTATCGCGTCCTCTTAACAATCGACCGCCGACGAGGACCTAATACATCATCCCCGACCAAATGTTGATTGACAGCAGACCTAATTCGCGTTAGTATACGTATACTATAATACCTATATAGGTATCCAAATAATAAGAACAAGGGGTGACTGGTACATATGCCAACTTATGAATATCTCTGTAAAACATGTGGGCATCGCTTTGAGACATGGCAAAAAATGACTGACGATCCGTTAACCACTTGCCCCGACTGTGGTGCTGCCATTCGCCGCGTCCTCTTTCCAGCAGGAGTTGTCTTCAAAGGCTCTGGCTTCTACAAGACCGACCATCGCGATAGTGCCAGCATCGCGTCGAGTGCGAAAGACGAACCAACGTCCACCAGCGACGGTAGCAAAACCGAAACGACCAAATCCGCCAGTGATGGCAACGGTAGTGCTGATAGCAAAAAAACGACCGAAAGTGGAAGTAGCACATCTAGCGCACCATCCGGTGATAGCAAGCCTGCCACGACCAGCGCAGCGTAATATACACATCTGTAGGGGTCTAATTCTATTACACCCTCGTCTACAATCGCTATTGTCCAGAGGATTGATGTAACGTTTCAGCATATCCTTAAACATGGTCAATTGCCAACGAGGGTGTAATAGAATTAGACCCCTACAGATGACGCAAATCAACGCAATTTCACATTTCGTAAAGGATAAAACCATTATGCAAGAAGAATCTATGCTTGCCGCGATTCAACGTCAGCAAATCGAGATTGCCGTGGGCGAATTGTTACTGACCTCGGATCATTATATGCGTACCTCGATTGCTGAACGTGTTCGTCATCTTATCGCGCACGCGGACCACACCCTGGATATTACGCGCTTTAGTGATATGGCAAAAGAAGAATTGGAAGAACTCGACATTTTGCCACCACAGGGCTAAGCAGTATTAAGATCTCGTTAAGAAGCACGAAGAAATGCGTATTTCGCGCTATTTTCTTTCTTGACACTACCCAATATTCCTACTCGTAGCTATTTCACATAACTCTTTTTTAAGAAGCGTGTATACTTATTACACAACCTTCAATGATGAGAGTTGCTGATATGAGTAGGGAGAGATAGTGGGTATGCAGGTGCAACAAGTGCAAACGCAGAATGAAAATAATGAAGACCTCCAACGTCAGATAGCTGAACTGACGGCGGAAAATATGTTATTAAAAGAGCAACTGGCGACCAAAGAGCAATTTACAGCAATGATTGCCCATGACCTTCGTGGCCCCCTAACCCCCATTATTAACTACGCAAAACTGATTATCCGTCAACAAGGTGGACAACCGAGTACATCACTACGCCGTAATGCCAGTATCATTATCAGTCAAGCACAACGTATGACGCGCCTTGTCGGTGACTTGCTTGACATGTCGCGCCTCTCAACGGGCACGTTCACGCTCTTTCGTGAGCAATGCGACATCATCGCGCTGGTGAAAGATGTGGTAGAGCAATTACGACCAGTGGCCCCCCGTCATAAGTTCACTGTAGATGTGCCAGAGGGTACGCTGGTAAGCAATTGTGATAGCGAACGGCTCCAGCAAGCGATTGGCAATCTGCTCGACAATGCCATCAAATACTCTTTTGAAGAGACGTATATCACCATACGTGTCTGGGCAACTCCGCATACAATCCATATCAGTGTCCATAATATCGGACGTGACATCCCCGACGACGAGATAGACCTGCTCTTCCAGCCCTTTGTACGTCTGCAAGCCGCCACAACGCGTAAAGGCTCCGGCCTCGGCCTGTTCATCGCACGTTCAATCATTAAAGAGCATGGTGGCGAGTTGCACCTTGAACCTTACGTAATGGATAAAGATGCTATTAGCACGCAAGAGATGCAATCAACTGGCACCACGTTCAGCTTTACGCTTCCACGCTAATTTATAGAGACTTTTAGAAACACAGGACCCTCTGCTTTGTAGGAATGCAGAGGGTCCTGTGTTTTATTTTTCCTTCTTCGATGTGATACAAAGCATAAATTATCACAAAACACTATCCCTACTGTATATACGTATTTTTCAATCGTTTATTTCATGTATTCACAGGAATACCAGAGAATATGTATCAGAGTATTTCAATCTTAATTAAAAAACATAAAACTCAACCTTTTCATAACCTCCCATCAACCATTTTCCTCTCTTATAGCTAGTATAATCAACACTATGAATTAGAGAAACATAAACTAACTATGCATAACCTACCGTAAAAATACGCATAGTGCTACTCAAATCATGTATTTCCTATGTTTATGCTTCCAGCAGAAAAACACTACCGTAGTATGAAAATGCTCTATAGAGCAGTTCAGGCCAGAGAAATACACGAAATATCATAAAAGTGTTTTGTACACTTTTTCCTATATCAGTGAAAAAGTAGTTCAAGGAGACCAATACATGGTACACGTTCTCTTTATCTCGCGTTACTATTCCCCTGAAAAGGCGGCGGCGGCGGTTTGTGTAAGTGAGACAGCTAAGCGTTTGGTGCAACTGGGTCACGAGGTTACTGTGTTGACGACGTTCCCAAACTATCCTACCGGTATCGTCTCGCCAGAGTATCGGGGTCATATTCAACAGGAAGAGAGCATTGATGGTGTGCGCGTTGTGCGTGTATGGAGCTACTTGACCGCGAACAAAGGTTTCCTGAAGCGTATTATTGCACAACTTGCATTTGGGTGTCTTGCCCCCTTTCTGGCTGGCAAGAAGGTTGGCAATCCCGATGTGATTATTGTCGGATCGCCTCCTCTTTTTAACGTTATTGCCGCACGGTACCTCGCATGGCGTAAACAGGTACCTCTAGTTTTCTGGGTTGCTGATCTTTGGCCGGAGTCCGCGGTCCAGTTGGGCGCATTGCGCAACCGAACGCTTATCAAGTTATCCGAGTGGTTAGAATGGTCAACCTACCAACGCGCCAGTATCGTGTGGGCCGTGACTCAGGGCATGTATAACACGCTTATTCGCCGAGGTCTTGCGCCAGAACGTGTCTTTTTACTCACAAACGGTGTCGATACCGAGAAATTTCGTCCATTGCCACAGGCTGCGGCTCGCGCTGAACTCGGTTGGGACGACAGATTTACAGTCCTGTATGCAGGAACGCATGGATTGACGCATGGGCTGACAACGCTGCTGGATACCGCAGAGCGTTTGCAGCCGAGGAAAGAAATTCGTTTTGTTTTTGCGGGTGATGGCGCGGAAAAGGCGCAGCTCATAGCGGATGCCGAGCGTCGTGGCCTCAAAAATGTCACGTTCCTTGACCCATTACCACATGATCGTATGCCCCAATTGTTAGCGGCGGCTGATGTCTGCGTGGCACATACACGAAAGTTGAAGTTATTCGAGGGCATGTTACCAATTAAGATGTACGAAGCCATGTCTTGTGGTCGTCCCATGCTTTTAGCACTCAATGGCGAGGCTCGTGTTCTCGCCGAGCAAGAAGCTGGCGGAGCTATGTATGTAGAGCCAGAGAATCCAGAAGCATTATCTGATGCTGTCATCCACCTGTACGAACATCCAGAAGTCGCCATGCTGCTAGGACAACGAGGACGTGAATATGTCACAAAAAACTATGACTACACCCTTCTCACTCAAAAACTAGAAATACGCTTGCTGTCATTGTTCAAAAACAATTCCACGAAGCACAGTATCGCGCCAGTGGACTCTCCACTCTCCCTCCCTATACATGCACTTGCTAGTGAGAGTCTGGGCGAATAATACCACCAATACGTGTGTTCTAACACATCAGCCAACACAGGATGTGTCAAGTAAAGAAAGCACTCATAATGGAACAAGAGATAGAGCAGAGTATACACGCCTTGATACATAACCAGGTAGACGGAGTGATGAGCGAGCATACAGAAGTTCTTCCTACTACTCACTATCCTCGGACGGAGGAACTGCCAAACACGGCAGAGCAAGCTTTAGTAAATAATGCGCAACTGCGTCGCAAGCTTTCGCCAAGAATGGGTCGTCTGGTCCTGTATGCAGGCGATCTTCTGCTGGTCATTGCATCATTTGCAATCATCGTAGCTCTCGCCTCTCGTTTTCACATCTCTATCCATATGGGCAATTCTATCAATAGCGGTTGGGTCACAGCGTTGCTTTGGGGAAGCCTTATGCTTGCATTTTGGAAATTCTCAGCAAACATGATGCAGGCACATGATCTTGTCAATGCATCGAATCGCTTTAGAAGCGTCGTGAGCGCATTGTTTACCCTGATGCTTACGTCTCTTTTTGCTACGGTCATCACATTTCCATTCCTGGTAGGGGATCGTGATGCCTATATTCAATTATCGCTCTTCTTCCTACTCATCATTGTACCGCCACTCGTACTCTGGCGCATCCTCTTTGTCGCGTTTAGTAATCTCTCTGGTTTCCGTCGCAAAGCCGTGATCGTAGGCATGAACGCTACAGGTATAGCGACAGCAGCAGAGATACAGAATGCGAAAAGCGCACGCGTGACTGTACTTGGCTATATCAGCGATACTTCAGAGCACCAGCCCCCACAAACACAGGCACTCCCTTTCATTGGTGGTCGTGACGCCCTACGTCGTCTTGCCCAGCAGGGTGTCATTGACATGATAGTCATGGCAGTCGATTACCATTCAAGTCCACGTCTCTTTCAAGACGCTTTTGATGTTGCTCAACTAGGCGTCTCCATTGTACCCGTTACATCGGTGTATGAACTGACAAGTGGAAAAGTACCTGTTGAACATATGGGAGATCAATGGTACATCTCTTTACCTGCTGAGGCTATTGCCTCTCCACTTTACTTGCTATGGCAGAAAGTGCTAGACATTAGCTTCGGGCTTTTGGGTTCTGCTGTCCTCCTTCTAGCCTTACCCGTCATAGCAACACTCATTTACCTGGACTCACCGGGTCCCATTTTCTACAGTCAAGAGCGCATGGGCTATCAAGGTCGTAAGTTTCGCATCTATAAATTTCGCTCTATGCATGTAAACGCGGAAAGCAAGGGACAGCCACAGTGGGCAAAAGCACGCGACCCACGCGTCACACGAATTGGTGCGTTCATGCGTGCAACACATCTTGACGAGTTACCACAAGTGTTTAATATTCTGCGTGGTGAGATGAGTCTCGTCGGACCACGCCCGGAACGAGAAGAGTTTGTTGACAAGTTGGAGCAAGTTGTTCCGTTTTATCGCTGTCGCTTGAGCGTGAAACCCGGACTTACCGGCTGGGCACAGGTGAAATATCGTTACGGCAATACAGATCAGGATGCATTGATAAAAATGCAATACGACCTCTACTACATCAAACATCGTTCGTTTATGCTTGACATCTTTATCATGCTGAATACTGTGATCGAAGTATTGTTCCGACAAGGAATATAACACGCTAAAACATTTCGATGCTGTACTGGTACAGACTCCTGGATGTGGAGAGAGAAAAATGACACTTACACAATTCTGGACAACGTTAGTGAGGCAGTGGAAGATAATTCTTCTTTGCATCCTTGTAGTGGGGATAGGTACATTTGCCAAAAGTAAGTTGACGACACCACTCTATCAATCGAGTGTCCTTGTTCAAGTATCGGTCGGGACAGGCAGTACGGACCTCAATGATTTACTCGCGAGCAATCAGCTTGTACAGACCGAAGTGATTCTTGCGACAACCAGCCCGATACTGAAGTCGGTTGCATCCGACTTTAACGGGCTGACACTCGCACAGCTTTCCGCGGAAGTGACAGTAACAGCAAAGACGAATTCGCAACTCTTTGAGATAAGTGTCCTGGACTCCAGTCCCACCCGTGCCGCATCAATCGCAAATGATGTTGCACAAACACTGATTCAGGAACAGACACAGCAGCAACTGCGAGCGGTACCGTTTAACAAAGAAAAGCCGAGCCAATATCTGTTGCTCGTTCAACCCGCTCAAGTCAATCTAAAGCCTGTGCAACCCAACACAACTCTCAACACAGAGCTTGGTTTACTTGCAGGCTTATTCCTGGGAATGCTGCTCGCGATCATCATCAATCAGGTAAATACACGTATGCGTACCGTTTCAACCTCTCTAACACCTTTACCTGAAAAACATGCTCCTGTTGCCTCAGAGTCTTCACTTGAAGAGCAGGTACACTCAAAGTAAAAGCGCGATATCAGAAAGGTTCACAAGTCATGGATAGTAGGCTGCGGGGAAACGACATCAATGATGGTGGAAGGCGGAGAGCGCGTATCGCCTCTTTATCCTTCCCAATCATAGCATTTTTACTCGCTCTCGTTATGGTGGTCGTTATTGGAAGGGTTGGATTATCGATCACTGTTGCTATCATCGGTGCGACGGCTGTGATTATTCTCATTGTGCTTGGTCAAATTGAGCTAACCGTAACACTGGTGATTTTTGCGCAGATATATATTGATTTTTACATCGGGTACAGAATCGTTTCGCTGTTGCTTATACTCTTGCTACTCGGTATCTCTTACTTAACTCGATCAGCTCAACGTCCGTGGCTAGAGCCTCGGAACTTATGGTTGTGGGGATTGTTTCTTGCGTTAGCAATTTTTCCGGCGATTCGTGGGGCGTTGACAACGCATGACTTGCTTATCTACTACCCCGATGTGGTTCTGGGCGCGTTTATCATGTTCTGGCTAGGCACTATTGTTGCTCGCAATTATGGGGCCTTGCAACGAGCGTTTCAACTGTTTGCCGCTCTCGGCGCATTAATGGCTCTACATACCATCATTGAAGCCACAACGGGCGTGTTTCTGCTTGCGCTCCCACGTGTGGAAGCATATGTTGCCAGTGTGGGCCTCGGACTGGGGTCAAATACAAACGTGTCGAGGGCTGAGTCCTTTTTGATTGACCCAAATTGGAACGGCACATTCTTAGCCATGATGATTTTCATTCCTATCGCCCTCTTTGTAAGAAGTACTTCTTTAATAGGAAAAATCATGTATTTTGTTGAAATAATTGCGCTCGTACTGGCACTGCTTTTTACTTATAGTGCCAGTGCGAATATAAGTGTCTTAGTTGGCCTTGCTGTCTTTATTGTACTTGTTGGCAATACACGTTATCGTGTTCAAATTCTTTTGTTTATCGGTGTTGCCGCACTGGTGATGTTGGTTGGCTTTCCTGCACAGGTAAATCTTTTACTCCAACATGCAACCGACCCAGGCGAATTAACACTTCGTAATGCGGTGTGGCAAACGGCACTGAATGTCATACGCGCCTATCCTTTAACTGGTCTTGGCCTTGGACATCAGGCATATCTACAGGGGGCTGAACCTTTTCGGGTAGCGGCACAATTTATTCCTTTAGACCATCCGCACAATTCTTATTTAGAATGGGCGGCGATGGCAGGCATTCCGGTACTCTGTGTGTTTCTCGCCCTTGTACTTGCTACATGGTGGCAAGCATTGCACAACTGGTTTCGCGTCGATACGCGAACACGGAGTCTTATCGCGGCAGGAATTGCAGCAACGGTGACATTGAGCTTCTGTAGTTGGAGCAATCAGGGGTGGACTCTTCCTCCTCTGGCTGGCCTCGGCTGGTTGTTGCTTGGCTGCGTTTCATCCCCTTTACTTGTCCAGCAACCGCATGTTGGTCCTGTACAAGCAAAGAGCGATAACGCAAGGTGAACCCAGCGGTCGCTTTCATCTACAGCAAGATGTTTGTTTCTAAGAAAGTAGCCGATGTCTTATATGTAAGGCACCATATACGTACAGTGGAGATGTTGATATGTCTACGACAAAAGGTACAATAGAAAGTAATCAACCTGCTAGCCCTGACTTACTTTCATATCCGATAGATATGTCGTCCTTTCTTTTACCGTTATCGCTCAATTCCAACACGGTGACTCGCCCACAACAGCTAGAGCTAGCGAGTTATCATCCAGGTACTATTGCACAATATGCTCTGGCACGTTGGCAACAGTATCTTGACACAAAAGATCAGGAACACATTGCGGCATTTCTCAGGCTGGCACGATGGCTACTTGACACTGAGAATCGTATCGGAGAGCAAGCAGGGGGATGGTTTACTTCCTTGCCTCATCCCGACGTTCCCACGCAAGGTCCGTGGTTATCCGCTCTTGCTCAGGGTTGTGCTCTCTCTGTATTCCTACGTGCCTATCAGTTTACACAGGAGCCACAATTTCTTGAGGTTGCCCATCGCGCGAGACGCACCTTCCAGCAAGATATTTTTGATGGAGGAGTACAGACGCCTATTGGTGCGAACGGAGTTTTCTTTGAGGAAGTGGGTCAATACCCGGCTGCCCATATGCTCAATGGATATATCTTCGCCATCTTTGGCCTCTATGACTACGTGGCATGCACGGGGGATGCCTTTATCGAAGCACTCATCGTAGACAGCATCACGACAATGCATAGCATTCTACAAGAGTTCGATACGGGTTTCTGGACATACTCAAATCTGCTTAACCACCATCTTTCGTCACCCGAACAGCTTGCTCTACAAGTGACGTTGCTAGAGGCACTCGCTATCCGCTCTCAATGCAATCATTGTATGGCACTTGCGGCACGATGGAAGCGTTATGGACACCAACCTACGTCGCGTCTACGTCACAAAATTGCAAAAGATACACGTAAGCTAGGAAACGCGCTTTTGAAACGCGTGCGAACAGCACTCTTGCCTGAACGCCCTATCGAACCTCCATTGCGTGTGTGTGTTCCTCTCAACTCGCTCTTTGTGACAGGTGGTATCCTCACCGTTTTGCGTGGTATTGCACAAGTCACGGTGGGCGATTGGCAGATGGAGTTCTTGACACGATACGTTGGTGAGCGGCAAGACGATTTTGTGGTGCATGAGTTTGGTAATCAGCTTATGGCACCGTGGCAATTCCCGACAGTCTGGGTCTATGCATGGGATGGCTTCACGAAGTTCGTTTCTTTAATGCGTCAGGGGGCTGGCTATCACCTTATCATGCCCCAGGATGGCGTCTTTTCTGCTGCCTTCGCAGGTGTTGCCGGGAAACTGGTAGGCGCACGGGTGGTATGCATCGACCATGCGAACCTCACCTTGATTAAGAGTGACATTTACCGCGAGGAGCGAAAAAAGGCTCTCTTATTGAAGAAATGGCCTCATCGTCTGCTCTCCGGTATGTTGCTCGTGGGTTACTGGCCCTCCCTCTACTTATTAGCACGTATTGCTTCTGCTACCGTCGATCATTTCCTCGTGCCCGGTGTTGTAGGTGATGGTGTAGAGGACATCTGTAACGAACTGGGTATACACCAGAGCCGTCTTACCCGTTTCGCCAGCATGGTCGATATAAACCGGCATATCGTACTGGACGCCGAAGCACGGATAGCCGAGCGTAACAGAAAGCAGCTTGCCGCCGACGATATCGTGGTTGCTGTGATTTGTCGTCTCTCTACGGAGAAAGGTTTAGACATTGCGTTAGAAACTATCAGCCAAACACTTGCCCAACTTCCTACAGAGATAGGAAAACGTCTACGGGTTGTGATTGCGGGCGATGGTCCACTGCGTCAAACGCTTACAGAAGATATTCGTGTACGTGGACTTACCCAAACCTGTCTACTCTGGGGTGATATCACGGCAGAAGATGTCATTATGCTGCTCGCGATAAGCGATATCTTTCTTTATACGAGTACACGGGGTGCTTGTATTCCAATGGCAGTTTTAGAAGCGATGGCGTCCGGTTGCGCGGTTATTGCTACTACCCAGCCAATGGCAAATGCAGTTTTACTCGGCGACGAACGAGGCATCATTGTTGCACCCGGCGATGCCGTGGAAACTGCTAGTGCTCTTGTCCTGCTTGCCAATGATTTGGATACCTGTCAACGCATGGGACAAGCGGCAAGGGGTTATATCGCGGTGGAACACGGTGCAACGATGTTTAGAAGAACACTTATGAGGGTCACATCCTGGTCAAACAGAGATGAACCCTCCCGTATGTAATGCATTGTTGTGATTGGTACAGGAAGTAAAGCAAATCATGAATGTATCTAATTCATTTACCCGGAAGCAACACGAGGAAGCACAGGAAGAAGAGGGACGACGCGTGATCCACGTTCCGCATACGTCAGAGGCTATCAAGCCCGAAGTGGAAAAATCACACTATACCTCTCACCTGAGCAAGCTCATAAAAAGCTCAGGCATTTATGCGTTGGCATCATTTGTGTCACCGCTTATTTCACTCGTGCTCGCTCCCTTTCTGACAAGAAACCTTTCACACGCCAATTATGGTGCTCTGGCAGTACTCAATACTGCTATTGCTCTTTTCGTTGGTATTACGCAACTCGGTTTAAATCACGCTTTCTTTCGAGCCTATAGTTGTGATTATGAAACGAAAGACGAAAAGCTCAGAGTCGTTTCAACTCTTGTTGTACTGCTGCTACTGATATCCGTACCGACAACTCTTTTGCTCATTCTAACGGCACCATGGATTTCTCTATTCCTGTTTAACACACCCGATTTTAGTACTCCTATTAGAATAGCTGCCGTGGTTGTGCTTTTGCAAAATCTCACCATACCCGGCTTTTCCTGGTTGCGTGCTGAGAATCGTGCTTCCATCTTCTCAGTACTTTCTATCGTTAATCTCCTTGTAACACTGGGAGCAAATATAGTGCTGGTAGGTGTGTTGCATTGGGGACTAGTAGGTGCGCTTGTGGCAACGGGTAGTGGCTATTGCACCGTTGTGATTTGCACTTTGCCTATTGTTCTACAGCGTGCAGGTATTCGTGCTCGCATAGATATTGCCTGGAACTTACTTTCTTTTGGTGTACCGCTCGTTTCTAGCTTTGTCTCGGTATGGGTTCTACAACTCTCGGATCGCTATTTGCTGAGTCGCTTCGGTTCACTTGCCCAGACAGGAAGTTATGCTGTCGCGTATACATTGGGAGGCATCATGGGTTCTGTCGTCCTTGCCCCCTTCTCTTTAGCATGGCCCACTGCGATGTTTGCTATTGCGAAGCGTGATGATGCTCCTGCAGTCTTCAAGCTGGTATTTCGTTGGTATAGCATAGGCTTACTTATAGCAACATTCGGATTCTCGCTTGTCAGTATGTGTGTGCTATTCCTATTCTTTCCGCCTTCTTATCATGCAGCATCTTCTATTATTCCGGTTATCGCTGTGTCCATCATGTTTTATGGCATATACGATATCTTCACCATTGGTATCGGAGTCAGACGCAAAACATGGTACGCGGTTGTGCTTACAGGATTTTCTGCCCTCGTCAACATTGGCTGTAATATCTTGCTTATTCCTATCTATGGCTCTATAGGTGCTGCGGCAGCAACATTAATCGCTTATGCCTTGCTTGCCGCAATCACCTACTTTATAAACCAACGCATTTATCCTATTCCATTTGAGATTGGCAAGTTTGCCATTGCTCTACTTGTTGGTGTTGCTTGCTATATTGGAGCAGGCTTTATAACGCAACATCAAAGTTTGTATATGACGTTAGGCGCATATATCGGCTCTCTCTTCCTATACAGCGTATTTCTTGTATTACTTGGCAATCCTTTTACATGGCTTAATACCTTTATTCATAAGAGTGGGAGAAATAAATAGTATGACAACATTAGACTCTCTTACTACTATAGAAGCGAGCAGACCTCTTGGAACGTCCACTCCTGTAAAAGTTTGTATGCTGTTCATAGAGGCACCTGCTCGAACTGAAGCCCGTCTGATGCGTGATGCAGTCGCACTGGTGCAAGCTGGATTTGACGTTACAATCGTGGATATTGAAAAAGATACCACAAGACGCCAGGAAGAGGATGTACATGGCGTCCATCTAAAGCACATTTTTATGCCCAACTGGTATACTTCTACACGTTTTAAGCCGTGGTTTCTCGTGAAGCTGTTTCGGGTACTCGTGCAAAGCACATGGCATTTATTGCAGACACCAACTGATATCTATCACGTACATGTGGAAAAGGCTTTCCTGGCCGCATACATTGCTGCTCGGTTACGTCATAAACCGCTTCTTTTTGATGCTCCCGATTTGCCTTTATCCGATCCACATCTCACTCGATGGCGGTTCTTAACATCACTATCCGCACGTATTCTTTCTCTGGCTGTCCCATACTGTTCTCAAATTATTACTGCTTCGCCTCTTTATGCACAGGAGATTCGCAAAGCATATGCACGCCCGGATGTAACCGTCATTCGTAACGTGCCTCCCTATCGACAGGTGCAAAAAACGAATCGGATACGCAAGTATCTAGGGTTGGAAGATGATGTACGCATTGCTCTTTATCAGGGGAATATTCAGCCTGATCGAGAACTTGAGCGTCTCGTCCATGCAGCGGTGTACCTGGAACCTAAAACGGTGATTGTGATGATGGGGAAAGGCTTTAGAGGAGTTCCAGAGCACCTGGAAACATTGACTGCTCAGCTGGGTGTTTCTGATCGCGTCAAAATCATCCCGGCGGTGCCCTACGAGGAATTGCTAGAGTGGACCGCTTCCGCCGACATTGGCTTAACGATCTTTTCTCCCACATACTCTTTGAGCATCCGTTACACCTTGCCAAACAAGTTGTTCGAGTACTTGATGGCTGGTCTTCCTGTCTTGAGCCTGGAACTCGATGCGATAGCCGATGTGTTGCGATGCTATGAAGTGGGACACGTACTCACCTCGCTGGACCCTACTGAAATTGGAAGAGGCATCAACACCACGTTGCAGGATGAGAAAGCTCTTGCTCAGATGCATAGCAACGCACTCAAAGTCGCTGAAAACGAGTTTAACTGGGAAAAAGAACGTGAGCATCTTGTTTCCCTCTATCGCAAAGTACTCGCGCTACCAGAAGAGGGTACTAGTGGCACAAACAAAGCGCATAGGTCATTGTAAGGAAGAAGGAAGTATTATGGGAACGTTAGCGACAAGCATTTCGGCACAAGGCAAGGCAATCAATCCCTCGCCTTTGCACACCGTGTGTATTCATGTGCTGAGAGAAGCGCGTGCTGACATCCGTCTCCTGCGCTCGGCGACGGCTTTGGTAGAAGCGGGCTTTGCGGTCTCGGTGGTCGATGTGGAAGCAAATCCGCGTTGTCCAGCGAAGGAAGAGATACATGGCGTTAGCATCGAGCATATGATTGTTCCAGCATGGTACAAGTCACGGCGTATGGAAGCGTGGTTTTTGCTGGTAGCGGTGCAGACCTTTGTGCTGAGCATCGTGCGGTTGATGCAAACACGTGCCGATGTGTACCATGCCAACGAACTCACGGCCTTGCCCGCCTGTTTCCTGGTAGCGTTGCTGCGACGTAAACCCCTCATTTTCGAGATTTATGATCTACAATTTCCAGTACCCTACACGCAGATTGGCTTCTGGCGTCGAGTGGGAGCCTCGCTCTATGCGTTGTTGTTACCACGTTGTGCCGGAGTGATTGTGACTTCCCCCTTACATGGTCGTGCCGTGCAACGTCGCTATCATGTACACGAAACCGCGTTAGTTCGTAACGTGCCCACCTATCGTCAGGTGCCCAAAACCAATCGCTTGCGTGAGTATCTTGGCTTGGACGATGAGGTACGCATTGCCCTCTATCAAGGCAACCTGCAATCCGACCGAGGACTGGACAGACTCATTCCTGCCGCCAAACATCTACACCCAAAGACGGTGATTGTGATGATGGGCAAGAACATGGAAAGTACCAAAGAACATTTGGAGGCTTTGATTGCGCAGGAGCAAGTAGCAGATCGCGTCAAAATTCTTCCGGCAGTCCCCTACGAAGAGTTGCTGGACTGGACCGCTTCCGCCGATATTGGCTTAACCACTTTTTCTCCTGAACAGTCCTTGAGTATCCGTTACACCCTGCCAAACAAGTTGTTTGAGTACTTAATGGCTGGTCTGCCTGTGTTGAGCTTAGAACTGGATGCGATAGCCGAAGTGTTGCGACGGTATGAAGTCGGGCATGTGCTTAGCTCGCTGGACCCTGCTGAGATTGGAAGAGGCATCAACGCGATGTTACAGGATGAGCAAGCTCTGGACCATATGCATAACAACGCACTCGAAGCTTCTCAGCAAGAACTGTGCTGGGATAAGGAAAAGGGAACACTGATCCATTTCTATCAGAAGATTTTAGCACAAGGTGAGGAGATGAGGACTCCTGCTTTGCATAAAGTGTGTATTCATGTGCTGAGAGAAGCGCGTGCTGACATCCGTCTCCTGCGCTCGGCGACGGCTTTGGTAGAAGCGGGCTTTGCGGTCTCGGTGGTCGATGTGGAAGCAAATCCGCGTTGTCCAGCGAAGGAAGAGATACATGGCGTTAGCATCGAGCATATGATTGTTCCAGCATGGTACAAGTCACGGCGTATGGAAGCGTGGTTTTTGCTGGTAGCGGTGCAGACCTTTGTGCTGAGCATCGTGCGGTTGATGCAAACACGTGCCGATGTGTACCATGCCAACGAACTCACGGCCTTGCCCGCCTGTTTCCTGGTAGCGTTGCTGCGACGTAAACCCCTCATTTTCGAGATTTATGATCTACAATTTCCAGTACCCTACACGCAGATTGGCTTCTGGCGTCGAGTGGGAGCCTCGCTCTATGCGTTGTTGTTACCACGTTGTGCTGGAGTGATTGTAACTTCCCCCTTACATGGTCGTGCCGTGCAACGTCGTTATCATGTACACGAAACCGCTCTAGTGCGTAACGTGCCCACCTATCGCAAGGTGTCCAAAACCAATCGACTACGTGAGTATCTTGGCTTGGACGACGAGGTACGCATTGCCCTCTATCAAGGCAACCTGCAATCCGACCGAGGACTGGACAGACTCATTCCTGCCGCCAAACATCTACACCCAAAGACGGTGATTGTGATGATGGGCAAGAACATGGAAAGTACCAAAGAACATTTGGAGGCTTTGATTGCGCAGGAGCAAGTAGCAGATCGCGTCAAAATTCTTCCGGCAGTCCCCTACGAAGAGTTGCTGGACTGGACCGCTTCCGCCGATATTGGCTTAACGATTTATACGTGGGAGCATTCATTGAATGTTGAGATGATGCTCCCGAACAAGGTATTTGAGTACATGATGGCTGGTCTTCCGGTGCTATCGTCACCACTACATGCAATTGTAGATGTGCTTGAGACATTCGGTACCGGACAAGTGGTTACATCACTTGAGGCTGAAGATATTGGGAACGCCATCAACACAATGGTAACTGATGACGCGCTACTTACACGGATGCGCCTCAATGGACTCAAGGCTGCCGAGGAATTCTGCTGGGAAAAGGAAAAGGTGTCGCTTATTCACCTGTACCAGAAAATAGTGCGTGACAACCAGATACAAGGAATATAACAAAAGATGTACAAACAACGAAGATTTCTTGCTGCTAGAAAACTAGAAATAGCTCTATCCTTTTTGCTTATAGCAGCATTGTTGTACTCTTACTCTTTCTTAAAAAGCCAACGGCCATCATCGACGAAAGTACCCGTTCTTCATCCCTTGATGCAAGGGTTATATGAAAGCTGTCCACTAGAAAATGGGACAGAATGTCTTAACCATCTGGATCAGATGGCAACTTCAGGCTTTACATTTGTACTGAATTACGATCAACTTTATGGTAGTGCAGAACAGGAGGCAGCCTATGCAAAAAAAGCTCAATTGCTTGGCATGAAAGTAATGTGGGGAATGAGTGATCCAGCCTTTTGGAATGGTACCTATCTTCCTGGATACTTTAAAACACTGGCTCGCACATGTGCATGTTCAGATAACACCAGCTTTATTCGCTATGTTGTAAACCTTGTGAAACCCTTTCCCGGTACCTGGGGCTATTATATCGGCGATGAGGTAAAAAGTAGCGACCATGATAGGTTCAAGGTCTTCTCGGATCTCATCAAACAGCTGGACCCTGCTCATCCACGACTCTATATATCGGGTGAGGACTCTTCCTCAATGGGGGCTAATCTGAAACCATTTACTGATAGTGCTGACTTCGTTGGTAGTGACATTTATCCTGTAAGCACCTCTCAATCACTAGAGGCAGCAGGTGCTATTTCACACGCTATTCAAATGGTTGCCGACCAGAGCCATAAACCATCTGTGATGACGCTGCAGTCGTTCAGTTGGTCGGAGTATCCCAAAGATTCATGGGTATGTTCGCCATTTCCTTATTGTGCGCATTTTCCATCGCGTGATGATATGCGTTATATGCGCGACCTTGTGATGAATAACGCACATCCTCAAATTCTGCTCTGGTACAGTTACTTTGACATTTTCCGGTCGGACAACCCTACGGTTCATTGGAATAATTTAGTGAGCGCGTTGAGTACTCCGGTTTCCGCGACACATTCATAAAGGAAAAGCCATGTTAAAAATATTGTAAATAAACTCACCTGTACAGTTCATACAGTTCTAAAGTATAGAACTACTGACATACCTTTAAGGGGAAACTAAATGTCTCATACAACTCCATCTGTGCGTAGGCGGAATACTATTCGCTCTTCCATCATTGGGCTAGTGATACTGGCTGGTTTTCTGGCTGTCTACGGTTTTTCGACAACACATCCCAATGTTGTGTCTGCCGCGAACACGAACAGAATTACGAAAGAGAATCAGCGCAAGGGTTCTGCACAATGGCAATCGTCCACGTTAAACACGTACAGTAAACTTACTGATCGGTTTCTTGATCCAGAAGAAGGAATCGCCGCCAAGCATCCAGCGACATCGAAAGTAAAAGCAGCTGTCATGCCTCAAACAAGCATTCAGCCTTCAGCAACCTCTCAGGATACATGGGCCGACACAACAATTCGTGGCTATGCTGATAGCACAAGTATTAATGCAGGGAGTAGCATTCATCTTTTTGTTGGTACCAGTCAGGCCACCTACAACATGGAAGTGTATCGTATGGGTTGGTATGGCGGTACAGGTGCAAGACTTATACAAACTGTCTCAAATTTAACAGGGGTAAGGCAAACTCTTCCTACAGCGCAAACAAAAACAGGGTTAATAGAGGCTAAGTGGAAATCAACATATACTCTGCAAACGAGTAGCTCATGGGTAAGTGGTGTGTATCTAGTAAAGCTTATCGCTAAAAATGGCAGTACTGCATATATTCTTTTTGTTGTTCGCAACGATGGAGTAGGTGCGGATATTGTCTATCAAATTCCGGTGAATACCTATCAAGCATACAATAACTGGGGTGGGAAGAGCCTCTACGACTACAACTCGACAAATGGACGTGCATATAAAGTCTCGTATGACAGACCATATGCTGATGATGGTACAGGTCTCTTCTTTCTCGGTGACTATGGGATGTTGCGTTGGCTTGAGTCTAAAGGCTACAACGTTACTTATACAACAAGCATTGACACGCAGACGAACCCTACTATACTGAATGGGCGCAAGGTATTCTTGACCAACTTCCACGACGAATACTGGTCCAAGCCTATGCGTGATAATCTTACAAGTGCGCTCAGTCAGGGCAAAAACCTTGCCTTCTTTACCGCCAATAGCATCTACTGGCAGATTCGTATGGAGAACTCAACTGCTGGCATCCCAAATCGCGTGATTACATGTTATAAAGATATCACCCTTGACCCTCTTGCCACTACCAGTCCTTCCCTTGCGACAGTTAACTGGCGTGACCCACCTGTCAACCAGCCAGAAAATGCGCTACTGGGCGTTATGTATTCATCGCTCTTTAGCGGTGGTGTCGCGTATCCCTGGACTGTTTCCAATGCTAGCAACTGGGTATACAGTGGAACAGGCGTAAAAGATGGCGATTACATCCCCGGTCTGGTTGGCTATGAATATGATCGAGTGTGGAATAATGGTCTCACTCCAAGTAATCTCGTCATGTTATCCAACTCGCACGTTGTGGACAATTATGGAAACAACGATGTTGCCAATGGGTCAATATATGTTGCCCCCAGTAAAGCGTTTGTGTTTACCGCCGGTACAATTTACTGGTCATGGAAATTAGACGATAATGAGTATCAGCATCATGGCGTAGATTTCAGAGTGCAGCAGATGACGGCGAACGTTCTTGGCGCAATGATTACTGGTACTATCCCTGCGCCTGCACCCTCTCCCACTGTTGCTCCGCCAAATCCTGGTGGTAACTATGTGGTGTACGATGAAAGTGTAGCTGCTGGCTGGCAAAGTCAATCATGGGGGGGGACTGTGAATTTATCCGATACCTCACACCCGTATTCGGGCAAGAACGATATTGCATGGACACCACAAGGCTATGGTGCTATCAGCCTGAACTATTATAGTGGCATGAGCACCGTCGGGTTTACGAACTTGACGCTTGAGGTGCAGGCAAGTCAAGCCAATGAAACCGCGTATGTGAATGTGCTAGATGGTAATGGCTATACGCTTGCCGCTCTTCCCCTGTCAAATTATGGTGGCAACCTTGTGCAGGGAAGTTACCAAAAGTATACTATTCCATTGATTGATTTAGGCGTCTACAACGACACCATCACAGGCATCCAGATCACGAATCAAACGACGGCAGCGGAGCCAACGATGTATGTAGATGCGCTTACCCTCGCGACTGGAACGAGTGGTGGTCCAACTGTCACACCGACAATTACGGTGACGCCATCACCAACGCCAACCACCACGATCACACCATCACCGACAACAACAGTGACAGTGACACCAACGCCAACCACCACGGTCACACCATCTCCAACGACAACACCAACGTCAGGCACTCCTATATATAATGGCAGCCTTGTCAATGGTTGGAGCAGTTGGTCATGGGGTAGCAATGTGAATCTAGCCGATACCTCGCATCCGTACCCTGGCACAACGGCTGATATCGCATGGACGCCAACAAGTGGTTATGCTGGTCTCTACCTTGCCAATAGTTCAGGGGTCAGTATGAATGGCCTTACGACCTTAACGGTTTCAATTGAGGCTAGTCAGGCGAACGAAAGTGCTTCCATTGCGTTGGTAGACTCGTCCTACACTGTTATCGCGACCCTGCCATTAGCAAATTATGGTGGCAATCCACCTCAAGGAAGCTATCGAACTTACACAATCCCTCTTGCTGATTTAGGTGCTACGAACAAGACCATTACTGGTATTCAAATTACCGATCAAACGTCGGGGTCTCAACCAGTCATGTATGTTGATAATATCCTCTTCAGTTAGCCCTGTATAACTAGAGTAGAGGTGTAGTCAGAACGTAAACATGTAGGGGAGACCCTTGCGGTCTCCCTGATGAACTTTGACACCCAAATCCGGCAATGGCGGTAGAGGCAGCAATTCATTGCGCCCAATGATGGGGGTGGGAGGGCAAACATTCCCCCAACGTCTCTTGTGACAACGTGGACCCCTCCCCTGTCCATCGTTGGGCGCAATGAATTGCTGCCCCTACCGAGGAAATCACCGGATTCGGGTGTCAAAGTTCATTATGGTCACTGTGCTCTTTTTAACGAAAAAATTATAACAAGGTTCATGGAGGAGTGTTTGAATGAGTGTTACTGTAAATGTACAAAATCCCGAACATGCTGTCTCCCCAACAAAACGTGATGTTGTCATACTGGGTGCTGGACCTTATGGTCTTTCGGTTGCAGCACATTTGGTAGCACGTGGGTTGAAGGTAGCGATTTTTGGTAAACCACTTCAGCTCTGGCGCGAACATATGCCAGAAGGAATGTACTTACGTTCCTACTGGTGGGCAACAAGTCTCTCCGATCCTCAGAGACGCTATAGCTTTGAAAAATACTTTCTGGAACATGGCAAACAAGGCCACGATCCACTTTCACGAGAAACCTTCGTCAATTATGGCCTGTGGTTCCAGCAACAGGCTGTTCCATCAGTAGATGAGACGTATGTAGAACATGTCACACGCGAAAATGACTTCTTTGTCGTGAAATTGGTCGATGGTCGCATCATACAGAGCCGCATTGTGGTAATGGCCCCTGGCCTGAATTATTATGTCTATCAACCAGATGAGTATAAGCACATTGCGCCGAATCTCGTCTCACATACCTCGAACTTCACGAATTTCAAGCAGTTTGCCTCGAAAAAAGTGGTGGTGATAGGTGGCGGACAGGCGGCATTGGAAAATGCCGCCCTCTTGCACGAGAGCGGTGCAAATGTGCAAGTTGTGACACGTCGTAATGTGCGCTGGCTGCCAGCAGACGATACGACACAGAAGAGACGACTCATCGACCGCATACGAAGGCCACAGGCTGGTACCGGTCCCGGCTGGCTCGACTGGCGTCTTGAGCATTTCCCCTACGAGTTCTGGCGTATGACCCGTGCAAAAAAAGATGCGATGTTACGCAACACTTATACTCCTGCTGGTGCTTACTGGTTACGTGACCGAATTGAGCATAAAGTAGAACTCCTCGAAGCACAGCGCGTACAAGAGGTACAAGAGACAGACTGTGGCGTAGAACTTTTGCTTTCTAATGATCAGCGCATTACAGCCGATCATATTATGTTAGGTACAGGCTATCATATCGACGTGAAAAAGCTTCCTATGCTAGATGCCACGCTCGCGAATGCTATCGAGACGTATCAGGATGCACCAATTTTGAAGCAGACATTCGAGAGCAGTGTGTCTGGCCTGTACTTTGTTGGCATTTCCGCCGTTTCCAGCTTTGGACCATTATTCCGCTTCGTCATAGGTGCAAAGGCCGCTTCTCAACAAGTCACACGCTCGGTGACACGAGCATTGACACACGTAAAGTAGAGAACAAAAAGTATGCCTGGACAATGTACGCAAATTTTTCTCGATAGTACCCGACCCCATTATCGCCAGGAAACGTTCGATGCATTGGTACTTGACTCCGTATTGCGGCAGTCATTAGTCACCGTGCGTTCTCTTGGAAAACGGCATTTACATGTTGCCGCATTAGAGGTAGATGGCTATACAGCGGTCCCTACATTCGCATCGCGCTGGTGTCAACGTCGCATCATCAATCCAGCGAGTGAGGGTACAGATGCCTATCTCGCGAACCTGCTGCAAATATTGGACCAGAAAAAAGTATACGTTCTCATTAGCTCATCAGATGGAACTATTGCGCTTCTGCGTAAATATAGGGCGTTGCTAGAACACTATACCCACATTGCTCTCGCGAAGGAAGCCGCGTTGGACATCGCGGTCAACAAAACGCAAACACTCGCTGTGGCGCGGCAACTGGGTATAGGAGTTCCGCGCTCTATCAGGGTGAACACGATGGAAGATGTGCCGACCGCGATACAAGAAATTGGCTTGCCAGTGGTCATTAAGCCAGATGAGTCTTGGATACAGGACGAGCAAAAAGGCGCGAGTCGGTTTGGGGCCACATTAGCAACAACACTTGCTGAGGCACAACAAGCCGTAGCAGGACCTATTAGCCTTGGTGGAAGTGTACTCTTTCAACAGTTTCTTTCGGGTAGACGTGAAGCGGTAAACTTATTCTATGCCAATCGCACTCTGTATGCCCGTTTTGCGCAATGGGCAAAAAGAACCGAGCCACAATTAGGTGGCACCTCAGTGATGCGTCAGAGTATAGCTGTGCCAGATGATATCGGTACGCAAGCGGAGCATCTTATACGCGAAATTGATCTGGAAGGGTATTCCGAGGTTGAGTTTAGACGCGATGCGGCTGGAACTCCATACCTCATGGAAATCAATCCACGCCTTTCAGCTTCGGTTGAGGTCGCGGTACGTTCAGGCGTAGATTTTCCCTACTTGCTGTATCAATGGGCCGTTGGTGGACCTATCGACCATGTAGCAGATTACCGTAAAGGCTACTGGATGCGCTATCTGAAAGGCGATTTCTTCACCACGCTTGAAGCGATTCAGCATCAGAGTAGGCCCGGTGTCGCTTCCGCTCAGAGTGCTATCCGTGATTTTTTTACCTCCTTCGTTGTTCCTTCGGGGTATGACTATGCCGATTGGACTGATCCAAAACCAGCCATCGTAGCAACTGCTGACTTCTTTCAGCATAGAGTCGGACCAGCAATCTCAAAAAGATTGTTTCATACAGTGAGGTAAACGTGAATAATATGCTTGATGAGGAAGCTGTAATATACCCAACAATGCCTGACGTTGCTGCAGTCAAAACTCGACAAGAAATCCGAAGTGAACGCATGACGCTATTCGTAGCGGCCTTTTTCTACTATAGTGGCATTATCGGACTGATTCACTGGTATACACGCAGGGTAGGAAGACGTTTGGTTATTCTAAATTACCATGAAGCATCACGAGGAAGTTTGCGCCAACATCTGAATTACCTGCGCCACCACTATCATATCCAACACCTGGAAACCGCCCTAAAAGATTTTTACGCAGAGCCACAGGTCACAAACAAATCATGGGATCGACGTATACCGTTGGTAATGACATTCGATGATGGCTATTATGATAACTATACACACGCCTTCGCTCTGGCAAAAGAACTGCATGTGCCTATAACGCTATTCATTGTTCCTGGTTATATTGAAAATGGGAAACGTTTTTGGTGGAATGAGAGCAAAAGTCTTTTATTGTATACGCCACTACAAGCAGTAACAATTGAAGGCACTACTTACCATCTTGCTTTAGCAGAGGAACGAGAAGCCCTCATCAAGATGATTGATCTCCGTGTGAGGTATGCCCGGTCTGTCGGTGAGCGCGAAGAATTTTTAGCTCATGTTCATGCTGCCTTTGCTGTGCCAGCGCATCTGGAGCAGGAAAAAGCGGATCTATCGGTCACATGGTCAGAAATTCGTGAGATGGAGCAAAGCGGTTGGATTTCGTTTGGTGCGCACACCGTACATCATCCCATCCTGGGCTATCTTACGGATTACAATGAAGTGAAGCGTGAGGTAGAGAACTCTCGCATTCTATTAGAGCAACAATTAGGTCATCCTGTAAACACATTTGCCTATCCAGTTGGGAAACAGGAGCATATTACCACGAACGGGCTACGTGCAGTTCGTGAAGCGGGCTATGATTGGGCTGTTACTACGATAGGCGGTGTCAACACGCCATCGGTAGACCACCACATGCTCCATCGTATCGAAGTCAATCTCTGGGACCACTGGCTCGTCATGGCCGCGAAAACAAGTGGCGTGTTTGACTTCCTGCTACGCCTTCGGAGTGTCGCAAGACGACTACTGCGCCGGAAGTAATAAATGTACAGGTGTGACTTCATCAGGCGCGTGCAGGAATTGATAACATAGTTTGACTCGTTAAACTTTGTGCTTGTTCCCCAAATTAAGTAAGTGTTGATATTGCCGTGCTCGTTCTTTTGCAATGGCAGTATCAGCATTAGTGAAGTTGGTAGCTCTATAGATAGCTTGTAGGGCATAATTTGCCGCACCAATAGCATGTGTTGAGACGTGGGCAGTTGCCACCGCTTGACCTGCGGCACGGGCAACAGAGCGAGCCGCATTATCCTCTCCCACCTCACGAGCAGCCGCATGAGATGCAAGCGAAGCCTTGCGTATAATAGCCATCTTAAACTCCCCTGTCCGTATCCATGTCTGGAGTACTTCGAGAGCCTTTCGAGGACGCTGGTCTTCTGGATATTTTTTCTCAAAGTATGGCATGACACGCTCAACACAATCCATGGCCCAGACAGCTAATGTTTTATGGTCAGTTTTGCTCACTAACTCTACCATTGGCTCATCTTTGTATACAATTGAAAATTTGGATTTTCCCATGTACAAGCCCCCCTTGAAGTAAATAAGGATAGATGTATAAACGTTGAAATTCCTATCCTAGGACACTAGGATGGTGTTCATATTGCTCATTCTCTATACAACAAAAGAAACACGTGATACACTCTTTAGCAGACAACGCACAAGAGAGAGAAATTACCTAGAGTGCATTCTAAAGAGGGTTGCGTAATGCGTGTCCTGAAAACTTGGCCTATTTTCCTGCTCGCGTTCTCTTTTCGAGTTCGCCTCACCACCGCCAGACATCATGTAGGTCATGCCGTCAATATACTCATACTTGCGATCGGGTGAGAGGCGCTCCAATTCGTGATATTCGTCCTCTGTCATGATTTTGCCCTTGCCAGGCCACCCCAATCGTTCATAGCCCTCGCGTTGGGGTTTGGTCGCCATCGTATCCTCCTCTGCATAATAGAACGATCCTACTTTTAATAGCCAGTGTACCCTATCAAGGAGAGAGCTGGCACGATCCTATAAACCGATGAAAACCTATAGACAAAAACAAAAATGTAATGCTATACTTGTCTCAGCAAGATGCAGTGTTTCACGAAAGGAAAACTTCTATGCCCACACAGGAGGAACGCATTACATTCCTGGAGTACACGACAAGAGAATATAAACCGGTCTTAAAAGATATTTCCTACGAAATGACAATGGTGAAGGGCCTCATTGTTGACCAGACCATCATTACTCAAGAATTAAGACGCGATATAGATGATGTGAAAGTACAACTGGTGCGTATTGAAGAACAACTTCACCAAATACTCATGTTGCTGAAACCATCCTGAATATCTACAAAATTAAGAATGCAACCAATAAACTCAACCCAAAGCTAGAAGTGGATTAGTGCTTCTAGCTTTGTTTCTATTTGACAAAGTTTAATAGCTCAAATACTAATTCGTGGTAGAACTACAGACAGCCGAAAAGCGTAATGGTATAATGAGGGCTATTATAAGGAATTGGCGGAGAGAGGAAAACGCACTTTTATGGCAATGTTCGATAGCTTAACAAAACGGCTTGATGGTATATTCGACAATTTAAGTGGGCAGGGGAAGCTGACCGAGGAGGACGTAAACGCCGCGCTTAAAGAGGTGCGTACCGCTCTCTTGGAGGCAGACGTAAACCTGCGTGCAGCACGCGGCTTCGTTGAACGTGTACGCGAAAAAGCTGTTGGTGCGAACGTGATGGGCAGTCTGTCACCCGCCCAACAGGTGCTTGGTATCGTCAACGAAGAGTTGATCGAGATGCTCGGTGGCACAGGCAACGACAATAAGCTCAACTTAGATGGACAACAACCAGCTGTGATTATGCTGGTTGGTCTGCAAGGCTCCGGTAAGACGACGACCGCGGCAAAACTCGCGAACTATCTCAAAAAGCAGGGGCAACGTCCACTACTCGTAGCAGCAGACATGTATCGTCCGGCGGCTGTAAACCAACTCAAGACACTGGGCAAACAAATCAATGTTCCAGTCTATTCAGAGCCAACCGGAACTGATCCCGTTGACATCTGTATGCACTCAATTGGCTATGCACGAGAGCAAGCGTGCTCGGTTGTTATCCTTGACACGGCGGGTCGTCTTAACATTGACGAGCGCATGATGCAAGAGGTTGTCAACATCAAGAATAGCGTGCATCCACGCGAAACGATGTTGATCGCCGATGCCATGACAGGTCAAGAAGCGGTGCGTGTCGCGGACGACTTCAATAAAGCTGTGTCGTTGACAGGTATGATTTTGACCAAGATGGACGGTGACGCCAGAGGTGGTGCTGCGCTCTCGATACGCTCGGTGACGGGTGTGACGATCAAGTTCATGGCAACAGGCGAGAAGATTGACGCGTTGCAACCCTTCTATCCCGAACGTCTCGCGTCACGTATCCTGGGTATGGGAGATGTGGTCTCGCTGATCGAACAGGCACAGGAAAATATCAGCGAGGAAGAGGCACTCAAGACACAGGAGAAGCTCAAACAGGGCAAGTTCGACCTTGAAGACTTCCTCAACGCCATGCGCCAACTTAAACGTATGGGACCATTGCGTGGTGTGATGGAGATGATGCCGGGCTTCAACAAGCTCGCGTCAATGCCAGAGATGGACGAGGCACTGGAAGGCGATTCACTCAAATACATCGAGGCCATGATCCTGTCGATGACGCTGGAAGAACGGCGCAACCCCGACATTATCAATGGTAGTCGGCGCAAACGTATCTCGAAGGGTAGTGGTACAACGGTTGAAGAGCTGAATCAATTGCTCAAACAATTTGTCGAGATGCGTACCATGATGCGTCAAATCAGCACTGGTAAGGGTCCATGGGCGCAGATGGCGAAACAATTCGCCGCGAACGGTGGCGGTGGTGGATTACCAGGAATGCCAGGCATGGGGGATATGAGTGGCCTGGAGATGCCCCGAAATTCGCAGTCTAGTGGGGGGAAGAAGACTGGCAAGGCTGCACGTAAAGCGAAACGCAAACAGAAAGAAAAAAGCAGAAGGAGATAGTCTTTCATGCATACCCTACGTCCAATTGAACGTTTCGTGAGCCAGGGCGCCCACAAGGGGACACCCCTCCCATACGACCAAACTTCCCAAACACGTTCATATATGGGAGGGGCGTCCCCTTGCGGGCGCCCTGGTCCCCCTCGGAGCCTTAAGTCCTCGGCTACACGGGGCACACTCGCGCTATTTCTGCTCGCACTCATGGTATTGATCAGTGCCTGTGGAGGCGATCCGCACATACAACAGCAAGCCAGTAAGAATAAAGCGGCACTGGATGCATCACTGCGACAGGCGCAAAAAATTGGCGTCGCGGCATCCTCTATTACATCTATACAAAAGCAAGAACAACAACTGAGTAATACGAATGCGCCATTCGCACCCTTTAATGACAAAACCGATACGAATTATTATGCTAATATTGCTACACGTTATAACCAATTAAACGTACAGACGCAAGGTATTATCGCAACCAGCACCGAGCAAGCCCAAACGTTGGCTGATCGAACCATGCAAAACTTTGGTACGGCACTTTCACAGAGACGTGCCCAAGGGCTTCCCGTACAAAACTTCGCACTGCAATTCGCGCAAGCCCAGACACTGCTTTCAACCGCGAAATATCCTAAAGACTATGCTCTCGTAACAAAAAATGCCACGACCGGAATTTCATCGCTCAA
This sequence comes from uncultured Chloroflexia bacterium, assembly GCA_963791835.1. Taxonomy (GTDB): domain Bacteria; phylum Chloroflexota; class Ktedonobacteria; order Ktedonobacterales; family Ktedonobacteraceae; genus JBBQVS01. The sequence continues at coordinate 331,130 of CAWBTV010000004.1, forward strand.
CCTCTTACAATCTGTTTCGACGCAACTTACGACGCTGCAAAAGACGATTGGTGAGATGCAAACAGCGCAAATTGACGTAACAGCAATGACGCTACAATATCAGAATGATCAGCAATCGTTGGCAGCAGCCAAAGCACCGACTGATTTTCAGCATATCAGCACACTTGTTAATGGACAGTATCAACAAGCAGTGGTAAATACAATTTAAGCGTTGCCATTTATCACCACAACGAAATTCAACGAGTTTGAGACACAGGTAAACCAACTGAAAACCTTTGGCGTTGATACCACGGCCTATCAAAAGCGACTTGACGCAGACAAAGCTATGATGGGCAAGACAAAGAGTATTCAAGACTACGAAGCCTTCTCGAAGCAGATAGATACCGACGTGGCGGCTATGCATAATGATTATGTTATGGGAGAGGCAACGTATCTCGTCAAACAGTTTCATAAAGAAGCGATAGCATGGGGGAACGCAAACCTCTATCTTGATAAGAGCGATGGCAAAAAATATCCTCTCGACGCTGGCTACCTTCAACCCGGCGTCGGGGACGACCTGGATAACGCCCTCTATTATGCCGTGACACCGGACGATTTCCAGGGTGTGGTCGATCAGGTGAATAATGAGTTTTTCAACCTGCATATGATGGAGGCTGATTATGCAGACAAGACCCCCTACAATCAAGCTCACTCAACGGACCAGCAAATGCTCGATCACTATAAGCTACAAAAAGGTTCCGTGATTATGGTGTCGCAGCCAGAGTCGGCATTACGCGTCTATAAAGATGGGAAGCTGATAAAGTCGTATGTGGTGACGCTTGGGCGCGTCGAATTGCCTATTGTGCCAGGGGTATGGCCTGTGATAGATCGCCTCTCGCCGACGGTGTTCAAATCGCCCTATCCAAAGGGTTCGCCCTACTATTATGACGATACACCGATACACTATGCCATGCGTTACCATTGGGGCGGTTACTTTATTCACGACTCCTGGTGGCGTGCCGACTACGGGACAGGCACACAGTTTCCACACACAGACGCAACGGGCAATGTCAGCGCATCTAATGGTAGCCACGGTTGCGTAAATATGCAACTCGATCAGGCTGGCTGGGTCTTTGCCAATACCGATTTCAATACACAGATTGTGATTTACTAAGTACGCGCAAATGCCGCATGTGGTATCGTGTATGATATAAATGAATAAATTCATCGTGATATGCTGTAGGGGCCATAATTCATTACGCCCTGTCTGCTTAACTAATGGGACGAGGGCGTAATGAATTATGGCCCCTACAATTGATGTATTCGTATTGATTTGTCAAAGACGATTATATCCAATAAGATGCTTAGGCATTTTCATCGACAAAACATAAAGGCATTCCATGCAACAGGGAACATCTCCACAACGATTACCAAAGGCACTGCGCGGTATACGCGGTCTCACACCACTTGTGGAGAAGTTAGGGATGCCAAATGAGGTGTATGTTCCCACAAAAATTCCTCTGCTTGCACGTATACTTGGCCCATTCTGTTTTCTCGTTGGTCTGCTCATTCTAGGTGCGTTTTGGCTCTTCTCACAAATCCTGTATACGTGGTGGTTCTGGTGGCAAGCGGATTTTATTCTTTTAGTTGGGGGCATCTGGGTTGTAACGGGTCTCTGGTTTACACTCTCTCCCATGCTTCATCGCGGTGTACGGGTTGCGGTCTGCCCTCAAGGATTGATTTATATTCAGCAGAGGGGGCAAGCGATTCCCTGGGAGACGATCACCAGCCTTTGGAAGGATATACAGACCGATGGAAAAGGGAAGACAACATATACGTACAAAGTGCAATGTAAGAATAACGCAACATTTTTGTTCACTCAGGAGCTAGAAGCGGTTGAACGACTTGGACGATTGATAGAGCGAGAGGTAGCCCAACGGCTTTTACCACAGGTTATCGCAACATATGAGAAGGGATCATTTGTCGCGTTTCACGAAATCGCTGTCGATAAGCGAGGGATTCGTGTGATGCATAAAGATGAGCCTCTGCTATGGGACGATGTTGAACATATTGGTATCAATCAAAGTGTGATAAGTATTTACAAAAAGGGTGAATATTGGGACTGGACCACACTGCCCGTCGCAAGTATCGCCAATGTTGCTGTTCTTAAGCAACTCATCGCTTATGCACGAAAAGAACACGATAAGGGACCATTACAACGCATGATTGCTGCCTATAACGCAGGCTTCCCACTGCGCTTTGGTAGTATTACGCTAAGCCAACGCGGAGTTGACTTTGGTAAAACCATGCTCACATGGAGCGAAATAGGTGGTATTGGCATTGGAGAGCAAGAGGTGATGATAAAGCGACCGAGTTCAGTCTGGGGACAGGACGAATGGGAAATCTTTCCCATGCATACAATTACCGACCCTCACCTGCTCAAAGGTCTCGTGGACTACGTGCTACAGGGGAAACCTAGATAATGTTATGCCTATGATGTTCATTTTGTGAGTGGAGCATGACAGGGGCAGAGCCGCTGTCACTACTATACCCGAACTGGTGTGGCTTCGCCCCACAGGGCGAACAGTATAGTAGTGACAGCGGCTCTGCCCCTGTCATGCCTCTTAACACGCCATTTTAGTTGTTTTTTCAAGGAGCTATTCATGAGCCATATCCTGGCTACCATTATTTTTGGCCTTGCTGCTGCCCTGTTCTGGGGAAGCGGCGATTTTAGCGGTGGGCTTGCCTCGCGCCGTGATAATGCCTCAAGCGTCGTTCTTGCTGCTTACGCAATTGGCTTTGTGCTTCTTGTCATACTCGCGCTTATCTGGCGAGAGGCATTTCCCTCACCACTCGACATGTTGTGGGGCGGACTCAGTGGCGTGTCGGGTGCTATAGGATTGATTGCGTTTTATTCCGCACTTTCAATCGGACGAATGGGCATTATTGCGCCCGTTTCTGCTGTCCTGACCGCTGGCATTCCGGTACTCTTTAGCGCGTATACACAGGGACTTCCCAGCCTGCTCCAATTGGGTGGCTTTGTGCTGGCTCTGCTTGCGATAGGACTGGTTTCACGTCCCGAACGAACAAAAGGGCGACCCAAAGGAATTGGCTTAGCCTTGATTGCAGGCTGTGGATTTGGCTGTTTCTTCGTGCTTATCAGTCGCGTGAGTCCTTCCGCGACGTTCTGGCCCTTAGCGGTCGCACGCCTTACTTCTGTAGTTGTTTTACTGCTTATGATAGCTACACGGCGACAGAAAATGCTTCCCAAGAAGACAGTTACGCTTCTAGTGATACTCGCTGGGGTGCTAGACGCTTTTGGCAACGCGTTTTTTGTGCTTGCGACGCATGTTGGTCGTCTTGATGTTGCGGCGATCCTCTCCTCACTCTATCCAGCCGCAACCGTCATACTGGCGGCACTCTTCTTGCGTGAGCGGATGACACGTATTCAGACATTTGGGATACTACTCGCGTTGATAGCAATTCCGATGATTTCCGCAAGAGTATAAATGAATAGATGTGCAGAGATGTAACGTGTTGTGCGTCGCACAACACGTTACATCTCTGCACATCTATTTTTGTTAGTTCCAGACACCGAGAATGTCAGAGGCACTCGTGGCGTTATTTATGGGTTGCAGACCGTACATATCTTCGAGGGTACGCAAGACGCTGAAGTGATTGATACTGGTATTGTTCGTACCAACCTGGACATGCTGACCCACAAAGAGTGTGGCAATTTGGTTGGACGCATCGCCCGTGTAGGTATCGTTCTCATCCCATGTGACGATGAGTAGGCTGTTATTCGTTTTGGCCCATTGAGCATAAGCATCCATGTTCTGCTGTAACCATGTATCCCCTTGCTGAATTGAACCATCGTGCATGTCGTTAGTGAGGTTAGGAATAACGAACGATACCGTTGGCAACGAGCTATAGCCGGCAGTCGTTGTAGGAAAACTGCTGTAGGGTAGATTGGTTGTTGGTCCATTGGTATCGCTAAAATTCGCCCACGGTGAGTGTTTGCGAGCATAGCCAGTGGCGGAGTTAGAGCAACTTGTATCACCCGCTGCGGCTAGCCCTTCGGAATAGCCCGCAAAGCTATACTTCGCGCCAATAAGTTGACCGCCGAGATCGGGTGGAGCATAGACCGAAGAGTCACAGGCATCACCTATAACACCTTGATCCGAGCCAGAGAACAGATCGAGATAGTTTGGCTCACTTGGATGTGTGATTGCATGAGAATTCGTGAACAACATACCTTGTCCGGCAAGCGAGTTGATATAGGGAGCGGAGGATGAGCCAATAATCTCGGAATAGCCATGATTTTCCTCGACCACAACGACGATATGATCGTAACGCGGTAATGATGATGACGTTGGTGTTGTGCTGGGCGTAACCGTTGGTGTCGTACCTACGGTTCCAATTGGGCTTGGCGTCATGCCAGGAGTGACAGTCGGCGTTGTACTATCAAATCCACCAAAGAGGGGACTAATACTGGCCGTTGAAGAACGCATAGTAACGGCACTCGATGGTTGAAAGAAACGCAGTAGACCGCCAAAGAGTACAAATACCAGACCGAGGACGCTCACCCATAGAAGCACCTTTTTAAGCAGAGGACGTGAGGCAAAAAATCTCCTCATCCTACAAATCCTTTCTTTGCTCTTCTCTCTTCAAAGAGCATTACGACTACAAACAAGTTTAGTCTAATGGCATATGATGCCATTAGACTAAACTTGTTTGAGTGACAGAATAGCGGATGCTCTAGCAAGACGCGAAACATCTGTAGGGGTCTCATTTCGCTACATGTATATGATTTTTACAAATGGGGCAACAATCCTCTTTTCACCACTGGCAACTGCTGATACAGATCGGCTCCTGTGAGACCTGTGCGCCAACTTCGTGTGTTACGTAGGTCACGCACGAAATCGCGTTGTAGGTCGATGCCGAGAGCTTGCCATGTCAGGCTGATGGCGCGACGGGCAAAGGCAATGTTGTTGCGTGGCTCGATACGGTCAAGGTCTTCAAAGAAGAAGCCACAACTGGTGAAGCTGTATTGCTGGTAGTATTGTGCTTCCAGGAGAAGTTTCACGCGATCAACCACCGTGCGGTCAGTTGGGAAGCGGTGCGTTTTGCTGTGCCTGGTCCAGAAACTTGTCAACGATTCCCAGCCGTTGCGGAGCGCGAGATAATCGTTCCGCGCGGCGAAGGGGTCTGTGAAAACGGTACTCATATAGTGATCGAAAAGTGCGTTGTTGCGTTCGGCGAGCTTGTTGAGCGCGTTTCGTAATGCGCTTTTCCAACTGCTATCGCCCTCGGTACATTCACAGCCCGTAGACCAGCGTGCAACACCATGACCGCAACTCCACGCGCTCGGTTCGTGTAGTTTGACTTCTTGTGTTGCCGGATGCAAGAGCATATATCGTTCCAGCGTACAGACCTCAAAGCCGTAGCTGGGGGCACCACTGCGTACAAGGTAGGCCAGGAACTTATCACGCCATGGCTTGTGGTGTCCGTAGAGTTCGCCATCAGTTGCGATAGTGATCAATTGTGCCTCACCTTGAAGCCGTTTCGACTCGACAAGATGCCACGGCAGGTAGGAGGCGGCAAAAATGTTGGCGTCGTTGGTCGTGTTCCAATCGAAGGAGACACCACCGGAGAGTGGGGCGTTATAGAAGAATACCGTAATGCTTCGTCCTTCGCGCAACGGCACAATGTACGGTTCTGTCGCGTCGATGGAACTGGCAGCTTGCCAGGGAGCGAGAACGGTGTAGGTGATGCCCTCTTGCGCTAAGAGATCGAGCGTTTCGGTATCGACGGCGGTTTCGGCAAGCCAGACGCCATGTGCATCATGACCATAACGATGCCGAAAATCTTGCAAGCCCCAGCGTATTTGCGTGCGTTTATCTTGCGCGTTCGCGAGTGGCAGAATAGTGTGATTGTAGACTTGCGCCAATGCGTTACTCACACCATAACGTTGCATGTGTTGCTGCTCAGCATCAAGAATACGCTGATATACGTCGGGATGATGTTGTTCTAACCATGATGCGAGTGTAGGGCCAAGGTCGTAGCTGATGTAGTCGAAGTTGCCTTCCTCAGCGTTAGGTTTGTAACATTCGGCGGTGATCTTCTCATTATAGTTGGCAAAGGGAGTGGCCCCGGCTTCGATGGGAAGTTCGCCTGTGAAGGGATTTTCGCGTGGCGGTTGATAGAAATGTCCATAAAGACAGAGATACGCGCGTCCTGTAGTCTGTGGATTTGTTAACGGAAATGTCGTGTCGGTACTATTGTCGGGTAACGTCGAATCGATCATGCAACCACCTCGCTGGTATGTAGCAACAAAATCAGCACTGTGCCTACCAGAATGGAGGACAAGCCTCTGCATACAGTATACACTACAAGCACAACAGTGAAACGTCAAAGAAGCCGTTTCGGAGAAAAATAGCTGTAAGCTTGTTTGCTGTAGTATTACTGACACGAAAATGGTTGATGAGAGAGATACATTTGTTTGGTTTGGTGTCGATGTGCCGCTATTGCGGCACATCGACACCAAACCAAACAACAAACATTACGCGCTTTGAAAACCATTTTCGTATGCACTATAGGTATAGCCTTGCGAGGTGTTAATAAATTCTTCGTATGCTTCACGCAGCTTCGGATAGCGTAGCAGGAAAAAACCAGCGTATTCCTGGGACAGTGCGCGTGGCTGACGCAAAAGGCGCATGTTGACCTCTTTAAGCAGGTGACTGCCTTTTCTACCATTACACGATTTGCACGAGGCCACAAGGTTTTCCCAGGTGCTTTGCCCACCACGGGAACGTGGGATAATATGGTCAAGTGTCAGATCGCGGCCTCGTTTGCCGCAATACTGGCACGTTTCGTCATCGCGTAGAAGAATATTGGCACGCGTCGGTTGCAACGCAACACGCGGCACGCGCACATTGGCGAGCAACTGCACGATAACCGGACGCTCTAACTCAAGACGACGGGCCGAGATACTCTCTTCGATCACCCTACGCACACGATCATCTACAAAGGTCACTTTCTGTTTAGAAAGCAATACAATGAGACGGCGTTCGGGAATGACCGAGAGAGGCTGTAGTGAGGAATTCAATACAAGAACTGGCATATGAATAGCGTTCCTTCCTCTCTGTCAGAGCCGATACCACATGCAGACAGCGAGGTGAGAACTGAGGCAGAGTGTGAGGAAGAAAGAACCTCACAAGCCTGTTCCTACTGCCGCCTGCTACGACGACTGAGTGGATAAGGTGGGAGGCGTCTTGCACGTCCAGGTGAGTCAGGAGCGGCAAGGCGTGCTTCACGTTTCGAGTGTGATGTACTCACGTCGAGGCGTGGCAGCGATATCAGAGCTGTACATCCCGCGAGGGCTGTTACATGTATCTGATATGCCTGCATATTCCTGAGACTCCTTTATTTCCCTTGTATATAGGGAGCGTGTGGCATGTTGGATATGCCATCCTGGTCGGGGTGAGAGGACTTGAACCTCCGACCTCAGCGTCCCGAACGCTGCGCGCTAGCCGACTGCGCTACACCCCGGTTTAACGATTCCGTGCAAAAAACTCACTGAACCTATCCTGTGAACGTTGCAGAACTCTCAAGTGAGCCTACTCTATTCAATGCAAGTATAGCACACGTGTACAAGTTTTGACAATAGGTTATTTGGGTTGTGAAACGAATCATCCTCCGGCAAGTTTGACCTTGTAGCCCAACTCGGTCAACTTCGCCTGTATCTTGTCGCGGTGGTCGCCCTGTATTTCGATAGTCCCATCTTTGACAGTTCCACCAGAGCCACACAATTTTTTGAGCTGTTGCCCAATTTGTGTCAATGCCTCTTCACTGACAGGAATTCCTGTAATCACTGTGACTGTCTTACCACCACGCTGCTTACGGTCACGCATAATACGCACAACGCCATCACTTTTTTTCGCTGGCTCTCCCGACGCGTGTCTTTCGTCAGGTTGTGGACGTATTCTGCCACCATCAGTCGAGTACACAACATTATCCGCCATAGCGTATGCTCCTCTGCTCTTTATTCATAGCACAAATTGTATCATACATATATGTTTCGCTGGGCCTATGTCCTTCTTGCATTTTACCCCAAAATAGTACATACTAGAACTATGCAAGTATGTACTTACTTTACTGAAAGGACGAAGCAAGCGTGGAAGAGAAGCAAGGAAGTACGCCTGTCCCTTCGGAGACCGCCGAGCGCATTTTGAAAGCGTTCTTAAAGCTTACTGCCGAGCGTGGCATTGAGGCCACGACAACACGAGCACTGGCGGAAGAGGCCGGGGTGAACGAGGTCACAATCTTCCGAAACTTCAAAGATAAAGCGACACTGGTGCGTGAAGCCTACCGCCATTTCGCGCCGGGACATCGCATCGCGACATACCCACTTACTATCGACGCATCGAGTCCAGAACGGGCCGCAGAAGGTCTCGTTACATGTCTAAAATTCTTGCGCGATGCTCTTCGTGAGCATCCACAGTTGTTGTTATCAGGCATGAGCGAGTATTGGCGTTTTCCCGAAATCGCGCAGGAACTGGCATTGCATCCCGAAGCGTCACATACACTCTTAGGAAGAGCGTTAGAGCAAGCGGCTCCTATGCTACGACCTGAAGTAGATCGTGGTACAACGGTCCTGAGCTTGATCGGTCTCTTACTCATCACCGTTTCGTGGCAATATCGTGGCTGGCTCACAATGACAGAAGAAGAGTGGGATGCCAAACTAGAGGCGGCAATTCGTCCATTGATACAAAAATAACGTTTTGGTTACGTTTTTGTTGCGTCGCTACAAGGAAAGTGGGCGCAAGAAAGAAGACGATCATGCAAATTGTGGTATCACTTGATGGTTCTAAGCTTGCTGAGGCTGTTATACCCCAGGCAGTCGCGCTGGCACGTGCGACACATAACTCAATCACACTTTTACAGGTTATTACACTGCCAAATCCATTTATTACCGCGAACACAGCACTTCCCGAAAACTGGTATAGCGAGAGAACCGCGGAGAGCCATGACTACCTGAGTGCTGTTGCGAAAGGTATACAAGCCATAGGCGTAGAGGCACATATAGTAACGATGGATGGCGATCCTGCATCCGGTATCATGACCTATGTCGAGCAACATCCAGATGTTTCACTGATTGCGATGGCAAGTCATGGTCGTGATGGCGTGGGACGGTGGTTCCTGGGAAGCGTTGCTGGTAATGTTATCCAAAGGCTGTCTAAGCCACTGCTTTTGATACACCCTGACAACAACGAAACACTCCAGAATCGAGACATTCCCAGCTATCATACAATAATTGTGCCTGTCAATGAAGCGGTCTCTAATGACCATGTGTTTGACTATGCCAGACCGTTAGCAAAAACGTTCAGCGCGACCTTTACACTTGTGCAAGTAAAACAGGCGTCGGATGAGCACGTATATACAGGTCGAACAAGCTCCTCTATTGAGCACAAGGCACAACAGTTACGGAGCGAAGGCTTTACCGTACAAACAGAAGCTTCTCCTGCTAATCCCACTGACCTTATCCAGCATCTTAGCGAGACACAACGTGGCGATGTGCTTGTAGTAGCGTCTCATAGGAAACAGATTGAAGGCGTTGTCATGAATTTTATACATCACGTCGGTGTCCCTGTATTGCTGCTTCCTCATCCACATCAGTAGCTGCAAATGGATTTTTGGTGTATCCGCAACGGTCGGAGGTAGGGACCGATGTATCACGTCCTTCTAGCATTCAAATGTTAGAAGGACGTGATACATCGGTCCCTACCATTGCCATGTACATCATTTATCCTTGCTCACTTTGGGATAGTGCGAAGAATCGCAGCACGCGCTGTAACAGTGAACAGGCTAGAGTGTGCTCAAAATCTCTGCCCCTTGTCGAGTCACCATCACCGTATGTTCAAACTGTGCTGCCCATCCGCCATCTCTCGTCCGAACGCTCCAGCCATCGGCATCAACTTTCACTCGTGCAGATTTCTCAACCAGGATGGGTTCAATCGTAATCACCAGTCCTTCTGGGATTACTGGCCCGGTTCCAGGACGACCAACGCTTGGCACGTCAGGCTTTTCGTGCATGACATGGCCTAAGCCGTGTCCAATGTATTCGCGGATGACATCAAAGCCGTGTGACCGAGCTACACGCTGGATCGCATATCCAATATCGCCGATATGATTTCCCGGTCGTGCGGCCTGAATGCCAGCCATCATAGCCTCGCGTGTTGTCTCGATCAAATATTGATGCTTTGGAGCGACCTTGCCAACGGCAATGGTAATCGTCGAATCGCCAGCATACCCATCTAAAAGCATTCCTGCATCAATACTGAGCACATCCCCTATCTTCAACTTCTGCTCGCCCGGTACTCCATGGACGGCAACATCATTCACCGACGTATTAATACAGCCTGGGAAACCTTCTTCTGTTGCGAAGACGGGTATTGCCCCTAGTTGAGCGATGTAGTTCATCGCGTAGTCGTTTAGGTCACTCGTTGTCACTCCTGGACGAGCTAGCGTTGCAAGGTTTTGTAAAAGCTTCGCTGTAGCTTGATTCGCTCGTCGTAAACCATCTCTCTCCGCATCTGTAGTAGCGACCAAGTTCTTTTTCTCCTTCTGCATAGACTCCTAAATTTCTGAAAGAAACCAGAGATTGTAGTATACCATTGAGAAGCCAAGTGTATGCCTTTTACCTCTCTTTTTTCCGTCACGGCTGCCAGCCCTGTTTCCTATATATCTCTAGCGTTTGCTGGTCGCCGGGGACGTAGCTGACCATTGAGTAGCTGTTGATACCAGTAAACACGGTTGTCGCGGTACGTAGCGTGAGGCGACCGAGTATGCTATGTTGCACTTGAAAGACGAAGGATGGCGCAGGTTTACCACTGGCATAGGCCACGGACGAGATGCGACGAAATTCTGGAAAGTCGCGTAGATGCTTGAGCAGCGTTTTGTATTCGGGCAGATGTGTCACCGTCTGTGTATTGTACTGAAAGTCACTCACAAGACGGTGAGCCAGTTTTTCCCAACCTTGAAAGCGACGCCGTAACTGTGGGTCAAAAACCTGTTCAAGGAGGTGTCGATGTTCGTTGCGCACAATCTCTTCCTGCACCTCAAACAGTGTAATCGCGGCATTGTTCCATGAGTGTAGGTACCAGAGCCTGTCGAGCGAGTGCGCGGGATACGAGGTGTTGTGAACCAATAAACCTGCTAGCTCGCCAAGGTCAAGTAGCGTATTATCGACCTGTTCATGGTCGATGAGCTTGCCTGTAAGGTTTGTGTAGCTATCATACAAGCTGTCGCGCTCTTTGCCCTGTAGTCCCAGCGCGCGTGCGATATTTTGTATCACATGGGGCGATGGATTGACGCGCTGCCCACTTTCCAGGTGATAAATATAAGTACGCGAAAGCCGCGTAGCCTGTGCAAGCTGCCCCTGCGACATGCCCCGTTGCTGGCGTAATTGCGTCATCAATTGTGCAAATTGTGTCGATTGCTCAGTTGGGTTCATTGAAGCGACATTGCTCTCTGTAGGGGTCTAATTCATTACACCCTTGTCGGCATATACACATGTCGGGGTATGTGTAAACGTTTTACAATTCCTTCCAACATTGTGTATTGCCGACAAGGGTGTAATGAATTAGACCCATACATGTATTCGTTAGCTATCCATATCATTATGCCTCAAAATTTGTTAGCTGGCAACATGGTTATCTTTTTTGTTTCCGCATATACTTAAGAGTAATGACCGTTTTTGCTCAGGGAGCGACAATGACTGTCGTTTCTGGATGTCTATGATGACACCCCCTTCTGAGAGAGGAGCTATTGCGGAATGTCTGATTCATCTGTATTGCACAACGCGCAAACGCCTGATATTGCAGGCGTCGATGCCGCATTTTTGCAGGACCACCCGTGGGTCCGCCACTACGAGCAAGGTGTCTCACCTCGTCTCGATATTCCTGATCGTCCTCTAACCTGGCTACTTGATACCACTGCCAGTCGTCATCCCAGTCATACCGCGATACTCTATTACGGTACGAAGCTTACGTATGCACAACTATCGGGCATGGCGAATCGTTTTGCGATTGCGTTACAGCGTTTAGGGATACAAAAGGGAGACCGCGTTGCTATCGCGCTACCCAACATCCCTCATTATCCCATCGCGTTCTATGGTGCTTTGCGTGCAGGGGCAGTTGTTGTCCCTACTAATCCTCTATACACCGAGCGCGAAATGCAACACCAACTCGCTGATTCTGGCGCGAAAGTGTTGGTGATGCTTGACACATTCTACCCCGTTGTGCGTGCTATCCGCAAAGAGACCGCGTTAGAGCATATCATTTTTACCAGTCCCAGTGATTTTTTACCGCCATTATTACAAACACTCTATCCACTGAGCCAACGTTCTGCGAAAAATCCAGAGCCACGTTTGTCCGATAAAGAGATACAGAGTGACTCGTCATTACATCTTCTGCACACCATGCTAGAGACGCGCACAAAAGGTGGTATTGAACTATTCCATCTACCTGTCCCTGCTACTGGTGACGATTTAGCGGTTCTGCAATACACAGGCGGCACAACAGGACTCTCGAAGGGTGCTATGTTGACGCATTGCAACCTGCTGGCAAACGCGATGCAGACACGTTGGTGGACGCCAAAAGCGCAGGAGGCACAGGAAGTCACGTTATGTGTCGCGCCATTTTTTCATTCCTACGGTGCGACGGTTGGCATGAACTTATCCATTTATGCTGCCGCGACAATGGTCCTTGTGCCACGCTTCAAGGCGAGCGACGTAGTAAAAACCATTCGTCAATATCATCCAACACTCTTCCCTGGTATTCCTACTATGTATCTCGCGCTTCTACGCGAGGTGGGTAAGCATACAGATTACCTGGGATCGGTCAAGTATTGTATCAGTGGAGCAGCACCCTTGCCCGCGAAGGTGCAGTCAGATTTTGAGCATGTCACAGGTGGCAAACTTGTAGAGGGCTATGGTCTGAGTGAAGCGTCACCCGTGACACACTGCAATCCTCTTACCAATGACAGGCGTAACGGCAGTATTGGACTCCCGTTATCGGATGTCGATTGTCGCATTCTTGACCCCGAATCTGGCAAACAAATGCCAGTTGGCGAGATTGGTGAGATTGTGGTCAAGGGGCCAAACATCATGCAAGGCTACTGGAACCGCGAGGAAGAGACAAAGGCTATCTTCACCGAAGATGGCTGGATGCGTACCGGAGACCTCGGCAGGATGGATGAAGATGGCTTCTTCTATGTCGCTGAACGCAAGAAGGACATGATTATCGCCAGTGGTTTTAATGTCTATCCGCGTGAAGTCGAAGAGGTCTTATTCGAGCATCCCGCCGTGTCCGAAGCGGCAGTGGTTGGTGTGCCAGACGAGTACCGTGGCGAAACTGTCGCGGCCTTCGTCGTACTGAAAGCTGGAAAAACGCCATCAGAGGAGTTGAAGCATGATATACTGGCATATTGCAAACAACATTTGACCGCGTATAAAGTCCCCAAGCTACTAGAATTTCGTGAAAGCCTACCCAAATCGTTGATTGGCAAAGTGTTACGTAGAGAGTTACGCACATCTAAATAGTAATTGTAGGGGTCTAATTCTATTACACCCTCGTAGCATCGCACAATTTCGAGGGTGTATAGATGGGTGTAATAGAATTAGACCCCTACAGTCAGCATTGTTAAGGAGCAAAACAACAGCATGGCAACCATTATTAATAAACCGACGGAGACGGGAACGGCGTTTCTGACAACACCGATTGCGGAGAGCGCGGACAAGATATTTACGCTGGAGCAACGCGACGAGGAGCAGCGTTGGATTGAGGAGTCGAGCGCGACCTTTGTCGAGCGTGAAGTGGTCCCAAAGGCCGAGGCTATCGACCACCAGGAGCCAGGAGTGATGCCCGGACTGCTCAAGAAGGCGGGCGAGCAGGGCCTTTTGATGATTGAGATTCCAGAGCAATATGGTGGTGCGGAGCTTGGCCTCCTGACAGCAGTCCTGGTTGGCACAACACAAAAAGAAGCCTCATTCAGCGTCGCCTATGGTGCGCATACCTCGATTGGCACACTGCCTATCGTTTACTATGGTACCGAAACACAAAAAGAGCATTACCTGCCTAAGCTGGCAACAGGTGAATGGATCGCAGCGTATGCATTGACGGAGCCAGGAGTTGGTTCCGACGCGATGAACCTGAGTACACGCGCCGAACTCTCACCTGATGGCAAACACTACATTCTCAATGGTACAAAGCAATGGATTTCTAATGCTGGCTTTGCCGATATCATGGTGGCCTTTGCACGTATCGGCAACAACAAACCATCGGCGTTTATCGTCGAGGCGGCATGGGACGGTGTGTCCACGGGTAACGAAGAGCGCAAGATGGGCATCAAAGGCTCATCGACGCGTCAGGTCTACTTTGAAGATGTCAAGGTACCCGTTGAAAACCTGCTCGGCGAAATTCACAAGGGCTACAAAATTGCCTTCAACATCCTCAACATCGGACGCTTGAAGCTTGGCGCAGGTACCGTTGGTGGTGCGCGTTCAGCATTGGGTCTCGCAGCAACCTATACCACGGAACGCAAATCATTCGGTAAACCGCTACACAACTTTGGCATGATTAAAAAGAAGCTTGCTCGTATCGCTGCTGAAACCTACGCAGCCGAGAGCGAAGTCTTCCGTACAGCCGCGAACATTTCGCGTGTGCAACAGGCGTCGGGCGATAATACGGAAGCTATGTTCAAGGCAGTCGAAGAATACGCCATTGAAGCCTCTATCGCTAAGGTGCATGGCAGTGAAACACTTGCCTATGCCGTTGACGAGGGTGTACAGATTTTCGGTGGGTACGGCTTCATGCAAGAATATCCAATCGAGAAGGCATATCGTGATGCACGTATTCAGCGCATCTTTGAAGGCACAAACGAGATCAACCGTCTGGTTGCTGCTGGTACCCTGTTCCGCCGTGTGTTGAGTGGCAAGCTCGACCTGATGAACAAGTATCCAGAGATCGAGCAACGTATCACATCTGGTCAGGCACCAGACCGTGCAGGTGAGACGGTGCCAGCCGAGTTGCGCGATGCGGTAAACGCGGTTGAGCGTTTCAAGGATGTCACCATCTATGCTGGTATGAAGATTGCGATGAAGTACATGAACGCCCTTGAGGGTGAGCAGGAATTTATCGACTATCTCGCCAACCTGTTGATTGATGTCTATGCCTCGGACAGTGCGCTTGCTCGTGCGATCCAGGCTGTGCATCGTGGCGATGCGAATAGCGCGACACATGTGAAGCTTGCACAACTTGCCACATGGCTCGCCTTCTCACGACTACGCACCAACCTTGAGCAGATGATTATGACCTACACGGATACGGAGAGTGTGGAGCAAGAACTCGCTCGTGTCCGTACCTATGTTGGTGACTATCAGTTCAACGGCGTTACCGCACAACGCGAACTCGCCGAAATCGTCGTCGAGAAAATGGGATATCCTCTATAAAAAAATATGGGCACATGCTGTGTTTGTGGCTCCGCCACAAACACAGCATGTGCCCATATTTTTTAACAAACAGTTGTTTCATCAAAGGAGATCATATAATCATGGCAGAAGCAGTAATTGTGAGCGCGGTCCGTACACCGATTGGACGAGCAAGTAAGGGCGTCCTCAAGGATGTACGTGCGGACGATTTGGCGGCGGTAGCTGTGCGTGGTGCGCTGGCACGTGTACCGCAACTCGATACGTCGTTGATTGAAGACCTTATCTTTGGGTGCGCCTTTCCAGAGGGCGAACAGGGCATGAATATTGCTCGTATCATTGTCGCACTTGCTGGTCTGCCAGAAACCGTCGCAGGGACAACCGTGAACCGTTTCTGCGCCTCGGCTTTACAAGCATTTAATATGGCGGCACAGAATATCATGCTGGACCTCGGCGATGCCTTTATCGCTGGTGGTATCGAGAACATGTCACGTATTCCAACAGGTGGCTTCAACCCTTCATTCAATCCACGTCTTGTGCATCCCGACAAGAATGGTAATGTCTCTCCAGCCTCACCAGAAGTTGAGGAGTACGGCTATTCTAGTTATTTACCAATGGGCATCACCGCCGAAAACCTGGCGAAAGATCACAATATCAGTCGCGAAGACCAGGATGTGTTCGCGCTACATAGCCATCAACGCGCCGTTGCTGCCATTGATAACGGCACATTCGCGAAAGAAATCGTGCCTGTCCCTCTGCCCAATGGCAAAGAAATGACAACGGACGAGGGTCCACGACGCGATACCTCACTGGAACGCCTGTCCACACTTGAACCGGCCTTCTTGAAGGGTGGCACGGTCACGGCTGGCAACTCAAGCCCCTTGAATGATGGCGCGGCAGCAATTGTGGTCATGTCGGCAGACAAGGCACGCGAGCTGGGTATTCAGCCATTGGCGCGTGTGATTACTATGGCGGTTGCTGGTGTACGGCCTGATATCATGGGTATTGGCCCTGTACCTGCGGTCAAGAAGGTCCTACAACGCTCTAAAATGCAGTTAAGCGACATCGACCTGATCGAGTTGAACGAGGCATTCGCTTCCCAATCGCTGGCGGTCATTCGCGATCTTGGTCTCGACCAGGAGAAGGTCAATGTGCATGGGGGCGCGATTGCGCTGGGTCATCCACAGGGCTGTAGTGGTTCGCGTATTGTCGTTACACTACTGAATGCACTACAAACCTATAATAAGTCTGTTGGCATGGCGACTCTGTGTGTTGGTGGTGGACAAGGTGTCGCAACCATCATTGAGAGGTTGGCCTAATCATGTCGTATGAAATTAAAAAAGCCGCCATTCTGGGTGCGGGTGTAATGGGGGCGGCAATCGCGGCCCATCTCGCCAACGTCGGTATCCCTTCCTTGTTACTTGATATCGTGCCACCCAACGCGACAAAAGACCGTAGCGTGATTGCACGTACTGGCCTGGAAAAAGCACTCAAGGCACGACCAGCCGCATTCTATAGCAAGCGCAACGCAACCCTTGTCACCATTGGCAATATTGAGGATAACCTGCAAGATATCGCCGAGGTTGATTGGGTCATCGAGGCCGTAATCGAACGACTCGATATCAAGCACGACCTGTACACTAAACTCGAAACGGTCCTCAAACCTGATACGATTATTACGTCGAACACATCGGGCTTGCCAGCGCATCTCTTGACCGAAGGACGGAGCGAGAATTTTCGTCGCAACTTCCTAATAACGCACTTTTTCAATCCTGTGCGCTACATGAAGCTACTTGAGATTGTGCCGGATGTTGATACCGCTCCCGAATTGCTCACGTTCTTCCAACAGTTTTCGGTTGAGAAGTTGGGTAAGGGTGTGGTGCTGTGTAAGGATACGCCAAACTTTATCGCGAATCGTGTTGGCGTGTATGGGATGCTGGCAACCATTCAGCGTGCCTTGAGCGAAGGTTATACGGTTGGCGAAGTCGATGCCATCCTGGGACCACCGATGGGACGCCCAAAATCGGCGATCTTCCGTACCTCTGACCTTTCGGGCTTAGATACGACGGTCCATGTTGCCGATAACCTGTATCAGAACGCACCGGATGACCCACAGCACGAGACTTTCCGTGTACCAGAAATTATGCGCGACATGCTCAAACGTGGAATGCTGGGCGAAAAGAGTGGGCAAGGGTTTTACAAACGTGTCAAGAACGCCGATGGCTCATCGTCCATTCTCGAACTCAACTTTCGGACGATGGAATACGAACCGCAGCAAAAGGTACGTTTCCCTTCCATTGGTGCAGTACGCAACATCAGCAATCCGAATGAACGCATTCTCAGCATTCTACAGGCGGATGACCGCGCGGGTATTCTTGCGCGTGAGACAACAGCCGATTCGCTCATCTACGCCGCAAAGCTCGCGACACAGATAGCGGATAGTGTTGTCGCGGTCGATGAGGCCATGCGCTGGGGCTTCAACTTCGATATGGGCAGTTTCGAGACGTGGGACCTGCTTCTGCAAAACCCAACGGCATTACAAAAAGTGTTCGAGGGACGCGACATCGAGGATATCGAATTGATACAACGCGTTAAGAGCAAGGGACAGGGGACGTTCTATATTGGGAGCAAGGGAAAACGCCAGTACTTTGATTTCCATACCGATACTTACAAGCCTTTGCCTGTTCCACAGGGTGCTATCGCGTTGGATGCCGTCAAAGCCACGAAGAGCAACGTGGTACTCGACAACGGTTCCGCATCGTTGCTCGATCTCGGCGACGGTATCGGTTGCATCGAGTTTCACACCAAGCTGAACTCGATTGACGAGGGCATCATCGAGATGTTGCGTTACGCCGTTGAAGAGGGTCAGAAGCAATTTCGCGCACTCGTCGTCGGCAATGAAACGGCAGACTTCTCGGCTGGTGCCAATCTCCTACTTGTGCTGATGGGGTCACGTCAAGGTGAGTGGAAGATGCTTGAAGGAGCAATTCATGGGCTACAACAGGCGCACCAGTTACTCAAATATAGCCCCATTCCAGTTGTCGCGGCTCCGACTGGTCGCGCCCTCGGTGGTGGTTGTGAAATTATCATGCACTGCAATTCCGCGCGTGCCTATGCCGAGTCGTATATTGGCCTAGTCGAAACGGGCGTCGGTTTGGTCCCGGCTGGTGGTGGCTGTAAAGAGTTGCTGTTGCGACATGGTGCTGATGTGGCGTCACAATTGGCACGAAAAACGGGTGGTCCCTTCACCCCGTCACGTAAAGCCTTTGAGACCATCGCCTTCGCGACCGTTTCGACCAGTGCAGCAGAGGCGCAAGAGTTACGCTTTTTACGCAAAACCGACGCAGTAACGGTCAACCGCGATGTGCTATTGCGTGATGCGAAGGCTGATGCCATCAAGCTTGCCGAGGCAAAAGCTGTTGGTAAATGGGAGCCAACCAAGCCTCAGATGCTAGTATTGCCTGGAGTAGGGGCGCGTCTGGTGCTAGAGCAACAGGTAGAAAACCAGTTACTCATGGGCAGAGTCAGCGAGCATGATATGGTGATTGCAAGCCAGCTTGCCCGTGTCCTCACGGGTGGTGATACCTCGCCTATCGCACCTGTTAGCGAACAGTTCGTTCTTGATCTCGAACGCGAAGCCTTCCTGAGCCTGTGCGGAATGGAGAAGACGCAAGCACGTATGGAATCGATTCTGATGGCCGGGAAACCATTGCGAAACTAGATTTAATGCAGACAAAAAACAATTGTCCATCCTGAAGGATGGACAATTGTTTTTTGTCTGCATTGCCAAACATTACTCCCTAACGCTTGGCAAAAGAGTTAGAATATGGCTTCACCAGTGTCGGTATCGAAGAGATGGATTTGGTCGCTATCAACAAACAGGCGAACACGCTTGCCAGAGGCAACGTTAGAACGTGGGCTAAGTGTGGCGGTGACAGTTCGTCCAGCGGCGGTGAGATACACCTGTAGCTCGTTGCCGAGGTTCTCAACCACATCAACGTTGCCTTCGATGGTGGAATTTTCGACGCCTTCAACAGCACTGTCTTTTACCACGGCAGCGTCTTCGAGGTGCGATGGACGAATACCGAAGGTCAGATTACGCCCGGCGGCGGCTTTCGCACGGTCGGCATACAATGCTGGCACGGGGACTTGACCCACGCCCTCAAGAACGACTTTGAGACCATCGTTCGTTGCAACTTTTGCGCCTGGGAAGAAGTTCATTGATGGTGAACCAATGAAGCCTGCAACAAAGAGGTTCGCGGGATGATCGTACAGCTCTTGTGGTGCGCCAAGCTGTTGAATAATACCACCGTTGAGTACAGCGATGCGATCACCCATCGTCATAGCCTCAGTCTGGTCGTGTGTGACGTAGACAACCGTTGTCTGGATGCGCTGATGCAACTTGATGATTTCGGCACGCGTGGCGACACGCAATTTGGCATCAAGGTTAGAAAGTGGCTCGTCCATCAAGAAGACCTGTGCTTCGCGAACAATGGCACGCCCAAGTGCGACGCGCTGGCGTTGCCCACCGGAAAGCTCTTTTGGTTTGCGCTTGAGCAACGCTTCCAGGCCCAGGATACTACCAGCCTCTTCCACGCGTTTGTTGATTTCTGCTTTGGGGAAATGGCGCAGTTTGAGGCCAAAGGCCATGTTGTCGAAGACGGTCATGTGGGGATACAAGGCATAGTTTTGGAAAACCATCGCGATATCGCGGTCTTTGGGGTCAACGCCGTTGACGACGCGATCACCAATGTAAATATCGCCGTCAGTTGGCTCCTCAAGCCCTGCCACCATACGTAGACAGGTACTCTTGCCACAACCGGACGGTCCGACGAGAACCAGGAACTCTTTGTCCTTGATGTCAATACTGATATCGTGGACGACTTCGGTCTTGTTAAAGATTTTGTAGACGTGTTCAAACGCAACGCGTGCCATGAAGGTATACCCCTTTCGCTTCTGTAACAGGATCATCCCTGTTACCCTTCTATGAAAAAAGAAGCTATCGCTTAGTGCCTCGTTGCAACTGATACCATATCAGGGGGGAGTCAACGTGGCCTCTTCACGTCATATGTTCTCGCTAGAGAACTGACGCTGTGCCAAGTATACCATATGGAATAGCGAAAATGGAAGGGTCAAAATATTTTGAAAATCTCTCCCAAATACGTTATCATTAAGGGAAACGTTTGGTCGAAAAATAGGTCGATTGCCACATGGTTTTTATTCACCTTTGCGTTATGATATTACGTACTGGATAAAATACGACGAACTGTAGGGGGCTAATTCTATTACACCCTCGTCGGCATCCACAAACGTCAAAGGATTGTTGGAACGTTCACTATATTCTGCAACATTGTCTATTGCCAAAGGGGTGTAATAGAATTAAACCCCTACAATTCGTTTTTGTCCACACTAGGCGACAACTCATCCATAGAGAGGACACACATTTCATGTCCACGCAAACGGACCAGCAACCTCAAGATGTTACACCCTCTACAGAGCATGACAATTCACAGAACAATGTTGCAAGCTTTCAGCGTGTCCTTAAAAATCGTAATTTTTTGTTGTTGTGGGTGGCACAGCTTACATCGCTGACCGTACAGAACGCGGTCAACTTTGGTGTGGTGCTACTGGTCACGGACCTGACACATTCGGTGTTTATGGTAGGATTGGCGATTATCTCGTTTACACTGCCCGCGATACCTTTTGGGGCCGTCGCTGGCTCGATTGTGGACCACCTGGATAAACGGCTGGTGCTGTGGGTGACGAATTTGTTACGTATGGTGACAATGGTCTTGCTTGTGGTTTCTCTGTGGATAGACCGTTCAAGCCTGTGGCCTTTGTACGTACTGACCTATCTGGCCTCGTTGATTGGACAATTCTTTGTGCCCGCCGAGGGGTCGTCAATTCCTATTTTGGTGGGTGAGAAAGATTTGTTGCCCGCGCTTTCACTGTTCAATATCTCGATTACTGTGTCACAGGCACTTGGTTTCCTCTTGCTTGGACGTGTGGTGGCGACGCTCTTTCCGCCATTTACAATATTCGCGATTCATGTGCAGTCTATCGACATGCTGTTCGTGGTGAGTGCCGCATTATATATTGTCTGCGCAGTCCTGATTTTGCTCATTCCCAAACGTGCGTTTCAGGAGCAGCATACCGATATACATCTCGGCAGGGGCACACGCATTGACCTACATCAGACCTTTCAGACATTGTGGCGCGATACGCTTGAAGGGTGGCGCACAATTCGTATCGATCCTCTCCTCTTCTTCTCTGTAATCCAACTCTCGGTGGTCGGGGTTATCATGTTGCTGATTGGCGAGCTGGCAGGCACCTTTGTACAGCAAGTATTGCACAGACCTGCCGCCGATATGTCGCTGATCCTGGCACCTGCCGCCGTTGGGCTGATTGTTGCCTCGGTATTGATGCCACGGGTCGCGAAAAACATCGCGACCTTGCGCCTCACCACGATTGGTTTTATAGCATTAGCGATTGGGTTTGTGGCGTTACCTGCTTCGGAATGGGTGGCAGCGTTGATTGACCCACGACATGGGGCCGAGTCTCTCCTATTAATAGTGGTTATCATCGTCGTTGTGCTGGTGTTGGGTGCGGCAATCGCAACCGTGAATATTCCAACCCAAACGATGATGCAGGAACGCGCACCGGAGGAGAGTCGCGCCCGTGTGCTGGCCTTTCAGTACATGCTCTATAGCATTGGCTCTATCCCCGTCTTGCTTTTCGCGGGCGTCTTCGCGCAATTCGTCGGCTTCTATCAGCTTATCGGGTTGCTCGCGGTAAGCCTGTTGCTCTTCTCCTGGTGGGGCGTGTGGTATGTACGGAAGCATAGACAAAAGGAGTCCATGTAGACAGTAAAAAAAGAGAGAACACAACGATGAGCGTTATCATGACAGATATTAGCCCTGTGTCATCGACCTGAGTACGTCCACTCAAGAGCCACAGCTTGCTATGGCTCTTTATGCTGATGATAGAATTATTTGGTTAAATCACGTCTAACAATTTTTCGATGCGTTCGCCAAAGTAGTCGCGCCAACCCTCTGGCAACGCTGGCACAAGCATGACCCGTTGCAATACCTCCAGGTTGTTTTTGTCATGTGTGTAGAGGTGTACGATATCCGTTACGGTCACATTATGTTCGTCACGCTTCAACAAGGTAATGGTATCTCCTGCTTCAATCTCGCCTTCTTCGAGAACTGCGAGATAGAAACCAGAGCGATCACTGACGAGGAAGCGTTTCAGAATGTCGTCGCGTTGAAACTTGAGACCTAGCTTATAGCATGGCATTCTTGGTTGCGTCACAACAACACGGGCAGAGCCAATGCGAAATTCGTCGCCAATGTTCACCATGTTATCTTGTAGCCCTTCGATGGTCAGATTTTCGCCAAACATAGCCCACGGCAGGTCCATCTCCGGCAATTCAGCACGCCACGATTGATAATATTCAGCCGGATAGACATAGATAGCCTTCTCTGGCCCACCATGTACAGAAAGGTCAGCCTGACGGTCGCCATCAAGATTGAGCCTACGTGCCGCGACTTTGCCCTTGACAGGTTCCTTGAAGATACCCGTTGAAACCGTTCTCCCTTTCCATACCACCTCTCGTGGTTGTCCAACATTGACCGATATTACCCGTCCTATAGATGCTGGTTGCATATTTTTCTCCTTGTGTTGTAAGCGAGCGATCCTAATAAATTTAGCGTTCAAATCTCCTATATACATATCTAAAAAAATATTGACCTGTATACAAATGAGTGTACCAGAGAAAAATGTACTTGTCAATAGCAAAATAGAGTTGTACAATAGAAAGAAGAGAGGCGAAAGCAAGCAAGGTGGAAAAAGGAAGGTTGTGATGAGCAACGAGACATTGGCGACTGAAGCCCTGTTTCTCAGTGGTTCGTTGGCGTTGGATTTGATTAATACCGAGATGGTCATTCGCGGCAAGAAGCACGATGCGTTATCATCGCCAGATGCCCTTGCTCATTGGTGGAAAGAAGCAAGCAAACAGCATTTTGACAATGGTATACTGAAGGAAGCAGGAGTAGCGATTGTATGGGGAAGCAAACTGCTTGATGATGTCAAAATGTTACGGATGGCGTTGCGGACCCTTTCAACGCATGTGGTAGAGTGGCAAACCGTTGAGGAAAAAGACCTTGAGCCAATCAATGATATACTTGCCCTGGGATATTCCTCTCTTGAGAAGACGGAACAAGGAAACGTGAAATCCGTCATCCATCTCCGTAATTCCGAGAAGGGGAGTGTATTGTTTCCCATCGCAATGTCGGCATTACATCTCTTTACAGAGTCTGACTGGCAACGGCTTCATAAGTGCAAAAATGACCGATGTACCTTATTCTTCTACGATACCACGAAAAGTGGAACGCGCCACTGGTGTAGTCTGGGTTGTATGAATAGGTCTCGATCCATTCGGCATTATCAGGCAACAAAGAAGACGTAGGGAATGATATTTATTGTATTGAGCGCAAAACATTCAGCAAACGAACCTGCAAAGCGAAACATTCACATAATGGGTGCTCTGCCCAATAAGCGCGAACACTAGCCAAAGAGAGGTCTGTGGTGAGACAAGGGGGTTCCCCTTGCGGGTGCCCTTGTCTCTGTTACGCCTTGCAAGTCACTGGTGGAAGCTAGTCACGCTTGGGGAGTTGCTGCAATGACCAGTTATTGCCGTCAGGATCACGAAAATACGCGAAGTCTCCCCAATCCTGCACGTCAATCTCACTGATGTCTGTACCGCGTTTGACTAGTTCCTCGCGGATAGCTCGCACGTCCGAGACGACCATTTGAAGACCTTTAACCGATCCAGGTTGAGCATCTGTAATTCCCATCCCTATCGCTATCGAGCAAGCCGAACCAGGAGGTGTCAATTGGACAAAGCGCAAACCCTCTCTGACCACCTGGTCAAAGTCAGCGTGAAAGCCAATCTTCTCTGTGTAAAAAGCCTTTGCGCGGTCAACATCCGAGACAGGTATGATAACCAGTTCGAGTTTCATCTGCATGGTATCCATTGTTGCTGTCCTCTTTCTTTATATAACTGCTCATCTATTCCAAGTATACATTAGAAAGAGGACAGAATCGACCCTCATTTCGGTGAAGATTCTCGAATATTACAAACCTCTATGCGCGATATCCTTACGATACTGCATACCCTCGAAATGTATATAGTTCACGGCTTCATATGCCTTTTGCACCGCAGCGTACAAATTGGTACCGCGTGCCGTAACACTGAGGACGCGCCCACTTGCCGTTACCAGTTGCCCATCTTTAAGTGCGGTTCCTGCGTGGAACACGTGTACACCCTCTAGCTTGTTGGCGTCCTCTATACCTGTTATAGGTATGCCGGAACGATAGGTACCGGGATAGCCACCAGAGGCAAGTGTGACACAAACGGCTGAACCAGGATACCAGAGTGTGTCACGTTTCACAGGGAGTATCTCAGCGAAGTTGAGAACGTTGAGAATATCCTCGCGCATGAGGAGCATCATGGCCTGTGTCTCCGGGTCGCCGAAGCGTGTGTTGTGTTCTAACACCATTGGGCCATTTTGAGTGAGCATCATGTTGGAGTAGAGGACACCTGTGAAATGGATGCCACGCGCTTGCATGGCTTGCAGTGTACTTGCGATAATGGTACGCCAAATTTGTGCCTCTTGCTCTTTTCCGACAAAGGGCAATGGAGCGAAGGCACCCATACCACCTGTGTTCAAGCCTTGATCGTTGTCGAGAGCGCGTTTGTGATCCTGTGTCAGGGTTAGAGGTAAATAATGTGTACCATTACAAATCGCGGTGGCACTGATTTCGTCGCCCTCCAAATAGTCCTCAATGACCACGCGGTCTCCTGCGGCCCCGAATACACGATCAACCATCATCTGTTTCAGTGCATTCTGCGCGGTTAGCATATCGAGTGCGACAATTGCACCTTTGCCAGCCGCGTTGCCATCGGCTTTGACGACGACAGGGACGCCATGTTGCGCAAGATAAGCGAAGGCTTTGTCCGCGTTAGTGAAGGTACGATGTTGCGCGGTTGGAATACCTGCCGTGACCATCAGTTCTTTCGCAAAAGCTTTACTGCCCTCAAGCGCAGCACTCGCCATATCGGGTCCAAAGATACGTAGTCCGCGATGTTGAAAGACATCGACAATGCCCGCGACAAGCGGCACCTCTGGACCAACAACGGTCAGGTCAATCGCGTTTTTCTCCGCGAATGTGGCAAGCTCGCCAAGTTGCGAAACGCCAAGCGGCACACACTCCGCGCACTCTAGCATCCCAGGATTGCCAGGGGCCGCATAGATGCGCGTGACTCGCTGACTCTGTGCCAGCTTCCACACAAGGGCGTGTTCGCGCCCACCGGAACCAATCACCAATACGCGCATGGTTGTGTGTTCTCCTCATTCATTTCTCAAATTGTATAATCATGCCCCTACCGAATGTTCCACTTTCACACGTCTGCTCGGCGTGCTGATTTGTATCCTCTCCTGTGGGTTGTAGGGCCAGCCTTGTTTTTCCATACAGCCGTAGCAAAATTCGCTGTGCAACATGTTGACCGCCGTCTCGTTCTCAGGAATTTCAAGTGGTTGCTGTGAGGCAGAATGTATGGCACGGCTTAATCCGGCAGTACTGAGATAGCCGAGGCTATCGACGCCGATGTAGTCCGCGACCTCTTGCACTGTACGTCCGGCGGCGATGAGTTCCGATTCTTGTGGAATATCGACGCCAAAGTAGCAGGGGTGACGCATGGGCGGCGCACTTGAGCGCAGGTGAATCTCTTTTGCTCCCTGTCTACGTAGGGCTGCTGCGAGTCGCTTCATCGTGTTGCCACGTACAATTGAGTCATCAACAATCACAAGACGTTTGCCCACGATCTGTGGCTTGACAAAGTTGAATTTCAGGTCAATCTCCATCTGGCGTAGGCGTTGGTCGGGCTTAATAAAGGTGCGGTCCGCATAGCGATTCTTGATGATTGCCATACTGTAAGGCGTGCCAGAAGCGGCGGCATAACCGAGCGCGGCAGGAACGGATGAGTCGGGTACAGGCACGATCAAATCAGCTTCAACCGGATGTTCGAGTGCCAGTTCACGCCCCAGTGCCTCGCGCACAGGATACACGTAACGGTCATTTAACCTGCTGGTCGCGTCCGAAAAGTAGATATACTCGAAGACACACAGGGCATGACGTGATGATTTGACGAGTATCTCTGAATGCATCCCATTCTCGTCAATGGTGATGAGTTCTCCTGGCTCGACCTTGCGTACAAAGTCGCCACCGACACGATCAATCGCACATGACTCAGAGGCGACAACCCAATTATCACCAATTTTGCCGAGGCATAGAGGACGCATACCCCATGGGTCACGCATGGCAAACAGTTTACCCTCGGCAAGAATAACAAGACTATAGGAGCCTCGCAACTGTGGAAAGGTGGCAATCATACGCTCACGCAGGGTCTGCCCCTCCGAACGCATCAAGAGTAAGGCAATCGCCTCACTATCGGTTGTCGAAGCCAGTGTCTCCTGTGGAAATTGTGCGCGTAACTCGTCTCCATTTACGAGGTTGCCATTATGGGCGACCGCGATAGCTTCATAGACGCCTTGACGCGCTCCTACTACGAACGGGCCAGCGTTTTCGACGCAACTAGAGCCAGTGGTCGAATAGCGGACATGCCCGATGCCGCAACAAGAAACGGGTAAGCTCATGCCAGAGTCGTTGAACACGTCGCGAACCTTCCCCATCCCGACGCGATGCGCTATCTGCCCATCGCTATCGTAGACCGCCATCCCCGCGCTCTCCTGACCACGATGCTGCAATGCGGTAAGTGCTAACGTGATATAGCGTCGCACATCAATACTACTTTCACCCTTCGTATAGATACCTACAACTCCACAAGCATCGTGTAGTCGCTCCATGCTCGTCTCCTCTCTCATAATGGTATTATATTTGATATTTGAACAGGTACCACAACGTGCATGCACGTTGTGGTACCTGTTCAAATATCAAATATGTAACTTACCTGTTAAATCCGCTACCAGAGCGTAACGGTCTGCAACGCCTTGCATCTGTTCGGGGGTGACATCCTGCATGTTGCGATAGACCTGCTTATCAAGCATACGAGTTTTGTCACCATCGGGCCAGAGCCGCCAGCTATCGTTATCAATCACGTCCGCGACCAGCAAGTTATTACGCGTGTCGCGTCCAAACTCGATTTTCAGGTCAACCAGTGTCACATTGACGCTATTCCAGGCACGTTCAAGCGTTTCAAACACTTTGCGGCCCTCGTTCGCCATCCATGCAATCTCCTGGGATGTTGCCAGACCTCTATCAATGATGTCCTGCTCCCATATTTGTGGGTCATGATTGGCATCGTCCTTCAAAAACGTCTCAACCAGCACTGGCTCGAAACGTGTTCCCTCGCTCACCTCTGTATGACGTTTAAGGTAAGAACCTGTGGCAATACGACGTTGTACCTGCTCAACGGGCAACATGTCGCAACGTTTTATGAGTAGCGTCACATCGTTGATTTGTTCTACAAAATGCGTTGCGATATGCGCTTCATTCAAAAGGCGGTAGATATTCGCCGTTGTAATCGTACTCCAGCGTGACTTGCCAACTAGCTCGTTACGTCGTGCTCCATCACCTGCTGTAATCGAGTCTTTATTGACCATATAGGCCAATTCGCTATTTTCAGGATCAGCGTATATGCGCTTTGTCTTGCCCTCGGCAAGCAATGGTCCGAATGTAGGATTCTGTGTCATGTGTCTTTCTATCCTTTCTTTATAAATTGCATGTGCATGGTATTGCACCGTCTTCGTCGGTGCAATACCATGCACATGCAATTTATATCACTACTACACCTTCGCCGTCTTTGATGTAGCCGATGGTGAGCAACTCTGGTAAGATACAACGTGCCTCTAATGCACTCTTCGGAGAGAGTGCGATAACCATACCAACACCCATGTTAAGAGCGCGATACTGTTCTGCTTTTGGAACATTGCCTAGCTTCGCAAGCAAGGCGAAAAGCGGTGGTACATTCCATTTGTCTGTCTCGATGACTGCTTGTGTGCCAGCAGGAAGGATGCGCGAGATGTTGCCCTCGAAGCCACCTCCTGTAATGTGTGCCATGCCTTTGATAACACGTCCTCTATCGGCTAAATAGGCGCGTAACGACGTGATTTCGCGCAAATAGCAACGATGCGGACGTAAGAGTGCGTCAACCAGTGGTTCACCCAATTCTGGAAACACGGTCTGCATGTCATAGTCAGCGAAGACGCGACGAGCAAGCGAGTAGCCATTGGTATGCAAACCGCTTGAGGGCAAACCAAGCAGGACATCGCCACTCATGATTGTCGAACCTGTAATGGCGTCTTCCTGTTCAAGTGTGCCGACAATCGTACCTGCCAGGTCAAACGCCCCCGGTAAGTACACGTCGGGCATCTCAGCCGTTTCACCACCAAGCAAGGCACATCCGACCTCCTGACAAGCGGCGGCAACGCCACGTACAATCGTTGCGGCCTGTAGCGGGTCGAGCTTGCTCATCGCCAGGTAATCCATGAAGAAAAGCGGTTTGGCACCCTGTGTCAGCATATCGTTGACGGAATGATTGACGATATCATAGCCGATGGTATCGAAACGTTGCGCCTGTGCCGCAATGAGCGTTTTTGTACCAACGCCATCAGTTGAGGCGACCAAAGTGGGTTGCTGCATCTGTTTGACGCGTTGTGCATTGAAGATACCAGCGAACGCGCCCATGCCAGCCAGCACCTCGCGTCCCTGGGTCGCCCGTACAGCATCTTTCATCAACCGTTTGGCCTCATCGGACGCGTCCAGATCGACACCACTTGCCGCATAAGTTGTTGTAGTTGCCTTTACTGTTTCATTGCCCGTGTTCGTTACATAGTCATAGGCGTTTTTGAAGATGAGCAGCCCCTCACCCTGTCCATTGTTGCCGCCTCGACGCAGTGGATGCTGTAGGGCTGTGACATAGCGTTCGGGGTGTGGCATTAGTCCCAACACATTGCCACGTGCATTGCAGACGCCAGCGACATTGCCCACCGAACCATTAGGATTAGCCGGATATGTCGTATCGTCCGCGTTATCCGTGACATACACAAGTGGTATTTGCCGTGTGGCCTGGAGATAGGAGATATCGCCACGAAAGACAAATTGGCCCTCGCCATGCGCGACAGGTAGCTCAAGTGGTCGCTCGATGCTGCGTGTGAAAAGACATGGACTCGTTTGTGTAGCAAGCGTGACCCAACGGCACTCGAATTGTGCCGATGCGTTGTCTGTCAATGTCGCGAGGTGCGCTGAAGCGGACGACGTGGGGTGCGCTAAAGCGGACCCGTACAGGGGTGGCGTTGCCCCTGTACGGGTCCGCTTTAGCGCACCCTCCTCCTCCGCATTATCCGTCAACGTCGCTCCTGTACGGGTCCGCTTCAGCGCACCCTCACCCGGCAACAATCCCGCCTTTACCAATACCTGGAATCCATTGCAGATGCCTAATACGGGTCGTCCCTCGGCGACAAATTGCTCCAACTGCTTGCCCAGATGTATCGTCAAATTTTTCGCTAGTAGCGTCCCTGCCCCTAGATCATCTCCATATGAGAAGCCACCGGGAATGACCAGAAAGGCATAGTCGAGCAGCGTATCAGGTGCTTTGAGCAACTGGTTGATATGTACAAGCTCGGTCTCGAAGCCAACGAGACGACACGCGTGCGCTGCCTCTTTATCACAATTTATGCCGGGCGCACGCAAAACGAGTGCGCGAGGTGTAGAAGTCATTGAATGCCCCCAAATGCTTGTCGCAAATCTTGTATGCTCACATCAATTACGGTATCGCTGCCCTCATGCACCACAAAGGTGTTTGTGTGAGTTACAGTGCCGATATACGTTACGTCTGTCACGCCGCTAAAACGCATGTGTTTCTCAAAGGTTCCCCATTGCTCCGGCGCGATTTCGACGATGAAACGCGAAGGCGACTCACTGAAGAGGCGCACAGTATTTTTTGTTCCTCTATTCTGTCTATCTGGCATATCTTCAACAGGAAGATACGCGAGATCGAGAGTCATGCCAAGCTGACTGGCAATTGCCATTTCCGCCGCAGCCACGGCGAGTCCACCCTCTGAGAGGTCATGACATGCCCGTACCATGCCCTGTCGAATGGCCTCGCCAAGTGCCTTCATCGTTGTATAGGCATGTGGAATATCGACCTGCGGCAACTTTGTATCCGTGAGCATATCGTGTGTAAGTTCCATAGCATACGAACCAAGCAGTTCATTGCGCGTCGTTCCCACAAGATAGAGCAGATTGCCAGGGGTTTTGAGAGACATATCAATGGTTTGCGCTGCATCATCGATCACACCAACTGCTGAAATAACGAGAGTCGGTATGACAGGTAAGCGTTTTCCAGCCGCATTCGGGGAATGATGAAGGCCGACGCGATACTCGTTGTTCAAACTATCTTTCCCTGAAATGAACGGCGTCTTAAAGCCAACTGCGGCATCATAACAGCCTTTTACGGCTCGTACCAACATGCCTAGTTGCTGTGGGTCTGTAGGATTGCCCCAACAAAAATTGTCCAGGATTGAGACACGCGTGATATCACCACCAACCGCAGTCAGGTTGCGCAATGCTTCATCAACCGCGTTGACCGCCATAGAATAGGGGTCGATGGTCCCAAGAAGCGGATTGACACCGTTTGAAAGCACGATGCCAGCCCGTGTTGATGTGCCATCATCAAGCAGAGGTTGCAACACGGCGGCATCCCCTGGTCCCTGACCCGTTTTGCCCACGAGCGGTTTCAGCACCGTCGCGCCCTGCACTTCATGATCGTAACGACGCACAACTGCCTCTTTTGAGGCAATCGAGGGTTGCTGCAACAAACTCAAAAGGAGTGATGTTGGAGTAGGGGGTATCTGAAAAAGTTTGTGGCTATCGAACCGATACGGTATCTCAGATGCAGGTTTCCATTCGGCGGCAAGCGTTCTGTTGGGTCGTCCATCGTGCAAAAATGTCATGTCAATGCTAGCGACGGTCTGTTTATTGTACAAAACGGTCAAGCGGTGGTCATCCGTGAAGGTGCCAAGTATGCTCGCCTCGACCTCTTCAATGGTGCAAAGTTCCAGCAGTGCGTCAAGATGAGCGGAGGGTACAGCTAGTACCATGCGCTCCTGTGCCTCAGAAAGCCAGATTTCCCACGGTGCCAAACCCTGATATTTCAGTGGTGCATGCGCTAGATCAACCCGTACACCCGTATCAGCACCCATCTCGCCAATCGCGGAGGAGAAGCCACCCGCGCCACAATCGGTGATGGCGGAATAGAGTTGACGGTCTCGCGCCTGCACAATGACATCCGCAACCTTTTTTTCGGTGATTGGCGCACCAATTTGAACCGCCGTACCTGCCTGTGCGTTGATTTCGACGCTCATCTCGCCCGATGAAAAGGTTGCCCCATGCACGCCATCGCGTCCTGTGCGTCCACCCAACACGACAACATTGTCTCCTGGTTGAACTTTGTTTGGATGGCTTCCATGTGGCAAAATGCCAAGACAGCCACAAAAGACAAGCGGATTATACAGGTAGCCGCGATGATACAGAATAGCTCCGTTGACGGTGGGAATACCCATCTTGTTGCCATAATCGCGTACACCATCAACAACACCCGTCGCGATACGACGTGGCTCAAGCACCCCGGCTGGAATTTGCTCTATCGGTGTGTCAAGCGGTCCAAAACACAGAATATCGGTACAGGCAATAGGTTGGGCCGAGACACCAAGTACATCGCGGATAACACCACCAACACCCGTATTAGCACCCCCAAATGGCTCAATTGCCGAGGGGTGATTATGCGTCTCGACCTTAAAGGCGATATCATGCGTCTCTGTGAAACGCACAATACCTGCGTTATCGCTAAACGCGGAGACGAGCCAGTCCTGTCGTACCTGCTCAGTCGCCTTCATCAGATAGCTTTTGAGCAGACCAGCAATTGTTTCTTGTCCTACGAGTATACCGTTAGTATCGAACTCACTATACTCGACTGTGGCCTTGAAGGTCTTATGTGAGCAATGCTCCGACCACGTTTGTGCTAACGTCTCTAGCTCAACATCCGTTGGTTCGCGCCCCTGCTCCCTATAGTGCTGCTGAATAACGCGCATCTCATCCAGGTTCAGCGAAAGCAACCCTGCCTTGCTAAATGTCATCAATTGCTCATCATCCAAAGACAAAAACGCCTCCTGGCGTCCAGCGTCATCACTCGACGGCGTGGTAGGGACCAGATGTATCGCGTCCTCGTCGGCGGTTGACCTTTGTAGGGACCGATGTATCACGTCCTCGTCGGGGATTGTATTGCCAAAAGGACGTGATACATCGGTCCCTACCACGCCGTCGGATGACGCTGGGCGCAATTTATAACGTTGAATAACGGGGTTGTAGAGCAAGAATTCGGCGATGGTGCGAGCATCAGCGACGCTCAAGCGACCGTCAAGTATATAGCGTTTGCCTGTCTCAACTCGTTCGATGCCAGAAATAGCGAGCATACGTGCGCCTGCCAGTACGCTTTCCGCTAAAGTATCGGTGACACCGACATGAAAAAACACATCAACAATATGATGTGTTGTATTGGCATGCAGAGTATCCAGCACAAGCGCCTCTTGAATAACAGAGTCAACGAGAAGTTGTGAGATAAGTTGATCTGTTTGGAGGGGATTGAGTGTTCCTGAAAGGTGGTAGAGGAAGGCCGTGCGGATATACAATGGTATAGCAGAAAGAGATGCAAGCGACGGAAGCCGATGCGGTGAAAGCTGAACTATTTCACGAGCGAGTCTATGAGCTTGCACATCGTGCCGCTCTGAAACTGCTCGAACCTCAATGTATTGTGTGGTCACGTTCCTGTTCCTGAGATAGTTATAGCAACATAAATACACGATGCTATATGGGCCTGTCGTATGGGACGTGTTCATTGTAGCACCTGAGTTATACACATTGCAAATTTTATATGAGGACAAATGCACAACTGTAGGGGTCTAATTCTATTACAACGCGTGGGTGCGCAAAGCGGACACCGTTGAAGGACGTGACTGAGAGTTACATGCGATCCAGTAACCATTGTCCATTGCCCACAGGGTGTAATCGATTTAGACGCACCTACATAGGCCATTATCGGGAAAAGGAACATATGAAAACAACAACGGATGTCGTCATTATCGGGGGTGGGGTTATTGGGTGCGCGATTGCCTATTTTCTACGCAAAAGGCATATCGAGGTGACAGTTTTGGAGCGCGGCGAGCGTGGTGGACAGGCTTCTGGTGCGGCTGCTGGTCTGCTTGCGCCTCTTGGACCGCTTTCCGGTCCAGGCCCATTTGCCGATCTTGTACTCGCTGGCTTCTCGTCTCTTCTTTCGCTTGTGCCAGAATTAGAGGAGGGCAGTGGCATCCGTGTAGGCTATGAGCAAACAGGAGCGT
The DNA here is from genome assembly GCA_963791835.1 of uncultured Chloroflexia bacterium. GTDB lineage: Bacteria > Chloroflexota > Ktedonobacteria > Ktedonobacterales > Ktedonobacteraceae > JBBQVS01. The sequence continues at coordinate 365,075 of CAWBTV010000004.1, forward strand.
TACGTGTTGTACGTAACCTCAAGCGAGTCGCGCATTTGCGGAAAAGACTAGATAGCTGGCAACCGCTTGGCCTACAATTGTATTGGCTTACGGGTAAGGAAGCACGTCAGCGTGAGCCGTTGCTCGCGTCAGATGTGTGTGCGGCAGTGTATGCACCCGAAGAGTCGCAGCTTCAAGCATCTAGCGTTGTACAGGCATTTGCACAGCGCAGCACAGCTTTTGGGTGCGAATATCTACGAGCAGCAAGAAGTCTGTCAGCTTCTCACAAATAACGTACGAGTGACGGGTGTTTGCACGGTGCAAGGGGAAACGATTTCCTGCAATCAAGTTATTCTTGCTTCCGGTGCATGGGCAGCACAGTGTGCAACGTGGCTAAATGTGACACTGCCAATTCAGCCTCTCCATGGTCAACTGCTAGCATTGCCACAGTCTTCCTCACCGCTCAAACATATTATTTTTGGTAATGCTGGCTATCTACTTCCACGTGGAAACACTGTGCTTGTCGGTGCCACAAAAGAAGACAGAGGTTTCGACCCGATGGTAACAGAGCAAGCAACCTCCTGGTTATATACGACTGCAACACAACTTGTTCCCACACTGGCAGCGAGTAAGATACAGGCGTCCTGGGCTGGTCTACGCCCGAAGACGCCCGACAACCATCCCATTCTTGGCTTTCTGCCACCCTGGGAAAATGTCCTGATCGCGGCAGGCCATAACAGCGTAGGGATTATACTGAGTGCAATCACAGGACAGGGTATTGCCGAAATAGTTGAAACAGGAATTGTGCCACCCCTGTTTCGACCATTCACCGTAGAGCGTTTTGTGTAAAAATTCTGCTGTCAAAATTCTGCTGGGGTGCGCTGAAGCGCACCCAAAACTCGTCGCGCCTCTTTCAATGTCACATTTGCTCGCCCTTCACATCCTTGCGCGTGACTGTCAGATAGCTAACGAAGCCAACGATCAAAATCGCTAAACCAAGACTGACCCATCCCGTACCCAGCCCAAGTCCACTAAGGCTGTGTGGTCGGCCCATCCAGTCCGCGAATGAGGCACCGAGCGGTCGGGTCAAGATGTAAGCGAGCCAGAAAGCAATAATCTCGTTAAGACCAAAACGCCAGTAGGCCAAAGCCGGGATCGCGATGAGTACGGCGAATAGTACACCCGACAAGAGGTAGCCTAAGCCAAGCGTGGAAGCGGTCATATCACCCACGGCGGTGCCGAGCGCGAACGTAGTCACTACAGTGGCCCAGTAAAACAGTTCACGGCGACGTGTGTAAATGCTGTGAATAGACAGGGTTTTCTCGCTGATATACCAGACCGTGAAGACGACGATTAGCGCAACGGCAAAGAATGTGGCGGAGACGATATAGGGGATGCCAAACCCGACGTGTAGCACATCGGCAGCCATCGTGCCAAATACCGCAACCATAGCCACCGCTAACCAGTAAATCCACGGCACATAACGGCGCACCGAAAATTGTAGAACCAGCGCGACTACAAAGGCAATACCGCCGAGAGCAACCGCAAAAATCGGGCTGAACTGGTGAACAAGGAAGTCTGAGGTCGTCTCGCCCATTGCCGTTGTCAACAATTTGATGATCCAGAAGAAGACCGTCACTTCTGGCACCTTTTTCATAGCACGTACATAGATGGAATTAGGAAGAGTAGGCTGGTCTGAAGTAGAAACCGTATTTATTGGATATTGTGGTATAAGGTTGCTCATGAATAGTTATTCTCCCAGGTAATACAAAGGTTCTCAAAATGAAGCGTAGCATAATTTCTCGTTTAAGGACAACAAAATGTGTATTTTTTAGTACTGATAGTCAGGATGGTTGAACGATTGTAGGGGTCTAATTCCATTACACCCTCTTGGCGATTGACCATGTGAGCAGGATGATGAAACATTCACCACAATCCCTTACATTGTGGTATGCCCACAGGGTGTAATAGAATTAGACCCCTACAATTGACATATCCAAATTATTTTACTCAGCGACATCACCATACATTCATCATATGTTATAGTTATTACATGAACGATACACCGTCAGACAATGTAACACAGCATGAACCTGTACAGCAGGAAACAACAGCACTTTTACGCGGCAATCCAGACCTCGCGGTGCTCTATACCATCGCGGGCTATCTTAATCATCAGGTTGATGTACGAGATGCATTGCAGGAGATATTGGCACGCGTCACCGAGTTGTTGCACCTGCAAACGGGCTGGGTCTGGCTTCTCGATGAGCAAGGTGCCCCACATCTCGCGGCATTCCAGGCATTACCACCCTATCTCGCGCATCATCCTGCGCGTATGAGTGGCAGTTGCTTGTGTCTCGATACCTTCCTCAATGGTACATTGGAGGGAGCCGCCAACATCGACGTGTTGCGCTGTAGTCGTCTCAAAAACGCGGAACGCGATAGTGATCCCTCATCACTGGGTCTACGTTTTCATGCCAGTATTCCGATTTATGCAGGAAATACGCCGCTTGGTGTGCTGAACGTGGCGAGCGAGGATTGGCGCAAACTGCAACCGCAAGAACTACAATTGCTCCACATCATTAGTGACCAGATTGGGCTGGCGATGCAACGCGCACGCCTTTCAGCCGATGCCACACGTGCAGCCGCACGTTTAGCGACGATAGAGGAGCGCAATCGGTTAGCGCGTGACATTCACGATACACTTGCACAAGGCTTGGCTGCTATCACACTGCAGCTCGAAGCGGCAGATGCACTGGCAGAGGCACGTCCACAACGCGCCCATGAAGCTGTGCAACGTGCGCTCTCACTGGCACGCACCAATCTCGACGAGGCTCGCCGTTCCGTAATGGACCTACGTGCTGCCCCCTTACAAGAACACGCCCTACCAGAAGCACTCGCGCTCCTGATTGCGAGCACCAACCTAACGATACACTACACCTATACACCCAATTTTCCCATACTACCAGCGCGTATCGAAGCTGGAGTGTATCGCGTCGCACAGGAAGCTCTGACAAATATCCGTAAACATGCAAATGCGCAGCACGTAGAAATAACGCTGAGTTTTTGTGACAACAAAGATGAAGTCCGTGGCTGCCCTGGTATCATTCTCTCTATTCAAGACGATGGGCGTGGCTTCGATCCAGATGCGGTTTCTCATGATGGCAACCGCTTTGGACTATTGGGGATGAGCGAGCGCGTAAAATTGCTTGGTGGGCATCTATCTATCCAGAGCACACCCGGCTCTGGAACCTATATCGTTGTCTCTATTCCATTTCAGCAAAAGGGAAAGCGTTAAAGCTATGACGGTTCGTATTGTACTTGCAGACGACCATCCGATTGTGCGAGAGGGACTACGCACCGTATTAGAGACACAGGCCGATTTCGAGGTGGTCGCGGAGGCGGTCAATGGTGAGGAGGCTGTTCAACTTGTCGCCACGTTGCACCCTGACATTCTGCTTCTGGACTTAGAGATGCCACGTATGGATGGTGTCGAAGCTATTCGTCACGTGTGTGCTACTCGAACCAACACGATGCTTCCACGTATCATCGTGTTTACCGCCTTTGATAACGACGAACGCATCATTCACGCCCTACAAGCTGGCGCCAATGGCTATTTGCTGAAAGGAGAGCCGCGCGACACTATTTTTAACGCGATACGCGTCACGCTCGATGGTGGCTCATTGCTACAGCCAATCGTGGCCTCAAAACTGCTACATCATGTTGGTCAATCCGCTTCACATGTTGCCCCTATCGAGTCATTGACTGAACGTGAACTAGAGGTACTTTCCCTATTAGCACAGGGGATGCCAAACAAAGAGATTGCCAGCAAACTCGTCATTAGCGAACGAACCGCCAAGTTCCATGTCAGTTCCATCATGGGCAAACTGGGTGCCACGAATAGGACCGAAGCTGTTTCGTTAGCCGCCCAAAAAGGCATAATTACCTTGGCCGCATTCGGGGAATGATGAGGCGTGGGGATTTACAAATTGATGAAAAATGTAGGCCCACGAATATGGTGGCCCACGGACGCCCACAAGGGGCTACCCTACTATACACCGCTCTTGCGTGCAGAGCACGCCGTGTATAGTAGGGTAGCCCCTTGTGGGCGTCCGTGCGTTGCTTTTGTTAAACCTTGATGAAGGCATATGCTTGACATATGAACCTATTTTCCTTATTCTTGCCAAAGAAAGTATAGACGCCAAACAGGGAGAACAGAATGATAGAAAGTGCTCAAGAAAGCGCACTGGTTGCTGTCCTGGAACAAGTCATGCATCACCATCTGACACAGGCACAACAGGGCCTTTTGCCTTCTACTGTTTCACCTTATAAGCTCAAGCATGTGCTTGACATAAATTGCCGCATTGGTGCATGGGCCATTGATCTGGCACTTTCATATCCAGGGATACATGTAACAGGGTTAGACGGTGACGATATGTTTATTGACCTTGCACGTCGTAACGCAGAGATTGGTGCGGTAAGTCGTGCGCGTTTTTATGAGTCTCATCCGCTCAAACCACTGCCGCTCGCCGATGCAAGCTTTGATTTTATCCATTCGTTGCAGCTTTCACCAGTATTTCGTCCGCAAGAATGGCCCTTCTTTTTGAGCGAGTGTAAACGTGTGATGAAACCAGGAGCAGCAATTACCCTTGTGAGTCTGTCGATTGGCCCAACATCCAGTGACGCATATCAACGCTTGCTTTTGCTCTCTGACGCGTTACTACGCAAACTTGGCTATGGTTTTTCAGAATATGCAGGGACAAGTACGCCAGGAGTACACCTCTTTCGCTTGCTGAAAGAAGCAGGGTTCGCCAACGCCTCGTATACCATACATCCTGTGAATTTCGGTGGCCCTGGTAATCCCGGTGGACGCGCCTGTTGCCAATTACTCGCGGGCATCGCGAAAAAACAGAAACCGTTAATGCTTGAACACAATATGATTGGTGTCGAAGAATTCGACGCGTTATTACAGGAAAAGCAACGTGATATTGGGGAAGCCCATTATTGCACCACAGGTGCGTTAATTTCAGCAATCGCGTATGCACCGTAGGGACCAGATGTATCGCGTCCACGGGCAATTCATTGCCTATGCTTGCGACGAGGAGATGTTGAAACAGACATCGCGCAATGAATTGCGCCGTGGACGCGATACATCTGGTCCCTACGAAAATGGATTGTATTAAGAGGAACACGCAAGAAAAGGATTTCGATGAATCATCCATTCCAATCTTCACATCCACTATCGCCTATAAGCACTGGACAGGGAAATGAAGTACATCTCGACGCACTTTTACACTCCTATTTATTGCAGGTGCAAGGTGGGCGTTTACACCCCGAACAAATCGCGGTTAACACCATGCAAAGTGTCCTCGACCTCGGCTGTGGCAGGGGCGAATGGATTTTTGACCTTGCCAAACGGCATCCAAAGCTACGCATCTACGGTATTGATAGTGACGAAGAGGCACTTCATCAAGCTACAGTACGACGTAACACGAGTAGTTTGCATCAGGTCGAATTCCGGCAGATGAACCTTTTACAGGGCTTACCAATTCCAGATGCGTTTGTCGATTTTGTTCATATGCGCCAGGTCGCCCGTTATATGAAGCCGGAGGCATGGCTTCCCACGATACGTGAATGTATACGTGCGTTGCGACCACGAGGATGGCTGAACATTGTAGAGTTAGAATTGTGTGAGATTTCGAGTCCTGCGTGTCTTGCACTGCATCACGCGATGCTACAGGCACGTGCGAAGCTTAGGACGTTCGCTTGACGTGACAGGAAGCACGCTTGGTGTGGCACAACGGCTGTACGCGATGCTGCTACAAGCAGGTCTTTATGACGTAGGGTACGACGTATTTACGGTAGACGTTGGGGCGATGAGTGGCAATGTTGCATATCACTTTCTCTCGGAAATTGTGAGTCGTGCGTTTATCGTGAAGCCTCTCGTTGTTCAGCAAGGTGTTGTAGAAAACGCGGAGTTTGACGCATTGGTAGAGCAGGCACAAATCGAGTTACAGGCACCAGACATCTGCGGTTGGGCTATCCTGCTATCGGCGTATGGATGTTATGGAGGAAATTTTTGACACCGACCATCACAGTATTCGGGTGTCAAAACATTATCGAACGTTCACTTGATGAACATACTCCAAAAGCAGGTCATGTGAGGGCAAGTTATAACCAGGTTGTGTAATCGCACTGAGAGAAAATGCCGTCGCCAAACGTCCACTATCGACGACACTCAATCCCTGCACCTGTGCTACTACGAGACCCGCGACCATTGCATCACCAGCACCGAATGTCTTCTTCACATGTACTGCAGGGGGTACCACAAACAGGGCTGTGTCGTTCGTCACAAGCAATGCACCCTCTTTTCCCATTGAGACAACGACCAACCGGGTATCTTCATTCAGTAGAGAAAATGCTGCTTGCTGAATGTCGAGGTTACTGGTCAAGTTATGCCCCACAAGATAGGCTAACTCCTCGATATTGGGTTTGACAATCGTTGGACCTGCCAGTATTCCTTCTCGCAAAGCTTCTCCACTCGTGTCCAGCAGGATATGCTTTTTGTGCTGCTTGAGGTGTGTAATAATTGTGGCATAGATTGTAATTGGAACATGAGGTGGTAAAGAGCCGGACAAAATAAACCAGTCGCACGTATCTGTCAGCGACTCTACTATGTCAAACAGCGTTGTCATTGCTTCCAGTGGAGTCGAGAGACCCGGCATGTTGATATCTGTTGTCTCCTGTCTTGCCTCATCAACAACTTTTACATTGGTACGCGTACTGCCAGGAATACGCACGAAACGGTCCTCTATGCCTTTTGAAGCGAAGAACTGCTCGAAGAGTGTGATATTCTCCTGACCAAGAAACCCTGTTACAACGGTGTCTATTCCATAATCGGCCAGGAATGAGGCAACGTTGATCCCTTTTCCACTCGCGTCAAACCGAATTGCCTGACCACGATTGACCGTATTCAGTCGAACATCATGTACAGTTACGGTTTGATCAATAGCAGGGTTCAGTGTAATGGTGGCTACCTTCATACTAGCTCTTTCCTTGTACCATTCGCATCTGTTCCGGGTCGGCTTGAATTTGAGATTGCTTGCGCTGGGCTAAGGGGAGCAGTAGCGTCACGGTAGTTCCTTCATTTGGAACGCTGGTCAGCGTCATTGTCCCATCATGAAGCGTGGCGATATGCTGCGCGATGGAGAGGCCAAGACCCGTTCCTCCGGCTTCACGCGAACGCGCCTTGTCTACGCGATAAAAGCGTTCGCCAAGATGTGGCAGGTGTTCGGCTGGAATACCGATACCGGTATCACACACCTCAAGACGCGCTTTCCCTTCATAAATGGCTGTGCGCACCATCACCTGACCGTTGGGGCGATTATATTTAATGGCGTTGTCGAGCAACACGAGCAATGCTTGCTCTAAGAGCATCGGGTCGCCAATTACGAATACGTCGTCGGTCTTTGCTTGTTGAACTCCAACACTCTTTTGCTCTGCGAAGGCACTGACACGCTGCACGCCTTGCAGCACCAACGCATCCATGCTCACCACCTCGTGTTCTCGATGCTGTGCGTTGGCATCGAGCCGTGCCAGTGTTAGCATACTCGTAGCCAATGTACTCATGTGGTTCGCTTCGGCAACGATATCCTCCAAGAGCACGGCATCTTCTACCGCCATGTGTTCACGTCCGCGTAAGAGTACTTCAGCATCGGCACGCATCAGTGTAAGCGGTGTGCGTAATTCATGAGATGCGTCGGCGATAAAGCGTTGTTGCCGTGTAAAGGCGAGATGTGCTGGTGCCAACGCACGACTCGCGAGAAAGAAGCCACCAAATCCTGCCCCGAATAACATCACACCACCTACAACGAAGATGAGAATCAGCAACAACGACAACGTGTTTTCTGGCGATTTGATACTTACTCCTGCCACGACCACACCTAGAACGCTCCCTGTAGCATCCGTAACAGGTACTGCATAGCGATAAACAGTATCTCCAGACGCACTAACACTGACCGTATCATTCTCTTGCAATCCGTTCTGTAACACTGTCTTCGCAAGAGTATTTGAGAGGAAGGCCGAAGACAATTGTGTTGTTGTACCATATTTTAATAGAGTGCCATGCTGGTCATAGCAAGCGATCATCTCAGGCTGAGACGAACGAAAAAACGGGTTGCCGGGACCACCAGGACCGCCACCATCTGGACCAGAATAGTTACTTGGCGAACATGCGTTGCTGATTGAGTCCATAACCCACGTATTCGCATGTCGATTCGCATTAGCGATAGCTACACCCTTGAATGGACTGAGCAAGAAATAGGATGCACCAAGATAGAGGGCTACACCGAAGAGGACGAGTGCCGCCGCTAATATGCCGCAATACCAGAGGGTCAAACTTATACGTAGCCCTTGAAATAGAGCAGCACTTGGCTCTTGATTACGGCGACTCTGCCTACGATACGGAAGCCACGATGTAAGTCTTTCCCTGTTCATGTTTTTTGTCTTTTCTGTTATGCTTCGATTTTGTATCCTACGCCACGCACTGTCTTAATGCAAGGACGAGCAAACCCCGAATTTATTTTGTCACGTAGATAATGAATATAGATATCCACCACATTCGAGAGTGCTTCCAGGTCATAGCGCCAGACCGCATCGGTAATTTGTGTGCGTGTCAGCACCTGTCCAGGGTGGCGCATCAGGTATTCCAGTAGCGCGAACTCTTTGGCGGTCAATTCGATGACACGTCCAGCACGGCTAGCCTCATGCCTTACGAGGTCAAGTGTCACATCACCAACGCTCAGTTTTGGCGTCTCATCGAAGCGTCGATCACGACGACGCAGAAGCGCATTGACGCGTGCCAGCAGTTCCTCCATCGCGAACGGCTTGGTCAGGTAATCATCGGCCCCCACGTTGAGACCCTTCACGCGGTCCTCGACCGCGCCTCGTGCCGTAAGCATCAACACGGGTGACAGGATACGCTCAGCCCGCATCTGACGGCATATCTCGAAGCCATCATGTGTTGGTAGCATCACATCGAGAATAACAACATCATAGGTATCACTCAACGCAAGGTCTAACCCCGTTTCGCCATCATGCGCGAGATCAACGGTATGTCGCTCTTCTAACAGGACACGACGTAACAAAAACGCCAGGCGTTGCTCGTCTTCCACCACAAGAATATGCATCTATTCTTCCCCCTTATTACCGTAGTAGAATCTGTAATAGGCTGTCAATCGTCACGTGCTAGCTTGTCGTAGGGACCACGTTTACGGCGTCCGAGGGCCGATTTATCGCCTATGATTGCGACAAGAAGATGTGAAACAGATATCGCGCAATGAATTGCGCCGTGGACACCGTAAACGTGGTCCCTACGACAATCCATCGAATACAACATTGGTGGTGTCTTGTAGGGACCGATTTATCACGTCCTTCTGGCCTCTCGACACGCGAACAAGGACGTGATAAATCGGTCCCTACCAGTTCTATATCTTCCATTATTTTATTGTACGCACATTGGAAACAGATTGGAGCGTTACCTCCTTGCGAACGGGAGCTCGTTTCTTCTTGCGAACAAGAGAAATTCTGTGAGCAAGCAGTGAACCGACAAGCACACTACTAAAGGCATAGAGACCGAAGGCCCACCATGTTTGCGTATCGCTACCTGTACCGATACCATGTATTGTTGCGATGATATAGATGCCAAGCGTCAGTACATGGAGCCGACGCCACCACGCATACCCTATATACGGACGAAGGAGCGTACTGATACCAATAGCAATGCCACTATACAAGGCGACGATACCCATTGCCATCCAGAAGGGACGATACGTACTGACGAACGGAATAAGGATATCACGCCAGCCAAAGTGCGTAAAGGGATCAATCCAGACCGCCAGGATATGTACACTCAGAAAGATTGTACTCAGTAATGATAAAAAGTTATGCAGTTCGCTATTAATAAGACGAGGCCAACGGCTAGGCGATTGTACCTGTGTCGAAAGTAAGAGTCCTACGACAACCGCTAATGTTAGGAGAATATAGGCTGTCCAGCCGCCTGCTCGTGCGATATCCCATGTTACAGTATTCCATACACTACTACTCATTGCTATTGCTCCAGCGTTTTCATGAGTGCCACAGGCCAGGAGCCTGCGCTTGTCCAACTACCATCGACATGAACCAATAAACCGGCTAGGCCGGAATCGTTGAGAAAGGCACTGCCCTGCTTTGCACCTAGTAAAAAGGCTGTTTTGGCGGCAACCTCGGCTTGTTGACAACTCTCGGCAGCGACTGTAACCGACCAGAGACCACTCTGTGCCGATTCGCCTGAACGAGGGTCGATAATATGATGACGTGATTGGGTGCCTTGCTGCCAGTGGCGTTTGTCCACACCAGAGGTTGCCAATGCCCCATACTGGAATGGAATAACCCAGGATATCTCCTTACCTGTAACACTCAAAGGCCAATGCTCTTGTCCGTCTGGCAGTCCCATGACCGCCAGATCACCCCCGGCATTGACAAGTGCTGTTTGAATACCGAGCAAGCGAAGTTGTGCAAGGGCTGCATCGACTGCCATACCCTTCGCGATGCCACCTACCTCTATACCAACGCCAGCCGGCAATGTGACACGTCTCCTCCTGTGATCCATACGAATCTCACGCCAGCCACCGCCAGACGTTGGGCCTTGCTTGCTAGCAGGGATGATAGCGGGCAGTTCGTCAAAGCTACGATCATAGCCAATGCTGACGAGTTGCGTGAGCAGCGTTGGATCAAAGAGTCCTTCGGTCTCCTGTGCCGCTATATACGCGGCATGGAGAACGCGAAAGAGCAGAGGACTCACAGAAACAGGCGTTCCGGCCTGACGGTTGAGTTGTGATAATTCGCTCTCAGGCAAAAAGCGGCTCAGTGTCTGTTCCCATTCCACGAACAGCTCTTGTGTTGCTTCAACTCCTGCACAAAATTGGGCTTCTGGCAACAGGAGAGAAACTGTGGTTCCCATCGCTCGAAACTCTGCCCGTCTCATGCTGAGGGGTACAGACAACTGATTACGATGTCTGAGTACCGGATACGGGTTGACTTGTGGAATTACTTGATCCGAAGCCATATCCTCCTCCTTGCGTTGTCGTCGTTGTCGCTGTTGCCTTTGGCGTTGTCGTAGCAGTAGGAGTCGTTGTCGTCTTTTTTGTCGCTGTGGCTACTGGTGTAGCCACATGCGTTGTAGTCGCCACAGTACTTGCCTGTGTCGCGGTAGTGCCTACGGTATGGCTCATGACAAGTGCGCTAAATGTGCAAAAGCTCAAAAACGAGGCGATAACGATGCCACGTTTCATACTGCGCACTAACGCCTGTGCCTTTGCTTTTGGCATCTTTGTTGGTGCCACAGGTCGATTTTGCCCACGAGTTGGTGTGACAGGTCGCTCCTGTACAAGTGTTGGTGCTACTGGGCGTTGTGGAAACGCCTGTTGCTCGCGTCTTTCGCGTGTTTGCTGTTGTACTCGACGTTGTGGAAATGCTTGTTGCTCACGCATCCGTTGTGGTGCCGGATGTTGTGGTTCTGGCGCATTTCCACTGCGCTGATAGGGTAATGTTAACCGTCTATATTCGTTGAAAGTATTGTCGTCCATATGCTTGTATCTTTCTATTACGTTGGTGGGTGCGCTAAAGCGGACCCGTACAGGACTTCTCTCGCATCTCAGCACTCCTCGTCGCCCCTGTACGGGTCCGCTTTAGCGCACCCTCTCTCCTCACATTCATAAGTATAGGGCTGAAACATTGAGACTTTCTTGGAAAAAGATGTGAACTTTCTCATGCAACATCTGATGCGAAGATACTTTTGCGAATGTCGGGATAGAGTGTTACTAGAAGATCAACGCTGGTAACAATGACGAGTACGAGTACTAGAACGGCTACATAGCTGAGGCCGACCACCTGAGTATGTAGCAGGTAGGGTGCGTAGCTCAGGAGCGAACATAGTTGTACACCCACCGCGATATAGAACATCCGTGGAAAGTAAAAAGCCGCGACGATAGAAAGAGCATCCGCGAGATAGAAGTAACGTTCATGCATCTCTGGCAACAGAAAGGGAATCGCGATTACAAACACCAGCGCGACTTTGAGCAAAATTTCTGGCGTGATAAGTTTCTTACTCGCCATGAGCAAGCCACTTATAAACACCACAAACGCACCCGTGAGGAAGATTCCAATCCACTTCCAGTATGCAGGAGCCGACGTGGGCAACCATTGATAGAACGATGGAGCATTGGCGGTCAAGGACGAGGAACTACCGCCGCTAAACCCTCCACCGTTGAATTGCCTTCTACCAGCAAATTGTCCTGGTGTGCCATCCGTAAATTGTCCTCTGCCAGTAAATTGCCCTTGTGTCCCACCCACAAATTGTCCACCTACACCACCCGTTGTAGCTTGTCCTACATAAATGGTAAGCAGACTCGTTGCATCCCGACCAGCGATATAAGCTGGCAAGAGCAGGAGTAGGAAGAGTAGAGGAATCAGAGCAAGGTAGCGCATTGGAAGCTTTCTTTTTACGAGTAACACGAGCAACACAGGGAAAAAGAAAATTGCTTGCAACTTGAAGGCGAGCGCAAGCGCGAAGAACACACATGCCCATGCAGGGCGTTCTCTGAGCAAAAAGTACAGGCTACCCAGACAAAAAGCTGTGTAAATAGCATCACACTGACCCCATGCCGCACTATTGATGAAGATCGTTGGCGCGAACGCGACAACCAACGCCCCTATAATTGCCACATAGCCGTGCTGATATTTCAAGCGAATGAGCAGATACACGAACAGGGCAAGCACACCATCGAACACAACCGAGAGCGTCTTGATGGCAATCAGCTTCGGAATAGGCAAGTATGTTAAGAGTGCAAGCAGGTAGAGATAGGGAACATTATAATTGGAAAAGTTGTATTTGAGGGCCGCAAAACCGCCGTGGGCCTGGATGAAACTGTACCACTGGCTCACGAAAACGGTGTAATCGCTTGTTTCGACACGGTACAGTGATACGCGTAGCACCAGCGCGAGTACACAGGCAACTCCAATTGCCATATATGCAAGTAGCTGTCGTACATCAGGTACGATTAATTTTCTTTTTAAGAGCATGATATCTCCATTTTTATCTAACATCTGTTTCTAGCAAAGTATGCTACAAATATGTGAAATTTGTTGGAGAAAAATGAGAGCTTTCTCATGAACAGGCCACATGGAGATCATGTGGCCTGTTCATGAGAAAGCTCTCATTTTTCTCCAATAATCCTCTCATCACCTCTTGGTAGGCTATGCATGTAACCACGAAAGCGGTGTACACACCATACATTTGAGAGGATAGACATACTCATGATAGAAGTTCTGCAACTTCATTCTACCAAATTGGAGGATAGGATAATTTCGGTTCAACCATCATGCAACGAGTTAAAGGCACCGAACTATAAACAAAACCCGAAGAAGTTCTACTGGTTCAAGCAAGTTGTTACGCTTTGGGCTAGTCGGTGGACTGAACACCATCGTCGATATACTCATCTTAAACATGCTATTGTTGCTCTTTCCTACTACCAGCACAATGACCTTGCTGACATACAACGCGCTAGCCTACAGCATTGGAGCAATCAATAGTTTTTTCTTGAACAAGTACTGGACGTTTAGACACAGGCAAGGCACAACGCTCAAGGAGTTGTCACGGTTCACGATAACCACACTCTGTGGCATTGGCTGGAGTTCTCTTGTGCTCTGGCTCGCCAGCAGTATACTTCATCCCCTCGCGGTGAACCCGACACTCTGGGCGAATACTGCAAAAATTGTTTCTGTCGCGAGTAGTGCCTTGCTGTCCTATCTGGGCATGAGGCTGTGGGTTTTTGTGCGGCCATCACATACGTAATTTTGAAAAACACTTAGTAAGAAGGGATAATCGTGTACTATGATTGATGCATCTCCTGTTGTACCAAATGCTCGCCCGACTGTAGTCGTGGACGAAGAAACGGGCTGGCAACGCCTTTTGCAGCCCGTCGGCATGGGTATTATTCTGTTGATCTCCATTTTCATGAACTTTTATCAACTGGGACAGAACGGCTATGGCAACAGCTACTATGCTGCCGCAGTGAAGAGTATGCTCGATAGCTGGCATACCTTCTTTTTCGTCTCGCTTGACCCAGTTGGTTTTGTGACGGTTGACAAGCCGCCACTCGGTTTCTGGCTACAGGTTCTCAGCGCAAAAGTCTTCGGCTTTACGCCATTTAGCGTGTTCTTTCCACAGGCACTGGCAGGTGTGCTCTCGGTCCTGTTGCTTTATCATCTGGTACGCCGCCACTTCGGAGTCGTCGCTGGCCTTCTAGCAGCACTGGCACTGGCGGTCAGTCCGATTAGTGTGGTGACAAACCGCAACAATACGATTGATAGTACGCTGGTCTTGACGATGCTCCTCGGCGCGTGGACCGTGATGAAAGCGGCAGAGACAGGCAAATGGCGTTGGCTGATGCTGACCGCCGTGCTCGTTGGTCTCGGTTTTAACATAAAAATGCTGGAAGCATACCTTGTTGTACCAGCCTATGGCCTACTCTACCTGTTAGCAGCACCGAGAACCCTCAAAATGAGGATCGCGCAACTCTTTGTCGCGGCTCTTGTCATGCTCACTATCTCGCTGTCATGGGCAGTCGTGGTAGACCTGACACCAGCATCGCAGCGTCCATATGTTGGTTCCACCCAGAACAACTCAGAAATCAGCCTCGCTTTTGGCTATAATGGTATACAGCGTCTGCTTGGCTCGTTTGGCTTTGGAAATAGAGGTACGAGAAGCGCGAGCACGAGCACACAACCAGCCTCAACGACTGGGCAACCAGCGCAGGGAACACAGGGCAATAACGGAGGTCAACCACCGCAAGGTGCAGGTGGTGGTGGTATGTTCAATACTGGTACGGCTGGGCCGTTGCGCCTCTTTAATGAGCCGCTCGGTGGGCAGATTGTATGGCTCCTACCGCTTGCATTGCTTGGTATGCTCGCGCTTGCATGGCAGAGCCGTCCACGCTTGCGAGAGGATAAACAGCAGCAATCGCTCGTCTTATGGGGTGTCTGGCTGTTGACAATGGCGATCTTCTTTAGTGTGGCTGGCTTTTTCCACCAGTACTATCTGTCCACACTCGCACCTGCCATTTGTGCTCTGTTTGGCATTGGGGTGGTCGTGATGTGGCGTGATTACCGACGCATTGGCTGGCATGGCTGGCTGTTACCCATCGCATTACTACTCACCGCGCTTGAGCAAATACACATTATCACGAGCAACACGGCATGGGGTACATGGCTTATCCCCGTTATCGCTATCGGCTGTGTACTCGCCGCATTGGTGCTATTCGTCGCTCGCCTGTTGCCACGTCTCAGGTGGTTGAACACACGGATTCTTGTACCAGCACTGGGTATTGGCTTACTCGCCCTGATGCTTACACCTGCAATTTGGGCGGCTACGCCTGCGGTAAAAAACATAGCAGACGATTTGCCTGTTGCTGGTCCAAGCCAACAAGGTGGCTTTGGTGGAGGCTTTGCGAATGGAGGCTTTCCTGGTGGCAGAACGCTCACAGCAGCACAGAGGGCCGCGCTTGAGAAGCGTTTTGCGAATGCAGGTAATGGTGGCGGAGGTTTTGGGGGTGGAGGCAGTGTGAGTAGCGCATTGATTCACTACCTGGTCGTCAATCAGGGAAGTGCAAAGTACCTCGTTGCGGTTTCAAGCTCAAATCAGGCCGATCCCATTATCCTGGCAACGAATAAAGGCGTGATGGCACTCGGCGGATTTGGGGGTAGCGACCCCATTCTGACCACAAGCCAACTCGCGACACTGGTTGCCAATGGTACCGTCCGTTTCTTCTTGCTCAACGGCTCCGATGGCTTTGGTGGTGGTCCCGGAGGTGGTCAAAGTTCGCTCACAACGTGGGTCACACAGCACTGTACAGTGGTACCAGCCAGCACAAGTGGTTCGACTAGTTCAGATCAGCTGTATAGCTGCGCCGCAACAAAATAACATATCCGAACGATTTTCTACAATGAGGCCGATGGAAGCTAAGCTTCCATCGGCCTCATTGTAGAAAATCGTTCCTTATCCCTCCCTTGTGGTAACATATAAACACGGTTCCTTTTTTCAGGAGAACTGAGTGTTTTAGAAAGGGTGCATAACCATGTTGCTGAAGGCAGACATTCGGAAAATGCTGGTAGACGGCAGCCAGTGGGGAGGATGGCAGGGCTACCATCTTCCGGTAAGCAACGACTACTTTGTCATATGGACGCCTATCGGAACTCCTATGCATTGGCGTCCCGGCACATGGGTTTCCGAGAAACATCAGTTAACCTACTTCTGGCGCGATGCATGGTTTACTATTCACATTGGCTATACCGAGAACGGTGGCTTTCTCAGTGGCTATTGCGATGTTGTCCTGCCAAATACTGACTATACCAACACCGCGCAAGAGCTTGTGTATACCGATCTCTATATAGATGTTGTGGTGCGTGAAGATGGCAGCGTCTACACAAAAGATCAAGAGGTCTTTGACCGAGCCGCGCTCCGTTACCCCATCGTAGAGCAATCGCGTCAGAAGTCTTTTGAAGTGCTCGACGAGCTTGAAGCACACGCGAAGACATGGACAGGCCCCTTTTCGGTCATTCCAAAACAACTCTCACGCACCGACTTCGAGACCATGAGCATTGAGCAGATACGCGAGACGCTGCATGTTGCCTGAAACCCTCCAACACGAACTCGTGCAGCATGGCCTCACCTCTTTCGATGAAATAACCTTACGACAAGCCTTAGAACAACATGTGGAAACCTATACGCTCATACGACTCGCTCCGTGGCCGGCCAGACGCTGGAAGTGTCAATACCGCCTCATGCTCGGTGATACCATGTACGACGCCCAAACAGTCGCCGAAGCCTACGCAATGGCATTGCTCGCTACTCTGATGAACGTTGACACCCAAACGCGGTAATTTCTCGGTAGGGGTCGCAATGCATTGCGGCCCCTACCGATGCTGAAGATATCAGCCTAACGCGTGTATGTTTTTTTTCGCTATGTGCCGTTATCATGTTCCCAATCCCCATGACAAGACGTTTAATATAGTACAATGGGAAAATAAATTCTCACACTATAAAAAATGTCTTCTTAGAAATGGAAGGGACTCAACTCCATGCAGCGTACAATGTGCAAAGGGAAAATTCATCGCGCCACCGTCACACAGGCCAACCTGAACTATATTGGAAGCATCACGATTGACCAGGACCTACTCGACGCCTCAAATATCTACCCCTATGAAAAGGTACAGGTTGTCAATGTGAGCAATGGTTCACGCCTGGAAACCTATACTATCGCCGGTGCGCGTGGCTCTGGTGTCATCTGCTTGAACGGTGCGGCGGCCCGTCTGAACTCAGAAGGCGATATCGTCATTATCATTAGCTATGCACAATACAACGAAGAAGAAATTCGTGCGCTCGTGCCACAAATTGTCTTCGTTGATGAAAATAATCACATGACCGAGAAAAAAGACGTGCCTCTCATCGAGATGTTGCCCGAACTCCCCAGCTCAGAATTCAGCGAAGTTGAGATGATGTACTCCTAACTTCGTAGCAATCTTCATTCGACCATCACGGTTGAGTGAATTTTTGCTTCCCTTCCCCCTAACAAACGTTTGATAGCCTACACATTTACCTCTTTGTTCGCAACCGTACCTCCTCGCACCCATCATATTTCCATACAGTGCATCTTTGACAACCCACGACTGTAGGGGTCTAATTCATTACACCCTGCTGGCAACGCACCATTTCGGAGAACATATACTAACGTTTCAACATCCTCTAACAGAGTCAATCGCTAAAAGGGTGTAATAGAATTAGACCCCTACACTTGTTCTATTGAAAGGAAATATATCATGAACAAACGTAACAAACCAGAGAAAGCCATAAAGCCACCTATTATTCCAAAACAGGGGCTTGAAAAGGGCTTGCCTGACGACACATTGCAGGATTACGCACAGTATACACAGCTTACGCTTTCACTTGATGATTTTATGGGGCAAGAGGCGCAACATATCTCGTTTGACCAACTTCTGTTACAAAGTATTGTTTTGAGCAAGACACGCCTCAAAAAAGTGCAGGTGCTTGATTGTCGCTTGCTCGCGTGCGATCTCGCCAATGCTGAATGGTCGGAGGCCACACTGTCACGCGTCGAATTGCTTGGGTGTCACCTGACTGGGTTTCAATGTGGCGAGGGACTTTTTCAAGATGTGCTTTTCAAAGAATGTCGAAGTAGCTTTGCACAGTTCGCGCTCACGAAGTTTAAGAGCGTACGCTTTGAAGACTGCGATTTGAGCGAGGCAAACTTTTTTGAAGCTGACCTCTCCGGCGTCACCTTCCTGAATTGTGACCTACGGCAAGCAGATTTCGCGAAAGCGAAACTCGTTGGTGCCGACCTGCGTGGCTCAAAGATTGATGGGATACGCATCGGCCCAAACGAACTCAAGGGAGCAACAATTGACCCGACGCAGGCCGTAGCGTTTGTGAGAGGGATGGGAATCAGGGTGGACGTGATAAATGTAGGGGTCTAATTCATTACACCCTGTTGGCGATTGACCATGTTGCAGGATGTTGAAACGTTGGCTCATGTCCTGCAAAATTGTGTATTGCTAACAGGGTGTAATAGAATGAGACCCCTACAATACGGTCCGTAATCCTGTATATCTTGCACATGATATACTATCCTCATGCGTATCACCTCACTACAAACTCAAACAACCGATAAAGAGCGTGTCAGTGTGTTTGTTGACGACCGATTTTTGCTGGGTGTCAACGCTCTCATTGTGCTACAAATGGGCCTCAAAGTTGGACAGGTGCTTACCTCGGAGCAACTGGTGCAGTTGCGCAGCGAAGAACTGCTCCAACAAGCCGTTGACCGCGCTCTGAACTATCTCTCGTTTCGCCCACGCAGTCGTGAAGAGGTACGCCGCTACCTCAAAAAGAAAGAGACACCAGCCGAATTGATCGATACCGTGCTGGAACGATTGGATCGGCTTGATTTTGTCAATGACCGTGCCTTTGCCACGTTCTGGATAGAGTCGCGTGAAAACTTCAATCCACGTGGCTCCAACGTGCTCAAGAACGAGTTACGGATGAAAGGCGTGGATCGTGACGTTGTTGACGAACTCGTGAGCGACGAGCAAGACGAGGAACGCGCTCTAGTTGCCGGTCGTAAGAAGGCTGCGTCACTTGTGCGTTTGCCCGACATGGATTACAAAACCTTTCGTACACGCCTCAGTTCCTTCCTGCAACGGCGTGGCTTCGGCTTCGGCGTCACCACGCATACCGTCAAGGCGTTGTGGGAGGAATTGAAAGAAGACGCAATAGATAATGAATTGTAGATTGATGTGGTGCAGAGCACCTGTCATGCACCACATCAATCTACAATTTTTACAAGGAGCTACAACATGATTGCACTATCCATTATGATTGAGGGACAAGATGGGTTGACATGGCCTCGTTGGAAACATTTGGTTTCCGAGGTCGAGTCGCTTGGTTTCGCTGGCTTATTTCGTTCAGACCATTTCACGAACGCGAATCCACCCGATAAGGCTTCTTTGGAAATGATTGTCTCGCTCACCTATCTGGCGGACCGCACTGAGCGTATTCACTTTGGACCATTGGTCTCGCCTATTTCGTTTCGCCATCCTACGTTGTTAGCACGACAGGCGGCTGCATTAGACGATTTGAGCAATGGACGCATGATACTTGGGCTTGGAGCAGGTTGGCAGGAGCGCGAACATACCCTTTTCGGGCATGAACTTGGCGATATTCCTACACGCATGGCACGTTTTGAGGAGGGACTGGAAGTTATTACACGTCTACTAAAAAGCGACGAACCCGTTACCTTCGAGGGCAAGTTTTTCCAATTGCGTGAAGCTACGCTTCTGCCACGTCCGCAACGGACTGGTGGACCAGAGATTTTGATTGGTGGGAACGGCGTCCAGCGTACACTTCCACTGGTGGCACGGTACGCCACTATCTGGAATGGTGTCTTTCTCAGTCCCGATGCGTTCCGAGAACGTTGCACAATTCTTGACGGTTTGTTACAAGAGGCCGGACGTAAACCGGACGATGTGAGGCGTACCATGATGCATATGGCAACATTTGGCGACGAGACGTTGCCAGCACCTGATGTCACTATTCAGCGCATCAAGGCATACGAAGCGGCTGGCGTCGAGGAATTGATGCTCCAATGGTTCGACACCGACAATATTGCTGGGTTACGTGCGTTCGCGGAAAACGTATTGCATAAATTGTAAAAGGAGAAGATGTGTGTCTTGCGCGTGGACACGCGCAAGACACACATCTTCTCCTTTTATTTTAAAATGTTGGGGTCAGCGTGGCTTTCACGGTTGGCAATTGCACATTGGGCAACGTAGAGGGCGTGACCTGCACAATCTTGATTTGATGGATGTCGCTGGGAAGCGTATCGCTGTAGGAGACGTGAATAGCAACGCTGTTGGTGTCGATGCCCGATTGCTGCGACAGATAGCTACGTGCATCCTTTTGTTTCATCCCTTTGATGTGGTTCTGGATGGTCGTAAGTTGTTGTGAGTTAATGGAATATTGCACGACACCACCAACGGCGATTTGCATTGTCACGTTACCGTTGGGGTCCACACTTTGTATGGCTGGTTGCCCAATCTGGGCTGAGGAATTGAGCAAGACGTAGCCGATACCAAACTGTTGTTGTGCCTGTTGCGTCAACAGGATGCGTGCGAGGCCCTGTACCTCTGTGGTCTTGAAGTACTCAACGGCCCCCTGCTCTTTCATCGTTACCGTTACCGTATTGCTCACCGAACCAACATCGGGCGTTGGTGTTGGCGCACCATCGGTATAGACGATGGCCCCGACAACGGTTGCGTTCGCTGCCTGTGCTTTGCTCTTCAAATCATTTTGTACCTGCACACGGAGTGTCTGACTCAATTGTGTCGCTAATGGATTCACATCGCTGAATGCTACCACCTGTTTGCAGTCGAAGACGCCCAGGATACACTCTTTACCAGTTGTGGCACTTGTCTTGCTACCTGCCTGCGTACTATTCAGCACATACGCAGGTACTGCCGCTGAACCTAGGTCTGTGCCATGTAGGCTTGGTTTGGCAGTGATTGTTAGTACCTTTGTAAGTGCATGAATTTGTGGACTAAAGGAGACCGACGCCGTGATTGCACCTAGAAAGGCGTAATAGCCAATCAGACTTATCACGACAAGCAGGGCCACAATCGCGAACGAGAGAAACGCGAAGACTGAGCCTTTTTTGCGCCGCGACGCAATGGGCCTTGTGATGTTCGCACCAGTAGCAGAAGCGATTGCTACCACCTGCTTATTACGTTCAGCAAATTTCGATGGATCGATAAAGGAGGTTGGCGCGTTATAATCCTCACCCGTAAAGTTACCTGTCGAATGTGATGGTGCGACACCCACTACTTCGAGGGGCTTGCTCTCACGTGTGACACTTTCAAGAGGACGTGGTACTGCTGGCGGTTGCGCGACGTTCTCTTGTGCCGCAACAGGTTGTACAACGGCTGTTGATTTTGGTGTCATCACGGCACGATAGGCTTGCTCAAACACGCGTAAAAGCTCATCGGCGTTAGGAAAACGCTTCGTGGAATCGGGATACGTGCAGTGTTTCACGACATACGCCATTGGTGATGGCAAAGGAACGGGTTCCCCTTCGTAGGGAAGGCGTCCAGTGAGCATCTGGTAGAGAATAACACCAAGTGAAAAGATGTCGTTGCTTGGTGCTGCTATACCATTGAGTCGTTCCGGTGCCATGTACTCGATGGTGCCAAGTTCTCGTCCGGCCTGTGTTAGTTCCGGGCTTTCCGTTGCCGCACCCTGAATGGAGGCAATGCCAAAGTCAATCAAGCGCACGTAGACCTGCGCGTCGTTCTCGTCATGGTCAAGCAACACATTCCCCGGCTTCAAATCACGATGCACCACACCGCGTTTATGGATGTAGGCAACGGCGCGTACAAGAGCTGAGAAGAGTTGATGTACCTCTGGCATAGGCATGGCCCCACGTTGCAGACGTTGCGCCAGTGTGCCACCATCAATATACGGAGTTACAAGAAAGAGGCGTCCCTGGTCTTCATTGAACTCGATCAGGGGCAGGATATGCTCATGTTTCAGATGTGCGTTGACCTCGGCCTCGCGTAAGAAGCGTTGGCGCACCATCGTATCGTGCATCAGGTCGGCGCGAATAATTTTTACCGCGACCTCACGCTCGAATGCGGTGCGCTGGTGGGCGAGATAAACCTCACCCATGCCTCCTTCGTCGATACGGCGAACGAGTTCGTAGTTACCAAAAAAACGTCTTCCTTGTTCTTGCGCCTGACTTCCCTGCTCATTCGCGTGGAACGCATGTTGTTCTTTCAATGGTCCGTGTTGCTCTCTCATATCATTGCTGTTTTTAGGAGTTATTTTACAAGTGCGAGGGTGCCATACCTCGTTGACAATTTGCTCCTACATTTGGTAGGACGCGAAAAGAATAGATATATAAAAAAACAGTTGTTTTATTGCTTTCGGAGCATCTCCCTGTTTCTTATACGATTTGTGAGACAGATTGTTGTATGGAATGATGATGATGCAATTTGACCAAATAAACAGGATATGAACCCCTCGTAGGGGTCTAATTCCATTACACCCTCGTCGCTATTGACCATGTTAGCAGGACATTCGCAACGTTGCATCAATTCTGTGGACAGAAGTGATTGGGACGAGGGTGTAATGGAATTAGACCCCTACAGCCGACGTATCCGCATCATTTGTTAACCAGTATCATCGGTCCCTACAGACGTTCGGGATGTTTTTTGCGCCAGTAGCGCATGTAGCCTTGAACCGTCATAGCGTAATTGGTGGCGATTTCGTAGCGTTGCAGAACGTTGGGGTCGTTGCTGACACGCTGTAGTTCCGGTTCGGTCCGCGCGATAAGTAGAGCCAATATCTCCTGTTCCTCTTTGCCGTCACGCATGGCTTCCAATACATAATTGCCCCAGGAAATCAGTTGTTCGCGTAGCCGTGCGAGATGTTGAGTGGCATTGTGCGTGGCTCCAAAGTGTCCGAGATAGAGCACATCGGGCCGTAGTTTTTGAATCGTGTCCATACTCTCAGACCATGCTTCAATGTCGATATCAGGGGGTGGGGTGGGAGGACGCACATAGTCCACGCCTTGCAAACGCACCCCGGCGGTATCACCTGCGAAGAGGTTGCCCGAATGGGCATCGAAGAAGATAACATGATGTACCGCGTGTCCCGGTGTGTAGTGGACCTCTAAACGACGACCTGCAACATTCAGTATATCGCCGCCTTCGATTGTCCGTAAGCGGTCGGCAGGCGTCGATTCAATCTCGCCCCACAATTGTTGCATGCGGTCGCCATAAATACGTGTCGCGCTGGCTACAACTTTTGTGGTGTCGAGCAGATGCGGTACGCCCTTGCTGTGTGCGTATACCTTCGCCTTTGGCATGTGCTTGACCAGTGAACCGACAGAGCCAGCGTGGTCAAGGTGTACATGTGTTGCGAGCAGATGTGTTACGTCCTGTGGATCAAAACCTGCCTGTCGAATCGCGTCGAGCAGCGGTTCAATCATACTCCCTGGTCCGGGGTCAATGATGGCTAGCTCGTTGCCTCCTGCAAGCAGGTAAGACCCGATAATCTCTTCTTCGCCTAGAAACGGCAACGAGATTTGCCAGGTAACGGAATTTAACGGCGTGACGGTCGTCATGGAAGCGACTCCTTCTGCTGGTCTTAGTACTAGTACTGTATCATATTATGTCATGACACAAATTCGCTTGCGGATTCGTATACTATGGTGAGAACGTATACTAAGGATAGCTCACTATCATGATACAAGAACTTGAAGACACTACTCTTTCGCATTATCGGTTGCGACACCTTTTGGCGCATGGCGGTATGTCGAATGTTTATAAAGCAGAAGATACACATACAGGTCACACAGTCGTCGTAAAACTTGCTCACCAGAGTAACTCCGAGCATTATAAGCACTTCCGGCGTGAAGTGCAAACGCTTGCGAGTCTGAAACATACCCATGTTCTGCCAGTGTTCGAGTATGGTGAACATGATGCCTGGTTCTATATGGTTATGCCATATATCGCACATGGCACTCTGAAACAATACCTGAAACAGGGCTTGCTTTCAACAGATGTAGCCGGGAGAATACTGGCACAACTCGCGAACGCACTCTGGGCCGTACACGAACGCGGTATAGCACATGGGGATATCAAACCCTCCAACATCCTCTTACACGAGAGTGGACATGTCTATCTCGCGGACTTTGGGCTTGCCCACTCTATGCAGGAGACGAGCGATATAGGACACACGCATGTCCCTCAAGGCACACCTGAATACATGGCACCAGAACTAACTACGCAGGGAGCAACTTCATCGAGTGATATCTATGCGCTCGGCGTTGTACTCTACCAAATGCTGACAGGACTGCTCCCATTCAAAAGTAGCACCTCTATCGGTCTCTATTGGCGACACCTACATGAGCAGCCAGTGGCACCATCTTTCTATAATCCCTTGCTCTCTCGTGCTACAGATAAAGTTGTCCTACGGGCATTAGCGAAAAATCCTGCGGAACGCTTTCAAACGCCACTAGAATTCGCACAGGCATATCAAGCGTCTTTGCACAAACGCACCATACATCCACTATCTTCTTTCAGAATGCACATGGGAACACCTGTAGTCACGGCTGTCCTGTTCCTGTGCGTCATGCCTTCGCTGCTCGGCTTTTCTTTTTCATATCTCACCAGCCACGCGCAGGCCCCAACCCAACTGCACACAAGCGAAACACGTATGCATACAAGTACAGCACTGACACAGCCTGTGTCACCGCATCGTATGCCATCACCGACCACGACACCGCCGCTTTTGCAATCCTCACCAAGAATGTTGATGAGCCAACGCGTGGTAAAGCCAGTGGTACCACCTGCCTCAAATGCAGGCAATAGGGACGAACAACCAAAACCGAAACACATATCGAAAGACATCGTTAGTGCTCTTGCAGTGTGAAAGCGTTGACATATGTACTCATCAGCCCTATACTTGCATCTATCAAGCTATGTTTATACGTAATACACATGAAGCAATATTTACATAACAACTACTTATGTTGAGGAATGCAAACACACATGCCCGGATTAGAGGGAACATCTTTAGGGCGCTATCAACTTCTGGGACGGTTGGGGCGCGGTGGAATGTCAGAAGTATATCTTGCATACGATGAACGCATGGACCGAAACGTTGCGCTCAAGGTTGTGAGCAGTAGCCAATCAGACTATCTTGAACGCTTCCAACGCGAAGCCGACGCGATTAGCAGTCTGCACCATCCCCACATTCTCCCAGCGTATGACTACGGCGATCAAGAGCCGTGGCACTATCTCGTGATGCCCAATATTGAACACGGGACACTACGTCACCGTTTAGAGAAAGGTGCCCTCTCGCTAGAGGAAGCGGGTGAGATGCTGAATCAAATCGCGGGTGCGCTCCAAAGTGCCCATGACAACGGGATTATTCACCGCGATATCAAACCCTCCAATATCCTGTTGCGTGACGATCATTACGCCTATCTCGCCGACTTTGGACTCGCGAAAGCAATGGAAGGTGGCAGCGAACTCACGCAAACGGGAGCCTTGCTCGGTACACCCGAATACATGGCACCCGATCTAGCTGATGGACCAGCCACAACCAGTAGCGATATCTACGCGCTGGGCGTTTTGCTGTATCAAATGGTCGCCGGACGTGTTCCCTTTACTGGTGAAACACCTGTCTCTGTGTATATGAAACATGTGCGTGAACAACCGTTGCCGCCTTCGTTTTATAATTCCAGTATCCCACATTCCATCGATCAGGTCGTATTGCGTGCGCTCGAAAAAGACCCACGCCGCCGCTATCAGTCGCCACAAGAACTCGCAGATGCCTTCGAGCAAGCTCGCTTGACACCCTCAATTCACGAGACGCAAGAGATGCCGCCCTACAAAACAATGCAGGAGACGATACGTCAAGGAGCAGGTGACACGCCAATCCCAGCGTCACGTCGCTTTGGACGACAAGCACGGCAGGCACGGCAGGCACGGCAGAGTCGTAATCCTTCGTCGCAGGGACGTAAGCTTGTCTTGCCAGCAAACCCAACTGCCGCTCCAACCTCTGTCTTCTCACGCAGGAGACGCATTACCGCGCCTATCGCTGAAAACAAACCAGTCGTAGGTGGACAGCAGACCGTAGCAATGCAAACCTCCGTTGAGCCGATGACGCCACAGCCAGTGAAGCATCGTACAACGGAAAAAATTCACACGACACCTCATTTGCCACGTAGACGCGCGAATATGCTCACGTTCACAATTATCGCTATTGGTCTGCT
Source organism: uncultured Chloroflexia bacterium (assembly GCA_963791835.1). Taxonomy (GTDB): domain Bacteria; phylum Chloroflexota; class Ktedonobacteria; order Ktedonobacterales; family Ktedonobacteraceae; genus JBBQVS01. The sequence goes on from CAWBTV010000004.1 coordinate 391,498, forward strand.
CCTCTTCATTGTACTACCAATAGGTGCTATCTCCTATTATGCCAGCATAGCACCACATAAGGGCACGCCTACCGCAACGCCCATTCCAACAAGTACAGTACAACCGACGCAACCAGCCCCCACCGCGACTCCACAAACGGCGAATCCAACCGCGACGGCTCCGGCAGGGGTGCAGGCACAAGGAACTGCCACGGCTATTCTCGCAGCCGCGACAAGCACTACACCACTTGTCTATAGCCTTGCGAGCAATACGAATGGGCTGTGGACGGAGGATGCTATTCATTGCATCTTCGCGGGTGGTGGCTATCACGTCAAGGTATTACAAACAAACTCTTTACAGTTTTGCCCATTAACAAAAAGTGTACAAGACAACGCAACTCTACAAGTCGATGTTACGCTGCTGAGTGGCAACACTGCGGGAATGTTGATTCGCGTGAATAGCGATCAATTCTACGATTTTGAAATTAACGCTCAAGGGCAATGCTTCTTCCGTCGTCACGCCCCTGGTGATGGTAACAACTATACCGAAATTCTCGCCCCCACGAAGAGTAATGCTATCGCGCCAGTGGGCCAAAAGAACACGCTTACTATTATTGCTAACGGTAGCACGTTCAGGCTCTACATCAACGGCACCGCTATTGGAGGTCCACTACAAGACAGCACCTATACCGTCGGTGGACTCGCCCTTGCCTCTGGCACCCTTGCACAAAACACCTATGGCGAGGCAAGCTTCTCTAATTTGAAGATCTATAAAATCGGGTAGGGGCTTCTATGCCTAGAACAAATCTCGACAAGGGGATGCTCGAACTGCACACGTTGATGTTACAGTTGGGTACGTCCGTGGAAGTTGCGTTCAAGCAAACGCTGAACACGTTGGAAACAGGCAATCACACGGTCTTACATTCAGTCATAGCAGATGATGCCCTTATCGATACTCTGGTAGCGAAAGTAGAGCGGCAAGCTATACGCCTCTTAATCCTGCAACAACCACTCGCGGGACAAGACATGCGCCTGCTCACCTCGTCGCTCTACCTTAGCAATGACCTTGAACGTATCGGCGATGCTATCGTGTCAATTGCTGAGGCTATTCTACACCTTGCAGAACTATATCAACAAACGGGAGACGCGCAAGAAGCCTACACAGTTCATAGCACTCCAATTGATGCATTCGGCAATCTTAAAGACGCCTTTATTCTACGCGGTCTACTTGACCTGGGGCATGAACTACAACATGTCTTGCAACAAACGCTAGAAGCATTTCTACAACGCGACGCTTCTCTTGCCAGAGCTCTTGAAGCGGAAAAGACGCTTGTCAGTTTGCGCTACTTTCCGCTTTGCGATGACATCATGACGATGCAAGCAAAAGCGTCGGCACTCTCCACGCTGCAAACCGACGCGTCTATCCTGCAAAGGGCAACATATCTTTTGTGGATAGCGCAAAAATTGGAACAAATCTCAGGCTATACAGCCAGTATGCGTAAACGCATTCTGTATGTCGTAGAGGGTGGGAACGTGGTGACATAAGATATAACAGTTATTAGAGGGTGCGCTCAAGCGGACCCATACAGGGTCTCCATCAGGAATAGTGCTGAGCACTATTCCTGATGGAGACCCAAAACTACGCCACGAAGTAATCACATGTTCAGTCGTGGTGAACACAATTTCACGTGAGACCCAGCTCGTGCAACCTCTGCACTTCTACCAATGTCTGAGCATCACTCAGCCGATGAGATCACCGCCTTCAGAACGTCCCGCAAGGGTATCGGCGATCGGTTGATGAGGCGAGCGAGAGTTGGGTCAACCCGCTTGAATTCGCCTTGTCGGCTCGCGCGGAACATGCCCAGAAGTACGTCGGCCCTCTCCTCTGGGAGGCCGTGAGCGACCAGCCCTGCCCGATACTCGGCGTCCGGCACAACGACCCGGCGGATCGGGCGGTGCGTTAGCTCCGAGGCGAGGGCGGCAACACCGTCCATGTCGATTGCCTCAGAGGCCGTAAGGCCAGGGGTCACGCCATCGAGGACCTCCTTACTCAAGGTGATCGCCGTCACCTCAGCCAGGTCAGAGTGGGACGTCCAGGCAACCGGCCCATCCTCTGGGGCAGCTAACTCGCCTGTCTTAAGGGCGTTGCCGAGCATAAAGAGTACCGTCGTCGCGTAGAAGCCATTACGCAGTGACGTAAAGGCCACGTCCGAATCCCGGAGTGCCACCTCGGTAGCGGCATGGTCAACCATAGGAGGGAAGAGCGATGTCGAGGACGAACCCATGTGGCTGGTGTAGAGGATGCGGCGAGCACCAGCCTTCTTGGCTATGTCAATCGCGGTGCGATGATGGCGAACAGCTGCCTTGCCGCTACTATTGGATGACACGATGAGAACCTGCGACGCCCCCTCAAAGGCGTGGGCGAGGCTCGCGGCGTCGGCGAAATCTCCTTGCCGGACACGGACACCCTGCTCCTTGAGTCCTTGCGCCTTCTCCGGGTCGCGGACGCTCACGCCGACCTGCTCAGCGGGAACACGTGCGAGTAGCTGCTCCACCACCGCCCGACCTAGCTGGCCGTTGGCTCCAGTGATAATGATCATGATACCCTCCTGTTGCTCTTTAATCTACGTATCACTCTGTTCATCCAAATTGTTGCTCTTGTCTTCATATCTTCTTCTCCATTCAATCAAGCGTGGTGTATGCACCATCGCGCCCAATTGTCTCTGTTTCTGTGTGAGGAAATAGGTTCCTCTCGTTCAGGTTACTTTCTCGACCGGAAACTGGATTTCGGTGAGAGCGTCGTCAAGATGTTCTCCTCGGCGCAGGCAAATCTTGCGGCGTGGTCCAACGATGGTGTAGGCATTGTTTTCCATCCAGGTTCCCAGTGCTTGATAGGCCGACAGCGACAGCGAGGGAGATCCAGGATGCAGAGTACTCGCCATGCGGGGAACAGCTGGCAACTCGCACAATGTCAGTCGTCCCTCACTGCGTGCTATCAGAGCATTGGCGTCTCTCCAGTCAACTGGGGCGACAATCTCCACTGAACCTGGGGTCTGCTCGTCCTCACTCTCAGCATGAAGGACGAGCAGAGAATCGATGGGTTTGACCCCGTAGCACTTCAACGTGGTACCGATTGCGTCAAACCAGTGCGTCTGATATGCTACATCAGTCGTCGTCAGGTGCAGAGAGACTCCTGTAATCGGCTTGACCGCTTTGAGCACGACTTCATAGATCGGCAGACAATTGCCTTGCTCAAGGGATCGGAGGCGTGCTTCAATGCGCACAAGTTGCTCCTGTTCCGTCTGCATGTGCTGCTGGAGTTGTGCCTGTCTGAGCCGCAACATCCCTTGCAATGCCTCAGGAGAAATGCCTTCGTCTAGAATCTCGACGATCTGTGTGAGTCCCAGTCCGAGTTCTTTGAACGCCAGAATGCGATGCAGGTACGGCAACTGATCCATCGTGTAGAACCGATAGCCAGTCTCAGGATCGACATGGCTCGGCTTGAGGAGTCCGATCTCGTCGTAGTAGCGCAGGGTGGTCATCGACACCTCGGCGAGCCTGGCAAAATCGCGAATCTTTAACATCTCATCTCTTCCTGCCTGTTTGCGGATAGGGAAACAACTCTTGTCACAAGCATACAACCTTCAGGTAGGGTGAAAGTCAAGAGGGGCATTGAGATCGCAGGGCAATTTAAAAGTCGTAGAAGCCGACGGTGTTCACATGACAGGGGCAGAGCCGCTGTCACTACTATAGACGCGTAAGCAGCGTGAACGGCGTAGAGTAGTGACAGCGGCTCTGCCCCTGTCATGCCGCCGCTCGACTTTTAAATTGCCCTGTTGAGATCGGCGGCGAGTTGGAGCGCATAGACGACATGGCAGACGGTCTGAAAAGCATCGTCGCTTGTGATGAGTACACGAGTATCACACCTACATGGATCGTAGATGATCTGCGAGAAAAGTGTACCCTTCTGCCCGATGCTATGACTCGCCAAAATCGCTGATTTTTCCACAAAGAGGAAGTACCCGAACACACACTAGGGCGTGATTAAGTATGCTACCACATCTGTCAGTAGTTCCTGTACGAGTCCGCTTTAGCGCACCCTTAGCATGTCCATAATATTCACGCCCTCACACCGCTCACATGCTGTAACCCTCCGGTTGCATGTGGCGCGGGTAAGCGTTCACTTATGGCAGATGTTGGTGGTGTAAGCGTATTGTTTGTGCGTATCTTCCCCGTAACGAAGAGGAAGAATATCAGCATCAGCAGAGACTCTACCACATAGACTAGCAAGAAAGCAGGAAAGGCAAAGGAGCCACTACCAATCACACCATTGGCAAGATAAGGGCCAATGGGCGCTGGTAAAAGTTGCAGTAAAAACGAGCCATTCCAGATCGCGTGTTGTAGTACCGCATAGAGCATACAGCCAAAACCAAACAGGAAGCGATGGTGACTGGCCTTCGGATGCGTCAGGTAATACCAACCCAGCGAGACCATCGCCGCTCCAAAGCCATGAAGCAAGCCAGCAGTACTCCGCTGTAGAGCTACGTCGAGCCAGTTTTGATAGCCCGAACTGATATAGCCCGATGTCTCGATCAGGTCAAAGCCGATACCGCAACTCAGGCCAAGCACAAATGCCTCTGCCGCGCTCTCGATACGCCCAATCATGGCGACAACCGCAAGCGGCTTGACCGCCTCCTCCACAAGAGGCGCAATCACGGAGACGAGCACAAACATAAAGCCGAGTGCGCGGAGGTCCGATGGCAATGGTTGATTGGGATTGTCCAGCGAAAAGCCTGAGCTGGTCCGTAGCAAGCCAGCCGCGACTGACTGGAGAATAGTCTCAAAGAGCAGGGCAAGCACAATCGCCAGCGTTGCGCCACTCGCAATCGCCACAGCAAAACGTCGCCAGCGTGTAGGCCAACGCGCACCACTCGGAAAGTGCAAACGGCGTACTCCAAGCGAAAGAATTGTCAGCGCGGGCAACAAACCAGCAAGCGCAATCAAAAACACTGCCAATGGCAGATTAGCAATTGCAAGTCCTCCTGCACGCAGGATAGCTGCGATAACGATAACGACGACATAGAAGGACAGGAAAATCCACCACGGCGGTAACTTGAAGTCCGACGATGGCTTTCTCAGTAGCGAACGAATGCTGTGGAACAGGCCAAAGCTGCCTCCCAAGCACCCAGCGATGGCAAGCGCGACAAACAGGACGAGACCGCTAAACAGTTGCCCTTGTTGCCCATTGAAATTACTTGATGGTACAAGTGAGATCAGTACCAGAATAGCGGCACTTACCAGCCCTCCAAGCGTGGCAAGTGATGAACCAATCACTGCAAGAATAGAAATCACAAATAGGTATCTATCACGACTGGGACGCACAGGCTGTGCCGGGTATCCATAGCCATAATAGGGAGGATAGCCGTAATAATAGCCTGGATAGCCCTGCTGCGCGGCATACCCGTTATTGTATGGATTGTAGTTGTTGTACTGTGGTGGGTACTGTTGATACTGCTGATAGCCATTATAACCATGTTGTTGTTGCGGTTGGCTATTGTTACTATATTGTTGTAGCGGTTGGCTATTGTTACCGTATTGTTGCTGGATTTGAGTTGGATACCCGTTGTTAGAATACGCAGGCGGATAGTGTGGTTGTGATTGTGGGGGGTAGCTCTGCTGTCCCTGTTGGCTTTGTTGTGATGTAGCCTGTTGATACGCTTGTTGCGCTTGTACTGGTGCTTGTTGTAGCGGTGGGTATGGCACAGGTTGAAAGCCGGGTGCGCCCAACGGTTGTGTTACATGCTCACGATAGCTCGGCTCCTCGTACTGTCCATACTCTGGTTGAGTGTGTGAGGGTGGCGTACTACGTCCAGATTGCTGCTTATCGGGGTCTGATACTGGCCCCATATATTCGGAACCCACGATTATTTTAGCCTTTTCTTAAGATGATGGTTGAGTATTTTAGAGTGTCTTAGGAATATACGAATGGGGAAGAAGTAAGGTTTCCTGGATAGAGAGAAATGATGGAGAGAATGGCGGCCTGGGACGTGCCCCAGGCCGCCATTCTCTCCATCATTTCTCTCTATCTTGCTATAACCTGCGTTTCTATTGCACCACGACCCAGCAAGCCCTCTATCTTCGCATGAAGGTCGGGCGTGTAGTGCATCGTGTTGTTTTCGGGCACAAGGCGTGTCTTCCACTCGCCATTGACGACGAACACATCGTAGTGATCGCGTCCCGGTCGCTCTGAGATATAGCGGTACAGGTCTTGCACCTTGATTTTGTCATCGGAGACCGCACGTTCATCGTTTCCACTCAACTGAATCGTCAGCCACACATGATATTCCTTGCGATCCATCTCTTCCTCTACGGCTTTGAGGCGTTCAGCCCTCGTACACAGTATGTTCGGTTCATCACGTCGAATTTGTACATCACCGTAGACAATCACAACCGAGTCTTCGGCCCATAACTCAGGGTTTTGCTCATAGACTTTGGGAAAGACGGTTACGTCGATCGAGCCAAACATATCTTCCAGTTTGACCACGCACATCGTATCGCCCTTCTTCGTGGTGATACGCCGTGCCTCCGTAATCATGCCGCCAAGCACAACCTTTTGCTTATCAAGCTCCTCGGTAATCATACCCGTGTTGTGCTTTACTATGTCTTTCATAATCTCAGTCAGATACGATAATGGGTGATTCGAGACATAGACGCCGATGAGTTCTTTTTCCCAATTCAACAACTGCTTACGCGGAATCTCTTTTGCCTTTGTATTCAACGTGAACTCGATGCTATTGTTGACCTCTTCCATATCCCCAAACAGGCTTACCATGCCGTGTTCTTTCGCGGCACGTTCCGACTTGCCAAAGCTCATCGCACGATCTACCGCGTCGAGCAACATATGACGCACACCCTCACCATCCTCAAGCGAGTCGAAGGCACCTGCTTTAATAAGTGTTTCAATCGCACCCTTGCCAACAAATTTCGGGTCAACGCGTGTGCAGAAGTCCGCGAGTGTACGGAATGGCCCACTCTCCTCGCGTACACGACAAATCTCGCCAATTGGTCCCTCACCGATACCCTTGATTGCCAGCAAGCCAAAACGGACTCCGCCATACTGCACGGTGAAGCCGCGATCACTCATGTTCACGTCAGGACCGAGCACCTCGACACCCATACGCTTACACTCGGCAATCGCATTGGAAATCTTCTTAGCGTCCGATGCTTCTGTTGTCATCGTTGCCGCCATAAATTCTGCCGTATAGTTGGCTTTGAGATAGGCCGTGTAGAATGCGACAACTGCGTAACTCGCGGCATGTGCTTTGTTGAAACCATAACCACCAAACGGCAACACCAGCGTGAAGAGTTCTTCGGCGTCCTTCTGCCTCATGCCACTGGCGACACAACCCTTGACGAAATCGACCTTGTAGCCCTCAACCTCGTCCATTTTCTTTTTGCTGAGTGCTTTACGAAACTTGTTGACCTTGCCCCACGAGAAACCTGCCATGTTGACCGCGATAAACAGCACTTGGTCCTGGTACACGATGATACCGTATGACTCTTCCAGCCACTCAGCGAGTCGTGGGTCGAGATAGGTAATCTTCTTGCGTCCATGCTTTGCCGCGATAAAGTCGGGAATACTATCCATCGGACCAGGGCGGTAGAGAGCGATCATTGCCATCACGTCTTCGACGCGTGTGGGCTTGAGTTGCTTGATGTACTCACGCATCTTCGGACCTTCCAACTGGAAGACGCCCGTTGTCTCACCACTCGCCAGCAACTCAAAGGATTTTTCACGCTTCCTATCCTGTATCGGGTCGCCTATCGGGTCAAGCGGTATCTTCTCAAGGTTAATATCCTCATCCTGCGATGCTTTGATGAATTTGACCGCGTTATCGAGAATGGTCAAGTTAGAAAGGCCGAGGAAGTCGAACTTAATCAGCCCCAGTTCTTCAAGGTGCGCTTGCTCATATTGTGTGATACGTCCCTTACGTGGGTCTTTCGGGTCGCGCAATTGCAATGGCACAAAGTTTTCGAGCGACTCATTCGCCACGATAACCCCTGCCGCGTGAACGCCCGTTGTGCGTACCGACCCCTCTAGCTTTAATGCCTGATCGATAATTTCTTTCGCAGGTGTGCTTTCGTTATACAGTGCATTGAGTTCTCGTACACCGTCGAGCGACCCTTGCAGCGTCACTTTTGAACCTGTTGGGATGAGACGCGTGATGCGATCACCGATATCTTGCTGCCCCATGACGCGTGCCACGTCTTTTACAGCAGCTTTTGCCGCCATCGTATTGAACGTCACCATCTGGGCTACACAGTCATTGCCATACTTGTTCGTGACATATTCAATCACATCTTCACGGCGGTCATCGGGGAAGTCCATGTCGATATCAGGCATGTCGGCGCGTTCAGTATTGAAGAACCGCTCGAACGGCAACTGGTAGCGTATCGGGTCAACATTGGTGATACCAAGCGTATAGGCCAGTACACTACCAGCCGCCGACCCTCTCGCGGAGCAGCGAATACCATTGGAGCGAGCGTAGTTCACAAAGTCCCACTCAATCAGGAAGTATGGCACAAAGCCCTTCTGCGCGATCATGTTAAATTCATAGTCAAGCTGACGCTGAATTGTCTCGTTCATCTCGCCGAAACGCTCTTTGACACCTTCGAGACAGAGTGCATAGAGATACTGGTCTTGCGTCTCATACCCTGCTGGAATGGTATAATTTGGCAATTTTGCCTTATATGCAAGCGGGTCAACGCTACACTGCTCCGCGATACGCACACTATTTGTCAGCACGTCAGGGGGAAGATCAGCGAAAAGTTGCCCCATCTCGGCAGGGCTTTTGAGAAAATATTCGTTGCTATCGAAGCGCATACGTTTGGGTGAGTCAAGTTGTTTACCCGTTTGCACACACAGCAAGACATCGTGCGAGGTATGGTCGTGTGGTTCGACATAGTGCAGGTCGTTCGTCGCCACCATTGGGATACCCAGGTCTTTATGCATCTGGTACAGCATCTGATTCAGCCTTCCCTGTGGTGAGGGCTGCCCATCGTCAAAGATACCGTGATGCTCCTGAATCTCGATATAAAAGTTCTCACGCCCAAAGACATCCATATACCATTTCGCGGTCGAGTATGCCTTCTCTTTTTCGTCTTTGAGCAGCATTTTCGGGATTTCGCCGGAGAGACATGAGGTCGTGACGATGATACCCTCGGCATACTGTGCCAGCACTTTTTTGTCCATACGTGGTCGCAGATGCCAGCCCTCGGTATGGGCAATTGTCGTCAAGCGCATCAGGTTATTATAACCCGTGTTGTTTTTTGCCACCATCAGCAGGTGATGGTAGTCGTCACTGAACCGCTTGGAGTGGTCCTTCATATCCTCGGTCAGATATGCCTCGATACCAATCACGGGATTGATGCCACCAGCCTTACACGCCTTGTAAAACTCAATCGCTCCATACATCGCGCCATGATCGGTAATCGCGAGATGGTTCATTCCCTGTGCCTTTGTCCGTTCCACTAGCTTCTTGACACGACTAAAGCCATCTAATAAAGAATATTCGCTATGGACATGTAAGTGTGCAAAGTCGGTTGCCATGAGTAGGTTCCCTTCCGCCGTCAAAAATATTTGCTGCTTATATAAATAATAAGAACATATGTTCTATTTGTCAATGTAGGGGCCATAATTCATTACGCCCTCTTCGGCTTGTGATGTGTAACGAGGGCGTAATGAATTATGGCCCCTACATCGGCGTTGACTACCGTTTTTATAAGGTGCTTTCGGAATACTACACCAACGGCTACTAAGAGTCAACGCTTGAAAGAAGGAAATTATGAGCATCGACGAACAGTTTGAACACTTGCTGGCAGATTTAGGAGTAGAGATGGAACGCCCACAAGAGCGCGATGACCGAGAACATTACAATGTCAATTCAGTGCCGGAGGTTTCCATTTTTCAGGCGTCACGCGATCACTACGGTGTCTTCTATCGTCTCGATATGATCGACCATACGCCGGAACTGCGTGTTATGGTTCCTGCTGAACGCGGTCATACCAAAATGGATATCTATCTTGTACGCTTGAGCGAGCGTATGCCGCTTACCGTCAGCTTCGCGGAACTCTCTGCCTATGAGGGCAGTGCGGCCTATGAACAGGGACGGGACGCCGCCCTACAACACATGTTGTATGCCGTCGCGGAGATGATGAAACAGCTCTTCTGGTCCGGTGATACGCAAAGGCTCAGCTTTCCACCTGAGATAGAGGTCTTTCCACTACTCTTGAGTGATGATAGACGTATGCGAAGAATTCGATAAAAGGAAGAGGTAAAAGAGTACAATTTTGATATCGCCAGGTGTAGAACACCTGGCGATATCAAAATTGTACTCTTTTACCTCTCTCTCTTTTTGGCTATGTTCCTTTTCAGGGTTCTATGGTAAACTATAAGTATCATAGCGAAGAGAGCATCAGCAAGTAATGACAGAAAATATAGATATCGTTGGACAGGAAGCAATCACGCACCTTAGCTTAAAGAACGCAGCACGCGAACGGGCCTTGCCTAAGTCGCGTGCTGCGATTCGTTTTTGTGCGAACAGTATTCGGGCGACGCATCGCCAGGAGACGACACGCGCACAGGAGCTATTGCAACAGGCTGCCGCCCTGCTCGCTGAGATGGCAACCGACCTACGGGAACATCAAGATATTTTCTACGCTGGCTTTGTGCAAGATGCGCAAAAAGAATACGCCGAAGCTGTCACCTTCGCCGCCATGACACAATCGCACCCTTTGCCAATGGCAAGTGTACTCGCCATTGGCTGGGCTGCGTATCTCAATGGACTCGCCGAGGCTGTAGGCGAATTGCGCCGCTATGTACTCGATCAGTTACGACGCGGTAACTTTGACACGTGTGAAGTCTATCTACGCTACATGGATGATGTCTATGCACTCCTAATCTCAGTTGACTTTCCCGACGCCATCACATCAGGATTACGACGCACAACCGATGTAACGCGTGGCATTTTGGAGAAGACGCGCGGCGATCTCACAACCGCCGTTACGCAAGCCGAGTTACAACATGCCATGCTCTCGTTACAACAAGAATTGCAACACTATGCCACTTCGCGTCAGAAACCATAAGCAACTTCTTTTTCTATTCTTGCGTTGTATATAGTGTATGTAGATAGAGGGCAACACGTGAGCACCTCAATGCTATTACTACCGTTCACCACGCCGTGAGGGGGGCGTATGCAGAGCAAAAATGTAAAAAACATGAACTCCAAAAATAAAGCGACAAAAGCCAATGGGAACATTGTAAATGTCGCACACGAAAAACCTACTTCGACTCAATCTGCCACCTCCACGCACGTGGTAACGGCAGATGCGGTGCAGGCCGAAGAGGTTCCCACGATTCCACTCGGCTCACTAGAAACCATTAGTACGCTACAACCGGAGGTCTCAGTACGTTCGGTTGCCTCTACACGGTCCGTTAACATGCCGACCTCACTTGTGGCACAGCCATCGGAATACCGTCGCAGTATGGGCGAATGGCTTCAAGTGTGGTGGGATGGCATGAGACCTCCCTATCTGCTACTACCACTCCTGCCTGTATGTGCTGGTAGTGTCTTTGCATGGCTACAAACAGTGACAACAAAAAAGCCGCTTGGTCACTTTCACACAACGCATTTTATCGGTATCCTGCTCGCTATTCTACTTATTCAGATTGGTGCAAACCTCGTCAACGACTACTACGACTACCTGCGCGGTGTCGATACCAGTAATGCGCTTGGCCCCGGTGGACTCATTCAACAAGGGTTAAGTAAGCCAACAAATGTTCTCTATCTTGGCTTAGGCGCACTCGCGCTTGGCGCGGTTATTGGCATCCTGGTTGCGTCCGCCGGGGGACCACTTGTGTATCTCCTGGGAGCAATCGGTCTGCTCTGTGCATACTTCTATAGCGCAACCTCACGCTCGCTCTCGGCACTCACACTTGGTGAACTTGTTGGATTTTTGCTCTTTGGTCCCTTGATTACGCTTGGTGCCTATCTTGTGATGGCGCAAACAGGGCACATCGACCGCACTATCCTGTCATACAGTATTCCGTTAGGCTTGCTAGCGACCGCCGCTATTCACGCGAATAACATGCGTGATATCGAAGGTGATGCTCATGCCAGACGGCGCACGCTCGCCACTCTCCTGGGTATTGGTTGGAGTCGCTGGCTCTATGTAGGGCTTCTGCTCGCTGCTTACGTGCTGATTATTGCGTTCTCCGTCTCGCGCGGTGCGCCACACTTCCTGCTACTCACGTTCTGGACTCTGCCTATACTTGTGGTAGCTATAACTGGTGCCATTCGGACAGACACATCGGCAGGTTTACATCTCGTGATGCATCAAACGCTCAAGCTCGAAACCTACTTCACGCTCTTCCTGCTTATTGGCTTGCTCATCACCGCATTTCTACCCATTATCCCGAATTTGCCAGCCCACTTGATACCGTAACTAGTTGCGTGATGCATCGAAGGGGAGATAGCATGACAGGGGCAAGCCCTATCACTACTATACTTTGCGCCACGTCGTGGCTTGCCACGCGAGTCCGTGTATAGTAGTGACAGGGCTTGCCCCTGTCATGCCCCACGCCTCCTAATCAACCCCTTTTCATACCATCACCCTCTTGCCAATACGCCAATTCGGGTCATTTACAAGCATGACGCACTGTGTTACACTTCGCGTAAGATTTCGCGGACAGGTACCGTGCTACTATCTTGCCTGTCCAATCCAGATTCCTATTTGCAGTTGTTTCACACGGAGGTTATCTATGGCTGGCTGGGAAGAAGAACTGGCTCTGCTTCTACGTGAGTTGGGGGTCAAACAAGAAGAACCTGACGCGCACTCCCGACGGACGAGTAAACCCTCTCGCAAGTCCACGCGCAAGCCAACGCCCAGTGATATCAGTCAGCCGGGCGATATCAAATACCGTGAGCAATTCGCGGACGCACTCTTTTGGGGTGCAGGCAACACGACAAATAGTCCACACGACGAAAACGATCCGTGGATGGATGATTTAGGGCTTATGCGCCGTGAGGTTGACTCGATTGTGCGTCAGGTTGTGCGCCTCATGCAACAAGGCGATATAGAGCCATCGATCAAAGAAGATGTGATGGTTGTGTTACGCGCCTTACGCCGTCGTGCGATGGTCACGCAGCAAGCAGCCGCCACCGATGAAGCCTATTTAGAGTCCGCTTCCGCTATGTTGCATTTTTGTCGCCTCGTCCTCCAAATCAGTGGAAACGACGAGCTATAAATTTATTTCATAGAGAAACAAAGCATGGGAGTGGAGCATGACAGGGGCAAGCCCTGCCACTACTATACACGGACTCGCGTGGCAAGCCACGACGTGGCGCAAAGTATAGTAGTGGCAGGGCTTGCCCCTGTCATGCCCCCCACAAGTAGATGTCCACTCTCTATGATATACTAGGCAAGGACATTTCATTGTTCCCGTTTTATCGCATCAAACGTATAAACAATAGACATTGAAAGGTATTTTTATGAGTAACGATAATAAAAAAATTATCCAGGAAACGAGCCGTTGGGTTCGTGTAGGCTTTATGGCGATCTCTGTTCTCGGTCCCATCATCAACACGGTTTCATCCCGTTTACGCGATCGTGCGGAGGAACTTCGGAAAGGAGCAGCGCAACGCAGCAGCACCCTGACCGGAGACTTTGTAGACCGTAGCAACAAACTGTCGCAGGTTGTCACGACACGGAGTGGAGAAGTTGGACGCGACCTCGCGCAACGGAGTAGTAAAGCAACTCAACTTGTTGCTGATCGCGGTAGTGACGTTTTACAAGAACTTACGGAACGTAGCGAAAAAGCATCACAAGAACTCGCGCGGCGCGGCGCGCAGGTTTCTAAAGAGATTGCGAAACGCGGTGCGAAGGTCTCAAAGGAAGTGACAAAGCGCAGTCAGAAGGCCGCCAAAGAGGTACGCACACGGAGCCTCAAAGCACAGCGCGAACTGGCAAAACGTACCGAACAACTTACGCAACCCAATAGCCGCGAAAACTCACCTTTCTGGGCCGTGTTTAGCTTCACTATGGGTCTCACCGCCGCCGGAGTTGCCGCGTATCTGCTCATCCGAAAGCGTTTACAACAGAGCGAGCAAGAGAACCAATCCGCGCACATCGCACTGAATGGCTCACTTAATGGCACGAGCAAAAGCACAACGAGCAGTACAACCTACGCAACTCATCAGCCATCACTCGCTCCAAAGCCCGTCGAGACACCTACTCCAGAGGTCACAGCACCGACGCTTACACTCGTTGAGCCTGTCACCGAAGAGGTCACAGCCGATGCACCTATCGTCATTGAGCCAGAGCTAGAAGACGACCTTCCTGCAACCGAGAAAATGCCAGCCATCTCAATTCAAGCCACGATCCAGGCATATCCAGCCACAGAAGAACCGTCGGAACAGGCAGACGCTGATGCATCTTCTGATGCAACTGAGGCCACGCCCATCACTGACGCGGCCTTTCTTGGTATCGTAAGCACCAAACGCTACTACCCAATCGAAACACCCTTGACCGAACTTCATTCTGCCACAGACGAAGTACTAGATGTCGTGTACTTCACCACAGCAGACGATGCACAGGCACAGGGCTACACCATAGCAGAATAAACAAAAACGGAAAAGCGTCTGTTCGGGTGTACATCCGAACAGACGCTTTTCCGTTTTTGTTTATTCTATACAGAACCACGCTGTAAGCGTTCGATAATCTCTTTGAGTCGCCGTGTCTCGGCTTCGTGCTGTGTACGTAGATCGAGCATCTCTTGTTCAAGCTTTCCTTGCAACTCCTCCATACGGTCCTTCATATGTAGAATGGCTTCGACTCCGGCCAGATTGACGCCGAGGTCTCGCATCAATCCACGTATTTGCACAACACGCTCGATATCGCGCTCGGTGTACAGGCGTGGACTATGTGGACTTTCGCCTTTGCGAGCTGGTGAGATTAACCCTAAACGCTCATAATGACGCAACGTTTGCTCATGTACATCGGCTCGTTGCGCTGCGACACTGATGATATACCATGCGCCATCACTGGTCTCAGACATATGAGGCATTGCTACTCACCTCCTTTCTCGCTATGAATGTACCTCCGCACTACGGCCACGCGCGAACTTCTCGAATAGACTACGTTCCTCTTGTGATAAATGTGTTGGCAACACGATGCGTACTCGTGCATAGAGATTGCCGCTTCCCTCAGCACGTAGCCGGGGCATCCCTTTCCCACCAAGACGGAAGACACGGTTGTTCTGCGTCTCCGCTGGAATCGTGAGCATTACTTTGCGTCCATCAAGTAAGGGAACAGGAACTTCACCACCTAAGAGTGCAGTCACCAGATCAACATCAACATCAACGTTCAAGTCATCGCCTTTCCGTTCAAACGTCGGGTCAGGCTTGACGCTAATAACGAGATAGAGATCACCGCGTGGTCCTCCACCAATACCCGGTTGCCCCTCACCACCTACGCGAATCTTCGAGCCATTATCAACGCCCGCAGGTATCTTCACCTGGATACGCTTGTTGCGTGGCACCATGCCCTGACCACTACAGGTTGAACATACTCTACCACTCACCTCACCCGTGCCCTGACAGGTCGGACAGACCTCCGTGGATTGAATGTTGAAGGTACGCGCCCCACCAGCGTATGCCTCTTGCAGCGTGACCTCTACGGGTTGCTCGATATCGTCGCCTGTACGTCGGCGCATATCGTCACGCACTCCACTGCTGCTACGTCCGCCCGCACTACCTGTTGGTCCGAAGCCGCTACTACGCCCGAATAACGTCTCAAAGAAGTCTGAGAAGTTGCCCTGATCGAAGTCAAATTGCTGTTGCGTGCGACCATTCCCTGGGCTATATGAGCGACGCGAGCTTGACATGCTGGGTCCAAATTGTTCTTGCCAGTTTGGGCCAAGTGTATCATATTTGTTGCGCTTCTCAGCATCAGAAAGCACTTCGTAGGCTTCGTTGATCTCTTTGAACTTCGCCTCGGCCTTCTTGTCGCCTGGGTTCACGTCGGGATGATATTTGCGGGCCAGCTTACGAAAAGCCTTCTTGATCTCATCCGCGCTTGCGCCACGCGCAACACCAAGTATTTTATAATAATCCTTATATTCCATATGCCAGCCCTCTATCTTAGAGTGGAGAGGCAATGCCTCTCCATATAAACATGAAAATGTTACTTGTTTCCCATGCTCACCTTTACACGAGCCGGGCGAAGAGTTTCATCGCCGAGAGTGTAGCCCTTGAGCACCTCTTCCACGATGGTTCCTTCTGGCTTATCGCTGTTCTCTACCGCCTCAATTGCCTCGTGTAGATAGGGATTGAATGCCTCGCCCACCGTCGGCACGGCATTGACGCCCTCGCCACGCATGACTTCGCTCATTTGCCACTGCACCATGCGTAACGCCTGTTGCAAGTCCTGCTTGCTCATCGTCTCCTGATACACCATCGCGCGATCCACGTTGTCAATCACGCCCAGAAATTTATTGATAAGGGCCTTTTTCTGGTTGTAGACGCGATCTATCAACACGCGCTCCTGGCGTTTGCGGAAGTTTTCCATATCGGCCCGTTCACGCAAAAACTTATTCCAGTTATCCGAGGCTTCCTGCTTGGCCTTTGCCAGTTGTGCCTCTAGTTCAGCGATGCGAGCGGTATCGTTTGTATGTGTATCATTGAATATTGGTTGTTCAGCTGACATGCCCTGTTCATCCTCCATGTGTTGTTCTCCTTGTTGAGGTCAAAAAATATGTATCGTTAAGATATGTGATTATACAAGATTTACTGTCATAGTATTATAAACTTTGAGTCACTTCCTGTCAAGTTTTGGGAAATTTGTCTTTTATGTATTTTTAACGAGACACATCTGTAGGGGTCTAATTCTATTACACCCTCGTCGCCAATTGATACCGTCCAGAGGATTGATGAAACGTTCCAACGTTCCTCCAACATGGTCTATTGCGACGAGGGTGTAATAGAATTAGACCCCTACAAGGGTTTATTTACATGCACGATTTACGCAACGAAGCGTAACAAATCCGCTATCGTAAAATGTCCCTCCTGTTGTGCTGGCAAGGTGGGCTTCCATTCGTCGGTTGCGTTGCGGTATGAATTAGGGTCGCCATTCACAAGGCCAATAAGAACTTCGGCGACGATACGACCTCCCACATCGCCCAGTCGCTCACCATTATGACGTATCTCAGCCTCTTTCAGAATGTAGTACCAGAGGGGTGTTTCACCTTGCATATGGAACACATCCAGTCCCAGTTCATCTTTGCGCAGTGGTTCGACACCCATCACGCGTGCAAGGGCTTCTCCCGAAGGCAGATCAAGTGCGCGTCCACGCTCAAGATCACGGTAGGCTATCGAATGCTCTTCTGGAATACTCGTTTCACCGACGACAGACGTTGGCAGATCAATCAGCGAATGCGCGATACGTGTGTCTATACGCTTGCTGGGCTGTGGTGGATGTGTACCATCTACAGCAAAGAAGTATGGCCAGTCCAACACGCGGTCATGCGTCACCGGACAAGTCCCTTTACAATCGGGAAAGATTTGACCGCGTACACCACTACTGTTAAGCGTGTAATACGGTCGAATCTGGCTATGACCAAAGCGATAGGCGGCATCCGCGAACTCGACAGGAATGTATGGACGCTCCTCATAGTTGTAAAACCTGAGTCCATTTGCCAGGATATCATTAACCAATTCTTCGCCAACGCTTAATGGCAAGAACTCATGGACAACGATCCATTGATAATGCCACGTCACAAGACGCCGTGCTTCACTGAACACCTGTGCCGCAGGTGTGCCCTGGATTCTCAATGTTTCTACAATACGATTGTGAAACTTGAGGAATGCGAGATGCAGTTGTGAAATCAGGAGATGTACATCATTGCGTGGGTCGCTGACTAATGCGCGTCCTTGCTGATTGCGCGGCACATCATTCGTCTGTCCAATGTCATTGATGCCGAGCAGAAATTTATCGCTATCCTCAAGGTCGTACAGAAAGGGCTCGCCTGTTGGACCTGCTCCATACACCGCTTCGAGATTGAGGCTTGGTGTGCGGAAATTGTGGATTTCCGCAAGGCTGGCATGATGTACCAGCAGACTGCGGTCGGCGGTAATATCGTGCGCGATAAATTGTCCAAATATCGGGAAGCCAGCAGGAATACGCGGATTGTCGGATGCCGTTCCTTCACTATCCACCTTCACCACATCATCCATCATCGAGCCGGACCGACTCATCGCGAGTAATATCGTTTCGTTATCATTGGGTGTTAAGAGATCGTCAGCAAACATTCTACCGTACTTGCCGTCCGAATCTCGTCCTAGATCAGCCTTGAGATGAGGAGCAATAACACAGCTATGCGGTGTCGTCATGGTATACCTCCACGAGTCGAGTTTGTGGAACCCATTGCGAAGTATACCTTACAAACTGTGTTAGCCGCAACAAAAATGTAGGGGTCTAATTCGTTACACCCTATTGGCGATTGACCACGTTGGGGGTGTTGAAACGCCGGTACATGTCCTGCAAACATTGCGGAATGCCAACAGGGTGTAATGAATTAGACCCCTACTCCACCTCTACTCCCTCCATTCTCTCATTCCACTTCTCGCCACGCTCCAGCACGATTGGTCCCATGAGTTCGTCTTGTAGGACGTTGATGCGTTCCCATTTCCATAGTTCCAGCACAGCCAGGAATGTCACAATAATGACAAAACGTGACCCCTCATGTACAAGTACCTCGGATAACTGCACACGCTCTCGCTCTTGCAAATGACTGACAATCTCGGCGATACGCTCGCTGACACGCACACGCGCTGTGGGTAACAACAACGCGCTCTGCTCTGCGGTCTCTTTCGCCTGTAGCTCTAAAAGACGTTGAAAGGCACGCGTGAGTGAATGTACCTCAAGTCCAATCAGCGTTGGTGGTGTCCAGGCCAGTTGTGCTTCGATACCTGCAAGTAGCCCGGAACGTCCATGCGTTTGTAGCCCTTGCTCTTCGCGCTGTCGTAGGTATGTGGCAATCTCTTTCGCCAGCTTGTATTCAATTAAGTGGCGTTGTAGCTCTTCTGCCATTGTCACAGCACTTTCGACTTCGCTGGTCATCTCTTCTTTCGTCGAGTGTGGTAACAGGCTTTGCGATTTGATGAAAAGCAATCGTGCTGCGATGGCGACAAAGGCCGCCATATTCGCTAATGGCAATGTTTCTGTGTCCCACTGATTCAGATAGGCCAGATATTGATCGGTGACAGTCACCAGCGAAATCGTTGTAATCTCCATCTGTCGCTTCTCGATGAGATGGAGCAAGAGGTCAAGTGGTCCCTCGAAGACGGGCAGGTGTACAACATAGCGTGCCTGCTGACTCGCGGTCTCTACTCCATCATTCCTGTTAAGCTGCTCTACCATGTTTACGATACCTCGTCAACGCGATGTAATGCTGCCGCTGGCCCATGCGCTTGATGATGCGTGCGAATATAAAGCACCGCCCGTTCCGAGAGACCAACATTCGCCGCGAGGTCGGCCCCAATCTCAGCGTGCCACCATGCATAACTCAACGCGCGTCGCCATGTCGAATGTGAAGGCATCGGCAGGGATAGAGGAACAATAACCCTCATTAATAGGCGTGGAGCGCACGCCTTGCCAAGCACAATCACGGGCCGTGTCCAAAAAGGCACACGGCCCTGGGCCTTGCCTACGTCGTGCAGCAAGGCTGCTGCTAGCATATCGTGTTCAACACAGCCCTGTGCTTGTAAACTCCGACATACACGCAGACTATGTTGCTGGTCCGCGTGTGACATGGTATCGAACAGTGCTAGAGCCGAGGTGGGCAACCAGCGTCGCACTTCTTGTTTGTCCTCTATGGAAAGCGGAGCCACAAAGCCGAGTTGTTGCCTTACCTGTCCTAAGCGATAGGCAACAACGCGCAACAGTGTAGATGGAGTATTCATACGACGCTACTTACGACACATAGAGGGCTTGAATTACATCAAAGTTGGGAAATGATCCCGCCACCAGCGCGATTAAATGAAGTGAGCCATCAAGAATGTAGTAAGCAAGCTGGAACAGGAAAAAATTCCCGATACCGGACAACCGCGCTAAGAAAGGCAGAAAGAAGAAAAGGAGGAGAATGATAAATGGTCCATAAGGTGCTGATTTCGCGAATTGTACAGCCTGTTTACTTGGCAACAATGTGTACACAATCTGGTAGCCATCAAGCGGATAGAGCGGAATCAGATTGAACAGCGTGAGACTGATATTGACGCTCGCGAAAACTATAAGCAACTGTAATAAACGTTGCGTATAGGGGTTCGCTAGCAAGCTCGTAGCGGAAAAGCGTACAAGTACAGCGAACAGGAGGCCAATTAGTAAGCTGAATAAAGGACCTGCTATCGCGACGGTGAAGAGACCGAGATTGGCCCCGACACGCATCTTCCACGGATCAGCCTTTACAGGTTTACCCCAACCGAAGCCTACAGGAAACGCGAAAATAGGTTGAAACGCGAGAATGACGCACATAAGCAATCCCAGGGGATCGAGATGTGAACGCAGGCTCAGTGACTGTCGTCCCTCCGCCTGTGGAGTACGATCACCCAACCAGCGAGCCATCAACGCATGTCCAACTTCATGCAGAGAAACAGCTAGCAGAAACGAGCCGATAATCATCAGTGCCAGGAGAACATTTATCATAATTGTTTTCACTCGATCCTTTGCTTGTTTTGAAGAAGATCAATTTCCATACCTTCATATGCTGAACGGGTGCGTGCGAAAGAGGCCCGCGCCTCCGCCTCCATACGATCTAATTGCGTATCATCATAGGTCGGGTCATGATGAAAAAGAACCAATTCACGCACATGGGCAGCTTGCGCTGTCGCGACCGCCATCTCTATTGTACTATGTCCAAAGCCTTGTTTCATCTGTAGATATTCGTGGCGTGTATATTGTGCATCATGAATGAGCAGGTCGGCTCCCTCTATAAATGCCAGCACATCGTCGTCACATCCCTGCTGCCACTCGACATCGGTCGCATAGACAACGCGCTGTCCCGCGTACTCGATACGATACATGACCGCGCCATCCTGTGGATGACTGGTTGTGAATTTCGCGACGACACACACCTCATCACGTTTCACTGCATGAGGAAGCAGACCTACATGTGGTTTGGCGTATGTCCCACTCCACACGATACACTGTTCATCCACGATTGTATGAAACGAACGATGCGACGGCAAAGTACGCATGTCTACTGGAAAATACGGTGGAGACATCAGTTGGGTTACGAGTTGCTCAATTGTGTAATCCATAAGTTGCGGCCCAAAGACATGCAGCGACATCTGCGAATCGAAAAGTGGCGCGAAAAACGGAAAACCAATCAGATGATCGCCATGTCCATGTGTAATAAAGAGCGCGGCATGTAATGCTGCTTGCTGGTCTCTGCGCTCCTGTAATAAGTGTTCACCGAGATGAATAATGCCGCTGCCAGCGTCGAAGATCAGTGTGTGTCCTTTCCCTACGCCAACCTGCACCTCGACACACGAGGTATTCCCACCATAACGAACGGTGGTCGCCCCCGGCGTAGGGTAACTTCCGCGCACACCCCAGAAACGGACAAGGAAACGTTGCTGAATCGACATAGCCTTGCTCCTGCCACAATGGAAAAAGATATTGCCCCCATTATAACGTGCCAGCAGTATATTGAAAAGGTTTAGCGTGAAGCTTTTGGCCGTGTTTTCCCGTACCCTACATAAGAAGTAAAAATAACGTTCGTGAGGGACCACAATGGCAACAAAACGACAAGCCGTAAATTCGGCACAACGAGGTGCGTCACAAGCGGCTCATACAGCTACTCGTAGCGCAGGCTCAATGAAAGATTTCGCGAAAAAGATTCAAAATGATTGGGCAACGCACCTGGCGCAAGCCCTCGCCTTTAGCTTGCTTACCGCACTCATTCCCGTCGCGGTCTTGCTGCTGGGCATCTTCGGCGTCTTTCTCGGTTCACTCGACAAGAGCGCCTCGACGAAGCTCACTGATAATATTACGAAGGCATTACAAGGCACGCCACTTTCTTCACACGATGTTGTCTCATCCGCGTTGAATAAATTGTCGAGTTCTTCTGGCCTCCTGATATTCATCGCGCTCGTTGTGGCACTCGTCTTTGGTTCACGTCTCTTTGTCCTGATGGAGATGTGCTTCGATGTGATTTATCGTCTGCAACCACGTCCATCACTACAGAAAAATGTCATCGCGGTGGTTATGCTCATTCTCTTCGTCATCTTTATACCGTTTCTCGTACTTGCCTCAACGGTTCCCGATGTTGTGTTGTCCGTGCTACAAAACACCACTATTGGGAATAGTAACGCTGTTACCACCATCTTTGGGGTTCTCAGTAGCTTGATTGTCTCGTTTCTACTCTTCGAGGTCTTCTATGTCTTCATTCCCAATAGAGCGGAGAACGCACAGAGCGTTATGCATCGCTTCAGAACCAGTTGGAAAGGTGCGGCAGTGGCGGCAGTTGTGCTGGAACTGATGCTGCTCTTCTTCCCCACCTACACGCGTCTCTTCACGAAGGGATACGTAGGGCAGGTCGGCCTCGTCCTTGCAGTTGTCGCCTTCTTCTACCTGTTCGCGCTCATCATCCTGCTTGGTGCCGAGGTTAACGCCTTCTTCGAGGAAGGCATCCGTCCTGCCAGCAGTGACCTGATCGCTCGCGCGAGTAGAAACTCGTAAGTAATAACACACAGGGCAGGCTTGTGACATGTCACAAGCCTGCCCTGTGTGTTATTACTTTTCTTCGGATTGATTTTCTTCGATGGACTCAAGCATCTGATTAAGCGAACTGAGACGCTGTTCCATCTCTGTTGCTTGTTGCTGTAGACTGCGCAGTCCTTGTGTGAGTTCGTGAAACTGACCGTTCAGGTGTATGCGAAGTGGTTGCTCTTTCTCATACACTGGATGAGCTGGTGTGCCTCCGTCTTGCCCGACTGTTTCTGCTACTGGCACTGTTCGTGTCTCGGATACAGGCGTGACCTCTGGTACGTGTGTTTCCATGTCCTGTTGTTCTGGTTGCGGCTCCAGTTCAGTAGGTGTCGGGGGAACTTCTCGTGCTGTTTGTGGAACAGCTTCTGGCACTTTGGCCTGTGCTGTATCGCCACTTCTCAAAACGAAAAAGAGTGCGATCAGCGCACCAACACCTACGACCAGGAGTCCCCCGATAATCAGGGTATTCATAGCTTCTCCTTCTCTCACCGTATATCACCGTTCCTGTGATATTTGTCGTCCTGTAGGGGTCTAATTCATTACACCCTGTTCGCATACCACAATGTTTGCAGGACATAGCCAGGCATTTCAACATCCTCCAACATTCGTATATGCGAACAGGGTGTAATGAATTAGACCCCTACAATACAATTTCCATTCTCTAGTGCAGGTGAATGGTGACGGTGGCACTCATGCCGGGAACCAGATCATTGCCGCCATTACCATTGAGGTTGACGATGACCGGAATACGCTGGCCAACCTTTGTGAAGTTGCCACTGGCGTTGTCCTGCGTCGGCAAGAGCGAGAATGAACCAGCCGTGGCTTGCACAATCTGCTGTATATGGCCTGTATAGGTCGTGCCGTTAAAGGCGTCAACTTTGACATCGACTTGCTGTCCAACGGAGACGTTGTTGATGGTGTTTTCATCGACATAGGCAATGATGTTGACGTTGCTTAAATCCGTGACCTGCGCAACGGTGAGACCCGCGGCTACGCCCTGACCCTGGACGGCTGGGACTTGCACAATCGTACCATTAATGGGGCTAGTGATATTCACCGTGTTACTCTGGGCATTGGCTCCTGTCGCTGGAACGGTAATACTACCAATGGTTTGTCCGGCCGTGACTTTATCGCCTTGCTTGACGCTGAGCGTGGAGAGTTGCCCATTGCCAAGCGCACTGATGTTGACGATTTGTCCATTAACCTGAGCATCGTCAGTGGTGTAAAACGTGTAACTGTTGTAAATGTAGTAGCCGATGCCACCCGCAATGGCAAGAATAGCAAGCACAACCAGGACTGGAATTAAAATTGCTCGACGCATGAGAACTATTCTCCTTTCAAGAGAAAAAGCGTAATTTATTGTTAAAACATTGGACTATAGCGATGAATGTATCCATTATACAGCAAGCAGTGCTTCGTCGCGTGACGCACTACCCTCATCGGTTGGCGTCTCGGTCACAGCAGTTTGTACCTGTTGTGGAGCTTTACGCCCACGGATGAAAAAGACCGCGATAATCGCGAATAGGATGATGCCTACAGAGATGAGAAAGCCATCCTGAATAGCCAGAGCATAGCCTTGTCGTTGTAGCAGTCCCGCGACCTCGCGAATTGCAGCCGCTCTCGCAGCGTTGATATCGGCACCCCGTGATACAAACAATGCTTGCAGACGTGGCAACAACTGTCCGAGTTGCGAGCCTGGTGTAACCTGTTCCGCGAGATGGCTAAAGTGAACCTTAGACTGTGTTTGGATAATGGTTGCAAGGATTGCCACGGCTAATGAGCTAGCAACAGAACGAACGACCGAGTTGATCGCGGACGCCTGGGACAACTGGCGCGGTGGTATCTCTGACAGTGCGGCGACGATTAATGGTTGGGCCACGAGACCAATACCTAAACCGCGTAGCACCAGTAAAACCTGGAACCAGCTATAGGGTGTATAGAGCGAGAGAAACGAGAGTTCCCAGAAGGAAAAGGCCGCGATAAGTAGCCCTGGTATCACGACTGCTCGCACACCGAGACGGTCAACGAGGCGTCCACCAACAAGTGAACTTACCATTGAGCCAAGTGCCTGCGGAATCAGGATCAAGCCCGTCTGAAATGCGCTTAATCCACGTAGGTTTTGCAGGTAAATGGGAATGACAAAGAGTCCCCCAAAAAGCGCAAAGGTGATACAGATGTTGGCAATATTCGCTGATGTAAAGGACATATAGCTGAAGACGCGCAGGTCTAACAACGGTTGCCCTTCACGTCGAATAATCGACAACTCGACAAGCACAAAGACGATTAATGCCAGAATGCCAATAAGCATGAAGCCGAGCACCGTTGTTGATCCCCAACCATCAGTACTGGCACTCGAAAGCGCATAGAGCAGAGAAGCAAGACCCGCCGAGACGAAGACAAAGCCAGCGAAGTCGAAGCGTTCACGTGCCTCTGGTCGAAACTCACGCAACAATAATGCGCTCAAGATGACCGCCAGGATACCAATTGGCACATTGATGAAAAAGATCAACTGCCAACTACCATACGTGACGATGTAGCCACCAAGCGAAGGACCGAGTGCAGGTGCCAGCAGGATCGGGATACCGAGAAAGCCTGTGGCTACACCACGCTCTTGTGGCGGAAACTCACGATAAAGTAGCGTGATGGTCATTGGTAGCAAAAATGAGCCACCAAAACCTTGCAGCACGCGGAAAAGAATTAGCACCGGAAGACTCCAGGCTAATCCACATAATAAGGAGCCAAGCGTAAAGGCGGTAAGTGCGATGATATAAAAACGCTTTAGCCCGAAACGATTAGAGAAGTAGCCAGTAAGTGGGATAGCAACACCCTGAGCAAGGGTATAGCCAGTGATGACCCACTGAACACTGTGTAGGTCTGCGCCAAAGGCGGTTTGAAGGCGTGGAATGGCAATATTGACGATGGTGGTGTCCAAAATGCTCATGAATAAGCCAAAAACGACCACAATCGCAACAATCCATTTGTACGCCAACCCACCACTGCGTTGTTGCGCTACAGGTGCGGGAACTTGCATAAAATTATGCTCCTAATAATGAATTTTGACAATCAAATACGGCAACGTAGAACGGTAGGGGCAGCAATTCATTGCGCCCGAAGATAGGGGGCTGTGGGGCATACGTCCTCACAACGCATCTCGTGGCACTGTGGACCCCTCCCAGCCCATCGTTGGGCGCAATGAATTGCTGCCCCTACCGATATTACCGTATTCGTTTGTCAAAGTTCATCTGTTAATCTTCGCGGAGGGCGGGTATGCCTTGCATGACTTTCTGCAGGATTGTCATGAACTGCTGTTGCTCTTCCTTGCTCAGATCGGCCCTTTTGATCATTTCGCCGAAGCGTCGAAAATGCTGAGGCATGACTTCATCAATGAAGGCTAGCCCTTGTTCGGTCAGTTGAATGGTCAGCATACGACGGTCCTCTGGATGATTTTTTCGTGCAATCAGTCCTGAACGTTCGAGACCATCAAGTAAGCCCGTGATAGTGCCACGCGTCACTTCACAACGGTCAGCTAATTCTGATGGTGTTAAGGTGTTGTTAGGCGCGTGACGCAAGAGCATGAGAATAACCATCTTGCCATCAGAAAGCCCATAACGCTCAAGTCTGCTCTGGAACGTCGAAAGTATTTGTCGCGCTACATGGAGGAACAACCAGTACGTCTCTACAGTATCTTCATCAGCAGTGATAAATTCTTTTGCGTGTCTTCGCATCATTTCGTGTTTTGGTAATTTTTCTATGTCGGTCTCCATGTTATTGACTCCCTTATAGTTCCTGGCCATATTATAAGGTGCCATACTATGTTTGTCAATAGGCAAAAATAATTCAATGCAATGAAAATGCTCTATACCCGCTTTGCGGGTATAGAGCATTTTCATTGCATTGAATTATTTTTGAAGGATGGGCAAGGAGAACCAGAAGGTGGACCCTTTGCCGAGCACGCTTTCAACGCCCACACTTCCCCCATGTCGCTCGATAAGAGTACGGCAAATGTGTAGACCGAGGCCGAGACCTACACCGGACCCTGTTTTCACAGTGATGCCATCGGCACGGTAAAAGCGTTCCCAGATATGTTGCTGCTGCACAGGGGTTAAGCCTGGCCCTGCATCGCGCACAGAAACGCGCACGCTATCCCCGATGCGTTCGAGGCACACATGCACTGGATGTCGGCTCTCCGAGTATTTAAGTGCATTGGAGAGGTAGTTGTTAAGCACTTGTTCCATGCGGTCCGCATCTCCCATAACAGAGATAGGCTCCGAAACAGTTTCGAGGAAAACGGAACGTGGAGCAACGATAGAGGCTTGGTCGGCAACGGTGCGGCGAACAATATCGGTGATATCGCATTGCTGGATACGCAATTCTAGTTTGTCGGCATAGATGCGTGAGACATCAAGTAGATCGCTCACGAGACGATTCTGGACCTCGACCTGTCGTCCAGCTCGTCCAAGCAGGTCCTGCATTGGTTCCAGGCGTTGTAGAATCGCCTCGTTTATCGTATTGCCTTCGATGAGGCGTTTCATCTGGCGTTGTACAAGCTGGATATTGGCCTTGATAGAGGTAAGTGGAGTTCTGATTTCATGGCTTGCGATGCCAATAAATTCGTCCATACGTTGATTAGCAGTATCTAAGGCAAGTATGTTGGCCTGTGCCTCGGCGCGTTCCTGGACGAGTCGTTCGCGCTCGACGACAAGAGCCGCCAATTTCGCAACGGCTTTTGTGAGCGCGATATCACGTTCTGTGTAACGTTGATGGCGACCACCATGATCCAAGTGCAAGTACACCTATGAGTGAAGTGCCTAAGAGCATGGGTGCAAGCAGCATTGTTTGAATACCAAAGGGATTGGGTCGCTCAGACAAAGGCGGTTGCATCATATCGAGGACGATCACCTCGTTTGCATACATACGTGCATTGAGTTCTGGGCTACTCACCTGTTCACTGAGCATGAAATCACTACGGCGTTCACGCCATGCTTGTTCTTGTTCTGCTGAAAGACCGACAACGGCTGACGAGCGTAACGCATGGGTCTGTGGATCAATAATTGTGATGCTGACACGTTCACAGGCCAGGACGCTCCGAATCAGTTCCGCGAGTCGTTGCGCCACCTCTCTAGCAGGAATAGGTATTTCGACACCTGGTACGCCTTGTTCGTCGGGACGCTGCACCAGTTCTTCCGCCATCATCAGAAGAGCATCAAGGGCTTCCTGTGTACGATGTTCCAGGCGACGCCGCTCGGTGACATCGCGAAAAATCAGTACCCCCCCTTGTATCTCACCGTTCTGATCGTAAGTTGGTGCCCCGGTCACATCCAGGTAGAGTTCGCGTCCATCAAGCGTATGAATCATCATGTCGATCATGCTATCGCCTGTGAGAATTTCACCTGCTAAGATACGGTGGACTGGTCGCTCTTCTTCGCCTAGCGGCTCACCTTTCTCATTCCGCAATTGCAGTTGTTGTCCCCGTTCATCCGGGGAAAGTTGCATGTGGGCTGGAAGTGTATCAAGTCCAATGAGTGTACGATAGGCGCGGTTCATATGGAGAATATGACCATTTTTGTCATAGACGTTGACACCATCGGTCATCGCCTCAAAGACGGCGGCTAAGTCTCCTTGTAGCAATTGAATAGGAGGCATACTTGTAGTCTGTACGGTATTTTTGGGTATGAAAGGACTATTTTTAGGCTTATGACTCATAACAACAACGTTTGCCTCCGCGAACATACATTTTGTGATAGTGCTGTATCTGGTACATTTTACAATAACCCATTGTAAGCAGAGCGTCAAGTATGATAATTGTTCCCCATCCCCCTCGCTATAGCGTATAATTCGTAGCAAGACGAGTAATACTTCGTCACCTACGGTTCTCTATAGGAGAGAAGGAGTCGAGTTGTGGCAACAAAGCAGCGAGTAACTTTAGCGCAACGGATGAGACGTTTACGACGTGCAGAGCAAGGCAAATGGAACAAATATACATGGAGTGGGCTACTGATTATCCTTGTGGGCCTCGTGCTTATTTTTGTGGGCATGGGTCTAAATACAGGCGCATATTCCAGTGAGGGACTACTGATCGGCTTTGGTGCGCTCATCGTGCTGGCAGGTATCATTCGTACCCTGATTGGTGTCATTAATCCATCCTCACCCGATGAGCTTATTCCTTACGAAGAGCAAGAACAACGTGCCGCCGAACGCTTAGAAGAGGCGAGAGTCGAAGACAAGATGTTCGAGTGAACGCATCAACATATAGGGGATTGGCGAACATGTAGGGGAGACCGCAAGGGTCTCCCTGTTCACCATTGATAGTAGTTACTAAAGGAGAACATGTTTATGCCTACGCAAACACAGACAGGATATGTCGAGGTCAATGGCGCAAAACTCTATTATGAAATTGCGGGTGAGGGCCATCCGTTGACGCTCATACACGGCGGACTGGTCGATAGACGCCTCTGGGATGACCAGTTTGCAGTGTTCGCGCAACACTATCGTACACTACGTTACGATGTACGAGCCTTTGGCAACTCCTCGGTTCCCACGGATGGCGATTACTCAATGGTGGATGATCTCTACGCTCTACTGAAATCTCTTGGCATTGAGAAGACCTATCTTATGGGTCTCTCGATGGGTGGTGGTATCGCGATTGACTTCACGCTGGCACATCCCGATATGGTTGACGCATTGATGCCGGTGGGTGCAGGCGTGAGTGGCTTCGAGTGGCCCGACAATGAAGAGACGCAGAAGTTAGAGGAGACCATCAATGCCGCGATTAAAGCAGGTGATTTTGAGAAGGTGGTCGAGATAGAGAATCGTATCTGGACTGATGGCCCAAATCGTACACCCGATGCGGTTGACCCGACGGTACGGGCGCGTATCCGCGACATGAACCTGCACAATTATTCCTTGCAAACAGAAGATACACCGTCACCACGTCCACCAGAACAGCCCGCGCTCCCTCGACTCGCCGACATACATACGCCCACGCTCGTGATTGTTGGCGACGAAGATGTTGTGCCAATCCAGGAACTCGCCCAAACACTCGCCACGCACATTCCAGGCGCGAAGAAAGCCGTTATTCATAATACCGCGCACCATCTCAATATGGAGCAACCGGAACAGTTCAATCAGATTGTGCTGGCTTTCCTGGCGTCAGTGTGACACATACAAATGCGACGTGGCAATGGGCGACCGCTAGCGGTCGCCCATTGCCACGTCGCATTTGTATGTGTCACATGTTCACATTTATGTAAACATGTGATACTATCTATCATACCCTATTTTCGTTGTACAAAACATGTTTTGCCTTATTTATTGTTTTGTGTGCTGTATAATGTATAGAAGTATAAGGGACATTTTTATGGGTAGCAATCAAATTCTACATGTGAATATTCCAACACCACAGGGTCATCTCGAAGCTATTCTTAAGCCGGAGGAAGAAGGGTCGCAACCATTGTATGCCGGCCTTGTGTGTCATCCGCATCCGCTCGGCGGTGGCACAATGCATAACAAGGTGGTGTTCAAGGTGGCGCAAACGCTGCAAAGCCTCAACATTCCTGCGTTGCGCTTCAACTTTCGTGGTGTCGGGCATAGCACAGGAACGTATGACGAGGGGCGTGGCGAGATGGACGATGTACGTTATGCGTTGGAATTCTTGAGCCGTCGCTATCCCAGTGTGCCCGTTGTGCTGGCTGGCTTCTCTTTTGGTTCGTTTGTCGGTCTGCGTGTCGCCGCGCATGATGACCGCGCACAGGCCATGATAGGGCTAGGTGTCCCGGCCAAATGGTTTGAGGGCGACACACTACAGGGGTGCCACAAGCCCAAACTGCTGATACATGGCACACAGGATGAACTCGCTTCCTACGAACAAGCGATGCAGTGGTTCGAGCAAGTGCCAGCCCCCAAGAGCATGATTGCCGTTGAGGGTGCCGACCATTTCTTTCAGGGTCGGCTCGAAGAGGTGCAAGCGATCATCGCGAATTTCGTGCAGACGCTGGTTGTATAAAGGAATAAAAATAATTGTGGGCATACATGCGATACATCGCATGTATGCCCACAATTATTTTTATTCCTTTATACCTGAGGTATGGATGGGACACTGGGGAGATTCATGCTCAGGCCAATCACGCGTAGTTTCTTTTTGAGCGATTCCTGCGCATAGCGTGGAGACGCCCACGGATCGCCACCAGCGGCGAGAATATTTGGTATTTGCGCTGGGTCGGGCGAAATGGCTTGCATAGCGGTAGGCACGTATGTGTTGAGCGCGTCATGCACAACCTGCGCGTTCGCTGCGTCACGCTGAATCATGTCGCGTAAGAACTTGACGCCGAAGACGACGTGACGCGACTCATCGCGTGCGACTGCGGTAAAGCCACCTCGAAACGCTGGAAAGAGGTTAGACTGTCGATACACCTCTAAGATGTTGCGCTGTCCTGCCAGTGCCATCATGCCCTCAATCACGACATGGTAGAGCGTCACACCCTCGACAAGGTGGGCGAGCTGTATTGGCTCGCGACGAATACGGTCCGATACATCGTTGAGCGCATCAACCAGGATGTAGTGCAGGTCAGCGTTCATGTTCTGGCTCACGACCGCGAGTGTCTCTTCGAGGCGTCCATAGTCGATGCCAAGTGCCTCACCGAAGAAACGTGAAAAGAAAATGGTGTGACGTGCCTCATCGACTAACTGTGTGGTCGCGAACATGCGCATCTCGTCATCGGGCATGGCAGTAATATAGGGCGCAAGCGTATTGGTGACGCATTCCTCACCTTTGAAAAAGGCCGATAGTCCGAAGAGACGCATACGTTGCTCTTCTGCTGGCATCGCCTGCCACTGGGCGCGATCCACGGCAAAGTCGATATCCTGTGCTTTCCACTGCTGGCGTTCCCAACGATAGTACAACTCACGGTACGTCGGGAGATGTACTAATCCTTCGTCGATGATGTTCATTACACTGTCGATAGGCGTTTGCTGTAGCTGTATCAGCGAGGCATTTTCGATGGGCATATCAATGGACATTGCGTTTCCTCAACTCTTTCTTATCTATCTTGCCAATAGCGTTACGGGGAAGGGCATTCACAAACTCAATCTCTTTTGGCGTCTTGTAGTTCGCCAATCTTTCGCGGCAATACGCCATAAGCGTCTCGGCATCGACGGGTGTGCGTGTGACGACGTAGGCTTTGACCTCCTCACCCATACGCTCAGAAGGGATACCAACTACTGCCGCTTCAATCACGGCAGGATGTGTGGTAAGGACCTCTTCGATATCGCGTGGATAGATATTGAAGCCACCACGAATAATCAGGTCTTTCTTGCGCTCGACAATGTACAGGTAGCCATCTTCATCGAAGCGTCCCATATCACCTGTGCGTAGCCAGCCGTTATGAAGCGTGGCCTTTGTTTCTTCGGGCATATTGTAATAGCCCTTCATGATGTTGGGACCACGTGCCACCACTTCGCCTATCTCGCCCATGGGCAAAGGGGTATCATGCTCATCGACAACTTGTATCTCAACACCTTGCAGAGGTTTGCCTACCGAGCCAGCCTTGCGTTCCATATCGGCACCATGCCCCGTCAGAGCAGCACTTCCCTCAGACAAACCATAGCCTTCGCGTATTGTGCAGCCAAATTTCTGCTCAAAGCCTTCTAGTATGTTGACTGGCAGTGGTGCCGAACCACTGACACAATACGTTAAACTACTGGTATCATATTTCTCCGCGTCAGGGGTATAGAGCAAAGCAACAAACATGGCAGGGACACCCGCAAAGGCAACGATACGATGACGCTCAATCGCAGAGAGAACGGCGGTTGTATCGAACCTCGGATGCATCACCGCTTTGATACCAGCGACATAAAGCACATTTAACGCGACAATACCAAAAGCATGAGCAAGCGGTAAAATCAGCAGTTGTGTGTCCTCGCTCCTTTGCTCATATTCCGGTCCTCGTCCACTGACCGCGTTGGAGACAAGGTTGCGATGTGTGAGCATCACACCCTTTGGGCGTCCTGTCGTGCCTGAGGTGTACAGGATAACCGCAGTATCATCGGGGTCCGGTGTGATACCATCCAGGTGCGTCATGTACTGTGTTTCCTTGCCCACTCCTTTTGCCACGACATCTGCATAGGCAAGTATCTGAGGCGTATTCCTTGTAAGAGCCATTTCCTCTGATTCTGATACAGCTATATCGGTACTGATGATATAGCGCATCTCTAGGTACATTGGTGAGCGCACTCTGGAGGAGTGGTAGGAGTAATGCACTGGTGAAGATGGCTTTTGCTCCGGAATTTTCCGCGATAAAGGCAACTTCTGGCCCTTTAAGCAGGGGCAAAACTGGAATGATGACAGCTCCAGCCCTTGCGATTGCTTGATAGCCAATCACGACTTCTGGTCGGTTGGGCATCATCATCAGCACCCGATCCCCTGCTTGAATACCGAGAGCGCGAAGGCCAGCCGCGAGCTGTGTGGCCTCTTTCGCGATTTCGATATTGGTATACGTGCGTTCCGTTTGCTGGTCTTCATAGAGGAACTGTGGGAATTCACCAAAGCGAGAACAATTGTAGATGGCAAGGTCATAGAGAACGTGGAGGTCCGCGTCTGTCATGCGTTGCTCTTCAATCAAGGTTTACCTCCTGCTAAGACTATCCACCGTTGGACAGCCATTTCTTGCGACAGCCCCAATGACGGGTCGTCAGTGTACGTACAACACAAGCGGGAGAGAACTACGTAGTCCCTGTACTGTATCATGCAGAAGCAATGTTTATCAAGGAGGAGGAGGAAAAAAGAAAAGAAAATGGGAATTGCTCCTGTCACGGCTATAGCCGTGACAGGAGCAATTCCCATTTTCTTTTCTTTGAAAAAAAGTATCTTAGAAGCTGAAGCCGTAGGCAACCCATTTGCCAGTGTCGCCGTGAACGGGACCTGTGAAGGTGCCAGCAAAGCCCTTGAGGTTGCCTTCATGCGAAGGCGTACCTATGCCGATAATTTCCACATCCTCTGAAAGATGGAAACGAACCTTGAGCACATGGTTCTTGTTGAGGATAGCAGTGACAGGAACAATTGTGCCGTCAGGAAGGTTGAATGTGCCAGCAAGCGTCTTCTTGTTGAGAACAAGTGCGCCAGTGTAGGCGACCCCTGCGTTATGACCACCAATATCAACGCCGACGAAGGAAAATGCAGTTACATCCTCTGGCTCATTAACAGGTAATGCACTCCAAATACCTGTGTCAATTTTCTTGTCTCCATAGAAGACTTGAAAGGTGCCAACGAAGTCACCTGCTTTTGTAAAGTGTCCTACACCCTTGATCACAGGAGCACCAATAACATTGTAGAACGAAATAGTGATGTTACCATCATCGAGTTTGCCACTTGTGGAGATTTGTGTACCATCGGATTGATGCAGATTGCCATTGAAATAGCCTGTGGACTGCACAACTTCGGTAAGACCACCAATGATTGGGTTTCCTTTCGCCTCCCCCTTTGTGACAAGCCCTGTGAAAGCGAGATGTATAGTCGTCGTTTTAGCATTCGATGCGTGCGCGTTTCTCGCCACAACTGCAAATGTGGATATAGCAGTAAGTGCGAGGAATGCCACAACTGCCACCAATATGATGACCTTTTTTTTAGACATAAATAAAATTTCTCCTCTTCACATAGAAATTTCTATGCTGAACAACAAGATAAAGAGAACAATAGAGTCCTCCACTATCTTGCTTCCCCTACCCATCATCTGTGACGAATGTAAATGTATACAGTAACCGCAATATGATAGAAAATAGTCATGTATATATACTGAAACACCATGATACACATTGATATATTTGGAAGCCTGGAAATACGGTGGACATGATAGTACTTTTGAAAAAGGACAGGTGTAGGGGTCTAATTCCATTACGCCCTCGTCCCGTCAAGCGTAGAGGGTGTGCTAAAGCGGACCCGTACAGGAGTTCTACGCATTCATGCCATGACGCGGTATCGACAAGTTTGTAGGGGTGCGCTAAAGCGGACCCGTACAGGAGTTCTACGCGGCGCAAGCGCGATCACATTCCTGTACGGGTCCG
Source organism: uncultured Chloroflexia bacterium (assembly GCA_963791835.1). Classification (GTDB taxonomy): domain Bacteria; phylum Chloroflexota; class Ktedonobacteria; order Ktedonobacterales; family Ktedonobacteraceae; genus JBBQVS01. The sequence continues at coordinate 426,355 of CAWBTV010000004.1, forward strand.
CTTTAGCGCACCCACAATCACCATCATTCTTGCGAAAGGAAGATGCTTTTGACTTCTGTGTAGAGTTGTACCGCGTGCATCCCCATTTCGCGTCCCATGCCACTCTTTTTGTAGCCACCGAAGGGAGCCTCGGTATGCACACTGTGGTTAGAATTGACGGATAACACACCTGCATGGATACCCTTTGCCACGCGAAGAGCGCGTCCAATATCACGCGTCCATACCGACCCGGATAGCCCATAGACGGTATCATTGGCGAGTTGAAGGGCTTGCTCTTCTGTATCGAACGGGATTAGCGAGACGACGGGACCAAAGATTTCTTCTTGCGCCACGCGTAGTTTGTTGCTTTCGTGTGTGAGAATACTCGGTTGCAGGAAATAGCCATCTTCACCATCTGTGATATGTGGAATAGTGCCACCCTGCACGACGTGCGCACCCTCCTCGCGCCCCAACGCGATGTAGTCGAGCGAGCGTTGACGTTGACTGGCCGAGACCAGTGGGCCGATTTCAGTTGTTTCGTCAAGTGGTTGACCAATGCGAAGTGCTGCCGTGCGCTGCGAGAACCGCTCAATAAATTCCTCGTAGATCGGACGTTGCACCAGGATACGTGAACGAGCGCAACAGTCCTGTCCCGTATTGCCAAAAGAGGCGAAGACGGTGGCGTTGACACATCGCTCCATCTCAGCGTCGGCGAAGATAACATTGGCAGCCTTGCCCCCAAGCTCAAGCGATACACGCGTAATGTTGTCAGCGCATAGACGCATGATACTCGCCCCGACCTCGGTTGAACCCGTAAATGACACCTTCGCGACGTAAGGATGGGTGACTAATGCGTTGCCGATAGTTGCCCCTGGTCCCGGCAATACCGAAATGACGCCAGAAGGTAAGCCAGCCTCCATCAAAATATCGGCAAGTTGCAACACAGAGAGTGGCGTGAGTTGTGCTGGCTTTACAATAATCGTATTGCCACATGCCAGTGCAGGAGCGATTTTCCACGAGGCAATCACCAGCGGGAAATTCCACGGAGTGATGAGAGCACACACGCCAACAGGTTCGCGTATTGTGATTTCGAGGCCAGCATCCTGCACGGGCAGCGTCTCACCGGCTATCTTGTTCGCGGCACCACCCCAATACTCAAGCACGTTTGCAACCAGACCGATCTCGCCGCGTGCATCCTGGATAGGCTTGCCAGCATTCCGCGCTTCGAGTGTTGCCAGCGTTTCTACCCGTTCCCGTACCAGCACCGACGCCCTGAGCAAAATACGCCCACGCTCAGTCGCACTCAGGCGCGACCAACTTCCCTCTGCAAGTGCCTTGTGCGCGACACGTACCGCACGTGCGACATCCTCTATGCCAGCCTCCGCCACCTTCGCGAACGCTTTCCCCTGCGCTGGTTCAATCACATCGAAGGTCTTGCCCTCCGATGCTGGAACACGTTCGCCGCCCACTACCAGATATTCAGTATTCATTCTGCCTCCTTATACAAATATGTCTCTGTATAAGGATACCACCATTAAGGTTGCTGCCTAAGCCCGATGGGGTTGCCATCTGCATCCTTTACAGAGGCAATCAGCAAGCCACCGCCGACATTTCTGACCTCTTGCTGCACTTGTGCGCCAGCGTCGAGGAGAGCTTGCAGACTTTTGTGGATATCATCGACATGATAATAGCCCAGAGGCCCCGTCATACCTTGCTTGTGACCATTGGGGTCTAATCCTATTTCCTGGTCTCCAACATGATAGCCAATATAATACGGCGCATCCGCGTAAGGCTCGACACCCAGAAGCTTGCTGTAAAGTGCCTTTGCTTGCGCGATGTCTGTGACAGGATAGATGATGGTTTTGATACCTGAATTCATTGAAAAACTCCTTCTTTTCATTAGAACATATATCCTAGATATAGTATGACTCATGAATAACAATTTGTCCAGTAGAACATTGTCAAATTGCTTCTTCCACCAATGCAGTAATTCCTCGGTAGGGGCAGCAATTCATTGCGCCCAACGATGGGGGTGGTGGGGCAACCGTGCCCACAACGCCTCTCGTGGCAACGCGGACCCCGACCCATCATCGGGCGCAATGAATTGCTGCCCCTACCGAGGGAATTCCCGTTTTCGGGTGTCAACGTTCATTAGGGACGCCGTAAACGTGGTCCCTACAACAACCTCTCACAGGAAGGTGGCTGAACTCATACGCGTTTTATGCTGTCAGCAAATTGTACACGTTGGGTGTGCCAATGCCTGTTGCCATGTCATAGCCAGGGCCAGCAGGATAGTAGCCGTTGTCCTGCTGCGTGATGTCGTGGAACTGGTTAGCATAGCCTGCGGTAGAGTCGAAGGGATACAGGATGTAGTTGAACAGGCCGAGACGTTTACCGCCGTGATGCTCAATGTCCAGTGCCGCGATAGCTGCCCACAGAGGTGCCGCGCACGATGTTCCACCGAGACGAATCCAGCCGGGTTGCCCAAACTCGCCTGTTTTACAGAATGAGTCGGCAGGGTCGGTACAATAGACCGAGTAGCCTGTGGCAGGGTCGGCATTCAGCGAGACATCAGGGTTTTGTCGGCACTGCACCCCTGGTTGCTGATTGCAATACGTACCAGACTGACTGTAATCCTGGGCATAGCCATTGGCCTTTGTCTCGATAACGCCGGGAAGTGGATTACCACTGCTATCATAGATATAGTCAGGGCTACCCCAAATGCGACTCACACCACCACCACTACCACCGCCATCACAGGCAGTCGCCGTACAATTGGCACGTATCCACGTCAATTCTTTGTCGGCACCAGGATAGCTGGGATTTGGATCTGTGCCTGGGTCAAAGGTGATCGTTTTGTCGAGCTTCTTGAACGAGGTGCCACCAACAGCCGTGTTGTAGGGCTGATTGTTTGGGTCGCCAACCTGTAAACCCTGATCGGCTGGAAGCGAAACGCCAGCACGAGTGCAACCATAGGCACCTGCATCACCGGAGGCGGCGAATAAACTCTGACCCTGCGTCGCCATCTGCAAGAATATCTGGTTCTCGGACAGCGTAAGTTGTGAAGTCACACCATATTCACATGGCACACCCCAGCTTGTGCTAATCGCGTCAGCCTTGTTATCATTGGCGATTTGCTGATATTCCGCGAGGCTGCCAAGCTCGGTATTCGGTGCTTGATAGACCAGGAACTTGTCGGCGCGAGGCGCAAGCGCAATCTGTAGCTCAATATCAAGCTCGACCTCGCCAGCACCGGAGTTATCCTTCGCGCCACCAAGCACCTTTTTATCCACCAGATTGGCATGAGGCAAATCAAATTGCTCTGTATATGTTTCAATGTCGCTCGCCGTATAGCCCGAAAGCTCGAACAGAGCCAGCGTTGTGCCATGTCCCTTGTCCTTGAGCTGCTGGTAGACGGGCGTCACATTGTAGATGCCAGCAATCTGCGAAGGCGTCAGGCCACTGCCAAGAGGACCACCACCATAAGCTGGTGGAGGCGTCGCATTTGTGCCATTCGCTGTATCGCTGCCCGATGCAAGCATGTCGTAGGACTTATAGGCATTGAAGCTATTCAGACCATACACGCCCAGCACATTGCTACTCAAATACGAGGGAAGCAGTACATTACTATCATTGGCATAATAGGTTGCGCCATTGGCAAGCGTGTAATCATTGATCTGTGTGTGGAATACTGATGCCACTTGCGCTGTGCTACCCGTCGCGAAAAGCATGGTAGGACCACTGGCCTGTGTCGTGACATGGAGACCAGATTGAGTCAGGAAATTTGTTGCCGTTGCGATATCGGCACTGTCTGGGCCAAAGTGTGCGTTAAATTCGCCCGCTTTGAGCCATTGATGATAGGCAGGACTTGTGGGGTTATAAAGCGATTTGGTCAGTGTTTGTAGTTCGGCCTGATGCGATGTCTTCAACATCAAACCAACCGTTAACATATCGGCCTGATTGTGCGGACCGACAATATGCGCTCCACGCGTCCATTGTGGCGCACTGCCATATAACGGCGTCAAGGCCGCTTGACTGGCAAACATTGCGCGTGCGGTGAGCAGATGAGGGAAGAAGAGAAGTCCGGCACACAGGGCAAGCATCGCCGTTGCGACCAGTGTGCGCCGATGGGCTGAACCCATCGTCCAAAGGGTGTTCATACTACAGTTCGCTCCAATAAAGAATAGAAAAACGCATTAGCTGTAACCCGTTCAACTCTGCATCATAGAAAAAGGTAGAAGCATACATAGAGAAGAGAGAGGAGTGAAGTTCGCGAATAAAAGCTGAACGAATTGTTAGATAAAACGTCGCCTTTCTGAAAATTGGTTGTAATCTTGCAATAATGAGAAATACGGATGAACATAGTGATACGCCACGGCGTATCACTATGTTCATCCGTATTTCTCATTATTGTGTATTGTCACAAGGCCACACCTGCCGTATAATGCATATGACATATCGCATACATATTATTGTTCAGGAGGCATTCTCTATGTTACCTGCATTGAAATTCAGTCTTGGAGACCCTATTTTTATTGGCGACTTTTGGGGCACTCTTCTTGCCTTGCCCATCGCACTCTTTCTCGCGTTCTGGCTAAGCAACGTCAAAAATAAAGTCGCGGTGATTGGTGGTGCATTGGTTGGTATTCTGATTGGCTTTCTGGGAGTCCTGTGCGTCGTTGGCACACTCATTCATCCCGACCCTCTACCACATGTCGATGGGGTAGCAACCTTCTTTAGCACGCTTCTACTCAATTCCGCACTCGGTTTGGCAGCTGGCATTCTGACAGACCTCGTGATCGCGCAACGCAATGAGCGTGACTATCGGCGTCAAGTGCAACACGAATAGCGGCGTTCATGTTTTATCTCTTTCATGGCGACGACGAGTTTACCTCTCGTGAACAGGTCAAAAAGCTACGCGAGGCGGGCAAATTCGAGTACAACCAAGACACCTACAACGGGTCTGAAACTGACTTAGCCACCATCACCACCACAACCGACACCATGCCGTTCCTCACTGAGCAACGGCTGGTGCTCGTTGAGGGCTTGCCCAGGCGCAAACGCGGTGAGGCAACCGAAACCGCGCCAAAACCAGCCGACGAAGCCGACACGAGCGTGAAGGGTGGGAAAGGCAAAAAAGGCAAGAAGGCGAAATCGACCGTCCTCACACGAGCTGGTTTCGAGAAGGCCCTTGCTGAACATGTTCCTTCCATGCCCGATACTACCATCCTCGTCTTACTGGTTGATGAGGTCATCGATGCTGCCAATCCACTTGTCAAAGCGGCGGAAAAGCATGGTAAGGTCGTGCAATGCACACTTCCAAAGGGGGCCGCGCTCGAAAACTGGATTAGCAAACGCGCGAAAAGTAACGGCGTCAAAATCAGTTCAGAGGCCAGTACGTTGCTGGCGAACTTCATCGGCAATCATCTACGACTGCTTTCCAACGAGATTGACAAGCTTGCAAGCTATGTTGGCGAAGGCAAGACCATCAACGCCGACGATGTGCGCAAACTTTCGGCACAGGTGCAAGAGGCACGTATCTTCGATTTGACCGATGCGCTTGCCCAGCGTAACCGCAAACAAGCCCTGAACATTCTGCACGATTTGTTGTCCGACGGTGAACCACCCATCAAACTCATCAGTACTATCACGTCACAGGTGCGTTCATTAGTGCTGGTCAAAGAACTCTCTCAAAAGGGGATGCGCTCCGCAGCCATCGCGTCCACCATTGGTATTGCTCCCTTCATCGCGGAAAAAGCGTTGCGGCAGGTCGGAAACTTCACCATGCCACAACTAGAGGAAGCCTATCGGCAACTGCTCTCAACCGATGCCGCGCTCAAACGCAGCCGTATCGAGCCTGAAATGGCCCTTGACCTATTGGTTGTGTCATTTGGTGTCATGTAATATCAGCGTACATTATCGCGCAAGTCAAACACAGGACCATCTTTACATACAAGCCGTTGACCTGTGCGCGTTTCTACGCTACAGGCAAAACAGACACCTGTCCCACAGACAAGCGGACGTGTAAGCGTGCTTTGTGCAAAGCCTTTGCCGCGTAACCGTTCAAAGTGCGTGTAGAGGGCGAGGGATGTTTCATGTGAAACACTGCTGAAGCTGGCATCGGCCCACGGCAGAATAGGGGTCAGGGTTTGAAGTAAATTTTTGTCTTGCTGCTCCGTCACAACATGATATTCAACCTCTGGCGAGAGCAATGCAGGTGGATAGCTTGCTTCAAGCGTCTGACTCTGATTAATGAGGGTCACGGCAACATCTTGTTCCAGCGCGATTTGAGCAAGCAATGTGAGGGCACTGAGAGAACGCTCCTCGCCGATGAGAAGCGCATTACGTGTGGTGGGACGGAGTGTCCAGCCATGCCCCAGTGGTCCCAGGATATCAAGAACGGCACCCTCTGGTTGCGCGGCTAACCATGCTGTACCGCGTCCTTGCACATGAATATAGAAGGTGCAGGTGCCACGACTTCGATTGATGCCATGCACATAGAAGGGGCGACGCAACAATGGGTCACTGGCATCTGTTGGACTACAACGCACCATACAAAATTGTCCCGGTTGTACAGTTTGCGCGAGATTGGGCGCGTGCAATTCAAGTAACTGCACACCTGGACGTATCAGGGTTGTCGCGCTAAGCGGAGCAAGATGAATACGCATTATTCGGCAATCATACCTAAGAAATTACGGGTACGCTCGTTTTCAGTATGCTCAAACACCTGCTCTGGCGTCCCTTGCTCCACAATCACGGATTTATCCATAAAGATTACGTGGTCCGCGACATCGCGTGCGAAGCCCATTTCGTGTGTCACCACCGCCATTGTCATACCCTCATCGGCAAGCTGGCGCATGACTTTCAACACCTCACCGACCAGTTCAGGGTCAAGTGCGGACGTTGCCTCGTCGAACAACATCAATTTAGGGTTCATCGCCAATGCACGAGCAATGGCGACACGTTGCTGCTGTCCACCAGAAAGCTTATGCGGAAACGCATGAGCCTTTTCGGAGAGGCCAACCTTCGCGAGCAGACTATGCGCACGCTCTGTCACCTCTTCTTTTGGCTGGCCTAGCACATGAATGGGAGCCTCGACGATATTTTCGAGTGCGGTCATATGCGGAAACAGGTTGAAACGCTGGAAGACAAAGCCAACGCGCGAACGGATGCGTGCGATATTTTCCTCGCGGTCCTCAACGAGCTTGCCGTTTACCTCACGATAGCCGACCAGTTGACCATCGACATAGATGCGTCCACTGTCGATTTTTTCAAGATGGTTGATACAGCGCAACAGCGTTGTTTTGCCTGAACCACTCGGCCCAATAATCACAACAACCTGACCGCGTTTGACGGAGAGATCGACACCGTTGAGCACAGTCAAATTGCCAAAGCGTTTAACAATTTTCTCAGCATGGACCATCTCATCTGTTGGTATAGGTGTACTCATCCTACCTGCTCCCTCCCACGCGTGGCATTTCCAGACCAATCACACGTGACGTAAGACTTTTACTATCAATCAGCTCTACTTTCTGGTTACGGTTAGGATCGAGCCGTTTTTCAATCAAGCCCTGTACGTAGCCCCACAGCGTGGTCAAGGCCAAATAGTACAGAGTGGCAACGAGCAATAACTCGAACACGCTAAAGGTGGGCGAGCCGTAGACGGTGGCAACATTTGTCAGTTCAAAGACGCCAATCACCGAGGCAATCGAGGTTGTTTTGAGCATGTTGTTAAACTCGTTACCAAGTGGAGGCACAATGACACGAGCCGCCTGTGGCAGGATGATACGTCGCATCGCCAGGCTAAAACGCATCCCTAACGCTTTGCCAGCCTCCATTTGACCAGGATCAACCGAGCCGATACCAGCGCGAATAATTTCAGCCATGTATGCACCCTCGTTCAATGAGAAGGCAAGCAACACACAGCCAAAGTCGGGTAAAAGCAAATAAGGATTGTTCGCAGCAAGCTTGGGCAAAGCATCCCACAGCAAGAGGACTTGCACCAGTAAAGGACTCCCACGAAAAAACCAGATATAGGCACCCGCAATCCAATTGAGTGCCTTGAGGCGCGACATACGCATCAGGGCCAGGAAAAGACCAAGTACGACGCCAATGATTTGCGCGACAACGGAAATCCAGAGTGTGGTCCAGGCCGCACGCAAAAAGATTAGATTGGGGTCGCCATACAGATAGTGCGCGAAAAGGTCCCAACGAAACATTGCGCCCTCCTTCTCTATCAAGAATAGTAGTGCTACGAACCCTGCGGTTCGTTGGAGACAATTGTATCACATGAGTCCAATCCAGAACGGCTGTAGGGGTCTAATTCTATTACACCCTTTTCCACACCTGCAATGTTCGAGGACATATGAAACGCTTCATCAATCCTGTGAACGAAATCGATTGCCACAAGGGTGTAATAGAATTAGACCCCTACATTTCATCGCACATATCTTCTAACAATGGTATTAATTTGGTATTAATTTGTATATATATATGCCGACAAATAGGGTATAAAATGCTGTTTTTCATGTACAATTATGGTACACTGGAAATGGGATTACAAGCGTTGTAGCGTATAGTAGTATATCGTTTCTACATTCCACTATGAGGGGCTTGGAGGGTCTACGATGCCCATCACACTTGACCGCAGTATTTGCTGCGATTTACAGGAGACCATTTCGCGCGAATGGCTTCTCACAAATGGCATTGGTAGCTATGCATCTGGCACCGTCGCAGGTGTGCTTACCCGTATGGAACATGGCTTGCTGGTGACATGTCCACCTGAGAACAACACGCCGTATCTTTTCCTGGCAAAGATTGACGAAGAGGTCGTTTTTGATCAGCGTACATATTATCTTGGCACAAATGAATATCGCGATGGCACCCTCAATCCATCCGGTTTTGTCCATCTTGAGACCTTTCGGCTCGAAGAGGGCTTCCCCATTTTTACCTATCGGCTGGGTGGTATCGACGGCATCATGCTGGAAAAACGTATCTGGATGCAACAGGGTCACGACACAACCTTTATTCAATATCGCGTCATTCGCACCACCACCGCCGATGAGACTGGCTATCGGCGCAGCGGCTTCACGGGTGCGCTTAGCAATAGCACAAACTATTCGTCGGAGTTCGCAACGTCGGCACAGCAATCAATTACACTGACACTTTTACCGTTTACAGCCTACCGTCCTTATAATCAGGCACAACATGGCAACAATGACTGGCATTTTCAGGTGCGACCACATACCTCGGAAAAAATGATACATGACAAAGCATCTGAACATGCCGTGATACTCCCTGAAGGAGTAGCAGGATGTACAATTCGTGCATGGAACAATGCTCACCCGTATCATCTACTCGCCGTTGGTCAACCGGAGAGCGAGGCCACCTTTATTCCCACCAACGTGTGGTATTGGAACTTTTTACATCGCCAGGATGCTACAGAAGGTAAACCAGCTTTAGATGACTTGTACTTACCAGGAGTCTTTCGCGCCACACTCTGGCCCAGCGAAGGCTCGACGCTTACCATCATGGTTAGTACAGAGGAGCTAGCGACACAAACGCTCCGCCCCAGTCAGCTTGTGCATTCCTATCGGCGCAGTGTCGAGGGGCAAAAACAACTGCTGGCAGATGCCGCGACACCACAACGCTATTTTGGTGAAGGCGGCGAGGCCGCACGCGCACAACGGCTCTCAGTGTTGCCACTCAGCACTCTCTCGACACAGCCACCAATAGAGGATGAAGCCTTTTTGCGCTCGCTCTTGCGTGCCTGTGAGCGTTTCTTACTCCAACGCAACGTGTCGAGGACAGATAAGATAGGCGAAAAGCAGGAAGACTGCGAAGGTCTCCCCTACATCTCGAGCGCCCCACATGTAGGGGAGACCGCAAGGGTCTCCCTGTCCCCACTCTCCGAATTTTATAGTATGGAACGCCGTACACGAGATACCCTGATTGCTCTCCCTGGTCTTCTGCTTGCAACCGGACGTGCTAGCGAGGGAGCACACGTCCTCCGTGCCCTCGCGCACACTTTCAAGCAAGGAATGTTGCCAGAAACGTTGCCTCTTGCTGGTGACATAGCCACCAAATATGTGTATAAGAGTGCGGACTTGCTGCTCTGGTACTGTTCTGCCCTTGATGCCTATCTGCGCGGAAGCCAGGACTACGAACTGCTTGACGAACTCTATCCACATCTTGTCGAGAGCATTTCCTGGTATATCCAGGGCAACGAGTACGGTGTGAAGTTGGACGCACAGGACGGACTCCTCACGCTTTCACACGAAGCTGCTACATGGATGAATGCATATAAGGAAGGCAAAGCAGTAACACCACGAACAGGAAAGCCCGTCGAAATAAACGCCTTGTGGTATAACACACTCTCGTTATTGCATGAGTGGTCGCAACGCCTCGCGTACAGGGGTCACTTCACACGCGTAACGATACCTTATCAAGAACTGCTGACGCGTTGTCAGACAAGCTTTCAGCAAAAGTTCTGGTATGCCGAGGGTGGCTATCTCTTTGATGGTATCGAGAGTCCTGTTGGCAATGACACTGCGTTACGCCCAAATCAACTGTTTGCCATCTCGCTCCGCTATCCAATCGCGACAGCAGAGCAACGTACATCCATCCTCAATAGAGTAGCAAAAACATTGCTTACCCCTTACGGATTGCGTACCCTCGCACCCGATGCAGACGCGTATCATGGCACGATTGGGAGCCGACGAGAGGAGCAACAAGACGCATTACATCAGGGCAGCGTCTGGACATGGCTACTCGGACCGTATATCGACGCGTTATACAATCCTGCCTACACAACAGACTATGACGAGACGATATGGAAAAAGAGTTTGCGCCAACTCGCCCCATTTCACCAACATCTTTCAGAAGGCATGTTAGACATGATTGGTGGTGTGTTTGATGGAGATTATCCTCACAACGCTGGCCCTGTACTTGCTTCTGTGCTGGGGTGTGCGGAACTGATCCGTGCCTATTCTACGCTGACACAGGTCCACGTTCGGCAGCCGCATCTCGTGCGTTCACGATAAAAATACATGATATTTCAAATGGTGTGGGGGCCACGAACGATGTTCGTGGCCCCCACACCATTTGAAATATCATGTATTTATGATGCATTGGGTGAATGTAGCAGCAATTTGAATTGTGGATTGTAGCTCTTATCACAACTACTACAGGAGACCGCGTGAGTATAGCGTCGCACGCGTGGATATTGCTTGCCACAATGAGGACATTCGTAGAGGTAGCGAATTGGACGTCGTTCGCGCCGTAGCTGTTCGCGCCGCACGCTTTCCTCATGCAATAAGACGCGCAGGTCTTCTACCGCATAACCAGTAATCAGGGCCTCATCGTCGGCTATCGAGTCGTAGCCATGATGGTGATGTCGGCGTGGTGTGCCATGCACACGATCAGCGAGATGAATAAGTTCATGTGCGACCGTCACCTCTATCGACTGTACTTGCATCGCTGGCTCGATAAAAATCAGGTGACGATGCGTGCGGCGTTCATCAGTAACTGCTCGGATACGTCGCAACGATGGTGGCAGTGCTGGCACATAGCAATAGCAGCCAAGTGCCATAACGTTGAGTCGCTTCCCCGTCCACTGTTTGTACTCGTTACGGTCCTGAGTGATTGCGAGAAGGGGAAGTTCACGAGGAGGGAGGTGCAATTTGTGCCAGTAGTGTGTGAGCCAATGCTGAAGAGTCGCTTCATCACCATGAAGAATTGGACCTGCCTGTAGCACTGGCAGCATCGGCATGGTTCGTGTCTGTGTTGTAGCCATGAATGGCGCTCTTGCTCCTAGCGCAAAGACGCAGATGGTCTTTGAAATATTCATCAACACACAGGCGGTCTACTCTCTCGCCTTAAAAGTCGCACTATTAGTATATCAGGCAAAAGCGGTACATGCAACCCCTACTTTCCAAACAACAGGGCTATTTAAAAGTCAATGACGGATGTGGTAGAGATACACGGACGCCCACAAGGGGCTACCCCTATCCATGATGTGCAAAGCACGTCATGGATAGGGGTAGCCCCTTGTGGGCGTCCGTTGACTGATTTTTAAATAGCCTTGTCCAAACAAGCACTGTGTCAGCGTGGCAATGAAAGTTACCTCTATCGTCAGTCCGACAGCCGATAAATCTGGTCCCTGAGAAATCATCAATCTTCACTTGCAATTATAAACGTGGTATTGTGTCTGTAGACATTGTATAGAACGTGTCTCTCTAGTACCACACGAAAGATGAGGTAGCTATGCGCTATATAGTGCGAGAAAAGTTTTTTCATCTAGGCGAAGACTCGGCGATCACCGACGAGAATGGACGCCCCTTGTATATCGCGGACGGAAAAGTTTTTTCTATCCGCAACACGGTTGTACTCAAAGACATGCGTGGCAATGAACTTGCCACGATTAAGCGGCAGTTGCTCGCGCTCGGTTTAACCTATCATATCACGCGACACGGCCAGGAAAGCGCGGTCATTAGAAAAAGAATCTTTAGCCCGTTTGTTGACCGCTATATCGTTGATATACCAGGACCCGATGACCTGTCCGTTACAGGTAGTTTGCTTGAGCATAACTTCACGATTGAACGACAGGGACAGACTGTTGCAATCGTATCTAAACGGTGGGTATCGCTCACCGAAACCTACGGTGTAGAAATTGCTCCGGGCGAAGACGATATCCTTATTCTCGCAACCGTTATCGCGATGGATTTAGCGGAAGACCAGCAAGAGCGCAACAGCGAACACTAAGGAATGTACAGGCATGATGTATATGTAGCAAGCTTCTATACATCATGCCTATAAATTTGGGTATTTCGTGTTAAATTTCTGTGAAAAACTTTACAAAAAAGGAAATGTGTTCTATTTTCTCTTCACAAAACTCTTCTCTTCTTGTATACTCTTTTTGGGGGAAGAACAAAGATATAGCCTTGTACATACACAGCGGTCACTCGGACCGTCGAAATTTCACACTCCACTCTTTCTTGTGCATGGTGCAAGACATACCTCCACACGCATCCACGGATCATCGCCGTTGATTGAACTTGCATACGTGTTTTGACAAACATGTATGCCATTAATGAAGAGAAAGTGAAATTCTTCATGAAACGTTCTCACACCTCGCGCTACCTCATGGCCTCAATGAGTACGTTGGTTGTCTTATTGAGCGTCCTATTCAGCACTGTTGCCGCTCAATCTACAGCATACGCGGCAAGCCTACCACCAAGTTTTCAAAAGAGTATTACACCTAATCATTTTCTTCTCAATGCATCTGTAAAAGCGAATTCGTCAGCATTATTGCCGTGTTTGACGAGCACAACACTGCCACTATGTTATAGCCCACAACAAATTCGTCGCGCCTATGGTATTCAGTCACTGCTCAATGCGGATATCACAGGTGAGGGACGCACAATCGTCATTATTGACGACTATCAGAGTCCCACCCTACGTACAGACCTGGCACTCTTCGACAAAATCTTTGGTTTACCCAATCCAAAACTCAATATTATCGCACCCAATGGCTTGAAACCGTTTAACCCCGCGAATGGTGCAGCAGTTGGCTTCGCGGAAGAAATTTCACTGGACGTGGAATGGTCGCACGCAATAGCACCCGGTGCAACAATTGACCTTGTGCTGGGAAATCCGCTCAGCGACACCATTAATGGTCAAATACAGGGCATTACCGATGCGCTCCGCTATGCAACGGCACATGATCTTGGTGGTGTGTACTCCTTAAGTGTCGGTGCTGGCGAGACATGCTATAGTGCTGCACAACTACAATCGCTACATTCCTCATTTGAGAGAGCGCGGAACAATCACGCTACCGTGTATGCCTCGGCTGGCGATAGTGGCTCGGCAGTTGATGTGTGTGATAAAACAGGTACACCAGTAGCCCTCACAGAAGGCGCGAATTATCCTTCAAGCGATCCGCTTGTCTCCGGTGTAGGCGGCACAACACTCTTGGCTGACAAGTCAGGGAAGTACATCGGTGAGACGACCTGGAATGAGTCCGCTATTGGTGCGGGTGCGACCGGTGGTGGCTTCAGTGCAATCTTCCCACGTCCATCCTATCAGAATGGCATCCCTGGTATCGGTACCGCTCGCGGTGTACCTGATGTGGCTTATAACGCCGATCCGTTGACAGGTGTGCCCATCGTGATTAGCATTGGGAACACAACCATTATCGCCCCTATTGGCGGCACCAGCGCAGGTGCGCCACAATGGGCTGCTATCACAGCTCTCGCGGAACAAGCAGCAGGCGAGCGGTTAGGCTTCCTCAATGAAACGTTTTACCGCATTCTCAAAAGCGCGTCCTACTCGAAAGGTTTCCATGATATAACAACAGGCAACAACGCATTCACATTCAAGGATGGCAACGGCAAAAACGTGACCGTCCCCGGCTTCAATGCTGGTGCTGGCTGGGACGCCACCACAGGTGTCGGTACGCCTAAAGTGGCAGGGCTGGTAAAACTCCTAATCGAGTATAAGGACAAAAACAACGACGACGGCAAAGACCTTTAAGCTAGTAGAAAGAATGGTATAGCCAACAGGGAAACCCTGTTGGCTATACCATTCTTTCTACTAGCTTCTATGTATTATTTTTACCCGAAACCCGTTTAAACTTCTTCTTGTATGTAATAGTTTATAGACTTGCAAGAATTTTTTAGATTTTCAGGAAGAAAAAGAGCTAAGACATGAAGCGAAGCAATCAGAACCAGCCCACACTGGAGGCATCGACATGGCGTGAACAGCTTGGTATCCATATTAGAACGCCGGAAGAGCGCAAACGGGTAGCCAATCAACTAGGCGTGAATCCACTTACCCTGACACGTTGGGTGAATAACGAATCCTCCCCTCATAAAAGCTCATTACAAAAACTCCTTTCCCTTTTGCCTTCTCATCAGGGAGAACTCACAGAGTTGTTACAGAATGAAGCACCTCCCCATTTGGTCATAGAGGCACCTAGTAATGGCTTATTATCGCTCTACACAAGTGTATTAAATGCCTACACCACAGCACATCCAACACTCCTATTCTGGTCAATCTCACAACGTATTCTCCAACATGCACTTGTCCATCTGGTAGCGGAGGAGGGTATCGTAGAAATCATGGTGGCACAGTGTATGCCCCCCACTGAAAGGGGGAAAATACGTAGTCTGCACGAAATTTTACGAGAGAGTAGTGGTGTGCCGGATAGATACACACAGCGAAGTGTCTTTCTTGGCGCAGAATCGCTGGCAGGGGCCGCGCTCACTGCATTACATACAAAAGTCGTATACAATTTCGCGGAAGAGCGCACCATCTACCCACGTATGCTGGAACATGGCGAAGAAGGCAGTGCTATCGCGTGTCCCATTCTCTATACCAATCGTGTTGCTGGCTGTTTACTCGTCTCCTGTACACTCCCCAACTACTTCTCTGAACAGCATCGACAACTGGTTGAACGTTGTGCTGAACTCTTCGCACTTGCATTCACGCATGAGCAATTCTATCCATTTGAAATGCTTGACTTATATCCTATGCCAGCAGAGCAAAAGCAAGAAGAATATGTCGTAGCATTCCGTAAACGCGTAAGTCAGGTGATGAGGAACACAGGAACCGAGCATCCCTATACTCTACAACAAGCCGAGCAACTCATATGGCAACAAATAGAAGAGGAGTTGCTCGCGTTATAATTCTATTTTTTCTCCCCTTGCACACCCTTGCACGATGTTGTATTATAGGGATGTTCGCACTCACACGACAAGAGTGCTAAAAACTATTTACATAAAGGGAATCTGTCTACCCTCTTCAAAATACACTATGTAGACAGGGAGGAACATCGTATGTCAACAGTAAGCGTAAAGCTACAGCCACTCGGCGACCGTCTGGTCGTGAAGGCAACGGAGCGCGAGACCACCACCAAAAGCGGTATCGTCCTACCGGATACTGCTAAAGAGAAGCCCCAGGAGGGCGAAGTGCTGGCAGTCGGTCCTGGTAAAGTCCTGGACAATGGCAAGCGCACACCTCTTGAAGTGCAAGCGGGACAGCGCGTGCTGTTCGCGAAGTATGCAGGAACCGAAGTCAAAATCGACGGAGAAGAGTATCTTATTCTCCGTGAGAGCGATATCATGGGTATCGTCGAATAACGACTCATCCACTGGAACACAATGCCCTGTACGGGTCTGCTTCAGCACACCCTCTTTGCACGCATTGGTGAAGAGGGTGTGCTGAAGCAGACCCGTATAGGAGTTCCTCACATTCATCTTTACAACACAATAGGAGAAATACATCGTGGCAAAGCGATTGCAATTCAATGATGAGGCACGCCATTCCCTGAAAAAGGGCATTGACGCGCTAGCAGAGGCGGTCAAGGTCACACTGGGACCAAAGGGCCGTAATGTCGTACTGGACAAGAAGTTCGGTGCGCCAACCATCACCAATGACGGCGTAACCATCGCCCGTGACATTGATCTGCCCGATCCATTTGAGAACATGGGCGCACAACTCTTAAAAGAAGTTGCGACCAAGACCAATGACGTTGCTGGTGATGGCACAACAACCGCGACAGTGCTGGCTCAGGCCATCGTGACCGAGGGCTTGAAGAATCTTGCCGCAGGTGCGAATCCAATGATTCTGCGCCGTGGTCTTGAGGCCGGCGTCGAGGCAGTCATCGCGGAAATTAAGTCGATGAGCAAGCCAGTCGAGACTCGTGAGCAGATTGCACAGGTCGCCTCTATCTCCGCAGCAGACGCCGAAATTGGCGAACTAATTGCCGAGGTCATGGAGAAGGTCGGCAAGGATGGCGTGATTACGGTCGAAGAGGGCCGCAGCATCGTCATGGAGAAAGAGTACACCGAGGGTATGCAGTTTGATCGTGGCTTCATCTCGCCCTACATGGCGACGAACCCGGAGAACACCGAGGCCGAACTGCCAAATCCATATATTCTTATCACCGACAAGAAAATTAGCGCGGTAGCCGACATTCTGCCAATTCTTGAGCGTGTGTTGCAAGCTGGCAACAAGAACTTTGTCATCATCGCGGAAGATGTCGATGGTGAGGCATTGGCAACACTCGTGGTCAACAAGCTGCGTGGTGCCTTCAATGTGCTCGCAATCAAGGCTCCTGGCTTTGGTGATCGCCGCGAAGCTATGCTTGAGGATATCGCCGTATTGACCGGAGCAACCGTCATCACCGAGAAGCGTGGTCTCAAACTTGAGAGTGCCACTCTTGAGGATCTCGGTCGTGCGCGTACTGTCACCGCCAACAAAGACAATACAACCATTGTCGAAGGTAATGGCACGGAGCAGGACATTCAGGGTCGTGTGCGTCAGATTCGCGCACAAATCAATGACACTACCAGCGACTATGATCGTGAGAAGCTCCAGGAGCGTCTGGCGAAACTTGCAGGTGGTGTTGCCGTTATCAAGGTCGGTGCCGCAACCGAAGTGGAGATGAAAGAGAAAAAGCATCGTGTTGAGGATGCTCTTTCAGCCACACGCGCCGCCATCGAAGAGGGAATTGTCCCAGGTGGTGGTTCCGTCCTGGTCGCAGCCATCTCCGCACTTGACAACGTGCATGTTGCCGCAGGAGAAGAGACCACAGGTGTCAACATCCTGCGCCGTGCCTTAGAGGAGCCATTGCGCCAAATCGCCTTCAATGCAGGACGTGATGGGGGGGTGACCGTCGCCGAAGTGCGTAACAGCAAGGCTGGTATCGGCTTCAACGCCCTCACAGGCGAGTATGTCGATATGTTCGAGGCTGGCATCGTTGACCCCGTAAAGGTCACACGCTCCGCGTTGCAGAACGCTTCGAGCATCGCTGGCATGGTTCTCACCACTGACACCCTCATCACCGATGCCCCGGAAGAGGCTGGTGCTGCACCTGCTATGCCTGCTGGCATGGGCGGTATGGGTGGCATGGGCGGCATGATGTAGTTTTTCCGAAAAGAAAACAAAAGGAGAGGTTGAGCGCATTGCGCTCAACCTCTCCTTTTGTTTTCTTTTCGGATAGAGAGTAAAGATGTTATACAACGAGGATAAAGCCTTCCATTGGAAGCGGATATTCTGATGCCATTGCTGTTGCCTGAGCGCGATGCGTAGCTGAATCTATATCTACATGGTTCTTGCAATAATAGTAATACAAACCCGGCGTACTGAAGCTTACAGTCACGGTATCACCACCGGGGACATCGTTTGTACCTGCGATACGATACAGGCCGATATCCATAGGATTGATGGGAGCCTTCCACCCAGGGACAAGACTGAGGATGTGAGCATCGCTATCGAAGTTATGCCATGAGATCGTGCCGTACTGATTGATGGCGAGAAACTCAGTTAAGTAATCATCGTGTCCAGCAGGTATCTGATTGACCGAGGCAAGTGGAAGATTATTGATAGCACCTTGTACCCAGAGCACACCATCCATTGCAAGGGGAAAACCAGGTATGCCTTTATTAGCGACGACACGAGAAAATGATGTATTCCATGTACTCATCGTTGTATCGTAGTAGTGATACATTCCGGGTTGCGTAAATGTGAACGTGACGCTTTTACCGGGTGCGACACGAAATGAGAATGTCTGTGGGTTGAGAAAAACACTCTTTTGGGGTGTTGTTAGAAATACATGCGTAACTGTATCGTCATTCTTCCATGTCACGTTTGTCTTTGGTTGAATAGCTAACACATATGGATCAAACAATTCCTGGTTATATGCAATCGTTATGGTAGCTTGTTCAGCTGTTTTTGTAGGAAGTGAGTTGTGTGCCAGGATAGTATTGTTATAGGTCATATAGAACGTGGTACCCAGTATCACACAAAGCGCGAATACTGTTCCGAGAATGCTTAAACGTAGTGCTTTTTTTGACATTGATAACCTCCTTTCAAATGACCGTCGTAGGGACTCAATTCTATAATTTGATACATTCACCAAGATACGTCGATTGTAGGGGTCTAATTCTATTACACCCTTGTTGGCGACGAACCCTGTTGAAGGATTTGATGCAACATCGTATACGACCTCGAATATTCTTGATTGCTAACAGGGTGTAATAGAATTAGACCCCTACGGACATTTCGCGTCCTTCTCGTGTCTTGATTGCCGACCAGGACGTGATACATCGGTCCCTACATCAGTATAGCGAGTCTGAAAAATTGCTTTGCTCTATACTTTTTATAAAGAGGTTGTGGCAAGAACATTTTGCACAAACGAGCTTTCTTCACCTGCAAGGCAGACACGATTGCGACCCGTATGTTTGGCGTGATACATGGCACGGTCTGCGGCTTCAATCAATGCCTCACGTGTAATGCCATGTTCTCGATACACGGAGACACCAATACTCGCCGTGATGGGAATGGTGAATGGTGAATGATCGTTTTCTTCGGCCTCCCACAAGCACGGAGTTTCGGCAAGCGTAGCACGTACACGTTCTGCTACATGCGTCGCTTTAGCAAGCGTCGTGTCTGTCAACAGGACGGCGAATTCCTCTCCACCATAACGGCCTACAAGGTCTTCCAGCCGTACAACGGTCGTGAGTCGGCGAGCAACCTCGCGTAGAACTGTATCACCTGCCCTATGTCCATAAGTATCATTAATATGTTTGAAATGATCGAGGTCTATGAATAAGACAGCGCATCCCGTCTCAAAGCGTTGACACCGCGATAATTCCTCTTCTATCCGTCCCATCACTGTGCGATGATTTGGTAATTCGGTCAGTGGATCAGTCGTCGCCCGTGTTTCTGCTGCGTTGAGTGCTTCATGTTGCTGTCTTGTTGATTCGAGAAGTCCTAAGATGGTATTCAGCATACTGTTGACGGAAAGCGAGACATCGGCAATCTCGTCACGCCCAACCACGGCGAGGCGTGCGTCAACATGGCCTTTTTCAATTGATTGCACTATGCGACGTAACTGCTGTAATCGGCGTACCAACGTTGTAGAGACAAGCCAGCCCACAACACCTACACCTAACAATACACCAAGTACCGCGAGTACTGTGATAAAAAGTAGCCTACTCTCCTCGACATTTATCGCGTCGTGGATAGAAAGTATCAGACGTGCATCAAATTGTGTAAGCGTAAAAAGCGCACTAATCGCATCCGCAGACTGTTGTTCCGCGACAGTATACTCCAGAGTACTCGCGCTCTTGAAGTTTCCTATTAAGAGAAGACTCATAACTTTTTCTTGCGTACTCTGATATGCCAGCCATGTATGCAGAACATTGTTTAAGAGTGTCCGTTGTTCCCCGATTTGTTCTCCATGACCTGCCTGTGTAAAAAGGCTTGCCAGATTGGAGTTTTGATCAAGTGCATCCTGCTGAATATCATGTGCTACGATGACGTTATACCGTCGAGCAAGTTCTTGTAAGACGCTTTGATCGGCAAGCAATGTCTTTCGATATGAGGAATGGTTGGCGTCATTTATCGTTCCCTGGATAGTCGTGTGCATGAGTTGCAGGTACTCTGCTGCATTTGTGAGGGATGTATAGGTATGCGTAAGATTCTGGTAAAACGTAGAGGATTGTGTGAGTAATTGCGTGCTTTGTATGCCGATACTGCCCAAAGCAATACACGCGATGAGGGCGGGAATGAGAAAGCCATAGGCTAAGCGTTGCGCGATAGGAATGTTGAGTAGCGAATGTCGTTTTGTCGAGCGTATCTCTGACTGTGTTGTATATGTTTGCGGAGGCGCGTCCACCGACAATGCAGAGAGTGAAGAACGTGGTTTACTAAAAATACTCATACGGATCGCCTCCTCTTGCAGAGCAAATACTCTGAACATGTATTTGTCTATACAAGAGATATCGGCATAAACGCGACTATAAATGATAGTTGTATAATAAGCCTGAAATCAACAACAAAAAGGATTGGACATTCATTACAAAGCCAGTTAGGAAAGGACTAATAGCCGTGAACGAAACTCAGATGAGCCAGTACATCACAGAGACATTTGAGGGTGTGGACGTTGTGGTCGCTTCGGGTGATAGTTTTTTCTTCTACAACCCGGATACGAACGTAGAGCCGGACCACATGTTTCCGTTTGTGACGATTGTGACGAGTGATATCAATGACCAGTTTTCCAATCTCAATCGCCCCTTTGTCTTTCGCTTGAACATTGGCGTCAGCAAGGAGACGTTTCGCTCGCTCTTCGGCGATCCCTCGCTCCTCCCTTCCGTCAAAGACAGTGTGGCAGAAAGCGGCAAGCACTCTAGCAACTACGACTTCACTGCCCTCGATCAGTTGATGCCTCACCCTGTGTATGGTCGGATGCTCTGGGTGTGCGTACTCAACCCCGGCGACGAGACTCTTGAAACGAAAGTGCGACCGCTACTGGCTGAGGCGTATGGCATGGCGGTGAGCAAGTACGAGAGAAAGGCAGCCCGCAAGGGTCTCCCTGCTGAACAAGAAGATTGAGAGTGTACTACGAACCAAACACAATATGACTATTCACCAGCACTCCTGCGCTATCGTACAATAAAGCCCGCACAGGCGGAAATATGTCTTCTCGGTCGGTCACGAAGAGGACATATCCATTGTCTACGGTGTCATCGAAAATAATACCGTCAACAGAAATAATATCGACGCGCACAATGTCCGCGCCATTCGCGTATACACGTCCACCAGCCGAGAAGCCACCTTCAGCCCAACCACCTGCGAGATTGACATGCGGCTGCTTCTCAACATTTTTCTGGCTCACAGAGCCACCGCTTTTGAAAACCCAGTTATGCTGTCCCTCTTGCACCACAAAACAGGCAAATTCCCACATTTGCCCCTGTACATCTTCAAATGTCACAAGCGAGGCATAATGGAGTGGAACTGTGCGCTCTTTAAGAATGCGTATCGTGGAGGGAACTGCACCAATACCACCGTTTGTACGTACAACGCCATCACGGGGTCCGTTCGCACCAACGATGGAAAGAGCACTATCGGGTGTACTCAAAGGTGCGCTCAACACGTCGATAACGGTTTGTCGGGGATCGTGTGCCATGATCGTTCCTCCATAGGGTGCGCTGAAGCGGACCCGTACAGGGCTACATATGAGCGCGAGGCTTGCAATATAACTCCTTCCTGTACGGGTCCGCTTCAGCGCACCCTCTTCACAATTGTAACGCCAACAAGGACGTGATACATCGGTCCCTACGGCATATTTTCTATCACCACAGGTTCAACCTTATCGGCGAGTTCAAAACCA
Source organism: uncultured Chloroflexia bacterium (assembly GCA_963791835.1). Taxonomy (GTDB): domain Bacteria; phylum Chloroflexota; class Ktedonobacteria; order Ktedonobacterales; family Ktedonobacteraceae; genus JBBQVS01. The sequence goes on from CAWBTV010000004.1 coordinate 448,511, forward strand.
AACACGCGTGAATAAAAGTACAATTCGGCTTCGAGGGCGCGTTTAATGTTTTCGGCCCGACGAAAGCCGTGTCCCTCACCTTCAAAGAGCAGGTAGGCAACGGGAACCTTTTTGGCGCGTAGTGCCGCGACCATGCTTTCAGCTTGATTGGGCGTCACAACCTTATCCTCTGACCCCTGAAAGAAGATAACGGGTGCCGAGAGTTGATCGGTATAGTAAAGAGGCGAACGCTCATGATACAGTTCACGACCTTCGGGATAAGGTGCGATAAGCGTACTATCATAACGCGACTCGAACTTGTGTCCGTCAGCGAGTAGCGACTCGATATCGCCGATACCGTAGTGACTGGCCCCAGCCTTGAAGGTGTTACGGAAGGTGAGCGCACAGAGTGTCGTGTATCCGCCTGCGCTACCACCTGTAATCGCGAGTCGGTTGCTATCGACATCACCACGCTTGACGAGATAGTTTGCGCCATTGATGCAATCATCAACATCGACAATGCCCCATTGACCGTTGAGCCGTTCGCGATATGGACGCCCATAACCTGTACTCCCACCATAGTTCACATCGAGAACAGCAAAGCCGCGACTCGTCCAGAATTGAATTTCGAGATTGAGTTTACTTGTGGTCGCGCTGGTTGGGCCGCCGTGACTCATGACAAGTAGGGGCGGTAATTCTTCGGACGGTGCGACAAAATCGGGGCTGCGCGGTGGATAAAAAAATGCATGTGATGTTTGCTCGTGTTCCGTTGGAAACTCAATCGCATGAGGCATCGAGATATATGCGTCGTCGAGCGTTACACTACTAGAACTTCGTAGCACGCGAGTTTGCGATGTTTCGAGGTTGAGTTGCACAACAGATTGCGCCGTATCTGGTGCCGCACCTCTAAAAAGTACACGGGTGGGTGTCACCAGCACCTCGCGCACAAAGGTATATGGAAGATGAAACGTCTCAAGTGTCCCCGTTGTGGTGTCAAGACTGGCGAGATGCTCATTGCCGTGTTGTCCATAGCGACAGATGATTCGTTCGGATGAAGCAAAGCCGTAACTCGACATGCCGAACGTCCATTGTGGCTCTCCAAATTCCGCATCTTTCGTGTAGAGAGATTGATATGCTCCATCCTGCAAACGATACAGGTTCCACCAACCACTACGATCTGAGACAAAGTGCAGAATACCATCCGGCGACCATGCAGGTTGAAAAATGGACTCGCGCAATCCACCTGCAACGCGCCGACCAGAAACAACCTGTCCATCGACGATATCGCCAACCCACAATTCTGTGCCATCCCACGGCATGTTCGGGTGTTTCCAGGTGAGCCATGCCAGTTGTGCTTCATCGGGACTGAGACGCGGTGTGGAGTAAAAATCATTGCCAGCAACCAGTTCCTCGATACGCCCACTCCCATCAAGCGCAACACTTACCAGCGTATTGACAGCCTCACGCGTTGTATCTGTATGATCTTCACGCACACAAATCAAACGATTACGACGCTGATCGACAATATAATCTGCATAGCGCATGTTTGCCTCTGGCGTGATAGGTTCAGGAGTCGTACCAGGAGTCATGCGATAGATGTGTTGGTCGGCGAAATTTGAGAAATAAACGGTTCCGTTACTCACAACATAGTCGCCACCACCATATTCATGCACACGAGTCCGTACATTAAACGGCTGTGGTGTCAGGTCTGAGGTTGTCCCATCAGCAGCACGACGCACAAGCACATTGCGTCCACCCTCGGTTGCACGCCCTTCAAGCCAGTACGTATCGTGTCCATCAATCGCACTCAAACCCAACCGAATTGATGCCGATGTAATCAGGTCAGGTGTGATTGGTGATTTCCAGGACCCATAAGGTGCAATGTGTTGTGCGGTCATATACTGTTTCCTCTTCTCAAAGAAAATGGATGTTTGTGAGCATTTCGCGTATGCGAAATGCTCACAAACATCCATTTTCTTACCTAATTATCATATTCGCGGCTTGTTGCGCCAAATCAATCAACCAGAAAGGCAATATCGTACCCATCGCCAACGTGCCGATGGCAGCGATTCCGATACCGGTCCAGGTTATCCAATTGAGACCACCTGTTGCCTCTTGTTCAGTCGATGCCTCGACAACGGGTGAAGCTGTTTTCGGCAGACCAGCCGTTGGCGTCTTGACCGCAACCGCAGTCGCGGATGCAGACGTAGCAAGTCTTCCCGTTGAAGGCTTTACAGGTACAACACGTGGTGTCGCAGGAACGCGTGGTGTCGCAGGAACCGATATTGTTGTCACTGGAGTATCGCCCAATCCTAGCACCTGAGCCAACGCGCTATCGCCCTCCATAAACATCGCCGCGATGATGCGCAGATAGTAGTACATACCGAGAATACTGGCAAGGACACCAATGATCAGCAATTCGGGATGCCCACTATTGAGCGCGGCATAGAAGATGTAGTATTTGCCAGCAAACCCTGCCATTGGTGGGAAACCTGCCAGACCAAGCAGGAAGAACGCCAGCAAACCTGCCATCACAGGACGACGATACCACAAACCGCGCAAGTCCTGTATATCGTTGCCCGAATTGTCGGCGCGTTCCAGCAAGGACGCGATACCGAATGCGCCCATATTCAGGAAGGTGTAGCAGAGCAGATAGAAAAGAATTGACGAAAGCGCAGTCGTGCGAGCGTTAGGAAAGGTATTCCCAGCGACAATCGCAGAGGTCGCCACGATACCAATCAAGAGATAGCCAGCATGAGCAATACTGGAGTAGGCAAGCAGACGTTTGAGATTGCTCTGCACCAATGCCAGAACATTGCCCCCAACGATTGTCAAAATGGTAATCGTCTCAATGATGGGCAACCAGTCGTTATGCACATTGTAGAGCACGACACCGAAGACACGCGCAAAGGCAATGATTGCCGCCGCCTTTGTCGCAACCGACATAAACGCGGTCACAGGGGCAGGTGCGCCTTCATAGACATCGGGTGTCCATGCCTGGAAAGGAATTGCCGAAACTTTGAACGCGAAACCAACTGCGAGTAGACCCATACCAATAAGAAGCATCGCATGTGTTGGAAATGATGTACCATGTCCACTTAGAAAACTTTGAATCCCTGCGAACGATGTATTGCCCGTCGCACCATAGGTCAGCGCAATACCATAGAGCAAAAAGGCCGAGGCGAACGAGCTGAGCAGGAAGTATTTCATGCCCGACTCTTGCGAACTTTTGCGTCGTGCCACGAAACCACACAGAATGTATAGGGACAGCGAGAGCATCTCGATCCCGATAAAGACAACCAGGAAACTCGCCGCTGCCGTGAGCAACATCATGCCAATGGTCGCCAGCATCAACAATGCATAGTATTCACCTTGATGCACAAGGTTGAGCCGCTTGAGATACGCTGGCGAGAACAACACGCCCAGCAAGCTTGCACTCAACACAATCAGATAACCATAGAGCGAACCCCAGTCGGCACTAATCATATTGTTGAATGCATAGCGTGGAATGTACAGCGTGATATTTATACCGCTCGTCGGGGGATACGGTCCTGCCACAAAAAGGATGATTGTAGCGACGAACGCACCCAGGATACCGATAATACTGATAATAGGCAGAGCCGTAAAATTTGATGTGCCGCTATGCCTATCTTTAGGGCCGCTTCCCGTTTGTGGTAAGAACAGGTCCACCATCATAAGAAGAAGCGTGATACCCGCCAGGACTAGTTCGGGCGCGATACGTGCCCAATCTAAGGCGGTGACTGAATAGGTAAACGTCATGATGAAACCTCTATCTCACAAACGCGTTGCCGAGATTTTGCAGCGTACTCAATACGGATGGCTCCAAAATCGCGGTCAAGGGCAAGGGTTGCAAGCCAATATAAAAGATTAATAGTAAGAGCGGTGAGATTGATAGAAACTCGCGTAGGCTGATATCGCTAAACATACTCTTTCGCTTCACTGTCACCGCCTCTGAGTTGCGTGTCCCCTCCATCACACCTTGAAAGAAGCGGATGAGATACCACGCGGCAGGCACAACCACAATCGTGCCAAGCGTCCCAAAGACCACGTTACTACGGAAGGCACCCAGAAACGCAAGAAACTCACCAGCGAAACTATTGAGTCCGGGCAAGCCAAGCGACGAGAGGACCGCGATAAACATGACCGTTGCGAGTATAGGCACACGGACCGCCATCCCACCGAAATCACTGATACGGCGTGTTCCTGCACGTCGCTCAATGAAACCGACAATCAGGAAGAGCGCGGCAGTCGTGATACCGTGATTGACCATTTGCAATACCGAACCCTCGGCACCTTGCACATTGAAAGCAAACATGCCAAGCATGACTACGCCGAGGTGACTGATACTGGAATAGCCGAGCAGACGCTTCATATCCGTCTGTGTCAAGGCCAGCACTGCACAATAAAGAATACCAATTACGGCTAGCGTGTTGAATAGTGGTGCCAATGTCTGTGCCGCCTGTGGGAAGAGCGGAATACAGAAGCGCAGAAAACCATAGGCACCAGTCTTCGACATCGCACCTGCAAGCATTGCGGTAACAGGTGCTGGAGCCTCACTATAGGTATCCGGCAACCAGCTATGGAACGGGACAAAGGGCACCTTGACCGCGAAGGCCGCCGCGAACGCCAGGAAGAGCCACATCTGTGTAGTGTTATCCAACTTCGTGTTCAAGAGTGATGATAGCTCAAGTGTATAGCCTCCACCAGCCGCGAGTTGATGATAATAGCCGATGGCGATCACCCCGGCCAGCATAATCAAGCTACCGACAGAGGTAAAGAGAACAAACTTGAACGCGGCATAGATACGTCGTGTACCACCCCATGTACCAACCAGGAAGTAGGCAGGAATGAGCATAAGTTCCCAGAAGATGTAGAACAGGAACAGGTTCGTTGACACAAACACGCCAATAATGCCACATTCGAGGAGCAACATAAAGGCCATGTAGTTCTTGACCTTTTGCTCAATAGGGAACGAGGCAAGAATACAGATAGGCGTCAAAAGAGCTGTCAGGACAACGAGCAGCACACTGATACCATCGACACCGAGACTATAGTTGATACCAAGTGATGAAATCCACGGCACCTTTTCGGTAAACAGAAATGTACCAGTAAAGGTTGCGCTTACATTCGACTGTGAGTAGCCGAGCAATAATATCAAGGCCAGCACAAGGTTCGCACCTGCGACACCGAACGCCGTCCAACGTATCGCACTCAGTCGCTCTTTCGGTAGGAAGAGGACCGCGATACCTCCCAGGATCGGGAGAAAGGTAATTGTTGTTAGTAATGGAAACATGAACCGTTACCCCCTCACCGCGAAGTACACAACTATCAGGACAGCACCAAGCAGAATTGCCAGTGCATAATTACGCATATAACCCGTTTGTAAACGCCGCAAGCCAGCACTCGTACCTCGGAACAAGGACGCGAAGCCACGCGCTCCACCATCCAACGCATCGCCTTCCAGGAAACGCGTTGCGGCACGAGCGAATGCGAGAATAGGATTAATCAGGAGGAGTGTCAAGCCCTCATCGACATAATATTTGTTGAGTACAAGCTGGTACAACGGACTTTTGTTTTCTTTATAGGCAAAGCCACGTCGATAAAGTGCATACGCCGCGAGAATACCCACAATCGCAAGTGCAAGACTCAAGCCTGTTGAGGTCCATGCGATAGCAAGCGAAGGCTCAATTGCTGGTGCGCGTGTGCCAAGAAAGCCCGACAATGGATGCCAGTTTGAGGCTCCAAAGATTGACAGCGAACCAACAAAGCCACCAATAATAGAGAGGACCGCGAGAATTGCCAGTGGCACCCACATAATCGGTCCCACTTCATGAATATCGTTAAAGCGCACGTTGCCAGCGTGATGTCCGCCCGTTTCGTCTTCCTCATCATCCTGCTGTGCCACGGCTACACCGCCACGATAGGTGCCAAAGAAGATACCGAAGAAGAGACGGAACATATAGAACGCCGTGAGGCCAACCGTGAGCAAGCCAACACCCCACAAAATGTAGTACCACACATTGCCGGTCGCGGTTGCTTGTGCCAGCATCGAGCCAAGTATCTCGTCCTTACTCCAGAAATCCTGAGAGAGGGAAGATACCGCTAATCGCAAGTGCGCCAATCAGAAATGTCCAGAACGTGATAGGTAGCTTACCGCGTAGACCACCCATCTTACGCATATCTTGCTCACCGCCGAGCGCGTGAATAACCGCACCTGCACCCAGGAAAAGCAATGCTTTGAAGTAGGCATGGGTCGTCAGATGGAAGATACCTGCGCTGTAGTTGCCAGCACCCTCACCCAGGAACATGTAGCCAAGCTGACTGATGGTCGAGTAGGCTAGCACACGTTTGATATCGAGTTGGAAGAGCGCAATCGTAGCAGCGAACAACGCGGTTGCACCACCAATAGCGGCAACCACATTGAGCGCGATAGGAGCGGCTGTGAACAGCGTGTTTGTACGTGCCACGAGATAGACACCAGCCGTAACCATCGTTGCCGCGTGGATTAACGCACTTACAGGTGTCGGGCCTTCCATCGCATCGGGCAACCACATATAGAGTGGCAATTGCGCTGATTTGGCGGCACAGGCAACGAAAAGCAACAGACAGATGGCGGTAACGGCTCCCGTTGAGACACTACCGGAGGACGCGATAAATCGGGTCCCTACAACATCTTGATAGTTGAGACTGCCAAAGTTTATGAAGATCAGGAAAATGGCAAGCATCAAACCAACGTCACCAATGATATTGATCACAAGAGCTTTTTGCGCGGCTGCAACCGCTTTATGACGCTGATACCAGAAGCCAATCAGCAAGAATGATGCAAGTCCGACCAGTCCCCAACCAACAAGCAGGAAGAGAAAGTTATCCGCAAGCACCAGTAAGACCATCGCGAAAATAAAGAAGTTCAAATAGGCAAAGAACCGCCAGAAGCTGGGATCATCTTCCATATAACCTGCGGAATAGATATGAATGAGCAGACCTACCCCTGTGATAATCATGAGAAGCGTTGCGGAAAGTGGGTCATAGAGCAGACCAAAGTTCAGTTGAAATGTGCCGGAAGCAACCCATGTATAAACTATTGTATCGGCAACGCGTGCCGAGTCAGGTGTTGTGCCAAGCATGGAGAGAAAGCTAATAGCAGCACTGACAAAGGCCAGACTACAAGCTCCCCATGCGATGGCAAGAATGGCGGTGCGTGTGAGTGACCTACCAAGTATGCCCAGGAGGATAAAGCCCAGGAGTGGTAGTACAAGCACCCATATACTAAGATTTGTCATGAGATTTAGCCTCGCAATACGTTCATTTCGTCAACATCAATATTGCGGCGCGTGCGGAAGATGGAGACGATGATAGCCAGACCGACGACCACCTCTGCGGCGGCCACGGTGAGCACAAGAAAGACAAACATTTGTCCATCAGCCGAATTGAGAAAGTGTGAGAAGGCCACAAATGAGAGATTGACGGCATTGAGCATCAATTCAATAGACATAAATATAACGAGTGGGCTGCGTCGAATGAGCACGCCCAGGACACCGATGGTGAATAATATTGCACTCACGATGAGATATGCTGATAATGGCATATATATTTCTCCTTCTAAGGACGGGACCTCTGTAGGGGTCTTATTCTATGACACCCTTTGTGCCCATACCCCATAGGGCAGGGCATGGACAGAGGATCAACATTCCCCGACAGATATGATTGGCGCAAAGGGTGTCATAGAATGAGACCCCTACAGACGTTTTGATTGTTACACACGGCGTCCGAAGACCATTGCACCAAGAATGGCAACGACGATGAGAAGGCTTGTAACCTCAAATGGGAAGGCGAAGCCGTGGAAGAGGGCAAGCCCGAATGCTTCGATGTTACCATGTCTGTCCACCATTGCCTGTAAACCTTCGCTCGCTGGTGCTTTCGTCGCGGCTTCATTGGCGGCTCCTGTGAAGAGCAGGTAACTCAAGGCTCCGACAAGCGAGAGGCCAAGAAGACCACCAACGATGCGTTGCCAGGAAATGGGGTCACGTATCCCTTCTACATCATCGCCATCAGGTGCAAGCATCGTGACGACAAAGAGGAACAGGACCATGATTGCCCCGGCATAAATCAGGATTTGCACGATGGCGATGAACATCGCTCCCAGTTGTAGATAGAAAAGCGCGAGAAAGATGAGCGTCAAAATAAGACTCAAGGCACTATGTACCGCGTTTTTGAAGCTAATTACACCCAGCGCGGAGGCTGTTGTAGCAACAGCCAGCACATAAAACGCAATAATTGTTGCAGTATCCATTTACAGTTTTCTCCTGTCCTCGTCTTGCTCCTCGTTCGTCAGCAAAACAGGACGTTCAAGGCGTGCATTGCCCAAGCCAACAGCTGCCGCACTGGTGTATGACCCGTCAAAGACTTTCGTTTCTTGTGGCATGGGTTGCGCTGCGTCCTGTGGTGCTGTTTCCGCCCATACATCGTTTGAACCAACGGTATGTTGACCCTTCGCTTCCAGCAGTTGCTCTTTATGATAAACGAGATTTTCGGGATAGTAGGAGGCGAGTTTGTAATCATTTTCCAGGGTGATTGCGCCCGTGGGACATGCGGCCTGACAATAACCACAGAAGATACAGCGCAACAGGTTGACATCGAAGGTTTTCGCATAACGTTCGCCAGCCGAGACACGATTCTCCTCTGTGTTCTCTTCGGCCTCGATGTAAATCGCGTCGGCAGGACAGGCACCAGCACAGAGATAGCAACCTACACAGCGTTCGAGATCGTTCTCATAACGATGCAGGACGTGGCGACCTCGGAAGCGCGGTGGTAGCTGTCGCTCCTCTTCTGGATACGAGATAGTGGTTGGCTTCTTGCCCATATTCTTGATGGTTGTCGCCATACCCTTAATAATATCGAAAGACATGTGTATATGCTCCTTACATTGTGTAACGTCGCTAGTGTTAGTATAAAGCTAATGTAAATCGTCCGGTGCTAGTGATCTGTGATATTCATATATATATCAGGGTCGTAGGGACCACGTTTACGGCGTCCGAAGGCAATTCATTGCCTATGCTTCCAGTGACTTGAAAAAACCTACATCATGCCATGCATGCCTCGCGCAATGAATTGCGGCGTGGACGCGATACATCTGGTCCCTACGAAGAACCGCCGAAGCAACATTGCTGGTCTACTACCACTATAATGTGCGAAGATTGACCATCTAATTCTATTACACCCTCTCGCCAATTGACCATGTTCACAGGATGAGGCGTTGCAATATTCTTCCAACATTGTATATCGCCAACAGGGTGCGCTAAAGCGGACCCTCTCCCCTGTGCAATTTAAGCGAAAGCTGTTTTTATGCCTTCGCCACCTCTGTTTGCGCCACTTCACCTGTTGGCTCGGCCTCCACGACAACGGGTGCGCTGATTCTCTCGAACTTGGCGAGGCGCACCGATGTTGGGAGGATGGCTTTTGTTGTGCCTTTCCCATCGTGTTTGTCGAGCGTGGTGCCTGTGAAGCGCGTACCTTCGGTGACACTGCTCCGTTGAATATAGAACAACAGGCCAATGACGACCGCTAGACCGACGATACCATTGATCCACCATGGCAAGCCGAACGCGACCACGATTGCCGTTACAATGATGTTTAGCACCGCGAGCGGCAACAACGTTTGCCAGCCGAGATGCATCAAGCGATCATAGCGGATACGGGGCAACGTGGCACGGAGCCAGATGAAAAAGAACAGGAACAACGCGACCTTGATGATGAAGATGATTATCGAGACACCGGGGATGCGCTCAAGGCCAAAGCCAAAGAAGCCCCAACCACCAAGAAAGAGCGTCGAAGCAACTGCGCTCACGGTAATCATGTTAATATACTCAGCCATCTGGTACAGGCTCCAACGTAGACCACTGTACTCGGTCAGGTAGCCAGCCGTTAGCTCTTGCTCCGCTTCTGGCAGGTCAAAGGGGGCGCGGTTGACTTCGGCAATGGCTGCGATGATATAGAGCACAAAGCCGAGTGGTTGCGCCGCGATAAACCAGATGCCCTGTCCCGTCGGATTGGCTGCACTGAATGGCAACTGAGCATGGACGATCCCAACCATGCTTAACGTACCCGCCCACATCAATGTGCCACTGAGCGCAAGACCGAGGCTTGTTTCGTAAGAAACCATCTGGGCTGCACTGCGCAGTGAGCCAAGTAGCGAATAGCGGTTGCCAGAGGCCCAGCCACCAAGCACGATACCATAGACCGCAAGTGATGAAATCGAGAGTATCCAGAGAATACCGATATTGACATCGCCAATCACGGGGTCCCAGACGCTCGACTTGCCAGCAATCCAGTTGTTACCTAGTGGCACAACAGCGAAGGCCGAGATCGCGACGACAACCGAGATAATTGGTGCGATCACGTATACCAGTTTTTTGGCCTGTGCTGGCACAAGCTGTTCTTTGAATGCCATCTTGATGCCGTCCGCAACAGGTTGGAACATGCCAAGTGGACCAGCACGGTTCGGGCCAATACGTCCCTGTATGCGAGCAATCACCACGCGCTCGATCAGCGTCATATACGCGAATACCGTGAGCAAGACGAAGATGACAATCGCACTTTTGATAATGGTTGCGACGATAGGGTTGTTGATAAAATCAAGCACGCGCCACCTCCTGTTCTTGCGTAATGCGCACTCCCTGCTTGCCCAGGTCTTCCCATTCGAGACCTGCGTAGAATGGATTGTTTTCGGCTATTTCATGCAGAATATCGGCTGGCGTCTCATAGTCCCACGTCTTGTTGCCGAGATGCTGTGCAAGCTCGACCAGGATTTCCCAGTCGGCCTTCGCTCCTGGCAATGGACGGAGGCTGCGCCGAATAGCCTGTACATGGGCATCAACATTGGTCATGCTACCGTCTTTTTCTGCGAAGGTCACAGCAGGGAAAACCACATCGGCCTGTTGCGCGGTCTCAGTCATTAGAATGTCCTGTACCACGATAAATTCTAAGGATGAAGGGAGTTCAGGTTTGGGCAGGTGTCGCGCTGGGTTCGCACCCATGACGAACAAAGCCTTGATGTCTGGACTGCTCAACATTTCCGTGTAAGATTTGCCAACCTCGGATGCTGGTTGATAGCCCGGTAGTGCGTCGGGTAAAAGACCCATATCACGCGCACCAAGCGAGTTGGCATCCTCGAATAGCGGACCAACACCAGCACCCGGACGCCCGATGTTATCGGTAATTACGGCGAGGGCTTGTAGGTCTGCGGCAAGATTCTCACAATTTGGGTCAAGTGTCGCCATCTCGTCATAGAGGATAAGGGCACCCTTTGCCTCCGCGATTTCGTGCGCTAACTCCACCAGTTGTGCTGTCGTCTCTAAGCCAAGTGTACTCGCAAGTTCCTGAGTAGTTGCGCTTTCACGCTCCACTCGCACACGCACCTCGTCCTGTAGGGACCGATGTATCACGTCCTTGTCCCCACCCCTCAATGTCTCGCCATTCACAACATTGCTAAGCAGCAATTTCGCAGCCGCACCAGCACCATAGTGTGGAATGCTAATCTTGCGAACAGCAAGCCTGTCAAGCTCAGTAACATCTGAATTGACAATGAATATTTTCGCGCCTGCCTTCATTGCCTTCTTAATACGCAGATTTAGCACAGGCTGACGTTTATATGGGTCTGAGGCAATCAAGACGATGTGTGACGCTTTCTCGATTTCGGCAATGCTATTGGTCATACGCCATGGTTGACCTGTTAGCGTATCGCGTACTCCTGGGAAGGTGCCGTGATGATGGTCAACATTGGGCGTGTTCAGCACAGTACGCAACAGTTTTTGGAACAGGTAGGCTTCTTCATTTGTGGTACGGGTTGAGCCGATGCCACCAATAGACTGTGCGCCATGCTTGGCGGTAATGTCCTTGAAGCGTTTGGCAGTATAGTAGAAGGCTTCATCCCATGTGGCAGGAACGAGCGTACCACTGCGTCGAATCATGGGTGTGCGCAAGCGTTGTGGGCTGTTGACAAACTCGAAGCCCCAGCGTCCACGATCACACAGCCAGCCATCGTCGATCTCGTCGTTTGTACGCGACATGAGGCGCATGACTTTATCAACACGTACATCGACGCGTGCATTACAGCCAACACTGCAATTATTGCAAACACTGGCAGTACGTTTGAGTTCCCACGGACGTGATTTGAAACGATACGAGGCGGCGGTCAATGCTCCAACGGGACATATCTCAACGGTGTTGCCGGAGAACACCGAGTCGAAGGCGTGGTCAGGGGCTGTCCCAACCTCCATTTTGTAGCCTCGCGAGATCATCACGAGGCCATTGTCCATCGAGATTTCTGAGCTAAAGCGTGTGCAACGCTGACACAGGATACAGCGTTCGCGGTCTAGTAACACATTGTCACTAACTGGCACGGGTTTTGGGTAGTGGCGTTTGTTCTGGTCAAATCGTGTAGCACCGGGGCCGTGACGTAATGTGAAATCTTGCAAGTCACACTCGCCACCCTTGTCGCATACAGGACAGTCAAGTGGGTGATTGATGAGCAAAAACTCTAATGTGCCACGACGTGCTTTGAGCACCTTTTCGGTCTTGGTATGCACAATCATACCCTCGCTGACAGGTGTTGTGCAGGCGGTCTGCGGTGGCTTTGGCAGCTTTTCAATTTCGACAAAGCACATGCGACATGCGCCTAGTGGCGGCATCTTGGGATGATAGCAGTAAATAGGGACTTCTATTCCAGCCTGTTTTGCCGCCGCCCACACCAGTGTTCCAGGGGGAACTTCAACGGGCTTCCCGTCAATGGTAAGGTGGATACGTTCGTCTTTTTTCTCTTCTGGCATATGATTTCTTCTTAATAATTATTCTTGTATAGCGGACGTTTCTACGTTATCAATTGAATTTCTGTAGGGGTCTAATTCATTACACCCTGTTGGCAATAGACCATGCTGGCAAGGGTTTCAACAGTCGTCCACATAGTGTATAGCCCACAGGGTGTAATGAATTAGACCCCTACAGCCGTTTTCATTGCCAAACGTGTGCTGTTGGGACCAACCATGCAGCGACCGTGCGTGACGTGATATTCAAATTCTTCACGAAAAAGTTTGATGCCACTGGTGATCGAACTGGTCGCGGCATCGCCAAGTGGACAGAACGATTTGCCACTGATGTTGTCGCAGATATCGACCAAGAGTTTGATATCACTCTCTTTGCCGTGTCCATGCTCCAGGCGTTCAAAAATTTCGGTGAGCCAGTAGGTTCCCTCACGACAAGGCGTACATTTACCACAGGACTCATCACGATAGAACTCGGTCATACGTGCAATCGCACCAACGATGCAAGTATCTTCATGAATGGCAATGACGCCACCAGAGCCAAGCATAGAACCGACTGCCGCAATTGACTCAAAATCCAGTGGAGTGTCTACCTTGTCCGCACTCAGAATAAAGGTTGACGAACCACCGGGGATGATCGCTTTCAGCTTTTTGTCGTCGAGGATACCACCACCATACTTTTCGTCATAGATGAGTGTGCTAATGGGTGTTCCAAGTGGCAATTCGTAGTTGCCTGGTTTCTTGACGTGTCCACTGAGGCAGAAGACGCGTGTTCCCTTGCTCTTTTCGGTCCCAAAGGATGCATACCATTGCGCACCACCTTTGATAATAGCAGGAATGGTACTCAGGGTTTCGCAGTTGTTAATGACGGTGGGACCACCATAGAGACCAACAACGGCAGGAAACGGTGGTTTGAGGCGTGGATAGCCACGTCGCCCTTCCAGCGATTCCATCAAGGCACTTTCTTCACCGCAGATATAGGCACCCGCGCCACGATGCACGATGACATCCAGGCTATAGTCGCTACCCAGGATATTCTTGCCGATGAGTCCGGCGGCATATGCCTCTTCAACGGCTCGCTCTACCTGTCGTCCCGCTTTGGCGAGTTCACCACGCACATAAATAAAGGCGGTGGTGACGCGACACGCGAAACTGGTGATGATAACACCTTCCACGAGTTGATGCGGATTTTGCTCCATCAACATGCGATCTTTGAATGTCCCTGGCTCACTCTCGTCGGCATTGCAGCACAGGTAGCGTGGCATGTTATTCTTGGCGAGGAAACCCCACTTCATACCAGTTGGGAAACCTGCACCCCCACGCCCACGCAACCCTGAGTCTTTGATCAGCGCGACAACATCATCAGGCTGATAGGTCTTGAGTGCATAGTCTAACGCTTCATATCCACCATGTTGACGATACACATCGAGCGTGTCCAGACCAGGAATATCAAGATTTTTTGTGACAATCAATTCTGCCATAAATATGATTCCTTATTATGAGACGCTTATACGGCTATTCAAATCATTGAGAAGCTTATCGGCTTTTTCTAACGTCACATTTTCGACAAATTCGCCATTGACCTGAAGCACGGGAGCCGAACCACAGGAGGCGAGACATTCGGCGGTCATTAAGGTAAAGTTGCCATCGGGCGTTGTCTCACCACGTGAAATGCCGAGACGTTTTTCGAGATGCTCGACCAGTGCATCACAGTTACGCAAATAGCAAGAGATGCTGGTACACACATGAATCACTTGTTTGCCCTGTGGGTGCTGATAATACATCGTGTAGAAGGTCGCCACACTTTCTACGGCATCGACGGTGAGTCCAACGGCTTCGGCGACTGCCTGTAATCCTTCGGCTGTGATATAACCCTCTTCTTGTTGCGCTAAATGCAGTGCGGGCATAACCGCCGAACGCGCCACGGGATAGCGCGAGGCGAGGACACGCATACGCTGTTTTATCTGTTCTGAAATCATCTATCCACCTCACCTAACACAATATCTATGCTCCCAATCGAAGCGACAACATCTGATAGGAAGCCACCTTCAACCATGCGAGGCAGCACTTGTAAGTTTGCAAAGGACGCACCACGCACATGCATACGATAAGGTTTCGCGGTACCATCGCTTGCGATATAGAATGCGAGTTCGCCTTTGGGCGATTCTGTACGTACAAACACGTCGCCCTGTGGTGGACGATAGCCCTCTGTATAGAGCTTGAAGTGGTGAATCAATGCTTCCATGCTACCCGTAATTTGCCACTTTGGAGGTGGCGCGAACTTGGGATTGCTGATGCGGAACGCACCCGTTGGCATGCCCTCTAAAGCTTGGTTGACGATGTTGAGGCTTTGTTCCATCTCCAACATACGCACCAGATAGCGGTCGTATACGTCGCCATTAGACCCAACAGGAATGTCAAACTCAAAGTTTTCGTAGCCACTATAAGGAAAGACTTTGCGTATGTCCCACACAACACCACTCCCACGCAGAACCGCACCAGACGCACCATAGGCAATGGCATCTTCAGCACTCAGATGTCCAACACCTTTTGTGCGTTCGAGCCAGAGCTGATTATTGGTGAGCAGGTCGTGATATTCTTGCAAACGTGCTGGAAAGATACTGGTAAACTCGCGTACTTTTTTGTCAAAGCCAACGGGTAGTTCGGCTTGTAGACCGCCGGGGCAAATATAACTGGTCATCATACGTACACCGGAAATGTACTCGAAGATGTCGAGAATCATTTCGCGCTCACGAAAGCAGTACAAAAACATGCTCTGTGCGCCGAGGTCGAGTGCATGGGTGCCAAGCCACACGAGGTGACTGGCGATACGCTGTAGCTCTGCAAGCATGACACGGACATATTTTACCTTGTCGCTGATCTCGTCCTCGACGCCAATCAAGCGTTCGACGGCAAGCGAGTAACCGAGATTGTTGCAAAGCGGAGCGAGATAATCCATACGGTCCGTCAAGACTAACGCTTGATGATATGTCTTAGCCTCCGCCGTTTTTTCAATACCCGTATGCAGGAAACCGATATCGGGGATGGCCTTGAGAACCGTCTCGCCCTCGATTGTGAGCAACAGACGCAGAACACCATGCGTGCTAGGATGCTGAGGACCCATGTTGATTGTCATGGTATCGACGCGCTGCCCACCCTCTAGTGTCTGGCTCTCGTCTATCGAATACTGGTTTTCTATTTTCACTTCTTGTTTTTGCATGCGTTCTTAATCCCATCAGGTATGATTTGTTGTAGGGACCAGATTTATCGCGTCCGAGGGCGATTTATCGCATATAATTGAGTTACACCACTCGCGCAATAAATTGCGTCGAGGACGCGATAAATCTGGTCCCTACCCTCATCCGTACAATTACCTCTTTTTCGTGCCAGGTTCCTGGCCTGTATTGATGTTCGAGCGATTGTCGTTGAGTTCGCGCCCATCGGGTGTACGCAATGTTTGGCTACCGGTGCCAGGATTGGTATCGTAGGGAACCTGACCTCCCCAGTGTGGCTCTGGCAATTCAAAGCCTGTCAGGGGGTAGTCTTTGCGTAGTGGGTGCGTTGTCCAATCGGGAGGCATCATAATACGGCGCAAGTCGGGATGGCCTGTAAAGGTAAGTCCAAACAGGTCGTAGACTTCACGCTCATACCAGTTAGCACCGGGCCAGACACCTATAATTGTTGGTACGGCAGGCTGCTTCTCACGACGCTGCCCCACCTGTACTTTGAGGCGCAGAAAACACTGGTGCTGAATTGAGAGGAGTTGATAGACAACATCGAAGCGCGGCAGGCGTTCGGGCCAATCAACCGCCGTTACAGTTTCCAGGAAATCGTATTGCAAATTCTTCTTTAAATAGGTACAAACGCTTACAAGAGATTCCGGTTTGAGCAGAAGAGTATGTTCGCCACGAAATTCGGTTACATCTATGACTGCCTGTGGGAACTTCGCCTGTATCGTCTCAACCGTCGATACTGCTGTCGTGACCATAAAAATTATATTCCCTTAAATATGTCTTCCTGTGTTGTCCTGTGAAAAAGGAAAATGCGTTGCATTTTCCTTTTTCACAGGACAACCACAAATTTTATAATTCTTCACCAACAGGGCCAATTAATTTCATACCTGCATCCTTCAAGGGATCAGGCGGATTAGGGATGCCAGCACGTATTTTGCGCTGCAATTCGTTAAAGCCAAAGAGCAACATGTCGGGCGTCGGTGGGCAACCAGGAATAAACACATCAACAGGGATGATTTTATCAACACCCTGTACAACAGCATAGTTGTTGAAGACACCACCACATGAAGCACAGGCACCCATCGCGATGACCCATTTCGGTTCGGGCATCTGATCATAGATTTGGCGTAGCACTGGTGCCATTTTGATAGAGCAACGACCAGCGACAATCATCAAGTCGGATTGGCGTGGCGAGGCACGATAGACCTCAGCACCAAAACGCGAAATGTCGAAACGGTCGGCACTCGTCGCCATCATCTCGATAGCGCAACAGGCAAGACCAAAGAGTGCAGGCCACAATGAGGAGCTGCGACCCCAATCAATCAGCTTGCTTACCTGTGTAGTCAGAACACCAAAGTCACCACTTTTCATGGTAAGTTCACGTCGTGGCGTTTGCGTATTTGAATAGGTCTGTACCGGCTCCCAGGGATTTTTGACTACTCCCACGAAAATGCTCCCTTCTTCCAAACATAGATATAGCCAACACCCAGGATCAGGAGGAAGACAAGCAATTCAACAAGTCCCAATGTTCCCAATGAGCGAAGCAGGATGGCAAGTGGATAAAAAGAAACGATCTCAATGTCAAAGGCAATAAAAAGCATACCTGTTAAAAGATATTTGACAGGGAAGCGACGTTGAGGAGCTTCAATCTCCTGAATGCCGCACTCGTATGGGGCAAGCTTCTCCGGCGATGGCTTCTTAGGGCCAATGATGGCGGTAACGCCCATCACCAACAAGCCGAAGAGAACCGCCAGGGCCACCATAATTAAGAGGTAGTTGATACCCATAAGCGGGGTTTCCTTTATAGTTGTCTATGTATGTACACACGCTTCCTACATTCAGCATAACAGGGAGAACATAGCGCATTGTATACAGGGAAACAGAGTAGACAAAATGAGTCAGCTAGTGTTCTAAGTACACTTCCTCACTATCAATCGTAGCACAGGTGAGGTAGGGGTGTCAACGTGTAGTTTTCAGGGATCTCCCTGTTTACCTCAATATATGGAGACCAAAGGTCTTGATAAGTAAATAGCTATATGTTATAAATGTTATAGCTAATCATAATATCAGAAGGAGGATATATGCTTGCTCTTCTCGAAATCCTGGGGTTTATGCTAGAATTTTTATTTGGCCTTGCCGAACTTATTGGTGGCTTGATGGAGTACCAGAAAAAACGTGTTAGTAGACGGATGAAAGTAGGAAAATACGTAGACGAACAAGAAAGTTGAGCCAGGACATGCTGGAAGAAATAGTGTTTGCTCTTGTCGAGGGTGCTATTACAGTAGTTGTGGAATCGATATCGCGCCGTTCCAAATTTCCAAATGGGCAACTTTCGTTAGAGCGTAAGGCCGAACTGGACGCACTCCTCAAGCATCCAAAAGAACTCCGGCGTCTGCTGCACGAAAAGCAAAAAATACAGGCGGTCAAACTCTATCGAGAAGAGACGAAGGCAAGCCTCAAAGAGGCGAAGATGGCGGTAGAGATGACACAAGAGGAGATGCTTGCAAAACATAAATAGTATGATGAGACTCGCACATAATAGAGCAAACACCAATTTGCGATTTTCTCCATCCTACGGTCTTCTTTATACGTATATCGCGAATGTTATCTTCCCTACCCATGAATTGTGACTCATTTCATAGGATGTTCAACGAAAAACGCGTATGCTTCCCATAGACATTGAAAGCGTACTCATACCTATGATGTTTCTTTAGAAAGGTTCAATTCATGAATAACAATAATGCATCTCTTTTTTCGGTATCACTTGCTTCTACAACAAGCATAATACGTGTGTTAGGAAGCACATTCTTTTTACTCGTACTCACTAGTCTTTTTCTGTTGAACTTCTCGTTTACCGCTCTAGCTCATGCCGCAACGACGGTAAAGATAAAAGAGTTTCCCACTCTTACAGCGAATAGTAGTCCACAAGGCATCACTCGTGGACCTGATAATGCGCTCTGGTTCGTTGAGCAGGGCGGCAATAAGGTAGGACGTATAAGTCAACATGGGAACCTTACAGAATTTCCCATTTCCACAGCTAGTAGCTTTCCGAGAGAAATTACAACTGGTCCAGATAACGCGCTCTGGTTCACTGAGAACGTGAGCAACAAGATTGGACGTATCACGCTCAACGGCACTATCACCGAATTTCCCATTCCCACAGGCAACAGTCCGGTTGGCATCACTCGTGGACCTGATAATGCGTTGTGGTTCACGGAGGCGAACAAGATTGGACGTATCACGCTCAATGGCACCATCACCGAGTTTCCCGTTCCTTCAAGCAACGCTTTTCCTATAGATATCGTGACCGGGCCGGACCACGCACTCTGGTTCACGGAGGATATCGGCAAGATTGGACGTATCACTCCCAATGGCACCATCACCGAGTTTCCAGTGCCTACAACAAATGGCAAGCCTTTCAGTATCACACGCGGTCCAGACAATGCGCTCTGGTTTACTGAACTGTTAGGCAATAAAATTGGACGTATCAGTTTACATGGGCAGATGACAGAATTTCCCATTCTCACAAATGGTGGGGGACCTCTGGGTATTACAACGGGGCCAGATAACGCGCTCTGGTTCACAGAAATCCAGGGCAACAAGATTGGGCGCATCACTACAAGAGGTCGAGTAGCTGAATTTTCGGTTCCCACAACGAACGCACGCCCCGTTTATATCGCGCGTGGGTCTGACAACACTCTCTGGTTCACAGAGGCACAGGCTAACCAGATTGGACGCGTAACGATTAACGACTAAATCTGGATGTGGGTGCGCTGAAGCGGACCCACATCAGGACAAGAATTGTTGAGATTACGGTGAGGAAAAAACAGAGCGTTGGGAGCATGACAGGGGTAAGCCCTGTCACTACTATATACGATTCGCGTGGCTCTGCCACGCCGTTTTGGTCAGTATAGTAGTGACAGGGATTGCCCCTGTCATGCTTCATACGGCTCAACATACCATTACAAGCATAGCAATTCTTAACTTGACGCTTATGAGGCTCGCTCAAGCGCACCCCATATCGGGACATGATAAGATATAAGAGTGTACACACATGTCGTTTTGTCACACCTTGCTTACTCTCTATGAGGAGGAACGAACAATGGCCCCACAATCCAATGATGGACAGCAGCAGAGTTCTAACGCGGACGATTTTCGTCAACTACTGACAAAGGAAGAACATTTCGCGCCAAGTGCCGAAATGCTCTCGATGGTTGATGTCAAAGACTATCAGGCCCTCTACGATAAAGCGGCAAGCAATCTTGAGGCGTTCTGGGATGAGATAGCGCACGAGTTTGAGTGGGTTAAGCCGTGGTCACATGTCTTAGAGGGAACGGCTCCCGGCGCGAAATGGTTTATTGATGGACAAGTGAATATCACGACCAATTGTCTTGACCGTCATGCACAGGGGAGTCGTGCCAACAAGACCGCGTTATTGTGGGTTGGCGAGGACGGCGAGGAGCGCACCTATACATTTCCAGAATTACTCGCCCTCACCTGTCAGGTTGCCAATGGCTTACGTTCGCTCGGCGTCAAGAAGGGTGATCGCGTCTGTATCTATTTGCCCCTGACGCCAGAGGGTATCGTGACGATGCTTGCCTGTGCGCGTATCGGTGCGATCCACTCCGTTGTCTATGCAGGGTTAGGCAGTGGAGCATTGCGTGCGCGTATCGAGGATGCGGAGGCGCGTGTGGTTGTAACCTCCGATATTGGCTATCGCCGAGGCAAGGTGACACAGTTGAAATCTATTGTCGATGAGGCGGTCAAGGACCTCGACCTCGTAGAAAAAGTTGTGGTCTACCGACGCGCAAATCCCGTTGTGCCATTGGACCCAACGCGTGAAGTCGATTTCTACGACCTTTGTATGGCGCAGTCCACAACCTGTTCTGCCGAGGTCATGGAGTCAGAAGACCCATTGTTTATGCTCTATACCTCTGGCTCAACGGGTGCGCCTAAAGGCTGTGTCTATACGCACGGTGGTTACATGGTTGGCGTAACCTACTATATTAAGCTTGCGTTCGACCTGAAAGAGGACGATATTTACCTGTGCATGTCCGATATCGGCTGGATTGTGGGACATAGCGCGATGGTCTACGGGCCACTTGCGAATGGAACGACAATACTGGTACGCGAGGGTGCGCCCGATTATCCCAATCCCGGCATTATCTGGGAGGTTGTGGAAAAGTATGGCGTGACCAAACTCTTTACCGCTCCCACAGCCTTGCGTATGTTCATGAAGTTTGGTCCTCAATATCCTAAAGCACATGACCTGAAAAGCCTGCGTTTGATTGTGTGTGCTGGTGAGCCACTCAATCCAGAGGCATATCTGTGGGCGCGTGAACATATTGGAGAGAACGGACGTATCACCATCTGCGATAACTGGTGGCAGACGGAAACCTCGGCACCGACGGTGGCAACCTTGCCGAGTATGGAGGTACGCCTTGGGCGTGCAGGTAAGCCACTGCCGGGTTATACGGTGAAGGTGCTTGACCGTAGCGGGCACCCTGTCGGCCTGAATCAGGGGGGCTATCTCGTGATTGAGGGGGCATGGCCTCAGATGTTCCGTACCATCTGGAAAAACGAGGAACGCTATCGCGATTATTGGCGTACTGTGCCACCCTACTATACGGCTGGCGATGTGGCAACGGTTGACGATGCTGGCTATATCGCCGTACTGGGTCGCTTTGATGATGTGATGAATGTCGCGGGACATCGTATCGGGACGGCGGATGTGGAGAGTGCGCTGGTCAGTCATCCAGCAGTTGCTGAAGCTGGCGTTATCAGCAAACCAGACGCCATGAAAGGTGAAGCAATCAAGGCGTTTGTCACGCTCAAGGTAGGTCAGACGCCAAGCGACGAGCTGCACAAGAGCCTGATTGAGCATGTACGTCGCGAACTGGGACCAATCGCGACACCATCCGAGCTAGATTTTGTTGCTGGCCTACCCAAAACACGCTCCGGTAAAATCATGCGCCGTGTCCTCAAAGCACGTGAGTTAGGGACCGAGGTAGGGGACTTGACGACCATCGAAGAGTAGTAAGGACAGGTATTCAAAGAGGCTCTCGCTAAGCACCAGGTGCTTAGCGAGAGCCTCTTTGAATACCTGTCCTTACTACTGAAGAAGAGTGTTTTTTTCTCAACCATTAGCTTGTATTCACTAGCTCAACCTTAACCAATTCTCAACAATTATCCCATACTGGTAGCTTACTATAATAGTAGATACATAGAAATAAATAGATGTTTCTCTATGTATCTACTCTTTGCGATGAACTATAGACTTCTACTAAGCAAGAAGGTGAAACAACGATGTCTTCTTTCTCATCCAACAAGCAACCTTTACAGGACTCGTCAGAGACCTCTTCTCGTGGCAGTGTTGTCCATCTTCTGAGTTGGTGGTACTCTATATGTGCGCCATCGGATGTGCCAGAGAGTGCTAGTTTTATGGTACGTGAACAAGCACGACGAGGCCGTGTGGCAAGCTTAATCATCCTGGGGATAGTAATTGCCGCTCTCATGCTCGTTCCCATTATCATACTTGCAGCACCAACGATGTTTCTTCTCCCATGGGCAATCACCAGTACGGTTGTGGGCATACTTTGCTGCTTGATAGCCATTCCACTCAATCGCAGTCGGCATATTCAAGCTACAGGTATTCTCTTGCTCATCGCGGTCAATGTGATCGTAGCCGGAATTGTTCTCAGTGAACGCAATGGTCTGGACCCACTCTTTCTCTCCATGTTCGACCTTTTGGTCGTCTCCGAGCTAATCGCCGCCTCGCTCTTAAACCCTGCAAGCGTGTTCGGGGTCGCAACATTCAATACGTTCTTGATTCTGTTCGATATCAATGTGCAACCACGTTCGATGATGTGGCAGCAAATGGTTATGTCACAGCAACTTACCTATTCGCTCCTCGCACGTCCTATCGCCTTATATTTTGTGGTCGCAGCCGTCGCTTATCTCTGGGTACGTAGTGCCTTACACGCCCTGCAACGCGCTGATCGTGCCGAACTGATTGCTGAGTTTGAAAGGCGAGAAGTCACACAAAAACAGCAGCTTGAACAAGAGATTGAGCAGATATTGACAACACATGTACGCGTGGCAAATGGCGACCTCAATGCACGGGCCCCAATCTATCAGAACCATGCCCTCTGGCAAATTAGCACGGCACTCAACACACTACTTGCAAGGTTCAAGTCCGCACTACAGGCGGAACGGACCTTGCGACATACGACGGAAGAAATCGCGCAGTTGCGTATGGCCCTCAGTCACTGGAAAAGTGGACAAGCGTTGCAATGGTACCCATCGAGAGGCGCGAGTCTTGAACCTCTTGTGATTGATATCAATCGTGTACTTTCAACAAGACAGGTAGCACCGTCTTTGCTTCCAACCACGTCACCATCTCCTACGCGAAAACCACAGGATGAGAGCACGACAGGAACACTTCCTCCTACAAGGTATAGAGATACCGCTAAAGATACCCCATTGCCTGATAATAGTGGCTTTTTCATCCAGCAGCAAAACTGGTCACAAACACTCAATAGTTCGGCGTATCAGGAGTCTCGTCCTCAACCCAGTACATACAAACAAACCGAGGAAAACCAGTATTGATGAGTAAATAGTTTAAAAAATTTTTACAAGAAACTCTACGAGACAGTTTTACTGTAACAGTAAAACTGTCTCGTAGAGTTTCTTATTAAACCGTTTCATACTGCATCTTCCTGTTGCTCTTATAGGTTATTATGTTCATATGTTGATTTTGTGAGAAGGGAACATAAGATATGGCAACACTTCCAACGCTGCGCATTCGTATAGATGCAGACACGGAGTTACGCACAATAGAAGAGCGCGATGCGCCATATATTTTTGCTTTGACCAATACAAATCGGCTGTACCTGCGTCAATGGTTGCCGTGGGTGGATGCCACGCGCTCCGTGGAAGATAGCTATGCCTTTATTCGTACAATGAACATTCAACGTACCAGTAACGGTAGCTTTGGCTGTGTTATTCTTTATAGAAAACAAATTGTAGGAACGATCAGTTTTCATCTCATCGATTGGTCAAATCGCCGTGTAGAAATCGGTTATTGGCTAGGGGCAGCATTTCAGGGTAAAGGCTTGATGACGAAAGCGTGTAAGGCGATGGTGGCCTATGCATTTGATGAATGGCAACTCAATAAGGTTGAGATTCGTTGTGCCACCGCCAATGTACAAAGCTGTGCTATCCCTCAACGCCTCGGCTTTACGCTAGAAGGCATTATACGACAGGCCGAATGGCTGTACGATCACTATGTTGACTTGAAGGTTTTCGGAATGCTAGAGAGTGAATGGCGACGGTTCGTGTAGGGACCGATGTATCACACATAATACACAATCACTGTTACATAGAAGACGTTCTATTCATCCAATACCAATAAAGAGCCTTAACTCCCTATTCGGTGCAACTCGCCCTTCCGTCGAACGTATTTAATGTAGTATATAATAATGCTAACATAGCGTTTTTCGTTCCGTAGTCGGGGGTAGGACAGGTACTATGCCGATAAAAAATATTACATCCAAACTGTTACATATAAACTGTCATATAACACGCTTGCTCTCGCTCGTTGCTGTACTCTGCTACACCGTCTTTTTCCTGCAAGCAACAGCTTATGCTGATGGAGTGCCAGGAGGCAACATCTCGGACCCGATTGTGCGTGCGGTCGATATCGCGAAGCCAGCAGTGGTACGCATTATCACTGATGTGCCTGCACAATTGACTGTGCGTTTTTCCCCAACAACGAGCGTCACCTTCCCTCAAACTGGCAACCCTTATCCAGTCGAACTCTCTGGAAGCGGGGCTTTCATTAGCAGTCATGGCGATATTCTGACGGCTGACCATGTTGTGAATCCTCCCCACGATGCATCACTCAGCCAATATCTTGATATCTTAGCAGCACAAGATGTTGCAACCTATATCAATCAGCATGGTACACAGCAAGTGACAAAAGATCAAGTAACATCGGAATTACAAAGTGGTAAGATTGCATCAAACCCTCAATACAGTGCCGCTGTAAGCGAAGTTTTTTTCAGTACGGCCTATACAGGTCCTCTTACCGCAACAGATTTTCAAAATGTGCCGCCAGAAGTTCATGCTAAGGTTGATACCATTGAGAAAGAAAGTCCAGTCGCTCAAAAAGATACAGCCATTGTACATGTCGCGCTGACCGATACGCCGAGTATCACTCTCGGTGACTCCGGGGCTGTACAGCAACAGGATGAACTGACGATTATTGGTTTCCCAGGCAACGGTGATGTTGGCAGTAGTCCAACGAGCGTACTCACTTCGTCAATCAACAAGGTTATTGTCAGCTCGCTGAAAACGACCGATAATGGTGCTCCTGTGATTCAAGTTGGGGGCAACGTTGAGCATGGCGATAGTGGTGGTCCTGCCTTAAATAATAGTGGCAAGATTGTAGGCATAGTCAGTTTCGGCACCTCCGACCCGAACTCGCCTGGTAGTACCAGTTTCTTACAGGCCAGTAATAGCGCGCAAGCGTTAATTCAATCGCTTAACCTGGATACGACACAGGGGGCATTTCAAAAAGCCTGGAGTCAGGCATTCACAGACTATGCCGCTACTACAGCAGGGCATTGGCATAAGGCACAAACAGGTTTTTCACAGCTACAAACTACCTATCCTAATTTCAAAGCTGTTACGCCTTACCTGACCTATGCACAGAATCAGGCGAAGAACGAAACAGCACCTACTACTACTGGTAGTAGTAGCAACCCGATCCACATTGGAAATACGACCTCTATTCCAGCCCTTGCATGGACGATTGGAGCATTAACCTTGATCGCCTTTCTCGCCCTCTTAATCGTTGCCCTCGGCTTTGGACGACGTGGAAAGAAAACGGCGACACCGCTAAACGCAGTACAAGGCAATTCTGCTCCAATGGTTCAAGGTGTTCCGATGCAGCCAGGATTTCAGGCGCACCAGCAGAAAAATAACGCTTTTGCCCCAGCTACTCCAAATGTTCCACAAACCTATAATAGTGGTTTAGCTGCGTTTGGTGGACCACCACCTGCTCCTGTGCAACCTTATCCAGGACAACAGTCAATAGTAAGGCAACAACCAGTACAGGGACCAATAACTCCTGCTCCACAAGCAGCACCGAATCAGCAAACTACACCGTCCAATGCTTCTGAAGTGTTACATCCGTGGCCCTGTGGTCATTTGAATCGCTCAACTGCACGTTTTTGTAGCATCTGTGGTGAGCCAGCACCTCCACCATCCACGTCGTCTACGTTTGTACGTCGCATTGAGCAGTAGAGAGGAAATACGTATATGATACGAAAAGTGACACATGGTACAATCTTTCCCCGTGAAGATGGCAAGGTTATTGACGAGCACTTTGGTGTTTTGAACACTCAAAGTGATGCGTTTAGTCTCGCGCATATGATGGCTCCTCCAGCATGGCGCGAGCCTGCGCAAATCGCCACATTCGACGAGGTAGTGATTGTCGTGCAAGGCGTCCTTGCGGTTGAGGCAGATGGTGAACGACTTGCTATCGAAGCAGGTGAAACGTGCCTGATTGAGAAAGGTACACGTGTGATTTATAGCAATGCTAGCCAGGAATATACCTGTGAATACTGGTCATTGTGCTTACCCGCCTTCCGACCAGAACGCACACATATGAACGTGTAGAAACTGTTACTATTCATAAATTGCCAGAGCAAGGGCACCCACAAGGGGAATGCCCCTCCCATATACTTGTAACCACTTCGTGTATGGGAGGGGCATTCCCCTTGTGGGTGCCCTGGTTCAACTTGTTGCTGCTCTATTCTTTATTTTATGCCCCCATGATATTGTAGCCAGCATCGACAAACATAATTTCGCCCGTGATGGCACGCGCATGTGGTCCACAGAGGAACAACGCAGCATCACCAACTTCACTTTGTTCGATGTTACGGCGTAGCGGTGCGACTTGCCCCATTTGCTCACGGAACGAAGTAAAACCAGAGACGCCACGTGCGGCAAGCGTATTCAAAGGGCCAGCCGAGATTGCGTTGACACGAATGTTGTATTCGCCCAATTCAAATGCGAGATAGCGTACACTGCATTCCAATGCTGCTTTGGCGACCGCCATTACGTTATATTTTGGCATTACGCGCTCACTCGCCATATAGGTAAGGGTGAGCATATTGCCACCTTTCGCTTGCATCAATGGCTTTGCTCGCTTTGCCATCGCGATCAACGAATAGGCACTGATATCAAGCGCGGTATGGAAACCTGCGCGCGTCGTATCGGTAAAGGGGTTTTCAAGTTCGCTTGGCGGTGCATAGGCGACAGAATGAATGAGAATGTCAAGCTCTCCGTTAAATACCTTGCTTGCCTCTGCGAAGGCCGCGTCAAGCTGATCGTCCTGCTGCACATCACATTGCACAACGGACGTGTTAGGAATTTTTGTCGCCAGATCGCGTACATACTTTTCCATGCGATCCTGATAGGCTAGCATGATTTGCGCACCCTCTGCCGCGAGTGATTGCGCGATAGCCCAGCCAATAGAGCGATGATTTGCCACACCAAAAATAAGTGCTTTCTTACCCTCTAATAAAGGCATACTCTTTCTCCTCTTACTGAAAATAGATATGCAATTGGCAACGTTTGTTGCCAATTGCATATCTATTTTTACAATTACCGTTCAATGGGATAGCGACGACCAACCCAGCCGTTCATGCCATTTGCCAGATTATTTACCTTATGAAGACCTGTCAATAGCGCAATCTCAGATGCTGTTGAGCTACGTTGACCCGATGCGCATACAAAGATTACGTCTTCATCCGGTGATAAATTCAACTCTTGAAGTGCCTTGCCAAAACTATAGATGCCGCTAATCGTCACGAGTTCTGCCTCGGCAATATGTCCACGGTTCCATTCTTCCGGTGTACGCACATCTATGACGCGTGTGCCAGAGTCAATCATACTTTTGGCTTCGTCTGTTCCGATTGTTGTGTAGGGTAACGCTTCGTCCTCATCTTCGTATGCCATGTCTACTCTCCTTGTTATTTCTGTTGTTGTGACTCGCTCTTGTATTGCTCCAGCCAGATGCGGCTTAAAAGTGTTGGAGTAATCATGTACTCATCACCCACAAACGCCATTGTGAGTAAGCCCTGATCTTCCATTTCACGAAAATCGTCTGTGGTGAGATAGTAGGTGCGAAGTATACGTGTTATATCGCTCTCCGGCAACTGTTTCCAGTCCAATAATACGCCGAGGACAGCAGCATATTTGGGGCCGCCATCGTCAACTGCTCGCATAGACCATCTCTTCCTTTCTTGTATCAGCATTCATGCCGTGTTGCCCCATTATAGCACACCGTCTGTGTGGGTCTGATATTGTGTGTAGGGACCGATTTATCACGTCCTCTTGGCGATTGAGAGGCCAAAAGGACGTGATAAATCGGTCCCTACAGGTGGGTATTGGAATATGTTATAACGTTAGAAGGCAACGTTAACAAGGAGAGACACCAATCATGCATAACAACAATCAACCAGAGGCACAACCTATTCGGGCCAGCACGATTGTTCGGAATATTGGACAGTTGGTTACGATGGCACAACAGCCAATAACTAGAGCGAGCGGACAACTACAGGTACTTGCACATGCGGCAATCGCCGTTTCCGAGGGAACTATTGTTTGGATTGGCCCCGATGATAACGTACCTTCTCTATTTCTACAGCATAGCGAGAACAATGAGATTACGTTGATTAATGCTCATGGTGCGGTAGTCACACCAGGGTTTGTTGACTCACATACACATCTTGTTTTCGCAGGGAATCGAGCGGAAGAATTTCACTTACGACGCAGTGGAGTGAGTTATGGAACATTGCTTTCTCAAGGACGCGGTATCCTCACAACAATGAATGCGACCCGTACTGCTAATACTCATACCCTGCTGGCTCTGGCACGTACTCGCCTCAATACAATGCGAAAGTATGGCACAACAACAGTTGAAGTCAAGACGGGTTATGGATTGGATGTGGCAACAGAAGAAACCTGTCTGCACATCATCAATACGTTGAATACGGACGAAGACGCGATGTCGGCACAACAACATATACGCGTTGTGCCCACGTTTCTGGGTGCGCACAGCGTGCCACCTGAGTATAAGGAGAGACGGAGCGCATATGTCGATCTCCTGCTCAATGAGATGCTACCTCGATTTTCGGCACTTGCACGTTTTTGTGATGTCTTTTGCGAACGCGAGGCATTCACAGAGCAAGAGAGTCGGCGTATTCTTGTGCGAGCGAAAAAATTGGGCTATCGGCTGAAAGTGCATGCCGATCAACTCAGTCCATCTGGCGGTACACGACTCGCGGCAGAACTGGGAGCGGTTTCCGCCGACCATCTCGATCATGCCACAGATGCCGACCTTGACGCTCTAAGAGAGGCTGGCGTGGTCGCTACTCTTCTGCCGGGATGCTCATATACATTGCGAAGTCCTTATCCATCCGCGAGACGCTATATAGATCGTGGCCTGACAGTAGCTTTAGCCACGGATTTCAATCCAGGCACCTCGTACTGCGAAAATATGCAAATGATTCTTGGTCTGGCAATGTCGGCGATGGATATGACACTTGAGGAAGCACTATTGGCGACAACCATTCATGGAGCACGAGCCGTGGCATTACAAGACTCAATCGGGAGCATTGAAGTCGGAAAACGATGCGAACTGGCCCTGTGGTCAATTCCCGACTACCATGAGATTGGCTATCACTTCGGGGAGAATCTTGTACAATCAGTGCTTGTACAAAGTTAAGCTACTGTTTCATAGAAGGAATGTTTCACATGAAACATTCCTTCTATGAAACAAAGAATTAGGATAGTATGCGACAGTCAGGAAGAGAAGAAAATCAGTTTGTTGTTGATTTACTTACAACACTGCAAAAGGATCGTTTCAGCCTTGCGGCATGGTGGCGTTTTCTCGTTTGTTCGTGGAACATGTCATGCGAGACCGCGAACAATACGCCTTCGCTGACACGTTCATGGGTGCGCATGACAATTTCGATGAGTGTTCTCGTATGTAGCATCTGCATCACAGAAAGCATAGTTGAGAGTCCTTTTATAATGCTCCGTCTCTTGCCTGGATTTGTCTTTTGTGCTGCATGGCAGCAATGCGACTTCTTCTGGCATTTGGGCTTGAATAGACAGGTACAGACGGGGAAACTTTTACCCACCATTGGGATAGCGAATATACTAACGGGACTGCGTGGATTAAGTGCCGCATTTCTCTTAGGAAGACTTCTTGGCGGCCTTATCACATCCCCCCAATTAGCACTAGCGGTATTTATATTTGGTGTGGTGACTGATATCCTCGATGGACAGGTTGCCCGACGAACATATACACAGAGCAGGCTTGGTCAAATTATCGATGGCGAAACAGATTTTTGTCTCTACCTTGCATTAAGCATTATTCTTATGCAAGACAGCATTCTTCCACTATGGGTAGGTATCATGCTCATACTACGCTTTTTTGTACCACTTATCGCGGCACTCGGAAGCTATTTTCTTCTTGCACAACCTGTACGCTTCGGCTCGACCATCTGGGGGAAGTGCGCAGGTCTAGCCCAGTGTCTTTATTTCTTCGTGTTGCTAGCACCGTCACAATTGGCGTTTATGAAGACTGTTAGCCTTCCGCTTCTTATTGCCACCATCGTTTTCACCGTCGCCGCACCGATAGCGCAGATTATGGTAAATCTGTAGAGGTCTAATTCTATTACACCCATTGGCACACCACAGTGTTTATAGGATATTGACGAACGTTTCAATAGTATCGAACATGCGTATATGCCAACAGGGTGTAATGAATTAGACACCTACAATTGTTCATTTTGCACATTCCAGTAATAGAAAACATCAATGTTTCACGTGAAACATTGATGTTTTCAAAGAGTATATCTTGTGTATGTTAGAATATGAGCAACGTCGCTCAGAAAGGAGTCTTCATGATGAAGACAATATCTATACACAACACTTCTGCCTCCAATGTAACCCTTAATGGTCAAGCTCTTACTGCCATTGAAGTAATCGCCGTTGCACGTCACTATGCACAGGTGGAACTGGGGAATGAGTCTATTGTTTTAATACAGGCCGCGCGTTCGGTCATTGACAATATTGCAGCGCAAGGGAAAAAAGTCTATGGTATAACAACTGGTTTTGGACATCTCAGTAGTGTTCGTATTCCGCAAGAACAACTGGTGGACTTACAACATAATTTGTTACGTAGTCACGCGGCTGGCGTCGGTGAGCCATTGAGTGAAGAGGTTACGCGTGCGATGATGCTTTTGTTAGCCGCAAGTCTTGCACGCGGTCATTCAGGTGTGCGAGTCGAGGTTGTACACTCATTGCTGGCATTATTGAACGCAGGCGTCTATCCGTTTATACCATCACGCGGTTCTGTCGGAGCCAGTGGCGATCTTGCCCCGTTAGCACATCTTGGCTTACTGCTTGTCGGAGAGGGTGAAGCATTTTTCGAGGGTCAACGCGTTACAGGAGCCGAGATACTGCATCATATCGGGCTGGCACCATTGCGTTTGCAAGCGAAAGAAGGACTGGCACTCATCAACGGTACGCATTTGATGGAGGCGGTCGCGATTTTAGCACTCGCGGATGCAAACATACTTGTAGAGACCGCCGAGGTTGCCTGTGCGATGAGCCTTGAGGGATTATTAGGGAGTCATGCACCACTTGATGCTCGTATCCATACACGACGTGGGCAGATCGGACAACAAACAAGTGCCGCACACCTGCGCGTGCTTGTGCGTGATAGCGAGATACACGAAAGCCACCGTGATTGTCCACGCGTGCAAGACCCGTATACGCTTCGCTGTGCGCCACAGGTGTTTGGTGCTATCCGTGATGCGCTAGGATATTGCACACAAATTTTTGAGCGTGAATTGGGCGCTGTGACAGATAATCCGCTTGTCTTCGCGGAAGAACAGGACGTTATCAGTGGAGGCAATTTTCATGGACAGCCGTTAGCCCTCGCGCTTGATATGATGGCGATAGCACTTGCGCAATTGGCAAGCTTCTCCGAAAGACGCATTTACGACCTTGTTGGTCCACATGAATGGGACAAGGGAGGCGCACCTTTGTTTTTGACGCCCAATCCCGGCCTCAATTCCGGTCTGATGATTACGCAATATGCGGCAGCTGCCCTTGTGAACGAGATCAAGCTCTTAGCTCATCCTGCTAGCATTGACTCCATTCCAACATCAGCAGGCATGGAAGATTTTGTCAGCATGGGTGTAACAAGTGCGCATAAATTATTGCGTATCATCGAGCAGGTACAACAAGTTGTCGCAATCGAATTGCTGTGCGCGGCCCAGATGTTAGAATTTCGTAAACCCCTGAGTCCTGGTTTGGGCGTGTTAGATGCCTACGACCGTGTGCGTTCTCTTGTCGCAAAACTCGAACAAGATCGCATTCTCGCACCCGACATGGCAACCTTAGCTCAGGCAGTCAAAAACGGTGTGTTTACTGAGGTGTGATGTTTCACGTGAAACATTACCGCATCACCTGTCCTCCATTTACGGGAAGAATTTGTCCAGTGACATAGGATGCAGCAGGTGATGCCAGGAAAAGAGCAACGCCAAGAACGTCTTCCGCCATACCCCAACGTTGCATCGGCACACCCTGTATCATTCTTTGACGCGTACTCTCAGAAAGGTGTTCAGACCAATCATTTTCAATCCAGCCAGGAGCAATACAATTAACACGAATGGCTGGCGCAAATTCTAGTGCTAGACAACGTGTCAACGACATAATCGCGCCTTTACTCATAGCATACAACTGGCTGGTTAAACCAATACCACCGGAAAGCGCACCATCCCAACCGATAGTGAGAATACAGCCATTCTTTCGCATAAATGGTCTGATTTGACGGCAACATTGCCATGCACCCAGGACATCAACCGCCATCACGCGCTCAAACATGGCTATCTCACTCATACCATGCATCTCTCTTGAATTTGCGCTTGCACCAGCATTATTAATCCATACATCGAACGGACCGAGTAGTGCATGTGCTTCTGTGATAAACTGAGTAATTTGGTCTGGTTGACTCAAGTCGGCTTGTATGATTACAGCATGTCCCCCCTGTGTCTCTATCTGATGTACGACATCCTCTGCACCCTGCCGAGAGTTATGATAATGCACAAGAACCGTTGCACCCTCGGCAGCAAAGCCAAGAGCAAGAGTACGACCAATACCGCGTCCTGCTCCTGTGATAACAACTGTTTTTCCTTTGAACATAGACATCCTTTTTGAGTATGTTTCACGTGAAACATAGAAATATAGAAAAGCAATGTTTCACGTGAAACATTGTAGCGTGCCACAGCTATGTGCTACACTGAGAAAGAAACGACGATGTTGTCGTTTGCAAGTACGCCATGATGCGCGTAGACGAAGGGAGCATAACACGGTGATTACCCACGAGGATTCTCTACACATTTCATCCTCTCCTACTCATTCAGAATATCATACGCTACTACACCAGCTACGACACGATATCTTAGTACGTTACCGACCTCACATTCAAGGTGGCCCTGGCCCAATTCGTATGATGGCACGCATCGTAGCAGAGCTTGAAAAAGTGTGTCGCGAACACAATATTCCAGAAGATATTATACAATCCGAAATAGTGAACCGCACAATTGGAGATATCAACCTGCGTCTTATCACCGAACACGAGGGTGATACAGGAGGTTCTGGGAATTATCGTTGTCTCGCGGACGAGCTTGGCGTTGCGCTTCCGGGCGAACAAATCGCGGGTACCACAGCAACGGGAGCAACCTATTTATGGTTACGCGAGCAGATGATGGAGTGTGAACGCCTCCTATTATCACAATACATCGACCCACGTATGTATGATATCTATGGTATTGGAAATCCTCTCCTACGTGAACGTCTAACACAAGAGATGCAGCAGTGGGGCCTAGCAATCAGCAAAGAGCAGATAGCACCAAGTCTTGGAGCGATGGATGGCATAGATAAAGTGTTACGCGGTTTGCATATCATGTATCTTGCACAGGGCATCTCTGATGCTGCTATTCTCTTTCCAGAGCCGGGCTTTGGCGTTCCAGAGTGGCAAGCACGCTCTTTCGGCTATCGTATGCATCATTTCCACACGCTGGAGGAAAACAATTTTAAGCTAACCGGAACACAACTTGATAGATTACTCACTGAACATCAAGATATTCATGTTCTCTATCTCACCGTCACTAATAATCCTACCGCATTCGCATATACAGCCGACGAATTGAACGATCTCCATGCAACATTAAAAAAGTATTGGGAAGCTGGACGCTCGATCTATATCCTCGCCGACCTTGCCTATATTGGTACAGGGAAGCCAGCAGAGGACGCTGCACGTATGGCTACGTTTTCTGAACCAGACGTATTACAGCATACGATTTTTGTAAGCAGTTTTTCAAAAACACATAGCCTTACGGGAGAACGTTTTGGCTGGGTCACGGTTGGTGATCCTGCGCTCATGCCCAAACTTAGCCCTTGCTGGACAAACACAATGGCCTCACTCCCTGGCGAATGGCAACTACGATTTATGGCCTATCTCCGTCTCTTCGACGCTCGTCCGTGGCTCTCTGAGAAGCTTCGCGCCTTCTATCGCTTGCGTCGTCAACGCTTTCTTACACAGTTACGGCGTATTGACGAAGAGCAACATGTCTTCAAAAACATCTACCTTGACGATGACGCAACGGTTTACAATTGGAGCCGACTGCAACCAGGAGAGGATGCCTTCTCGCTTTTTGAGAAAACGGGTATTGCTGGTGTCCCCGGTTCCGGCTTCGGATACACAGACGAGTATATCCGCTTCTCTATCGGCGTCATTCCGCCTATCGCTTAACCTTGCCAGTTACACATCCACATGGTACCCTTATGTAGGGACCGATGTGATTTAACAAGATAATGTGTACACATCAATTGTAGGGGTCTAATTCTATTACACCCTGCTGGCGATGGACCATGTTGGAAGGAGTTGATGAAACGTTACAGATGTCCTCGAACATTCTCGCTTGCCAACAGGATGTAATAGAATTAGACCCCTACAGACGTTTAGCATCCTGATTATCATGTCTTCTTCGCGTGGCGAAGTAGACAAGGATGTGATACATCGGTTTCTACAAAGCTCATTCAATTGTTTACATGTTTCACGTGAAACATTCGTACCGCAGTGAAAAACAGAATTGGAGAATTAAGAATGGCTCTTCGCGTAGGCATTAATGGTTTTGGACGTATTGGGCGTCAGTCGATGAAGGCAATGCTTGAACGCTATCCACGCGATATCGAAATCGTAGCAATCAACGATCTTACTGATACAAAAACAAATGCACACCTGCTGAAATATGACTCCACCTATGGACGTTTCCCCGGTGAGGTCGAGGCAACGCCAGAAGCACTGATCGTCAATGGACACAACATCAAAGTTATTTCGCAGCGTGACCCGGCCCAGATACCCTGGGGTGATCTCGGCGTACAGCTTGTCATTGAGTCCACCGGATTTTTCACGGACGCCGAAAAAGCGAAGGCTCATCTAAAGGGGGGAGCAAAGAAGGTTATTATTTCCGCTCCCGCGAAGGGTGAAGACCTGACCATCGTACTTGGCGTTAATGACAACATGTACGATCCAGCGAAGCATACTATTATCTCAAATGCTTCCTGCACCACGAACTGTCTCGCCCCCACCGCGAAGGTACTGAACGATACGTTTGGCATCGAGTACGGATTGATGAACACAATCCACTCCTATACAAACGATCAGCGTATTCTTGACCAGGTACATGCTGACCTACGCCGCGCACGCACTGCCGGTGCAAACATTATTCCAACGTCCACAGGTGCCGCACGCGCACTTGCACTTGTCATTCCAGAACTCAAGGGACGTTTTGACGGTATGTCCCTACGTGTACCAACGGTTACGGTCTCAGTCGTCGATTTTGTAGCAACAACACGCAAGGAAGTCACACGCGATACTGTCAATGCCGCTTTCAAGGAAGCTGCCTCTGGTCCACTCAAAGGTATCCTGGATATCAACGAGGAGCCGTTGGTTTCCACAGATTATCGCGGTGACTCCCATTCGTCTATCGTTGATGGTCTCTCGACAATGGTGCTTGGCAATAACATGGTCAAGGTGATCGCGTGGTATGACAACGAATGGGGCTATTCTAGTCGCATTGCCGATCTCGCGAACTTCGTGGGACAAAAGGGTTTCTAATGAACAAGAAGACATTGCGCGATATTGACATTGCAGGCAAACGCGCGTTAGTACGCGTTGACTTCAACGTTCCTTTAGACGCGGAACAGCATATCACTGATGATACGCGTATCGTCGCAGCACTTCCCACCATTTCAGCGTTGCTGAATGGTGGGGCCTCCGTCGTCCTCATGTCGCATCTTGGTAGACCTGATGGGAAGGTTGTCAAGAAGTTGTGTATGACTCCGGTTGCGCATCGCTTGAGCGAGTTATTGCATACTCCTGTACAAACAGCAAGCGACAGTGTAGGACCAGAAGTCGAGGCACAAGCGAAGGCACTACAAGCAGGCCAGGTGCTCCTGCTGGAAAATCTGCGCTTCCACAAGGAAGAGGAGAAAAATGATGCAGCGTTTGCACAACAGCTAGCACGCCTCGGCGATATTTACGTCAATGATGCCTTTGGTACTGCTCATCGTGCGCACGCCTCGACAGAGGGTGTTGCCCATCTATTACCAGGGGTTGCAGGTTTTTTGATGGAAAAAGAACTGAATTTTCTCGGTGCTACGCTTGAGAATCCGAAGCGTCCATTCGCTGCAATCATAGGTGGGGCGAAAGTTTCAGACAAAATCGCTGTCCTGGAACGGCTCATTGAACTTGCCGACGTTCTTTTAATTGGTGGTGGCATGGCGAACACCTTTCTTGCCGCCGAGAACTATGAGATCGGGGAGTCGCTGTTTGAGGAGAGCAAGCTTGATGTTGCACGTGAACTCATTTCAAAGGCTCACCAGCATAATGTCAAGTTGCATCTGCCATCGGATGTCGTGATAGCAGACCGCTTCGCGGCTGATGCACATCACAGAACAGTGACCTGTTATCAGGTTCCAGAGCAAGGTTGGCGTATTCTTGATATCGGCCCCGCCACCATTGCCAACTTTCGTGAAACGCTGGCGGATGCCAACACGATTATCTGGAATGGCACGTTAGGTGTTGCGGAAATGCCAGCGTTTGCCGAGGGTACCAATAGCATGATACAGATTCTGGTAGACCGCACACAAGAGGGTGCGACAACCATTATCGGTGGTGGTGACTCTGCCGCAGCCGTCGAACACGCAGGAGCAGCCGACAAAATGACGCATGTCTCGACTGGTGGAGGAGCGTCGTTAGAGTTTCTTGAAGGCCGCACCTTGCCCGGAGTAGCAGCATTACAAGACACAGTATGATGGAGGAGTAGGCATGACACGTGCCCGTACCGCGATTCTCGCGGGTAATTGGAAGATGAATTATGGCCCTACCGAGGCGAAACGTTTTGTGAAAGAGATACTGCCAGAGCTTGGACAGGTGCTGTATAACAGTACGCAAACACTCTGTATTCTCTGTCCACCAACGATCTCGTTGAGTGCGGTACGAACTGCCCTCGATACGCTTCCATCATCACTCCAAAACTACATCGAACTGGGTGCGCAAAATATGTACGTTGAGGAGAAGGGAGCCTTCACAGGCGAGACTTCTCCTCTCATGGTACGTGAATTGTGTAGCACAGTAATTCTTGGTCATTCCGAACGCCGTATGCACTTTGGCGAGAGCAACGAACTCGTCAACAAAAAAACGCTATCTGCGCTCCAACATGGCTTACGTCCAATTATTTGTGTTGGTGAAAACGAGGAGCAACATGCAGAGGGAGAGACAGAGCAGGTCATCAGCGCACAAATTCAGGGTTGCCTGTGTAATTTTCCGACAGAACATTTGCGCGATATTGTTGTTGCATACGAACCGATCTGGGCTATAGGCAGTGGTAAAGCCGCGACAGTAGACGATGCAGGAAAGGTTGCACAGGCTATTCGGCAGCTTTACCGTGACATGTACAACGAAAACGTTGCTTCCTCCTTGCGTGTCTTATACGGTGGCAGTGTCACTTCGGGCAATATCAATGAGTTTATGGCTCATCCTGATATCGATGGCGCACTTGTTGGTGGTGCGAGTATTAAGCCCGATTTTGTTGAAATTGTACGTAAAGTTGTGGAAAATATGTAACAAAAACAAAAGAACCATGAAGTGCTTTGCACTTCATGGTTCTTTTGTTTTTGTTACATATCGAGTACCTTCCAATCACCTTCTTCTGCTAACTGTACTTCCGCGATATTTATCACCTTGTGCTCTGACGAAAGTGATATGACGACATTAATAGATTGTGCGATTTGTGTACGTATCAATTTTGTTCGGAAAGAAGATTGTTCATTGTGTGCTAATGCACAAAGCGTCTCAAAGCGTCTCAGGCAGTCTTGTACATTCTGAGCATACATTGTAGTCATTACCCCATTCAGACCGTTGTACGTGGCTTGTAGCAACGTTTCTGCCTCATTGCTGCGACATTCACCAATAATCACACGTTGTACATACATACGTTCGGCATGAGTGAGCAAATCACTGGTGGTAGTATGTGCTACTTTATTCGTTTGCAGTGCGACTATATGAGGTTGGTTCAAGCGTAATTCTGCACTATCCTCAATAGTCACAATGCGTTCATGCCGCGGTATAGCGGCACATAATGCGTTGAGAAGTGTTGTGCGCCCAGAACCCACGGGTCCACAGATTACGATGTTCAAACGTGCTTGTACATAGTCATAAAGCATGTTTGCCATCATCTGGCTCATAGAACCTTGCTTCGTCAAGTCAAACAGGGTAGATAGATTCTTCTGCTGTTTACGGATCGTCAATGCTGGCCCATTTAGCGCACTCGGTGGTAAAACTGCTGTGAGCAACGAACCATCAGGTAAGCATATATCAGTGAGAGATTGCTGTGCCGAGAGAGAGTGTTTCGCTGTCTGCAAAAGCTGTTCAATAATACGCACCATATGCTGCTCATCCGAAAAATGGAGTGGAGTTTGTTGTATCACACCATTACGCTCAACATAAATGCGCTGTGGGCCGAGCGCGGTTATTAACGAGACTGTTTCATCAGCGAACAGAGCATTCAGAGGATTTGTGTTACGCTCTTGTTTGTGTATTTTCAAACGAACTGTTTCATCTTCATCAGGCAGTTCCTCTTTTTTATGCGCTACTCCCTGTATCGACGGCGAGGGATTGAAAACGGAGAGTGGCATAGTTGGCAAATCTTCATAGCATACAGTGTGTTCTTGGGTCTGAGTTGCCGCTACAGGAGACTCAGGACGAACATCATTCAGCCAGTTAGCATCTGAGTCTTCCTGTGTTTCGAGTGTGCTTAAAATATTGCGCCGAATGTGTGTTCTCGAACGCGCCGAAGGTATAGGATATTTTTTTGCATGCATATAATAGGTACTCCAACGTTTATACATGGCGAAAAGGTATGATAATACGAATAAACAAATTCATGGAGATACGTCAATTGTAGGGGTCTAATTCTATTACACCCTCTTGGCAACCGAGAACATTCGAGGACATCTGCAACGTTGCATCAATTCTTCCAACAGGGTTCATCGCCAAGAGGGTGTAATAGAATTAGACCCCTACAAGGGTTTCGCATCCTGATTATTTCGTCAAACCACATTATCGCGTCCTTGTCTTTGTTGTCTCCTTTTCAGTATAGCTACTTACGCGAAATATGCGGAGAGACAACAAGAAGCGCGTCAGAGATAATACCTCTGACGCGCTTCTTGTTGTCTCTCTTTTAGTCGAGATAATCTTTTAATTTGCGGCTACGGCTTGGATGACGTAATTTACGAAGTGCCTTCGCCTCGATTTGGCGGATGCGCTCACGGGTGACGTGAAACTCTTTTCCGACCTCTTCTAACGTGCGGCTCCGCCCGTCATCAAGTCCAAAGCGCAATTGTAGCACCTTACGCTCACGCTCGGTCAGGCTGTCCAAGACATCCTCAACCTGCTCTTTAAGCAACTGATGGCTTGCGGCCTCGGCAGGTGCAAGGGCGGTGTGATCTTCGATGAAGTCTCCAAGGTGGCTGTCATCCTCTTCACCAATAGGTGTTTCAAGACTGACAGGCTCCTGGCTGACCTTGATGATCTCACGCACCTTCTCCGCGCTAATCTCCATCTGCTCCGCAATCTCTTCGGACGTGGGTTCACGACCGAGCTCTTGTAGCAAACGACGACTAATACGAATCAAACGATTAATTGTCTCGACCATATGCACCGGAATACGAATTGTGCGTGCCTGGTCCGCGATAGCGCGAGTAATCGCCTGACGAATCCACCATGTCGCATAGGTGCTGAACTTATAGCCCTTGGTGTAGTCGAACTTCTCGACAGCACGAATTAAGCCGATATTGCCTTCCTGAATCAAGTCCAGCAGGCTCATGCCGCGCCCAATATATTTTTTCGCTACACTGACAACGAGGCGCAAGTTTGCTTCGGTCAAACGGCGCTGTGCCTCCTCACCGTCATCAATATAACGGCGAGTGGTCTTATTTTGTTCTGGCTTCGCGCGTTCCACTTTGCCGCGCTCCATGCGTTGTGCGAGGCGTACCTCTTCTTCCGCGTTGAGCAGGGGCACACGCCCGATCTCACGCAGATACATGCGCACGGGATCGTCAAGGCTGCTTTCTAAATCAGCAACCACAATTCCAAAGCCATCTTGTAGTTCTTCCCATTTAGGGTCAACCATCACTTCTGCATCCGCGATTACCTCGGCATCTTCAGGTCCCGGCTCCCAGTCTGCTGGTGGCTCTTTGGTTGGGTCCAGGGCATCCATAGGCTCTTCGTCCTGTAGCTTAAACAGGTCAAAATGCTCAGGTGCCTCGATAGAAGTCTTGAAGCTTCCTTCAGCAGTCTGAGCAGAATGACCTACGGCTTCAACACCAAAAACATTTTCCGCATTTCTTAACATAGACTCATCAATAGTATCTAGTAAAAACACATCTCGTAGGGGTCCTGTGTGCCCCAAAATCCCCCCGCCAATCTCACTCCCACGCTCTTCCTCTACGCGATCCATCACATCTTGTTCCCAATTCACCATTCTGGCATCCCCCTTCAGAAAACAGGCTAGCATGATAATAAATGGAAAAATTCCTGCTCTCCAATTCCTACTGAGTAAAATGATTGCACTCATTGACTAACGTTATAAAATCACCCCTGAAGGTGAGTCGCAGAGTCGATTGTTCGTACTTGCTGATGCACTTCTTTTAGTCGTTGCTGAAGCTGCTGTACTCCGGCTCTATCGCCGGAATCGACTGCTTCGCGCAGTAAGTATTGTAACTCCGTATTCAGTTGTACCAGGCGCGTTCGTTTGAGTCGTGTAGCACATTGGACGGCTGCTTTCACCTGTCCAACCCCATCTAAAGGGGACCTCGACTCAACGGACTGTTGCACCCTGGCGACTGCGGTTTGCAGTTCCACAGGCACAAGTTGCTCTAAGGATTGATAGGAGGGGGAAGAACTACGTTGATACAGAGCGTTCAGTATGTGGTACAACTCTCGCGTGTCTGTCCCAGCGAAGTCACCATCATGTATTATACCACATACATACGGACTCAAACCAGGGTTTTGCAAGAGTAGCCCAATCAGGTAGTCCTCCCATTGTAACTTATCAGCCTTACTCTTGTCAATACTAACGTATGAAACCGTAGAATTGGTAACAGTAGTACTTTGTGTATAGGACTCTTTTCCTTTGTTACTCTGTTTCCCTACATTCCCATCGTCCAACCATTCTGGTTCACCAGCTTGCGTCGTTGCTCTTTCTTGCTTTTGCGCCATTGAATTCAACGAACGACGCTGTTACCCCTTGCGATTTTTGACCACGTAAGACACGCTGCAGTTCTTCGTACAATGTGCGTTCGTCAATGCTAATCATCGTAGCAAGCTTGCGCATGTAGGCGTCACGTTTAATACGATCACTCATCATGCCAATCACAGGAAGTAAACGCTTGGCTGCCTCTGTTTTCCCATGTGGTTCACGTAAGTTAAGATCTTCTGTCTTTACTACGAAGTAATAGTCAATAAGTGGCAGAGGATGCGACACAGCATATAACCAGAGCGAAAAGTCGCGTCGAATGACCTCATCCGGGTCTTCCCCTGCTGGCAGTTGCAGAACGTTGATTTCGGCATCAACT
The DNA here is from genome assembly GCA_963791835.1 of uncultured Chloroflexia bacterium. Classification (GTDB taxonomy): domain Bacteria; phylum Chloroflexota; class Ktedonobacteria; order Ktedonobacterales; family Ktedonobacteraceae; genus JBBQVS01. The sequence continues at coordinate 490,851 of CAWBTV010000004.1, forward strand.
TGTTCTTCGAGCATAATCATGCCACGCGATGCTGGCACGTTTTTACCACGACGTTGCGGTGTTGCGGTTCCGGCAAGTGGGACTGCAACAATCTTTTTATCAAAACCCTTTTGAGCTTCTTGAATACCATGTTCGGTGGCTGCGCTTCCTGCTGCGTCAGGGTCAAGGGCCAGCGTGACTTGCTTGGTGAGCTTTTTAATCTGCTGAATGTGTTTCTCTGTAATTGCGCTCCCAATACACGCTACCGTCTGTTTTGTGCCATATTGATGCGCGATCACGGCATCGACGTATCCTTCTACTATAACAACTTGCCCAGCCTGTTTTATTGCATCGCGTGCCATGTCTATAGCATATAATACCGTGTTCTTTTCAAACAACGGCGTTTGCGGCGAATTTAGATACTTCGGTTTGCCATCGCCCAACGCACGCCCACCAAAGCCAATTACATACCCACGCGTATCACGGATGGGAAAGATCAAACGGTTACGGAAGTAATCATAAATCCCATTCCCTCCCTCATGTGCGATTGAGCCTTCTCGTTCGCGTGCAAGTCCACCCATGATGAGTTCGCGCTCGGTATAACCCTGTGTTAACAGATAACGCGAAAGGCTGTCCCACGATTCAGGTGCGTAACCGAGGCTGAACGCGAGTACAGTTTCGGATGCTATACCACGACTCTGCACATAGGCACGCGCCTCTGACGCCTCTTTGGAGCGCAATAAGGCTTGATGAAACCACAGCAACGCATCCTCGTTCAGTTTGCGTAGTCGCTCCTTGACAGCACTCCGTGTACGCTCCTCTTCCGGGTTCCGTCCAGTCGTATCTTCGACATTCACGCCAGCCTTTTCCGCGAGGTAGTGGAGCGTATCACGAAATTCTAGCCCTTGCTGCTTCTGCACAAAGGAAAAGACATCGCCACCCTCGTTGCAACCAAAACAACGGAATGTCTGCGACTCAGGGAACACATAGAATGAGGGAGTACGCTCATTGTGAAACGGACATAACCCCTTGAGGGCCTTACCCGATTTCTGTAAGCGCACAACCAGACCGATCTCTTCCGCTATATCAATCTTCGCTTTAATAGCCTCAATGGGAGATGCAGACATTGTTATTCCTCGGTTGAAACATGGGTAGCAATCTATAAAAACCGCTTATAAGACCACAATAAATAGAACGCATTATTTGGACGAAAATACTGTAGGGGTCTAATTCTATTACACGCTCGTCGATATATACAAATGTTGGAGGAAATATTACAACGTTTCATAAATCCTGTGGGCAGTACCAATGCCGACGAGGGTGTAATAGAATTAGACCCCTACAGTATTTTTCCATTTGTTTTCATCATCATCATATATTGTACTCGCTTCTTTCTCTCTTCGTAAGAGTATGGGACATATAGGTTTACCTACTAATAATAGGATGCATGTGCTAAACAAAAATAAAATCCTTCTCAGAAAAAGTTATCCACTTTTCCACACGCTCTATATACTAAGATTCTTATTTATATAAAAATATATAAGATCGTAGTAGTAGTAGGGGATGTGGAAAAGCGGATAACTTTCAGCAAAATTTGTTTGGTGTATTTCTCTTTCAATGTTCAATGGGCTTGTGAAGCGGTGCGAGTGTATGTGGAAAACTTATCCACATACACTTTTACAGGGAAAAGACTGGGGATAACTCGTAAATAATGGGGATAACTTTGGGTCAAAATGGGGATAACTTATCCCCATTATTTTTGCCACAGGAGAAATGGGGATAACTTATCCACACGCAATGGGGATAACTTGACGACTTATCCCCCACACAAGAACGATGTGGAAAACTTATCCACACAAAATGTGGAAAGTTTTTATGGCTTATCCCCTATGTAATAGAAATGTGGAAAACTTATCCACAAAATTTGTGGATAACAAAAAGAGGGAAAGAGAGAAGTATGTTTATCCACAATTGCAGGGACTTGTCCACATTTTTAGCTACTTTATCCACTTTCTGCTCACTATGCCCGATAGATAGCTTTATAAGCATTTTAAAAGTGTTCTAAAGTTATCCCCCACGTTGGAAAATGTGGAAAACTTATCCACTGTACATGTGGATAAAATATATCGGAACGATATATTGCTGCTAAAATGTGGATAAGTTTTCCACATTTTGTGTGGATAAACAGTGACAATGTTACAGTGCAACTGTCATGATGTGGGAAAGCGGATAACTTGTGGAAAACTTATCCACAGAGAATGTGGATAACTCGGATGCGAAATAAGCCAATGTGGAGAAGTGGATAACCTGTGGATAACAATGTGGATAAAACACATCGTCTCGATATATCGAGACGATAGTGTGGATAATTTGTGAATAAGTAATGTGGATAATGTGCATCGCGCCGATATATTGTTGCCAAATTGTGGATAAGTTTTCCACATTCTTTGTGGAAAAACAGTAAGCATGTTACAGTGCAACTGTCATGGTGTGGAGAAGCGGATAACTTGTGGAAAAACGATGTGGAGAAGCGGATAACCCAAAGAGGCATTGTGGAGAAGCAGATAACTTGTGGATAACAATGTGGATAAAATACATCGTCTCGATGCATCGAGACGATAGTGTGGATAATTTGTGAATAAGTAATGTGGATAATGTGCATCGCGCCGATATATCACCGATAACTTGTGGAAAACTTATCCACAGAGAATGTGGAAAAAACAGTGAGAATGTTACAGTGAAGGTGTTATGTTCAACTGTAGGGGTCTAATTCTATTACACCCTCGTAGAGATTGATCACGGATACATGAGAAATGAAACGTGCATCATTCCTTCTAATATGGTCAATCTCTACGAGGGTGTAATAGAATTAGACCCCTACAATTATTTTTTATCCCACCTTCTGCATGGTGGACCGTCTTATTTTCACAATGCGTTGTTCCTCGTAGAATGCATACCAGTGGTCATCAATCCACGTGTTACAATCAGAGAGGGCATTACCTAATCCTCGCTGTTTAAGCTCTTTATCGACAATATTATTAGCATGTGGATGCTCAAATAATTGGGGTAGAGGCGAACCAAATCCGTGTGTATAGTGGACGAGTTCATGTGCAATAGTTGTCACCAGCACACAATCAGGTACATCCGCGTGTCGTAACAGCGAATTAATACCAATGAATGAACATGTGCTATCAAGGGACATACGAATGAGACCAAGGCGGCTCTTCCAGGGACGACAATAGGCAATTTGTACCTCGTTCGCGTGAGGAACATCGGAAAAATAGTGTTGCCAGAGAGAAGAGAGATAGAGTGGAAGGTCGCGTGTCGTATAAAACACTAGCGGTGAGGGTATAGTAATGGATGATGGCATATAGAACTCCTTATTGATTGAGAGAGTATTGTGAGTCCAGTATACCGAAGGGATCATAACATACGCTTTAATCATCCATCGTATACAGGTACGCATATTTTTCCCGTATCTGTTTTGCTCTTTTTAGCCATTCCGTGAAACACGTGGCAAGCGTAGGATGAAGTGGTTGAAGTATAAGTTCTAAATGGACTCGTTCACGTTGCAGGTATGCCTCCGCTGCATCATATTTGCCCAGCGTTATAGCGAGTCGTGCCAATGCTCCTAGTGTGCTTGCCATAAAAGGATGTTGAGGTTCTGGTAGTTGTTCCCAGATATTGAGTGCGTGTAGAAAATATGATTGAGCCAGGGCATATTTGCCCAGTGTGAAATGAATAAACCCCAGTCCATTGAAATTACATGCTACGCAAGGGTGTAATAAGCCCACATTTTGCTCTCTAATAGAAAGCGATTGTAAGAACAGTTGCTCTGAATTATCGTACTCCCCTTGCTTGTAGCAGAGTTCAGCAAGTCTCAGGCGCACTGTAGCGACATGCGGATGTGCTGGGCCGAGTACATGTTCCGCGTGCGTGAGTTCTTTTTGGCGTTGGGCTTTTGCTTCTGCATAGCTGCTGTGTATCCGGTGACGCCAAAAGGCAGTACGAAGCTCTGTAGCAATCTCCTTTGGTTCAGGAAGTGTTTGAAGCATTGCTACGGCTCTGGCAAGCAATGCTTCAGACGTATCATCCTGTGCTTGCAGACGAAAATAGACTCCGGCTTGGTATAGTAGTCGAGCTGCTTCTATTGAACGCAGGTTGTGTTGTGCAATGAGGGTAAGGCAAGCCTGGACATGGGCTATGGCTTGTTGGCACCTGTTCCAATTCTGTACCTCTTCAATATCTGGGAAGGCCATATTGACCGCTCGTATAGTTCGCTCGACCCATTCGTTCCGCACTTTTTCACTCATCCAACTCGCCACGTAACCATAGGATGACGCTATAATCACGATGATGACGGTATGCATATTCTACGGCAATCTGCGTTTTGCCGCCGCCAGCAAGACCACTTATTGCTTGAACATATGCGTTCGCCTTGCCAGAATGAAACTTCTCATGAAGCAATGTGTGTACCTGTTCACGTCCAGTAAAAAACGGATTGCGACGATAGGATACATTCCAAATAACGGAAGAGTCTTGTGGAGGGGTCGCTACGGCAGAGGGAGTATGCATCTCCTCAACAGGTGGAATAACTATATGTCTGGTTGTGGCGACTAGCATTGTACGATGATCCTGTTCTTCTTGCTGACAGGACTCTTCTAATGCTAGAGCGAAATCGCGTATGGACATAAAGCGTTTCTTGGGATCTTTTGCCAACGCTCGTAGCACTACAGCTTCTATAGAGGGTAAGATGAGTGGTACATGGTCACGCATTGATGGAGGTATGTTTTGAGCGTGCTGGATCGCAACTTTTATAAGTGTTCCGTTAAAAGGACGAACGCCACAAAGCATTTCATAGACAATCACACCGAGCGAGTATTGGTCGCTCGCGAAGCATGGTTTGCCCTTGCTCTGCTCAGGGGCAGTATACGCAATAGTACCAACACCTATATTCTTTTGTGATTGTTGATGCTGAGTACTTTGCTCTACCGTGGCGAGACCAAATCGCTGAGCAGAACATTGTTATTTTTATCCAATAAGATGTTTTCGGGCTTTACATCGCGGTGAATAGTTTTGTTATCGTGTGCATATTGAAGTGCTTCAGCGACCTGTTTTATATATGGAAGCACCGTGTCAGGAGAAAGTTTTGTGCCTTTACTATACCGTTGACGAAGCGTGCCATTAGGAGCATAGTCCATGACAAGATAGGGGGTGCTCGTGCTATCCTGTATACCAAAGTCGAGAACCGATATAATATTTGGATGTTTCAAAGCGGCAATTGTACGTGCCTCGGTAGAAAAGCTTTCCATTTTCTCATTGCTCAGGCGCATTGGCAGAACTTTGATCGCGGCCTGACGTTTGAGATAAATATGTTCACCCAGATAGACCTCTGCAAAACCACCACTACCCAACCGATAGAGTAGACGGTAGTTCCCTAAATGTTGTCCCACGCGGTCATTCATGTCCTTGACCCTCTGATGCACTAGTAGAGAAGAATTGACTCTTTTGTGTCCTACATGAAAATACTGTATTATGTCTGTAAACGCAAGGATATTGCATAGAAAAGGTACTATTGTGGTAATATGCTCATGGGCATGGAAGAACGTGTTGCCACGGCAACACGTTCTTCCATGCCTATGAGCATATTAGTAAAGCACGCTCAAGTAGGCCCAGCAAATGATACCGCGTGGGTAGAAGTGCCCACCCCAATCACTGCTATCATCGTGAAAGCCGTCACTGAAGGTTTTGGAGAAGCTGACGTTGTAGGTGTAAGCTGCCTCTGTTATGTTCAGTTGCGCACAGGAGACGCACCCATTTTTGGTATAGACGAGATCGGCCACAATTCCAGAAAGCATGACTTTACTGAACCATTCATAACGTAGGCAATGCCCTGTACTACATTGTGCTCCACGAGCAGCGGTTGAGGTCAGGACGATCATGCTCGGTGATGAAAGCGTATCAGCTGCTAAGTCCGTGGGATATTGTTGGGCCAAATCGTGTAGCAACGTCTGATTTATTGTGCTATCTTGCCCGATGAGATGCAGATACAACAAACCTTCACCCAATGTAATAGTACGACCAGAGCAATTGCTGAAAGCGGTGTTGTCCGCGATAGGTAAAAAGCCATGCGTAGTATATTCCTGCACCATCGCGCCTTCGATCTTCGCGGCAGCCCCGTTCCAGGTAGAGCCGTTTGTGTTGCCCTGTACTAGACTATCAAGGTAGGCGGTAGCCCGGTAGCCCGTTGCCTCTTTCAAGCCCTGATAATACTGATTCCCTGCTCTCGCACCACTATTATGCAGACAATCGCTGGCGGCATCAAAGGTGGTATTTGTGTCTTGAGCATTATAGGCAATGCCTGTTACAGGATCACCCACAGTGAGATTATGACGCATCGCGGCATCGACCACTCCAATTGCACGATGTAATAAATCACTATCTCCTGTAATGTACTCGTAATAGGCCAGCAAAAGCGCGACATTATCATTCTCTTCCGTCGGCATGGGAATACCTATATTGATATAGGGAGGGGCATAACAGGTAGCTCGGAGCGTAGGAATACCGTGTCCCGGTGCTACACATTGACCGTTACTTGCTACATCGCCACCTTGATCGTGTTGGAAGTATGTACCAAATGTGTTGCTGGTAGCATTCTTCAGGACCGTCTCCATAGCGGACTTGAAGAACCACGGCACACGTGTAATCTCGAAATAGCCATACTCGTGCATTACATCAACCGTACTCAAGAAGCCATAGGTTCCCTCGTAGACCGCTGCGTCATACCCTCCACCAGCACAGGTTTGCCGTGCGGTCAGCCAGCTACTCGCCTTGTAACTACGTAGCGTATTGCCTAGTAGCCAGCGTTGTGCTGATGTCAGCGTGTTATTCTGAAGCAGATAGTTTTCCATTGTTTGTGCCTGTGCCAACAAATTATCGTGAGTCGAGAGATTGTCAACGGCGAAATCAACCACATCCTGCTCGGAAGACCATTCGCGTGCGGCATACAAGCCTTCATTCTGGCATCCTACCGGAAGCATGGTGTTGGCGAAAAGATGCTGACCTGGATTCCAACCACCCAGGATAAGATAGGCGGTACTCGTTTGTCCTGCTGGTACGCTATAGGTCCATGTCAGACCCGCACGATCACTCCTTCCTATATTACATGACCAATACTGGCTGTCACCCGCGAGAAAGAGCGTACCACCCGTAACATCCGCTTTGGGGTCATAGGAGAGCAACGAAACGGGAGTTCCAGCAGGAGTTGTATGAGTAATACAGGCATTGTTTGGTGGGAGAAGACGGTTACTGCCGAAGAGAAAGTTGCCAGTTAGCGTTGAATGACTCTTGTTTTGTAGGTGAACGCCGACAATAAGAACTGGAACAATATCGTCACGTACCGCATGAATACACTGTTCGAGCGCGATACAGCCAAATTCGCCACGAAACGTGTCAATAAAATCAACGCCGACATGCATACCCTCGCTATCCGTTGCATCGCCTTCCCAACGGGTCGTGTCGAGGCCCTGTGTCCATTGCTCGTTGAGCAGATAGCTATCACCTGCCGTTGGGGTTCCCATATGGAACATATTGGTTTTTTGCTGATTGCTCGGTGTGATACCAACAACATAACTGGCATTGTTATCGTGGAAGATGCCATCGGTCCCACTCGCAACTGAGGAGGTTGTGGGATTGATGGAAAAGTTGAAGCGCGACCCAAACTTTGTATTGACATTAATGAATTGGCTCTGTGCTTTAAGCGTTTGGATAGGAATGCGTCTATCCAGTTGCAATGTAGGAGGCATGGAAGCTGATGCTTGTGGAACTATCATATGTCGTGGAGATGCCTGTACAGAATTTATTGATGTATAAATTATTTGCGAGAACACAAGGATGCACAGTATGAAAACTAACACGATACGAATACTCTGAGTACGAAACACAATAGTTCCTCTTCCATTATAGCGATGTGCAATCTATTGTAACAGAAAAATACAAGGTTTGGAATTGCAACCAAAACGGGTCATTTGTCCCATGTTTTCATGTCTTAATTCCGGTATCATGCAACGTATAGAGAATAAGAGAGAGAGAATGATAGGAGGTTGCCGCACATGAATAGTGTTTTGTGCCGAACAACTGATGCGACATTACATAAGTATCAGCTTGAGTCCGATAAAATGAATATGAGTGAAGCATACTACGAAGAGTCCTATGTGACAACTCCGATGGCAACCGTACAACCCATGAGCCTTGACGAAGAAGAATTACATGCGCTGTTTGAGTCCGCTATCAGCAGTCGTTTGCTCGCGATGCGCGAACAAATGGACCGTATTAGCGGTCCACTACCCTATACGCAATTGCGTAGCTATGAGACTGAGATGCTTCCAGGTGTAGCAAAACAACCAAAGAAACTTTTTGTCTTTTCTCGTTCGTGGCAACGCATACTTCTATATGGAAGTCTTGGTCTAATGCTCACAATGATTGGTTTCGATTTGATGGGTTTGTTGGTCCTCTACACGCACTAGTAGGGATGAATGTATTACGTCCTCGTCGGATTGGGTGCGCTCAAGTGGACCCGTACAGGAATGAGCAATGGGTGCTGAATACGAGGAAAGTCCTGTACGGGTCCGCTTGAGCGCACCCAATTACCGTAACATCGTATGTGCGACAAAATAGCCGATGATGAAGAAGGCGATGAATACAATCAGGCAGAACAGGATGAGTACGGGAATACTTAAACGGCGTGTGGCACGTGCTTCCGTCTGGGGAGCATAGGGCAGATGAAATGGTGCGTTGGTAGTCGATTGCGCGAACGGAGAATGTGGTACCTGTGGTTCCATTGCTACCATTGGCCCGTTGCCCTCTGACTGAAATGCGGAAAGGCTCGTTCCTACTTGCCCGGTTTCGCGCACGGGTAGCGCTGTGACAAGTTTCCCTGTTCCGGGTAGGCCAGGACTACTCGGTGGAGCAAGCGGTCTTCCTCTGGTGTTGTCTTCCGTCTGACTTCCTCTTCCTGGCACAAGTTCTGTGGCAAGTTCAAGTGACTCTACCTGTGTCCGTAACTCTTCATACAGCACTTCAGGTGTATTGATGTGTTGAGGATGTTGTACTACTACCGTGCGTGCGATAATTTCGCATAATTCAACGGGAACATTGCGTAAAAAGCGTAAGCGTCCATCCATTGGTGGTTCTACGCTTGTTGCTCCTGGTGGACGACCAGAGAGCAGCTGGTAGAGTAGGAGACCGACAGCACGTGTATCATCCGCGCGTCGTCCATCGCTCATCTTGCCCCAGGGAAGTTCTGTATCGGATACTGCGTTACCGTTTCCTCCTACAAGGCTCCATGAGGCGAAATAGTGTACGTCGCTCGGCAACGCGAAATCGTTGACACGGACAAGTCCACGTCGATCACGTATAATCGCGGAGGGTGTTAAATCGCCGTGACAAACACCTCGTGTGCTACCCCCTGCATAGAGGAGTGCCTGACAGACTTGCACACCGAAGTCCGCGACGGCATAGGGTGAGAGCTGTGTTTGTAAGAGCGTACCGAAGCTATCACCATCGACGTATTCTTGCACGAGATAGAGCACGTCTGGCTCCTGGATAAAATCATAGGTCCCAATAATATTAGCATGAGAAAATTGGGCAGTAAGCCGAATGGAGGCTTTGTAGACAGCTATATGCTCAGCAGGGATAATTTTGACCGTTACCGCACGCTGCAATACCTGATCAAATGCCAGGTAGATTGTGCAAACTTGGCCCTGAGTCAGCACACGTTGCAGTTGGTAACGTTTATGAATGAGCCGCTCTCTATCCGCCATACGTTTCCTCAAAGTTTATAGATAGACATAATTTTATACAACATACACATAATACTATGCAGGTAGCTAGCAAGACAATGTAAAAGCCGACGCTCACTATGGCATCTCGTTCATGCATAGCGGCGGAGACAGTATATCATAGTACAGCCGAAGCCGCAAAGAAGCATAGGACAATCTGATAGCAAGAACCAAACACAGCAATGGCAGTTGTTATCACCATCATTGCCGTGTTCGGTTCTTGCTAGCTATATAAGCCCCCTAGCGTGTTTTACGTATCCAGTTTTCGAGGTCCTGGGCGGAAATTGGGCGCGACATGTAGTATCCCTGTGCGGTATCGCATTTGAAGTCTGCGAGCAGACACCATGTTTTTTCGTCTTCGACACCCTCGGCAACGACTTTCAAGCCAAGACTGTGTGCCATCGCGACTGTCGATTGTACGATGGTGGCATCGGCCTCAATCTCTGCCATATGCATCACAAAAGAACGATCTATCTTGAGTTCAGTGATCGGCATGCGTTTGAGATACGCAAGCGACGAGTAGCCTGTGCCGAAATCATCAACCGATATCTGAATACCAAGCGTGGAGAGACGATTTAGAATATCAAGCGTGCGCTCAACATCGGTCATCACCACACTCTCGGTCAACTCTACGCGTAAAAGATGAGCAGGAAGTGCATAACGTTTAAGTAGTGCTCCAATCGTGTTTGGCAGTGTCAATTCACGCAAGTCCCACATTGAAAGGTTGACCGCGATACTGAGTTCCAGTCCCGCACGCAACCATTCGCTACATTGGCGAGCGGCTGTTTCCAGTACCCACAGTGTAAGCGGAATAATTAATCCCGTCTGTTCCGCAAGCGGAATAAACTGATCCGGTGGAATAAAGCCAAATTCGGGATGTTGCCAGCGTACAAGTGCCTCGACACTCTGCACCTTGCCCGTCGAAATCTCCACTTTTGGCTGATAATATAACTTTAGTTCGCTATTCGCGATAGCTTTGCGCAATGCTCCCATGAGCGCGAGGCGACGTGGGCTATACGTATCCTGGGCCGCATCATAAAGCATATGGCCCAGATGTGCATGTTTCGCGGTATACATCGCCACATCAGCATGACGCAGAATCGTCAGGGCATCAGAACCGTGTGCTGGATAGAGTGCAACACCAATGCTGGCCTGGACTTGCAGTGGAAGTTCTTCAATCACAAATGGCTCTTCAAGCACTGCACTAATCGCTGCAATAGTCTGCTCTACACGCATACTATCAGAGGACGGTAAGAGTAATGCAAATTCATCCCCACCAAGTCGTGCAACTGTATCATTTTCCGTTACGACACTACGCAAGCGTAGACCCAGTTGTTGTAACAGTATATCGCCGTGATGATGTCCAAAGGTATCATTGATCTCTTTGAAGCTATTCAGGTCCATCGTGAGTAACGCAACCTCACTGTTGCATTGAGTTTGTTTTGCCACAGTAATGGCTTGCCCTAAACGCTCCAGGAGAGTGGTGCGATTTGGCAACTCGGTCAACGTATCGTGCGACACTTGATAGCGCAACATCTTTTCCATCACGGTACGCTCAGTCACGTCATGTCCATTGATAACGAAGCCTTCAATGGCTGGATCATCGAAACAACTACGACCAACATATTCTATGGTTCTCACAGAGCCGTTAACATGGCGAAGACGACACTTGCGCCGTACCATCGTATTTGTGGTAAGCGAGTCAGTGAACGAGGTGAGTGCTACGGGTAAATCTTCTGTTGTAAACAAATTAAATATGCTGGTACCAAGCAACTCTTCCGCCGTATAGCCAAGAATTTTCTGATGAGATGGACTGGCATAGCGATATATACCAGTTGCATCCAGGATAAGTACAAGATCGGAGGCGTTTTCGGTGAGCGCACGGAAGCGACGCTCATTCTCAACAAGTGATTGTGCGATTTTGTTATATTCCGTGACATCGCGTACTAAGCAGATAAAATCGTCCTTGCTATTAGGAGCGATACGTGACTCACGTATGTAGTCTATGCCGCCGATACGTGTTTGATACTTACAGACCTGTACCTCTCCAGTCTCTTGAGCACGTTGCATCGCGTCTGACATCTGCTTGCTTAAAGGTGGAGGCAATACTTCAAGCATATTTTGACCGACCAACGTTTGTGTGCGTACTACATCAATGCCACTTTTATAGCTCAATAATATGCCTGTACTATCAACATGACAAAGTGCATCGGGGATGGCCTCTAACAATGCATCCACCTGTATCCTACTTGTAGCTAGCTCATCATGTATCATCACCATGTTGGTCTCTCTCCCTTAACCACCGTATGTACCAACGCGGCGTTGGTATCGTCCCTCCTTTCTATCGGCACAGGAGAAGGAAAAGTGTAGGTGTCAAGCATTTTTTACTTGACTTTTCGCAAACACTCATGTATAGTCGAGAATAAGAAAAAATATACAGGCAACAACAGGGAACATGTTGAGCCGTTCCACTCATACTACAGAGAGCGATGCACTAGCTGCAAGCATCGTGTTGAGTCCTCCTCGATGACATCCCTGAGCCAAACAGTGAACCTTTCTTCTCAGAAAGAAACTAATAGCTGATTTTCGGGCCACGCCCGTTAGCGCGTGACGGTTTTCCCCGTTTGAATGGGAAGAACTGATGAAGGTCTCTTGCTCTATGCAAGGGATAAATGGTGGTGGTACCACGACAGGCATAACATATTACGCCCTCGTCCTCCAATAAGAGGACGAGGGCTTTTTTTGTGGTTTTTTTGTAGGGGCACAATTCATTACATTCATGAAAGGGGATGTTTTCCATGAAACGTACATTGACGAAAGAGGTACATGCGCACGTCGGAGAACGTGTGCAAGTACAGGGCTGGTTACATTCGCTACGACAACTTGGAGGTGTCAACTTTCTCGTTGTGCGCGATGGCTGGAGTCTGCTTCAATGCGTGACTGAGCATGAAGAAGAGATTGCAGCACTCCGAGCGGTCGGCGTCGAGAGTGTGATAACGGTTGAAGGAACCGTTGTGAGCGAGGCACAGGCACCAGGGGGTGTTGAGTTACACGATTTACGCGTTGAGGTCGTTACTCCTGTGACCGAGGTTCCACCAGTGGCACTCAACAAACGGAAATTGAATGCCCATGTCAATACACTACTCGATTCCGCCGTTGTCACAAATCGTCATCCTGCACGGCGTGCTCTTCTACGTTTGAGTGCTGGTGCAATGGCAGGCTTTCGGAGTGTGTTGACGGCACGCGACTTTACCGAAATACAAACACCCAAGATTGTCGCATCGGCGACGGAAAGTGGTGCCAACGTTTACAAGTTGGGCTACTTTGGACGCGACGCCTATCTCGCGCAAAGTCCACAATTCTACAAGCAAATTATGGTTGGCGTCTTCGAGCGTGTGTTTGAGGTTGGACCCGTCTTTCGTGCTGAGCCACATGACACGACGCGTCACCTCAACGAATATGTCAGCCTCGACGCCGAGTTTGGCTTTATCGAGAATCACTTTACGGTAATGGCTCTGTTGCGCGATGTGCTTGCTGGCATCTTGGCAAATTTCAATGAACGCTATCCAGCAGAACTGAAATTACTCAATGTGCAGATGCCAGAGGTGCTACAAGAAATACCACACATTCATTTCTCAGATGCACAGGAACTCATCTTTACTCTGCACAAAACAGATGTACGCGGCGAGCCAGACCTATCACCGCAGGACGAGCGTTGGCTAGGCGAATGGGCACAGCAGGAGTTCGGTAGCGACTTCTTGTTTGTCACAGGCTACCCGACTAGCAAACGTCCGTTTTATACCTACCCTGATCCAGAGCGACCAGCATTTACTAACTCGTTTGACCTGCTCTTCCGAGGCACCGAACTGGTCACAGGTGGGCAACGCCTCCATCGCTATCCCGACTATCTTGCTGCCCTTGAAAAAGCGAGATTGCCACAAGAGCCATTCGCATCCTATCTTGAAGCGTTCAAATATGGTATGCCACCACACGGCGGTTTCGCCATCGGCCTGGAACGTCTGCTAATGCAATTAACGGGTGTGCCAAACATTAAGCTAGCAACCACATTTCCGAGGGATATCAATCGTCTGGAACCGTAAATGAAGCCCCTGTACGGGTGCGCTGAAGCGGACCAAATGTCGCCAAATTGTAGTATGCCAAGAGGGTGCGCTGAAGCGCACCCGTACAGGAGCTTTCATAACCGTTGTTTCTTCGTGTTTCTTGTTCTATGATATACATGAGGATGACAAACGACTAGTACACAGACAGAGACGAGAAGACATGGCTACCATTCAACAAGAAATCCGCACAACACTTCCGGCAGGGCCGACACCGCTTCCCGTGATTGGGAACGCGCTTTCGTTTCGGACGGACCCACTTACGTTTTTTCAACAACTACAACGTACTTATGGCAACATGGCAACCGTTCATTTGGGACGCGTGCCTATTGTGCTGCTGTTCCAACCCGAACATGTGCGTTATCTTTTGATAGAGCATCCACGTATATTCACAAATCGTGAGTTTACACAGGGTAGTGGGGGTGGTGGAGAAGGTATTCTTGACGAGGGACTCCTGACGATTGACGGTGAAGCACACCGTCAGCAGAGACGCGCCGTACAGCCAGCCTTCCACAAAAAGCGTGTTGAGGGCTACGCAGAGTCGATGGTGCAGTTTTCACAGGAACTGCTCAAAACGTGGCATGCTGGCGATGTCGTCGATGTGTCACGTGCGATGCAGGAACTCACGCTCCGCATCGTCGGGAAATGCCTCTTCAATATCGACCTGAATACCCAACTAGCTGATCTCGGTGTCGCGTTCGATGGCGTCATTGGCACACAACCCAGTATCCTTGAGACACTACTGAATATTCGTATCGACCAGCCGTTCACCTCGTATGGCAGACGTATGACCGCAATTCGCCGTCTTGATGCACTAATTTACACGTTGATCGCGCAACGTCGAGGCGACGATCATGATAGAGGCGATGTATTGTCAATGCTAATGACCGCCCCCGATGGTCGGGACGCGGAACATGCTGAGGTTCCATTGAGCGACAAGCAGATACACGACCACATCATGACCTTCATCGCCGCCGGACATGAGACAACCGCCAATGCCTTGACATGGACATTTTATCTGCTTTCGGAGCATCCAGAGGTACGCGAAAAGTTGCTAAGCGAGATGCGTACCGTGCTGAATGGACGTACACCGACAACAGAGGATATGGCGAACATGCCGTATCTCGATTGGGTACTCAACGAGTCGATGCGTCTCTATCCACCTGCATGGATACAGGGCCGTCATGCTACCGAGGAGTTTGAACTGGATGGCACGCGCTTTCCGGCAGGTACGCTGTTCCTATTAAGCCAATGGGTTACACATCGTATTCCAGAACTGTGGGGCGATCCCGATGTATTCCGACCTGAGCGTTGGGACCCGGTGAACGGACAAAAGATACAGCAGGGAGCGTACTTCCCCTTTGGAGCCGGGCCACGCATCTGTATTGGTATGCCTTTTGCACAACTTGAGGCCAAGTTGATTCTGGCAACAATTCTACAGAAATACACACCACGCACAACGCCGGGCTATCATGCCGAGATTAGACCACTGATTACGTTACGTCCAAAAGAGAACCTGCGTATGACCTTGCTCCCCACCGCAACAGATGCCGCATCTGCCCCTTCGTGGGAGAACGTCCTGCGGGTACCATATGCATCGCAAAACGAGGTCGTCAATCGGCGTGGTTGTCGCAACGCATTCGGACCTCTCTTCGATTTGTTGAAATTGTAGGGTCTGGTTATGTTGATGAACACATACACGGGAAAATAGACAATTGTAGGCAAACCGAGGGTGCGCTCAAGCGGACCCGTACAGGAATTTAGATTCGCCAATATGCTCAAGGAAGTCCTGTACGGGTCCGCTTGAGCGCACCCTCGGTTCGTGTATCGCGCACACGCAACCAGATATCAGCAATGATAACGATTGCAATGGTGGTAGCCGGGATAGCAACGCGTAACCACGGCAAAGGGGTGAGCACTGTTGTATTTTGGCGCAGGTCGTCGAGTATCATATTCGCGCCTGTCCAGGCCAAGACGAAGGCCGCAGCGTCCAGTAGCCATGTCAGGCGTCCCACCACTTCCGCGATGAGCGCACTACCAAATAAGAGAATCGCCACACTAACAAGTAAACCAATTACTAAAAGCGGAATGTCTCCATTTGCTATCGCTCCAACGGCGAGGATATTATCCAGGCTCATTGTTACATCGGCAACGAGAATTGTGAGCATCGCGGCAACAAGTCCTTGTTGCATACGTTGCTGTGTATCTGATATTTTCTGTTCTTCTTTCTCGTTCGCCTTACTTTTGCGGTCAGCAAGGAGCCGTACTGCGATAATCAACAATACCACAGCACCCACAGTTTGTAGCCACGGCAAGTTGAGTAACACGGTAGACAGGAGCGAGAAGACAATGCGGAGTACAATCGCGGCTGCACCACCTGTGAGAATAGCAAGCCAGCGCTGACGACGTGGTAAGCCAGCCGCAGCTACACCAATAACCAGTGCGTTATCTCCACTCAGAAGCAGGTCAACCAGAATGATGCTTCCAACAGCACCCAAAAGCACAAACACAGCCTACGGCTCCTTCTTTTATAATATGCCCATATCTTATACTATACGCATTACTAGATGCGATATCAAATACTAAGGAGTATTCCTATGTCTTACCCTGTCGTTCTTTCTTATGTGCAAGCGGAGGTATTGCTTGCCGCGAAACAACAAGGGCAAATGTCCGTAGAGGTTTCACCAGATTTGGGTATTTCGATGGTGATGGTGCAGGTGTTACCAGAGGGGATACATTTTCCGTCAGGAGAACAGGTAAGCTGGCAGCAACTTGAGAAAATTAAGAAGGCAGACGTAAACTGCTTTCTTATAGAGCCACATGGGGGTATGCGTCCAATTCAGGTCTTTTCGGAGGCGACAAATCGTATGTGTAGCCTGTTACCAACCAAGCGCACACCAAGTATGCTGATCGCGGGCTTTACGATGCATCGCATTGTCGATATCGACCCGATGCAGGATACGCTCAAAAAGATTGCCACCCTGACACCAATTACGGGTCGTGTCCTTGATACCGCAACGGGTCTCGGCTATACCGCGATAGAGGCAGCAAGAACAGCGCAACAGGTTGTGACTATCGAGCTTGACCCAGGAGCACAGGAGATTGCACGCCTGAATCCATGGTCACGCGGCCTGTTCGACAATCCAAAAATACAGCAAATCATGGGCGATGCCTATGAGGTTGTACCAACGTTTGCCAACGATAGTTTCTCCGCGATTCTGCACGATCCGCCTGTCTTTAGTCTCGCTGGTGAACTCTACTCCGGTGCGTTTTATCGAGAACTATATCGCATCCTCAAACGTGGAGGGAAGCTGTTTCACTACATTGGTAATCTGGATAGCAAATCGAGTGGGACCGTGGCGCGTGGTGCGCTAAAAAGGTTGCAAGAGTCAGGATTTACACGAGTCATAAAGAGGCCGGAAGCATTTGGGGTTGTGGCGTATAAATAGTGCTGTAGGGGTCTAATTCACTACACCCTGTTGGCGCACACGAATGTTGGAAGACATGTATAAACGTTTCGATATACCGCGAATATTGTCAATTGCACATAGGGTGTAATGAATTAGACCCCTACAGCAAGACGGTTCGCAAATAACGTACGCTCCTACCGCCATTAATAATAGCACAAGCACAATGATGAAAGCGTGTTGAATACCGAAGTTATCGGCGGCCCAGCCAAGCGCGAAGGGCGCAAGGAAGATTGCGATACCCGCGCCGAGCGAGAGGCGAGCACTCGCCGCATCCGCTTGTAACGGTGCTACACTCGTGGCAACTGAGAGCGTGAACGGGAAGAGATTTGCAACCCCTAAACCTGTGATAAAGAGACCAAGAATATTTAATGCAATCAAGGGGCCAGAGGGTGCTAACCAGTACAGCGGAAAACCAACACAGGTGATACCAAGTGTGATAAGCAAGAGTGTGGAGCTACTCATGGTTCGCGCGAGACGACTGCCTATGAAGCGACTAATCACTTCGGCGATAAAAAAGATAGTCAAGGTGAGTGTCGCGTTATCCCTACTCAAGCCAATACTACTGTGCAGAAAATCAGCACTCCACACAACGATACACCATTCGACTGCGACACAGCATACAAGCACGATCCAGTAGGTCCAAAATGTTGAAGGCAGTGTTGCACGTCTTCCAACTTCCTGTTCAGAGGCAGTCATATGAGGGGTAGATTGTCTTTGTGGCAAGGGGACACGCCAGTAGAGAAGCGCGAGCAGGAGAAATATGCCAATCATACTATAGAGTGCGCCACGCCAGCCAATCACGATGCGTTGAAATAGTCCTACCAGTGCAGGGGCAAGTCCCGACCCAATACTGGCAATAACATTCGCTTCAGTCAGCGCAATGGCACGCTGTTCCTGGTAATTGTCGGCAAGTGTTGCCTGTATTATGACCACTAAAAGTGAACCGAATGTACCCATAACAAACGCACTCGCGATGGTGAGAACTACCGTAATGCCCAGCGCGAGACAAAGCGTTCCCACTGCCATACCTGTACCGCCAAGCCAGAAGGCTACACGGCGTCCCACCCTCCGCGCAACGCCATCGCTAAAGCTGCCAGCCAGAATCATACCAAGGGCAAACGCGCTCACATGCAAGCTACCAACAACATAGCTCAGGTGCAATTCCCCACGTAAAAAAGGCATTAATGGACCAAGCGCGGCCTGTAGATAGGCAAAATAGCCCAGCATGAGGTATGCGAGCCATGTAAAGCGTGTGCGGACAAAAGGCCGTGATGTGGTGATGTTTTCCCGTATGTGAGCTGTCTGTCTTGCCATTATGTGTTACCCATCTGAATGAGTAAATTTTAGGACGTTACTCGTTTGAGATATTCAATGGTCTAGTTCACAAAAATATCTTTATACTCGTTTGGAATAGGTCACTGGCTGCTTCTATTGATTTGGATACCTTTTCTTTAGCTTGACTATGTTTTCTATTTATTCGTCTGTTCCTTAACTTCTCCCATATGGTACGAAGTTGTTTTATTTCCTCGATACTCAAACCCAATCCTCTTCTTAAAAGAACTTCGTCGTTGGCATCAAGAATTGCGGAAATGTTTCCTTCACGCTCAAGCAGGTCAAGCCTATCTAAATCAAGCTCGTCAGACCCAATAAGAGGGATTGGGAGTTTCTCTGCTTCGTTTGGCTCAAGTTCTAACACGCCACCTCCATAACTTCGGCCCATAACTTCAGAGAAGGCAAATGTAAGGGAGTTCATAAACGCTGCAGCGACTTTTCTTGGTTGTGCATCACCTCGAAATTTTACTCTATGAATAGTATCCGTACAGGTAGCTGTAGCATTGTTGAGTATAATCTTAGGATAAGCATGTACTTGACGAAGCATAAAAGCTTGAGGAACCCAAACAGATGGAACCACATACCAATGATTACGAATTCTACATTTATATCCTCTGTGCATCTCTTTCTCTTCGCCAATGTTTATATACTTTTTTAGGACTTCAGGAAGTTCATTAAAAGGTATATTTGGCACATTAAGGAGGAAGCTAGGTGTTTGATTAGCAACATTTAATAGCCGATCAGCATTTGAAAATATTAGTCCTTTTAATTGAAATGAGCGTCCAACAAGAGATTGTGTATAAGCGGCAATATCATGTTTTTTGATTTGTTGTTCTGTAAGAACGAAGAACTCGTTCAGCCCTGTAACGACACCAACATCTACGTCAAGAACATCTTTTGCGGTTGTTAACCGTTGATCTCCTTGTAGTTTGCGAAGGAGTGTAAGTTCCTCTTCTTCAAGAAAATACATAGTCCATTTTTCAGAGGAGTGATCCATTTCTTTTAGCTTACTATTCAAACCAGTAACATGGTCAAAAGATAACAAATCTTCCATTCCTTCAAGTTCAACGGTCCGAATTCCTGTATGCTCGCTTCCGTTTCTTTCACCAAGCAGAAGTATAATTTCTTGCTGTATATCTTCAAATACAAGCTTTTTGAAGGTAATAAGAGTGATACGGCTGTAATACTTACTGAGAAAAAGTCTAAGTTCTGCAGCATAATTAACCTGTAGCAGTTCTGCCGGAATTACCATTGCTATACGACCATGATTATTGAGTAGAAAGGTTGATGCCACCAGAAACGGAACCCAAGAATTTGTAAGCCGATTAGGATGCAAACCGCCTTGTTCCATGAGATCGAAGGCTATGCGACGATGTTCTTCTGGGAAGTTTTGATAACGAATAAAAGGGGGATTTCCAATTACAACATCAAAAAGATGTTTGTCAGATAGATGTGCTTTGCAGTAGGAAAAAAAATCATCATTATGTACGACTTGAGTGGTTGAATCAGTTAAAGTCTGTATTCTTGCAGAGGCTTTCAATGCCTCTTGCTGGTCAAATTCGATAGCATGAATGCGTTCCGTCGATGCAGCTCTATCAGCACCAAGTTTGGTAAGAGTATGTATAGCAGCCTCTATAAGCATACCGTCACCACAACTAGGTTCTAAGATTTTTGTTTTTGGAGAACGTATTGCCCATTGAGCAAGAAAGTTTGCGATAGGTTTTGGGGTGTAGTATCCTCCTCGGAGCTTTTGTTGTGTTGCTGCGATTTTCATTGAGGTGGAGTATCCTTACAATATTGGTTGCTATAGACTTCGAGCATTAGTGCTTGATGCCTTTTTGCATCTTACCATAGATAAATTGTTTTAGTAAATGGTATAGTTCAAAAGTTCTACAGCTAAACCGAATGTTCATTCTGTAGGTGCATGAGGGGGAAGACCCTTATAGCGATTAACATATGCAAGTTCTACTTGAGTTGAGAATTTTTCGATGCGTATAGATGATGAAGAGCTTGGTAAAGAAGGGTCTATAGTTCCATCATCTGGATTCCAGAATACTAATGAAATTGCTTCTGCCATGTAAAAAACATCTTCTACGTTGTTTCGACGAGCGAGGCGTTCAAGTGTTTCGATAATCGCTTTTCGTACAGGTCCTGATACACATGGCTCAGGAATCACTACCATAAACGCAACTACTGCATGTGGAAAACGACTATGAACTGTGGTTGCTTCAGTGGCAAGGTCATTAACCATATTTTGCCAATTTTTCCCAACACTTTTTGCATCATTAAGTGTCTTGGAGTCAAATGCAACGCGTATTCCATCAGGGCGATAACCAACGTCAAAATTTTGAGGGCGAACTCCGCCAATAACTCGGACTGGTCCAACTTCAACACAATTGGGTTGTGGTGGAAGGAGAGTATTATAATCAGTAATTTTGATTAAAGAAATGTTACCTAGCATTACCGCTAACGCTTGACCTACGGCATTGTCAAATAGTTTTCCTAAATCTCCTGATGAGTAAGGAGGCGTTCTACTGAGAGATTTCTGGTTGCTATACCATATTTTCCCAAACTCTACTAGTGTAGAGGCATCAATTGTTATAGGTGGCATGGTTTGTAAGATAGGCATAGCTTTCTTGCTCCTTTTGCACTACTGTATTGAACTTACCTGTCCGCGAACTCACATATCGCAGGGATGGCACGCGCAAGTTCTTCCTCGGACGCGCCAAGCGAGATACGTACATAGGGTTCTGTTACCGCACCAAAGCCACTGCCAGGAGCAACCATGACATTGTGTTCACGCAACAAATCCAGCGCGAACTCTCTCCCACGCAACTCTCCTTTTCTACCCGTTACATCTATGAGGGCGTAAAAGGCCCCATGCGGCGTGTAGAGATAGCGTCCGTGTTCTTTCAGCAAGCGCACCGTGAGGTCACGACGACGACGATATGCATCACACATCTCAACCGCGCAATCCTGGGGTCCCGTCAGTGCTGCTGCGGCGGCCCGTTGAATTGGTGTACTCATGTTCGTATAGCTGGCACTCAGCACATCAATAATCGTCTTGAGCAGTTGTGTACCTGTAACAACATAACCGATACGCCAGCCCGTCATCGCATAGGTCTTCGAGAACGTATAGATGCCGATGAAACGGCCTGACTCAAGCTCTTCCTGTGACATCATTGTCGCGGGACTAATATGCTCGCCCTCGAATACGACCTGATCGTAACATTCGTCCGAGATCAGGTACAGGTCATGGCGTCGTGCGAAATCAAGCAGGTCACGCACAACCTGTTTTGGGAAGATAGCGCCGGTAGGGTTGCCAGGACTATTGATAAGCAGGATACGTGTGCGTGGCGTGACCAGTTCTTCCAGGTCTGCAATGTTCGGCAACCAATCATTGTGTGGATCGAGGGTATAAGGAATGCCAGCCGCGCCACAAGCCGCGAGTTGCATTGAATACAGGGGCCATGCAGGATCGGGCATCAGTACCTCATCGCCATCTTTGACCGTCGCTGTAAATGCCGCGAGGAGCGCACCCGTACCACCCATTGCAATTGCAACATGCTGTGGTCCAATGGTGTAGCCATTGACGCGCTGTATCTTGTCGGCGATCAGCTCACGTAACCACGGCCAACCTGCGGCAGGACCATAGGTTATTGGTTCGGTCTCGATAGCGTGCATCGCGGCTTGCCGAATATGTTCCGGCGTGCGAAAGCTCGGTTCACCTATCTGTAACAAGATTTGTGGAGGCAATGTTACGCCACGTTGTAGTGCCTCTGCCTCTATCTGTCGCGCATAGTCTCCAAGCGTCGTAATATCGTTTATGGGTAAATCGTGAATGTGTTGTTTGCCGAATTTCATGATGTTATGTCCCTTGCTTGTGAAGATGACTCTTTAACACGGTAGGGGCAGCAATTCATTGCGCTCGAAGATGGGTCGGGTGGGGTTCACGTTGGGGATGTGAAACGTTGCCGACATGTTGCCCCTCCACCCCCATCTTCGGGCGCAATGAATTGCTGCCCCTACCGTTCGTTCTCACTTGTTATTCTCCGATTTTACGCACAAGCCCTGTTAGCAACGCGATACGTGTAGGTAGATAATCTAACTCGATATATTCGCCGGGATTGTGCGCGAGACCACCACCGGCACCGAGGCCGTCGATAGTTGGAATGCCCATACCGGACGTGGTATTGGCGTCCGAGGCACCACCACTACCGAGGTCTTCAATTTTCAGGCCAAGCTCTTTGCCAGCCTCTTTCGCCTTTTGTACCAGTTTCGCATTCTGTGGCGAACGCTCGAATGGTAGACAGCGCATATCGCCATTGAATGTTGTTGTTGTGCCTTCGATAGTGGTTTTGGCGGCGACTTTACGCATCGCGGCCTCAATTGCTTGAATACCTTGCATATCGCTGGCTCGCACATCCATTTCACAATAGGCAAAGTCCGGCACGACGTTAGTGCGTTCACCGCCATGAATGATGCCAACACTGAGCGTTGTCCCTGGAACGGTGCCATTCAGTGCTTGCATCGCCTGTACTTTATACGTAAGTTCGTGAATAGCATTGCGTCCATTGTGTGGCTCAACACCTGCATGAGCCGAGAGTCCACGCACCTCGACGCGATATTGACCAGAGCTACGACGCGATGATACAACACTCGCGATGGCACGCCCCGGCTCCAGCACAATCACGGCGTCTGATTGCCGCGCGATTTCTTGAATTAACGGTTTGCTTCCTGGCGAACCAATCTCTTCATCACTATTGCACATAAAGGTGAGGCTCTGATAGTTGGCCTTGTGCTCTTTGATTAAAAGATGGACGCCGTACATGCCGATGAGGACGCCCGATTTCATATCGAGGACGCCGGGGCCTGTCGCGATATGTTTGCCGTTGCGCTCGCTCAGGGCAAAGGGACGTTTCTCTACCTCGCCTTCCGAAAATACGGTGTCGATGTGCCCGACGAGCAGGATACGTGGTCCCTTTGGCGCGTTGCCTGTATGTGTGGCGACAAGGTTGTTGCCATAGTCTTGCTGTGTGTCGAATGTGGTCGAGAAGCCAAAATCGGTGAAGCGGTCTGCGAGATAAGCTCCCACGCGGTCAATACCCGCCTTTGTAAAAGTGCCGGAGTCGATATTGACAATCGCTTTCAGATCGTCCATATAGGGTTCCATAATTTTTCCAGCACGTTCAACATCAGGATGTGTACGGAATTGCTTCATGATTAAATTGCCCCTTGCGCTTTGAATTGTTCGATATCGGCATCACTATAGCCAAAACTACGCAGTATCTCATTCGTATGTTCACCCAACGTTGGCGGTGCGTGATGTTGTTCGGCCTCGACACCGGAAATGCGTGGGAAACTGGTTAGCGTGCTAAATGTATCGTTGCCAACACTGCCTGTAACGTTGACGCCACGCGCCTTCGCATTCGGATCGTTGAGTGCCTCGTCAATGCTATAGACAGGCCCAACACAGGTGTCGATATCGGCGAGTTCAGCGACCCACTCGTCACGCGTTTTCGTTTTGAAGATGGTACGCAGCATGTTCATCGCCTCTTCGCGCTCTGCTGGCCCATGTGGGAGATGAAATGGTAATAGTTCGAGATGCCCAATACGTGTGCAGAAGGTATGCCAGAATTTCTGCTCAAGGGCTGCTAATGTGACGTGCTTCCCATCTTTTGTTTCATAAATATTGTAGCAGGGTAAGCCGCCATCAAGCGAAGAATGTCCCGGCTTAGGAGCTTTATGGGTGTTGAGATATGCGGTTGTAGCAAGTGGTAGTAGTGACATGACGCCCTCGGTCATCGAGACATCAATCATGCGTCCCTCGCCCGTTTGTGTCCGCCCGACAAGCGCGGTTAGAATACCAATTACCGCCATATAGCTACCACCTGCCAGATCCCCAAGTTGCGTTGGTGGCATCGCTGGCTCACCATTCGGTCCTCGGTTGTAATCCAATAAGCCTGCGTAGCCTGCGTAATTCAGGTCGTGTCCAGCGCGAAGGCGTGCAGGGCCATCCTGTCCATAGCCACTGATGGCGCAATAAATAATGCCTGGGTTCGCCTCTTTGAGTTGTTCATAGCCAAGCCCCAGCCGTTCAAGCACACCGGGTCGAAAGCTTTCCAGCACGACATCAGCCTGTTTGACCATGTTGAGCAGAATGTCGCGTCCCTGTGGCGACTTGAGGTTGAGCGTGGTGCTACGTTTGTTGCGGTTGATTGCGATAAAACTGAGGCTCATACCACCGGGACCATGTGGGGGCATAAATCGACCATAGTCACCGCTCCCAGGCTCCTCTACCTTTATCACATCGGCCCCGAAGTCCGCTAGCATCTGTGAGGCGTAGGCACCGGGGAGTAGACGCGATAGATCAAGGATGCGTATACCACTAAGAGGCTGACTCATACAAAATCTCCTTCAATGGGGATAGAACGCTCATCGTCGTATGCATGTAGGGTATCAGGGATAGGCAGGGGTTGTCAATGTGACCGAATCTACTTTTTCAAAAGTGGGGCTTATGGTATACTACATCAAAAGGCAGGAGAACAAAGGAGGCCATATTGTGACCGAGCAATTACAACATGCTATCGAAGCTCTGCAGCGACTACCAGCTAATGCGCAAGATGTGATAGCAACACGCATTTTAGAAGAAATTGAGGAGCAGGAGTGGGACACAATTGTGAGCAAGCCTCATGTACAAGCACGCTTACGTGAATTGGGTAGAAAGGCATTGGAGGAGGATAGAGCAGGAGAGACCGAAGAAGGCGGCTTTGACTGCCTATGAAAAGTAAACGCACGAAGCAGTTTCACAAGCTCTTTGCTCGCCTTCCCCTACAGATACAACAAGAAGCCATCGAAGCATATCAGACTTTCCGCGCTAATCCTTATCATCCATCTCTTTATTTCAAACGGATCGATTCACAAGACCCTGTTTATTCTGTTCGTATCGGCAGGAGTTATCGCGCTGTAGGATGGTATGAAAATGGCGTTATTCGATGGTATTGGATAGGAAGCCACGAAGATTATAACAATTTACAATAAATAGTAGATATTCACAAAACCCCTGTACGGGTCTGCTTCAGCACACCCTTTTTACCATGCACACTGTTTGAGGCAAAAAGGGTGTGCTGAAGCAGACCCGTACAGGTTTACGCTGGTTTCTTCAAGAAATCTAAGAGTAACGTATTGATACGTTCGGGTTCATCGGTTGTGAGCCAATGCCCGGCTCCTTCGATACGCTCATATTGCCAAGGACCTTTGACGTACTTACTGGAGTTCTGCATCTGGGCCTCTGACATGGCGAAATCCTTGCTGCCCCATATGCCCAGTGTTGGACACTGAATAGGAGGTAGTGCAGGTGCGTCGCCACCGACAGCCGTTGGTGATATGTTCGCACGATACATGTTCAACGTTGCCGCTAATACTCCTGGCCTCGATAGGTCTTCGATGTAGTGTTCGATCTCCCCTTGATTACGTAGAAATTCGCGAAATAACGCCCAGTTATTCTTTGGTAAGACTGTTTCGGCAACACCAGGAAACAAGAACCACAGGAAATACCAGTGCTTCTCCCATTGTTGCAAACCGTCTTCCCTTCCTGCTAAGGGATGACCGACAGATAACGTCACAAGTTGCTCAACCTGAGTGGGGAATACGGTTGCGAAAAGCCAGGAGATTGACGCGCCCCAGTCATGTCCGACGATGCGTATACGCTCTACGCCAAGCGTGGCAAGAATACTCTTGAGATAGCCCAGGATTGCCTGAAGCTTATAGGCATTCACCTCTGTGGGACGGTCCGATTGTCCAAAGCCGGGCAAGTCTACTGCGATGACGCGGTAGCCAGCGTCTACCAATACTGGAATCTGGTGTCGCCACACATATACCGAATCGGGCCAGCCATGTACCAGCAGAATGGCTGGTCCACTCCCCCGGTCTATCACCCGAAATGTCAGGTCATTCACCGCAATACGTCGCTCACCCTCTAGTGTATCGGTCATATTTTCCCCTTACGTGATTTGCTTTAACAGAGAGACGCTGTGTTTCTCCTATTTCCATTGTCCAACATATATGCCGAAAACACAACGATACTTTGATGATTTCCCCATTCCCCCACTCAGACGTGATATAATCTGCTAGATACCCTCAAGTCGAGGGGGCTGACGGGAGAGGAGTGGGCGGCCTTGTCCGTCCGTATGTTATTGTATGTTTCGGAAAATTTTGATTGCGAACCGTGGTGAGATCGCGCTACGTGTGATTCGCGCCTGTCGTGAGATGGGTATTCGCAGTGTGATTGCACACTCGGAGGCTGACCGCGATTCGTTGCCCGTGCGTATGGCTGATGAACGCATTTGTATTGGGCCGGGGCCGAGCGGTAAGAGTTACTTGAATATTCCTAATATTATCAGTGCCGCCCTTATTTCTAACTCAGAGGCGATTCATCCCGGCTACGGTTTTCTATCGGAGAACACAAGTTTTGCCGAGATATGCGCCGATGTCAATATTACCTTTATTGGACCATCCGCCTCAGTGATGAGCGTCATGGGTGATAAGGTTTCGGCAAGACAGGCGATGGCGAAGGCTGGTTTGCCCATGCTACCAGGAACGCCCGTGTTGCGAACCGTCGCGGAGGCACAGGATGCCGCGAAAGATATCGGCTATCCTTTGATGCTCAAGGCGGTGGCTGGCGGTGGAGGACGCGGTATTCGTCTGGTGAAACGCGCCGACGAATTAGAACGTGTCTTTACACTGGCGCAGAATGAGGTACGTGAAGCCTTCCGTGATGATGGTATCTACTTTGAACGCTACCTGGAACGCGCTCGCCATATCGAAATTCAGGTGCTGGTAGACAATCATGGCAACGGTGTACATCTGGGTGAGCGCAATTGCTCGTGCCAACGTCGTAACCAGAAGGTGGTCGAGGAGTCACCAAGTCCTTTGTTGCCACGTAAGCTACGTGATGATATTGGCAACAAGGCCATTCGTGCCGTACAACGCGTAGGCTATCGCAATGCTGGCACGTTAGAGTTCCTTGTAGACGAGCAAAATCGCTTCTATTTTATGGAGATGAACACACGGCTACAGGTCGAGCATCCCGTAACAGAACTGGTGACAAGTATTGACCTTGTGAAGGAACAGATACGCATCGCATCGGGTTTACGGATGCAACTCAAGCAGGACGCAATTCAGTTTCGCGGTCATGCTATCGAATGTCGTATCACGGCGGAGGATGCCGACAACGATTTTCGCCCACAAACGGGGACAGTTGAGCGATATTTGCCACCAGGAGGGCCTGGGGTACGCGTCGATAGTCACCTGTACGCGGGCTACGAGGTTCCGCCACACTATGACTCGCTCCTGTCGAAACTGATTGTATGGGCCGAGACACGCGATGAGGCCATTGCACGGATGCAACGCGCACTCGATGAGTACGTTATTGAAGGCTTGACGACCACAATTCCGTTCCATCAACGCCTGTTGAAACATCCTGGCTTTCTCAGTGGTGAAACCTACACGCGCTTCATACAGGAAGAAGCGGCGGCATTGGGGATATAGGCCAATCGTCATCGAAACGGTAGGGACCATGTATCACGTCCTTGTTCGTATATCAACCATCGACAAGGCCGTGATACATGGTCCCTACAGAGGACGTATCCTCATTGCAATATCGAATGAGGAATGGACATTGCTTCGCTCGTCCGTGGGCGCAATGAATTGCTGCCCCTACCGGATGTATGGGTATAGAAAGAACTGATAAGACATATAATACAGGAGGAACCACATTATGTCGTCTCGCGTTGTTGTAACTGGAATAGGGCTTGTGACCCCGTTGGGGAACGACTTGGCTTCATCGTGGGATGCGCTCTGCCAGGGAAAATCGGGTGTCGGCGAAATCACAGGCTATGATACAAGCAAGCACCGCGTTCACTTCGCGGGCGAGGTGAAGAACTTTGATCCTTCACCCTATATCGACCGCAAAGAGGCACGGCGCAACGATCCCTATGAACAAATGGCGATTGCCACAAGCAAGCAGGCACTGGCACACGCCAAGCTAGAAATCACGGACGATATTGCGGACGATATCGGCGTCTATATCGGCAGTGGTATTGGTGGCCTCGTGACACTCCATGAGCAGTTCACCATTCTGCATGATAGAGGACCAGACCGTATCAGTCCCTTCTTCATCAACATGATGATTATTGATGGTGCCCCTGGTATCGTCTCTATTCTGACGGGTGCGCGTGGCCCAAACTGGGCAGCGGTCTCGGCATGTGCCACCAGTGGCAACACAATTGGTGAGGCGTGGGAAACCATCCGGCGTGGGGACGCGAAAGCCATGATCGCAGGTGGCTCCGAAAAAGCCGTGACACCGATTGCGATGGCGGCCTTTGACAATATGCATGCGCTCTCACGCCGCAATGACGATCCACAGGGTGCGAGTCGTCCATTTGACGAAACACGCGATGGCTTCGTGATGGGTGAAGGCTCGGCAATGCTGATCCTGGAAGACCTGGAATTTGCCAGAGCGCGTGGTGCCCATATCCTCGCCGAAATGGTGGGCTATGGTTCAACAGGTGATGCCCACCACATCACAGAGCCAGCCCCCGGTGGTACTGGCCTTGTACGTGCCATGCGACGTGCTTTACAAAAAGCAGGTCTACAACCAGACCAGATCGACTACTATAATGCACATGCCACATCGACACAGTATAATGATCGTACAGAGACACAGGCGGTAAAAACCGTGTTTGGCGAACATGCATATAAACTGCCAATTAGTGGTACCAAATCGATGATTGGACACACATTAGGAGCGGCTGGTGCGGTAGGGTCAGTTGTTGCTATTCAATCAATTTTGACAGGCATTGTGCCGCCAACCATCAACCTGCACCATCCTGATCCTGAATGTGACCTGGACTATGTACCAAACGAGGCCCGGCGCGTCAATGTCGATGTGGCGATGGGCACCTCAATGGGCTTTGGTGGACATAACACTTGCTTGATTTTCAAACGTTATGCAGAGTAGGGACCGATGTATCACGTCCTCCTCGCCTTTCGATATGTCAACAAGGACGTGATAATGCACATTGAAAAAGGAACGTGCTAATAAAAGAGTTGCGATGGGTTGGGTGCGCTAAAGCGGACCCGTACAGGGCTTCGCTTGTATTGCCCCAGCCATCAATCACTCCTGTACGGGTCCGCTTTAGCGCACCCAAGCGATTGTAACAGACTAATAGGGTAAGTAATTGTATGGATGAAGAGAAGACATCGTGGCTAGAACGCGTCGAGGCGATTATTCAGGTTCTCGAAGGCAGCACGATTAGCGAATTAGAATTAACCGAGGCAGGGACCGAAATCATCGTTCGGCGTAATCCGGGTATGGTTATGGTCTCCTCTGCTCCCGTGCAGCCGATGGGCCATGCGATGCTCAACGGGCAAAGTGGAGCGGTTCTACAATCTGCTGTGGGACTCCCCGCTAAGGTCGATAAAAGTGTCGCGATTGCGGCTCCGTTGACGGGTGTCTATTATGAGGCGGCTTCACCCACCTCGCCCGCGTTTACCTCTATCGGGGACATTGTACACGTCGGGCAGGTCATCGCGCTTGTCGAGGCAATGAAGGTCTTTAACGAGATACAGGCCGATGTATCGGGTCGCGTTGTCGCAATGGTCGCCACCAGCGGCGAGGTTGTACAAAAAGGGGATGTGCTACTGCGCGTAGAGCCATTGTAGTATTATCCTGTTATAAAGAGTAGTAACACGAAAAAATGGGAGTGTGCAAAGAGGCACGCGCTAACGCGTGCCTCTTTGCACACTCCCATTTTTTCATAGATATAATACATGTGCTAGGAAGGAACAGGGAAGCTTTATGCAGCAACTGATACTCAATGTATTACCCCAGTCTTACGCGGTATGTCGTCTCGACCCCAATGGGCATATTCCCAATTGGGCCTTGCTCGGTGATGATTTTATTTCACTGACACGTACACGCACCGAACTCTCCGTTATTTGTGCGCAAGATAATGTCCCAATCGAGGGGACATCGGCTGAACGTGGATGGCGTTGTGTCAAGGTCGAGGGAGCCTTCGATTTTTCGCTCTCCGGTATTCATGTCTCGCTTGCCATTCCGCTCGCCGAGTCGAATATCAGCGTACTTGCCATCGCGACCTACGAAACCGATCACATCCTCATAAAAGAGGACGACCTTGAACGCGCCTTGCAGGTATTGGTACGGGCCGGACACGAAGTGAAACGATAACGTCAGCTATTTTCTCTCATGTTGCCATTCTACACAAAGAGTTTAAGAGAATGCTATGGTTACATATATTTGTCACTGCACAGGCATGTGTTTTCGTACTCAGATAAAGGGGATAAATGTTGTTCATCGTTGAATACTCTTTTTCCCCTGTGACAAGGACGTAGAAAGAAAGGAGTCTTTAGGTGTTCAAGCATATCCTGGTTCCGTTAGATGGTTCTGGACGGGCTGAGCAAGCACTTCCCGTTGCATCAAAACTAGCCCATGCCACTGGTGCCACCATTACATTGCTCCGCGTCATCGATACCTCACCTGTGTCTGCTCCCTCTGCGGATGCAAAGCCCATTTTGCTTCAAGCTGTGAGTGAGTCGGATATTCATCTGGCGCAAAGCTATCTTGATAGTATCGCGGCATCTGATCGTCTTGCTCATATTCATGTCGCGACACGAGCGGTTGTGGGTCTCGTCTCCCCAACAATCCTATCGGAGGCGGTGACACAACAAGCAGATATTATTATCATTTGTAGTCATGGGCTTACCGGCGTCTCTCGCTGGGCACTTGGCTCGATCGCGGAGAAGGTTGCTCGCTATGGCACCCTTCCTACACTTGTCCTACGTGAGGGTGGCCCAATGCTCGATAAGACGACAACCTCTATTCGTGTGCTCGTACCATTGGATGGCTCTTCCCAATCCGAGGCCGCGTTGGAACCTGCCATGCAACTTGCTACCACCCTTTCCGCTCCTGAGCAGGGCGCACTCCACCTGTTACACGTTGTTAAACCCACCTTTACCACACAAGTGCCAAAGGGCATGACAAGCGATGCTGAGGAAGCACCCGCGAATATTCGCATGGCAAAGCAATACCTTAATGCGACAATGAGCAATATTGCTAGCTCTTCTGGGAATACTGCATCTAACGAGAAGCTCGCGACAACTTCGTTGGTTGTGTCCAATGGTGATGTGGCGCATACCATCATCCAGGAAGCAGAACATGGTTCAGGTAGTACAGCGAGGAATGCTGATATTATCGCTATGACTGCCTATGGCAACAATGGTCCCCAACATTGGGCATTGGGCAGTATCACCGAGCGTGTGTTGCATAGTACGCGTCTCCCCCTGTTTATCGTGAAACCCACGACGAACGATAGGGGATAGATGTGAGTGCGCTCAAGTGGACCCCATAGGTGTCAAGTGAAGAATGACTGAGGTTAGAAGAAGCCATCCAGTGATGCAACGAGGGTGCGCAGAAGCGGACACCTGATGAACTATGACAATCGAACACGGCACTAGCGGTAGGGGCGCAATGAATTGCTGCCCCTACCGAGAAGAATTCCCGTGTTTGGGTGTCAATATTCATTAGGGGTCCGCTTGAGCGCACCCTAAACAACTATTGGTGGGCTTTTGATCAGGCGTTGCACGAAGGGATGTAATAGAGGAGACAGAACATGGTCACTATTCCAGATACATTCGCGCGTTTCATGGTGGAACTTCATGAGGATGCGGGTCGTGTGTGGCTCGAACGTCTACCCACTATACTTGCCACATGTGAGCAACGCTGGCACATTACGCTGAGCACGCCATTTCCCAATATTTCCTTTCATTTTGTCATTCCTGCAACAAAGAACGATGGTACACTTGTTGTTGTGAAGGCACACTCACCAACAGGCGAATTCGCGGAGGAATTGGAAGCACTGCGCCTCTTCGATGGACATGGCATGGCGAGATTGTTAGCTTACGATGTCGAGAACGAGGTGATGTTGCTCGAACGCCTACAACCAGGCATATCTCTGAGGAAAATGGAAAATGATCAAAAGGCAATTTCGATTGCTTCAACCGTGATGAAGCAATTATGGCATCCTGCACCACCTGTACATCCCTTCGATACCGTTGAGAAGTGGGGGCGTGGCTTTACACGATTGCGAGAACACTATCACGGTAGTAATGGTCCTTTCCCCGCAGCACTGCTCGAAGAGGCGGAAATGCTCTATGCCGAGTTGAGCACGTCTATGGCGCAACCGATGCTGTTGCATGGTGATTTACACCAGGACAATATCCTATCCTCGGAACGCAATGGTTGGCTCGCCATCGACCCTAAAGGCTTGATTGGTGAGCCTGCATATGAGACGGGGGCCATTCTACGTAACTTCCTACCAGAACTATTAGAGCAACCTGACCCGAAGCAGATATTGGCACGACGCGTAGACCAATTTTCTGAGGAACTCGGTTTTGACCGCACCCGTATACGCGGTTGGGGTCTGTCGCAAGCGGTGCTATCAGCATGGTGGGGAGTCGAGGATAGCGGTCAACTTGGAGAAGGTGCCTTGACCTGTGCAAGGTTGTTATCAGAAATTACAATCTAAGCAAGATTGGGGTCCGCTTGAGCGCACCCCAATCTTGCTTATTTCGAGAGGTACCAATCGGTTGTGGTAAGACCACCATAGCTGACGGTCTTTTTTACGACGCCACCTGGATTGGAGAAGCCTACAATGGGCCGACCAGTCTCCGCGACTAACAGGCTGTCATGCCAGATGGGAGCCGCACCATCGACACCCGTTACGTTGACCATAGGTGAGTTATCATTGTTGCCAGCCCACACACCCATTACGTAGTCACTGGTGTAGCCAACGGTCCAGTTGTCATTGAAATTGGTAGAGGTACCTGTCTTCGCGGCTGATGGTCGAATGGTGCCAGGATTGCCAAGATAGCAGTCAGTTTCGCTACTGCTGTGCAGGTCGAGCGCACTACATTTACCAAACTCGAAGGTGCGCGACGAATTATCGCTCAACACGTTTGTTACCATAAAGGCCACTTGCTTTGAGATGACACGCTGTCCAGGCTGTTGTACATGTAGAATGACATGACCCTGCACATCCGTCACAGTGTCAATCGCATGTGGGGGAACACGTATTCCACTGTTCGCAAAGACCCCATACGCGGAAGTCTCGTCGAGCAGGTGTACTCCTAGACTGCCAAGTACAAGTGTGTAGTTCGGCGTACCTTGGTAACTGGTAATGCCCATCACCTGAGCCGTATGCAGTGACTCGTCAACGCCTGTCTTCATAATGAGTTTTACAGCAGGAATGTTGAACGAGTTCTGTAGTGCATAACGATAAGTGATTAGACCATGATAGCGCAAATCATAGTTTTGTGGCACGTATGCTGGTAGCCCACAGCACATTTGCACCGTCAACGGTCCATCCTGTACAGCCTCACCAGGACTCACGCCCTGTCCGAAAGCGGTGGCGTAGATGAAAGGCTTGAACGAAGAACCAGGTTGACGATAACCCTGTGAGGCTACATCAAAGGCACCAGTCTTCGGGTCATTCGGGTTGATATTACCAAGCAGAACGCGAATATCACCATTGTGATAGTCGATGAGCACCTCCGCTGCATTCGACATATGATGAGCCTGCGCAAGCGCGGCGATATGCTGCTGTGCAATCTTCAACACTTTGTTTTGTAGTGGTAAGTCAAGGGTGGTTGAGACTACCAGACCTGCACGCGAGAGATCGGGAATTTTTACATGTAACTCTTGTGCCAATTCATTGACCGCGTAACGTACAAAGTGTGGCGCAAGCGAATTTTGAATCACTCCATGATGAAGGAAGTTTGGTTGCTGCGTTTCGAGCAGAGCAGCTTGTTGCTCAGTACGCGAGATGTATCCTTGCGCTTGCATCTGCTGTAACACATCCTGTACACGCGTCTGTGCGGACTTTGGATGGAGAAATGGATCACGTCCAATAGGCGCACTGGGGATACCAGCAAGCATGGCTGCTTGCGCGATATCCAGTTGTGAAGCGGCAGTCGCGGTCGGCGTATCCTTCAAATTGAAATAGGTAAACGCGGCAGCATCTGCTCCATAGGCTTGCTCACCGTAGTAGGTCGTGTTGAGATACATGGAAAGTATCTGCTCTTTTGTGTACTGGCGCGTGACGGCGGGCGCAAGAATAATTTCCTGCAACTTACGCACGGCTGACTCTTGATTGCCCACAATCGCGTTCTTAATAAGCTGCTGTGTGATCGTACTACCACCGGAGACGACATGACCACGCGTTACGTCTGAGAGAGCCGCACGCACAATACCAGTGATATCGTAGCCAGGATTTGTGTAGAAGTATTGGTCCTCAATAGCAATTTCAGCATGTGCAAGATTAGGCGATATTTTCGCGAGTGGCACAGTTGTTTGCAAACCTTGATCGATCGCTTGATACAGCATGGTGCCATGCGAGTCGTACATCTTCAAGCTATCTTTTGGCAAAATATCATTCAGCGTTATCACCTGCTGCTGATAACGTTGCTGTGTCGCTCCTACTACGGCCGTTAGCGTGACAAGCACAGAAGCTAATACAACAATCACGATAAGCGAGCCAAAGGCAAGTGGCAACATCGCCCACTTTGTACCAGTGTTATCAACGGCGGCATAACGCTGATTGCTATTACGCAAGTTTTTCCGCTTGATATGCCGTTTGGTACGCCAGCCTGTGGGATTGGGCATATTATGCGGTACCGCGTAATATGCCCCACGTTCTGGACGTTCGGGTAGTGCGTTGAGTCGCTGTGCTGCTGCGGCTCGACTATGTACAGGTAGCTGAGCAACAGGACGTGATGCCACTTGCTTATTATCGCTACCTTGAAAAGATTTTTGTAAACCTGAAGATGATCGCTCCGGTTGTAAAGGTTCCGTCGGATGCTGGTCCGTTTGCATAGTCCGCCTCTTTCTGGACATGTGACGCCTGTATTGACGCTTCCTGCCCCCACACCCCATATATATACAATCTACAATAATATGAAAAATATTTCGTCGTAAAACATGAATTTACTATATATACTAGATACGCTACATAGATATAAGTGGATTACAATATACTGCTGATACCTTTTAAAAGGCATTTATCTGCTATAATTGTTATTACATATGCTCCAAGCGTTCCTAAACAAGGTTCTCTGTCTATATTAACGGTGTGCATAGCAGGATGGTAACGAGGCTTGTATCCGTCGATATCAATAAATACAAGAAATAAAGAACCGTGATGAGACAACATGAATTGGCTATAGCCAATTCATGTTGTCTCATCACGGTTCTTTATTTCTTTTCTGCGGGACTTTGATGTTGCGTTTGCGGGTCCGCTGAGTCCTCATAGACCGATGGTTTCAGGACACCAATGTAGGGCAGGTTGCGATAGCGTTGGGCATAGTCAAGCCCATAGCCCACAACAAATTTATCGGGAATCGTGAAGCCTGTATAGTCAATGGTAACTGCCTTGAGCCGTTCTCGCTGCTTGTCAAGCAGGGTGCAGATACGTAAACTCAATGGATTACGTCTTCTGAGCAGGTCTACTAGATAATGCAGGGTGAGACCACTATCAATGATGTCTTCGATAATTAACAGATGCTTTTGATTGATTGGCCCTTCAAGGTCTTTGACGATACGTACAACACCACTGGAATGTGTGCTCGCACCATAACTTGCAACCGCCATATAGTCAATTTCTAATGGCAACTCAATAGTGCGCGAGAGGTCCGCGATGAAGGGGACCGCTCCTTTCAATGTGCCAAGCAATAACAAATTCTGGCCCCGGTAATACTCTGTAATCTGTGTTCCCAGTTCAGCGACCTTCGCGCGTAACTGTTCCTCTGAAATAAGTATCTCCAAAATGTCTTCGTGCATGTACCCTCTTCCCTCAATTCTTCAATAACTTCAAACAGACAATCTGTTGTGTATGTTCTGTAAGCCGTGCGCGATCATCAACACAGACGCCACCGAGCCAGACAGGGGAACCATCGGCATTGAAAAAGAGCGGTAATGTGTCGCGCTGGTCGCGTGGAATGTGTTTGTCTATCAGAATATCCTGTACCTTCTTTTCCTGCAACATTCCCAGTGGTCGTAGCTTATCGCCGGAACGACGTGTGCGAATATATAGCTTCTGTCCAACGTATGCAGCATCGAGAAACACTGTATGCATTGTCGCTTGCAAGAGACGCCATACGTTTTGCCAACTCTGACGTTGTATAAATAGACGTACCTTATCCATAGTTTCTTCTGGCAACAACTCCGCGACGATCAGCCACGACGTACCTTGCAAGAGGATACTGCCAGGAATAGAAAATTGTGCAGGTTCACGCGGCTCTATGTGTAGGGGAGACCCTTGCGGTCTCTCTGCCCTTTTCCAGCTTCGACCCAAAATTATTTTATCGTTATCACGTCTTACAACCAGCCCGTCAGGTAAGTCCAGTGCGACATCATGAATAGCAATTTCGCGCTGTATAAGCTGTTCAATGAGCAAATAATGACGTAATTCTAACGGTGATTGTCCCCCACTTAAACTGCTGGTAACACGGCGTAAAAGATGTCTTTGGATGCTGAGTGATAGAGCCTGTATGTGTGGTATTGAAAGTACAACTGTTGTTGCTTGCTCGTTGAGTACAGTGGTAGACCACACCTGTTCGACCTGTACATCGATCCATTCCGCATCAACGCGCATCACTTCGGCATTGCGTAGAAGTGTGCTACGAAAATTAACGTTCATTGTTTCAATCAATGGGAGCAGGTTATGTCGAATACGATTGCGATAGAAACGGGTGTCGCTATTGCTAGCATCCTCAATGGGAATCAGACCGTGTTGCTCACAATAGGCCAGCGTCTCAGCATGTGTGACGCATAGGAGGGGACGAATAATGTCTTGTTGCCGTGGCTGGAGTCCGATCAAGCTGGCAATACCCCCCCCGCGTATCCAGTGCAGCATTAATGTCTCTACCTGATCGTCCTGGTGATGAGCAATCGCGATAGGCTGTCCTTGCGCGACTTCACGCAAGAAGCGATAGCGTGCTACGCGTGCGGCATCTTCTACTGAACGCCGCTCTTGCTGTGCGAGCATGAGTACATCCGTTGTGCCGCTTGTACAGGGCAAGCCCCACGATGTCGCTAGCTGTGCAACCTGTATTGCTTCTTGCTCACTTTCGTTGCCCCGTAGTTGATGATTGAGGTGCGCGACATGAACACATATATCTGGATAACGTTTTCCTGGCCCACACAACGTGTATAATAGATGAAGGAGACATAATGAGTCGGCCCCACCAGAGACCGCGACAACAACGGTGCCGCGTGCTGGCAACAGGGCATGTTGCTCGATATAAGCGATGACTCTCTCCTGCATGGTTGCGTCCAATGTAGCTCTTATGATACGATAGCAATAATTATAGCACCGCAAGAAGTCTTACTGTAACTATGTGTATGGGATGTAGAAAATGGCACTTCGTAAAGTAATAACAACAGAAAATCCAATTTTGCGCCAGAAGGCAAAGAAAGTTCATCGGTTCGACCCATCATTACAACGATTGGTCGATGATATGTTTGAGACCATGCATGCGTCAAATGGTGTTGGTCTCGCGGCCCCACAGATCGCGCAATCCATTCGTGTCTTCGTCGCTGAATATACGGACCCGGAAGAGGATGGACAACATCATAAGGTAGTTGTCTTCAATCCAGAAATTGTCAAGGCCGAAGGCGAGGCACTCGGTTCCGAGGGCTGCCTGAGTATACCCGGCTATGTCGGCGATAACATTCGCCGTGCCTCGAAGATCCTCGTCAAGGGGCAAGATGTGAAGGGAAGGGCAATTCGTGTCCCGGCAGAGGGCTGGTTCGCACGTATTCTGCAACATGAAATCGACCATCTGGACGGAGTACTCTTCCTCGACCGCCTCGACCGACCCGAAGACCTGCGTGAAGTCGGCGAGGAGGAAGAACTCGAAGAGGAAGTCGCAGGCGTCATCGAGTAATACATATATCGTCTAGTAGACAGAAACTCATGCTCTCGGCAATGCCGAGAGCATGAGTTTCTGT
Organism: uncultured Chloroflexia bacterium; assembly: GCA_963791835.1. Taxonomy (GTDB): domain Bacteria; phylum Chloroflexota; class Ktedonobacteria; order Ktedonobacterales; family Ktedonobacteraceae; genus JBBQVS01. The sequence continues at coordinate 529,675 of CAWBTV010000004.1, forward strand.
CTACTAGACCTACATTTTTTGTTGTTTGCGCAACATGGTGACGTGCTGTCTACCGAGGGCATGTTCACAGGCGATGCAGACATAGAAGCCTTCCTCGCGGTAGTTGAGATCACTCACGGGGAAGTACAGGTAACATATGCCACACCGTGTCGTATCTTGCTGGCTTGCCATATGACGATCATGCTCAAACAGTTCACGTAACGATTGAATAAGCTGCTCAAATTCGTAGGAACTGGTATGTGTACGCTCTACCCCTGGAGGAGCCGAACCCAGCACGGGTAAAGCACCCGTAACATTGCTTGCGCGCATCTCACGACGACTGACGAACGCACTTCCATTATTGCTCGGCGTTTCATTGTTTTTAGGACCCGATGGATTATATTCGTTGCTCAAAGCAGACATCTCCACAACAGTGTATCTCTGGTATGGCACACACTGTGCCTCAACCATTATACGCCTTAGAGGTTACATAAGGCAAGCAGCGTGTTTTGTGAAGCATGTCGCGTGCGTGCTATACTGGAAGATAACACGAAAGAGACAATCCGTCGTAGGGACCAGATTTATCGCGTCCGTCTGCGCAATTTATTGCGCGAAATCTACTATATATGACAGGAAGAGAACGCATCTCGCGCAATAAATTGCGCAGATGGACGCGATAAATCTGGTCCCTACGACACACCTGTTATCAACTAAAAGGAACTGCGCCATGACATTTTTACAAGGGGTATTGTTATTCGTTGCTGCCATATTGGGTGGAACACTCAATGCCGTAGCAGGTGGAGGCAGTTTCTTTACCTTTCCAGCGTTGATCTTCACAGGTGTTAGCTCTATCACGGCCAACGCAACAAGTACGGTGGCACTCTGGCCCGGCGCGGTGGCAAGTGTGAGTGCCTATCGCAACGACTTCGTGGGGCAACAACGCGGCTTGCTGTCCCTCCTACTTGGCACAAGTTTGATTGGTGGCGTGCTGGGCGCAATACTTTTGTTACGCACGCCGGAATCGACCTTCGTGAGCTTGATTCCCTATTTGTTGCTCGGTGCAACCCTACTTTTTGCCTTAAGCCCATACATCACCGCTCGTTTGCGTATGCGTACTCTTGAAAAGACGACGCGTATCTCCACGATGACCTTAATCGCCTTTGCGTGCGTACAATTTATCATCGCCATCTACGGTGGGTACTTTGGTGGTGGTATTGGTATCCTTATGTTAGCATCCTTGGCTTTCATGGGCATGGATGACATCAACAGAATGAATGCAGTCAAGGCATTACTTACATCAGCAATCAACGGAGCTGGCGTTGTAACCTTTATTCTTGCAGGGCGAGTTCTCTGGTTGCCAGCACTTGTGATGATTGTCGGAGCGATTGTCGGGGGCTACGGTGGTGCATATTATGCCCGTAAAATTGCGCAGAGGTGGGTACGTCTCTTCGTCATTGTGACAGGTGTAGCATTAACAATCTACTTTTTCGTGCATCATTAATAGATGGGAATTTGTGGAGACGGTAGGGGCAGCAATTCATTGCGCCCAATGATGGGGATGGCGGCCAAACGTCCCCACAACACATCTTGCGGCAACGCGAACCCCTCTTCCACCCATCTTTAGGCGCAATGAATTGCTGCCCCTACCGCTACCCAATCTATACAATAAAAGCATCACCTTATACGTTACCCAACGAAACGTTCTGTAACGATAACGCGTGAATACCATAACATACATTTTTACAACACCAACCATTTATCAAGAAAACGGATAGAGATAGCATGACACAACAAGAGACTCAGCCTCAGAACGATGCTCAACTCTCGGAACAACAAAATGGGCATACGCAGGCACAGCCGCAACAGACACAAGACGATGGGCAAGAGCACGCGAGTAAATGGGCACTATTTTCGATTGTCGCCATTGGTGTGTTCATGGCAACGCTCGACTCATCTATTGTCAATATCAGCCTGCCCAGCATTGCACGCCAGTTTGGAGTACCGCTCAATGGGGCGATTGAATGGGTAATCATCTCCTATCTCGTTGTTACCGCCGCCGTCTTGCTCTCGGCAGGTCGTCTTTCAGACATGATTGGGCGTAAAGCAATCTGGGCTGTTGGTCTCTTCATCTTTACCGGAGGCTCGGCACTTTGTGGTGCTGCTACTTCGCTAGGTTTCCTGGTCGCGGCACGCGCTGCCCAAGGACTTGGTGGTGCGCTTTTGTTCGCGGCAAGCCCGGCAATGATTACGAACGCGTTTCCACCGCAGGAACGTGGGCGAGCACTTGGCCTAAACGCTGTGACAGTCGCACTCGGCGTCAGTGTTGGTCCACCACTTGGCGGTATAATTACTGCTTATCTTTCATGGCGTTGGATATTCTATGTCAACGTACCTATTGGTATCATTGGCATTATACTAACACTACGCGTGCTCACCGAAAAATTTCATCGTAACCCTGGCAAATTCGATCCCATTGGCGCAATATTGCTAGCCGTGGGGCTTGCAAGCTTGACGGCGGCACTCTCGTTTGGACAAGAAATTGGCTGGTCCTCACCACTTTTTATCGCGGGCATTGCCGTGGGTGTTATCGCACTTGCTCTGTTTCCATTTGTCGAACGTCGGGTCGCTAACCCGATTATAGACTTGAGTCTGTTACGTAACCGCGTCTTCCTCTCAGCGAACATGAGCCTTGTCCTCAGTTTCCTGGCACTGTTCGCGGTTAGCTTCCTGATGCCATTCTACCTGGAACAACTACGTGGCTTCCCGACACAGATTGTTGGTTTGCTACTCACACCCCTACCAATCATGATTGCCATTATTGCTCCTATTAGTGGTTCACTCGCGGATAAATTCGGTAGTACACGCTGGCTGGCCTCCGGTGGTTTGGCGATTGCCTGTGTTGGTCTTATTCTGTTAAGTCAATTGAACGCTCACAGCTCCGTACTCGATATCATCTGGCGGTTATGTGTTACTGGTATCGGACAAGCCCTGTTCCAGTCGCCAAATAATAGTGCGCTACTAGGTTCGGCTCCCCCACAACAGCGTGGTAGTGCCTCTGGTTTCCTGGCAACGGGACGCGTCATGGGGCAAAGCTTGAGTGTGGCCCTCGCTGGTGCTGTCTTCGCCAGTCTGGGTGGCTCTGTTGCTGGTCTCGCGATTCAAAAGCATTCAGGCGACCTGAGCGCGTTGCAACAAACATTTACCACCAGTTTCCGTACCGCACTGCTCGTCTGCGCGTGTATCGCCGCCCTCGGCGTCTTCTCCTCGCTTGTGAGGGGAAGCGGTGAAAAGAAAAAGGCATAGGGATAATGCATAAAATGCTGCATGGGTAAAATTCCAAAGGAATTTTACCCATGCAGCATTTTATGCATTATA
>CAWBTV010000005.1:0-66747 GCA_963791835.1 uncultured Chloroflexia bacterium
ACCCATTGCCCGGCGATACGTACCTGTGTGGGGAGATTCGTCGTAGAGTAAAACTTTGCTGGCAACACACCATCTTGCTCAACGGCGGTCGTCACCACGTCTTCTTTATGCGTAAGTACGGCACCGAACTGTTGTACCTCTGTCAGAATGCGGTCAAGTGTCTCGGCGTCGGGTGCATCAACACGAATACGAGCATAGCTGCTCTCGGTTTTGTTGACACCAACGCGCATCTCCTCGACCTTAAAGTTGCCGCCTCGGTCCATGATAGCGTCCCATGTGCGCGGTAGTGTCCATGAGTCGATGATATGTCCACTTAATTCAATAACTTCACTTGGCATGTTACTCTTTCCTTACAAAACAAATATTATTTTCCGCGTCCGACGGGACACATAGGTTGATAGGCACAGGCACGACATTTGGCAACACGCTGATGTGCCAATGGTGGTGGCTGTTGCTCGCTACACTTTGCCATTTGCTCTAAATGGCGAAGCACTTTTCTTTTGAGTGCGGGCGTATAATCAACGGTAAATTCACAATCCGCGTAGCGTAATATGCCATGCGTGGGTGGTGTCTCAGGAAAATATTCTTCCAAAAGCAGACAATAGGCCGCGAGTTGCACCTCGTGATTGCTATAAGGTATTGTAGCACCTTGCACATTCAATTTTAGCTCTATCGGTACAGGCCGACCATCAGGCAATTGCACGACGTAATCCGGTTTGCCCACAAGTGGATAGTGATTAGAGCTAAGTGGCTCACCCTGTCCATCTGCGTCTTCATACACAAGTTCGCCCGGAGGCAATCCTAGCGCACGGTGTCGCTCCTCAAGCAGTCGCCGTTTCTGATACCGTCGGTCATTGAGGAGCAGGATGAGCAAGGCCAATGCAAGCACCAATAGGCATAAGCCAACGGGGAAAAGAATGTTTGCCACGATGTTTTGCTCTCTCCTCTCCTACACGAAACCATCTGTAGGGACCGATTTATCACGTCCTGTCGGCATTTCGAGCATCAACAAGGACGTGATAAATCGGTCCCTACATTGTTCGTTATCGTAACACCAACGCAATCAAAATCAATACAACCGCCACAGCAATGATAACCACGGCTGCTAGCAATAGAGGCCGTGTCAGTGTGCTGACCATAGGAACGCTGATACGCTCCTCTTCGATCTCGGCGACCTCTTCGGCGTGTTCGGCGTGCTGCTGACGCCCGACCTCAAAGGCACCACGTTTGACAAGCAGTTGCTCGATCATCTGGTATTCTGGCAACGCGGTGGCCTGTGTGTCGTGGTCGTGTTCTAGCTCTACAAGGCGTGCGAAAAGTTCCTCGCTATCAGCATGTGATGCTGGCTCGAATTGTTCATGCCACCAGACAAGGGGGCAATACTCAAATTCCGCCACTTCACTCGCGGTAAAGAGGCGTTGTGCTGGCTCACGCGTTTGTTGTGGTTGTCGCTGGGACATGGACATAGCATTGCTCGTGTTCTTAAATTTGTGATATAGGACAAGGATATGATAATGTAAATTAACCCCATAATCAATCTGTAGGGACCAATTTATCACGTCCTTGTGGCGTCTCGACTGTCAACAAGGACGTGATAAATTGGTCCCTACAGGTGACGTATCCAAATGAACGTTAAACCCCTACATTGACACCAGCGAGGCCGAGCTTGTCAGCGATGCTGGACATGGCCTGGATAACGAACGCGATGTGTTCATCTAAATCAACGCCGAGTTCTGCCGCACCATTTATCAGATCGTCGCGGTTTACACCTGCGGCAAAGCCTTTTGTTTTCATCTTTTTGCGTACTGAGGAAACCTCTAGTCCGATAATGCTTTTTGTAGGGCGTACAAGGGCAGTTGCTGTAATCATGCCCGTTACCTCGTCACATGCAAACAAGCCCTTTGCCAACAATGTGTTACGTGGATTGGAGTCGAGGTTGATGTCATTATGAGCCAAAATAGCATAGATGATGCGCTCATCGTAACCCAATTCACGAAGCCATTGCGCAGTTATATGTGTATGTGTGTGCAGGTCAGGATATTCCTCGTAGTCGCTATCGTGTAGTAGACCTGTCATAGCCCAGAGTTCTTCGTCCTCACCATATTTACGAGCGTAGAAGCGCATCGCGACCTCTACTGATAGCATATGTTTTTGCAGGTTTTCGTTCTTGACATGGCTTGTCATCAATGTATAAGCGTCTTCGCGTGTTGGCATACGTTATTTATCCTCTTAATTGTGTACAATATGTGTAGATGTAGCTGCTATGAAGAGTATTATACCATAGCGTTCCATATTGCACGGTATCTCTGTACGTCATGTGCTACTATTAGAACTGTCATCGTTCATACACACGTCGTAGGGACCACGTTGACGGCGTCCACGGGCGATGTATCGCATAGAGTGTTTTAAGGCATAGCCGATAAATCGGCCCTCGGACGCGATAAATCTGGTCCCTACGAATACCCTTACCAGGAGAATACACACATATATGACAGCAGCAATCACTATCCTGGGCCTCGGTCCGGGTTCTATACATGACTTGACATTACAGGCGCGAACATTACTGGCACAGGCAGCAGAGCAGCAACAAACGGTGTATTTTCGGACCGTCATTCATCCAACGGTTGAACCGTTGAAGGCAGAACTTCCAGCGTTACAAGTTACCTCGTTTGACTCTTTTTATGAGGAGTCGGCGGATTGGAGTACGCTTTATCAGAAAATCGCGGAAGAGGTGTGTACACTTGCGGCCCAACATCCCATTATCTATGCGGTGCCGGGACATCCGTTGATTGGTGAGTCTTCTGTACAGCTTGTGCTACGCCTCGCGAAAGAGCGTGCTTTGAGTACAGCTATTGTGGCTGGCCTTTCGTTTATTGAGCCGGTGTGTACCGCCGTTGGGCTTGACCCGTTTGATGCAGGGACACAATTGATCGATGCCACCACGCTTGCGACCTTACGTGCTGATGAAATCGCTGGGAAGGTTATTCCGACGATTCCTTTGCTGGTCACACAGGTCTATAATCGTCGCCTTGCCAGTGAAGTCAAACTTGCCTTGAGCGAATGTTATCCCGACGAGTGGCCTGTGAAATTGGTGCGAGCCGCCAGTGTTACCTCTGCCGAGGTTGATGCTGATGAAACGGTTATCGAGATGCCACTGTATAAGCTTGATCGCAACACCTATGCGAACCATTTAAGTACGCTGTATGTTCCGCCCATTGATGAGATGCAGGCATTGCGTCTTCCTGAAACGCTACGCTATCTTATTATGCGTTTGCGACGTGACCCCGATGGCTGTCCGTGGGATCGCGCCCAGACACACCAAACGTTGACTCGCTATGTCATCGAGGAGACATATGAGGTTGTCGAAGCACTCGAAGAGAACAATATGGATAAACTCGCCGAAGAGCTTGGCGACCTGCTCTTGCAAGTCTATCTTCATGCCGAGATTGCACGACAGGACGAAGAATTTACGCTGGGCGATGTCTACGAACACATCAATGCGAAAATGATTCGACGTCACCCACATATCTTCGGCGATGTCGAGGTAAGCAATGCTCATCAGGTTGTGCAAAACTGGGAGGCCATCAAGCGCGAGGAACGCATTCAACGCTGGTAAGGACGTGCGACAGGAAAGTATTCTCGACGGTGTACCGCAAGCTTCACCGACATTAATTATCGCGCAAGAATACCAGAAACGCGCGGCGAAAGTTGGATTTGACTATGACACACTTGATGTTGTGCAGAGCAAGTTAGAAGAGGAACTGCAAGAGCTACGCGAGGCCATCACGCCTGAACATCAGCTAGAAGAGATGGGCGATGTCCTCTATATGACGGCACGACTGGCACGAACATATAAAATTGACGCGGAAGAAGCCTTGCGTAAAGCGAACCGCAAATTTCTACGGCGCTTTCAAGCAATGGAAGCGATTGCGCGTGAAGAAGGACGCGACCTTACGTCGTTCAGCAAACCAGAGTGGGGTGCGTTGTGGCAGAGAGTGAAAGTATTATAAAGTATTGACTTAATTAAGAAAATAGTTTATAATACGTATATGGATATGTTTGTTGCGCTTGCCGACCCTACGAGAAGGACCATTTTGGAATTGCTTGCCAGTAGTGGTGAGTTGTCTGCTACTGCTATCTATGAGCAATTTCCGGTCAGTCCACAGGCGGTCTCGCAGCATCTTAAAGTGCTACGTGAGGCACACTTAGTGGACATGGAAAAACGTGCGCAGAAGCACTTGTACCGCCTCAATCCGCATACGCTGTCCGAATTTGAAGCATGGGTTCAGAATATGCGGCAGAGGTGGAGTGAACGTTTCGATGCTTTGGATGTTGTTCTCGAAAATGAAAAAAAGAAGGAAGTTGAGTGACTGCCATGGCAACAAAAACAATCAGGGTTATCGCGGAACCAGGAAAACAAGAAATTCTTATCCTGCGCGAGTTTGATGCGCCACGAGAACTTGTTTTTAAGGCATGCATGGATCCAGTACTTGTCTCGCAATGGTGGGGACCAAGATATCTTTCAACGGAAGTTGATAAGATGGATGTGAGGCCAGGGGGTCAATGGCGATTTATCAATCGAGACGCTAAGGGAAATGAATATGCAGCGTTTCATGGTGTGTATCATGAAATCCTCTCACCTGAGCGCGTAATTCAAACATTTGAGTTTGAAGGCTTACCAGAGACGGGACATGTGACGCTGGAGACGATGAGATTTGAGGCATTGCCTGGAGGAAGAACTCAACTTAGCATTCAATCAGTCTTCCAGACGGTTGCTGACCGCGATAGCATGTTGCAGAGTGGCATGGAAAGTGGTGCCAATGATACCTACGACCGTCTTGAGGAAATTGTGAAAAAGATGTAACGGAGCGGGAATACAAATGAATATGAAACTTGAGCTTGTGCCAATACCGGTCTCTGATGTTGACCGCGCTAAAGCTTTTTACGTTGAAAAGGTCGGATTTCACGTAGACCACGATGTTCAGCCTGGGAATGGCATGAGAATTGTCCAACTCACACCGCCTGGGTCAGCGTGTTCGATTGTTATTGGGACTGGGATGGGCGAAATTTCAGCAATGCAGCCTGGAACGGTCAAGGGTCTGCATTTGGTCGTCGCTAACATACATCAGGCTCGCGAAGCACTCGCTAGTCGTGGTGTTGAAGTGGGCGCGGTTGACGATATGGGGGGCATTAAATATGTGTCCTTCAGTGACCCCGATGGCAACTCGTGGCTATTGCAGGAAATATCGGTTTCTAATACACATTAACGAAATAATCGGGATGTAGGGGCTATAATTCATTACGCCCTCGTGCCAGTTGTCAATGGCACGAGGGCGTAATGAATTATAGCCCCTACAATCGTTTGTTCTCTAGCATTGTGGATTGCCAACAGGGTGTAATGAATTATGACCCCTACATTCATCTGTACAACGATGGTAAAATGTTCTTATGCGAAACGAATTACTCTCCTGGTTTGCTCGCGAGGGCTTGCTCTTGACCGATGCGGTGCTGGCATCACAGGATGGAGATGAGGACGAAATCAAAATTACCGTCAAGGCACCTGTTGTGGCTTTGAGTCGCGTTAGCTCTGACTTTCGGGAATGCCCTGATCCTGTGTTGTTCGGCTATCCCGAATCAAGCCTGGATATGATGGTGCTGGACGATATGCACCAGTTTGTCTATCAATGGTTTGAGCAAGCGGTCGAGGCTGGCATGGCACACTGTTTTGTGTGCAATCGTTTGTTGACGATGGATGACGAGAAGCCGTGGGACGCTGTGTTTGTTACGACTGAACTCTACTGCTGGCTTGTCGTCCATTTCGATTGCAAACGCTATCTCAATCGTGATTTGAAGGGGCGTAACCCGTTTGAAGTCACCACGCAGCCACCCGAATTTTTTGATATGCGCCTGATGTAATATTATAGAAATTTATTCTACTAAGAGGGCCGAATGGATAAAAATCAGATTGTCAATCTTTTGGAAGAGATTGCTACCTTGCTGGAACTCAAGGAGAAGAGTAGTATCTTTGAGGTGCGAGCGTATCAGAATGCCGCACGTGCCCTCGGCTCGCTCGATGGCGATGTGGCGTCTCTTGTGCGTGAGAATAAGCTCAAAGGCACACCGGGGCTGGGGCCGGGGACGATTAAGCGTATCGAAGAGGCGGTAGAGACGGGTCATATCGCGTTTTATGACGAGTTACGCGCGAATACGCCACAGGTGAAACTGGACATGATGCGTATCGCCGGTGTGGGTCCCAAGAAAATCAACGCCATCTATGAGCAACTGCATGTCACGAGTATTGCCGAATTAGAGCAGGCGTGCAAGGATGATAAAGTTGCGCATCTGCCGAACTTCGGCAAAAAGACGCAAGACAAGATATTACAGGGGATCGAACTGCTGGCTCAACATGCAGGACGCTTTTTATATCCTGTGGCGGAGGATGAGGCGGAACAGATACGTGCCGCGCTTGCCACATTACCGGGCGTTGTGCGTCTACAAGTCGCAGGAAGTCTACGCCGTCGTCGTGAAACGGTCAAGGATATCGACATGGTGTTGAGTGTCGCTGACGATGCGAGCATTGAGACACGTAATGCCATCATGAATTTTTTTACGCAACAACCCTCGGTACAGGCGATTACAGGTAAGGGTGATACCAAGTCAAGCGTTGTGCTGAGTAGTGGCATTGCGATGGACTTACGGCTTGTCAACGACAGCCAGTTTCCGTATACGCTGCATCACTTCTCAGGGTCGCGTGAGCATCATATTCCATTACGGCGACGTGCGCTAAGTATGAACATTACGATTAATGACTATGGTCTCTTCAAAGGCAAAGACCCACAGGGCGAGCTTATTCCCTGTAAAGATGAGACCGATATCTATGCCGCGCTTGGTATGGAATATGTCGAGCCTGAGTTGCGCGAGGATATGGGGGAGATTGAAGCGGCGGCTCGGCACAAGCTACCCAAGTTGCTGCAAGCCAGCGATATTCGCGGTATTCTACATGCTCACTCGACATGGAGTGATGGGCAAAATAGCATTCGTGAGATGGCGGAAGCCTGTATGGAGCGTGGCTATTCTTATCTCGGTTTGACCGACCATAGTAAAGTCGCGGCCTATGCGAATGGGTTGAACGAAGAACGCTTGCGTAAACAGGGGGAAGAGGTTGACCGTCTGAACGAAGAGTTTGCAGGACGATTTTATATCCTTAAGGGGACCGAGTGCGACATTCTGCGTGATGGGTCGATGGATTTTGATGATGAGACACTTGCCAGCCTTGATTTTGTGGTTGCCTCGATTCATAGTAATTTCACGCTTGCACCCGAAGAGCAGACACAGCGTATGCTACATGCCATCGCGAACCCCTATGTCGATATCATTGGACATCCCACGGGTCGTATTTTGCTGGGTCGGTCAGGCTACGAGCTTGACATGGAAGCTGTGATTGACGCTGCGGCTGCCCATGATGTGTGTATCGAAATCAACGCGCACCCTTCGCGTCTGGATTTGGACTGGCGATTGGTACGTAAGGCACGCGATAAGGGTATCAGCATTCCGGTTGACCCCGATGCTCATGCGCTTGCAGGATTGGACGTAATGCGTTATGGTATAGGAATTGCACGCAAGGGCTGGTTACGAGCAAGCGATGTCCCTAACACCCTTGAAATTGACGCGTTACAGGAGTTCTTTCATATAAGAAGAGCAAAAAGAGTAGCTCGTAGACAAGAATAGAGAAGTGGAACAGGGAGACCCTTGCGGTCTCCCTGTTCCGCCTTGCAAAATGGAGAACCGATTGTATTGCCCCCTTTCCACAAAAAGAGTATGGGTGTATACTGAGAAAAATTACGTTGTTCATGAGAAAGAGGAAAAATTGGTATGGCAGATAGAGTAGAACTAGAAATAGCCCCACGAGAAATCCTGGGTAAGAAAACCAAACAGTTGCGTAGAGCGGGAATTATTCCCGCGAATATCACCGGACACAATGAGCCATCACAGGCAGTGCAGATTGACGAGGTACTGTTCGATAGATTGCGGAGAGCACATCACTCAACCAGTATTCTTAGTCTCAAGATGCCCGATGCGACGATCCAGACAGCCCTTATTCGTCACGTTGAACATGCTCCCAAGTCTGGCAAGATTATCCATGTAGACTTCTCACGTGTGAGCCTGACCGAGCGTATGACCATGAAGCTACCACTGAACTTTATCGGCGAGTCACCTGCTGTGAAGAATGAGGGTGGTGTGCTGCTTCACCTCGTTGAAACGTTGGATGTCGAGTGTCTCGCTTCTGACCTCGTTGATAACGTCGATGTCGATATCTCGTCACTCACAGAACTTGATGGCACGCTTCATGCACGAGATGTGAAATTGCCACAAGGATTTACATTGCTCACTGATGCTGATGAGCCTATCGCGAAGGTTGCCTCGACACGCGCTGAGGTTGCAGGGGCCAACGCCGCTGCTGAAACTCCTGCAGTTGCTGCATCGGAAGCTACTGCTGAGACGCCAGCAGAATCATAATATAATAATGCGTTGCAACACACACATCCGTAGGATGTGTGTGTTGCAACGCATTAAAAATAGTCAGAGAAGTGAGCCATAACCATGCATATTATGATCGTGACAGATCAGTATCCGCCCATGATTGGCGGTGTTCCGACCGTTACGCATGACCTTGCCGTCGATCTTGTGCAGCGTGGGCATCAAGTATGGGTTACTGCTCCAAGTTATGGTATGCGTGATGCGCGTCGCCTTGAACAGGGTGTGCGCGTCTATCGCTTCTCGTCGTTTGAATGGCCTGCCTATAAAGAGTTGCGTATTCCGTTTTTGCCATTTATGCCGATGCGTAACCTGATCAAAAAAAGTGAACCTGATATCATTCATATTCACTCTCCCGTTGTTCTTGGTAATATCGCGCAAATCCTGGCAGGTGGCTTACGGAAACCTGTTATCGCGACAAATCATTATCTTCCCATCAATATGAGCCGTTCGCTCACCGATGATCCTTTGATCGGCAAGCATTTTAGCAATGTCATCTATTCCTATCTGGTCAATTTTTGTAATCGTTGTGAGTATGTGACTGCACCAACGATGACTGCGCTAAAATTGCTTTACGAGCATGGCTTACGCGCCCCTGCGAAAGCTATTTCTAATGGCATCGACCTGACCAAGTTTACGCCGGGCGTACCTGATCCCACTATTCGTAAGCGTTTCAACTTGCCAGAAGATAAGCCGCTCATTCTCCATGTTAACCGTTTGAGCGAGGAGAAACGTGTCAATGTCCTCATTGATGCCGTGGCGAAAATGCCTGATATTGCGCATGTGGCTCTTGTGAGTACTGGACCAGCCGAGCCAGAGTTACGTACACAGGTTGCTCAACTGAATGTAGAGGACCGAGTAAGCTTCTTGGGTTATGTGCGTGATGCCGACCTGCTCGCGTTACGTCGCTCGTCAGACCTCTTCGTTATTCCTTCCGAGGCGGATTTACAGAGTCTTGCCACTATGGAGGCAATGGCCTGTGGTCTTCCTGTGGTTGCCGCAAACGCCTATGCACTGCCTGAACTGGTGCATCATGAGAAGAATGGTTTCCTTTTCAGTGGTGGCGATAGCGACGAAATGGCCCACTATATGAATACTCTCATCGCTGATGCCGATTTACGGCGACGCATGGGGGCTGAGAGCTTGCAGATCATCGCGAAGCATGACCGCACACAGGTCCTCGACCAGTGGGAAGAGATTTACCAGCGTCTGTCGCTAGAGTTTATCGAGGCAAAGATACGCCGTATGCAGTGGCGTGTCGAACGTAAGTACCCCAATTACGTCCCCAAACCCTCCGACCGTCTTCCCATTCGACGTACAGGCGATCTTGTGTTGTGATATGCCCATTGTAAGGACTGATTCATCGCGTCCTCGTTGGCGTCTCGATTGCCAACGAGGACCGATTTATCGGTCTTTACAATGGGTATACGAAATTGTTGCACCCTATAATCAACCTCGGACGTAATATATCTAATTCTTACCACAATAATTATTGACAAAAAAAGCAGTATTACAGTATACTCTTTGAGCAGGTTGTATAGTGGTGCTGGGATATTCTATCCGTATGAGGCCACACTTTTACAGGTTTAATTTGTTACAAACGAGCCGTAGTAAAAGTGTTATGAAGAGCGGTCCGGGGGGATGAGTTTTAGACCTCAGGGGTACTTGTGGAAATCCGGGGGGAATTTCACACGCATTCCAATACTTCTTTGTATACGCCTGCTTATTTTTCCCTGTATCAGTCAAGGAAGACGATTGTGTACGGGGAAGGGGGATACGTGATGTTGACAGGAGACGAGGAACCTGTTACTCCAGAACCACCAGCATCGGATGCAACAAAAAAAGGGAGGCGTACAGGTCGTAAAACGCAAGGTGACGACCACTACCGAGAGATGGGGAAGAAGGGTGGTGCGGCTCTTAAAAAGCAGCGTGGTAGCGAATATTATCGCACAATTGCTCGGAAAGGAGGTCAGGCCAATGTAAAGAAATACGGGCCGGACCATTTTTCTGAACTGGGCAAGAAGGGTGGTAACAAGACAAAAGAGCAGCAAGACCCTGATTTCTACAGTCGTATTGGGAAGCTTGGTGGGGCTGCCAAACGCAAGAAAAAAGCCGAGTAATACCTTCACTAAAGCCGCATGGTTGGCATGACAGGGGCAAGCCCTGTCACTACTATACTCGGATTGGCGTGGCGGTCAGTATAGTAGTGACAGGGCTTGCCCCTGTCATGTTTACTTGAACATTCTTGTGCCTGCAAACTTATTTTTATACCTCGGTATGGAGCTTCGCTAAGCCTTCCGCGATTGCTGCCGCGACACCTGTCTCTTCTGTCTGACGTGCGACACGTAATGCGTTCTTAATAGCTTTAGCATTTGAGCGTCCATGTGAGACGATTGCAGCCCCGTTGATGCCTAGCAAGGGGACGCCGCCGTATTCGGCATAGTCAAGCCGCTTGAACACCTTTCGCAAGCCGGGACGCAACACAGCCCCTGCGAGCTTGCTTGGCAACGAACTGGTCATCTGTGTACGAATGAGGCCGAGGAGTGTTTCGGCAAGGCCCTCACTCAATTTCAGCACTACATTGCCGACGAAACCATCGCACACAACGACATCAGCCCCGTTCGCTGGAATATCACGCCCTTCGACATTTCCAATAAAGTTGATACCAAGCGTGGCAGCGTTGGCTTTGAGCAGTTGGTGTGCCTCGACAACCTGTTTGTTGCCCTTGCTGTCTTCTTCGCCATTGGCAAGCAACGCGACGCGCGGCGACTTCATCTGAAAGATACGCTCCATGTACAGCGACCCCATTAGAGCGAATTGTTGCAGATATTCAGGTGTGCAATCGGTATTGGCACCCATATCAATGACGAGGCACGCGCCGTTCTTTGTCGGAAGTACACCGCCGAGGGCAGGACGTTCAACACCTGGAATACGTTTAAGCGTGAATAATGACGCTGCCAGCATCGCACCACTATTGCCAGCAGAGACGGCTCCAACTGCTTTCCCATCACGTACTAACTGCAATGCGAGCGTCATAGAAGCGTTTTTCTTACGCCGTACCGCGTTGGCAGGATGCTCGTCCATCTCGATCACTTCATCGGTGTGCAGAATAGGCAGGTCGAGACCCTGTGTGTCATGTTTGGCGAGTTCGGCTTGTATGACCTCTTCACGCCCGACAAGGTAGACACCTATACCATACTCACGGGCAGCCTGGACAGCACCCAGCACAATCTCGCCCGGAGCATTATCACCACCCATCGCATCGAGGGCAACACGCACTCTCTGCTTCTCCTCATGCGCATCACTGCCGGCACTCATGCGTGTCCCCTCTCTGGCCCACCAATCGTGGCATGTACGAGTGTTACCAGTTTATCGAGGTCAAATGGCTTGTAGACGATTTGCACTACGCCCGCCTCGCGGAACTCCGCTTCCTCTTTATAAGCGTCAAGGAAGGCGGTCACAAGGATAACGGGAATACGCCGCAGTCTGCCAGCAGCCATGTCCAGGCCCATCAATTTCAATTCGTCGCGCCCATCCAGGTATGGCATCATGATATCGAGCAGGATAAGATCGGGATCATGTTCACGCACCGCGTCGTAGAAACGTAAACTTTGCGTCGTCATATACGTCTCATAGCCCTCGTCACCCAACGCCTCTTTAAGCAGGTCAGCAATAGTCGGGTCATCGTCCATTATTAATATCTTTTTTGCCATGAAGCCACCCTCAGTCATTATAATTCGGAGAACTCTCTTCTATTCAGCACAACACCCAGAGAAATGCCCCTTCATTATAACACTACCTCACAGGAAATGCATGTGGGGTATAGGACTATCAGATGTGTAGTAGTCATAATTCATATTGCTTCATCGTTTTGTTCTTGACACATGTTCTCGTCTGTATTATTGTTTGTATACATTCTCACTAGCGACTTAGAAAAGAGACTCATATAGATGGTTTCATCCCCGCTCTTTTGTCCGGTGTGTGGAGCAGCAAATACACTCCATGCATCGTTCTGTTTTGCCTGTGGTCAAGCGTTAGATGCATCATCGCTAGCTGCACTTCCTGCTCAACCTGCTGATATCTTACTCAAGCAGCGTTATCATATTCTGCATCGTTTAGGACAAGGTGGAATGGGGTCGGTCTACAAAACTGAAGATATCGATCTAGGAAATCGACTTGTCGCTATCAAAGAGATGAGTCAGAAAGGGCTAAATCAACAAGAGGCAAGCGAGGCGACTGATGCATTTAAGCGCGAGGCTTTGCTCCTGGCAGGGTTAATGCATCCGAACTTACCTAGTATTCACGATTCCTTTTGTACGCAGTGAAAGCGGTCACGTGGTTGCATGATGGTATACATATTGCCTCTGCTGGTGCCGATGAGAGCGTACATATCTAGGATGCACGAACAGGGACACAGTCCTTTATTTACAAAGGTCATTTTGCGGTCATCTATGCGCTGGCATGGTCACATGCAGATAGATATGTTGCATCAAGCGATGCGCACAACCTGATTCATGCGTGGCGTGCAGTGTAGGGGACCGATTATGCTGTTTCCTCTGAACATCGCATATAAATAACGCTTTTGCATCAAATACCGCGATGTTCATGCTCATTTGTGTCGCAACGCGACATGTCTCTTGATCAATTAATCAGGATACGTCGATCGTAGGGACCGATGTATCATGTCCTGGTGGCGATTAATTGTCGGCCAGGATGTGATACATCGGTCCCTACGGACGTCGTTAGCTCGCATTGTCGCGCAACGGCGATGCTGGATCGTTTTGCAGGAGATGTAACAGTCTTGTACTTGGAGCAATTGAACCATCTCCTGCATCTGCGAGAATACGGGTGCGTTCCTCTTCGCTGAGGTCGTTCGATGGATCCCAACCGTACTGCTTGAGGTCTACATGTCCATCAGGCGAAAAGACAATGCCTTCGGCCTCTAACAATTTGCGCATTTTGCCACGTTGTCCAAAGGCCCAACTGCCCGTTAGCTCACCTTTGCTGCTCACAACACGCTGTGCTGGCACGCCCTCCGCGGATTCATTCATTATCCAACCAATCATTCTCGCGCCGCGTGGATAACCGAGTGCTTTGCCAATCGCGCTGTATGTCGTAACGCGACCAGCAGGACACGACTTCACTAGCGCAAAGACATGTGTCACGAGTGTAGCAACTTGTTCACGAAAAAGTGTTGCTGAATCAGACATAGATACTCCCCTTATTTGCTATCCTTTTCCTAAAAACTGTAGCACCATCTTTGCCAACTCTAGCACGCTATGAATGCTTATCACAGTTAACGTGCCACATGCCAACGTGATATGGACATAACGCCACCATCGAATGATGCGACGCGCTGTTCTCTGTTTGTGGAGTGAACACTGTAACGCTCTCTTTTTCGTAAGTACCTCAAGGGCTTGTTGGAAGTCACCCTGTTCTCTCTGCGGAATTTGGGGTTGAGCGTGCGGAAACGTTCCTCTCGTACTTGCTGCTTGACAATACTGCTTGAATGTTGCCGACTTTCCCGCGCCTAAACGCTCAAGCAACAGGTCTAGCTCGTATATCCGTGTCTTAACCGCTTGGATAATGCCCACGCCGTTGCTACTGGCCTCTGTTGCGATGACACGCGCGAGCCATGCATCAAGGAAGCGTCCAACGACGCCACTCACCACAAGCAAAATAAGACTATATAACGCGCTTGTACCTGCGCCAGCCTCAATGAACATAGACAGTCGAAATGAATAGATATTCAAGCCAAGCACATAGAGGTAATTCTCATGTAACAGTGCTATCAGGATAGCACATACCCCAAACCATGTATGCAACCACAACCAGCCCTGCACACTCCCAGGGAGTGTGCGTACAAAGCGTCGTCGAAGTGAATAGGCGGCGACAATGAGCACTAGGCCAAAGGCGATTATTCCAAACAGGCGAAATGGGTCATTCAATGGACCAGGATAGGGAACTGTCTTGAGTCCAGCGAGATACCAGAGGTACACACCTATATACAGTATTATGGACAGGAGAAGCCAGAACCATGCAACTCGCGTCAATGGCGTTTTCCACAGTCTTCGTGTAGGTTGCGGTTTGCTTGTTTGCGACATATTGTTTTCTCTTTATCTGTTATCGTCTCAGTAGTATCTCTTCGGTTGAGCCAAAAAACGCTGTTGGTTGGACACGAATTGCCGCTCCCGTTGGACATGCCTCTACACATGCTTGGTCCTTGTAGCCCACGCACAGGTCACATTTGATGGCGATCTTCTTTCGGAATTCTTCGGCGGCATCACGGGTTGGTGTGAGTGGACCAGAGGTAACGCCGACTCCCATTGCTGGTGCGGCAACGCCATTGAGTACAGGTAACGCGAGACGTTTACGTTCCTTCACGATGCCTTGCGTGAATATAGCCCGAAACCGTTGCCAGGACGATTGTTCCGTGTGTGTATTGTCCACTTCGGCATCCACGATTGAGATTGCACCATACGGGCACCGTTCCGCGCAAATACCACACCCGATACAGCTTTCAGTGATGTAGACCTCGCCATCAGGCAGACGCGCAATCCCTGCCCGACTACATAGCAGACATACTGGGTCCTGACACTGACGACAGGCCGTGGCGATACTGATATTGCCAATCACCATCCCTTTACGATTCATGCGCGAATGCCCATGTCGTCGTGTACATGCCTCTTCACATTCATTACAGTGAATACATTTGTCCAGGTCTATCAGCAATACCTCGGTTCCTTCAACCACCCCATCGCTGACAAGCGCGTGTAGTCCCTTCGCACGCGATGTATCAGGACGCGATGGGGTGGGCACAAGGAGCTTGAGCGAGTCTTTTGTAAGCATGTCTGCTTGTAGCGTGACTGTACTGGTGATGTAGTCGCGCAGTCGCAAGGCAAAGCGCTGTTGGACTTCCGGGTAACGTTGAAAAATCGCTTGTACTGCTTGATACGGTACCTCGGCTACACGAGTGCGGTTGATAGACGTAACGGTGACGGCGCGTCCATCACCCAATAAATCGAGACCACCAGCGAAATAATCGCTGCCCTGTCGATAGGCGATGATCCGTTCATCCGAATTGTTGCCGCGTTCCTCTGGAACATGTCGCGCCACTTTGACAAAGCCTTCGAGGAGGATGTGGAGTGTTTCGCGTGCTGGACGCCCACCGCGCTTCTCCGTGAAAAGCTGTGCATTCCGTTCATAGTGTTGTATGCGTGCTTGCGCGATGAGGTACTGCATGTCGGTGTCAGAGAGACCTTGAAAGAGGGTCATCTGCTTTAAGATGGCAAGCGTGGAATGTCCGTGATTGACTTGTTCAAACTGTATGCGAACGCTAGGTACCAATTCCATCAGGCGTTGTATGGCCTGTTCAGGTACACACAGGAGCAACGTTGGCACCTTCGCTCGCGCCGTTGTCGTATACTGCTGTCCGGTCAGCATCCCATACTCTCCAACACACTCACCCTGTGCATGTAACGCGACAGGCAGTTCTTGCCCGTCTTCGTTTGTCATCGACTGTGCGACTCGACCTTCGAGAATGCAATAGAGGTCACGTCCATACTCATCCTCGTGAAAGACGTATTCGCCTGCTCTGAGTGGACGTAGCCGTGAGGATGCGAGTAGATGTACCAGATAATTATCTGGTACCAAGAAGTTGTCAGAGAAGACACGCTGTTCACGCATTCGTGTAATCAACAGGGGAAGGGTCCAACCTGCAGGTACAACATGTGTGAGATGTTGCTGGTCAAGAGGCCCTTCCCATGATGGGCCAAGACGCTGTTTGAGGGAGAGCATCAGCAGGTCGCGGTGATTATCGACAGGACAGACAGGTACACATGAACCACACATCACACATTCATGCGTGAAGCGTGCGACATGCGGTGCTACATCGGGTGTCGCGGTAGCTGAATTCAGGTCGGCAATGCTTACTTGTGAAGAGAGTGGTACAGGACAGACACGCATACAGCGATCACAGCCAATACACATGTCAAGCTCGAACTGTACCTGCTCCTTCGCGAGTGTTTGCGTATGTGTCCGATGTGTTAACCCTGTAACGCGTTGTGCGTGTGTAGCATTCGTGTTTGTTGTTGGCGTGTGCGTCTCGAAGCGAAACTGGATATCTCCAAAACGGAGGATATCGTGTGGTTGCAATGGATGAATGTTATTTCCTTGTAGGCGCACATTGTTTAGAAATGTCCCATTCGCACTTCCTGTATCATGCAAGGCATAGTGCTCATGCTGTACACGTAGAATTTCAGCATGGTGACGTGACACGGAGCGATGCGCAATACTCAGCGTTGCGTCTGTACTGCGACCTATAGTGATACGCTCATTATTATGCTCAAAGGCAAGGTGTTTCTCGGCAATCTCAAGTGCTATTTCAGGATGCGGAATAGGGACAAGTATAGCCTCTGCCGCTTGCTGTGCATCAAGATACTCGTCGAGCGAGAAGTCGTCAGCGAAGAGATGCGATAGTACGGGTGCAAGACTAATGCGTTGCTCAATCGCACGCTTCAAGGCGAGTGCGTGCTTACGTTCACCGAGGAAAAGCACACCTACAGGGATACCATGTTGTAATAACACTTTACGATAACTACGCGGCCCCGGTGGAGCGATTATCTCCTGGAACAGAGGCCCATCTGTAGGTTGTATGGTAACACCGACGGAAACAAAATCAAGGCCGCATAGAAATGTCGCATTGTAAAATGCTTCGGTTGCTCGTTGATGGTGTAGATCCTTATGCAGCATAGCATACGCGGCGATTTGTGCTTGCTGAATGGCTGGATACCATTGACCAATAACACGCGTTTTGCCAGTGAGGGCGTCTGTTATTTCGATAACATCGCCAGCCGCGTAAATATCAGGTAGATTGGTGTGCATGGTTGCGTCAACTCGAATGCCATGCCCGCAAGCGATACCACTCTGGCGCACAAAGTCGATGTTGGGCTGAATACCGATTGCGATTAACACGATATCACAGGGAATATGCTTGCCATACGTCGTGGCCACTGCGCGAACCTGTCCATTCTCCCCTAGAATTTCGGCAATCTCTTCATTCGTTCGCACATCAATACCAAGACGCCGCTCTTCTTGCAGCACCATATCAGAGGCCGTCGCGTCCAGTACATCAGACCAGAGTGTTTCGCGCCGCAACAAGTGCGTCACCTCGTAACCTTGATGTATGAGAGTCTCGGCACTCTCCAAAGCTAGCGTGCCGCTGCCACACACGACAATGTGTCGTGCCGTGTGCAAACGCTGTACAACACGCTGATAGTCCTCAACGGTACGAAGCGTGCTAACTCCTGCTAATGTGATGCCGGGACAGGTAAGCCGATGTGGTTGCGCTCCATGTGCCAGGAGCAATTTGGAATAGCTGATAGATCGCCCATCATCAAGTTGAACGCTATGCTGTGTGGAATGGATCGCTACGATGCGTCCCGACACAAAGCGGATACGTTGCTGCTTATAAAACGTGGATGGGCGTGCCCACAATTTTTCTTCTGGTACGTGTCCACCAAGATAATCTTTCAAGGCAGGACGATAGTACACCGGAAACGGTTCGTCCGCAATGAGTGTAATTCCACATGCAGCATCTTCTGCACGAAGGGTTTCGGCAGCCGTCACGCCAGCAATACCATTTCCAATAATAAGATATTCCGACTGCTTGCCCAACGGATACTCCTTATTGACGAAAACGTGTCATGTATATTTCAAAATCTGGTTATTTATAGTATGCACAGGAGTCTATATACATGAGATGAGAAATGCATGAAACTAGGACAATTGTGCTATGGCACAGCCTTACAGGTGAAGATAGACAATGCACATCATCCCACAAGTCCTACCTTATATATAATATATTGACGCATCATGATACACCCACTACACTATAGTTTAAGCAAAGAGCATATGAATTTATTGTCTCTCGATTAAAGATAGATTAAAGACGATACTAGGAAGTATCCAGGGGGTATATATGTCGTCACTTGTAGCAGAATTCGTTAGTAGGGCAGAATATTGGGCCGTATACCATAACGCGTCCTTTAGGACGCAGTATATTGAGCGCGGTCTATGAAGTTCGTCAGGCAAGTACGCAACAAGCCTGTATTCTAACAACATTTATGCTTCCTGAAGCACTTTCGGAGCGAGCACGTCAACGTTTTTTTGCGCGTTTTGCTCGCGAGAGTGTGATGCTCATGAAACTGCATCATCCCTATATCCTGCCTGTACAAGATGTGGGCGAGCATGAAGGGCAACTCTATCTGGTGAATCCCATGATTAAAGGTAGTTCGGTGTCAAAATTGCTCAAGCAAAAAGGCCGACTCACGCCTGAGCAAGTAGTAGCGTTGCTCAAGCGTATAGCAGACAGCATTGACTATGCGCATAGTAGTGGTATTGTGCATGGTACCTTGAGTCCTACCAATATTTTGTTGAATGACACTTTACAAATCGCTGGCTTTGGACTGATGAGCATGTTCACGCTTCGTGGCCTTGAGGATGTTGCAGAACAGCCACAACTGGCAATGCGTAGTATCGCAGGGACAACACTCGGCACACAAGGTTATATCGCACCAGAGGTGATGCAAGGGAAAGCCTTTGACGGACGCATAGATGTCTATGCACTTGGTATCCTTTTGCTAGAACTTCTGTCTGGCTCATCGCCTTTTAGCCAAACGCAAAGTTCCACTGCACTCGCTCCACAGGTTCCCCGCCTTTCCACACTCTGCCCCGAACTCCCTATGAGCCTCGATGCCGTTATTCAGCAAGCCGTAGACCCTGCCCCAACACACCGTATGCAGTCAGCAGGGGCATTAGCAACAGCATTCGCACAGGCACTCACTGTTCAACAATCTACCGCGCCACAGCCTGTTGTGAAGCGAAAGGTAATTCCAGATCTACAAATCACGCTACCTAATGCGGTCGATTGGTTTGTCAAAGAGGATACGCCTTCTGGAAAGTGGCAACTTATTCCACCTGTCACAGCACACACAGCCGCCGCACATGCTACAACCGCGTCAGCTGCGCCCACAGGAAATACGGGTATGCCAATAGACGACGATGCACAGGCCATTGATCCATTTGTCTGGTGGTCGAATATGACTGCATCACAGGTCGCTATGCAAACTCCTGGTACATTTACGAACACCAGCCCACGTCTCGCGACCTCAAAGAAGCGTGTTGCGGCTCAAAGGCAGAGTCGTAGACGTGTAGTAGCGATGCTCACGAGCGGTAGTGTTGTCGCGCTCGCGGCACTTGGCTTTGGTGGTGTTACACTTGCTCATGTATTGCAACATCCACAGAGTGCAACGACGAATACCGCACAACAGTCTGTTGCACCAATTGCCCCAACAACAACCCATACGCGAAGTACGACTGGTGTGGCACAGGCAAAGCCTACCGCGACGACAAAACCTAAGCCAACAATTCAGCCAACGCACCCACCACAAGCGACGCCTACTCCCGGTACCACTGTACAGTCAGTACCCACAACACAACCGATCGTGCAGCCTACGGTCCAACCGACGCAAGCACTCCCAACGCCTACGCCCACACCTCCACCACAACATACGGGAACGGTAATTGGTTCCACCAGTATGGGTACCAACTCCTCTCACGACTTCACCAACCCGGCGGATGGTTCCGGCAGTATTCTTATTCATCTGCCAAATGGAAACTTTGTGGCCTATAACAAAGCGTGTACTCATGTGGGTGTACCTGTCTATTATGATAGCGGTTCACAGAAGCTGAAATGTCCTGCGCATGGTGCTGTTTTTGATCCAGCAAATGGAGCAAATCCTCTAGCTGGGCCAGCAAATGGGCCGCTCCAAAACATCGCCATTCGCGTGAATGGTGATGGGACGATTACGACGGGGTAGGGACCAATTCATCGGTCCCTACGAAGCTCACTATGTGCGTAATATTGTAATATTGGTTCCAGGAAGTGGCTCTACAGGCCGTTTCACAGCTTCTCTCAATATTACAGTAGGTATAAGAATTTGTAATATTGTAATATTGGTGGCTACTA
Source organism: uncultured Chloroflexia bacterium (assembly GCA_963791835.1). Classification (GTDB taxonomy): domain Bacteria; phylum Chloroflexota; class Ktedonobacteria; order Ktedonobacterales; family Ktedonobacteraceae; genus JBBQVS01. Next base: position 20,564 of record CAWBTV010000005.1, read on the forward strand.
GTAACCGCAATATTACAATATTACAAAGAGAAAGCGCGGTTGTAACATTGGATGCATGTGCTAGATTGGCTCTACAGGCCATTCTATAGAACCAATATTACAATATTACACGGTTTTTAGGATGTTTGTGTACATCATCGCTCGTCTTGTGAAGCGACCTCTCGGTCTGATAGACTAATAGCACAAAGAACTATTTAGCACAAAGAGGAGCCGCAAACCGTGGAGTATTCACAAGAAGAGCTTATCGAAAACATGAATAGTAACCATGTGGAGTCGATCTGGGATGTCCTTGACATTAAATTGGTGGAGGCACAAAGAGATCGTGTTGTTGCGACAATGCCAATTGGCCCACAACATCGGCAGCAAATAGGCTATCTACATGGCGGTGTGTCCGTTGTACTCGCGGAGTCGCTGGCCTCACTTGGTAGCGTGCTGAACATCGACGCGAACAACCAGATGGCGTTCGGTTTGGAGATCAACGCGAATCACTTGCGTCCAAAACGTGATGGTATGGTAACCGGAGTTGCCACTCCCATTACGCGCGGACGCACTACGCATGTCTGGGATATCAGAATCACCGATGAGCAAGACAAACTCATCTGCATCTCACGCTGCACCGTCGCTATCGTAGACCGTCCGCCCGATAACGGCAACCCCCTTGTGAAGCAAGGATCGAACGTTGGAGGGCAGTAGGAGCTATAATTCATTGTGCCCTTGCCCCAACTGTCAGCGCACAGGGCGTAATGAATTATGGCTCCTACAGATTTCTTTGTATTTTACACTTATTGCAAATCCTTCACCACCGCCGCCAGCCCCTCATAGAGATATTCAGGCTGAAACGGTGATGTTTCCAGGTCTTTGCGACTGTCTTTGCCGGAGAGGACAAGCAGGGTGTGAGTCTTCGCAGCCAAACCACCAGCGATGTCGGTATCGAGACCATCGCCAATCATGACGGTTTCGTTGGGCTGACTGTTGAGGGTGTGCATGGCTTCTTGCAAGAGGGTGGGTTGAGGCTTACCAACGACCTCTGGCTGTGTGCTACTAGCAGCCTCGATGGCGGCAACCATCGCGCCACAGCCAGGGATGACATCGCCTTCGATGGGGAGAAGCGGGTCACGATTGATGGCGATAAAGGCAGCACCACCACGTATCGCCGTCACAGCCCCCGTGAGCTTCTTATAGTCAAAAGTACGATCAAGGCCAACGAGGACCGCTTCAGCGAGGTGGCTTGTAGGTGATGCTGGATTGGCGGGAACTTTCGCTGGCTGCTGCTCTTGCTCGAACACATGAAGGTTGTGTGCTCTGACAATATCGAGTAGCGGCGGTTCACCTACAACGTAGACCGTCCCATGTGGGAAGCGACGGGCGATATTTTTTACTGCCGCTTGCGCTGCACCGAGCACGTGTGAGGTATCGGTTGTAATACCAAGACGTGCGAGTTTGGCGATGACTTGCACTTCGCTGGCGAATGAGTTGTTGGTGAGAAAGAGATATTTTTTGTGCGTGCTATCGAGCCACGCGACAAATTCTTTGGCACCAGGCAACAGGGTTTCGCCTCGATAGACCACGCCATCGAGGTCGATCAGGTAGGTCGTAAATGGTGGTAGCATGAATTAATCTCTCAGGAGTTGTTCGCGAATAGCGACAATCTCGCGCCGTAGGGCAGGATTGAGATTGACATCGCGTTCTATCTTTTCACAGGCATGCAATACTGTACTGTGGTCGCGCCCACCGAAGAGTTGCCCGATTTCCAGCAATGATGCCTGTGTTTCTTGACGCATGAGATACATCGCAATCTGGCGCGGAGTCACAATATGTTTGTCACGTTGCTTGCCGCACATTGCGTCTAGCGAGATATGATAATATTCGGCGACAGCCTCCGCGATCTGTTTGCTGGTTAAGCGTGACTCGCGTGCATCGTTGCCCAGTGAGGACATAGCAGCGCGAGCAACATCCATTGTCAGTTCGGTACGGTGCAGTTGCTGATACGCCATGAGACGGTTCAGGCAGCCTTCAAGCTCACGAATGTTTGTTTGTACACGACCAGCGATATACGCGATGATGTCATCAGGCACGCGATAACGTAACACATCGGCCTTGACACGCAGAATAGCCATACGTGTTTCCAGGTCTGGCGGCTGAATATCCGCGATGAGGCCCCACTCGAAGCGCGAACGGAGTCGCTCTTCCAGGCTAACAATAGCCTTCGGTGGTCGATCACTGCAAATTACAATTTGTTTGCTCATTTCATGCAAACTATTGAATGTATGGAAAAACTCTTCCTCAGTCGATTCTTTGCCCGCGATAAACTGAATATCGTCCACCAGGAGGATATCGACTGAACGATATTTGGCACGAAACTCTTCAGTAGTACGGTAGCGAATGGCATTGACGATCTCATTGGTGAACTGTTCGGAGGAGACATAGAGGACTGCTAAGCCTGTATGCACGCCTTGATGCCCAATCGCGTGTAGCAGATGTGTCTTGCCCAAACCGACACCGCCATACAGGAAGAGTGGGTTGTACGACTCACCAGGGGCCTCGGCAACGGCAAGCGAGGCGGCATGTGCGAGCCGATTACTACTCCCGACGATAAATGCGTCGAAGGTATAGCGAGGATTTAGGCGATTATGCATTAGAATGTTCGCCCTCTGCTCGTTATCCCATTCCTCTAACGAGTCGGTTGTGTTCGTTCGCATGTAGCGCAATTCTGGTTGCATTGGAGCTGTTGCATTTGGCTTGGCATCGTAGTAGGCATAGTTACTGTGTTCATACTTTGCTGAGACTGGATTGTGCTCGAAGGAGTCCGTCCCGAATTCTTGCTCATCAGTATGTACCTCGTCGTGTTGTGCTACTGTGACCGTCATAATTGTGACATGCTGGCCTGTAACGTCCATCAGGATATCTTCGAGTGAGCGACGCCAGCGCGTATTGATGACATCACGTGCGAGATCGTTAGGAACTTGTAGTACAAAGTACGCCCCCGGCTCCTGCGAGTCAGCATCAATATCATCGGTTGTCGCATTTTGCATAGAGGAAAGATGGGCTTCTTGTAGCCATGCTTTTGATGCAGCATCAACAGGTGTTTGTTCCAGGCGTTCGAGTGTATCTTGCCAGATAGTAGCAGTATTCACGAGCTTTTCTCCTGCAGTTAAACTTCGTTATGAGTAACGACAGCGACGCACTCAATTTCGACGAGTGCTTTCCGTGGCAACTCGGCAACCGCAATGGTTGAACGTGCAGGCTTCGTCTCTGGAAAGTATTCTGCATAGACGTTGTTCATTGCTTGAAAGTCGCTCATGCTCGTCAGAAAAACCGTTGTTTTCACGATATTGTTGAGGGAAGTGCCAGCACTTTCCAGGACCGCTTGCAGGTTTTGGAAGACTCGGCGCGTTTGTGTCTGCACATCGTCTCCAACAAGTTGTCCGCTCGTGGGGTCAAGGGCGACCTGACCAGAGGTATACACGAAGTCGCCATAGCGTATCGCCTGATTATAGGGACCGATAGCAGCAGGAGCATGTGGAGTATTGATGGCTGTAATGAATGAAGGTGAATTGTGTTCCATAAAGCATTTCCATGAGATGGTCTACAAGAGGCAAAAAAGCCCTGGTAACAATAAAGAAAGTGTGTGAGACTATTTTATGACGAGTATGGGCGGCGTCCCAATGGTGGTATCTGGCTCTTGCCGTCGGCACTCATCTGATATCCTCTGGAATATGGTCTTGCTGGTTGCGCTACTTGATTGCCGCGTGCAAGTTCACGCGCACAGGCACGTAGAGCTTGTTGCATTTCGGCGGCTGAGTCAAAGCGGTCTTCCGGCTCTTTCTCCAATACGCGTAGCACGAGTTGTTCAAGAATAGGTGGAATGGCAGGGTTACGGGCACGTAGGGATGGTGGATTCGCTGACGCATGTTGCATCGCGATAGAGACTGCGGTTGGACCGACAAAAGGTGGTTGCCCTGTGAGCATCTCAAACATCACTACACCAAGTGAATACAGATCAGAAGACGCGGTAAGTGTCTCGCCGCGTGCTTGTTCGGGTGAAAGATAATCGGCGGTTCCAAGCACGATGCCACTGTTTGTCAGACCAGCATCTTCCGCGACACGCACGATGCCAAAGTCGGTTAGCTTCACCAGCACACCATGATCAATGATGCCACTTGATGGACCACCATTTAGAACGAGCATGATGTTTTGAGGTTTGATATCACGATGAATAAAGCCGCGCGCATGGGCAACTTGCAAGACAGAACACACCTGTTCCGCGATTTCTATAGCCTCACGAGCCTGCAAGCTTCTTCGTTGCCCGACAAGTTGCTTTAATGTCGGACCTGGAATGTACTCCATGACGAGAAAATAATGGCCAGCTTCCTCTACAAAATCATAAATGGTGACGGCGTTGGGATGTGCAAGGGCTGCGGCAGCACGAGCTTCACGACGAAAACGCTCGACGGCTCGCGTGTCGTTTTTGTCCAGGGAGCGCAATACTTTGATTGCCACGATCCGCTCGACGCGATTATCCCAGGTCTTGTAGACACTTGCCATACCGCCCGTTGCGATATGCTCGCGTATCTCATACCTGCCTGCAATAGGTTTATCTCCGAATTGATTCAACGTTCCACCTCAAACAACCTGGGTAATGTGCCGTAGCAAAAATGATAGGTCGTGTCAGTCGCTAGTATACCATTAATGTATTATGACGTCCAGAACGGACGCGAATCTCCGTCGATACCACCAGAAGTTAGTTGTACTGGACTCCCCTGTAGCTTGTATATGCCTGTCTTGCTATCACGCATGATAGTTGCAAGCCAGATATTGAATTCGTTATTGGTATAGCTCAGATAGGCTATTTGTTTTCCATCCGGCGACCATATGGGCTGACTCACATATTGTTGTGTCAGCAAGAGCGACGATTTCTTATACGGTGTCAACGCTTCCTGTGCAACCGTTGGATTATTTGGGTCGCTTGTCACATCCTGTGCTGGCAGTGGCATGACAAACAGGCTCATTTGACCGTTGCTCTCGCGACGTATATAGGCAAGCGAATTACCATCGGGCGAGAAAGCAGGTTGTATGTTTTGTACTGTTGTGTCATTCGGTGTGAGCGCAACTGATGGATCAAAGCCTGAACCTTCGGTGCCAGGACTATATTTACCAGGATTGTTGGCGATAGCGTTGGCATTTTCTAAATACACTTGAATAACCTGTTTTGTCCCTGTCTTGTCATAGGTATAATGGGTATATACGATCTGGTCTGGATGACCCGGACGATACATTGGATCACGATTGCCACCATCGCCATAATCCGCATAGGCAACATCCTGCGGTTTGCTTGCTGGATTGCTCAAAGGGATTGAAAATACCTGCAAGTCAAGCAGGGGCGCGTTCTGTCCTGTTGCGCTATACCAATTCTCTTTCTCAATATCGCTCAAGAACAGTATTTTTGTACTATCCGCCGACCACATCGGTTGGGCATACCAGTAGTATGTATTCTTAATAAACGCGCCATCCTGGTAAAATTTTCCCTGTCCACTGCGAAGTGTTGTCCAGGAACCACCCTGTACTGGTTTGTACACGAGGTCGGAGTAGTCTTTGTAACGTATGACGGCGGCAATCCATTTGCCATTTGGCGAAATAGCGGGGTCGCGGAAATCATTGTTGGTCGTGATTTGTCGCACGTTACGTTTACCGTCAAGCGCGAATAGTGTATGTCCCTGCGTAAAATAGAGGGTGCCTTTGAAGAGAAATGAGTCCTGGTTGATACCGATAGCATGTTTTGGGTCAGGGTGCATCGTCTTGAAATTGCCCGTGCTGCCACTCCCACTATCGCCTCCTATGCCAATACATCCCTGTAAACTAAGGGCGAGAAGGAGCAGCAAGAGATACCACGGAGAGATATGTCGCTGCTGTATCATGATATGCGCTTCCTTTTATGTATCTCAGGGTTGTTCAAACGTCGAAGGGTGGCATGACAGGGGCAAGCCCTGTCACTACTATACACGTAGAAACGGCGCAAGCGTCGTATAGTAGTGACAGGGCTTGCCCCTGTCATGCTAGCAACGTCGGCTTCGACAACTTTTGAAAAAACCTGTGTATGTCTTCCTTTGGTTTTTGTATTCCTTTCTTTCATAATACCATAAGAGCGAATAGGTCATGTCTCATCAAATAAAGAATTTATTTAACCTTCTCTTATCCTACACTTTACAAAATTCTAAGCCTCGCTTAACTGTCTCCTAATCAGTGAGTGCTAGCCTTGTAGTGGGGCATAACGTACATAATATCCCGTATGGATGAGAGAAATAAAGGCACCACTTGATATGCGCATAGCTATTATTACGGAAAACTTCCTGCCGAAACTCGATGGCGTGACACGCACACTGGCAAAACTCCTGGAACATCTGCAATTGACCGGACACGAGGCAATGCTACTTGGACCCGATAGCGGCATGGAAGAGTATGCCGGAGCAGAAATTGTTGGCACAGCTGGTTTGCCGTTTCCATTCTATCCCGAATTAAAGTTCAACTTTTTCCGACCATTGTTCATGCGGAAGCTTGACGAATTTCAACCCGATATCATTCACCTTGTCGATCCTGTAATCCTGGGGGCAACCGGACTAGCAGCAGCACGTTTCTTCAATGTACCGCTTGTCTCGTCATATCATACCAATCTCGCGGCCTATTGCGAACACTTTGGCTTTTCGCTATTAACGCGTCCTATGTGGTCATATAATCGGTTTGTGCATAGTCAATGTTCGTTGACCTTTTGTCCTTCGCCATCAACTGCCGCTATGTTACGGCTAGAGGGTTTTGAGCATCTACGTATCTGGCCTCGTGGTGTCGATACGACTCTCTTCAAGCCCGAACGCAGAAGTTCTGTATTGCGAGCCTTCTGGCTTGGAGAAGAGGAGAGCAAGAAAACGGTGCTTCTCTACGTTGGACGCGTGTCCTGGGAGAAAAATCTGCGCTTACTCGTACAGGCGTATCGGGGTATGGATCATCGTAACTCCCATCTCGTCATCGTTGGTGAGGGTCCAGCATCACTTGAGATGCAACAGGAACTTGCTGGTTTACCTGTCACCTTCACAGGCTATCTAACGGGCGAGGCACTTGCTACCGCCTATGCCTCCTCGGATGTGTTTGCCTTCCCTTCACGTACAGAAACCTTTGGGCAAGTGGTGCTGGAAGCGATGGCATCCGGTTTACCCGTTGTGGGGCTGATTGCTGAAGGTGTGTGCGATCTCGTCGAGCATGAACGGACAGGGCTGCTTGTACCAGACGCGCACATACAGGCAGATGAGCAGATTGTCCACTATCGCACACAACTCGAAAGCCTGATCCAGGACACGCAGAAGCGGCAAGCGATGAGCAGTGCCGCCCTTATCGAGGCCCAACGACGCTCATGGTATGAAGCGATGGAGTGTCTTGTGCGTGGTTATCAAGAGGTTGTTGAGTCATCGCGCCCACTGGTCGCTGCTTAATCTTCTTTCAACAAAAATGGAGATGTCCTTCCTGTATGAGAGCAAAGCTCTCATACAGGAAGGACATCTCCATTTTTGTTATTTCTTTTCTTCCTGGCGTGACTGAATGTATGAGAGGATGAGTGAGCCAACAAGGGTGCCAATCAAAACAATTTCCACGGTGCTAAATGTGCGTTTTTTCTTTTCCATTGTAGTAACCTTTTCTCAGTTGTAATATGTGTCAATTTTCATAACGACGATCCGCGGTATGGACCAGATTTATCGCATATGGACGCGATAAATCTGGTCCATACGAAATGTTTTTCTTATCTCATTCTATCTTAATCCACAACTCTTTGCCAGGGTAGTAGTTTCGGACACGGTGATAGTGCTTCATGAGCCATGCATAGAAGAGGCCCACGTGCTTCATGCGTAACAAGCGTGCTGTATAGAAGAGGACTGCGTGAACGTTGGGCTGTGATGCTGCGGTGATAAGCTGTTGTGGTGTAAGATAACCAGTATCGACGCGTACATTTGAGGTATCAACCAGTTGTGGGTCGGTATTGCGGTTTGCCAGTGCGGTCAGGAATTGTGCATCCGTCACGACCTGTTGACCGAGTTGCGTGAAACTTTGCAGGTCGCGTTCGGTATTCACGTCCCACTTCGTGACAGAGATATCCTGACTTTTCTTGAGTTCACTTTTGTAATAAGACTGGATTACTCCCACTTGAAAAGTGGATACCAGGATAAGAATGAGTAATGCAACCGACGTTGTGCCAACGGAGAATACTGAACGTGTTTGTTTTTCAAACGCGAGTGGGTTAATACCCATGACAGCTAACGCGATAAGTGGTGGTGTCAAGGCTACGAAATGATGTGTGAAAAGTGGGACTTGTTGCCAGAGCAGGAAAGCACTTGCCACAAACCACGCAACTAATGGGAGGACGCGCCAATCACCTCGCAACACTGCTACGATGGTCCCGTACAGAGCCGCCAGTGCAAGCAGAGAAGTTAGCGCATGTTCGAGTTGTAGGAAATTCCCTGCCTGTGAGCTTTTATAGCTGATGCCAGCAGCAGTGTGAAAGGTGATTACACCCAGTATCATCTGGTGCAATGAGGATATAAAAGGCAGTATAAGCGCGGCACTTACAAGCAAAAAAAATGCTACTCCCACTAGTAAGGAGCGTGAAGCTTTAAGTCGCGTTTTTGGTTCTCGGCGAGCGATGCGCCACATATGTGCAAGGAAAAGCAAGCCAATCGGTACGAGCGTTGCCACGCCGAAGAGTTTACACAGGATACTAAGTGAAAGAGCTGTACCGGCAAGCGCGGCATAGCACATGCCCAATACACCATCAGGGTGATTCCACCAGAGATAGGCGGCACCGACCGCAAGCAAGGCGAAGGCGACAAAAGGTGCCTCAGCTTGCAATGTTTGCGATTGTTGTAGGTACAGTGGGTCTATCAACAGTAACAAAAGGGCTAACCCCCCCCCATAACGCCGTCCGTTTAATGCCGTACCGAGAAGATACGCGCCGACGAACCCAAGCAGTGAGACAAGTGCGATACCGAGCCGTGCAGCCCAGAGTGTTTGCCCAAATAGCATATAGGTTGGATAGATGGAGAGTAGGAAGAACGGTGGCTGTGAATAAAATATGTTTTGATAGAGATGATAGCCACTCCCCATTGCACGTAATGATTGCCAATATACACCCTCGTCGTAGCCATCACGATCAAAAGGTAGTCCAAGGTTATAGAGCCGCACCCACAACGCAAATCCCAAATAAAACAGTATCTCAAGTAGTACCATGACGTTTACTAAAATAACGCTGGTATCTTTGCGGCGCGTTTTTTTCTCGTTTGTGCTATCAGTTGTGACTACGCTTGCTGGCATACGATGTATCTCTTTTTGTTGCGTGATCAATGGTCGTCATTGATGATACGTCAATTGTAGGGACCGATTCATCGCGTCCTCCTGGCGATTGATATGCCAACAAGGACGCGGTGAATCGGTCCCTAATGAATTTTGACAACTGAATCTAGCAATGGCGGTAGGGGCAGCAATTCATTGCGCCCGAAAATGGGGTGGTGGGGCAACCGTCCCCACAACGCATCTTGTGGCAACGCGAACCCCACCCCGACCCATCGTTGGGCGCAATGAATTGCTGCCCCTACCGAGGGAATTACCGTTCTCGGTTATCAAAGTTCATCAGGTGATGTCTCCAGGTTAATATATCCAGATGACATTTATCACGTCCTCTTGGCGATTGACATGCCGACAAGGACGCGATAAATCGTTCCCTACATTGTGTATGGTTCATCCCCAATTCCGTAGGGATTGTTTGGATGCTCATCAGAGGGCAATTGTATGTTCATGCCTTCAAAGTTGAGCGGTGCGGACTCGACACGTGGTGCAGGTAAGGCACCATTGCTATGTCCGTTGGATAACACATAGCCATTGCCATTGCCGTTATGTCCGTTGCCGTTGCCAGTGGTTGCCAGCAGTGGCTCGAAGTCGCTGAACACGCTCTTGACGACACGACGTGCATCGGCCTCGTCGATGAGTTGCTTGATTTCGTCGGCGATCAATTCTTCGCGCTCGATCAGTGCTTCCGCAACCGCCATCACAGCCTCACTATGTTCCTGGAATAGCTTCTTGACGGCTTTGAACTGCGATTGCAGAAGTGCCTCGGTACGCTCGGCAAGACCTGGAAGACTGAGTGGGTTTGCACCTGTAAGACCGCTACCGAATGCGAGATACGAGCTAATTGTGCCATCCATGCCATAGGCACCGATATAGTTCGCGGCAAGTTGTGTTGCGCTGGCAAAGTCGGCGGTGACACCATTCAGGTTGACATTGAGGAAGAGTTCTTCCGCCGCACGTGAGGCCAGCGAGACCTGGATACGGGCCAGTACATCGTCTTTGCTCATCGTGACGATGGTCTCTTTTTGACGCCATGCCGCGAAAGCTGCCGCCCCTTCGAGATCACCATGCATGTGCAGTGTGACGAAGGCGGGGAAGAAGCGATCCATCAGGTAGTAACAGGCGACGGTATGACCAGCCTCGTGATAGGCGAGGCGACGACGCTCAATCTCTGTTAGTTCACTCAACTGGCGTAGGCCATATTCGTGTACATCCTGTGCCTCGATCAGGTCTTTATAACGGATTTTGTCGCGTCCCTCGAAGTGTGCGATGATGACCGCTTCATTGACGACGTGCTTAATGGCGACAGGAGTGTAGTTTACCAAACGTTGTGAAAGCGCGGCAATAGAGATGTTTGGCTCGGCCTGCACCTTGCTCAGGTAGTACTCAATGACCTCTGGACGATATTTGTCCGTTGGTGCGGCAACATTAATCTTACGGTCGAAACGACCTGGACGCAAGAGTGCGGCATCCAGTGAGCCAGGAATATTTGTCGCGCCAACTGTCAAGACGGGATCGTTCTGTACGCGACTATGATAGAGACCAAGTGTGCGGAGAACCTTTTTGAACCAGCCCGTTTCAATGTTTGGAGGGTCCATCTGCATGAGCAGTTCGTTAAGTCCGCCTGTGCCTGAGCCACCCATCATGCCCATTAAGCCGCCACCAGCACCCATGCCGCCACCTTGTCCATTACGGGAGCCACCAATAGCATCAATTTCGTCAAGGAAGACGATACAACCACCATATTCACGTGCGAGGCGACGTGCTTTGCCGTATAAACGTTTAATCATCAGCACGTCCATACCGAGGAACATGGCTTTGAAGCTTGCTGCACTCGCATAGGCAAAGGGGACACCTGCCTCTGTACTCATACACTGTGCGAGATAGCTTTTGCCAGTACCGGGATCGCCGGAGAGGAGCAGACCGCGTACTGGATGTCCACCGATTTCGCGGAACTCCTTGACGCCCTGTACCAGTGTCACAATACGACGTGCGGCCTCAAGTACCTCTGGATTGCCTTTGTAGTCATCAAAGGTGACGCCTGTCTCTCCAGGCATGACCCAGTAGAGGCGAGGGCGACCCAGGAACCAGAAAATAGCTACAAACTGCATGATGCCGAACAGGACGGCGAACATAATCTGGAATGCGTAGGCCAGGATAACGGGCGGGTTTAATGAACCAATGGGACGACCGGCGATGAAAAACCACGCAACAATGCTGATGAGGAGAATCCAGAACCAGCGTAAGCGTATAAAACGTCCAAACTGATCCATGCCCAGGTCGATAGATTTGTCCAGATCATTGGACTTCTTTTTGTTAGCAAACTCTTTTGACACTCTGTGTATCCCTTTGCTCTTACGACAATTAGGATGCGCTAGTTAAGGGGCGCACGAAAATCTACAGTGTTGACCTTCAGAATAAACTCTTGTCCTCCCTGAGCGATTGTCGTGAAATGCCAGATGACCATTCCACTTGTACTACCACCCGGACCAGTGGCGGAAAGATTGACTTGTACAAAACTATCTACCGTATTATCAGCTTGACCAGAGGCACTCAGCACCGTGATATCTTTCCATGTGAGATGTGCCTTGGGTTGACTGTACTGTGTTGTCAGTTGGGTTGAGTCTGGTGGTTGCGACATGTTTTTATCAAGCAAATCCAGCGCAACCGTATCGCCATCACGCAACGCATACATCCAATTCTTTACGGAAGTCCCTCCGCCATCGGTGCCTTTGATATGGAAGTTGAACTGATCGCCTCCCAAGCCGTAGGGGAATTGCCCTGTTGTGAAGTAGGTCGTGGCGAAAATACTTGCTAACAGAAGAAAGAGGACGAGGATGGTAAGCGGAAAGTGGGTGGCTATCCAACGCAGGACATAGTAGAGAGCCTTCAAAATAGGACGGAAAAAAGCTTTCAAAAAGCGAGCGGTTGGCGTCTGTCCTGGTTTTTGCCGCGCAGGAGTGGAGCGAACCGTCTTCTTCTGTTCAGGCGTTGTTTGAACAGGGGGTTGTTGAGTGGGTGAAGGGCTTATCATAAATCTCTCATCTCAACTTTCTCAGGGTACGCGATATGTATCGAATGTATAAAGCTACAACGATATAGGGTCATTCATAAGAAGATAATGGGGAATGTTCTCCCTGTATACGTGTTCTGACAGCGTATGAATATTCTTCTATTGTACCATACACTACTGTGCCAAATTTGACAAGAGTATAGCCTTAATAAGCAAAAACACAGACAACTCCATCAAGCAACGCCTGATGGAGTTGTCTGTGTTTTTGCTATATTTTCTGTTCGTGTGCCTCTTCGACGTGTATCTGGTCAGCTTTCTCTGTTGGTTGAGTATCGACATGGGCTGCTGACTCGACGGGCGACATATCTTTATTCAGTTTGCCTGCCATGGTGCTCACGAAGGTTACAATGTCGTTAGGGATGGGACGCACGCCTTCAAAGAAAAAGGCGTTGATCTCCGCACCGATGAGGATAATCACTGCGAAGTAGTAAAAAAACAGCAACAGAATGACCGCGAAGCCTAAAGGTCCAGCGTACCCATTGAAGAAGTGCGCGGCAATGAACGGAAACGCAGCCAGGAATATCTCGGTTGCCAATGCCGCGAGTGCCGCTCCACGCCAACTATTCTTCCAACTAATTTTCTGATTAGGCACTACAATATAAATGAGTTCAATCAGGAGAAACGCGGTAAGGAAGCCGCCGAGAATACCACCAAGACTGATAAAGATAAAACTACTGCCTGGAATACTTTTCAAGATAGGGAGATTTGACAGGCTCGAAAAGACAAGTGTCGGAGCAGCCGAAGCGAACACCATAATTGGAATGAGAATAACAAACGCGATGAGCATACCGAAGGACATGAGGTATTGACGTACCAGTGGACGTTGCCGTACACGATAGACGATATCTAAACATCCTTCAGTCACAAGAAATAAGAATATGCCAAAGAAGATACCAACCACAACGGCGAGAATTCCAATCACACCTGATGCCTGACTAAGTTGTTTTGACGCAAGGTCTAATGCATTTTGTTGTCCTGCTAAGCCTGGAAATAATGCCGTAATCTGGTGAATAACTGTGGTGCGAATAGTGGGATCGCCCAGGAATAAGCTAAGAATCGCGACAAGTGCCAATGCAATAGGCAGCATTGCCATAAGCATATTGTAGGCAATGATACATGCAAGGTTTAGTACCCAGTCATTGTTCAGCTTAATGATGAAGCCTTGCAATGGTTTCACATCATTGCTAAATGCCTCCATTGGGCCGTTTGCCCCTGTTTTATGCGATTTTCCACGTTGCTGAGCATTCGTAGCCATTGTATTGCTTCCTATGATTCATGTGATGCATGAAAGAAAAGATAAAGGACATAAAAAAGCTAAGGCAAAAAAGCCTTCGTTTATTACACGCAAAAGGGAATAAAAGGTGTCAGTTTGGATGGGAAATAATGAAGGCTTACTGTATTCTAATTTTTGGAAGTATATTTCGGTAGGGGCAGCAATTCATTGCGCCCAAAGATGGGTTGGGAAGGGTCCACGTTCGGGCGAATAAGCCGTTGCCGACGTGTTGCCCCTCTACCGCCCCCATCTTTGCGCGCAATGAATTGTGCCCCTACCGATGTCCCCGTTTCTGATTGTGATGTTATCCCCACCAGAAGGAGACTGCGATAATGCCGTAGAGTCCTATCAAGGCCAAACCTTCTAGCCACGTTGACTCGCCATCATAGATGATAACGGTAGTGAGAATTGCGGTTAATCCTAATGCTGCGACAAGTAGAGGTGGCAAGACGAGTGTGAGATGTGCTCCCCCAAGAATGAGACTGAGCAGCACCAGAACGGGTGTTAAACCGAGCGCAACCTGTAACGAGCTATTCAAGATGACGCTAATCGCGTAATCCTGTTGGTTGCGTGCCGCTAATTGCACGCCCACCACATTTTCTACGGCGTTACCAGCAAGTGCGACAATCACAAGACCTGTGAATGCTTGTGAGATATGCAACGTGGTGATCGCGGGTGTCAATGCCGAGACAAACCAGTCCGAGACGAACGCAGCCCCTATACCTGCGCCGACAAGAACTATGAGCGTTAGTAACAGAGGCCATGTATGGGCAGTTTTCGATGCATTTGTCTCAAGTGGTTTTGTGCCACCTTGAAGTGAAACGGGGATACTGGCGATAAAGATAACGAGTAAGATGATCGCGGCGGCTATGCTTAATCCCTCTTCATGCCCGGCGGCAGGCGTGTGTAAGCCGTGTACAAGTGTTGGCACGGCAAGTGCGGAAACGGCAAGTAATGTGAGTGTTGCGATTACCTTTGGCGCGTTTGTCGAAAATGTTTGTGTGCCGTGGCGCAATCCACCAACAAAGAAGGCGATACCCAGGACGAACAAACTATTGCCTAGAATGGAGCCGACAAGTGCCGCCTGCACCACTTCGATCAGGCCTGCCCGTAGCGCGAAAATCCCGATAAACAATTCAGGTAAATTGCCAAGCGCAGATTGTAATACACCCGTTGCTCCTGCGCTCAAACGTGAGCCAAGTTGATCCGTTGCCAAGCCTACAAGTTCCGCGAGCAAGGCAAGCGCAACCCCTGACACGATAAAGGTCAGGACAGCGTTCGTGTGCAGTACTGTGAGCAGACCAGCAACAATACTTGCAAGTAGCGAACCAATAACAAAAAACCACTCTTTACGATCAAATACCGTTGCAATACTTTTTTTGGCACTACATTAGACACCTGTGCTTCTCCTCGGTCCGTAGTATGTATGTTGTCGCTAGTATACAACAGGGTGTAAAGGAAAATTTGAGGCAAAAGACCGTTTGTTACACGAAAAAATAGGCAAAAGGTGTAGTGTTAGATGGCTCATCGTATTCTATTTTTAGAGATGCAACGAGGGTGCGCTTCAGCGCACCCTCTGAGTCTACTTCAGCGCATGAACACGTAATCACAAATTCATCAATTCTTATCCTCATGCCCACACGGTGTAGTAGAATGAGACCCCTACAGATGTTTATCGTTATCCATTATCCCTACCAGCCTGTTTTCACGCAAGGACGAAGACTTGTGACTCTATGGTGTTGTAGTCGGTGTTACTCCTGTCGTTGGGGTAGGCGAAGGTTGCTTTGTGGGGGTAGGTGTCGGCGCGATATTCGCGGTCGCGGTGGGTGTAACGCCGACTGTAGGAGTCGGCGTTGGCGCGGTCGTTGGCGTCGGTGTCGGTGTGACAGCAGTCACCGTGAGCGTGACGGTGATAGTGACGGCAGAACCGACAGAGGGTGTGACAGCCACCGTCGCGCTATAGGAACCAGCCGCAAGCCCAGCCGAGTTCACGCTGAACGTTGGCGATGAGGTGACATTTGGTGCATCACTCCCACTTGTCGGGCTGACACTCAGCCATGTGGCAGACGGTACGCCTGTTGTCCATGTGAGTGTGCCACCACCGATATTCGTAATGTTGATGGATTGCGCCGCAGGATTCGTACCAGCAGGTGCCGAGTAGGTCAGCCCTGTTGTATTGACCTGCATCGACGGTGGGGCGATACTAATGGTAATCGCGACAGTCGTCGGACTACCAACAGCCGCCAGACCCGTTGTGGGATCGGTTGCGGTGATGGTTACATTCGCCGTGTAGTTACCAGCAACAGCACTCGCGGCATTGACTACCACGCCTGTTGATGTGGTAGTGCCAGCCGCGAGTGTTCCCGCTGCCGTGCCGAGTGAGACAAATGATGGGGCATTCGCGAGCGATGCCGTCCAGTTTAACGCGCTACCACCCGTGTTTGCGATATTGACGGGTTGCGAGGTAACACCACCTGTACCGTGTGTGCCTGCCGTGCCAGCACTCGCGGCAAGTGATGCTGGCGAGGATACTGTTACCGTCACACCAACGGTTTGCGGGCTACCGGCGATGGTTGCTTTCCCATTAACACCAGCAAGCGTAATGGAGCCGCCGTAGGAACCAGCTTTCAGTCCTGTGCCAATCACCGTCACCGTAAATGTTGCTACACCACCACTTAATACAGTTGCCGCCGTGGGCGTAACTGTCAACCAGCCTGTGCCACTGCCCAGTGCCACGGTGGGTGTAACGGTTACATTCCCTGTACATGCACCACTCACTCCTAATGAGAAAGTCTGTGCGGCAGGAGTTCCGCCAGCGACGGTGGTAAATGCCTCGGTTGCTACCGATGGTGCTTGTAGGGTACATGCTTGTTGTACCGTCAGGGCAACTGATACGACTACAGGGACACCAACAGCGTGATGTGTGATGTTATCAATGGCAGTAACCGTCACGGTAGAGGCATAGCTTCCGGCTTTGAGTGCTGCCGGGGCAACACCTATGCTACTCTTGCCAGCGGCTGCAAGTGTTGCTATGCCTGTTGCAGGTGTGGGTACCAGCCAGGTCGAGGCACTTGTTGCGGTCCAGGTAACACCCTGCGTACATGCACCACTAGCCGCAATGGTGAGTGTTTGTGGTGTCACAGCGATCTGACCGACAACGCTTGTAAATGTTAATGCAGCCGGTCCTGTTGTGACTGCACATGCAGCTTGTACCACAAAGCTTACCGGAATGACCTGTGGACTACCAGGAACAGCATGTCCTGCACCATCAGTACCAGTAAGCGTCACCGTCCCATTGTAGGTGCCAGGAGTATTCAATGCCGCGACTGAAACCGAGAACACGGACGATTGATGACCTGTAAGGCTCCCACTGGTCGGTGTCACACTGAGCCAGTTGCCTCCAACGCTCGTTGCCGTGCTTGCTTGCCAATTAAGGATACCGCCAGCCGAGTTTGTGACCACAACGCTTTGTGAGGCTGGTATCGGCTGCCCGACAATGTTTGTGTACGCGAGTGCAGACGATGACACGCTCATGATTGGTGAGGCCGCTTGACTCACGGTAAACGAGACGGGAAGCGTCTCTGTCCCTGCTGAAGTCGTGAATATAATGGAACTGGTATAGGTTCCAGGTTGTAAACCCGTACTATTCACGCTCACAGACGGATACGCTGGCGTCGTACCACTGGTGGTACCGAGTACCAGCCAGGAGGAGGTCGTTGCCGCGTTCCATGAGATAGGCGCGGTACAATTGCTCTGTGAGACACCAACATTGATTGTCTTGCTGGTGGGTGCAAACTGCTGATACACTCCCGCGAAGGTCAGCAGGGATGGCGAGACCTGCAAACTACATTGCGGTGTGATCGTGACCGTCACCAGTACGTCCTGTGGGCTATTCTTCACCTGTCCCTGGCCTGTGAAGGTAATCATGCCGCTATAAGTTCCAGGGAGAAGATTACTGGTATTGACACTCACACTGACTGTTTGTGTGGCGACGCCTTGCGCTGTCGTAGCAGTACTACTGGCAACAGATGAAGCATTCTGTACAGTGCCAGAGGTGGGCGAGACTGCAAGCCACGGGGTATCCGTCGAGACAGTCCACGGCAACGTTTGTACGCCCGGATTGCTGATCGTGATGTTCTGTGCGGCTGGTGCCACATTACCATCAGGGGCAGTAAATGACAGCACTGCCGGACTGAGTTGGAGTACTGCACTATTGCCCGGATTGAGCGGTATCACTTGCATTTTGACGCTGACTTTGCTGCTTCCAACATTTGATAGAAAATTCACCTGAGCGGTATAGACACCTGGACGCAGGTTCGCACGGTCAACCGCGATCGTGACAGGTGTTTTCGTGCCAGCCGCGAATGTGCCATTATCGGGCGAGAGTACCAGCCACGGTGCATCGCTACTGCCTTGCCAGGTGATTTGTCCGCCACCTGTGTTGCTTAACGTAATTGTCTGAGTAGAGTTAGTCGCGCTGTCGCCTGTGCCGAGGTTAAGTGTGGTATCAGAAATCGTGAAATGGGCGGGCCGTAACGAGGCACTCTTGCCCGTGACAAGAACGGAAAAGCGTGCTATTTTATGCAGCTTTGCATCCTCAGCATTGATTGTGTGGATGCCAGCTTGCCAATCAGGTGAGACGGTGACGGTATCGGTAAAATTCCCTTTGCTATCAGCTTGAATGATGGAGACACCACCCGTATCAGCAATGGGAAGGACGGTATCGCGAGTCAGGCCAACACGTCCATTTGACGTAAAGTTGGTGCCGTGCAATTCTAGCGTGGCACCAATGGCAATAATGTTAGATGATGCGAGTAGCGTCGGTGTATGTGGACCTGTTGTGCCATGTCCAAAGGAAACAAAGAGACCAAACACACCTGCAAGCGATAAAATAAGAACTACCCCCACACTCAACCAGAAGAAGAGGACTGGTGGGACGTGCTTTCCGTCTGAGCTTTTGACAGGTAGTGGTGTCACCTTCATATGACGTGGCGAGGTAGGGCGTGGTGAAACAGGAATAGCTTCGAGTGCAGAAGGGGTATCAAGCACTTTTTGCCATGTCAGAGGACGTGCATCTTCCTCATGCAGTTGCACAACAACATCCTGTACGGGATATTGTTGTGCCCCTTGTGGTGATGTCCGGGGATTCGTGTTAGCAAAGCGTCTACGTTGTGATGCATTGACGGTTGCTGGCCGAGTTTTGCCGAGTAGGGGAGGCGTGTTCGTCTGACTGACAGGGGAAAAATGTGGTCCCTGAAATGCATTTTTTTCTAATGTTTTGTCCGCCAGGAAACGTGTGGATACATGCCCTGGTGAAGTCATAGACTCTCCGCAGTTGGCACAGTAATTCGCGTATTCGGGCAATGCTTTTTCACAATTTGGGCATTGGATACTGTTCATGGCGGCTTCCCCCTTATCCCTCAAGCGCACGTGTGTTGTACGCGAAGAGATAGTATACCGATGGAGTCATTTGACAGGCATAGAACAGGTATGTATCGTATTGAATGTGATGTATCGCAAATCCTATAAGAGTATACTATATATATCTCTATAAATGTAGTGTACGGGACAAACGTCTCGCTGTCAATCGTGTTTGACAATTACCCTCTTCTCCCTATATCATACAAGGTGCATACTCGCCCACGCTAGTAAGGAGCAACATCTTGTCTACCACACAACGTAGTAGCGCATCTCCATCATCGTTACCGCGTCATACGTTTTCCTGGTTTCTGCTTATCCTGGCGAATATTCTGTGGGCGACAAGTTATGTGGCAGGCAAATTTATTCTACAGGACATCTCTGTCACAATGCTCAGCGCGTTACGTATGTGTCTTGCATCGGTATTTCTCATCCCTTTCTTACTTTATAAACGCAAAGAGATACACTTAACATGGCGTGATGTTCCGCAACTTCTCCTCCTCGCGCTTGCAGGCTTTGTCATCAACAAATGGCTTGAGTATGGTGGGCTAGCCTTGACAACGGCCTCTGATGTGGCCTTGCTCATTAGTAGCGAGTCGGTGTTTACGGCAGCTTTTGCGTGGCTTTTGTTACGTGAACGTTTTCAAGTGTTTCGAGCGTGTCTGATGTTGCTTGGACTGCTGGGTGTCTACCTGATTGTCGAGCGCAGTTTTCTCCCAACGCTTCCCTCCGGTGGAGGCGTGTGGCGCATTTTTGGAGATCTACTGGTTGTGCTGGGACTTATTTTCGAGGCATTTTATACGATACGCGGAAAATCATTATTGGTGAAACATTCGCCATTGCTCGTCATTTCCGCCGCAATTGTTGGCAGTACTCTCTTCTGGCTGCCCCTTGCTAGCTGGGACATACTCTCTTCCGGCTGGCATCCATTGAGTGTACCTGGGTGGATAAGCCTCGGTTGGATGGCACTCGTCGCGACCGTGTTTGGCTACCTTGCATGGTTTCAGGGCCTGACAAAAGTAGATGGCTCGGCGGCTGCCGTCACGCTCTTTATACAACCACTGCTTGGTACTCTATTGGCAGTCCTCTTACTGCACGAACAATTGACCCCAATTACTCTACTCGGCGGCGTTTTGATTGTGGCAAGCGTCTTCTTGCTTTCGCGTCAATAGTTAGAGAGAGGTAGGAATATGATTGAGCCTCGAAGCTCTTTTGTCGATACCGATGATGTACGTTTACACTATCTCGAATGGGACTCAGTAGGAAGTGGCGACGAGCAACAAGCAGGAATACAGAGCAGTGATGAGATACCAATTGTGCTGCTACATGGGCTGGGTGCGACGGCGGATACATGGCGACTCGTCGCGCAAGACCTGTGCCATACACATTTTGTTGTGGCCTTCGATGCACGCGGACATGGTGAAAGCGCGAAGCCGACAACAGGCTATGACCTCACAACCATCGCGGAAGACGTGGTGCAGGGCATGGCGGCTCTTGGTCTCGGTCAGGTCGCGCTTGTTGGACACGGTTGGGGCGCACGCGTCGCCCTTGTGCTGGCAGCACGACATCCGGCGTTGATCAGTCACCTCATCCTCGTTGACTGCCCACACGTAGAGCCGCGTCACTGGCCCGGCATGACACGTGACCGTTTTATCCGTGAGACCGATACAAAACACTTGTATGTCTCAAAAACCGCCTTTGTGGAGGCCATGAGCAGAGAAATGCACTCGTTCTGGTCGCTAGAGGTCGAGGCGATTCTGCTCAAAACCGTGCGCGAATTGCCCGATGGACGCCTTGAGGAATGTCTACACTCCGATAATCAACGTCGTATCCGCGAATCGTTGTGGGATGATCGTGCCCTCTCGTACTATAGTAAATTGGCCTGTCCCGTCTTGCTCATCCCCGCGGCTGGCGAACCACAGCCGGATAGTGAATTTCCAGAGCGGCTTGAGCATACCGACGAATTTGCGATAGCGAAAGGCTACATGGCGGCTCAGGTCGCGGAAGTCATCCAACGCTGCTCTGTGTTGTGGATGCCCGACACTTCACACGATATCCAATTGCAGCACCCACACATACTCGCTCAAGCGATTATGAGATTTATGTCACATTAGAATCGGTAGGGGCAGCAATTCATTGCGCCCAAAGATGGGTGGGGAGGGGTCACGTAGAGGGAATGAATCGTTGCCGACAGATTGCCCATCGACCACCCCCATCTTTGGGCGCAATGAATTGCTGCCCCTACCGATTCGATGAACACGTAGAAAGGACACTCAGTATGACAACCATCCTCTACCTCAATGGCAACATCTACACAATGGACGCGGCACAACCTCGCGCTCGGGCAATGGCGATAGACGATATACAGGGGCGGATTGTAGCAATTGGCACCAACGATGAGGTGCGACGTGTTGGAGGGCAACATACACAGATCGTGGACCTGAAAGGCAAGACGGTTGTACCAGGATTCATTGACGCGCACATTCACCTGCTCCACACTGCCCATATGCAGAACCGCATCAATGCTCGTAACGCAACGAGCGAGTCCGAGGTCGCGGAACTTGTACGCGCACGCGCCAGTCAGACGCCAAGTGGACAATGGATACAGGGTGGGCAGTGGGACCAGAACCTCTGGACGAACACGCGTTTCCCTTCTAAAGCTTCGCTCGATGCGGCAGCACCTACTCATCCCGTTGCGCTATCAAGTAAGGATGGACACCTGTTATGGGTCAATTCGTTAGCACTGCAACGCGCCAACATTACCGCCGAAACCCCTCAACCCGAAACAGGCAATATTCTACGTGATGGGTCTAGTGAACCAACGGGTGTACTACAGGAAGAGGGGGCAACCAGCCTTGTCTTCAACGTGATTGGCTCCTCAGATCCAGGCATGAATCGTACATTGATAGAACGTACAATGGCTCAGCTACAGCGCAATGGTATCACCACTATTCACGATATCGAGGGCGATACATCCCTTCATCTCTTTCAAGAGTTACGGAATGAAGGCAAGCTCGGTGTGCGTGTGCAGATGATTTTACCGCGTCAGATGTTGCCACAACTGCGTACACAGGGCATCAACAACGAAGAGAGCGACCTGCTGCGTGTGGGTGGTATCAAGATATTCGCTGATGGTACACTAGGTTCACAGACTGCCGCCATGCTCGAAAGCTTCGAGGAGTCCCCCGGCAACTATGGCATCCTGACCACGCCAGAACAGGAGATGCTCGATGCCGTCGAGGATGCAACCGAGATGGGCCTGACGATTGCCATTCACGCGATTGGCGACCGCGCGGCAAAGGTTGCGCTCGATGCCATTGAACGTGCCCAGATGCTGATGGCGGAGCAAGGGACACCCGAAGATGCCCACTCCGGTTTGCGCTATCGCCTGGAACATGTGCAGTTGATCGCACCAGAAGACCTGCAACGGATGCGCCGCCTTGGTGTGATTGCCTCGATACAACCATTTCACGCTGTTGCTGATCGCGACATCGCGGAACGCTACTGGGGCAAACGCCATCGCCACGCCTACGCCTATCGCACCATGCACGATCTCGGCATTCCCTTAGCTATGGGGTCCGACGCACCCGTTGAACGCTTCGATCCACTCAGCATTCTGTATGCAGCCACGGTACGCAGTGACCCAAATACACAACGTCCCCCGTGGTTGCCCGATCAAGCCCTGAATGTTCCCGATGCGCTCTGGGGCTATACACTTGGTGCCGCTTATGCTGGTGCTGAGGAGCAATATAAGGGGTCGCTCACCGTCGGCAAACTCGGTGACGCCGTTGTGCTACGTGAAGACATTCTACATGTGCCACAAGAAAAACTCAGCGAAAACGGCGTGCAGGCAACGATCCTGGGTGGGAGGATTGTATACGGGGAATTATGAAAATGCTATGAATACTGTTTTGCGCACAAGAAAACGGCTGGCCGTTTTCTTGTGCGCAAAACAGTATTCATAGCATTTTCACCAGCTTATCAACTTGCGAACGCTTGCTCATGCCGACCTTCGCGTAGAGTTGGTGCGAACCCGTCTGGCTGGCTGCATCAACATGCAGTTCGACACGACGAATACCGCGTCGATAATACTCATCGAAGGCAGTCAGCAACAGTTGCCGTGCTATCCCCCGTCCACGTTGTGAACGCAACACGGCAACCTGCCATATATAGCCAGCCGCATCTTCTGGATAAATACGGCATAGAGTGGTACCGACAATGGAATTGTCCACGAGCGCAACATAGAGCATGGAAGGCTCAAAGCTTGTGCTTTTCTCAAAAACACTCTCATACCAGCCCTCGAAGGGACGATAGGGCTTGCCGTCGATATCGGGAAAGGCTTCGGCAATCACATCGTACACAGCCCGCTCTTCTTTATCAGCGATGAAGGGACGAATGGTGATGCCTTGCAACTGTTGTGGAGTTGGTGGAGGAGCATCATCTGTAAAGCTGATTTCCATACGATAATCGCTGTTCTCGACAACATAGCCAGCTTGCTCAAGTGCTTGTTTTGTGAAGGGCATAGCACTCCACGTATACAGTTGACATGAAGACGTAGGATGTTCCAGTGCAAAGACTTCGCGCACGCTCTTCCGCGAACTGATACAGGTAAGCTAGAAGAGTAGGTTGATTCTGATAGGAAGGGTGTACAGTCGTGTGAACATCGAGCATGATACCCCTATCAGTCGCCGCAACACCCGTATAGCCGACAAATTCTCCACTTTGTGTCACGACAACACGCGTATCAGCCGTAAGAACCATACGTTCGCTATCCCACAGGTCAAACACATCATTCACCGTAGTCTCGGTTGTTCCTGTTTCAGCACGTTCGTGTTCCATATTGCTAGCCGCGATAGCCTGTGCATCATCCCGATTCGCAGGACGCACATGCAAGTCATTGGGTAGAATTGTGTTGGTCATAATAATATCTCCGTTCTAGTTGATCCATTTTATGTGGAAACGTGAATTGTTAAACCGCATGATCGGTTCCCACAATAGAACGTGTTCGCTTGCAACGCCGTAAGCTGTACTTCCGTATATACTACATCATAAGAATACGATCCATGCTTCTATGATGAAGCTGATGAAGTGGAGCTTTAACAATGCGTAGAACGACAGTGCTGGGGTTTGATGAGCGCGTAGAGCGCGTCCTCGCGTATGCATTCCTGTGGATTTCAGGGGTGCTGTTGTTCATGGTGGAGGTACGCCCAACGGAAAGTAGCCGCAATGTACGCTGGCACGCGGTCCAATCTATGGTTACGTTTGGGACGATCTCGCTCTTGATCCTGGGTGTGAGCCTGTTGAAGGGCATGTTGGGCTGGGTTCCCATTCTTGGTCTACTGACAACTTTGGGCTTGGCTTATTATTGACGGTGCTGTGGTGGACAATGGGTATTCTGTGGGTGTGGTTGATGGCGATGGCATGGCTTCATCGACGCTATCGCTTACATTGGTGGGCGAGTGGATGCGCTATTATATAAAATATAATGCTCATGCGATTGCAGGACGCACATGCAGGTCATTGGGTAGAATTGTGTTTGTCATAAAAATACCTCCTTTTGATTGTAACAATTGACACCCGTCGTAGGGACCAGATTTATCGCGTCCGAGGCCGATTTATCGGCTATGCTTCCAGAAAATGTAGATTTCGCGCAATGAATTGCGCCGAGGACGCCGTAAACGTGGTCCCTACGACATGGTTACATACATCGTTCACGTTGCTTGCAACGCCGTAAGCTGTACTTCCGTATATACTACATCATAAGAATACGATCCATGCTTCTATGATGAAGCTGATGAAGTGGAGCTTTAACAATGCGTAGAACGACAGTGCTGGGGTTTGATGAGCGCGTAGAGCGCGTCCTCGCGTATGCATTCCTGTGGATTTCAGGGGTGCTGTTGTTCATGGTGGAGGTACGCCCGACGGAGAGTAGCCGCAATGTGCGCTGGCACGCGGTCCAATCTATGGTTACGTTTGGGACGATCTCGCTCTTGATCCTGGGTGTGAGCCTGTTGAAGGGCATGTTGGGCTGGGTTCCCATTCTCGGTCTACTGACCAACTTTGGGCTTGGCCTATTATTGACGGTGCTGTGGTGGACAATGGGCATTCTGTGGGTGTGGTTGATGGCGATGGCATGGCTTCATCCACGCTATCGCTTACCATTGGTGGGCGAGTGGATGCGCTACTTTATATAAAATAAATAAAAAATATTCACACATGATGGATGGCTCAAGCCATCCATCATGTGTGAATATTTTTTATTTATTTTCCATCCTTGTAAATCAAACCCAAAACGAGGCCAAAGACGAGGTGGCGCACGATGTTCTGGAAAAAGGATTTCCATTGGAAGAGGCGCGGCATCTCGCCATTCTTAATCAAGGGATGATATTTGTCGGCAAGCGGTGTCAGCCACCATGCACTGACAATAAAGATTTCACCAAATATCGTGCCTTTGAGCCAGTTGGGACCGGGCAAATAGCGTTTGAGGACGGCCCCATAGAGTTCGCCTAACGCGACTCCGTTCAGGATGTGAATTGCCCACGACAGAAAAAAGAGGGGGCGTGACTGCTTCTCACCAGCGAGCAGACCTTCGATAAAGCGCACATCGCTAAACCGATTGCCGACCAGCAGGATATCGCCCTCCATCGCAATACTATACGCAATGGTGGCAAGAAGACCCGCGAGTGCCGCTTGCCCCGGACGCCACTCACGCGAGATAAGACGCTGTACAATATTCATTGTGTTTGAGTTTCCTTTATGCATGTTTGTTAAGTGTCTATTATTGATTATACGTGTGCATTGCAATCTATTGCACTTCCTTTTCACATACGCTTGGTTGCGTAAGTGTCAAGTACCCAACGTGCAAGCTGCTCGTCTTTGGCAACCGCTATCTGTTTAGTGAGTTGGATGAGCATTTCGACACTCTTGACAGTTGATGCGCGTTGTTGGGCTGATTCTACAAGATCAGGGAAGCGAAGCTTAACGATAGCAATTAATACCTTTTTTACGCCTTCCATCTCGCTTCTTGCAACCTTTTTCTGAACGTATGAATCATTGTCTAAGAGACTATTGTATTCGTCGATGTCGTCGTTTACCATTTGTTTCTCCTGTTCCGTCAAAGATGTTGAACAGTTTGTTCTATCATAACACACATCCTCAGCAATTATACGGTGGACGAGCATGGCAGGGGCAGGTGAAGCAATTGTAGGGTGGACAACATGACAGGGGCACGTGAAGCCATTGTAGGGTGGACAACATGACAGGAGTACGTGAAGCCATTGTAGGGTGGACGAGCATGACAGGAGTACGTGAAGCCATTGTAGGGCAGCAGAGCATGACAGGGGCAAGCCCTGTCACTACTATACTGACCACCGCGTCACGGCGTGGCTTGCCACGCCAGTCCGTGTATAGTAGTGACAGGGCTTGCCCCTGTCATGCTCTGCTGCCCCTGTCATGCTCTGCTGCCCCTGTCATGTCTTATATACACCCATTACATTCCCTTCGTTGGATTATCCCGTATATACTGTCGTGTTCGTTCAAAGTCCTGTCCATCATGAATGACGCGATCAAAATAGCGATGCTGCCAAAATTGTGCTGCACACTCTAATTTTTCGGATTGGATGTGTTTGTACCATTGCCGAAAGACAAGCGATTTATAAGCACCAATTACATCGGCTAATGACGCGGCCTTCTCCATGTTCCCCTCTAAGGAGAGTAGAAGATGAAGATGGTCTGGCATAATCATAAATTCGTCGAGAGTGACATTGCAAAATCGTTGTGGTAAAGCGTTCCATTCCTCCTGCAAAATCCTCCGTAGTTGTGGTGTTTCAAATAAAGGTACATGTTCCTTCGCACGTAATATCACATGATAGGTTCCCGTCCAACCATAATTATGAGTCCGCAAACGCCATGATTTTCGTGTAAAACGACTTGCACGATCTGGATCAAATTTTTGTGTACCCGTATCTATACCTATCCTCCCCATGAGTTCACTTATATTTTGTGTATAAGCACATGAACAGTTTATACTAATGGTGGGTCAACAGACAATATGATAGCAATTTTGGCATGATAAGAGCAAACCCATTAATTCCAACAAACTCGTGAAGCAGTTTTGGAAGCGACATGACAACGCCAACGGGGGCATGCCAACGCCAAGGGGAGCATGCCACGCGCCCCTGTCATGCTCCCCTTGTATCCTTCATACTCTGCTCGACATTTAAATCATCCTATTTCCCTTACCACTCCCCATACTTATACTTCGTTTCGCGCTCGATCAGCGCAATCTCCTCATCGTTCAGGTCGAACACAGCGTACACCGCCTCATTGAGCCGCGTCTCCAATTGCACAATCTCATCGGTCAGGGCGCGTATCTGGTTGCCGCGTTCGTGCAATAGCTCCTCCCAATCGTCGCGATCCTTGAGCGGAATGGTGCGTTTGAACACCTTCGTCACCTCGGCATGGAAATCCGCGAAGGACAGGTCCCACCACAACTCCAAGCGTTGATTGAGCTTTGCATCTGGCCCATTGCCAAGATCATGCAGAATCCGTTGCGCCGTCCTGCGTCGCACCTGATAACGTCGCTGCGCCACATCCGTAAGCTGCTGTGCCAACGTGCCAATCTGCTCTTTTTGTGTGTTAGTGAGCGTGGGGATGGGAAGCCTTTCGATATATTGTATTAATTGTTGATATCTCATCAGTCCTGCACGTTCACCAAGTGATGCGCAAAGGCGATCAATACAAAACCAACTAATTCGTGATTGAAGAATACCGAGAAGGAGAATCATGATTTGGACAGTATAAAATATCCTTTATCATTTACAAATTGTTCCTGTGCTCATCCCAGGAAAAACGAGGGAATTTTGCGATATCGGGCCAAAATATTTTAATTTGCTCAAAAGCATCATAGTAGTTACATGGATTCAATTCCCACCAGAACTGTCCCTTGTTTTGACGTTTCTTTGCTGCAACAGCGAAATGGTTCAAATAGTTAGCCAGACTTGGGATGATATGTTAGAAATCTTTTCCCATGCTTGCTCTTCGGATAAAACGTTAATCTGAAAAAGTTTTTCGAGTCCACCCATTCTGAATCCAAATAAACCAACGTCCTTCATTTTCTTGATACCAGGACCGTAAATCTTCACCACGAACCAATGGTTTAATCAACATTGCAGCAACTAGAGTCCTCTTTTACTAAGCTGATCTCTTGTTATCTTGGTCAATGATAAATGCTTCATTTAGACCTGTATTAATCTCCATGATACATACGCTTCTCTACAACATCTCCTAGTGGCTTACCTACTGCTCATAAGTTTTGTAAAAAGTACACGTTGCAAGTACCGCTTGCAAGTTGCCATCCTGTATCAACTTGGTCATGAATAGACACGTTAAACAGCTTGCCCTCTAGCTGGTCACGAAATGTTTTGATGCCTTCGTTACGGGCAAATACGGCTACTTGTGCTACGTTTTCATCCTTTGGTTGCTCTTTGCTGACAATCTCGATTGAGGGCGTCATATCGGGCGCATCGGCGAAGACGTGATTGTCGCCTAAATCGACGATGGTTTCTACACAGGTTTGGGTACGTAGATGTTGCCGTAGTGTTGTGGCATAATCGGCACGCAACCAGCTATTGCTACTAATATAGGCGAGCTTACCACCGTGTTTCAGCAAGCGTAAGCCTTGCCCAAAGAAGTAGACGAACAGGTCAGCCTTGCCGTGATACACCTCATAGCGTTCCTGGTAGTAGGGTTTATCATTGCTCAACTGCTCCTGGCGCACATAGGGTGGGTTGCCGATGACGACATCGAAACCTGCACGTTCGCCGAGGGGCTGACCATCTTTGTCAAAGAAGATGTCGGGAAATTCTAGTTCCCAGTGTAGGAAGCGTTTCTTGTCGGCGAGTTCCTGCGCGGCATCAAGCCATGTGTCGAATTGCTGCTGTTGCTGCGAAATGCTGGCGTCGATAGTGCCATCGAGGGCGTAGTGGGCAAGTGGTCGCCAGATATCACCGCCCAGCTTGAGGTCATAGTAGAGGGCGGCACCGAGATTGGCGAGATACAGATATTTCTCGCTAAAACGCGTGCGTAACTCGGCATACGCGGCCTCTTGCGCCTTGACCTCGTTGACGGTGTTGCCTGGATTGCGTTCGATGCTGGCTATCGAGCCGAGCGCGGACTGCGTGTTCTGGCGGAAGCTATCGTCATAGAGCGTGAAGGCCAATTGCCCTGCCTGTGTCGCGGCCTGTTCCGCTTGCTTGACGCGCTTTGAATTTGAGCGTAGTTTGGGATGCTGGTCTGCCGCGATATCGTCGAGCCATGAGCCGATGAGCGTGTTGCCTGTGCGCAGGTGGTGGTCAAGAAAGTTAAGCGGTCGGTCTTTCGCCACCGTGACAAGCCAGAGCGAGAGTTTGGCAAGCTCAACGGCAAGCGGATTGAGGTCCACGCCATAGATGCATTGTTGAGCCACGCGGCGTTTCCAGTACGTCAGGTCGCCCTCGTCGCTGTCCTCCGGTTGCACACCGAGCGCGACAAGATACCGTGCGATATATTCGGTGACTTCCACCGGAAAGTGTCCACTCCCCATCGAGGGGTCAAGCACGTTGATCGCAAGCACGGCAGCAATGCGATCCGCGTCAGCATGATGCCGATTGTGTGGCTAGCATCCAGCAAGGGATGTAGCGTTTGCTCGACCATATATTTGACGATATAGTCAGGCGTGTAATAGCTACCCGTTGTCTTGCGCTCACCACTATCTGTGACAAGATAGGCTTCATGCGCTTTGAACTCTGTCACGATATCGCGTTTCGGCACACCATGAAGAGGTACAATCTTACTGCTACTGCGCAGTTCCACCATTGGTTCTGATGCAACCTGTAGCGTATATTCAAGCAAGCCCTCATAGATGGTGCCGAGGTGTCGCTCCGCCAGATCGCGATAATCGACGAATTGCCCGTTAACGCGTGCCAGCTTGTCGATAGCGCGACACAGGCTGACATCACCAACAATATAGCGTTCCAGGAACTCGTGTTTGTTGGGGTCAAACAGACCACCATTAAAGGTCGTGACGCTCAAAGGGGGCGACCCTTTGTCGATAGCCCGAAACAAGTCTTTCAGCCGCGTCCAATACTGACCAGAGTAGTGTATTAGCAAGCCCTCGCTCAACTCGTTTTTCACACTGTGCTTGATGGCATAGAGACTATACTTCTTGCGATAACTGGAGTTATCCTCAACGGGCAAGAGGTCGCGAGCCTCGGCATAGAA
The DNA here is from genome assembly GCA_963791835.1 of uncultured Chloroflexia bacterium. Classification (GTDB taxonomy): domain Bacteria; phylum Chloroflexota; class Ktedonobacteria; order Ktedonobacterales; family Ktedonobacteraceae; genus JBBQVS01. The sequence continues at coordinate 50,965 of CAWBTV010000005.1, forward strand.
GATGAATAGCAAGCGATAGAGCAGAATCAGCGAGTTGTCATAAATCGCCTTATAGCTTTCGGGCGTGGCTGGCAGATTATTCCCCGGATACTCCAAAAGCCTTGTGCCACCGAGCGCAGGGCATCATAGACCTGTTGCCGCAAACTCTCGCTGACATTCTGTGCATAGTCCGTGCTGGCTGCGAGTAGCGAGTCGAGCGATAATGTCCCCTGCTCAAAAGCGGCACGGCGGAAGAAGGTATAAAAATACAGGAAACTCTCGACATCACCTTTGCTCAGCAGGGCTGGCAAGTCTACCTCATAGAAAATCTCAAGCTTATGCGCGGTCTCTGAGGAATAGAGCCGCCACTGTCGCCCATTCGTGAGAATACCCCACGGCAAGCCACTATGCAGCATGTAGAAAAATATCTGGTATGAGGGATTTTTGTTATCGAGGCCATCACTCCCTTTGACCGCTTTATCCAGCGAACGGTCCCAGCGTTTGGCATCACCAACAGCATACGCGCCTTGCTTAAAATCCTCTTCCGTCAATGTGCGTCCCTTGTTGACGGCACGTGCAGTCTCATCTGCATAGAAAATATAGTCCGGTTTCTGCACACTATCAGGCACCTTCAACGGCACCTGCACCTCGAAGATATGCCCCAACATCTGCAACACTGGCTTAATCCAATCGTCCTCCGTCTGAGCCTCATTATTTGGATTAGGCGTGAATTTCGCGAAAAGTTGCTGTAATTGTTGCATCACAAGCATGGCCTCATTCCGTAGACCAGACCAGTGTTCAGGCAAAATATGATTGAGATAATAGTCAGAAAAGAGACGCTGATTATGATGCGTCTCTTCCGAGAAGACCAATTGTGTGAGTTGCGACACGATGCCATCCACCTCTACGATAACAGGATTGTGAGGACATTATACTGCATTGGGGAAGAGCATCATATGGTTAAGGGTAGGACATAAAAACGATGGGTAGGACAGGGGCATGGGTGACATGAGAGGAGGAGGGGAGCATGAGAGGAGGAGGGGAGCATGAGAGGAGGAGGGGAGCATGACAGGGGCAAGCCCTGTCACTACTATACGACGATTAGCCACGGCGTGGCTTGCCACGCCAGTCCGTGTATGGTAGTGACAGGGCTTGCCCCTGTCATGCCCCCCTGTCATGCCTCTACTATACGACGATTAGCCACGGCGTGGCTTGCCACGCCAGTCCGTGTATGGTAGTGACAGGGCTTGCCCCTGTCATGCCCCCCTGTCATGCCCCCCGTCATGCCCCCCGTCATGCCCCCCTGTCATGCCCCCTCTGTCATGCCCCCTCTGTCATGCCCCCCTGTCATGCCTCCACCAAACCGCTTTACACGTCCATTGAAGTCAACACGTTACACGCTTTTCTCTAATAACTCCAACAACACGCCATTTGTGCCTTTTGGATGCAGGAAGATGGCGCGTCCCTCGGCGGCGATACGTGGTTGCTTGTCGAGAACGGCTGCCCCCTTCGCTTGCATTTCGTGCAGGGCATCCTCGATATTCTCGACCTCAAGACAGATGTGATGCATACCTTCACCACGCTTATCGAGGAATTTCGAGAGGCTCGAATCGGGCGTTGTCGGCTCGATCAGTTCAATCTCGCTGCCTCCGGGACCGCCCATGGGCAAAAACGCGATACGCACCTGCTCGGTTGGCACCTCTTTGACCTCACTCGGCTCTATGCCCAACGTATCGCGATAAAACACAAGAGCTTGCTCGATATTGCGCACAATAATCGCCACATGGTCGATCCGTTTCGGCATGAGTATATGTTCTCCTGTACAATGCATTGTCGTAGGGGACCAGATTTATCGCGTCCACGGCGCAATTTATTGCGCGAAGCTTTCTATCCATCTCCTTTTCATTCGTAAGAGCATAGGCAATGAATTGCCCGGAGGACGCGATAAATCTGGTCCCTACGACGATCCATAATCGTATCATTTTACAAGCAATGCACTAAATGGAAATCCGTTTGGCGCAACTGGTGTGGCACGATGGTGAAGAGACCGACACTGCGCTGAATGGAACTGGTGACGGCACGCATCGCCATCAATGCACTGATACGTGTCTGCTCGTCATAGTGGAGCATCTCGGCGGTCTGGTCAAACTCGGCCTGTGTCAGCACTTCAAAGGATGTGTCAGGCTTCACAAGGACGCTTAAATCAAGATCGACATACGTTACACGGTCTAAGAGGATGGTAGCAGGTTGAATAATATTCGCATAGGTGTGAATAAGTGTAGGACCATCATAAAAAGCACTAAGCATATACCAGCGTTGAGGCCAGAAGAATTGTAGGCAATTCGAGCGCAACGGGCGTGTACCAGAGGCCCAGCGCATCGGCGTCCCGGCAGGTAGCCAGAGACGTATGCCACCATTATTGACGTTCTCTTCCTCGTCATATAGAGGCTTCTCTTCCAGGCGTGTGTGTGCATTGAGTTGATACGTATACCACGAACCACGCACCATCTGGTCATAACTACGACTTTCCACCAAAAATTGCTGTTGCATCGTTCCTCTCCCTTTCATCGAACACCATAGTACGAGAACGCTAGTCAATCGTCAAGCTTCCTGAAAATAGTCCCATTCAACAGCAATGTTGAGTGATGTTGTACAATGAATATACGCTCATATACACGACTTTCACACGGAAGAGATAGGGTAAGAGATAATATCTATGCGCTGCCCCAACTGTCAAACCCTTAATCCAATAAACGCGAAGTATTGCCTGGAATGTGGTAATCGCCTTGTAGTATGTCCAAATTGCGGTACGGTCAACTTGCCCGTTGCGAAATTCTGTATTGAGTGTGGTACTGCTTTACGCTTACGTGGTGATACAGATAGCTCATTACCAGCAATCTCGAATGAGCAAGCATCATTACCAGTCACAGAGGTTTTGCTACCACCAGAAGAGCGACGCGTGGTGACAGTGATGTTCGCGGATATTATCGGCTCGACTCCTATGGCGGCACGTATGGACCCGGAAGACATGCGAGCAATCCTGACGGGCTACTTCAACCTGATGACGCAACAGATACGCAAGCATGGTGGCACCGTCGAAAAATATATCGGTGACGCGGTGATGGCGGTCTTTGGTACCCCGATTACGCATGAGGATGATCCAGACCGCGCTATTAGAGCCTCTCTCGATATGCAAACCGCGCTGAAAACCTTTAACGAGCAACGGCAGTCTGTTGACACAGACGCGATCCGTCTACAAATGCGTATTGGCATCAACACAGGTGAAGTGGCTGTGCCAGCGAATGAACAATACGCACGCCAGGATTTTCTGATTACGGGTGACGCGGTAAATGTGGCGGCACGCTTACAACAGGTCGCGGCACCAGATACAATTCTTGTAGGCGAGCGCACCTATCTTGCTACCCGTGGTGTCTTTGATTTTCGCGCCATTGCCCCCATGCAATTAAAAGGGAAGGCTGAGCCGCTTGCTGCGTATGTCGTACAGGAACTGCGGAAGCAAACGCCAACAATTCCGCAGCACCCACGAGGGCTTGAGGGTTTACAGGTTCCGATGGTTGGGCGGTCGCTTGAGTTGACCTTGATGCACACCACGTATGCACGGGTCATAGCGGAGCGCAATCCGCATCTCATCACGATTATTGGAGTCCCTGGCATTGGCAAGTCACGCCTTGTGCGCGAATTTGTGGGGCGTGAACAGGAGTCGGTCAAAAGCGCAACTTCAAATGATGGTGCGCCACGCGTTTTGCAAGGACGTTGCCCACCCTATGGTGAAAGCATCACCTATTGGCCCCTGATCGAAATTCTGCGTTCGCTGCTACAGGTGCAAGAGGACGAGAGCAACGAGACACTCCAATTGCGCTTTACGACGTTTGTCAGCGAAACGCTAACGAACGCGAAACGTACCGAGGCGAGTGATGAGATTGTCACCACAATTCTGCGCAGTATTGGACAAGGCTTGAGTACTGATGCTCCATCCCTTGATGGACAAGGCACGCGTGAACGTCCAAAACGTGACTATCAACGGAGTACGCATACGCTCGGTACGAAGCAAACGACCGCACAGGCACCCCTGCAACGCGCATGGCGTGTCCTGCTCGAAGCACTGGCACAGGTGCAGCCGTTGATCATCGTGGTTGATGACCTGCAATGGGCTGATGAAGCACTGCTCGACCTGCTTGAATATCTCACCGAGCGCATCACGACCGTACCAGTGCTCTTTCTGTGTCCGGCTCGACCTGATTTCTTTGATCGAAGACGCGATTGGGGCGGTGGACAGCGCAATTTTACCACCATCGAACTCGACTCCCTTTCCACGGAGGAAAGTAGCGAACTGGTTGATGCCTTGCTCAATACGGATGATTTACCAGAGGTGTTGCGTCATACTATCTTGACACGGGCCGAGGGCAATCCTTTTTTTGTCGAAGAGATTATCCGCATGTTTATCGACCAGGGACTTCTCGTGCGCGAACGTGAAGAGGATGGTGATATCTGCTGGCGGCTTGGTCATACCAACGAAACACTGGTGAGCGAGCTAACTACACTTGCTGAACCGCCCGACGATACCCTGCTCAATATGCACTATGTGCTTCCCTTCCCTCGCGTGCCTGACACCGTTCAGGGCGTACTCGCCGCTCGCGTCGATCTGTTACACCCGTTAGAAAAATTTATTCTGCAACATGCCGCGATTATTGGTCGCACGTTCTGGCTCTCCTCGCTCGTAGAACTTGCGCACAATATAGCCGAAGATGTCGTCCTGAAAGCACTTGACTCGCTCATATACCGCGATTTCGTGATTGAGGATGAGGATATCCAGGTGCGTAGCCCAATCGAGGATGACCGCGTTTTTAGCTTTAAACATATCCTGATTCGCGATGTGGTCTATAACAATATTCCGCGTGCGCGACGTTCAGAGGAACATGCACAACTCGCCTTCTGGCTAGAGGACCATACGGCGTCTAATCCAGCAAGCTATATAGAACTGCTGGCCTACCACTATCAGCAAGCGCTTATCACATGGTCGGCGGCTGTGCATGTCGTCGAAGCAACGAGCACACACACGCTCTCTGCTGACGGTGCAACTATTACAGTACGGTTAACGCGAACAGAGTTACGACGGCGAGCTATCAAATATCTGACATTAGCAGGCGATCAGGCATTGAACAGCTATTATACGCTACGTGCCTTACAAGCCTATAACGATGCGTTGGAATTGCACCTTGACCAGGATGCTGATGTGCCAGCACTCGTCTCAATGTATGAAAAGCTGGGTGACGCGTACTCACAGCGTGGCACATTGGAAGAAGCTTGGCAAGCATACCGTAAAGCACTTCGTACCGCGACAGGTGAGGGTGTAGATCCTGAGACCGTCGATGTCCTCTACCTCTACGAGCGTTTAGCAGAGCTTGGAACACGCTGGTTAGGTGGCTTCGACACACCGCCAAATCCACAGGAGGTTCGCGGCTATATTGATGCAGGGCTTCAAAGGTTGGACGGTAAAACGTTAAATACAGAACGTGTCGCTTTCCTTACCTATCAAGCCTTCTGGTATATTCGTCAGTTGGAGAACACCACCTATGCCCAGAAAGCGGAACTGGCGGAGCAAGCACTGGACAGCGGACACGAGGCATTGCGTCTCGCGGAACAACTCGACCATCCCAGTGCGCTCTCGCTGGCACTTGATGCAGTAGGTTTCATCTATACGGAATATCATAAATATAACGAGGCACAGCAGATACAGCGTCGGCGCCAACAACTCGAAGATAAGTTGACGGACCGCGAAGAACTGTACGATCTTTACATCTCGCTTGGCAAAATTCATACACAGGTCGCGGATTATCCTACGGCCTTGATGTGGTTCGGGCGAGCATGGAACAATGCGCAAACAATGGAGAGTCCAACACTCTTGCTTACCAGTATGGCGTGGCGTATGTGGACGTGGCTACAGTGGAATCGCTGGCAAGAAGCACGGCAGGTTGCGCTCGACATATTGCATCTGGTTGAGCAATATCAGCAAGACGAAAAGCGACAACTCTGGGCATTGGAGACACTCGCTATGATTGAGTATCGGCTGGGCAATGCGGAGCAGGGAGACCAGTACTCGCGCCAATACAAACGTTTGATTGACCAGCAAGGAGAACGCATAGAGAATGAGGCACTCCCCCCCAATGTCTCAACGTGTATGCGCGATATTTACCTGGCCCGTGAGGATTGGGCGCGAGCCGCAGTCGAGTACAAAGAGAAGCTCACGAGTAGCGAACCGCTTCCATCACCAGAGGTACTCACGACGCTAGCCGAACTCATGGTGATAATAGGCGAGGACGTGGAAGCGCAGGAAAGCATGTGTACCCGTGCGCTCACAGTCGCCGAAGAGTCGGGGGCGTGTAAAAGTCTTGCACTCGCGTTTCGTGCCAGGGGTCGTATGTATATAGAGCAACAGCAGTGGTCGCTGGCAATAAACGACCTGTGTCAGGCCCTACAACGTTGCGAAGCCCTCGACATTCCCTGGGAGCGCGGCATCACACTCTACTATATAGGTATGCTCTATAAACGTCGCGCCTCGACCTTCGACAAAGACACACTCAACAGACGTACTACCGACCTGGAACGTGCGCGTTACCACTTCGAGCAAGCCCTCGGCTTCTTTGAGTCCATGCACGCCGTTCCCAGCATGGACCGTGTGAGAATGGCGATGGACTACGTAGGGGTCTAATACACCCTATCAGGTCGAGCACGTTTGGAGGAGTCCCGTGATGAGCAGATTGACCATGCGGCGAGCATCGTAGCGCGGGTCGTTGTCGGCACCAACGCAGAGGTTGCCAATGCCACGCATCAGTTCGTAGGCATCAATATCGGCACTAATCTCGCCAGCTTCAGCGGCGGCTGCGAGCAACAGAGCGCAAACGGGCACGAGGCGGTCAAGGAAGTAGGCATGCAGCGCGTCGAAGCCGACACTATTGGGTTGCAGGACCGCGGCGAGTCCATGCTTCGTGACCAGGAAATCAACGAAGAGGTTGACCCATTGACCGAGTGCAGCGTGCGGCGAGCCACCATTCGCCAGCAGGACCGAACCAGCCTCGGCGCAAGCCTCGACCTGATGACGGTACACGGCAACAACAAGATCCGCTCGCGTCGGGAAGTGGCGGTAAATTGTCCCCATCCCGACGCCAGCCGCCGCCGCGATGTCACGCACTGGTGCCTCGACACCGGATGTGACGAACACGGCAGCGGCAGCAGCGAGCAACGCCTGCTCGTTGCGTTGCGCGTCGGCTCGCTTCTGCCGGGTTGGTTTCTGCTGAGTTGGTTGCCACGCTCCCTCGTCGATGTTGGTCATCGCTTCATTCCCTCCCTCAAACACTCGCTTGACAAACGGAACTCTGTTCCGTATAATAGTATCGGAGCAACGCTCCACTTTCACATTATACCATATCATTCTACCTTAAAGGAAGATCATTCTATGAACAAAACAGACATAGCGATGACGGACGTAGCAATCAACACGCCTACTCCTGTCGTCTCTGTCAGCCCGGTGGTGCTGTCAGCTCCGGGGCGTGCTGTGGATTTGCAGATGCGAGTTTCCGCGCCCGTTACCGGACGAGAGCTACCCATTATCCTTTTGTCGCACGGCCACGGAAACTCGAATCATCTCTCCTCGTTGAACGGGTACGGCCCGCTCGCCAATTTCTGGGCGGCTCACGGCTTCGTCGTGATCCAGCCCACCCATTTGGACTCAAAGACGCTTAGACTCGATCCTAAGGGTCCCGAAGGACCCTTGTTCTGGCGATCCCGCGCCCAGGATATGAGGCGCATCCTCGACCAGCTTGACCTCATCGAGGCTTCTGTTCCGCAGATCAGCGGGCGCCTGGACCGAAGCCGGATTGCCGCAGTCGGACATTCATTGGGTGGGTATACAACAAGTATGCTGTTGGGCGCACGGCTTACTGATCCCAATGACGGAACGCAAGTGGATATGGCCGATTCCCGCATCAAAGCGGGTGCGCTGCTTGCCGCGCCAGGCAGGGGTGGTGCCGATCTCAGCGCGTTCGCGGCAGAGCATTATTCATTCTTCTTGCACACCAGCTTTGCTGAGATGACGACGCCAGCCCTCGTGGTCGCGGGCGATAATGATGTCTCGCCCTATCTGACGGTTCGGGGTGCGGACTGGCATGCTGATCCGTACTTCCTGAGTACCGGCCCCAAGTGCTTGCTTACGTTGTTTGGCGCAGAACACGGGCTTGGTGGGGTTGCCGGGTACGACGCGGCTGAGACAACCGACGAGAACCCTGAACGAGTCGCCCTGATTCAGCGACTCACATGGGCTTACCTTCGCAGTGCGCTCTACCCTGAGGATTCCAGCTGGTCGGCTGCACGCACAGCTTTAATGGAGAGTCCCAATCCACTGGCTCGAATTGAATCCAGGTGAAGCTCTCAGAAAGCGCACGGCACGCTCCTCATCGGCGTCGTGCCGTGCGCTTTCTGATCAATTCGGTCGTGGACAACTTCTGCAACCAATTCCTACAATTAATGCTTCATCTCCCACAGCGACGACGCTTGCCAGAGTTGGGTAGAGTCCCATACATGGCCCATGTCGGGTGGTGATACTGAAATGTGAATTTGTGAAAGATTGGCGTTCGCGGCTTGCAGACGAGTACGCATACTATTGAGGGCAAGTGAGGGTGTGTTGTTGGTTTTGCTGATATGTGCTAGCCAGAGCCAGCGTACACCATCGGGCCGCCATGTACGCAACACGGCGTCGGCAGCTTGTTCGTTAGAAAGGTGTCCAGTGGAACTGAGAATGCGCTTTTTGAGGTGTTGCGGATAGGGACCACGAATTAGACGGTCGCGGTCATGGTTGGATTCCAGGATAAGCAAATCGGCATGTTGCATCACATTCAACATAGTAGGTGTTACCTCGCCACTATCCGTCACGATGCAGACACGACAGCCTCCGGCTGCGAGCAGATAGCCACACGGCGCAATCGCATCATGTGAAATAGGAAACGAGGTGATTTCGATATCACCAACATTTCTCTTCGATCCAACGGGAAGTATAAGCACAGCTTCTTCATTTAGCGCGGTTTGCTGGTCAGCCTCTATGAAAGATGGTGTGTTCATGGTGAGATTGCCAGAGTCGGTACGCCACATACCGGAGCGCGAACTTTCTTGTACCGCGTTATAGGTTTGGGTGTCCGCGATTACTGGAATACCATAGCGTTTCGTCAGGGTAGCTACGCCGATGGTGTGATCGCTGTGTTCATGCGTCAATAAGACGCCTTGCAATTCAGAAGGTGAGACGTGAATCTTACGCAGACGGTCGATAAGCACACGGCCCGTCAAGCCTGCGTCTACCAGAAGTTTTGTACGTCCCTGTGGACCGGCCTCGACAAATAGCGCGTTTCCGCTACTGCCACTGCCAAGAGATACTACTCGCATACTTATTGTGTTTCCCGTAATCGAAGTAACGTTTGTGCATTTTCGCCTAACACTTGCGCGATCATCTCCACGTCCATGCCAGCTTCGCGGATATGTGTAATCACTTTTTGTTGTGATAACAAACCATAGTCGCTGGCAAACAAGATACGGTCTGCTCCAACCAACTGAGCGGCAACTGAGAAAATGGTGTCGCGGTAGAGATAGGGTGTTGCAGCCGTATCATACCACACGTTGGCAGTGACACGCTGTATCTCTGGCATCAAACTATAGAAAGGTAAGCCACCACCCCAATGTGCCGCGATAAAAAGTACATCAGGAAATGCTGTCAGGAACGCCACGATATCCGATAGCGAAACGTTACCCTTCCCTGGATATATATGACCAATTGGTTCGCTGCAATGTGATAGCACTAATAAGCGATGGCGACGTACAACCTCTATAACTGGAGTCAACAAACCAACATCACTCAATGTATAACCCTGTCCATGTGGCATCAATTCGCCCAAACCGATCATACCAGCCTGTGCGCAACGTTCTAACTCATAGACCGCACGTTCCCCCACGGTTGGTTGTATGACAGCCATACCACGTAGTCGAGTTGGATAACGCTGTATGGCATCAAGAATATAGCTGTTCGTTTCCTCTATCAATCCAGCATCGCGCCAGCCGAAGGAACATGTGAACGATATATCGACGCTCGCCCTATCCATTTCCGCGATCAGGTCTTCCGCCGTTGCTATAGTCGCACGAGGATTGCCATAGAGCGCATTGAACCACGCATCACATTTGCAATAATGTTCGCGATGCTTCACGATATCCGGCGGAAATATGTGTGTATGAACATCGATAATCATTCAGACATTTCCTTTAACGAAAACATCGGTAGGGGCAGCAATTCATTGCGTCTAAAGATGGGGGTGGTGGGGCAAACGTCCTCGATACGCATCTCATGATAGTGCGAACCCCTTCCCACACATCTTTGGGCGCAATGAATTGCTGCCCCTACTGGATTCTCTAAACAATTAACAACAAAAAAGAGTTCGCATTATTATATTCTATGCGAACTCTTTTTGTCAGCGATATTACGTTTACTGAACTAATTCTGAAGAGAGACGGAGACCTCAATTTTGCCGAACGCCCTGTTCACCTCTCCAGTCATCCCCTGTTGCCAGGAGTCGAACCAGAGGGACTTCCGCGTTCTTGTGCGCATCACCCGAAGATACACTCTCACACTCATGTAAGAGAAAGAAGCCGTTCGGTCATTAGTGCCGCTTCGCTACGTCTGTTACCAGAGGTCCGCGTGCGGTCTAGCTACCAGATGGTCTATCTGGGACCTTGTTCTCTCTGCAGAGAAGGGAAGACTCATCTTGGGAGCGGCTTCGTGCTTAGATGCTGTCAGCACTTCTCCTTTCTCGACGTAGCTATCCAGCGATGGGGTGGGCACCCCAACTGGCACACCAGCGGTCGAGCCATCTCGGTCCTCTCGTACTGGAGATGACTTCCCTCAATCTTCCTACGCCCACGACGGATAGAGACCGAACTGTCTCGCGACGTTCTGAACCCAGCTCGCGTGCCGCTTTCATGGGCGAACAGCCCAACCCTTGGGACCTACTCCAGCCCCAGGATGCGACGAGCCGACATCGAGGTGCCAAACCTTGCCGTCGATGTGAACTCTTGGGCAAGATCAGCCTGTTATCCCCGGGGTAGCTTTTATCCGTTGAGCCACACTCCTTCCACTCGGGAATGTGGGATCACTAAGCCCGACTTTCGTCCCTGCTCGGCGCGTCAGCCTCGCAGTCAAGCTCCCTTTTGCCTTTACACTCTATAAGGGTGGTGTCCATTCACCCTGAGGGAACCATTGGGCGCCTCCGTTACGCTTTGGGAGGCGACCGCCCCAGTCAAACTACCCGCCTGGCCCTGTTTGCGTGCCAGCTTCATGGTCACGCGTGAGACACAACACACTGCAAGAGTGGTATTTCACTGGCGCCTCCACAACCCCCACAAGGGTTGTCTCTAAGGCTCCCACCTATGCTACGCAAACACCGCATTCTGTCAAGGCCAAGGTGTAGTAAAGCTCCACGGGGTCTTTTTGTCCTGTCGTGGGTAACCCGTATCTTCACGGGTACTGCAATTTCGCCGAGTCCCCTGTCGAGACAGCGCTCAAGTCGTTACTCCTTTCGTGCGGGTCGGAACTTACCCGACAAGGAATTTCGCTACCTTAGGACCGTTATAGTTACGGCCGCCGTTCACCGGGGCTTCACTTCGTGGCTACGAGCACCACTCCGTTTCACCTTCCGGCACTGGGCAGGAGTCAGCCCCTATATGTCCGCTTGCGCGTTCGCAGAGACCTGTGTTTTTGGTAAACAGTCGCTTGAGCCAGTTTCCTGCGGCCTGCTCACCCCTCCTACTTGCGTAAGAGAAGCTACTCAGGCACCCCTTTTTCCGAAGGTACGGGGTCAATTTGCCGAGTTCCTTGACAGAGGGTCGCTCGTTCACCTGGGGGGAGTTCCCCCTGCCTACCAGTGTCGGTGTGCGGTACGGGCGGACAAATGGTCTGGCGAGAGGCTTTTCTTGACGGCGTGGGGTCCGGTGACTTCCGCCTGCTTGCGCAGACTCGTTCCCCGGATCATACCTCTGAACTCTGGATTTTCCTGGAGTTCGTACTTTCACGGAGAAGCCCATCCTGTCCATTCGATGGGTTCACCTTCCCTACCGCGTCCCCCCATTGCTCGTAACGACCTTGTCCGGTGCAGGACTAGAAACCTGCTTGCCATCGCCTACAGCGATAACGCTCTCGGCTTAGGACCCGACTAACCCTGGGACGTCTGACGTTGCCCAGGAACCCTCAGGCTTTCGGTGTCGATGGTTGTCACATCGATGACGCTACTCATTCCGGCATTCTCACTTCTTGGGCCTCCACCAATCCTTCCGGTTTGGCTTCTCGGGCAACAAGAACGCTCCCCTACCAACCCTGCTTTGCTTCCGAAGAAGAGAAGACATTGTTCCACAGCTTCGGTACGAGACTTAAGCCTCGGTACGTTCTCGGTGCCTCTCCACTCGACCAGTGAGCTATTACGCACTCTTTCAATGATGGCTGCTTCTAAGCCAACATCCTGGCTGTTGTTGCGGAGAGACCCCCTTTTCCACTGAGTCTCGATTTTGAGACCTTAGCTGGTGGTCTGGGCTGTTTCCCTTTCGACGACGAAGCTTAGCCCCCGCCGTCTCACTCACGAGTCTCCTGCTGATGGCATTCGTAGTTTGAGTGGGATCAGTAACCAGCACGTGGCCCCTCACCCATCCAGCGCTCTACCTCCATCGCAGCCTTGCTCGTGGCTGCACCTCAATGCATTTCGGGGAGAACCAGCTATCTCCACGTTCGGTTGGAATTTCTCCCCTATCCACAGGTCATCCCCTTGTTTTGCAACACAAGTGAGTTCGAGCCTCGACGGATTTTCACATCCGCTTCACTCTGCCCATGGATAGCTCACGTGGTTTCGGGTCGCATCGGCGCTACCATGCGCGCCTGTTTTGGACTCGGTTTCCCTCTGGCTGCCCTGCTTTAGCGCAGGTTAACCGGGCAACGCCGATGCACTCGCCGGATCATTCTACAAAAGGCACGCCATTAGCCCTTGGTGGTTCATACCACAGTGGCCTCTGACTGCTGGTAAGTACGAGGTTTCAGGGTCTGTTTCATCCCCCTTTCGGGGTGCTTTTCACCTTTCCCTCACGGTACTGGTTCACTATCGGTCGCATTGGGTAGTTAGCCTTGGAGGGTGGTCCCCCCTGCTTCCCACAAGATTTCTCGTGTCTCGTGGTACTCAGGATTCCAGCCCGTTCCTAGACGCGTATCGCTACCGGACTCTCACCGTCTGTGGTCGTGCGTTCCAACACGTTCGCGTTTCGTTCTAAGTTCTTGTTGCTGGTCCTACAACCCCGCCCTGTCCTTGCGGACACAACGGTTTGGGCTGATCCCGGTTCGCTCGCCACTACTACGGGACTCTCGGTTGATTTCTCTTCGTCGGGCTACTGAGATGTTTCAGTTCGCCCACTGCCCTCTACCTTGACTATGTGTTCATCAAGGAGTATCCAGACATCACTCTGGATGGGTTGCCCCATTCGGAATCTTGGGGATCATCGCTTGTATGCAGCTCCCCCCAAACGTTTCGCCGGTCTCCGCGTCCTTCTTCGGCCCAATGCACCTAGGCATCCACCTCGTACTCTGTGTAGCTTGTTCTCTCTTCATTCGATGTGTGATTGTGTTCTTTGTGTCATGCTACAATCAGTCGGTCTGCCGTGGTATGCCTTGCGACACACCCTGCAGACCTCACGTTTGCTTTCCTCTGTTTCAACTCTTGGCAACTGGCATGACTGTCTTGGTGACAGATGACATTCGACAAAATTGAAGTATATTCTCTCTTCAGTTGTTCAGGTACACGCTTGAGTACTTCCTTCCAGACTTCTGGTGCTCCTACATGTCTGTGTCCAGACACGCACAAACAGCGCGAAGGGGAAAGAAAAGCCCTCAACCGCTGAAGAGTGGAAACCAGTGCAGACCATCCAGGTTGCTGAAACACGCACGCCGTTCTGACCGACCTAGGACTCGGTGGTGTCCAAAGACACGCACCCTGTATCCCTAGAAAGGAGGTGATCCAGCCGCACCTTCCGGTACGGCTACCTTGTTACGACTTCACCCCAATCACCGACCCCACCCTCGACGCTTGCCTCCCTTGCGGGTTAGCCCAGCGGCTTCAGGTGTTGCCGACTTTCGTGGTGTGACGGGCGGTGTGTACAAGACCCGGGAACGTATTCACCGTAGTGTGCTGACCTACGGTTACTAGCAACTCCAACTTCATGGAGGCGAGTTGCAGCCTCCAATCTGAACTGAGACACGGTTTGAAGAGATTGGCTCCCCCTCGCGGGTTGGCGACTCATTGTCCGTGCCATTGTAGCGTGTGTGTCGCCCAGGATGTAAGGGCCGTGCTGACTTGACGTCATCCCCACCTTCCTCCACGTTGATCGCGGCAGTCTTGCTAGATAATACAACTAGCAATGAGGGTTGCGCTCGTTGCGGGACTTAACCCAACACCTCACGGCACGAGCTGACGACAGCCATGCAGCACCTGTGACTCTGTCCCGAAGGAAATCTGATCTCTCAGAGTGTCAGAGCCATGTCAAATCCTGGTAAGGTTCTTCGCGTTGCATCGAATTAAACCACACGCTCCGCTGCTTGTGCGGGTCCCCGTCAATTCCTTTGAGTTTTAATCTTGCGACCGTACTCCCCAGGCGGACCACTTATCGCGTTTGCTACGATACTCAGGGGGTCGATACCCCGAACATCTAGTGGTCATCGTTTACGGCTAGGACTACCGGGGTATCTAATCCCGTTCGCTCCCCTAGCTTTCGCCCCTCAGCGTCAGGAAATAGCCAGGACATTGCCTTCGCCTTTGGTGTTCCTCCGGATATCTACGCATTTCACCACTCCACCCGGAATTCCATGTCCCTCTCTATCCCTCAAGTCTGCCAGTTTTCATACACCCTCCCCAGTGAAGCTGGGGATTGTCAGTCTGAACTTGGCAGACCGCCTGCGGGCGCTTTACGCCCAGTAACTCCGGACAACGCTTGCCCCCTACGTATTACCGCGGCTGCTGGCACGTAGTTAGCCGGGGCTTGTTGCTGGGGTACCGTCCGTTCTCTTCCCCCAGTAAAGCAGTTTACGCTCCGAAAAGTGTCATCCTGCACGCGGCGTTGCTCGTTCAGGGTTGCCCCCATTGACGAAAATTCCTCACTGCTGCCCCCCGTAGGAGTCTGGGCCGTTCTCAATCCCAGTGTGGCTGATCGTCCTCTCAGACCAGCTACTGATCGTCGCCTTGGTGAGCTGTTACCTCACCAACTAGCTAATCAGGCGCAGGCCCATCCTAAGACGCCTCTCTGAAAAGAGACTTTGCTCTTGCGAGCGTATGCGGTATTGTCACCGATTTCTCGGTGGTATTCCTCATCTTAAGGTAGGTACCCACGTGTTACTCACCCGTCCGCCACTCACTTCTTGCGAAGTGCGTTCGACTTGCATGTGTTAGGCACGCCGCCAGCGTTTATCCTGAGCCAGGATCAAACTCGCCATTCATGTGTTTATATTCCGAGACCGAAGCCTCATCATAGACATATGGGTGTTGAGTTGCAATCCAGGCCAAACTGCTGTCGTTGTTACTGTTGCATTTGGCTGTTCGCGGAAACTCATTGTATGCCTTCATCAGTCAGGGTTGACTGACAAAAGCGTCATTGACAGAACTCTGCTTGTGTGTTCACTTACCTGTGTGTTCTGTTCTGCTTTCCACTCTTCAATTGTCAAGGTGCTTG
>CAWBTV010000006.1:0-9539 GCA_963791835.1 uncultured Chloroflexia bacterium
AGCACATTCCCAGGACAGAATAAACGTAGGGTCGTCGTATCGAGTCGTCTCTGAAACCAACACACACTCTCAGAGCCTCCGCTCGCACCCTCCGTTTACCACTCACGTACATGACGGTCTCTCTTTTTCGACGGTCATGCCTCAAGTCGCGACACTTCTAGCAGGTGCTCGTGCATACTGGGGCGAGAGGTATACTCCGAGCCTCTCGCTCTTCGGGGTCAATAAAAATAAATAAAATAAGAACTGCATGGTTGCCTGCGCTATTAGCGCAGGCAACCATGCAGTTCTTATTTTATTTATTTCTCGATGAAATCGAGCGCAGCACGCGCCAATATCTCAACGGCGATAGGGAGGGCATCCTCATCAAGGTTGAAACGCGGATGATGATGCGCGAAATCAGTCTCTTTCTCTCTGTTTCCTGACCCCACTACGAAGTAGCAACCGGGGACCGCATCAAGAAAGAAAGACATGTCGTCACTGCCTGCCGCTAAGACGCTTTCGTCTGTATCGACATGCTCGGTGCCAATGGCGTCAACGGCGGCTTTATATACAACAGCAGTCATAGCAGGATCATTCACACAGGGAGGGCAGCCATCCTCGAAATGCACCTCACAGCTTGTGCCAAGCGATGCCGCGACACCCGTTGCGACCTCATGAATACGCCGTATGAGTTTCGCACGATGATCAGCATTAAAGGAACGCATGGTCCCTTGCATCACCGCTGTCTCAGGGATAATGTTGAAGGCCGTCCCAGCATGAATGGTGCCAATGGTGATGACCGCAGGGCTGAATGGCGATGTTTCGCGACTAATTAATGTTTGTAATGCAGTAATAATGTAGGCTGAGGCAACAATAGGGTCAATCGCACCCTCTGGCATCGCGGCATGTCCGCCCTTACCTTTCACGGTCAGCGTGAAGGCATCAGCACTGGCAAAGACGGCACCAGCACGTACACCCACGCGTCCAAGTGGAATATCGCTAATCAGGTGTAGCCCAATAATGCCATCTACCCCATTTACTGCCCCCTCTTTCACCATTGGCTCGGCACCACCGATGCGCTCCTCGGCTGGCTGGAAGATGAATTTGACGTTGCCCGTCAATTCCGCACGCCGTTGGCTGAGAATGTCGGCGACGGTAAGCAGAATGGAGGTATGCCCATCGTGTCCACAGGCGTGCATCTTGCCATCCGTTTGTGAACGGTACTCGACATTGTTCATTTCGTGAATGGGCAAGGCGTCCATATCGGCACGGATCGCAATAGTTTTTGCGTCCTCGGTACTTGCGCCACCACGCAAAAGACCAACGACCCCTGTTTTCGCGATGCCTGTCTGCACTTCTAAGCCTAGCGAACGTAAGCGTTGCGCGACGATACCAGAGGTACGCACCTCTTCAAATGCCAGCTCGGGGTGCTCATGCAGGTCGCGTCGCATCGCTACCAGATCAGGTACACGCTCGTCTATCTCCGATTTTAAGTGGTCAAGGTTCGATATGGACATTGTTTCTCCTCTATGCTATGAAATACACACTATCCTACTATAGTATCATTACCGACGGCTCATAGGAGAGGGGCTATTTAAGAGTTGTGTTGGAGCATGACAGGGGCAAGCCCAGTCACTACTATACACGACACACGCGGCTTCCGCCGCGAAGCGGTAGGCAGTATAGGAGTGACTGGGCTTGCCCCTGTCATGCCACACTCGTACACGCCTGTGATTTTTAAATAGCCCTGTCATAGGAGATGTGATGCTGACAAGCGAGAAAAGTCGTGCTATAATCCTTTTGTACTGGTTTCGTCTACGAATGCCACGTTTTCAACCCTGATAAGGAGATTGCATGCCATACTCGTATGGGCAAGAAAATCTACGACAACGCACTCGCGTTTCGACGCAACGGCGAGAAACTGCACCCCGTCGAGTAGAATGGCAAGAACCGATGCCACCATTATCAGCACTCCGTCGAGTAGAACGGCGCAAACCTGGATCATCATTACCAATGCCACGTCGAGTAGTTCGACGGCAGAAGCCCTATTCACGACGTATAAATTATCAGGTAGTACTTGGAATATGCCTCATTGTATTTTCGCTGGTTGTTTTTAATCGGATACTTGTTGCTAATCAAATTTCGGTGCTACAGTTTCTCCCATCTCCCCAACTGAATCAAACACAACAAGCTATCTCGCTGCCATTGAGTTTTCCGGTGAAGAAAATTAGCAGAAACCTGACAGCATTTTCACAGGCAGACAAAGCACAGTACAATAATCAGAATCCTCAGTGGTCGCAATGGAGTTACTCAGCATGTTCAGGCTGTGCTATGGCAGCTCTTATGGATGCGTATGGCGCGACCGTTAATGGAAGACCGCTCAACTGTGGAGATGTCTTAGAAGTCGAACAACGCATCTCTGTGTATAATCCGGTAAACGAATGGGGATTAATCAGAGGACAACCGGATGAACTGGCTGCAACAGCAGCGCAATTTGGGTTTACGGGTTCCTATACGCAGAAGCTCTCGCTTGATGATTTAATAACCTTTGCGAATGCAGGTATTCCCTCCATTGTGAGAATTCCGACGCATGTCATGATTTTAACGGGAGGGGATAGCCAGCACGTCTTCCTTGCTGACTCAGGAGGGTTACATTTGTCAAAAGTCACACGTACACAATTTCTCCATGGTCTGCCTGGGTCCAGGCTCTATGCTGGACAATCCTGGATGACGGGGTGGTATATCATCCTGACACCAACAAAAAATAATGGATAAAATAAAGAGATAGCCTCGCTCACAAGTTCAATGCTGTATACAATACCATTTAAAAAGCTTTGCCCTTCATAATTAGAACAAAATACCTAGACTTTGAACGGGTTACAGTGTATACTTAACTGTAGCATTCTAACGTAATTACTACACTAGGAGGACCTATGCAAACCAATCTTAACCCATACCTTAGCTTTAAAGACAACACTCGCGAAGCCATGGAGTTTTACAAAACGGTCTTTGGTGGCAAACTCACGATCAATACCTTCAAAGACTTTCACGCATCTCAAACTCCCGACGAAGACAACCTCATCATGCATTCTGTGCTCGAAGCCGACAATGGCATTACTTTTATGGCTTCTGATACACCAAACCGTATGGAATATCGTGTTGGGACGAACTTTAGCATGTCGCTGAGTGGCGACAATGAAGCAGAGTTACGTTCCTATTTCGAGAAGCTTTCAGCGAGTGGTAACATCACCATGCCTCTTGAAAAAGCTCCATGGGGAGACACATTCGGTATGCTCACCGACAAGTTTGGTGTGGCGTGGCTCGTGAACATTACGAGTCAAAAAGCATAACATCGTTACACCCCTCCAGAATCACAACTCAAGAAAAAAGCTACACCACAAGTGTGAGGTGGCATGACAGGGCTTGCCCCTGTCATGTGAACAACGTCGGCTTCTACGGCTTTTAAGTAGCCCTGACATCCAAGATGCCCTACTGACAAGCGAGAAATAGCGTGCTATAATCCTCTCACCATGCAGAAGCTACAGTTTCAACAATCACCTGCACCACTCACTGACAAACAATGTGCGGCGGCACTTGAGAGTGTGCTGTTTGTCTCTGGGCGTCCGCTCGAACGGGCCGAGTTGCGCAAGCTGTTAGCTCTTGATGAAGCGCATCTCGTCGCTGGCTTACAACTTTTGGAGAATGAGTTGGTTCAGCAAGAACGCGGTATCCGTTTGCAGCGTCTTGGTGAACAGGTGCAACTTGTTACCGCGCCAGAGAACGCTCGCTATATCGCCGCCTTACTCGGTTTGCCTATGACTGCGAAATTGACCTCTTCCGCGCTAGAAACGCTGGCTGTGATTGCTTATCGGCAGCCCATAACACGCGGTCAAATCGAGGGAGTACGCGGTGTGAATAGTGATCGTGCCTTAGCAAGTCTGCTCCAACATAGCCTGGTCATAGAGGTTGGGCGTGCGCAAAGTGTAGGACGCCCCGCGCTCTTCGCCACAACACCTGAATTTCTGCAACTCTTTGGCCTGACCTCTTTAGAGCAATTACCGAACGTGCAAGAAGGCCAACAAATTACTCAATTGGAAAATGTGCAGGGAGAGTAACAGTATGCGTATTGGTCGTCATATGCCAACACATTCAAAGATGGTCAAAGCGGCTGAATGTGCCGTGTCGCTTGGCTGCGAAGCGATACAGATTTTTGTCAGCAATCCTACTGGCTGGCGACCAACTGCAGATGATCCCGTAGGTACTGCCGCATTCAAGATGGCAACGGAGACCCTTGCCCTCTCGCCCGTTGTCATTCATGCCCCCTATCTGATCAATCTTGCCTCGCCTGACGCGCTTATCTGGGAAAAATCTATCGCACTTCTTACATGGACCATGCAACGTGGCGCACTTATTGGTGCATCCTATGTCGTCTTTCATACGGGTAGCCATCGTGGTTCAGGGGTCGAGGCTGGTGTGACACGCATCGCGCAAGGAGTCGAACGCGTCATAGCAGAGTCACCCACGTCGGTTATGTTGCTCCTCGAAAATGATGTCGGTGCTGGTAATGCCGTTGGACATAGTTTCGAGCAACTCGCTTCCGTGTTACACTTGTTACCAGGAGACATTCAAGAGCGCGTAGGTGTGTGTCTCGATACCGCGCATCTCTGGGGTGCTGGACATGATATCGGGAGTGTAGAGGCGGCGTCACAGGTATTGAACCATTTTGATGAGACCGTAGGACTCAAGCGGCTCAAGGTGCTACACCTGAACGATACTGAGATGGGACTTGGTAGTCATCGTGATGTTCATGCCCGACTCGGCGAGGGCATTATCGGCGCAGAGGGCCTCCATACTCTCTTGACAGACCCACGTCTTGAACATGTAGCCGTTATCCTGGAGACTCCCATTCTCACCGACGACAAAGACAAAGAGGACTGGGAACACGACAAGACGCAACTAGCCAAAGCGTTCGCGCTAGCAAAGAAATAATTGGATGAATTTTCTGTTGGGCATGATAGGTGCAGAGCACCTATCATGCCCAACAGAAAATTCATTAAAAAAGGAGCATCAGCATGATATCCGCCGTTGTCTTATTGAACGTGCAACGTGGCGAGGTCAACTCGACCGCGCAAAAATTGTTAGAGGTCGAAGGTGTGGCAGAGGTCTATTCCGTAACAGGCGAATATGACCTCGTGGCATTGCTGCGCCTGCAACACTATGAAGACCTCGCCGACGTTGTGACCGCGCACATGGTGCAAATACCCGCCATCGTTAAAACTAATACACTCATGGCCTTTCAATGCTACTCCAAAGCCGACCTGCAACAGGCGTGGGATATTGGCGTCGAGTAGTAGGGACCACGTTTACGGCGTCCGAGGGCGATGTATCGCCTATACACGTAACATACACTCCGATTTCGCGCAGTGAATTGCGCCGAGGACGCCGTAAACGTGGTCCCTACTACAACCGTCGATATTACACAGCAGTTTCATTCGGCAGAAGCACGATTTTCCCTTTTAGTGATCAGGGCTACCAGTCAACTGATGAATATCAACGGCTTCAGCCATCAGTCGATAGCCCTCATCGTTAGGATGGATGCCATCGCCCGAATCATAGGCTAGATTGAGCACAGCTTCATTTTCAGGTGAACACAGTGGTGTCGCAAAATCGAAAATTGCATCAAACCATTGACTTCCTTGCTCTTGTATCCACGTATTCACAATCTGGCGTTGTGCCGCTTGTTCGGGCGAGTATCCGCCTGGTAATATCGTTGTACTAAAGACTTTCTGATAACGCGTTCGTGCTTGCTTCACTAGCTGTTGAAAGCCGGAAATCATGGTTTCTCCTGAAACGCCCAAGCGCAGGTCGTTGGAGCCAATATGCACAATCAGGTCCGTCGCTCCTGGCTGTGCCAGAACATCCCATGCGAGTCGCTGACTTCCGGCCTCTCCGAAAAGCAGACGCGGCATTCCTGTTCCCACGAGTTGAGGGACCTCTGAAGAAGTGAGTTGGTTGCCACCAATGCCAGCATTTAAGACTGACATGATGCGTGTCCCGCCAGCGTCCATCAAGCGACGAGCCAGGTAATCAGGCCAGCGCGTATTCGCATCGCGTGTTGAGCCAAAGCCATCCGTCGTAGAAGAGCCGAACGCTACAACAGCGTTGAGTGGAGATGTTGGTAACACATCGATTCCAGTAATCAGCCACCAGGAGGCGGTCATGAGGGGATAGACAAGGAAGGCTACTTCAGCAGGAACAGTGGTATAATTCCCTATACCTGCCACATACGAGGTTTGCTGAGCACCGACATGTCCAGTGATGCTTTCCCCTCGCTCAAGAAAAAAGGTAATCGCCAGATTGGTCAATGCCTCGACGCGCAAGTTAACCGGATCGCTGGTTATCTCTTGCCCAGGCTCTAACGTTACCGTCGTTTGCCCTTCAAACAGCACGTCCCTCGTTCCTGCATGCACAACTGGACCGCTTAGAACCTGTCCTACAGAGACTGAACGGAGCGTAACTGATGCATCTCTGTAGCGATTGGACAGGCGCACACGTAGCTGTTCACCACCAGCGTGCAAGTGGACAATCTGCCGAAAGGTGCGACCGCTCAGATTAGCTGTGAGCATCTGCGTGGGTGCGGCATACCATGCACCTACCCAGTTTGATTGAGAAGCAGAAGTGGCTGACATGGGAGCTTGGTAGACCTGCTCGTCTCTCTCTGAACTCATAACCATCATCCTTTCACACTGCATATTTGCTCCAAATCCCCCCTTTCAGCGAGTCATCATCTGACAGCTTTTGTGCAACCGCTTCTCATCTGCCTCAAGGATGGTTAGTTGCTGTCTACCTCCTCCATCAGCAATTCATTTCCTTGCTTATCATAACAAGCAAACGTCATGTTCTTTGTATCCACGGTCCATTTTTCTACGCCGCTGTCCGCCAGTCCTCTGGACATTTCCAGATAGCTTGTTTTTCCCTGGTTATGAAGGTCAAGATGTTCTTGAGCTTTTTCGCTGTCGCTTCCATCACGAATAGGAAGGGTATCGTGGACGGAAGGCGAGACAACCTTATGCCCATCCTTGCCGAAAAATTCCGAATGTCCGTCAGCAAGGTAGGAATCATATTTTTCAACACCTAACGCCTGAAGTGCTCGCACGTACTGAGAGAAACCCTCCATGGTGCCGAGGCGATCATGTATCTCGTTGAGTTGCTCGTGTGTAAACATAGAAGTATTCTACCACGACTGTGGGGCTGGAAGCTACAGGTCGAGCTTCTTCTTTTTCTCGCCTTCCTTTGTAAAATTAGGGATGACCCATGTTTCTCTATCCTCCAACCACATCCTAGTCCGTTTTTTCCTTAGCCGACCAACGCTTGCCAGTCACTCCTTCCTGTACGGGTCCGCTTTAGCGCACCCTACATAATCATCTCCATGAGGTATTATAAGAGTAAGGTATTTTTTGTTTGTCTATAATGGTACACAAAGGAGCGCATCATGGGTTTGATTCATGGCGGTTGGCTGGTTGCCAGGATGCTGAAACGTGAAGGGGTCGAGGTTGTCTTTACGTTAAGTGGTGGGCATATCGCGGGTATTTATGATGGGTGTTTACGCGAAGGGATTCGTGTTGTCGATACGCGTCACGAACAGGCCGCCGTTCACGCGGCAGAGGGTTGGGCCAAAACGACGCGCAAGCCTGGTGTAGCTCTGCTTACGGCTGGCCCTGGTGTCACCGATGGTGTAACAGGTGTGGCAAATGCCTACCTTGCAGGGAGTCCTATTCTCGTGATTGGTGGCGCGGCCCCACTTGGCTTCTGGGACCGTGGCGCGTTACAAGAGATGGGGCAGATAGACCTGTTACGTCCCATCACAAAGTGGGCAAGAACAGTCCATGAGACCTCACGTCTCGGTGAATATGTAGGTATTGCCTTTCGACAGATGTTGAGTGGTAAACCGGGACCGACCTTCCTGGAAATGCCGATGGATGTTCTCAACAATTTTGCCGATACCGATACGCTCTTTGACCTCGGCGAACCCGCGAATTATCGCGCCGGAGGTCGTACCGCGCCTGACCCTGACGCCGTAGTACAGGCTGCTGCCCTGCTCGAAAAGGCGAAACGGCCCGTGATTATGGCTGGTACCGCAGTATGGTGGTCGGACGGAGCGGAACCTTTGCGCCAACTCGCGGAGCGCATTTCCGCACCCGTCTATCTCAATGGTGCTGGTCGTGGTTGTCTGCCACCAACGCATCCTCTGTTCTTCACATCTTCACGACGCAAAGCCTTAGAGGGTGCCGACACGATACTCGCCATTGGCACAAAGATGGACTTCCGTCTCAATCACGGTCAACCACCTCTCATTCCTGCCGAGGCAAATGTGTTATGGTTTGACCTTGCGGCTGAGGATATCGGCGTCAATCGTGGAGCGGCCGTTGGACTGGTGGGCGATGTTGGCCTGAGTATGCGGCAAGTGACCGAGGCAACAAAGGCAATTGCGAACGAAGAGTGGCTTACCTACATTCGCAATGAAGAGAAGCGTGGTCTCGAACGCGATGCCGCCGCGCTCAACTCGGATGCCTTTCCCATCCATCCCATGCGCTTCTGCCGTGAGATACGCGATTTTATTGATGAGGATACAACCGTCGTTGGTGATGGTGGCGATATTGTGAGTTATGGTGGTAAAGTCATCAACGTTGCCAAACCGGGCTACTGGCTAGATGCAGGACCAATGGGCTGTCTCGGTACAGGTACAGGCTTTGCGATGGCGGCCCAACTCGCGCGTCCTGGTAAAAAAGTGCTTATCCTCAGTGGTGATGGTGCCTTTGGTCTCAATGGCATGGAGTTCGAGAGTATGGCACGTCAGAAATTGCCGATTGTGGCGGTTATTGGCAACGATGGCGCATGGGGACAAATCAAGCATCCACAACGCGCCATGATTGGACATGCGACGGCTGCTGAACTTTCTCCTGGCATCCGTTATGATAAGATGGTTGAAGCCCTCGGTGGCTACGGCGAACTCGTCGAGCGAGCAGAAGACATTCGTCCTGCTTTGGAGCGAGCCTTCGCCTCCGGTCTCCCTGCATGTATCAACGTGCTGATTGACCCCGAAAAACCCTACGGACGCTCAACCAATGTCGCCGTATGATGGGTTATGTTATTGACGGATGACGGTTTGTCGTAGGGACCACGTTTACGGCGTCCACGGCGCAATTCATTGCGCGAGATGCGTGGAGTCCATTTTCTCATAGCAATCATAGACGATAAATCGTCCGTGGACGCCGTAAACGTGGTCCCTACGACAATCTGCATTCATCTCGTAGGAGGAGACATTTCATTGAACATTCCACACACGCGCCGTGACAACACCGTTGAGGAGTATCACGGCACACGGGTCGCGGACCCCTATCGCTGGCTCGAAGATGCCACATCCACTGAAACACAGGCATGGTCAGAGGCACAGGACGCGGTGACGCGTGCCTATCTTGCGACACTTTCGGGACGTGAGCAGATCAAGACACGCCTCACCGAACTGTACGATTATCCTAAATATACGGTGCCGAGCAAAC
>CAWBTV010000007.1:0-1592738 GCA_963791835.1 uncultured Chloroflexia bacterium
CTGTCTCGCACCAATGTCGGTCCTATCTCCTCTCTCGTCAACCCTGCCCGTTCCCTCAGACGACCAAACATCGACACGATCCCATTCTCGGTCAGCCCTTGTCCCATCTCTGAGAGAAAAAGTGGCTTGTCGCTCATCCCTCCTTGCGTGATACACGCTTTCCCTCCGCTCACCCGATATTGCTCCACATATACACACATCGCTTCCAACGATTCATGTCCCAGTGGAAGTCGCCTTCCCTTGAAGCCATCTCGCCTCACCATGAGCATGCCTTGCTCTAGGTCGATATCTCCCAAACGCAACGCACACACCTCTGACAACCGCATTCCTGTGTCATAGAGCACCCACAACAATGCTCGATTGCGTACGAGTGCCCACTCTGGTATCACCCCATTCTCCTCTGGTGACTCACACGCCTGCAACAACCGCTCCCATTCCTCCGTTTGCAGAAGATGCATCACAGGAGGCTCCACTCTCACAAGGGGAATTTCAGCAAACGGCGTTCGTGTGAGGTATCCAGCATTCACCAACCACTGACACCATGCGCGAGTCGAGCGAGCATAGGAATGTCTGGTACCATCCGAGCGTCCAACACCTCGTGCCGTTGGTACTCGTAACGACTCCAACCAGCCCTGCACATGCCTCTCTGTCATTTCAGCAAGTAGGACACACTGACACTCGGTTTGCAGATACTGACCAAACAAACCCAGAGCGGTCTGATGCCACTCAATCGTCTTTGGACGTCGGTTTGCTTGCCGCTGCGCTTCCAGATAGTCTCCAATCGCCTCTTCTATCGTTGTCCTCAAAGGGTTCTTGCAAGACCTGCTTGGCTCAAAACAGAGGTTCGACACGGCAGAGATCTCTGTCGTCTGCTCTTCGTTCACCGTGGGTCTCTTCTCTGCAATCCGCTCAGATGAACATTCTTGAACAGACTCCTGCTTTTCGTGTGCATTCGAGAGAGATGAGAAGGATGGAGCAGGAACAGACGCGACGGTACTTCCTACCTGCTTGTCCGCCTCGTCATCCCATTCATGCCCTCCTTCTCCCAGAGATATAGACGGCTCTGCACCATGACCAGCCTCCTCCTGTGGCAGTTTCTGCTCTTCTGGCACCAGAGAGGGAGACACTCCTGTCTCGTGCCCATGCTCCTGCCGTTGAATGTCTCCTTGAGTTAGTCGCGCTCGTATCTTGCACACGCCTCGTTGCAACGTTCTTAAATGCGAAGGCTGATAGCGGTCAGGAGAGAGTCGTAGCAGTTCTTCAAACATCGCCTGACAACTTCGGTTGGGATCAGCACACACCCACTCGGCAATTAGCTCCCACTGCTCCTGGAAAGGGTCATGGCGGGTTCGATGCCACTCCAATAACGAGAGTAGTGCTGCCTTTTCCTCGTTCCCTCCCTCTTCTAAGAAG
Organism: uncultured Chloroflexia bacterium; assembly: GCA_963791835.1. Lineage (GTDB taxonomy): Bacteria > Chloroflexota > Ktedonobacteria > Ktedonobacterales > Ktedonobacteraceae > JBBQVS01. Next base: position 1,414 of record CAWBTV010000007.1, read on the forward strand.
CTCATGACAGATGATGCATGCGACAAGGCATCGGCAACGCATGGCACGAGCGAGGTGCGAACAACACGAAACCGCTCGGATGCAAAGAGCCGTCGTCTCTTCTCATTCTGCGGAACAACGCCTGTCGTACAGCCAAAGAGGAGCTGTTGTGCCTGCTTCGCCTGCTCCAACACACGCACGACATCCATGTCCTCGAACTGCTTCATGAGGGTACACTCCTGCTCGGCTGGCACCACCTCTGCTTGGAGCAGACGAATGAATGGTGTCTTTGCTTCGTCGTAGATGCGTCGCACCTTTCTCCCCTCTTTGAGCACGGCACACAGTTTCATCGAGGGTTGAAAATAATTGACGTACAGGCTCAGGAGACGATACAGCTCATCCAAGCACTGATGGGCCTGCTCTCCCACAAAGCGCGCATAGCCAATCACCTGACGCACAAGATGCCCATTTTTCTGCTCCACGTAGCACTGATCGTTTTTGCAGGCTGGACGACCTCGCGTGAAGGTGATCTTCTCCTGTTCGCAATACGCCATAAGCAGATCATTCATGAACTCAGTGCCATTATCGGTATCTAAGCCCAACAGAGGAAAAGGAAAGAGGGAACGCGCCTGCTTGATGGCCGCAAGCACGGTCTCTGCACTCTTGTCGAGTAAGGGCAAACACTCCGTCCAGCCGGTCGCAATGTCGGTCAGCGTCAGAGTGAACAGATAGCTTCCCTCCACCGACGCATCACAATGGGCGACGAGGTCCGCTTCCACAAACCCTGGGGCCTGCCCGTCCCACTGCTCAAAGGTACGAATGGGAATGTTCTGCTTGAGCAGCGTCCCTGTTCGTGTTGTGCAGAGGCCGCGCATCACTCGCTGACGATGAGGATGTAACAGGCGATCTGCTGTTGCTGCGCTGATGCTGAGGAGTTGCGCTCGGCATTCTGGCGTCAGGTGCAGATGTCCGTGTCGCTCCATCGCTTCAAGTGCTGTGAGCAGAAACGGTACGAGGCGTTTACTACACAAACCGTTCGTCTGTTCCCACACCTGTATCAACGCCTCTTGTACATCACTTCCATACACACACCGCGCAGACTGGTTCGCTTGCTGCTGCCCTGACTCTCCATGCTTCAAGAGCCACATCGCGTAGGTCCGATGGTAGCCTGTCAACCGGACAAAATCCGCAAGCACCGCCCGTTTCTCTCCACTCATGGCCTCTTGATACAGTGGAGCAAATTGATCGAGCAGATGGCGTCGCATCGGTAAACTCATCCCCACATCCCTCTTCCTCCTCCGCCCCTTCGTCCGCTGAGGTTCAGGCGTCGAAGCGACAACGACAGCCTGACGTGCCTCATCCAAAATCTTGGTTGGTGATCCCATTGTATCATGGTCCTTTCTTCAGTCTATGAGCGACTAAAAGAAGAACCTGCCCCGAAACTGCTCGCAGAAGAAATGAAGGAGGATGTCAAAAGAGGTCGGAGAAATCAAGATTTCTATTGAGGCAATGCGCCCAAATTTTGGGCAGGCTTTTCCTCTGCATGAGGCAGAGTGTTGCCCACAACCGGGGCAGGATGTCCCTGCACCCTCCCTTCCAAAACGAGATCGTCTCTTTCAGAAAACTTCTGAAACACACTTCGGGTGAAGTGGCTTTGGAAGCCATCCGAGAGAGACGATGCACACGAAGAAAGCGGGAGACGAGGCTCGAACTCGCGACAGCCTGCTTGGAAGGCAGGAACTCTACCACTGAGTTACTCCCGCATAAGTCGGGGTACACAGACTCGAACTGTGGACCTCCTGGTCCCAAACCAGGCGCGCTACCAACTGCGCCACACCCCGTCTAATACGTCTGAACTATATCATTCTTCTCTTCCTGTGTCAAGTACTTTGCAGGGTGAATAGAACATATGCGATTGCACCCTTACACTTCTAACTACCGGTACGTTTGCGATAGCGCATCTTGAGCATGAAGAGATTCCAGCGCGTCCTGAGTGTGGAGAAAGGCCCCTTACGTAAAGGGGTAATAGTGGCGTTGCCATAGCGTATCGACGCCGGACGACGCGGCCTAAAGACGAATTGTGAGAGGGCGACCAACAGAAGGCACACCAAGCCCACAATCGCCAGGATACCCGTTATAATTGATTGACCATCAATAAAGGCGTAGCCACCAGCGATAAGCGCAATACCAATCGCGGTGATCAGTAACCAGTCTGAGACGGTAAGGGTGAGAGAAAAAGTACTGTTGGGCCGTGGGCGCACACGCGGAGTCGGCTTGCGTCGAAGTCGCTCATTGAACTTCTGACCTACGCCAGCTTTAGGCTCTGTTTGCTCCAGGTTACGCAGAATCTCTTCGATCTCGCGTTCATATTTATTTGGCATGATCGCACTGCTTCCTTGAACTTGCCAGGACACTCTTGATTGTAATGATACCAAGTTTTGAGCGTATAGACAAGTAGTTTGCATCTCAATTTTCTATTTTCTTCGCATTGAGCACGGCTTTGACCTTTTCAGCAAGGTCAAGTGGATGAAAAGGCTTTGTAATATGCTGTGACGCTCCAACATCTCTACTGATACGCTGATAAATATCCTCGGCATGTGCCGTCATAATCATAATCGGAACATCTTGCGTAAGAGGATGGTGCCGCAAATAACGACAGAGATGGTAGCCGTCCTCTCCTGGCATCATGACATCTAGAAGGATAAGATCGGGTACACGCTGTAGTAACATTGGCTGGATTTGCGAACCATTGCTCGCGACAAGAACTTCAAAGCCATACTGCTTGAGTACAAACGAAAGGATTTCGCGTACTTCTTTGTCATCATCAACTACTAGTATACACTTATTCATAGAACATGTACGATCCTCCGAAAACCTATCTCAGCAAAGCAAAGGTTGACGCATAAAAGTCCCTCTGCTATCATGTGTGTAGCTATTATAAAGTTTACACGTAATGTAAAAGAGGTGGCAAGCATGATTAACGAGCCTCCTGCATGGTCAGTTGTTTTACAAGGTATTATCCGATCAACGGCTGAGCGAAAACGCCTTGCCTCTGCACTCGGTATGTCCGATATGACCCTTATGCGCTGGGCAAGTGGTGAGTCTAATCCACAGCGTCCACACTTGATTCGTTTAATACAGGTACTCCAACCAAAGCATCGAGAAGATATGGTGAATGCATTTGAAGAGTATTATCCCGAAATCCATTCCTGGCTCAAGGGTGATGTCACCGAAACAATTTCCTCTGAGTTCTTTGCGCAGGTTCTAAATGTGCGTACCATGACGACAGAGAGTTTACGCTTCTGGCGTATCAGCGATATGGTACTTAAGCAAGCATTGCTACAGCTGGACCCCAACAATATTGGTATGGCGATCAAACTCATTCAATGTATGCCGCCTAAAAATGGGAAAATCCGTAGTATCCGCGAATGTGCTGGCAAGGGTACACCGCCATGGACTGCCGACCTGGAACATGATGTGCTTTTTCTCGGCCTTGAGTCCATGTCAGGGTATGCTACCGAGTCACGCCACTTTGTCAATAACAACGATTTACGCAAAAACAAGACGGTTCCTGCCTATCAGGGCGAATTTGAGATCAGTGCCGTTGCACATCCAATTCATCTTGAAGGACGTATCGCGGGTTGTTTACTGGCATCAAGCACACAAGAAAGCTATTTTTCACAGCAACGTGTCGCGCTCCTTGCAGCGTTTAGCGATCTTATTTCGCTCGCCTTCGACAAAAAAGACTTTTACAAACCCTCTTTGCTAGAATTGCGTTTTATGCCACCACCAGAAGTGCAGAAACCGATTATCGCAACATTTCGAGAACGCGTGACTAAAAAGTTTCAGACTTCGGCCCGTAGCGGTTCTCGCCTCAGCAATCCAGAGGTCGAGCTTGAAGTCTGGCAAGAGATTGAAGATGAACTTCTCTCTTTGCGTGATGATGAGATGGAACCGTATTCAGAATAATAGTGTCCTTGCATTTCCTACATCCTATGGGCCTATGCATGGTCTATACCATGTTTGCGCATAAGATAACGTAACTGATCGACTTTCGTGAAGCCGAGCAATTCCGCTGCTCTCGCACGGTTGTATTTTGCTGCCTCTAACGCCGAGCGAAGCATATGTTGCTCTACACGTTCGCTCACCTCCTCGAAAGAAAAGGGACCTGTAGGCCGTGTTTCTAACCATTGTGTCAGTGGATCGAGCGCATGGGCCGTGTGTATACTTGCTGAACCAACAATTTCATACGGGAGATGACTTGAGAGCAATTCGTCATTGCTACTTAAAATCATGGCGCGTTCAATCACATTCTTGAGTTCGCGCACATTGCCGGGCCAGCGATACGCGAGCAAGAGACGTTGTGCTTCCGGGTCTATACGTCGCACGTTGCGCCCCAATGACTTATTGAAGTCTTCGATGAAACGTGATGCAAACAGGAGAATGTCGTCAGGACGTTCTCGCAATGGTGGAAGCATAATCTTGAGGACTGCAAGGCGAAAATAGAGATCGGCACGGAACGATCCCTCCTTCATGGCCTGCTCAAGGTTGCGATTGGTGGCGGCGAGCACACGCACATTAATCGTTACCTCTTTGTTTCCACCAAGGCGAAAAAATGAGCGCGTTTCTAGCACACGTAGAAGTTTGGCTTGCATATCAGGTGCCATTTCGCCGATTTCATCAAGAAACAGTGTACCACCTTCGGCAAGTTCAAGCAAGCCGCGTTTCTGCTTTTTCGCATCGGTAAACGCGTATTGCTCATGGCCAAACAATTCGCTTTCTAAAAGATGGTGAGGGATGGCAGCACAATTCAATGGATGAAAGGGGCCTGAAGCACGTTGGCTTTGCTCATGAATAGCGTGTGCAACAACTTCTTTTCCTGTTCCACTTTCGCCAGTAATGAGCACAGAAGCGGTATCACTGCGTGCGACCTTGGCGACCATCTCAAACACATCTCGCATCCCTTTGCTATAGCCAACGAGATAATTGAAATGGTAATTGTCGCTTCGCTCGCGTCGTAGCTGGCGTAGTTCGCGTGACATCGCGCTGGTTTCAAGGACGCGTTGGACAACGAGCAAGAGTTCCTCAAGATCAAATCCTTTGAGTAAATAGTCTGAGGCACCAAGTTTCATGGCGGTCACAGCATTTTGCACATCACCATACGCGGTCAGCATCACAACGGGTAGTTCCGGTTCGAGCTTGCGAATTTGTGCAAGCACTTCCAAACCAGTTAGCTTTGGCAAGCGTACATCGAGCAATACGAGGTCGATCGTGTATTTTTGCAGTTCGCGCAATCCGGCCTCACCGTCGGCGGCAGTATATACTTCGTAACTCCGTTTGCGTAGATAGCGTGCAAGCTGATGTGGTAAATTTGGTTCATCGTCAACAATCAAAATGACAAGACTCACGTTTGATTCCCCCTAAAAACATCTTTATTTCTCTTCATCGGCACCACTCGTCAACAAAGGAAGGTATATTGTCATAGTTGTGCCTTTACCGGATTGGCTTTCAACATGCAGTGTGCCACCGTGATCTTCTATGAGCCGACGTGTGATGGGCAATCCCAAACCGATGCCATGGGCTTTTGTGGTAAAGAATGGCTGAAAGATGCGTTTGAGGGCATCTCTCCCGATGCCCACTCCCGTATCAGTCACAGTTAATGCAAACCATTGTTGTTGCTCTGCAACGTGTTTTCGCCTTGACTCGGCAACATGCTCTACTAATCGACAGGTGATGGTCAGTTCACCACCCTCCGGCATTGCTTGCAGTGCGTTCATGTACAGGTTAAAAAGTACTTGCTCTATCTGTCCTGTATCTACATAGAGTGCTGGCACGTCCTGGTATAAACGATGAATATGCACATGCGCTTCAGTATAATGCTTCTGCATAAGTTGGAGGACGTGATCGCTCAACGCGATCATATTACACGTACTACGATGCAGTTGACGTGGTTTCGCGAAGAGGAGCATATCACGAACAATCGAATCTAAACGCTCCACTTCTTTGAGCATGACCGTTGTTGATTCCTGGGTAAGTTCCACGCGAGATGACGTTTCCTGTACTCCATCTTGCTCGTCATCATCGGCGAGATCATCGACAAGCATTTGGATAGAGGTTTTGATCGAGGCAAGTGGGTTACGCACCTCGTGGGCTACGTTCGCCGCCATTTCGCCCAACGAGGCTAAACGGTCGAGGCGGCGTTTTTCTTCTTCCAGGCGATGAACAGAGGTGACATCGGTAAACGTAACTAATGCGCCAACTTGTTTACCCACATCATTGGATAACGGCTGTATGTCTATGTCGAGAACAAGTTCCTGACTGTGTTGATCTGATGTGAGTAGTGTGCCTCTTTGTGATTCGCTTTTTGACAGTACATGGTGCAAGGCATCTTTGTGCAGTGGGGATGAGGCTGCATTCAAAAAATAGTGAGACCCTTCAAGTACGGCGGAAGAAGGCTGTACCTTAAGGAGCGTCTCAAGTGATTTACCCATAACCTCATGCGTTTGATAGCCAAGAATAGTTTGAGCTGCCGTGTTGAATGTGGTAATGCGCCCTTGCATATCTACGGTAATTAAGCCACTGGGAATACTCTCAAGAATCAAGGTTTTCAGACGCTGGTCTTCCAGGACACGGCGCAGCAATTTGCGTGCCTCGTTTCGTGCTTCCACGACCTCCGCCACAAGTTGCATATTTTCTAATATCGCACTTGCCTGACTTACCACGATATGAAGTAGCGTGGCTTCTTCGCGACGAAGTTTCCACGCATGTTGATAGCCCCCTACGGCTACCCCCAGCACATGCGTCTCTGGCAGACGTTTTTCACTCTGTGTTTTACGCGTTGAACGTCCTTGCCGGGCAAGCGGACGCGAGCCGACGAGAGGAAAGGCAAAGAATGTCTTGATTGTGGCAGGGACACATTGTAGTATGTTTCCTGAATGTACATTCTTGTCGTCACCAGGACGTTCAAGTACAAGAGGGAGAGACGAAGATTGCTCATTAAAATATGCAAGGAGAGCAGCACTTAGTGCTGGTGTTACCCATGAGCCGTGCTCTTCGGGTGCTGAGAAAGCCACCATATCACACACATCGACGCGTGCAATCTCGCGCATACGCTGCATCACAAGAGTACGCAAACGCTCTGCTTCGTAGAGTGTGTACGTCATCTGACTATTAAGCGTCGTCAAGAGTGATAAGGTATGAGTACGTTCACGGTCACGCTCTAGCAAACGTGCATTTTCTAATAGAAGTGACGCAACCTCTGTGATTGCGGTTACAGACTGTGCATCATTGTGAGTCCAAAACGATAAAAAATTACTCTTTTCACGCTCATCTAAAGCTGTAGGAGTGTTGTCACGAATAGCAACAAGCACGCCTGTACAACGCTGTCTATACATGAGCGGACAGACCACGCGCGTGGGATTACGTGCAGGGAAGATGACAGTGGTTTGGGTGCGCCACACCTGGGCCTCTGGTACATCGCTATCAAGCGCAATGGGATTAATGTGTACAACAGAGAGCAGAGCCGCAGACCAGCCGGGTTGCTCATCGTATGTGCCTGAGGCGAATTGGAGTGTCTCACCGACTTTTTGGTATAAGAGGACACAACGACACCTGAGGAGATGCGCTAATCTTTTGGGAAGACTATCACGTAATGTGCGGTAATCAGTGATAGCACTACACTCATGCACAAGTGTTGACACGCTATCAGCTAAAGAGATACATGCATCCGATTGTTCCACTTCCAACATCACCTTACCTCGTCTTCACTACCACCACCACTTCCACAATGAAAGCACAACAGTGTTTTGCTTCCTTCTCTACTATAGCAGATATTGCTCTCTATTGCAGCAAAACGAGTGGACAATGAGAATATTGTAACAAAGAATCACATACTATTTAGTATATTTATTTCTTTTCAAGCTTGCAAAGAAGCAATGTATATGAGAAAATGCAGCGTACTACCACATAGAATATGTATCCATCTGTTCACGAGGATAAGCATGAAAGACATACAACCAGTAAGTGAGGAGGTTCAGACGCCAAAAGAGTCAGTGGACCCACTCCTCAAGTCTTCAAATCGACAAAACGTGTTACGCGCACTCTTGATACAACGATTGGCGGCAATCTTAGGTATTCTTTCACTTGGTGTGCTGTATTTATTTTTGTCAGATAGGCTCATACCCACGCTCATTCCACGATGGCTTCCCCTCTTACTGGAAATCATCCTTGTTCTACCGTTTGTCTATTCGCTAATTATGCGTCGTCATCTTTCTCAAAATCTCATTCGTACTCTCGGTTTTCTCCTGGCTGGTATCGCCACACTTGCGGTTGTTGCAAGTATTGTCCTTCTACTTGCCACACTTCCAACAAGAGTTGGGAAGGATTCAATAACCCTCGTTCGTGATGCGGCCATTCTGTGGATATCAAATATTCTTATCTTCGGATTATGGTATTGGGAGCTTGATGGTGGTGGTCCGCTCAAGCGACATAAAGCAGGACACAAAGCGATAGATTTTATGTTTCCACAACAGGTAGATGGAGACACCGACGGCTGGGCACCACATTTTATTGATTATGTCTTCCTCGCGTTCAACACTGCAACAGCGTTCAGCCCGACGGACACGCCACCATTGAGTCGTCCAGCAAAAGTGCTTATGATGATTGAGTCAATCATTTCACTTGTTATTGTCGCGGGTATAGCGGCGCGTGCAATCAATATTCTTGGTGGCTAAGGTCGGAATGTAACTTCATTATTCAAGCTATCATCTCCTCGCTGTACCACACTACGAGAAGGCGTTGTCGAGGCTACTTCGCATCCGGCTTTGAAGACGTGAAGGCGTGCAGGTAGAAGGCGGAGTGCTTCAAACGCAGACGGTGCGTCAAGTACAAGAAAGTCGGCTGGCTTCCCCTCTTCGATACCATAACGGTCCTGGATACGTAGTGTTGTGGCGGCGCGTGTCGTAATCAGGTCCAGGATAGCGTTAATCTCTTCGTAGCCGCTCATGTGACATAATAGCAGGGCCAATTGTGCAGCCGCGAGCATATCACCTCTCCCCAATGGAAACCACGGGTCCATAATCGAGTCGTGGCCTAGTGAGACATTCACTCCTGCTTGCAAGAGTTCTTTGACACGAGTGATACCACGTCGTTTAGGATAGGTATCAAAACGGCCCTGTAAAGCGATATTATCGAATGGATTGGCGACCACGTTGACCTGTGCGCGTGCTAATAAGCGTATGAGTTTAAATGCGTAGGCGTTATCATAAGAATGCATAGCAGTACAATGGCTCGCAGTCACACGTCCTTGCCAGCCTCGCTCTAGCGTGTCGGCTGCCATGACTTCTGTAAAGCGTGATAGTGGGTCGTCTGTTTCATCACAATGGCAATCAATGTCACGGTTGAAACTTTTAGCAAGCTCGAACACATAGTGAACATCCTCAACACCCATGTCACGTGTTGATTCATAGTGTGGAATTCCACCAACGATATCGCAACCGAGTTCCATAGCCTCACGCATCAATTCGCGCCCGTTGGGAAATGAAAGAATACCGTCTTGCGGAAAGGCAACGAGTTGGAGTTCGCAGATATCGCGTACCTCTTCGCGCACCTCCAACAACGCTCGTAATGCGGTAAGTTTGGGGTCGCAGACATCAACATGGCTACGAATATACAATGTTCCCTGTGCCACTTCCCAACGAATGGCTTCAAGCGCACGCCGTTTGACATCTTCATGTGTAAGACTGGGTTTGCGTTCACTCCAAATCTGAATGCCTTCTAGCAATGTGCCACTGGTATTGTAACGCGGTTGTCCTACCGTCAAAACGGCATCGAGATGTACGTGAGAATCGATCAATGGAGGGACAACGAGTCGTCCAGCAACGTCAAGCGTTTGGGTTGCACTTTCCGAGGAAAGATCAGGAGCTATACGCACAAAGCTTCCATTTTCGATAGCAATATCGACAAGCCTTTGCTGACGATGCAATTGTACATGCTGGAGCAGAAGGTCATACGACATACAGTGTCCTTTACTTGCTGTAGATATGGTATCATTTTGCCTATCCGCCGCGTGCGGCGGATAGGCAAAATGATACCATATTTCTTTAGCGTTTGCTCGTGTTCAGTTCAATTCTTCTCAGGATGAGATACGAAATGGCGGCGAGAGCCAGCCCTAGTTCAAAGCCAACATCTATGCCATGGGGAGCATTGACGAGCCGTGCCACTGGGCCAACGGCAAAGAAGGTGTTTTTGCCAATGGTTATGACTTGCGCAGCACCCAATACCGCACCAAGCAAACCAGTTGCCATCGACACGATAGCAGCCCACCCTAGAGGCAAGCGACTACGTGTATTCCAACAGTCAAGATTGTAGCGTCCGTGGCGAAACACGAAATGCTCCAGGGCCAGGATAATCGTCCAGGGGCCAAGCCAGTAGGCGATTAGCAAAAGAAAGCCAGAGAGCGTTTCACCATAATTCGCCCATGTGAGCATGGCAACGACGATGTAGATGATTGCGCCAAGAAACGTCCATACAGCACGGTTGATGCGTTGGAAAGAACGCCCAAGTACCTGTATAGAGAGACCCAGACTATAGTCATTCGGAATATTGTTGGCAATCACACTCAAGGCAAGCAACACGGTGATAATGGAGCCGAAAGGACCAAGTGGCTTGACAGAAGCGGCGAGCAGGTTGCCACCAAGCAAGCCTTTTAATGAGACAATCGTGGTAAGTCCCAGGCCAAGCGTTTCGAGCAAGACGCAGGGAATAAACACTCCTAGAAACGTAAGCCAGAAAACGTGACTTGCAGGTATCTCTTCTGGCTGATTAACATTGTAATCGGCGGCATAAGAACTCCAGCCAGTCGCAAAACCATACACAGCACCTCCAAAGGACAACAAGCTTGCAACTGTTGCGGCATTCAGGGCAGGCGTTGGAATAATGGAAAAGTGCGGTACAGTGGTGATGAACAGAATGGCAAAAATGATTGCCATAGGTATCCATGCATAACGTTCATAACCATGAATATATTTATAGCCGTAGATGCTCACGATGGTTGTGAGGAGCGCGATAACCAGTATACTCATCCATGGTGGCACTCTTCCACTCGTCAATGCAGTCACAAGTTGACCGCCAATGATGACATTGACCGCAGACCAGCCAATACAGGCAGCTACATTGAACAGTGCCATAATGCTACTCCCTACCCAACCAAAAGAGAAGCGCGAGATGGTCATTTGTCGCAAGCCTAGTTTTGGGCCAAGTGTTGAAAAGAAAGCAACTGGTAGTACACCAAGTGCATTGAAAAGCATGATAATAGCAAAACTATCCCAAAAGCCAAGTCCGAAAACGCCAGTGGATAACGCACCGAGTGAAACGGTGGAAATGACGAGATTGGCAGAGAGCCACAGTGTGAAGTTATCAAAAATGCGTTTATGTGAACGTGTCGTAGGGGACACGCGTTCGATACCATGTGTTTCGACCCCCTGCTCAAGTTCAGGCATGGTAATAGGTTCAGAAATCATAAAGACAGTTCTCCTTGTGATACAAATCGAACGACAAAAAGCGCTGTACGATGCAATAGCATACAGCGCTGTACGTCCAGATTCATAGGACACTTGTATTATACCATATGATTTGGCATGTGACGACTATATGGAAGAGAATATACGTCTAGCTCTGGACGTTCTATAAGAAATTGTGTACAATGAGAGTAGCACAAATATGTACGTAGTATCCACACGCAAGGGCAACGCAATGAAGCGACCGACGTGATGATGTGAAAATCATCGTGTCGGTCGCTTCTTTTAGCAAAGAAATTCCTGCGTGTAATGTTCTTGCTCCCATGTGGGATGACAAGAAATTCGTCATAAAGGAATACATATTTGTAGTTCCTTGCGTCTAACCGGAGGTTTGTATGTCTTCTAAGGCCGACACAAATCAGCATCTTCTTTCTACTCCATCAAAAGACAAAACACTTGTGGTGGAACAGCTTGAGAAGGAGAATGCCGAGTTACAGCACACGATTGAGATGCGGACACAAGAAAATATCTTGCTCAACGAGGTACTCTCAACGGTCGGCTCAACGCTGAGACTAGATGATGTGTTGCATCACCTTGTGGACATTGTTGTCCGCGCGACACAGTGCCAGATGGCATTTATTTATATGTATAACAAGGAAAAAGAGCGCCTTGTCCTTGCCAGTACCACGCAGCATCATAAGCATCTTGTGGGCAAGATTGACATGGGACTCGGTGAAGGAATCGCGGGCTGGGTTGCCTTGCATCGCACGCCTGTATTTCTAAAAGATGAGGCAATGGACGATCCTCGCTTCTACTATTTTCCAGAGTTAGAAGAGGAAAAGTTTCAGTCTATCTTGACGGTTCCAATCATCACGAAAGACCGTAATCTGCTCGGTGTCATCACGCTACAAGCGGTTGCGCCACATGAGTTTACAGAAGAACATCACAGGTTTGTAAGCAACATCGCGGCACTCGTGGCAAGCGCGATAGAGAACGCACAACTTTATGAAAACACACAACGCAAATTGAGCATTTTGACTTCCCTGTCGGTGCTAAGCCAAACGATTAGCTCAGGCTTATATCTCGATGATATGTTACGTTCACTGGCAACTCTGACCGTGCAAATTATGGAGGTTGACCTGTGCGTTGTGATGCTGATGGATCAGTCTCGTGAGCGTGAGACGGAGGCGGTGCGGCATGTCAGGAGACTTGTCGTTCGTGCGACCTCACCGAATCTGAATGACCGAGCGAGTTTTCAGTCGATTGATGTTGACCGTACTCTGCTGGAACAGTTGAACGGGCTACATGAAGTATCGCTGCGTGCAGAGCGTGGACAGAGTAGTGATTATGCGACGATGAGCGATTATGCACTTTCGCGCTTGAACCCGGTGCAAGATACACCATTCAAAACGCTGATCTCGGCCCCACTGGTCGCAGGGACGGAGCATCTCGGACTCATGAATTGCTATTCGAGCAAACCGCGTCGCTATACAATGGAAGATCAGACACTCCTTACGACGATTGCAAATCAGGCGGCGATTGCGATTAAAAATAGCCATCTGGTCAACCAACTGGCACAGAAAAATCTGGTCAAGGGCTTTTTTGATGATCTTCTTCATGGCACGCCTGATACAGAAGATTCGCTCAGGCAACGTGCAAGTTTTCTTGGATGTGATCTCACACGCTCACATGCGGTTGTCATTATCGAGACCACTCATGTAGAGATGCGTAAGAGTGAGTCGAAAGCCTTGCCGTACTCGGAAGGAAAAGAAAGCAAGCGCACACAGGACGTTGTAGGAGAAGATGGACACGCACAGGGTATGCATATACAAGCGATGTATAAACGTATCGCGAGTATCTTTCGCCGACGCATTCAGGATAGCTATCCTGGCTCGCTTCTCTACGAACACGAAAATTTGCTGACTTGCATTGTCTCATTGAGCAAAGACCCAACTGGTACACGTTTGAAAACATGGTTGCTTGAGTTAGCACGACAAATGCACAACGAATATGGCGTGCAACTGGCTATCGGTATTGGTAATGCGTGTCAAAGTATCAGCGATTATAGACGCGGATTCGCGGAGGCAAATGAAGCGATACAGATGGGGCAAAATTTGCAGAAGGAAGAGGATGAGGAAACAGGAACTCAACCGCTTGTGACACACTTCAATGATCTGGGTGTGTATCGCTATCTGTATAAAATCGCGCGTATGGACGATTTGCGTGACGTATATCAAGATCAGATTGCCCTTATCGACAGCTATGATTCGCGCAAAAACACTGACCTCCTCGATACATTAGAGGTCTACCTGGAATGCGCGGGCAATTTGACCAAGACATCCGAGCGGTTGTTTGTACACAGAAACACGCTTATTCAACGTCTTGACCGTTTGCAATCCTTGTGCGAGGTTGACCTGCAAGAGCGCGGCAACTGGCTGACATTGCAGATCGCGATTAAGGTCTATAAATTGCGTTCAGGGGGTATGTAAATAAAGAACGCACACGGAGAGGTTTCTGCGAAACCTCTCCGTGTGCGTTCTTTATTTACATACCTATGAGCGACGGCCCAGACGTGGGCGTTGTCCTGGTGTTGGCTCTAACGTTGGACGCTCCTCGATGAGACGCATAGCTTCGGCGATGGCACGATCAAGTTGTGGATCAATGTTGTTGGCGAAGTCTTGTGGGGCGATATCCACGTCGATATCGGGGTCGGTACCGTAGTTCTCCACGCTCCAGCCCACGTCTTTGAACCAGAAGGAAAATTCCGGCTGCGTCGTCACTGTGTTATCAACGAGCCTGTGACGTGGGTAAATGCCGATTACGCCACCCCATGTACGCTTGCCAATTAATGGTCCCAGACCCATGAGTTTGAAGCTATGGCTAAAGATATCGCCATCGGAGCCTGCATGTTCATCGGTGAGTGCGACCATTGGACCGCGTGGTGACTCCTGCGGATATGGCTCTGGCTGACCCCAACGCGAGAAGTCGTAGCCAAGACGCTTACGTGCCAGCTTCTCTAACAGTAGACCGGAGACGTTACCCCCACCGTTCCAACGCACATCTATCAAAAGGGCTGGATAATCGTATTCAGCGAGATAGCCGCGATGGAACTCGGCATAGCCAACGCCCGACATATTGGGAATGTGGACATAGCCCACCAATCCTTTTGAAATGCTATGCACGGTACGTCGGTTGCTCTCGACCCACTCGCGATAGCGCATAGAACGTTCCTCTTCCAGAGCCTCGACGGTAATGACACGTCGCTTGCCCTCAGCATCTTCAAGTGTCAATTGCACTTCGTTACCAGCTTGATTGACGAGCAATTCCTGTGGGTGACGCGTCGCACTGACACGCTGTCCATTGATTGCTAGCACTGCGTCACCTACGTTCACATTCAGGCCAGGACTCGTCAGGGGTGAGGTCGTTTTCTCGCTAGAAGGATCGCCCTTCACAATACGCGCGATACGATAACGGTTATGTTCTGCATCATAGGTCCAATCGATGCCAAGATAACCCTGCCGATAGTGTGGACCTCGCCGCGCATCACCGCCCATTTCGTAGGCGTGTGAAGTTCCCAATTCGCCTTGCAATTCCCACATCAGGTCGGACAATTCGGAACGTGAACTAACACGTTCGACCAATGGTGCATATTGGGCATAAATGGCGTCCCAATCAATGCCCGACATATCCTCGGACCAGAATTGTTCGCGTTGCAAACGCCATGCCTCGGCAAACATCTGTTTCCACTCAGCCGCAGGTTGTACAGACACCTTGACACGTCCAAGGTCGAGCCAGCCACTTTCACGGCTCGATCCCTTTTCATCTTCCGCTTTGGGGGCTTTTTCACCTGCCTTGATGACACGCAGACGACGCCCTGATTTATACATGAGTGTTTTGTTGTCGCGTGACACGTCGAAACTACTGACACCCGTAATAATGCGTTCGTTCTTATATTTTTCAAAGTTGTAGGCGTCAATACTGCCTCGTGGTCCTGGCTCCTCTTCCTCTGCATCGTCTATCGCGCCCTCGATAGGAGAAGAGAGAAACAGTACTTTGCTCTTAATGCCATGAATAGCAGAATAGCGTCCCTCGCTGACGGGGAAGGGCAGCACACGTTCAGTGATGCCTTCCAGGTCGATCACGATTGACTCGACACTTTTCTCGGCCTTGTCGGTGCCATTTTTACCTTGCTCTGTATCCCCCAGGGTTTCGGAAGGTGCGGCGTCTTCGCTCGTAGCTGGCTTGTCGCCGTTCTCTTCTTCCTTTTTATCTTTCTCGTCAGGAGCTTTTGGCTCAGGGATAAACGGAGACCGTAACTCGCGTTGCAGTGTGATGACGTAGGGCTTGACACCGCGTGGAAAGCTGAGGTCGAATTGCAGGTTGTCATGGACAGGGTTGAACACGCGATGGCCCAGGAAGTATAGGTATTTACCCTCTGGATCAAACGAAGGTCTGCTATCGACCAGAACAGGGTCTGTCACCTGATACGTTGCTCCACTTTCCAGGTCACACAGTTTGATGGCGGTCTTCTGTGATGAAATTGGAAAGCCATAGGCCAGCCAACGTCCATCGGGCGACCACGAAACGCCGTCAATCCGGTTGAAATCACTACGTTCGACCACCTGTGACCGCTGCACTTCGAGGGCTACAACGATGAGTTCGTTACGATGATTGGTGATGGCTACCGCATCGTCAACGGGTGAGACAACGAGATTGACCACGCGCCCAAGGTCAAGTTCGGTCAATAACACCGGCTCTGTCGCCTCTTCTGGATTGAAGATGACCAGCGTTTCGCGTCCGGGGGCGTCACACACAGCGATACAGCGTTTGCCATCGTTGAGCCATTCGAGGAAACGATAGCGCACACCATCTTGCTCACCAAGTTGTAGCACTGGTCCTTCCCAATTGCCCATCGTGAAGGCTTTGCCACGTGTGGTCAAGGCAACCTGATAGCCCTTCGGATGCAATGCATACGTATCCAGATAACTGGTAGCAGTAACAAACTTACGGTTACGCTGTGTACGCACACTCGGCAGTGAGACGTTTAGTTGACGTGCTTGCTCGTTGCGTGGGTCAAACAGGTAGAGTTCGGCACCTGCATGATAAACAAGGCGTTGCCCATCGCTTGTGAGGTGACGCGCATAAAAATCTTGCTGCTCTGTATGTTGTCGGACATCCTCGCCTTGTGGCGTACATGAGTAGACGTTGCCCACGCCGTCCTGGTCGGAAAGAAAGTGGATGCGCTCGCCTATCCAACACGGATTGACAACATTGCCCTTGAGATTTTGCAAGCGTTCAAAGGTACCATTACCAGTCGGGTCAGACCATAGGTGCCCTGCTGTACCACCACGATAGCGTTTCCAACGTGCGAAATTGGTGCCATTGCGACCAAGCACAACGCCACCGTTAGGTCCATAAGAGATCGCACTGGCTTTGCCATAGGGTAATTGACGTGGAAGGCCACCCGTTGGTTTTACGGCATAGATAACATCAAAAGCTGCCGAGAACTGACCTGCACTACTCGAATACAGGATTTCTGTTCCATCGGGCGACCACCCAAGTACGCGACAATTGCCACCGTGAAAGGTGAGACGCTGCGCTGGACCGCCGAGGGCTGGCATGACGTAGACCTCGCTCGGTCCCTCTTCACGCCCGACGAATGCTAATAGTTCGCCATCGGGCGAGAAGAAGGGATAGGTTGCCTCTCCTACACCTGCGGTGAGGCGTTCCGCGCGTCCACCCTCACTTGTGGTAAGCCAGAGGTCGTCTTCGGAGACAAACACAATGCGGTCCTGAAAGATATTAGGGAAGCGTATATAGCCCTGAGATGCCATGAATGATAACTCCTTCATAGGATGAGGTAATGTGATATGAGACGGTGCGTAGCTTCTATATAAAAACAGAAAAAGACGTACCGCTAGAAGAGATGTGTATATATTTTGTCACAGTCGGGATAAAAGGGGCAAGGGGGATGCATGACGGAAGTAAGAGAGCATGACAGGGGCAAGCCCAGTCACTACTATACTCGGACTCACGTGGCAAGCTACGCAGTGGCAAATTGTAGTATAGTAGTGACTGGGCTTGCCCCTGTCATGCCCCATTGCCCTCATTATGTCTCAGAAGTGTAGAGTGGGAGTACTGATAATGCAGTAAGAATATGGGGTCTATAGACAAACTACACCAAACACAACAAATGTTAGTTCACCGTTTCCAACCCCTGCTGTTCCGTTTCTTGCCCATTTTCCTCCTGTACCCCTACTTTCCCAAATCCAGTCAACAGCAGAAACCTCTTAATAACATAAAACCCAAACTCCACACACGGGCCAACACCAAAAGCAAAAATCAGCGTCCCAATTCCTACCGTACCACCCAAAAAGAAGCCAACAATAAGGGCAGAACATTCCAGTACAGCACGGACGATGGCGATACGTTTTTTTGTGAGGATGTGTAGGCGCATCATGAGGCCGTCGCGTGGACCTGCGCCGAGGTGGGGGCTGATGTAGAGCGCGGTCCCAATGCCAACGATAAAAACTCCTGCGGCATTGATGAGCAGACGAACTAGTAATGGCGCGTTACTAAAGCCAGAGAGCCAATTCCAGTGTAGTTGTAAATCGACAAAGGTGCCAACGAGGAACATGTTGAGGATGGTGGCAACACCGGGATAGGCACGTAATAGTAGGCCAGCGAGAATAATGATGGCTCCAACGACGATATTGGCTTGCCCAAAGGTGAGCGGTGTGTGGCGGCTGATGCCAAGGTGTAGCACGTCCCACGGCCCAAGCCCCATGTTGGAACGGAATGTGAAGACAGTGCCAATCGCGAAAAGAAAGAGACCAGTGATACAGATGAATAACCTTACGATATAGTTGCGTAGAGAACGTGCCGAGGGCAGGTGCATGGGAATGTGTCCTTTTTGTTCTATAGTATAGAAGATAATGTCACACAAGAAAACAGCCAATCAGGTTGTATCCATCCAGGCATGAGAGAACCAATGCAGAGGTCTCATTCCATTACAATTATGTCTTGTCTTCGGCAGAATCAATACCTGGCACAGGACGTTCCCACCACGGCGTGCCACGTTCACCGAGGGCAACTTTGGCATGACGGACACGTTGACGTGCATCAGCTTCCAGAGTTGCATCTTTTGTACGGTGGGCTTGAGCAATGTCGCGACGTGCTTGCATCAGGTCTTTGACGAGCTTTTGGCGTGTTTGTTCGTCGAGACGTGGGTCAGTTGTGCGCCAACGTCGCCCATCGACAATGATATAATGTCCGTCTTCGGTGTATTCTATTTTTTTCTTCGTCAAGGTTACGCTCCAATTTGCAAGAATAGTTTTTTATAGCATACACTAGAATTGCGACGAGGTCGCGAGAAGTCGTAGAGACCACGTTTACGGCGTCCATAGCGCAATTCATTGCGCGAGATGCGTTTTAGGATGCTAAGAAAGTGGAAAGCATAGCCGATAAATCGGCCTCGGACGCCGTAAACGTGGTCCCTACGATGGCAAAGAAGGAGATATTTCATGCATACTACCACGCGCCTACGAGAATTGCTGGCTGGCCCTGAGCTGGTTGTTGCGCCGGGGGCATATGATGCGTTGAGTGCGCGTCTGATTGCACAGGCGGGTTTTTCGGTGGTGTATATGACGGGGTTTGGGACATCGGCAAGCGTGTTGGGGCAACCGGATGTGGGTTTGTTGACGATGAGCGAGATGGTGGGTCGAGCGTCCGCACTTGCTGCCGTAGTTGGCGACCTTCCCCTGATTGCTGATGCGGATACAGGGTACGGCAATCCAATTAATGTGAGACGCACGGTGCGTGAGTATGAACATGCAGGCGTGGCTGGTATTCACATTGAAGATCAGATATGGCCCAAGAAGTGCGGACATATGGAGGGGAAACAGGTCATTCCGAGAGATGAGATGGTGCAAAAGATACGCGCCGCCGTTGATGCACGGCAAGACCCAGATTTTGTGTTGATTGCTCGCACCGACGCTGCCGCCGTGACTGGTTTCGAGGATGCATTGGTGCGTGGTAAGGCATATAGAGACGCTGGGGCCGATGTCGTATTTATTGAGGCAATACGAACACAGCAAGAGTTAGAAACAGTCGCGAAGACGTTTTCGGATGTGCCTCTACTGTATAATTGGATTGATGGTGGTAAGACACCAGCCTTATCGCTAGAGGAGATACAGGCACTCGGCTTCAAGCTGGTGCTCTTCCCTGTGAGTATGCTGTTCGCGGCAACTCGTGCAATGAACGAATTGCTGGAGGTTCTCAAACAGGCCAAGACACCAACGGCATTTAGTGAGCATTCCCTCTCGTTTTCGCAATTCACCGATCAGATTGGACTCCCTGACATTCAGGAGTTGGAACGTCGCTATGGCGTTTCATAGGACAACGAATGTTTTCTTTATTTTTGCAAAGGAGCAACACATATCATGGCAGAGAACACATTTCAAAAGGCGAGTATCACGGTTGAGGCGGCTCATCGACTTATTGCGGCAGCAGAGAAGAAGGCGACCTCAATGGGAAAACCGATGTGCATCGCGATTGTTGATGGTGATGGCACGCTCAAAGCATTTAGCCGTATGGATGGCGCACCCCTGCTGAGTGTTGGCATTTCACAGGATAAAGCCTATACAGCAATTAGCTTTGGATTGGCAACACACGAATGGCACGACTTCATCGAGAATGATCCCCCATTGCTACATGGCATTGTCCATACGGACCGACTCGTTGTCTTTGGTGGCGGTTTCCCAATCAAGGTGGGTGATGGCATTATTGGCGGTATCGGTGTCAGTGGGGGCCATTGGAGTGATGACATGGAGGTTGCTAAAGCCGGCTTAGAAGCAATGTAGCGAACAGGAGTGAGCAGGAGTATAGCTGGGAATCCTTGCGATACTCCTGCTCACTCCTGTTCGCTACAAATAGACAAAGGACAGAACTACGATGCGTATCGTTTCTTTATTGGCAAGTGCAACGGAGATGATTGCCGAGCTAGGTTGTCTCGATTCACTTGTTGGACGCTCACACGAATGTGACTATCCACCGCAGGTCTTGCAACTGCCACTTGTTAGTACTGTGCAAATTAATACAGAGGTAAGCAGCAGTGAGATTGATGCCCAAATTAAACAACTTGCACACGCGAAAGACATACAACAAGATAACGCGCTCAAGGCGTTGAGCATCTACCGTATTGATGTCGCACTTCTGCAAGGATTACAGCCGGACGTGATTTTCACGCAGACGCAATGTGAGGTGTGCGCGGTTAGTGAGCGCGATGTGACAGAGGCATTACAACAACTTACCGGACTTTCTCCACGTATCGTCTCGCTCTCGCCCTATCGTCTTGCAGATGTATGGGAAGATGTTATACGTGTGGGCAAAGCATTAGAGCGACGTGAGCAAGCGGAGGCACTGGTACAACAATATACACAGAGGTTAGGGCAACTACAGGAGGAAAGCACGAAACTGAACAAAGGAAATAAGAAACCACGTGTGGCAATCCTGGAATGGCTTGATCCACTCATGGCAGCAGGGAATTGGACGCCTGAACTGGTGACGTATGCTGGTGGAGAGAGTTTGTTTGGAGAAGTGGGGATACATTCGCCGTGGCTGACATGGGAAGAACTGCATAGAGCAAATCCTGATGTCGTTGTGCTTGCGCCTTGTGGCTTTTCGCTTGAACGCACGATGATTGATGTGCCACTCTTGCAACAACACCCATTATGGCAATCACTACAAGCCGTGCAAAACGGGCGCGTTTATGCGATTGATGGCAATTATTATCTCAATCGTTCCGGCCCACGCCTTGTAGAATCGGCGGAATTGCTAGGGCGTGTATTGTGGGGAGAGCAGTTAGAAACAGCCGTTGATGAACAGGCGTGGCGGCATATAGAATAATACGTGCATCGGTAGGGGTCTAATTCATTACACCCTGTTAGCACACTACAATGAGTAAAGGCGTATGAAAGCGTTTCAACTACCTCCAACATTCGTCAATGCCAAAAGGGTGTAATGAATTAGACCCCTACTTATTTACTTTAGGGGCATGTGCCCAGAAGAGCAGACCAGCGAGCACCAGGAAGCCGACTATCATCAGCACCATGACGGGTCCGACAACATTGGAGGCATCCCACTGAAAGAGTGCCGCGCCAGCGAGATAGAGTACCCAGAGCAAACCGAGTCCAGGGACGATGAGCAACCAGTTAAAGCGTGCATTGCGTGTCGCGAAGCGTGATGGCTGTCGCTCACGTACCACGTAATCAAGGTCTGAATCGAGCGGTTCCATGAAATATACCTTCCTCATTTCACAGAGCACGACATCTACGCTACATTCGGGAAGCAACGTGGAATGTGCTCTCTGTAGTATAGAGCAAATTGTGTTTTCGCGCGTTGGTATGAGTGAGCTATATACAGAGTAGCTAGCCCACTCAACGTTATTGCTATTATAGTCCTTGCCTTGCTCTAATGCAACCGCTCATGACTCATTTGAAATAAAAAAACGGCCCTAAACGGCCTAGGCAACAGAAGATTGGACAGGAGTAGACCAATCATTTGTATCGGAACACAGTAATGGGTCTTGAGTGGGCGGTGCAGAGAGGTGTACAGTGGGAAGAGGACGAAGCTTGTTGAGGTAACGACGCAATTCAAAAGCGTTGACGTGGTACATAGAGCCATCTACGGCAGCATCTATATGTCCCTCAGCAATAGCACTACAAACATCAGCAAGAGTAGGTAAACGGTCAGGCATGAGACACCTCCCTACAGAATACTGGACACGCTCTCCGTGTTGACAGCGGCGTGAACCATTACACACCGTTACTAACTACACGAGTAAGCGTTGGCCCTGGTTTCGTTATGTTCCATATAGGAAAACACGGAAAAAGCTGAGTTTATTTCGTCATTCGACACAAAGTGTCGTTACTCTTCCTCCTCTTCATTGCTCTCATTTGGGTCATCGAGTACGGCATCGTCATCAAGAAGACCTGCCATAGGTTCAATATACATCATTCGGCGGATGAGGTCAACCTGTTTCACAACATCTTTAATGGCTGGCAACAAAATCTGCTGCTTATCCTCACCCTTGACCACATACACGTCGTTACTACCAGTCTCCATAATCTCTATAATCGTCCCTATTTCGCGTCCATTAAGGGTTGCAACGCGTAAGCCAAGAATATCATGCTGATAATATGAATTTGGTGGGAGTTTGGCGAGTTTGTCGAGTGGAATTGAAAGATCAGCGTTACGCAGCGTTTCTGCCGTGTTCGCATCGTCAATACCAGCGAATTTGAGGATGAGCATATCGCCCTTATAGGGACGAACGGCGGTAATCTTACGTGGCATATGGTCAGGACCAACAAAAATGCTGTCCAATTGTGTGAAACGGTCGGGGATATCGGAGAGTGAAAAGACCTTTAACTCGCCCCGAATACCAAAAGGGGCCACTATTTTTCCGATAGTAGCCCATTCTGTATTGCTTAACTTTGGCATAGGAACCTCTGTAGCATGGAGGATACTAGATATCAGTACAAAGCATTTACTAGCAAGCGAAAGACATGGCTGATAAACATGCATGTCCTTGACTACAAAATCTCCAGCGAGGTATGACGACCTTCACGCGCACCACCAGCACGCAGGAGTGCTCGCATCGCCTTCGCGACACGACCCTGACGACCAATCACTTTGCCGAAATCATCGGGGGCGACATGCAATTCTAGTACCAACGCGTTGCGGTCATTGCGAACTTCACGCACCTGAACGGCTGAAGGTTCATCAACCAGAGATTGGGCAATGTACTCTACTAGTTTACGCATATCTCAACCTCACCTTAAGAATTTACGCCTCGGTTGCTGTCTGTACAGGCGCAGGAACACTGGCAGCCTGAGTTGCGCTAGCAACTTTTGCCTGTGTAAACTGTTCCGAGATACCGACACGTTTGAGAAGAGAGGCAACTGATTCTGTAGGTTGCGCTCCATTTTTCAACCAGCCAAGAGCTTTCTCAGCATCGATGTGAATAGCGGATGGCTCAACACGAGGGTTGTACCAGCCAATATTTTCAATAATACGACCATCACGTGAGAAACGTGAGTCGGCAACTACCACACGGTAGCTTGGGGCTTTCTTCTTGCCCGTGCGTTTTAAACGAATTTTGACAGTCATGCGTTCTTTTTCTCACCTCTTCCCCACTTGCTGGGGTCTAAATTTCGTGGCGTTCGAGAGGAGTGCATACAACAATTTACAGCGACCCCAAACTACGGCCCAATTAGGATAGCATGAAGCATATAATTTGTCAATGTTTACGACATCGAATAGACGCCTAATGTCCATAAGACAGTGGCAATGCCGAGCAACACGGCGAACGAGCAAACGACCATCGTATGTTTCGTCGTCTGCCATTCTATACTGCCTTTGCTTGTCCAGAGTGCGATGAGCATGTACACAGGAAACACTTCCATATAGAAGCGAGCACTGCTCTGTGTTGAGGTGGTACAAAGCGGCATAATGATGAAGACAAGCGAAAAAATACCATAGATCGGGGGCAGTTTGCGAAAAATGGGGATCAAGAGCAGTAAAAAGCCCACAATCACAACCACGTTCAAGCCATAAAAGGACCAATCGTAGGGACTTGGTGGCTGCGGATGCGTAAAGATTTGAAACAGGGATGACACCGGATCGATAAAGTGGCGTCCCCAGCCGTTCTTTTCCGTGATTTCAAAGGGGAGAAATGTGCCAACTTTCCACTTCGCATAAAAACAGAATAGTGCCAGACCTAGCGGTATGAGCAGAAGGGCAACAATGCCTCTCCAAAATAAAGGAGTACGAAGTGCTACCCATAGGCCAACAAAGCGCGAATGTAGCCATGCTTGCACTCGTGCAATCTTCCTCTGTTGCTCTGCTAAGGGGATATGCTGCTCAGCTATAACTTGCCAGTACTCCCATGCGACAACGGCAAGCAGCAAAACGCCCTGTGGTCGTGTCAGTGAAGCCAGACCTCCGAGTAAGCCAGCAAGCCACCAACGATGCATACGAGCATAGTAGACGCACGCGACAGACAGAGCGAGAAATAGCGATTCGGGATACACAGTAGAGAGGAAAAAGCTTACCGGAAAAAAGGCCAGATACATCACAGCTTTTGCAGCTTTATGAGTATCTAATTCATGAGTAGTAAGCTTATAAAAATAAAATATCGCGATAAGGGCCGAGATAGTGGTAATTGCTAAACCTGCGAAAAGATAGGGATGATGTTGAGATGTATTGAATGGAAACGCGAGCACGCGTATCAGCAGTGGATAGAGTGGAAAGAAGGCCCAGTTGCTCTGCCCCTGTAAGGAAGCACGTCCCCAATAGCCATTCTGAGCAATATCTAAATAGAAACCAGTATCGAAACGGCTCCACATCCACCACAGAATAGCAGGAACGTGTGATTGCTGTGCTGCAAGCGCGATTGGCTGTTTGCGACTCACAAGCGGCTCTATGTATAAAACGGTCACAACTCCAACGAGCAGAAGGAGCAAACGGCTTATGAGAAAGGGCAAAAGGGCAAAAGACCACACCTGTGCAAGCGTAGTACGCCAGCGAACAGGAGCCTGTGCATCTGGCACTATTTGTATTTCGCCTGGTGTAGTATGCTCTACCACAGAGGTTGTGGGAACATGGGCGTGTTTGTCCACTATTGACATTATGAGTACAGTACCTTTATAAAAAAGAACGTCAGATAGTGCTATTCTATAGTAAAACGTTGCAGAGTGCAACACATAGTGACTGAAAGTACTTGTTCAGTTTGTCAGTTCCCTCTATTTTTGATCTTCTCTATTACTCGTCCAGCACTTTAACGCGATGGAGTTTGACAAAGTTTGTGCGTGCTCTGCTGGCAACTGGCATGCCTCCCATAATTACGACATACTCACCCTGCTGAATGAGCTTATCCTCTAGCAACCTGTGCTCGACAGCTTCGATTAATTTCTCTGTCATACCCTGCAATTCAATATGGTAAGGCCATACACCCCACCAGAGGGCAAGTTGACGCCGTACCTTCTCTGAAGGAGTATAGGCCAGGATGGAAACACGGGGACGATCTTTAGAAATCAGGTGCGCGGAGTTACCGGAGCGCGTAAAGACGACGATTGCCTTGACACTGGCTTCTTCCGAAAGCTCACGAGCAGCATGGCTTACCGCACGAGATTGTGTGAGGCGTTGGCTTTTCGGTTGTGATGCAGTCCTATTGCCTGCCTCGGTTTCCAGGACAATACGTACCATCATTTGAACGGCTTCAATAGGGTAAGCACCTGCGGCTGTTTCAGCACTTAGCATCACTAAATCCGTTTTGTCGAGTACCGCATTCGACACATCATTGACTTCTGCTCTCGTTGGACGAGGGTTGGTAATCATCGACTCTAGCATCTGAGTGGCGGTGATAACGGGTAGTCCCAGTTCATTGCACTTAGCGATGATACGTTTTTGTAAAAGCGGAACTTTCTCAGGAGGCATTTCCACTCCTAAGTCTCCACGGGCGATCATCACGCCATCGGTCACTTCAAGAATATCATCTAAATGTGCGATGGCTTCTGGTTTCTCTAACTTTGCGATCAAAGGGATAGGAATTACGTTTTTCTTATGTTCTCCGTTATGCTCTAATTGCAGTGTATGGATGTATTGTTTAGCCTCACGTATATCTTCTGGCTTACGCACAAAACTGAGCGCAACATAATCAACGTCATGCATCACGCCAAAGCGGAGATCAGCACGATCTTTCTCTGTCATAGCAGGAGCACTGACCGCAACACCAGGGAGGTTGATGCCCTTATGTTCTCCCAACACTCCGCCATGCACAACAAGGCAACACACATCAGTTTCGTCTTTGTCCAACACGCTCAACTCTAACAAACCATCGCTGAGCAGAATGCGGTCTCCAACTTTTACATCAGTGGGTAACGGCTTATATGTTGTCGAAACCAATTCCGCAGTACCAACCACGTCACGAGCAGTAATTGTTAGAGTGGCTCCATTTACTAGTTGCACAGGTTGACCATTTTGTAAAGAGCCTGTGCGTATCTTCGGCCCCTGCAAGTCTTGTAAAATAGCGATAGGACAGCCTAGACGTGCGGAAATAGTACGGATGCGCTCGATGACAACGGCATGTTCTTGATGTGTTCCATGCGAGAAATTGAGACGGGCCACGTTCATGCCAGCCTTCATCAACTGTTCAAGTTTTTCTTCGCTATTTGTCGCTGGACCAATCGTACAAATTATTTTTGTCCGTCGCATAGCACTACCCTTCCGAAAGACTTTATTAAACGAAGAGAGACTGTTCAATACATACTATCAAAGGAAGTGTATACGCTCCTCAAGCCGAATGCAAGGGTTGGATAAACTTTATAGAGGCGTTCACCCTCCACATCAATAACTTGATGTGGATTTGAAAATATGTATGATAGACTCATGCGTAACAATTACAATCACCAATAATTGTATTTCAGTCAATATTCTATCAATATATTTATTTGTTCAATCATGAATTTGTTCTAAAATCACAAAAATCAATCATGGTTTTTTGGCACTTTTACCCTATAAAAAGACTTATTTATTGGATACTATTCTTTTGTTACCACCTTTTTTCTTATAATAGCCACAAATTGAAAGACATGTATGTGATGATGTACAAAGACATGCAGACACTCTTACAGGTTGCGGAATGGACACTTCAAAACAAGCGTCATGTCATGAGTAAGATTCGCCAGTTAGCAGGAACAGAAGAAAATTACCTGGTCATTGCCCAGGAGCTTGAACGCGTGAACGCACAGGTATCTCGTGCTCGGTCACTAGGGATAGAAGCAACTCTGACACTTGTCGATTGGCTTCTCATTTTAGATTCTTATCAATGGAAATGCGCGTATTGTCAAACAAAGCCATTCGAGGTCATGTATCATCTTGTACCAATACCTGCTAGCGGTACAACACCCTCAAATTGTATTCCTGCTTGCTATAGTTGCCGTGTACGCAGAAATAAGCTCTGCAATGAAGACAATGCTAATTAGTCACTATGTACAAGCACTATCATCATTAAATCAGTATATTATCAATATTTCTCTTGATATAGGCAGTAAACATGACATAAAACTCTGTTAATTTCAATGATTCGGTCTATATAATGCCTATTCTAGTCAATATTTTGTGCATCATGCATAATACACAAAGCAAAACTTATGTTACTTTTACCATTTCAAAGGATGTATCAACCTATCTATACTTATAGAAAAGATAGGCAGGTTGAACTGCCTCTCCATGAATGAGCGCACTGCCGCGCTGAGGTACGGCTAGAGCCGTAGGTATCTTCTGTTTTCTCTCGACTTTGACTGAAAGGACCTATCGCTTCATGACCACACTTCTTCGCACCGCGTGGACGCGTATAAGCACAAACATGCGCGACCCCATTCTTCGACGGAACGTTATCTATTTTATGGGTGGGAAACTACTAGGCTTCGCACTTGTGCTCACAATTATGTGGGTTGTGCTACCCAAAGTTGTATTTGCTGCGACGAAAGGTGCTGTTGCAGACATGCCCACGATCAACGCCGTGAATACCGTCTGGACATTGGTTGCGGCATTCCTCGTATTCTGTATGCAGGTTGGCTTTGTCATGCTGGAAGCCGGCTTTGCGCGTTCACGTGAGTCAGTCAACATCCTGGTAGAGGGTATTGCGGATACCTGTATCTGCGGAATTCTGTTCTGGGCATGGGGCTTTGCCTTCATGTTTGAGCCAGGAACGCCCATCATTGGAACACACGGCTTCATGTTGATGGGCCTGAGTCCTACTTACCTGACGACAGGCATTCCGCTCCTCGCCTTCTGGGTTTTCCAGTTTGCGTTTGCCGATACCGCCTCAACCATTACGTCGGGCGCGATGATTGGACGTTGCGGCTTCTGGGGTGACATCCTATATAGTATTGGTGTGACGGGCTTCATCTATCCTATCATTGGACACTGGACATGGGGACCTGATGGCTGGCTTGCGGCCTTGAGCTTCCACGATTTCGCTGGCTCGACTGTTGTACACAGCATTGGTGGAGCTATCTCACTCGCGGGCGCGATTGCGCTTGGTCCACGATTAGGACGTATCTTCAAGCGTGATGGTGGTGGTCCTCCTCCTGCTCACGATTTAGTCATCGGCGCAGTCGGTGGTCTCATCCTCTGGTTTGGCTGGTATGGCTTCAATCCTGGTAGCACGCTTTCGGCACTCGATACGGCAGGCATTGGTCGCGTATCTTTCAACACCACACTCGCTGCCTGTTCAGCTGGATTAGCGGCATTGTTCTACTCGTATGCTCGCACCAAGAAGTGGGACCTGGGTTTGACAGTCAATGGCTTCCTGGGAGGGTTGGTTGCTATCACCTGTCCATGCTACTGGGTAGACCCGATTGGAGCGTTCTTTATCGGTATTGTCGCGGCATTCGTCGTAATCTGGGGTCTGGACGCCCTGGAATACTTACGCATCGACGATCCGATTGGTGCGGTTCCTGTCCATCTTGTCGCAGGTATTTGGGGAACGCTTTCACTTGGCCTGTTCGCGACAGGAGCATATGGCCTACCAACGGCGACAGGTGCCGATACGACAGCAGTTGTGACTGGTCTCTTCTACGGTGGAGGTCTGACTCAGCTTGGCTTACAGGCACTTGGTTCAGGAGCAACGGTGTTCGCCACACTCGCGGTTTCGTTCCTGCTGATGTATGGTCTCAAGTACGTTGGCGTGCTTCGAGTCTCGAAGGCTGGCGAGCTTGAAGGTCTCGATATTCATGAGCATGGTGCATCCGCCTATCCTGAATACGCGTTGGGCACCAATACTCCACCAAGTAGTATCGGGCTACCAGCACTCGGCTCAGAGGCCGTGACTCTGGCTGAGGATTAGACACGGAGAGGTAAGGGCATTCTCTATGAATGTCCTTATCTTTTTGACCATGTTTAGATGAGACAAAGCTATTGCTCAGAAATCTTTGCTTTGTAGGTGTGCCATTGTCGTTCATCTAACCCAAGTTGATGTTTCAAGGTGTCTAGTTCGGTCGAATTGAGAAATTCTTCAGCGAGGTAACAGCATCGTCCAAGGTGTTCTTCCTTCACGGTGCGTGTCATAGGAAGAACAAACCATCCTCTTTTTCCAAGTTCCTTCAATTCTCGTAGGTCATGCAAAAAAAGTCCCTGCAATGCATCAAACGTACTCATCTTTTTCTTCCTTGTCATTCCTCGTCACTGAGGATGTGAAAGATGTATTTGCCTTAGTACAGCATACCACAAAATGAACAAGATGAGGTAAACAGCTTGCATCTCTGCAATGAATAGCATACCATGCGCTAAAGAAATGTGTGTACAGATTACTCGTTCTGAAGAAGATGCGTTATGAATGTTGATGAGCCATTCCCTCCACTTTTAGCCAAAAAAGGGCGATACTGGAAACGGTATGCTGCCGATAGTGTGCTGGCATTAGTAAGTACCGCACTCCTCACAGGATGCCTTTCTTTCTTTCATCTGTACCAAATTATACCGAATAGCTTATTACTCTATCTACCACTGATTCTGGCATTGGCAGGCATACGTGGAAGCTATGCGGCCTTGCTTGCATCATTTTTTGCTTTTTTCCTTTTTGACTTTCTCTACGTTCCTCCGGTCTATAGTTTCATCATCACAAAATTTGCGGATGTCATTGCCCTTGTTGTCTTTCTAATTGTCGCAATTACGACAGGTCAACTCGCATCAGCCCTACGTAGACGAGCACAAGATGCGAACCGACGCGAGCAAGAGACACGTGTGTTATATGATGTTGTTCATGCGACTAATCGCGAAGAGGATATGGACCGCCAGCTTTCCATCTTTGCGCACTCGGTTGGCAAGGTGTTTTCGGCGTGGGGCATTCGTGGATGCGCAGTACTCCTTCTCGATGAAAACGGCGAACTTATACCTCGGACAAGCATGGGTCATGCCGATGCACCCGAACCACTTTCTGTAAACGAGCAAGAAGCGATATCACAGGTATTTAGACATGCAGAGACGGTAGACGTTCTGCCTGTTATGGAGCCTGATAGTGTAGAAGCGCAAAGGCTGCCACATGCGCTCAGGCACGAGCTTCAGACAAAACAGTATACGCGACTTGTGCCACTCAAAACGGGACAGAGAGTGGTTGGAGTGTTACGTCTAGTCGTTGTGAATGACGAGCGGCATCGTTCCCGTAAGGAGGAGCCAGATATGGCTCAGTCGGTGTTTTTCTCGACCTTCCTTGAACAAGCCGTTACCGTGATCGAACGTGGACGCCTACAACGAGAAAGCATTTCCAATAAAGTGCTACAACAAACGGATGCGTTACGGGCGGCTCTTCTCTCCTCTGTCTCGCACGACTTACGTACTCCACTGACAACCATTAAGAGCGCGGCATCAAGTTTGCTGCAGACAGAAGTTCAGTTGGATGAAGACGTGCGTAATCACTTCGCGTTAGCGATTGAGCGAGAGTCAGATCGGCTTAATCGGCTCGTCGAGAATTTACTTGACATGTCACGTATCGAAGGTGGCGCACTGCATCCGAAAAAGGTATGGTATCTGCTGGATGAAATCATTTATAATGTGTTGGGTCGTATGCAACCATTATTGGAAGAGCGAACTGTGCAGAAGTTGATACCGGAGTACCTTCCTCCAGTCGAGATGGACTATGTACAAATAGGTCAAGTTGTCACCAATCTGCTTGAAAATGCGATCCGTTACACGCCAGCAGGTTCGCCCATTACGATTTGCATAGAAGTACACCAGGCAGAACTTCAAGTCAGTGTCGCGGACAGAGGTGCTGGCGTACCGCCAGCAGAGCGCGAACGTATTTTTGATAAGTTTTATCGTGTGCATAGAGAACCACGTGCCGCCGATGCTGATAGAGGCTCTGGACTGGGTTTAGCCGTAAGCAAGGGTGTGATAGAGGCACATAATGGGCGTATATGGGTGGAAGAGAGGGTGGGTGGTGGGGCGGTATTTTGTTTTACATTGCCAATGGGTGGCATAGAAGGAGAGCGCGAGGATGACGAAAGGGAAAGCACGCATTCTAGTCATTGATGACGAGACAGAGATTGTACGTATTCTGCAGCGAAGTTTAGCTGCACATGGCTACGATGTGCTTACAGCGAATAGTGGGGAACGGGCATTAGAGGTTATCGAGCAAAGTCGTCCTGACCTGATTTTACTCGATCTCGGACTACCTGGAATGGACGGCTTAGAGGTGTGCAAACGGGTACGAGCGAAGTCGAACCTTCCTCCTATCATCGTCGTATCTGTGCGAGACACAGAACGTGAGAAAGTGCAAGCACTTGACCTTGGAGCCGATGACTATATCAGTAAACCCTTTGGTATGAACGAAGTGCTGGCACGTATTCGTGTTGCACTCCGCCATAGTGTACACGTGCCACAGGGGACGGAGCCACGCGTCACTATTGGTCCCCTGCAAATCGACTTTGAACAACGACTCGTGACGGTCAACGGGCAAGAAGTGAAGATGACACCGACGGAATATGACCTTTTGAAAGTCCTTATCAAGTATCGCGGAAAAATTATGACTCAGCAGATGCTAATCACACAGGTTTGGGGGACAGAGCGGAATATCCAGTCGCACTATCTTCATGTATACATTCGGCAACTACGCCAGAAAATAGAACAAGACTCCACCAATCCTCGTCTGTTACAATCGGTTTCAGGTGCTGGCTATCGCTTCAGTGATGAATGAAGCAATCATCCAGCAAAACAAAGATTACGGAATAGTGAGAGTATCCTTCCCGTCCGTCGTGGTTAGAACTTTCCAGGGTGTATCGAGAATATTGTACGTGGTCAATGTCAACGAACCAAATGCATAGTTTTTTGGACGTGAGGTAAATGATGCAGCCCGAATACGAAGAGATGTAGGGAGCAGATTTTTATTCATAGACGATGAATAAATGAGCATCTGATCACCGGCCCACAATGCTGAATTGCCACAAAAGAAATTCTCTTGTGGCGACGCACCGTACTGTATTTTGAAATTGAAGTTATACGTCGTAAACGGTGCAGGTGGAGCAGATTTCTCAATACGCCAACGTGTGAGCACTGTTTGTTGATGTGTGTATGGTACGGGAACGGCGGTAGCCTTTGAGTCAAGCAATTGTAGATCACTCGCAAATGAACGGGGCATTGGCGTTGTCGTAGCGTTTGTTGTCACAATATAAAGATTAAACGGCGGATTTGCTAGATGTGGCAATTGAGCAATCAGGGTTGCAGAGGTATAGCGCCTCAATAGCGAGTCAATGAGGCCATCACGCGCATCATTGAGAAAGACAACGGGACCAATAGCTGGGTCAGGCAATATGGTACAACGTTGTGCATCAAAGGTTGTCACGGACGTTTTCAGTGATTCTGCTAACAGACGAGTCGGGTTGGTTGTCGTAAGCACTGTTGGAACATAGATACGATGAATATGGCGTTCCTGTGCAAGTTGGTCGGCTCGTGTAAGGGCGTTTTGTATCGAGCTAAGATCGTTGAAGCCAGGATACCATTGAGGATTGAAACGTCCATGAAGATTATCAAGCAATGCGCCACCACTACCGAGGAGTTGTACACCTATAATCAGAAGCACAAGTAGGTATGTGCCACAGCGCATTACAGGGGTAAAATCTGGTCGATAGGAGTGCAAAAATTCGATGCCTTTGCTGAAGAAAATCGCAATGAGAATGAATTGTCCAGGCAAAAAAATAATCACGTAGTGTGGAAACAGGTCAATTGTATGTTGGCTGAGAGTAAGAAGTACGACTTGCCAACAAAGCAGTAGAAGTATCCCTTGACGAAATGGCGATGCGTACAATTCCTTCCACCAAACGAGCAAGCTAAAACGCTGTAGCGAAGAGGGAGTATTTTCTTGAGTAGGTTGTGTTTTGCGCGGTGGCACTAGAGCAAGCAAGAATGCAAAGACAACACTACAATGCAATAGTAGCCACATCAATTCGAGTTCCAGGAACATCGGTAATTTGAGGTAATGCAACGATCCTTGTACGAAAATGGACGTTGGGTACGTAGGCCACCCTTGATCGTGATCGTTGATATCCAGTACGTTCACGTAGGGACTCAACGAATGTTTATAATAGTCAATTGCAATCGTATCAATTTGGGCCTTATGTTTTGATGCGGATAAGAGGATACGGATGTCTGACCAGTGACTCAAGTATTCCCAATACAGATACGGTGAGAAGAGGATCAATATAACACCAGCGGACAGCACAATATCATACCAGCGAAGAGTTCTATACGCGAATAGCACAGCAACAGCGAAAGGGACAAGCAGAAATAAACCTGTGCCATGTAACTGATAGAGGATACACACCAGGAAGACTGCTGGCACAAACCATCCCTTGCGCCGCTCGACCACTCCTCGGAAAAGCATATAAAGAAATAGCAGAGTGAAGAAGGGCAACAGGTTTTGAGGCCAGATATTGCGGCTATAAATAAGAGCGCGTACCGCCGTTGCGAAGAGAAGAGAGGCGGTGATACCTGCGAAACGCCCATAGTAGCGACGTGTAAAAAAATAGGTCAGCAATACTGCGCCAGTGTTGAGCAGACCCACCATGACCTCAGCCCAGAGTGGATTTGCACTGATTGCGGCGGGCAACATAAAGAGGTACACCACCATGGGAGGGTTCAGGTTGCCAAGAGAAGCTCGATTACTCGTGATGGGCAAGAGACCATGTGTGAATAGATCGCGAGCAAGGCGAAATACAACCGCGTCATCATCGACAAATGTTGTTGTGTTAATATGATAGAAGCGCAAAAACGCTGCAACGAAAAGGATGGGATAGAGTTCCCAGGTTGTGAGAAGCGTGCGAAGTTTTGCGCTCATGCGTTTCTTTATATTCAATTGTTTCGTTGGTATACTCTGCTTAGGCGTGAGGATGGTACTCATATGCTCCTTCATGGCCTCGCTACATTCTCATGTATATCTTCTGATTAGTGCTGTTCTTAACCTTATTTTTGCAAATTGCGTCAAACACAATTCTAAGTGCATCAGTAAATCGTGTCAAGCTATCATGCTATATGGGGTAAGATTACTTGAACAAGAATGTTAAACTCTTCTATATAGATATGTGTTTGACATGTTCGCGTCTTATGCTGTACTCTGATACAAGAGTTACTATCTATAGAGCGGCGGGTAACATCGACGTTATCCGCCGCGTCTCATTGCAATGAGGCCACATATTTTTCCGACAACGCGCCCGTCGGCATTCAATGACGCCATTCATGGAGCATGTACACATATGACAATTCAAGATCGAAAAACTATTCCAGCACCACAGGTAGATGCACGTTTACCTATTCCACAACAGAATTTGCGCGTTCCAGGACCAACACCGTTGCCGCTGGAAGTGATGGAGGCACAGGCAAACCAGATGATTAATCATCGTGGGCCAGAGTTTGCCGCGATTGTGAAACGTGTCTCGTTACGTTTACAATACTTTTTTCAGACAACTTCGCCCGTAATGACCTTTCCTGCGGTTGGGACAGGCGGTCAGGAAAGTGCTGTTGTCAACCTGTTCTCGCCGGGTGAACATGTGGTTGTGATCACCATTGGCAACTTTGGCGAGCGTATCGCAAAGATTGCTGAAGCCTATAGCCTCAATGTGACACGTATCGAGTTTCCATGGGGGCAGGCTGCTGATCCTAACGTGGTAGAGGAACGTTTGAAGGCACTACCACCATTTCGTGGCGTGTTGATGACGCACAATGAGACCTCTACTGGCGTCACAAACGATGTACAGACGCTTACCGCGCTAATTCGTCGCATCAATCCCGACGCCCTGATCGTTGTTGATGCCGTTAGCTCGCTGAGCGCAATTCCGTTAGATATGGATGTATGGGATATTGATGTTGTGTTTACAGGTTCACAAAAAGGCTGGATGACACCGCCGGGAGTGATGATGCTGGCAGCCAGCCCACGTGCTATTGAAGCATCGAAAACGGCTAAACTGCCACGTTTCTACTTCAACTGGAAGTCTACACTCAAAAGCCTTGAGGCATGGCAACATCCCGTGACCTCGCCTGTCTCGCTGTTCTACGCGCTAGATGTAGCATTGGAAATGATGCTGGCAGAGGGACGCGAGGCAATTATTGAGCGTCACACACGTGCAGGAGCCTATGTACGTCAGCGTGCGAAGGATATGGGGTTGCAGTTGCTCGCCACTGACCCCGAACGAGCATCAAACACGGTGACGGCTATCATAATGCCAGAAGGCATTGAGTTTAAGGCACTCAACAAAAAGCTACGTGAGCAAGACGCCGTTGTGATCGCAAGTGGTCAGGACCACATGGCTGGAAAAATCTTCCGTGTGGGACACCTCGGCTTCTTTACCGAGCAAGACCTTGAGCAGGCAATGAACGCTGTAGAGACGCGGCTGCACGAACTTGGCTTTCAGGGCTAAGTCAGCAGGGGAGAGGAAAAGGATATGGCAGAGGTACAAAGTGAGGCGCACGCTCTCAAGATTCTCATTGCCGACCGTGTGGCGCAGGAAGGCATCGACCTCTTGCACATACAATTGCCAGAGGCACAGATTGATGAGCGTCCTGGCCTGAAACCGGATCAACTCAAAGCGATTATCGGGGACTACGCGGCTCTAGTGGTACGTAGTGAAACAAAGGTTACAGCTGATGTGCTGGCGGAAGCCACACAGATGAAGATTGTTGGACGTGCAGGCGTTGGTGTTGACAATATCGACACGGAAGCGGCAACACGTCATGGCATCATCGTTGTCAACTCGCCCACAGGGAATATCGTAGCGGCGGCGGAACACTCGGTCGCAATGCTGATGGCACTTGCAAGACACATTCCCGAAGCGAATGCCAGTATGAAGGCAGGCAAGTGGGAAAAGAGTCGTTTTCTCGGCGTCGAGGTACGCAATAAAACGCTTGGCATCATCGGTCTCGGCAAGGTAGGCACTGAGGTTGCGCGACGTGCGCAGGGCCTGGAAATGCAAATTCTCGCTTTCGACCCCTTTGTATCGTCGGAGCAGGCGCGAAAGCTGAACGTGACGATGCTCAGTTTCGATGAGGTACTCAAGCAAGGGGATTTTATCACTCTCCATACATCACTCACCAGTGGTCCAAATGGGACGCGTGGCCTGATTGGTTCGCGTGAACTGGCCCTGATGAAACCGAGTGTCCGTTTGATTAACTGCGCACGTGGTGGCTTGATCGACGAAGAGGCACTCCTGCACGCGTTGAACGAAAATGCTATCGCAGGTGTTGCGCTCGACGTATTCAGTCAGGAACCTATAAAAGATGACGCGACACTGAAACAGCTACTGGCACATGAGCGTGTGATTGTGACTCCACATCTTGGTGCTTCGACGGAAGAGGCACAAGTCGGCGTTGCGATTGATGTTGCGGAGCAGATTGTATCCGTCCTGCATGGTGGTTTCCCACGCGCGGCGGTCAATGCTCCGCTTATTCTGCCAGAGACGTTGAAGGTTCTACAACCGTATATGCGGCTGGTTGAACAAATGGGGCATCTGTATACACAGCTCCAACCGGGGTCGTTGAGCAAGGTCGAGCTGTCTTGTAGTGGTGAGATTGCGAATTATGACCTGCGCCCACTACAAGCCGCGCTCATCAAGGGACTGTTAGAGTCGGTGTCAGATGCTCATGTGAACATGATTAACGCGCAGGTGCTGGCGAAACAATGGGGATTAGAGATTGTCGAGCAAAAATCTACTACGTCTACCGAGTTCGCGAATCTGGTAACGCTGCGTATACAGCACAATAATGGCTATACCTCACCACTGGCTGGCAAGCAGACTGCGTATATTGAGCCTGGAGACGAGCATATTGAAGTTTTGAGCGGAACGGTGATACATGGCGAGCCACGAGTGACGCGCGTTGGTCGCTATGGGACTGAATTTGTACCGGAGGGATATATCTTCTTCTGTCGCAACCTCGATCAGCCCGGCATGATCGGACGGGTAGGAACGTCACTGGGGAAAGCGGGCGTCAACATTCGCCATATGGATGTGGGTCCAATTGTACGCTCACCACGCCCACGAGACCAAAAGAAGCAAGCTTCGGATACTGCATTAATGGTCATTTCCGTTGACGATCCTATTCCAGATTGGGCCATCGAGGAGATTGGCAAGGCTGGCGATATCTTCGGAGTCACCGTCGTAAAATTGTAGTAGTCTTTGACAAATGAGTGAATAAAATACAGGTGTCGAATTTTTTTAAGGATTTCGACGCCTGTATTTTATTCACTTCTATTATTAGATTGACAAAGAACGGTATTTTGCGTGAATAACACGTTTGATTATATTCGTCACGACAGCATAGATGATGAACAGAAGTACGACACCAATAATCGTTGGCACTGTATATCTTTGCATAAGGTGGAGCGCGACTTTCCAGCGCGGACCAAGCATCCAACCAATAGAGGGCAACATGACACACCAAAGAAAAGAACCTGTTGATGCCGCAAGCAAGAACTTTCTGAAATTCATGTGCGCGATACCTGCTGGGAAGCAAGCAAATGGGCGCACGAATGGTGTCATGCGTGAAAAGAAAATCATCCAGAAGCCAGACTTCTGAAACCAGCTATCCATCACAGCTATTTTTTGTGCATTCACATGAAAGAATGTCGCCAGACGTAATACGAGCTTTCGTCCTCCTCGCATACCAATCCAGTAAGCACAACATGCGCCGACAATACTTCCCAGGAATGCTGAAACCATGAGCATCTCTATGTTGAGATAGCCCAGCGATGCCATTGCACCCATGAGCAGCAACATGGTATTGTTGGTAATGGGAACTCCTGAACTCTCTAGCAACAAAATTGTTGCCACGAGCAGATACATTAATAATGGGTTTATATGCAGTAACACATGTACAATGGGATGCACAACAACCACCTCCCCTTCTATTATCATCTCTCTAATTCTTCTTCATACTTTTTTGACATGATGCATGTTTCTTTTGCTCCATACTATTAGACGTATGACGTTCCTCTTTAGTCGCAAGTGACACCAGAGGGGGCTATATCGTTACTAACACTGCAACTCTCGTGATGATAAAGCGTAAACACTGTGATAAGGTATCAAAAGAGAAGAAAAGAAGAGAGAGATATGGCAACTACGACGGAACCGACTCTCAATAGGGAGTCACTAAAACCAAGCAGGAGACAGGCACGGTATGCCTTTACCGTACTACTCATCATTAATATTCTCAACTACTCAGACCGTTTTGTACTCGCAGCAGTTCTGCCGAAAATTAAAATAGACCTTGCGTTGAGCAATACACAACTCGGACTCCTATCATCGGCATTTCTGCTGGTCTATGCGCTTACGACACTTCCATTAGGGGTTTTAGCCGATAGAAGTGCAAGGAAAAACATTGTCGCAGTCTGTGTAGGAGTTTGGAGCGTTGCGACAACATTAGCTGGTTTTACCACCACCTTCATACAGCTTTTTATCACCCGTACCGTGCTCGGCATAGGTGAGGCAGGCTATGCACCCGCAACACTTTCACTCCTGGGTGATTATTTCCCAAAAGAGCAGAGAGGGCGCGTGCTCTCATTTTATTCTATCGGCAACTTGATCGGAACTGCGTTCGGTCTGGTAATGGGTGGGCTGGTTGCTGATGCATTTGGATGGCATTGGGCCTTCTTTATTGTGGGGATTCCTGGTTTACTTACCGCATTTTTGATTTGGCGAGCCGTTGAACCGAGGCGCGGTGTCTATGAGAGTGAGGAAGGCGACGATACGAGTGCGACACATGGTGGTTTAGGCAAAGACTTTTGGGGTGCTGTCAGGCTCATCTTCCGTATTCCGACGTACTGGGTTCTACTAGGAGCGTTCGTCTTTAGCTTTTTCACAATTGGTGGTGCCTCCAATTGGATAACCTTTTATCTGCAAGGTGCGTTTTCTCTGAAACTCGGTCAGGCGTCCTCACTTTCAGGGGGCGTATTAGCAGGTGGTAGCCTGATTGGAACATTAGCAGGAGGCTGGATTTCCGATTATATGCAGCGTCGTCGCCCACAAGGGCGCATGATCGTCGTCTCCTTCGCATTTCTTCTGGGTGCGCCTCTCACATTTGTCGCGCTATCGCTTCACACACTGCTTCCATTTATCATTGTCTTTTTCATTGCGATCATCTGTCTCTCGCTCTGTCTGGGACCGTTGAACGCGATCATACAAGATGTGATCGTCCCGGAGGTACGAGCGACAGCCTTTGGTCTCGCACTCTTGTTAGCACATTTACTCGGTGATGCGTCCTCGCCAACAGTGATTGGTGCGCTAGCTGATAGATTTCATGCGATGGGTTCTCCAGAGGCGCAGGCATTGGGTTTGGCATTGCTCGTTACCACACCAACGTGTCTTGCACTCGCGGGTATTGTTTGTCTCATTGGTTTACGAACGGTAGCGCGTGACATGCGAAATATGCAGGAGCGTTTGCACGGAAAGAAGCAAGAGGCATAAGCGCACATAGAAAGAAACGAGCCTCTCATTAGAGAGGCTCGCTTTGTGAAAGCGGGTTACGGGATTTGAACCCGTGGTCTCAACTTTGGGAAAGTCGCATGTTACCGCTACACCAAACCCGCGTTTATGTAACTGACAAAAGCGATTATAGCTGATACATAGGGAAAAGTCAAGCAGCTTTTGAGCGGCTGAGTAGGAGCATAGGCAAACGAAAACATGACAAACGAAAGCATGACAGGGGCAAGCCCTGTCACTAGTGTACTTTCCGCCACTACATGGCTTGCCCCTGTCATGCCAACACAACAACATACAAGTGAGCATGGGAAAGGGCTAGCCTTATAATATTGGACTAGCCCTTCTTTTTGGTCTTTTCTTGCTGCGCTTTCCGCTCTTTATAGAACGACTTTGGTTTTGGACGGTGCTCGGTATCCTCATAGGCGGCTGGTGCTGCGTCTTCATGTGCGGCGACCTCTGCATCGTCACGTTCGCTTACAAGTATCTGCAAGTCATTGTAAATGTTGTAATTATCACTAACTTCGCGCATACGGAGCATATGGCGTAATACCTGGATTTGCGTCGTATTTGTTCTATCGTTTTTCGCAGGTTCGGCCCTTTTAAGCAACATTTCAACAAGGTCCATACTATCATCATGTGCGCCGACGCC
Source organism: uncultured Chloroflexia bacterium (assembly GCA_963791835.1). Classification (GTDB taxonomy): domain Bacteria; phylum Chloroflexota; class Ktedonobacteria; order Ktedonobacterales; family Ktedonobacteraceae; genus JBBQVS01. Next base: position 42,075 of record CAWBTV010000007.1, read on the forward strand.
CTCAAGACGTTCGCGCACTGTCAATAACTGCTCATATAAGTTCACGAATAATTCCTCCTGATAAACACTGACACTATTCTTTACTAGAGCTATGGTAGCATAGGTCTCTCATAGCGTCAAATAGGTATGACTGATGTGTTATAGCGAGGCATGTGGAAGAGCGATGAAAAAGGTAGTTCCTTCACCCGGTACACCAGTACTTTCAACCCAGATAGCACCACCCATTGCTTCGATGAGTTGTCGGCAAATATACAGCCCCAGGCCAGAACCTCGTTGCATACTCTTGAGGGCATTTGGAAGCCGCACAAATTTGGTAAAAAGTCGTCCCTGGTCTTCTGGTGTGATACCATCCCCTTGATCGGTAATTGAAAGCACAACGACAGGGGTATCAGGTAGTATAATAGAGGGCGGAATGAACATATGTGCTTTAGGCGTATCTACTCGTTCAGCGTGTATAACAATATTTGTTTTGATAGGTGTGTATTTCAGTGCGTTTCCTAACACGTTAAGCAGAACTTGACGTAAGCGTGACTCATCTCCATGAATATGAAGCGTATCATCTATGTTCACTTCGATGTTTCGCCCCTGACGTACTACGTTTGGCTCAAGAATATCTAAGACTGGGAGTAAAGCACGAGAGAGTTGTACAGTACTCAGTGTAAGAACAATCTCTTTTTGATTCATTTGGCTGGTATCCATGACGTTCCCAAGCAAAAGAATTACTTCCTCGGACGCACGCCGAGCACTGGTAATAAAGCGTGTCTTGTCCTTCTCACTCAGCCTGGAACCATGAATACTAAGCAATTCTAAATATCCCTGAATGGCGGTTAATGGAGTACGGAGTTCGTGGGATGCCGTCAATAGGAAATGGTTTTTGAGTTGCTCTGACTCTTCGGCACGCTGGACTGCTTCACGTTGCTCTGTATATAAGCGAGCGTTTGTGATAGCAATGCCAGCTTGCAAAGCAACTTCTTGTAGCATATCTACGTGATGTGATGTATAGTCGTAAGGAGTATAGCTTTGCACAGAAAGCATACCAAGAACTTCTCTGCCAAAGTGAAGTGGAACAAACAGCAATGACTCCGATAAGCGATGACTTCCCATTGTATAATCATATTTCTCTTCTTGATTCGCATCCTCCATTGCATCATTAAAGGCTTTATATGCTTCCTGCGTGGAAAAGAGAAAATATTTTTCTTCTTTTAAGAATAATTTACGGGCTAAAACGGGAATCGCGGTGTAATTTTCTGGCGGATATACGACGCCTTCGTCAACAATATAATCCATCACAAGTTTGTCATTTGGATGAAAATAGCGAGAGACCATAAAAGCGTCTACTGGCATAATGCGCTGTATTTGCTTATAAACCGTTTCATAAACAGCGCGCAAGTCATGGAGCGCGTCGGGAGCAAACAATGCGTGCCCAATTTCGACAAGAACGGCGCGTTCTTCGCTTCGTTGTTTCGCCGCCTCATATAACTGGGCACCTTCGATAATAAGCGCGGCCTGATTTGCTAACACTTCAAGGCACATCATCATCTCTGCATCAGGACGTAGCCCATCGAGTGGTGCATCTGGCGTGAGCAGTCCTAATAATGTATTATCAGCACTCATAAGTGGTACGACGATCATATCGGTATTTTGCCACGCCTGGGGCATAGACGATGGCGTGGTCATAAGTTGTTCGTCATTTACAGTAAGGAAATAATCTGCGAATAGCTCGTTCTCCCACAATGGAGACTCTGTAGGAATAAAGTAAGAGTCACTAATGCGATATTTCTCGTCGATAAGTAGTGCGGTAACGGCATTGGGCAGAGGATGTTCACGGAGGTATATTTCCTCTTCAGGAGAAATACCGTGAGATGCTTGCATATGAAGGCGTCCGTCTTCTTGCGTGATATATAAAGCGGAATAACGGAAGTTGAGAGCTTCACACACAGCTGTTGCGACACGATGGAGTAATGCAATAACATTTATTTGTAGGCGTAAAGAGGAATCAATATCTGTAACATATTTGAGCACCTTTTGTTGACGGAGCAAGTTAGAAGAGCTTTGTATGAATGATGGATCGAATGATACAGGATTTTGTGACATGTTCTACGCTTTCGACCTCCCTGCTTCTACATGTTTCAACTCTTGAGATTATACCATATAGGGCAGAAATATGTAACATTTTCAGTCTTTTCTAGTAGTTTTTGCTTCTTTCATTGCGAATGTAGTAAAAAACATGCAGTCTTGACAGTAGATACTTTCTATTCGTATACTCAATACAAGAAAAAACACTACTTTACGTGTATTGGATATTCTACATGATTATTTCTAGTATAACAAATCCTCGTATCAAATATATCCGTAACCTTACTCATCGTCAAGAGCGAGAAAAATCGCAACTCTTCTTTGTTGAGGGTATTCGTATCGTTGCCGAGGCTATACAACTCCATGCTAAAATACATACGATTGTCTATGCGCCGACGTTACTAAAAAGTCAATTTGGTATGGATTTGGTGCATCAACAAGAGCAACAGGGCGTTTCTTGTCTTGAAGTTTCTGCGGAGGTATTCAAAAGCTTCTCTGTCAAGGATGGTCCTCAAGGACTGGGCGCGGTGGTACAACAACGCTGGGAGTCGTTGGATGCGATACAAGGAGATGAGGGATTATGCTGGGTTGCGCTTGACGCGGCACAAGACCCAGGAAATATTGGCACAATTCTGCGTACAGGCGATGCTGTTGGCTGTGCAGGTCTACTGCTACTTGGTCAGTGTGCCGATCCTTACGATCCGGGGGCATTGCGAGCGAGTATGGGTGCGGTTTTCTCACAACGCCTTATCAAGGCCAGTTTTGCTGAATTTGCACAGTGGAAAAGCGAACGAGGACTTAGGGTGATTGGCACCTCCGACAGGGGTTCGGTCAACTATCGCGCTGTTACGTATGCGAGTCCGCTTGTGTTGCTCATGGGCAGTGAACGCGAGGGTTTATCAGCAGAGCAGCAAGCAGTATGTGACACGATGGTCCACATTCCAATGGTCGGGCGTAGCGACTCGCTCAATCTGGCGGTAGCAACAGGCGTTGTCCTGTACGAAATTCTTTATCAGAAGACACACCATCTATAAAATATGAATTTGCATGTGCTACTTGACCCCGAAAGGGGTCAAGTAGCACATGCAAATTCATATTTTATATGGCTTCCACGTTCACTAGATTCGTATAAAACGTGCTACCGCCCGCGAAATCGGCGAGGCGGTCAGAGGTGGTCCAGTTGACGTTACGCTGATCGGGGCTGTGCTGGGGCCACCAAACGGTTGTGGTCGCGAGCATTCCCTGTCGCACATCTTCGGTTACGCATGCGACAAGTTGGCATGAGCCACGTTCGTTGCTAATCCGCACTTGTTGCCCACTACGAATATTGCGAATTTCGGCATCGTGCGGATGAATACGCAGGGTTGGTGCATGTTCTTTTGTTTTCATCGTATCGAGGTTGGCAAAGGTTGAACTCACAAAATGATGTGCAGCGGGACATAAGAGCGGTAATGCCTCGTCTGGAGATTGCCCATCGAATGGCTCAGCACTTGTGTGGCGTGTCTTCCGTGGTTTTCTTGTCTCCACTTCTGGCACCCAATCGGGAACGGGGTCGTAGCCTTTGGCGGCGGCTTGCGCGGAATACATCTCGACCTTACCAGAGGGTGTACGAAAGATGCCGTTCGCGAAGGGGACGCGTTCCTCATCAGCGATGATAAAGGACACTGTACCCTCTGCTTGCAAACGTTCAAGTGTCAAACCTTTTGCACTCGGATGAGTCACAGCGGTAGCGTCCACAACTTCGCGTATAACGGCCTCAGCATCGTCACGTAACCACGGTTCATCGAAGCCTAGAGCGGTTGCTAATGCACGCATTACATCCCAATTGCTACGAGCTTCACCAAGTGGCGCGATTGCCTGAGCATTATATTGCAGTGAGAGGTGCCCGTAAGGTTTATGGACATCGACCTGTTCTAACTGACTGGTGGCAGGAAGTACAATATCCGCGTAACGCGCGGTATCGGTCAAGAATAGCTCATGCACGACCGTAAATAGATTCTCACGCTTCATGCCCTCAACAATCTTGCCAGCGTTAGGTGTCGATGCAACGGGATTGGCATTGTAGACATAGAGCGAGTACACGGGCGGATTGGCTTCTCCCGTCAGGATTGCGCCTAGTCTATTCATGTTGAGGATACGTGGGGCAGGTGGACAGGTTGCTTCCTGCTCGCGGTCAACGATAGCCCTATTCCATTTGAACCAATCACTTGTGCTATACATGAGGCCGCCACCAGCGACACCATATTGCCCTATCACGGCTGGCAGACAGGCTAATGTTCTGACAGTCTGTCCACCATTGGTGTGACGGTTGATACCATCGCTGATACGTAGCAAGGCTGGCGTTGTCGTCGCATAGGACCTAGCAAGTTCGACAATCGTCTCAACCGCTAAACCCGTAATATCGGCGGCACGTTCGGGAGGCATGTTAAGAACACGCTCTAATAGGTCTTCCCAGCCTAGAGTATGTTCTGCCAGCCATTCGCGATTGTGCAATTCTTCGCGCACGATGACGTGCATCATGGCGAGTGCAAGCGCGGCATCGCTACCGGGAAGTGGCTGAATGTGTTGATCGGCGGAACGTGCGGTCAGAGTACGAATAGGGTCGATTACAATGATACGAGTTCCTGCGTGTTGTGCCTTGCGTAAGTATGGCATGATATGTGGCGCAGTACTCGCAGGGTTGCTCCCCCAGATGAGAATAAGTTTACTTTGCGGCAACATTTCTGGTGAAGGCGCGAGACGACCACCAACGGTGAGCATGACGGCCTCTTCCGCCGCATGTCCACAGATGGCCCGTTCAAGCTGACATGCACCAAGACAATTCCAGAGGCGTGTATCAGCAACGCGCCCTTGCACCAGACCAAGTGTACCGGCATAGCTATAGGGTAGGATACATTGCGCTCCATGTTGCGCGATAATGTCAGTCCAACGCATGGCTATTTCCGCGATTGCATCGTCCCAGGAGATACGCTCGAATGTACCGCTTCCTTTCGGGCCAACGCGCCTCATTGGATACAGTAGACGTTCAGGGTGATAGACGCGTTCGAGGTAACGATTAACTTTGACACATAACCAGCCTTGTGTCACAGGATGATCCGCACGCCCACGGACACGAACGGCCTTACCGTGTTCGTCAACCAGCGTCTCCAACGCGCATGTGTCGGGGCAATCGTGTGGACATGCTCCATGTACAACGCGCAGATTTTGACGCTCTTCTTTTCGTGCAGATACATCTAAAGACATGGTATGCTTCCTTTACCTGTAAAAATAGCCTTGAAAATAACCTCTTCACTGCTCAATAGTACTACATCTTCTGGCAAAAAGGAAACAGCCAAAAATGATAGTAGCATGTAGAACAAAGCAGCCAATGAGCATAGTTGACCAGTGGGAACGGCTTACTCCCACACATCTGTTCCTGTCACCCATTCAAGGATAGACTCGGACATATGGGAGGCATTCGACTGACGTTGTGAGCAGCGTGGAAGACTATGCAGGACCATCGAGCCGTACTCTTTTGAAGTTATACGACGATCAAACAACACAATAGCATTGCGCTTCGCGTCGTTCCATGCCAACTTGTTGAGTGTGCGACGCATACGTAATGCAGCGACTGGTACTGTTAGTTGATGTAATTGATCTGAGTAGTGTTCGGCGCGTGCTGCGATGGGTGGATCATTCAAAACGGGCATAGGTAATCGCGTTACAACAATACAAGTTGGCGAATGCTGCATGTCTTCCAGGCCATCCCAGAAGTTGTTTGTGCCAAGCAAAACAACATGTTCCTGGTTTTGGAATACTTGCCAGAGTTGGCGTGCGGAGCCATCCATACCTTGACCCAGGACAAGGATACCACGAGACTCCAGGACCTGTTTGATAGCGGAATACGAACTGCGTAACGCGGCATGTGACGTAAAGAGGATCACCGTTTGTCCTTTAAGTGCTGTGGCAAGCTGCGTCAATGCCTCTTCCAGGTGACGTTGATATTGTGGCTGGTTTGGCTCCGGCACATCATTTGGCAAATACAGCAGTGTTTGTTCATGGTGTTCGGTGACAACAGAAAACGCCGGACTTGTTTCATTTTCGAGTCCGAAACGCCCTCGGTAATAAGAAAAAGAGTTATCGACAGACAACGAGGTTCCCACAAAGATTGTGCTCGATTGCTCGCGGAGCACCAGGCGTCGCAACAACGCGGAGGTCTGAACGAGTTGCGAATAGAGGACAGGGGTGCCTTCACTCTCTTCACCTTGCTTATTGGCAGCAAATGGGGGTGGTGTTGGCGGCATTCGTAGCCAGTATACAGTATCACTATCATTCAGGGACATTGCTAGCTGTCCAAGTTTTTTCTGATCGAGCAATTGTTGCGCGGCTGCGACAAGTTCTGCCGCCACGGAACTGTCTTCACCACTCCCAACATCGAGATGGCGACGGGTCCGTTGCGTTGTCAGGATCGTTTTCTCTGCCTCATGCGCGATATCAATGATAGCTTGCAAACGGGTTGCCGCATGTTGCCATGCGCGTTCTACCTCTCCCCATGTACTTAGGGAACGTATCTGTCCGTTCAGACGTAGAGGAACATCGGTACGTTCGCCACGAGGATTGTGGCTCCCCTGCGTCCGTCCAGAGGAATCGCCCTTCTTATCACGTCCATTGCCATTGCTGCCTTGCTGAATAAATTCTTCCAACAAGCGACGATAGCTCACAAAGAGCTTTTCGACGGCAGTACGCGTCTGACGAAGTGCTTGAAACCATGTGAGCATCCGTGTATCAAGTTCTGCCTTCGGAATTGTTGGTGTGGTAGAAAGTCCGCCTGGGCCACGTTCACGTAGCGATGGTGCGGCAAGGGCCAGCAGTCCTTGATAGCGATTTTCAGGGAGTTCCATGCCAATTGTGTTGAGGAGTGCTAGTAGACGACTCTGATCGAGGTCGGCACTACTCCAACGCGCGTTTTCCTCTTCCAGCATGTCTGCATCGAGAATCATACGATAGTTGATAGACGCGAGCAGTGATTGTGAATGAGAGAGGTCATCAAACAGACCTGCATGTGTGGTGACAACAATTTGCGCTGCCTGCACACGCTCTTCCGCACGACTGACAAAACAATAGCCTTTTTTACGATAGGTGCAACGTTCGTACATCGTACCAGAACGCTTATCACCCGACGCGATACGCTCTACACCGGAAGAAATGCGTTCCCATGCGGTATTTTCCTGTTGAAGCAACGTAAGTTCACCACGTTCACCGGTGAGTGTTTGTTGCGCCCACAAGCCCACCTTTGCGAGTCCACGCGCTTGCTCTGCTGTCAATTCACCGCTTGTGCGTCGCAACGCCGCTCCAAACCAGCGATGTGGGCAGAGATAGCCACCACGCTCGGCCCAATATGCGACGGGTAAGGGTTGTGCCAGACGTGCTTGCAAACGCGGCAGGACTGTTTCTATGAGGCGACGTGCGCTTTGTGAATTGCTACACGCGATAACAAGCCGACGGAGTTGCTCACCCTCTTTTACAGGCTCAGATAACCATTCTAATGCAGGTAAGAGGGCTGGTGTATAATCATTGCCTCCAACGGTCACTTCTATCATGAGAGGAGTACACTGCTCAAATGCGTCACGCACAGCGGCACGCGCTGTCTGATAGCCTGTAGGCTCTGCGTGTTGTACAAGTTCTTTTTGCTCTGTAGTAGCCTCTATCTGTATCTGCACATGCTCGATCTCAAGTGGTTTTTCCGACGCAGCATCTTGAACTACAGATTGGGTCACGTTCTCGTCAATGTTGTGGGCAATTGCAAACGTGAGGATACGCGGGTCCATACCTAGTTGTGAGGCGAAACGGTCGCCGAGGCTGCCTCGTACTGCTTGCATTCCCTCTTGCTCCTGGCGGCTTCGTAATTCCTGTCGAAAAAAGCCGAGTAGAGGCCAGGAACGTGGGGCATCCAGGTTCGCCAGGTCTCTTAGTAATGTCAGGTCTATGATTTGTAAACGCTGATGAAGCGCGAGAAATACATTCATTGCCAGCACAGTATCAACCATTGCGCGATGCCGACCTACGGGTACTGGAATGCCAAGTGCTTCAGCGACCTGCCCTAGATTGTAGCTTTTAAGTGAAGGAAGAAGGACTGAGGCGAGTTCAAAGGTATCAATCAAGGGATTTGTGCGTGCAAGGCCACGTTTGCGCAAAAAGCCAGCGTCGAAAGGGATGCTGTGACCGACGATAGGCAAATCGCCGAGGAAGTGCTGTAATGTAGGGGAAATACTTTCAAAAGATGGCGCACCTATGAGCAAGTTTGCGGTAATACTGGTGAGTCGCTGCACCCGATAAGGGATGGAGCGACCTGGGGCGACAAATGATTCAAAGGTGTCGATAACCTCGTTGCCTTGAAACTTAATCGCGGCAACCTCAAGGATCGTGTCTTGCTCAACGTGTAGGCCCGTTGTTTCTAAATCGAGGGCGACACGGACAGGTGGCTTTTTCGCCATAGTACGTTCCTTACTACATGTCTCTCAACTGCTCCAATGTACTGCATTTATTGTTGTGGGGATGAAGGCCATGCTTCGAGTAGGGTACGGGCACGGGCAGCCGCACGCCCACGATGGCTGATGCGGTGTTTCAATTCGGGTGGCATTTCCGCCATTGTCTTGCCATATTCTGGTACGAGAAAGAGTGGGTCATAGCCAAAGCCATGCTTCCCACGAGGAGCATCGGCGATGATGCCGTGGACGGTGCCTTCCACGCTCTGGTGGTAGCCGGATGGTTCCGCGATAGTAATAACGCACTGGAAACGCGTAGTACGTTGTGAAACAGGGAGTCCCTGCATTCGTTCCAGGATGACACGAAAACGCTCGGCATAAGAGACATCAGGACCTAGAAAGCGTGCTGAATAAATACCGGGTTGACCGCCGAGTGCGTCGATTTCGATGCCGGAGTCGTCGGCGAGTGAGAGCATTCCTGAAGCATGAGCATAGGCAAGAGCTTTGAGTTCGGCGTTCTGCTGAAAGGTGGTTCCCGTTTCTTCGACATCCATATCGAGGGAAATATCTGAAAGTGAGAGGAGTTGGAAGGGTAGATCAGCAAATATGGTACGATACTCCTCGATCTTATGCTGATTCGTCGTTGCCAATAACAGGGAACGCATGCAAATAAGTCTCCAAACTAGACAGAAGGCGAACATTTAGTGCTATCTTACCATACTATAAAGTGATTGTCGAGATTGTATATTCGCATTTTGGGGTATGCAGGTAATAGTATTGCTTGAACAGAGTTTGCACGGTTGACGTTAGTCGAGTTGTGAGAGATGGGACAACGTAAAAAAGTGCTTGACAAGCGGTATGGGTTAAGGTTATAATTTGCACGTTCATTAAGAATGATTAGCCGATGTAGCTCAGTGGTAGAGCAATGCTTTCGTAAAGCATGGGTCAAGAGTTCGACTCTCTTCATCGGCTCTTCAAAAAGAGGCTTCAAATAAATATTTGAAGCCTCTTTTTCTATTCTTCAACATGTTACAACAACAAACTCAGGCAGTCGAAATCTCGTGCGGCACTGACCAGACATTGCAATTTGGGCCACCAGTAATCACGCTTAGAGCCGTTTGTCTGGTCCCAGATTGCTACTTGCAGGAAGAACATAATCATCCAGCGATAATCTTCCACCAATTGGTCCCATGTGTAGTTCGTCACACCGTGTGCAGAAAGGGCGGCTAAGTACCGACGTAACATCGTTTCTTCCCGCTTGTTTTCTTTGCGCTCGGCTGATGTCCAAAAAGGCACACACATTATGACAAGATCATACGCCCCAATACTCGTATACACAGATTGCCAATCCATCATGTAAACTTGTCCATCTTCATCTGTCGGGGGCACCAGGAAATTCGCAAGATAAGCATCTTGATGAGTCACAGTGAGTTGATGGCGCGTAGGAAACCGCTTTGAAAGATAGCGTTCCCAGGCTCTCGGAAGTAGACGATTTATTTCGTCGATATCATGAACAATATCCTGGGGAAGCCAGACACTCTCTGCAGCACGGCAGGATTGCCAATTCTGATCGTTTTCCTGGCAATAGTCACGAAAATGCACTTCATCTTGAAAATTGGCATCCATTTCTATGGGATACGTTCCTAGTTGAGGATGTTCCCACCATGCAGCGTGAAATGCTGCCAATGTTTCGACAATCTCGTGCAACACCGTATTAGTAGGTATGCCTTCATGTTGAATTTGCTGTTGACGCGTAATTGGAAGGCGATGAGTTGTGCTGAGGTCTTGGAGCACCAATATTGAATTTCTAGTGTGCTCATCATATGTAGCTACAAAGTGCGGAATAATCATTGGGAAACGTTGTGTATCCTGTATGGCAATAAACTGATAGAATGCAACCTCATAGTGACCAGCTTCTTTTCCCCAGTCTGCATCCACATTTTTCTTCGTCAGGAGTGCAGATGGTATCGATGGGGCCGCATCTGATGAATAACTCACTATTAGATGTTGAACATGCGAATTAAATGCCTCATTTTCAGTTGCCTGTATCTCGGCAACGCTTCCTTGTTGAAGAGCACCTGATTGATAGAGTAATCCAGTAAGTTCATCTGGTGTCATACATCACCCTCTTGGTAGCAGCATAATCACAAAGGTAACGGACTGTTAGCATACCTCAAAAACGCGTTCAATCTCTCTACAATAAATCACCACCTGATGGGATGTAACATCGTGCATCAAAAAAAGGAGTTGTTGCGGACGACATGAATGTATCAACATCAGTGATATGAAAGCCACGTTCAAGTAACGCAGCTAAGGCAGGATGTGGACCGGGTACATCAATGCGTATCACATCCGCTTTCTGTACAGCAAAGTGTACGGTAGCTAAGACACAGGGAGCAGCATCTTCTGGATTGCTGACACCGATAGGGCCTAACGTACATGCTTCTGGATACCAGAGTGTGCCTGCTCCCACTTGCACATATCCATAGCCTATAATTTGTTTGTGCCGCCGAAACCAGAGAGGAATGGCGCGTTGTTGCTGCACCCAAAACTGGTGATCGCTAGGACGGAGACGCCCACTTATTTGGGCATCCCAGCGTATTAGTTCAGGGTCATTGGCATTTGCCTCGACAATCTCCACTTCGTGTATTGAAGCTATTTTACGTGCTGGTTTCTGTAACCGAAGCGCGAAAAGAGGCCATTGTGGGTGCATTCCTTCACGAATGTAAAGGGCAAGCGCACGAGGATCACTTGAGCTTTCTGTACAGTGAATAAGAGTGCTCTGTGGTAAAACAGCGCGAAGGAGCGTTCTGCCTAGATTATTTGATTGTTGTGTTGGTCTAACGAACAAATCAGTAAGAAAAGTAACAGTGCCTCTCGTGATAGCACCTGCGAATGCTTGCACTTCTCCATCTTGCTCAGCAACATACATCGTTCCTTTTTGAAGGATGTGCTGTAAATATGCTGGAGTGTCGCCCATTGCAGGTGGGTTAAGACTATCAAGTACTTCATTCTGGTAAAATACTTCATACATCGACCTGAGATCATGCTCATGCGCTGGACGGAAATTTACCATATCTTTCTCCATATAATTTCGTAGGGACCACGTGTACGGCGTCCACAGTGCAATTCATTGCGTGATACCCGTATGATCTGACTGTATGATGCTTGTACAGGCGATAAATCGCATTCGGACGCCGTACACGTGGTCCCTACGACAACCGATGCATCAACCTTATCCCTCGGACGCCGTACACGTGGTCCCTACGACTTTTGCAACAGCTCGTCTATTGTGTCGAGGACTTGCATGATGTCAAAGGGCTTGCCGAGGTGGGCGTCACAGCCGACGGCTTTTGCGCGTTCCTCGTCGGCTTTGGTGACATAGGCAGTGACGGCGATGATGGGTGTGTGCTGAAACTCTGGTTTCAGGCGCAATTGCTCTACTGCTTCCCAACCACTTAGTGCTGGTAGGGACATGTCCATGAGAATCAGATTGGGGTGGTGTACTACTGCTTGCTCTATTGCGATGTTGCCATCTTCCGCGAAGTAGAGTGTATAGCCTTCGTCCTCAAGGACTTGTCCGAGCAGGGTGCGCATATCCTCGCTATCATCGACAATGAGAATTGATTTATTGTGTTGCACGTCTTTATTGCTCCTTTGTCGCATCAGGAATGACGCGCAATATGATTACGTCTGGTTTGGAGTTTTGCACGATATCGAGCATTTGCAATTCGTCTGAGGCAGTTTTCACAGTTAAGCCTGCATCAGAAAGGACTCGTTCTAACATTGCACGTGCCGAACTTTCTGTATTCAGCACAAGAAATGGTTGTTGAAGCGTTGCGACATCAGATGAGGAGCCATTTGAAGTTTTCACTTGTTCGGGGACGATACTCGAAGCTATGATGGGTGCAAGTGTTTTATGAGACGCAACTTGACGCAAGGTGTTGAGCAAAGTATCACGTTCCACAGGTTTCACGAGATACTCGTCGGCCCCTAATACATGAGCTGCCGAGCGGTCTTCAAGCACAGTCAGCATGATAACGGGGATGGTGGCGGTTGCTGGATTGGCGCGTAGCTGATGCAGAATTTGCCAGCCGTTGACCTCCGGCATCATCACATCAAGTGTAACCGCGACCGGTTGCAATCTCTGCGCCATCTCTACTGCCTTTGTAGAGTCGTTGATACCAACCACTTTGTACGGTGAGTCTTCGAGCGCATTGTTGATGAGACTGAGTACGTCTGGATTGTCATCAATTGCCAGTACGAGATGCTGATCTTGCTCGTCTCCGTCTTCGAGTGTCTCTATGACGTTCGCGGTTGGCGATTTACCTTGCATAGCGAGAGCACCACTGTTGAGACGGCTATCTTGTTGTTCAATGCGTAAAGCACGAGCGCGAACGGGCAAGTAGAGAGTAAATGTGCTACCCTTCTCAAGAGTACTTTGCAGTTCTAGTTTTCCACCGAGGAGCGCGGTTAATTGGCGCACAATCGAAAGCCCCAGCCCGGTACCGCCATATTTGCGCGTGTTACTGCCATCGACTTGATAGAATGCCTCGAAGATGCGCTCTTGCATCTCTTGCGAGATACCGATCCCTGTATCTTGTACAGAGATGGCAACTTGTTCAGTATTGTTACGTTCAGCCTGTTCAGAGGCAGTATTCGCCGCGATGAGAGGTTCAACACGTCTTGCGGTTATGGTAACAGAGCCTTTCTCTGTAAATTTGAGCGCGTTTGAAATCAGGTTGAGTAGGATTTGACGTAGTTTAATTGGATCCGTTTCGATAGTGCGAATGCCTTCTTCGACACGCCATTGTAAATTGAGCTTTTGCTCTATGGCAATCGAGCGTGTTTCCTCGACGGCAGCAGCAAGGATAGTTGACACGTCAACCTCGCTATTGTTGATATCCATTCGTCCGGCTTCGATCTTTGCCAGGTCAAGCACATCGTTGATAAGTGAAAGCAGGTGATGTCCATTTTTCAGAATGCGCTCAATATTACTCTTTTGACGTGAATTAAAGCCTGCACTATCACTGTTGCGTAGCAAGATTTGACTGAAGCCGATAATGGAGGTGAGCGGAGTTCTCAACTCATGAGACATGGTTGAGAGGAATTGACTTCTGGCTTTATTCGCGTCTTCAAGGGCCGCATTCAGGACAGTGAGATCATCACGTTGACGACGCAAGGCGATGTTAGCGGCTTCTTGTTCGCGGCTCCGCTTTTCAAGTTCCTCTGCTTGCTCCTGGATATGACGGTATGCCTGTGTATTGCTGAGGGCGGCGGTGAGGTTACTTGCGACAACATTCAGCACGTTACGTGCATTTTCATTCATGGGGTAGACAGAGCCGACGACGAGCACACCGAGCAGGTCTTTGCCATCGGCGAGTGGGAGATGATACAGACCAGTAGGAAGGACAGTACCTAACGCAGTCCTCACGCTAAACGGCTCTTTTTCTCCACCATCACGGGAGGAAAGATAAAGTGTTTTGCGGCTCTGTGCCACCTGTCCAACAAGCCCTTCGCCTAAATGAAATTTTCCCTGTATGTGCTGATTATCTACACCTTGCGCGGCAAACATCGTCAGTTGGCGCGTGGGATGGTCATAGAGGTAGAGGACGCCTATTTGTAAATTGAGGCGCACAAGCACGGTACGGATAAACTCTTTTGTTAATGACTCTACATCCAAGCTTTTGGTAAGGATTGAGTTCAGTTCTTGCACGCTCTCCATGATGTCGCGCTCTTGCAAAGCACTTTGTTGATCCTGGAGCTTTGTCGCCATCGTATTAAACGTGCGTCCTAACTGGCCTAGCTCATGATAGGAAAGGTCTGGCACGCGAGCCGCGAGATTTCCCGAACCGACTTGTGCGGTTGTCAATTGCAACGTAGCAAGCTGGTCACGTAAATTATCTGTGAGACCTGTGAAAATACGCCACAAAACGACAATAGCGATGATTGAAAGAATAACTACGAACACAATAGCGGCAGCGTTGATTGTATTGACCTGAGTCTGTAAGTTCGTAATATCGTTATTTATCGTTGCCTGTAGCTGTCCCATTGCAGAGCGAAAGGCATCGAAGGTTGCTTTGCCCTGTGTACTGGTACTATCTGAACGCGCGGTTGTGAGGTTGCCAGTCTCCATATTCCTAATCTGTATAGTTGCGTAGTTATTGTACCAATCGGAAGCTTGATTGTCAGCGTTTGTGATCAGGGCCGAGGTGTTGCTAAATGAAGCATTATTTGTCGCATTCTTCAATTGTTGAAGGTAGGAGAGATAGTTTGACCGACCGCTGGTATATGGATCAAGAAAGGTGATATTGTTGGTACTGATATAGCCGCGCACCCCCGTCTCCTGATTAATCATTGAAGTCAGCATGCCATCCAGGTTCTCCTGAATCGCGACTTTTTGTTCACCAAGGTTGTATTGATTTACAGAAGCAAAGATCCCTGCCGAAACACAAAGAAGAAGTCCAAGCAGGAGTAAGCTAATAGGAGCAATGAGGCCATTGCGGAGCCGCCCGACAAGACTTCGTTGTTGTACAGGTAAAGCTGTTGTTTGCATGCATTCCTCGCGCCACGTAGAGTATTGTGTATCAAGACATGATGAGATGTGTTTTTGTTTATTTTACCATAGGGTGGCAATTGACAGACGTTCGCTCTGACTGATATCATAAGCGGTATAGTAAAACGAACCTCTCCCAAAGGAACACGTTTGGCAATGGCGCCTCACACGGATTGGTGTGGGGTTTTTGTCTATTGATGTATTGTGTAGATAGCACAACAGGATAAAAACGTGATACGATCAGACAGGTCCGGCACATTCGAGCAACCTACACTACCCCCACCATTCTCACAGTACCATCTCGATGGAGCGTATGATGAGATGTTTCATAAAGGTGGTATAGCACGACCTCCATACAAGGAATTATACCAACGATTGCTTGAAATGTCGATGGATACGCTTCAGCAGCGACAGCAGGCAGCAGATGTTGCGTTTTTAAATCAAGGCATCACCTTCACGGTGTATGGAGGAGACGAAGGGACCGAGCGTATCTGGCCTTATGATTTGTTGCCTCGCATTATTACCAGTGGAGAATGGGAGGTTGTTGAACGTGGCTTAACGCAGCGTATCACCGCGCTCAATTTATTTTTGAAAGACATCTATCATGAAGGGCGCATTCTCGCGGAAGGAATTGTGCCACGCGCTCTTGTCTATAGTTGTAAGCACTTTCGGCGTGAGATGCAGGGACTACATGTGCCTCATGATACGTATATCTCAATTGTCGGCTCGGACCTGATACGCTTGCCTGATGGTAGTTTTGCAGTACTAGAGGATAACCTGCGCGTGCCAAGCGGAGTATCTTACATGCTCGCGAATCGTCAAGTCATGAAGAATGTCTTTCCGGCACTCTTTGGCAGTTATGACGTGCGTCCAATCGATCACTACGGACAGGCATTGCTTAATACGCTCTCATCGCTCGCGCCACTCATGCGTCCCGATCCCACGATTGTGTTGTTAACACCGGGTGTTTACAACTCGGCCTACTTTGAGCATACTTTTCTTGCACGTCAAATGGGCATCGAGCTGGTCGAGGGACGCGATTTACTGGTGCATGACAACATCGTGTATATGCGCACTACGGCTGGTTTACGGCGAGTAGATGTGATTTATCGGCGTATTGACGACGACTTCCTGGACCCACTGGCTTTCCGTTCCGATTCGACACTGGGCGTTCCTGGCTTGCTTAATGCATATCGCGCGGGCAATGTCTCGCTTGCCAATGCGATAGGAACGGGCATTGCTGACGATAAAGCACTCTACGCCTATGTGCCAGCAATCATTCGCTTCTATCTTGGCGAAGAGGCGATTTTGCCGAATGTCGAAACATATCTGCTCACGGACACATCACAACTAAGCTACGTGCTTGAGAACCTGGATAAACTGGTTGTCAAAGCGGTTGGCGAGTCCGGTGGCTATGGGATGCTGATTGGTCCGTATAGTACGGCGGTGCAACGTGAGGAGTTTCGGCATGCCATTCTTGCTAATCCACGTAATTATATCGCGCAACCAACACTTGCGCTCTCTCGTGCCCCCTGCGTACTAGATGGGCAGATCGAGCCTCGGCATGTTGATCTGCGTCCATTTATTCTTAACGGAGACCGCGTAACCATTGTTCCTGGTGGTCTTACTCGTGTTGCTTTGCGACGTGGCTCGCTGGTTGTCAACTCTTCGCAGGGTGGCGGCAGTAAAGATACATGGGTATTGAATCATGAATAGATTTCAAATTAGTTGGAAACATGACAGGGGCAAGCCCAGTTACTACTATATACGGACTCGCGTAGCAAAGCCACGCAGTGGCGCAACTAGTATAGTAGTGACAGGGCTTGCCCCTGTCATGCAACTTTCCGCTATCACACAACAGGAGAAATAGTATGCTGTCGCGTGTCGCTGATAGCCTTTATTGGATGAGCCGCTATTTGGAACGTGCCGAACATACGGCGCGTTTGCTCGATGTCAATCTGAATCAGATGTTAGAGTCCGCCCAGTATGCCGATTTGCGCTGGGAGCGACTCTATCGCAGTTTGCGCATTCCTGCACTGGAAAGTGGAGCGGATGAGGCGTATCGTGTCACACAGTATCTCACGTTCGATACATCCAATAGTGCTTCAATTGTTTCGTGTCTGGCGGCTGCACGGGAGAATGCACGGCAGGTACGTGAGCAAATTAGCTCTGAGATGTGGGAGCATTTAAATAGACTCTATCTTCGCGTCAACCGCACTAACATTGAAGAAATATGGCTGAGACAACCACATATGTTTTTGGCAACAGTGAAGGAGGGCGTACAGCTTTTCCAGGGTGTAACAGACGCGACCATGAATCACAGCGAAGGCTGGCATTTTATTCGCGTTGGGTGTTATATCGAACGAGCTTCGCAGACCTCGACCTTGCTCGATGTGCATTTTCAATCACTGATGGAGATTCAGGAGCCGTTTACAAGTGCCTCACTTGATTATATGAGTTGGGTAGGTTTGCTCCGCTCATGCGCCTCGTTCGAGTCCTATTGTAAGGTGTATACGGCAAACATTCAGCCGAATCGTATCGCGGAATTTTTGCTGCTTAACGCGGAAACGCCACGCTCAATACGTTTTGCCGCGACGATGATGCAGGGGGCATTGCAATCCGTCACAAAAATTACTACAGTACGGAATGCAGGACGCGTCGAGCGACTAGCCGGACGATTGAGAGCGTCGCTTGACTACGATCAGATTGACGAGATTCTGAGTGGAAGTATGCATTCCTACCTGGAAAACATTCAGTTTCAGTGTCGGCAAATCAATGAGGCTATTTATCAGGTTTACATCACCTATCCTGTTGATATCGCACTCACCTCATAAGGACTATACGCATGTATTACAGCATTCGCCATATTACACGCTTTCGGTATAGCGCACCCATCAGTGAAAGTATCATGGAGGTGCGTATTCAACCACGCACGGAAGGCACACAACACTGCCTGGACTTTCGTCTGACAACCACCCCTCGCTCTCACATTATGGATTATCGGGGTGAACAAGGCAACAAAGTACATCATTTCGATGTGCCCAATCGTCATGCCCAACTGACAATTAGCGCACATTCACTTGTTGAATTGATACCACCAGCCGAGCCACCAGAAGCATTGGAACCGAGTGGGTGGGAAGAACTGGATGCGCTCACAGCGAACGATGAATATTGGGACTGGCTTGTACCAAGTCACTTTGCTACTCCCACGGAACTCCTGTATGACTTAGCAAAAGAACTGAATGTGCAACGACGGAATGATCCTTTGACGGTGCTACGCGAGATCACTACAGGACTGTATAACAGTATTGAGTACTCACCGGAAATCACTACAGTTGATTCACCCATTGATGATGCTTTAGCCGTTCGTCGTGGCGTATGCCAGGATTTCGCGCATATTATGATTACGCTGGTACGTACATTGGGTATTCCATGTCGTTATGTCAGTGGCTATCTTTTTCAGCAAAGTGGGCTGAGAGACCGCTCTTCTGAAAGCGCGACTCATGCATGGGTCGAGGCACTACTTCCTGAGCTAGGCTGGGTTGGCTTCGACCCCACGAATGATACATTAGCAGGAGGACGGCATATTCGCGTCGCGGTTGGACGCGATTATGCTGACGTGCCACCCACACGCGGTATCTTTCGCGGGAACGCAGAAAGTGAACTTGCAGTGACCGTTAAAGTGTCGCTTTCCGATGTTTTACCAAGTGGATACGAGCCAGTGGTGGTACAGAAAGAGGAAGAGTGGATACCCGTTGCCACAACAGGCTATGAGCAACAGGAGCCACAATCACAACAGTCACAGCCTCAGCAGCAACAACAGAATCAATAATACCATGATGAACGCGTTGGTATGTTCTCAAAGAGCGGACATGCCTCGCGAAACTGTGCCACCAGTTGTTCCACGTGAAGTGGTGTTTGATGCAACACTGATGGTGTTTGAATATTGAGCGTCAATATTTTCTTATTGATGTTACGGAGTGTTGCTTCATACTCGCGTGCGGCTTTTTCTACTGACGCGTTGAAGGCACGTTTCTCGCTGGGAAATGGGGCAACGCGACGTGTTTTCAGTGATTTGTATCGCCATAGCACCTTGTCGATTTTTGCTTCGGCCTGTTCACGCTCAGCCCGAATGTCCTTTATCAGTTGAACCTCAGCAGGTGCATACCCATTGTTTTTGAGCAGATGATAGCCCATTGCTTTGTCGCCAGCATAGGAATCATCTTCAAATTTCAACGGTTTGCCATAGCCGGGGAGGTTATCAAAGAGACCACGCTCCATCGCATTATGTATTTGTTCTTCCACATAATGCATACGCGCTTTTTTGCGTGCATTGAGGTCAGCTTGTTTCTGTGAGTCTTCTTTGGTCTGTTGTGGGCCTTTACGCCAATCTATAAATTCCATAAACCTTCTCTCTATTCCAAAGCAGCGAGGAAAATTGCCCTCTGGAAGAGACTTGTGTTTTGCTATCTTTCTCTATCTCTATTATACCCCCTACGTTTTCCTTGTGCAAAGCACCTAGACCTGAACTTCGGTGATACTCCGTTTGCGCCAATTGCCAATCAACATGATAAGCCAGATCAAGATTAAGAAGGCCACGAGAATAGCTACGCAGTAGAGTGCGACGCCACCATAGCCACCCGATTTTGCAGGATTAAAGAATGGATAGGGGTAGAAACCTACAATCGAGCCACGGATCAGCGAATAGACTAAGTAAAGGAAGGGAAAGATAAGCCAAATCCATGTTTTCGCGAAAGTGAGCCTTGTATTAGGTGGTAAGATAAGCCAATCAAGTACCATCACCACAGGCATCACGTAGTGCAGGACAAAGTTCACCCATGGCAAGAGGGAACCAAGGTCCTCGCCCGTCAGTAGCACACCGAACACGATACCTACAAGAGCCATACCTACAACCGAGGCTCCTCGAACAAGATCAAAGGTAGGAGTTGTTTCACGGTGTTGTATCAAAAAAAGAGCACCAACAAGTAATACCACCAATGCAAAAATGTTTGATAGATTAGTAAAGTAGCTAAAGAAGTTTACTATGCTGAAACCAAGTTGTATCTGAATTGAGAGTTGGGTAACGATTGCCGCGAGTGTGAGCAGGCCGAAAAAGAGTCGGGCAACAATGAGAACTGTTCGTCGTGTTGTACTCATATGTAAACTACCTCCATGATCTTTATTACGCGCTTCACAGATATCAGAAAAGTGAAAATTGCTTCGCACTCCAGTAAACTAGAGGTGTCGTGACGCAGCAAACCTCCCCAATATCATTCATCCGAATTTGTACGCTCATCAAATAGAGTGTTTGCAATCCATTTTTGGGTAATAGTGTATACATCAGCAAGCGGCATGTTATGTTCGTGTGCGATGCGTTGACACTCTTCGTATTCAGGTGAGGCACTAATAATGTGTGAGCCAAGGCATTTAACTTTGATGAGTATGGGACCAAGGGGAGTATCTATCGTGCGTAGCTCGCGTTGTGCTTTGAGGCGTTGCACTTGCTGGACGCGCACACCAAGCGTTGTTGTTTCACGAAGCAAAATGTACGCGAGTTCATTGCCTTTTTCGAGTGGACAGATGACCATGAGCATTGTAGCGGGTCGATTTTTCTTCATTTGCATAGGCGTGTAACTCACGTCCAACGCACCAGCCGCAAAAAGACGGTCCATCAAGCCGCCCAATAGTTCACCACTCATGTTGTCTATGTTTGTTGACAACACTGTCACCCAATCGGTGTCAGCATCCCCATTGTCCTTTCGTCCCGTTTCTTGCGATATTCCAAGATAGAGACACAGGGCATTTCCCAAGGTTTGCGATTGTGCGGTACATCCATATCCTACACGCTCAATGGTCATGGTTGGGGTATCGAAGCGTGCGAGTGTCGCTAGAAGCGCAGCCCCTAAAGGCGTCACGCCTTCACCTTTGGCAGAGTTGGGTTTCCAAATAGCTTTACTGGAACGCAGTATTTCCAGAGTGACAGGTAAGGATGTAGTATTATGGCTATAAGATATTTGATTATCCGCGCTCACAAGAGGAAGGACGGAAGCATAGAGTTGAGTGATGTCTAGCTCTTTTAGGCCAATGATAATGCTGATGATGATAATGAGTTCAGATGTGGATACTTCAAAAGCTTGATAACTAGTACCATCATTTCTTAGAGTCGCCTCTGCATCTGCTATGTGTCGCATTATCGCCAAAGAGGTTTCACGAATATAAGTGGGTACGTGTGCGGATGAAAGGAGAGTTTCAATTTCAGGCCATGTATGTGTTTTCAACTCTTGTGATATGGTAGTGATTGCGAGACATGTACCGTGTACTCCTTTATCGACAATACGTTCAAGCGAGAAAGCATAGTTGGGTAGAGGCAACAAGGTGAGGGTTTGTTTGAGCATATCAGGCGACAAGCCGACATCAAACAAGGCAGCGAGGAGTGTTTTCCCGTCAATGCCAACCTGACAATC
Source organism: uncultured Chloroflexia bacterium (assembly GCA_963791835.1). GTDB lineage: Bacteria > Chloroflexota > Ktedonobacteria > Ktedonobacterales > Ktedonobacteraceae > JBBQVS01. The sequence continues at coordinate 63,635 of CAWBTV010000007.1, forward strand.
AAGGTATGCAATGTACGCCATACGCAAATAGCCTTTTCTCTGTCGTTCTTTTTTATAAGAGTGAACACGCTCTATTTCCCCCACAGGGTACTGTCGAACGTAACTCTTCTCCCCAACATAGGGTTACGCCCTCGACAGTACCCGCCCCTAGCCTATTTTCCGCTCTCGTGAAATTGCAGAGCATTACGGTACACTTCTACATAGCGGATGGCAGAGGCGTGCCATGAATGGTCTGCCTGCATCCCACGCTGTTGTAGTGTACGCCAGATGTCATTGAAGCGATAGACTTCCAACGCACGTACAATGGCGGCGAATAGTTCCCAGGGATCATAGTTTGTAAAGGCAAAACCGTTGCCTTCACCCGTATGTGGATTATATTCCTGTACGGTGTCGGCAAGCCCACCCACGCTACGCACGATAGGAACGCTGCCATAACGCATAGCGATCATCTGACTGATGCCACATGGCTCAAAGCGCGAGGGCATCAGAAACATGTCGCTACCAGCATAAAGACGCTGGGCGAGTTCTGTATTGAAGGTAAGGAATATTGCGACTTGCTCTGGATAGCGAGCGGCAAGACTTTGAAACATTTCGTGATAATGCTGGTCGCCGATACCTAATACAACGAATTGTACGCCTTGCGCAAGTAATGGCTGGATAATTTGTGATAGCAGGTCAAAGCCTTTTTGGTCTGCGAGACGCGAAACCATCGAGAGAAGCGGAACATCAGCACGTACAGGCAGGTGAGCTTGTTCTTGTAATGCGACTTTATTTTTCGCGCGTGCATCTAACGAGGTAATATCAAATGGCGCATAAATTCGACGATCATGGGCAGGATCGAGGTCTTGATAATCGACGCCATTGAGAATACCGAAGAGACGGTCACGTCGCGCACGCAACATATGGTCAAGGCGTTCCCCAAATGTTGGCGTCAGTATCTCCTGGGCATAGCGTTCGCTCACGGTGGTGATGGCGTCAGCGAAGAGAATGCCACGTCCCATGATATCAACGACATTCGCGAGTTCAGCGATTTGTGGATAGACAAAACCATTGGCAGCAACACCAGCAACTTCAAGCAAGCGATAGCCAAAGATGCCTTGATAGGCAAGATTGTGAATGGTATACACAGTGGCGGTATGGGCGAAAAAGGGATCATCCCTATACACCGTGTGCATCCAGTTGGGTACAATACCCGTATGCCAATCGTTACAATGCACAATATCAGGCGACCAGTTCAACGCACGCGCTACCTCTAAAGCAGCCCGACAAAACAAAATGAAGCGTTCACCATCATCGGTATAGCCATAGATGTTTTCGCGTTCAAAGTAGCGTGGCGCATCAATCATATAGACAGGAATATTGTTCCCAATACTGCCCTGATACACCGTGACCTGCACCTTGTAGCTTCCCATTGGGACAGAGAGGGCGTCGATAATTTTTGTCAGTTGAAACCGTTCCAGGTCAACCTGTCTGTAACGAGGCATGACCAGTCGAACGTCGTGACCGAGGGCTTGAAGAGCTTTAGGTAGCGCACCTACCACATCCGCCAGTCCACCGACTTTAACAAATGGCACGATTTCAGCAGCAAGCACATAGACCTTGAGAGGCTGTTCGCTCTGCATACATCTTCCTTCTACTCCTAAATTGTACTTCATTATAGCACGTACAAAGAAAATTCAAAAAATAAAAAACGGGATATATGACCTGCTCTCCCGATATGTTTTCAGGAGGGTAGGTCATATATCCCGTCAATGCAAAAAGCATCCTTATACTCGATAACGGTTACGAATGAGGAATACAAACTGTATACCTGCAAGAATACCCATGAGTATGAGTAAGAAGACAGCATCGGCCTGTCCTAATGTTGGAGCCTGTCCAGCAGCGGCAGGAGCAGGAACATTTAGACCTGGAATGAAGGGAATGTTTGGCTCTGTTTCACGGAAGCCGGGAATTGAGAAGAGGCCAAATGCTCCCAGGTAAATGAAGAGACATGTACCAACAATCAACCACATGCCTGTACAGCCGAGATTGTTTTCGCCAACTACAGCGAACTCGCGACGCGCAACACTTGTCCAAACGGCTGCGAGTATCAATGCGCCACCACAGAGGAGCAGAGCAATAAGTAATTCCTCTGGATGCATATGCACAAGCAATGTCGTTAGTGCAAGAACAGCCACGGTAGAGACGCCACCAATGATAACAATGTTGCGATGTGACTTCCACGCCCAGATTGCCGCCGCAAGTACGATAAAGAAGTTTACCGAGACAATGGCATCAATGAGGTAGCCTGCCTGTGGTGAGAACGAGCAACTTGCAGGAATAGCACTCTGTCGCGCACAAATTGTCAGGAAATCACCAAGGCCGATAAAGCTCCAGGAGTGTATCCAGGCAATCAGTGGATAAGCAAGTAAGGCAAAGAGGACGAGAATTGCCCCTAATTGTGCAAGGCCGAGTGCGCCGAAACCATAGAGACCTGCCATTGTGCGTTTGCGTACTGGTCGCATCAGGTAGTGAAGACGAAGCGCGAATGCACCCAATACCAGGAAGACAGTTATACCAAGAACAGTGCCTAGAATGAGGTCAACAATCTTTGTGCCTCTAAACGGATGCCCAGGGATAATCGTCGCACCAAGACCAGTATCACTATAATAGGTATAGAAAATGATAAACGCAACCAGTAGGACTGTAGCAATAATAATCATCCAGCGAATCATTGGCGTTGTGCCAAGATCGCGACGGTCGGGGTTGCGCAATTCACCGAGTGCCAGGAGACTATAGAAGACCATTGCGCCACCGACACCAAGCACAATAGCACCAATCATGACGAGATCGAATGCTTGGGGCTGAAACCACAGGAAATTTCCACCCAGGATAGGCAGGATATTTGTGTTACTCGTTGGAAAGTATTGGTTACAAGCAATTTGTTTAGGGCTACATCCCGTAAGAACGGCGAGCAGCATAATCGCCAGGCCACCGAGAGACAGGATCGCGCCAAGGCCAGTAAAAATGATGGGTGGGACAACTGGTTTTGGATCGAAGAGCAAGACAATAACTTGAATGACGGCAAAGCCCGCCAGACAAGTCAGGCCCATAGCGAGTGAACCCTGCTCCGCACCCACGAGCGAAGCTGCTGTCATTTCCAAATAGATATAACTGGGTACTTGACCCACGAGCAGAGCCGCGATGAAAAAGAAGCCAACGGCAAAGATCATTGCACGCGCCCATGAGATCTGCTCTGACATGTCTCGACGTTGTGTTTGTTGCATAGATCGCAAACCCTTTCAACATGATATACAGCCATATCATGACAGGCGATCACAAAAGAAACAATGTCGCAGTTGGAGTAACTGCGACGTTTCTCGTTATTGAACTATCGTAAGTTCCGCAAGCATCGTTGGATGTACCTTACAGAAGTAAACAACCGTATGATTTGTATTGAAGGTATAATTAGCCGCAGTTACCGTATACGTATACGACTCATTCGTGCCGACAAGTGAAGAGCCACCCTTCGACGAATCGAAAAGCTGTGTTGCGATTTTGGCGGTACTCGATCCATCGCCATAAAGAGCAGTGATCGTATGCCCGACCGAACTCTTGTTCACCCATGTGATCTTCGTGCCCACCTTCACCTTAACATTGATTGGGCTATAACACGATGGGTTACACACTTGGTTGGCTGCCGTGTTGGTAATGTTGATCGTAATAGCGTTCATCTTTGTCATATCAACTGGCGAACCAAATTGTCCTGTTTTTCCAAGCGCAACCGCTGTTGCATAGGCAGCAGGATTTCCAACGAGGGGATTTCCAGCAGCATCAACGCCACCATTTTGCAAGAAGTCGGGTAACTTATTAAATCCGTTTGCTGAAGCACTAGGAGTGAAACCATTTTTCTGCAAATACGCAGGATCAGCAGAGCGCAGGAACTGAAAAAGGTATTCTACATCGTTCGTAGACAACGGGCCATTAAAATCCTGACCATACACAATAGCATTTTTATTTGTTGGTTGAGGTACAGCAGGATTATACGCGCCACCATCAATAATGCGATGGAGATCATCGTCACTCATAGCATTTAACTGGTCAAGCGTGTAGCCATTATATTTCGGGTTGACAACTTTGCTGTTTATAATAGTGTAGCAATTATCGATACAATATTGGGCATAAAGACCCATACCACGTTGTACCGCAAGTGTATGCTGTTCGTCCTTCGCGCTCGCTTGATTGTTTCCCTCAACAATCCAGAAGATAGGGATCATAATAGAGACGACTGCTAACATAATAAGAGCACCCGACCCCGCCTTCTGGACCGCATTTGAGCGAGCATAGAACATGTACAGCAAGCCACCCGTTGCCACTAATGCAGCAATGATGCCTAAAGCAACATATCCAAAATTTACCATAACTCACATCCTCAACAGCATACTGCCTCTCAAAACGGGAAAACCGTTCTCAGAGACAGTACGTGTGTATATGTTATCAAAAGGTACAGAACATCCCTGCTCTTTTGACTAGCAGGGTGTTAGCTTGCACTACATAATTTTGTTGGTGCGGCAATCAACTGTGTAGTAGCATCAGGATGCGGCACTTTCGTATTGATGACACCCGTGTTCACAACTACATCCTGCCCACTAAAAACGAGTTCAAAGCGGTTTAAGCTGATTGGTGCAGGACCATCGAGCCACTCGCCTGTCACATTATAGTGTGAGCCATGACAGGGACACTTAAAGCTAGAGCAGTCATCACGGAAAGGAACTGTACAACCTAAGTGAACGCACTTTTGGTACAGTGCAATCCAGTATGAACCATCCTTATCCTTGACGACAGATTCGGACTCTAACTGACTGGCAAGCCCTTGAATTGGGCGAAACGGAAAGCTTGCATCCATATGAATAACGTATGTTTTTGCAGCTTGATTGTAAAACACGCCTTTAGACCCTTTTGTGAATTCATCGAGGGTCTTCGCGGCAGGGAAATCAGTTTTACTGCCAACGGTGATAGGTGCCCCAAATTGGCCTGCAAGATTGGGATAGAGCATATATAACGCACCTGCAACGGCGGAGGTTGCGGACAGGCCCCATACTGCAAGCGTAGACCTGCGTAAGAAGCGACGACGAGACAGGCGCTGTTGCGCTATCTCCGCCGCCTCCGCACCACCACCATGAAGAACTTCATATTGTTGCGGTGTAATTGGTGGTGTATCAAGACTCATAATTGTCCTCTTTTTCTTAGTTTGCCTGCTGAATTACAGGTCGAAGTACAAACCCTGCCAGGGCCATACCCAGACCCAACCTGGACCTCTAAAGAAACTACCAGCTATCGTAATCACGGCCCAGAACACCAGGAACATCGTGAAAGTCACGATAGCAACCTTGCGGTCCGCATAAGCGCGGCTAGGATTGCGATCTACATAGGGTAATACAGCTAAGGCGAGCAGAGTTAAGCCAGGAGCGAGCACACCACCGGTTGTTGGTGGAAAGTAGTGCAGCAGTTCCTGGAGTCCCAGGAAGTACCAGGGAGCTTTTGCCGGGTTCGGCGTCACGTTAGGATTGGCCGGACCACGCAAAGGCGCATCAATTCTAATTGCCAATATCGTAACCATAACCGTTACGATGGTGGCAGAGAAAAACTCACGAACGAGCAGATGGGGCCACACGAAGACCGAGTCTTCGAGTGGCTTCTCAACACGCGTGATGGCTTCCTGCTTCACCACAGCCAGTGTACGGTAGCGGCGCTGTGTCGCGGCTGCCTGTGTCTGGACTCTCGGTTCTTTCTGTTCAATTGACATGTTCGTATCCTCTCAAAGCGTAGAACAGACAGGTAGACTAACGAGCAGTAGTACCAGCGACAGGACGTTGTTCTGCACGCTCTGCTCTGGCTTCCAATTCACGACGTGAGGGAGGTGGAGGACCGGCCTCGCCGCCATCCTTACGAATACGCCAGAAGTGAACCGCCATGAGTAACGCCCCTGCTAATGGAAGCAGAATGACGTGACCCACATAGAAGCGGATCAGTGTTGCCTGTCCAACGGCACCGCCACCAACGAGGACCTTGTACACGGGATCGCCCAGGAGCGGTGTGTATGGTGCCAGGTTTGTACCAACGGTGATAGCCCAGATCGCGATCTGGTCCCAGGGCAGCAAATAACCTGTAAAACTTAGGAACAGGGTGACAAAGAAAAGTAGGACACCAATGACCCAGTTGAACTCTCTCGGTGGCTTATACGCGCCATGATAGAAGACACGAATCATATGAAGCGTGACCGAGACGACCATCAAGTGGGCGGCCCAACGATGCATGTTACGTACTAAGTGTCCAAAGGAGACCGCGCTATTGAGTTGGTTAATATTCTGATAGGCGGCTCGTGTGTCAGGAACATAATAGAACATTAGGAATACGCCGGTAATTGTCAGCAACAAGAACAGGAAGAAGGAGATACCGCCCATACACCACGTATAGGTGATCTTCATGGCCTGGCGGCTGACTTTGACGGGGTGAAGGTGCAGAAAGACATTGCCCATCATTACCAGAGACTGGTTGAGTGGGGTGTCAGGGTAGCCATGTCGAAAGATAGAACGCCAGACGGGACTCTCGACAACCTTCTGCGTCACCACATCGAGTAAGCTTTTATTACTGGTAGAGCTCACTGTGCCTCCTCAAAGGATTTAAACTTGACCGTGTTTGAAAAGATAATTGAATTGCAAATATTCTTCACACTGTGTGGCAGATTATAGCATAGAACTTTCGTGATGGGTACCCCTATGACCACCTGTTGGAACATTTGCACTCTTTCTTCTTATTATAATGTATGAAGGTGGTAAACGAGAAGAGTTACGCAGTCTAGTAGTACATCATGTTGGAACGCGCAATGCTATATCAAATAGCTTACCGCCGTGTCTTGCCTGTAACATCAGGTACACACCTGATTTTTGGGCATTCCCTACCTGATTATTTTGTTATAAAGAGTAGAACACGTTGTTTGACACTAGAAACAAAAAGCCGATACAATTACAATAGTCTAAAAAAGAGCATACGTATCGCAAAGAGAACAAAAAATGAATGATTCCAGCATACACTATGAAGAGGTGGTCCAGAACAACAAGTTGCTCCGCCCATTTCTCGGTATCCCTGTTTTTTATAAAGTGTTGCTTGCAAATAGCTTTATTATCTTTGTTGGCGCAACAGGCGGTACATGGCTTGCCTCGCGGTTGAATAGCACAACATATGCCCCGATATCGCTGATTGTGTTTATCGCCATTGGCTGGCTCGTCAGCGTGATCCTCAATTTCGTGGTATTGCAGATAGCTTTCCGCCCACTTATGGATCTTGGTAAGGTCATGAAACGTGTGCAAGCAGGTGAACGTACACTACGCGCATCGCTTACCGGTGTCGATCCTGAAGCGGACCAACTCGCGCAGACCTTTAATACAATGCTTGAAGCCATTGACGAAGCTAACCGTGTACGAGCGAGCCAGATTATCAAGGCCCAGGAGCAAGAGCGTAAGCGTATCGCACGTGAACTTCACGACGAAACATCACAGGTCCTTACGTCACTCCTGATAAGCCTTGCGGTCCTCGAAGAATCGATTACGACACAAGAAGCACGAGACCGCATCACGGAAACGCGGCAACTGGCGCATCAGACATTACGTGCCATTCGCAATTTGAGTATCGACCTGCGTCCAAGTGCGCTCGATGATCTTGGCTTATTGCCAGCACTACGCTGGTATGTCAAGGAATATCAGCAAAAAACGAATATTGAGGTCGAGTTTCACGCAACGGGCTTCAAGGACCGTGAGCGTCTCTCACCTGAGATGGAGACTGCCCTGTATCGCATTGTACAAGAGTCACTCACAAATGTGGCAAAACATTCACAGGCACACAAGGTTTCAATTCTGCTACGTGAAGAGGCTGATGCAGTCAACGCAACCATTACAGATGATGGGCGTGGATTTGATGCCGAAGAGGTACAAAAGACGGGCGATCAAGACCGAGGCTTGGGACTTGTTGGCATGCAAGAACGCGCACTATTACTTGATGGAACGGCAACTATTGAGTCTAGTTATGGACATGGCACAGTTGTTGAAATCCATATTCCAATTCACGTAGCTCCATTTTCCGAAAAAAGTATGCCTGCGGAACTGGTGATGTAAGATGTCAAGCAGAGGCCAATAGGGGATACATAGAGCGATTATAGAGGAACGTATTCATGAGCATACACATTTTGCTTGCTGACGATCACACGATTCTGCGTGCCGGCTTGCGTATGATGTTAAACGCGCAGCCTGATTTTGAGGTTGTGGGTGAGGCGCAGGATGGTCGTCAGGCAATTCAAGAAGCACAAAGGCTGCAACCCGATGTTATTCTAATGGACATAACGATGCCTGATATGAACGGTATCGAGGCAACACGCCAAATCAAGAAATTATTGCCAGAGACCAAAGTGCTCATTTTGACAATGCATGAGCATGATGAATATGTGTTTCAAGCTCTACGGGCAGGTGCATCCGGCTATATGCTGAAAGAAGCGGCAGACACTGACCTGATTTCGGCATTACGCGTTATTCAGAACGGGCAATTTTATCTTTCACCCACGGCGCAATCGGTCATGGTTGGCGACTATCTACAACGTGTGCGAACGGGGGAGGAGAAGGATAGTTATAGTAGCCTCACGGAACGCGAACGTGAGATACTCAAGCTGGTGGCGGAGGGTTATACGAATAACAAAATTGCCGAACGCTTGATTATTAGCCCAAAGACGGTTGATACGCATCGCACGCATGTGATGGACAAGCTCAATTTGCATAGTCGGGCTGAACTAGTGAAATATGCTATGCGGCGTGGCCTCTTAGAAGACTAATATGGTCTTGCCAGAATGGGTCGCACATGTGCGACCCATTCTGGCAAGACCATATAATTTATTCATTGTCGGCGTCGAAGTCAATGGAGGGATCGCCTTCTTCCGCGAAATATTCATCGCTGTAGAAACCGACATCTTTACCAACATACACACTTACAAGAAAATCGTCACGAGGCATATCGGCTGAAAGGACAAGGTCTTCGTCAATCTGCTCGATAAGTTTTGTAAGATCAGCCTCTTCCAACTCGCGTTCTAAAATAAGCGTACCGTGTACTGCCGTTGTGGTAAAATGGATATCTACGGTACCAAGCCGATTGTTGCTTTGCAGATTGCTCCCCTGCATGATGTAGTATCCCTCGGAATGTGGTGTACGAAAGTGTCGCTCGAAATGAATATCATCCATGCGATGTATGTGCGTGACTAGAGTGTTGCCACGCGCTCCTTTCTCAGATAGTTCCCCGTGTCGCCCCTGACTGCTCCTCGCTACCTGTCTCACCTAGACGCATATGTGGTATCAAGTCTTATAAAGACAAAAGCATTATATCATACCCATTGTCAATGAGACTCTGTATACTTAGAGGAACTTGAAAGAATTGCGTATAGCAGAGAAGACGACACTTTCCTCATCGGCATAGACATTCTGGGGAGCCATTTGCGTCAGCACATACATATGATTGCCATGCACAGTTGCAAGCATGGTTGTGGTATAATTCGCGCCATCCTGTTGCAGGTTTCCCTGTACTTGTTGCCATACAAGGCCCGCAAAGGTGGTTGTTCCCAACGGTTTTATAGCTATCATACCACTTTTGGTCGCTTGCTGTTGTACATAGTGCGCCGCATCACTCGTGTCGTTGGCAATCGTCAACTTTATTTGAGCTGTATGGCTGCTATCAGAAAAAAGAACGCTTGTTGGAGTGTGTTGCACAGTCCAACTGTTAGGATAGGAGAGGGCAATACTCAGGCCAGTATCCTTGAAGTCTTGTAGTGGCTGTGTCACAGGAGAGATGCTGAACGGTTGAGCAAGCAGTACCCACGCGCCACCACCCAGGATAAGTACACCTAAAAGAGCTAGCAAGATGATAAATGGCACGCGGCTTTTTTGGCGTGACGATTTATTAGGAGCCGAAGGTATGCGCCTCTCTTGCGTCGCAGGCATAGAGGAGGCTTGATTTCGTGGTGCAGGTGCAAACTGGGGAGATTGAGAGAGCGGTGCAGATTGTTGGAGCATACTCGAATAGGGTAAGGGAGTATTCGTGTAGCCCGGTTGACGTTGTTGCTGCTGTTTAGTAGGAAGGGCAGGCAAAGGAGTGTTACCATGCATAGAACGTGATACAGGAGGTACTTGTTGAGGTGTTTGTGCATAATTTGGCATAGGAACTGTATCAAGTTGTTCTATACCATCCCGTGGCGTATCGTTTCCAGGCTGTGATGATGGGTTTCCAATAATGGGTGGCATCGGTGCGGCAAGTGGGGATGTTGGCTTGTCCTCAATGTCACTCTCTCCTGCCTGACGTGTACTTTCAGGAAGTGGAGTGGGTGGATTATTCTGCTCCCACACTTTGATGTGCAGTTCTCGTTCGGAAAGTGCAGGACGTGATGAAGCGTTCTGCGTAGGTTGTATCTCTCGCGGTGCTACATGCTCATCTTCTTTTTGCATAGGTGCATCTTTGACCGAGACATGCGTAATTGGCGCGGGCCAAGCAACAGGTGATGCGGAAAGGTTGTCCGGGGCGATACGTCGTGTGGTACGTGGTCGTGGTTGCTGTGCTATCTGTTCACGCAAGATCGGTTTCTCAGTTGGCTGATGAACCATCTGTTCACGTAAGATGGGCTTTTCTGCTTCTATACGCGTTGACGGTGTGGCTGCATTAGCGGCAGATAATGATTGAGAACTGAAGGGATGAGACGGAACAAGCATACCGCACTTGTTACAATATTGCGCATCATCTCTAGGCAAATCTTGCCCACAATGGGTACATGTTATTGCCACGAAACCTCTCCTGCATCAAATCTAAACGAAAGCGTCCTTTACGCTTCACAATAGCGCAAAAGTATGTAAGGGTCAAGAAAGATGACCCCTGGTAGTACATATTCTTTTCTACTTCAGTTCGAGTAACGCTTCACGCTCCGTTTGTGTCTCTATGACGTGCTGATTCTTCACAATTTCAACCAGTTTTTTACGTCCCTTTGGGCTACCAATCATCAAAACGCCAACGAGCTTGTTATCACGGAAGAATAGTTTGCGATAATTCTCGTTCCCCTTCTCTCCAGGTTCCCGGCGTGAGAGTGTCTTGATGTCTGACTCACCCAATTCAGTGGTGCCAACGACAGCAATGTTTACATCGAAAAGAGGACTCGTATAGGTCGGCACGTCAACATATGCAGTATGCGCTCCTGCCATATTCGCACCTGCAATACGTCCGTGAGCCATCGCGTTATCCCATGTACCCATTGTGTGATGCAGACCAATAGTAGGATCGAAAAATTCTGCCACATCTCCCGCCGCATAGATGCCAGGGACATTCGTTTCCAGGTATTCGTTGACCATGATACCATTGCGTATTTCCACTGCTGTGCCTGAAAGCAACTGCGTATTGAGGGTAATGCCGAGACCAATACCGATCATATCGGCCTGTATCTCGCGTCCTTTTTTGGTTTTGACGTAGGTCGGCACACCGTTTTTCGGAATGACTTCCTCGATTTCGTCACCATGAATAACATTCACGCCAAACTTTTTCGCGATATTATCCACAACTTCTCCCCCATCGGGATCAAGCGCATTACGTAACCAGTAGGGACCGCGCATAATCCAGGTCGTGTCGAGTTTTCGGACAGCAAAGCCATCACACAACTCATAGGAAATAAAACTACCACCATACGCGACGGCGGTACGCGACTCTAGCATTTTGGCGACAAGCGTTTTTGTATCGTCGAGCGTCACGAAATTGTAAATATGGCTCACGTCTTTGGCCCCCGGCACACGCAGGGGATTTGCCCAGCCACCGGTAGATATAAGCAGTGCATCATAGGGAAGGTGTTGCCCCTTGTTGGTGACAACAACCTGCTCATCGGTGTGAATGCGCTCAACGAGCGTCTCTGTCAGCAAGTCGATGTTGCGCTGCTCATGCCACGCGAAGTCACGTATCATGACCTTTTGCTCCACGATCACCCCTTGAAGAAAACGTGGGAGCGAGACACGGTTATAGAGTGGGTAGGCTTCATTGGTGATAAGTTGAATACTGCAATTCGCATCGTTTTTGCGGAGTGTCTCGGCGGCTGTCGTCCCTGCCACCCCATTGCCAATAATCACATAACGCCTCTCATGTGTAGCCAACGTATAGGTCTCCTTCTCTATTTTCACAAAAAATATGTTGTATGGTATCTAGTGTCCGAATATGGAGGAATCTTAGCACAGTTTTTGTGAGAACGCTATAGCTGGGTTCAAAAATAGAGTACAGGGAGCAACTCATGCCAGAAGTCACCAACGCCAATGTCAAAAAAGTATCTCTACAAGAACGAACATTGCCTGTAGGCAACGTTGTTGGCATCAATGGGTATAGAGTCAATAAGGCTACGCTTAGAAAAAGTATCGAGGATGAGGGATATGCTATTCAAGAAACGCCTCACTTTTTTGTGGTGATACGGTCGATGTTCCCTTCTGTGATTGTGATACATTGGTTCGCACCAGCAGAGTTAGATGCTCGTGTTGGGGATTACATTTTACAGGAGCTAAAGCCGCTTGGTGTACTCACGGATACAGAAGACTACGATGCTATTTTCGGAGCGGTCGTTGGATCTCTCTTTCCACATGAGGCACAACAGGCTTGGTCTATCTACACGACAAACACGTTTCAGCACTTACGCGACTTAACATATGGCACGTCGCCACTCACCATAGACTCCACTCCTGCCACATTTGCTACATTGTATCGACGTGTATTTGAATTACAGATTGGAAAGAGCTTTCTTGATGCAGGCTGTTCTTCTGGTTTCTTGCCGTTGCTCATAGCTGAACATGTTCCATCGCTTTCTCGTGTTGTAGGAATTGATATTCGGCCTGAGCCTTTTGCGACTGCGAGAGCCTTAGCAGAGGGACATAATCTGAACAATGTACAATTTGTACAGGCTGATTTGTTAGATAGCAAGTTTTGTCAGTCAGGGTCTTTTGACACGATCACGCTACTGCATGTGCTTGAGCATTTTTCTGAGCAGGCTATGTATACTGTACTGACAAATTTGCTAGCAGTAACAGGTCAACGCCTGATTATTGCTGTACCCTACGAACATGGAACGCCAGAAACGGTCTATGGTCATCAGCAACTATTTTCACGGAGCAAGCTTGAAGAGGTAGGGCGTTGGTGCCTTCAACAATGGAATGGTAAAGGCACCATGTGGTATGAGGATAGTGCAGATGGGTTGCTTGTCGTAGAGCGAGCAAGATAATTACTCTGTCATACGTTTATTTCTTAGCAAGGTATCTTTGAGGTTTACGTCGAGACCATTTCCGCTTTTCTGATTACTGATGAGAATAGGTATTTAGCAGAGCAAAGATATGTATCACAAAGTATGTAAATGGTTGGAAGCCGAGAATTGTTGTTCAATATGGAGGAAATCATGCGAAATATCATTGTCTCAGAGTTTGTATCGTTGGACAATGTTATGCAAGCACCCGGTGGCGCGGAAGAAGATACCGAGGGTGGTTTCACCCACGGTGGGTGGACATGGCCGTTCTGGCACGACGACATTGGGACGCACTTCTTTGAGGCCATGAGCCAAAGTGACGCACTGCTTTTGGGGCGCAAAACATGGCAAATCCACGGTGGGGCATTTGAACCCATGCCAGTCGGTGATCCTTTTGGCGATGTGATGAACAACGTGCCGAAGTACGTTGTTTCCACCACACTGACAACGACCTCGGCATGGCGCAACTCAACCTTGATTAGCGGCAATGTGGTCGAGGAAGTACGTGCATTGAAAGCACAGCCCGGCAGGAACATCCTCATTGATGGCAGCAGTGTGCTGATTCATACTCTAGTCGAGCACGATCTGATTGACGAATATAACCTGTTTGTTTACCCGGTGGTGCTTGGCGGTGGCAAGAAGCTGTTTCCAGAGGAGCTGCGCGTGAATCTGCGCCTGATCGAAGCCAAGCCACTCCCATCAGGTGTTGTGCTTATACGCTACGCACGTGCATGATAGGACGCTTACCGATAAATTTGGCAATAAGTGGTTGCTGAACTACGACAAACTGACGCAGACATAGAGTGAAATGAGAGCGAGCCTATGCATAGCCTCCGTCATTTGAGAATGATGGAGGCTATGCATAGGCTCGCTCTCATTAATGTGCCGGACGAAGTGCAGCGACGATCATAGCGACAACACTCAAACCAAAGGAAACAAGGAAGGCAAGATGTAAGCCATGCATAAAGATGGTGAGGGCGGGACCCGACATACCGCCACCGTAGATGAAGACTTGCATCATAGCAGCCACAGGCACCGCACTCAACGCTATCGGGAAGACGATAGAGATGCTGAGCATTTGGCCTGTATTATTGAGCATGTTTAATATGCCAGCAGCAGCACCACGTGTATGTGGCTCGACGGAACTCATAATGGCATTGGTGTTAGGCGAAACAAAGAAACCTGAGCCGCCACCCATTAAGGCCATGTAAAGTGCCAGCAACCAGTATGGTGTTGTTGGCTCAACGGTCGATAAGCCAAGTAGACCAAGTGCGCTGACCCCAAGGCCAATAGGTGCAAGCAGTTTTGAGCCAACGCTGTCTGACAATCTTCCACTTAATGGACCAATAATCATAAACGCAAGTCCAAAGGGGATAAGCAAGAGTCCTGCAGTTAACGGGTCTTTACCGTAAGGTCCTTGCAAGAAAAAGATCAGCAAGAACAAGACAGCACCACGCGCAATACCGTTCAGTAGACCACTCAGATTTGCTAAGGTAAAGAGACGGTTGCGGAAGAGGCGCAGTTGCACAATAGGCTGCTGAATACGTGGCTCAATGATGCCAAAGGCAACGAGGCTCAAGAGACCAACTACGAGCAGAGCGATGGTAGCTGCTTGACTCAGGATTGGGAAGGCGAGCATAGAGAGTGCAAGCAAAACACCTGTGAGACCAATCATCAGCGAGAAACTGCCGAACCAGTCGATGTGCTGCTTTGTTTCTGGACGCACTGGCTCGCGAAGACGCCAGATACCCCAGAGAGCACCTAAGACACCGAGAGGTACATTAAACAGGAACACCCAACGCCAGGAAGCTTCGGTCAAAAGACCACCCACGATTGGACCAAGCAAAAATCCTGCGGCACCTGCAATCTGGTTAATACCAAGGCCGAGACCAACTTTGCCTTTCTTGAAGGCGTCAGTCACGATAGCGGTACTGTTTGTGACGATGAGTGAGCCACCAATGCCTTGTACCACGCGACCAAAGATAAGATCGACACCGTGAAATTGGGGTTGTGATAAGCCAGCAATGAGAGAACCAAGCGCGAAAATCAAGAAACCACTATTATACAAGCGCTTGCGGCCCCAGATGTCGGCAAGACGACCCACAACGGGCGTAAGGACTGTTGTCACAAGCAAGTAGCCGAGTAGCACCCACATGATGGTAAAGAAGCCTGTACGAAGATCGGTCAGAATATTAGGTAATGCGATCAGCAACGCCGAACCTTGTATAGATGCGAGCAAAGCACCAACTGTGGTGACGGAGAGCGCAACCCAGCGATAGTTATCATGCTGAGGTTCCTCTACAGGCAACACGTTTGGTAAAGCATTTTCTGGTGAAACATCGGTAGAAGTACGAGACGAACTCATGAGAAACCCTTCCAAAAATTATATCGCTATAAGATGACGAAGCGCAGGTAAGGCGGAAGCAATCTGCTCTCGCTCACTTTCGCTTAATTGTGTAAGACGATGATGAAGAGAGGCCAGTTGTGCATTGTCATACGTAGTTACAACCTGTTGTCCACGGCGCGTCGGCTTCACCCATACGGTGCGCCAATCCACATCGTCACGGCTACGCTCGATGTAACCACTCGCCAGGAGACGCTTGACCATAGCCGTTACCGTCGAAGGCGTCACAACAAGGTGATCGGCGAGTTCTTGCATGGAACACTGCTTATGCTCGGCAAGAACACGTAATAAGGTTAATTGTCCGGGTGTTGCTCGCAGTTCAGTGATGGCTTGCAGGTCGCCGCTTCCTTCGGCAGTGCTACTATCCAGTGGAATATCAGCGTTCAAACGTCGCACCAACTTTGGTGCTATATCCAGTAAAGACTGTGCAGTGTCTATATATTGTTGTATTGGGCTATCCTGTACCATACCTCTCTCTTCTCTCTCACTTTGATACTCTAACTATATTATACGCACACTATTTGAGAGTTGTAAAGGGTAAAAGGGAACAAACAAAATGCACTCTTGCTGCTGGGGCAGCAAGAGTGCATTTTGTTTGTTTTATTCTCAATCTATTTGTACTTTGCCCTCAGTGACGTTGCCAATGGAGTCAATGTCAAAAATGCGAACATAGGGTGGATCGGGATAATGACGATGTGAGTAGATAATGTAGAGATAGCCACTACGCTTGGCCCACTCTTTGTCACGCTCGGACGGATAGGCTTCACTTTTGGGATGTGAGTGATAGTAGATCATTTCACCATCATAGTCGTCGATATCATTGTAGATACGTACAAGGTCGGCCTCAGCGATGATTGAAAAATCGTCGGGGAACTCTGCGGCGTTTGCAGTCGGGTAGTTTTTGACGACGCGTCCTGCGACACTGCCAACGGCTCCACAACCTTCGTTGGGATAACTTGCCACGATATGCGCGGTCATCTCAGTATAGAGTGCTGACGGAATGTGTACGACAAAAGGTTCTGACGAGTCTACCATAATATTTTCGCCTCTAAATCATCTTCAAGTTCATCGAGTTCGCGTGTCCACAGGTCCTCGCTCAGGTATTTCCACCCACCATCGGCGAGGATGGTCACGATTTTGCCTCGCTCCATTGTTGATGCGATACGTAACGCAGCATGTAGCGATGCGCCACACGATGGACCTGCGAAAATGCCTTCCAGGTCTTTGAGTTGACGTGTGCGCCGAATCGCGTCCATGCCTGACACTAGTATCTTGCCATCAAGCAATGATTGGTCAAGCACAGGAGGCACAAAGCCATCTTCCAAACTACGCAGACCCTGTACGCCTTCGCCCTGCATCGGCTCAGCGGCGATTATTCTAATGGCCGGATTGTATTCTTTCAAACGCCGTGCATTGCCTGTCAGGGTGCCACCTGTACCAAGGCCAGCGACAAAGACATCAAGGTCGGGCAGGTCTTGAATGATTTCTGGCGCGGTATGATAGTAGTGTGCGCCTGGATTAGCGGCATTACCATACTGGTAGAGCATAACGTATCTGTCGTCTTGCTGCGCCAGTTCTTTCGCCATACGGACGGCGCCGTTACTGCCTTTCGCTCCCTCGGAAAAGATGATTTTCGCGCCGTAAAGTTCAAGCATTTTGCGGCGTTCTTGCGTGACATTATCAGGCATTACCGCCACAAAGGGGTAGCCCTTGACGCGACAAATCATGGCAAGGGCGATTCCTGTGTTGCCGCTTGTTGGTTCGATCAGAATAGAGTCAGGCTTGATACGACCATGCGCTTCCGCATCCTCGATCATCTGTTTAGCGATACGATCTTTGATACTTCCTGTCGGGTTCGCACCCTCTAATTTAGCGTAAATCGCTACGCCCTCACGAGGGCTAAAGCTTTTTAATTCTACGAGTGGCGTATTGCCTATTGTCTCCAATATACTTCCGTAGCGCATACTCTTGCTCCCACTAGTTTTTCTCCGCTACATATTTTTTATAGTGAAGAGTTTTTGCGCTACCGTCCACCCGCCATCGCAGGAAGCAGCGTGATTGTATCACTTGGACCCACAGGCGTCTCTAACTTTTTGAGGAAGCGCACGTCTTGATCGTTAATATATACGTTGACGAATTTGCTCAGTTCTTCCGATGGTTGAATTTGCTCTTTCAAAGCAGGATAACGCTGATAGAGGTTTGTCAGCACTTCGTTGAGGGTGCTACCTTCCGCGCTTACCTGTTTGGAGCCACCGACTGATGAGCGAAGTATGGGGGCTAAACGAACGTTTGCCATGAGTTTTTCTCCTTATGAGTCTGTTTATCTTATTGACCGGTAGGGGCAGCAATTCATTGCACCCAACGATAGGGGCGGTGGGGCAAACGCCTCCGATACGAAGCCCACTCCAACGCGACACCCCTCCCGACCCATCGTTGGGCGCAATGAATTGCTGCCCCTACCGACGTTCTCGAATTCGATTGTCAAAATTTATTAGACATTATTGCAAACACGAAAATGTTATGCAGGTACAGCACACACGTCGGCATAATTGGGCAAGTTTTCTGGATGCCCATGCTCGCCACACGCAGCACACTCTGGATCGCGGAAGAGCCGTAGTTCGTTGAACTCGCCAGCCAACGCGTCATAGGTCAACATGCGACCAACCAACGGCTCACCGATATTGAGCAACAACTTGATCGTCTCGGTCGCTTGTAGCAGACCGATAATGCCTGGGAGTACGCCCAACACACCGGCCTCCGCACAGCTTGGTGCAAGTGCTGGTGGGGGTGGTTCTGGATACAGACAGCGATAGCAAGGTCCTTCGTATGGCTTGAAGACCGTCAATTGCCCCTCAAAGCGGAAAACGCTGCCGTGTATGACGGGCTTGTTTGCAAGCAATGCGGCGTCATTCAAGAGATAGCGCGTGGGGAAATTGTCGGTGCCATCGACGATTACATCGTAGTCAGCGATAATGCGTCCCACATTTGTCTCATCCAAACGCTCGATATAAGTTGTGACTTTTACGTCTGGATTGAGTGCTTCAAGTGTCTCACGAGCAGATTCGGCCTTGTATTGACCGACACGGCTTGTGTTGTGCAGAATCTGACGTTGCAAGTTGCTTTCATCCACCACGTCGGCATCAATGATACCAAGTGTACCAACACCTGCTGCCGCGAGATAGTAGGCAGACGGAGAACCGAGGCCACCAGCACCGATTAGCAATACTTTTGAGTCGAGCAGTTTGAGTTGTCCCTGCTCACCAACTTCGGGTATAAGTGTATGACGGCTGTAGCGTTTGGACTGTGCTTCATCAAGCGTGCGTGGCTGCACAAATTTGAAACCACTGCCCTTCCATTGCCCAAAACCTCCGGCCATTGAGACGACATCCTTGTACCCCATTTGCTGAAGTGTGCTACCCGCCATAAGCGAACGTACACCACCAGCACAATACAGGACAACCTTCTTTGACTTATCCGGTACAGCTTCTTCAATCTGTAATTCAAGATAGCCACGCGGCACATGGATAGCACCAGGAACATAGCCCTGATCCCACTCATTCTTTTCGCGCACATCGACAACTACTACATCTTGATCGGTAGTATCTTGCTGATGCTTGAGCGCATCATTTACCTGAGTAGTAGTCCACTCCGGTACTTGTTGCCGCGCCCGTTTCAAAATCTCACGTGATGCATCACCCATGAGGTTCTATTCCCTTTCACGTATTATGATATTGAGCTAAGATTGTGTATAAAATAAAGGCGAAACTTGTGCTAAGGTATACATAGGTACTAACATCATACTAGCTTGTAATTATTCCAATGTAGGAGCGCACGAGTAAGCAGTGGGACCGTTACACGATGCATCGTGTAACGGTCCCACTGCTTACTCGTGCGCTCCTCTAGTATTTTTCGTGCATCGCGGAGAAGAGACGCTCTGGCGTAATTGGCAGTTGTGTAGCGCGAATACCTACGGCATCGTAAATTGCGTTTGCAATCGTGGCACCTACAGGTACAACAGGCGGTTCGCCAACACCTTTCGCTCCAAATGGTCCCAGGTCAGAAGGGATTTGAACGAGTAAAGGCGTAATTGTTGGCACGTCTTTACTCAGTGGTAAGGCATAGTCCATCAATGTTGAGGTCAGCAATTGGCCCTCGGCGTCGAAGACAAGGCCCTCGAAGAGTGCCCAGCCGATACCCTGTGTTACGCCACCATGAATTTGTCCCTCGACCTCGGCTGGATTGATCGCGAAGCCAACATCCTGTGCCGCGACATATTCAAGCACACGCACCTCGCCAGTTTCCGGGTCTACCGCGACTTTGGCAAGATGTGCCGCGTACATAGGCGAACTTACTTTATTCGCGGCACGTCCACGACCATAGACCGGCTCGAAACGACCTGCGTAACGCATCGCAGACCCTGCGATTTTTCTCAACTCGACATTCTTGGTTGGGGCACCCTTCACAGATACTTTCCCATCCGCGAGTTCCAGGTCTTCTGGTGAGGCTTCGAGCATCTCGCTGGCAATATCGAGAATTTGCTTACGGGTATCACGTGCGGCATTCAAAACAGCGGCACCCATTGCATATGTCGTCTTACTGCCCCCTGTACCACCACTATAGGGCATGGTATCGGTGCTATCATGTCCAACACGTACAGAATCAGAGGATGTGCCCAGTACATCGGCGGCAATTAAGGCCATTGATGTATCCGACCCGGTGAGGTCAACGGTACCAACAATGACGGTAAATGTACCATCTTTTTCAAGGCGACAAGCTGCTGCAGTCGGCTCTGTACCACCGGGCCAGCCTCCTGATGCAAGACCGATGCCGATCTTCCAGCCTTTGAGATGCTCTGGTGCCTCTTTTTGTGCTGCTCTATTGACCCATAGTGGATGCTGTTGGACAGCATTGAGACATTCGAGGTGTCCAATACGAGGCCAACCATCCGGTCTTCCAGCAGAGCGATCACCGGCTTGTAGCGCGTTTTTCTTGCGAAACTCAATAGCATCAATCTCAAGAGCCTCACACAGTTCGGCAACGGTTGACTCCAAGGCAAAGGTAGCCTGTGGTGCGTTAGGCGCACGATACGCTCCGACACTGACCTTGTTTGTCAGCACTTCGTAGGCGCGAATGTCCACATGAGGACAACGATAGCTACTTGAGAGAATGAACGCCCCCAGCCCTGCTGATGCGCCCGGATACGCACCTGAGTCGAAGATAGCTTTTGCCTGTAAAGCAACCAGTGTGCCATCCTTCTTTGCACCCAGTTTCAGCGTAATCACAGATTGTGGGGCCGGATTCCCGGCGAGCAAGTCTTCTTGTCGCGTATAGACAAGGCGTACTGGCTTACGAATGGCAAAAGCGGCGGCGGCGGCAAGGGGTTCAATCAGACCAAATTTTCCGCCAAAAGCACCGCCTATCGGCACTGATTCGACACGAACTTCATGCTCGGAAAGGTTCAGGGCCTCGGAGATATCCTCACGGACGCCAAACATACCCTGTGAACTGGCCCATACAGACATTTGATGTCCCGATGGGCTTGGCACAACCGTGATCGACTGAGGTTCCATATAGGACTGATGCACTGAACTAGTCTTATATGTGCGCTCTATGATAACGTCGGCCTCGCGTAAGCCAGCCCCGATATCGCCAAACTTGAGGTGCGTCTTATCGCTGACATTTTTCGAGAGTTCCTCTTCCTGCTCCTCCACAACCTCTGTGCTCGCTACGGCTGCGTGTGCGCCACCACCAGCAATTTCCGATACTTCGTTTTCGACACGGGAGCGTGCAAGTGGGGCATCGGTGGCAAGTGCAGCGATAGGATCAATAATAACGGGCAGAGGCTCGTAGTCAATGTCCACGACGGCAGCACCATCCTGCGCGGCTTCTTCTGTTTCCGCAAGCACAATGGCAACGGGATGCCCACACCAGTACACTTCATCTTGTGCAAGGGGAGCTTGTGAACGAGAGGTAGCATGTGCATGTGCCATACCCAACGTCTTAGCAGTATACACGGCGACAACGCCTGGCACTTCAAGAGCCGGAGCGGTGTCAATTGACAGGATACGAGCATGAGCATAGGGGCTTAGCACAAGGCGAGCATGTAAAAGACCAACGAATGGAAGATCACCAGCATAGCGTGTGTGTCCAGTTACTTTATCAAATGCATCCTGACGGCGTGTGGACTTGCCCACAGCATTATGTTGTGTTGTCGTAGTAGGATCAGTAATTTGTGTCATGAAAAGTAGTACTCCAGTGGAAGGTTGAATAGTTTGCTTTAGAGAGTGTAGCACAAACAGAGGCTCTGTGTCATGTGATACAAACAGAAATAAGCTCAAAAAAGCTATAATTTCCGTGCGAGGATGACACCTGTATTTAAGCCAACCGTGTGCAATCCTCCGAAAAAGCGAGCATGTTCGATTTTTACACACCTATCTTCGACATACTCTAGCCCTGCGGCTCGCGCTCTCTTGCCTGTTTCCTCGTTGCGTACACCCAGTTGAAGCCAGAGAACTTTTGCCCCGATAGCAATGGCCTCATCTGCAATAGGAGGGGTATCTTCTGCTTTGCGGAACACATCGACGATCTCGATCTGCTCACCCGCGTTTTTCGCCTCGGTTAAGGATGCGTAGACACGTTTCCCAAGCAGTGTTTTCCCTGCATAACGCGGATTGATAGGGATGATATCGTACCCTTCCGCTTGCATATAAATAGCAACAAAATGGCTCGGTCGATAGGGGTCGGCAGAGACACCAACAATGGCAATATGTTTATACTGTTGCAACAGTTTTAACCGATCATGCATGTCTGGTATGTTCGTAGTCATGGTCATTTCCTTGCAGAGATCAATAGAGTTTTATTCATTACGTTATACCACATTCACTTAGCGAAGATAGTATTTGTCTTACACTGAATAGATGAGCAAGAAATGCATCTTTTACTGATTTACTTAATCTCTTCCATACTAAAATACAAGTAATCCCTTTTGGCTACATTTCGTAGAATTACACAAGAAGTTATGCAATGCAGTCTATCTGGCTGGGGATGGCACAGGGCTTCTGTTAAGCATAATTTCGTTATTTATTATAATGTCTCTTATTCTGTATAACTTGCTCTTCATGATATGATAATGCTGTCTATTAACAAAATAATCAGGATACATCGGGTGTAGGGGTCTCATATCTTGTTTCTTTTGTTAAACCCCATCATATAGGAAGACCAGTTCTATGCTTCCTGATATGCTATGAGAAACACAAAGATGAGAGTATACTTATTGTATGAAGAAAATTTTGTATGTAGATTGTCATTCTGGCATCAGTGGTGATATGTTTCTTGGCGCAATGCTTGACGCTGGTCTTCCTTTTGAGGTATTGAAGGACGCGCTCATGGGTTTACCACTCGAAGGCTACCAGCTTGCAGTTGAGCCTTTTCACGATAAGGGAATACGTGGTTCACAGTTCCATGTGACGCTAACAGAACAAGAACAACCAACACGCCATTTTTCGGATATCACAGCACTTTTGCGAGCCGCACAGTTACCAGAGCCGGTACGTGATACCGCCATTGCGATTTTTCAGACACTTGGTGAGGCGGAGGCAACAGTGCATGGTACATCACTTGAAAAGGTTCATTTTCATGAAGTTGGGGCCGTTGACTCCATTATCGACATTACGGGTGCTGCTATTGCGCTACATACAATGACTATTGAGCAGGTGTATGCCTCACCACTTCCATTTACAAGGGGACATTTGCGTATGGCGCATGGATTGATGCCACTACCAGCCCCTGCCACACTAGAAATCTTGCGCCGTGTCAAGGCACCGTGGGTGCCATGTCCTATCGAGGGTGAGTTAGTGACACCAACAGGGGCTGCTATTCTCGCAACACTTGCCCGTTTTGAAACTCCTGCCATGACAATTGAGCAAATCGGGTATGGTTTTGGGCAGAAGAAAATAGCGTGGCCTAATTGCGTCAGAGCGTGTGTTGGGCATAACTATTAAGAGATATAACAACGCACATGAGGCATGGCTAGTTGCCATGCCTCATGTGCGTTGTTATATCTGTAGTGAAAAATTTACTTGAGGTTTAGCTTCACATCTTCGCCACCGCTATCTTTACCACCTGTGGCGAGTCCTTTGGTGACGACATATAAGCGACCCATAATACCTGATGGTGCATCCCAATATTCGGCACTGTCAACAGTTACTTTCAGCAGTGCCAGGTCTGGGTCTTCTTTGCCATTGGGGAACCACGCTTTGAGGGCTGGCTTCCACAGTTCATCCATCTTCTGACGATCACGCACGAGCTGTGCTGTGCCGGAGACGGAGACAAACAGGTTCTCGTCAGGTTTGGCATACCCAAGATTGACCTGTTGATCACGCTGCACATCGTCTACTTTGGGGGCACTGGCCTTTGTGAAGAACCAGAGATCGCCGTCAAATTCCATGTCTTGCGTTGCCATAGGGCGGCTACGCAATGTGCCATCGGTATCAACAGTAGTCATCATGGCTATACGAATGCCTTTAATTTTATCAGCAAGCAGTTTTGCATCATTTTGTGTATTGGTAGTCATATCTCTGTTCCCTTCTATCGTAGAACGTTAAGAGGTTTGTAACGTTTGTCTCATGGATACTACTAGCATCACGAACGACACGTCAAAAAGGTGTCATTCGTTAACCATGACAAAGAGGATATTACCCATGCCAGATAGCGAGAATGTTTTCTCGTTGCTCGTCGAGCGTGGCAAATTCTGAACGCGTGGGAGAGCACGCGACAAGCAGTTGACCAGGGGTGCTGGCGGTTGGAAATGGTTCGTATATCATACCTGAAAGAAGGCGTCGTTCGCTTGATGTGATGAGAATACGTTGCTCCACAGAGATACTGAGTGTGCGTGGCATGGTGGGCAGGTATTGCCATTGTAGGATGCGCTCGCCTTTTTCCACGTTCCAGGCGGCAATGCGATTATCACGAAAGGCACAGGCAAGCACAGTGCTGTCAGGAGACCATGTGAGGCTATTAACTTTTTGTCCTGAAACCGCGACTTGCCATAATGCATTCTCATATGCTCTATCCCAGCAAAGAATCGCTCCATTGCTTGCCCCTAGTGCAAGAAACGCGCCATTTGCGGACCAGCGCAACACGCCGGAGCCTCCACTGCGTGCCGCGTTAGTAGCAAGCCTGTCCGGTATAGGAGCCTGACGTTTCATGAGTAGCGTGGGTGAGAGTGCATAGAGAATGATAGAGGCATCAATCCACAGAGCAAGATGCCAGTTTTTTGACCAATCCATATTGTCTACTGCGCGTACATTCATGGGAATAACTAAAGGAAGTTCCACTCCTTCGAGCGTATCCCAGAAACGTATCTCACCCTGTACAGCTAGAGCAAGGACACGACCGTCGGGCGACCAGCAGAGAGCGGTTGCTTTTTGAGCGGCAGGAATTTGTACGAGACCCATGTTGCCATTTCGTTGCAAGAAAAGCGGCACGTGACCGTACAGGGTACACGCTAGCATGTTTCCATCTTGCGACCAACTCAACGATTTCGGGCGTGATGGCAGTTCATAGCGTGCTGGACTTGGTAAGGCAAGAGGGCGAAAATTTGTCGTATCAATAGAAAGTTGTATTGAGGCTTCCTGGCGCGGTTTTTCTGGCAATGGTTCGTCAAGGATGCGATGTTCACCTGTATCAGTGATGCTCAATGCGATGGGCATATCGAATGATTGCTCGGCGTGCGGCGCAATTGGTTCAGCATCATCGTATTCCGCCTGAGTATCAAGCTCAGTGAGGCTAAGTCGTTCTGTAGTGGCACTTGCCTCCTCTTGCTCAAGCTCGGCAAGTGCTTGTGCCAACGCTTGTCCAAAAGCGATGATTGTAGGGAAGCGTTTGTTTGGAGATTTTTCCAGTGCGCGAAACATGACATCATCCACTTGCGATGGCGGAAAGCGATCAGGGAAAAGCTCACTCGGCATATAAGGTTGTTCATTGAGGTGAGCATAGATATACTCTTCGTTCGTCGCGGCTTGAATAGGAAGTTTTCCCGTGAGCATATAGGTTGCGACAATCGCCAGTGCATACTGATCTGATGCAGGATTGACCCTCTTTTCGGCCTGTTCTGGTGCCATAAACGCGAAGGTACCCAGCACTTCGCTTGCCATCATGCCGGGTGATTTTTGCCAGCGCGAAATGCCGAAATCGCTCAGGTACAAATGAAAAGCTCGTTGCGGGCTTTGAATCGCACGGACAAGAAAGTTCGCGGGTTTGACATCTTCATGCACAATATGCGGTGTGCGCGTGTGCAGATACCACAGGCTGTCAGCGGCCTGTGAGATTGCGTCGGCTATCTGTTGCAATGACCAGTACTCCCACGGTGGCGTCTCCTCGATGACATCTATTAAGGAGCCATCAGGAATGTATGGGGATACCAGAAAAGGGACAGAACGTCCATTGTAGAGTGTGCTGCCAGAGTCCAGCACAGGCAAGATGTGAGGATGTTGCAGACTCCGTGCGATTTCTATTTCACGTGTAAAGCGTTCGTTCGCTTTGAGGTTGCGCCGATCATCTTCCGTGATGGCGGTCATAATTTTGAGCGCCACAAGATTTTGTGTTTCGGTATCACGCGCTAACCACACAACGCTCATGGGACCTTGCCCAAGGAGCCTTTGACGCTGGTAACGCTCGATTGTAATTGTGTCTTTTTGCATTGGTATTTACGGCTTGCTGGATGGATTAAGTTGATTGGCGATTTGATTGATGCGATCCTGCAATGCCTCGTTCTCCTTTTGTAAGCGGTCTACCTTCTGCGTAAGGTCTGCATTCTCTTTTGTTGTTTTATCGAGATTGACGCGGATCGCATCTTTTTCTTTCGCGGTCTGACTCAGTTCGTCGCCACGCACCCCATGCTCACGTTTCATTTGCTCTAATTCATCTTCGAGTGTCTGTATTTTAGTCTGATCTGCCACGATACGTCCAGTGAGTGTCAGGACCTCCTGGCGATGTGCCTCACGGTCTGTCTGCACCTGATTTTGTAGTTGTGTGAGTTGTGGTTCATAACGCCACCCCAATAGTTCATTAAAGAGTTCGCGTGCAGGGCTTCCTTCTTGACTGGCATCACGCATTTCGCGTAGTTTGCTCTCGTCCCACTGTCCGCTTGCTAACAGGCCGCCAAGCGCACGATGCGAAAGCACAAGTTGTTTTGGAAACAGAATGCTGGTACGAGAAGAGGAGAAACCATACGAGCTGAGATTTTTCGCGTATTCTGTGATTACATCAGACGTTCCCAGTGTTCCAAGCACAGCAGCGAGGTCCGCACGCAACTCTAACGAGGTATCAGGATTGTTAAAGGAATCCAACAATACGTCATAGGTTTGCGAACCGAATAAAAGCAACATATACGTGAGTTGCTTTTTGTGCTGTGGTTCCTGGTCCAATGCTTCAAGCAGGTGATTCAGGACAATCTTTTCACCGAGCAACAGCAACAACGAAATGATACGCTGATTTGTGCGCTCGGCATCAAGTGTATCATGTGTTTGCACATAAGTAAGCATTTCGGGGATCATCTCACGGTCGGCATAATGGCGTACTGACTCATCACGAACGCGCTCAAGGAGCAATGCGACTGCCATCGCGATATCTTCGGACTTATCACTGCCAAGCAAGCGTACCAGTTCATCCTTGATGACGCTTGTTGACATACTCTGGAAAATTTCCAGGGCGGCGTCGCGTGACTCAGGATTGCTCTTGTCATTAATGGCTTGCCAGACCAGCGCGAGGGCAGGGACACCAATTTTGCCTAAAATGTTTTTCGCGGACCGTGCCACTAAGGGGTGTGGGTCTACAATCAACCCGCCAACAGTGGGTACTGCGGGTGCGCCAATCTTGATTAAGGCTTCCTCGGCTCCATGCCTACGTTCGTCGAGATAAAGTGCCTGTAACAGACTGTCGAGTACAGGTTTACGGTATGGTCCCTTTTCTGCCAACAACACGAGTGCGGTAGAGGCATCATTTATCAGGTGAGCATCTTCCAAGCCTTCCAGAAGAGCAGGCGCACTTACATTAGCAAGCTCATTGGTAAGCAATTGTAATAGAAATGCATGTGCCTGTGGTGGTGGGGGTGGTGCGAAGAGATGCACAAGATTACGTAGAATGGCTTGCTCATCCTCACTTTGAAGCACCAGTTCAACGACAATATTTTCGGCGTGTTCACGCGCCATGACACGCTGATCTTCCAGGCCCGATAATAATGGTCGGAGTATCACTGGACCAAATTGGGGCAAGACGTTTGCCGCAGCATCAGCTCGCTCTGGTTCACCAAGTAGCTCAACGAGTGGCGTAATAGCCGCATCGGGATAGTTGAGCAACAGTGTTTTGACAACACGTAAAAGCGGAGGCTGATTTAAAGCATCCAGCAGGGCTGGCACGACGGTAGCTCCTGGCAGATCGTTGAGCGTTTGTTGTACATACATTCTCACACGTTCATCACGATGGAGCAGGTTTCGCACAAGGCTTTGGGCTGCATCCGGGCCTTGTTGTCTGAATGCATTCA
Organism: uncultured Chloroflexia bacterium; assembly: GCA_963791835.1. Taxonomy (GTDB): domain Bacteria; phylum Chloroflexota; class Ktedonobacteria; order Ktedonobacterales; family Ktedonobacteraceae; genus JBBQVS01. The sequence goes on from CAWBTV010000007.1 coordinate 91,898, forward strand.
TGACGTGTTGTGCCTGTGCATCACTACAAGCTTGTAGCATCTCAATCAAGGCATCGCCGGGGAAAGGATTCATACCTAGCAGAGCACGTTGTACACGCTGCACGGTGGCGTTTTCTTGTGGCACGTTCAAGGCGGCGACAAGAGCAGGTAAAGCAACCTCATTCAATTGGCTCAGAGCATCAATGGCCTCTTCATACACCTGTGGTCTTGGGTCAGAGAGCACAATCATCAACGCGGGCACAATACGCTTCTCAGGAAATTTGCTGAGTGCTCGCACAACGGAGATGATGAGTAAAGGGTCTAACTGTTGCTCTTGCAAAAGGTTCATCAATGGAAGAACTGAGTGTGGGTCACGTAGACGTTCAAGCACATAGACAAGTAAGCGTGTGCGTTCAGGAACAATCGGCAAGAGTGCTTCTGTTGTAGGCAAAGCGGCTTGTTCGCCGATGGTGACAAGTATTTGCGAGGCTTTCTCCGCGACAAGATCACTAGCATGTGTAAGCACAACATCTATCAACACTGAAATGCTCTCTGGAGCGTAGGCAAGTAAGGCATCCACTGTATGCTGTTGCAATTGTGGTGATGGGTCTTCTAAAAGTTGTACTACTCCTGGCAAGGCACGAGGATCTCGCACGGCCCGTAGAATATCAAGTGCGCGGATGCGCACAGCCTCCTGTGGTGCCTGTAGCAATACTTCTAGTAAGCGTGGTGTGGCTGGATCACCAATATCTTGCAGTGCGAGGACTGCGTTTTGTACGGCCATATCATTTTGTGAAGCTAGCAAGCGTACAAGGGCTTCGATAACACGTCCGGGAGGACTGTCGTTGTCGTCTTGCATCGGATACGGTATTTGTGCCTGTTGTACAAGCAGTGCTTTTGCTTGCTGTTGCACCTCTGGTTCTGATTGATAGTTTGAACTAAGGATTGGTACAACCCTCTCCAGGATATCCTGATACTGCACCATTGTTACGCGACGTATAGGATCAGGTTCATTAAGAAAACGTGCCAGGATGGTAAGCATGGCTTGATGCACACGTTTTGTGAAGGGTCCTGATTGACGGTTCTCCAACTCTTGTAGCAAGCGAGTTACTGTATGTGCTGGTCCAAGACGGACAAGAGCACTGGCGGCTCGCGTGACGATAAAGGGTTCAGCATCACTGATACGAGCAAGCAATGGTTCAACGGCACGAGCATCGGCAGTGCCACCAAGAATGTTGATCGCGGCAGCACGTAAGCGTGTTGTGCGTTCCGACATGGGTTGACTGAGTTCGGCAGCACGAGACACGACCATACTCCCGAAACGACCAAGCACCTGTGTGAGACGTTTGACTTGCGCTTCATAGGCAACATTATTCACGGTATCTTGCAGTTGTGTGAACAGCAGTTCAGGCACAATAGATTGGTCGAGCAGAATGAGAAGATCGTCAACACCCTCTACCATAATAAGGGGTAGCAGCGAGCGATAGACTTCTTGTCCGCCTTCCTCGGCACAACGTGTGAAGATGCGTGCAAGCTCTTCACGTGCGGCTCTGTTGCGCACGGCAATAGCAAGCGACTCGGCAACACGCTGTGGCAAAGCGATAGGACGTTGTACCTCAGCTTGTGGTGGTGTCCACAGCACACCAACACAGACAAGACTTAATGCCAACGAGGGCAGAACATAGGCTGGATTACTGCGTCCAAGTTCGCCGAAGCGTTCAGCGAGTATCAAAGGCTCATCAAGTAGACCAGCCCAGATAGCGACGGATTCGCTCCATCGTCCAACGTTTTCGAGCATGTCCAGGCGGATTGGCAATGGGGTGGGTCGCTTAATACTATCTACGGCGTAGAAGTATTCAGCCACAAAGTATTCGGCGATGAGTTCATGGCGAAAACTCAACACACCACTCGGACTCACCTCAATCAGCCCAGCACTAAGCGCGAATTGTAAAAGTTGTACCATGTCGTCATGTGGCTCAGGAAGTGATTCGTTGGCGTCAACAAACGGGCTTTCTGGCGGATGTTCGTCGAGCCAATAGCGTAACTCATCCGCGAGTTCATCAACAGTTGCCCCGATACGAATATCTTCACCGGTTGGCGTCGCAACGCGCAATTGGATAGCATTACGATCATTGGCCCAACGCGCTGCACATGCGACCTCACTCAGAAAGCGCACCAACTCACGTTCTGATGGTGCTGTTTTATTCCAACGCGGCTGCGCTTGCTCTCGCAATACAAGTTGATAGACAGACTCACGCAGGAGGCGACCGCGCGTATCAATCTGTTTGCCACGCTCCACCCCAATCTTGTCAATAATACCCATAAGTGTAAAAAGCATCATGGGATTAGTGCAATGGTAGCGGAGACGACTACGATCAATGACCTGCATGATCTGTCCGGCGGTGTGTCGCCAATGCTTATCCTGTCGCTCTACATAACGCTCGACGAACTCATTGATCTGGTCGGTTTGCAGTGGATACACGGTTGCGCGTGATGCCTGACCCTTATTGACCAGATCGATAAAATCTGGTTGCTCACGATAATCTACTTCACGACACGTCATGACCAATCGATTATCAGTGTTGCGCATAAAATATACTAGCTCATGACTCACAAATGAGAGGTAATTATTGTCCAGTTCGTTCAGGCCATCGCAGAGCAACAACAGTCGGCCTTGTAGTGATAGCTGGAACAAGTAGGGGCGGAGGTGTTCGATGCCAGGGAGATCGCTTTCAGTCAAAAAATGAAGCAGCGTATTCTGTGGTTCCATGTTAGAAATATCAGGAATATCGTTTTCGGAGAGTGTAGGAAGATACGTTTTAAGAAAAAGACTATAGTTTTTCATTGGGACATAGATAGGAACGCGATTGCGCTTAACTGCAACCTGCAAAGGATGTTCTGATGCCGAATATTGATAGACCCGTAAAGCGGTTGTTTTACCAGCACCGGGTACGCCAAGAATAAGTTGATCGGTGTCTTGTTGCTGAACGAGATCAAGGATCGCGACACGCTCCTCGATTACAGAGGAGACAGTCCCTTGCTCGTTCTGGCCTGATGTTTGACGAATATTAGTCAGGGCGGTTAAAGGTGTATATAACTGATAATAGTGTTCCTGGGCAGTGCGTACATCCTGTAAGTAGCGATAAATTGCAAGGGGCATAGAGCCAAGTCGTACTGCCAGCACCAATAGCACGAACTCAATAACTGGAGCGATAAGCACCTCCGGTGCCTGCGTGGGTAACGCGAGCAATCCTGCCAGGTGCGCTGGATTGATGAACACAAGAAGCAGTGCTTCGAGTACTGTAAGCAGCAACGTACCAAGTAGAGCAACGCCAAGCGCGATGGGAAGACGTGAAGTGTCAGACATTGCGCTGTCTTGCACAACAGTCGGCAGTATGGACCGTTGCTGCTGCACTTGTCTCATGGGAAGGTACCTTTCTTTTGATAGTAGGATACAGTATAACGCACTCTCGTGATCTGAACAAGGAGTTACGTGCATTTTCACAATATGAGTCGAAAAGTTGTTCAAGGATATATGTAGGACAAAATGTGGCGCGTTTGCACCTGAAACATAAGGCTCCAGCCTTGCAATTTCCTAACAGGTGACGTATGTCATAGCATTTTTGCGCAAAGTATGTTTTACTGGTAAATAAATATGCGTATACATAAATGCATGAGTACTATCGTGTACACACGTTACAACTCATAAATACGAGCCGTTTCAAGGTATAGACTCTACAACATCATTTCTTTTGTACGATAAAACGTTTTCTGTATACAATACGCGACAGTGCCTTTATTCCCTGAAAGGGCATTTCCATCATGAAGCTGAATGGGTACCAATCATCTGAAGAGCAATGGCACGACGATGAACATAATACAACGCAAAAAAGACAAGCTCAGAAAAGCACTTACAAAACGAATACTCTGGCAAGAAAATTTATCGAGGCAACTGATACTATTGAAATAGAAAGCGTCGTAGAGCCGATACAAACTGTTGAATCAGTAAACCTCTCTGCCCTTGTGGAGGCATCTCCCATTTCAAATGTTGTGGAACCGCGTATTGCTATACCCTCTTTTCTTTCGTACATGAGCTACATTGAGACAATAGAGACGCAAAAGTCACCAAGTATAACAGCAGAAGCGATAGTAGATAGACCATTGCAATCACTTCAGACAAAACAACAACAATCTACTCCTATTACGAGAAAGTATGCACTCTTGTTCATTGCCTTACTCTGCGTCATTGTTTTTCACACGCTCGCCAGTGGTCCATCGCAGTTTATTGGTACACAAGGCTGGGCATATGTGCTTGGAGGGCCTCAGAGTGCCGGGGATCCCAACATTTTGAAGGGCATTGGAAAGCAGTCCTTGAAATCAGGTACAAAGGCTCAACCAACCCATATGACGCCAGAGGAGTATGCCAATCTCGTTGTACAAAAGATGTCGCTCGACCAAAAGTTGGGTCAGATGATGATTGTACAATTTGTCGGACCTGCATATTCATTAGAATTGAGCACGATGATCAAGCAATACAATGTGGGGTCTGTACTCATTTTCGCCGCGAACCAGAATATTATCAGTAAAGAGCAACTCAAAGGCTTGATCGGGCAGATGCAAGCAGAGAGTCCTATTCCGCTTGCAGTTGCCATCGACCAGGAAGGAGGCTATGTTGACCGTTTATCGGCCCTCGACGGAGCACGACCTGCTGAGTCAGATATTGGTGCAACGGGCGATCCAAATGTAGCACGAAAAGCTGGTTTGCAGGATGCACAGGATTTATCCTACTACGGCATCAACCTTAATCTCGCACCAGTTGTCGATGTGACCAATGTGTATAATTCCCAACTCGATCATCGTACCTATGGAAGTACAGCTGATTTGGTAACAAAGATGGCGAGTGCCTACCTGAGCGGTTTGCAGCAAAGCGGCAAGGTACTTGGCACGTTAAAGCACTTCCCTGGTCTGGGTGATGTCTCGACTGACCCACATGTCGGCGTGCCACAACTCATACGCTCACAAAGCGATTTAGAGCACATTGACTGGGCACCATATCGCAACCTTATTCAGCAGGGAAATACGGTTCATGCGATCATGGTGACACACGAGATTGTACAAGCATTAGATAGCACAAAGCCATCATCACTTTCGTATAAGGTGGTGACTGGTGTTCTGCGTAATGAGATGGGTTTTAATGGCGTGATTATGACTGATAGCCTGACAATGGAGGGTATCGCAGCCTATTATAACGAAGCACAGGCAGCAGCCCTTTCAGTTGAGGCGGGGTCTGATCTCTTAATGGGTGCCAGCACACCTGCGGTGCTAGCATCAATGATTCAGGGTATCAAGCAAGCAATGAGTAGTGGACAAATTAGCCAACAGCGTATCGATGACTCGGTTCGTCGCATTTTATTAATGAAATATGCAATGGGATTACTTTCTATTCCGGCAAATTAGGTTGAAGGGGATTATATGCTTGGTTCTTCTCATACAAAGCCATCTCCACACGAGAGAAAGTGGAATGTCTTACTCTACGTTTTGATTGTGGTGGAAACATTGCTTGTGACGCTCGCGCTCGTGCCAGCACAGCTTTGGACGCGTATTCTTGCTGGCTCAAGCAACGCGGCACTTGATGGGCCGTTTCCACCAGCACTAGCACCAGTAATCACGGCACTCCTCTATTTGATGCCATCGGTCATCGGGCTGCTGTGTCGCGGTTGGCAACGTGCATTGCTGCTTGCGACATTGCCAGCATGGATAGGGTTGGGTCTATTCGTAGTAGCTGCAACATTCAAGGTTGGAGCGTTTTATTTAGTAGCGAGCGATCACGTTACGGCAAACGTGAGCGTGCTGGAATTATTCGCCGCGCTTGGCGCGATTGGTTGGCTAGCACGGTCCCTTCTCAAAATAAAATAATTCTTATACGAATCCCCCAAATGGGTCATACCTATAGAAAATATCGCGAGAATGTATAGAATTGTTGTGAAAATACGTTATGCAAAAGACGATGTTACGTCTGCTACGGCAGGTACACAAAGATGGGGAAGAAGGGAAACGGGTAGTGGAACATATAGAGACGAGAGATATGAAAGCAAATAATGAGATAGAGCGCACAAATGGCATAGAGGACAGGATACAGGCTCAAATACCTATGCCCTCTAGTCTACCACCAACGCCAACGGTTGAGGCACTTCTCGCAAGTGAGGATGCCCCTGGAGAGGCAGGAGCACAAACGCTGCTTGCCAATTCGCCGCGCAGTTATCTGTTCAATCAAGCATATGGTTTGTGGTTCTTTGTATCATGGTTTATTTTGATGACATTGATAACACGCAAGGTTTCAACTGAAGAATATGGCACCTTCGCGGTTATTCTTACCGCCTATAATACCATTCTTTATATCGTAGCGTTCGGGTTGGAAGATGCGATCACGACGTATATACCACGTGTCTTTGCAGAGCATGGAAATGCTTCGGCAGGTTCATTGCTGCGTCGGCTCTTACTGCTTAGAGCCTCTATGCTGGTTATTTGTACAATTATTTTGTTATTTAGCCTGCCACTACTCGCGAATGGTATCGCTTTACTTCCGTTGAATGGAGCAAAGGATGTTGCAGCTGGGTTACGTGACCAACAATTACTGGCGCATATGTTACCAATTGCCTTATACGTCCTCGGTAGTAGCATTAGCAGTATGCTTTCAGCAGTGTGTGCGGCATATATGCGTATGTTACCCGTGTTAATAATTGGAAGTATCACGCAGGTAGCACTGTTAGGCATTGGCTTTCTCGTCTTACAGCTTGGTTTTGGTATAAATGGCGTGTTGTGGATGCTTGCGATTGTCGCGTTGGTCAATGCAAGTGCATTTGCTCTATGGCTAGCTCCAACAGTGTTTGCACGTGGCAAAGTTCTCTATAGACAAGCACTGGGACCAGTAGTAAAGCTTGGCATTTCCGCGTGGCTAACAAACCTTGTCAATGGTGCATTGCTCAAGCAAGCATCGATCATTCTCCTGGGCTATTTCGCTATTTCGCTCACGCAACGAGGCTTCTTCAATCTCTCGTTTCAGCTCGCGGACTCAGCGAATGCGCTCCTTGTGGCGGGTTTTGGTGGTGTTGGGGGTTCGGCACTGGCGGCGGCGGCTATTAGCAGAAATTATGAGCGGCTAGGTCGTTCATGGGATGTGCTTATCAAGGTCGAGACACTGCTAGCAGCCCCAGGGCTGGTGTTTTGTCTCTTCAATGCACAAAATATCGTCGATGTGCTCTACACAAAAGCGTTCGCGCCTGTAGGATCGCTGCTCGCGATATTTCTTTTTTTTAACATTATCGTGCGTGTTCTCGGCACAACCATTCATCAATCCACGCTCTACGTTATAAACAAGGCGCGACTCGTCGTGCTTGGTCAATGGATAGGGTTAACCTTTGTCATCGTGCTGGGTATTGTGCTTATTCCACGCTATGGGCCTACGGGTGCCTTGATCGCGGATGGTATTGCAAAGGTTATTACTGGTGGATTATTGCTCCTCTTTCTCTGGCGTGACCTGCCAAACAAATACCCATTAGGCTTCACGCTTCGCTTCTTGCTGGCATTAACAATTGCAGCATTGCCCGGCATCGTATGGCATCCAACAAATCGCATCTTGTTTGGGCTTTCGGGAGTCGTGTTTCTCGTGCTATGCATTGGACTATTGTTGCTCATAAAGCCACTTAGTGCCGATGACTTAGGCATGATTGAGGACATGAAGCCAAGTACTGGTAGATATTTGAAATGGTTTGCACGAGGAAAGAATTAGAAGACACAGTTGTATGTCACTAATATGTATAAGAGGCATTAGTTAGAAAGAAAATCACACAGAAGACATGGTATAAGATTTGACGAAAATTTTGTACTAAGAAAGATAAGAACAGAGACACGCACGTCAGTAACACAACATATGTTGTGTTACTGACGTGCGTGTCTCTGTTCTTATCTTTCTAAAAGCCAGAAGCCATGAAGGAGAAAAACACTACTGCACTACTCTATACTCTGCGTAGAGCATTTGCTTCTTGTATAAGAAAAGGAAAGATGAATGTCACTCTAGGACGCAGAGATGGAGGTTCCTATGTTTACGTTATCTCGTACTCTTATAAAGGCAATTCTTTGGTTGGGCGCGGCAATGGTGGTTATTGTTGTACTACATCTTGGTGGTGTGTTTGCGCTACGCGTTGGGCAGTTCGCACCAGTGGTAGGGGCGTTTATTGGTGGTATTTTGGCTTTCGGAAGCGCGTGTTTACCAAGAAAAAATTATGAAAAAACAGAAGCATGGCTTGGGTTTGAACAATTTTCGTGGATACTAATCGGCTTTGGCATTCTCATGTGGGCAATGGGGGACAGTTTCTGGCGTTATTATGTGTCTATTGGGCAATCACCATTCCCATCTATTGCCGATGCAGGTTATAGCCTTTTTCCCCTGCTCGCTTTTGTGGGTCTTCTGTTTCTACCACGTCCTGATACACACACAAAGCGTCTGGTCTTGCTTATGGATAGCCTGATCTCAATGGGCTCTCTGCTTGCCCTCTCATGGTATTTTTTGCTTGGCACACTCGCGCAAGCACCAGGAGAAGCGAGCCTGGGCAAATTCCTCGGTTTGTACTATCCAGCGGCTGATACAGCACTGATTAGTTGCGTTGTCTTTTTACTCCTACGCGGACAGGGACGCGTCTACCAATCGACAGCACGTCGTGTGAGCCTGTTATTGGTTGGATTAGGATTATGTTTCTTTGTGACCTCGGACTTTCTCTTCAATGTGCAAAATAACGCGGGAACATATGTCGAAGCGACGTGGGTCGATTTAGGATGGCCTCTAGGCATGTTGACGATTGGCCTTGCGGCATATCTGCGACGTTTCCTACCAGCCACGCCAGAACATATCATCCAGGAGCGTATGGAGCAAGGGTTCAATGAGAATAACTTTGGCCTGTCACAATTTGTGCCATACATTCTGCTTATTCTCCTCTTCCTGGCACTTTCGGTGAATGTGCTGACCAACACTTCTGGTCAACAGGCACTACGCCCCGTGTTACTATTCGCCACGCTAAGTGTTGTCGTGCTCGTGATAGCGCGACAAGTGTTTACCATCTGGGAGAATAAGCGTCTCACTCAAGAGCAAACGGAGGCCCTTGAACACTTAGAGCGTGCTAATCGGCGCATTGAAGAACAAGCCCATCAACTCAATGACTATAATGTTGAGTTGGAGCGCGGAATTGAGCATCTTAAGGATGTGCAGGCACATATTGCGAATGGTCATCTCAAGGCACGCGCAAATTTAACACACGGTGCTTTATTGCCACTTGCCGCTAGTTTGAATCTGATGGCAGAGCGTCTCGCGCGTTTAGGACAAAACAATGCATACGCGGTACACCTTACACAGGGGTTAACGGAATTGAGTTACGCATTCGAGCGTCACATGCGCGGAGAACCCTTTGTTGTTCCTCAATCTTGCGTGGACCTGCTCGAAATCAACCGATTATTGGTCGCGATGCGTATGCGTGGCGTTGTATCACCTCCTTTATTGCAGTCTTCCGTACAAAAGCCGGCAACGACCGGGCAACCTACAGGTGGAGCATCACGAGATTCATCCATCCCAACGCCACATTCTGTGACGCAGCCAATGCAGCAACCGGCCTATACACGACAGGCACAACACGCCAACCCCCGTTTGCCAGATACGAAACCCTTGACGCCTCGTAACTCTATACGAACCTATCCCGCCACGCCTGCTTCTGACGCGCCACAGGAAAGAAAAGCGATGTCACAATCAGACGTTTTCGGCGCACGACAGCGTGCCAATAGCAGCCCGTTTCGCGTGACAATTCATGATACAGGTGACGAATAAGCAGAGAAACAGAAACGTATAATACGTTTTCCTCTCAGCTACTCGACGTACTCTGCCTGTCTGACACGGGTTGCGAGTTGAAGCAGTTCATCACTTGTCTGCTTCGTAGGCATAGAGAGCATGGGCATGATAGGAGACAGTTCGTCGGTTGTTACTTCCTGAATATCGAAGGTCATGTCCTCTGGAGGTACAAAGTAAAACCGAGGCGTTCCTCTCGGAGTATCTTGATCCCGACCATTGAATTGCTCTATGATAGAGTAATTCAATGGACCACCCCATACTGCATTACTTTGGACAAGATCTTCCGTATTTGGAGAAGTGATGTCGCTTGTGTACATGCCCCACAATTCATGAACTGGCTCAGCAGTGGGCATGACAGAGGCAGGGACAGATAGAGCAGGGGGCATGACAGGAGCAGGGGACATGACAGGAGCAGAGCTATCTGTCACTACTATACTACCTACGTCGCATGGCTCTGCCACGCGAAAATCGTCTGTGGTAGTGACAGATAGCTCTGCCCCTGTCATGCTCCTACTATACATGCCACTATCGGTACGATTATTAGCCTTTTTGGAATAAATAGCATTACGTGGTCTGAACATAGAAAAGAGCGTCATACAGACAATCACGGCGAGTACACACCAGCCCACGAACCAGCCAAATGCTTGCGCAAGCAGCAAGAGAAAGCTCTGTCTTTGTGGCCCTTGCAGGAGAGCATTCAAAATTGAACTCACAACGGCTCTCTGTTCTGGATGTGACCAGCTTAGCAGTATTGGTGCAAGGGGGGCAAGTTCACGCCATGCGAGCGGAGGGAAACCGCCTAATCCATACAAAATCAAGAAGGCTGAGCAACAATATAATAGTGGCGAAAGATATAATCCAAAGAGCATAGCCCGAAATGGTTGAGGTGCCTGTATATACTGTTCCTGTACAGCTTTTCGCATTGGACGCTCTATACTACCCAATGTATGCACAAATGCGCCAACAACGACTAACCCTCCACCAAGATAGCCAGCGAGTGGCAAAACTTCATGCAGGTAGAAATATGCGACACCCACACCAAGTACAGGCTCCAGGATATAGATAAATGAGATGGTGACAGCTGAAATATGTTTCTGCATATAGATCGCGATGAGTGTGGGCAGAAATGTACAGGCAAATGCGACATAGAGAATAACTAGTCCATCTTTGGGCAACGAGGGCTGAAACGCTTGCCAATCCCCAAAGAGCAATGCGACCAAACTGGCCCATAGAGCCATTGTAAGCAATTCAACGCCAAGCAGTGACCAATGTGTTGATGATTTTTGCGTCTCCCATTCTTTTGATCCATAGTCAGAAAGGAAAACGTACAGCGTAAAGAAGAGACCACCGAGAAAGGCAATCACGGCCCCTCTGATACCGCCCATGTCTGAGTTCGCGATAAGCAACGCAGTTCCTGCTATGGAGAGGAGACCAGCCAGCCATGTGGCCTTGTTGATTGGTTGGCGCAACACAAGCCATGCAATGAATGCCGCCAAAAAGCCGTTGAGGGCTGGAAAAAATGCAGTTCCCGTTGCGGTCGAATATTTTAAGGCTATCGCGATAGTGAAGAGTGCCAAGCAAAGACAACTACCGAGCAACATGCCACGTTTGAGCAAGGCCCATGTTATGTGTTGAGAGGTGAATGCAAGAATAGCAAGAGCGATGGGAGCAAGTATCGTCATTTCAAAAAAGGTGAACACGATAGGATCAATGCGTCCTAAAGCTTCCTTCGCCACCGCATAATATGTCGCGAATAGCACGGTATTACCTAAAAAGGCAACCCCTGCGATTCCTTTCATCTTCATATGTTGGGCACTCCTGGAATATGAATATCTAAATATGCGCTTTGACAATCCTGTGGAGAGATGCGATTGCGACAAGGGTGTAATAGAATTAGACCCCTACGGACGTTTCGTATCCCGATATATCTTTCAAAACGCATAATTAGGCCCCTATAGATTGTGTTGATTGGCGTGGCGAGATACGTGGAGAACGTGTTGCTCGCTCCACGGCGTGTACCTCGACATCCTCTGTTTGGAAGCGAGTTTTGGCAAATTGCACAACCTGATGCACAGAGAACTCTTCACACGAGAAGATGTCAAGGTTGACCATACCATAGGGAGGCCATGCGTGGAGACTGACATGACTGGTGGCGATAATGACAAAGCCCGAAAAGCCATCGTCCAATGGATTGCTTGTCTTAATATCACGCAGAACCGCTGGACTTACTTTATCCATACCAATAAAATCGGGGTAGTCTTCGAGTACACGATGTAAAAATACCTCATCCTGTAAAATCTCAGGACGGCAATGATACAAATCAATCATGACATGGAGCATGAGGTCTATCCTCCTGACAATTGTATATGTTTTGTCGTACTCCAAGTATAAAGGAGGAGAGGGCTATGATGAGGTGCTTTTTGTACAGTTCGGTGAGATGAATTCCTACGATTAGCTGTATGCTGTAATAGTGTTTTCGTATAAGACATCTACACGATGTGATAGAGTACGCATAAAAAGAGGATATGCATATCAAAAGATAGTAATGCCAGGAACCAATGAACGTCCTTGTTGGCGTCATTGGTTCCTGGCATTACTATAGTGTTTTTAGAACACCGCAGGCTCCATATAGTCGCCAAATGAGGCACGGAACACGTCCATGATCTCACCGAGTGTTGCGTAGACTTTCACTGCCTCGATAAGTGGGGGCATGGTGTTCTCAGTGCCATCACAAGCACGACGTAGGTTGTCCAGAGTACGTTTAACCTCCGATGAGCTGCGTTCACGGCGCACACGTTGTAAACGTTCAATCTGGGCGCGTTCACCTTCGCGGTCAACATAGAGCGTTGGAACTTTGATATTTTCGTCCGTGATATAGTCGTTGACACCAACAATGGTGCGTTTGTGTGTGTCGATTTCTTGCTGATAACGATAGGCCAATTCCGCGATCTCACGTTGAAAGAAGCCATTTTGAATACATGCCAACACTCCACCAAGCGCGTCTATACGCTTCAGATAGTCCGTCGCAGCGCGTTCCGTTTCGTCTGTCAGTGCCTCGACAAAGTATGAACCGCCTAATGGGTCAACGGTATTCGTGACACCGCTTTCACTAGCGATAACCTGCTGAGTGCGTAACGCAATGAGGGCGGCGCGTTCTGTTGGTAATGCCAGTGCTTCATCGAGCGAGTTGGTGTGTAGTGAATTTGTGCCACCTAATGTCGCCGCGAGTGCTTGAATAGAGGTACGCACGATATTATTTTCTGCCTGTTGCGCGGTAAGTGAGACGCCAGCCGTTTGTGCATGACAGCGCATCATCCATGAACGGGGGTCCTTCGCACCATAGCGTTCGCGCATCAGTTTAGCCCAGAGGCGACGACCTGCGCGGAACTTGGCAATCTCTTCAAAGAAGTCGTTATGCACATCAAAGAAAAACGAGAGACGGGGCGCGAACTCGTCGATGGTAAGACCACGCGCTAACGCAGCATCCACATATGCAAGTCCGTCGGCGATGGTGAATGCAAGCTCTTGTATCGCCGTCGCCCCTGCTTCACGAATGTGATAGCCACTGATACTGATCGTGTTCCAGCGAGGCATATTGCGTGTGCCAAACTCAATCGTGTCGGTAACAAGACGTAGCGATGGCTCTGGTGGAAAAAGAAATTCTTTTTGTGCGCTATACTCTTTGAGGATGTCGTTTTGCAGAGTGCCCCCAAGCGAGGCCATTGGGAAGCCACGCTTTTCCGCGTTGACAATGTACATCGCCCAGATAGCAGAGGCAGGACTGTTGATAGTCATTGATGTAGTGATTTTGTCCAGGGGTAGGTCCGCAAACAGAATTTCCATATCGGCGAGCGAGGAAACGGCTACCCCACACTTGCCAAATTCGCCAGCCGCCATTGGATGGTCGGTATCATAACCATAAAGCGTCGCCATATCAAACGCGGTAGAAAGACCAGTTTGGCCCTGTTTCAAGAGATATTTGAAACGCGCGTTGGTATCTTCGGCGGTACCAAAGCCAGCGAACATACGCATTGTCCACGGCTTCGCACGATACATTGTGGGCTGTACGCCACGCGTATAGGGATAGACGCCCGGAAGTCCAATATCGCGCATGTAGTCGAGGGACGCGTTGTCTTGTGGCATGTAGAGACGGTTAATGGGAACGCTGGATGTGGTCATCAGGTTGTCGCGCTCTGGCATACGCTCCTGCGCCTTCTTGACCATCGTATCTTCCCATTGTGTACGTTGCGTTGTGAGACGTGCTAGTTCGGCTGTATCAAAAAGCGTGCCTTGTTCGACAACAGGCGGCATCGACGCTGTCGGTTTCTGCTCAATCATGATGAGAACTCTCCTCTGTGGGTGCAAGGCAAGAAAGAAGTGTAGAGCTTCTGTATTGGCCCCTTATAGTACATTCTGTATTAGAGATATTGTAACATATTGCGATGGGTAAGCATGGGATGGTTATACTTTCTCTATTTCACCAGTGTCGCTCCCGTCGTTGCTGTCGTTGCGGCACGCCTATCGCGTAGGTGTTGTGGCACGCTTACCACAATAATGCCAGGACGGAACAACAAGGCTGCCTTCAAACGGAACGCGGTCTGATTGTGCAATAAATATTCCCACCAATGCAAGACCACGAACTCAGGGAGAATGACGGTAAGTGTGTCGTCTGGATGGCGTTGATGAACGGTATCTATGTACGCAAGGATTGGACGGATGAGCGCACGATATGGTGACTCGATGGTGAGCAGATGCGTCTCCTCCATGTCTGAAAAATGCTTTTGCCACTCATTCCAATCAGCTTGCACGCTCTGTGTCTCATCCTCACTTGTACTAACATGCACGGCGGTAACATGCGGTGAAATGGAGCGTGCGTAAGCGAGACTTTGCTTGGAAGCGCGATCCAACTTATCAATCGGGACCACGATACGATGATGAATATCGCCGGGATTGATAGGAATATCTGAGACACGTTCACGCGCGACGTGTGTGTAGTGTCTGTGGATGCTGAGAAACATGAGTACCAGAAGGGGAATGAGTAACACAACAACCCACGCACCTTCAAGAAATTTGGTGACAGAAATGACGGTCGCAACCACAAGCGTCGCCAATGCACCTGTACCATTAATAATCAAGCTACGTAACCACGTTTTGTTTTCTCTTCGTAAACGCCACCAGTGCATCACCATACCACTTTGCGAAAGCGTGAATGACATAAACACGCCTACTGCAAACAAATTGATCAGTGCATCTGTACTACCTTTGAAGATGATAAGTAAAAGGCTTGCCAGAATAGCTAGAACGAGAATACCAACCGTAAACGCTAAACGGTCGCCCCTGAAGGCGAACTGGCTCGGCAGAAAACGGTCACGCGCCAGTAACGATGCGAGACGCGGAAAATCAGAATAACTGGTCTCAGCCGAAAGCGTAAGGATACCGAGCGTTGCAAATGTGAACACTGGATACATGAAGCTGAGCGGTCCCGAAAAGACGAGTCTGGAAATTTGATCTATGACAGTTGGACTGCCACTGGAGTATGCCTCAACAGCATACGTCATTACGAGAAGGGTGATACCCAGGAAGAGTGTGCCAAGAATAACTGCCATCCACGTGAGAGTAATCGAGGCGTTACGCGTCTCTGGCTTCTGGAATGCTGGTACGCCATTGGAGATTGCTTCAACACCAGTCATCGCGGAACAGCCAGTGGCAAAGGCGCGTAGAATGAGGAACAGCGACAATGGCTCATTAGCTCCCACATACCGGAAGGTACCGATAAGTGGTTGATGCTGAAAAACATATGCTTTTATAAGCCCAACAACGATAAGTAGTACAGCAGTGACAACGAAAAAATAGGTCGGGATTGCGAAAATTGACCCTGACTCACGCACACCACGCAAATTAATAATCGTAATCAGGACGACGAGTGCCACATCAATAGGCACAATATACGGGCCTAACGCAGGGAAAAGCGAGGCAAGATTGAGGACACCGGCTGCGACACTCACAGATACGTTGAGTACATAGTCAATAAGTAGAGCCGCCGCCGCGACAAGCCCTGGAATTGTGCCGAGGTTTTCCTTCGCGACAATATACGAGCCGCCACCATTTGGATAGGCGGGAATTGTTTGTCGATAGGAGATAGCAACAATAGCGAGAAGGGCGATAATGACGAGGCTGATTGGCAGTGTTATCCAGAGACGCGATGAACCAGCCAGGACGAGATTGATTAAGATAGCCTCAGTTGCATAGGCAACCGACGAAATGGCATCAGAAGAAAGCACCGCAAGTGCTTTGAACTTGGTCAAGCGCTCCTGTCCTGCCATTGCATTAGAAATGGGTGCGCCAATCAAGACGTGTTTTATATGATAGAGTGCCTTGCTGATACCGCCTTCTGGAACGTTGACTTCCTCAGTTGCTTCAAGTATGCCATTGCCCACACGTTGCAACACAGGATGGCTAGAACTCCCATCTAAGAGACGAACCTGTATATTGGTGGGATTCTGTTCGTAGGCTCTGCTGATACGTCAATGGTGGTAAAGGAATGCGTAAATCAAGCGTATCGTGTCCTGCTGTTGGCGAAATATCGGTGTGGTCGCTCGGCCCTAGAAGGGGAACGACTCTTGGCTTAGGCTCAGGCGCGTTTGTGGGTTCTGTCTGCATGCTCAATCCTCATGAACAAATATAGTACTACTCTCTTTACTATACATTGGTACATGAAAATAATCTATAGCTTAGGACACAAACAAACACTTCTTACTGTCGTACAAACGGGACAACATAAATTACCATGAAGGTGAAGAAGGCTCCATTGGCGAGGATTGTTGCGAGGTGGAAGACTTCGTGAAAACCAAAGACACGCGGCCAGAGCGTGGGCTTGCGTAACGCATAGGCAACAGCCCCTAGCGTGTAAAGGATACCAGCGAGCAAGAGCAATGACATACCCTTGATACCCACCCGCGCGACAAGTTCGGGCAAGGCAGCAATCACAACCCAGCCCATGACAACATAAAGTGCGGCGGTGATCCAGCGCGGTAAGCGTACCGAGGGTGCAGCAGTGGCTACTCCAACGACGGCAAGCACCCAGATAATTGTGAGGATAGCGACACGCCAACTTCCTGTCATCACATTGAACACGATAGGGGTGTAGGTGCCTGCAATGAGGATAAAAATGTTGGCATGGTCGATACGGCGCATAAAAGCACGACGCGACACCGACCATGTACCAATATGATAGAACGCGCTCCACCCGAAGAGCAGAAGAGAACTCACGCCATAAATGAGTAGTGAGAATTGCTTGGGAGCATCCCCCACTGTACGTAGCAACAAAAAAATGGTACCAACGAATGCAAAAACAGCAGCGACAGCATGTAAGTAGCCACGTAGAAGCGGCTTTACAATTGTCGGCGTCGGCTCATTTACAAGCGGTTTACTCATGCGTCTCGTCGTCGGCTCTTTTCTCTACGTAATGTAATTTATGCTAAAACCTCTTCAGGTTCTGCAAGTTGATACAATTGCTCCACAGTTTGGGTACGCGCACGACTGATACGATCCATACGTTTCGTGAACTGCATCGCTGCATACGCCGTATCTTCCTCCACATTCAAGTTAAACGCTGACTCCTCCCCTTCCCACGCCGGCTCTTCGAGAGGTGTGTATGGCTCCTGCACAACGCCCATTGCTAAGGGCAGCAGTTCATTCATGCGTTGCTCGACAACCTCCCACAACGACTCATCTTCTGCCACGAGACGTGAAATCAGGAATACACCATAGGCAATGTGGCGCGACTCGTCACGCTTCAAAAAGCCAATGCCTTGTTTCAAGCCAGGCATAATATTGCCACGATCAAGCATATTGAAGTAGCCGTTATAGCCTGTTTCCGCCAATACACCTTCAACGATCATGTTGTATGTAACCGAGGCGATAATTTGTGCTTTATGCGAGCGATCTTCAAGCAGGGTGTACATTGTCCTGGGCAACTCTTCATAGAAAAGTTTGCGATAACTTGGTCCATGAAAGCGGCTCAAATCACTGTTATCATGCGCCACTTCGTCGAGGAAGCGACGGAAAAACTCGGTATGCTTGGCCTCTTCCCACAAAAATGTGGTAAGAAACATCTCTTCCTCGATGCGTCCCTCGCGTGCGATAGCCATCATTAAAGGGAGCAGATCAAGTGTGACGCTTTCCTCACCCGACGCGAAGAGAGCTGTTGTGCTTAATAGTGACTCTTTTTCTAACGGTGTACACTTTTGCCAATCCAGGACATCTTGCGTGAAATCAATAGTGCGTGGGTCCCACACGCCGAGCCGTTTCGCCTTGTGGTAGAGACGCATGGGAAGAATATCGTGCCGTAAGCCTGTTGTGCCCGTAGTTACGAACGAGGTGTGTGCGACGGAGTTGGCTGATTGCTTTTCGGAAAGAGATGTCATGAGTAGCCCGTCCTTCTCTGACAATTACTGTCAGCAGGTCAATGAAGAAAACACATGCTTACACTGCTAGCGTACTCGTACAACAAAAAATGACTGACCGTCAGTCATATCTGCATAAAGCATACCATGTGACTGTTTTCTTTGTCAATCCTCCATATTTTTACACAACCCCTAATGCGCGTTGTACAAAACGGATAACTTCTGCCTTATAAATGGCTGGCGATGTCCCTGTATCATAGAGATAACATTCATCGGCTGCATGGTCGATCAAGCCAGCAATAAGCCGTGCTGCTATATTGGAGTGTATGGAAGTATCCACATCACCAAATGCCTGTCTTTGCTGAATGAGATCCGCAATCAGATGATGGTACACCCCGAAATGTTGCTCATGCTGTGTTAAGGTCTGAGTCAATGCTACCTGCGAGTGCAGAATATGCAAAATATCTCGGTAATGTTCAATTTGCTCAAAAGCTGCCGTGACTCCGTTCGCAACAACCTCTACGGCGGTTTGTGCCTGGTCTGTTGCTTCGCGCACAGCAGCCACGATATGCTCATTCATCTCTTGATTGAGGGCTGCAATTAGCGCAATTTTTGAAGGGAAATACAGGTAAAATGTACCTTGTGCCACTCCTGCACGTGCGACAATCTCTGAAACCGTGGTTGCTTCAAAACCTTTTTCGGCAAAAATGATACGTGCTATCGCAAGCAGTTCGGTGTAGCGTTCGTTCCTGGCTCTTGTATCTTTGATAGTGGTTATGCATCCTTTCTAGTGTTGTTAAGCTGTCTATATTCTAACGCATAGGTAATTTCTTTGCGTACCTCATGCTCTACTTCACTTTCTGCGGCTACATGCAATGCCTGTATCGCTTCCTCACCGCCGATTTGTCCTAACGCCCATGCTGCATGACCCCGGATTAAAGGTTCATCGTCATGCAAAGCACCAATGAGGGCTGGGACTGCACGGACATCACCGCTATTACCCAGCGCGACACACACATTACGTAAAAGCCCACGACGCTTTGTACGTTTAATTGGGCTACGTCGGAAGCGTTCCCGAAATTGTTCTTCAGTCAACGCAAGTAACGGAATCAGTTCAGGATTACCGCCAACAGTTTTGCGAGGCTGAAAAACGACTTGATGCTGAAACTGTGTGCCATTGTGTACACCGAGTCGCTTTTCTGCAACTTTATTGACCGGACATACTTGCTGGCAAATGTCACAACCAAATATAAGATTGCCCATGAGAGGACGAAGTTCTAATGGAATACTCCCACGTAACTCAATCGTCAGAAACGAGATACAGCGTGGCGTATCTAGCTCATATGCATTGGGAAGCGCATGGGTAGGACAGGCATGGAGGCACAATTCGCAACTACCACAATTGGCTTTGACGGGTGTATCTTCTTCTAGTGGTAGATTGGTGACAATCTCTGCCAAAAAGACCCATGACCCCCAACCTTTTGTCAGGATGTTCGTGTTTTTTCCGTACCAACCAAGCCCAGCACGTTGAGCAACGGCACGGTCAACCATGCGGCCTGTATCAACAAAAAGCCGTGTTTCGACGGCATCACCCATTTCGCTGCGTGCATATACACGTAACCATTCAGCAAACTGCTGGAGCTTGGGTTTGATGATATCGTGATAGTCGTCACCCCATGCATAGCGCGAGATACGCCCATGAGGAGTGTCTGCCACCTCTTCTTCCGCTTGCGAGTCGGGGACGAGATAGGTCATGGCAAGAGAGATAATTGAGCGTGCTTCCGGTAAGAGCGCGTCGGGATGGCAGGAGACATCGGCGCGTTCTGCTGTAAACCACGGCAGTCCATCCATGAGTCCCTGTGCGATGCGTTCTTTGATGATACGCTCGGCTTCTGGAAAATCGTTCGCGGTAGTAACGCGAGCGATATCGAAGCCGAGCGAGTAAGCATACTCTTTAATGGTGAGTGTATTGAGCATTTGCGTTAGTTTGTGATGTCACGTCGTAAGGTGATGAATATCGACAAGCCAATAAACAGAGCAAGATAGACGAGTAGGACAATCAGTGCATGTGCGTCCGACAATGCGTTAGGACCTGTGCCCATGAAGTACTGCGTCTGGTTTTGGAGCAATGCTCCAATGTTGTTGCCGATAAAGTAGTCAGGAACCGCCTTCAAGAAATCGCCGAACGGACCTTTGATGAGGAGCGCAACAAGGGTTAACACGCCTGACAGCACATTTTCGAGCACCCACCAGACGAGCGCACCTGCCACGCCTGCTGCCGTAGCGCGTCCAGCGGTGGCTAAAAAGAGCGAGAGCATAGTATAGACAAACAGGCCAAACATGGCGATAAGCGCGTATAGTAGTATATGTCCAAGACCGCCATTATTCAAGAAGCCTGTATCAGTCGCTATTCCCGAAGCTAAATTCAGCAATGCACCCACAACCAATCCAATCAGCACGATGAAGACAAAGCCAACAACGATGCAGATGAGGATGGCTCCGATTTTAGACAACAGGTATTGCACACGCGTTGGGCCACGCGTGGACATCAGGCGCACAGTTCCAACACTGTACTCTCCCCCTACAATCGTACCTGCAATAATCATAAGCAAGACAAGCCCGACAACCAGCATGACCTGCACGGCAGCATAAAGAGAAATCGGTAGGCGAAGCGGTGACGATGTGCTACGCAACTGCGCTTGTCTACTTTGCTCTGCCTGTGCCAGCTCAGCCTGTGTTGGTGAATGATCGAGACAAGGTTGTCCGTTAGGATTTGCTGGTCCTTGCGGATTTTTGATTGCCGTACACTGGGGCGGCAAATAGCTAGATGCAGGAGTATTGAGCGTATACAATTCGCCAATCGAAATGACTAAAAAGACAAGCACCATGAGCGAGACGCCGATGATACTCAACACTTTTGACATCGCTCGGCGACGAAATTTATATAACTCGACCCCAACGAGACGGAACAATACGCTTAAGAAATCCAGTCGTCCCATCACAACGGTATCAGTTCGTGTATGTGCAGGCATAGGTGTTGGTTGCTCCGGTGTTGTAGGAAATGTACTCATCGTATACCTCGCTTTCCGCCACTTGGTAGCTCTGACCCAGGCACAGGAGGATACTGCATAGGTGGAGCATCAGCCAATGCGACCATACCAACGCGTGGTCCTTGCCCCGGTTGAGCAGGTTGCCCTGTTAGTTGTAAGAAGACTTCTTCCAGGCTACCCTCGCGTGGATGCAGTTCTGCCGCGAAAAGATTTTGTCGTGCGAGCAGTGCGTTAATCTCTGCTGAGCGTGCAACGGGTGCGTCAACCAGAATGAGTGATTGATTTTGACGGTTACGTTCAACACGAACCTGTGTAATCCAATCAAGCCCTTGCGCCTGTGCTTGCTGCAATACATGCTGAGCATAGAGCGTCTCGTCTTCTCTACTCAAACGTACTTCAACCTGCTCACTTGTACGCATCAATTCGTTCACGTTGCCCTGTTTGACGAGATTGCCCTTTTGTAAAATGGCAACACGATTGCACACCTGCTGGATTTCATAGAGAATATGGCTTGAGATGAAAATGGTTTTGCCAAGTGATGACAGGCGTTGTATCAACTGGCGAATTTCAAAGACGCCAGCAGGATCAAGGCCGTTTGTTGGTTCGTCGAGTAGCACAAGTTCAGGATCAGTAAGCAGTGCCGCAGCGATACCGAGGCGTTGTTTCATACCCAGTGAATATTTGCGATAGGCTAGCTTCTCATAGGTTCGTAGCTCAACAATTTCTAAGACTTCGGCAAGACGGCGATCATTCGCGGGACCGGAGACCATGCCAGAGGCGGCGGCGATCACGCGCAGATTGTCGAGGCCAGAGAGATAGGGATAGAAGATGGGCATTTCCACAATTGCCCCGATACGTTGTAGAATAGCAGGAAGTTGGTATGCATTATCCATGCCAAACATAATCGCGCGTCCAGCCGTTGGGCGAATTAAGCCCAGTAGCATCCGAATTGTCGTTGTTTTACCAGAGCCATTCGGCCCAAGAAAACCAAATACGTCGCCACGCATCACTTGTAGATGCAAATCATTGACCGCGACCAGATTCCCAAAAGCCTTTGTTAATCGACTTGTACTGATAATCGTGTTACCATCATAGTGAGGAGAATTATCGTCCACGAGGGTCTCCTTTTCCAAAGTAATTCTTTTCGCGTTCGTTCCTAACGCGATATACGTTCCACATACACGGGAGTTGCGATGCTCATTTAGTATGAACGGTTTCTATAGTACTGGCAAGCCTTTTTATCAGCATATCCCACAAACATGTATTAGTGCTTTTAAACTGAGTTCTCACAGTTTCAAGGAGTGTAACTCATGCAACCGTATAATACAAATCCCTACGACTCTCAAGAATATGAATCGCAAGCCCTACCATACATTCCATATGCTGCGCCGGGCGAACATAGAACTCAATCTTATAACGCATCAGAGAACACAGTATCCAATGAAGTTTACCCACCAGCACCTTCAGTATACGAAAATACTTCCACATATGCATACTATAGTCAAAATACGGCTATGCCTCCACAGCCAGAGGTAAATGAGGACGTGCCTGTTGATCCTCCATCGAGCAAGAAAAAGCGAGGACGCTGGCTTCCAATAGGTATTGCCATCCTTATTCTACTCGTTGTCGGAGCCTCGACATTCGCATTTGTGTCATATCTCAATCGTTCAACACCCACAAAAACGCTTGATACGTTTTGCTCAGCTCTGCAAGACGGAAAATATCAGACGGCATACGATCAGCTTACACCAACGATGCAAACAAACTTTACCGAAAGTCAATTTGCGACACTGCTCTCAAGTGATAGTGTGGCAAAATGTACGCATGGAATGGCAAGTGAGAATGGGGCAAGTACGACAACGGACCTTCATCTCTACCACAAAGTATCAAAAGGAATGAACAACGATAAAGTTGTGGTAACAAAAGATACACATAGCCAATGGAAGATTAACGATATACAAAAAGTATCATAGGAACAATCTCATTGGATAATAGACAACTGCACACTCTCATGTTACACTCTTTCAAGCTGAAGTGTGATAGTTTGGAGGAACCCTAATGGATGCATCACTCAATGGCCCTTTTGGGCGTATTACTCTTTCGCCTGATACCCTGACAATTGGGCGAATACCCAGTAACAAACTGGTACTCAATGACTCGAAGGCATCATCTCGGCACGCCGAGATTCGTCCTACGGGCAATGGCTATATAATTACGGACGTGGGTAGCACCAATGGGACGTTTGTGAATGAGCAGCAACTACGTCCCAATGAGCCACGTCTCCTCAATACGGGTGACACAATACGTATTGGGGATACGCGAATACAGTACGAGGCAAGCGATACAGCACAAGTAAGCCCGACAGTTTATGCTGAGCAAGGGGCTGCGTCAGGTTATGATCCAACAGTTGCAGTGCCACCACCAGCAAATACAGCTTATGGTGCTGGACAACAAAATAATCAGCCATACGCACAAAACCCACCACCGCCCGTGCAACCAAATTATGGACAGCCACCCATGTATCCACCGCCACCGGCACCAGGATATAGCCAACCGGATGCAGCCTATCCACCACTGCAACCTGCTGCCGCACCCTACGGCTATCCACCCGCGATACCACCAAAGAAGAGTAACCGAACATTATTTATTATTCTTGGTTCAGTAGTTGGAGGTATTATCCTTCTCTGTATTATTGTTAGTGTTATTGTCTATGCAGCACGTTCGACTCCTGAAAAAACATTAAGTGCCTATTGTGATGCACTCAAAAGTGGTGATTATCAAACCGCCTATAATCAATTTTCGCTTGGTATTCAACGCCAGGAAACTGAGGCACAGTTCGCATCAGCATTTACCCGCACAAATTTGAAAGTCACAGGTTGTACTGTTAGTAATACCAGCGACGATGGGACTGTAGGATTGGGGACAATGTCCTACACAACGAACACAAACTTCACAGGCATAAATGATTATCGCTTTATTCAAGAGAGTGGTACATGGAAAATCAATACTCAAACACCCAGGAAATAAATGTTGTGCAAGTAGTTGCCTCAGAATTTTCGATGCACGCATCGAAAATTCTGAGGCAACTACTTGCACAACAAACAATATTAAAGCATCGGTATCTGTACACCCAATTCTTGCGCACAGGCGATGGCCTCATCGTAGCCAGCGTCAACGTGGCGCATGACGCCTGTGCCGGGGTCGTTGGTGAGGACGCGCTTGAGTCGTTCAGCCGCTTCTGCTGTTCCATCGGCGACAATGACCTGCCCAGCATGAATGGAATAGCCAATACCAACGCCACCGCCATGATGAAGCGAAACCCATGTTGCGCCGGAGGCGGTATTCAGCAGCGCATTCAAGAGAGGCCAATCAGCGATGGCATCACTTCCATCCTTCATAGCTTCGGTTTCGCGGTATGGTGAAGCAACCGAGCCGCTATCAAGATGATCGCGACCAATCACAATCGGAGCCTTCACAATGCCCTTCGCGACAAGTTCATTAAATGCAAGCCCTGCCTTGTCGCGCTGCCCATAGCCCAACCAGCAGATACGCGCGGGAAGGCCCTGGAAATGAATCTTTTGACGCGCAAGCGTAATCCAACGTTTGAGCGAGACATCTTCGGGAAACAGTTCGAGTAGAGCCTCATCAGTGCGATAAATATCTTCCGGGTCGCCAGAGAGCGCAACCCAACGAAATGGACCTTTGCCACGACAGAACAGGGGCCGAATATATGCTGGCACAAAGCCGGGAAAGTCCAGTGCATGTGTCTCGCCAGCAGCTAATGCTTGACCACGTAGGTTGTTGCCATAGTCGAAGACAATTGCGCCACGTTCCTGCATCGCAAGCATCGCACGTACATGTGTCACCATTGAAGCGGTTGAACGCTTCACGTACTCCTGTGGGTCCTGTGTACGTAAAGTGTCAGCCTCAGCAAGTGACAGACCAGCAGGTGTGTAACCGTTTAAGGCATCATGCGCGGATGTTTGGTCCGTGACCATATCGGGGATGATGCCACGCCGCACGAGTTCCGGGTATACCTCTGCCGCGTTTCCGATCAGCCCAATCGACAGGGGTTGACCCTGCTCACACGCCTCACGCACTTGATGTAATGCCTCGTCAAGTGTACTCGCCATTTCATCACAATAGCCTGTATCGAGACGACGTTGGATATGCTGGCGGTCCACCTCGACGGCTAAACAGACACCCTCATTCATCGTCACGGCAAGTGGTTGAGCGCCACCCATTCCACCAAGTCCAGCCGTGAGCACAAACTTTCCCTTGAGTGTTCCTCCATAATGGAGGCGTGCAGCTTCCGCAAAGGTCTCGTAGGTTCCTTGCACAATTCCTTGCGAGCCAATATAAATCCAGGAGCCTGCCGTCATCTGTCCATACATCGTCAGGCCAAGTGCTTCGAGACGACGGAACTCATCCCAGTTTCCCCAGTGTGGCACAAGGTTCGAGTTCGCGATTAAGACACGTGGTGCATCGGGATGTGTGCGAAAAATACCAACCGGCTTGCCTGATTGCACCAGTAGCGTCTCGTTGTTTTCCAGGTCGCGCAATGAGCGCACGATTGCGTCAAACGCTGCCCATGAGCGTGCGGCTCGTCCAGAACCGCCGTAGACAACAAGATCGTCTGGTCGCTCAGCAACATTGGGGTCTAAATTGTTCATCAGCATACGTAATGCGGCCTCTTGTTGCCAGCCTTTACAAGAAAGGGTCGTACCACGTGCCGCACGAACGGGACGTGGACCTGAATGTGCTACATTTTCTTCTTGTGTCATGAGTTCATGTTCCTTTCACTCTATCTCAATCGTATTCATACAATATAGTATCATCATCAAAGAGGCATTATGCGATATGGATAGGCAAGCACTTGTCATTGGGGTAGAAGAGTACCTCCAACAGCAGCACACGCGTTATATTGATGAGTTACGCAAGGTCTGTGGCATCGACTCTGATAGCCATAATAAAGCAGGTATAGACAACATGGCGACCTATTTCGCGGCTCGTATGCGCGGACTCGGCATGGATGCAACGATTGTCGAACAAGAACAATGGGGCAACGATCTTATTGGCACGTTACAAGGTGAAGGCGAAGGATGTGTATTGCTCCTGGGTCATATGGATACAGTCTACCCAATTGGAACGGCGGCACGGCGTCCTGTACGTGTTGAACAAGATATCGCGTATGGCCCCGGCGTGATTGATATGAAGGGTGGTATTCTACTTGGCTTCTATGCTATTGAGGCGATGCTTGCCCTTGCGTATCGCGCGTTTGGTGAGATTCGTTTTCTGTGCGTCTCGGATGAAGAGATTAGCGTTCGACACTCCCTTGAACTTATGCGTCACGCGTGTGAGGGATGTAATGGAGCGTTGGTCCTGGAAGCGGCGCGTGCGAATGGGGATATTGTGAGTGCGCGTAAGGGTAACGCATGGTACACGCTTACAGCACAGGGTCGCTCGGCTCATGCAGGAGTTGAGCCAGAAAAAGGGCGCAATGCGATCCTGGAAATAGCGCATCAAACACTCCAGCTTACCAGTATCAATGGATGGCGCGAGGGTATTGCGATTAACGCAGGAAGTATCTCTGGTGGCACGGCTCCCAACGTTGTGCCGGAATCGGCGATGGCACGCTTTGATTTACGCTTCTTGCATACGGGGGATCGGCTAGCAACTGAGGCACGCTGGCACGAGCTACTTAAAAAGCACTGTGTTGCCGATGTCGAGACAACGCTTATGCTAGAGCCAGATTCGAGAAACCCGATGATGCTTACACCAGCGAGTCAAAAAATGGTGCTAACTGCGAAAGAGATTGCTGCCACACTTGGTTTTTCACTCGAAGATACCACAACAGGTGGCGCGTCAGATGGTAGCTTTGTGACTGATTATGGCATTCCAACGCTTGATGGGCTAGGGCCAATTGGGGGACGTGACCATAGTCCGTATGAATATCTTTTGCTCGACAGTATCGCGCCACGAGCCGCTCTACTTGCTGGCTTGATAGCGCATGTCGGTGCATAAAATATCCATTGTCCACTATTCCCAGTCTATGCTATAATCTGACAAGGAAAATTGTCTTTATTCCGCGCCTACGCGCATTATGCAAAGTAGCTAAAACGCACTTATACATCTCTGCAAGTATTGACCTGGTGCTCGCGAGATATTTATAGGGTGTCATAAAAAATACTATCTCCCCTGAGCCAGACTCGCCAGGTTGCACCTGACTATTACGTTGGGTGAGGATCGAAACAGGAAAGGACCCAAACATGTTTAATCCCGATAGCGACTTGGAAGCGCGATACCAATCGGTTGGCGTGACCCCCGATTGGTACCAGACGAATATTCCCTGTCAGGTGGGTTGTCCTGCACACACGGACGTTTCCACCTATATTGGATTGATTTCACAAGCTCGTTTCGACGAAGCATATCTTCTCAATCGTAAAGCAAATGTCGTGCCGGGTGTGCTAGGACGTACCTGTGCGCGTCCCTGTGAGCCAGTATGTCGCCGTAACAAAGTCGATGGCAAGCCAATTGCTATTTGCTGGTTGAAGCGTGCGGCAGCTGACCACCGCGAATATCGTCATCATGCCGAAAAGCCCCCTATTACGAAAGACAAAACCGTTGCCGTCATTGGTGCTGGTTCAGCTGGGCTGGCATGTGCGCGTGACCTGCGTGAAATGGGCTATCCCGTTACCGTGTACGAGCAATATCCCACGGCTGGCGGTGTGATGGTCAATGGTATTCCGGTCTGGCGTCTTCCCCGTGATGTCACACGCGAAGAGTGCGACGAGTACATGGAAGACATCGGCGTTGAAGTGAAGTATAACGTGCGCGTTGGACGTGATGTCCAGGTCAAAGACTTACTTGACCAGTACGACGCAGTATACATCGGCGCGGGCTGCTATATTCCTAACCCTCTTGCAGGGCCGGATAATAAGGTTATTCCTGGTGCAGACCTCAAAGGTGTTGTTGATGGTATTCGTCTTTTGGAAAAAACGAATTATGGCGAGCCAATGTTCATAGGGAAGCGCGTCGCTATCCTGGGCGCGGGCTTTACAGCTCTTGACTGTTGCCGCACCTCTATTCGCTTCGGTGCTGAAAAGGTGTACGTTGTTTATCGTCGCTCGAAGGAAGAGCAACCGTCCGACGAGTATGAGGTTGATGAAGCCATTCTTGAACATGTCGAGTTCATGTATCTTTCTACACAGACGGAAGTGCTCACAAAGGATGGCATACATGCCAGTGGAGTGCGCTTTGTGCGCAACAAACTGGGTGATCCCGATGCTGGTGGACGCCGACGACCTGTACCAATCAAGGGTAGTGAGTTCGATCTTGAGGTAGACACGGTTGTACCAGCCTTTGGTCAGTATAGCGATGCTTCGTGGTTACAGGCAGAAGAGCTAGGACTTGAGGTCAACCGATATGGCATTCCCCTGGTGGACTTCGATAGCTGGATGACGAACCATCCTGGCCTGTTCGCTGGCGGCGACTACACGCAGGGTTCTCGTAACCTGATTTCTGCTATCGGTGATGGGCGTGACGCTGCGGCAGCAATTAACCGCTATCTTGGTGGTGTTGACAAACCAGCCGAAGCAGCCGAAGAGGTCGAACTACCCGACTACCGTCGTGGTATGGTTGACAACTACGAGTCTATTGGGCATCAATTGCTACCCTCACTGCCACTTAAAGACCGCTATAGCAATACGCGTGAAGCGGAAACGGGTTATACACCTGAGCAAGCGGTTATGCAGGCACGGCGTTGTTTGCAATGCCAGTTGAATATTATGATCGATCCTTCGATCTGTATTCTGTGTTCCGGTTGTGTCGATATCTGCCCCTATGACTGTATCAGCATGGAAGGTCTCTCCCGTGTTGTGAAGGGCGATGCGATGCACCAGAGTGCCGAAAACTGGGAGGGTGGTGCTGACATGATTATCGATGAAGAGAAGTGCATTCGCTGTGGATTGTGTGTTGTACGCTGCCCAACAGATGCAATCTCAATGGTGCAATTCGAGGTTGCTAGCCCCAATGATCGTTGGACCGTCTCGAAGATTCCAATGCTCAACGTGCGTTAATATACTACACTGAAGTACTAAATAGTAGCAAGGGTAGATGGAGAGCTAGAAGCTCTCCATCTACCCTTGCTACTATTTAGTACCATCCCCTCTATTTTCATTGACGACATCCGATAGACTCAAGTATGATGGTCAGACGTGGTATCAAATCCACGCATTATAGTCAGAATTGGGGTGTGTCATTTTCATGCGTAAATTTACCGCACCAGTGCTCGTCCTGCTTGCACTACTCGCCGTTTGTGCCACGGCATTTTCTGTACTGAGTCGAGGGGGAACAAGTAAAGCAGTATTAGTAAACGACTTTTCCCGTCAAGTCGCACATCATCCCCTTCATCTACGTCAATTCTCACATAATATTGGTGCTGGTGGTCTCACACCGGTTCAGTTTCGCAAAGCCTATGGTATAAATCTCTTAGCAAACAATGGAATGGGCGTTACTGTGGCTATCGTTGATGCATACGGTAATCCCAAAGCACAGGCTGACCTCAATAAATATAGTCAGACTTATGGCTTGCCGACCACAACGATAACAACAATTTACCCACAGGGAAATGTTGGGGTTGTCGATGAGGGCTGGGCCTTGGAGACCGATCTCGACGTGCAAATGGTCCATGCAATTGCACCCAAAGCAAAAATCATTCTTGAGGCAGCGAAGACGCCTACCGATGCCGACTTGTATGCTGCTGTCAAGGACGCTTATACGAAGCGTGGTGCGACAGTTGTCTCGATGAGTTTTGGTGGGAGCGAATCTGCGAGTGAGACAGGCGCACTTGGTGATGGTATTTTCTCTGCTGGTAATGCAAAGGGTGTAAGCTTCACCGCCTCTTCTGGTGATAGCGGCACTGGTGCGCAGTATCCGGCATCCTCACCTTATGTCACCGCTGTTGGTGGTACCACGCTCAATGTGAAGAGTGATGGCACCTATGTAAGTGAGACAGCCTGGA
Source organism: uncultured Chloroflexia bacterium (assembly GCA_963791835.1). Classification (GTDB taxonomy): domain Bacteria; phylum Chloroflexota; class Ktedonobacteria; order Ktedonobacterales; family Ktedonobacteraceae; genus JBBQVS01. The sequence continues at coordinate 122,246 of CAWBTV010000007.1, forward strand.
GTGGAAGTGGCGGCGGACTCAGTGCTTATGAAACGGTTCCTGCCTATCAAACTGGTGTGAACAAGAGTAAGCAGCGTGGTGTTCCTGATGTGGCGATGGTTGCGGACCCAAATACAGGAGTAGATATGTATGATAGCTTTGGCTATAACGGTCAAAAGGGCTTCTTCATCATCGGGGGCACCAGTGTTGCGGCACCTCTGTTTGCGGGAGTCCTTGCTCTCGTCAATCAGGGTCGCACAACTACGTTGAAAAACGCAAATCTGCAAATTTATCCAACCGCGAAGGCGCATTATGCAAGCTACTTCCATGATATCACCTCTGGTAGCAATGGAAGTTGTGGCAAGATTTGCACAGCTCATACAGGCTATGACTATGTAACAGGACTTGGCAGTCCTCTTGTAAACAATTTAGTTCCTGCCCTTATTACCGCTACATATAAGCCACATAAGTAAATAGGGGCGTGTGAAGTCTTTTGGGAACTCGTTATAGCTTAGACAGGACAAGGGGGTACAAGCAATTGTACCCCGTTTTGTTACTTTACAATCACCAAATTTCCTATTCATTTGCATAGATACCGTTCGATAGAGATAATAAGGGACGTTCATTACTTCTGTATCCGTATTGACAATGTTGTATTAAAAAAGGAAACGTGACCATGTTTATTCCTCATATTCAACGATATATAGCTCTAGGGACAATAGCTCTGTGTCTTTGCATACTAAGCGCGTGTAGTTCGGGCAACGCTCCTACTAGTGAAACTACAACAGCACCAAAGGCAACGGCAAGTACTCATAGCACTACTATCGCGGTTACTTCTGTAGCAAGTACGCCGGGTGTTGGCCCGACAGTCATTCTTTCACCAACACTCGTTCCTGGTGGAGGCGCACATAGTCAGCAAGTTGTCCTTGCCGACCGAACGCTCATTATCAACGACATCAGCAAGGGTACTGGCTCTGACGCGAGTTCTACCGCGATAAGCATGTCGATGACGATGAAGAATACGAGCGCGAAAGCGATCACAAATCAGCCAAGTTACTTTTCACTCTTTGGGACAGAAGGTGACGTGTTTGGACTAGCAGCGAATACAACAGGTAGCTTCTTTGGTTCGATTGACGCCAATAGTTCTCGCAGTGGGACGGTTGTTTTTCAAGTACCAACAGGGGCAGCTAAAGCACTCAAGTTGTTCTATCGCTCCAATGTAGCGAACAAATCGGTGTTTGTACCATTCAACGTTTAGAATACATCGTCGTAGGGACCACGTTTACGGCGTCCACAGGCAATTCATTGCCTATGCCTACAAGCACGCGACCATGAAGGATGAGTCTCTCGCGCAATAAATTGCGCCGTGGACGCCGTAAACGTGGTCCCTACGAAGAACCATCAGATGAAGATTGGTAGTCTACTACATCCGAACTATCGAGCAAATCTCATTCACAACGAGAAACGAATGTTAAGGAAGTGTAAAAAAACTGCCCTTGAAACCTTGACATTTTACGTTGTTTCAAGCAAGATAGTAGGAAGCCTTAACATATGAGAGAAGTATGTCGTAGGAGACGTAGTATATCTTGTAGGAAAAGGCGAGTGTACCACCGCTCAGCTCTATATCTTTCTTCTAGCCACACAGAATCATTGCGCTGGATTACGAAACCCAGGTGCCGTCAATGACTTCTATTTGTGAAGGGGTATATCTGAGACCTGCAAGGAGCTATGATGGTGCGACAAGATTGGTCAGATGATGAGCTTGCCTACGGATTGCATGAACACAACCCGGAAGCCCTGGAAACGCTCATCTCTCGCTATTCACGAGAACTTTTCTATTTTATTCGTTTGGTGTTAGATGGTATTGGGGTGGCCCAGGATGCAGAAGAGTGCGTCAATGATCTCTTTGTAGCAGTCTGGCAAGAAATTTCTTCCTTTGATCCGGGGCGTGGGACGTTACGTACATGGCTCACAATGCGTGCTAAATATATAGCACTGGATCGGCGTAGGCAGTTGTGCCGTCGTCAAGTACACAACACACAATCGGCTGACGAAAACCGGCAGTGGGCTTCGTCGGATGGCACAGGAAGTCGAAAGAATTATGGTTGGGGCGGATACGAGAGCGAAAACCGCGTCATGCTCCCTCCGCATCCAGAGTCGAATATGGAAACTTTGTTAGAACAGAGCGAGAGACGCGAAGAACTGCGTCTCGCCTTGGCGACGTTGCCGGAGCTTGACCGTTATCTGATCTATCAACGCTACTTTAAGTTCGCCAGTACAGAAGAACTCGCAGCAAAAACAGGCTTAACACGCCATGCTGTTGATACGCGACTCTGGCGAGCGCGGAAAAGCTTACGCGAGGCTCTCAAGGAGCATGCACATGAGTACGAGCGAATTTGAGAATGAATGGGACGATTCACGTGTAGATTCTTCCCTATTGCTCAGGCAGGAATTAGGGCTACCCGAAGATTTTACGGCTGACGATATCGCCTTTGCGCAGGAGATGGAGAAACTGTTTGCTCCTGAGAAAGAGGAGCTACCTCCTTACTTTGTGCAAACGCTGATGGAAGCGGAAAACCCTCGCTTTCAGCCTGTTGAGCATGGGCTAGAATATAAAACGCGAGCACGTGTTTTTCGTCGCCTGAAGCTACGTCGTCGCCTCTTTGGTTCAAAGAACGTTCCTTTTTTCTCGCTAGCACAATACGCGACAAAGCCACAACGTTCGGTTCTGGCTTTGCTTGTGGCTTGCGTGCTCTTCGTGGTTGTTACAATGGTCGCAACAGGTCCCTCCTTTGCGTCAGGACTTAATGTGCTACTTTCTGGTCAAAAAAGTGGTGTTTTGCAGGTGAATAACTATCCTAACTTGACTCCTACACAAGCAAAAGATGTCAATGGTGGCAATGCTACTTCCGCACCATCTCCACAAAAGATCACGCTGCTAGAAGCGCAACAGAAGTTGGAGTTTCCTATTAACCGTCCTCGTGCTGTGCCTGACCGTTATACATTAAGTTCAATGTATCTTTATCAAGGTATCGACCAAAGTTGGGCTGATGGTCCCGCGATAGAGCTAGAATACACCTATGAACGGCAAGGCGTGACTTCTCATGGTACAGGGAAAATTTCGGTATGCGAGTTTAAACCGCAAGGTCAGGTGCTTCAAGTTGTGCAGCTTGGAGCCGCGCACGCATTACAGATTGGGAAAGATGGTCACGCACAGGCGATCTATGTCGATGGTCAATGGGTTCGGATCAACAAATTTTCACATGATTGGATTTATGGTGGCCGTAGTGAAATCATTTACGAGCATAATGGCGTCATATTCTGGATTGTGGGCGATCAGCGTGACGGTATAGGTCAGAAAGTATTGCTTGATATCGCGAACTCGCTCCAACCGTATAATATGAATGCAGTTCATATGTTTGGACGTATCAAGAGCGTAGTTGTGTCGTCAGACAATGCGAACTGGCCTTTTGCTGAAGATATTGTCTATGCCAACTCGTCCAACGGTTCTTCTTTAGAGATCATTAGTGCTGGTGTGCCGTCGTTAACCGTTCAGGTTTCACCAACGTCAACACCTGCGCGATGAGAGCGAAGATATTGTTGTTTTTATTATGTGTAAAGACTTGGGAGAGAGCATGACAGGGGCAAGCCCTGTCACTACTATACACGCAACAACGTGGCTTCGCCACGCCTCAGGTCAGTATAGTAGTGACAGGGCTTGCCCCTGTCATGACCCACTCAGCTCGCGCTATCATGTTGTTCTCACACTTTTATGCCTGTTACTCCTCATCACTGCATGTAACACGCTTCCCACTGCTCCCCATACCTCTATGCCTATCTCTCCGCGAACGTATCATGGGAACATTACGTATGCAACGACGCAATTTCCAGAGAGCGCAAATCCTCTGTTCGCCAGTTCTGCCGCGGATTTTGCGTTAAATGCCGCACTCTGGGCACAACCAGTTTTTTATGACCAACAATTTCATGTTCATGCAGATCAACTTGTGGAAGTTCCCCTGCCAGAAAATGGTGATGTACAAGAGAGTGGAAAGACGATTCGGCTTCGGCTTCGGCATGACCTGTATTGGTCGGATGGAAAACCCATTCTCTCCAGCGACTTCGCATATTGGTGGCAGTTGAATTAAAATTCCGATACGGGCGCAACGACAAGAAGTGGTTACGATCAGATCGCACGTATAGAGACACCTGATATGTATACTGTGGTCTTACATATGAAGCAGTCCTTTGGTCCCTACCTCTCGTATTTACCCTATGCAGCTCCTCAGCACGCGTGGGGAAAAATACGTCCAATTGATGTGCAAAATACTCCATCACTCTTTCAAGCTCCACAAGTTACAAGTGGTCCTTATCAATTAAAAAGTCTACAAGATGGTCAAAGCTATACACTTGTGCCCAACCGCTATTATGCATCTAGCAGTTTTCGTGGACCCTTTGCGTCTCAGCTTGTCTTTCGTGCTTATAACTCTACCGCATCGCTCATCACAGCAATACAACAACACCATGCTGACGTGACAGCAGGTTACACAGAAGACGAACGCTCACTACTGGCACATATACCACCCGATACAAAGATACTTGAGACTTCGGCTGCCGCATATGCACACCTTGAGTTCAACAATGCGCAACCACTTTTTACAGATATCCGAGTACGCGAGGCTATTCAAAAAGCCCTCAACGTATGTGATCTGCTCGTGACGGTTTTGCACGAGCCTAATTGTGTGCGGCGTGCTACTCAGGTCGAACCGCTACCATCGTTATACGATGATGCATCTCTCCATCCTGTTGCATACGATCCTGTCGCGGCAAAACAGTTACTCGTGCAAAGCGGCTGGCACCTTAATACGCATAACCTGTTGCGAAAAGATGGCAGGGCATTTACATTACGTCTTGTCACAACACAATCGCCGCTACGAATCGCCGTTGCTACCTATGTGCAACACGCGCTTGCCAAACTTGGTATACAAGTTTCCGTTACTACATATCCACTCAGTACATTCTTTGATGTCTATACGAAAGGTGGTATCCTGGCAACTGGTGCTTACGATATGTCGTTGTTTACCTATGCGAATAGTCCCGAACCTGATGACGAATACAGCGTCTTTCACTCCTCCCAAATACCGAATGCCGATTCTCCCATGTTCAGCAATTACGCACGGGTCAACGATGCGGTCATAGATGCCGCACTCATACAGGGACGCAATACAGTGGTATTTGCCGATAGAGTCACGGCCTACCATCGTTTTCTTGAACGGCTTGCGCAGCAAGTCTATGTTATTCCACTCTACGTTGAACCTGTCATAATGACAGTGACGACGCATGTTCAGAACGTCTTACCAAACCCAAATCAAGCTATTCCTACATGGAATGTGAGCGATTGGAAGGTAGTATAGAGACAAAAGTCACTGGACACTTCGTCTTCTATCTGGTATGCTTCTTAGTGTAAGGTCTCTCTGGTTCCATGCTTGCATGTATCCAGACACTTATTCCAGCAACGACGCTGGACAAGATTCTTGTTATGCCTCAAAGGAGAGGACGAAAGACATGAAACAATTGACAATGACTAAACCACATGGCATACCCAAACTTCGTATCCTACGTCAGCGTAAAGGATTGAGCCTCGGTCAGCTTGCCACTCTGACAGGTATTCGCCGAGACACAATTACGCACCTGGAAAATGGACGCGAAGATGCTCAACCCTATCATCTCCGTCTACTCGCACGAGTACTCGAAGTGCCAACACTCGACCTCGTGTCATAAGACGCATAGAAGTGGATACAACCTGTAGAGAGCAGCCAAGAATGGTTACTCTTTACAGGTTGTATCCTTTTTCATCTTCCGTATACACATAGCCCTTACGTTAACAATCCCTGCCCTTGACAATTCTCTTTTTCGTAAGTATAATTTAATTAATCAACTAGTCAATTACATGATGTAGGAAGTAGTTTATTCATATGGCACGTACACCTAAAGTTGTTGAGGATCGACGAGAACAAATTATTGATGCCGCGATGCGCGTCTTCGCACAAAAAGGCTTTGTACGAGCCACAAATAAGGATGTCGCACGTGAAGCTGGGATCACAGCAGGATTGATTTATCACTACTTTGAAAGTAAAGAGGCATTGCTTATGGCAGTCATCGAGGGACGCTCACCCCTGAAAGTCCTTTCGGCATTGCCAGAGAACGCATTTGCTATGTCGCCAGAGCAGTTTTTCCCTTTTGTGATTCAGCAGATATTGCGTGTTGTGGAGACCGAAAACTTTATAGCGTTGGTAAAAGTTGTTTTACCGGAGGTGCTCAACAACGAGCAGTCGTATCTAGCACAAGTAGTACCAATGGCCTTACAACGTGGACTGAGTTTTCTTGGTGAATACTTGGAAGCTCAAATGCAAACTGGAACAATACGCCGCGCTGATATCGTCATCAACACTCAGATTTTATTCGGTAGTATAGTAGGGATTATCTTGCGTCGTCAAGTGTTACATGACCCTGAGGCATTGAAGCTCACGCACGAGCAAATAGCATCTACCATTACAGAAACATTGCTTCATGGTCTTGCACTATCTTGATTTTTTATCTTTTTTGTTAATTGCTTAATCAATTATATAAGGTAGGTACTACAAACGGAGGATAACATGACAGAGATTCAGCAGCAACAGGAAAACAAACATGAGATAAAACAGGTGTTACACACAACCTGTTGCGTCGTAGGTGGTGGTCCGGCAGGAGCGATGCTTGCGTTACTCCTGGCGCGAAAAGGTGTTCCTGTCATCTTGCTAGAGGCACATATGGACTTTGAGCGTGAGTTTCGTGGTGACACACTTCATCCGGCTGCAATGAACATCATGGATGAGATAGGCTTGGCAGACCGTCTTTTACAAATTCGTCATACAGAACTGCGAAAGGCAAGCCTACAAACAATTGCAGGTACGATACCGTTCATTGACCTGACACATTTGAAAACGAAATATCCTTATATCACTGTGATGGCACAATCGCACTTCCTGGACTTTCTCACAGATGAAGCAAAACAGTATCCTCATTTTCAACTGATCCTGGGGGCGCAGGTGGATGAATTAATTGAGGAAGACCAGCAGATACGCGGTGTGCGCTTTCATGGACAAGATGGCTGGTATGAAGTGCAAGCAAAGCTGACAGTGGCTACCGATGGTCGCTTTTCTCGCATCAGGCGTCTGGCAGGCTTCGAGCCAGTAAAAACGTCGCCACCGATGGACATTTTATGGTTTCGGCTCTCGCGTAAGGAAAGTGATCCCATAGAAAGCATTGGGGGGCGTCTTGGCAATGGTGTTATCCTTGCCATCATCAACCGCTTTGACTACTGGCAAATTGGCTATATCATTCCAAAGGGAAGTTACCAGCAAATACGCAACGCAGGCATGGAGCATTTGCATCAATCCATTGTGCAGGCTGCACCAGAATTTGCGGACCGCATAGACGAACTGAAAGAGTGGAAACAGATATCGGTACTCTCCGTTGAATCTAGCCGCCTGACTCGCTGGTATCGTCCGGGGTTGTTGCTCATTGGTGACGCAGCGCATGTTATGTCGCCAGTAGGTGGGGTAGGAATCAACTATGCTATCCAGGATGCAGTTGCAACAGTAAATCTGCTCACAGACAAGTTGAAAAACGGAACACTACAAACAAGAGACCTTGCTCGCGTACAGCGTCAACGCGAACTGCCCACACGCATCATTCAGAGAGTGCAAACACTCATTCAGGAGCGTGCGTTAGGTGCTTTCTTACGTGCGGACAAACCTCTTATCGTACCTTTATGGTTTCAATTGTTGTTTCGTATCCCCATCATTCGCGACATTCCAGCGCGGATGGTGGCCTTTGGTCCTTTTCCTGTTCACTTGAAAAAATAAATACTATTCCGTCCCTACAATCGGTTACTAACGTGGACCGATGGAGGCAGTCAGGACGACAGCAACGATGAAACCGAGCACACATGCGAGCAAGATGGCAGCACCAAATAGTGACAGCACGGCTCCTGCGGCACGCCCACTACTCAAGCGATGTACGGGTATGAGCATCATGCCAAGTAACGTACCCTCGTAGCCTAAATAACCCAGGATTGCGAGAAAGCTGAGTATTGAACCTATTCCTGGTAGTAAAGAAAGGAGCAGTGTCAATACATTCAAAAACAGGCTAAGTGGCACAAGAAAAAGCAGTGTACTATACAGTTGTGGAAGAAACCTTCCGTTACCGCCAAACGCTTTAGCGAGTAGGAACAGTAGACCTGTTCCCACGAATAGTGAAAGTGGTATCAGAATGACTTGTCCATAGATATTGAGAATGCTAATGAATGAGTAGAGTTGTTGTATCATCGCCACGGTACTGGCAGGAAGCGTTGATGAGTTGCTTGTGGAAAGCGCATCCGTACTTGATTGTACAAGAATATTCGAGAGCACACCTACAATGGTTGTAAGCACGATATACACTGCTATTTGTACCCAGACGATGTTCCAGCGTGCTTTCCCCATTTCTGCGGCAAAGGTTGTACTTGATGGGCGCGTTATGACACGCCAATATTGTGCCGGAAGCTGGCGTATCGCTTCACCTAATGGCAAAGGTGTTGCCTGTGGTTGCTGCGGCACAGAGAACGGCGGCATACTATAGCCATATCCCTGTGAATAGCCACCATGTCCATAATTTGATTCCACACCATACTGCATCTGTGGTGCTTGATATGGTTCAGGCGTTGGCACGGTATAACCAGAAGATTCCACAGGCTTTTGTTTGGGAACTTCAGGTTGTGCCGTGTAAAATTCAGGTGAAATATATGATAGTGGGGCTGCCTGTGGAATTGCTCCATAGGGATATTGTGGATCAGGTGCTTCGTCTCTGTTTTGCTGGTGCTCCGGGTCTTGCGCCATAAAGGTTTCTCCTAGCAATAAATATATAGAAGATAGCTTAAAAAAACTATGGGTATCATAACATGAGAGCAACGCCTTGTCATTACTCTTCATGACTGCCTTGCGGTTACATATCTTGTTGCGTATAATGAGAACAAAGCGCGAAGTATATTTCAGCGTGCTTCATGTTGTTTGATACGGTGAAACAAAGGAGTTTCTTCATGTCTGAACACGATTTTATGCCTATCCAAAACTTCGACTATCTTGAATTTTATGTTGGCGATGCCAAACAATCCGCTTACTATTTTAGTCACGCGTGGGGCTTTACGCCTATTGCGTATGCTGGTTTAGAAACAGGAGTACGAACTCATACGAGTTATGTACTTGAACAAGGGAATATTCGTCTTGTGCTTACCTCTTCACTTGGGCCAGAAGGCGAGATAGCGGAACACGTCAAATTGCACGGCGATGGCGTCAAGGTCGTCGCGTTTCGCGTAGAAGATACGGAGCGTGCATATCGTGAGGCTGTCAGTCGTGGTGCGCGTGGTCTTGCTGAGCCAGCAGTACTGAAAGACGACTTTGGGAGCGTCAAAGCGGCCACCATTGCTACCTATGGAGATACCGTGCATGTCTTTGTAGAGCGTTCTACTTATAAAGGCGCATTTCTGCCGGGCTATCGACCACTGCGTACAAACGTGCCACCTCGTTCACGTCCGGCTGGCATCGCGGCTATCGATCATGTCGTTGGTAACGTTGAACTTGGCAAAATGAATGAGTGGGTCAGTTTCTATGAACGCGTGATGGGCTTTGCACAGCTTATTCACTTTGATGATCGCGCGATTAGCACGGAGTATTCCGCACTCATGTCTAAGGTTATGCAGAATGGTAGTGGACGTATCAAATTGCCCATTAACGAGCCTGCAGCTGGACGGAGGAAATCACAAATCGAGGAATACCTGGATTTCTATCGTGGCCCCGGTGTACAGCATCTTGCTCTGAATACAGATGACATTATCACAACCGTGCGAAACCTGGAAGAACGCGGTGTTGAATTTCTCAAGACGCCAGGGGTCTACTACGAAACGGTACTGGACCGCGTGGGCAAGATTGAGGAAGACATTCAACAGTTGGCGGAACTCGGTATTCTGATCGACCATGATGACGAAGGCTACCTGCTCCAAATCTTCTCCAAGCCTGTGGTCACACGTCCTACGGTCTTCTTTGAAGTGATTGAGCGTAAAGGCGCACGTGGCTTTGGTGAAGGTAATTTCAAGGCACTCTTCGAGGCATTAGAGCGTGAGCAGGAATTACGAGGGAATCTGTAGCGATGAAACTTGTCACCTTCCTGACAGGAGAACGCAAACCGCGTGCCGGAGTTTTACGCAACCAGACGATTGTCGCGTTAGAGTACTGGACGCTACTCGAATTATTGCGCGATCCCGACGGTCTGCTAAAGGCGCAGGTAGCTATACAGCCCAGACAGACGGCGTTTCAGCATACACAGTTTGCGTCGGGGCTTCCTCTTGCGTTGCCTGAATTGCCCTCGACCATTCTCCATACACAAACGCCTGTACGTGAAGAATATACGCTCAATGAGGTTGTGCTGCTGCCACCGATACCAGACCCACCGACCGCACGTGACTTCTTTGCGTTCGAGCAACATGTTAAAACGGCTCGCGCCAACCGAGGATTGGGCATGATGCCTGAATGGTACGAGGTGCCAACCTTTTACTTTACAAACACCAGTGAACTTTATGGACATGACAACGCAATTCCCTATCCTGCTGGCAGTCATGCGCTTGATTTCGAGTTAGAGATAGCGTGTGTGATTGGGCGCGACGGAAAAGATATTCCGGTTGAGCAAGCGGATAGCTACATCGCGGGTTATACGATCATGAATGATTGGAGCGCACGCGATTTTCAGATGAAGGATATGGCGATTGGCCTCGGCCCCGGCAAAGGCAAAGACTTCGCAACGTCGCTTGGACCCGTGCTTGTGACACCCGACGAACTCGCGGCACGTCGCACGGGACGAGGGGCATCTGAACGCTATGATATGCCAATGATTGCACGTATCAACGGGCACGAAGTGTCACGTGGCAACTTCAACTCGATACACTATAGCTTTGCGGAGATGATTGCCTATGCCTCGCGCAACACGCGTCTCCGCGTTGGTGATGTACTTGGTTCTGGCACCGTTGGCACAGGCTGTATCCTGGAACTTGGCACGCAAGTACATCCGTGGCTACAACGAGACGACGAGGTAGAATTAGAGATCGAAGGTATCGGCGTATTGCGTAATCGGATTATTTAAGCAGACAATTGCTTGTGTCACTTGTCGCCAAAGGGAATAAGCGACACAGGCAATTGTCTGCTTAATATAAATTGTCAAAGGGGACAATTATGCCAAGCTATCATCATCTAGGCGAAATACCGCCGAAACGACATACTCAATTTCGTAAGCCTGATGGCGGTCTCTACTCCGAAGAACTCTTTGGAACCGAGGGCTTTTCAGGCAATTACTCAATTCTTTACTATACCTATCCACCGACACGCGTCAAAAAAGTTGAGCGTTTCCCGATTGAGCAGTACGCACATGAAGAATGGGATGAACGGCTTCAACGTCATCATCATATGAAGACAGCGCACCTTTCACCTGCTGGTGATGCCGTACTGGGTCGGCAGGTGCTGATGTACAACAAGGATGTTGTGCTGGCGGTAGCAAAGCCTACTACTGCGATGGATTACTTCTACCGTGATGGTGACTCCGATCTCGTCTACTTCGTGCATGATGGACAGGGTATTCTCGAAAGCACCTTTGGCCTGTTGCCCTATCATGAAGGTGATTATATTGTTATTCCGCGTGGAACAACCTTCCGCTTCACGCACGATAGCAAGAGCACTGAAAACACCTTTCTGATTATCGAGGCGCGTGGCACCATTGCACCGCCACGTCGCTATCTCAACAATAATGGACAATTTTTAGAGCATTCACCCTATTGTGACCGTGACATACGCCGCCCACAAGAACTGGTGACGCATACTGAGTCGGGCGAATTCGAGGTGCGTCTGAAAGTTGGCAACACGCTGACCAGTTACTGGTATGATTTTCACCCCTTCAACGCCATTGGTTGGGATGGCTACGAATACCCCTATGCGCTGAACATCGCGGATTTTGAACCAATTACAGGTCGTGTGCATCAACCGCCGCCCGTGCATCAGACCTTCCAGGGACCAAATTTCGTCATCTGCTCGTTTGTGCCGCGCAAGCTTGATTATCATCCCCTGTCGATCCCTGTCCCCTACAATCACAGCAATATTGATAGTGAAGAGATGATCTATTATGTCAATGGCAATTTTGGCAGCCGACGCGGTATCGAACGTGCCTCGATTACGCTTCATCCACGCGGTATTCCACATGGGCCACATCCGGGTGCCGTCGAAAAAAGCCTCGGTGTCGAGCGCACCGAAGAACTCGCGGTCATGGTTGATACGTTCTATCCGCTCAAGCTCACTACGAACGCACAAGGTATCGACGATGCAGGATACCCGTATAGTTGGATTGAGTAAAATAATGAAACAAAACGGGAAGAAATGAAGCTGATTTAAGAGGGTGCGCTGAAGCGGACCCGTACAGGAGTTCCATGTGGTGTCGATGGAATCAAACTCCTGTACGGGTCCGCTTCAGCGCACCCTATATGAGTTTTTACCTGTGCATGTGCAATTGCGCGTTAAGGTGCGATATGCTATCATGCAAAACAAGGGTATAGCACAGATAGTGGAAGAAAGGCATATTTATTATGGAGGTTGATAACCAGACATCCTATCTTAAACAGGTGACATTATTTGCGGACCTTAGCGATGATGCACTACAGGAATTGGGGAGTATCGCCAAAAGACGTGCGTTCCGCTCTGGTGAGGTTATTTTTCACCGCGACGATCCGGGGCAAGTACTCTATGTCATTAAGGAAGGCAAGGTAAGAATTTGCCTGATTAGCCCGGACGGACAGGAGATTTCGCTGGTCGTCTTTGGCAAAGGCGAATGCTTTGGCGAACTGGCGTTGCTTGATGGCCTGCCTCGCTCAGCCGACGCTATCGCGGTAGAAAAGGTGGAATGTTATACGTTGCAACGGAGCGATTTTCATAACGCGATTATGAAAAATCCGAAGATTGCAATTCAGGTGTTAGAGGTGCTTTCTAAACGGCTACGCAACACAAATGAGCAGGTGGAAGACCTGATTTTCCTGGATGTGTATGGGCGCGTTGCCAAGAAATTGCTAGAACTTTCGGACGCACACGGGGCGCAGGTCGAGGACGGTATCCGCATTGATGTTCGCATGACACAACAGGAGTTGGCGTCAATGGTCGGCGCATCACGAGAAAGCGTTAACAAGGTCATGGGCTACTTCACAGATAAGAAGTACATCAGTACCGATAAGCACCGTATCACGTTGCACCGTATCAACGATCTCAAACGCCGTATTTATTAATGATAAAGGCATGTGTCTGTTGTGGCTCACGAACATGGTAGGGCAACAATATCCGTGAGCCACAACAGACACATGATTAGAAATACCTTAATACTTTTGGGCGATGTGTTACCTACAATTCGCTTTACACGTCCCAAAACATGTAGCATATCAACGTATATATACGACGCATTTACTGAAGGGATAGAGCGACTCTTGAAGAAGGTAGTTACAGCACAAGAGCATTCTGTACAGGTACAAACACTGGACTCAACAGAGCCTGACATATCATATACGCCAAGCCACACTCCACTAAGCACAGGAGAGAAACTACGAGCGATTATAGCGACCATGCGACCACGCCAATGGACAAAAAACCTGGCGGTCTTCGTCGGTATTATTTTCGCGCAACGTTTATTTAGCATCCCATCACTTGAACGCACAATACTGGCTTTTGCAACGTTTTGTCTCGCATCAAGTACAATCTATCTCCTCAACGATCTGCTCGACCTGGAGAATGATCGTCAGCACCCAAGAAAACGCCTTCGTCCGCTTGCCTCCGGTAAGCTGCCAACCTCATGGGCAATTGGCACTATTGGTGTCCTACTCCTGGCTTGCGTCGGCCTGACGACAGCGATTTTCTTTGTGCCCATCACGCCACATAGCGATATCTATGCGTCTTATGGTGGGGCAAATTTGCTGTTCGCGCTCACGATTGCCACGTACCTGATTCTGATGACGCTGTATAGCGTGCGACTCAAACATGTGGTGCTTATTGACGTGTTTATTATTGCGAGCGGCTTTGTGTTACGCATCCTGGCAGGTGCGGTGGTTATTCCAGTGTCGATTTCGGGATGGCTGTATCTCGTGACCTGTCTGCTCTCACTCTTCCTGGCCTTGAGTAAGCGGCGTCATGAACTGGTGCTGTTGCAGGGACAGGCCAGCACGCATCGGCTGATCCTCAAAGAGTACAGTATTCCGATGCTCGACCAGATGATTACGATTGTGGCGACAACAACCATCATGGCCTACAGCCTCTATACGGTGCAGGGGACAACTGGTAGTCATCGGCTGATTGTGACTATCCCGTTAGTCCTATACGGTATATTCCGTTACCTCTATCTCGTCTATATGCGTATGGAAGGTGGCAGCCCCGAAGAGGTCCTACTGCGTGACCGCCATATGCTAGGGACCGTTGTGTTATGTACAGTCCTAATCTTTGTTATATTGTATATATTGCCTCAATAAGTGGAGAAGTCCTGGCATTGTCGCCAGTAGTGATGTGTTCATTAAAGCAGTCTTTATTTTAGCAGTCTCATCGCTTATTGGTTCAGCATCTGGTCTACCGAGGGGCCGGATACTGCCGATGGTAGTATGGTAGGACTTACTCGTGTAGTAATCTCACCGTTCGCGACAGTGGGAGGAGCAGCGACCCTGCTGTTTCTCCTGTGTACGCTCTGGTTTGGCCTGGCACCTGGAGTAGCAACACTACTCATATGCCGCGACATCCAACGGGAAGAGGTTTCACGCGAGGGGTTGTGGAGGATGATCGTGAGGGGGGACAACAATACAGAAAAAAACAAGGTGCTCGTTGCGACACACTCAGGAGACATAGAGCCTGAGTGAAGATCGGTAGCGGCACGTAGTGGAGAAAAAGTGAATGAAAACGCTCATCATTATTCCAACCTATAACGAACGTGAAAACCTGCGTCCACTCCTGGACGAAATCTTTGTCAACGCACCACACAGTGATATTTTGGTGGTGGATGACAACTCACCTGATGGCACAGGCAATCTTGCCGACCAGATGGCCGAAGAGGATACACGCGTGCATGTCTTGCATCGTGCCGGAAAACTTGGTCTCGGTACGGCCTATATCGCGGGTTTCAAGTACGCGATTGCCCACGAGTACGATGCCGCTTTTGAGATGGACGCCGACTTCTCGCACGACCCACGTTATCTACCCAATTTCCTTGAGGCCATTGAAAGCGCGGACCTCGTGATTGGCTCACGCTACGTCAAGGGTGGTGGGACGCCTAACTGGTCAATTCTGCGCCGTATCATCAGTGGTGGTGGCAATATCTATACACGTATCGTGCTTGGCTTACCCGTACACGACTGCACAGCCGGCTATCGCTGCTATCGCCGTAACGTGCTGGAGCAAATCAACCTCGACACCATCCGTTCACAAGGTTATGCCTTCCAGGTGGAACTCGTGCATCGCGTCCTGCAACACGGCTTCAAAATCGTGGAAATTCCGATCATCTTCATGGATCGTCGTGTTGGCAAATCCAAGATGTCGCGTAAGATTTTCATCGAAGGTTTCCTGTCCGTCCTGCGTATCCGCTTCGGCAAACAGGATACCAGCGAGAAAACGCATATTACGTTGCAGACTGCTACGCCAGCCTCTACGCTTGAAAATGTCGATGGGGTCCTGGGCGAAGTGCCTTCCGTGATGCAGAAATAACATTCCCACCATCCATAGGATCGGTAGGGGCAGCAATTCATTGCGCCCAAAGATGGGTCGGGAGGGGGAAACGTTGGCAATGATTCTCGTGCCCGACGTGTTGCCCCACTACCCCCATCATTGGGCGCAATGAATTGCTGCCCCTACCGATATATGGTTTCCAGGTCCTACGCCCCCTGTTGCCCCTCCCTAATCCTTGCGAAGGTCTCCTCAATGCTGTCTGTTTTGCACGCGTGCAACACCGCGAGATGTGCTTCCAATATCTCTACTCCACGTTGCTCCCCACTGGCTTTTGCCTGTTCAATAAGCTGCACGAAGACGCGTTCGGTTTCTGGTCTGTATAGGACCTCTTTCTGTTCCTCCACCACGCGCTGAGTCGCATCCCAATTTTTGGCATTGACGAACGCTACGATGGCCTGAAATTCCTCTGACGGTTCTTGCGCTTCCTCTGTCGTATTATCTCTGGTAGCTTCTCCTGCTTGCACGGCTAGTAACCAATCAGGTTGCGGTTCAGCAACGGCTTGTAGCCAGAGCGCATCAAACTGTTGCTCATCGCCTGGGAAATGCTGTTTGAACTGTATCAAAATGCCCCGTATACCCTGTACATCACGAGGGAAATCATTTTCGGGTAGGCTGGTGCAGGCACTCCATACCATTGCCAAAGCTCGAACGTACTCTCCCTGTTGCCATAGCAAACTGCCAAAATTTGTCTGCGTCACGGCGATTTCACGCACATCCCCTAGCTCTTGCTTCGTCTTGAGGGAGGCTTCATACAACGCCATCGCCTCGCTCACTCGTCCTTGTTGCACTAACAGGTTCGCCATCGCGTGTTGCGTCACGGCGATGCCACGCACATCCCCTAGCTCTTGGTCTGTCTTGAGGGAGGCTTCATACAACGCCATCGCCTCGCTCACTCGTCCTTGTTGCCGTAACAGGTTCGCCATCGCGTGTTGCGTCACCGCGATACTTCGGATATCCCCTAGCTCTTGGTCTGTCTTGAGGGAGGCTTCATACAACGCCAGAGCATGCGAGACTTGACCCATTCGCTCGTAGGGTTTCGCAAGATGATAGGCAAGGGTGCTTCGAGTCGCGGACTCAATACTCTCTTCCTCTAGCACTGCTTCACAATCTGGTAGGCTTTGGAGTATGAGATATCGCATTAACGCGCTCTGGTCATAGCCGCCTTCATTTCCCCACGCTTGTCTTGCAAGGTTGGCAAACACCAGACCATAGCGTTTTCGCGTCTCAATGTCTAACATGTCCGTGTTGGGCTTGATATGAAAACGTAGCGTCGGGTGTAGCTCGTATATGTCAAATTGACCATCGGCTAGTATGGCATATGTTCGCTCTAATAAGCCGAGACGCACGAGGTCTTGCAGGTGCTTTTCCGTCTGCTCTTTATCATCGAGCACAGACACGGCAGAGGCTAGCACAAAGGGAGCACGGAAGATACCAATGGTGTACAGCACGGTTGCAAGCTCTGGAGTAAGGTGACGAATGCTGTAGTTTATGCAATCAGTGATGGTGGCATGGCGGCGTGGGTCGTCGAGGCTAGTGGGTGTTGCTTGCCTTGCATTGACTAGCTCATCCTGGATATTTTTGAGAAATGTGGCGAGGTCGGTGGCACTCTCATCAGAAAAGCGACCAGCAAGCAGACGGATACAAAGTGGATGCCCATGTACATAGTGCGATAGGGCTAGACGCGTCTCCTCTGTGGTGGCTCGCCTTCGGTCATTGTTGATAGAAGAAAGAAACAGTTCAGCACCGGCAGCATCGCGAAGTCCTGTAATAGGAATATCTCTTCTTTGACCCCAGTCGGTGGGTGGCATTTCACGAGTCGTAAGCAGGATTGGGCTATCGCCCTCTTTTAAGCGACTGACGAAGCTTGCCAGTGCAATCGCGTCGGTATCGCCACTTCTTTGTGCATAAATGAGCGTTTCGATATTGTCCAGCACGAGCAATGAACGCGTATAGGTGCGACGTTGCAGAATAGCATTTTGTAGGCCGCGCGTCTCTATATACTGGCGTGGGTCCAGACCATAAAAAATGGCGAGACGACTATAGAAGCGTTCGGCGAATTGCGTATCAATGGTGATTGGGCTTTCTGCTTCTTCGTAGCCGAAACGGGCAAAAGTCTCAAAAGAATAGGACAACACGCGGTCTTGATAATACCAGCTTACGCGCTCGGCGATGACACGCGCTAACGTGGTTTTGCCAATGCCACCGAACCCGTGCAACACGACAAAACCACGTGCGGACGCGTTAAGCAATACGGAGAGTGCTTCACTGATCTGCTCGCTACGTCCAACGAAATGCTCTGCTTGCGAGAGCGCGGAAAGGTCACAGGTCTCGGTCAAGGCTTGTGGGTCTGGCTCGATAGTAGGCTGCCCCGTATCGAGCTTGAGAGCAGGGGCAGGTGTATGTAGGTTCGTGTAGAGGACGGGTACACCTGCCAGCCAACGCGCATTGGGGAGCATCGTCTTCTGTTCCAGGTCTAAACGCATGAGACGCACCGCCTCTTCGATGCTGTGCCCCTGTAACAGCGATTCGTAGAGGACATCGGTAATCTCTAATGCCGCACTATCGAGGAGCGAGAATTGCATCCCCAACGCATACGGCACGCCCTCACGCACAACCGCTTGCGCGATGTTGCTCAAGTGCGAGACTGTCCCTGCTCCATGCTGTACATCGGCAGAACCACGAGACGCGACCGCCGAGTCGCAGCTATTGAGCACAACCAGGAATGTTTGTTCATTGAGTGAGTTTGCAAAGAGGAGTGCATTCGCTGTTTTGGTACGCCCCAAATCATCCTCAAAGGCTAACACGCCCCGACCATTCACGACGCCACTATGCCCCATGAACTGCACAATGTTTGTGCCTTCGCCACTCAGTACACGTCCCATTGCTGCTAATGTTGGTGGACGAACGCGCGTGAGGGTCAAGCTACGATTGCGCTTCTTGACCATCTCGCCGAGGTTGCGCCATTCGCGCTCCGTGTTGAGCACACGCAATTCATCGACAGGCGAGACGGGAATGGCAACAATTGTCAGTGGCAACTCTGGCACAATGCGATCCCGACGCTCATTCTCCGCGATCCCACGCACAAGATTATAGCGTGTCGCCAGCAACAGGTTACTCAATTGACTATCAGAAGGAAAACGCAGGTATTCCCATGGTACGGTTGCAACCTCTGGCTGTTCCGCAACCAGGATAAGTCGCTCATTTTTACGTAGTCGCATCAGAGCAGTTCGCAGACCCTCGTCGTGCGTGATGTGCTCAAATAAAGTACGTCCATAGGCTTCGGCATCCTTGAAAACCTGTTCTGGCGTCCATGATGCGATATCTGTCCACGACGTGGTTGAGCGATGTTCACCGAAAATTGTTACCAGTTGTTCACCAATATGTTGTATGTGCAGTTCTGGCATGAAAATCTTCCTTTAATAATTCAACCATTCGTAGGGACCAGATTTATCGCGTCCAAAGATGGGGGCGGTGGGGCAACGCGTCGGCAACAATTCCTTTCTCCAACGTGTGCTCCTCCACCCCATCTTTGGACGCAATAAATCGGTCCCTACCACATCTATACTCCCCACATGATCGTGATAATCAGGCTCGCTAGCGCAAGTGAGCCTCCTATAAAAAGGATGTTGGCATAGCGTAGCCAGCGCGATTTGTGATCGGTCATCTCTTTGAGGGCTTCGCGCATACTGGTCACGTTTTGACGATTGTAGGAATAGGGAAAGGGACGAATAGCACGAATAGCGGAGAAGAGAGAAAGCATGAACAGCAGCAATGTGATAAAGATGAATACCTTAGCAGGCATGTTGTTTTTCAGGTAGGCCGGTGGGAAGCTACCACTTAACGCGGTGACCGCGAAGAGGACGGTGAGAAAGGCGGCGATGCGCTCGATTAAGCTTTTGCCTGTGGCATCGAGGAAATCCAGTTGCTTGCCACGCATGTCTGTGAAGAGCGCGACAATACTTTTGCTCTCTTCAGAGGGCGCGGTGCCAACATAATGTTCTGTCGCCTGTGGAGGTTGTTGTGTTGGTTGTGTTGGTTGTACAGGCTGTAATGATTGTTGGGATTGTTGTGAGTCGCTCATGAGTAACGGTAGCCTCCACAATCTAGCTCGATGGATATTTCGGCACCACATGTTTTACAGGTTAGCAATACTTCTTCCATTGGGAGCCGCTTTGCGCTTTCGCTACGAAAGACCGTTTCGTCTCTATTGCATTCTTCAAATTTATCGAAGTAGCTTATGTGTTTGTTGGGACACTCTACGCTGAAACGCGAATGTTGCGGTGGGCGTACATTGTTGCTCATGAAACGGACCTCCTGCTTGTTCGTGTAATATTTATCCTGATGTATTGAACTATACTATATAACGAGCAGTTTGTCTTGTTCTCAAGAAAACGAACTGTAGGGGTCTCCCCAACTTCATTTGAAAGGGTGTCGTAGGGACCACGTTTACGGCGTCCACAGGCAATTCATTGCCTATACCTACAAGCACGCGACCATGAAGGATGGGTCTCTCGCGCAATGAATTGCGCCGATGGACGCCGTAAACGTGGTCCCTACGACCGTCACATGACGACGGGGAACTAGTAGGGACCGATGTATCACGTCCTTTGCCGAATGAACAAATATTGGAGAATGGATAACACGTTTCAGCACACCCACGAAATTACAATAGGCGAGTAGGACGTGATACATCGGTCCCTACAAGACTTTAGCGCACCATTAATGACGGCGTTTTTTCTTTTTTTTGCCATGCTGGTGTTGGGGATAAGGTTCCTCGTCTTCGGCTTTGCGTGAGGGGTCGAGGCCGTAGATGCGGCGAGCTTGCTGGCGGTGAGCGGAACGAATGGCGACATCACGAGGGGCGGCATTGAGTTTTGTGGTCAGGGTGTGTGTGGAGAGGGGCTTACCACCATGCTCGGAGACGGCTTGACGAACTTCTTCGTCGTCGCTATACATCACGACTTCGCGTCCTCCTTGACGAGCCTCGGCAGCGAGACGCTTG
This sequence comes from uncultured Chloroflexia bacterium, assembly GCA_963791835.1. Classification (GTDB taxonomy): domain Bacteria; phylum Chloroflexota; class Ktedonobacteria; order Ktedonobacterales; family Ktedonobacteraceae; genus JBBQVS01. Next base: position 143,078 of record CAWBTV010000007.1, read on the forward strand.
ATTACATTGTCGGCAGTCTCATTGTGGCGTGAATAGATGATGCGGATATGGTCTTCGTGGCTCACCTGTTCAACATCCCCATCGCCATCGAAGACAACGATGACACGATGAAGCGTATCACGGTACTTGCTGTGAAGTTGCTTTATGAGAATGACACGGGCGGAGGAGAAGTTTTTGAGTTCCATCGCCTTGAACATCTCGTTATTCTTGATCACATTGTAACCGTCAACCAGGATATCGCCCATCGTCCTGTCCTCTTTTAGCCGCCAGAATGGAGTTGTTGGATTAATTGTAAAAGGTACTCTATCTCCATACGAATGTCAACATGCAATAGATGCATAATGACTTCATTTGCTTGCGCCGAGAAGGACGCGGCAACAATCAATACGGCTATGATGAACAGGAGTAGCCCCAGGACAAGCGTCATGATGCGCTCAATACGTCGTGCGATATGGACAACACTTTTCTGCGGCGGCACTGCGATAGGTACGACTACCTCTCGCACAGGTGTTTCGTGTTTCTCTTGCTGCTCTTGCACATCGAGAGCATTATCTTTTACAAGCTCCGTGCTAGCTTCAACTAAAGCACTATTGGATTGAAAACGTCCGGGTTGTGTACACACAAGCGGAAAGGATGGTGCGTGGGATTGCCGAGGACGTGGCGATGCAGGAACAAGAAGCTGACTCTGGAGTGGTAATGGTTCCGCTTCCTGGCGAAATGGAAGATGTACGTCATCGACACACGCACCACAGAGGCCATGTACATCATCCCAGCAGAGTGGACATGCAGGACGCCGACAACGAAAACAAAAATGACACATGCTCATAAACGCGGATTCTAACGCAAGACGAGGTGACTGCAAAAGATAGGCGTGTGCTGGTATTGGCGCATATCGCGCTGAACAAATAGTACACGCGACAGTTTTATTATCAGCATGTGCTGTAGATGATTGCGCTGATGAATTGGAATTGTGCATTGACGGCATAGTTGCGACCATAGGTGCCTCCTAGAAATGCTACACTGGATAATAACACTTTCAGTATAGCGAGACACCTAAAATGAACCGATTTCTTGTTCCTTTTTGCGTAAAGTACGTTCATTACGTGATGGGAGTTCAGTATGCTGGAGAATAAATGCTTTAAAGGCGCGAGCAGTGGCAGAAAGATTTTTTTCTTTCAGGTGGACAAGTAACCATTTACGCATGAGCGGAAAGCCTTCGACATCGAGCACAACAAGACGATTCGTTTCTAATTCCATTTCGATGGCGACACGCGAAATGAGCGCGATACCGAGGCCAGCTGCCACGCTCTGCTTGATCGCGCTATTGTTTCCCACCTGCATACTGACCTGTAGCGGAAAGCCTGCATCATGGAATGCAGCTTCCAATGCCGAACGTGTGCCGGACCCCAGTTCGCGCATCAGAAAATGCTCACGCGCCAATTCCGCAAATGGGACTTTGATACCAGCCAGGCGGTGTGTTGGTGGGGCAATCAAGACGAGTTCGTTCGAGGCAAAGGGGGCGGCAAAGACAGGCGCATCATCAGGGATTCTGCTCATAATCGCCATGTCGATACGATTGTTGCGCAATTCTTCCAAAAGTGGCGTAGGATTGACAACTTCAAGTGTAATCTCGACTTTGGGATACGTCTGACGAAACTTACCAAGCAGATTGGGTATGACATAGGTACCAACCGTCGTATCTGCACCCACGCTTAGACGACCTGAATGTGGGCTGGCTAACGCGCTCATCGTGTCCAACGTCTCGTCGATGAGTGAAAATATTTTTTGACTATAGAGGTACAGTTCCTCACCAGCCTGTGTCAGGTGTGTCTTACGCCCAATCTTATCAAAGAGCTTGACACCAAGCGACTCTTCAAGCTGATGTATCTGTGCGGAGACGGCGGGTTGGCTGAAATGCAGTTCTTCAGCCGCACGGACATAACTACAGTGTTTCGCAACAACTTGAAATGTTGCGAGTTGGTGCAAGTTGATGTTGTGCATAGCTCCCCTCGGCTGAAACGATACGACTTCCCTTTACTATAACATGGAAATAGTCCATTCAGCAAAGCCTATTCCCATGTTGTCCAACGTTTGCTATAGTATAGGTGAATATATTTCAACACAACAACCAAGGGAAAGATGGGGCAATGGCTGAACAACAGCAAGACGTGGAGGGTGAACAGCATCCACAGAGCGATATTCTCGTAGAGAAAAAACCTCTCTCCACACCTACCCATACAGTAAAAATACACAAGACAAAACGCCATCGAAGAAGACACAACAAGCACTCATCTTCACAAGCTACGCCACAAACAGCAGCAGAGATGGATATTGAAACTGATCCAGCCGTTCACGCCATCTCAAAAAAGACAAACGTGGTTGAACCAGTTGTGCCCACAACGCCTGCTATTGTAGAAGATGTTGACGATATACCATCAAAAGATGTCAATAACACGCCATCATTGGGACAGGGAGACCGCAAGGGTCTCCCCTACATGTTCGCGGATGCTATACATCTAAGGGAGACCTTCATTAGGGGGCAAGGGCGCCCGCAAGGGGACGCCCCTCCCATACGACGAGATATGGTGGGAAGTGGCTTCGTCTATGGGAGGGGCGTCCCCTTGCGGGCGCCCTGGTTCTCATTGACACGGCGCACAATTTTCACTTACACACTTCTCGCGTTGCTACTCGTAAGTATGATATTGTTGTGGCAAGACCTGACAGCGACACATGTGTATGTCAACACGCTGAATGCAAGCGATGGCACTATACGCACTCAACAAGATATCGGCGGCTATAGGAATAATATTCATCTAACAGCACCTCTGGATATCCCTAATACTCCTACATCAACAGTGCTTGGTGTATATACATCGGGTCAAGGAGATACACAGCAACTACTCACATTTCATCAAACAGCGTCAAACATGGCGTTACAACACTCGGTTTCGCTGGCAAATGGTGCAATCACGCAAGATACGTATGGGCATTTGCTCGTTGAAAGCGTGGACGGTTTGCACGTCGTGACACAGGATGGTCAGGTTCTATGGCATATGCAGGGCCAGCAACCAACGCACAGCGTTCATTCATTCGCACCAACAAGTGACAGGAATGCAGTCTATACCATCGCATCCGTGACACATTCGCAGGTTGCAGCATATACGCTGACTAATGGGCATGTACGTTGGACACAAACACTGCCTGACACGCTTGAGTATGCGCCACCATTTCTTGTAAACGGTGACACGTTGTATGTCGCAAGTGATCATAACATATTCGCGCTCAATAACAGTGATGGCAGTATACGTTGGGAGAAACCATATGCAGCACGGACGCTCCTGTTAGAGAACGGAGGACAACAACATCTTCTGCTCGTGCTGAGTTCGCAAGGGATACAGGCACTACAGAGCGATACAGGCGCGATGGTATGGGCGTTTCGTGGCGATCCTGCGGTGAGTACGCTACCAACACAGTTTTATCAGGGAACAACGAGTCACGTTTCGGATACTGGAAGCAACACACTCTATGCAACAGGAGTTGTGTGGCATATGCCGACTGTACGCGAGGATGTCTGGCTCTACGCCATTGATGCGACAACGGGTAGAATGCGCTGGTCACAACTCATCGCGTCGGGTTCTACAGGTGTTGACGCAGGTCGAGTATTACAGCCACTGCTCGATACAGAGAATGGTATGGTCATTGTGCAACGTGCGATACAGCAAAATGAACATGCTGTCACGGCATATGATGCACAAACAGGCAGACAACGTTGGAATACGCCTCTTATACATATGAATACATCATCACCTGGCGTGTTTCAGCTTTCAAAGAACACATTCGCCGTTTTTACCACGACGACAAACAGTACAACAATCTTGTGGACACCTTCTTTCTATCGGAGTTGTCTCTTGCTTTTGCTACTTGTGAGTATGCCAGGATTACTTTTGCTGCTATTTTTGTCACGAGCAACAGCGAAAGTGCGTGTACAACATATAATCCATCCAATCACTATGCTCTTGTCATCCATCCGTTATCGTTGGAAATACGTGTATACAGTGTCCGCCATTGCCTTTCTCTGTATATGTATCAGCGTAAGTAGCTTTGCCTATATACACTCTAGCCAACCGGGACAAACAGTACTTGCGACTGATGCACAGGGAAGCGTGGTGACAACGAACACGGGCGACAATTTGCAACAGATTGAAGCACTTCATCCTGATGGCACAAGACAATGGACATTATTCAGTAGTGAAGGCGCGTTTTCTGTGCCTGACGCACACATGCAAACAGGTATGCTTCTGGTTGCCTTACATGGAGATACAGCACATACCTATGTTGTCGCAGAGGATGATCCAGCCTATTCGCGTCCACTTGATACTATGCTCGCGCTTTACCTGCTGAATCGTACTACTGGTCACGTAGTGTGGCAACAGGTGGTATCGTATCCAGATGAGCAGCAGAGGACTCAGGTTATAGGTGCGGACAAGACATACATTTATGTTGCAGGTGAACATACACTTCCAACACAGGCAAACACGAAAAGCCTTAGCGTCTCGCAGCTTTTCGCTGTAAACAAGCTTACAGGGACGGTAGACTGGCGCATCTTTGGATCAACACAGCCAAGCAGCAAACAGAATAATACAAGCACATTACGCATCGAGAAAAATGGATTGGCATTGTGGCATGTTGACACTATAGTTTTTACAATAGATACGAATGTTGGGCAAATTATAGGACGAACGACAAGCGGAACATGATGGGGAGAGCATGACAGGGGCAGAGCCGCTGTCACTACTATACTAATTGTGCCGCTTCGCGGCGGAAGCCGTGTCATCGTGTATAGTAGTGACAGCGGCTCTGCCCCTGTCATGCAGACCTACAGAATACCTAACATCTCTTGCGTCCCACTTACATAACGTTGTAGGATAGCATTTAGCAGGGGAAAAATACAGCATCTTCCCATTGAGGAAATAGTTCATGGCATATCTTTTTCAAGAAACACAATCAGGTACAATACAACCAAATACGACGCACGTACTGCCAGAAACAGCCTGGAACAGTGAGCCGTTACCAACTGGTGCTCCCCCGGAGGGCAAAGTTGTTGTGACGATTGCTCGGCAGTTCGGCAGTGGTGGAGCAGAGATTGGACATCTCGTCGCGGAAACAAGTAACTTGCACTATATTGATTATGGCATCCTTGAAGAGGTGGCGCGGCGACTCGGCATTGATGTGCAACGCGCGGCACGGCAAGATGAGCAGACGGCGGGTATGGCAGGGCATATCTTTGACGCCATTCGTACCAGTAACCCTTTTACGGTAAATTATGGGTCGCTTTTCAATCAGCCAACTCTGCCGACACAGGCAAAAGAATTAGCGCATTTGCGCTTGACACAACGTGTTGTGCTGGAAATCGCCACAGAAGGCGACGCGGTGATCGTTGGACGTGGCTCACAATTTCTTTTGCGTAACGCGCCACGCACCCTGCATACGTACATCTTCGCGCCACTACCCTATCGTATTAAGAACGTGATGGAACAATTTCATCTCAATCATGCACAGGCTGAGCGGCTTATCGAGCAGCGTGACTATGAGCATGACAGCTATCTACGGCGTTATTATGGGAGCGATGGGCATCAGCCCGGTTTGTATCATCTCCTCATCAACACCAGTCTCTTCTCACTAGAACTCGCGGCAGGTCTTATTCATCAAGCATTACCTGTAGTGCGAGAACTCGTGTAAGAGACGTGAGCAATGATGCTATTTGTGAGTGCGGACACCTCTCTGTCCAGGAAGGATACCTTATGAGCATTCAGTCAATCAATCCAGCAACGGAAGAAGTTATTGAGACATTTGAGCTTTTCAGTAAAGCACAGGTTCGCCAGGCCCTTGATGATGCGCGTCAGGCATTTTTAAGCTGGCGTAATACGTCATTTGCGGAGCGTAGTGCCTTGCTCCATCGTGTTGCCGCGTATTTACGCGAACACAAAGCACGTCTTGCACAGATCGCGACATTAGAGATGGGCAAGCCAATTGTTGAGGCCGAGGCCGAGGTTGAGAAGTGCGCGTTTAATTGTGAGTTCTACGCCGATAACGCCGAGAAGTTTCTTGCCGATGAGCATGTCAAAGCAAATGCAACAGAAAGCTACGTTGCGTTTCGCCCACTGGGTGTTGTGCTAGCACTCATGCCTTGGAACTTTCCCTATTGGCAAGTATTTCGCTTTGCCGCCCCTGCGCTAATGGCTGGCAATACAGCCGTACTCAAACACGCCTCGAATGTTTCACGAGCCGCCCTAGAGATAGAGCATATCTTTCAGGCATGTGGACTACCACACGGTGCGTTCCGAACGGTACTCGTCCCCGGTGCTGAAACACGCCCTTTGATTGAGGACGCACATATCGCAGCAATAACATTAACAGGTAGCGAAGAAGCTGGTGTCGCAGTAGCCTCGGCAAGTGGAAGTGTCCTTAAAAAGAATGTGCTTGAACTCGGTGGCTCGGATGCGTTTATTGTGCTTGAAGATGCCGACCTCGATGAGGCGGCGAAGACTGCGGTGCGAGCGCGTTTTCAGAATACGGGACAAAGCTGTATCGCGGCAAAACGTTTTATCGTCGTGGAGTCTGTGGCGGATGCGTTTGTACAGAAATTTGTTGAAGCTGCCTCTAAACTTCAAATTGGCGATCCTCTTGACCACCAGACACAAATAGGCCCAATGGCACGTGGAGACCTACGCAAATCATTGGAGCAGCAACTGGAAGCCTCGGTCAAGATGGGCGCAAAAATTGCATTGGGAGGAAAGCGTTTAGAGGGCAAGGGTTACTTTTTTGCGCCAACCATTGTCACCGATGTAACACCAGAGATGTCGCTCTTCCGTGAAGAGACCTTTGGTCCAGTCGCCGCTGTTATTCGCGCACGTGATGCCGAACATGCGGTTGAACTGGCGAACGACTCCATATTCGGACTTGGAGGCAACTTATGGACACGCGATATCGAGCGGGGACGCACTCTTGCACGTCAGCTTGAATCCGGCGGTGTGTTTATTAACGGCATGACTGCCTCTGACCCACGTTTACCTTTTGGTGGTGTCAAGCATAGTGGTTATGGTCGTGAATTGTCCTCATTTGGTATTCGCGAATTTGTGAATATCCAAACCGTCTGGATTGGTCCAACTGTGACGGCTACGGCACCTGCACCGAGCGAATAATAAACATGTGAGAGCGAGAAGGACAGGAGGCAAACGATGCAGGAACGTCAGGTCTCGGACGAGCAAAGGGCAAAGAATTGGTGGGCAGCAGGGGATACACCTGTGCGAACCAATTCGCGCGTTACCTATCTTGTGGATGGGCGTACAGCGATGCTGGAAATGTGCATACACTTTCTTAAGGCACAGAAATATATTTACCTGGCAAATTGGGGGCTTACCGCAACTATGCATATGGTACGTGGAACCGATCATCGAGCAGGTCCCGATGGTAGCCCAGAGCAAGAGGCTCTGCTTGCAACCTTGCGAGCCGCCGGGTTACACGATGCCGACATTGATTTCTGGTGTAATCATGAACTCTCGGTCCGCTCTGTTCTGGGCTATGCGGTAAGCAAAGGTGTAGAGGTCAAGGCACTAATCTGGAAGGGGGCGCCAATCGTTGCAGTGAGTAGTGCGGAAGAAAGCTACAAAGAACTGACTGCGGAACATGTAGACTGCATCCTCGATGATAGCTCGTTTGGAATTTTGCACCACCCAGTTGAATCGCTGCATCAAAAAATCTCTGTTGCCGATGGGACTCATGCCTTTGTAGGTGGAGTCGATTTAGTTATTGAGAGTAGTGGGGACTTTGATCGCTGGGATACCCCAACCCACTCTTTCAACACACCACTTCGTGCGAACGCAGATGGTACAACACCACATCCATGGCACGATGCACACGCCTTGATTGAAGGACCTGCCGCCGCAGACGTAGAATATAACTTCCGTCAGCGTTGGAACGATGTCGTGCATCATCACCATTACGATGAGAGACGTTTAGTGAGTAAGCATACTGTTCCACCTGCCGTTGAGACACATTCAGTCGTGCAGATAACACGTACCATTCCAGAACACACCTATAAATTTGATCCGTTAATTGTGCAAGGTATCACTCAATTGTATGCCAACGCTTTTAGCAACATCGAACGGTTTGTCTATCTCGAAAATCAATACCTCTGGCTACGCGTCTATATTGGCGTAGATATTCCTTTCCTGGCACAGGACAGTCCTGAAATGGAGCAGAACCTGCGCGAGTTGGGAAATGCGCTTGAACATGGTGCAAGTGCTACAATTATCCTGCCCGATCACCCAAATGTAGGACGCGTGTTTAGTGACGCCGGTCTTGAGCAAATACGCACAAAGTCTCCTGACAGTGTTGAAGAGGAACGCTTTGAAGCATTTTGTCTCGCTACATCGTATCAAGATGGCGAAACGACTCATTATCGTCCTATCTATGTTCATGCAAAGGTGGCGATTGTCGATGATGTATGGGCCACTGTTGGCTCCGGCAATCTCAATAACCGGGGGATGCGTGATGATACCGAAATGAATGTAGCAGTGCTTGATGCTAACCGTGCCTATGGTTTACGCCTTATGTTACAGGCGGAGCATCTCGGTCTCGCGACAGCCGAAGAACTGTACGGGCTGTCACGTTTGCTGGGCAATCAATATCAGTCGCAGGGCGAGAAAGATGTGGCACAACAGGTCTTCCAACGTTTGAGTGAGATGATTGGTGATCCTGTCGTGGCACATCGTATGATGCACAATTGCGCATGGGAAAATTTGCGTCGCTATAAAGCACGTCTACCCCTTGTTGGGCATCTCCTACCATATTTTTCGGAGGCCGAAGCAAGCGAGCAAGGCTTGCAAATCAATGGCAACCACGGCTGGATAGAGGAAAGGACATAAAAATAGTTGGAGGCTTCGTGATGCTGCGTGCAGCATCACGAAGCCTCCAACTATTTTTATGTAGGGCTAATAGATATCGGGTCTGCGGTGTTGCAATGAGGGGATTTGTGTACGCACACGCTCGATTTGGGAGAGATCGATGTCAGTAACTATCACGGTTGGCATATCTTGCGCTTGAGCAAGTACAAGCCCCCATGGGTCAATGACCATAGAACGTCCAAAGCATTGTCTATCCGCTTGATAGCGTCCTATTTGGGCTGGAGCGACGACATAGCACGCGTTCTCGATAGCACGAGCGCGAAGCAATACTTCCCAATGGTCGCGCCCGGTATGTAGCGTGAAACCAGCCGGAACGAGCAGGATATGGGCGTTTTGCAGTGCCAGCGCACGAAATAGCTCTGGAAAACGCAAATCATAGCACACGGTGAGACCGAATGTAATACCGTCAATTTCGGCGGTCACAACCTTATCGCCGGAAATAATGCGCTCAGACTCATAATGCTTTTCGCCATTCGCAAGGTCCACGTCAAACAGGTGTATTTTATGGTACTGTGCCACAATGTCGCCGTCTCGGTTGATGAGAACAGAGGTATTGTAAAACTTGCCAGTAAGCGTGGGGTGTTTCTCGACTATGCTTCCACCATGCACAATCATCTTGTGTTGACGCGCCTTCTCTTGCAAAAGCGCGATAGCAGGACCAGTTAGGGTTTGTGCGGCATCTTCAAAACCTGTATAGGGACCAAGATAGGTCCAATATTCGGGTAGTGCGACAAACTGTGCGCCCATTGTGGCTGCATGATCCAACGACTGCTCTACGATGGACATATTTTCGGCAACGTTGCCTTGTGAATTGAGTTGGATAACTGCCGTTCTTAGATATGTCATAATAGTAGCCTCTCTGCTATCATTTATTGTTATTCAGAAGTGGTAGGGACTAGATTTATCGCGTCCGAAGCGATTTATCGCCTATACATCTAATGAAAAGATATATGACAAGCATCTCGCGCAATAAATTGCGCCCTCGGACGCGATAAATCTGGTCCCTACCACCGCATACGTCTCCTCCTGTTCATCCATACACATTCATTCTACAACGTATTACCTGTCGGCGAATTACTCGTGGGAGCAGGTGGCTCAGTATTCTCGCTACTCACAACTGCATCTTTGAGTAAGAGGGAGTTGGGGAGCGAGAGCGTGCTTTGCTCCCCTGCCTCGTTGGTGACATCGAGAACGGTATAGGTGCCGGATGTGCTGCGCACAGTACCTGTGTACGAGCCATAGGTTAAACGCTCACCGGGTTGAAACGCTTGACGCACGTAATAACCGGCGATGACGTTGTGGGCAGAGTCACGCGCACCAAAGGCGAAGGTGAGGGCAAGCGCAAGACCAGTCGAGGCAATGATAATGGTGAGGCTGGTAGTGAGAATGGTCGTATCAACGCCGAGCGTGGAAATGGCAAGCACAACGACAAACGCGACGATGGCGTATTCGATGATTTTACCAAGCGCATTCGCATAGGTGATGTTGACGCTATCAGCAACTGATGTGATGGTGCCACCGAGGAAGCGTGCTAGCATAGAGCCAAAGATCACAATCAAGGCACCACTAATCGCTCTCGGTACAAAGGCAAGGACGTTTTGTAAAAGAACGGCAACAGTAGTTAAGGCCATCAATTGCATAGCAGAGGTGGCGAAACTGAGAATGAGAAAGAAAAAGACAATCTGAGCGATGATTTCTGAGATGGGAGCGCGTATTCCTAAACCCTGTAGTGCTGCGGTAACACCACCACGTTGCGCAACCTGCTCTAAACGCACACCACGCAACACGATACGCACAATCCAGCGCACAAGCGCACTTACAAGATAGCCAACAATGAGCACAATGAGGCCATTGACGAAATGTGGCAGGAAATTCAAAATATCAGTGAATATCTTCGTCAGCGAATCAAGAACAGGTTGAAAAAACATACAGGACCTCACTAAAGACGATATTAATTATAGGCAGAGACCGATTATGCCCATGAATAAAATAGCATGGTAATTAAACCGATGGACGCCCAAAGTAATTTGTTACTATGCATTATCATGCTCCTGCGGGGCGTGTTGACCGTGTGGTGGGAACAGGGACAAGCAAGCCGCCAATGAGATTGATGAACTCGACGAGCCATGCGGTAAATGTCGTACAGGAAAGATCAAGGACATCTAGTCCTGCACTTCGTTGACGCACACGGGCAAGCAGTTTTGCCTCGAAGCCTGCGGGCACTCGTAACTCTGGATAGTCCGCTTGCAGCGTTGCAAGCACGGTTCTAATCTGGCGCGCGATCTCAAGGTCTCGCTGTAGTTCTGGATAGAGTTGTAAAGCGGTCTCAGCCTCAGTACGCACCTCGTCTGGAAGTGTGCCATCCACAAGATCGGGCAAAAGTTGCGCGAGTTCTTCCTGGTTCATTGCCACGACTACCCCTTTCTCGTCTGACCCTTGTCAGAGGCATTTTGATTCGATGAGGTCGAAACTTGCAGGTACGACGCTCCACAAAATTGGTTAAAAATCTCTTGAAAGGCCAGCCGTGCTCGATGGATACGCATTTTGACCGCGCTCAACTTTGCTTGCAGCACATCAGCGATCTCATCATAGCTCAGGTCCTCAAAATCTCGCAAGAGGAGGACACGTCGATGATCGAGTTCAAGACTTTTTAGCACACGATGAATGCATTCTCGTAACTCAGTTTGCATGACGTTTTCCTCTGGCCCCGGTGCAGGTGATGGTTGTAGTGTCAATGCATCAACTGCATCTCCCCCATCAGCAGCATGGTGACTTACAGTGGAAGTGTTCTTGCTATGCTTCTTGAGTCTATCAAAGGCGTCGAGCGCACTATTTGTGGCTATACGATAGAGCCAGGTAGAGAAAGCAGCTTTTTGATCAAATTTCTTGAGGCCATTAAACACCTTCACAAACACTTCCTGCGTGATATCCTCGGCTTCCTCTTTATTGTTCACGACCCGATACACGATGGTGTAGACACAATTCACGTGCCGCTGCACCAGTTGTTCATAGCTACGTGTGTTCCTGGGAAGTTCTACTTTGCAACGGGCGACTAACTCTTCATCCGTCACAATGGCGACACTACACATGTTGGCTTATCTCCGCTTCTCTATTGGTCGCCCCTAGTATACAAGCGTTCTAGTTTATTGTCTAGCTTCATTTATGCACATAGAGTAGGAAAAATGCGCTACTACATTTTCATCGGTAGGGGTAGCAATTCATTGCATCCGAAGATGGGGCGGCGGAGGAGCAACGCGTTGACAACGGTTCGTTTCCTTGACGTGAACCCCTCCTCACCCATCGTTGGGCGCAATGAATTGCTGCCCCTACCGTCCCTCTATAGATATGCATGTGTATTCTCTTCCCTTTAGACGCTCTGCAAAAAGAATAGTCACATAGGGGGATGAGAAATACATCACACGGGTTTTGGATATTTGCTCATCGTTTACGTGTGACTTTTATGAGAGGATAGCGTCTAAGGGAACAATTGGTTGAGATAGTACACAGGGCAAAGAAATGGGGAAATATTTTATGAACGCAACTATCGACTCTAAAAGAACAATGATATTTGCACGCGGCACACGATTTGGAAGCTACGTTATTCGTCGGCTCTTACAACAGGGTGGAATGTCAAGCGTGTATCTGGCCTATGATGAATACACCTGTACAACCGTTGTACTCAAGATTATGGATGTGCAAAGCGATTCTGTCGAGGAAAGTGAGCAACTTGCACAGTTTCGTCGTGAAAGGCGCATCATGAGAAGTTTGCGCCATGAACACATTTTGCCGCTTCTCGCCGCCGGTCGTCAGGGTTCATACGCATTTCTCGTTATGCCATACATGTCGGGTGGCACGCTCAAAGACCGTTTAGAGCAAGGTCCACTCGCACCCGAAGAGGCTCATGCGGTATTCACACAACTTGCCGACGCGCTCCAGTACATGCATTGCTATGGTATTTTGCACCGTGATATCAAGCCAGCAAATATCTTACTCGATGACAACGGCTTGGTGTATCTCGCGGACTTTGGTATTGCCTCGTATATAGATGAAAGTGCAATTGAGCGCAATGGACGTGTGATGGGAACGCCAATCTACATGGCACCAGAACTTTGCTATGGTCATGCCAGTGTGAGTAGCGATGTATACGCACTCGGCATTTTGCTCTATCAGATGCTCACAGGACAGGCACCATTTGAAGGTACAGACTCATGGGGCGTTTGCGTGCGTCAAATAGAGGAACAACCGATGCCCCCATCTAACCTCAATCCAGCAATTTCGCAAGCTGTCGAACAGGTCATTCTTTGCGCTTTAGAAAAAGAGGTAGCGTTACGCTTCGCAACAATAGCGGCTTTTACAGATGCCTATGAGAAAGCTAGTACTTCCTCGTTGTTTGGCAAGGCTCAGAGCTTCTTGAACACGCTTGTGACCTCTGTCCAAAGTATGGTGTATTCGCAAGGAGAGCAGAAATATAGTACAGAGGCGATGCTATCCTGGTGATATGCTTTTGCTTGCATATTATACATACATTCGTCAAAAATGTTGACGACATCAACAATGTTGGATACTATAGCTGACATGTTTTTGTCTTTTTGCTGTATAATAGCTGTACCAGGATATGTACATGGTACAGAGCAAGCAAACTCTAAAGACCTTGAGAGGATGGCACGATGCCCAAGACGCCGATAGGCGATGACGAACAAAATAATACGTACTCATATAAATCACAGCGTCCGCAACGTCCAGCACAACAAACATACGTTCGGCGCAGAAGTAGTGATGCTGACACGTATCATAGTGATGAGCATCCTAATGTGCCAAAAATACGCCGTGCCTCTCGGCTTGTCGAAGAGGAGGAGCAACCGCTTCCAGTTATCACAAACAAACTACCAGAAGACGAACTTTTAGAAGATGAGCTAGACGAAGAGGTTCGCACTCCTACACGCCGCGAAACAACAAGTAAGATTCTCATCTCGACGAAGCCTCGTCGCCCCTATGACGTATATGAACCACCAGTAGACGCACGTCCTTTGAGGAAGACCCAACGAGTGCAACGACCAGTGCGACCTTCTGGTAATACAGGCGCACGTCCACGACAGGGAACCACGAAGCATCGCCCACAAGAGCAATACGCACGCTATGGCAGACGTGAGAAGCGACTCCAAACGCATTCGCTCTTATCTACCCTACAGGATTTTAGTCATAACCGCACACTTGTCACGATAACAATAGGCATCGTACTTGCGCTTATTTTTGTACCTATTCTTATCAATGTTACCGTGAACAGCTTACATAGTACATCGAGCGGCATCATAACGGGTACGAGTCAAGGCAGTAGTAGCGGAAGTGGAAATTCACAAAGTGTTGGACAGCAATCAACTGATCCACATGAACTTGTGATTACTCCGCCCGAAGCTGACCATCCAGCACCGCCAGTCTTCGCGACCTCAGCCTATTTACTTGACGCGGATACAGGAGCGACGCTGTATGCATATAATCCGTTTATGCATCTGCCCATGATGAGTACGACAAAGCTTATGACAGCAACGCTTGCTATCGAAAGAGGCAACCTGGACCAGAATGTGACCATCAACGGCTCCATCGCACACGATCTTACCACACTTTCGTCTGATAGTTCGCTCATGGGAATTAAACCAGGGGAAACCTACACACTGCGTCAATTGATGTATGGCCTTATGCTCGTCTCAGGAAACGATGCCGCGATTGCGATTGGTGATACTATCGCGGGTAGTATGCCGAGCTTTGTAGCGATGATGAATGATAAAGCTCGCAGCCTGGGATTGCTTGATACACACTATATGAACCCACACGGATTGCTTGCGACAGGCCATTATTCGAGTGCGCACGATCTGGCGATGATGGGTCGTTTTGCGTTCAATCTACCCACATTGCGTGCGATTGATGGGACACGAACATATGACATTGCGCAAAATGGCAGTCATGCAGCACATCATATGTTCAATGGCAATCAGTTCCTCTGGTGGTATCCGGGTGTCGATGGTGGCAAACCGGGATGGGATGGTGGAAGTAATTTTGTACAGGTTGTTTCAAGCACACGCAACGGTCATCATCTCATTGGTGTCGTTATGCATACGAACAATTGGTGGACAGATATGCGCGACCTGATGAATTGGGGCTTTAACACCTTTAGCTGGGTGTCCCCACATGATGTCGATTTGCACAGCCCCATTCCCTATGATAATTTGTGGAACTACTTTGCGGATGACAAGAAAGATGCAACTATACCAACTGCTTCGGGTCGCTACTATATATATACAGGGTATAGCGTCTCCAACCCTATTCTTGGCTACTTTGACCAGAATGGTGGGCTAAAGAAATTCGGTTATCCAACAGGTTTGCTTATAGCAGGAAGCGGCTCTGCTGTGAGTCAGAGGTTTGAGCATAACACCATTCAATGCGACATCGCATCGAAGCAATGTAAAACGACATAAAAGAGAGGGAAGATAGAGTGGATCGCGTGAAAAGGCATGCCTTTTCACCTAGAGAGCATGACAGGGGCAAGCCCAGTCACTACTATACACCGCTATTGCTGCTCCTACGTGTATAGTAGTGACTGGGCTTGCCCCTGTCATGCCAGTTTGTTGAACGACTCGACCAATATAACCAGTACTCTTGCTCATATGTTACAGGTTTGTTATACTGCTTCCGTTCTCTCTATTATGAATACTACTAACTATAAAATTTTTTGAGGACCTTATGGCAACAGAAAACGCAAACATAGAACAGACACCTGTTTCTACGACAACAACTCCTTCTTTAGCATCACCATCTGGTTTGGGACGCGCACGTCTCGCGCTCGCGATATCGGCGGGCAAGCTAGCTGGTGCTTCTGGTCGCTTCTTTCGCATTGGTGGCGGAACAAGTCTTCCAGGCATGATTGCACGACGTATCGACCCAAATGTACTCAAGTCAGTAGTAGGTGCAAGTAAAGCCAAGAAGATTGTCATCACGGGTAGCAATGGCAAGACGACTACTGCCCGTATGACTGCCGCGATTGCCGATGCCAATGGAAGACGTGTCTCGCAAAATCGCACTGGCTCGAACCTGATACAAGGAATTACCTCTGTTGCCGTCAACTTCGCGGACCTGTTTGGGCGACTCGATAGTGATGTGTTATTGTTCGAGATCGACGAGGCAACGATTCCGCTCGCGGTGCCTGAAATTCAGCCCGATGTGGTGGTGATTACCAATATCTTCCGCGATCAACTCGACCGCTATGGCGAATTATATGCCGTTGCACGAGCATTGAACACAATGCTAGAAAATCTCCCTGAAACTTCTACCATTTTACTCAATGGCAATGATCCACAGGTCGCTAGCTTTGGACAGAACGCGAAAGCGAAGCGGCTCTTCTTTGGTTTAGAAACAATGGAAGTCGGCACACCTGTGCCAGAGCAATCGGCTGATATCATTCGTTGTATTCAGTGTAACGAAGACCTCGATTACAAAGTGGCGTATATGTCGCATCTTGGCATCTATAGCTGCCCCAACTGTGGTTACACACTGCCTAAACTCGATATTGCTGTGACATCTGTCAAGCTTGCAAGTGATGGTCAAGGACCGACACATATTCAGATGCGTACTCCACAAGGCGAAATGGAACTTGATATTCCTTTGCCTGGTTTACACAACGTGTATAACGCTGCCGTTGCTGTGGGTGCAGCACTTGCAGCTGGCTTCTCAAAAGAGAAGGTACAGGCTGGCTTGAGTGGCCTCAAAACAGCGTTTGGACGCTTAGAGAAAATTCAGGCTGGCGACAAAACAATTTACCTTTCCTTTGTGAAAAATCCAACGTCGTTTAACTTGATGTTGCGCTTGATTGCACAACATGCTGGCGAGAAGCATCTGCTATTAGCAGCAAGTAACACCGTTGTCGATGGTGAAGATTTCGCATGGCTCTGGGATGTGGAGATTGAGGAGATTGCCGACACCATCGTGGATGTTGTGTGTAGCGGCAACAAAGCGGAAGAGATTGCGATGCGCTTGAAATATGCCGAAGTACCGACCGACAGAGTGACAATTGTACATGATCGAGAGGCTGCACTTGATGCCGCGCTGAAAAATGTGCCATCCGGCGGAACGCTCTATATTATGTGTGGCTATACACCAACTCATGAACTGCGACGTGTCATGCAGAAGCGCGGCTGGGTCAAGCATTTCTGGGAGGAATAGAAGAGAACAATGAGCAAAGAGATAAAAGATACTGGTATGGTATTAAAGATTGGGCATCTCTACCCTACGCTAATGAGTGTGGCAGCAGACCGTGGCAATCTGTATTCGATAGAGAAACGCTGCAAGTGGCGCGGTATCGCTACCGAAGTTGAGCAAATTTTTGTTCGACAGACACCCGACTTCACCAAATACGATTTGATTCTCGTGCATGGAGCTGCCGACCGCGAGATGGAGATTGCCTCGCTCGATATCCAGGCAAAGGGACCGTCATTGCGCGAAGCTGCTGAGGCGAATGTGACCTTCTTGAGTGTGTGCGCGGGCTTTCAACTGCTCGGTCACTATTATAAGCCATTCGAGGGACCAGAGTTAAAGGGTGTTGGATTGCTTGACCTGCATACCGATGGTGGTGGTACACGCTTCATGACGCATATGGCCCTGGAATGTTCGTTTGAAGAGACCGGAACACAAGTACTTGTTGGTTATGAGAACCATAGTGGACGCACATACCTCGGCTCGAAGGCCGAACCACTTGGCAAGGTGCTGGCCGGTTGGGGCAATAATGGTAAGGATGGTGGTGAAGGGGCAATCTACAAAAATGTTTTTGGGACTTACCTACATGGGCCAGTCCTCCCTAAAAATCCCTGGTTCACCGACCTACTCATTCAACGTAGCCTGGAACGCCGCTATGGAAAGATTGAGCTAGCACCATTGGACGATACAACCGAGAATGCCGCCCACGATGCCGCGCTCAAACTTGCGATGGAGTTCAAGGGTACGATGTCTGCAATCGAGGCTGTATCCTGGAAAAAATAAATATCACATAAGAAACAAAAGATGTTTCGGTTTCACCGAAACATCTTTTGTTTCTTATGTTCTTTCATAGAATAACGAGATGTTATAATGCTGCCTAAAAACTTCTATAAAGTATGTCTACTTTTTGTATTACTTTCAGGAACACTCCTCGCGTGTGGTCTCTCTTCCACAGCAACGTTTAACAATGGTACACCTGTTGTCTCGACGACTCCTCCGGCGGGAACACCAGCACTTAACCAGTGGGTTACAGCTTCGCCAGGAGTCGAGATACGCTATGAAGACTGGAAAAGTCCAGGTAACAATGAAGATACGGTGACGATTGTGCGCCTCAATCTCAGTAAGGTGCATCTCAAGGTTGGCTATCAACCAGCGAAACCGTTGGCAATGGACGAATGGATGAGGCAAGAACAAGCTACCGCAATTATCAATGGGGGCTATTTCGACCAGAACAATGCAGCAACAGGTCTGGTCATCGCCAATGGACAGGCATACGGTGCCTCATACAACGGCTTTGGTGGTATGCTTTCTGTAGATACACAAGGAAACATCAAGCTACGTTCACTCAATCAACAGCCCTACGACCCAAACACAGAGCAGTTACAACAGGCGACTCAATCTTCACCCATGTTGATGATAGATGGCAAGCGCACGCAGTTTAGTGCGAACGCAGCAAGTCAACGCCGTACTATTGTCGCGCAAGATACACAGGGTCGCCTCTTATTCATCGCCAGTCCTGGCTCGGCCTTCTCGCTTGACGAACTCGCTGATATTCTTGTCTCCTCTGACCTCTCATTGAAAACAGCCCTCAACCTTGATGGTGGAGCCTCTACTAGTATGTACGTAAACGCTGGCAACCAGCATGTCGCGATAGACTCCGTGACGACGCTACCGATTGTGATCATTGTGAAGTGAGTCTAAAGGGAACGAAGGGACATTGCTTCGCTCGTCCGTGGGCGCAATGAATTGCTACCCCTACCGTTTCTTGATTTTTACTAGATGCATCATTAACCGTTACGTCGTATATTCACCGTTGATGCGCACGTACTCGTAGGATAGGTCACAGCCCCACACGGTTGCGCTGGCTTCTCCCAGTCCTAGACCTACGCGAATGACAATCTCGGCTCCTTGCAAATAGGCTTCCAACTGAGCTAAGTTGTCTTCACCGAGGCTTCTACCATCGTATACAAGGATATTCCCAAAGGCAATCGAGACCTTTTCGGGCGTGATGTCTTGTTGCTCGTCACATTTGCCAATTGCCATCGCGACACGTCCCCAGTTGGGATCGGCACCAAAGATCGCGGTTTTGACAAGCGGAGAGTTCACAATGGCTTTAGCAACACGTTTGGCTTGCTCAAATGACGCAGCTTGCTCTACAACGACTTCTAGCAGTTTTGTGGCCCCTTCGCCATCACGTGCAAGGTCCTTTGCAAGCTCTATCGCCATTGTACGCAGTGCTTGTCCAAACTCTACAAGGTCTACCTCACCTGCTACACCATTTGCCATAATCGCAACGGTATCACTCGTACTTGTGTCAGTATCTACACTCACCATATTGAATGACACATTGACAGCTTCCTTCAACATGGTATTGAGCGTGTCAGGATCAATACGCGCGTCGGTCACAAAGTAGCTGAGCATGGTTGCCATATTTGGCTCTATCATCCCAACGCCTTTTGCCATGCCCACAAGGACTGCGTTCCCGACTTGACAAGAGTGTATCTTCGGACGTGTATCCGTTGTCATAATCGCTTGCGCCGAGCGTTCTAGCTGCCCTACTTGCATTTCGGATTTCAGTCCTTGTATACCTTGACGGATGCGTTCCATAGGCAATTGGCGTCCGATGACACCTGTAGAAGAAATTAGTACGTCACGCTCCGCAATACCTAGTTCAGTTGCTACAAGGCTTACAACCTCGCGTGCATTCGCCAGACCATGCTCACCCGTGGCAACATTTGCGTTTTTGCTCGTAATTACAAACGCTTGTAGTTGTCCATCGCTTACCTGCTCACGACTCACAACCACGGCAGGTCCACTAAAGCGACTTTGCGTAAACATAGCGGCAGCCGAGGCGGGAACCTCCGAAACTATCACGGTAAAATCGTATGTTTCGTCCTTGATGCCAACATTTTTGGCACACGAACGAAAACCTTGTGGGTACAACAAGGGTGATGTAGTGTTCATACACAACTCCTTAAAACATTTTTCCACCGAGGGGTACTTCTGTCGCCGGGCTTAGTAACACAACATTTCCATCTCCGTCTGGCAAGCCCAGTGTCAACACTTCTGAAATAAAGGGGCCAATTTGTTTCGAGGGAAAGTTTATAACGCACACGACCTGCATACCGAGTAAGGCTTCTTTTGTATAATGCTGTGTGACCTGTGCTGAGGAACGTTTTGTTCCAATTTCCGATCCAAAATCAATCACCAGTTTATAGGCAGGTTTACGCGCCTGCGGAAAATCCTCCACCTTGATAATTCTGCCAACACGAATATCCACCTTCTCAAAATCGTTGTATGTAATCATGTATATTTCTCTTTCGTGTCCTTTTGTACGAATCAGCTAACGCAGTCTAAAAAAATAATTGGGATAGAAATGCCTGTAGGGGTCTAATTCTATTACACGCCTTGCCCAAACGATTTGTTCACGGGATTGATGAAACGTTTCATATATCCTTAGAATTGTGAATTGCCAAAAGGGTGTAATAGAATTAGACCCCTACAGGCATTTCTCATCTATACTCAATTGTCAAGCATTTACGTTACAATCATATAAAAGCTTTAATAAGCGCGGGCGAATATGGCTTCACAGGTTGCGGGTTTGCCTGTGTAAATGCATTTGCCCTCGACTGGCGGTTGGTCGAGCGGAATCACGCGAAGGGTTGCCTTCGTCTCTTCCTTGATGGCCTGTTCCGCGATGCTATCTTCGGCCCATTTGACACGCACAAAGCCACGCTTCTCGGCGATGATTTGCTTGAACTCATCATAGCTCTCGGTGTAGTGCATGTTTTGATTCCGAAACTCAACGGCTCGCTGGAAAAGAGCTTGCTGTACCTCTTCTAACAATTCAGGTAAACGCGTTTCAAGGGCATCGAGTGAAACAACTTCTTTGACGCGATTGTCACGGCGTACTAACATGACGCTATTGTTTTGTACATCGCGTGGTCCAATTTCCATACGAACCGGCACGCCTCGCATCTCCCACTCGTTGTACTTCCAGCCAGGGGTGTTGTCGCTGTTATCGGTCTTGAAACGCACCTTGCCTTTGAGCATTTTTTGCACACGCTCAACCATGTCGCCAACGGTAGACTTTTCCGCATCCTTACGCGCAATCGGAATAATCACCGTCTGATACGGCGCGATATGCGGAGGCAGAATCAAGCCTGATTTGTCGCCATGCATCATGATGATGCCACCAATCATACGGGTACTCATACCCCAACTGGTAGTGGCACAATATTTGCGCTGACTATCATCATCAAGATATTGAATGTCGAACCCTTTGGCAAAGTTGGTGCCGAGATTGTGGCTTGTACCAGATTGTAGTGCCTTGCCATCGCCCATAAGAGCCTCGATAGAATAGGTACGCAACGCGCCCGCGAACTTCTCGTTCTCGCTCTTGCGACCAACGAGCACAGGCATCGCCGCTTCCTCTTCCGCGAACGCACGGTAGACTTCGAGCATCAGCTTTGTGCGTTCCTCGGCCTCTTCGAGTGTGCGGTGCGCGGTATGGCCCTCTTGCCACAAAAATTCAGAGGTGCGCAGAAAGAGTGTGGTTCGCTTCTCCCAACGCATGACGTTGTTCCACTGATTAATGAGAATGGGTAAGTCTCGATAACTCTGAATCCATTTGGCGTAGGTGTGACCGATGATTGTCTCACTGGTTGGACGAATGGCAAGTGGCTCTTCGAGTTCCTCACCGCCCCCACGTGTCACCCATGCTAACTCTGGGGCAAAGCCTTCAACATGCTCGGCCTCACGCTCTAAAAAGCTGCGTGGAATGAGCAAGGGAAAGTACGCGTTTTCGACATCAGTCTCTTTGAATCGTGCATCCAGGAGACGTTGAATATTTTCCCAGATGGCATAGCCATAAGGCCGAATAATCATGCAGCCACGTACTGGTGCGTAGTCGGCAAGTTTGGCCTTGCGCACAACCTGGTTATACCATTTTGAAAAGTCGTCCTCTTGATCGACAATATCCTCAACATACTTTTCTTCGTTTGCCATAATTCCTCCTAAAAAAACACATAAAAAAACTCGCCCCTACGAAGGACGAGATTTCACCCGTGGTACCACCTCTTTTGAACTCTGTTCGGTACAGAGTTCCTCTCATAACGGCTAAAAGGGTGTAATGAATTAGACCCCTACAGATAGCCAAACCTCTGTGATAACGGTGAGGCTCCGGTCAGTTTTTTGTTTGCTGACGCTCTCAGGTGGGTTCGACGTGGTATCCATCTGCCGCCTTGCACTGTCGCGGCTCGCTACTCGACTACGCCAACGTGTAGTAATCCTGATCTGCGCGTTCTCTGTTTTGCTTCATGCCAAGAATAACACTGCTATGCATATTCTGTCAAGCAAAATGTGTGACCAAGTTCACAGATTCGGGCGCGATTTTTTGAGAGGGTATGCGTCTACCTTATCAGTGATGTGATAGCTCGTTCTATTCATGAATAATGCAAGAGGTTTCACTATGAAAAAACTCAATTTTAAACATCTATCCTCTGTAACACTCTCTCTTCTAGGATGTTGTCTTGTCCTTCTATTAGCAGCGTGTGGACAATCAGCCGCCGCGCTTACTACGTCTGCATCAGGAGCATTTCATGCGGAAAACAACGCGCAGAAGCAGATTGTGACGGCTCCAATGCCTCCGACACAGACGAGTTGTCCCACGAATGGGCAAGGACGCCCTGCCGTATTCGCGCCCCTTTCATTAGGCTCGCATCAGAATCTTGTCTATACATATAATGCCTCTGGTTCAGCATTCTTAAAGCGTTTTGATACAAGCACAGGCGCAAAAACGACCATTGTTAGTTTGACACATGGGGCCGCCATTTACTACGCGCAACTCTCGACGAATGGACAATTTATCCTATTTGCCGTCAAGTATGCGCACTTCGCGGAACTACAGATGGTGCGTTTAGACGGGCAAGGCTTACAAACACTGTACTGTGCTGAACCTGTTAATGGGCTGCCAAATTTCATAGAAAACGCGCTCTGGTCGCCCAATCAACAATTAACAGTTTTTGAAGAGGAAAATCCCGGTGGTGGCCCTGGTGCTCCTGTCGTCAAATTGTATAATCTACTCACGGGGGCCGTACAAACCTACATCACACCTGGGACACGCTTTGGTTATGCACCACGTCAATGGTTAAACAATACAGAAGTATATATGACAGGTTCGTATTCAAGCTTGGTCGCTGCACCTGCTGGCGTTTTCATCCTGGATATCGCAAAGGGTACGAATCAACAAAATAATACACGTAAGATTGCGGACATTCAAGGCTACAACTGGGAAATGAACCTCTCAACTGATGGGAGAAAGCTGCTTCTTAGCCAGTGTGCCGATACACCGGACCAGACTGATCCCAATGCGCCAAGTATTATCAGTTCCCAGAATGCGGCTGGTGGTGTTCTCAATTCCATCTATATTAGTCATGTGTTCGCAGTCACACAGGTACGTGTGATTAATAGCAATACGCTCCTCATGGTCCTGGGTGGAAAATTTGGTGGCAATCCTCAAGATGGTTTATGGAAGATGAACATTGACGGAACAGGTCTCGTACATCTGACACAGGACGGTAGATTGTTGAGCAACACACGTACTACATGGGCAAATGTCTCACGCAATGGCAAATTGTATGCAACAATTGGATACGCTTACACAGGTGATGGTAGTACACTCCCTTACAGAGTTCTTTACGGCTCACTTACTGGTGGGACAACAACACAGGTTGCGCTTACCAATAGGGGTGAAAGTGCCACCATTACTGGTTGGACAACATTCTAGTAGACAATAACAATAGTTTATAAGAGGAAAATTATGTGTATCAATCACAATACGTTCGGTAAGCGGCTACTATTCCTGTTACTTGCCTCTAGTTTCTTGAGTCTATTGATTGCCTGTGGTTCGTCTGGTACATCATCCACGCAAGCAGCTGTTGGAAATACGACTTCATTAACAGGGAGTAGCCAATTATCGAGTGGGCAAGACAGCACAATGAATGTTTCTACGACCGCAGTGATGCCGCAGACCCAGACGGGTTGTCCTGCGCCAGGAACGGGACGAGCAGTAGTGATGCCTCCTCTTGCAACACATGGAAAACAGATTCTTGTTTATATGAATAATGACCGTTTGAATGGTGGTACATTAATACGCTTAGACACCGCAACAAGCAAAAAGACTGTCATATATGCATCCACAACAACCAATTTTACGCACGCACAAGTTTCCACTGATGGACAATGGATACTCTTCGTTTCAACGGCACATAACCTGAGCAAGTTACAATTGATTCGTATGGATGGGCAAGGACTGCAAACGCTGTACTGTGATACGCTAGATGCTGTACTGGGTAGTAACAGTATCGTGTGGTCAAATAACCAACACAGCATCGTCTTCTCGCTGTATGGACCAAAGGGCAACATTTCTTTCCTTGACGTACGTACAGGTCACGTACACGTTTCACTGGTAACGCCAATGCAAATTGTTACCATGTTGGATAATACACGGGTGTATGTAGCACTACCAGCGACGGATGCCCCTCCCTCAACACTTGCCTTGCTGGATACAAGTAAAGGTGCAAATCAGCATATCAAAGACTTGCGCCTTGTGTTTGTGCAAGCGGTAGAACCTCCAAGCGCGTACCCATGCTGGAATGCGGATAGTAGTTATGACGCAACAAGGCTGTTTATCAGTCAATGTGTCGCGACAGCAGATACAACCCATCCAGGTATCGGAGCATATAAGGGACCAAGTACTATAGAACTCCGTGGGGTAACTGGTGATGCACCATCTCTTGTCCTCAAGAATGCACATCTCGCCATCACAGATGTACGTGCAGTCACTCCACATATGCTACTTATACAGACCACTGTACTCGTATCAAACCCGGACGGCTCAAAAACCGCCAAAAACGATCTCTGGTCTGTTGGCACGAGTGGAATAGGATTGACACACCTTATTGGATCAGATACCAGGCTCAATCAATACGTTCAGACGCCGTGGGCTAATGTCTCGCGCGATGGCAAGTACTACGCCTTCGAGACATATGTAGCTAAGGGTGAAGCACTTTCCTCTACTGTTGGGTATGGTTCACTGCAAGGAGGCAAGACAACTACTATTGCCTCTAATCTTGGAGGTGAGGTAAGCATTGTGGGCTGGACTCTCCTGTAACAAACCAAAAAGTTAGTTTCGTAAAGGAGAGGCCCGTTTTAAGAATGGGTCTCTCCTTTGTGATATAGTTAAAGCAACGTTACATTGATGGAGAGAGAAAGACATGGATACTCAAGGAACTCCCCTTGGAGTGCGTGTGGTTAAGCCACACCAGTTCGATGCAAATACGCCACAGACGCCTGGGATGCAGCGAGTCGCGGCAGTGTCACAACAATTAGCTGGCTCTGTCGGTATCTGGGCTGGTGTGACTGTTGTCGAACCGCATGTAGCCAGCGGCAAACACCATCATGGCGAACTCGAAACGGTCATCTACGTCGTTTCGGGGCAGGGACAAATTCGCTGGGGCGAGAACCTGGAGTTTTCAGAGTTCGTCGAGCCTGGAGATTTTATTTACGTGCCACCCTTCGTGCCACATCAAGAAATTAATCCGTCCGATACGCCCTCACAGTGGGTCATTGTACGCAATTCGCAAGAACCAATTGTCGTCAACCTTGAGCCAATGAACGCCTCACAACAAGCCGCAAATGACGCGACACACACCATTTAATTAAAACGTGCAGAGTGTACGTGTGTTAGCAATATAACACATGTACATTCCGCCTATTCTTGTTACCTATGATAAAGGATTACCTTTTTGAACGAACCTATAACCTCTGACAAGCCTCAAACTGAACTACACACACTTCAAGTACTACCCAAATCATCTCTTCTATCACGCTTTCTAAGCGTTTTGCTTGTACTTTCACTTTTGGGGTGTACACTACTTCTTGTGTTTGACTTCTTTCCGACGTTGCTATCATTCATCACGCATGGTCCCGTTTCCGCATTGCCATTATTACTCATAGGCATTGCCTATCTTGGCTTACAAGTGATGCTACGACCATCACCTATTGAATTGTTCAAACGGATTATGCTTGCAGCAGCATTTATTCTATGGGGCATTGACCAACTACTCCCAATGGGTCCTGTGGCAACAACACTTGGTGATATTGTCATTGTGCTCTACATTATTGACCTTGCGATGATGATGCGTACAGCTCTTGATACGAAAGTTAAACCATCCAACGGTTCATAAGAAAGATGATACTAAGCGTTGCCAGGAGAGGAAGCGAAAGCAGCAAAATTGTCTCGTGTATCTTTGGATGTTGCTTACCGACCATCGCAAGCAGAATAAAGCCTGGAAAGAGTTCAAGCACGAGACGTTGATTCGATGCAAGCGGATCTCCTACAGGTGAGGCATTGAGCAGCATAAGTAGTAGCAGACTTACATTCCAGAGGGTAAAACTGAGGGGGAGACGACGCCAACCTATAATGGTGAGGACAAGGAAACTCAGCGTTGCACAGAGGTCTATTAGAATGTGTACTTGATAAAACGAACCAATAGGCTGCACCCAGAGTTGATAGAACGATGCGGCAATGCCTTGCCACGGCCACTCTGTATGGCGGTTCCAATGTACCTGAACGGTTGCAAACATCAAGGCATTGCCAGTGGTGCGCAAACAGTAGTAGCTGTAGACAAGCAAACCAACAGGTATGAGGCACACAGGGACGAGTTTTAGCAGTGAAGCCCAAAGGTGTTTTGTCTCGGTTTTCTGCCGCACGAACCACCACTCACAAAGATATGGCAACACAAGAAGAATACCAGCCGAGCGCGTTCCCGATGCTAATGCGCCAAGTATTCCTGCGAACACCCAGTGCTGACGACGCATAGCCAGAAATGCTCCGACAGAAAAGAGTAGGAAGAACGATTCATTGTACGCGGCAAACAAGTAAAACGCGGTAGGAAAAATACAGAGATAGAGCAAGGTTCGACGTGCTACCTGCTCACCTGCGATATCCAGAACCAACTGATAGAGTAGTAGTAACGCTCCAAGTAGCGCGAGATTACTGAGCACTATCCCAATAAGCAGATAGTCACCAATGATATGACTTATCAGCCAGATAGATGCTGGAAACAATGGGAAAAACGCCAGGTCGGGCACATATTGATAGCCATATTGGGCAATCCGCACATAATTCGATGCGTCCCAATGATTCCAAGCAGCTATCAGCGTATGAATGTAGGTAGGTGTGCTTGAGTACTTTGGTGCAGTGAGAAGAATCACGCCAACATAGGTCACAAGAATAAGCAACACGCGCGTCGTCGTAAAAAGCCACAGGATGTAGCGATAGGAAAGCCAAGAAAAGCGTTCTTCCTGCGCGGCAATGGGTGCCGAAGACGGTGTATCTTCTTGTTTATCTCTATTATCTCTATTTGACTGAACATGTTCTGTAACAGAATCTTTTTGCATGATAATCTTCTCTTTTATGGAGATTGTATTTTTATTGAATGGGAGCTATCAAAGAATATTATAAAGGTTTATACCATAATTTCACGAGTACATGCCAACAAGCTCTATTTTATGGGACATTTACACCATGCTTTTCGTACGCGTCGTATGGTATTCTGAGTGCAACAAAAAGGGGGCAACCAAGCGTCTATACATGTAGACACAAGATGAGAGAGGTAACAGGCATGCAGCCCGATGAGATGACAGGGAGAATTATAGGACATTATCGTATTGTACGTCCTCTAGGCATTGGTGGAACATCAACGGTATTTCTGGCACATGATATTCACCTGCAACGTAATGTCGCGCTCAAGCTTTTCCAACCACGCGAGGGTGAGACGCAAGACTTTTTGCGCCGTTTTGCGCGTGAGGCACGGGTTGTGGCACAACTTGATTACCCCAATATCTTACCCGTCTACGACTATGGTGAAGAGCATGATCGCGCCTATCTTGTCATGCCACAGATGCCCGGTGGTTCGCTGCGCGACCTGCTACGTACACGCCGCACGCTCCCCCCACAAGAGGCAGTCACGCTGCTTGCCCCAATTCTACAAGCATTGCAATATGCTCATAATCGTGGCCTAATTCATCGCGACATCAAGCCAGGAAATATTCTTTTCAAAGCTGACGGCACTCCAATGCTGGCTGACTTTGGCCTGGTGAAGGTCACATCAACCTCAACAAACGATGCAACAGCTATTGTTAGTGAAACGACGAGTATGACAGGTCATGCTATTGCTGGCACGCCCGATTATATGGCTCCAGAACAAATCACGGGCAAATCTCTTCCAACAAGCGATATCTATAGTATGGGCATTGTCCTCTATGAATTGTTGATCGGCATACGCCCATTCAGTTCTGATAACTACATGGGAGTGCTGGTAAAGCAGATGTACGAGCGACCACGCCCACTTCGTGAACTCAACCCACAGATACCTGTTGAACTGGAAGACGTTGTGTTGCATGCGCTGGAAAAAGAAGCCGTGAAACGCTATCAGCAGCCCGAAGATTTGCGTCGAGCATTATTGCAAGCTCTCTCCCCCACGATGCATACAAACAACTCTGTATCCACCGTTTCAGCATGGCCCACAGTAGAGCATTCCGCGCTTCGCAAACAGAGAGGTGATGAGCAAGAGCAGTTGCTTGTAGGGTTCACACATACGGCACAAACCTATGATGAATCAAGACCTTCTACGCCGACGACCCCTTCAGAAGAGCAACACCTCTACGCTTTATCGAATCCCGTGAGTACTCCTCGAATTGTGGCAGGTGCGAAGCTTACCCCTACACGTGCGCCAGTAGCATTTCTTGTTGCCGGTGTACTTGCTGCGCTTGTGATACTCAGTGGGCTGGGAACCGTGCTTCTTGCACCACAAGTTTTCGGTTTTGGACGTGGGAAAGGTCTCGTATTCTCTACAACGGCAACACCTAAACCGAGCCATACTGCATCAACAACGGTTGTGACACAAAACATGCCTTCGACTCTCACCACGTGTCCAAATGTAGGAACAGCGCGTGCCGCAGTACTCGCACCACTTGTGCTGGGTTCGCAGCAAAATCTTGTGTATACCGTCAATGAGTTTAACCCACTACAAGGCACGGTGAAACGTCGTCAGGTGGGGGCAGATCATGGCGTAGAGATTGTCAAGATGAAGGGCGTCACGATCAGCGAGGCGCAAGTATCACAGGATGGACAATGGGTTCTTTTTAACGCGACGCTTGGCAACCAGGAGCAGATACGCATGGTACGCCTTGACGGGCAAGGGTTACAAACGCTTTACTGCGCACCTATTGGAAGCATTATCCTCAACAGTCAGTGGTCGTTCAATCAGCAGTCGGTCGTCTTTGATGCTGCCCCCGGTGGATCGGTACCTACCACCTATTTGCTTAACGTCACAAATGGAACGATTCAGCCCGAACTTGTACCACAGGGAACAATGGGCTATTTACCGCGTACATGGCTGGATGCCACGCATGTCTACCTGACAGGTTTCTTTCCACAAAGGCGAGGCGCGACACTACAAAATATCTATCTTCTTGATACGCAAAAAGGCTTAAATCAGCATGATAGCGACCTGAAACAAGTTACTACGTCTACACAATACTGCACAAATTTCGACACGAGCTATGATGTGAAGTCCCTCTATCTCAGCACATGTAGTGGCGATGGCAGTGTTGGCAATGGTTTTAATGGACCGAGTAGCCTCAGCATTCAAGATGCACAGGGGGGAGCATCAAGAAATGTTCTCGCCAGTACAACAATGGCAATCACTACAGTGCGAGCGATTAGCCCGACAACTCTCCTGCTCATGGTCGAAAATACGGCTGGTGATACAAGCAAGAATGGCTTGTGGAAAATCAATACCGATGGGACGGGTTTGACACGCCTCTCGACGGATACCACTCATGCACAATCATTATGTGCTTACTCGCAATATGCGTGGTCAAATACCTCACCCGATCAAAACTACTATGCGCTACAATCGTATGACCAGGATACGCACACATATGGTATGTATTATGGCTCTCTCACTGGTGGCTACCCAAACCAGTTTGCGGGTATCAGCGATGGCACTCAATTGTTTCTCGCAGGATGGACAAGATTGTGAAAGACAGGAAGACCGCAAGGGTCTTCCTGTCTTTCACACCAATCCTGCTTTTTGCGCGATGGCTAGTTTTTTCCATTCGACACGCAAGACGGCGGCATCAATCATTTGATCGTCGATGACGATTGCGCCTAAGCCACCTTGCACATCGGCTTTTTCGTACTCGTCGATAATATGTTTGGCCTGCGCGATCTCCTCTTGTGTTGGCGTAAATACTTCGTGGATGATGTCGATTTGCGCTGGATGAATGGCCCATTTGCCATCAAAGCCCATGCGTACAGCCATTTTTGAGTCGCGCCGACACGCCTCGTTGTCGCGTATGGCAAGTGTTACCCCATCGACCACCGTCACGCCAGCCGCTCGTGCCGCCGTAATCGTCTTTGCTTTGGCGTAGTTATAATAAAAAAATTGCTCACCTCCAAGTTCTTGTGCTCCAATATCGCCCGCGAAATCGACAAGTCCGAAGATCAGACCACCAACACGAGGAGTGCATTTCGCGATTTGTTCTGCGTGTAAAACTGCGTCGGCAGACTCAATCAAGACTTCAAGCTGAATACGTCCAGGTTCAAAATTCATGTTCTCTTCGATTTGTGAGAGGAAACGGTCAACAAAGAGAATGTCTTCGGGGCCATAGCATTTGGGCACCACAATCACGTCAATGTTTTGACCAGCTGCCTCGACAACTTCGATCAAGTCTCGGTAGAAAAACTTGGTGCGAATATTGTTGGGACGAAACGCGCGAATCTTGCCAGCGAAGTCTAAGGTGTTCAACGCTTCGATAACGGTCTTACGTGCCTCGACTTTTTGTGATACCGCACAGGCATCTTCTAAATCGAACATCACCTGATCGGCGTTGGATGCTGCTGCTTTCGCCATCATCTTGAGGTTATGTCCTGGCACGGTGAGTTCCGAGCGACGTACAAGAAAATCGCGTGCCATCACCATCTGAGCTTTGGGTGGAAGTATATTGCCATTGTTTGTACTGGTCATTGGACGTTTCCTTCTTTGCGCACTCGCGCCATTTTTTCTTCCCATGCACGATGCTGTTCGCCATCGTAGGCTTCGGTCGGCACCATCACACGACGTTGAAACGAAAGCACTGTTTCGCCACGTTGATTGTACGCGATGGTCTCAACCGTCACTATGCCACGGTCTGGCTTGCTACTCGATAGCTTCTTAGCAAGGACGGTTGTCTCGGCATAAACGGTATCACCGTGAAACGTGGGGCCAATATGCTTGATATGTTCAAATTCAAGGTTTGCAATGGCTTTGCCACTCACATCTTCAACGGTCATGCCAAATACAATGCTAAATACGAGTGGGCCAGCAACAACGCGCTGCTGAAATTGCGTCCCTTGCGCGTAGTTGGCGTCGATATGAAGCGGATGATGGTTCATCGTCAACATGCAAAACAGGGTATCATCATATTCCGTAATAGTACGTCCGGGCCAATGCTTGTAGAGCGCACCAACCTCAAACTCTTCAAAGCAGCGTCCAAATTGCATAAGGTGTACCCTTTCGTTAAGATTGGCGTTGGTGTATTAACCATTTCTCGGCGAAGTCTACGGCGGTCGGTTGTGGGAAGAGGCGTGTTTCGGCAGAGCCAACACGTCCAATTGTGACCAGACGTGTGTCTTGCTCAAAGTCGTCGCCAATGTCCGGGAAGATATCAGAGTTAATTTCGATATCACGATACTGCTTCCACACACGCTTTCCCTGTTCTATGATCGGTGCCCCTAGCATTGTCGAAACAGCAGAAGGGACACGATACTCGGCGAGATGAAACGAGGTATTGCGATCATAGCCGACACCCAACAAAAGTACCCAGCCGTCCAGGTCGTAGATACGTGCAAGGGGCGAGCCTTCACCTAAACCATACTCAAGGCTATGCTGGGCCGTGATGAACTGT
This sequence comes from uncultured Chloroflexia bacterium, assembly GCA_963791835.1. Classification (GTDB taxonomy): domain Bacteria; phylum Chloroflexota; class Ktedonobacteria; order Ktedonobacterales; family Ktedonobacteraceae; genus JBBQVS01. Next base: position 175,303 of record CAWBTV010000007.1, read on the forward strand.
GCATGGCGTCCCCATGCGGCAAACGAATCAGTCGGGTGATTACTGCGTACCACACCGGGCCATGTACGAAATGCCTCGACGATTTTTCCCATACCATAAGTAGGGGTCGTTTTTGGATCGAACGCTGGCATAGTCTCGTAAATCACCGACCACCATGCTTGCGGTACAGGAGGATTTTCCCACTTCGCAGGGTCAGAGTTGCCACTGGTATGCGTGGGCATCACAATTGTACCTTCCTCGGTTATAACATCCATGAGTGCTTGCACCACCGCGATAGGACCACCACTGACCCAGCCGATTGAGCGTAGCGATGAATGTATGAGTAGCGTCATCCCTGCCGCCACACCCATCTCATGTAAGTCTTGCGCTATGCTTTCGCGTGTACGAGGAATTGGAGTTGCCTTAATGATATCTTCTTCACTCATCTCTTCTTCATCCTTTCTCTATAAGGACCGATTCATCTCGTCCTCGTGGCAATCGACCGCCGACAAGGACGTGATAAAGCGGTCCCTACAGGCGACGTATCAACACATGTTGTATCAAATCGCGTATTTTTGCAATAACTGGCGTGCAATAATGACGCGTTGAATTTCGCTTGTGCCTTCACCGACGAGCATAAAGGGGGCGTCACGGTAGTAGCGTTCGACATTAAAATCTTTGGTGTAGCCAAAGCCGCCATGAATACGTAGCGCGTCAAGCGTGACCTCCTGGCACATCTCAGAGGCAAAGAGTTTCGCCATTCCTGCCTCCAAATCGCAACGCTCACCGCGATCTTTCGTCTGTGCGGCTTTTTGTAGAAGCAGACGGGCAGCCTCTATTTTGGTCGCCATATCCGCGAGTTTCAACTGAATCGCTTGATGCTGTGCAATTGGTTTGCCAAAGGTGACACGCTCTTGTGCGTACTTGATGGAGTCGTTAAAGGCAGCCTGTGCGATACCAACAGCACGAGCAGCAACATTGATGCGACCCACCTCTAAGCCACTCATGGCGTGCTTGAAGCCTTCACCCTCGACTCCGCCTAAAAGGTTCGCGGCAGGGACACATGCTGAGTCGAAAAGTAGTTCTGCTGTATCGACACCTTTATAACCAAGTTTCTCAAATGTGCGTCCAGCCGTGAAACCATGCGTGCCTTTCTCGACCAGGAAAACACTCATCCCCTTATACGGTGGTTGCACGGAAATGTCAGTACGTGCAAGAACAGCAAAAATACTCGCGTTAACCCCGTTCGTGACCCACAATTTGGAGCCGTTCAATATATATGTATCTCCTTCACGAGTAGCAGCCATGGTGATTGCCTGTACATCGCTCCCTGCGTTCGCTTCGGAGATACAGAGACCTCCACGTTTGTCACCCTGTGCCATAATGGGAAGGAATTTTTGTTTTTGCTCCTCTGTGCCAAAAGTGGTAATCATATAGGCGACCAGCACATGTGTGTTAACGATACCGCTCAGGCTCATCCAGCCACGCGCCAACTCTTCGACAATCTTGACATACGTCTCGAAATTCAGACCCAGCCCCTCGTACTGCTCTGGAATGGTGGCGGCAAATATACCCATTGTCTTGAGTTTCTCGATGAGTTCAAGGGGATAGGTATCGTGTTGCTCAAGGTCGTGCGCAACGGGAATGACTTCACGGTCTACAAAACGCCGCACCTCCTCGACCATCATTTGTCGCTCATCATCGAGTGGAGTGTTCATGGTATGTGTTCCTTTGAACATTGTATATTGCCAACAGGGTGTAATAGAATTAGACCCCTACAATTGACGTATCCTTATTCGTTTGTTATATCTTACCATTTCAAGAGAATGCTTATGTGATAGAGACTTTCCCCAATGTGTAACTTCCATCACTTGCTCGCCCCTGAATAGCAAGCCGTAGTGGTTCATAGTAGTGGGCTGGATCAACGACTTGTAGCGACAAGGTATACGTTCCCGAAGTGAGTGTGTGGGGCAAGGAGAAACGATCTGAAAACTCTATTGGAGTGTTTGTAGGTGTTATGGAGTTCTTTGTGGGCATCAGCCTTTGCAGGTCTAGCTTCGATTTTCCTTGCCACACGATATTTCCTGTACTATCAGCCAAACGTAACATGATATTCCAGGGTGTATACGCAGGTGTGACGTTCATGTTTGACCATACGCTTGTCACGAGAAATGGCGTATTCGTTGTGATACGAGATGGTACAGTGACGCTGTTCACGACGAAACGTGAGCCAGATGTTACAAATGTCTGTTTCAGATACTGCTGTTGTATCCGCGAATAGGGTGCATAGGTAAAATTGCCATCACCAATCATGGCTATATGATAGGTTTTCACTTGATAGAAGGCGGTCTGGAAATTTGCTTTTGTGCATGTCTCGACAATAAATGGTGCGGTACGCCAACGTTCTTGTGCTAAGGGAACTTTTTGCAGAGTGTAGCTTGCACCACCCATTTGCGAGGTGCCAAGACAATCAACACGAATACCAATGCGTGTAGAGCGGCTTAAGGCGTAGGTGAGTGCATCGGGCGAAGCGGTAAGCATCATAATACGTTTGTGTGAGAATGCGGCAAGGTTGGCATCAATTAGTGTACGCTGATTTGCGAGGCTCATGGGTGCGATGAGCGTGTCAGGGAAACCATAGGTGTGCCATTCACCCCAGTCGCCATAGGGGAACATGTCTATCCAACCGAGGCGCGGATCGTTGTTATAGTGTTGTCCTAACGCGGCAATAAGTGCTTGTGCTCTCGCAAGATAGTGAGGGTCATTCCAGTCCGGCTCATATGCTCGTTTCCCACTTGCAGTATTGAAAAGCCAGCGACTATGCGGCATCAATCCGACAAGGTAGTTGGGAACGGCGATAGTATCAATGCTTGCTGGCATGATGCGAAAACCGAATGTGCCATGATGCGCTTGTGCCTGTATAAGCTCCCTATCTATAGTTGAGAAGTCATAATGCCCTTGCGTTGGCTCAATCTCTTTCCAATCATAACGTACATAGGAGTCGGTGTAAGGCCAGTTCGGGATAGCCTGATTACCATACCAGTTGTAGGCACCTTGCCACGGATTCGCCACTTCATCGTGGGGCGCGAGACGTTCAGGTGTGAATGTGAGTATATTTTCTGGTGTCTGTAGTTCTCTTATATACACGTTTTGCAGGGTGAATGGTGTAAAGAAGATGAGCGCGATGAGCACGGTGCTAGCAAAGAGTTTTGGGCGTTTATGTTGCCCTAATGGGAAAGAAAATATATGTTTTCGTATAACGGACGTATATTTTAGCATAGAGCATTCAACCTTATAAAAAAGTGTTGTTGTGATAGACGTGTTGCACGAAACAAGTCTATCATGCTTTATTCGCATGTGCAATTTTTGTACCGAGTAGTTAATAAGGAAATTTTAGGAAATTTTGAGTGAAGGCAGAAGAAAGTACAAACTGGTCCTAGAAAAAGCTTGACAAGCAAGGACTACTCTGATATCATTCTATCTACGCAAGGGGTACTGGCTGATACAGCAAGTCCTCGTAAAGCGTATAACACATGGAGTCGTGGTGTAGTGGCCTAACATGTCTGCCTGTCACGCAGAAGATCGCGGGTTCGAATCCCGTCGATTCCGGTCTTGCCAACGTTCTGTCACAAGCAGTCCTTTGGCTTCGTCGTACTCAACAACCCCGTTCAGCATTCGCAAAACTGGTAAGAATGCCGGACGGGGTTTTATCGCGGCTATGATCTTTTGTTCCAGATCATAGTAGAAACCTCCCGGCTCGAATAAGAGCAACACCATGTCCCTGCGTTCCTCCGGTGTCGCCACATCCCACAGAGCAGCCATCCCCGGAATGTGCTCACCAGCCTCGATCACGTCCTCGAATTTCACCCCACCCACTTCTGGCAAATCCAGTTGCCGCATCGCAAGTTCGACCGCAGCTATTTCCCCCTGAAACTCCTCGTCATCAATATAGCCATCCCGATGCTGCTTGAGGGTACGAGATTTCTTCAGCTTGAGCCGCTCTTTTTCTCGCTCGAGTGTCTCCGTCGTCAGTCCTGCCTCTTGTGCCTCTGCGAGCATTTCCCGACGGATCTCCTCGCGCCAATTCGCCGGTAAGATGAGGCTTTTGAGCAAATCCCCAAATTGCTGCTGCGCGAGGTCTGCGCGTACCGTCAACTCACCACCGTTCGTACAAGGAATTCGCCGTGACTTGGCTGTATCGCGATAGTACAAATGGCCTGTAACCGAATGGCCTTGGCAGCGAAGCGTGAGTCCACAATGAATACAGGCAATATATCCCGCAAACTCATAGGTTTGTCGGCCTCGTTCAGGACGCTTGGCAGCGTGATGCATTGACCCTGTGATGCTTCGGATTTGTTGCCATTCCTCATACGTGAACGCTGCAGGGTGTAAACCTCGGTGTCGTTGCTCTTTGTACTTGACCACTCCCCGATCATCGTCGGGTGCATAGGCCGAAAAGAACTCGTTGCGGAGCATCGCCGTAATGGTATCGCTGGTAAACATTCTTTGACCAAAGCGTTTGCTTCCCGTGCGATACCCTGCTGCGTTGACTTTTTCCGCTATCTCGTCAGCAGAAAACCCCTTCATGCGTAGTTCACCGATCATTCGTAAGCCTGGAAATTGATCAGGATCATGCTCTGGCGGTTGCTTCGGACCCGTTGAACGATAGCCGAAAGGAATATCGCCATTGTAGAGTCCTTGCGCAGCCCGCTCCCCTTTTCCTTTGCTTGTATGCTTCGCCAGCATGTCAGAAAAATAGGCTGCAAATGCAGCCAGAATGGTCAGTTGCAACATGCCTTCAGGTGTACTGTAGTCGATATGTTCAGATAAGGAAATGAATGGTGTCTGACTTTGCGAAAGGATACGAAAACTCTGTAGCGTCACCATCACATTACGTGACCATCGATCTAGGGTATGCACCATGACAATCATTCGGCCCCGATTGGCTTGTATGTCTTCAAGCAATTGCTTGAATGCTGGTCTCTTAGCGATCTGCTCTCCCCTCGCGCTCCGCTCATCGTCTTCGTAGAAGATCGGAGCAGGCAAGCCCCGTAGCCTTGCAGCATCGCTAATAGATCGCTTTTGCGCATCAATACTATAGTTGTCTTTCTGCATCTCACTTGAACGGCGTACATAGCCCGCAAGGATGATATGAGAAGGCTCTAAAGATTTAGATCGCTGAATCATGTGTCTCTCCTTCTAATTTTTTCTTTTTGGTATGATTGAGAGAGGAGCATTCGTGGATTTCCTCTGTCTCTGTTAAGTGGATACGCCCTCACCTCACTCTCTATCCTGGTTGCACAACCACAAAGGAAATGCGGTTTTTGTCTGCTGGGACCGCTGTTCCATTTTTGATGGAAAGAGAAACAGCGTTTACTCCTACGGTATGGAGAAGGACAGCTTTTGCCTGCACAATACTCTTTCCGGCAATCATGCTCTTGAACTGTTCTAACTGCTGACGGCGCAACCGGTAGAACCAAACCCCAGCCCCTTTCACCTGTAGTGTAATGGCGCCCTGCTTTTGATCTTTCACGGTGCTTTGTATGATCGACACCTGTACATCACTCGTCAAGCTGTAGTCTGCTCCAAGCTGCTTCGTAGCTGCCTGGGATGTAATTTGTGCGAGGAGTGTATCGAATGCTCGTGTGTTATACACTTCACCTGTACACGTCTCATTCAGGGTAACACTCACCTGTGTTACCTCAGTTCCTGTTGGATGATCTGTTGTCACGTTTGGCGTACACGGGACAGGAGTGACGAGCGTTTCGCTTGTACGAACCTGTGCCTGAAATGCTGCATTAATGCTTTGAGCCAAGTTACTCTTGAGCATTGAGACAGCGACATAGATATCCTGTTGCGTCACAATCGAGAAGGTGTGTGCATTCTGTCCCCCGCGAAAAACTCCATTTGTTGCGAAGATGTTCAGGCGACAACACGCCCCATACATATCTCCCGCTCGAATATTTCCCGCTGGTCCGGTTATTGTGGCGTGCGCCAGGACAGTTGTCTGTCCATCAGTTGGAAGTACTGCTGCAGGAATCACAGCGTTTCGATCGGTGACGACTGACACTCCATCTGCTCCTGTCATCAATGTTCCTGCTGCGACAACTTGCATTGATGGCTGAGCATTATAAAAGGTGATACTCCCGCGTGCAACTCTCGCTTCTTGGTATCCAGTTCCCGTTGCAGTAACCATTCGGGCTTGACTCAATGTCATCGAAGAGAGCAACCGCCCTTGTATTTCGTGATGTGTCATATCTGGCTTACCGAGCGTGACCTCAACGGGTGTCGTTACCGTAATCTCCTTCTGTGCAGGAATGAGTATCACTGAAGCACTCGGTGCTTGTGCAGTCATAATTGCTGTGGCAATGCCAACAAATGCGCCAAGAAGAGTAAGCACAGCAAGAAGTAGCGTAACAACATATCTTTGCTTCCTTGACCATATTGAGCATGGAAATGAACGAGGAAACTGACTCAGCGTATCCGGTGTTGCGATAAAATCTTCAGATGATGAAGTTTCTACATCGCTCTCGACAACCGTGTCGTCCGTCTGTTCAGTAAGTAGTTCCTCTAGTGGTTGGTTCAAAATATACACATGCAACGTTGGTCGTCCCGATTCGTTCGCCGAGAGTTGACCTTCCTGATGTATAGAATTTGTTCCCAGACTCGCATGTGCCTCGTCTATCTTTCCTAAGAGTGTATCAATTTCGTCGCGTATATGATTGTGCATTGAACTCACCTCTTTTTGATAGAGAAGGACAATAGAACTTACTGTCCTCCTCTGGTTCCTACAGCGCGATGTGATCCTCTGGTCGAGCAGGCAGGAACTTGCCAGCATCGTTGAGGAACACAAAGGTTTGATCGCTGACATGGATCAACATGTCGAGTTTGCCATCTCTGTTCACGTCCTTGAATTCCAGCGTCACCGGGTCAAGATCCTGCCCTGCTCCCACGAGTAATGGTCCAACGTAGACGATTGCCTTCGAGCAATCCCCGCCTGGGCATTCGAGAACCTCAATCTGTCGGTGCAAGTTGATGGCGATAAAATGGCTCGGTGTGCTTGCATCGTTATGTCCAACAACAGCATCTGTTTGGAAGGTACGCGGACGCCCATACGTCATATCGTCTTGCCTGCCGTGCCACCACGTGAACAAAACACTCCCCACAATCCAAAGGACAAGCATCGCACACATACCAATACCGAGAATCAGCATCCAATGGAGTCGCTTCGGACGCGGTGAAACGTGCTGTTTCCCCGTTTCCAAGCGAGGTGGAGTTTGTTGTGCCTGTTGACGCGAACTGCGCCGCGGAACGGATTTGGGAAGTGTATACCCTGAATGAATTTGCACATTATAGGTAGGGCGTTGGATTACCTGACGTGAAGGGTCAGTTGTGGTCCAGCGTCTTGCACTTGTGGGTAGACGAGTAGTGTAGAGAGAATCGTCATTCTCTACGTCAACATCATACCCAAGAGTCGTCCGTCCTTCTCGCTGTGGGGACTCCATTTCCCCGCTTCTTTGTCGCGTAGAGCACTCATGTTTACTCGTCATTGTTGCGTTTTCTCCTCTCCGTCTTCCTCAAGCAGAGAGGGAAGAAGAGCATACTTGAAGCAATAGGCAAAGTACATCCTTTGAAGGCTATTGAGTGTCGTACAAAGCCGGTGTTGCTGCTGTGCTGCTTCAAGGAGCATACGATAGAGTACGTCATCCGAAAATGGTGACGTTTGCTCCGCATCGCAAAGACGCTTGAGCCAGATTGCAGTATACCCCCACCTTCGGATAGCGCGTCCCAAAGAGCGAATGGTTTTTCCCAATTGCATCGCCGCTCCACTGTGCAACGTTCGTTGGTGATATTGACACGCGGAGCGATACTGCTCACGAGCCAGCTCTTCATACGAGATTGCACGTCGAGCAGAAATCTCAGCATAGATGTCACCAGCTCGTAGAATTTGCTGTCCAAATGCCTTCCATACGTGTTTATGCATCACTATATCGGGCCAGAGCAACTGGATGTTGCTAAAACTGAGAAGGTTTTGTTCCTGTTCGTCTTGTAAAGATGCAACTACGGTGATAGGTGTTCCCTCCTGTTCTTGTCGATGAGTCATTCCTGCTCCTCCCTTGCTCGCGCATCAACCAGCATTCCGTGTTGTTGGTAAAACAGGGCGCATGATTGGTGGGTCTGCCGAATTAAGAGACCGAGGCGTTCGAGTTGCTCTGTCGCTTGAGAGAAGAGCGTACGAATACAGGTAAGCGTTACTTCTGTGTGCTGACCACCACTTGCGAATTTTTCCAGCCAGTACATAGTGCTTATCCAACGTGATGATGCCTGCTGGAGGTCCTCTATCACCTGCTCAAAGGCGGCACGAGCCGTAATTTCAGCACCGTTCAATTGCGCTTTGCACGTCTCGTGATAGTGCAGGAGGGCACTTGCTCTCAAAGGAGAGTGCTGAGAAAACAGTGGATGTCGTCATCAGTGCTGGATAGGTAAGAAATGCTCCACCAAAGCTCGCCCATTGCTCCGCAATGTCTTCTAAAGGCATCCAAGCCATGGCACGAGACAACTCATTTTCCTGCTCTTGCCTGTTGTTCTCATGCGAGTCTTCTTGGGAGAGAGTCATGTACGTTTCCTTTCACAACGGAGATACTCCCTTTAAGCAGGGAACATCCCAGGAAGAATGCCTCACTACAGCGTCTTTCCTTCAGCAAAATTTGTGGCTTCACGAAGAGTCATTTCTCCAGCCCGTATTGCATCAAGAAGTACTGCAATTTGTGTCTGATTTTGATGACATGGACAACGATCATTTGGACAAAAGGGCTTTCCCGGCATATGCAAGAAGTAGACGGGAACTGCAGAAGCGAATGGCATTTCGCTCTTCTGACTTTGAGAAGATGTAAAAACGCGTTCGTCTTGAGGGGTAGAGTCAAGCATCATGCTGCCTTTCTGCTTTGACAGGTGAGGGGAGTAATGCAATACTATGCATTGACCTCACCTGTCCTAACTGGTCAACTATCCGTGTAAAGATGGGCTTTCTGTTGCTCTCGCATTGTTTCGGTTTCAATGTCACAATGCAGAACATGACGGGGGTTACTGAAACGCTTAGATGAAATATCTGAGCGTTTCTTGTTTTTTCATATCTATTCTCCTTTCTCTGTTACCTAATTTGAGAGCAATCAGAACAAATTTTTACGTTAGAGAAGAGAATTTCTTCTTCGTGCTTAGAATAACCGTAATAGTAGTACATTGTCAATGAAAAACGTTACAAGTTAGTCAATATATACGTTGACAAAAACAATGTCTGTATGTTATGCTTCTCGCGAGAAATACGAGTAAGTGGTTTTGTGGCAGTCAATGTTTTTATAGACAAGAGAGATGAGAAAAAGGCCATGAAGAAGTTCGCCCAGTTGCTGAGTAGCTATATAGAAGCTGCTGGTATGAAACAAACTCATATCGCCTCAAACGCTCACATCAGCTACAACTATCTCCAGCGCTTGTTAGCTGGTGACCGCAATCCTAGCGATCAGGTTGTTTACAAACTGGCACAGGCACTACGTATTTCAGACGCACAGACTGGTGAACTCCTTGCTACTGCTGGCTTCGCTCCCCCATTAGTACTCCTACAATCATCAGCTAATCAAGCACAAGCTGCAACTGTGCTTCCTGTTACCGCAAAAAAAACAAACCAGGCCGTGCAACTCTCCCAACAGCTTTATCATTTAGCGCAGGAGATTCCTGAAGCATTACAAGGGCCTTTTTTAGAAGAGATGAGGCATCTCCTCGGGTATGCTCGTTATAAGTATCTTCTCGGTGGAGGAACAAGTTTACTTGACCTTCATCTTGCGACAAGCACTTCCCTTGCTGATACTGATGCCACGCATCGACATGAGCATCCTTATTTAGACTTCATTGCTCAGTTAGTAGGGAACTTAAATACAGAGTCCGAAGAGGAAAATATAGCTCAAGCGGAAACTCTTTCCCAACCCTCTCAGGCTATAGAGGATATGCTCACGGCTATTGATCGGCTCACTGGAAACATCCTTACAGGGGATTTGTCAGTTGGATATTACCAGCCGCAGCACATTGTGCAAACACTTGAGTTGCTTCGGGAAGGTGCGCCCTGGGAAATCCGTCGCCGTATCGCTGAGGCACTTCCCGGTCTCTGTCGTCTCGATGTAGCCGGTGCCGAACACCTCATGGATGTACTTCGTTTTGATGTCGATGATATCCGCGGCGTGGATATCCGCCGCCGTGTTATAGAGGCTTTACCTGCCCTGTTTGAGGTTTCTCCCAGTTCCTTACCAATAATCATCAGGCTTCTGCGTCAAAAACCGAAGGATGATATCTATGTAGCACTCGCGACAGTTGAAGCGTGCGAAGATATTCAGATGAAGGCGAAACAGATTGGCGAAAAGAGTTCCGGTACAAACCAGTTTTCTGAGGCAGAAACTGTGATGCAACACAACTTGATTGAGGTGTCCAAAGTTCAACGCCAGTTGCTTATGAGTTGGGAAGGAAGAGAGCGGGAATGCCTTCAATTTTCTCTTGCACTTTCTAACCTCCTATGTGCTCCCGATACGATGATTCTTTCTCTACGCGAAGGGCTACAATCATCTGAGCAAAAGATGCAACTCGTTGCCGCACGTTACCTGGAACGTATACTTCCTTCTCGACCGCTGGAGGCACTAGAAATGTACAAGACGTTACTGAACGCGACGACACAGCGGAATGTACGTAGGACAGTGGCAAAGGCTCTTCCCGTCCTGCTACATTGTCTCGAAGAAGCATCATTGCCAATTCGTGCTCTCGCCCGATCTGTCATCACTGATCTCGCTAGTGATCCCGACATTTATATTCGGCGTGCCGTTGCAGACCACGCAATGCAGATTTTTCATATTGACAGAGAGTTTCTTCTGGTCCTATTACGGCAGATGCACAAAGATACGGATAACGCTATTCGCCATCGCCTTCAACCTGTAGCCCTCTGTCTAGCGGAGACGTGGCTTATCTGGTATGCTGAAACAGCAGGACTTGTTGAGACAAAACAGAACCGTCGCAAAGCGGTGTCACCTTTTGGAGAGTAGCTATGGTTGTACATCATTCTCACACTACATCAGTAGAGGAAAAGGTCAATGTTGCCGTTGCATTTCTGGCGAGTGACGTGAACCGCTTTAGTATCAATGCCCTTACAGGTGCAATCGAGCAGGACCCGGGCCTAAATGTAAAGCTTTCTTTTCCTCATCCTCGCTCAGCTTCACAGTGCCAAGCCGAAATCGAGCATTTACTTCGAGACGTGGGACCATCTGGCACGGTTGTCGTTGCGTTCAGTTTCATGAGTTCGGCTCTCGTCACAACGTCAGCCTTGCTCAAGCAATTACAGGAGGGGTTGAAAACCGTTCGCCATCAAGTCCTCTTTGTCGCAGGCGGACCCCACGCCTCTGGTGATGCAGGTGGCACACTCGCGATGGGCTTTGACCTGGTGTTTATTGGGGAGGGCGAACATTCATTCACCAAGTTCTTGCATCGCCTGATGGAAGAGCGACGAGATGTCCAGGATATCAAGGGAATAGCGTTTTTTACCGAGAACGGCGAAGGGAAAAGACGCGTCGTGCGCACAGGGCGGTCTCCGCTCATCGAACTCAACGCACGTTATCCGAGCATAGGGGTACGGCATCGCCGACTTGGGGCAATCGAAATTGGGCGCGGGTGCCCTCACGCGTGCGGCTTTTGCCAAACTCCCTTTTTGCATGGAGCGCGTATGCGCCACAGAGCGCTGGACAACGTCTTGGAACACATCGAGCAGTTAGTCGAGTTTGGTTTCAAAGATATTCGCTTTACGACGCCGAACGCCTTGGCATTGGCTTCGGACGATGGCGTTCACCCAGATTATGGACGGCTGGAAGAAGCGTTCGTCTCGATGCATAAGGTAGCTGGAGCGGCAAAGATCAAGTTTGGTGAGTTTCCAAGTGAGATGCGACCCGAACACATCACGCCCGAATTAGCACAGCTTCTCGATCGCTATTCTGATGCAGTGTACATAGCCATTGGCGCGCAGTCGGGGAGTGAGAATATGCTTCAGGGAATGCACCGGGAACACGATGTCGAGGCGGTTGAGCGTGCCGTTTCGTACCTGGCAAAATACTGTGGCAAACTCAAGAAAATTTATGTAGACTTCATCGCAGGACTACCAGGAGAAACTCCAGCAGATGAGGTGTTGAGCAAAGAACTGATGGAACGGTTGACGCGTGTGAGTCCAAAGGTGTGTATTCATAGCCATACCTTCATGCCTCTCCCCGGAACCCCTATGCAGTATATGCCTCCAGGCTCAGTCGGCAAAACGACACGAGCGACATTTGAAAAGCTCTCGAAACGTGGTCAGGAGTGGGGGGATTGGCAAGAACAGGAAGAGATCGCACATTCGATCACAGAGTTTCGACGTGAACTCCGTGCTGAAGCCTCTTCTCATTATGGAAGCGGTACATAATGGAAAAACGGTTAGCGATTTCAGAAGCTATTCGGGCACAACTCGATCAAGAAATTGCTTTCTTACAACGACTTGTACGGGCAAAAAGTACAAATTCTTTCCTTCCCGAAACCTCTTCTCCCGAAATTCCAATTGAGAAAGAGGTTGCTGATGTGACCTACCGAGAACTGAGCCAATTAGGATTTCCTGCTGAACTCCCTGGCGTTTCACCACAACGTCCCAATGTCATATGCCGCCTTCCAGGTTCGGGAAACAGCAACAAGACGCTTATTCTCACGACGCATATGGATACAGTCAAACCGAGCGGCTATACCCGTAACCCTTGGGGAGCACAAATCGAAGGTGGAAGACTCTACGGAGTTGGTGTAGCTGATGCGAAGGCTCAGATTGCCGCCATGATCTATGCTGCACACGCCCTACAAAAAGTAGGTATTGAGTTAGCAGGCAATCTCACACTCGCATTTGTGGTAGACGAAGAGTCTGGAGCGTGCTCCCCCTATGGAACACAGTATCTCCTCGAACAAGGTTTGTTACCGGGAGACGCTGCAATCATCGGAGAGCCAGGAAATAGGAAAGTAGCTATTGGACATCGTGGTCTCTACCGTTTTCACCTCCGCATATATGGAAAGGCTGCTCATACAGGGCAAGGAGATAGTCTACAAGGAAGTGCAGGACGTAACGCGATTCTCGACATGGCGCGTCTTGCCCAAGCCCTTTTTGAATATCCATTGCCAGAAACATACTCAGAAGCTTTCCCCAATAGGAAGTCTGTCTTGACCTTTCCCACGCTTATTCAAGGGGGAACTGGAATCAATATCGTCCCTGACATATGTGATGCCTATGGGGACGTTCGTCTTCTTCCAGGTCTATCAGCAGAAGATATCAAAGACATTATCAAGAATCAACTCCAAAGACTCTCGATAGAGACCTACAAACTTGACGATGTGCTTACTCTACCAGCAGTCGAGATAAGCCCCGATGAGTATATTGTACGAACTTTGGTCGAGGCGGTACAGATAGTGTCAGGAGAACAGCCGCGAGTAGAAGGGGCTGGACCGGCTTGTGATGGTTGGATGTTTATAAAACGAGGTATTCCAACGGTGTGCGGATATGGCGTTGCATGTGGTGGAGTACACGGTGCTGATGAGTGGGTAGATTTAGAAAGCCTGGGTAAGATTACTGAGATTTATGCTCATACTATTGTACGTTATCTCGGGCAAGGTCATCAGAGAAAGTGATTCTTACGGAGCGGCTCCGAAACTTTTTTCTCGAATAGCCACTCCATGCAACGGAGAGAGACGTCGAGTCTCTCTTTCAGTGTTTCACAACTAGCATAGCTCCGGTTTCATCGTACTCCACAACCGCATCAAGCATTTCCAGCAATGGGAGGAATACAGAGCGAGGCTTTAGCACCGCTATCTCCTTGTTTGGCAAATCGTAGAGCAAGCCTCCCGGTTCGAGCAGCAAGATGACCATTTCTCGTCGCTCCTCAGCAGTTGCTTCATCCCACAATGCTGCAATACCAGGTATACGCTCCCCAGCAGCAATTATCTCCTCTAGCTTTATCCCATTGACTTCAATCGCCTCAAACCGTTTGAGATCATGCTCTACAGAAGCCAATTCCACTTCCAACTCTTCATCGTCGATATAGCCTTCGCGGTGTTGCTTGAGGACCCGTGTACGCTTCAGACGGAGACGCTCCTTTTCACGCTCAGTTGCTGGAGCACTCGTTCCCTCAACGTTCACAAGCTCTCTCATGCGTTGTCGAAGTAGTTCACGCCAAGACTCAGGCAGCACAAGATTTGCCAGCAATTTTCCAAACTGTTGATGTACCAAGTCAGTGCGTACAGTGAGTGCTCCACCTGTCGAACAGGCTATCCGTCGTGCTCGTGCGCTATCTCTGTAGTAAGTATGTCCAGTCTGATTGTGTCCCTGACAGCGAAGTGTCAACCTACAATGTTTACAAGCTACATAGCCAGCAAATTCATAGAGACGCCGAGCTTGCTGAGGGCGTCCCGAGGCTCTGTACATTGACTGCGTCACTGTTCGCACATGTTGCCATTCCTCAAAGGTAAATGCCGCCTGATGCTGGCCTCTATGACGTTCACCATGATACATGACCGTCCCACGATCGTCTCCTGGGGCGAACGCAGAAAAAAATGCGTTGCGCAAAATTGCTGTAATAGTATCGCCGGTAAACAGGCGATCACCGAAGCGTTTGCTCCCAGTGCGATAGCCAGCCTTATTCAGCTCGTCGGCAATTCTTTCCGCCTCGACTCCGTTCATCCGAAGCTCTCCGATCAGGCGTAGGCCAGCAAAATTTTTCGAATCTGGCTCAGGAGGCTGTTTCGGTCCGGTACGCCTGTACCCAAATGGTACATCCCCGTTGTACAATCCTTGCGCTGCACGCTCACTCTTCCCTTTGCTCGTATGCTTGGCGAGCATATCGGAAAAGTAAGCGGCGAATGCGGCCAGGATAGTGAGTTGAAGTCTCCCTTCTGGTGTTGAGTAATCAATATGCTCGGAAAGCGAAATGAACGAAGTCTGGTGCAACGAGAGAATGCGAAAACTCTGAAGGGTCACCATGACGTTACGCGACCAGCGGTCAAGCGTATGAACAATAATGACTTGTACCCTTCCTGCTTCGACATCCTCTAAAAGCCTCTTGAAAGCAGGGCGTTTGGCAATTTGCTCTCCTCTCGCACTCCGTTCATCATCCTCGTAGAAAGCGGGTGGAGGAAGATTGCGACGGATGCACTCGTCTGTAATAGCTCGTTTTTGAGCTTCGATACTGTAGTTGTCCCTCTGCATGACGCTGGAACGACGTACATACCCACCAACAACCGTCTTAGGAGATTGATTCCTGTCAAGCGGTGAAACCATACGGTACCTCCTTTTGAAAAAACCTTATATAATAGCAGTTATAAAACCACAATTGACATGAAAACAACAAAATCTATGTCTACTAAATCAAAGTTACTATTTCCCTCCTTGCCTCTTTGTATTGGGAATACTCCAGAGTCGTGAATATGGGAGAGGAAAAGGTCCAATCTGTTTGGATGGACGTGTTATCGGTTTCATGTCAGTTATGTTGACATGCTCATCGAAGTCCAAGTTTCGCAAAACGGGAGAAGGCTTTTTTACCAGATCAAGATGCCACGTCCCCGTATCCTCGTAGTACCGCTCCTTCAAGTTACCCTCCAGTATGTATGTTTCAAAGTGAACAGGTAGAAGCGTTTGGCCTCTTAGCCAGTAGTAGCATTTTCCAAAGTAGAGCGCATGCAAGTATCTTTCCCAAACGCGCGTTCGATAGGGAGTTAAACAGCTTATATTATTGTGATATGGTATCGTCCATAACACCCATATATTTTTCGCGGTATAACTGCGAGTACGACGAGAAATCTCATTGATAGAAATGTCACTAATTTGCAGTTCAATGGCTACTTTGTACTTGTGTTGCCAATAAAAGCTAATGTCGGGACGCACATCTCCAAGCGAGCGTTCGACTTTGATTTGCGTTACTGAGGAATGCTCACGCAGTGCTTCGTAAATTTCATACTTGGCTTGCCTATGCTGCTCACTCTCTCCGGTTCCATATGTACAATATGTGCCTGAAAGATGAGCAAAATGATGAACTTTTAGATGACCCTTCTTGACCACCACCTCATCTCTGCATTCGGGGCAAAAAAACGGTCCCTGCTCTCTCGTCACTTCCCATGCAACAACATCATCTTCTTGCTGGTTGTATGCGCTTAACATTGTTTCGCCTTTCTTTGTCGAGTACTCTTTCTGCTTAGAGAAAGCAGTAGAGTACTCTTTTTCCTACTTCAGAAAATCTTCGTCCTGTTTGTCATGAGTTTCATTCGGCAAAACTTCTAACTCTCCTGTTATATTGTCATTATGAGCACTCATGCGTATCTGATTAACAGACTGAGATGTTATAGATGAAACTAAGATTGATGTAAGAGAAGTACTTACCTCTTCCGAAACCTTCGGGTCTACGGAGATAGGCAGAACACGCACTCTCTGAGCTTCGCCATGGGCAATCACATACGCTTCTCCAACAGGTAGCTGCATGACCTGATTAGGATGCACTTTGAAGACTTCCTTTAGACGGAAGGAGTTACGGTCGGAGTCCTGTTGTTCAGTCGTCTGAGACGACTCCTCGATGATAGTATCTGTTCCCGCACGAGCAAGAATTTCATGTGGATGGCTGCATGCATGGAGAATAATCGTCGTTGCAGAGGATAGAATGCGTTCGGCATTCTGAAGCATCCCTTTGAAAGCAATGCTGCGGTCACTTTGACCCGAGACGTAGACACTCACACCACGAGCACGAACGCGCTCAAACATATTCGTCAGGTTTGCGTCTACTGCTCCTAAATCGTCAAAGATGAATAGTACTCGACGCCCTTTAGGTTTGCGCTGGCCTGCATAGTTAGCGAAGTCCTCGACAAAGTAGCGAGCTAGGCCGGATACGACTCCTGAGAGAGCTAGGCCATCGAGGGAAATGTAGGCGGCATCAACATCGTCGTAGGACCAACTTCCATCGAGTTGTCCATCTAGTGTGTTAAGGAGAGCTGAGTAGCGGTTATAGACTCCCATTGGGTCTTTCTTCCCCACATATTCAAGGTAGGCTTCTTCTTCGGGATGTCCAGCATACAAACCCAGGAGAAATTCGTTTTTCAGATTTAGACGTGCGAGCAACTCTGCGCTCGTCTTTACAGGTTTTCCAGGTGCCCTTAACGCTAAACGAAGCACATTCTCGGCCAATGCTTTATAATGGGTATCACTAAATTCCTCCACTGCCAGCAATCTACTCAGCAGCGCATCCCATTTTCCAACCCATCCGTTATATGCTTCAGCAGGAAACAACTTGACTCTCTGAATGCCAGCATTTTTCATCGCCGCTACAAAATGTATCCCAGCATCATCGTCGCCCTTACCATCAATATAGATGACTTGCCAGCTGAGTACTCGTGCAGCTAAAACTGCCAGCCGCAATAGCGTGACACTTTTGCCACTCCCACTGCTTCCAATCACGACTCCATGTCTCCCTAGCTCGTCAGTAGGAAGAATGACAAGACGCTTTTTGATCCATGTTGGCAAGCCTTTTCCAATGGGCAGGCCAAGTACTATTTGTTGCTGGACCTCATCGGGTACATTACGGCGTTTCGCTTGCCGTTGAGCATGTTTACTTGCAGAAAGTAACGCATTTGCTTGGTCTTCATGTGTTGCAAGTAAACGCTCACGTATGCCTCGAGATGTCAAAAGATGAGCAATGCAGGCTGAGAGCGGCATAAAGGGAAGGCTTTCTAGCCAGAATGGACGTATATCATTCCACAAGCGAGACGTGTTCCAACTTGCCGTCTTTGCCTCATGGATAATTTCCTGCAAAAGCGTAATAAGTTGATGCTGCACTGCTAACCAGGGATGGACCAGAAGGAGAAATCCTCCTGCACTCAAGACACTAAGAATGACAAGACACAACCAAAACAAACGTTGCTTCAAAAGCTGCTGAGGTAGCCAGCGAACAAGCAAAGCCGCAAAAGTGCATGGAAAGACGAGGACGCTTGCGAGAGCTAGAAACAGCAAGACCAATGGATCAATGCTTCCCTGATGTCGTTCCTGATATTGCTTCATAAGAATACTCCTTTTCTTGACTACTGTAGTTTCTGTTCTACAGAAAGCATTTGAACATTTTTGCGCAGGTGTTCCGGTAATTGAGCGAGTGCAGCTTCAAATGGTGCCCAAACAGGCTGAGCGACAAAGTACCAGATTCGATGATATGTACTTGTCAGTTCTTTGAGTGCCTCCAGAATGCGCTCACGCTTTTTTAGTGTAAGCTCAACCTCTATAGCTATTATTTCCCCACTAGGTTTATAGAGTAATGCATCAGGAATATGAGGAGCCTTCTTTCCTACAGAAAACGCTGGTTGTTCATAGCGAATCAATCGCTCGGATTTCCATATGTCCTCTGGTCGTTGCTGCTCGACGTACAGTCGAGCCTGATTGACGTAGTACAAATGACGCAGCGACTCCAATTTCGGCTCATAATAGCGTAAGTCACCCAACCCGACGTACTCCATACCCTTACGGGATAACCACAACCATCCTTTCCCCTTCGCCTCGAAGAGTTTGTACTCAATTAACCCTTCGTTCCTCCAACGATCCTTCTTCTTACGAGTGCGCTGTACGGAGAGCATTGCTGGATTGGTCAATTTCTCTGGGTGAGAACTCAGGCGTGCAAGTACCTGTTGCACCTGCTCAAACTGCGCTCCCCCTGCTTCGCCAATCCAGCGCATACAGGCACGTTCTGCTTCGCAGAAGCGAGAGCCACGATCTGGTCGTACATTTGATTCGATCATCTTTCCTCCTCGTTCTTTGCTTCTTCGCCTTCCCTATCGCTGAATAATCAGAAATGAGGAAACGTCGTGAGATAAAATGTACTTATCTGGTTAGTCATGTCGCAAAACCTTGCATTTAACGAGCAAGCTGTTGAATAGAGATGACAGGTATTCGATGTGGGAACAGAGCCAGTCCTATTCCAAATCGCTCGTCTGTCCGTGTGTCAAAAGATGAGACAAGAAGTGAGGCTAAGACTAGGATACCTAAATCACCCAGTGTATGTCCCACCTCCTGCTCCACCGTAATACAGCTAGAATGATCGACCTACGTCGTATCCAACTGTTAGTCATCCCAGTAACTTGCCGCTGACGCCGCAGTAGCAGCACGTCTCGACACGTCATCTCCTACCACAAGCGGTGGTAAATCTGTTTTCTCAAGGCGTACCGATGATGGTTGAGCAAGTGTTTCCTCATGCAAGAATCGATCCTGGTTGTCTAGTCCTTTCAATACTGCTATGCGATCAGCCAGTAGCACTTTAATCAAGTCCGCAATCGAAATGCCCATATCGGTTGCTTCGCGTTGGAGGTATTCCAATGTCGGAGAGGTGCGTGCAAAGGCAATCGTGACATAGGCATTCTTCTCTGGATTGCGAGACATCGTGTCACTCCTAGCGTAGCTGCAAATGACGAGCTAATTCGGCGTAACCCAATGCGTTTGCCAACTCCGGTTGCGGTGGTACTGTGACATGCGGAATAAGGTACGCAATGTCACGATAAAAGTAGTAGGCACCTCCGCCTACCAACAGGACTTTCGCAAAGTCGGTCGCCACTGCTCCAAGCTCTCCATTGGCCCATGTCTGGCTCAAAAACGTGGTGATGTCACGACCCACGCTCCTCAAGGCGTCCTCAGTCAGGTGATGCATATCGACCTGGCTCACTTCCTGACCATTCGCATAGATGAGCGGATACCGTCCACTTCCGACAGCAGCTCTCAGAATACTTCGCGTTTCTTGGACGGTCAATGCGCGACCAGAACGTTCCTGAAATGTGCGACCAATCATATCGCCAACGAGCTCGACGCCTAGAGGAGTACCTTTACACAAAGGGATCAGAGGTATTTGTCCATCAGCTGTATACAAATCTGTTGTACGACCACCAATATCAATGACTGCTTGCCGCACCATGCGTTCATCGCCAACGGCAATCATAGCTCCAGCACCCTCCATAATGACTTTTCCTACCTGGACAACTACTAGCCGCTCCCGACCATTGAGTGTGAAACGATGTTCACCCTCTAGTGCTTTGCGCACCTTAAGCCGATTCTGATCGTTATATGTCTCGATAGGCACGCCCATGACCAGAAGCACTTCAAACTCATCGTCAGGAATGAGTGTTCCTAGAATGGTCAGGAGCAAGAGCAGCATGAGTGGACTCCAGTAGCGGTTTATATCCCCACGAGCAGAGGTAGAGAGTGTACTCTGACTTAATGCCAAAGTACCAACATAGTACTCCGACGCATCAATTGTGGGGCAGTGCAAAACATACTCATCTGACAAAAGCACATTTGTCTGAGCCGAATGCAAACTGCGAAAACGCTTTAAATTACTGGAAGAGCCTCTTCCAGCATAACTAGGTATTGTCAACGTTCGCTGTTCACCATTTGATAGAAGGACAACAAGAGACGTTTCGCTGTTGCCTGGGTCGAAACCTACGGAATAGATGTTCATCAAATGTTTCTCCATTTTATAAATCAAGTACAGTACAGTACGGCACCTGCCTCAACACAGCAGGAAAGGTAGAGCTAAAGTACTGTACTGTACCGTACCGCAAAGAACAATACACGAGTTTTTAACTACGAAGCCTTATTTTTGTTGGCTGATCGTTGCTTTGTCTGTCGACGCATCTCGATACGAGCTAGAAGGTCAAGCAGATGAACGATGTCGGGTGAAAGAGACCGAGCCATTTCGGTTGTCTTCTCGGTTTTAACCCTCTCCTGAAATTTCATGATTTTTCTTCTTTCCCTTTACCCATGTGAAGAAGTCAACTCATATCTCATCTATCAGGTTGCAGCTAGACGACCTGTTGCTGTCTAGTCTAGTGCCTAGTTTTAGGCTATACAATGACATGTCAGTATCATTTTTTGAGCTAAGAAAGAATGTCAGTATTGGAAGAAGTTACAAGACAAACTTGTGTTGAAGTGCATGGTCCTGTACAATGCCACCAATAGTTGTGAGACCACATTTTTATCTCTCGGTGTCAGTAGCGTATAGAAGGAAATGTCATGTCAGAAGAGTCATTGGGACAAAAAATCAGGCAGGCACGTATAAAGCGAAAATGGTCGCGGGAGGTGCTCGCAGAAAAGCTTGGGATTGCAAGCCGCACAGTCTTACGATGGGAAATCAAAGGTCACCTTCCGAACAATGCAAATCAACAAGACCTCATAGATTTGTTGGGTCTGAAGGAAGAGGACTTCCAACGTAAGAGTGAGGAGGAAGTTGTAGAGGAGCCAATACAAGAAACTCTCGCCTCACTAAACCCGCTTTCTGAACTCGAACAGATGCTTCCACCGAAGGAAGATTTCAAGATGTACAGCGGACGGCGAATATATAGAAAAGATGGAAAATACATGTCAAAGACCACTTATGTAACGGTGAATGGAGTTCCTTTAAAATACTTTGGTCGTAATAAACGTAACCCTGAAAAGGAAACAGTGTTTGAGTGGGGATATTATGGTGGAGGTCCATCGAGACTAGCAGAAGCAATTCTTGCTGATTACCTGGGAGAAACATATCCTGAAGAACCATTTGTCCCCTCCACTATACCCAATGCTATCTTATTTGGTACCCTTTTCAAAGGAGATAGCATTGGGAGACTTCCTCGTGCAAAAGAAGAGACAGATGATGACGATTGGCATATTACCTCCTACCAGATTAGAGAATGGTTTTATTCGCTTGAAGAAGAAGGTATAACCAGAACGGTTTTATTAAAGGATATTGGGGAAGAATAGCTATTCCTATTTAATCTCTACTATAAAAACAGGTTGTTGGATACGTTCTACGAACTAATTTGATAGAAGCGCATTCTCCGAAATTGCCTCTATAGAGCGGGAGGCCGTTTCCAATATTTTGCATTTTAGCTCTATCCAATTAAGCGGAGGTACAAAGCTACAAAAAGATTTTCTAAAAATGCTATGTTGTGCTATGGGGCATCATCTTTCTCGTGGGTTTTGGGTTTGCGCAGGAATTCTTGGTTTGTAGGTAGAAGCAACAGCATATTGTCAGTAGTATACGTGCAAATTTCTCTATTAAGTGGTAACATACGGTACTATACTCTTCCTGGGTGAATGTTCCGAAAATTGCTTTCTCACCCTGTATAACATAGTAGGGTTTCTTGTAGAGATGCATCACGTAGAGATGTGAGGATATCGCATGAAGACGACTCGCCAAATGACCATTAAGCCTTCTCTGTTGAATGACATCATTGCACTACCACAAAAAGAGGCACGCCAGATTAACGCGAAGATTCAATTGCTGACGCAAGACCCCATGCCTGATGGCAAGACGAAAAAGCATTTGAAACATATCCCTGGCAAGCTTCATCGGCTTCGTTGCGGTGACTACCGCGTCATCTATACCTATAATGAGCATAGTCTTGGTATTGTTGCCATTCGTAGACGCAACGAGAGTACTTACGACGATGACGACCTGGATATCGACCTCTCAGAGGATTTAGACGTGCTTCCTGAGCCACCAATGGACACACATCATGCCACGCCTGTACCTGCCACACCCGCTTGGGACTTCTCTATACCTGTGGACATGAGCAAACGTCTGCCAGAGCCGATTACTATGGAATTGCTCGATCTTACGTCCAGGCAGCCAGCGACGCAGTTGCCGGATCATTTGTCGTCCCCAATCAGTGAGCTTTTTGTGATGGCGACGATGCTGCTGGTTGTAGCGTTCGGAGGGAGCCAGCACCGTGAAAAAGGGCAACGCCCACACGCGGCTCGCCCACGGAATGGGCGTCAATAGCATCATCGAAATCCAGCGCAACCCACTCGTTTTCACAAAGAAATCTTTACTCGAACGCACCGGGTCACGATAAATCCCTTTGGCGGCTATCTTGGCTCCACGTCGCCGTTCAATGGTCTCGTCAATGCCTACCACAATGGGAGCATCCTCTGGCACAAAGAGCTGAAGCACCATGCGCAACAGAATGCCGCTGAGTGCGCGACTCGACCACTTCGCTCGATTGAGGACCCGATGATAGTTCTGAAATTGCTGTTCATGGTGCAAGCCCATCACTCGCAAAATCGCTGTCACCGTTCGTTCTCCTGGAGCCAGAATTGCCCCTATCAGCAGTATCTTGGCCCATTCCCAAACCCGTTTACTGAAGACTTCTTCAAAGGAACGCAATACTTGTATAATCCCTTTAGGCAGATGAAGCATCTCTCTCTTCTCTTTTCGCAATTAGATGTGAGAGAAGATTACTCTCCCTTTCGTTTTTTGTCTAGCAATTGGATAAAGTCTAGAAATATGCTATACTTCAGATAGTACCTGTTGGAGAGGCTATTGCAATGTCACTACGAGAGCGAGTTTTCGGGCTGGAAACGGAATATGCCATTAATTTCTACCCTGTGAATGCAGGTGCGAAACCTGATGCGCAAACTATTGTTCAGGCCCTGCACGAGGTGCTTACCAAAGAGTATGGAATTGTCGGTAGCCAGTACCTGGTGACAGGAGCCAAGTTCCATCACGATGTCGGCCATGCAGAATGGGCTCAACCGGAATGCCGTACAGCCCGTGAGGCGGCTGCTTACGATAAAGGAGCTGATCATCTACTGGCCCGCATCCTTCCCGAGGCTCAAAGGGTACTTGACCAGAAAGGCTTTCAGGGGCAACTACTGATAGCGAAAAACAATGTAGACCCGCACGGCAATACATATGGTTGCCATGAAAACTACCTCATGCTGCGCGATACAGAACTGCTCACAGGAGAGCATTTCCTGCGTTATCTGGCGCGCTGTCTGATCCCCTTTCTGGTCACTCGTCAGATATTTGCTGGAGCAGGACGGCTGTCAACTTCTGCTGGTCGTTCGGGGCGATTGATTTTTGAAATCTCGCAGCGTGCCGCGTTCATCAATACCATTGTCTCGAAGGAAACGACAAGCGATCGTCCGATCTTCAATATTGGACGCGAGGGGGAACCTCATGCTGCTGGAAACTACCGGCGTTTGCACCAGATTTTGGGGGATGCGAATGTATCGGGATGGGCTACATGGATGAAGATGGGTACGACGGCTATCATCCTACGCATGATCGAAGATCTGTTCATCGTTGACAATCCACTCTTGCAAGACCCACTGGCGGCATTGCACTCTATTTCTCTCGACAACACCTGTCGCGTTCCCATGTTGCTTCGTGACGGGAAAAGCATGAGCGCACTGGACATCCAGTGGTTCTACTATGAATGTGCGGATTCCTATCTGGATGAGTTTGGCTATTCAGATGAGGAAAATGCTCTAATGGAGGCATGGGAAGAAGCGTTAAACGATATCTCAGTAGATCCTATGAAACTCAGGAATCGAGCCGACTGGGTAATTAAAAAGCGGTTTTTAGATGCCTACCTTGCACAGGCCGGGGTCTCCTGGGCTGCCGCGAACGATCAGTCAATTCTCACAGGCTTGCAAGCGTATGATTTACGCTACCATGATATGAGCAGCGAGGGACTCTATAACCAGTTCTATAAGCCTGATACTCTGCTCACAGAGGCTGAGATACAGGCCGCAGAGCAAAAGCCGCCTCCCTATACTAGAGCGCGGATACGAGGAGAGGCCATTCGACTAGCTCAACAGTACAACTTTTCGGTGCAAGTGGAAAACTGGAAGGAAGTGCAGGTGGACGGCGTAAAGATCAGCCTCAGCGATCCTCTGGAGTTCGATCACCCGCAATTTACCGCCTCCTGGGAAGAAACTCCGATCCGCCGATTGGAGAAGGTCTGCGCAGATAATCCAGACGACGCCCAGAAGCATCACGAATTAGGTTGCCTCTACTTCGGCGAGGCGCTCTATGAGCAAGCTGTAAAGGTTTTCATTAAAGCAGTGAAGCTGAAGCCAGAAGAACGTGTGTACGCAGCAAACCTTGCTCTGGCGCTCATGTATGGTGGCTGGTATGAAGAAGCAATTCGTTGGTGTAAACGGGCTAATCAATTAACAGAAGACAAGCATCTGCTTCGTTACAATACTCTTGGAGTAGCCTACCTTTATCTGGGTCGCTATCAGGAAGCAATGCTGGCATTCAGGCAGCAAATACGTGTCAGCCCTGGATCAGAGCACGCGACGCTTGCCCACGCAAATCTGGGTATGGTGTTTCTGAAGCTTGGGCAGATCGCTGATGCAGAACAGCAATTCCTGCAGGCTCTGGAGCAGGATCGCAATGAACTCCAACCTCTCGTTGCTCTGGGTGTAATCCAGCTATCACGAGGAGAATCTGCCCAGGCAACTGAGTGGCTTCAATCTGCTGTGTCTCTATCGCAGGATGTTGTAAAAAAATATTATGCAGGGAGTGCGGCTCGTTACATGCAGGCAGTTGCACACATCGCTCTGGAGAGCGAGGAGGGACTTCGACTGCTGCAAAAGGCTTTAAAGCAGCGAAATCCTCCAGCCGCAAACGGATTAATTCAACTCAACCCGTTATTGATGCTACTATCTCATGTGTTAAGACCTCCACGAGATATTCAACAGGCGCTGGCCATGGTGCGGCAGGCTGAAGAAATGATTTCTCAGACAAGCCAGGCCGAAGCGGATGAGGATGTCGCTACTTCTGATTCAGAGCGCACATGGTGGCAAGCGTTAGTTACTCATAAAGATAGGTATATTCGTATGCGCACGGCTATGTATCTGGCTTGGCGAAAAAGTAGTACTGCGGTCACTTTTCTACACGAGATGGCCCAGCATGATGTCGATGAGCAGGTTCGCCTTGCTGCTATAAGGGCATTAGGTACCATCAAGAACGACGCGGCAACAAATATATTACTCGCGTGCTTGAGTGACAACAATACTCTTGTGCGGTGGACAGCACAGGAAGCCTTAGAAGAAATGAACCAGAATGATCTGCCCCAGGCTGCCCCTGTGATACCGCCAGAATCCGACGAGGGAGAGCAACTTATTCAGCTACTTTCCTAAACCGCAAAGTGGACTGACCCCATTGGAGGACTCCACGGGTCAAGTCAACATCTCATTTCTTGGGCGTGAGCCATCTCGAACTCCGTAGGTGGCACATAGCCCAAACTCGAATGCAAGCGTTTGGTGTTGTAGACCTCCTCAATGAAGTGCCCGATCTTGTCCTGCGCTTCTTGAAGGGTCTGATAGTCGTTGAGATAGACTTCCTCCTGTTTGAGGGTCTTGATAAAGCTCTCGGCTTTGGAATTGTCATAGGGGTTGCCAACCGACGACATACTGATGCGCGCTCCCACCTGAGTGAGCCGGTCGATATAGGCGGTGCTGACGTACTCGGAGTGATGGATGAGTCCAGGACTCACATCACGTGCCGCCAGAGCCATTTCTAAGGCATCCAGAGCCAGTTGCCCATCGATGCGTTTGGACAGCTTCCAGCCCACGCACTTGCGTGAATAGGCATCCAGGATAGCCGCCAGGTAGACAAACCTGGTTGGCAGCCGGATGTAAGTAATATCGGCCACCCACACTGTATCTGGGCTGCTCACCTCCAGACCTTTGACCAGATCGGGATAGACCTGATAAGGATGCTGCGAATCGGTCGTAGGCACAAAGCGGCGTTTCTTGCGGCAGAGCAGCGAGGCTTGCCGCATCACGCGCAAGACCCGCTTGTGATTGACACTCCAGCCGGCCCGCACCAGGGCCTTAGTGACGCGCCGATACCCATAGCCCGCAAATTCCAGCACGATCTGCTCAATGACCTCGCGCAGCTTCTCATCGGCTTCATCACGCTTGTGTTGCTTGTGGCATTTATAGTACCAGCGGCGATTGACCCCCAACAGCTTACAGAGCTGGCGCACCGACAAAGACGGCTGTTCTTGCTGTTGCATCTCGGCAATCACCTCGTGTCGGGCCTGGACGGAAGCCGCTGTAGCGCTTTTTTTTACACAGCATTCTCCCAAGAGGGCTGTCCACAGAATCGCTCCAATTCCGCCACTTTGGCTTGCAGGGCTTTGACCTCGCTCGGCTCTTTCGGGCTGAAGGCCGCTTCTCCGCGCTCGGCGTACTCCCGCTGCCAGCGCGAGACCATACTCGCCGCCAGATGGTGTTCTCGGCACACTTGCGTCGGTCGTTTCTCTCCACTGGAGAGTTGCCGCACGATCAGCAACTTAAATTCCCGACTGTGGGTTCTCCCAGGCATACTTCATCTCCTTTCTGTCTCTTCACTGTAGTATACGCATGACTCGGAGATGTTGACTTGAACCCTGGTGTCTTTTAGTGGGAGCAGTCCAAACGCTTCCCTATGGACATGTGAGTCGTTCAGCAAGCAAAAAGCAGAGGTTAGACCTGATAAACGCAAAATCAGCGCCAGTTTCTCAGTGTTTCTCAATCTCTTCCTTGGGGAAATTACTCATTGTATGGTATTCCATCGACGGAGTGGCCGAATGTGGTACGACGAGTCATTGAGAACACAGAACCGCCTCGGAGAGTTGCAAAGGATTACGGAGTCTCCCATGAGACAGTACGACGAGTCATTCATAAGTGCAGGCAGATCTTGAATGCCCCTCTCTCCAGTACCAATTTAGGCAATCTTTCTCTCAAGCAAATTGCTTGAGAGAAGGGATATTCTCTCTCTCTTGTGTATTGTTTCCTACAAACAGGTACTGGACAGCCGCTTGATGACTACATCGAGGGCTTGCATTCAAGAAGTGGCTTTTCCAAGGAACGTATGGGAGAGCAAAAGGTCGGTCAACTCGACCAGCAAGTACGAACTCTTTTACAACGCTTTCACACCGATGGCATTCTGCCTCTGCAAGTTGTCACTTCGGTTACGTGGGGAACGCCTGAGAAGGGTTCGTACAGTAATTAGATTAGTTGCTCAGTGTGTTGTGATATGCCTGGAGAAACGCTCCCCAGCCCGTCGCCTTGGCATAATCAGTCTCGGCATAATAGGGTGAGACCTGTGCTGGCTACTTGTGGCATCCGTCGACTCGGTGAGGCCTTTGAGAGCACCCCATTCCACCACTCGCTACTTGCCGATTCCTCAGAGGAAGAGTACAATCTCAAGCTATGCATCTGCTCATCTTCACCAAGGGGAATGGATACTGTGAAAGGAATACTCACCTTCATCATGCGATTGACAGAGCTGTGTCTTCAATCGCTCCACTACCGCTACGTCGCCTGGACCAAACCAGAGACCACCTCGCTGCTGCTTGCGACGCTGACTGACCTTGCCCGAAGCAAGTCCGAACTCGTCGCAGAAAACGCCTTGCTGCGTCAACAAATGATCATCCTGTGTCGCCAGGTGAAACCACCTGTCTGTACCAAGACGGACCGCATGCTCCTGGTCTTGCTGGCAAGAATGGTGCGGACTTGGAAGCAAGCGCTGTTCATTGTCCAACCAGAGACGCTCCTGCGCTGGCATCGTCAAGGCTTCAAACTCTTTTGGAAATACAAGTCGAAGGCAGCTTCTCTCAAGCCGAGAATATCCCAGGAGGCCGTAGCCATGATCCAGGAGATGGCAAAGGACAACCGACTGTGGGGAGCAGAACGCATTCGTGGTGAGCTCCTCAAGCTGGGCATTCACGTTTCTAAACGCACCATTCAAAAGTACATGAGGGATACTCGCTCACCGAGACAACGAGGACAGACCTGGGCTACCTTCCTGCACACGCATGCCAAAGACATCTGGGCGTGTGATTTCTTGCAGGTCACCGACCTTTTCTTTCGTTCGCTGTTTGCCTTCTTCATCATCGATCTGCACTTTCGGCGAGTCATCCATGTGGGCGTCACTCGAAATCCTACCGATGCCTGGCCCGCACAACAACTGCGGGAAGCGACTCCTTTTGGACAAGGGCCGAAGTATCTCATTCGGGATCGTGACAGCAAGTTTGGACCCAGTTTCGCGCGCCTGGCAGCCACCAGCGGCATCAAGATCCTGAAAACACCGTATCACACACCACGGGCTAACGCTATCTGTGAACGCTTTCTGGGCAGTGTGCGGCGAGAGTGTCTCGATCACCTATTCATCTTCCAGGAGAAGCAATTGCATCGTGTCCTTGGTGGCTATGTCCAATACTTCAATCAGGCTAGACCACATCAAGGCATCAGACAACAAATTCCAGAACGATATGGTGAGCCTGTCCTTCCCGATCACGATGATGGCAAGATACTCGCCTTGCCAGTCCTGGGTGGATTACACCACGATTACCGCAGAAGTGCTTGAGCTCTTACAAGTTTACGACGGAGCAGATGGTTGCGTTCCGTGGAGCGCACCTCATCGAGAATCTCGCATACCGTCGTTCCTTTTTGCTGTCTTGCACTGAGAAAGACAACCATCGAGAGGGAATTGCCCTTCCTTATGAGAACCCTGAAGGCAACCATGTGAAACATAGTCTGATGACGACGCTTTCCTCACAGGAGAGGTATTCAGATGAGGAGATTATTGAAGAGATTAAACCCTTCCTTTTTTCAGCAGATGCCTCAAGTAGCCAGCACACCAGGTGATCTCGGATGTGCATGTACAAGGTTCCTTTGGGATTGATTGCCCGAGCAAGACGAATGGTTTCTTCAGGAATAGCATCTGGTCCTTGATGGGGTAATGACATCAAATGCCTCCTCTCGCTGCTTCACATGGATTTCTCCTATGGTACCAGGTTTTCCTTCCCTTGCGCGTAGTTTGGCAATTGGGCAACAGAGTCAAGTTTGGAATCGGTCCTGTAAAGGAGCATGATACTCTTGAGCACTCCTGTGATGCCTTCGCGTTTGAAAATGTTGAGAGATGGGGCCCAAGGCAGAGAGAAAGCGTTGTGCCTGTTTGCCTGATTTGAATGTGCGCATTTTCGCGCTCACGCAGTCGCGTGGGGTGATGCGAGTTTTCGGCTCGATTGTTCCATCCTTTGTGCTGTCGATGCTCTACTCCAAGCAGGATCTCACGTTTCGCCTCACCAGAGCTCCTGAGCGTATCAGTGATGATGACACGCGCAACGTAGTGGAGTCCTTCGAGGAGCTTGCGGAAAAATCGTTTGGCTGCTTTTTTGTTTCTGCGACTCTGGACGAGGATGTCGAGCACGTTGCCATCCTGATCAACGGCTCACCAGAGAACGTGCTTGTGTCCACGAATGGAAAGCATAACCCGCGTCCCATATACCACGTGTCCCCACAACGAGGGCGACGACGGCGCAATTCATTGGCAGAGGTCTGGCCGAATGTGCAAACACCATTGTCGAAGTGTTTCATAGGTCACGATAATCCCGCGCTGTGCCAGAAGTTCTTCCACCGGACCGAAAACGGAGCGAGAAGCGAAAACACAACCAGACAGCATGGCTGATGATTTCGGGTAGAAAGCGAAAGCCTTTCTCATTGGGAGGAATGATGTTTGTTTTCACGCAACTATTTTATCATGTTGTTCAGCTCTATTGCCAAGTTGCCAATACCTCAAGCCTTGTTTTCAACAATGTTGCAATACTTAGGCTGATCCACTACAATTGAGCAGAAGACGTGAAATAGCGGCAGTGAGAAAACATGCTATTGCGCTGGGTATCTTCAGCAGTGATGGAGCGCCGCTGCTCAACGTGTACAGCACGGCTTTCCGATGATGAGTAACGAGCGCCATCAGCAGTATAATTGCTGTGGCGATACGAAATCTGCATAGAGCCTATAGTTAGCGTTGTGTTACGAGCGAGAAGCAAAGAGTGAGAAGATGAATATGACACAAGCACATCTAGAGAATTAGCGATCGTGGTATTCCAATCGTTCCTACTTTGCTGCCAGGGGGACCTGAGCCATCTGAACCTCCTGAGTTCCTCAGTGACAGTGAATATATCGATTTCAGGCAATTGTATCCGGATACATTAGCTCCGGGAGCATTAGCAGACTTGTATTTGGCAATTATCAAGAAGCGCAGGGTCTAGTTCTGTATCCCTTACAATGCTATAGTAGCATTACAGGAGAAGAGATTGAGCAGGTATGATAAGATAATACCAACTTTCGGTGTATCCCAGGTTTAAAGGATGCGGCAATGAATGTAGATACCATGAGTACAATTGAAAATCTAGAAGATCTGGATAAGTTGATCAGCGATACCTGCCTGCAGCGTCAAAACGTCGCGCCGTATCAAAAGTGGACGAGGGTCAAGGTGGCTTATCAGGGGCTTCCCAGACTGAAACAGGATTTCGAGGAATTAAAGCAAATGGCTCAGAAGCTGATTGAGCCTCCATTGCAGTATGGTATCTACTTGGGGCCTGCTCCCGGTGGAGAGCGCGAAATCATCGTTGGGGTTGGCCCTACTCGCCTTGAGGTACACCTGGCCAATGGGCTGAAAAAAGAGGTGAAGGAGCTGGCGCCCGGCCAGATTGTCGTGCTGAACGAAAAACAAAATGTCGTCGCTGTACGCGATGAGTATGCCACCGGTGAGACGGCTGAGGTCGTGAACATCATTACGTTGGAGGGCGAGGCGAAGGTACTCACTCTCATCGAGGCGCAGCCCCCACTGCCCGCGCAGGTAGCGGTGCGGTGGCGAGAAAACGAGGATTTGACGGTCCCGTGCAGCGAAGAACTTGTGCGACAGGGCATGCGGCCGGGCGATATCGTGCAGATTATGCAGGTGGACCAGGATCAGCGTATTGCCCTTCCCAGGGCCAGGCCGCGCCTGCATGTGAAGGCGGGAGGAAGTGAGGGAACAGTTGTTGAGATCAGCGAGCGTTTGCACAGGCAGGACGTGAAGATTGGCGATATCGTACGCATTGAACCGGGGTTGAAGTTTGCCTTCGAAAAGCTGCCCGCCTACGAAACAGGCGAACTCACCCTGGAGGAGGTGCCAGATGTCACCTATGACGATATCGGGGGCCTGGACGAACAGATCGGGCAGATCTATGACGCCATCGAGTTGCCTTACCTGTTCAGGGAGGAATTCGAACAGTACCAGTTAACCCGCCCCAAGGGCATCTTGCTCTATGGTCCCCCGGGATGTGGTAAGACGATGGTTGCTAAAGCCGTCGCAAATAGCCTGACGCAGAATATTCGCCGCCATTTGCAAAACCTCGAGCAGCACATGGTGCTCTACCAGGAGCTCAAGCGCAATCCACATAATGCCGAGCTGGTTACGCGCTACACGGGCCTGTTCCCCGCTGGAAAAGGACTCACGCAGAACGCTTCTGGTTCAGCCGAACTGGTGCCGGAGGTGGCTGTCGAGGAACTGACACAATTCCTGCGCCTGCATGACATAGCCGTTGAGTGGCTGGAAGAAAAGCTGCAAGAGATTCGCACCGTGCTGGCGAAGAAAGACGGCGTGCGCAGTTTTTTCCTCAATGTGAAGGGTCCCGAACTGCTCGACAAGTATGTGGGCGAAACGGAACACCGTATTCGCAAGATTTTCGAAGAGGCGCGCAGGCACGCTACGTATTTTACTCCGGTCGTCATCTTTTTCGATGAAATGGAGGCCATGTTCCGCACGCGTGGTACAGGCCGTTCATCAGATGTCGAAACAACCATAGTGCCTCAATTTCTCTCTGAGCTGGATGGCGTCGAGAGCACATCGAACTTGATCATTATCGGCGCCAGTAACAGGCAGGATATGATTGACCCGGCTATCCTGCGTCCAAAGCGATTGGATGTGAAAGTCAAAGTAGATCGCCCAACGCGAAAATCGGCCCAGGATATCCTTGCCATGTACCTGCTGCCAACCCTTCCCCTCAGCCCGGAAGGCATGACAGTCACGGCCCCTGAAGGAGCTGTCGGGGAAGTGGTATTTCGCACGGCCTATCAACGAGCAGACAACTCAAGTCGCATAACCGGCTCTGTCGATGGCGCTTACGAAATGGCAAAACTGCTTCCGCCTGGCTGTGACTTTCGCCTGGCGCTGAGCCTGCAGCCAGACGAACTTGACCAGCTGGCGAAGTTCCCTGCCACAGCTACTATACGAGACGCGCTCCTGCTGGAAAAAGAGAGAACGGATGAGTTACCTTGGGAGAAACTGCGTCGCTTCAAGCCCGGGCTTGAGATAGGCGACGTAGTGACGCGTCTGCGCAGCATATCCCCGGATCAGAGCGTGAAAAACTTTATTCAGAGAGAGTGGCTTGCCGAAGCGATGATTTTGGAAGCCGTCGCCCTGCTCTACAGCTCGTCCAGCATTGTGAGTGTCCTGACCGGCAATGGCAACCGTTACACGTTTCCTTTGAGAGACTTCATGAGCGGCGCTATTATCGCGAATATCGCCGATCGGGCGAAGCGGCAGGCGATTAAACGAGTGCTGGTCGAGCAGAGGGCTGCCCGCGCGGGTGCCGGTATCAGCCTGGATGATGTTCATAAGGCACTACTGCAAGAGTTCGAGGAGAATAAGGAACAACTGGCTCTCCATAAACTGAATACGGATATGGGGAAGGCGGAGGATATACAATTTGTAGAAATTCATCTCAAGGCTGGAGAGGTCGATCCGTGGAGTGAAGATAAAGTACGTTTGTATAAAGGTACTTCCCCTTTACGCCGGTAAATGTTATACTGCCACTATAACCTTATGCATTTGTGTTGTGATCCATTCAGATGAGGAGAGGGGAATTTCCCCGAGGAGGCTAATATGACCATACCAAAGGTATCAGGGATTGAAACCGAGTATGGCATTATGATTCTCGCGGCTCAACAACCCGATCCCTTCCTTGCGTCGCGATTGCTCTTGAGCGCTTATCAGCATAGCGGAGGTATCGCTGCACCCTGTCATTCCTATCATTTCGTCTTACCCTCAATCGATGATGATAATGTGAGCGAGACTGCGCCTTCCAGAATTGACGATTGCGATGCCACCGATCGCGGGCGATCCATTCGCGGGCAGCAGTTCGCGCCCCCGGAACACTTCAGACCGCGCAGGGCGAGGGTGGTCGCCTATGACGAGACCGATTTGATGCTTCCCAATGGAGCGCGGTTTTATATCGATCACGCTCACCCGGAATACTCAACTCCCGAATGTCTGTCGGCCCGCCAGCTTCTGGCTGCCGATAAAGCGGGCGAGCGTATCCTGGGCGCCTGCCAGCAGTGGATCAATACCAGCGGCATTCTGTCACCAGACCAGCGCATCCTGGTGTACAAAAACAACGGGGATTACAAAAACAATAGCTATGGATGCCACGAAGAATACCTGCTGAGTAGCGAACTCTATAACGACCTCCTGTACAGTAAGATGCACAAGGTTTTTCGCTACCTGTTGCCATTCTTCGTCACGCGCATCATCTTTTGTGGTTCAGGTAAAGTCGGGGCTGAAAATAACACCAGCCCGGCGGGATTCCAGCTCTCTCAGCGCACGGACTTTTTCGAGACGCTGATTGGCCTACAGACGACATACAACCGGCCCATTTTCAATACCAGGGATGAGGCTCACGCCGACACCGCCCGCTTCCGTCGCCTGCATGTGATCCCTGGTGACGCCAATATGGCAGAATATTCTACGTACCTGAAAATCGGAACGACGCAATTGATACTGCACATGCTAGAAGATGACTTTATCACCACGGACCTCACGCTGAACGATCCGGTTCAGGCAATGCAGGCGGTCTCGCGCGATCTGACCTTCAAGCAACCCTTGCAGTTGGAAGGTGGTCGTCAGATGACGGCTCTAGATATCCAGCGGTTCTACCTGGAGCTGGCCAGGAAGTACCTGGAAGAGAAAGGAGCAAGCGACGAACAGTTAGATGTAGTAGATGAGTGGGAAGACGCACTCGATATGCTGCCGGATGACTGGGAACAGCTCGCCACACGCCTGGATTGGGCCATCAAGAAGCGCCTGTTAGATCGTTACCTGGCCACCCAGGGCGCGCAGTGGAGCGATGTTGCGGCGTGGCAGGTGATTATCGAGGAACCCGACCAATCGGTTGCAGCCAGGGAGAAGGCGAAGCTGGCGGGGCTGGCATGGAATGATTATGAGCGACAGCGAGAACTGTACTTCGGCCTGCGGCGCTTAGACTTGCAGTATCACGATATTCGTTATGATGCCACACAGGGCGAGGTTGGATTGTACTATCATCTCCAGCAGAAGGAATCATTGAGCGGCTGGTGACAGAGGAGGAGATCCAGCAGCTTGTTACATTCCCACCGCCTGATACTCGCGCATGGTTAAGGGGTCAGTGCATTAGACGCTTTCGCGGCGATATTATCTCCGCTGACTGGAGTTGCCTGAAGTTTTACTCCTCCGGCGATCTGAACTATGAGGATGTGGAGCTGGAGATGCCAGACCCGCTGCTTGGAACAGAGGCAGACATAGCGCCCGCCTGGGAACAATTGAACACACCATCTGCTGTTGTTACGTACTGCAATTCTTCTGCGAAGAAGGCTTCAAAGGAGCCGCAATAGATGAGTCAGCAAGAACGAATAAAGGAATCACGTAAGAAGGGATCGAGAAGCTTCGAGGACTGCAGAGACTGCCATCCGAGCCGCTGGCACCACCCACCAGGATGTTGAGCAGAAATTGAACGCAGTAGATGCGGCTTTCGATGATTATCTGGCAACTGCCGGTGCATCTGCAACAGGGCCAGGTGTCGTTGTTGGAGAGCAGCAGGCGCACCAGGTGGTACGGCCGTTATCCGATGAAGCGTTAGTACAGGGCTTCCGCCAGACAAGCGGTGAATGAGTAGCTATGCCAAGCCTTATCTATCAAGATAGCAATGGTCAGGAGCAGGAGAAGTCCTTTAAGGAGAGCCTTCATATCGGCTCTGACCCGAAGAATGATCTTGTCCTGCCATTAGAAGCGGGTGTTCTTCCCGAACATGCTGTTATCATCCGTTCGGTTGTCAACCGCCTGCACCTGCTTATTAACTTGCTAGGCTCGCATACGCGTGTGAACGGCAGAGAGGTTATCTCGGTTCAGGTGCTGCGCCAGCGTGACGAACTCGAACTGGGCCAGCTGCGTCTGAAACTGTGGGAATTACGCCTGGCGCAGTGGGGTCGCGCTGTTGGTAGAACATCGTGTCCGGTATGCACGGAAGCATTCAAGCCAGGAGACGAGGTCTTCTTCTGTCCACGTTGCGAAACACCTCACCACCGCGATTGCTGGTTCTCGCTTATCACCTGCGGGAACTATACCTGCGAGTATCCTGTGCAGACGCGAGTGATGGATGCACTCTCTCCCTGGGTTAAGTTCGAACGCTACCAGGAGAATGGTACAGATATCATCGAGATTAAAGCGGGAACGGTTGTTATTCGCCGGGGGCAGGTGACGTGCCAGGCTAACAATATAGGGGACCAGGTGGCTTTTCAGCCCGGCGATGTCGTGGCCTATTGCCCTGATCCCTCTTGCAAGTCGCCTTTCCACATGACGTGCTGGCTGATGCTGCCGGCATGTACGCAGTGCCAGTACAATAACCAGGAGTTAATCGACCAGGTTTTCTCAAGTGGCCACGAAAAGGAGGCCGGGGGCCGGCAGCCGGGAGGGTCTCATGCAGGGTAACGCTGAGGATCTTATCACCATTACGGACCCCACAGAGGATCGCTATGCAAGCTTACGCCTGATTGACTGGTGGCAGCAAGAGCGCATAAGCGCCGCGCACATCATGGTTGTGGGCGCCGGCGCCCTGGGGAATGAAGTTTTAAAGAATCTGGCTCTTCTCGGTGTAGGACATATCTTCATTGTAGACTTTGACGTGATCGAGCCGTCAAATCTTACACGTTCTGTTCTTTATCGTTCTGAAGACGGGGGCCAACCCAAAGCGAAAGTTGCTGCACAGAGGGTGCAATCGCTCAATAACGACGTGAAGGTGATCGCTTTTACAGGCGACATCACGCGGGACCTGGGACTGGGTGTCTATCGGCGGATGGATGCCGTGATAGGCTGTCTGGATAATCGCGCTGCTCGCCTGGCGGTAAACGCGGCCTGTTGGAATGTCAATAAACCCTGGGTAGATGGGGCACTGGAGGTGCTCAATGGGGTGATTCAGCCTTTTCTGCCCCCCGACGGCCCCTGTTACGAATGTATGATGACCGAGCAGGATTATCGTCTTCTCAACATCCGTTACTCCTGCCCGCCGGGATTTGTGCTGGTGACGGGACAACAGCCGACCATACCCACGACTGCCTCGATTATTGCCAGCATGCAGGTGCAGGAAACCATCAAATTACTGCACAATATGCCTGTGCAGGCTGGACAGGCAGTCTACTACAGCGGAGAAACCATACGCTTCAACCATGTCCAACACCCGCGCCGGGAAGATTGTCCAGCACATAATATCTATGAATCCATCGTTTCCCTGCCACTGGGGGCCAGTGAAGCGACGCTGGCGCAGTGTATGGAAGTCATTCGTTCTCATATTCAGGAGGAAGGTATCGTCTATCTACCGCGATCGATTGTGACATCTTTCTATTGCTCGTTCTGTAATGAGAGGGAAGAAGTCTATCGACCTCACGATGTTGTGGTTCCAGACCAGGTTCCCTGCGCACGCTGCGGATCGCTGCGCAAGTTCGATGTAACGGGCGTATTCGCCACCGATGAGAGGTCGCGCCTCCCTGTACCCTTGATCCAGCTTGGCGTACCGGCGCTCCATATTTTGCCTGTGCAGTCTAAAGGTGGATGGCACTATTTTGAACTCAGTTCCGATGAGCAGCATATATTCCATGATTGGATTAGTAAGTGAAGGTATACCATGCCAACGCCCCGCGAACGTAGATTAATGAGCGAATTTGAGCGGATGAAAGCCCTGCAGTCACCCTACAGCCTGTTTGAATTCCTGTGTGCGGACCTCAAGGCTGCGGAAGCAACAGAGTTTTTATATTCCAAAATGTCTTTTGACGTGATTCGAGATGCTCTGCCAGATTTTCTTGAACCCCAGGAATTTGAGCGGTTGCATCCGGGCACTGCGCCGGAAAAATATCTGATTCTCTATACCTGCAAGGGACTGGTAAAATCGAAGGAGGAGATCATCTCCCAGTCATCGCGCCATATGATGGAGGTCGTCTTTGGCTGGCGCTATCCTACGGAACCTCCAACATTCATCTGGCATACCGATATCTGGCATCCTAATTTCAAAACCCCCTATATCTGTATACAAGGACGGTCCTTCGCGGTCGGATTGACGCTGGATCAGATCGTGCCGGAAGTGGGCCGCATGATCCAGTATCAGAACTATAACCTTAAAGACCCCTTAAATCGTGAAGCCGCGGAGTGGGCAGGCAAGAATCCTCGCCTGTTCCCTGTTGACGATCGAGACATCATGGATGGCCGGAAAAAGGTCGGCGGCAGACGAGAGCGCCCGGCAGGCGAGCCTCTGATTGAACTGATACGGCCTGACGGGAGCAATGGAGGGGACCCTGACCTGCTCATCGAGATGATGGAGCTAAATTCTAGCGATAGTTAAAGTTTCTAAGTAGGGAATACTGTGTAATGAGTAAAGGAGTTACAGTGGCCGAGGATTTCACTGCGCTCAACCAGCTAAAGAGAAGAGGCTGGCGAACAATACCCCTGGATGGAGGATGGTTGCTGGAACACCCCGATGTCGCGGGGGAAGTGTATCTGAGCGCCACGAACCAGTGGCTCAGCCTGCTGTGCCCGCTCAAATCAACGCAGAAAAGAGGCTCACAGGATGTAGCGCTGCTCGACCGGGTTCGCACGTATCGCTACCTACTGGAGCAAAACGAACAGATCTTTATGGTCAGGTTCGGTCTGGATGACGAGGGGACTCCGCTTCTCATGGCCGAAGTGCCTGCAAAGGGTGCGCAACACCTGCTGAACTGGGCCATCGACTCTCTCACTCGTTACGCCTCGGAGTACATGGCAGGAGGGAATGGGGTGATAGCGCCACAGGGTGCTGTTCCCATTGACATACCAGAGTATTATCCTCCCAGTGAAACTCCCGGCATTCCCAGGGAAACCATGATTGGCTATTTAAAAGGCATCGAAGCAAACCAGTGGAGGGTGACGTCGGCCCCACAGGGACTGGGATTAAACTGGAGCCTGGGCTATAAGAGCCGTTTGCGGCAATTCGAGGCTACTCTTACCGTCAGCCAGAACTGGGTTTACCTTCAGGTGCCAATTCTCATGGAATCGGTTCCTTCTGTTCTTACATCGGACGATATAGAACTTCAAGCCGTCTTCTTGAAGTATTTGCTCCAGCTCAACTGCGCCTGGTACATGGCAAAACTGGGCTTATATACAAATGGCTATCTGCTCCTGCTTCTGGAGTTGCCAACCGAAACCCTGGATTTTTCTCTCTTTCAACTGGCAACCGGCACGGTAGCTACCTATCTTGATCGCTACGTGCAGGAGATACAGATCATGGCGTCATTGCAACACGATCAGCAACTCATCGAACTATTGACCAGATAAGATACCGATTAACCATACATCAGGAGAGAACCGATGGCCATTCAAGTCGTCATAGAAGACCAGAACGGAAATGTAAGACACCCTGCCAAGCTGAGCGAAACTGCAACGGTGGACCGGCTGATTCGCGCTATCATTACCAGCCTGAAGCTGCCCATTACCGACCCGGCGGGCCGGCCTATCACCTACTACCTCGCGCATAATAATCGCCGCTTGCAGGACAATGACACACTGTCAACGGCAGAAGTGCAGCAGGGAGATACTGTCACCATTGTTCCCCAGATGACCGCTGGCGCGCAGTTCAAAAAGGCTGTCCCGGCACACGCCCAATCACTGGTTGTCTTAGAGGGTCCACCTCAGCGTCAGCTACCGCAGGCGGGCTTTCCAGCAGTTTATCCGGTAGATGCGCGCAGCAGCTCCACCCAGATATGCTTCAGCCCTGGTATGTTGAGCAAAGTCTGGACGCAGGCGAAGGCATATCCAGACCAGGAAGTTGGCGGCATCATGATTGGGCGCGTCTATGAGGAAGATGGACAGTATCTTGTGCATGTTGAGCGTGTTCTGGAGGCAGAGCATACTGTAGCCGACCCGACTTTTCTCACTTTTACCGATGAAACCTGGTTGGACCTGCTGAAGCGCCGCCACAGCTTCACGAACTCGTTTGTAACAGGGTGGTACCACTCTCATCCAGGGTCAGGCATCTTTCTTTCGATGAGCGATCAATTTATTCACCATAACTTTTTTAGCGAATACCCCTGGTACCTGGCTCTTGTGGTCGATCCTTCTTCCGATGATTGGGGAGTGTTTACCTGGGAGGACGGTGAAATCAGGCGTTGTTACCAGTATGGAGCATCTTCCAAGAGAGACTAGCAGAGTAGGAGCCCGCTATGGACTATCTGAGAGCTATTATTAGCAGCGATCCACGTGGATCGCTCTACAAGAAGGATTTCGAAGTGCAAAGGGTCTTCGATACCTTTGTGCGGACCTACGTCAGTACACTGATTAATGCCGGTCTCATCTACGAGGGAGAATTCTACAGCGCGCTGATTATCCCTCGCTACGGTCGTTATAAGCAGATGCGACCAAAGGTAAGCTTCGAGGAGACGTCGCGCACCAGGACTCTGGATATAAAAAAACAGCCTCGCTGGATCACGCTCTCGATTGAAGAGCCTGAGCGGTCAGACAGACCCATGGAATTCTTTACACTGGAGCTGCATATAGTGGGCCGGCCCTTGATTTACCGCGACGATTTCCCACTCTATGAGATCGACTATTTCTGGCATAGTATCGAACGGGCATTAGCGCAAATGAATGTGCTTAGCGACACGGAGCAGCGCCGGCACAGCCTGTACGCGCTTAGCAACGATCAATATGACTTCGATCGCGAAGAACTCTACTCGTGGCAAGCAGATGCCGACGAGCTTATAGAAATGGTCTCGCCGGATGATGCGTTAGTTCCTGCGGTGGTCTCCTTCCCACGCAAAGCGTTACAGGACTTTCCTGTTCTGGGAGCAAAGAAGCTGGTCGAAGGAAAACTGGTAGACGATACGGTGAAGGATATGGCCGAACATGCAGAAGAAGCAGAAGAAGCCGCTCAATCCGAGATTCAGATACTGATCACCCGCTCCGCCATGGAAGCCGTGCAGCATATCGCACGCACCTATGTCGATACCGAACTGGGCGGCATGGTGATTGGACACATCTATGAGAACGCGGAAGGCCCTGGCTACATCGTTGAGATTACCGACCACGTTTTTGCCGAGGGGGCGTTAGCCAGCGAAACAGAGTTACGCTTCACCTTCGAAGCCTGGCAGAGGCAGACAACGCTGCTAAGGGAGCACTACCCGGGCAAGCGTATAGTCGGCTGGTACCATACGCACCTGGACCTGGTGAAAAAAACATTCTATATTATTGACGAT
Source organism: uncultured Chloroflexia bacterium (assembly GCA_963791835.1). Lineage (GTDB taxonomy): Bacteria > Chloroflexota > Ktedonobacteria > Ktedonobacterales > Ktedonobacteraceae > JBBQVS01. Next base: position 216,494 of record CAWBTV010000007.1, read on the forward strand.
GGCAGGCGTAGCAAATATACCAGCGCCCTCTTCTTTTCACAGGACGATCTCTTCACCCACCGCCAGTTCTTCCGCGAAAAATGGTATGTAGCGATCGTGCTCAATTCAGAAGGCAACCTGGTTTTCTTTCAGTGGGAAGGAAATGATATTGTGACCGCTCCAAAGTTCTACGTGATCGAGGATGAGGTCAAAGCTGAGCAACAACCTCAAGTAGCAAAACCAGAAGAAAGTAAAGGCGAGTAACGATGCAGGGTGTAAAAGAGGGACAACTGAGCGAAGCAATCAGGTCACAACTCATCGAATTAGCTGATCTTCTCTACGACGCTCGGGGAGATTCACAAGGCGGGCAGTCACAGGAAGATAGCTTTGTACTCTTCATCGGTGGAGAAGCCTCAACCATCGGGGGGCGTCCATATCTCGATGAACTGCAGTATCAGGCGTTGATGGCGCGAGCACAGCCACGATTTGAAATAGGGGCAATCAATGAGGTGTCTCTTAATGAGCGCCTGCGTCTTTTTAATGATAAATGGTCGGATCCCCGCAATACCGCCACCAGAAGCAGGGTTCTACGGGAAACCCTCAATAAACTGGTTTTTACGCCAGGCCATATGGACCTGGCCTGGCTTTTAAAAGAACATTACTTCCCACTGGTCTTGACGACTACCATCGATCAGTTGATCGAAACGGCCTTTATCAGTAGTATCGTGAGCGCGGGTGAACCTGTACCCCAATGGGCTGTACTGGTGAATGGTCATAATTCACCGGAGGACTTTCAGAGGACGCTGCGTTCCAGCTCTGGCATAAGTATTCTTAAACTGTGTGGGAATGCGCAGACCCCGGCTATCACTCAGACAGAAACAACTGCGAAAATCCTGGAAATCGAGCAGACGGTGGATGAAGCCTTGCAGCGCAACCTGGTTATTGTCGGGCCAACTCTCCTCGACAATTCTGCTACAACAGCGCCTCGCAAATCTTAAAAACGGGATGAGCATCCACTATATTAGTTCGCGGAAACCACCTGCAGAGCTTGCTCGGCTGATACGACAACGAGGCACAGACCCTATCGTGGATGATAAGGTCAATTTTGATCTTGCCCTCGGAACCATTTGCAAGCAGATCAAGCTTTATGCGGGCATCGAAACGGTTACAGGGAAACCTCTTCAGGAGGGGGATAAAGAACATCTGCGCAAGGCAGCGCGGGAGGATAAGAGCGAGCAGCAGGCACTTTCAGAGGTGATATCATCGCGTGTCACGGATATCGAGCGTGATGTTGACCGGGCGCTGGACGAAGCGATGCGCAGAAAGGCAGCTCCGCCCGTCGGCGCTGATGAAGATGTCGAAGGCCTGGTCGAGCTTCTGCCGGTTGAAGATGAGGGTCTGGCTGCGCTGATCGAAACCACGGTCCTGACCGTCAAGTTAGGCGCCGATCGCAAAGCCAGCTTTACGGTCGTCGGAGGAGGGTTCAACTATACCAGCTCGCTCGACTCGAAAGAGCTGGATATCGATGTGGGTGAGTTAAACGTCCTCATGCAGGATATGGGGCGCAATAATGCCATGTACCACCGGCTGCCGGCGAATAATATAGAACGAGAGAGTGGCCTGAATTCCTGGCGCCGTCAGGCCAAGCGCGAAGGGAAGGGCCTGTATGCTGACCTGGTGCAGGCCTATCCTGACCTGAGTAATATGTTAAAGGTGGCTCAATTAGCCGCGGGAAAATATGGGCCGGAGAACCTGACGCTGGTCTTTGATGGCCCACGCGAGTTCCTGGGGATGCCGTACGAACTGCTGTACGGCGATGATTGGCTTGCGCTGAGTAATCCGCTCTGCCGGCGCGTGAGCGGCCTCAATCCTCGTCATGTCGAGCATTTCGATGCCTTTATCCAGGCCCTGCGCAGAAGCAAACAGCCCGTGAAGGCGCTGTTTATCAGTGCGGGAGCGCCTGGTCTGTCCGCCGATGAAGAAATCGATGAGCTCCAACAATGCATCCGGAAGCGGGTCACAGGCCTGGGTCTGAGGTTCGAGCCAGAAGTTCTTAAAAACGCCGAGGCCACCTACGAGACGGTCCAGCAACACCTGACGAAATGCCAGTACCACCTCGTGCATTACGCCGGTCATGGCATCTTCAAAGCGACGGGCGAGGAGAGTGGCCTGCTCTTGGGGCGGACCAAGCAGAGCGACGAGCGGATGATCCTGACCGCCAGGGAACTAGCGGGCCTGCTGTCGGCCAGCGACACACGCCTGGTGTATCTGAGTACCTGCGTCGGCGCGCAGACGGGCAACGAAGAGCTGCTGCTCGATTTCGATTACCTGGGGGTGATGGATGCCGTGGTGCGGGCAGGGGTGCCCTATACCCTGGGCTTTCGCTGGAAAGTCACCGACAGCGGCAGCCGCCGTTTCGCCGCCTCCTTCTACGACCATCTGTTTGAGCAACCGTTCGTTCCCGAGCGCGCCGCCTGGCACGCTCGTCATCATATTTATAACGAAAAAGCCCAGGAAGAGACGTGGATCTCACCGATCCTGGTGGCACAAAACCCATATCGTTGAGCAAGATTAAAGAAGGAGTCTGTTAGTATGGCGGAAAATATTGTTCCCGATGAGATCCTGATCGTGCCTTTCCCAGGTGGTGGGGAGGCTGTTGAGGAGTATGAAGGAGACTCGCTGCGCGATGAAATGGAAGAAAAGAGCAGGTTCGCGAAAGTGGTGTCTTCTCGTATCTCAGACCTTTCCGTGAATCTTAAGGAATTTCTGTTGCAGGTTGATCACCTCCTCAAAAGCGCACCTGACGCATTGAGCGGGTACAAACTGGATCGAGTTGAAGTCTCTGCCGGTATCAGCGTTGAGGGTAAGTTCGTCCTTTTCGGTATCGGTGCTGAAGGGGGAATTGAAGGAGGCATGACATTTGTCTTCAAGAAAGTATCAAAAGAACCGTGAACACTATGCTTCTCACATATGCCAGAGGAAGTAGTTATGTCCGAAGCCGTTGAGGAGCTGTGGCCGGCCCGCGCCACGATCCGCCAGGTCCGTTCAACGTACATTGACAATCCTCACCTCGGCCTGGCCACCTGGTTCGACGAGTTTGATCGCTTACTTCTCCAGCAAGATTTTCCAAAATGTTTCGCTCTGCTGAAGGAAATCCGAGAAGAGGAATATGAGCTGGATGGAGACGAGCGAGTCTATGTAGATAGTCGGGAGGCGGCGGCCCTGCTCAACCAGGGGATCAGCTATCAGCGGCAACAGGACTATGAGAAAGCTCGCCAGTATTATGAGGCCAGTCGGCGTATCTATCGCCTCCTCAATGAGGTAGACGGAGAAGGAAAGGCTAACCTTGCCCTCAATGCGTTGCAAAATCAGCAGGCGAGCAAGCAAATCGATAGCCAACTATTGAGATCGTTAGCGGCCAACCCCAAAGTGATAGGCAATAGTAGTACGCTCTTAACAGAGCGAGTCAGGCATCTGGAGGCAGATGATCAACGGCAGGTGATCCTGGCGGCAAAAAAGCGCGGGTATCCTATGCCACTGCTGGCTGGTTTATCCTCGCGTGAAACGGCCACACAGTCGGCTGCAGCGACTGCACTGGCATGGCTGCAACCCGGGCCGGATTATGGTACGCTCCTGGATGCCATGCTCACCTCAACGAACTGGATAGTGCGCTGGCAAGCTGTCTCTATTCTGCGGTGGCGGGTTGAGAATGGATCGCAAGAGCTGGCACCGCAACGAGAGGGACTACGACGGGCAGTGGCACAACGGCTGAATGAAGGAGAACAAGATCCTGCCGTGCTGCGTGAGATGGCTTTACTTCTGCGCCAGATCGGTGAGGCTGGGGAAGTACCTGTGCTGGTTAAGCTGCTGCGAGATTCAGACCCGGACGTGCGTTTTGCCGTTATTGAGGCACTGAATGAGTTCGGTGATCGACGCGCCTTATCGGCCTTACATCACGTTCAGGATGGACAGGATTTCAAAGGGAACAAGGTGGGTGTAAGAGCGCAAGAAGTAATTCAGACCATTGAGCAGCGTCATCCCTACCTGTCGCCTGAGGTAGAGAAAATAGTTTGTTGCAGTCAGGTAGATAGGGAGAAACAGCCTGTGTGGCCCACTCTTCAATTTCTCGCGAATGAGCCGACCATCTATTGTGCTGTCACGCTACTGCATCCCAGACCAGGTACCCGGGTCACCGGTTATTTGCTTGACCAGGGAAAGCCCTTACTCCAGGAGGTTCAGGTAATCCCGGATTTATTAGACGATGATGTCGCGCCAAGCGAAGAACCTTTGATCGAACTCTCAAGCCCTTCTCAATCAGGAAATCGGCAATCTATCCGCGAAAGTAGCGAGCAAAAGCCCGCTTATATTGGAGTTTCTACAGATCTTCTCTTTGCATTCACAGCAGTGGAGAAACAATGGGTCCCCGGTGATTACGTCTTGCAGATAGCGATTGACGAGGTAGTTCAGCAAGAGCTTCCATTGAAAGTGATAAGTTCAAAGTCTCCATCTGCCGCTGATCGAGCGACTCGCCTTGATTCGACCTCTGCTGTTGCCTACTATGATAAAGGCGTTGCCCTGTATGAGCTCAGGCGCTACGAGGAAGCTCTGGCAGCTTGCGAACAGGCCATTCGTCTTGACGCGAAGTACGCCCCGGCCTACGCTTACAAGGGTTATGCGCTCTGTGAGCTCAGTCGCTACGAGAAAGCTCTGGCAGCTTGCGAACAGGCCATTCGTCTTGACGCGAAGTACGCCCCGGCTTATAGTGGCAAAGGCCTGGCTCTTTGTGGTCTGACGCACTATGAGGAAGCCCTGGGTGCCTGTGAGAGAGCAATTCTGCTCGATTCCGGCTACGCTCTCGCCTATAGCAACAAAGGCACCGCGCTCAAAGCTCTTCAACGTTACGCAGAAGCTCTGGCGGCTTACGACGAGGCCATTGCTCTTGACCCCAAGCGTGCGCTTTATTATAGCAACAAAGGCAAGGTTCTGCGGGTTCTCAGGCGCTACGCAGAAGCTCTAGCGGCTTACGACGAGGCTATTAGCCGCGATCCCACCTCTGCCATGTACTATAACAATAGGGCCTTTGCCCTCAATGCTTTCAGGCGCTACGAAGAAGCCATGAACGCGTATGAGGAGGCGATCCGCCTCGATCCTACCAACGCAGATTACAAAAACAACAAGGGCAATACCCTCTTCACTCTTCAACAGTATGAAGAAGCTCTGGCGGCCTATGAACAGGCCTACAATCTTGAGCCTACCTCTGCTATTTTCTGCATAAACAGGGGGGTTGTGCTCTATGAACTCCAACAGTATGAGGAGGCTCTAGAGGGCTTAGAGCAAGCTATCCAACTGGAGCCAGACCATGCTCGCGCCTTCTGCTATAAAGGCCGTTGCCTTCATGAGCTCAGACGCTTTGAGGAGGCTCTGAGAGCTTATGATCAAGCTATCAAAATTGATCCTGACTATGCCAGCGCGTACAACGGTAAAGGTGCTACCCTTTATGCTCTTCAGCGCAATGACGAGGCTATGGTGATGTATAATAGAGCGACAAAACTTGACGCCGGGCAAGAAAACAGAGAGAATGTGTTTGCAGGCCTCGGAAGATTAGAGGGAGCTTCTCCCCGTGATGCTCTTCCTTCCATCACTATAGCGGCGTCGAGAGCACAAACAAGGACTTCTTCTCAAGCTGATCTTGTGCAGATGATTAACGAAGCCATGAATAGTTCCCCTCCAAATGAGGGGCAGGAGGAGCAGCCCGCTACTACGTCAAACCCGAGGGAGACGAGCATTGATGAAGACATTTCGCAACAACTTCGCGATCTTTTCAATTAGTAGAATCATTTAAAGTTACCAAAGGAGCAATTCCATGTCAGACGTACAACAGTTCACCAGGAGTATGGTCGAGCGCTTTCTGCGATCACGCAATTACCGCTATCTTACGGACAACGACGGCGACTTTGTCGTACATTTTGCGTACGATAGCGATGCTGATTGCAAAATAACCTTCTATTTCATCGCTTCCGGGCAGAATAAAACGATTTTTTCCATCAACGCCCGATCTGATAAGCCTATTCCGAAAGCGGAATGGGGCAGGATTGTGATGTTATGCAACACATGGAATAAAGAAAAGCGATGGCCCAAGGCATACTTATCTGTGGAAGATGCCTCAAGTACGCGCGGAGAAATCGTTCTTGGAGAGTCTATTGACCTAGATACAGGGATCCACCAGGAACTGTTAGATGATTACACACTGACAATGATCATTGGCACCACCCTGTTCTGGGAATGGCTTCATAAGGAACATGGTATCTAAATAACGTGAGTTCGGGATAAGGGAACCCTCCTAGTGCATTCTCAAGAGACCTTTTCCTGGATGGATAAATGAGCTTCATACGAACAGTGATAGTAAGCACAAATGCGCTCGATCAATTGCTTGGCGGAGAGCAAGCCGTTGGGTTCAACCACGGCGCGCTTGCCATGCACCCACTTGGGTTCAATAGGATTAAGCCAGGGACTTTGTATGGGCAGAAACAATGGCAGAATGCGCACGCCTTTGCCCGAGGTTTTGACCTGCTGGTTGTGTTCACGAATCCAGGTGCGCACGATCTTACTGCAATGCCAGGAGGCATTATCCCAGATCAGCAGCCACGCGCGTTTTCCCTGGGCCTCCAGGTTGGTGCAGCAGCAGGCCAGAAATTGCGTTGTGATGTCACTCACCGGGCGTCCATCGACAAACCGCAAGGACATCTGATCTCGAATGGGGCATCAGCCGAACCTCGTTGCCACAAGACCCCATAACAGGCCAATGCTTTCGCGTCGGGGTCGGCCTTCTGCCACCTTTGCTCGACAAAGCGAACTGGTTCCTCTTGGTCCTGCCAGGCAGATGCTTTGGGCAAAGCAAAGCGACTCCACCAGACCTCATCGAGGAAGCCAATGGCCCAGATGAGCGCCTGCTTCTCCTGCGAGGCCCAGCTCAACAATCGGTCGCGAGCACTTTTTTTTCCTGGTACAGTGGATCGGGACTGGTAATCCAGCGCTTGGCTCGCTTCCAGTTGATCTCCACTCGGCTGAGCGTTTGGCGCATGGTTTCGATGCTGACTGGGCGTGCCATCCAACCCAGACGAACACACTGCTTGACGAGCAAGTCGAGCGTCCACAGGCTGATCTGGAAGCCGAAATCGCGAGGGGGGCGATGCAACACTGTTTTGAGCATATCGGCGGTCACGTCTGCTCCCAGTACAGTCGCTAGATGGTGGGGACGACTTGATCCGGCTTGCAGAGCGGAAAGTCCCGCCTGGTTGAACGCGTGGATGGCATGGCGAACTGTCTGTTCGTCGCAGGAGAGTGCTTTCGCGATGCGAGGGGCCGTTTCCCCACGGGCAGAGGCCAAGAGAATTTGGCTGCGACGGAGCACAAAGGCATCCGAGGAACGCAGCCCGGCGGATCGCGACTGCTGTTCCTCTTCGGAAGGGTCGCGGACAAAAATGCGTGCTTTCATGGCTCTGAGTATACCACATCCCAGATCACCTCTCTTGAGAATGCACTAGAGCATGATGGATTGCAAGCGGAGGGAGGGTTTCTTGGGCTGCTGACAGTAGGCAATCAGGCCGGCCATCAAGTGAACCAAGAAATTGATGGGGCTGCGATGGCGCGAGTGTTCGATCTGGCAGATGTTTTTGAGCTGATCGTTGATGGTCTCGATGATGGCCGCTTGCGCAAGAGCAGCTTGTCCGAGAGCGTGAGCAGCCGATTGTGCATCTTTTTGCGCAGCTTCGTGATGAGGCGCAGGCCCTGGGTCACCAGGAGCTGCTCTGCCAGTGGCTGTGAGAGGTAGCCCTTGTCGCCATAGAGGCTGCCAAAGTGCCAGTAGGCGAGTTTGGGGATCGGGCGCCGATCATCGACATTGCCGCGAGTCAGACAGAAGGCCAATAAGTCGCCCTCGTCATTGACGACCAGGTGCAACTTGAAGCCGTAGAACCAAGCGCACCGAGGTCTTGCAGCGTGCGGCTCGTCCCGCGGAGACGCGGTGCTGATGGATGCGGGCATTGTGGCAGACGCACAGCCTGGTCGAGTCGATAAAGCTGATGCCCGTACACTGACCCACCTGGGTGTGCAGGTAGGCGACCAGCGGCACGAGCAGGCTGGGCATCAACTCGACAAAGCGCTGGTAGCTCACCTGCTTGGGAAACTCGCGGCGCAAGTGGCGCTGGACGTACTCCGTATAATACGCTTTGAAGGTGCGGTAATGGGACTGCTGGAACAGGATCAGGACCGTCATCATCTCGCTGGGATGCATCTGTGTGGCTCGCATTCGCTGGAGCTTGCCTGCCGCAAGCAGTGCGCTCTGCCATTTGGGCGCGAATTGCAGCCAGAAATCGTCTACGGAACAAAACAATTCGAGTATACTCATTGAGAGAGCCTCCTGGGGATAGACACTGCTTTTCTACTGTGTTCTATCTTACCAGGAAGGTTTCCTTATCCCGAACTCACGTTAAATAATGTGAGTTCGGCACAACTGGGAGGTTTTCGCTAGGTAAGTTGCTCCGTCTTTTTACTTCAAGGAAGTCTGTTTCAGATTTGCTTCTTCCAGGTGAGTTCCTTCCAGCCTGGCTCCTTCCAGATGCGCCCAGCATAAATTAGCCACCTCGAGATGCGCGGTTGTGAGATCGGCCTGCTCCATGTGTGCATCGCCCAGGTTCGCCCCCTCAAGGTGGGCGCCAACGAGATTGGCGCCGTTCAGGTGAACGGCAGCAAGGTTGGCTTCGTTCAGGTAAGCAGCACTCAGGTCCGCTCCTTCTAAGTGAGCCCAGAAGAGGTTCGCCCCTTCAAGATGAGCTTCGCTGAGATTTGCCCCCTCTAAATGTGCTCCTGCGCTTGCTTCCCATTCCTGCCCCCCGCGCATACCTGCCAGAGGTAGGCGGCGCAGGTCTGCTCCGCGCAAATCCGCTCCGCGCAAATCCAGGCCTTTGCGTGTTCGCTGAGATTCATCGCTCCAATCGACAGGTCCATTTCCCTCTTCGTGAGTCAAAAGCAACCATTCGAGATCTGCGCGGCTCAGTTTTACATTCTTGAACGGATATACCTCGAGCCTTTCCGGCAGATCGTTTGCATCCCCATCCAGGTAAGTAGAGGTAGAGGTTGCAGCGGCAAGCTGTCCAGCAAGATACTCCTGGCGTGCGGCAACAATCCCCGCCTCTATGCGCCACGGAAGGTCTTTCCCCTGGCTGTAGAAGTCCTGCATACTTCTTTCTCTCTTGAACTTGAGCATTTCCAGCGTTTGATCTCGTACCTGAGAGGGATTCACTTCAAGCGCTTCTAGCAAGCCCCCACCAGTACACGCACTCTCGTTCACCAACGCTAACAAGACATGTTCAGCCACGACTCTGTCCTGCTGCAATGCGCGAGCTTCCTGCACTGCATCCCCTACAACCTTCTGAGCCACTGTGCTGAGATCGATATCGCCAGTTACCACGTCATAACCGTGTCCAAAATGAATTCCACGGCGTTACGAACGCTAGCTAAATCCACCCCCAGACCATGCAATACTGTTACTGCCCCACTGTTATGCAACCGTAAAAGACCTAAAAGGAGATGTTCTGTACGTGCAGACTCATGTTGAAAATTGCGCGCCTCCTCCTTAGCAAAGGCTACCACCTGTTTTGCGTCCGCTGCAAATGACTCTATCGGGTCTACATACATTCCAGCCTGACTTAATACCTGGATAGTCTGAGTGCGAGCCTTTTCCAGGTTGACTCCCAGGCTCTCGAGTACTCCGGCGGCAATACCCTCACCCTCACGTACAAGGCCTAGTAAAAGATGCTCAGTTCCAATGTAGTGGTGATTTCAGGCGGCGCGCCTCGTCTGTGGCTAGCTCAATCACTTTCTTAGCACGCGGGGTCAGCCCTATCTCACCGAGAACAACACGATCTCCGCGACCGATAATGAACTCAACGGCGCTACGCACTTTATTCAGCTCTACCCCCAAATTTGCCAATACCTTTGCGGCAACTCCTTCACTCTCTCTCACGAGTCCCAATAGCAAATGTTCCGTACCGATATAATTGTGCTGAAAGCACTGAGCCTCCTCTTGTGCAAGCGACAAGACTTTTCTCGCCTGCTTGGTAAACCTGTCAAATCTATCATTATCGGCCATACCTCTTTGCTCCCCTACAGTTCTCTTTTTACTAGTCTTCTTTTTCTCACTATTTTATCACTATTGGAGAAATGAGTATACCTGTCAGGGCAATCGCATCTAAATAAGCTCATCAACGGAAGGAGGAGACGAGGAGGTGATACAATAGGTCGAAAAAAGCTGGAAACAAACGAATGGAAGACAACGACCTGCGAGACCTGGAAAGCCTTTTTGCGCAAGTGGAAGACCCTCGGATGGAGCGAAGCAAACTTCATCGCTTGCGCGATATCATCGTTGTGGCGATTTGTGGAGCAGAAGGATGGGTTTGTTTTCGCTAACATAAGTGACTACCAGAGTATCCAAAAGTGTTAATATAAAACCTTGCCACTTCGATCACTGGCCTCGGGCAGTCTACCATGCTGCTCGTTGGTGTCAAGGTCGCTTCGCTTTCCCTTGACGCCGCCTCACAAGCATGGTCATGGAGACGTAGGCCAGATGTCGGTCAAAAAACAGCCGTTTTTTCGGCTCACCTCCTGGTAAGATTTGTTATTAGCAAACCCGTCAGCAAGCAAGCGGTGGTGGCAAGATTCGAGAGTAACAAATGGTCAATTTCTGATTAGCAAAAACATGGGTTGAAATCGAAGAATTTGGCAAGGCGAAAGAAGCCTTTTTTACGCAGCTGCTCGATTTGCCAAATGGGATACCCTCTCACGACACGCTTGGGCGAGTCTTTGCCCTCATCGATCCAAAACAGTTTGAAGCGAGTTTCGTGCAATGGGTGCAAGGGATCAGCAAAACGGTGAAGGGAGTAGTGTGGACTGAACCCATTTGACCGGTTCTGGCTCACTCATATACTAATTGGGAGCAGAGGACTTGTGTGGCACAAAAAATCTGCTACACTGATGGAAACAACGGGAGAGCCTGGGTCTCACTTTACGACCTGTACGACTCTTCGCACAGTATCGCCTCCAAAAGACTGTTCCCCGCTCATCAGGGTCAGAAGCGGCGATTAGGCTTGTTGCAGCAGCTTCCCTGTTGTGAAGTCAAACAGAGGAGTGAGACTGCCGATACAGCATGAGTTGACACGCACCCTAATTGATCGGTATTCCCGTTGACTGTCGGATCATGCTTCTGGTAAGCCTGACCGGGTAAGGTCATGGAGAGGTGTATCAATGAGTTTCTCAAACACGTCATCGGCTTGCGTGGATCCCTCATCCTTTGCCTATATTGTGGGAGTGGATGTCGGAAGTCAAACCTGTAGTATGTGTGGGCAGGGCAATCGCATCTAATTTTTCAAGGTGCATGTAGAGCGAGTTTACAGGTTGAGCTAATCATAAGCTCTTCATTACAACGAGGTTTCTACCCTAAGTTGCCAAAATTAGATGCGATTGCCCTGTATGTGTGGGATCAAAACTGATAAAAGCCAGGTGATCAAGCCTACCGATTTTGCCAATGCTCTGGCTGGATTTGCCTTCATGCAGGAGAAGTTAGCAGGGCTTGGGGTGGCAGCTGAAGAGATTCTCATTGGGTTAGAAGCTACCTCGCGCTATGGAGAGAATCTTTACCACTTCCTAGAAAGCCTGGGGTATTGCCTGTGTCTGTTGCATCCTCGTCAAACACATCACTTTGCACAACAACGTGGATTACGTGCTAAAACAGACAAGTTGGATGCGACCACAATTGCGCGTGTCTTACTCAGTGGTGAAGCTCGGCGAGGGTATGTGCCCACAGAACAGATTGCCACCTACCGAGAACTAGTACGTCTCCATACGCAGTTAAGCGATGAGGCAGCACGTTACAAAAACGAGGTCCATGCATTACTCTCAGTTCTTTTCCCCGAATTCTCTCAGGTGTTTGCTGATCCCTGTCGACCAACTGCCCTCGCACTGCTCACCCTGTATCCAAGTGCCGAGGCGATGGCAGCAGCGGGAGTGGAGCAGATCGCATTACAACTGCACGAACTCGCCCCACGTAACTACGGACGCCCTACAGCTGAAGCACTGGTGAACTTGGCACATCATTCGGTAAGTGCTGGTGTTGCTACCTCCGCTCGCTCCACCAGTCTCAAGATCCTCTGTGACCAGTTGAAGCATACGCAGGTCAATATGGGGTTGTGTTGCAAAACTATGAAGAAGGCGAGATGGGCGTGGAGAGGTTCCCCTCGTTCAGTTATGCTGCTACTCCAAACAGCTTGGCGACCAATACAACTTGGCCTCTCACATCTCCTTTGTTCACCCCCTGCACTTGTCCTTTCCTGATCATGTTCATGGCCTCAAATCCTTGCAGGGTTCGCCACGCTGTCTCGAACGAGAAAAAACCCATCCCCGGCTTCGTCAATCGTTTGATGAACCGATGATCTTGTTCAATCAGAGTATTGAGATATTTGACTTGCCGTAATTCACAATTGAGAGGAATGAGTCCTTCTGCTTTCAGTAAAGCCTCGGCTTTGGGATAGGCAGCATTTTTGTCAACGTTGATCACAGGTTGCTCGCTCGTGCGAGAGGCGCAAGGGTTTTGAGAAAGAAACGCTTGGCTGCATCCCCATCTCTGGTCGGGCTGAGCAGGAAGTCGAGCGTGTTTCCTTGAGAATCGACCGCACGATAGAGATAAACCCATTCTTTTTTCACTTTGATATACGTCTCATCGACCAAGCCCGCAAATCGTTTGTTCCTTTGAGGTGAGGGCGGCATCGCTTTTCCAGTTCAGGTGCATAGTGTTGAACCCATCGGTAGATGGTCGTGTGATCCACATGCAACCCACGCTCCAGCATCATCTCTTCGAGGTCCCTATAACCCAATGAATATCGCAAATACCACCTCACGCACAGAAGAATAATGTCAGACTGGAAGTGACGCCATTTGAAGGGATTCTGGCTTTGGTTGCTCATGATGGAGACCTCTTTCGCCCTTTTCTCTCCACTTTACCTGATCGGTTTTCTTTTTGCAACACAACCCCTTTATCATCGGTATGACGCTCTCATTGGTCACATCCTGGTTTCGCGGACAAGAGCTAGCTCTGGCATTGGGCTAGTCCGGTGGAGTGGCCTTTACATTCGAGTCTAGGATATATGCCACCTTGCGAATTCGAGATGGCATATGCTCTAGCTCATATGTCAAGGCCGATGCATTTGCGAGCCAGTCGAGAATTGGTTCCCCTGATAAAACGACTTTCTAAGAATACTCTGTCACAAACGCCGATTAACGAACGCCAGTTGACGGTGCGCCGATGGGTGTGCGAGCCGGTTGAATTGAGAGATCCACACGATCACCCTGTCGCTCTTTCATACGATAGCTCCGCCCATTGATTGCAATGACCTCTGCATGGTGCAAGAGTCGGTCGAGAAGGGCCGTGGCCAGGACCTCATCGCCCAACAGGTTTCCCCATTGAGAAAAGCTGGTATTAGATGTAAGAATGATCGAACCATGCTCATAGCGTGCCGTCACCAGTTCGAAGAAGTAGTGTGCCTGTTCTTGAGATAAGGTGGTGTACCCCACTTCGTCGATGACCAGCAAACTGGGAGCGATGTAGCGTCGCAAGCGTTGCCGCATCAGTCCTGGATGCGATGCACTTTCGAGCGCTTGTGCCAGTTCTGAGAGCGTCGTAAAGAGCACCGAGTGCCCTTGCGTGAGTGCCTGGTTCGCCAACGCCAAGCTCAGATGCGTTTTCCCCGTTCCTGGAGGACCCAAAAAAATCACATTGCTACACGTTCTGAGAAAGGAAAGATCTGCCAGTTCTCGCAGGTGTCTCTCTGAAAGGGTCGGCTGAAAGGCAAAATCGAACCCATCAATCGTCTTTTTTCCGGGAATCCGTGCTGCCTTGAGGCGTCGAGCCATCGCCTTGCGTTCGCGTCCATCCAATTCAGCGGCCAGGGCACGCTCAAGCAACGTCTCATAGGTCCATTGTTCGCGACGAGCCTGCTCCAGAAGCTTGGGCAGGACCATCTCCAACTGGGTCAAGTTGAGCTGTTTGTAGGCTCCATTCATGCCGACACCTCCTTGACTGCTTCGACCCCAGCATACTGGTCATACTCTTGTAAGGAACGACGCTCCACCTCAGGAGCTGACTGCAAGTGTCCAACCGGGTTGGGAACACGGCGCGTCTGGGAGACGGACGCGACGGTGCTCCATTGTTCGGCATGAGGGACACTCTCCTGGGAACGAGGTCGTTTGGCGATCTCAAACACCTGAACACCCGCTGACCAGAATGACACGACCCCTTTGCGCTCACGTACCTGCACGAATCTGCCTGCAAGTTTGAGCACACCTGGCAGTCCATAGAGGACGCCATCATAAGAAACATACCCATCCCAGGTCACTTTGCGTTCTTCGGTGGCGAAGCGCTCCCAGGCAAATGCCTCTGGTAAGGATCGAAGGTGCTCTTCTGCCAGTCGATCAATCGGACGAGCGTGCGTGGTTCGATGAACGCGAGCGTTAATGCGCTCACACCAGCGATAGGCTTGACGGTTGAGATCATCAAGGTCGGTAAAACCCACTCCTGCCCAAAAACTTGTTTTGACATGGCTGACCGTGCGTTCAACTTTGCCTTTGGTTTGTGGGGTGTACGCTTTACAGACGCGTGCTGCAACCGCGATGGAAACCATGAAATCGGCAAAACGAGGATTCCATCGTGGTTTGTTCTCTTCCATTTCTAACAGCACGCTCTTCATGCGATCAGTGAGTGCGGTCTTGGTCAAGCCCCCAAAGGACTCAAACGCTTCCATCAAGCAACGGATCAATGTCGGTGTGTCACAACGTTTCACAAAGGTCACAAAGCGCATGCGCGAATAGCCTAAGATAGCCACGAATCCATAGAATTTATGCGAAATGCCATCGTGCTCATACACAAACTCGCCCCAATCAAATTGGATTTGTTCTCCCGGTTTCGTTTCATATCGCTGCACGGGAGCATGACCAGCGATCGCCGGTCGCAGTGGATGAACATATCCCTTGAGAATGCTGATGCCTCCTGTGTATCCTAACTTCTGCAAACGCTCAAAGAGCACCTCGCAGTTGGTGCAGTGGTCTTCCATCACCCATCGCTTGATCTGCTCACGAAAAGGATCAAGCTTTGAGGGCTGCTGAGCACGCGGCTTGCGGATGACTGCCTCGGGATGCTTGAGATATTTGCGCGTGGTCGTCCGCGAAATGCCCAGCTGCTGAGCAATTTCCTGGACGGACTTCCCTTGAGTATGTAAATCGTGTATCGTATTCACGGTCTGGCTCCTAAGCATGGCTGTTCTCCTGGAGATTGGATTTTGTTATTCTCCAGCTTACAGCTTTCTTGGGGGTCGGTCAATTTTACTCCGGCTCAGTATACCATCGGCTCTAATACATACAACCTCCCTTTAAGTTGGGTATGGTGTTAGGGGTTCACTCCACAGGTAGGGCAAGTGCTAGGCATCCCTTCACTTGCTTTCGACCACTGGTTTGTACTATTTTCTGATGAACCTTCTCGTATAGCACATTCTTACGTATCCTGAGTGTGCTTTTACTCCTTGAAAATCTGAGAGCGAATAATTCATGCTGAGCAGATACACGTCACATTTTTGGACAGTACTGACGAGATGCTAAGAGAACACGTCGTACTGTTTCATATGACACATCATAATCCTTCGCAACCGTGCGAAGCGATTCTTGATTCTCAACGACTCGTCGTACTACATCTGACCATTCTTTCTGAGAAATACCGTGTTTCGGTTTTGCAGGACCCGGACGTTTTCTTGTCACTGGCGGAAGTAGCATAGTCACGTCCAATTGCAACTGCACGAGAACCTCTTGTAGCTTGAGATACAACTTCCCGTGAGGCGCAAGAAAGAGCGCGAGCGTTGGTGAGAGAGGACCCGTTGCCCGTCGATTCCGCTAGAAGACACAAATAAGGGACGCCGACAAGAAAAGCCGACGCCCCTTATTTGTATCGCTACTAACTTTCTTCTCTCAACAATCCAACTACAGCATCTCGGCCTCTACCCACCCGTTTAACCACCTGTCGAACTGATACACCCTCATCTAGCAAGGTAGAAACATTCTTACCTGTTCAGGAGCCAGCTTCCGTTACGTGGTGGCCTATCTTGTTCTGTAGCATACGTATTTCCTTTACGTAGTACTACTCCACTCAGGCGTGTTTCACGTGCTTCAGTGCTGCGTAATCTACTGAGGTAAGCTCAACTGATGTCTCCCAGAGACGGATCGCGGTAGAGAGGTTATACTCCTGTTGCGCTTTGGTCTCGACCCGTGGATAGCCGCGCAGACCACCAAAGCCAGCAGGACCAATCAGCTCTCCACCATGAACATCTGGGGCGGTTCCGGCATAGAGTTCCGGTAATGCCCCCATACTCTGGGATTGAGCAAAGATGGGCATGAAAAGGCTATACGCAATACGCTCGATATGAGCGTTCGAGGTAGATGCACTTGTGCTTTGCAGGTTTGTGCTCGAAAATCCTGGATGTGCCGCAACGCTGATCGTCTTCTCACCTGCGGCAACGAGACGACGCTGCAACTCAAAGGCGAAAAGCAAGTCCGCTTTTTTGCTCTGACCATACGCATCCCAACGAGAATAGGATTGTGTGCGGTTCAGGTCCTCGAAATTGAGCTTTCCTGACCGGCGAGCAACACTCGACAAGGTCACAATACGGCAGTGTGGTGTGGTAAGCAATGTGGGTAACAATAAACCTGTGAGCGCAAAGTGCGCCAGATAATTGACCGCGAACTGCATTTCAAATCCGTCCTGACTCTCAACCCGTGGGATTGCCATCACTCCTGCATTATTAAAGAGGATATTCAAGTGCTCATGTGTACGCTGAAAGGTTGCAGTGAACTCTCGCACCGACGCTAAAGAAGCCAGATCAAGCTGTACTACTTCAAGCGATGCATGTGCCGTACTTGCTGCCACCTCCTCCAAAGCTTTACGACCCTTCTCCAAGCTGCGGCAAGCCATCACCACATGTGCGCCTTTCGCTACAAGTGCGCGCGTTGTCTCAAGGCCCAGGCCACTATTTGCACCAGTCACAAGAGCAATATATCCACGTAAATCAGGAATATCGTTTGATGTCCATTTCCTCATTCTGACGTTTCCCCCTCAAAATACACTACATTTCTGAGACTTCCATCAGTGGAGAGCAATTTGAGCCATTGTATACTTGCGATTTTGCATGGCAACGTCTGCTAGCCAGACCTTCTGTGAGTCTTTCCCTCTGCTCACGTGAGAACCGCCCTGCTTTGATGAGACGTTGTGGCGATACACTGAAGGCACTTAGAAGCAGAGAAGCGCAATACACATATGCTTCTTTCTCGCTCGATCACTGCCAGGGTATGATACTGTTCAGCTTTTACCTGGGCATGCAACATGTACGAGTCATACTTGGTACAGGTTACATCAGAGATCAAGTACGAGCCATGCGAAAAACAACGTGAAGGCTAAAAGGAGTGGCTGATATAGTTTTTCGGGACTTTTTAGATGAGGAGCATATAGAAACGAAGCCTTTAATTTGTTTAGAACAGCGACAAGAGATGCTTACAAGGAGTATTCTCTCAAAACAAAATGTGCATTTTTTACTTCCTCTACAATCCTTAGCATTTATTTTCGGTATGGCTACTACTCATCCCGTAAGTGCAGCTTACGTCGCACTAGGCTAATAAAACTTGTCCTCCTTGTCATCAGGAACGAATTGCTCCTTCCTGTTGGCATTCTCATCCTACACGTTTGGTCGCGCTCGCAAGTCATGCTCATAAACCTCTAATTCTTGCCGTCGCTACTCAAACCCATGCGATTATGCGCGCGATACGAACTCCTTGTTTGCATCCGTATTGCTTTCCTTGATTGAGTAGGAATGAGAGAGGAAAAGTTTTTGAAGTTTTCAGATGACGAATAAGAGTGGGAAAATACTTCACCATCTTGTAAAACTTCAAAAACTATTGCTCCCTTATCTCTTCACCTTCAGAAGCCATCACCTGTTAGCTAACTGGAATTTTGGGTAAGCGAATATCCTGCATCACGGCCCAGACAATGCTCACACAACTGGTTTCCGTCGTAAACGCATCAATCTGATCGGTGCGCTGCCGCACATTGCTAAAGAAGCTTTCGATGGCATTGGTCTGCGAATGTAGCGATGCATGACTGGCGGAAACGCATAGAAGGTCAAGAGATGCTCTTCATCTTCCATGAGACTGGGCACCGCTTCAGGATATCGCTGGTGGTACTTTCCTTTGAATGCTTCCAATTGGGTAAGCGCTTCCTCTTTCTGGTCTACTGACTTCCAGATGCCCAATAACTCCGTCGCTACCATGTTCTTGCTCGCGTTTGGGAATGGCATTCATCACGTTGCGCTGTTTATGCACCACACAGCGTTGACGCAGCGTCGCCGTAAAGAGGGCTGAAACGGCTGCGAGCAATCCATCATGTCCGTCGGTGACGATGAGATCGACCTGCGTTGCCCCACGCTTTAGCAGGTCTTGAAGGAGGTCCATCCATCCATCCTTACTTTCTTGCGGCACACGCTCGTAACGCGAGCACCTCTTTGTTGCCTTCCAGATCCACGCCCAGGGCTGTTAACGGATCGTGAATCGGTTTGGTCTCCATGACGAACCATAAATGGACGCCGTCCAGATACACGATGCGATAATGGGGGAGAACGCGAGCGCTTGCGCCACGCCTCAAATTGTTGCGTCAATGTTTGGTTGAGCCGACTCACCGGCGCTGGCACGAGGGGCCACTCCCATCAGTGTTTGAGCACTTCTCCCAACCTGGTGGGTGCTCACCCCTGCACGTACATCTACCGCGTAGCACCACCAATCGTGTAAAAAATTCCCAAGGGCAAACCACGGGTCCTCACCTTGAGCAATTTGCGCTGCTGCATCAGCAATCGTATGAATAGGATTACGAGAAAGGCGTACCTGATGTTTGTATGTAGTTCGTAAACCAGTATACCGTTGAATTCTTGTGATTGCTACAACATGTTCCACGTATCTTTACTCTTGCGCCTGCTCATGTGTTTTTGCTGAGCACTATGTACCTATTGATGCGAGTTTACGAAGAAAACTCTGTGACACCCATTTAGAAAGTATCGGTATCAGAATGTACCTGGTGAAAAACCGAAAGCAGCCCATTAGTTTTTGGAATCCTACTATCATTGCAAAGTGAGTTTATCGGGACTTTGTACAAGAAATTGTTCTTGTTGCAAAATTGGCTGTAGTCTTTGAAAAAGTTTTCCCGATGGGGCAAAAAAGTGGACTAACACTGGTGAGAGCGAGACCGATGCCCGTCGATTCAGTTCTACTTTTAGTAGAGCTATTTGCATTGAGAGTAAATAATTCTACTACTGTTTTTAAGCGAATTAAATGCCATCGCCATCTTATTCAAATATCAATAGGGACTTTTCCTCAACTCTTCTTTCCATTCTACACGTGCAAGTAGGAAGTACCCTATTGGTGTCTTGTAGATATATAAAAGCGAAATCAGATCAGCCACAATGATAAGAGTAATTTATGCTCGGTCGAGTATTCTGTCTCCCCAAAGATGTTTCGTTTCTTGAATGAGGGAGGCGTAGTTGCTAACTGCAGAGATGGTTGAAATGGCAATGGAAGATGCAGACAGCGTGGACCACTATTATTTGAATACGCAAACGGGCGAAGTGACATTCTTTGTTAATGGCTAAAAGAATAGAGATTTTCTGAAGAGGAATGACAGAAAGAACTGCTCATTCAGCAACTCTTGTTCAGACATTTCACTCACTCTCTGCGTTTGAGGACGGCTTGTGAAAGTATTGTTGGAAAGCATATAACACCACGCTTCTTGTTGTAAATGCTGTAGATGCTCTACATCACTACGGCACACACAAAATTCTTCACTCTGTGCCCAGTTGATCGGCATAATCCTTTCTGTCGGCAATAGCACATATCTATCCGTGCAAGTCGCAATTGCTTTATCCATGGATGTCGAGGTGAGATCGAGCCACTCACGCTGTCGCTTACTCCGTAGAATAGCACAGATGGTAGTGTAATGTTCTGTAATAACTGCACCATCGACTTCTGACACCATTAAAGCACAACTCATATAGCCCTGTTGCTCACGATAGCCAACAAACTCGTGTTGTTTAGCCAGTTCTAAAAGAGGGGTTAGGTCTCTCATAACAACGCAATCCATATCAAGATATAAACCCCCATAGTGCTTGAGCAAATGGGCACGAATGAAGTCTGCTTTATGAGGGAGCGAAAGGGCGTCGATATCAATATCACGATCAAGCATAAACAGGTCGTCAAACGCGGTTCTATTCAGCAACGTAGCAGAGGGATTATGAGCCACGATAGTTTTGTAGCACAGGGAAATATAGTCAGGCATAGGACCTTCCCAATACATCCAAATTCTAGGTGTTGCAATGTGAGGCACAGTTGCTGCTTGTTGAATAACCTCCACTTGTGCCGATGAGTGAGGATGATAGACCAACGCAAGAAGCGTACCCGTATGTGCGACAAATTCAAAGGACGAATCTATCAATAATTCATTGACGTAGCGTTGTACATCAGGAAAATAATGGGCGTAGTCGTGAAAAACAAGTAAACCACCAGCAACAAGACACGGCGCATAGCGTTCCATGTCCGCACGTACACTGTCGTAGTCGTGTTTTCCATCAATAAGTAAGAGTTGACAGGAACGCTGCCATATTTGCACATCGTCTTGAGATGTACATGTAATCATATGCTGCAAGCCATATGTCCCTACATAGGCTTGTAAAACCGTTTGTGGTGTCTGACCGTCGGGTGCCATACCCACACTTGGCTCATCACGTGCAAGTATCTGCGCATCTGTACGACCTACTCCTTGCAATGTCAGACCCATTGCGATAGTCGCACGCCCACAATAGCTGCCAATCTCCAGAATGACAGGAACGGATGCGTTTGCAACGGCTCGCAATACGAGCGAGATCAGTAGTTCTGCCTCGTCTATACTAAACCACCCAGGGATACTCTGCACCCGCTCCGCGATCATACGAGCATGGGGTAATGGATATGCTTGTGAGGCTGCCGTATGTATCTGTTCCATCAGTACCTTTCCCTCCCGGTTTTGTGGTCCATGACGACGCGTCTGCTCTAACACACTCTTTGCTGGCCCAAGATTGCCAAGCGTAAGATGTAGACGTGCCAATTCGAGGAGCGCGGCACCATAGCGTGGACTTTTGACGGTTAGGTGTTCTGCGTATGCTTCCATCGCTCGACAGGCATCGTTTTGCTGACCCAGAGCAACAAGCGTAAGAGCGCGTTCTCTTTGAGTTGTGATGCTCTCCGCATCTAGCAGTAAGGCTGCCTCATAATCTCGAAGTGCGAGCGTATAAGTTCCTTGCTGGCGATACAAAGTGGCACGTTTGAGATGCTTCCCCTGCAATAAAAAGCGTATCCATGCGTTTGCAGGTTCAATAGTTCGCGCCTGCGTAAGAGATGCCCGTGCCTGTGTAAATAGGCCCTGGGCCGCATATGCTTGTGTTAACTCGATAAGAGGCCATACGCTTTTGGGAAGTCGAGCAGTTGCCTCTTTTAGCAAAGGAATTGCCTGCTCCGCCTGTCTCCCTGCTCGTAACGTTTTACCTCGATCAAATAATGCCCAGCTTTCCTGCTCAAATGTGCCTTGTATTTCAGCAAATGCAGCCTCCGCCTCAGCATAACGTCCAAGACTATACAAGTATTTGCCACGTCGCTCAGGGTCGGCAAGTTCCTCCGCAAACACCGTGGAGAGGCAAGCATCCATCTCTACAGTCGAAGATGGATTCCGCTCGAAATGGTGTTGTATACGTCCCTTTGCATATGGAAGCCATTGATTCGTATCGGGCACAAAGGGAGATTGTAAAATTGACTTGAAGACGCGTTGATTCGCTGCGAACTCCTGCCACTTACGCCCACTACGATCACTATGCGCGATGTGTAAACCTGCCGCTGAGTAGACGGGTAGAATAGATGTGCTCATAGCTAACGCCCGTACTCCGACTAACGTATCTTCACATCCCCAGCCATAGAAACGCTCATCGTAGCCGTCCATCGCCACAAAGTCGGCACGCGACAGGCTGAACAATGCGCCATACACCATATTTGCCAGGCCCCACTGGATGCCATCAGGCGTGATAATATGCCGCCCCTCACCAAGCCACTTCAAATGATCGCTATCACGACACATACTTTCAGGCCAACCTGCACTATAGTTCAGGCGTACATCGCGCATAAATGGCGGTAGAAAATGCGGCAGATGTTCGCGCAATACAGCAAGTTGAATCTTTGCATCATCGCGTTGCACATCGCCACGAAAGCCAATCAGCATTCCATGAGGTAACACTTGATGCCGCTTGACCATCTCCTCAATTGTGAACGGTGTTAAAATCATATCCGCATCACACGAGATAATAACATTGCCTTCCGCAATCGCAATACCCGTATTCTGTGTATGTGCCCGACTATGATGCGTTTGTTGAACAGCTTTCAATCGAACACCTAACCGCAACGCCTGCAAAAACTCCCACGTCCCATCGGTTGAGCCATCATCCACCACAATCACCTCTAACTGTTGCGGATACTTACGATTAAATGTAGACTGTTCAATGGCTATAAGACATTGTTCAATCGTGGAGTGTGCGTTCCACGCTGGTATGATGACGCTCGCGGTTAGGGTTAGGTTAGGGACAGGGTGACGTGGTGAGTTGTACGGGTCAAGCACGAGTTCTCCTCCTGTGAAGCGATGATAGGCCGCTTCAAGAGAGGTGTAGTCGTTATTATGGGTTTGTGATTGTTGTTGTAGGGTACGTATCATGACACTTGCTGAAAACTCCTACATTCAAATCAACTTTTATCCTAAGCCATACCAATATTTATTGAGAAGATACTTGTTGACGTGATGCTGGCGAGGTTGTTGCTGGTGAACTCGACTTAGAACAAGGATTATTTTTCCCTGGCGGACAAACATTACCTTCAGCTATTTTCGCGATAGCCTCAAATGGATCCGCGAGGAGTATACTCTTGAAACAATTCCATGCCTCACCTGTATGAAGATCGAATGTAATACCAACCAGCACTGTAGATGTAATTGGATCTATAGCAAGATCATCTAACCCCTTTCTTATTTCAGTGCCAGAAGCAAACACATCAACAAGGAACTTATGGAGGTTTGAAGGCAATGCCCTAATACTTGATACACGCCAGTCATATGTTGGGTTCGTGGCTGCTGTATTTTCGGTTGGAATTAAACTCAACGCACGAAAGTTCGCTGGATTGGTCAGTTCTGTCAATGTAGGGGAGGCAGCATAACCGATTGAAGCAACCTGTTGAGTCTCTTGGTAACTAAGCATTACAGCCTCTGTAACCATCTTCTGGGTCAACATCTGCGCTTGTTGTGTACCTGAGTCACTAACATTTTTGAACAAGAATTCATCGCCTACGGCTCTCCAGCGAAATGGTGAACTTGAGACTGAACCTGCAGGTCCACGCGGACTCATTACATCAAGACCAGCATTATCAGCATCATGCATTACTTTAGAAAGAAGGTCACCAATTGAGTACGAAGATAGTATTGTACCGGCTTTATTCTGAACTACTTCAGCAATTTTCTGTGCTAACTGATCAACAGTTGCAATATACCCTATATTATCTCTATCATTGATGTAAGAGGCCATATAGCAACTAATCATTTGTACCAAGCTTTGGGGAAATTTAGGGTATAAGCGTTGCCAATGTTCCTGAATTTGACCACGAGGTGTACGAATATGTCCAGCAGAGAAAGCATCTGTAAGAAAATGATTAGCAAAGGCTTCACGCGCCTGCCAGGGACCGCCTGATTGTATTCTCGATCTTCCCTGTGAGTAAGCAGCACCAATTGCCTCAATGTGCGCCTGAATGTACCGTTCCCGGTTTGACCGACCAGCAGCACTTCCAGTAGAGAAATGTGTTTCATTACGTGCGGCAAGGCGATAGTAGCGATCCATTACAGCATCCTCGGTACTTTGACTAACCACAGGTCTGGAACGTCGTGACGGATTGACTTTCCAAAGTGCAAAGAGAACTTCATCACGTCCATATATGTCGTTTGCTCGCCCTCGTAATTCGGCTACCGACTCAAAATAGTCTCCTGACAATGCAATCATTTCTCCATAGGATATTGGTCCAACCTCTGTTCCAATATCTATAGTTTGTGAGGTTCCCACTGTCATATCACCAATACGAGTATGCTCTTCTGATGCAAAACGCTGTATTGAAGATTGCTTGCTATGCCCTTGCTGTACTACGTGCATCAACTCATGCGCCAGCAACTTCTGTCCTTCATTCGTCTCAGGTCTATACAGCCTCTCACCAAACACAACATCACTCCCCACTGTATATGCCAGCGCATTCACCGCTTGTGCCGACTCAGCAGCTTGTGAGTCAGTATGTATCCTCACATCACTAAAATCGTATCCAAAACGAGGTTCCATGAAAGAACGGGTAGATGCATCCATAGGTGTACTACTACTACTCAATACGCTATTTACAATAGCAGGTGAGGTAGTATCAGATGAAGATTGTGAAGATTTACGCTGCAATGCCATACGTTTTTTCGCACACTCTTCGCATTCTCCTGTTGATCCAGGAGTACCACCACATGCACACTTACGTTGTATTGTTGCTGATGGATTGGGCATACGCATGACTTGATCGGCTACACGGTCGGCTTCCTGTTCGTAGATATCTCCTGGCTCATTTACGGTTAACTTGGTTTGTAGATTGATAGAACTGCTATTTGCATTTGCCCAAGCGGGCACACGTGTAGCATCTCTCGCCTTGATATCCGCTTTCTGCGGGGTTTCGGCAGTCTTTTTCGTTGTATCTGAACTATGTGTTTTAGTTTGCCTGTTTTGCACAGAACTCTTCTTTCAAGGCTCTTTATCAAAACTTAGTAATCGAAGCAGCTAGTAACTTCTTTCAACTGAAAACTTCCACGATTTTTCTGCCACCAACTCTCAATGTTTGATGCTATCAATTGACGTGCTTGTAGTGATAAGGTGACGATTTTATCCGATGTGTAAGGGAATGGATGTGCTGGTGGTGGAAACAGGTACGAATTGAAGTTGTAAAACTCTACCTTTTCTTTTTGAACTTCGGTAAAGCGCATCCCTGTTAGCAAAGTGATGCAAGATAATGCAGAGTCTGCAATATAGAAAGCATTTCCTTCTATATGTTCATCGCTCATAAGAGCTTGTATAAGCACTTCCATTAATAAGTCTGGTTTCGCTCGCGCTACGAGACCTTGAAATACAAGAGCAAGAGCAGCAAGATAGCGAACATATGGTTCAGAAGAGGACAAAAACTCCTCGAAGACAGAAGCAAGGGCAAAATCGTGATAAAAATGCAGTACAGAGATTAACCAAATTTTCGATATTGGGTCTTTCTGTCCAACGAGAAGCTTTATTCTTTCTAAGGCACCTTGACCTAAAGCGATTAAGAGATCGTAAGCAGTTTCCTTTTGAAGAAAGGAATTATTTTCAAACTGGTCGGTAAGAAATAGCACTGAAGTACTTGCATGAGCTAAAACAACCTCTTTTGCTATATCATATTTCTGTAGTCGTGTAGCATCAGTAGCACTACTATCCTGCTTGGTAAAGTATGCTATAATATCAGCAAATGCTTGCTTTACAAGGTCCATCTGTTGACGTTCCATCTCATTCATATCCGTCATGATATTATCTCCTTACTACACGCGTAACGTTATTATGATCGATTGTCATAACGATCGTTACTACTTTACCATCTGGATAGGTCCAGGGAAACTCTAAAACTGCGTTCGATGTTCCATCGGAGTTAGAAGATGACGAAACTACTCGCTGAGGACCACGCGTTGCTCCGATCACCTCGGATTCTGCTTTGATGCCTTCCGCATGTGCTCCACTTGTTTCTCCTCCATATCTCATACTATTTACCTGTTTTTGAAATTGCTCTTCTAATTCGTGTATGAGAGTTGCTACAGAATTTGCACCCGCTCCCGAACCAAACGCTTCCATATCTTGAATATCAATATCTCCGGTTGCGTAGCTACCAACAATAGTTCTACTACCTGAAGATATGCTAATTAAAACATCGTGAGAATTATTAATAATGTTTTCTAACCGACTACGTAAGGTATCTTGTCCTAAAGTAGGAGGACCTTGTATATTATTTCTGGCAATCGAAACACTGCCCGTACTACTAACACTTACAGTATAACCGAATAGTCCACCGTTCAAGATAGCCAAAGCACGAGCTATATTCCCAGAGGTTCCAGTTAATTTTAATTTACGTTGTAGAAGTAATCCCTGGGATTGATGAGATTGTTGGACTACATGTGCTAGTTCATGAGCCAGTAGTTGTTTTCCTTCTTGAGTTTGAGGCGCATATTTATTCTGTCCAAATACAATATTTTTGCCCAAAGTGTAGGCTTGGGCATTTAAAGCTTCGGCTGACTCAGCCGCTTTTGTATCGACATGCACTTTCACTTGACCAAAATCATGACCAAATTGTCCTTCCATGAAAGATCGGGTATTCCCATCCAGAAATTGACCTTGAACGTTCTCTAGTACAGTAGCGTGTGAAGCTGATAGAGAAGTTAATGCTGTACCATTTTTTTCAGGAACCTCTTGTGAATTTGATGTAGATACCATTTCTGCCATTCTGTCAGCTTCTTGCTCACGCAAGTCATGTTGCAAGCTTGCAGGCATTTCTGCCTGTAAGCTTGTTGGAGAATGGTTTCCCATTGCCTGCGTCCAAGCAGGTTGTTGTGTGACATCTTTGACGGCATCCTTCGCCTTACGCGCTATTTGAGAGGGCTTGTCATCTTTTAAGAGTGGGCTAACATGCTTACTCTTGTCTTCGCTTTCGTATTGCATTATTTATCCTCGCTTCTTTCTCTTGCTAGCTCACTCGTTAGCGTTACGAAGTAACGGAACCACTTGACTACGACTAACGGATTTCGGGCGTAGTGGGCAGGCGGCTCCTGCCTTACGGTATTCGCGTTGCACAGCCATCTCAAGGTGTTCGTTTTGCACGATGCCACTCTCGTTGAGAGCAAGTAACGCGGTATGAAGAGCGGCATTACGGATTTGTCCGCCAGTCAAGGCGCAACGTCCGGCGACCTCTTCTAATAAGGACTGACTGATATTGTGTGTCTGTGGTAGATGGCTATGCCAGATGAGCAAGCGTTCGGCACCTTCGGGTGGCGCGAAGTCGATAATGACATCGAGGCGACGCGAGAAGGCAGCGTCGATGCGATTCCCTGCATTTGTGGTGATAACAACGATACCCTCGTAGTTTTCGAGCCGTTGTAATAGGTAGTTCGTCTCTAAATTGGCGTAACGGTCATTGGCGTTACGTACCTCGGTGCGGTTCGTCATGAGGGCATCACCTTCGTCTAAGAGTAGGACGACATCGAGTTCTTCAGCACGCGACAGCACTTGATTCAGGTTGCGCTCCGTCTCACCAATATATTTGTTGATCACTGCTGCAAGGTCTACACGGTACAGGTCCATTTGTAGTGCAGCAGCCAGTGCGCGTGCCGCCAGCGTTTTGCCTGTGCCACTGGGACCACTAAAGAGGACGCGTACTCCACGGTTCAGGCTATGACTCAGGGCGGGTCCTGTATTTTCGCGCAATGCCTCGCGGCTCCTGCAGCGTGTCTCAAGCAAGAGGAGTTCGCGCGAGATAGCGACACCAACCACAAGGTCGCTCCACCCATTCGTCTGTTCCATTGCCGTTGCCAATGTTTCGAGTACTTGACGGTTGAGTGCTCTGGCGGCTTGCTGTACATCGGCAACAGTGAGAGCCGAACGACCATCAAGAATAGCATAGGTATGAGCCAGTGCTGCCGCCTTGACAATATGTCCGCCAGTGAGAAGAAAATGGTTAGCAATCTCCTCGCTGGCCTCAGCGTCTACAGGCACCTGTGTGGCTTGCCAGAAGCGGAGCCGCGCCTCTTTATCGGGGGGCGGAATGTTGAGGCTCAGTGTACGCGTGAGCAACGGGCCACGTAGTCCGCCACTCCGTCCAAGTGTGATACCGACAGGTCCTTGATAGCCTTGCAACATGGGTACATCGAGCGTTTCACCAGGACCTGGGTCGCAACGCAGTATGGGCATCGCACCAGTCAGTGTTGCCAGGGGACCGAGAAGACGCCACGACTCATCGGCAGGTGTTCCACCCTCCCACAACAATACCTTCCGATGTAGCGTGCGAGCGATAGAGCTGAGCAGAGTGCGGCGTCCACAACCAGTCATACCACGCAATACTAACGATGTAATTTGCCCTTGAGTGAACAACAAGGGGATATTGAGCATACGTGGTGCTATGCTTGTAGGTAAAATAATCTCTTCTAATGTAGGGATATCATGAGTTGATTGTAATGTAATACCACTCATGGGTGTACTCTGTGGATGCCCACGTACAGCATCCCAGATAGTGGTATGGACGCGCAATATCCATTCCGAGCGTGGGTCCGCACGGTTATCGACGAGCAAGAGGCCCATATCAAGCAGCGTGCGTACAGCATACCAAACATCGGTTGGTTGACTATCTCCACAACCTAGCAGCCAGCTAAGAGCACCGACACAGGGACGACGTGCAATAATTGGCTCCTGTAATGCAGCGAAGAGGGCGCCGAAACGTATATCTTCCTCAACCAGACCAGCCGCAATCAGCACACGAATCTCATCGCCGCTCAGCCCAGCTTCGTCGCGGAGCGCACGTAGCGGTAAATGAGCCACTGTTTGTGCTTCCATTTGCACAATTTGCATATCCCACCATGCACTCTCCATTTCGCTCGTCAAACCCACTGGTGTATATGCGTGTAGCATTTGTTGATAGCCCGATAGAAAAGGAAATTGAGAGAAATAGGTGTGACGCTCTTTTTCATCCGCACCTGCAAGATAGAGATGAGCAACGATACGAGCAACGACCGCATAAAAATGTAACAGGAAATGCCCCTCAGCATCTATAGGAATATGCAATGCCTGTGTTTCTGAATAGTCATGTGTTGCAGAGAGCGCAGATATATCTTGCATAAGGATATCTCCTAATCAAAATGGAACAGCACAATACGTGCAAGATCGGGCATCCAGCCAGGGTCGCGGTCCAACCCGGCACGACGCACTGGCAACGCAATCTCTTCCATAGACATAAAGAGATCGACATGCGTGCGACTTACCATGACGCGTCCATATCTGCACAACACTAACTCCGCGATTTGGGTCATATCCAAATCGGGGTCATTCAATAAGCCTATCAAAAGACGATACGCCTCCTGGATGATCTGTTTATGCAATTTGGACGTGATGAATTGGCCCTTATGAGGGTCTTCACGTCCATCGAGTGTTGTGAGCACCTCCCACATTGCATCATCTGTGTCACGAGCGTACAATGTGCCCAATAGACCCTTCGCCAATACCTCTATCACACCCCAACCACTCGTGTAACCAGCGAATATATCCTCTGCTATTCTTGATTTCAGCAAAGGAAGTAGATTGATGAGATAAAGAACACCTCCAAGCTGTGTTGTTATACCTCCAGCTGGCAAAGGCTTTGCTTCTGCGACTGTAAACTCACGTGTCACATGGGTAGCGGATGAAGTTGTACGTTCATGTGTTGACACACTTTCTGTAGTATAAAGTACCTCCTCGTGCTTTACCTCTTCAGATGTATGGGACGTTGCGAGAATACTCTCCTCAGTAACGGATTGCACATCAGCCGTTGACATTTCGGATACAGAAGCGGGTAGGAGTGCAGAGGAAGTCGTGTGTTCGGTCTCAACATGCTCATTTCGCGAGAGAATAACACCCGTGTTCGTATGTATGCTAGATACAGAAGTACTTGTATTGCGCTCTATAAAAGTTGCGTTTCGCGCAACATGCTTGTAGTACTGCAACCAAGATGCCGTCTGTTGGGCGAAAGAGGCACTTTTAGCAAGAGATGGTGCATGATAGAGGGTCAGGCCGAGGCCAAACAGATACTGTGCCTCTGGCGATAGGTTGACCTGTGGAACATCGGCAAGCCAACGTTGCCACGGTGGTGCAATAAACTGTTCCTTTACATTTTGTGCCTGGAAGTCGCCAAATGCGATGTCTGGCGCGAGAGGTGAGCCAGAGAGTCTCTCACTCATATGGACAGAAGAAAGTCCAGCAGAGGAAGGAAATATCGATTCCGACAGGGAGACTTTGCTAATGCCAAACGAGGGCTGTGGCAGATCAAAGTTTGCACAGACAGCATGTATCACTTGCTGTAGTTCTTCGTGGGAGAGTAAGGCAATAGCGGTATATGCCTCATCGGAGCGCAAAATACTCAATGTGGCAGGAAGAAATGGTGCTTGCATACTCCATAGCATCGTCAGTGCTGGTGCAGGAAAGTGTGGTACTGTGACAAGCATGCGTTGCCAGTACCAGTGCTGCCATGCCTGCCCGTTAAGAATATCACGTGTGAGACATGCCAACATTTCGGCGGCATCGCTAAAGAGTACAGCGTTTGCATTGGCTGGAACCGACTGCTGTCCAGGCCGGGTTGCCATGGCATAGAGTGTCGCCATCTGTTGATGTACCTGCTCTATCCAGTGCGCTCGCTCACCTTGAGGTGAGCGAACAAGGGCGGTTGTTGGCAAAGGTACAAGCCCTTGAATTTTTCGTATGATAAGCAACGCACCAGAAGAGAGTCCTGGGGGCTGTAGGTCTACATTATCAAGCAACTGCTCTATACGTACACGTAGGGGAGTAGCGTTCAGCGTTTCTGCTTCTCCATGATAACGTACAGTGAGATGTTCAATAGTAGTTTTCGATTGTGTACGATTCCAGTTTATAGACATAAAGAGCCTCATATGATGACGGGCAATTTCTGTAGAGACCCGATGTATCACGTCCTCGTTAGCAGGCGATTGGCGAGAAGGACGCGATGAAGCGGTCCCTACAGGAGACGTGTTACATTGGGTAGGTTGTAGCCCTCGATCAGTTCTCCGGGATGATGCGCTTTATGGAACATCACATAGAGAGGCGCCGTTGTATCACGTAAATTCTCTTCTACGAGATAGATGTCAATGATAAAAGGGAGTTTTGCTAATGTTGTATTTCTCCTATTGAACTCCACGATCTTATGAGGCGATGGAGCATGAATCAGGTCAATCGCTTCTTCATTCCAGGACTGATGCAGAATGAAATCAATGCTATCATTCCCAATCAGGTAGAGATGTAATGTCAGATCGTAAAAGAACTGTGAGAGGTCAAAACAGCCAGCAGGATTCCGATTTGGATTTTCGCTCAGCAAAGCACACACCTGTTCCTGCACTATTTCATGCAGTGGTCGAAACCCTCTCGATTTCGTTTGCCCTTGTTCTGGCGGTTGTGTTGGCGGCACCATTTGTACTGGTATCTGCACCTGTTGCCCCTCAACGGTAGATACAAGCATCTGCGCGGCTGCCGTCGCACTTGTTGCTTCAGTTCCCCTTGTCAGTTCATTCGCGCTTTGTCCAGGCTGAGCGGATGTAAGGCCGCCTAATGTTTCGCCTATCGCCTGCAAATTTTGCAGGGATTGTGGATCGGCAGCCGCTCTCGTGAGTGCCAACGCACTTCCGGCGGCAGGATTAAAAAAGGAGACGAGTGGAGCAAAGTTCCCGATAGCGGAAAAGAGGCGACCTAAATTGAACATCCCTCCCGTACTACCAGTGTCTCCTGTTTGCCCCGTTTGTCCTGTACCCGTTTCAGGTGGATTTTTTCCACCATAGGACTGTGTACACACAATCTTATGTAGCGAATCATAGGTAACGGGCAAGAAGCCAACGGGTGGAAGGAAACCGAAATAGTCGGTTGCCTGTACCTTTGCCAGGTTTACTTTTGTAGCATCTTGCCCCAACTGAATCAATGCATCAAGCTGATCCTGGAATTGCAGGAAACGAGCTTGATTTTCGGCCCTATGTTCATCACTGACCAGTGCTTTCCATAGCGGATACCGTCCCATTCCGCTCAATGCATCAGGTAGCACAATTCGTCTTCGTACCGACCATGTATCAACGAAGCTGAGGGCGGCTCCATCCCAATGGAACACTGCCAGTGGCAGATCACTACTGTCCAGGTCTAGTTCTGAAAGCGTTCTAAAATCAGTCAGGGTCTCAAGTGGACTATAATCGCGTTGAAAAAGAAAGGGGTTACGCCCAATGTCTTTCAGTGTTAGAGTGCCATAACACCAGTGCGCAAGCATGTTCTGGCATGTATTAGCATTCACCTTGAAATCCGTGAGATATGCCGTGGCGTAGAGATTGGGCAGGTTCTCGTCATCAAGACGAATAATCTTCACGCTTACTCCCTCAACCTCCCACCGATTGCCGATGCCGGGCGTAGTACTGCCTATACCATTACTAATGCCGTTTGCCGCAGCCTTCATCGGCACCTGTCCCTCGTAATGCGTTGTTGGTGCGAGAGTGAGCAGGTAGACTCCTGGCGAGGTGAGTTCGACCGCCTGTACCTTTTGTTCCAGGACAATACGCGGCGTAAACTGCCCAACATCTTCACTCAGCTTTGGTGCAGTCACCTTCTGCGCCGGAGGTGAGGTAGAGATTGGAGCAAAAGTGATATCGTTTGGCAAACTAATCACATGTCCATTATGGTTGATACCGATGCCGTTCGTGACGTTGATCTGCGTCGTGTCATTGGGCGTTTTTGAGACCAGCAAACCCTCTATGATGCCATAGCCACTCGCTTTGCCAAGCCAGAACTGACGCGTTTGCGCTGCTTGTTGATCGTCCAATAATGCATCCGCAGACAGTAAGCGACCATTAAAGTAGTGAGTAGATTTGAGTCCACCATTGAAGATGGTACTCACGACCTGACTGTTCGACATATGCGCTTCTCCTACGTGGTCTACTATCTATTCTGCTGCTCTGGCTGAGGTTTCATGACTGGAATACGCATGTACGCAATAATAGCATCACTTCCGTTGTATCCCTCGAAGCGTGCTCCACTCGCACGAATATAATCACCCAGATTCGAGTATGTCGTGCCACTTCGTGTACTCACAGCATTGGCGTCCAGTGGGAAGCGGAAGCGCAGATAGTAGCCTGCACTATTTGCCTCGGCATTGGGCAGTGTAATGGTTGTAAGAAAGACATTGGGTTGCTGGGCTGTGATTGTGGAGACATTCACCCTGCTACGTCTGCGCTGACTACCTAGCTCAAGTGCCACATCAAACGTGAGTTCCTGCCCAAGGAAGACAAGATCATCACCTGGATCAATACTCGGATGAAACCACAACTCGAAGGTAGCCTCCGTTGGGCTATTCCTACGCGTAATGGCGGTAGAAACAAACGGCAAGGCAGGTGGTGGTGGACCACTATCCCCACGCTGAGGCCAGCTTACCTGATGATGTATTTCAACATAATGATCGCCATCATAACCCACAAAACCATAGTGCATGTCATCCATCGCATCCGTCAACGCTTCAGAGGTTCCCTGATCGCCAACCAGAATTTCGTTTGTGTCGAGTACGATAGTAAGCAGTTCCCCTGGTGTAAGCGGTGAACTTGCCTGCTGATTCCCCCCCTGTCCCTGCTCGTTTTGTGGTTCAAGTGCCCAAAAGAGCGAGAAGGGATTGTCTTTATTTGGTTGCCTCGTTTTGAATGACAATATTTGTGGTGCTTGATTGATAAAGACGCGTCTGACCTGTACCTGCTCTGGTAATAACACAGGAGCATCCGTGTGGAACCAGAGAGCCAGGAAATGTTCCGTTGGTACTACCGCCTGTAATGCTGCATGTGGACTATTATTATCAAAATCAGGGTCATAGGTAAAGCATGTCACCAATTCGCGTGGTGGTGTATGACTGGCAATGGTGTAAATGGTAATGATGTGTTGTTCACTATCGTACCCTACATACCCAATGCCATGCTTGTCGATACTCTCGCTGAGAGTGACGCCCTCATGGTCACTTTTTGTATCATCATCGTCTTTGTCGCCTTTATCATCGTTGCCATCATCACTATCCGTCTCCTTAGCCTCGTTGATGACGTTCTGACCGGCCTTCTCAACAGACTCTCCAGCACGTTCAGTACCCTGACCAGCACGCTCAACATCCTCGCCGAGCGCACCAATATCTTTTTCAAGGGCTTCTCCAATGCCCTTGACGCCCTTTCCAACTAGCTCAACACCTTCACCAACAATCTTCACACCCTCACCAACCGCCTCTTCTACACCTTTTCCCAACGCGGCAACGCCTTTTACTACGCCCTCACCAACTTCTTCCACACCCTTTACCACACCTTCACCAACCGCCTCAACGCCTTCCTCAATCTCTTTCCCCACATGCGCAATAGCTCTTTCACCAGGACTTTGTAACGCGTTGTCGTCACCATCGTCGTCATCATCATCTTCCACCAGAATACCATTCGCTTTGAAAAGCAGTTCAATACGTGAACCAGGGACTAACAATGAAGGTGTAAGCGGAGACATTGTTGTCGGCAATTCCGCAGGTGTGTTTGATGTATTCTTCGTCTCGGTGATATCAGATGTATCAGATACTACAGCAGCTTTTGTATCAGTATCATCATCTGTCTCGTCTGATGTATCAGGCGTATCATCGGTTCTATCAGGTGCAGGAGTTTTCTGTATGGGACGAGCGTCAACAGTGATTTCAAAGACGTTGTTGAGTTCTTCGCCAGTCGAGAGTTGTTCGACATCGACAATGGTCAAAGGCACACCATTGCAACGGACCTCCAACATGTCGTCCCAATCGTTATCGTCCGTCGCAAGGTCCAACTGAAAATCATAATGCACCCATACCTGGAGTGTGCGGTTGTTACGAATGCGCACTGTGGCAAATTCGCGCTCAGGGACGCTATCTCCACCTCCTCCGCTTAGAGTCAATTCGTGGCGACCAAGTAACAGCAATTCCTGCATCAGTTGTGTATGCAACAGGAAAGGACGCCCGTCACCAGTAGGAGGGTCGAAGTGCTCTATTTTAGGATCAGTATCCAGGAAATCATCATCCAAGGTGAAGTCGAGGCGTGCTAGCAAAATACCAGCAGAACTCATGTCATTTATATCGAGTGTATCGAGTGTACCGGGTATGAGTTTAGGACGTATCTCTGTAACCCACACAGTAAAAATGCGGTCGAGTGACTGACGCGCCTCGTCAGCAGGAAGATACCAAACTTGCTCGCCACTATCATCATCTTTATCGTCGTCATCATCTGCTGGTGGGGCGCATAGGTCAATGGTATCGGGTTGATCGAGTTTACGGACTAGTTCGATGATATCCTCTTCATCATTACGTGACTCCCCTGATTTGATGCGTATACGCGATAACACTTTCGAGAAGCAACGGATTGTATTCCACGCAGGCATCTGTGGTGGGTCCCAGGAGAACTCGATATCGAAGGAGTCCTGGATACGAGAAGGAACAGCTGTCGTACCAGTACTACAGCCCTGTCCTGTAACAGGCACCATAGCATCAGGAATTTCGGAGTAGTTGACCGTGATATAGACGTGCAGGCCCCCATCGTCGTCGCGATGCTGCGCTAGTATACCCGGATTATTCTTCTCTTGCCTGGCAAGCCAAGCGGTCAAACGCGCACACTGGTCGCTTCTTATGAGAATAGGTCTGCCCAATTGATCGAGAGCCATGCCGGGGCCAACGGTGATTTGCACTTCTTTCCCTGGTAGTGAGTCGGCGGTTACATGCAAACCGGAAACGGTACCATAGCCCTGTAGTTCCTGGTTGTACAGGTACTCTTTTTTCAGAAAGTAGTCTTGCTCCTGGCGAAACTCGTTGACGCCGAGGACGAGACCAAGCTCATAATTCACGCGGCGATCAGAGCGAAGCGTTCCATCTGATATACTTTGTTGATTTACGGTATTCATTGTTCAGGTCTCTCCTCATTACTGTACAGTATCCAGGAAACTATCGCCTAGATAGTTTTCGCCTAAGAGTAATTGGTTATATTGACCACTTTCACCAAGTTGCGTGTCGAGTCCAAGTTGCGCCTTGCCAACGGAGAAGAAATCCCAATAGCGTTAAATCTCGAACGCCGTATGAGCGGGTTTCTCTAGTTCGATGATGCGTTGCACCATCGTCAGTTGTTCGCCTTCTATGCCTTGTGGAAGTAACACATTAAAACGATGAGCGGTATTCGCCACAACGTCGTATGTAACAGGTCCCTGATTGTTGCGCGTTGTGAACAGCTCGACGATACGCACTTTTCCCATACCAAAGTTTTGTGGGTCAAAGAGAGCATCGGTGACGCTCTCTTCGACATAGAGCCGTACCGCGATTTCAACACCTGATGGTGTACCGCGCCGTCGGTAGAGTTCGTCGATATGGCGAATAAGTAAGCGCCGTCGCGACTCCTCCCACAGTGGGTCTAAGACAAGTCCAAACCAACCTGCGAGCCATGCCAGTGTTTCAGCAGGGGCGGTACGCGCATCAAAGAGTTCCGCGATTTGCTGGATTTTGTCTTCAAGATTGGTATACAGCCCCTCGAAGTTGGCAAGCCAGCGATCAAGAAACGAGGTGGCTAGTGGGTCCTCACGATACACAGCAGGCAGATAGTGTTCCAGGTATGAGAAGCGCGGATACCATGCACGCAACGCGCGTATAGCAGGTGTAGAGCGTCCAGTACCACGCATGGTCAGTTCCAGTTGTAAATAACGCCCTTGAATATCTTGAAACAAGAGTTCCCATGTGCCAGTTCCTTGCGGCAATGGCTGAGAGTCATTATGCCAGGGGTCATAGAAGGGTAGCTCTGCTCCCCTTGAGCGGAGATAAGGACCTGGCAGATGTCTCCAATCCTCTTGTAACAAGAGATCGGCATCGTCAGAGGCACGCACACGTACCGCAATCTCGGTCCCTTGCGGTATCTGTGCATCAAGCATAAGACGATGCCAGACACATCCGATAATCGCACTATCAAACGGGCCACCCATTGGAATTACGGAGAGTGGAGGACCTCCTGATGGTGACGAAGAAACCGATGCTGGTAGCAAAAGCGTTGCATCGCTCGCCAAATTTTGTGCCTCCGCAAAGTTCGTTGGTGTCGTCAGCATCGCCTGACTGACATAATGACATTCGGCAAAGACCTTGAGTGGAACCCAACGTTCACCGTAGTCGTAGTAGACTTCGCCATTTGCCGTTACGAAGCCTCTCCCATCCCAACGACGAAGCGGTAAGAAGTCGCGCTCTCCACGTAGCCGCATCTGTTGGCGGTCCATGACGAGGCCAAATGCTTGCTTGCCGCGATGGTCAGCGACATAGATAGCTCCGTGTCCCATGCCATCAGCACATCCACAGCCTGGGAGTTGCGCCGCACTTCCACCATCCGCGACATAGGCGAAATCATGTCCGATAATTGAGAAAGTGACAGGAATGGTACCTCCATCGCCATTATCCGGGTCCATCACGTCAATGATGTCCTTCAGTGGGTATACTGCGACCTGTTTTGCTTTATCGTATTCATAGATGACCGAGTATGCTTGAGCAGGGTCGCTTTCAAGAATGAGGACATGGCAATCAGGTCCTGGTTGGATGCTGATCGCGGCAATAGGGACCTGTGTACCATCATTCCCTGTTTTCAACAAGGAATAGCCCTGCGGGTGAAAGCTTCTGCGCATTCTGTGGGGTTGGCGGGTACTTTCTGTATTAGCAGGTTGGAAAGTCATCTCTTCGTCCTGCCCATCGGGTACGGGACGCAGGTGAGCATCAAAAACCCAGTAGATACTATGTCTACGATCAAGGACCAGGAGACCTCCATCATCTGTCGCGGCGAGGCTCCACGGCGAGAATGCCAGCGTCTTAGGCCAGCGTATTAATGATGGATTGCCACCATTATACAGATCAAACACAAGGAGACCGTGATTGCTGACATCTCCCACAACAAGGTAGTTACGCGTCGTTACCGTCAAGCCACGTAAACGCAACTGAGTAATGTGTGTTGAACGCGGTACGAATGGTGCCGTATTCTCGCCCGCGATAGTGGAAGTGCTTCCACTCCAAAAGAGTTGAGATGTATATGTACCACAAGGCAGAATGTGAATACTGTTTTCGAGTGAGTCGATCCAGTACCAGTTGCCATCGAGGTCACGGCCAGCCCCACGTCGTGTATTGTTAGAAAGAGGCGGGATTGCTGTCTTTTGGCGGAACAGTGGCACCTCACGTGCAAGACGTAGCGTCGCACTTGCACAGTCCCATTCTAAGGGAGGATCGAGCGAAGAGTCGGTCCATAGCTCTTGCAAGGTATGTTCTTCCCCATTGCGCTCATCCTGTGTATGGCAAGGAGCCCAATCGGTGCAATTGTATAATAAGTGATATTTGGTGCCATTAACATCCACAGCAGCAATCTCCCCTAAAAACACATGTCCATCAACATTTTTTCGGTAGAACAGGTACAGGGACAACGGTCGGTGGTGTCTGTGACGGTTGCTGTCCAAAGATATCTCCAAGTGTATCGGCAGCACCTTCACGAACGGCAACGCCGCGTAACACAGGCAACTGTAGCCCCACCAAATGCACGCTATCTACATCTTTCAGAGTGAGACCACCAGAAACGACCGAGGGTAACATGCCAAGATAGATCGAATCCACGTAGCGGACACCAACAACGCGTGTCGCGACCGCCTCCAGGTCCTGCTTACGAACATCTGTGCTGAGAGGCCATCCTGTGCCGATGTTTGTACTGCTGGCAGTTGTGAGAGACTCTAACGTAATCGGTCCATCGGTTGGCATTCCGCCCGTAAGTGGTGACAGGTAGTTACTGATGGCATCCATTACATGCTTTAGCACGACATCACGCACATGACCCGCCATTGTCACAACACCGATAGAGACCCATAGGGGTATATAGTCCGGCCCACGCACATGTATCTCGGTTGTCACCAGTCGGCGTGGAGCTAACCAGTTGCAGATTGTGTCAAGAAACAGGCAATTCGGCTCTGGCGCATCTGGATGCTCATTGTCAGATTGCGGAATGACGAGGACCGTCAAGGTTCCAGGCCATGTCTGTGTTGGATTGTTCAAGTCAAACAGATCAGGATTGAATAAGGGCAAAACCTCAACGCGCCCAACCTGCACTCCTGGCGTTTGCAAAGTAATATCGTGGAAATCATTGATTGTGACCAGACGATCACGATGGCGTAAGTAGTGTGGAATACTCCTTTCACCCTCCGCCACGCTCTCGCTCTCGGCGGCACCCCATGTGGCAAGCGGATTCTCAACCTTGAAACCACCCTGCAATGTCGGCCCCTTCGTAATCGCACCAATCGGGACTTGTCCTTGCGATCCACCGCCATATTCATAAGTAATGCGAATATAGCTGC
Organism: uncultured Chloroflexia bacterium; assembly: GCA_963791835.1. Classification (GTDB taxonomy): domain Bacteria; phylum Chloroflexota; class Ktedonobacteria; order Ktedonobacterales; family Ktedonobacteraceae; genus JBBQVS01. Next base: position 255,901 of record CAWBTV010000007.1, read on the forward strand.
CAGCAGGAGGCCGGAAGCCACGCAAGCCACTCCCAAAGCTAATAGTACCTGCTTCAGGGTCAACGGCGTATACAGTGTCAGTTGGTAGAGACGCAAACAGGTCATCGATAGGTTGCCACGTCTCCCAGTTACCATTGATGTTTTGGACCTCGACAAGTAAGGTGGTCGTAGGTGTACCTTCTGGCACTGCCGCCTGTGATGCCTGTAAAAGAACAGGTACGTTAGCGACTTTATAGACTTGATCGGGTGCTCCAGTTCCTATGCCCAGGATTTCTTTCTCGACGCGTACAGCCTGTAGGACGCGTGCCGCGTTCGCACCCACCCAGGAAAGCCGCGTATGCTGGCGTGGCAGTGTTGCAAGACCAACATTACGTGTCTCTTGCGTTTGCACTGTATCAGCATTCTTGCTCGTGAACGCTCCCGCGTCCGCGCTCTTTGTACGCGTTGTGGTCGTCCTGGGAAGACTGATACGTATCCAGGTGAGAATGCGTTGTGCCAAATTCTTGTCTTCAACGAGTGGTGGGTAGTCGCCCGTACCTTCTTCCTCCGTATCAAAATTCCACAGGAAGAGTTTATCGCGCTCCGGGAGCGGAATGTTGACGATGCCAGGATACTCCAGCACATTCTCAGCATAGTCTGGCACAAGACGCGTATACTTTGCAGGGATAGGCCCACCTGTACTGGTAGAGCTAGTGCCTGGGGCAGCAATCTCGAAGATTAATCCAGTGTCCTGCACTTGCTTACTATCCTCGGAGGTCAATGGCATAAGTACTCTGCCATTGCTCTGTAGCGAGGGATAAAAACCTAATGAGAGCGTTTGACCACCAATAGCGGAGCGCACTGTATCCAGGGGAATGTTTGGTGGCGCAACCAGTGCCAACCATAGGGAGCGGTCAATCGTTCCATTGATAGGGTCGTTCAAGTCCACCACTGGCAAGGGTTTGCCATTTTCGGGTGCCCCCAATTGAGTAGATGTATAAAATTGTAGCTGGTCAGCGTCACTATTCAGAAATGTCTGGAAAAGCATCTGGTATTGTTGCCGCGTTGTCTTATCAAGGTCCGTCTGCGGCTTCTTATAATAAGCGATGGCTGTAACAGGCAGAATATTAACATCGGTGCGCGTGCGAAATGGAACCTTACCAGCAAGCAATGTCTGACCACTATCAAAGGGCAAAGGTTTCACAGGGCCACGATCATTGCGGAAGGCCACGAGACCACGCGCTGGCGAGGCTGGCTGCAAATTCATGCCAAGTAATGTAAGGAATTTGCGCCGATTCGCCTCTGGGATACGATTGCTACGGTACAACAGGTTCTCCGTCATGAAGGCAAAGAGTTGTACAATTGTAATTCCTGGATCGCTATCGTTAAAGTTCGTCCATTCGGGTGTATGGACTGGAATACGAGCCAGCGTCTCCGTCAGCAATTGCTCATATGAGCGATCATCAAGTTGTATCGGGTCTAAAGGCATAACGGTCCTCTATCTATGCTTGCAGTGCGAACGTCATGTTCAGCCGCTCCCGGCTTTGCGTAGCGATCAGCGTATAATAGATGGTAATATCGACCGCTCGTTGGTCAAACGGATTAGTTGCCACCTGGATATCGTTGAGCCGCACACGCGGCTCCCAGCGCGTAATAGCACGCTTGACCTCTTCTTGAATAAGCCGTAGCGTACTGATAGAGTTTGGCTCAAACAGATAGCGATCCAGGCCACAACCAAAATCTGGTCGTCGTAAGCGTTCTCCCGGACGTGTACGCAAGATGATACAGATCGACTCGCGCACATTCAATTCGCCAGAAGACCAGAGCACGCGCCCATCCGTTCCCACGCGTGGCGGAAATCCAACGCTTCGCCCATATAATTCTGCTGCATCAGCCATTGACGTACTCCTCTATACACAGGTACCCTTACCGACGTGACGGTACAGGGAAACAAATCCTGATAAACGCTAACCACCAGAAAATGATGTTGAAGAGAATAAGGAAAATGAACATTACGATAAACGCAACTATCGTAATAATAGAAATCGAGAACGAGCAGATCATCGTGATACCCACAGGGTCTATGGCTCCTGCCCCTGATAAAGGACCCCCCGTGAGCATGTTCTTGTTGACACGCCCTATCAAATTGCTCAAGGCAGGTGCCATCTGTAAACCAACACCTCTATTTTTGCCGTAGGAGCGCAGGTCTTTAGGCAATATGCTGGGTAATTCGATACGTATAGGTCGTGCTGGTGCAACTGGATCAAAGAACCTGGCAAAGGTAAATGGTTGCGAGAGTTCACTCAGGACAGCAGGACAGGCACTGCGCTCGTACACCAGGCGTAGATAGTAAACGTCGCCGACCTCTGGCTCTATCTTCACCAAACTTTTTAGCTCATCTGGCAGGAAGAGCCACGGTTGATTGTTCGCAGTGCGTTCAGACTTTTCCTCGTCTAACGCCTGTCGAAACAGAGTATGAAATCGCCCTTCACTGGGAGGTGGAGAGGCAAGATAGTTTTGGTCGATAACGCCTGAAACTGATGAGACTGCTTGAAACAATGTATAAAACCGCGCTGGCGCAAAGGGTGGGTTCTCACTCTGAGCTAGCGTTGTGTTGTTTTGCAAGGCTATAATCGCGGCATTTAACGTTGTGTTACCGCTTGTGGTTGTGTTGGTTTGCAGTGTAATACCACGCAGTTCTTGTAAGAGTGCTTGCCGTTGAGCGACGTTTGACCCGGTAAGATTCGTTCCGGCTAAAAGTGCTGTGAATAGCGTATGAAGATTTTTTTGCAGGAAATCTCCTAGATTGAGAATTACTGTCAATGAGATTGCCTGTCGTGCGTTATCATCTTCATTTTTTGGTGGAGTAACAGGCGGTTCGCTGTAGAGATCGGTATACATTCCCAGCCAGGGACCAATGACCGATGAGTATACCTCTTCGAGACGTGGGTCCCGTATCAGTGGATCAGTGGATCCAGGGTGGTCAATGCGGTCCTGTATCAATGCAGCGATATCCTCGGCTGGTGCCGACAAATACTTCTCGCGATTTCCAGCAGGAATGTAGCCATGATAGATGGTTCGCGGCTCGTCACTGACAAAGCTTGGTGTGTTGCTGAAGCGCGAAGGCACAATCGCCTCTCCCTGTGGCGTGGCTACCTGTGGCAACACCTTGACAGGATGCAGTGGCAAGCGTTCTTCAGTGAACAGCTTGTTGGAAAGCAGGGAGAGGAAATCGAGACCACCCATGCTATCGGTCACGGTGTGCCAACCCTTATAGGGTCCCTCGTTCACCCAACCTTGCTCTACCGCTCTTGTCTGTGTATCAATTGTCACCAGTGCTTTACGTCGTATGACAAATGAAGTCTTTTCACGCCTCTTTCAATTCACGGTATGGTCAGGTAAGCCGAGGTGACGACAGACAAGCGATCCCATAACCAGATAGTAGCGTTGATGCAGTGGCTGATACAGTTTGCAGATAGACAAAGCCGTCTCTAGCGGTATAGTCGTAACAGTAGTATCTTTTGGTAAGACGGGAGTTATTACAGGGGCATCCTGCGGTGGAGGAAGGGCAATAGCTGCTTTTCCTGCCATCATATCAAGAAATTCAGGCATGAAACGGTCAGTTTTGAACTCAGCAAGGTAGGGCATGGGCAGCATGGGATCAACCTGCTGCCAGAGTGGGGCAGGCTTCACCCATTTCACATCTGTGCTGGCTTGCACCAGTGGTGGAAGCGCGTTTGTGGACGCGACAGGGATGACACTAACCATTGCTTCCTTGCTCCTTCTTCTTGCTCACCAGATATTGCCTGCGCCAGGAGTATAGCTGGCACTCACAACCGAGTCGGTTAGCAATGTGCTACATTGAACGACGCCACTAAATTCAGAGAAGGCACAATCTACTGTCAGCATACTTGCCGTGATAGTGACGGTACTGGCTTCTACCTGTACCTCTGCCGTTGCTATGATAGAGATACCGCTTGCGTTCATCGTAATCGAGTTGCCATTACTGTCCTCGGCGGTAATCGAATTATCTTCATCACTCAAAACAATAGATTGACCATTTGGTGTTTCCATACGGAGTTTGACCGCGCCATCGGTATCGTCCATAGTCATGCGTACCCCTGTACGCGAGAGAATTGTTTTCAGATTGTTCTTGCCATCGCCATCCATCGTTTCCGGTGGCGCATCCTGCCCATTCCAAAGCCCACCGAGCACATAAGGCCGCCGGGGATTACCGCCCTCAAATGTCACAAGCACTTCATCGCCCACGTCAGGGATAAACCATGTACCACGATTGTTACCACCCATCATTGTTGCCAGGCGTGCCCATGCTTCATAGCTGCTATCACCGGCATCAGGCGACCAGGGAAGCCGAATCTTGACTCGGCCCTGAGTATCAGGATCAACGACATCGGTTACAAGAGCGGGATAGACGCCGTAGAACAATCCCCCTGGTCCCGTTGCGACACGCTCCATATCTGCTGGCATCATGCCGCTCCTTTAAGGATGTCTGGCCGCTCGACAGTAAATGTTGAGCGAAAGCCATACACGCCATCGTAGGTATGACGCACACCTGTGACATAATAATTGCCGCTAAACAGCGTGCCCAATCCTGCTATCTTCAAAACACTCCCGACGTGAATACGCCCATCCCCATCAGCGATACCGGAGCCAGTAACAAAGCGGCGTGCGCGTTCACGGTATCGGGCCTGCACAATATGCTTTGCCTCCTCACTTGTGAGTGCGACGGTATGCACAACGCGCTCTTTCCGTTCGCTAAAAGCTTTTTGTAACACATCGCTACCGTTGATAGCATTGCTATTCATTTCGGCTTGTATCTCGCTGCCATCCGCCGTCGTCTCTATTGCATCTTTCGCAGCCACGTCCCAGCCTGTCACACTGGCCTCAGTACATTGATGCGCAAGGTCCGCCCGTACACTGAAAGAGAGCAGGTTGACACCATACGCCACATCAATGGGCTTGATTGCGCTTGCGCGGTCTTTGCGTGCTTTAGCAAAAAGTTTTGTATCTTCTACCCATACTTCCGTATCAACATTGCGTGCGCGTTCTCGAATGAACGCAAGGTCGCTCTGATTCACCTGCGCCACTATTTTATGTGTGGGGCCATTCATGTCCAGTTCTGTTGTCAGACTATGCTCCTGCGCAATTTTTTGCAGAATGTCCTCGTCCGACATATCCTCAAAGGTACGCGTGCGCCTTGTCATACGCATATCTTGTAGGCGGTCCTCAGCTAATACAAGAACCTGTCCACTTCCACCATCTGGAAAATCTGCCTCGATAGCACTGATACGCCCCTTGAACAGTTGGCGTTCTTGCTCGCCCTCGCCCATCCACAGTTCTAGCGTTTTGCCGAAATCAAGAATGTCACGACCAAAGTAGAGATAATCGGGTGTCCCACTTTTGGGGACGCCATAGTTGTTGAAGCTGGCCTCGCAACGGTAGAGTCCCTCGCTCGTCTCCTCGACCAGCACCGATAGGACATCCATGTTCAATGCTTTATTGAATGTCCCATCGATACGTACTCTAGGACGTGAGATATAGGCGGTTAGCTCTGCCATACTGTCAGCTCCCTCTTAATCGGCGATGAGTCGCTGGCGACGCTGCTCAATATGCCGCATGATCTGTTCAATATCCTGTGGACGCAGAGGTGGTGTAGCCGCTTGCGGCACTTGCGAGTCAGACTGTTTCTGCTGAGCAGTCTGCGCGGTAGGCGGCTCAACCTGTATCTCAAAATCGTTAATGATAACGGCCATCTATTCCTCTTCTCGTTCGTTATTGTCCAGTCAGGCTGGCACTCGCATTGACGTTCAGTACGGTTCCCTGTGGTATCGAGCGCGGATTGTCAATATTATTTGCGCTGGCTATAGCTTTCCATGAGACGGAGGCACCAGCACGATCAGCTAAACCTTAAATCGTATCGCCTGCTTGTGATAGAGTAAGCGGCGTTGTTCCGACATCAATACCAGCACTCAGGCTAGCACTGGCTGAAAAGCCGACATCAGCAGAGACACCGAGACTCGCCGAGAGACCGAGACTCAGACTAGCCGTAAAGTTGCCAGGATCATTACGCTCCAACGCAATCTCGCTCATCGTGAGATGGACTGTCGCACGCAATGGCACACCTTGTTCCGAAAAGAAATCGAGTGTCTCCGTCATACTTTGAATAGAGCCATAAAAGATGAAGGTACCCCAGCTAAAGCGGACATGTGGTACGGGATCGTCGGGATTATTATTCTTACCAGCATCATGTTTCGGCATACCCTTTATCATGCCAGCGATTTTGAGCGTAGTATTGCGTACATCCTTCCCGTCTTCGGTTGTGTCGAATAAAAGGTCCATTGCTACTGTAGCGTTATATCCTGTGTTCTGCTGTTTGGCACCCTGTGTCGTTGTTTGTCGATAGTCCTTGATTACGCCTGTTGTGCCTGCAATGCTATAGGTTACAGTGAGCGTCTGTGGATTGAACTGTGCCTCTACCCTGTTTTCCGCGCCTTGTTTTACGCGTGGGGGCGATGTATCTTGTAGCACTTGCAACACCGCTTTTGTAAGAGCCATTAGGTTTTCCTTTCTCTGAGTACTAGCCAATGTTCAGGCTAGCAGAGGCACTTGCGTCAACACTAGCACTCCCACTCAGTCCAGCACCACCGCTCACACTTGCATTTAACCCTGCACTCCCACTCACATTCGCGCTAGCATTGAGGCCAATACCTATACCACCACTGAAGCTTATATCCGCGTCCAGGCCACTTCCCTCTTCATCACTGGTTTTGAGGGCGAGGCGAGCGTACACCAACTGCATCTCTTCGATAGCGAGTTGACCATCCTTTGCACTGAGCGAGGGGCCACGCAACTTAACGGGTAAGCAATCCTTGAGCGTAAATGTAAGGCTCGGCACACCTGAAGCATCCCAGATAATTACTTTGCCTTGTGCTGTTGATTTGCGACCCGTGCGACCTGCCGCTGAAAACCACTTCCAGAGATCGAGCGTATCAGTCATGCCTCGTTTCAGGGTGAGTTGTCCATAACTAATTGGTCCCATCAAGTGAATATGTTCCTGGTTATTGCCACCTTCGCGCACTGGTTTTGACTCCATCGTCATCTCAAGCCCATCACAATCGGAAAAGGCTCCTTTACATACCGTGCCACTCACACCTGCAACAGAGCTATCCAACGTCAACTCAACCTCAAAACGAAACGCGGTATACGGCGAAACTACTGCTTCTGTGCCTTCAGCCATGTTCCATCCCTCTCTCTATCGCTCGATGACTTGCAGCAGGTCTTCACCAGCTCGCAAAAGGACAACCGTAATAAATTCGATAGGGATAGTGGGCGCAACCTTGAGCGCGATCAGGAAGCGACCATTATCGTAATCATTTTGCGTATTGATACTGCTATCGGTGACGACTTGAAATGCTGAGATAGCTCCAAGTGTGATCATTTGTGTGAGCGTTCGTTCAAAACTTGCCTGCACACGTCTGCGAAACCGCGTATTATTGACTTCAAAAACGTAGCGCATACCACGTCGTAAGGCCATTTTGCGCAAGAAGATCAGCAGTCGTCGTACCGATAGGTGCAAAAACGTTGGATCATAGCTCAGCGTATGCGCACTCATCAGTGTAAATTGGCCTGGTTGTTGCCGCACAACATTGATCTGTGCATTAAAGAGTGCTTTCCAATCATCCGTTGTTAGCACAGGCGTAAGACCCACAACGCCGAGCAACGGTGTGTTCGCAGGAGCAATCCACGGACCGCGCTGTAATTCGCGAGCCGCGATCATGCCACAGACTGTTCCATCAGGTGGCAGAGAACGTAACGGTGCCAGTTGCGGCGTAACATCTTCTGGCACATGCTGCCACGGATGATATACAGCCGCGTAACTCAATGTAGGACCATCAAAAAAGTCTGGTATCGCGGTGAATTGCCTCTGCCATTCCAGCACTTCACGTTGTAAAAAATGTAATGGAAGGGTCAGCACAGCAACCGCATCAGCACGAGCCGCACACATATTGACCATCGCGTGCTGTACAGCTATCAGCGCGTCAAGTCTTTCCGGGTAACTTTGATACACACCGGGTTCCTCTAAAATTGGCAAGAGACTTAAATCCGCTTGCGTATCTTGCTTTTTTGTAGGTGCTGGACTCTCTGGTAGCACACAGCAATCCTGGAAATGTGACCAGTCCGGCGGTGCGGGCGGTGGCTCTTCTCCTGTTGGAGTGTCAGCCTCTTTCTGCTCATAGGTCCACTGGCGTTGCGCGAGATCAGGTAATGAAATTATGGCTATCTCGTCGATCATCAACACGCTATGCAGTTTCGTTAGTGCGTTACTCTCTTTATCAGGATTCAGGTAGAGTAAAGCATTTGCCTCGTTGAGCAGATCGCGCACTCCTACATCGGCTAATCGCTCGTCAAGAAAGAGTTGCCGCGGCTCAAACACCTCTAATCCATCCTTACTGGGAAGTGGACAGGCAGGGTTAGCAACTTCAAATGGATCAGGTAATGGCGAGGAAAATGCATCTGTCCCTGGTAGGTCGCCCATAAAAAGTGGCACATACGTAGTCTCCGCCAAAAGATGTTCTCCACAGCCCAGCCGTGCTGAACGTGTCGGGTCTAGCCCTGGAACCCTACGTTGTGTCGTACCGGATAGCACCTCTACACGTAACGCATCAGGTGTAGGGACAAGCGTATCAATCCAGTTTGTACTCCTGTTCTCACTCATTGTAAGACTGAGGTCTTTACCAAAACGCAGATCTGACCAGTGCTCCATGACAACTTCGTGCTCTCGAATGTACAGGTCAAAACTGAGCAGGTCGATTTCTTGCAAGTGTCCGTAGTCACTCAGGACTGGATATGCTTCAAACGTAGGGAAGACAACTTGCCATGAAGCATTTTGACTGACGAGAAGCACTGTTCCTGTATCTGCCGATGAGATATCTGCTTGCCCATCATGCTGAGTAAGATCGTTCACCGGGAACAAGAGTACACTTCCATCAACGCATGAAATACGCAGTATTGCTCCCATCGGCATAGCGGTTTTCGCATCTAGCGATGATACCTGTAAGCTGTAAATCGTGCCTTCCTGTTGTTGCTTCACCTGTAATTGTCGTGGGAGCAGTGAGGAAAGCGTCTTCCAGCCGTTCTCCGTGAGCGTTTCGAGATACAGTGGTTGCGCAAGTGGTTTGCTTACGTCTCTCACTTCAGCACATATCTGCACAATAGTAGCAGTGACAACAGTCAGAACACCGTGTACGGATTTGATCAAAGTACCAGCGTGTGCCTCTGGAAACTGTGGCAAGTCTTTTGCGCGTGCGAGTCTCGCTTCGTTGACAGAGCAGTACAGCACCCGTTTGTCTGGTGTAGCAAAATGTAGCCGTAAGATATCTTTTGGCACTACAGTAGTCGCGGTTGGCAATTCAAGGTAAAGTTTTATCTCTGACTCGCGTTGCTTCCTACGATCCTCAGTCTCATCCTGCCTTGCTATTTCCGTTTCAATGCGCCAGCCGAGAGGCACTGCCGGATGAGCAAGATGAGAGAGACGAAGTGGTTGGCTAAGGAGTTGCGTCCCGACACTCATAGTGTTTGACCAACGTCCCACCCATGCGGCAGGAACAACGACAGTTTTGAGCGTGAATTCGTCTTGTTCATCTTTCTCCCAGGCAAGTAGACCAGGAATGGAAAAGAGGTTCGGACGTGCGATATTCGTTGAAGTTGCCGTGTCAACCGTCGTCTGAGCAACGCGCACCACGTAGCAGCGCCGCCCACCATTGTCGAAGAAGGCACGTACTGCTCGTGGAAGATTCGCATAGACGGGTTGACCACCCCAACGTGTGCGAGCGATGAGCAGATCACCGCCGAATATCGCTGCATACTGGCTGATATCTTCCAGGGCAATTGGCAGGTCTAGTGGGCCACGTTCGGCAAACCCGACGAAGGCCGCGACATCGAGACGCAATGGGTCCCCTGTTGAAGGCGGTAAGGCAGCTTCGCAGACTACCCCAGGTAGCCGCCCGTGAAACGTCAGCGTTCTGTCAATCATTCTCTCTACTCTTATTCGATAACAAGGTCTTCACAGGAAAGAACCAATTCTTCTATCGCCACATCGGTGCCAGTCTTAGCATTTAACGCCGGACCAGTGTATTTCAAGGGGCGAGCGTTGGCAAGTCGCCATGTCATAACCGTGTTCGCACCGGACTCATCACGCAGTTGAATGGTAATGTTGCGCCGTGCTGTCTGGTCGCCTGTACGCACTTGATTTATCCACAGAAACAGGTCTAAAGCTCCCATGAGTCCACGCTTGAGCGTGATATCACCAACTTTATAGATGCCATTGATTTTTCGCACATGGTTGACTGCTTCGTTACCGTTACGGTAATCCGTGCTGGTCACTTCAATGTTCAGGCCACTCACCTCCTGAAACCCGGCTTTGATATTACCGGTATCGCCCGTACCAAGATCAACCAGGAAATTAAATGTGCCGTAAGGGTTTGCTCTCTCGACACCCATTGCGGTTGCTCCTTTCTCTATCTAATAGATGTATTTGCTGTCCATTGACCGATACGGAATATGACGAACTCAGCCGGTTTCACGGCTGCTACTCCGATCAGGCACACCAGTCGTCCGTTATCAATATCGTTCTGAGTCATCGTCGTCATGTCGCAGCGTACAAAATACGCTTGCTCTGGCTTATCACCCATCAGCCCACCCATCTTCCACTCATTCAACAGGAAGTCTTCGACGGTGTGGCGCACATTGTCCCACGTCTGGCGACTATTGTTCTCGAAAACAACCCATTGTGTGCCTCGGTCAATAGAGTGTTCCAGGTAGGCAAAGTAACGGCGCAAACTGACATATTTCCATTCGGGATCATCGCTAACCGTGCGTGCCCCCCACAAGAGGAAGCCATGCCCTGGGAAGAAACGGAAACAGTTGACACCTTCGGGATTGAGTACATCTTGCTGTGCTTTGTTCAAACGCTGCTCAAAATCAATAGCGAGGCGCACAACTTCATTAGCAGGAGCCTTAAAAACAGCATGTTCAATATCATTACGCGCATAGATGCCTGCCACAAAACCACTTGGGGGCAAATTCAAACGCTGATCGCGTAGAGGATCAACGATGGTAATCCAGGGATAGTAGAGGGCCGCGTATTTGGAAGAGCGCAAATTGCGATACGCTAACGCCTCTGAGACAAGTTTGTTCGGCGGCGTGTCAAGTACAGCTATGCGATATTTCATCTTTTCGCAGTGATCAATTAAGGCACTTTGAGCCGCGAATATATCGTCATCATTGCCAAGCGTGCTATACCCCGGCGCGGCTACAATCGAGATATCATCGACAGACTCGAAAGCGTGCAGACCGTTTTTAGGATTTTGCAAGGGGTCGTTAATGAAATCCTCAAATTCGGGATTGCCCTCGTAGGTAATTCCAGCAGGGACCGCTCCATCGTCACCACCATCTAACAAGTAGGTACGACGTGTATCAACTGGCTTTACATCTCTAGCGATTTTGGAAAGCGTTTCAATAACTGATGAACCGAGCAACTCGCGCACAAGTTGGAGTGTGAGCTTGTTAAGAGCAGCTTCCCGTTCCTGTTCTTGTTCCTTTTTACTCTTTGTTGTGTCGGGTTGAGGCAGTGCAAGTACACCTGCTTCATTCGGTTCAATCGAAAAAGGAGTAGTCAGGGCCAGCAAACGTGTGATTGGTTGACGCTTGAAAACGTTCATGAGACCATTCACACTTCTTGTATCGAAGTCGAACTCACCCAGCAATTGAGGCACGATAAAGCCGGGTTGCCCTTGCGGGTCAAGCGTAGGATAGGCCACCTCTACTAGCACCGAAATTCGACGGACCTGGATATGTGGATCAATACTAAAAACTTTCTCTAGCGAAAGTGGAGTACCATCATCCGCGAGCAGTTCGTAGAAGGGGTCCTTTGGAGTATCCACTGTATTCAAATGGACGAGAAAAAGGCTATCGGTAACACCTGATAAGGCACTACTCGGTGGGCTACTTGTAAGACTGACAGCCGCCCCCACAGATGTTACATCATCCCACGATGTAATTTTGTTCCCACTCATGTTTGGTTTACGCACATGCACTACATCACCATTTTGCACATTTGTGAGCGCGTAGCCTCTTGTCTTTGTGCCATCAGAAGCTGTCTGCTGATAACTCACAAGGCTATTGCTGCCCGCTTTTACCGTGAAGGTCACTTGCATGTTACCAACTCTACCGGGGAAACGCGCAACAAGTGATAAGACTCCACCATCGCCTGCGGCAGTCGCGTAATGTTTCGTTGGCAGTTTCGTTGTACCGTCGATAGGAACAGCAGAAACACCTGTACCAAAGTTATAGATGCGGCTCACATAGAGGCGTTGCCCACCTTCTTCAAAGAAGGCACGTACCGCGTGGGCAAGATAGTTAGGCGTTGGGTTGCCATCCAACCAGAGATCTTCGAGGCCACCATAGATGCGCTCGAAATCGGTGAGGCTGGTGAGCAACTCAGGATCACCACTAATCGGCCCATTACGTGCGGGGCCAGCAAAGCCGGTGGTAGTCGTGCTCACACCTTCAATGGACTTAGACCGAAAACTTGTTTCTTCAACATATACGCCTGGTGATAGGTATTCGGGCATCAGATGGCCTCCCTTTTTCCGTGACATGCATCCTATACAGGATTGACGAATAATTGTGATTGCCCTTCGGTCTTGACGATCAGGTCTCCACCGAAGTGAATAACGCTCTGTATTGCTGACGATGCCTTGTCTATCGTGGCATAGACAGTCGCACGTCCTTGTTGTAGAAGTGAAAGCAGATCAGGTTGTGCAACAAAAGGGACAACATTTTGTTTTGCGGGTTCATAGAAGACCTGGAGTTGTAGCGTCCAGGATAACTGATCGATGGTGCCACTTCCCTGTGACGATGCATTACCAAGCGGTGGCAACGCACTGGCGTAAGGAACAAAGATTGTAAACATGCCTCGTGCATCCGCGATGGCGACATAGGTATGACCATCCAACTGCGTTGTGACAACTGCCCAACTTGCAGGTATTGTTTTCTGTGCCTCTTGCTGTATCGCCAATTCACCACGTACAACACCCAGGCCAGCAGGAGCCGAACGCGCTGGACCTGAGAAGAGCGGAATCTCGACGAGCCGTTCTTTTGGCAAACAGAGTAAGAGCAACAAGGGCATGAAGCGGCTCATGCTATCCTCGACGGTAACAATAAAATTCGCCTTTGCTGGACTCTCATTCTCGATAATCAAGGAGAGTAAGCTATCAAAATCTAACAATTCATCGGCACTGAGGAGTGGAGGTGATGAGGTAAACGATCCAGCCGAAGGGGTACACCAGTACGAGGCAGGTTTCTCACCTGTCATATAGCTTTCAAGGCCAGGGAGTGTGCGGAAACCATAGACACCCGATTGTGGCGAAACACTTGCTCGCTGTTTGGGGCCGACGGTTCCGTTTTGCCAGGCAGTGACGATCAGACCATCATTCACGTATATACCACGCACCAGGTCCAGGAAGCGCAAACCAAGTGGAGCACGCCGTAGTATCTTCTCTAGTTCAAAGAAGCGTTGCTGCATCACAAATCCTTTAATACGCCAAAGTCCAACTCTCTTGTCAGCACAGGTTCACTTTCACGCAGGTCCAGTTCGGAGTCGATACGCACAATACGCGCAGTATAAGGAAAAGAAATCTGGTAATCGTTGGGCAAGACATCCCAGATACGAAACATCTCTTCATTTGACAACTGCCCTGTCACAATCTCTACCGTCTCATCCGCATCAAAGACACCGTGTGTGAGCGTATTGAGAATACCTGCCGGTAAAATACTGGTATCCTCTATCGTTCGCATCAGCCAGCCAAGAATCACCTGCTCTAGCGAAGCATCTCTTGCCCAGGGGGTGAGCAAAAAATGTAAGTCTAGCGGCAACTGAGGACGACGCAAACGTCCATGAAGGCCCGGCTTGGCTGGTGGAGTACGCTGCACACTATTGACCGAGACGCGATAAAGAAAGAGTGATACGCCAGCATCCATAGGCGTCGCAAAGTCTCTCGTTCGGTATACCTTAAATTGCAGGTCAGTTCCATCGAAGAGGTCGCGATGCCATGTTTGTTGTAACAGGCGCATGACCGCTTCACATGATGCCCCTACAGCTCTATACGTCGCCATGCTACGCGCTCCTATTGACCAGGATGTTCTTGCTCATCGTGCTTCATCCAATCTTCCCCTATAGAAGGTTGAAACTCCATACTTGAAATGGGTGTCCTTGTTTCAGCGAGGAGGCAATCTTTGACAAAGGCGGGAAGGTTTAATCCACCCTGGATATAAGCCTCTCGTCCACTTGAAGTGTGACGGATCATGCAACGCACAAGAGAAGTAGCTGTATCAACCGAGACACGCAGCAGAAATTTTCCATCCTTGATGTGAATAACCTCGTTCGCATCAACATGCACTACCCGTAGTTGCGTCATGCTCTCCTGATATGAACACCATACAAGAAGGGAGAATAGTTCGCTACTCATCGTATACGCAATTCGTAGATGCTACAGGAGCACTGGTGAGAAATTGCTGTTTCATGGTACCCTCTTGCTAGCGTTTACCTACCGTACAATAAAGGTTGTTCTTGCAATACTGTACCATGCGGGTCTGTATTTTCTCTGTATTTTCACTCTATTTCGGCTTTATTGGAGAAAACCATCTTTAAAATAGTGTTGAAATATATGTATCGTTTCGGGCAAAAGGTTCACGCCAAGCTCTTCACGTAGAATTTGTTCACAGCGTTGATATTGATGGTATGCCTCGCTACGCCGTCCTTGTATGCTATAAATTTGTATAAGCTGACGATGAGCTACTTCATCACAACGGTTCTCTTGAAGAATCGCGGTTGCCCATCTTGCAGCATCTTCGTACTGCTTATGCTGCAAGTAGTAGTTCGCGAGCACGTTACACATCGACATATATACCTGGCTGAGTCGCTCTCTTTGCAGAAACGACCAATCGGCATACATATCTTCAGATAAGAAGGGACCTGTATATAGTTGACAGGCACGCTTATAGTAGATAACTCTTTGTTGCTCGTCTTGACCCTCTTGCTTGCCCTGATGAAAGCAGTTCAAAAATTCATCTACATCTGTTCTAAGAGCAACAGTAGGATTGAGCGTGTAAATGTGGTCTTTATAGAGAATATAATTCTGTTGCTTCGCTACCGATGCATTGTTTACAAGCGAGCGACGTAACGCACTTATGGCGATATGGAGTTTTCGCTGTGCTACTTCTGGTTCTTCATCAGGCCAAAAGAGAGCTAGCAGTGTATCGCTTTTCGCGCTATGTCCCGGCTGCGCTGCAAGATAGCGTAGAATGGCCTGTCCATTACGACTGGCACAAAGAACAACTGGTTTGCCAGAAACTTTGACCACGAATTGTCCGAAACAAACAATAAATAACTCATCCCTCCTATCTTCATCGGAGGCTGAGGACATTACCAGACCAACATCCGCTTGCGTCATATCTTCGCCTACCGCCTCATCTACACCAGATATATCAAGCAGCGTTGCCACCATAGAACTCAGTACGAGTGTGTGTTCTTGTTGCTCTTTCTGTGCCTCAGCAAAGCGCACACCTGCATCTTGCAATGCTTGTTGGCTGTAACGATAGTTGACATATTCTTGTAAAAACGTATCTAACAGGTGCCCTAGACGGATTTGAGTAGATGTATCTGGAGTGAGGTGAGCACGAACAAGCGAAAGCAACGTCGCAGCTTCAGCATAGTATCCTTGCTGCACATACCGTTGTCCCTGCTTCAATAAATACTCAAGAGAAAGAGTATCAGAAGTATACGAGAACGTAGTATATTGCTTTTGTGAAAGTTGTAAGTCCATTTACACCTCTAAAGGCCCATAAACACTTCCTTGTCAGGATATACGTCAAACAGGGCCAATTTTAGGAGGCGGAATTGTTATTCTTGCTAGTTTTCTTCTCTCAACGACTATTCTCCCACGAATGCTACAAGGCGACAGAATGCAGCTTCTCCACCCGCAAACTTCCAGGGGAAGCAGCCAATCCACACGCGCTGATCTAACACTTCATCTATCATGCCCCCTGCATTCTCGACGTGGAAGACACCATGGGGAAACATGTCGTAGTGCATAAGCTGCAAATCGTCATCAGGCCAAATCTCCTCAAGTGGCTTGCCCAGTTTCTGAGCACACTTGGCGGCAAGGTCGGGACGCACTTTACGAATAACGGTGTTCATTGGATGATCCATCGAACCAGCATCGATGGCGAACCAGGAGATTTGACGCTCCAATACCCAATTGACGAACTCGCGCGTTGGACCAGGATGCTTAATGAAATAGCGCGTTTCGTCCGGCTCTGACTCCCCATACCAGTTGCTGGGATAATATTTATGGTAGCCTGTGTGTACGACCACAATATCACCTGGTTGGATGCGTAGTCCTGTTTTGCGCTCCCATTCTTCAAAATGGGCCGAGGTGTACAGTTCGTAGTCACCAATTCCCAGTGCTTCAAGGTCTACGACCACGCCAGGACCAACCAGTTTATCAAGGGGAATACTTCCAATGTCCTGACCATTGGTAATAAAGTGCAACGGGGCATCGAGATGAGTTCCGACATGTAACGTTGATGAAATATGTTGTCCACCTACTTTGTCAAAGGCTACACGTTTGATCCACTTGATCGTGGGTCCCTCGTAGGTGGCAAAGCCCGGCGTGTGCATGTCCCAATTCTGTGATAGGTCGATCACGCGCATCGTGCTCAGGTCAATCTTTTGCATAGTGTCTCCCATTTCTTGAGGTTGAATTCGCCCATGTGATATTCATGAGCAGCATCGGGATAGTTGTGCAAATCATATGCTTTTTTGGGTCCGTTAGCAAGAAAAATCTCATGCAATTACCACGTAAGCTAAGATGTGGTACAATCCAGTTCTGTCACTTGCATTGTACCATTGTGCCACAGAGGAGGTCCTCCTATGCTTCTTCCAGCACCACTCGCGGCAACAGCAGCCGAACTTCGCAGAGGTGAACGTGATATGCTTGCCTACCTGCATGAACTATGCGACCGTATTGATGCAACGGATCCACTCGTGCATGCACTTTTGCCGGAAGCGAACCGTCGTACTCGTCTGCTGACTGAAGGGGCTGCATTGCAGGAGCGTTTTCCCAACCCCGTCAATCGTCCTCCACTCTATGGTATTCCTATCGGTGTCAAGGATACCTTTCGTGTCGATGGTTTTCCCACGCAAGCTGGATCGCAATTGCCGCCAGAATTATTTGTTGGCCCTGAAGCTACCTGTGTCACCATGCTGCGTGACGCTGGTGCGCTGATACTTGGCAAGACGGTCACGACTGAATTTGCCTATTTTGAACCTGGGGCAACACGCAATCCACACAATCTCGCTCATTCTCCTGGTGGATCGAGTAGTGGCTCGGTTGCTGCTGTGGCTGCTGGCTTTTGTCCATTAGCACTGGGTACACAGGTGATTGGTTCAACAATTCGCCCAGCCGCCTATTGTGGCATTCTTGGCTTCAAGCCGACATATGGTCGTATCCCCACATCTGGCTTGATTAAGTGTGCAGATTCGGTTGAGCATATTGGTTACTTTACACAGGATGTACCGGGTATCGCACTCGTTTCTTCCTTGCTGTGCAGTAATTGGCGCAGCGTTACATCTGACGCTTTGCCAGTACTCGGAATACCGGACGGTCCCTATCTCTCACAAGCATCGCCAGAAGCACTATACGCTTTCGAGACGCAGGTAGCTCAGCTACAAAAAGTAGGCTATACAGTGCGTCATGTGCCGACGTTTGAAGATATTGAAGGCGTAAATCGGCGTCATACACGGATGGTTTTCGCTGAAATGGCGGTCGTACACACCTCATGGTTCAAGCAGTACGAAGCCCTCTATCGGCCCCGTACTGCCTCGGCACTGCGCGAAGGACAGACGGTAGGAGCCGAAGAGTTGACTAAAGCACGTCAAGGAAGGGTCGCGCTTCGCAATGAGTTAGAGACACTGATGGCACAAGCAGGGATTGATGTCTGGGTTTGTCCCGCGACTACAGGGCCAGCACCTGAAGGATTAGACTCTACAGGTAGCCCAATTCTAAATCTGCCCTGGACCTATGCTGGTATGCCTGCCATTACTGTTCCAGGCGGACGTGCCGCCAACGGCTTACCTCTTGGTCTACAATGTGTTAGCGCGTCTATGACTGATGAATACTTGCTGGAATGGATAGCCCCCATAGCAGAAATCCTGGCAAGCCAAAACTCTTGACAGCAAGGCGGCTACACACTATCTTGTTCTTATTCCTGCATTGAAGAGTGCTGGTTTCAATTGATATCGGCACTATACCGTTTTTTTGGAGACGCGATGAAACCACCACGTTTTCAGTACTGTGCGCCACGCACGCTTGATGAGGCACTTGGTCTTCTAGGGCAGTGTGGCCTGGATGCGAAGATACTGGCAGGAGGGCAAAGCCTTATTCCCCTCCTGAACATGCGCTTAGCCGCGCCGACGTATCTTGTAGACATCAACCGGATTGCTGAACTAGACTCTATTGAAGCGAGAGAGAACTACCTGTCTATTGGGGCGATCACGCGCCATCGTCAGGTAGAGCAATCGGCTTTGCTACAGCAGCGTCATCCGCTCCTGGTAAATGTTGTGGAGCATATCGGTCATACACAAATACGCAATCGTGGTACGATAGCTGGCAGTATAGCACATGCCGATCCCGCCGCCGAACTACCAGCACTGCTGACATGTCTTGATGGTGAAGTCGTGGCTCGTAGTATTGCTGGTCAGCGTATTCTCAAAGCGGAGGAATTTTTCACTGATTATCTCTCGACTGCACTGGAAGCTGATGAGATAGTGACAGAAATACGCTTCCCGTGGCTTCCACTACAAGCTGGTTGGGCATTTATGGAGTTCGCGCGGCGTTCCGGCGACTATGCTTTAGCTGGCATGGTGGCTGTCGTCACTCCAACTCCCGATGGTCGTTGTCTATCGGCACGAATAAGTTATGTTGGCATTGCCAGTACACCAAAACGCGCCCACGATGTTGAAAATCTTCTTCCTGGTACGAGGCTTGACGATAAGACGTTGGATATCGCGGCGGAAGTGGCATCCCACCTTGTAACCGACGAGTTGAGTGATATACATGCCACGCCCGCGTATCGCAGGTCTCTTACAGCCGAGTTGACGAAACGTGTCTTGAAAATCGCATGGCAACGCTGCCAACAATAACCTGGAAGGGGTCCGATGCATGGAAGAGCAAGTGTCGATTGCGGCATTTCACGAGGAACAAACGATTACGGTACGGGTGAATGGTCAGAGGTATGAACAGCGCGTCCCTGTACGTTTGTTGCTCTCGGATTTTCTACGTCATGAGCTTCATCTCACGGGAACACATGTTGGGTGTGAACACGGCGTCTGTGGATGCTGTACCATACTTTTGAATGGTGAAGCAGTGCGTTCCTGTCTTATGTTGGCGGTGCAAGCTGATGCAATGACGCTCACAACTATCGAGGGGCTAGCCGATGAAAAAGGGCCATTGCACCCAATTCAGCAGGCGTTTCAGGAGAAACACGGCTTGCAATGCGGTTTCTGCACTCCTGGTATCATCATGACAGTACATGCGATGTTGCGTGAGCATTCTGAACTCACGGAGGAAGAGATTCGGCATGGAATTTCGGGCAATCTCTGTCGATGCACAGGCTATCAAAATATTGTAGAGGCGGTCAAGCTCGCGGCTGAACGGCTCCGCGAACAGAAGCAGGAGGCGCGTTAGTCATGACAACACGTTGGTTTGGTGCGTCTGTGCAGCGCAATGAAGACCCACGTCTTCTCCGTGGACATGGTATTTATGTCGATGATATCGATCTACCAGAAATGCTTCATGCTGCCGTTTTACGCAGCCCATATGCCCATGCACGAATTGTACACGTTGATGCAAGTGCGGCACGCGACCTGGCTGGTGTACGCTTGGTACTCACAGCGACTGATTTGGGAGATGTCCTGGAACCTTCCCCACTTTTAATACCTCATGAGGCTTTGACGCAACCCCGGACACAGCTTCCACTGGCCCTGCAAGAGGTGCGCTATGTCGGAGAAGCTGTTGCTTTTGTGGTAGCGGACAACCGCTATATCGCTGAGGATGCCCTGGAACTGATAGAGGTAGAGTACGAACCACTGCCCGTAGTTTCCAATTTGGAGATTGCCGTAGCTGCCGATGCGCCGCTTGTCCACGGAGATGTAGCAGGGAACATCGCGGCTCACTTAGTGCAAGAGGTAGGGGACCCGGACCAGACGATTGCCAACGCTCCACATGTTCTACGTGAGGTGCTGAAAATGGAACGGGGCGCGGCAATGCCAATGGAGTGTCGCGGCATCGTGGCTCGGTGGGATGCGTATGAAGGTATGCTCACCTGCTGGATATCGACGCAAGGACCAATTCCTATTCGGAACGGCCTGGCAGCTATTTTCCATCTGCCAGAACACAAAGTACGGGTAATCGCTCCCGATGTCGGTGGTGGCTTCGGCACAAAAATCATGATGTTCTATCCCGAAGAGATTCTGGCACCATTTGCCGCGATTCAATTAGGCAAACCTGTCAAATGGATTGAGGATAGACGCGAAAACTTTATCTCTTCTAACCAGGAACGCGGTCAAACGCACGAGGTTGAATACGCCTTTGATGAGCAGGGCGTGTTGCTGGCTGTACGAGACATATTTACTCATGATGCAGGTGCATATACTCCCTATGGTATCATCGTACCAATCATCACCGCCTGTTCTTTACCGGGACCCTATCGGCTCAAGCATTACTACAGCGAATTTACCGTGCTGTACACGAACAAGGTACCTGTAAGTCCCTATCGTGGGGCTGGGCGTCCTCATGCGGTTTTCGTAATGGAGCGCATCATGGACCGTATCGCCTATGAGTTGCATATGGATCGCCTGGAGGTACGCTCACGAAACTTTATTCAACCGGATGAATTTCCTTGGGATGTCGGTCTGGTCTACCAGGATGGAGGACCGACAAAGTACGATAGTGGGGATTATCAGGCATCATTGGATAAGCTCAAGGTGCTCTTGGATTATGATAATTTTTCCGTAAAACAGGCGGAGGCGCGAAAGCAAGGACGGTATCTAGGCATCGGAGTTGGCTATTACGTCGAAGGCACATCAATTGGCCCATATGAAGGAGCACATATACGGGTAGAGACGGATGGACGTGTCTTCGCCTCTACAGGTGTCACGACACAGGGACAGGGACACCAAACGGTTTTCGCACAGATTGTGGCCGATCAACTTGGTATCGAGCCAAAGGATGTGATGGTGACAACTGGTGACTCTCAATCCTTCTACTGGGGCGTTGGCACCTTTGCGAGTCGTGCTGGAACTGTAGCCGGTACAGCGATGCATCTGGCGGCTGTCAAGGTGCGCGAGAAAGTCAAAACACTGGCGGCAGATGTGTTTGAAGCCCTACCAGAGGATATCGAGCTTGCCGATGGGAAGGTATTTGTCAAAGGTGCTCCTGACCGCGCTTTGACATTGGGTCAGATGGCGATGAAAGCAAATCCATTGCGTTACACCTATGGTGAAAATGCTCGCAAGTTGGCGGCGATGAATCTTGCCGCCGCGCGTCCAGGTTCTGCCTTACCGCAGGAGCGAGGGGGACCCGGCTTGGAAGCTGATGGGTTTTATAGCCCACCACATGGCAGTTTCGCGAGTGGTGTGCATGGAGCGATCCTGGAGGTTGACCCTACAACTGGCATGGTCACGTTTATGAAGTATGCGGCGGTCCATGATTGTGGGCGACTCATCAATCCAATGATAGTTGAAGGACAAATACATGGCGGCGTCGCTCAAGGAATCGGGGGAGCTTTCTTTGAGCGGTTGGTCTATGATGAAGAGGGGCAGCCTATCACTGCCACCTTCATGGACTATTTAATTCCAACAGCAGCCGAAATACCAGCCATCGCCGTTGACCACGTTGAGACTCCTTCGCCGCTCAGCCCCCTCGGTATGAAGGGTGCGGGTGAGGCAGGAGTAATTCCTGTGCCAGCCCTCTTCGCCTCGGCGATTGATGATGCGCTTTCCCTGTTTCATGTACGTATTCGTGAGATGCCCCTGCATCCGTGCCGTGTACACGAATTGCTAACAGAAGCACAAACACTCTGATAGAAGCAATGAGAGGAGAAGTCGTATGCCACAAGAGAATCTCTATTGGCTTAACCCTCGGAAAACGGCATCCGCGCCTCTTCCAGAGGTGTTGAAAACAGAAGTCACAACACGAGCAAATGAACTTATTGAAACCGTACTTAAAGCACGATACGTTCAGCCTGCACCAGAAAATCCACGCTTCAACTTTATCGTTGATATCTATGGGAAATGGTACCGCAAAGCGTTCTACTTCTGCGCGAAGTATCAAGTGGCTGGTCCCAATCCCCCTGAGCCATACTTCGAGGCAAAATTTGCTCGCATGCAATATGCAGGCAACCAAAAGTTTCATCTCTCGTTTATGCGCCATACGGGGCAGTGGGTACAAATTTATACCGACCTAACCATAGATGAATGCCTTGAAGCCGTCCGCGATGATCCTTACTTTTCTATGGGATAGCTCAAATAACCCTACGGCAGTAACACAGGAGGGCAAGGCTCTCCTGTGTTGAGATGAGAGAAATAGTAGCCTCACGTGTGGAATATCTGCGTACTACTTAATATCCCGGCATTCCGCCAGGAGTGGCAGGACTCGCAATCGCAGCATTATCGGTAATCAATGCCTCGGTGGTGAGAATCATGGCGGCGATACTCGTGGCGTTCTGGAGGGCGGAACGCGTCACCTTTGCTGGGTCGATAATGCCCGACGCTACCATGTCAACATAGCTATCCGTGAGGACATTGTAGCCAACATGCTTGTTGTTCCCCTGTTGCTTCTGGGCGCGACGGACACCTGCGACGACTACTGACCCATCCTTCCCACCGTTAGCAGCAAGTTGGCGCAAGGGTTCCTCAAGGACACGACGCAGAATGTTGACACCAGTAGCCGCGTCACCAGTGAGATGGAGTGTGTCGAGTGCCTCGATAGCATTGAGCAATGCCACCCCACCACCTGGGACGATGCCCTCTTCAACAGCTGCACGCGTCGCTGAAAGCGCATCCTCGACGCGTGTCTTACGATACTTCAACTCAACTTCTGTGCCTGCTCCAACTTTGATTAACGCAACACCACCAGAAAATTTCGCCAGGCGTTCCTGGAATTTTTCACGATCATAGTCACTGGTAGTTTCCTCGATCTGTGCTCTAATCTGGTGAACACGCGACTTGATTTCCTCTGGATTTCCGTGTCCACCGATGATGGTTGTATCCTCCTTGTGCGATACCACAACACGAGCGGTCCCTAAATTCGCAAGGGTTGCGCTTTCCAGGTAATAGCCCATCTCTTCACTGATAACCTCTCCCCCTGTAAGAATCGCGATATCACGTAACATCTCTTTACGACGATCACCAAAACCCGGAGCCTTCATTGCCAGCACGTTGAGGATACCACGCACTTTGTTAACGACCAGAGCCGCCAGAGCTTCACCTTCGACATCTTCGGCGATAATCACGATATCGCGATGCCCCTGTTGTGTCAGCTTCTCCAATATGGGTAGGATATCTTGCACCGCACTGATTTTCTTGTCGGTGATAAGGATATATGGCTCTTCGATAGAGGCTTCCATCTTCTCTACATCGGAGACGAAATAGGGTGAAATATAGCCTCTGTCGATTTGCATACCCTCGACATACTCTGTTTCAAAATTGATGCCGCGTGACTCCTCAACAGTGATAACGCCATCTTTGCCAATCCGATCCATCACGTCGGCAATCAGGTTGCCAATCATCTCGTCGGCTGCGGAAATAGATGCAATCTGGGCAATCGCTTTTTTGTCTTCTATATGGGTTGCTGTTGCGCGAATATGTCTGACGACGGCCTCGGTTCCCCTATCAATGCCTCGCTTGAGTTGCATCGGATTGGCTCCAGCCGCTAAATTTTTCAGGCCCTCTGTTACAATAGCCTGTGCCAGAATGGTTGCAGTCGTTGTGCCATCACCGGCGGTATCATTGGTCCGTGTCGCGGCCTCTTTGAGAAGTTGTGCCCCCATATTCTCAAAAGCGTTCTGTAGATTAATCTCTTTCGCAACGGTTACACCGTCGTGAGTGACTGTTGGCGAACCAATTCTCTTGTCGAGGGCGACATTACGCCCCTTTGGTCCTAGTGTCGTTTTCACTGCACCTGCTAAGATGTCTATGCCTCTTTTTAAGGCACGCCGTGCCTCTTCGTCAAACAGCAGTTCCTTTGGCATGATTGTATGTTCCCTTCGATCTTGTGCGTAGCATATAATCAATATTCAATTTAACGTGTGCCATCCAGCGCACCAATCTCTGTAGGATCAGGAAGATCAGGTGGTGAGTCGGTAATCAGTGTGTCAGTTGTGAGCAGTAAGCCCGCGATACTGACTGCGTTCTGTAATGCTGAACGCGTTACCTTTAAGGGGTCGATAATGCCAGCCTTGAACATATCGACATACTCTCCACTCACTACATCGAAACCGTATTCAAGGGGTTGATTGCATACCTCAGCAGCAATTACCGCGCTTTCATAGCCAGCATTGCGTACAATTTGACGCAAAGGTTCTTCCACGGCACGACGGAGGATATTCACACCTATGACTTCTTCGGGTATACGTGTTGTTACAGCATCAAGCGCACAACATGCCCTTACGAGAGCAGTACCACCACCGACAACAACGCCTTCCTCAATAGCAGAGCGTGTAGCGGAAAGAGCGTCCTCTATGCGATGCTTTTTCTCTCTCATCTCAACTTCTGAGGCGGCACCTACCTTAATGACTCCAACTCCACCCGCCAATTTTGACATGCGTTCTCGCAGTTTCTCACGATCATACTCGCTGCCAGCTTCCGCGAGTTGCGCACGAAGTTCACGCAAACGCCCCTGAATCGCTTCCTGGCTCCCGCTTCCATCTACAAATGTGGTTGCATTCACGGTTGAGGTTACGGTACGGGCACTGCCGAGATCAGCAAGACTGGTTTGCTCTAGCTTCAGCCCCGCTTGTTCGGTAATAACTCTACCACCTGTCATAATTGCGATATCTTCTAGCATCGCGATGCGCCGCTCACCAAAGCTTGGAGCGCGTATCGCCAGGACATGAAAAATGCCACGCGCCTTATTGATAATCAATGTCGAGAGTGCTTCTCCCTCAAGTTCCTCCGCGACGATTACCAATTCCTTGCGCCCTGCATCCATGAGCTTTTCTAAAAGCGGAAGCAGGTCCATGATACGCGTGATTTTTTTGTCTGTAATGAGGATAGGAGGATTTGACAGGAGAGCTTCCATACGTACAGGATTGTTCGTCATGTATGGTGAAATATAGCCACGATCAAGCTGCATACCCTGAATATACTCAACTTCTGTGAGTGTGCTCCGACCGTCTTCAATCGTGATAATACCATCTTTCCCAACATGATCCATCACGTCGGCAATTAACTCACCCACATCGGGATCGACAGCAGAGAGCGTGGCAACCTGGGCAATCTCTTCTCGTGTCTCAATAGCTCTACTCATCGCCTTTAATTCTTCAACAAGAGCGAGAGAGCCTCGGTTCAAACCATTGAGCAAAAGCATCGGATTGGCTCCTGCCACAACATTCTTCAAGCCCTCGTTGAGTATGGCCTGTACAAGAATTGTCGCGGTTGTCGTTCCATCGCCAGCGACATCGTTCGTCTTGATCGCCGCTTCTTTGAGCAATTGAATACCCATATTGGCAAAAGGGTCTTCGAGGTCCATATCGCGTGCAATGGTGACACCATCGTTGATAATGCTTGGCACGCCGAAATGCTTATCGAGTACAACATTGCGTCCCTTTGGGCCAATCGTCACCCTGACCGCATTTGCCAGGGTATCGACACCTTTTTTCATGGAATATCTCGCCTTTGAGGTAAATTGAAGTCGCTTCGCCATGAATGTGTACTCCCTTTTTGCTCTCCGATAATTATTTTTTTGTGCAGGATATTTTGTAGGGACCCATAATTGGTATATCCACCAAATTCTCAGGGACTCGGTAGGGGCCGCAATTCATTGCGCCCAACGATGGGTCGGGGAGGGGTCCGCGTTGCCACAAGAGGCGTTGTGGGCACGATTGCCCCACCACCCCCATCATTGGGCGCAATGAATTGCGGCCCCTACCGGATGCACCAATCATCGCGTCCTTGTGGACAATCAACCGCCCATGAGGACGCGATGAATCGGTCCCTACACTAGGCTGGTACCAGCACACCGCGACCACGTAGCCGACCACTCTCTAAATCATGTATCGCGTCGAGTGTGGCGTCGAGTGGGTAGATTGCCGTGTGTAACGCGACCTTGCCTTGTGCGGTGAGTGTCATAAGTTCCACAAGGTCGTTGTAGGTGCCAACGAGGTTGCCGATGAAGTTGATCTCGGTGGAGATGATATCAATCGTGGGAACGTTCAAGTTGCCACCATAGCCGATGATGAAGTGTGAACCTGCACGCTGCAACATCTGTACCGCTTCTTGCTGCGCTCCACTCTCGCCCACAAAGTCCACCACCGCCTCGGCTCCCTTGCCATCCGTGAGTTCTTTCACCTTGTCAACCTGCGTACCATCGGCGACAACCGTGTAGTCCGCACCCCAACTGCGCGTCAGCTCGAGGGCGGCGGGGGATCTATCGACCACGATAATTTCGGCAGGGGTCAGTGCTTTGAGG
Organism: uncultured Chloroflexia bacterium; assembly: GCA_963791835.1. GTDB lineage: Bacteria > Chloroflexota > Ktedonobacteria > Ktedonobacterales > Ktedonobacteraceae > JBBQVS01. Next base: position 282,711 of record CAWBTV010000007.1, read on the forward strand.
CATTGAATGCCAATATGACCCAGACCACCTGCACCAATCACAACAACCTTTGTACCTGGATACAATAAAGGTATCGACTTCTTCACTGCGTGATAGGCTGTCAATCCGGCATCGGCGAGTGCAGCAATATCCTTTGGGGCAAGACTTGGGTTCAGTTTCACAACAGCGCGTGCCGTCGTCTTAAGAAAATTCGCCATGCCCCCATCGACCGAAATACCGGGGAAGGTCGAGTTGATACAATGCATATCGTTTCCCGACCGACAAGCACGACACAGGCCGCATGTCACCAGTGGATGCACGATCACGGTATCCCCAACGGCAACGTTGCTTACAGCGGAACCAATTTCTTGTACCCAGCCCGCGTTCTCATGACCAAGTGTATAGGGAAGAGTGACACCCGATTTCTCAATCCACTGTCCTTCAATAATGTGTAGGTCGGTACGGCAGAGGCCCGCACCACCGATACGCACGATCACATCATGGGGGCCTGTAATCTTTGGCTCGTCTACCTCTTCTATCTTAGGCAACTCCTGGTAGTGATGCAAACGAACGGCTTTCATGAAATATTCTCCTCTCATTCGTCTTTGATGGACGTTATCATGCTCTTTCACCAAAGAATATTGATACATCCTCTGTAGGGACCGATTTATCACGTCCTCTTGGCCTTTTCTATCGCTCACAAGGACGTGATAAATCGGTCCCTACAAAATTGGTGAACAGCATTCATTGTCCTACATAAACTCTTCTATTGGGAAGTCTTCTTCACCGACGAAGTGTGAGCCGGGTAAGCCCCAGGTACGGAAAAAATCGCCTGTGGTGCGGCATAACGCGATATTGGCATCACCTCCTGCGCGAATCAGGGCTTTGCTGCGTTTTCTCGCTTGCAGGATACTCGCGGCAGTTGCAGGTAAACCATTGTGTTGTGCAATGAGTGGTGCATCAAGACTCACAGGATAACCAGCAGCACGTCGTTCTTCCAGCGAGGCAAGCAGTGCCTGACGTGTGGAATACGTCAAAAACGTCACGCGCTCACTCTGTTTGCCACGACGAGGGGTATATTGGACAGCTAAGGGATCGGCTTCAACATCGGCAATAAGACGACCTTCACTATCGAGCGAACCCACATCCCCTACACGTAAGCGTAAGAGTTCGGCAAGATTCAGACCACTGCCAATCAGGGCCAGGAGAATGAGCCGCTCTGGTCCTACATGTGTCGGACTGGGTAGTGCAACAGGGGAGGCAAGTGCTGGGAGTGGTCGCCAGGAGACATTCACGCCATTGACGCGAAACCAGATTTTCGCTCCCATTGCAAGGGCGGAAACTTGACTATCAGTATAGGGCGTAAGGGCAGTGGCAAAAGTGAGCAGTGCTTGTTCCGCTACGGTGGAGTCAGCACGTGCTTGTTCAAGAAGTGCTTCAAGGTCATGATGTCCTGTGATGGCGCGAAAACGCTCAAGGCTCGCGACCGAGGTACGCGTCCATGACTGTTCGCGGCAACGCTGCAACAGGATATCCGCCATATGGCGCACGGAAGGGAAGGCGAGTAACTCGCCCTCCCGACGACCGTGAAGCACTATAGTTGCGCTTCGCGTCTTCATGCATTTCCTCTCGCATTAATGTGCTCTTGAATTTTTTCGCGCAAAAAGTGGTCACGCAGTACGACCTGACATGACGTAACGCCTGGAATAGCCTCAACACGTCGCCGAATCTCTTGCCCGATACTGGTGGCGAATTTGGTGGGACAAAGGGGACTGGTCAAGTGAAATTGGACTGTCACCTGACCATCTTCAATCCGCACCTCATCGAGAAGGCCCAGTTCGGAAAGTGAGCGGCGTATTTCGGGGTCGCGTGTTGAGCCAGCCGCCTTGCGCACGGCGTCAACATCTATGCTCATCGTGACACCGTTCCTGCTACACCCGTATCTACCGCTGCGGCTGCCTGTCCTGCTTCTGAGGATGCATACGCGCGTTTGCGCTGAGCAATCTCGTCATTCTCAAACGCTTTTGCCTTGCTCGCAGGATCGATGCCATAGAGACGCGTGATGTTGCCACCAATGATCTTTTGTTTCATCTCCATCGTCAGGTCAACGCCGTACTCGGCCTTAAGGTCCTCCGGTAACTCGAATGCCATAAACTCATCAAGCTGCCAGTGCGGATACCAGATAGGGAAGTCCGTCCCATAGATAATACGGTCTGGTCCAATCCAGAACAGCAGGTTCGCCATGATTTCGGCGAAATAGCGTGGGCGATTGTGAATGAAGGCCAGTGCAACCGCGAGTGAGCCATAGACGTTTGGACAACGAGTGGCGATCCAGCAGAAATCATCGAGGCGAGGCAGACCAACATGGTCAATAATGAAGTTCAGTTCGGGGTAGAGCCACGCGGGTTCGTCAATGTCGCGCACGTCAAACTTTTGTAGTGAGAGCGGCTCAACGGCGGGGCCTTTGTGAAAGTGCATGTTCTTGATGCCCAGTTCAATACACTTCTCATAGAGGGGGAATACTGCTGGATCGTTCGCGCTCCAGCCACGTGATTGACCGCGCCACTCGGCGGTGTACCACTTGAAGCCTCGCATACCGTGTTCCTTGACCTGACGCTCCACCTCTTGCACAGCGTTAGGCATACGCGGATCGACACCACCAAGCCCGATGATGCGCTCAGGAGCACGCTTCACCATCTCGGCATTGCGACCAGCGTTAGTAAAGCCAGTGTGGTAAAAGTCCATGAGCACCTGTGTCGAGAGGATCGTCATGTCGGCATCACCCTTGACAAACATCTCGTCGATGTACCAATCGGGATCAACCTTGCGGAATTGCTTCTCGTAATCCATCGTCCACTTTTTGTCGGGGGGATTGAAACCGGTTTGGAAAGCATAAAAGGTTTCGATGAAGGCGTCGCCGAAGCGATTTTTACAGTTCTCTTTACTGGCATCCCAGAAGCCAGTATGGGCATCCATAACGAATGTACCGTTCTTCATTGACCGTTCCTTTCCTTTTGTAGAGGCATGATGATGAGTGTGTTCAAGCGCATTATCATGCCTCTACAAGGTTTACAATTGTTAAGCGTGTACGTTGTCGAAGCCGAGGTATTCGGCGGCATCTTCGGGATTAGCGAACAGGAGTACTTTGTTGTCAAGGCGCACTTGACGTCCATAGTGCGTTGAGGTCTCGATCTCAAAATCGTAGACACCATACTCGTCTCGCTCCCTACCAAGGGCGTCGGCGATTTCGTCCATATCGAATTCGAGCATTTTCTCGCCATCGATACGCACAATCGCGGGGAACCGTGTGATCGTCACGCCCGGTTTTTTGCTCATGACGTTGGCGATGGTGTTGCCTTCGACACTCGCACTCATCGTGACACCACAACGGTTCGTCGAGGTGCTATTAGGCGTGTAGTTCGGAGATGTGGGAGCGGTTTGACTCACAGGGAAACCTCCTTTGGCAGTTGTACATCGAGTTGCACTAAGATGTCGTTGAAGCGAGCCTTCGCACGCTCATATGCCTCTTCAAAACGTAGCACCTTTATCCTCGGCTGCGACCAAATTGGTTGCAGTAGGCGAGCGGCCTTGACACTGTAAGGAACCCAATGCGCGAGCCAACTTTGCAGGACTCGCTTATTCTCTGCCCCATATTGGCTGTCGCTCGTGAGCATCTTGAACAATTCCAGCGTCCATTCCAGGTTGCGCTGATAGTCATATTCCGCGACACCGATGAAGGTAGGCGTTACAAAGTCACCATGTGGGGCGGCAAACTGCATCACGAACTGGCTACGGAAGAGTTCTTCACACAATGGCTCATAAACAAGGTTCGCGGCGAAAATTTGTTCGGACCAATCGCGCGTTGCCGTGAGGCGTTCCACGTTCTCGCGCACACCTTGCCAGCATGGGTCGTTCATCCACGTCTCTTTGTGAGCGGACTGGTCGAAGCCAGGAATCTGCTCAGCAACTTCCATGTTGTAGATCGCCATCTCTTGACCGGAACGCAATTTGTCCATCGAGTTCACTGTGATGGCTGTATTGATCATGTTGGTCATGCCATCGCGTTGAGCTTGCACGAAGACCTGCATTCCAAGTCCATATTCAGCATGCATCAACGCACCAACGTGTGACGCAACAATCTTTGCCCAACCTGGATCCCAGTTGGTAAATGAGCCTTCCGCCTTCGCGTTAGCGATATTCTGCTGAATCTGGCGAACGGTATTGCCCTCACGAATGTAAAAACTGCGATTCCATTGCTCATGCGGATCGCGAAATACATGCCAGTCGGAAGAGTTCAGCTTTGTCCATGTCGGGCTAAAGCCAGCCGTGCCATCGGCGAAGGAGATAATCCAGTCTTGCAAAAGATGGCGTTTGGGGTCTGGCTGCACATCGACCGTCACGTCTTCATACACACTCTGATTCTTCTTTTTGGGCGTGTAGTAGCTGAAATTACGACTTTCTGAACCCGCGAATGTAGCTGCTCCTGCCTGAGCATTCGTCACGAAGATGGGGTATCCCATGCTTGAGCTGTTGGTCACATTTGACGCTGGCTCTTGCGTTGCTTCTGTTCCATTGGTCTTGGTGCCAGAATTTGTACTATCCATGTACATCCTCCATTTCATTGCACGTTGTACGAGTTCAATGTAGCGCGTTCCGTTACACACTACCCGTGGGCGTGAACTTATCGTAGAAGATTCGATCCTCGCTGATACCCTTACGAGCCAGCATAGGAAGGGCGACGTCGATCATTGGGCCTGGACCGCAAAGATAAATTTGCAATGTCCTATGTCCTGTGGGAATCGCACGCTCAACAACATCAGTGACAAAGCCTTTTTCACCTTCCCAGATGTCTTCAGGAGCTAAAGCTGAGAGTACTGGCACGAATGTGAAGCCGGGGAGTCGTCGCGCCATCTCTTGCATCTGCTCCAGGTAAAAAAGGTCTTTGTGCGTCCGCGCTCCATAGTAGTAGGTTGCTTTGCGTTTAATACCACGCTCCGCCATATCACTCAGCAACGACCAGATGGGAGCCATGCCAGAGCCGCCACCGATACAGATAATTTCGCTCTGTACCTGTTCACGCAATCTGAAGACACCATATGGTCCTTTCACCTCCAATTTCTGACCGATAGTCAGGCTCTCCAATAAGCTTGAAAAGCGACCGCCGGGGAAAATCTTAATCATGAACTCAAGACGGTCGTTACTGGTTGGAGTATTCGACATCGAGTAGGATCGATACTCATCGGTGCCTGGAATACGAATGTCGGCGTATTGCCCTGCCTTGAACTCCAGGCGTTCGGAGTTGTCGAGCGTAAGCACAAGGCGTCGAATGTCATGTGTCAGCGTTTCAACCTCGGCAACGGTGGCTTGCAGTTCGCGTACTTTGACACCACTTTGAATGAGTTCGGCATCAAAGTTAATCAGTTCGATGTTGAGATCGCTATCAGGCATACAACGACAAAGCAGAACGTACCCCTCTTCGCTTTCAAATTCAGGCAAAGCAAAGGTGGAATACTTCTTCATCGTCATATCGCCCTCAAGGAGAAATGACTTACACGCCGCACACTGGCCTTCTTTGCATCCGTGCATGAGTAGCACGCCCTGGCGAAATGCCGCATCGAGCACCGTCTCGCGTTCTTCGACTTCGATCTCAATATTGACGGGTTCAAATCGTACCTTGTATGTCGCCATACGTGTTGCTCCTCGCGCATTGGGCGCGGGGCACAATTGCTTGCGCCCCTCTACACGTTTCGTGCCGTGTCGTGTACAATCCCTTGTACACGACATGCCATGCGTTATGAGGTTACTTGATGACGAAACCCTTTTTGTACTCAGCCATGTGTGCATCGCGCTGCTCAGGTGTCATCTGGTTCAGCAAGACATTTGGACTCTGAATCTGGATGCCCTTGACTTTTTCAGTGGTCCACATGTACTTGTCGTCAAAGATGATGTGTGGCTGTGCGACGAGCGTCTTGCCGTCTTCACGGATAGACCCTTGATCTTTCAGCACGTCAACGAGGTCCCAGCCATGATACATGGTTTCCCATTCGCGCTTGCCCGTTAAGCGGCCCATCGAAGGTGTTGGACGACCTTCGTAGGTATCGCGGAAGGCAACCGTGTCGGTCCAGTGACACGTCTTGGAACAGTAGGTACGTACCTGCCCGTCAACGGTATCCATAATGGTGTCTTCACGGATGAGACATGGCACCATACAGGTCCAGCAACGATGAGGATAGACATAACCAGTATCTTCAAAAGCAATTGGTTTGTGACCGTTTGGCTTTGCGAGACGGTTGTAGTGTTCCCACCACTTGCCGTACTCGTTGTACCACCCTGGATACTTAAACTCGAACCACTCGAAGTCCTCTTCGGTCATGCCGTCGATACGCCAGAAGTTCGCGAACCAACCAGTAGCGAAGAATTGTGCCACCTTGTGGACATAGCCCTTCTTCGAGATGCGGTCCCATGCCTCTTCAATGTCGTCATGGTGAATCTTCAGACCATACTTCTCCAGTGGCACGAGGTAACTGCGATAGTAGTCGTCATAAATCCAACGACGCCACATCTCGGAATAGCTCTCGCGTTCCTTGCGACGGTCCTTTGTGCCATACTCGATGAAGGTACCGATGGCGGCATCAACGAGTGCATGATTGTTCCAGAAGGCGTGACGGATATCGCGCTCGATGAGGGGATGGTTGTCAGGGTCAGCGAGTGCCATGAGCAGGGTGGCATAACCATTACTGATGTGACGCGACTCATCGGACTGTACCGAGAGGAAGACAGTCGGCAAGAGATAGTCACCATTCGCGGCGGCTTCGGATGGCATAGCCACAAACAGCGTGTTCGTAAACGCGGTCTCCGCGATAACCTGCAAATAGATATTTGCAGCCGTGATTGCATCGCCAGTGATGAAGCCCTCACCAAATTGGCGACCAATGGTCCCTGCATAGCACTTGGCGAAGGATTTTTCCGTCGTATCAAAGCCAGCCGGGTCGATATAGTTCTTCATGTAGTAGCGTTTGAGGTTCATCTGGATGGTTGAGTGGCGAACCTCGTCGATCATTTGCAAGACGAGACCATTGTGCAGTTCTGGATTAGGAACAGTTGAGGTGAGCAGAGGCATAGCACGGGCGGCGGCAATCTCAGGCCACGGGCTGATGCCTAAGAAAATCTTCATCCATTCCATCCAGCGTGGCTGAGTCTGACGGAACATGTTTCCGCGTAAGGCTCCATCCATCGCACCAAACACGCGGTCGTCTTTTTCCTCTTGCATGGGGAAGTAGGACTGCAATACCTGCTTTAAGGGGTCTTTCTTCGCTCCCTTATCCAGCTTGTAGTCGGTGGGATACTTCTGAACGGGCGTGGCAAATGTCGGCTCCCACGAAAGCTCTTGAATCTTGTTGTACGCCTTTGTAATACTTGTACGTGTTGCCATGAAGTCTCTCCTTATCAGGGGGGAGCAGACTTTGCTACCCCTCTTGTAGGGACCGATGTATCACGTTTTTTGCTATCGCACGAAACAGTCGTGTATACAGCGTTGTTCAGGCCGTGATACTGCAATACATAACATCAATCAGTACCCTCCGCAGAGGTTCCTTCCTTTGAGGATTGGTAGTAGCGTATCATGAAGAGGTTGTAAGAGAGGTGAGAACAAGAAGAAAAGTGGTGAAAAATTGGTATAAATATGTAACATCTTGCTTATTTTCGTAGACATGAGGTTATGTAATATGCTATACATTGTAGTAGCTAAACAACCGCCATGTATTTTAAGAACACATCATTTTGCCTATTTTCACTCAAAGAAGAGTGTTGTGACATATTTAGATGATGGCAAGGAAGCCTCCGCTCTCAGCAACTGAGCGAAGCCATTCCTCACCTATCAATGAGGTGGAGGTATGACAATACAACGGTATCGCGGCAATCTCTCCATTGCATCTCCAGCAGAGATCGAGCGTACAGCGCAGCAGCTAGTGGTTGTCCGAGAAGATTTTCTGAGTGCGGAAGGACGCTTTTCCGTAGAAGGACATCTAGCTCCCCGGACGCCTCGGCTTCTTATTTTTAATTCATGGCAGCGTTGCCGTACCTTACACGTGAACCCTTCACAACGTTATGCACCCCTGGCAATAGCACGCGAAACGCAACTGACCCAAATCCATGATGAGAATGCGTTGCTCATTCGGGCGGCGCGTAGTGTTATGAACCATCTCGTTGACGTACTTGCGGATTCAGGGTATGTGATCGTCCTCAGTGATACGCATGGACGTTTGCTAGAGATCATGGGTGACATGGCTATTCGTCGTCGTCTGGCTCGTATTGACTTTGTTGAGGGTGGCGATTGGAGTGAAGCAGCCGCAGGAACAAATGCCATAGGGACTGCGCTTGCCGACAAACATGTCGTACAATTACTGGGAGCGGAACATTACTGTGATGGCTGGCAGGACTTGACCTGTACGGCTGCACCTATCCGTCATCCCTTCACGGATGAGATTGTAGGAATACTCGACGTAACGGGCAATTATCGTCTGATTCGTCCATTTCTTACAAGCTTCCTGGCAACGGCGGCACTAGAGATCGCGCAACAGCTGCAAATGTTTCTTCTTTCCGACAATTCCAGTGAACTACAACGAAATAGTATGCTCTATCCTGGAGAGCCTTCTTTAGGAAGAACTTCATTTAGCGCATCCGTCAATGAGAAACACATGAGTAATGTCTATCCTCGTAATCAAAGAAGTAGTGTTACATTGAATACACCACTCCATTTTTCTATTCAAGAGCAAAGAGTTCATGATGCAGAAAGGCTTACAGCAGCCTATAGTATTGTCAGTGCCAGCCTTGATCTCCAACTCACGTTAGAGAAAGTGGTCACACAAACCGCGTATCTGCTCAAGGTCGAGAGCGTGGGGGTTCACATCTTCAATGAAAAAGATGAGACAAGTTCTGTTTATTTCGCACAACCATTCCCTCTTAAGGAAGCAGCCGCTGATAGCTTCATGGCTCATCTCAAACAGACTGATGTCATTCCACTTATCCGTGAACGTGGCGAACCCGTACTTATTGATGATGTTCTTCTATCAGACCTCTTCCAAGCGTCAGAGATTCAGTACATGGGGATACGTGCGCTGGCATTGCTTCCTCTCGTCAGTCCGCGTGGAGTAAACGGCTTCATCTCGGTATCCAAGTCTACAGAGCATTCCTGGCACATTGAGGAAATACGCCTGGGTATTGCATTCGCAACTCAGTCAGCGATAGCCATCGAGAACGCGCGGCTCTTTGAGGCGTTGCAGCAGCACAATCGCCACATGGAAGTGCTGAATACGATTGCTCAAACGATTAATATGTTACCCAATCCTGGTCAACATTTTGATCTGCTACTGCAACGCATCGTCGAGATTATGCATGTAAGAGGAGGCATCATTCTCTTGCTCGACCCATGTGAGAACCAACTTACGCTTGCTTCACAGTATGGCGTCTCGGACAACCTCGCTTACACTCCCGATAGCATTCTGTGGAATACCTTGCATACATTGGCTCATCAGGTCATAACGACAGGAGAGCCTCTTTTGATCGATGGCGATAGGGAAGAACACAGAGGTTCGATGTATCCCACCTGTTTTTATAATCTGCTCGCGGTTCCTCTGACAGCCAGTGGTGTGCTGGGAGCCTTGCTTGTCGGTCATGATGCGAAGCAGAACTTTGTCGATGATGATCTCAAGCTCTTTATGACGATTGGGCAACAACTTGGCCTTACGATAAAAAATGCCCAGTTACTCCGCTCCGCAAACGAGATGGAGATATTGTGTGAAGCAGACCGTCTCAAGAGTGGCTTTCTGGCTGCTGTCTCTCATGACCTGCGTTCGCCTCTCACCGCTATTCATGCCTCAGTTGAAAGCCTGCTGGATGACGAAGGTATTCAATCAGTTGTGGGAAAAAACCATCTTTTACGAAATATCGCAGGACAAACACATCGCCTGGGCCAGCTCGTCGATCAACTTTTGGACCTATCACGGATTGAGGCAGGTGTCCTTCCTCTTGACCGCGATTGGACGAACATTTCCGCTCTCATAGATGATACGGTAAAAGATTTTGAACGTCTACACAACGACTGCTCTATACAATGCTCTTTTGATACATCACTTCCTCTTTACTACATTGATCCAGATCGACTCACACAAGTTTTGTGGAACTTGCTAGAAAATGCTTTTAAGTATACCGCTTCCTGCGCTCCAATACACGTACATGCGTGTCTGTTAGAGCAAGAAATACAGATTAGTGTAAGAGATCACGGACCTGGGATTCCAAAGGGAGAACATGAAAAGATTTTTCAACGGTTCTACCGCCTTGAGAAAGATCGGCAAGCACATACGCAGGGGAGTGGCCTGGGACTTGCTATCTGCCGCGGCATTGTCGAGGCACATAGTGGGCATATCTGGGTAGAAGACTCTTCTGAGGGAGGATGTATCTTTTTCATTGCCTTGCCTCTCTCAATGGCAGACCCCATCGCATACGATCCATTGGATGTTTTGTAGAATCCAAAGCACTGCACTCTTTACATTCTGAATGACATTCATGTAGCCCAATAACGTACTATTATGCCCACCCTGACAGTGTATATAAAGGAGAGGGTATGTCATGAGTCACAGCAAACCAAGCATTCTCCTGGTAGACGATGATCCGGGGATCATGGCTGCTGTCAAGCAAGCTCTCATAGCACATGGCTATAAGATGGTTACAGCGAACAATGGGGAAGAGGCATTACAAGCATTTAAGCTTGAGCAGCCAGAACTCATTTTGCTCGATCTCGTCATGCCGCATCGTGGGGGCTTAGAGGTGTGTCAACGCATTCGAGAGTCTTCCTCTATCCCGATTATCGTCTTGAGTATCAAAGGAAGCGAGGCCGATATTGTTTCAGTCTTAGACCTTGGGGCCGATGATTATCTCGTCAAACCTTTCCGTCTCGCGGAACTCCTTGCCCGTATCCGCGCGGTGCTACGCCGTGGCAATAAGGATGTGACGCCAAAGAAAATTATTTGCGGCGATCTTCTGATCGATACAGAGAAGCATCATGTTCGTGTGGCGGATCGCGATATCGTTCTTTCCCCTATCGAGTACGCCGTTTTAGAGGAACTCGCGAAAAATATTGGACGCGTCCTGACTACTCGTCTGCTCCTACAACGCGTCTGGGGACCAGAGTATAGTGATGCAACAGGCTATGTCAAGGGAGTGGTGCGTCGTCTGCGTATCAAGTTGGAACAAGACCCGGCCCATCCACAATACATCATCACAGAGCCATACTTGGGCTATCGCTTAAAGGACGCTTTGGTCTAATCAGAAGGACACAACTGAGTCAAAAAGAGAGCGTATCGCGCTGACAACGCTCTTTCTTTTTGCAACAAGGGTGCTCGCAAGGGGGCATTTTTGATAAAACGATATCATGAAGAGAAAACACTTTTTGGACGCTAAATGCTTGAAACCAAGGCTATTCCTAAGAAAATAGGGTATTTTCATGCTCGTTTCTGGCTCATTGTAATCTCAACAATTCTTATCCTAATGCGTATGGGGTCTTTTTCTTCTTTTCTCAACCTGAAGCTGCCACAGTCGAGTGCTCGCCACTCCAGAAGAGTCAGCTTCAGGCTACCCATCGTTCAGAAGTTGCAAACGTATCTTCATCACCACTCTCGAAGCGATGTACTCTTCCTTCTGCTCTGACACTCCTTCAAAACGGGTCAGATTCACTTGTGCTGATACCCTTCTCAGAAGATACTATGTTGAATCGGAACGAAACAACGGTTGCAAGCATTACTAGAGTAGTAGAGTCTTTTGGTGTCGTAACTCATGTCAGGTTGGGTAACGATGCTGCACGAGAAGGCTACATAGTGGTCTACACATGTTTTTGGAAAAGAGGTGTCTCAATGTGGAGCAACAACAGGACAAGGAAAACCATTGTCATCATAGTCTGTTTTCTCGTAGGAGGATTAGTGCTGTTTGGGAATTTCATAAACGGCCATGTAGCTAATGCCGCAACAGCTATCCCATCTCACTCTAGCTCAGCAGCCTCAATCAATGTAGCCACAACGAATGCAGCAGCATTCAGGGTAACAAGTATTGACATGTCCGTTACCCCAACAACTACCTCGACATGGAAATGCGGCTCTTCTATTCAGGTCGTCTACAATGCCGTGTTTCATGTCGTTTCAGGCCGAAATGGGGGAACGATTGTGTTCTCCTACACGGTCAATAACGGGCGTTCCCAAATGATGGAAAAGCTCACCATTCTCCCTGGTCAGCGTCTCTCAAACTTCGTATTCACCTGGCAAGGGAGCCTCCCAAGTGACCACACATATCCAGGTCCAGGAGGCGTGTTAGTTACAAGTCCGAACTCCCTCGTGTCTCACATGATCTTGCCAACTGGTAGATGTCGTTAATCGAAGAGGTTTCAAGCGTTCCTACCAAAAACGCTTTCTTGGAAACAGCAGTGTGCCCCTTTGTAGGAGCACCTCAATGAACTATGAAACGGTGGGCCTCACAACTTTTGAGGAAGCTTGGGATAATAGTTTGGGTCCTGTGAGAAATCGAACGCTTCATAGAAATCGCCCAACTGCGCAAGACCATCTCGTGGCGGTGCAGGAGGTCCCAATACTTTCCCCTGAGCTGCATCGTTGTTCAATCCTGGAGTCGAGATATCGAAGAGGTGGTTCACACTTGACAGCGTGGGTAATCCAAAGCGACGCTCGATGAATTTCAGCAGCGAGTTATGCTCGTATAATTGCCCCGAAATGTAACCGCGTTTGGCCCAGGGGGAGATGACAAGCGCGGGTACACGCATTCCCAGTCCATAGGCATCCAATTGAGGGGGTGGGACATGATCGAAATAGCCGCCGCCTTCATCATAGGTGAGGAAGAGGGCAGAACTCTTCCAGGAACTGGATTTGATGAGTTCCCCGATGACCTGCGCCATCTTGATCTCCCCTTCTCGAATGCTCAAAGGAGGATGTTCACTTGTGAATGCATCTGAAATTAAGAAGGTAACTTGTGGAAGCGTTCCTGCTTTCAGGTCGTTGTAATAGTCCTTTTCTTTGAAGTGTAACCGAGGATCTTTATGCCAGCGTTTGAAGAAGGGCATGGCATTGAAAAACTCTACTTCTGGAACGCTGCCAAGACCAGTGCCAAGATTGTAGCACTTCCAGCTAATATGATGATCTTCCAACAGGTCTGCAATGATCGGCCAATCCAAACTGCCAGTTGGAACTCTGTGGTTCCTGGTGATACCCCCGGTTGTCCCTGCCCAGAGTGCGATACGATTCGGTAAGGTTGGACCGAGTTGATAAGAGAAATAGTTGCCACAGAGCGTAAAGGCATCGGCGAGGGCATAATAGTACGGGATATCTGCTCCGTTATAATATCCAAGCGTATCTGGCCCATCAGCCAGTAAAAACCCATCCATTTTTCCCTGATTGTATTCGCGATGAATCGTGTTCCAATCATGGGCAATGTCGCGAGTATCATGCTGTGTGAAATGATGCGGATTGACTGCCTTCCCTTTCCCGTCCAGGAACGAAATGTTCGCTGGAAGGCCAAAGGTTCCAGCCTTGGGGTAGAAGCCAAAATAGGCATCGAAGGTACGATTTTCCTGGCAAGCAATCAATACATGCTGGATGGAATCGCTACTGCCCACTCCTGATGGGCTTGACAGCACGGAAGGACTGCTCTTTGTGCCACATGCGCTCAATGCCGTGCTGCTAACAGCAAGAGCCGCAAGATACTGCAAAACGCTGCGTCGTGATTGAGGTAGGTTGAAATAGCGTTGGACATCCATAGACCACACTCTTTTTCTACTCGCTGAGCTAATAATTTGTGTTCGCCATCGTACCACGTCTGGGATGCCTTTGCAAATGGTTATGGCGCAAGAACAGATCAAGCGCATAGAATTTTTGTACAGTCTCTAACGTATACCTGAATGAGCTTAGATAAAACTCGACATTTGCTTGATGCAGGCAATCAAGTAACTATAGGTGACATTTAATGCCGGAGCAGCATATGTAGCTGCTCCAGCACCCGATCCTGGCTTTATGAACGACTTTTTTTATCAGCAAAAGCCGATGAAGGCTCTACGGATGTGTCCATGAATACGATTGAGTATCGTACTGAAGACCACCCTTCTGATAGGTGAATGAGTAGGTGACAGTATTACCTGGATTGATGCCACCTGCCGTATATTCCCAGCGTGACGCACCACCATTATAGGTCATGCTGACATTTTGCTGTCCACCACCTGCAACTGTATAATGCACGATCACGTATCCTGCCGTCCAGCCACTTGGTTGAAAGGTGAACTGTGCTTGACTTGATCCAACACTATTGACGCCCTGACCAAAGCTCCCACCTGGAATCGGGGTAGGAGTCGGAGTGGCACCAAACGTATAGCTGTATGAACCAGTATCGTACTGAGTTCCACTCTTTTGATAGGTAAATGAGTAGTTGATGACATTGCCTGGATTCAGGCCACCAATCGTATACTGCCAGCTTGAGCTACTGCTGTTATAGGTCATGTTGACGTTTTGCTGACCGCCACCAGCGACCGTATAGTGGGCAATTACATAACCTGCCGTCCAGCCGTTCGGTTGGAAGCTCAGCTGAGCCTGATTAGAGCCAACACTACTCGCGCTTTGAGTAAAGCCACTCCCTGTTGGTGGTGTAGGTGTAGGAGGAGGAGGTGTTCCTCCTCCTGCGGTAGAGACTTGCACATTATCGACGATCATAGATGCACCCGATTGAGTTGCAGCCGTTGGGCCACCACCGAATGCATTCGGAAAGCCTCCACCCATCGCAAGATCAAAGATGATGAAGAAGCCATGATCTACCGCATTCGCCCATGTGGTCGGATCAACCTGGTTCGCACTCACCGTAAAGTAGTTTGCACCATCCAAATACCAACGAATTTGTTCTGGTGACACGCTTCTATCGACAATAACCGAATACGTATGAAAGCCAGTCTGACAACCAGGACAGGCATGCTGTCCACTACCGATGCCAGTTGTCTCGTTACAAGGACCACCTGGATTGACACCACAATGCAAAGTGCCGAAAACAGAACTAAGTCCATTGATATCTTCCATGGTGTCGATCTCACCGTCATTAGGCCAGTTATGGTCTACCCGGAATTGGGAACCGAGCATCCAGAAGGCAGGCCAGTAGCCAGCTGCCGCGGCCCCGGAAACATTTGGCTGTTGAATGGAGGCACTGACTTGTAACTGACCACCTGCAGGCGCTGCAAAATCTGCACGCTGTGTCTCAATACGTCCAGAGGTCCAGTTCCCACTGGCATCACGGATGGCTGTAATCTTGAGATGACTACTTCCATCATGCTGCACATTCGCTGTGCTGCTTGTCATGTTTTCGATCTCACCAGTACCCCAACCTGTTCCGGTATCGTAGCGCCAATTGGTCGTATCAAGACCTGTGCCAGCCGCACCGTCGAAGTTGTCACTAAAGACGGGAGTCCAGGTGGTCGCTGCATGCGCCTTACTTGCCCCACGAGAGAAGACGACACTGCCAGCCGCTCCTAGTAGCGCGACGAAGAGCAGTAGTAGCGTTGCAACTCGCAGTGTCTTTAGCTTCCAGTCGTGTTGAGAACCCTTTGTCTGGTTCTCCTGAGGAGATGTGTACATTGATTGCCCCTTTACAATCACTGGTGGGAGGGCGAGTAGTAAGGATGACTATTCTTTCTCCTCCCTAAAACAAAAGTAGCTATCGAATGCGAAAACTGATGTTCAGTTCTCACAGAAAGGTGTCAAGTGTATGACAACCCGACAACACTATGACATACTAAGCATATAGCTTTATATAGTAGAGAAGCATAGTTTATACTACTTTTTTAAGACAGAATAGAGATTTGGCTATACACTCATTGAGAGCGAGCGAGGAGTCCCACTGGATGCTCGCACGATCAGATGAGTTGGTATTCGGACACGCAAAGAGGTATTGGCTTGAATAGACTCGATGGAACGTTCTGCTCTTTGGGGCATTGACTGTTTTTGTGGCCCCTTTTCCGTATGATGATTCTGATCAATCATCGTCGAAAGAATTTCCATAGCTCTACGCCCCATTTCGGAAAAGGGTTGACGAATTGTAGTAAGCGCAGGTCGCATGCGTGCAGAGAAATTCGTATCGTCAAACCCTACAACGGCAATCTCTTCTGGCACACGTATGCCCTGCTGCTCAGCAACTTCTAAGACGCCATATGCCATTTGATCATTGGCAACAAAGACGGCTGTAGGCAAATCACGTTTGTCGCGTGAGAAGAGCTGTGTAGCGCACCGATGCCCACTCGCAGGCTCAAAAGTTCCTTCAAAAAGAAGTGTTGGGTCGGGAGAAATCCCTGCATCCTGTAAGGCTTGACAATATCCCTGATAGCGTTCAACAGCACAATAAAAGTTTTGTGGTCCTTGAATATGAGCAATACGCCGATGTCCAAGGTCGAGTAAATGACGAGTAGCCTCATACGCACTAGCAACATTATCGACGCCAACCCACGGAAGGATCGCGGGTTTTGACTGGTCATCAATCGTCACGAGAGGGAAACCTTGCTGATAGCGATAGGTGAGATGCTGCAAAAGCTCACCAGGGAAAATTGCCAGGAGACCAGCTACCATTCTCATACCCAGAATACGATCGAGCACGTCGGAGTGGTTGCGCTCAAAACCAATGCTATATAACACAATTTCATAGTCGGTGCGTTCAACATATTCAGCAACACCGTGCATGATTTCTGGAACAGAAGGCCAGGTTAGCGGAGGAGCAAGGACGCCGATTAAGCGCGTATGACCGCCAGCGAGTCCAATGGCGGTAACACTAGGAACAAAATCATACTCTTGCACAACCCGTTGCACACGCTCACGCAAGAGAGCATTAACGGATGAATGGTGATTGAGAACGCGCGAGACCGTTGCCTTTGATACCCCGGCAAGACGTGCAATGTCCTGAATAGTCAGCTTGTTGTGCATACTCACGCTTTGCTCCTTTGCAATAGCCAGACAGAAATCGTGCTTCTGCATCAGTACACTTTATAGGTAGAAGGCGTACATACCTTAGTGTATAAAGAAACTGTAAATCAGAAACCGGTTTCTGTCAATGGTATGACACAATTTCCCCCTAAATTGCCTACATTTGTGCTGAAAGTTCAAGGATGCTGGGGTGGACGTGAATTAGCCATCGAGACCTTCTTTCCCCACTCGCTCATTTTCGGGTTATAGTCGTCGTGTGCAAGTTGGCACTCGATCAGTACAGGCCCACCTTTATGCTCACTGGCCTCTTTAATAGCATCCGCCAGTTCGCTTGCCGTCGTTGCCTTCAAGCCCAAACCGTGACCATCCCCGGCATTGAACACATTCATCAGACCAGCAAAATCCCAGTTCTTGTAGTAGTTGTAGGGTCCTTCGTGAATCGCTGATTCGATGAGATAACCATGATTGTTGATAACGAAGACCGTCATGTTCTCCACGCCGTAGCCAATCGCGGTTGCCATCGCCTGCGCCATGAAACGGAAAGAACCATCTCCAATCATAGAAACGATGCGCCGACCGGGTTCCAGTGCAAGGGCGTAACCAAACGTCGCGGGAACAGACCAGCCAATCGATCCCCACATCATTTCTATCTCAAAGCGAGCACCATTAGGGAGATGCATATCCTCACCATCAAACCACGAATCACCGCTTTCCACGAGTAGCGTCGTTTGCCCGTCAAGGTCGTTCTGAATCTGTCGCATCATCTCAACTCGCCTCAGTGGTGCGTTTGCATCTTGCTCCTGCGAAGGTGATGCTGAAGACGTTACTATGCCTCGATACTGCACCAGTGTTGCATCGTTCTTCCGCACTTTTTTGGCAAGTGCGGAGAGGAATTCCGCGAGATCGACAACGGTATACTCAGCCTGTGGGCAACGTACATATCTGGCCTCCGCGTTGATCGTATGCTCCTGTGGTGGCTGTGCTGTCCAGCCCACGGTGGCGTAGTCCGTATAGGTTGGTCCGGCAGCCAGAATCATATCAGCACCTGTTAGAACGGGTTCGGTTCCCGGACTGCTCACACTTCCCCAATAGACGCCGATGAACTGTGGGTGCTCCTCCGGGAAAAAGCCTTTCGCGTCAGGCATGACAGCAACGCCACAGCCAAGTGCTTCCGCCAGTTCTTGAAAGGCTTCTACAGCGTCATAAGCTCGCATCTGCCCTCCCGCCAGCAACACGGGCCTCTGCGCCCCATTCAGGAGTTGTGCCGCTGCCTCGACTGCTGCTGCCAGTGCCTTTGCATCACTCTTCTCTTGAGGCTTGAGCGACTCTAACGGAGTCGGTTCGTGACAAGGCTCATTTGAAAGGTTGCAAGGGATTTCGATATAGGCGGGCTTGCGTGCGTGTAAAGCGGCACGTATGGCGCGATCAATCAGACGGGGGGCATCTGCTGCGTGATTCACATACACCGCCTCGCAGGTAACTTTACTCATCATCTCACGTTGATACGAAAGATCATGCGTCCCAAGTGTATGGTGCAAACGGTGATTATCAACTGGATCATTCGTATTGTATGACGAGGAAATGAAGATTACTGGCAAGTTTTCCGCGTAGGCACCAGCTATCCCGTTCAGCGCGGAGAAAGCACCTACATTAAACGTGATGAGCAGTGCCGCAGCCCCGTTCGCACGTGCATATCCCTCCGCTGCATACGCAGCCTCCAACTCGTTACAGCAGTTGATCTGCTGCATATTCTTATTGGCAAGTACTTGATCGAGCAACGTAAGGTTATAATCACCGGGCATTACAAAGTAGTGCTTCAGTCCCATTTGCTCCAGCCGTGCTGCCAAATACTTTCCAACCGTGAACGTATCTTGTTGTGTCATCGTATTTCTCTACCTTTTTCATCTTATTTAGCTTCTGACACAAGCACTCTCACCCACAACCGTTCGCTGTAGGCACAATCGTAACACGCTTTAACGAGGAAACTTGGTGACTCTATATAAAATTCTATTCATTACCGCGAGAGTGCTATTCAAGCATGAACAAATTTCAGGCAATTCTTGCCTTGACAGATAGCGATTGTACATGTTACGCTTTGGACAAGTCATCTTACCACTTTAAGAAACGGAGCATGGGAAGAGTGCAGAAACCAGCGTTTCATACTGTTTCCAGAGGGGCAGTCGCGGAAGATATCGTGGCTCAATTGTTGTCGATGATACGCGAGAAGAAACTGCGTTCGGGGGACAAGTTACCTCCTGAGCGAGAGCTTGCGGTAATGATGGACGTGAGCCGACCTTCACTACGCGAAGCATTACGCACACTTTCGGTGATGGGTGTTATCAAACTGCGTCATGGTTCCGGTATCTATGTGACTGCATTGGAACCAGCAAAGCTTGTGGAGCACCTGGACTTTGTCTTCTCGCTTGACGATTCCACATATGTACAGTTATTTGAAACACGCAAAGCACTTGAACCTCCCATTTGCGCACTCGCGGCGCAACGCATCACCGAGGAAGAAATAGCTCAATTGGAAGAATGCCTCTCTCGTTCCAGATTAGGACTCGTAGATTATGAAGCATATTTACAGGCGGACCTCGACTTGCACGAAATCATCGTCCTGGCAGCACGTAACCCCCTTTTACAACGCTTTATGAGTAGTTTACGCAGTCTGGGCAGAGCCAGTCGCAAGCGTACTGCCGCATTACCAGGAGTGGTAGAGCAGACGATTCAAGATCATGAGCATATTATCCAGGCACTTCGTATACACCAACCAGAAGCGGCACACCAAGCTATGCTAGTCCATCTTGAACATGTAGAACAACATTTGAAGCAGGATGCTATTGTAACCTAACTTCTCTGCGATGCAGGAAGTTATCCAGAAAGGAGCTATGGAATGAGCACAACGAAACAGATGGAGAGCCTCGTCTGGCTGGGACCACGCTCAATGGAGATGCAGCACACCGCGATACCCGAACCTCGCATGGGCGAGGTGCTTATCGCCGTTGGTGCGGTGGGCATTTGTGGCTCTGAGTTGAGCGGATATTTAGGACAAAACAGTCTACGCGTCCCACCCCTTGTGATGGGTCATGAAGCGGCAGGTCAGATTATTCAGTCTACCGAAGGAACATTTGCGGATGGCAGTCCGGCACGCGTGGGGACACGAGTCACGTTCAATCCGCTGATTACCTGTGGCGAATGTGATCGTTGCCGTGCAGGTCTTACCAATCTGTGTCGGCAGCGACAACTCATCGGAGCCCATCGACCAGGAGCATTCGCGCAATTTGTTGCCGTCCCTGCGAAGCAATGCTATCCTCTGCCAGACACTCTTTCAGATACTATCGCCTCACTGACAGAACCACTCGCCTGCTCACTACGTGCTGTGAAACAGGCGCAGGTACGTCCCGAACAGAGCCTGCTGATATTGGGGGCAGGACCAATTGGTCTTTTTGCTCTAATTGCTGCACGAGCCGAAGGGATTCAGCGCGTCTATATCAGCGATCTGGCAGAGTCGCGCCTCGCGGTTGCCCGTCAATGGGGAGCCACCGAGACGATTCATGCGAAGGAGCGCGATGTGCTGACAGCTATCCAGGAATTTACCCCCGGTGGTGTTGACACGGTTATTGACGCGGTGGGAGCAAGCGCGACACGTACACAAGCAGTACAGGCCGTTATCCCTGGTGGTAATGTTGTCTTTATCGGTTTACACGATGAGGCATCGCCACTCGCGGCAAATTATCTTGTGCGCCAGGAAATCACTCTGCGCGGCAGTTTCAGCTATGACCAGAACGATTTTAAGCGTGCATTCGATCTTCTTACACAGGGACTGTTGCAACAAGGGACGCCGTGGCTAGAGGAACGTCCCCTCGCGCATGGCTCATCCTCTTTTGCGGCACTTGTCGATGGTCGAGTTGCGGCAACTAAAATCATCCTGCGTATCGACTAAACGAGAAAGGCACTTCTATGAAAATCAGTGCAATCAGACCGCTTGTGCTTGGTACACCATGGCGCAGTCTGACCTATGTCGTTGTTGAGACAGACGAGGGACTGAGTGGCGTTGGCGAAGTACGCATGGTCAATCATACCGAATCGCTTTTGGGCTATTTGCAGGAGGCGAGTAAGCACCATATCCTGGGATCAGACCCGATGAAGATTGAAGACCTCGTGCAACGTATGTTCCGTAGAGATTTTGCCCGTGCCAGCGAAATTATGATGTCAGCGATTGCCGTGATAGAGATGGCGTGCTGGGATATTATGGGTCAGGCACTTGGCGTTCCCATCTATCAACTACTTGGTGGCGCGGTGCGTGAACGTATTCCCGCATACGCCAACGGCTGGTATACAGTGGAACGGACACCGGAAGAATTTTCTGTAGCGGCACAGCGCGTCAAAGCTCGTGGCTACCGTGCCTTGAAAGTTGACCCGTTTGGGGCTGGTTTTTACGAATTGGAGCGCAAAGAGAAACTTCATTCAATAGAATTGATTGAAGCGGTGCGCTCCGCCGTTGGCCCTGATATTGATATTTTCGTGGAGATGCATGGACGCTTCAATGCCCCGACCGCGATTCATTTGATTCGTGAACTGGCACGTTTCTCGCCGGGCTGGTTTGAGGAACCTGTGCCACCAGAGAACCTTAGCGTTCTCAAAAAAGTTAGCACAGCCGTCGCACCACTTGGTATACCCATCGCCACAGGTGAGCGTATGCATACCGCCTATGAGTTCCGCGAGTTATTCGAGTTGCAAGCGGCGGACATTGTGCAGGCAGATATCACGCATTATGGTGGGATGTTAGCCGCAAAAAAACTGGCTGCATGGGCGGACGCCTACTATATGATGATCGCGCCACACAACGTATGTGGGCCAATTGGAACGATGGCGGCACTCCACCTCGCGGCCTGTACCACAAACTTCAAGATTCAGGAGCATTTCAATGACTTCGCGGACGCGTGGGTCAAGGGAGTTGCCGAGGGTGTCCCGGAAGTTGATGCAGAGGACGGTTGTTTTCCAATACCCACAGCCCCCGGTCTTGGTGTGAAACTGAACGAGGCGTTTATTGCCGAGCATCCAAGCGAAGGAGCTTTCTTTGACCTTTTTCAGCATGATTGGCAGTTTCGCCAGGGAAACAAGAAACCACAAGCGTAAGAGGCGAGAAGACGCGTTTAAAAGTGTTTTCTGAGATGAAGGTAGAAATCAGACACATGCAAACTCAAAGAGTCTATCTTATTGGTGCTGGCAGGATTGCATACACACATGCGGACGCGATACGGAGACTGCCAGGCTCGGAACATGTTGTCCTCTCAGCAACCGACCTCAATCCGCGTGTGTTGGCGGATTTCGGCGCACACTATCCACACGCTCGTCTATTCGATACTGTAGAGGCAATGCTGGCTGAAGAGGCACAAGATACAGATATCGTTATTGTGGCGACTCCGCCCGTTGCTCACTACGAATTAAGCTGCACGGCTTTAGCGACGGGTCGTCATGTGTTGTGCGAGAAGCCACTCGCAATGGATCGCACACAGGCACGCCAGATGCTCGCAATGGCGAAACAGCATAATCGCCTGTTGGGATGCTGTAGCGTCAGATTTCTACACTGGTCGTCTGCGGAGGAAGCACGGCGTTTGCTTCATGAACACGCGCTGGGAGAGGTCTATCATGTACGCTTTACCAGTCGTGAACAGCGCAATCGACCGGGGATTGAGTATCAGCCTGGAACATTCTGGTTCCTCGATGCCACAAAAAGTGGTGGTGGCACCTTGATGGACCGTGCCCCCTATGAGTTCTCCGTGCTCAATAACTTGTTTCAGCCAGAGTGTGTAGAGATACTGAGCGCGTGGACCGCGAATCCAAAGACGGCTCTGCATCTTTCATCTGAAACCGTCTTCGATGTTGAGCAACAGGCGGGTGCGACACTCCGCTATCACCTTGCCGATGGTAAAACATTCATGATGACGTATGACCGAGCATCCTGCACGCACAGTGAGAACCAATCGTTCATTGAGATAGAAGGGTTGGAAGGAACTGTGCGCTGGAACTGGCCTATGCCACGCACCACTATCACATTGACGCATAACTATGATCAGAATGGTCTGGTTGAGAGCAAAACGATGTCGTTTCTCCCCCCTGGACCAGATGCGATAAAATTCGGTGAAAAACCTCTGTCCTATTTTTACCAGTATATGGTTGGGCAACCTTCGTCAGCAGTTGTGAATGAGCAAGCACTCTTCAACTTTTCCTGTGTGCGTGGCATCTACGATTGCGCACAATCCGGTCAACCTCAAACAATTGTATGGGGCGAATAAAGCGTACAAAGAAAGCACAAGAAGCACGAAAGGAACACACGATGCACGAGTCGAAAGTTGGTGTTGGCGTGATCGGCGTTGGAGGGATCAGTAGTCATGTCCATTTGCCGGGGTTGCGCCTCAGTCCACATGCAGAGATTGTGGCTCTTTGTGATAACGATAGCGAACGCTTACAACAACGTGCCCAAGAATATAACGTGGAACATACATTTTCAGCGTATGAAGAACTCTTGCAAGACCCAGCCGTCGATGCCGTGGTCATCGCTACTCCTACACTATTCCATGCTCCGATTGCGCTGGCTGCTATTTCAGCAGGGAAACATGTGCTTGTTGAGAAACAATTGGGTATGAACTACGCCGAGACGGTGCAGATGTACGAAGCGGCTCAACATGCTGGAGTACGGCATATGACCGCGTTTACCTATCGCTTTGTGCCAGCCATGCGTTACCTGAAACATCTGGTTGGTCAGGGGACGATTGGTCTACCGCGTCACCTGCGTGTGGCACGGATACAGGATTTTCCAGAAGTGGGGCTGGGCTGGCGTCAACATCGTTCCCTGGCAGGATCGGGCGAAGTCGGAGATATGGGAGCGCATCGCATAGATTTTTGCCATGATGTTGTTGGTCCAATCGCGCGTGTAGTCAGCGTGACACGCACCTTTGTCCCACAACGGCCAGACCCCAATGGGGAACTCGTCCCTGCTGATGTTGAAGATTTCTCCGTCTTTCTGGCAGAGTTTGCCGACGGGGTGGGTGTGGAACAAGGCACGGTAGCCTCGTTCGATTTGAGTAAAGTGGCGAAGGGGCGCGAAAACGGTGGCAAAGGACTTGATGAGTTCGAGGTGTATGGTACAGAAGGGACCTTAATCTATCACCTGCACCGTCCTCATGAGATACTGATTGGTCGCCCCAACGGTGTATTAGAAACGGTGCAGGTGCCACGTGAGTTCCTCACCTATCCCGGTTCGCCAAGGAATCCCTTTGAGGGCAATCCTACGACGACGTTCCGCTATGATGAGGATATCGCCTTCATCCAATCTATCATAGATGGTCATGACGATTTGCCGACTTTCTATGATGGCATGCGCTGTCAAGCCGTGATTGACGCCGTGTTGCAATCGGCTCAACAGCGAAAGTGGGTCGATGTGGCTGATGTACCACCCGTAACACAGCCTATCACAGCGGCAGCAAGCACAGCAGAAAATATTGTATAACGCGACGTACCTGAAAAGGTGAGAAAGAGAGTTTGCCGTTATGTCTCTTGACATATTTAAGCTAAATGGTCGAGTCGCATTGGTCACAGGTGGCAATAAAGGATTAGGCTTTGTGATGGCTCAGGCACTGGCGGAAGCTGGTGCTGATGTCGTCGTGACGAGCCGAAACAGAGAGAACGCGGAGTCGAGTGCCGCCGCGATCGCACAGGCAACAGGACAACGTACACTGGGAGTCGTCGTTGATGTGACCGACGCGGCACAGGTCAATACGATGGTGCAAACTATTCTGGAGCAGTTCGGACGCATTGATATCCTGGTGAATAACGCCGGTATCAACATCCGTAAACCAATAGAGGAGTTCGATGAAGCCAGTTGGGACCGTGTGCAGGACACGAACTTGAAGGCTCCATTCCTGTGTTGTCAGGCAGTAGGTCGTCACATGAAAGAGCAAAAGTCGGGTCGCATCGTCAATGTCGCCTCAATGTTGGGATTGACAGCATTACCCGAACGCAGTGCCTATTGTTCGAGTAAAGCAGGGCTGATTCAACTCACAAAAGTGTTGGCCTTAGAATGGGCGACGCACAACATCACTGTGAACGCACTGTGTCCTGGACCATTCGCGACCGACCTCAATATTCCTGTAATGAATAATCCAGAGGCCAATCAGTATTTTCTCAATCATATTCCCCTGAAACGCTGGGGCCAACCGGAGGAACTCAAGGGTGTTATCACCTTCCTGGCTTCGGATGCATCGAGTTTCATGACAGGAGCAGCGTTAGCCTTTGACGGTGGCTGGACCGCAGAATAAGACACTACTCTTACCCCAACGTGTTGAAAGGAACATCTGATGCGTATCGGCCTTGCCGTTTATGGCACAACGTTTAGCATGGGTCTTCATCCAGCGTCGAATCGTCCCAGAATGAACGTTCAGCAACTCATGGAGCAAGCATATACAGCCCATTTGCAGGGAGTTGAAATTCCCGTCTCTTTTTTAGAAGGCGAGGATATATCCGCTGTAGCACGGACTGCTAGAGAACGAGGGTTGTTCATTACACTGGCAACGGGCGGCTATACTGCTGAGTCGCTAAAAGCGTCTATTCTCCTGGCGGCACAGTTGGGGGCCAAAACGGTACGCACCGTCGTAGGAGGGGCGAAGATTGGTGGAGACCGTAGACATCTTGTCGGTCGCTGGCAATCATTTATGCAGGAGGTTCTGATGCATTTGAAAGAGGCCGTAGTTATTGCGGAACAGGCTGGCGTCAATCTCGCAGTAGAGAATCATCAAGACCTTGCTTCGGAAGAACTTCTCTGGTTATGCGAGTCTCTTGGTTCCACACGCTTCGGCCTCACCTTAGACGCAGGAAATCCACTCGCAACGGCAGAAGAGCCACTTGATTTTTTCAGGCGTGTTGCCCCGTATGTAAAAAATGTTCATTTGAAGGACTACTGTATCTATCTCAGCGACGAGGGCTATCGTCTTGTACGTTGCCCACTTGGGCAAGGCGGAATTGACTTTCCAGCCCTGTTCAAAATCCTGGCGGCATCATGCCCTGATGTCACGATGTCAATTGAGCTTGGGGCATTGGAAGCTCGTCATATCCGCGTCCTCGCTGACGACTATTGGCCTGAGTATCCACCACGCTCAGCCGCTCAGCTAGCACGCGTGTTGCGTTTTGCGCAGGCCAATGCAAAGCCCATTGCTGATTGGCGCACTCCCTTTGAACGTGGGGAATCGGCAGAGAACGTGATCGCCTATGAGCAACAACAACTAGCCGCCAGCCTTGCGTACCTCAACTACATACAGGCACTTACAACCAGACAGTAACACGCGAATAGATCGCTAGCCAAACTGAAATTGTAGCGACCTGCTTGTACATCATCAACGATCTTTGGGTCTCCATCCTTCGGGGAGACCCGTGAAAATGCAGGGAGACTCCTGCGGTCTCCTGTTTCCCCCCAAATGCACCCAATTTTCAATGTAGAGTACACATCGCGTATAACAGAAACGTGGTAAGGGCGTAGTAAAGTTCTTTGAACTACTCAAAAACGCTAGAAGTAAGAAGAAAGGTTACAATTCATGTTTTACAGCGATCCACATCTTGCCTATCCGGTTCGTGTCGATAAGCCCAATCCAGTATTCGCAAAAATGCTCCAGCAGGCTATCGGCGGTATCGAGGGTGAAATCCGTGTCATGCTTCAGTACCTTTTTCAAGCGTGGGGTTTCCGAGGACCCGCGAAATACAAAGACATGCTCTACAATACAGGCACTGAAGAAATAGGTCACATTGAGATGCTGGCGACCGCCGTCGCACTCAATCTTGAAGGTGCTCCGACTTCTATGAAGGACGCAATCGCAGGTGCAAATCCTACCGTAGCAGCTGTCCTGGGTGGAATGAATCCACGTCACTTTCTTTCAGCCGCGCTTGCCGCTAATGCAGAAGATGCCAATGGCAATCCATTCAATGGTTCATGGGTTGTTGCCAGTGGCAATCTTGTCGCTGACATGCATGCGAATGTCGAGGCAGAGACGACAGGTCGCCTACTCGTCACACGTCTGTGGGAAATGACCGATGATCCAGGTATGAAAGACACACTGGGCTTCTTGATTGCTCGTGACACGATGCACCAGAATCAGTGGTTGGCTGTACTCGAAGAAATTCAGAATGCATATCCCGTTCCAAGTGACTTCTCACAAGCGAACGAGCGCAATGAGTACAGCTACCAGTACTTTGTACAGTCCAGCGCACCATTGCCTGAACACGCTCGCTTTACCGAAGGCTCCTCGATTGATGGCAAGGGGCGGTTCACAATGGTCAACGCGAAACCACTTGGTCCAATACCTACGTTGGCACCCGCGCCATTGCCCTCGCACACGCTCATCACACCGAAGGACATGGCAATGGCAGGGGCACCAAAGATGGAAAGCCCGGCTAATAGTGCATCGCTGGCACCAGATGGAAAAAATGTGTAATTTCGTTTTCGATAATGCGGATTGATACATTCATATGGATACGTCCATTGTAGGGACCGATGTATCATGTCCTTCCGGGCAATCGAGACTCCAAGAGGACGTGATACATCGGTCCCTACAATGACCCATTTTCTCTTCATTAACGATGTGTAATCTTCAGGAATCCCTATGAAGGAGCAAACGATGGCTTCCACAAAAACGGTAACATCACCAAGCGGTCAGGATATCGCTGGCATTGAACACGATCCTAGACGCGCAAATCTGGTCAACGTTGGACAGATCGAGCGTATTGTCTCGATAGCAGGAGGCAGTGTGCTTGCGATCTATGGCATGGTGCGTCGTAACGCAACTGGAGTAGGGCTGGCACTTGTGGGGGGCGAGCTTATCCGACGCGGTACAACAGGGCACTGTTATCTGTATCAACTTCTCGACTTAAATACAAATGACGAAAGTCCAAGCACTGTTGCCAGCCTTCCCAACAACAAAGGTGTAAGAATACAACGCTCCATGACAATCCTTCGCCCTGCACATGAACTGTACGCCTTCTGGCGCGATGTCGAAAATTCTCCTCTCTACATGCACAACATCGAAACAGTCAAAGCAACAGATGCAAATTCCTCCCACTGGATCGCAAAGGTCCCTGTAGGCAAAGTTCCTATCGAATGGAACTCTGAGATTACAGAGGATGTGCAGGACAGCTTGATCGCGTGGCGTATCGAAGGCCAATCTCTTCTTGGTAGTGGTGGACAGGTGCGTTTTGCAAAAGCTGCTGACGATAAGGGTACAATCGTTACCTTAGAGATGGAATTTCCTGTTTTCGGTGGCACGTTTGGAGCCGAGGTCGGCAAGATACTGGGCCATCTACCAGAGCAAGAAGTACGTGAAAACCTGCGTCAATTTAAGCAACTCATGGAGTCAGGCGAAATTCCCACACTGGCCGAACAACCAGTGGGGCCGGGACAACCGTTGAGTAGCAATGGTAGAAAAAAGTAAAAGAGGAGCAGAACGTATGAAAGCAGCATGTTGGTATGGCGCACATGATGTACGCGTCGAAACAGTTCCCGAACCAAAAATTATGAATCCGCGTGATGCCATCGTCAAAGTCCAGGCAACCACCATTTGTGGCTCAGACCTGCACCTGTATGATGGCTATATTCCCACGATGGAAAAGGGCGACATTCTTGGACATGAGTTCATGGGTGAGGTGGTGGAGGTAGGCAAAGAGATCACCAATATCAAAAAGGGCGACCGCGTGGTGGTGCCCTCGGTCATCGCCTGTGGTCACTGTTACTTCTGCCGCAACGGTCTCTGGTCACTCTGTGATAACTCAAATCCAAATGCCGCAATGACCGAGGCGGGCTACTCCTTCACGCCTGCCGCCATCTATGGCTATTCGCATCTTTACGGGGGCTATGCTGGCAGTCAAGCTGAATATATTCGTGTGCCTTTCGCGGATTATGGCCCCACCAAAATTCCTGATGGTATGACAGACGAGCAAGCCCTGTTCATCTCAGATGCCTTCCCAACAGGTTACATGGCAGCTGATAATTGTGGTATTCGTCCGGGTGATACCGTAGCAGTTTGGGGTGCAGGTGCAGTTGGTCTGTTCGCGATGCGCAGTGCTTATATGCTGGGCGCCGAGCGTGTTATCGCGATTGACAGGTTTCCTGAACGCTTGCGGATGGCACAAACGTTTGGTCATGCCGAAGTGCTCAACTATGAAGGCACAGATGTAGTTGAGGAACTTAAACAAATGACAGGTGGTATGGGACCAGATGCAGTGATTGACGCAGTAGGCATGGAGTCACACGGAGCTGATTTCCTGGGGCTGTATGATAAAGTGAAACAAACACTTCGTCTTGAAACGGACCGCATCAATGTGTTACGTCAGGCTATTCAAGCCTGTCGCAAAGGCGGAACACTCTCGATTGTGGGCGTCTACGGCGGCTTCGTTGACAAATTTCCGATGGGCATCGCCTTCTCGAAGGGCTTGACCTTTCGTATGGGACAGATGCACGCCCAACGTTATGTGCCAATGCTCGTAGAACGTGTCGCGCGTGGCGAGATCGACCCCTCGGCAGTTGTGACGCATCACATGGGTCTTGATGATGCACATAAAGCATATGAAATCTTCAAGCACAAAAACGATGAATGTCTGCGCGTGGTGCTCAAACCATAAGTTTACCTGTATAGTAAAGTAAGTTCGTCTCTGGTGACGCATGGGATGCCTGTGCGTCACCAGAGACTTTCCTTGAGAACGAAGATGAAGAAAAGAAGCAGTATGCGATCAGCGTTCTGGACCGGGATACTACTGGGGATAGGTATTGCTGCGTTCCTGGATGAAACACTCTTGCACCAATTGTTACAATGGCATACCTTTTATTGGAATACGGATCAGCACGGGCGTATTCTCAGTGATGGCTTGTTTCATGCATTTAGCACGTTACTCCTGCTGTGGGGTGCTTTTCGTCTGTGGCGTGGGCGTGATACTTGGTCGTCTTTACCCATCCGCTACTCGATCATCTCCGCTATTTTCATTGGGGCAGGAGCCTTCAATCTCTACGATGGCATCATCCAACACGCCATCCTCCATCTCCACATCGTGAACGAACTGGTCTGTAGTTCACCCACGAGTCGTCGTGAGTCATTTTTGGGGATGTGTCGAAATGACCTGCCTTATGAAGCCGTCTTTGATGGTCTTGCCCTTGTCCTCCTCGCCATCGGTATAACATGGTGGCAACAAGTGCGTAAAAGTGTTATTGAAGACACGAATGTGAAAGAATAATTTCATTCCTAACCAGGATGGTCATTCACAGGCGTTTGAAAGCAAGAACAGCAAAAACAATTCCTAGACAAAGGAAACCAACACTGATAACAAACACACAAAGTGGTCCGAGTATACCAAGGTGTGTATTTCTATGTTTCCACAAAACTTCTCCACTCCATACGCCTCCCAACAGGCTTCCACTAAAATAGGTCATACTCGCCAGAAAGAAGAGTAACGGCGGTTGCGGAATTGCAAAAAAAGAGTAGATGCTACTCAACAGCATACTCAACGGCATACCAATAAAAAACCAGGTGCCTAAAACAGGACGAAGGAAAGCGACATAACGCTTGTATTGTTCTGGCATCTTCTTTGTCCTGTATGAAATAATGCAGTGTACTAGGGAGAAACGAGAGGTTTTCATCCTCTCAAAAAGAGGTAAAAAAACACTGTGATAGAAATTTCTATCACAGCGTGCAAGGTTATACCGTTGGAGTAGCTCCTACTCTTCTTTCAGAAACACCAAAGCCGACAGCTGCCTGTACCACACCAACGACAAGGTGGAGTACATGGTCAGCAGCATTGACGTGCGTTAGACCGAGAAGTCTTCCATCGAAGTAGAGACCCGGATAGATGAGACCGACCAGACCAAGCAGTATGTATACAACACCCACAACCTGATTGTACCTTCTTGACCAACCAGTAAAAGCGGCAGCAATGCCAGCGATGCCGATAAGCAGGTGAATAAGATTGTGAACAAGGTCCACGTCAAAACCAAGCAAATTGCCTACAGACATACTTGATGATACAAAAAATCCCATAATGCCAACAAGAGTAAACACTACGCCAACAGCTAATGCTAAAATTCTATTTGGTGTCCATTCCATCGAAAAACCTCCTACTTGTGTATCTTCTGACAAAATTCTTTTGTCCACCTTTAACACGCTTTTTAGAAAAAAGAAGTTACACGAAGGCAGCACTATTTCTGCTGTTTTTCTGCTTCTCTAGTCAAACGCCGATACCGTAAAACCGCTATGAGAGCGACAAGCGCGATAACACCCGCGAGAATATAGTGAAGAGCATCAATGCTGGCGTTCAGGAGCGAGAATTGTTGTTGTGTTAGATTGAAGGGAGGAGGATAAAGGCCCGTAATAATAAAACGAGGATGACCACCAACGGCAATTGTCGTGATTATCTGGCGTGCTGGAATATCGAGTATCGCGACGGTTCCATTCGCGAGGGCAACCATACCCAGCAATCCATCGTTGGTGATAGCAATTGATTGTGGAATGGTATCAAAATGTAGCACACGACTTGGCTCACGAGGACGATTCGCGTCTCCGACACTTATTGGAGCGAGCACATCAATTTCACGCCCTTGCATATTTGGGACGAAGACCTCGCCAGTCGTTGCATCATAGTCCATAGGACCAAAGCTTCTGCCCGTTAGCAAAGGTGACGAGACACGATAGGTGGTAGTGTCCACGGCTATGACTTCACCTTGCTGAGTCGTGACATAGACGGTATTACCACCTGGAATACAGAGGAAGCGCGGACCTTGAGGAATTGGCACATTGACAAGCAGTTTGTCATGCACGTCAAAGACGGATAGATCATTCAAACCAGCAACCCAAAGATGTGTCGCTGAATTCGCCGTACTGCTTGCATTCGAGAGTGCAAGCCCATAAACTGGACTATGCAAAGAGAGTGTGTTTAAGACAGCACAGTTCGTAGAGTGAAGCACAGTAATGGAAGAGGATGTATTTCCAGCAACGTAGACAACTCCTTGTGCTGCATCAAGTGTAAGCAGTGTCGGACTACCACTCACATGAGCAGTACATACAACTTGTTTTGTTTTTGGCGCGATAACCGTCACCTGTTGAAGTGTTGGTTGAGCAATATAGAGCAAGCTACCATCAAGACTAAGCAGGACACTAGAAGGCTCTCCTTCCACAGGAAGCGAGGTAATGACCTTACGTTGCGCAATATCTATGACCGATACTCCCTGCGCACCACCAGCAACATAGGCCAGATTGGGGGCACCACCATCGGCATGTACTACAGATGGAAGAAGGACAAGAAAGGAAAGTAGCGTGGTGAGCAAGAGGACAAGTGCTATTCTTTTCATACCATTTTGCACGTGAGCAACGAACACAGTGTTCTTCCCACTATCCCATAGTATCAGTCCGCGTACCCCTATAACAAAAGCACAGAGCAGCACGATCCCTTGCCGTTTCATAGTCATGTTCCTTTTCTCTTCCGTGTTGCCAATACTCACTGCCACTACGTTCGCACACGTTCCCTTTATACACTACCACAAAACACAGATTAGCAAGCCCGTTCTCGGCTCGAACTCACATTAAGTGTAGAATTGATTTCTATGAACTTGCACACCACCTATTCTTACAAGAACCTTCACATTTTTCAGCATGTGAAATGTATCACAGCATTTTAGTGATTGCCATCCTAGCCTCAACTCCATGAATCCCCTACACTATAGGCAAATAACAAAAAACGGTGCGTCACAACGTCTCTAAGATACAGCAGGTTACTTTATATACCTTCTAAACAACTCTTTTTTCTTTATAAAAACATATGTTACACGTATGAGGGTAAAATACTATGGATGGAACATATACTCCGCCAGACACAAGAGATTATACAGGACACCAATTTGGCTCCTACCGTCTCATTGGCTCGCTACGGCAAGAAAAGTTTTCAGAACTGTATCTCGCTGAGCACACTCAGACAAAAGCACAGTACCTTGTCGAAGTCCTGTATACACATCTGCGAGAAGAACAGGCACGCCATTTCTATCAGCAGACACGCGTGTTGACACAACTGATACAGCCTTCCATACTGCGTATACGGGAGGCCGGTATACAGGAGCATACACCCTTTCTCGTATACGACAACACGGCCCATACTCCTCTCTCACAAAAACATCCTGGAGGAATGCCCCGTCCGCTCGTGGATATTCTGCCGCTCGTCAAATCGTTAGCCGAGGCTCTTCACTATGCTCATACGCAGGGAGTCCTACATAAAGATATACGACCAGGCAATATTCTCTTGCAACGTAATGGTGGAGTTTTGCTTACGCATTTCGCGATTGATGTCGTGACTCAAAGTAGGCAGCAACCAAAGCACATGAAGTCAGAGGAAGTCCTAGAGAGTTTAGGCTATATGGCCCCTGAACAAATACAGGGACATGCGGTAGCTGCAAGCGATCAATATGCACTGGCGATGGTCGTCTACGAATGGCTGACGGGCAGTCTCCCCTTTGCCGGCTCCTACACAGAGATTATTCATCAACACATGCACGTTCAACCACCCGTACTACGTAAAAAAGTGCCGACGATTCCGCGTGCAGTCGAGGAAGTCATTTTCATCGCGCTAATGAAGGAGCCACAGCAACGCTTTGTAAACATCGTCGCGTTCGCTAATGCTTTAGAGAAGGCATATAATCCACTTGCCCTGCCTACTCCAACAGAACATGTACCTGCTGTAAAGCCTTTTATTGCCTCTGTCGCTGCTACGCCTCCAATAAAACGCGCTGTGAGTACATCTCCTCCTCATGTTGAGCTATCCAGACAAGCGGTTCTACAACACCATGTCACACCTCCTACCGCTTTCGTTCCACCACAACCCGTGCCAGCTACACCTCCTGTTGCTCTTGTTGCGCACACACCTGCACAACCCGTCACAGTATCTTCTCCGCAGCACGTATCAGGACATTCAGCACCCCAGAAGAGTGCAGTTGCCCAACGCAAGACAACCGCCACGCCTTCAGTATCCCGACGTGCATTTGTAGCCGGACTTGTAGGCGTAACGATATTGGGTGGAGGAGGCGCGTGGGCAATGCTCTCACGCCGAACTATCCAATCCTCTTTTGCCTCTGGTTCAACGCCTGTTACCGCAAGCCCGACGGTCAGCACGCACCCACAGCAAACTGGAGGTACAAGGCTTGTCTATCGTGCTCATCCTGCTCGCGTCTCTGCCTTAGCATGGAATCCTGCTGGCTCCCTGATCGCCTCGGCAAGCGACGACCATACAGTACAGATTTGTGATGCAAAAACTGGTGCTACCACCCTGACCTATCATGGACACTCTGCTGAGGTCTTCGCGGTTGCATGGTCGCCCAATGGGAAGTATATTGCTTCGGCAGGAGCAGACAAAACAGTGCAAGTATGGAACGCGAGCAGCGGGGCACGTATTACTACTTATCAACAACACACCGATTCGGTGAATACAGTTGCATGGTCCTCAGACAGCAGACTCCTGGCCTCTGGAAGCGACAATTCTACGGTGCATCTCTGGATGGCACTCACAGGAGGACAATTCATCATCTATGCACAGCATACAGCAGGCGTCTTGTCGGTAGCATGGTCTCCTGATAACACAGTGGTCGCTTCTGGTTCCTGGGATAATACAGTCAAGGCCATCTCGACGATTCAAACAGAAAGTTTCGCGCTTGGTGGCACCGTCTTTGATTATCGTGGTCATGCAGCCGAGGTCTATTCAGTCACATGGTCGCCCGATGGCAAATATATTGCTTCCGCGAGTGGCGACAAAGTTGTGCAGGTAGGACGCGGCATTGATGGCGGCACAATATTCACGTACACAGGCCATGCGGATATCGTTCGTGCGGTGACGTGGGCATCCGATGGCAAACGTTTAGCGTCCGCCAGTGCTGACAACACCGTTCAGATATGGAGCGCATCGTCACAACAGAAAACGACACGCGAAAGCTTGTTCACCTATCGAGGACATTCCAATGCAGTGTATGACGTAGCATGGTCGCCAAATGGTGTGTTACTCTCTTCCGGTAGTTCTGACAACACGATGCAAGTATGGCAAGCACTGTAAAGGAAAGGACTCTTCCCATGATACCGACTCCTTCTGTTCAACAACATGGAGTGCAAGGGTCAGGAACACAGGTTTTCCATCCTGCTTCTTCCACGCCGAGAAAGCGCATTGCACGCACGTTGCTACTCGTCGCACTCCTCATAGGATTAGTGTCGAGTTCCATTGGTGTAGCATCTGTGTTTAGTCAAGCTGGCTATCAGCTCCGTGTACGTATCGGGAATCAGCAATCAACACTGGTAGACTTGCGTCAGCATGTGAAAACGAGTCCTGATTTGCTTGGAACCAATGTCTTTCCTGCTGCTGGCACCAGTTCGCTCGATCAGACCGACAGCGGCTTTATGAACTATGGTCCGATGATTACGAACGGATTGCGCTCCGCACATGTCAAACTATTACGCTTTCCAGGCGGCGAATGGGGCGAAAAGCATAGCTACTCGCTCGATCAACTCGATGCCTTTAGTACATTGCTCAACCAGACATCCGGTGATGGCATGATACAAGCGCAACTCACAACTCCACTCAACGGGCAAGCGAGCAATCTAGCGGCAAGAGCGAGCCGCGCTGGACTCGTTGTAGACTACATGAATCATCAAACCAGTATTCAGCGAACCGGAACACACAAGCAGGCGACATTTCATCCCGTTGCCCTTTGGACAGTTGGCAATGAACCCGACCTGCTGATTAACCCAGATACAGGGTTGAAATACACAGTCAATGACTATATGAAGGCTTTTATTCAGTTTTCTAACGCTATGCATCAAAACGACCCGACCATCAAGGTCTTTGGTCCCGAAATCAGTCAGTTTTATGGTGTGGGCAATGGTCCCGTTGATGCACAGGGGACACTCTGGATGGAAGGCTTTCTCAAGGGTGTCAGTGATTATGAGCGTCAACATCCCGGTGTACACCTCCTCGATGGCATCTCGTTTCACCGTTACCAGTTTGACAATGCACGTCAGTCGGCAGGATTGTTGCTGAGCAGTCCCAATGAATGGGACTATACACTACCTGCACTGCGCCAACTTATCCGGCAGGATTTCGGACGCGACCTGCCGATTGCGTTGACAGAAGTCAATACCAATCCAAACGACGCGGTTCCTTCGCGCACTGCTGCCGCCACATGGTGGGCCGACACACTAGGGCATTTGCTGAGTCAGCAGGTTGAGTATGTCGCCTTCTTCTCTACCGAAGGCGTCGATACACCCTATCCTTTGTTTAGCACAAAGAGTTTACAAGAGACGCCGATGCTACGCGTGATGCAACTCTTCGCACACTTGCAATCTGATTTCGTTCCAGTGCAGGAACAACAAGACCCGGTAAGTATGTATGCGACACAAGACACTACAGGCCAGAGTGTCAGCCTGCTCTTCGTCAACAAGTCGGACAACACTCAGGTTGTGCAGGTCAACACAGAAAGCGGACTCCTGCCAATTTCTCCGTGGCAAGCACAAACTGTGAGTTTGAGACCTAATAGCATCATCGTTCTCACACTGCATCGTAATGGTGGCGACGAGGCATATAGCTATACGACACCAGGCACAATCGCAACGCCATTATTGTTGCACACGTTGTGTGGTAACAAGAATTACACGTTGTCGAATGTTCTCCCATGCTAAATTAGAGGAACATCCCATGAACATACTGATACCCATCCTGGAAGGTGTTTACCTGCTCATCATTCTCTTGATGACGGTACAGGCCATCTTCAATATTCGCTTGCGACTCTTCATCTGGGAGGAGCCAGATAACGCGTGGTCAAACTCGGCACCCACCGTGTATCGGGAGCCACGCCTCTCCTTTACGATTCTCTTACCGGCACGACATGAGGAGGATGTGTATCGTGAGACCATTCAGAAGGTCTACGATCTGAATTATCCTAAACGGTTGATACAGATTATGGCAATCTGTCGCGAGGATGACCCCGGCACAATCGCGGAGGCACAGGCAAAAATCAACGAATTGCGCGATCCGAACGTGCAACTGGTCGTCTTCAATGATAAGCCAATCAACAAACCACACGGCTTAAATCTCGCATTACGGGTTTCGCGTGGCGATGTGGTAACGATTTTTGATGCCGAAGATGAGCCACATCCTGACATTCTCAATATCATCAATACGACCATGCTCAATGAGGGGTCCGACGTTGTGCAGAGTGGTGTGCAGTTGATGAATCATAATACAAAATGGTTTTGCTTCCTCAATGTGCTCGAATACTTCTTCTGGTTCAAGTCGTCGCTGCACTTTTTCGCACGTATCGGCATGACACCACTTGGCGGTAACACCGTGTTTATTCGTCGTCAATTGCTGGAGCAACTCGGTGGCTGGGACGAGACGTGTCTGACAGAGGACGCTGATCTCGGTATTCGCCTGTGTCTCGCCAACGCGAAGGTACGCATCATTTACGACGACGAATTCGTGACACGCGAGGAAACGCCACATTCTATTGAGCAGTTTATCAAGCAACGTACACGCTGGAATCAGGGCTTTATTCAAATCCTGTTTCGGGGCAAGTGGCTAGAACTGAAGAAGTTTTCACAGAGGTTGATGGCATTTTATGTCTTGATATTGCCAGAGGTGCAGGCATTGTTCGCGCTGATGGTACCGATATCAGTTGTGATGTTCTTTTTTGTGAAACTTCCCGTCTGGCTGGCACTGCTCACCTTCATGCCGCTCTATTGTTTTGTACTCGCGATCTTCATAGATGTGGCCGGACTGCATGAGTTTTTGAAGGCTCACAAACGTCCGTGGCGTTGGCGTGAAGCGTTGATGCTCGTCGTAGCCTTCTTCCCCTATCAAGTCTTACTGGGAATTGGTGCTCTGCGTGCCATCTATCGCTACATCAAGGGTGCATCCAACTGGGAGAAAACGGCACATATCGGTCAGCATCGCGGCAATACGCCACAAAGCAATGCTGCTCTGCATGGGAGATAGAAAATATGAAAACTTTCCGCAAAACTACGGCTAAAACACCATCTGTACAAGTATCGCCCATGTTTCCAGAGTCGCCGTCACCAAATCGCCCGTATCCCATACAGCCACCAACGACACCACCCGTTTCACAGCAAGCACAAAATGGCTTGACGCCTACCAGCTTGTTGCAGGATGAGAGCGAAGATGAAAACATGGTGCTGTTCCGTACAGGAAAGTTTTTTGTACAAACGGCGAATAGTCCACAGCAGCAACGACATAATCCGTTACGCAAACGGAGTGGCAATACAAGCTTGCTGGGCGAAGAAATCATAGAGCAAGTGCGCTGGCTTTCGGTGGCAAAGCAACGCTCAGTAGATGCCGAGACACGCCTGTTGCCCAATGTCGAGGCCATCAATCCGGTTCAAAAAAAGGAGATACCTTTTCCACTCTGGTTAGAAGGTATCGTGGTGGTGCTTGCCCTTGCAATCGGACTCATTGCACATGTCGTGAATATGTTCAACTATCCCTTATACGAGCAAGCAGAAGGCACATATATGGCAAACGCATGGGCGGTTCTGCATGGAATGTTGCAACCATATCCGTACATCTATACGCAACCGCCTCTAGGATGGATACAGATTGCTAGCTGGATACAGTTCACGGGAGGCTTTTTTAGCTTTGGCAATGCCCTCAATAGTGGGCGTGTTCTGATGGTTGTATATGCGCTGGCCTCGACATTCCTGGTCTACCGCATCGCCAATCGCCTCGGTAGTAGTCGTAGTGCGGGCTTGCTCGCAATGCTACTCTTCTCACTTTCACCACTGAGCATCATTTACCAGCGTGAGGTACTCCTGGAGAATATTGGCGTATTCTGGCTACTACTCTCGCTCTACTTCCTTGTATGTGGTGACAGTCGTCTACGCTCGGTTGTTTATGCTGCCATTGCGTTTAGCATCGCTATTCTAACAAAAGAAGTGTTTCTCGTTTTCCTGCCAGCGCTGCTCTATGCAGTCTCGCTTCACACGACGACATTCCAACGCAAATTCGCGCTCATCGCATTCACCTACATCACTCTGTCGCTGGCCTCGTTCTTTGTCTTGTTCGCACTGCTCAAAGGCGAACTTTTGCCAACTGGAGTGCTACCATGGGATACGCATGTACATCCCAGTTTAGTCGCAACGCTTATGAAGCAGTGGAACACCACTACGACGGGCAGCACCTTTGCGATGGCATGGCACGTCTGGACAACGCTGGATAGAATTTTTGTGTTCGCAGGTGCTATCGCTACGGCTATCAATCTGATTGGAGGGTTCAAGAACCGTTTTCAATGGGTTGTAGCATTGCTGGCACTCAGCTTCTGTCTCTACCTGTTCTACACAAATGCAGTCTTCCCATTCTCTATTCTGCCTCTACTCCCACTCATGGCACTCAATATCGCACTCGCGGTACAGGCACCGTTACGCTGGATAACAAAACGGGTGGGATTTGATCTGCTACGGGCATTGCTCATTTTTAGTGTTATTGGTATACTCATCACGCGTGACATACAAATCACCGCACCAGCCTTCTCGCAAC
Source organism: uncultured Chloroflexia bacterium (assembly GCA_963791835.1). Taxonomy (GTDB): domain Bacteria; phylum Chloroflexota; class Ktedonobacteria; order Ktedonobacterales; family Ktedonobacteraceae; genus JBBQVS01. The sequence continues at coordinate 322,286 of CAWBTV010000007.1, forward strand.
AACCCAATACAGTACAAACACAGGCGATGCTCTGGCTGCGCAATAATGTACCACACAATTCCGTACTCATCGTCGATAGTACACTGTATACGGACCTGCATGAGACGGGGGGTGCGAGCACAGCCGATGGAACAATCTACCCATACGCGCATATCTATTGGAATGTCACGAGTGATCCAGAGCTATATGGCACATTGCTACACAATAATGCCGATGCTATTGACTACCTTGTCGTGACGCCAACGATGTTACGCGATATCAAAAATCCTGATACGTCGATGCTCTTACTCAATCGGGCACTGCATCACGCTATCCTACGTACCGAGTTTCGTTCAACCTATGATGGGCAAGTCGCTATTATACAAATTTATCAGGTGATTCATGCTGCATAAATCCTACTCAAATCTTCTATTATGAAGGAAAGGAGCACCCTGTGTCAGACCCGAATGCGAAAACACAACCGATGTTTACTCTGCGACAGAGGCGCGGAAAACTGCTCTTAGCAACACTCTGTCTCACTGTTTTGATTCTTATCACAGTCGTCGTTTCTACCTTTTGGAATGGCATGTTCAAAGCCGCTCCACCAAGCAAGGAACAGACGGTTGTGGGTCAGGGCTACTGGCATACAAGTGGTGCGCAGATTCTCGACGCGAATAATCAACCAGTGCGTATCGCTGGCGTCAACTGGTTCGGTTTTGAGACACCTAGCTATGTCGCACATGGCTTATGGACGCGTAACTACAAAGATATGCTCAATCAAATTCAGCGGTTACAGTATAATACGCTCCGTTTGCCATACGCGAACCAACTCTTCGATGCCTCCAGCAAGCCCAACGGCATCAATTTCGCGAAAAATCCTGATTTGCAAGGGCTGAACGGCTTACAGATCATGGACAAAATTATCACCTATGCAAGTGGTATTGGCTTACACATTATTCTGGATCAACATCGGCCCGATGCCAATGCACAATCGGCACTCTGGTACACATCCGCATATCCAGAGTCACGCTGGCTCTCTGACTGGAAGATGCTGGCAAAACACTACAAGAATAATCCGATGGTGATTGGGGCTGATCTGCATAACGAGCCACATGCCCCGGCCTGCTGGGGCTGTGGCGATAAAGCAGTTGACTGGCAGTTAGCGGCTGAACGAGCTGGCAATGCTATTCTCGCGGTCAATCCAAACTGGCTCATCTTTGTAGAGGGCGTTGACTGCTATGGACAAGGTGGCACAACAAACGATTCCGCATGCTACTGGTGGGGCGGAAACTTGAAGGGGGTTGCGTCTACTCCGGTCGTCTTGCAGGTTCCACATCACCTCGTTTATTCCGTCCACGACTACCCGTCAACGATCTCGCAACACGCGTGGTTTACGGCAGCAAATTATCCTAATGACCTGACTGGCATATGGGATTCTTACTGGGGTTATGTCTATAAGCAGGGGATCGCACCTGTGTGGGTTGGTGAATTTGGCACGCGCTTGGCGACTCAATCCGATCAGCAGTGGCTTTCTGCCCTCGTCAACTACCTCGGCACAGGTTCGCACGGCGTAAACTGGACATTTTGGAGTTGGAATCCTGACTCTGGTGATACGGGTGGTTTGCTTCAGGATGATTGGCTCACAATCAATCAAACAAAAGAAAATAACCTGGCAACAATCAAATTTCCACTTGGTGGGCAAGCACAACGTGTAACCACGTCTCCATCCTATGTACAACCTGCTAAAACAACGGTACCTACGCAGAGTAGCAACCATTCGGTTTCGCTCAAGGCATACTACAAAATTGGTAATCCAGGAAACACGTCCGTGAACCAGATTCAGCCACAATTAGAGGTGTTCAACACAGGAGATAGCAGTATCGCCCTAAGTGATATCACGCTCCGCTACTGGTATACGCTGACACCACACAAGGAACAGAAGTATTGGTGCGATTATGCGGTAGTAGGGTGTAACAACATCATAGGACGCTTCGTTTCTCTCTCCACCCCACGTTCGCATGCCAATAGCTACCTGGAAATCAGCTTTGCGCGTGGAGCTGGTCGTCTCGCGACTGGTGCGAATACAGGCCAGATTCAAAGCCGTTTCAATAAGAATGATTGGTCGAACTACACTCAATCCAATGACTACTCCTATAATAGTGCTACTACGGCCTTTGCAGTGTCCACAACGGTGACGGTGTATTATAAAGGAGCACTTGTTTGGGGCAATGAACCTGCTTGATGATGTATTTAACCAAATCATCGGTCCCTACGGGGATATAAAGAAAGGCACGTTTGTTATGATGGCCCTGGAAAAACGATTGAACTTTGCTCGCGCCTTGCGCTCACGACCATATGCGATGATATGGCTTGGGCAAACCATCTCGAACCTGGGCGATGGCATCTTCACGATTGCACTGGCATGGCAGGTGCTCTTGATGACGCATTCGGGACTTGCAATGGGAACGGTGCTCGCGGCTGCAATGATTCCACGCTTGGTGTTCACCCTACTTGGAGGTGTGACGGCTGACCGTGTGCCGCGTCGTCTCATTATTCTCTGGTCAGATGGTGGACGGGGTGTGATTGTCCTACTCATCAGCATCCTGGGCTTTTCGGGCTTATTGCAATTCTGGCATTTAGTGCTCGAAGCGTTTATCTTTGGCATCGTTGACGGCTTTTTTAATCCGGCAGTCTTCGCCATTACGCCTGATCTCGTTGAGAAAGAGGATTTAGCCTCCGCGAACGCACTTGGTTCCTTCGGTGCTACATTGGCACAACTGTTCGGTCCAGCACTAGGGGCTGGTCTGATTGCTCTTTTTACTCCAATGGGCGCATTTCTTACGAACGCAATCAGCTATTTTATTTCGGTTGCGTTTCTGCTCTCCGTCCACATTCCAGAGCGGCACATGCAGAGCAATACTGAGCTTGAGGGAAAAGAGACTTCTTCTGATGAAGAGATATCAGTGGAAAAGACCAAAGAGCAACAAGGATTTCGCGGCGTCATTCAATGATGTACAAGAGGGCTTTGTCTACTTGCGTCAATCGCGCTGGCTCTGGGTAACGACGGTGAGCGCGTCCTTTGGCAACATTGGGTTTACAGCAATCTTCGTTGCTATGCCCAAACTCGTTCACGACACGTATGCGCAAGGTGCATGGTTGTTTGGACTTATCGAGGCAACAAGCGCAATCGGATCAATAATCGGTCTGGTGTTAGTAGGGCAAGCGACACGCTTGAAGAGGCGTGGCTTGATGTCCTATCTGTCAATAGTCGTAAGTTGCCTGGGCATTCTTCTTTTCGGCCTGCCATTTCCACGAGCCGCCGCGCCATTTATTGCACCGCTCGCCAGTGTACTGCTTGGTTTTGGCCTGGCGTTCTTCAATACTATCTTCTTCACAGTGCTGCAAGAAACGGTTCCCAGTGAGAAATTAGGGCGTGTCATCAGTCTGGACGCGCTTGGCTCAGGTATCATGATTCCCGTTGGTGATTTCCTCGGTGGTGTCATGACTGACCGCCTCGGACCAGCAACTGTGTTTGTCATATTCGGAATTCTCAATCTCCTGAATGTGCTGATTCCGTTACTGGTGAAGGATGTACGTGATTTACAATGAGGGAGTGTTATAGAAGATACCGCCTGATAAACGATCCACATTTCGTAGGTTTTCTACACAAGATGAAACACTCCTGATTTCGCTTGACAAAGCAGAAGCAATCGTAAATACTTAGCAAGAGAGAAAAAGCACAAAACCACTGTTGGTACGCTCAAAAGGAGATGAGTCATGGATACAGTGAGTCTCATGCTCACGTTGGGAATGTTCCTGTTCGTTCTGTTTGCGATATTACGTTCCATATTAAGGCGTCAAAGTAGGGACGTACATCAATCGCTACCAGGATCACCTTATCCTCTCCCTGAGAGAGCTACTGATACGTCGTCATCTATGGATCAAGTATCGCAACATCACCACCATCACACGCCACCATCACAGCATCACACGCCACCAATTCACCATGCCCCACCACCAACTCATCACATGCCACCTCCACCAACACACCATTAACAAGGACGGAAGAGCATAAAAGTTCCTCTTTTTGTGTATCCTAACACGAGCCGGAAAAATTGACAATGTACGAAAGGAACGGTATAGTGTGAGTAAGGCTATGGATAGGCTTCCTTCTCACTTTCCTGTAATTAGTCTGTCCGCTTTCCTTACACAGAGGTTCTTTTTGCACGATAGTAATCTCCGTCTCCTACAACTTATGCAATTAGCGGATAGTGCGCTACCCATTGGCTCTACCGCGCACTCCTTTGGCCTGGAAACATTGGTTGTAGAAGGCTACCTCAGCGTCGAACAGCTTGAAACATTTCTACGCGATTATTTCGAGGAGGCAGGAACGCTTGAAAGTGCTTCTTGTCGTACGGCTTATCGTTTGGCCTCTTTGACGGAACACGACCTGTTCGCAAAAAATTGGATTGACTTGAACCAGCAACTAAGCGCGTTTAAGACCTCACGCGAGAGCAGAACCGCTAGCGCGACACTGGGAAGAAGATTTCTACAACTGGCATACAACCTTGAAACGTTGCCAATGCTCTCCTCTGCACTTCAAATAGGCAAAGCGGAAGGAGTTAGTATTCATTACGGTCCTGCGTTTGGTCTTGTCGGTGGTGCGTTGGAAATAGAAGAAACGCTGGTCGTACTGGCCTATCTTCAACAATCACTCGCCGGACTTGTCTCAGCTTGCCAACGCCTACTGCCACTCGGTCAAAGTCAGGCCAGTCATATCCTCTGGCAACTCAAGCCAACATTACTAGCTGTTGCGGAACAAAGTACAAACATCGCCATGAACAGCGATGCTATCACTCTCTTTACAGCACTTCCCGATATCGGCAGTATGCGTCATCCCAACCTCACGACTCGCCTTTTTATCAGCTAAAAGAAAGTAGGACACCTTCTATTCAAGCTATAGCAAAACAAGGCGTCACAGGCAATCTCGATCTCTCCTTTGTGCGGGACAAGCACGAACAACATACGAGACTGCTTGTGCATGAACAGAAACCACCATTGAAAGTCATACGTGCATTTCCAATTGACGATGGTGGAGCACTTGTACATCTGCACAATATTTCGGGCGGTGTACTTGGCGGCGATGACTTGAGCCTTTCAGTTCGCGTTGGACAGGACGCATATGCTCAACTGACCTCCACCAGCGCAACTCGTCTCTATCGTAGTCAGGCAAACATGGTACCAGCCAGTCAAACCAATGTTATCTCGATAGAGGAGGGTGGCTTACTGGAATATCTTCCTGATCCGCTCATCCCTTTTGCTGGTTCGCACTATAAGCAGCACACGGCTATAGAACTGTCGCACAATTCCGGTCTCTTCTGGTGGGAAACTGTTACACCTGGACGACTGGCGAAAGGCGAATGTTTCGCGTATGATATGCTTGAGATGAGTCTGAAAATAGCGGTACATGGGAAGCCAATCGCACGAGAGCATTTTACGCTAGAGCCAGCATTACGTCCGCTCACGTCGTTGACACGTCTTGGTCCCTATCGCTATTTATGTAGCTTTTATATCTGTAAAGTTGGTCTTGAGACAAAGCAATGGCAAGACCTGGAAAGACATTTGGGCGAGTTAGCACAACAGCTTTCTTGCTCCCGCGAGGTCAGTTGGGGCGTAAGCACATTAGTTTCAGATGGGTTGGTTGTACGCGCAGCAAGCAAAGAGGGAAGGACATTAGCAACGGGGCTACCTGCTTTCTGGAAAGCGGCAAAATTGGCTCTCTATGGACGAGGAGCCACACTTCCGCGTAAAATCTATTAAACGGCATGTGGTAGGGACCAGATTTATCGCCTATGATTACATCGAGCAGAAGTGGATGGGATAGCATCTCGCGCAATGAATTGCGCCCCGGACGCGATAAATCTGGTCCCTACGACGGTCAAACGAAGTGTGTTAGAACACACGCAGAAGCAGGAGGGTTCAAGTTGTATCTTACTCCGCATGAACAGGACAAACTCCTTATTTTCGTTGCCTCAGAATTAGCCCGCAAACGACAGGCACGGGGACTCAAGCTCAACTACCCGGAGGCAGTCGCAATTTTATCCGCCGAAATTTTAGAGGCGGCACGCGATGGCAAGAGTGTCTCAGACATCATGGTCTACGGCACAACGCTCCTCAAACGTGAAGATGTGATGGATGGGATAGCGGAAATGCTCCACGAAGTTCAAGTCGAGGCAACATTCCCCGACGGCACAAAACTGGTCACGGTCCACGACCCTATCCAATAGGAACAAATTCATAAAAAACAACTGGGAGAAGTTCATGAAACCAGGTGAATATTTATTGAACGACGTAGCAGGTGAGATCGAGGCAAATGTTGGTCGCAAAACAGCGACTATACTTGTCAAGCATACAGGCGACAGACCCATTCAAGTTGGCAGTCATTTCCATTTCTTCGAGGTGAACCGTATCCTCGATTTTGATCGGCAGAAAGCATATGGGATGCGCCTGAACATTCCTGCTGGCACTGCGGTGCGTTTCGAGCCAGGGGACGAGAAGGAAGTGAGCCTCGTGGCCTTTGGCGGCGAGCGCGTGGTCTACGGACATCGGGGCCTTATCAACGGAACACTGTAGCGAAAAGGAGCGACAGCGTGAGTTTACGCATACCACGTAGCACCTATGCCGACCTGTATGGACCCACAGTTGGCGATAGAGTACGCCTGGCGGATACCGAGTTGATTATAGAGGTGGAACAAGATTTTACCACCTATGGCGATGAAATCACCTTTGGCGGGGGCAAAGTTATTCGTGATGGTATGGGGCAAAGTAGTCGCGCTACACGTGAAGGCTCACATGGCGCACTTGACCTCGTTATCACCAACGCCCTCATTATCGACTACTGGGGCATCGTCAAGGGCGATATCGGGATCAAGGATGGACGTATCATTAAGGTTGGCAAAGCTGGCAACCCGGATATCATGGATGGCGTCGATCCTGAACTGATTGTAGGTGCGTCAACGGAGGTGATTGCTGGCGAAAACTTGTTGGTCACGGCTGGCGGTGTCGATAGCCATATCCACTTCATCGCCCCCCAACAAATTTACGAGGCGATTTCCAGTGGCATCACGACAATGATCGGCGGTGGCACAGGACCAGCAACAGGCACAAACGCAACAACCTGTACCCCTGGTGCATGGAACCTCGCGCGTATGCTGCAATCCAGCGAACATTGGCCCATCAACTTTGGCTTCCTCGGCAAAGGCAACACATCTACTAAAACACCACTGGTCGAGCAACTTGTCGCTGGCGCATGTGGTCTCAAACTGCACGAAGATTGGGGCACAACACCTGCTGCCATCGACACTTGTCTGAAGGTGAGCGACAAGTACGATGTGCAGACCGCGATTCACACTGATACTATCAACGAGGCAGGTTTTGTCGAGGACACCATAGCCGCTATCGCCGGACGCGCCATTCACACCTATCATACAGAAGGTGCAGGTGGGGGTCACGCACCGGATATCATTCGCATTGCATCACAGGCCAACGTCCTGCCATCCTCCACGAATCCGACACGACCCTATACACGCAATACGTTGGCGGAACATTTAGACATGCTCATGGTATGTCACCATCTCAACCCACAAGTACCGGAAGATGTCGCCTTTGCCGAGAGCCGTATCCGTCCCGAAACCATTGCAGCCGAGGATATCCTGCACGATCTCGGCGTGTTCAGCATGATCTCTAGTGACTCACAGGCGATGGGACGTGTCGGCGAGGTTGTGATACGCACATGGCAAACGGCGCATAAGATGAAGGTGCAACGTGGCGCACTTGCTCAAGATACCGAGCGCAATGATAATTTCAGAGTCAAACGCTATATCGCGAAATACACGATTAATCCTGCCATTACACATGGCATGGCACAGCATATCGGCTCGATTGAACCGGGGAAACTCGCGGATATCGTGCTCTGGCGACCAGCCCTTTTCGGTGTCAAACCCGAAATGATCGTCAAAGGCGGCATGATTGCATGGAGCACGATGGGTGACGCGAACGCATCGATTCCAACACCTCAACCCGTGCTTTACCGTCCCATGTTTGGCTCCTTTGGTGGTGCAGTTGCCGCCACAAGCCTCATTTTTGTTGCAAAAGCTGCCCTCGAAGCCGAAGTGCCACAGAAACTTGGCCTACAAAAAACAGCCGTTGCGGTTGAGCAATGCCGCTCCATTGGCAAGTTCAGTATGATTCACAACGATGCCACGCCAAATATTGAGGTTGATCCCGAAACCTACGAAGTGCGTGCCGATGGTGAATTGTTGACCTGTGAACCTGCCGACATATTGCCACTAGCACAACGCTACTTTTTGTTTTAGTTTCGTAGGGACCGATTATGCATTTGAACAAAATAATCAGGAGACGCGGCCTGATGAATTTTGACAATCGAATTTGGTAACGGCGGTAGGGGCAGCAATTCATTGCGCCCAAAGATAGGGGCAGTGGGGCAACCGTCCTCAAAACGCCTCTCAAGGCAACGTGACCCCTCCCAGCCCATCTTTGGGCGCAATGAATTGCTGCCCCTACCGCCGTTACCGCATTTGATTGTCAAGGACCGTCGGATAAACATGAGTAGATTATTTTTACAAAGGATTTAACATGATAGACGAACAGACAAAACGCGCATTTCGAGTAGGAATTGCAGGGCCGGTAGGTAGTGGCAAAACAGCACTGGTAGACTGTCTGAGCAAGCAGCTATGGCCTACCTACAATCTTGCCGTGGTGACAAACGACATTTATACGAAAGAAGATGCCGAGTTTTTGTTACGACAGGGAACGCTACCAGCCGAGCGCATTCGTGGCGTCGAAACGGGCGGTTGTCCCCATGCCGCGATTCGCGAGGATGCCTCGATGAATTTGGAGGCCATTGCTGATTTGGAAGAGAGTCTACCACAACTCGAACTCATCTTTGTCGAGAGTGGTGGTGATAATTTAGCTGCGGCGTTCAGCCCTGAGCTTGTCGATGTATTCATCTATGTCATCGACGTATCAGGCGGCGACAAAATTCCACGCAAAGGCGGTCCTGGCATTATGCGCTCCGACCTACTTGTTATCAACAAAATTGATCTTGCCCCCTATGTTGGAGCCTCCTTAGAGGTCATGGAGCGGGATGCACAACTCATGCGAAAAAATCTCCCCTTTGTCTTTACCAACCTCAAAGATGGGACAGGGCTACACAAGATTATCGCATGGCTTGAACAGCATCTACAATCCCCACAAGAGCAACGCCGTTCGGTAATTGATGCTCACGCTCCCTATATTGGACAACCACACAGTCACGATCATGACCATGCACATATACATTAGAGGAAACATGTACAAATCCGTCGTTTCTCACATGCCTTTTAGGATAGTGGAACAGGGGTTGGGTGCGCTAAAGCGGACCCGTACAAGGGCTTGATCACACAGGCTGGGTGGAACTCCTGTACGGGTCCGCTTTAGCGCACCCAACTTGTCATACGAACGATGCTAGGCTTTACGCTAAGCAACAAGAAGGTTAAGCAATTTTCGTGTTTCTTGTGTTATACTTTCCATAATTCATGTATTGGAATTAGGAAAGCTTTCTCTTTCCCCATCATGAATGCTTTTTAATTTTTTTAGGAGGATGAAGCATTGGCTACCGATGTTGTAACCATTCCCGAAGAGCAAGGCATAGAAACGCATGGTATCGAACGCGTTTCGCCTACAACCCGTACTCATGTTCGCATTTTCGACAACTTTACCATGTGGCTCTCCGCCAATTTAGTGCTCTCCACGTTTGCCCTTGGCACGCTTGCTATCCCCGTCTTCAAACTTGGATTTTGGGATAGCGTGGCTGTAATCATCATTTTTAATATCCTTGGTGTGTTACCACCTGCGTTTTTCTCCACCTTGGGACCAAAGTTGGGCTTGCGCCAGATGACCATCTCGCGTTTCTCATTTGGCTGGATCGGTGCTATTATCATGGCACTCTTCAATGTTGCCGCGTGTATTGGCTGGTCCGCAGTAAACGTGATTGTTGGTGGTCAATTGCTCGTTGCCCTGAGTCACGGCGGGATACCGCTTTGGGCAGGTATTCTGCTGATTGCCATTCTCACAACCATCGTCAGTATCTATGGCTATAGATATGTGCATGGCTACGAGCGTTACGCGTGGATTCCGATGGCGGTCATATTCGTGATTTTGCTTATCGTAGGTGCGCCTCACTTCAGTGCCGTAGCAACACAGAACGCTGGCGCGGCTGAAGTCGCAGCCTTTATCGCCTTTGGCGGTGCTATCTACGGTTTCGCCACGGGCTGGAGTTCCTACGCGGCTGACTATAATGTCAACCAACCTGAACAAACCGCGCCGAGTCGCGTCTTCTGGCTTACGTTCCTGGGCATCGCGGTTCCCTGTGTGTTGCTCGAAATTCTAGGTGTGGCCTTCACGACTGCGTTGGGCAGTGTGAAAGCGTGGAATACAGCCTTTGGTTCATTTGGTGATGTTGGTGGATTGCTTTCCGCCGTTGTGAGTCCGCTTGGTGGCTTTGGAAGTTTCATTCTCGTGTTACTGGCTTTGAGTATCATTGCCAACAACATTCCAAATGATTACAGTTTGGGATTAACCATGCAGGTACTTGGAAAAACCTTTCAGCAGGTAAAGCGCTATATCTGGACCTTGATTGGTGCTGTGATTTACATTGCCATCGCGCTGATTGGTTCGACTAATTTCTCCGGCACACTCAACAACTTCTTGTTGCTCGTTGCCTACTGGCTAGCTCCCTGGGCCATTATCCTTGTCATAGAACACTTTGTCTTCCGTCACGGACGCTACAACATAGACGATTGGAATACACGTAACCGGCTCCCTATCGGTTGGGCTGCTCTTGTGTCTATGGCAATTGGTCTAGTTGGTGTCTATCTTGGTGCTTCACAACAACTCTTCACTGGCCCTATCGCGGCACGACTCGGTACAGATATCGGCTTCGAGCTTGGCCTCGTGTTCGCCGGTATTGCTTACCTCATCTTGAGACGCATCGAGTTGAATAACAGTCCAATTGAGAAGGTTACAGAGTAGCATTTTCAGGAGAAACACAATTCTTTCTGCCGTAAGCAACGCTGTAGCTTCAGTAGCAAGAAATCGACGAAGCTGATTTCTTATCACTCAGCACAAAGACGTGCTTTATTTAAGCAGTTCCAAAACTCACTCCCAATTCTCTGAGCCACTTACGATAGGCAATCGCAGTGCGATCAGAGCGAAGATGCAGTTCGGCTTGCAAATCAAGTGGTAAGAGTTCCGGCCTTTGTGACTCCACGATAGGAATGTCTTGATAGGTAATGGCGTCTTCAAACTCCTGAACCTGCTCGTCAGTACTATCGCCATAATCCATCGCGACATAGGTCCACGCAATCGAGTGGCGTTCCGCGACAGGCGTCACGGTAAAGTACATCGCGAAACGAGGGCCGTCAGAAGATTTCACAAAGGAAGCGGTCAAAGGTCGCCTAACCGTGTAAGTATAGCTCACTCTGGCTCCCTTCCCTGTCCCATCAGGATCGGGTTGCCACACAGAAATATCTTTCGCGGTTATGCCGTTCTCTGTCGTCTCAACACTATAATCTGAAAGTTCTGCGTGCTCAGGGTCGCCCAAGAAGCCTTGATGCACAAAGGGAAAATGTGTCACATCCAGGAAATTCTCTACTATCCTCGGTCCGTTTGCATTCATCGTATACGGACCACAGTGGACCTTCCTAAACGTTGCATCGTCCCATTGCGGAAACTCAGGAACATCATGTGAGGGATTGCCTAATGTTATCCATATCCAACCGTATTTTTCCTGAACCTGATACGTAATCGCATGGGCTGTGGTAGGAGGCGTTTGGAGAGGGTGGGCGGGAAAACGTACACACTGTCCTTCCTCGTTATACGTCCAGCCATGATAGGGACAGATGAGCGTGCGGTTCTCGACTTTGCCTAACGAAAGCTTTGTGCCTCGATGAAGACAGAGATCGCGCCACGCGTGAACGTTGTTACCGACACGCCACAAAACAATATCTTCGTCTAGCAAACGCACGGCTAGCGGCTTGCCTTCCTCGACATCCGATACACGCGCCACCACATGCCAATCGTGAATGAGAACAGGGTCATTAAGCATATATAGTTTCCTTTTCCAAAGATGGTATCTGTGTAGCATTCATCATAACACAGAAAAAGGGCTGATTATGATACAGTGAGAGGTGTGACGCAATTCGCGAGCAACATCACTAGTATGTTACACTTTATCGCAGAATTTGTTTGTGACGTGACTCTGTAGGGGTCTAATTCTATTACACCCTCTTGCCAATTAGCAACTTGCACAAGATTAATGAAATGTTTCTTTAAACCCACGGACGGAATTGATTGGCGAGAGGGTGTAATAGAATTAGACCCCTACAAAAGGTACAATTCCTGCTTACATGATGTATTGACGAGGAACTTGCATGAGTACTCAAAAAATAACGCTACAAGAACTGAATAACTACAATCAGGAAGACTTTGTTGCAGCCCTACGTGGACTCTTTGAGGGACCGCCTTGGATAGTAACGCAAAGCTGGTATGCGCGTCCATTCGCTACGATTAAACATATGCAACAAACATTTTGGCAGGTAATGTATGGCGCATCTCTTGAGCAAAAAATAGCACTTCTCCAGGCACATCCTGATTTAGTTGGACGCGCAGCATTAGCTGGCACTCTCACACCAGAGTCAACACGCGAACAGGCATCGGCTGGTTTAGATGCACTTTCGCCATCAGAAATCACCACATTTACGCAACTCAATCAAACATATCATGACCAATTCGGCTTTCCATTTGTAATTTGTGTGCGTGAAAATAAGAAAGCCAGTATTCTGGCAGGCTTTTCAAGCCGCCTTCATCATACGCGTCCTCAAGAGATCGAAACTGCTCTAGGTGAGGTTGCCAAGATTTGTCTCTTCCGTTTACATGACCTTGTAGTTTCAAATGACACAGAAGAAGGGAAATAAACATGGAGCATACCTACGAAATTAGCTATGGCAAGGCTCGTGTGCCCGTCTATCGGGTCTATGCGACTCCGCTTTCGGGTATTCCGCCGCTTCCCGAATCACTTTTTACAGGCAGAGAAAATCTGCTCTTCGCGGTAGAAGTGGATGTTGAGGTCTTCGGAAAGAATTTTCTGCCCGCCTATACGCATGGTGACAATAGCATGATCGTGGCAACCGACACAATGAAAAACTTTATTCTGCGACAGGCACTCGCATTCGATGGCTCGACGCTCGAAGCGTTTCTTACTTTGCTTGGTCAACAATTTCTAACGACCTATCCTACTATGGAACGATTACAGTTGACAGGCCGAGAACTTCCTTTTCCACCAGCACAAATCGCCCTCAACGGTCATGTGGAGAATAGCAATGTGCTATTTACACGTTCGCATGATGATTACGCGGTCGCAAGCATGAACTTTGTTTCGCAAGGAAACGATATCGTCATGACGACCCATCGTTGCGGACGTGTAGAACTTCAACTCCTGAAAATCACAGGTAGCGCATTCACCCGTTTTCTTCGCGACGATTATACAACGCTGCCCGAACGGGTAGACCGCCCCTTATTTATCTATCTTGATGTCTACTGGAAATATTCCGACGCTGCAGCCATGCAGACACACTACATTCCAAGTGAGCAGGTACGCGACGTGGTACAGGCCGTGTTTCATGAATTTGTGAGCGAATCCATTCAGCATCTTGTGCATGAAATGGGACTACGACTCCTGGCACGTTTTCCACAGATGTCTGAGGTAAGCTTTGAAGGACAAAATCGCACACGAGACCTCATAGGCGCGTCCGAAATTGACGACAAACAAAAGGTGTACAGCGATCCGTTTCCAGCATATGGTATGATCAAATTGACGATAAGCAAGACAGAGCAATAAGGAGCAAGGGTGCTCTTGCTCCTGTGGAGGTAATGACATGCATGGTCGTCTCACCACACATGTACTTGATACAGCACGGGGTTGTCCAGCATCGGACGTGACGATTGAACTATGGCTCTGTAATCGGCAAGGCGACGAGGATAGGTTATTGAAGACGGTATCTACCAATGCTGATGGACGCACGAATGAACCGTTGCTTGTACATGATGAACTGCTCGTTGGTATTTATGAGTTAGTATTTATTGTAGGAAAATATTTTGCTGACCATATGGACACAAACAATGTAATTCCATTTCTGGACCGTATTCCTGTCCGCTTTGGCATCTCTGACGCAACCGCTCATTATCATGTTCCATTGCTCGTCTCGCCGTGGGCCTATAGTACGTATCGAGGAAGTTGAGCTATGTCTATTGAAACGTCTGCCTCCACCGTCATGCAGAGATGCGACACACTTGGCACATACAGCGAAGAACCGCATCGTCTGACACGCCCGTTCGCGTCATCAGCGATGCACAAAGCCAATGCGCTTGTTACACAATGGATGCGCGATGCTGGTATGAGTGTTCAGCAAGATACGATAGGCAATATCATCGGACGTTACGAGGGACATTCTCCTAATGCGGACCTTCATCATTCCCCGAATGCGGTTGCGACAAAAACACTGCTTCTCGGTTCGCATCTCGACTCGGTACGTGACGCAGGTAAGTACGATGGACCACTCGGCGTCATGATCGCAATAATGTGTATTGAGCGTTTACATGCTCGTAAGGAACGTCTCCCCTTCGCTATTGAAGTACTCGGTTTCGCCGATGAAGAGGGCTTACGCTATCATAGTGCGTATATTGGCAGCAAAGCTATAACGGGTACGTTCGAGTTGGACGATCTTTCTTTGACTGACGCCGACGGTATTCCTATGCGACAAGCAATTCAAGCCTTTGGAGACGAACCTGATCTCAATAAGTTACGTACTGCTCGCTGGCAACATGACGAACTCCTGGGATACTGTGAAGTGCATATCGAGCAGGGACCTGTGCTTGAAGCACGTAATCTTCCCGTTGGCGTCGTTTCAGCTATTTCAGGCCAGAAGCGCATCACAGTACGTTTTACAGGTGACGCTGGACATGCTGGCACTGTTCCCATGTCACTACGCCATGATGCGCTGTGTGCCGCCGCCGAGTTTGTGCTAGCAGTCGAAGCTCTCGCACACACTACACCAGGACTCGTTGCGACCGTAGGACAGGTCAACGTACAACCGGGGGCAAGCAATGTTATACCCGGAGAGGTGACGTTGAGTCTGGACGTTCGCCACCAGGACAACGCCGTGTGTGATGAAGCATGTCGTCAGTTGCAGGAGCGAGTGCGGCAGATAAGCCTGATACGACATGTCTCATTCGATTGGCAACTACTGCAAGAACATCCCTCTGTCCCATGCTCAACACGTATGACGCAGCTACTTACTCAGGCTATCGAAGAACTACACTACCCATTGCTTTCTCTTCCAAGTGGGGCTGGACATGATGCCGTAGTAGTAAGCACCCTGACAGACATCTGTATGCTATTTGTGCGCTGTCGCGGTGGCGTGAGCCATAATCCGGCAGAGTCCGTCACAACAGAAGATGTAGCAGTCGCCATCGCGGTAATGGAGCGTTTTCTGAAACTACTCGCACAGGAGGGGGAAAAACTGAATGAGTCTCTATGAACTGGTTGTGCGTCATGGAACACTCGTTACGTCCTCAGAGGTGAGGCAGGCTGACATTGCTGTCGTCGATGGTCGGGTTGTAGCGATTGATCCTGATCTTACAGGTACGAGTAACAATGAAATTGACGCAAGCGGTTTGCATATTTTTCCTGGGGTCATAGATGCCCATGTGCATTTCAACGAGCCTGGACGCACCAATTGGGAAGGTTTTGCTACAGGCACAAAAGCACTCGCAGCTGGTGGAACCACCACGTATTTTGACATGCCACTCAACGCCCATCCACCCACACTTGATGCGACAAGTTTTGACCTGAAACTCGCGGCGGCCCAAGCGTCATCACTCGTTGACTTTGCCTTCTGGGGAGGACTGGTGCCGGGCAATGTTTCAAGCATGGCAGAACTCGCCGAACGCGGCGTGATTGGCTTCAAAGCCTTCATGAGTAACAGTGGCATTGACGATTTTTTAGCGGTTGACGACCTGACACTGTACGAAGGCATGACACAGGCAGCAATGTTGGGAAGGATTGTCGCTGTACACGCCGAAAACGATGCCATCACAAGCAATCTTGCTCGTAGAGCCATTGAGCAAGGAAGGCTCGGAATACGCGACTATCTCGCCTCGCGTCCCGTTATCGCGGAACTAGAGGCCATCGAACGCGCTATTCTCATGGCTAGTGAGACAGGATGTGCTCTGCATATCGTCCATGTGAGTACGGGTCGTGGGATACGCTTGGTCACAGAAGCGCGAGCACGTGGAGTCGATGTCAGTTGTGAGACATGTCCGCATTATCTCGTTTTGAGCGAAGATGATGTAGAGGCACTTGGTGCGGTTGCGAAGTGTGCGCCACCTCTCCGCTCACAGCAGGAACGCGAGGAATTATGGCAACAGGTTTTGCAGGGGAATGTACCCATGATTGCCTCTGACCACTCACCTGCTCCTGCCGACATGAAAACGGATACTAACTTTTTTCGCGTCTGGGGTGGTATCTCTGGCTGTCAGTCCCTCTTGTCCTTACTACTGACTGATGGTTATGAGCAACGTTCGCTTGCCTTGACGAAGATTACCTCCTTGACAGCCGAATATGTCGCTCAACGTTTTGGTTTGTTCCCCCTTAAAGGTCAACTAGCATCAGGTGCCGACGCCGATATAGTTCTCGTAAATCTTCAAGAGCGTAGTAAATTGCAAGCAACTGATTTGTACTATCGCCATCAACACAGTCCTTATGTGGGCAAGTTGTTACGTGGGCATATTGTCTCTACACTTGTGCGCGGCAACATAATTTTTCACGAGGGAACCTTTCTCTCTACACCTGGTGGACGGTTGCTACGACCAGCTATACTATAGGCTGTGTATACAAACTCCTTACCAAAGTGCAAGGTAATTAGAAGGTAGATAGTTATGTGGCAAACGTATTTGCGTCCAACAAGTCTTGAAGAGACATTGGAACTTCTTCAGCAGTTCGCGGGACAAGCACGTCTGGTTGCTGGTGGAACTGATGTGCTTGTTGAGTTACAGCGCGGAGTCAAACCAACCACCATGCTCATTGATATCACTGGGCTACAAGACTTAAGGTCTATTCGCGTTGAAGGCGAGTATCTCGTACTTGGGGGGCTTACCACGCATAATGATATCGTCGCCTCTGCCGACTGTATGCGCTATGCTCGGCCGTTAGCACAGGCATGTTGGGAAGTAGGTGCGCCGCAAATTCGCACTCGTGCTACAATAGCGGGCAACCTCGTAACAGCCTCGCCAGCAAACGATACTATTACGCCACTGATGGCCTTGAACGCAGAGGTAGTCCTTGTCAGCACCACAGGAAAGCGCGTCGTCTCGCTACACGACTTTTACGCTGGCTTTCGTCGTACCGTACTCAGACCCGATGAACTGCTGTACGCAATTCGTATTCCGCGTATGCAACCCGACCAACGCGGTCTCTTTCTCAAATTAGGCTTGCGACGCGCACAGGCTATTTCGGTTCTCAATATCGCATTTGTCCTGACCTTCTCCGATGAACTTGTCAGCGAGGCACGTATTACGCTCGGCTGTCTGGCTCCAACTATTGTCCATGCCCCGACGGTTGAAGCGTTCTTGCAAGGAAAACGACTTGACCGCGACGTGTGCGTTGAAGCTGGAAGACTTGCCAATGAGGATGTCAACCCTATCGACGATATTCGCGGCTCAGGCGGCTACCGACGAGAAACGTTAGCCAATCTTATTACACTCGGATTACAGCGTATCGCCACAAATACACACGCGGACGGATTGGTTCCACAGCCTGTGCTTCTCGATACAAATGAAAACGGCGGTATGTCTGCCCCATTTGATGGCGTCATCGAGACAACGATCAACGGTCAATCCTATCAACTAGCACATGCACAACACAAAACACTGCTCAATGCTCTGCGTGAAGATGCAGAGCTAACTGGAACCAAAGAGGGGTGCGCCGAGGGTGAATGTGGTGCCTGTACAGTTTGGCTCAACGGGCAAGCGGTCATGTCCTGTCTTGTCCCTGCACCACAGGCTCATCATGCCACCATTACGACAATCGAAGGGTTGTCAAACGGAAATGAACTACATCCCCTACAACAAGCCTTCATTGATGCTGCGGCAGTGCAATGTGGCTTTTGTATTCCTGGTATGTTGATGGCAGGTGCGAAGTTGCTACAAGAGCGTCCACATCCCGACATGAACTCGGTACAAACGGCACTTAGTGGCAACATTTGTCGCTGCACTGGATACCGCAAAATTCTTGATGCCGTTTTAAGTGTAGGAGACAATGCATGACATCGCTTATCGGAGCATCCATACCTCGGCCAGATGCACTTGGCAAAGTGACTGGCGCAACCAACTATCCAGCAGACCTGGTACGACCAGATATGTTACATCTACAGGTCGTCTTTGCACATCGCCCACATGCTCGTATTCGCTCTCTTGATGTTGCTACCGCATTACAACATCCAGGCGTTGTGACAGTCTTAACGGCAGAAGACGTACCTTATAATGCGTTTGGTTTGATAGATGAGGATCAACCCGTCCTCTGCGCTGATGTTGTGCGCTTTACGGGCGATAAAGTTGCGCTCGTTGTGGCTGAAACGAAAGAGGCCGCCATAGCAGGGGCAAAGCTGGTAATTGTTGATTACGAGAACTTGCCTACCGTAACCGACGCACGCGCGGCATTGTCCCCTGACGCTCCACTGGTTCATGTACACTTGACAAGCAACCAATTATTGCATGTTCCTATTCGCAAAGGGGATGTGACACGTGCATTTGCCGAAGCTGATGTCGTGCTTGACGGAGAGTTTAGCACCTCCTGGCAAGAGCACGCCTTTCTACAACCAGAAGCAGGAATAGCCTACATAGATAACGATGGTCGTGTAATTCTCGAAACGGCTGGTCAGTGGTTGCATGAGGACCGTCGTCAAATTGCCCGGATGCTGCAACTGCCAGAAGAACAGGTTGTTGTACGCTATGCCGCCATTGGAGGTGCCTTTGGCGGACGAGAAGATTTGTCTATTCAACATGTATTAGCACTCGCAGCCTGGAAATTGCAACGTCCCTGCGCTCTCGTGTGGAGTCGCGAGGAGTCGATGATTGCCCATCACAAACGGCATCCGGTCAATATTCGTTGTCGCTGGAGTGCATCGCAAGATGGTCGCATCACAGCAGTACAAGCCGAGGTCATCCTTGATGGAGGCGCTTACGCTTCAACGAGTGTGGAAGTTCTGAAAGCTGCGACACTCTTTATGAGCGGTTGCTACGAAATTCCTAACATTATGGTTGATGGCTATGCTGTCTATACAAACAATATCCCATCGGGCGCGTTTCGTGGTTTTGGCGCACCACAGGCACAATTCTCCAGTGAAATAATGGTCACGCGCCTTGCTCAAGCACTGGGAATTGACCCGATAGAGTTGCGACGACGCAATATTTATCGTGAAGGCAGTATCGAACCGACACAACAACCACTACCGTCGGGCGTAAGCGCACTGCCCGTGCTTGAACGTTGTGTTGAAGAGGCACGCACTCGCATGGGCGGTGCGCCAAAGAAACAGCAGCAAACAACGGCCCCCCATTTGCGGCGCGGCATAGGTATTGCCTGTGGTATAAAAAATGTTGGCTACTCCTTTGGCTACCCGGAGCAAGCCACAGCAACGGTAGAACTCTTTGGCGAGGCAGACCTTGAACGCGCTATTGTGCGCGTAGGGGCAGCCGATGTCGGACAGGGAACGCATCTCATTCTCCGCCAAATCGCGGCTGAAACACTAGGTTTACCGCTCGATGCAGTGACAATGATTTGCAATGATAGCACCGAGGCTCCGAACGCGGGCAGTGCCTCAGCCTCGCGTATGACGTTGATGGGAGGAAGCGCAGTGCAGGAAGCGGCAGCAGAAGCCAGAAAGCAATGGGGTTACACAGACGACCAGCATATTACAGTCACCAAACAATACCGTCCACCTACGACGACGCCAATGGATACCCTTACAGGTGCCAGTAAACCAAACTATTGTTATGGCTATGCAGCACAAGCAGTAGAGGTGGAGGTAAATATTCTAACGGGACAGGTTCAGGTCCTCAAGATCATTAGTGTTCACGATGTGGGACAGGCAATTAATCGCCAGCAGGTAGAAGGACAAATCGAGGGCTGTCTGGCTCAAGCGCTTGGCTATGCACTTTTGGAGAACTTCCAGGTACGTGAAGGTCGTGTCTTGACGCCCTACTTTAGTACATACTTGCTGCCCACGATCCGCGACATGCCGACAGAAATCATTCCCGTGATATTGGAATTAGCCGACTCCAACGGTCCTTATGGTGCACGAGGTATGGCAGAAATGCCGCTAGTCCCATTTGCACCAGCAGTGGCCGCTGCTATTCACGACGCGATCGGCGTTTGGCTTACACAACAACCAATGACACCAGAACGCGTACTGGCTGCCCTTAGTGGTGCATAATTGTAACGAAAAGAGATAGGAAAGAAATATTTATGAGTACGATGTTACGCATTACAATCAATACGATGGAATTTACAGCACGCATGGAAGAAGAGGACGCCCCTCAGACGTGTGCGGCATTCACAAAGCTTTTGCCGTTTCACAACAAAATCATTCATGCACGCTGGAGTGGAGAGGCAGCGTGGATTCCACTGGGCGATTTTCAGGTGGGTGTGGGTTACGAGAACCATACCAGCTATCCGGCCCCAGGTCAAATTCTGCTTTATCCAGGTGGCTTCAGCGAGACAGAAATTCTTTTTCCCTATGGTGGCGCACGTTTTGCAAGCAAGCTTGGACAGTTGGCTGGCAATCACTTTCTAACAATCGTGTCAGGCAATGAGCAACTACGTGAACTTGGTCGTCTAGTCCTCTGGGAAGGTGCACAGGACATTGTGTTTGAAAAAGTTGAGATGTGGACCACAAGGATAGATAGCGCATGACAGGGGCAAGCCCTGTCACTACTATACTCACTATGCCACTACGTGGCTCTGTCACGTGATTCCGTGTATAGTAGTGACAGGGCTTGCCCCTGTCATGTTCCCATTCAAAAAGTTGAGAGGATTAAGGAAACCACATGACATCGCTGCTAATTCAACATGCAGAACTGCTTGTATCAATGGATGATGACGATAAGCGTTGGAACGATGGTGCTATCTATGTCGAGGACAATGTAATTCGGCAACTTGGACCTACCGATCAGCTTCCACAATCCGCCGAGCAGGTGATAGACGCGCGACACATGCTCATTCTACCTGGACTGGTGAATACACACCATCACTTTTATCAGACGTTGACACGCAATCTACCAATGGCTCAAGATGCGAACTTGTTTGACTGGTTACGTATTCACTATCCAATCTGGGCTGGCCTCACTCCTGAAGCTATTTCGATCAGCACAAAGGTTGCGATTGCCGAATTAATGCTGTCCGGCTGTACTACATCAAGCGACCATTGCTATATCTGGCCTCATGGTGCACGTCTCGATGACCAGATTCAGGCAGCGACCGAGATGCATTTTCGTTTTCACGCGTCACGTGGTTCTATGTCCGTTGGCGAAACACAAGGAGGCTTACCACCGGATTCAGTGGTAGAGGACGAGGATGCGATTCTGCGCGACTCACAGCGCGTGATTGAGCAATATCACAACGCAAGCCGTTACGCCATGCTACGTATCGTGCTTGCTCCGTGTTCGCCATTCTCAGTCTCACCCGAATTGATGCGACAAAGCGTGGCACTCGCTCGCTCGTATGGTGTGCATTCACATACACATCTCGCTGAAACACAGGATGAGGCAGCTTATTGCGCCGCAACCTTTGGGCGTTCACCTGTAGAACTGGCGGAAGACCTGGGTTGGGTGGGACCAGACGTATGGCACGCACATATGGTACATCCTGGCTCAGATGAAATAACGCGTCTAGGGCAAACACATACGGGTATCGCGCATTGTCCTAGCTCAAATATGCGGCTTGCCTCTGGTATCGCGCCCATTCGCCAGTTACAACAAGCAGGGGTACGCGTTGGTCTCGGCGTAGATGGTTCAGCCTCAAACGATGGTTCGCATATGTTGGCAGAGGCACGTCAGGCTCTGCTCTTACAGCGTGTCATGGGCAATCCAGCAGCAATGAGTGCCAAACAAGCATTATGGTTAGCAACACGCGGCGGTGCGAGTGTGCTAGGACGTGACGATATTGGCTATCTCGCTCCTGGCATGGCTGCGGATTTCATCGGCTATCGTTTGGACACACTAGCTCTAGCAGGAGGTGCTGTTCACGATCCGTTGACAGCACTCATTTTTTGTCATCCTCCACAGGTGGATCTGAGCGTGATTAACGGAAAAGTACGTGTCCAGGACTCTACCTTGCTCGATATCGACCTGATGCCTCTGATTGAACGACATAATGCCATCGCATATGCGATGGCACGTGGAGAGCTTCGTTAGCGTTGAAAAGCGAGCAATGCTATAATGAGAAAGAAGTATGTAAGAGTGATATCATACGATGATGTATAAAAGGAGAGTTCCATGCCAGAAGCTGTTATTGTCTCTGCCGCTCGCAGTCCTATTGGTCGAGCTATGAAGGGGTCATTGGTTGATTACCGACCGGATGACCTCGCGGCAACGATTGTGAAAGCCGCACTCGCCAAAGTGCCTCAACTCGATCCGAGTTTGGTTCAGGACCTGATGCTTGGCTGTGGCGAACCTGCGGGCGAGTCAGGCTACAATCTCGCACGCGTGGTTGCCATTCTTGCCGGAATGCCCACTGTCCCCGGCGTAACGGTGAATCGTTATTGCTCATCTTCACTGCAAACGATACGCATGGCGTTCCATGCAATCAAAGCCGGTGAGGGTGATGTATTCGTGGCTGGTGGCGTTGAGACGGTAAGCCGTTTCGTCAACGGTATGGCTGATATGGGTCCTCATAACACAGCCTTTGCTCAGGCCGAAGAACGCACCGCCGAACAAGCAAAGGGTGCCGACACATGGAAGCCAAATCCTGGCTTGCCTGACGCTTATATCGCGATGGGGCAGACCGCCGAAAACGTGCGTCTCTCCGAAAATGTGAGTCGTCGCGAGATGGACGAGTTCGCGGCCCTCTCGCAGCAACGAGCCGTCAACTCACAGCAGAACGGTTTCTTCGCGCGTGAAATCACGCCGATTACAACACCCGATGGCAAGCAGATAAGCAAGGACGATGGCCCCCGTGCAGGCACAACGGTAGAGAAGTTAGCCCTATTGCAACCTGTCTTTCGTCCTGATGGTGAGGTGACTGCTGGCAACTCCTGTCCACTCAATGACGGTGCTGCTGCTGTGATTGTGATGAGCGATAGCAAAGCTCGTGAACTGGGAATCACTCCGTTAGCTCGTATCGTGTCAAGCGGAGTATCGGCATTGAACCCAGAAATTATGGGGCTGGGTCCGGTTGGAGCAAGCCTACAGGCATTGAGCCGAGCAGGGATGACGATTGACGATATCGACCTTGTTGAAATCAACGAAGCGTTTGCCGCGCAGGTGATTCCATCAGCCAAGCATCTAGGTATTGCCTGGGACAAGCTCAATGTCAATGGTGGTGC
Organism: uncultured Chloroflexia bacterium; assembly: GCA_963791835.1. Taxonomy (GTDB): domain Bacteria; phylum Chloroflexota; class Ktedonobacteria; order Ktedonobacterales; family Ktedonobacteraceae; genus JBBQVS01. Next base: position 345,979 of record CAWBTV010000007.1, read on the forward strand.
GATTGCTTTAGGTCATCCCTACGGCATGACTGGTGCTCGCATTATGAACACACTGCTCAACGGTCTGCAATCCGCCGACAAAACATTCGGCCTCGAAACCATGTGCGTCGGCGGTGGACAAGGCATGGCAATGATTATCGAGCGTCTGAGCTAACGCACTGGTATTCATAAGCCTCAGATGATGGATACTCACAGCACGCCGACAAAAACGCTTCGGGGCTTCTCCGTCGGATGCATATGATGCACTCTATACAAGGAGTCCCGTTGATGTTTGCCCTACCTGAAGATTTTATCCAATTTCTGCACGCTGTATATGGTACAGAGGCTACCAATGCCTGGTTACAACGCCTCCCATCTCTACTAGAGGAATGCGCGGAGCACTGGCAACTGAAACTCTTGCCCCCGTTTGAGAATCTCTCGTTTCACTACGTGGCACCCGCAGAACGTGCGGATGGCACGTCGGTTGTCTTGAAGACGTGCTCGCTAACCGATGAGTTTCCACATAGCTTGGCTGCGCTACGTATCTTCGATGGATGTGGCATCACCCGTCTCCTCGAATATGACGCGGAACAAGAGGTGATGTTGCTGGAGCGTTTGCAACCAGGAACCATGCTTGCGTCACTTGTGCCAGAACAGGATAAGCAGGCCACATCCATTCTGGCTGGAGTCATGCGTCAACTCTGGCGACCAGCACCCACAGAGCACACCTTTCCGACTGTTGAGCAATTGGGACAGGGATTGACGAGGCTCCGCGCCCGCTACGCTGGCGGATATGGTCCGTTTCCTCCGCACTTAGTCGATGAGGCGATGGACCTTTTCGCGACGTTAAGTGCATCGGCTCCTCAGACAATGCTGCTGCACGGCGATCTCCAGCACCACAATATCTTGCGTTCGGGTGATACGTGGTTGGCTATCGATCCAAAGGGCATAGTTGGTGATCCAGGCTATGAGGTGGGAGCCTCGTTCTATAACCCCATGCCGCGCATCCTTGAGATGTCCGGCCTGGAGCAGATGCTAGCACGGCGCGTTGCTCAGTTGAGCGAGGAATTGGGAATAGAACGGGAACGTATACGCGGCTGGGGATTAGCACAATGTGTACTCAACGCGTGGAACATCGTGGAGAATAACCAGTTGAGCATAAGTTCAAGCGGAATACTCAGATGTGCGGAAATTCTTTCGCGTCTCACCGTTTAATGTTCAACGCTCTCTTGTTTGCACTCCTGTTATCGTGTGCCAACGATAGTTTTATGAAGGGAATAGCATTTCTCATCTTCTTTTCATGTTTCATAGATATAGTAAGGCCATAGTAGACGACTGAAAGGCTTGCATCCCCCAATGCTAAAAAGCATTTCTCCGTCTAATTTTGTGTACTTTCTTCATTTTTTCGTATACAAATGATACTTCAACACGTCGTATAAACATATCCTAAAAAGTAGGAGAATAATAGCTGTGTTTAGTGCTTTAATGAATATAAACTATAGCATCTTTCAAGAAATTAATGCTCCAGCTGGAGCGCATCCGTGGTTGGATGCAATCATGGTGTTTTGTGCCAATTCGCTTATTTTCCTTTTCCCAATTGTCCTTGTAATGACATGGGGCAGACCTATAAATTGGCGTAAACATTCAATTCAGCAAGAAGAGGATGTATTACGGGAACGTCGATCAGTGGTTATCTGGGTGGGGATCGCGTGTATTGTTGCCTATGGGATAAACTTGCTCATCGAACAATTTGTATTCGAGCCGCGCCCATTTGTGAGCCACCACGTTCACCTCCTGGTGACACACGCGGCAAATTCCTCTTTTCCAAGCGATCATACGGCGTGGGGCTTTGCAGTGGTCGGGATGCTCTTGTTCCAGTTCTTTCCCTTGTTTCCGCGTTTGTATCAACAGTATAAAGAAGTACCTACAAGGAGCATATGGCGTCCATTCCTTGTTCCAGGTTCGCTTCTTGTGCTTGCTCTCGTACTCGCAAGCTGTATTGGCTTCGCTCGCGTCTTTGTCGGCGTACACTATCCCAGCGATATCCTCGGTGGAGCGATAGATGGTCTGGTGGCTGCGTTGGTTGTGACATTGTTGCGACGGAGACTCTCACAACCAACAAACGCGGTTCTCCGATTTGCCCAAAAGTTACGCATAGCGTAGATGCTAGAACCCAATGAATGCGACAACACCAATCGCAATGAGTACAAACGATGTAATGGTATTTGCGTTGTTTTCTAACCATGCACCTTTAATTTGGTAGCCCGCAAGCGTTGCAAGCACCGTCAATCCAACAAAGGTGATGATCGTCAGTACGGTGAAGACACTTAGAACGCCAACAATCGCTCCTCCTCCAACCGCGCTAGCCGCTAATGCGACCGGTAAAATCGTCAAGTCTGGCGATGCTGCAACACCAAAGGGGACTGCAATAGCGGCAAGTCTGCCAGCAAGCGTTTGTTGTGAGACCGATTTCTTCGTACCATGTAAAGTTTCGTGGTCATGGGCATGTTCATGACCATGTTCGTCGTGGTTGTGTTCTTCAACATAATCGTTATGCGTGTGGTCATCATGACTATGAGCATGTTCGTCATGGTCATGCTCTTCGGCGTGACTGTGTTCTTGCCCAAAGCTGTGGTTATGTGTATGTCCTTCACCTGAATGACTATGCCCATGACCACCACCAAGGAGTCCCCATATGAGAAAACCAATTCCTGTCAAAATGAGGATGCCGCCGATGATGTGTCCTTGCTGCGTATCTAGCTGACGCTGAAATTGCAGACCAATAAGCGCAATAATGCCTCCAAGCACCAGAGAGGCAACCACATGTCCCAGTGAAGCGAGCAGACTCACACGCGTTACACGCCCTACACTCCATCGTTGTGTGCGTGCAACAACGGCGAGTGGAACCCAATGATCGGGGAGAATAGAGTGTAAAATTGCAACGGTAGCCGCTGCTCCTAAAAGTAACACTAGTGATGGTGCGTTCATTGTACTCGTCTTGCCTTTCTGTGCTTTCAGCACACTCGACACTTGTATTTTGCTGTATATCTGTTCATTTACTCAGATAGATATCGAATAAATATGCGGCTTCTGAGCAAGCCGCACGTTCTTTTAGACGTTGGGATGATCGGGATGATTGGGATGATCGGGCAAATCATGGTAGACATGGTTTGCATGCTCTTCTGCCTCGCGAAAAAAGACTGCCAAATGACTATCATTCAGAGAATAGTAGATTGTCGTTCCCTCGCGTCGTTGCTTCACCAGTCGTCTATCTTTCAAGAAACGCATCTGATGTGATACGGCGGATTCTGAGACGCCAACCAGGATTGCCAAATCGCGTACACAGCAAGAGCGTTTCACTAACGCATATAATATCTTGAGCCGTGTTGGGTCGCCAAGTGCCTGAAATGTTCCTGCAACAACCGCAACCAATTCCTCGGACGGTGCCGATGATTGAAGTTCCGCAACTATATCCGGGTCAATCGGAACCAACCCGTGTATCAGTTCTTCCTGTTTTTGATGTATATCTGAATGCATACTCAGATAATACCTTATTTTGAGGGAATTGTCAAGGGATAAAATGGATACTGGATGGAACACATGGACGCCCACAAGGGGCTAGCCCTACTATACAGCTGTGCGTGCTACGCACGTAACAGCGTCGTATAGTAGGGCTAGCCCCTTGTGGGCGTCCGTTGTGAAAAACGTGCGTTTTTATCCTTATTTGAGTGGTATTGGCCCCTTGTGAGCGTCCGTGTGTTTTCTTCAATCTGTCTTAGTTACAAAGTTACCTCGTCGCCATTACGTAGCACTTGTGGTTTGCCGTCTCTGCCAAACAGCTTGACGGTCTGCCGACCCATAACACGCCAACGAGCCATCGTACTAGAAGTTTCATTTGGCTCAATGCGTACTAGAGCAGTATCTTCGTCGATGCCTACCACCATATACAGTTCAGAAACAGAACTCATCAAAGATTGGAAACGCGCTTGATCTAAAAAGCCAGCCATGCGATCAAAATGAGGAAACACAATGACGTTTGGCACAACACCCATTGCCTCTACAAAGACCACAGGCTCTCCCATCATGACCTGCCGTATCGAGATGGTACGTGCGCTCAACATCATGGCACCAGCACTACAGCCAGCAAGCACGGCCCCTCGGTCGTATGCCGCTTTAATGGTTTCCCATGCTGGCGAGTCTCGCAATGTTTCGATTGTGTGCTGAGGATTGCCGCCAGAAAAATAGTAGAAATCGGCTCCTTGCAACAGAGCCACCTGTTCCTGGTCAAAGGCACTGGCGCGGTCAATGATACGTGTTGCGCGTATATCGTTCACGCCTAGTTTCTGAAAATGTTTCAGGCCAAGATTGTTCCACGAGGTCGGCCCATTCGGCTCTAAGCCACTGGCAGTCGGAAGGAGTGCAACTTTCGCTGTACTTGCCCCACCAATGGTGTTCAACAGATAGGCATCAGTTTCATTCATAGCATCAAGGTATTCCCCTGAGCCGACGAGTGCGACTGTGCCTGGACGAGAATGTTGGTTGTTGGATACCATGATTTCTTATTTCCTTATATGTGGTCATCGAGAACAATACTTATGCCGCCCTGTTCTGCGGAACGTTTTGCGGCTTCCATCACCAGAATGTTACGCCTCGACTCTTCAGGTGGCACGGCTAGTGCTTCTCCCGAATGAAGATGATTCGCGAGATTGCGGTGAAAGGCATATAGTGGTGCCACAGGAAGTGTAAGGTGTTGCTGATGAATATTCCCATTCCTATCACGAGTAGAAACAACGAGATCAGGTAACGCCTCGGATGGTGCAAGTCGCTCTTCAATGAGATCACCAGACCAACGACGTGTCTTTATCGTCTCATGTCGCCAATTCCCTACGATAGCCCCCTGTTCCCCTAAAATATACCACTTCGGCTTCATTGCCGCCGCGATATCGGAGTGCGTAAATTCGGCTTCCTGACCATTCGCGAATTGGAGATAGACGCTTGATTGGTCTGCATTGGTGACATCATGCCAGACACGCTTATGCTTCACGCCACGCACACTGATAACTTTATCAGGTATAAGTTGCAGTATCCAATCGAGATAGTGCGACCCCCAGTCATAAAAGACACCACCAGAGATTGGCTCATGAGAATGCCAGTAATCACAGGGATGTGCATAGCCGCCAATAAATGTTTCCATATGAAAAATGGGACCAATACTCCCACTTTTCAAGACCTCTTGAATGGCAAGGTAATCGGGGTCCCAGCGTCTGCATTGATAGACGGTCAATGCACGTTGCGAGATGTTGGCAAGCTCGATCATGGCATCGGCTTCGGCTGAGGTCAAACAAAACGGCTTTTCGCTGACAACATGCTTTCCAGCGCGTAACATTTGCAGAGTAATCGCGGCATGAGTATTAGGCGGTGTCGAAACAATAACCACATCAATACTTAGAATCTTCTGCTACTTCTGTCAGGTCGGTGCAAGTACGTATGCCTGGAAACGCTGTTCGTGCCTCATTCAAACGCTGTTCATTGCGGTCACACACCACGGCATACTCTAGTCCTGGTACGTTGCTGATCGCGGTTCCATGCTCGAAACCAATCGCTCCATAGCCAATCATCGCCACGCGTGCAGGTATCTCTGTGATATCGGCTCCGGCCGCATAATGCATTGCACGCCCTAGCATTTGCTGAAACACGGGATGCGCTTGTGTCTCGGATGTGCTACCAAGCGTGGTACAAAAAACTCTGCCTCGACCATAGGAACGGGTATACGCGATTGTATACGGCACATACTGCCATGTGGTTTGCCAGAGTACCGAGGCATCAGCAGGAATGGTTTTTAGCAGATAGACCGACTCACGCACCATGAAAGAGGGGTCAACACGACGCGTGAGGTAAGAGTCGGGTGTTGCTCTATGCAGAACAATTTCACAGTGTGGAGTACATATACCATGAACATATCCCAGGATTTCACCCAGGACATCGTAGTCATGATACATCTCTACCGCGTTGCCACTACAGACCAAGCCCCCACCCATTTCGACAAATTCACGCAGTGCCACTTCTTGTTGAGAACTGAGTGGACCGGTACTACCATCAAGAAACACGACATGCTGTGGAGTGAGACGAGTAAACGAATCGTGTGCAGTCACTATTGAGACATCTTCTAGCGCGAACATACGGGTACATGGCTCCTTTTTTTCTGGTTATCGCTGTTTATGCCCATGAGGATGTTCATGAGTATGATCGGGCCAATGCTGGTGTGCGTGACTGTGCATTGTCCCGACGGCGGGAAGTTCATCTGGCGCATGAGTATGTGTCCCTTCAAGATGGAAGGGAGCATCGTGCCCATGCCAGAAGTGCTCTGGATTGTAGTTAGCCACCAGGAGACTCTCGCCATGATGCCAGCGATCACGGAAGATGTCATAATTCTTCTTGCTTTTCGTGCGTTGTTCATCCTCACTCAGGCTATACCATTCACGATGAGGATGCTTCTCAAGCAACGCTTCGACCCCTGGCACCGTCTCAGCTCGATACCCTGCGGCCTTAAAAAAGAAGCTATAGTAAATGTCCATCAAGCGATAAAAACGGAATTTTTCATCAATCCATCCTACCTCTTGCAAAAGTTCTCGCCGAAAAGCCATGAGGTAGCCTTCAACTGCATCAACTTGTGTTCCAGCCGACTCTTGAAATTCTCGCAAGTCTTCCGTGACCAGACCATATGGTCCGACCAGACCCACCTCTGGGTCCCTTAATACCGTAGCCAACGATACCCAGATATCCCCTTTGACCTCGATAGAGGTGTCCATGAGGATAACATACTTGCCTCGACTTACGCGCATTGTTGCATTACGACCTGCCGCAAAACCCATGTTGTGGTCCGCGAAAAGCACGTGCAAGCGAATACGCTGACCATCTTCCCCTATCAAATCCTCTTGACGGGCAAGCTGTTGCAGATAGGGAAGCGTTTCGTCTGTTGAACCATTGTCAATCACGACAAGTTCTATACTATGTCCTGTGGCATGACGACGAATGCTTTCTATACAGCGTTCCACATCATCTTTACTGTTATGTGCCAGCAGGTTCACCGAAAACTCAAAGAGGTCTGGTAACTGTGTATTGTCCTGGGCATCGGATGAACGAGCGAGTACTGAAAACTCTTCGTCCAGGCGACGTGGAGCGACGAGTGTTCCCTGTCTGGTATCGCGCACGAGATATCCTTCACGGCTCAAGTTTTGCCGTATGGAGTCGGCTTGTGGATAGCTTTCGTGTGAACGCAGTTCTTCGCGCGTTTGTACTTGAGCGGCGACTGGCGCAGGGACAGCCGCGAGATATACACTCGGATCAGTTCTACGTTGTGGTGAGTCGCTACGAAGATATTCCTTGAGACCAAAGCCTAAAATACGATCCATGTCAAAGAGGACGCGTAATTTTGTGGCTGGATATTCCTGAGAACGCAACATCGCCCAGACAACCGCCATCGCCCGTGGCATATTCAAATCATTCTCAACCTCAGCCAGAAACGCCTCGCGCCACTGCCGACCCTCATCCTGTAAAGGTTCAGCAGAAAAGACAACGTTTGCGTCTATTTGTGTCAGTAAATGATACGCTAAACTCCTGAGACGTTCCAGAGACGTTTGGGCCGCTTGTAGAGCGCGAAAGGTGAAGTTGAGACGGCTTCGATAGAGTGCCGTTGTATAGAAGTAGCGTAGGGCCATCGGTTCAAAGCCGCGTGACGCGACCTCTTCACGAGTATACGCATTACCAGTAGACTTTGCCATTTTCTGACCATCGGCGAGCAGGTGCTGGGCATGTAACCAGTAGTTGACAAATTGCTCGCCCGAAAATCCTTCACTCTGTGCGATTTCATCCTCGTGATGTGGAAAAATGTTGTCAACCCCACCTGTATGCAAATCAAAGTGCTTGCCAAGATACTTCATGGACATCGCCGTACACTCGATATGCCAGCCGGGGAAGCCACGTCCCCATGGACTTTCCCAAGCCATCTCACGCCCAGGTTCAGCAACCTTCCACAACGGAAAATCTTCGGGGTTATGTCGATCCGCATCAACGCCCTCGTGAACACCAGCCATCATATGTTCAAGCAGATTGCCGGAGAGCTTGCCATACTCAGGGAAGCGTTTAATATCGAAATACACATTGCCATGGACTTCGTAGGCAACGCCCTTTGCTAGTAAGCCCTGAATAATCTCAATCATCTCAGGAACATGCTGTGTCGCACGCGGAAAGACATGTGCAGGGAGAATGTTCAGCATCGCTTCATCTTCATGAAACGCATCAGTATAAAACTGCGCGATTTCCAGCGATGACTTGCCCTCTTTACGTGCCTGTGCCTCAACCTTATCTTCGCCCGCGTCTACCACTTCCCGTCGCATATGCCCGACATCAGTAATATTTTTTACATGTAGGACTTCAATCCCTCGATACTCAAAGGCTCTACGTATCCAGTCCGCCATAACAAAAGTACGTAAATTGCCAATGTGTATATAGCGATAGACAGTAGGGCCACAGGAATACATGTTGATTCTCCCATGTTCCAACGGGACAACCTCTTCTATCTGCCGTGTCAGGGTATTGTAAATCCTCATGAATGCCTTGCCTCTCCAGAGAATGTTTGTATACGAGTTACGCCACTTCTATAAGAGTCGCGAGCAAGCGTAAATGAGTAACTCCAAAAGACATATATTAGTGTCTCATTTATTACATTCTGTTCGTATACACGAATGTCGGCAGAACAAATAAACGATGGCACCATCTGCCTTTCAGATGGTGAAATGTTCATCAGGATAGAACCAATGTAGGGGTCTAATTCTATTACACCCTTTTCGGCAATCAATTCCGTCCAGAGGGTTGATAACACGTTTCCATATATCCCCAATATGGTTCGTTGTCAACAAGGGTGTAATAGAATTAGACCCCTACAATAATGTATCTAGCATCTCAGTATACAACAGAACAACTGCTTATTGTTGGTCGGTTTCCTGGAGGAGACGCTCGGCTTCTTGCTGTATCTTTTGCCAGCAGGCATCACAATAGCCCGATGCGAGTAAGCCAAGCGAGAGGCTGTGAAAATGATATTGTCCATGCAAACGGTCGTGCAGATCACCGAGGATGTCGTCATCAAGGTGTATCATGGTCTTACATTTTTTGCAGACGAGGTGATGATGATGATTCCCTTGTGGCATCTCGTAGTGGAGGGGTTCGCCGGGCAAGTGGTTTTCATGAATCAGGTCCAACTCGTTGAGGAGTTCGAGTGTGCGGTAAATGGTTGAGAGGCTCACACGTGGATTGATTTTTTGCACACGTTCGGCGATCTGATCCAGGCTGATGTGTCCATTGGCTTCCTGGATCACACTCAAGACAAGGTAACGTTGTGGTGTCAGGCGATACCCGCGTTTGTGCAATAAATCATTACTCAAATCAACATACTGATGCATCGTGCATATATCCTCTCATGTGCTTCCTGGCGGTAATCTCTCTATGAATATCCTAACACCACAACGAGAACGCGTCAATGTAACCAACTTCGTAGGGACCAGATTTATCGCGTCCAAGGCGATTTATCGCCTATACATACATCACCCAAACCGACCATATAGATTTCGCGCAATGAATTGCGCCGTGGACGCCGTAAACGTGGTCCCTACGAAGAACGAATACTGCTTCTTGCTGCTTCCTGTGCAGCAAACGGAACTGGTTCACTCTCAGTGTTGCTAATTGCTTTTGAAGGCGTAAAAAGCGGTTGAGCACTCTTCACTTCAAGGTCATCGTAACGCTTTACCCTATAAATGATTGTCGATATAACCCAACTGAGAAGAAAGAGGCCAATGATGATGCCTCCTAGAAACCCAAAGTCTAAGTTAACTAAAGAGTCCCATAGAGCACCACTGAGATGAAACCCCGTTGCAATAATGCTAAGAACTTCAATGGCTCCAACAACTACCGCGACTAATACAGAAACAAGAGTGATATTTAAGTTATAGTAGAGTTTACGTACAGGCTTGACGAAGGCCCACCCATAAGCACCAAGCATTAGAATACCATCCGTTGTGTCAAGCAAACACATACCAGCCGTAAAAAGCATAGGAAAGATGAGGATAAAGATGATCGGCATCCCTTTACCAACAGCAGTCGCGGCAATACCTAGCAGTCCTACCTCAGTTGCAGTATCAAAGCCAAGCCCAAACAGGAGACCAACAGGATACATCTTCCAACTGGCATCGACCATACGTAATAACGGGCGGAAGAAACGTCCCATAATACCACGCTGGTTCAAAAACTCATCAAGCGTCTGCTCACTGTACTCTTCGCCGCGCCTCACCTTTTGAAACGCCTGGAAAATTTCCCATAGTACAAGACCGTTGATCAGCGCAATGACAAACAAAAACATCGCCGAAACAGATAGGCCAATCAAACCACCAGCATTTTTGAGGGCTGGAATACTGCCTTGTACAAAAGTAGCCGCAAGCGCAATAGCAACAGACAATGCGACAACTACAGTAGAATGACCAAGAGAAAAGAAAAAGCCGACACCAATGGGCCGTTTGTTTTCTTGCATCAACTTACGCGTCACGTTATCAATCGCGGAGATATGATCTGCGTCAACAGAGTGCCGTAACCCAAAGGTATAGGCCAAGAGTGCCGTACCCATAAGAGCGGGATACTGTATACTGAACCCCGCGAATGCAAAAACCCATGCAAGAATGTTAAACGCAATAAGAAATGCATAGATACCTATGATTTTGTACCGCAACTCACTTGGACTATCGTTGAAGACGCGAGTAATGGCTGAAATACCAAAGCTATTAGCTCTGCTACTCATGGAACCTCCTGGATATACTAGGCAGCACGACTGAAAACGAGGGTGTTCTATAGTATTATGAAGAGATACGCTGCGTTATTTTGCGCTACGAAGGTGACATCATATACACAAACTTTGACTTGACGACAACATGTGCATTTCCTTTAGAGAGTATACCAGCAAAAATACGTAATTGCAAATTTTTTGCAATTGCTCGTATTTTGTGTTGCCCGGCATGGTGATATACTGCTAGCAAAACGCGTTACGAAGAAGCTTGTATTATAGAGGTACAGTGCTATGTCAGAACCCATTCGTATTCTCGCCGTAGATGTTGGGACAGGAACACAGGATATTCTACTCTTCGAGAGTGGAAAAACGATAGAGAACTGTTTTAAGCTGGTGATGCCCTCACCAACGGTCATTGTCGCGGACCGTGTAAGGCGAGCAACACAACACGGACAAACACTCGTTCTTACAGGTGTGACGATGGGCGGTGGCCCCTCGCATTGGGCAACGCGTGACCATGCACTCGCAGGTTATGCGGTCGCCGTGACACCTGAAGCCGGACGAACGTTTGACGACGACCTTACGATGGTTGAGCAAATGGGCTTTGAAATCATTGACGACTCTGAGGCAGCACGTCGCATCGCACATCCTGATGTTGTACATGTGAAATTGCAGGACTTCGACGCGCAAGCTATCACAACAGCATTGAAAGCCTTTGACATCGACCCACGTGTTGACGCCCTCGCGCTCGCGGCCTTCGATCATGGGGCTGCCCCTCCCGGCATCAGTGATCGTCGTTTTCGCTTCGACTTCATCACAAAAACTGTACATGCCAATCCTACTCCCAGTGCCTTTGCCTATCCCGTACAGGATATCCCTGCCGAACTTACGCGACTACATGCACTTGCCGCAAGCGCGAAACGCTACGTAGAACTCACACACTCAGATACTACTATTCCATTCTTTTTGATGGATACAGGATCGGCAGCTGCCCTCGGTTCATTGGAAGACCCACTCGTGCGGCAACAACAGGAGAGCATACTGTGCAATATCGGAAACTTTCATACCCTCGCGTTTCATCTTGTGCAGGGGCGTATCGCAGGTATCTTTGAGCATCATACAGGAGAAATTAGCAAAACACGGTTGGAAGAATTGCTTGTCAAGCTTGCTGACGGTACACTCTCGAATGAAGAGGTATTCGCGGATAGTGGTCATGGCGCACTCATTGTACAAACACCATCAGCAAAGAGTCAGACGTTCCCTTTTCTCTCAGTGACAGGGCCGCGCCGCGAACTTCTGCGTGGTTCACGACTTCATCCTTACGAAGCCGTTCCACATGGTGATATGATGCTGGCAGGTTGCTATGGTCTCCTACGCGCCCTTGCCGATCATGAGCCACGCCTGACCAATGCAATTGAAGCGTCACTTTTGTAGGGACCACGTTTACGGCGTCCTCGTGCGATTTATCGCCTATATCTTACAGAAAAGATGATGGATCAAACATGCTTCGCGCAATGAATTGCGCCTCGGACGCCGTAAACGTGGTCCCTACGAATAACCATCGAATCACCGTTGCTTGTCTATTATATACAGAAAGAGGCATATATGGCTGGATATATCGTATTGGAAGGCGGAGCCGAGTTTGGTGGACAAATGGCAAAACCTGACCAACGGGCATTAGAACTGGCAGGTGGTTCTCAAGCTCGTGTCAGTATTATTCCAACGGCTGCCGCACCCGACAATAACCACCAACGGGCTGGCAGAAATGGCGTCAACTGGTTTACGCATCTTGGAGCTAGCAATGTCGAAGCATTGCCCCTTATCGACAAAGCATCGGCAAATAATCCAGGTATCACAACTGCCCTTCGTCAATCTCAACTCATCTATCTGTTGGGCGGTTTCACAGGATACCTTGGGCAAACCCTTATGAGCAGTTCTAGTTGGAAAGCCATGCTTGATGCGTATGAGAACGGGGCTGTTATTGCTGGTAGTAGTGCTGGCGCAATGGTCTTATGTCAGTACTACTTTGATCCTAGCACAAATAAAATCGCCGAAGGGTTAGCCTTGGTTCCAAACGCTTGTGTTGTGCCACATCACAATACATTTGGAAAACGTTGGATTGCACAACTCATAACGCTACTTCCTGATGCAGTTCTCCTTGCGATTGATGAACGTACAGGCATGATTGACAACGAAGAACGCAAGAAGATATGGACCGTCTATGGACAAGGAACGGTTACTCTTTTCCGTAAAGGGAAGGCTACAGTGTATAAAGCTGGCGAAACATTTACTGATAGCTTTCTAACATAGTCGCGTATGTTCACCATCTTTTATACCTGAAGCGTCGGACGAGTAAGGCGAAATGGCAAGAGTGCATCAGAAACAACATCTTGCACGAGCGTTTCCGCGAGGAGTTGTCCTAATCGCATTCCGAATGGCATCCCATGACCACAGAAGCCGCCAACGGCCCAGACACCCTTCATATCTGGTACAACATCAGCAATCGGCAGATAATCAGGGGTAAAGGCCATCAATCCAGCCCAACGTTGAGCGACGTGTAGTCCTGAAAGTGCTGGAAATAAACGCGGGAAAACCAGCTCTAATGCCTGTTGCACCTTTTGTGTTGGTTGGCTCACACGAACGCCAACATCTTGTTGAGGTGCAACCGCTCGGCATCCTCCCAAAACAATCGAGCCATCGAGAGCTTGCTGCCAGTACTCGCCCGTTCCAGTCACATCAACTCCCATACCAGTGCGGAAGATAGGAGGCAGAGCAGCGTATGAAAGCACCTGTCCTCGTACAGGGACCACGACCTGTGCTAATTGTGGCAAAAGGTCTGCTAGCCACGCGTTGGTTGCCACAACTACCTGCTGTGCTTGAATTGCTCCACGCGCGGTATGCACAACCACGGCGTTTTCGTCGGGAACAAGTCGAAGTGCGGTCGCGTTGACAACATGCGCACCATGACATTGTGCTGCTGTAAGCAAACCTTGCACGAGACGTGCTGGCTGCACAAGTGCCGTGTCCGGTGTTAATAGACCGCCAATAATCTCCGGGCCTAGTGGTGTTGCGATCAGTTCCTGTACCTGCTGACGATCCAGTAGCTGTGTTGCAACTCCATCCGCCTCAAGAGCCACATGACTCTGGGAAAATGCATCTTGTTCGTCAGTATTCAGTGCAAGCGCAAGTGTGCCCGTCTCACGATAATCACAGGCAATCTTTTCTTCCGCAAGCACCTGACGTACAAGTTCCCGACTTTCAAGCGTCACCTGCAATACGTCTCGTGCCGTCTGGTGGCCTAAGCGTTGTATCGCCTGTGGGTATGCTTCGGCTGGACCAAGCGAGAGAAAGCCGCCATTGCGTCCCGTCGCACCATACGCAGGAAAATTCTGTTCAATAAGAACAACCTTTGCTCCTGCTCGCGCGAGCCAATAGCACGTTGAGGCTCCTAGATATCCCCCTCCGATAACAACATAGTCAGCCTTAGTGGGTAGGTTTGTTGACACTACCATTTCGCGCGTCGTTTGTTGCCAGTAGGATGTTGGTTCTGAGATAGACACGCTAAAACTCCTCTTTCGACATTACTTGCTGCTTCTCTCCATGGATGATTTCTAAATCTTGTTGACACACAGCACAATCGCAGTTATTTTCTGAAATGTGTTGTTGGCCTCCAAGTGGCTCTAAAATATGGTCAATGATTGCTGACCAATAACCGAATTTAGCATGTACGTCAGCCGTTGTAAGAAAGTGTTCAAGCAGTTGTGCAAGAGGCATATCCCACTGCCGTAAGTCAGCAAGCAATCGTTTACTACTGACCCACCAACGTTGATGAAACCGATAGTGGTCTTTCAGCATGTCATTGAGACCAACGTGCATGACAAGAAGGGCTGTAGCAGGATCACTGTCAAGGTTACGTTGTACTTTATCGTTGCCATGAAAAAAATTAAATTGCAGCATCTGATGTTCTTCGGAAAGCACTCCTTTTGGTGTTGCTTGTTTTGCTTGTTCTTGAAGTTGCGCGAGTTCGTGTGTTTTGTCAAATACGATTAGCGACTCTGCGATCATTGGTACCCGTTCACGCCGCTCCATCTCCTGACGCGTGCGCTCTTGCCACTGCTGCAAAGAACGAAATGAAAGATCAAGTTTCACACCTGCGATGATGGGATGATTAATATTGGGACAAGCATTATTTTCGTCAACCATCACATGCACATCAAGATCACTCTGGTTGGTTGCCTCGCCTCGTGCAACAGAGCCAAAGATATAGGCAGCAAGGTAGCGATCATACTGCTCAAGCTGTTGAATACGTCGGTATGCAGGTAGGAAGCGTCTTGGAATGTTCATTGCCAATTGCGTCATGTCACTCTCTTTCACACACTAAGCATATTTCCTGTTGAGACTACCACATATGGATGCCATCTACAACCACTTTTAGCCGTTCAAGTACGCACAATTTATCTGTAACCTTTTTTCATCACAGCGTGTTAGATGGTGAGAAACATTCAGTAATAATATCATAATTTTTATGGAGTGGATATAGATATTTACTCATATCCAAGCTATTTTAGAAGACTTAGCAAAGGAAAGCAAAAATCATGATTGACGGAAAATTGTGTGCCAGTGCGAATCCGGGCAACTATGCTGTCGGTAGTCCTTACAATGCAGACCTCGTTACAGGTCAAGCCGTCGAACTTTTTTTAGGTGGACATTGGATTCCTGGGCATATTGCGTCCAGTGACTACACCTTTGACACGTCCAGTGCCGTTACAAGCACCCGAACACAGAGCATTGGGGCCTACCAATTGCCAAACGATAATGTTGAGGATACCGTAACTGAAGCCTCCGAAGAGTCCTTTCCAGCCAGTGATCCTCCTGCCTGGTCTGCCACTCCCGACAGGTCATCTGAGCAAACTGTCAATATCGCCAATGGTTACTATTTCATTGCGGATGCCGACAATACCATCTGCGGCCTTTGTATCGGAATGCAAGTACGCACATAAGAAGCTACTTAGCGCTCTCGCCGAAATAACATGACTAGTTTTGCACCGCACCTTGCACATTGGAGTGAGCTTCGCTGGTCACTGTATTTCAGCGAGGGATATTAAGATACATGTTGACGATTTAATAGCAATATGCTATATTGTGAGTGTTAATTCCCCTTTAACAAGTTAAGAGCATATGATCCTTAATAACTGTGCGGTTTTTATAGGTTAGCAATGATATGAAATCACCTCTTAGGGCTGGTCGCCTTCAACAAGAGCGTATCCATTGCACAAAAGTAGAAAGAAAGCGAACCAAAGAATGATTGAAGCGCAGTCTCTTACCAGACGTTTCGGAACAGTTACTGCGGTCTCGAACGTTTCGTTGAGCGTACCCGATGGTTCTATTCTGGCGCTGCTTGGTCCAAATGGCGCGGGTAAAACGACTACAGTGCGCATGCTCTCAGGGCTATTGGCTCCAACCGAGGGTACTGCTGTCGTGGATGGCTATGATGTGCTGCGCAATCCGATGGAGGTACGTACCCGTGTAGGGCTGGTGACAGATGTACCGGGTTTGTTTGAGCAGATGACACTCACGAACTACCTGGACTTCTTCGGCAACATGTATGGCATGCCTGTCGGTGACCGCGTGCGGCGTGCCAAGGAACTCATAGATTTTTTTGAATTGAGTGCTCATCGTCACGAGAAAATGGCTGGCTTCTCCAAAGGTATGAAACAGAAGGTTGCCCTTGCCCGCGCGCTCATTCATGAGCCAGCCGTCCTGTACCTGGACGAGCCGACATCGGGCCTGGACCCGTTGGCTGCCCGTAGTGTGCGTGAACTGATCCTCACACTCAAACATTCACGTCGCAGCATTATTCTCTGCACGCACGATCTGGATGAGGCCGAACGCTTGGCCGACACAGTCGCTATCATTCGGCAGGGTCATATCATTGCCTGCGATACCCCGGCCGCTTTGCGTGCAGGTGCCTCCGGCAATACGCTGGTGCGTATCGAGTTAGCCGATGGTTTCCCGTTAGCACTGGATGCGTTGCAGCGCATCGAAGGGCTCATAGAGCCACATCTGGGCGCTCTTCCCCCATCAGCCCATGATGATGCTCGCATGCAAATCCTGGAGTATCGCACTGTGCAGCCGCGCAGCGTGAACCCACATGTACTAACGCTGCTGATCCAGGCCGGTGCCCAGATTGTCTCTGTCACCTGCGAGAATTCAACGCTGGAAGATGTCTATACATCGGCGATGAATGGCAGTGGAGATCAGCCTGTGTCCAATGAGACACAGGCTCAACAGCTCGACGTTTCCGCAGCGATTACACAGGCGAGGTAAAATGATGAAAACAACTATTACGGCGCGTACAGCGAATGCTCTACCCACAACTGCGTACAAACCGAACTCCACGCTCCAGACCATCTGGCTCATCGCGCGACGCCAGATGATAGAGGCGATGCGCAGTCGCACAACGGTGACGATGTTGATCTTTTCGCTGGCATTGCTCACGGGGATGGTCTGGTTTACTTTGCGTCCTTTAGTGGATATCCCACATCCGGGGAACTTCGCGGGTACGATGATCGCGTTCTACCTGTCGTATGTCGGACTGCTGAATACGCAGGGTTCGATAGGCGTGGCGGCTGGCGTTTTTGCGGGTGACAAAGAGCGTGGCTGTTTGCTGCCACTGCTGGTCACGCCAGCCTCCAATGTTGCGCTCTTTGCTGGTAAATTGTTAGGGGCCATACTGCCGGCTCTTCTCTATACCATGCTTGGCGTCGCGGTCTACTTTGGAGAACTGGTGTTCTTCTTCCAGCCACAGGTCTTGAGCCTGGTGCCAGTAACGCTATCGGTGCTGATCCTCTTGCTGACAGTTGCTTTTGCGCTCTTCGGAGCTGTGGTGGCGAGCGTGATCTCGTCGCGCGTCAGCACATTTCAGTCGGCCCAGACCTACGGCTCTCTGGTGACGACGGTGCTGTGGATCGGCTTCTTTGTGCTGATCATCAGATACGTTGAAAAAATGGGTATCCATATCGCTCATTTTCTCCTTGTCTTACCCACTTGACAAAAGCTCAGTTGTAGCGAGAAACTGTCTGATAGCAAAAGGAGAAAGTCATGAGCAATGAACCGATATTACCAACTCGCTACGACGATTATTACGCAATTATTCTCCATCCAGGCAATGACAGCATCTTGCTCTTGAACAATGAGCATGGAGCATGGACGCTACCACAGGCAACGGTTCCGCTTTCTCCTGATGATGGCAGATGGCGCGATGCATTTCGTGTGAATGCCGCATTTCGGCAGTCTCTAGGCATTTCACTTACCATGCTAGAATGTCTTTTCGTTAGCCCCTTTCCAGCACTCAGTCAGCATGGTAGCAGTGTTTTTGTCATGAGCAATGCCAACCATGAATGGACCTTACCTTCTAACGGAACATGGGTATCCCATGAGAAATTAGCCACCATCCCATTCGCGGTGCCAGAACACCGTTACCTGCTTGAACAATGGTGGAAGACCCGATCTCTCGTTACTGATAAACTGCCGTGGACACAAAACGGCTGGCTTGAAGAGGCGTCCGCGTGGATACACATGCAACTCCACGAACAAGGGATTGAGGCAACTGGACCCATTGAGCAAACACGCTCCTGGTTCATCTCGTCTCTTCTACGTCTTCCAACAACAAGCGGAGACGTGTATTTCAAAGCGGTTCCCGCATCGGATGTGCATGAACCACTTCTGACACAGCTTATAGCATCTCAGTATCCTACACTCGCACCACCAGTACTCGCGGTACATGAGGGGAAAAGATGGTTGCTCATGAAAGCAGTTGTTGGAAAGAAACTTCCATCACACGCGAATCCACAGGAGTATTTTCCACGCTGGGAAACGTTGCTCACCACCTATGCTCACATGCAGAAAGACTATACGAAGCACATTGACCAGTTGTTTGCTTTAGGGTGTCATGATTGGCGTTTGGAGAAACTTATTGAAGGGATTGAACCCTTTTTTGCCGAACTGCCTTCTGTCCTGCAAGGCGCACACACTCCACTTACGCACGAGGAACAAGCAGCACTTCAATCCTCTGTTCCTCACCTGAAAAGCTTGTGTGTTGAGCTATTACAACTCGGTATTTCTGCAAGTGTGCATCACGGTGACTTCCATCGTGGCAATATTCTGGTCAACGAGAGGGAATGTACATTGCTTGACTGGTCTGGCTTTGTCGGTGTCACTCATCCTTTCTTGAGTCTCTGGCTGCCCCTCAGCGATTGGGATGCGGATACAGGACAGCAACTTGTCGAAAGCTATTTGAAGATATGGAGCGATATTGCCCCGTTAGAAGACATTCGTTCAGCAGTGGCAAAGGCTCATCCTCTTGCAGCTCTGTGTGGTGCGCTCGGACATCGTTATCAATTAGCCCATGCCCGTACAGCACTCTCATGGGATATGCTGACTGAGCAGGAAAACCTTCTTGAATGTCTACGTAGTATGCTTAGTTTTTTATAGCCAGAAAGCAGAAAGACCACAAGGGGCAATACTGTTTAAATAAGACGAATTTCGTTTGACATGGGACCCATGTATCATTTTTCTTATTTAAAGGGTATTGACCGCAAGAGTCATCCTGTGGGATATACAGTTACGGGAAGGCTACTCCATGACCGCATGGTGTTATTCGGCTTGCGTTGTGGCTGACCCGTGATCTCAATTCGTTCCACGCGTTGCGCAAGTGTGGTCAACAGAATTTCCGCCTCCACGCGAGCGACGGTTTGCCCGACACAACGATGAATACCCATACCAAAGCCGACATGACCCGATGCATTACGTCGAATGTCAAAGCTATCCGGGTCGCTCCATCGTCGGGGGTCGCGATTGGCGGCACCGAGAAATAACAGCACTTTCTCTCCGGCTGGAATCCGTACTCCTGCGACCCCGACATCACGCGTCGTTGTGCGGAAGAATGTCTGCACCGAGGACTCCCAGCGGATCGTTTCCTCAAAGGCTGATTTCGCCAGCGAGGGGTTCTGTCGCAGTATGTTCCACTGCTCAGGATGATTTGCGAAAGCATAGATAGTCGCGGCAAGACCATTGATTGTGGTATCAAGGCCAGCACTTAATAGAGAGCGCACGAGCAATGGTGCCCATTCTTCGGGTATCTTGCCAGCGTCAGCAGCAACCCAAATCTCGGCACCAAAACTGCCAGGACGTAACGCCTCGCGGCTACAACTCTGTGTAATCCATTGCTGTACAGGTTGAGCATCAGCCATAGCATCCGCAAGCAACTTATTACGAGGCCCAAAACCGTTGAACACCATGTTGGCATAGGGCAGCAAGTTTTCTCGGCCTGCCTCTGGTAGCCCAACGGCATCGCCGAACACCTTGAGCGGATAAACCTCGGCAAGTTGCGTGATAGCGTCGAAACTGCCAAGTGCGATGAGGTGATCCACCAATTTCATGGCTTCGTGTTCAAAACCACCTCGCAATGCCTTGAGTACGGGAGGAGCCAGGATCGGACCGACGACCTCACGCGCACGCGTGTGAAAGGGAGGGTCAGCCTCAAGCAGCAAACTCGGCGTCCGCCACGGCTTCTCCTTTTGAAAATTACTCAGTCCTGCACCTGCTGCAGATGAAAAGGTCTCATAGTCCTTGAGAGATGCATTAACCTGTTCATAGCGAGCCATGCCCCACACACCATACGCTTCTAAGTACACAACTGGCCCTGCTTCACGTATCTGCTCATGCATCGTATGTGGCTCAAGAAGGTTCTCTAAAGAATATGGGTCTGCTGTAATGCCTGGAACATTTTCTGGCCTGATGGCAGTGTCAACCATAGTACCTCCTCTCGTAGGGACCGATTATGCAGATGAACGAATTAACCTTCGGTAGGGTGCGCTAAAGCGGACCCGTACAAGAGTTTTATCCGCGAGAATGTGAGTAAATTCCTGTACGGGTGCGCTAAAGCGGACCCCGAATTTGCACATGTGTCAAACAGCGTCATTGCACATTATGTCTCTTTTGCAGGGCAGCGACAGGAAGCGCGGAAAGACGTACATCGACAAGAGCAGGTTCGCCACGCTCGGTCACAGCAAGTGCTGCCTTGAGACCCGGCAAAAGGTCCGCCCTTTTTTGTATGACCCAACCGGAAACGCCCATACCCTGCGCAAGTTGGGCAAAGTCAAGTTGTGGTTCACCAAGACCAGCAACAGCATCAAACTGTGTTTCGTCACTAGTCGCCAACGTGCCGCGCAAACGTAGCATCTCTAACTTGATAATGTCATAGCTGGCGTTGTTGCAGATGATGACCAGCAGGGGTAGATGATAGTGTGCAGCTGTCCAGAGTGATTGAATAGTGTACATAGCCGAGCCATCGCCGCTCACGACGACAACAGGCCGTTGCGGTGCGCCAATCTTCGCGCCAACCGCAACAGGAATACCACCGCCAATAGCGGCACCCCGTACCGTTAAATAGGTGGTGACAGGTGTCTCAGCACTCAGCACATACTCCACCATTGGCTGACGCGCCGTAATTGCCTCATCGACAAGAATAGTGTTCGCAGGTAGAATTGAGCGTAGAGCTTGCATGAGTTCAGCCGGATGTATGAGGCCATCAGGGTTAGCCGTATTTTGTTGAGGAGGTTGAGGTGATGCTACTGTATCAAGCTCTTTCGCCTTCCCTTGCTTCATATCACCTTGTTGCTGCTCAAAGGCCGTAACGAAGTGCGCAAGTGTGGTCGTCACATCGCCATAGAGAGGAAAACTGCCTCGCTCATTTTTGCCCAGCGCACTCAGGTCATCAGAAAGATGAAGCACCTGTGTCCCAGGAGCAACCACAGGGTCAGGATCGTTTGCATAGAAAAACAATGTGGTGAAACTACTCACACCTACAAGAAAGAGGAGATCAGCCTGAGCGAGCATGGCACGCCGTTCTTCAGAAAAGTAGGGAAACGCGCTACTTCCAGGATGAATATGTCCATCACGGCGTCGTGGGAAAGGCTCATAGACAAGACGCGCGTTCGTTCGATTCGCCAATTCCCCAATATATTCATAAGCCGCTTGCTCTATGTCACCTACGTATAGAACAGGATGTTGTGCCGCAAGCAACAACGCAACGGCTCGTTCAATATCATGTGTAGGTGCTTGCCCCAAAGCTGGAATATGGAGTTCAGGAATTTGAGGGATGCTTCCATTCGCCATGCGAGGAGTATCAGTAAGCACATTCGTCGGCAGAATCAAGCACACAGGTCCCTGTGGTGGTGTCAGGGCAAGAACAGTGGCACGATATAACACTGCCGCGAGTTCGCTGGCATCTTTGACGGTCCATACCCACTTACACTCGGCACGAGCAATGCTTTCGATATCGCTAGCAAGGGGCGAATCTTCGAGCAGGTGACGTGTATCATGGTCGCCAACCGTCACAACCATTGGCACCTGTGCTTTACGAGCATTGTGCATGTTAGAGAGACCATTTGACAAGCCCGGTCCAAGATGGAGATTGACTAAGGCTGGCATTCCCGTCATGCGTGCGATACCATCGGCGGCACCCGTTGCGCTGTTCTCTTGCAGGAACAGTAGAAACTGCAATTCGGGGTATCGCATCAGTGCATCCATGAAAGGAGCCTCCGTTGTGCCAGGATTACCCAACACATAACGATAGCCATACTGAATGGCGGCTTGAAAAAAGAGGTCGGCTCCCTGTTGAGGCGCGTCTATACGTGGCACGGCTAATGTTCCCTTTCATCTTGTCGAACGCTACAGGTACTGTATCACAAGCCCCGTCTTTCTGTCGAACACTGCTCGTTCTCCTCTCGGTAGGGGTAGCAATTCATTGCGCCCAATGATGGGGGTGCTGGGGCAAACGTCTCCAAAATGCATCTCTTGGCAACGTGGACCCTCCCCCTGCCCATCATTAGGCGCAATGAATTGCTGCCCCTACCGCTACTGTCATATTCTGTTGTTAAAGCTCATTGGGTCCATTGCAAAGCCAGCGTGAGTGTGCCTTTACCATCACTTTTCCCTCACGAGTGATTTGCTGAAATCTACTACATTCCTGCCCTGCAGATGGAAAAGGGTCAAGCCAGCTCTGTATTTCGAGTGAGTCGCCAAAACGGGGACTATCAACGTATTCAATATCGTAGGAACGTGGACTCAGCGTTGTTGTGTCTGGCAAAATGCCACGCTTCCCATACGCTTGCCAGCTTGCATTGTCTAATATTTCAACAGCAGAAGCATTATTGAGATGTCGCGCCGAGTCGATATCAGAGAACTGCACACGCGTAGGTAGTATTTCTGGTGTCGTTTTAGGAAATCCTGGTTGGGGTGCTTCTGGCTGCTGTGGCATAGGGCCATCGGGAAGCCAGACACGAACTGTTTCTTCAGGCAGGCGTGCCGGGCGTCCATGAGCATCGACATAAACCCATAACGTTCTTGCGGATATAACTGGCTTCTCATTCTGCGTATCCGCGATGTATGCTTCGTAGCCTCGTTGCGCGGTGATGCGTGTGAAGCCGATGCCATAGGTCCTCAATCGTAGCGTTGTATGTACAGGGACAGGAGCTACAAAGGAAATAATAGACCTTTTGACAACCCAATAGCCGTTGCCCGAAAGGTGAGCATCCTCTGCATCCAGCCCTGCGATTTCTTGCATATAGCGCAGAAATGCTGTGGGCGTAAGTACTTCATTACAATCGCATTCATCATAGCGCACCGTGTGTGTCTGCCAAAATTGTCGATTCATGGACTCTCCCATTTCTATATAAATACGGTAGGGGCAGCAATTCATTGCGCCCAAAGATGGGCAGGGGAGGGGTTCACGTCGGGAAATTTGATCATTGCCGACGTGTTGCCCCTCTACCCCCATCTTTGGGCGCAATGAATTGCTGCCCCTACCGTAACATTACACAGCTTCTTCCATCAGGGTTCGACCGACAAACTGACTGTTGTACAGGTCGGCATAGAAGCCACGCTTCGCCAGCAACTCCTCGTGCGTACCCTTCTCGATAATCGTACCATGATTCATGACGAGAATCAGGTCCGCATCACGAATGGTCGAGAGGCGATGAGCAATCACAAAGCTTGTCCTGTCCTCCATCAAGTTCGACATAGCCTTCTGAATCTGTACCTCTGTACGTGTATCGACGCTACTGGTCGCTTCATCCAGGATCAGGATTTCTGGATTGGCGAGGAAGGCACGTGCAATCGTCAGCAGTTGCTTTTGCCCCTGCGAGATGTTCGTCGCGTCCTCATTCAATACAGTGTCGTAGCCATCAGGAAGCGTCCGAATAAAGTGATCGGCGTTGGCAGCTTTGGAAGCACGGATAATTTCGTCTTCCGTCGCATCCTCACGCCCATACGCGATATTCGCACGTATCGTGCCATTGAAGAGCCATGTGTCTTGTAGCACCATACCAAATGTACGCCGTAATGCCCCTCGTTTAATCTGTGTGATATCGATGCCATCTACCAGGATACGACCAGAGTTGACCTCGTAGAAACGCATTAGCAGGTTGACCAGTGTCGTTTTGCCAGCACCAGTTGGGCCAACAATCGCGATTGTCTGTCCAGGTCGCACAGAGATGTTCATATTTTCCATCAGCACGGCATCGGGTTTATAGCCGAAGCGCACATGCTCAAACTCGACCTCACCCTGTATTCCAGCAGGGATAACAGCATTGACCTCTTGCTCTTCCTCTTGCTCATCGAGCAACTCGAAGATGCGTTCCGCCGATGCCATCGTCGATTGAATCACGTTGGCAAAGTTTGCAAGTTGAGTAATTGGCTGTGTGAACTGCTGGGCATACTGAATGAACGCCGTCACATCACCGATGCTAATAGAGCCTCTTGTCACCAGAATACTACCACCCACCGCGACGAAGACATAGCCAAGGTTGCCGATACAGCGCATCAGTGGCATGATCGTGCCAGAGGCGAACTGTGCTCGCCAGCCAGCGTTATACAGTTTCTCATTCAACTCGGTAAATTCGGCAATCGATTTGTTTTCGTGTCCAAATGCTTTGACGATTCTGTGGCCTGTATACATCTCTTCTACATGCCCATTGAGTTGCCCAAGCACACGCTGCTGACTTCTAAAGTAGGTTTGCGACCTCTTCGCGATGCCGATTGTGACCAGCAGACTAAGTGGCAAGGTCAACAGCACCACGATACTGAGCAGTGGACTAATCGTCAACATCATCACGATGACACCAATCAATGTGACCGCCGAAGTGATAAGTTGCGTAATACTTTGCTGCAACGTGGTACTGATATTGTCCATGTCGTTGACGATACGGCTAAGAATGTCTCCATGTGGACGTGAATCAAAAAACTTCAGCGGCAAACGCGACATTTTCTGATCCACTTCCGTGCGTAGCCGATAGACAGTGCGTTGTGCCACACCTGCCATGACGTACTGCTGGATGTACATGAAGATCGCACTGATAACGTACAATCCGAGCAGGATAAGCAAGACTGTCGCGATATACGTGAAATCAATCTTCGCCCCCGGTATATGCCGGAATCGCGCAAGCAGACCCTCAGTAAGTTTCGTGATGGCGAGTCCAAGTATCTTTGGACCGACAATGTTGAACACGGTACCGATAATAGCCGCGACAAGCACACCTAGCAAAAGATACTTTTGTGGGACAAAGTAGCCAAGTAAACGTCTCGCTGTTCCCTGAAAATCTTTCGGTTTCTCCACCACGCGACCCATCGCACCCATAGGACCTCTCATCTGTCCCATGTTACTCTGCTGATTGGCTCGCTGTACACTACGATCTTGGCTCATGCTATCTCCTCCGCGATTTCATCCATTGAGAGTTGCGAGGTAACAATTTCACGATAGACCTCGCTGCTCCTCATCAAGCTCTGATGGGTGCCAATGCCAACAACGCGCCCCTCGTCTAAAACGATTATTTGATCTGCGTCCATGACGGTACTGACGCGTTGCGCCACGATCAGTACGGTGGCATCAAGTGTCTCTCGTTTGAGTGCCGCCCGTAATTTAGCATCGGTCTTAAAGTCCAGAGCCGAGAAACTATCATCGAACACATAGACTTCTGGTCTTCTCACCAGAGCACGCGCTATCGAGAGACGTTGCTTCTGACCACCGGAAACATTCGAGCCGCCCTGTTCGATGTAGGAATTCAATCCATCTTTCATGTCCGCGATGAACTCACTCGCCTGCGCGACATCTGCCGCGTGCCGCACCTCTTCGTCCGAAGCGTCTTCCTTGCCATAGCGAATATTCTCAGTAATCGTGCCTGAGAAGAGGACCGCACGTTGTGGCACAAAGCCGATTTTCGCACGTAGCTCTTGCTGTGCCACATCGCGGATATCCACGCCATCCACCAGGACATGACCACTGTCGATATCATAGAAACGTGGTATCAGGCTCACAAGCGTCGATTTGCCTGAGCCAGTGCCACCAATAATTGCAGTGACCTCACCAGGCCTGGCACTGAAGGAAATGTTGTTCAAAGCCGGCACTTCGGCACCAGGATAGCTAAATGTCACGTCCTGGAACTCAACATAGCCACGTTCCGCGTTGGCAAGCTTCACCTGCTCAGCATCGGAAATCTCTGGCTCAATTGCTAGCACTTCATTGATACGGTCGGCGGAAGCTGCCGCACGAGGGAGCATAACAAACATCATTGAGACCATCAACAAGCCAAACAAAATCTGCATGGCATATTGCAGGAACGCGATAAGCGAACCAACTTGCATCTGACCATTGTCGATACGCATTGCACCGAACCAGACGATGGCAACCCCTGAGACATTCAAGACAAACATCATCAGAGGCATCAACCACGCGATGATCCTGTTGACACGAATGGAGACATCGGTGAGGTCAAGATTGGCCTCGTCAAAGCGTCGCTCCTCATACTTCATGCGGTCAAACGCACGAATGACGCGTACTCCAGTCAGGCCCTCATCCAGCACAAGATTGAGCTTGTCAAGCTTTGTCTGCACAACGCGGAAAAGTGGGATAGCTCGACTCATGAGGAGTACAATAGCCCCAACCAGAATTGGCATAATGACCACGAGAATCCAGGAAAGGCCAGCATCTTGAGCAACGGCAAGAATAATACCGCCGATAATCATCATGGGTGCTGTTACCATAATACCCAGGATAATAACCCAGACCTGTTGCACCTGTGTTGTGTCGTTGGTGGTTCTTGTAATAAGTGAAGCAGTGCTTACCATGTCGAACTCGTGTAGCGAAAATTGCTCGACACGAGTGAATAATTGAGCACGAATGATTTTACCAAAGCCAACGGCAACTCTGGCCGCAAAAAAACTCCCGAAAACCGCACAAATCACGCCACCCAGCGTGATGAGCAGCATGAGACCGCCCGTTCGCCAGATAAAGGCGTTGTCACCTTTCACAATGCCGTTATCTACAATATCCGCCATCAACTTTGGAAGATAGAGGTTTGCCATTGCTTGCGCGAAGGCCAGCACCAGGACGAGTGCAACCGTCAATCGGTACGGCTTCATGAACCGTAGCAACTTGATCATATATGTTCCTCACTATTCCAATCCATATACTGCTCATTTGCAGCCTTCTCGTGATAATAATGGAAGACCCTGGATAGAAGGTCCGCCAATTGAATGCATTGTTCCTCACCGAGATAGTCAATTAATCCGTCGAGGGATGCACGAAATTCTTCTTCCGCCTTATGTGCGATGCTCTGACCCTTCTCGGTCAATGTAATGCGTACAACACGACGGTCTACTTCATCGGCATGTCGTTCAACGAAACCGTTCGCTTCCAGCTTTTTCAATATCTGTGTGACCGTCGGAGAAGTCACACGTAAGATTTTACTAATCTCCGAGACCGTTATAATAGCATTGTTCTGTTTCATGCCTTTTCTGACACAGAACATCACCTTGATTTCGCTCGGTGTACAGCCAGCAACGGAATGTTCATGCCAGCCAGCCTTATGAAATTGCATAAAGGAGCGCATCAACTTCTCTGCGGTTGTATCAGTGCGAATAGTCATGTATTCCCCTTTGAATAGATAGATAAGTAACTATGTTATCATTTAATTTAGTAGGCAACCTAAGTATATTTCAAAAATATGATAATGTCAAGAGAGTATCATACAAGATGAGAACTAGCATTATAACTGTTTGCTGTAATGCTTTAAGCGTTTGAGTAGTCTAAGTAAGCAAAAACTATTTCATAATAAGCAATTCTGCAACGGGAGAAGCCAGGAATGATGAGGGTGTACGATGGCAAGAGCTTGAGCCAACCACCGACGACTCCTTTGATCCAAGCATGGAAGTACCTTGGCGAAGTCAGCCTCGTCCTTGGGGCGCAACGACTTGGCTTTGTATAACAACTGAATTTCTGGAGCAAGATAAGGTATTCCATAATACGTTACGTATCCGATAGTAGAAAGAGAGCCATGAATTTGTATGTTACGTCGGAAGAGCCACTCTTCACCGTGTGTATCTGTGACCATTAGTTGAATAGCCCAGGGAGCGGTTTTCTTTGGACGACACCAAATATCATGAACTTTGGGCGAGAGAGGCATGCCAAGCTCCCACTCATGGAAAGGCCATGAACTCGGTTGTAGCGATGAATGTGCTTCTTGCACATCCCACTCTTGAAGTAGAGCACGTATATCTTGCTGGTCACGCCGCAGAAATTGTACATCAATATCTTCATGGTCTCGTGTCTGTTCTCCAAGAAAGAGATCAATTGCCCAGCCCCCTGCAATCCACCACGGAGTCGCTAACACGAAAAAAAGCTGAGCAACTTCATGTGGTTGCCATGATTGCCATGCTCCAAATGGATTTGGATTCTGTGTCATTCTGTTCCCTCGCTGTTGCAACTAGCAAAAGTGAATAGTGGCAAACTATTCACCGCTGATAAACGTTTCATCAAACGTCGTCTTCTCATACAACTCGGCAACCGGAAACTCGATACCTAGACTAGTTAGCTCTATCGTAGCTTCTTGCGTGAAATTGCGCATGGTCCAGTAATCTGTTTCGCGTCGATACAGTTGAACGCGCATAAATTGTGTGTCAATGAAGAGGATTTCTTGTACTGTTGGAATATTCTGATATAACTCGGATTTTATGCCTCGGTCACGCGCTTTTGTTCCTGGTGAAAGTACTTCCGCGACAAGACAAAGATGATGAATAACCTTTTTAGCTTGAAAATCTCTTCGGTCACAGCTTACTGATGCATCTGGACACAGACAATTTGCCTCGTCTGCAAGTTCGACGAACACATCTGAGTTATATACAACACAGGGACGTTTCCGCAGTTGCTCCCTAAGTATCCCTGTCAAATTCGCTCCTATGATAGAGTGGTCTGGTGTGCCACCTGTCATCATGTAAGCGTAGCCTTCAATGTACTCATAGCGATGCTCAGGATCACGTTGTAAAAGAGCATAGAACTCTTCAAGGCTCATTCTTTCCTTATGCTCATCATAGTGTAGTGCCATTGTTTTCCTACGCTCTCTTCCAATACGTCAAAAAACTTTGGTTTCATTATAACATGAACTGACGGGATACGATTAGCATTTCCTCTTCCTACAACAATAGGATGAACCATGAGCTTATACTCATCAACAAGGTCATGGAGTAAAAAAGGAACAGTTGTCGAAATATCATGAAAAGCGACTCACAGCCTTCTTCAAGAACTTCAAACCAGAGGTTGTCGGTAATGACTACGTCGTTATGGGAACTCTAAATCGCGGCGAGTTAAAACACGAAACGCAAAACGGGCTACCTACGCAGGAAATGATTGAGCATTTGCACGACTTTGAAGAAGTGCTTTCATTTGAGCGCAGCAATACATAAACATGGCAAAGGCAAAACTGTAACACATCACTGTACCATCCCTCGCGTCGCGACAGGCCAAATCGCTTCTATTTTCCCATCACGGTACGCATAATAAGTATCATGTAGATTAATTGTTGTGTCGATATGGCTGGGAATAAAGGCTATCCGTTCTCCAACATCCAACCTGCTACTCGGCGTTGGCATACCAGCATCCCACGTCAAAATACCATGTTCATCTCCTCCAGGTCGATAGGTGACACCAGGGAGTCCCTGTGGTTCTGCCATGCCGCTATCAATAGAAAGTGACTTAAGGCCAGCATCAACCACTGCTCTTTCTGGCGTAGGGCGACTAATCACCGTCGAGAGGATTGTCAACGCGTTGGTATAAATAGAGCCTAGCGCATTACGGTAGTCGGTATCCATGAAGATAAAAGACCCTGGTTGCACTTCTGTAATACCTTCACAACTAGCACAAATTTCGGCGGTACCTGTTCCACCTGTTGTCACAATTTCGATGGGAAAACCCATTGCTTTTAGCTGTTGTGCAGTCGTTGTAAGCAACTGCATTGCTGCACGACAAAGCCGCTCCCGTTCACCCGTATCATGAATGTGTTGTAAGTGACCTTCATAGCCCTGTACGCCAATGAGATGCACGTTACTCATATTACCAATAGATTGAGCCAAAGCTACAGCTTCTTGCCCTGATGCCACACCGCACCGATTTTGCCCAACATTGACATCGAGCAACACGTTGACATGTAGTTCTGCATCCTGCATCGCCTGATTCAGGGCGTGTACACCTGTCAAACTATCCACCACAACTTTTACCTTTGGATGTTCACGCACCAATGCCACGAGCCGCGCTAGTTTGGGCTTGCCCACAATTTCGCTCGTAATCAACAGGTCTTCGATACCTGCACGAGCCATTACTTCGGCTTCGCTTACCTTCGCCACACAGCCACCAATCGCGCCCGCTTGCAATAAAAGTTGTGCCAGTTGGGGTGATTTGACCGTTTTCAAATGAGGCCGAACGGACACGTTTTTCCCTCGGAACGCTCCCATCAACTTCGCAATATTTGCCTCCATCAGTGGCAAATCAATAATCATTGATGGCGTATCGAGTGCGTCTATTGTGTCGCCTATTTGGGGATTGTACATCTCTTGTTCCTTTTCTATCAGGGTGCGCTGAAGCGGACCCGTACAGGACTTCCTTGCATTCCGGCACCCCTTGGTCATTCCTGTACGGGTCCGCTTCAGCGCACCCAACGAGGCGTGTTTCTTGTCTTCCCACGTTCATGTGTCAATCTGCATTATCACGTCCTTGTTGGCATGGTCAATCGTGACAAGGACGTGATACATTGGTCCCTACAATCGACGTACCCACATTGATTTATTAAATCGCAATATTGGTCCATACAAGATATTCTACCATCTGAGACACATCCGTTCATTGACATTTCTTCTCCAGAAGATATAATTCTTCATAGCACATGTTTTTTCATCTCAATGAATCGAGGAAAAACTATGCCCGTTTCGACGACGAACTCCAAAGTAATCTATGAAGCGTTGAAGGCGTGTGATGTCAAAATTATGTCAGCACTCCCTGAGACATGGCTTGTGCATTTATTGCGTATGGCGGATGAAGACCCGGAGATGACGCTGGTACGCCTGGCAAAAGAGGAAGAGGGCATCGGGATTTCGGCAGGAGCGCATCTCGCAGGAGTGAACTCGGCACTCCTCATGCAAAATCACGGTTTCCTGGCTGCCATTAATCCTATAGTATCCCTTGCCCTGCTATACAAAATTCCACTCCTCATGCTGATTTCTCTTCGTGGCTCCTTTGGTGAAAAGGATGCATGGCAAACGCAAGGGGGTCTTGTGACAGAACCTATTTTGCGAGCCATGAATATCCCTATCTGGCATCTCACAGATGCCAGTGATATTTATCGACGTATCAAAGATGGTCAGACACTGGCCCATGCCTCGCTTCATCCCGTTGCCGTCCTGTTATCGCGTGATGTCATGTGGGAGGAGTAAACAATGCTTCGTTCAGACGCACTACAGGCAATCTATTCCGAACTCGAACAGCATATCGTCGTGACGATTATGGGCGCGGTTGCCGCAGAGTTGTACACGCTAGGTCATCGCCACAATTTCTTTTATCTCGAACACGCGATGGGGCTTGCATCCTCAATGGGTCTCGGTATCGCCTTGTCCATGCCACATCATAAAGTGATTGTGATTGATGGTGATGGTTCATTGCTCATGAACCTGGGAACGTTGAGTACGATGGCACGTTATAAACCTGCGAACCTGCTACATATCGTCTTTGACAATGAAAGCTTGCTCTCCGTGGGTGGTTTCCCTACCGCAACAGCAACTGGAACAGACCTTGCAGGTATTGCTAAAGCGTCGGGTATTCCGAATGTTGTAGAGGCTGATACACTGGAACAGCTAAAAATGGGCGTTACGGATGCACTCACTAAAAACATATTGACAACGATTGTGTCAAAGGTCGAGGCAATCGGACCAAAGTCATTCCACATGGACTTACCGCTTTTGGAAAACCGTTTCCAGTTCAAGCGCAGCTTGGAGGCCATGAAGCATCAAACAGAAGTATAAAGGAAGGACTCATAACACTATGTCCAGTAACGTCTTAGCACAACTGCTTGCGGAACTCGCCACGGGCAAACTGAAAATCATTGATTTGACCACACCATTAGGGCCTGAAACGCCCGTAATCGACCTGCCCCCAATGTTTGCGCCTTCTCCTGGTGTGACCCTGACTGAAATTTCGCGCTATGACGAGAAGGGACCGGGCTGGTACTGGAATGTTATCTCTATGGGCGAGCATACAGGCACACACTTTGACGCCCCTATTCACTGGGTAACAGGAAAAGATTTACCCAATAATGCCACCGATACTATTTTACCAAGCAAGTTCCTTGGGCCAGCCTGTGTAATCGACGTTACACGTGAGGTAGAGCAATCCCCCGATTTCTTATTGATGCCAGAGCAACTTCAGCAATGGGAGACACAGCATGGACGTATCCCCTCTGGCGCATGGGTCTTACTTCACACTGGTTGGGGTAAACGCATAAGCCGCGAGGAGTTTTTGAATGTTCATGCCGACGGTCCACATACCCCTGGCTTTCATCAAACCACTTCGCAATTCCTGGCAACGCAACGCGATATTCTAGGTGTCGGTGTGGAAACGGTTGGAACGGATGCAGGAGCGGCAGGCGGCTTCAATCCACCCTTCCCCAATCACACGTTCATGCATGGGGCAGGCAAATTTGGCATCACTAGCCTGATAAACTTGGAATTGTTGCCGCCCACGGGTGCTATCGTGATTGCCGCCCCCCTCAAGATTGTCAACGGTTCCGGTAGCCCGTTACGCGTGATCGCGATTGCGCCGTAGAGGGTGCGCTGAAGCGGACCCGTACAGGAGTTTCACGTGGTGTCGCGTGCTCACCTTCCTGTATGGGTCCGCTTCAGCGCACCCTCTTTGCATCACCGTATGGCTTATTCTAATCTCAACCATTCTTATCCTCATGCCTAGGGGGTCCGCTTCAGCGCACCGTGGTATCTTTCGGTTTACCTACCCTTTGTTCTCCACCAGATATTCTTGTGGATTGCGTTCAAAGTGACGTTTGCAGGATGGACAGCAGAAATAGAATTCGCGCCCATCATAGGTCGTATGGTGTCGTGCATTCGCAATCTCCACAGTCATACTACATACAGGGTCTATCGCTGTTTCAACGATAGGGCTAGCAGGCTCGCTCACGTGTACATGTGCTTCTTCAACAACATGCACATGTTCCTGACTTATCGTTTGATGTAGTCTACGTACTTGCACGAGTTCAGCGAGAATGCTTGACGCAATCTCTTCAGGTGTGACCGCTCCTATATCCAGACCAGCAGGTGCTTTCAGACGTGCGAGTTGTTGCTCTGTTATACCAGATGTTCGGAGATAGGCACGGCACTCATCGGCACGACGATGGCTCGCTACCATGCCCACATATGCAGCAGGACTACGAAGCGCGTTTTCTAGCGCATCCTCATCATATTGTCCATGTGTTGCGACGATAATTGACGTTCGTTCGTTTATCTCCACCTGCATCAGGTCAGCACGATTGAGCTGTGTAACTGTAAAATCGAGAACAGGTGCAAGCTTACACAACGCTATGATAACAGGTGAGTCTCCAATCAGTACCAATTGAGGTGAGGGAAGATGAGGTTCAATGTAGATATCCAACACGCCTCCACTGACACACGTCATAGGGAACACGCGCACATCATCTCGTACAATGCCTGTATCCTGTGCGCCAAGACGCAACAAATAGGCATCGCCTCCTTCGCGTAAGACACGTTGTGCCTCGCGTATCACGACAGGTTGTGCGCAACTGCCCCCAATCCAACCCGTAATGTGCCCATCTTCCTGAATCAGTGCTTGCGCTCCAGGTTTCGCGGATGTTGGTCGTTCGCACCACACAACCGTTGCGAGCACAAACGGTTTTCTTGCACGTGTCAATTCTTGCGCAAAATCGAGTAATGACATTGCTATTCTCTCCTGAAAAAAGGCGGTATCAGACCCTCATTGTAGGACGCAATTCATTGCGTCCTACAATGAGGGTCTGAACAAGAACTAATCAGACGTTAAGCCCTTTTCCTGGAGGACTTTCCACACTTTCGCTGGCGTGAGCGGCATGTCAATGGTTCGCACACCAACATGGGCAAGTGCATCGACAAATGCGTTCACAATCGCTTGTGGTGCTCCTACAGTTGGCGATTCTCCGATGCCTTTCGCACCAATTGGATGATGTGGCGAAGGTGTAACAGTTCTATCGATCTCCCAGCTCGGTGTCTCCATTGAGGTTGGAATCAGATAGTCCTGGAAGTTGCCTCCCTGAATGTTGCCGTCCTCATCAAAGGTAATCTCTTCGTACATCGCTGGTGCCAATCCCTGTGTCAACCCACCATGTACCTGCCCCTCGACCACCATCGGATTAATGACGGTACCGCAATCGTCCACCGCCATAAAGCGGCGAATATGTACCTGCCCTGTGCCACGGTCGATATCGAGCACACAGATGTACGCGCCAAACGGATAGGTCAGATTGGGTGGATCATAGTAGTTAACGGCCTCTAATCCCGGCTCAAGATACGGTGGACAATTGGTGTAGGCAGCAAACGCAAGCTCTTGAATAGTCTTGCCCTTGCTCGGCGCACCCTTCACAAAGAAACGTCCAGGCTCCCACTCAAGGTCCTCTTCTCCGACTTCTAAGAGATAGGCGGCAATCTTTTTCGCCTTATCACGTACTTTTCGCGCGGCTAACGCGGTAGCAGCACCTGCAACTGGCGTACTACGGCTTGCATACGTGCCAAGACCATAGGGAGCGGTATCCGTATCACCGTGTTCAACGTCGATATCGTCAGGTGACATGCCGAGTTCCGCGCCGATGATTTGCGCGAAGGTTGTCTCATGCCCTTGCCCCTGTGTCTGTGCGCCAATACGCGCGAGGGCCTTACCCGTTGGATGCACACGTATCTCACAGCTATCGAACATCTGAATACCTGCAATATCGAAGTGCTTGCCAGGACCAGCACCAACAATCTCGGTGAAGGTCGAGATGCCGATACCCATCAACTCGCCACGCGCACGTTTTTCCAACTGCTCACGACGTAACCCCTCATAGTCCACGTTCTTCATTGCTAAGCGCAACGAACCCTCATAGTTGCCACTGTCAAAGGTCCAATCAAGAGCCGAGCGATAGGGAAACGCTTCGGGCTGAATGAAGTTTTGTAGACGTAACTCCGCCGGGTCCTTGCCGATATCGTGTGCGAGTGTGTCCATCATACGCTCAATCAAGTATGACGCCTCAGTCACACGGAACGAACAGCGATAGGCAATACCACCGGGAGCTTTGTTGGTATGCACCGCATCGACATCGACAAAGGCATGTTTGAAATCGTAGGAACCTGTGCAGATGTGGAACAGGCCAGCAGGAAACTTTGTGGGTTGCGCAGCACCATCAAAGGCTCCATGATCGGCCAGTGTATGGACACGAAGGGCATTGACCGTGCCATTTTTATCGGCTGCGAGTTCCGCATGGATATGATAATCACGCGCAAAACCGGTACTGGCAATATTCTCCGAACGATCTTCAATCCATTTCACAGGCTTGCCCGTTTTCAGCGAGGCCACAACTGCACAGACATATCCTGGGTAAATCGGCACCTTGTTGCCAAAACCACCACCAACATCGGGCGAGATGATACGAATACGATGTTCTGGCAGACCAGCAACAATTGCGAACAGCGTGCGATGCGCATGTGGAGCTTGCGAGGTCAGCCAGACCGTGAGTTTGCCTGTCGCCTTTTGATAATCAGCGACGCAGCCACATGTTTCAATAGGTGCAGGGTGAATACGCGGAATATACATATCCTGCTTAATAACCACGCCATTCGCCTCAGCTTCCACAAAGGCTTCTTCGGTCCCTGCACGATCTCCCACTTCCCAGTGATAAATCTGGTTCGTGGGTTGCTTGTCTTTTTTGTCGGGACGTAGCAAAGGCGCATCCGGGTCAAGAGCTTTTTGGGGTCGATCACAACTTTTAGTGGTTCGTAATCGACATCAACGGCTGCAACGCCATCAGCTGCCGCATAACGACTGGTAGCGACGACGAAGGCAACTTCTTGCATCTGAAAATGCACACGGTCAAGAGCCAGAACAGCTTCCATATCGGCGGAAAGCGTGGGCATCCAGGCAAGGCCAGCCGCATCAAGGTCTTTACCAGTGATGACTGCAACTACCCCCGGTACTTTCAACGCTTCGCTGATATCGACATTTTTAATCAGCGCATGAGCGTATGGGCTGCGTACAATATCGCCATAGAGCATACCCTTTAACTGCACATCATCGACATAGTTCCCTTGACCACGAATGAAACGCGCATCTTCTTTACGCTTAATAGGCTCGCCT
Organism: uncultured Chloroflexia bacterium; assembly: GCA_963791835.1. Lineage (GTDB taxonomy): Bacteria > Chloroflexota > Ktedonobacteria > Ktedonobacterales > Ktedonobacteraceae > JBBQVS01. The sequence continues at coordinate 382,551 of CAWBTV010000007.1, forward strand.
AGTGCATATGTTTTGCGTACTTCTGTTGACATTACTCGCCTCCCTGTGCGCCGCTCATCGTAAGTTCTGCCGAAGTCTGCATTTTCTCTGCCGCATATTGTACAGCTTTTACGATATTTACGTAACCAGTACAACGACAGAGATTACCGGAGATACCGACGCGAATTTCATGCTCGGTTGGATGAGGATTGTTATTCAGGAGCGCGATGCTCGCCATCATCATACCTGGAGTGCAATAACCACATTGCAACGCATGTTCCTGGTGAAAGCCTTCTTGTATAGGATGCAGTATATCGTTTTGCTCCAGGCCCTCAACCGTCATGATTTCACGTCCATCGGCCTGTACCGCGAACATGGTACACGATTTGGTGGCTTTGCCATCAACAAGAATAGTGCAGGCACCACAAGACGATGTATCACACCCAATATGCGTTCCCGTGAGACGTAGCCCATCGCGTAGCCAATGGACAAGGAGAGTGCGAGAATCAACGACCTCATCATAGGCAGTCCCATTGATGGTCACATGAATAGTATGTTTGCTCATGTTATGCTCCTCCATTGGCGCGTTGTAGTGCTTTTCGTAATGCGCGAACACACAGTGTGCGTACCATAGCACGTTTATATTCTACGGAACCACGTAAGTCACTACTTGGCTGTGACGCGGCTGCGACAAGTTCGGCGGCTTTATAAATCGTAGCATCATCAAGTGGCTTGCCAACTAAAAACTGCTCGGCCTCGCGTGCTTTAATGGGATGAGGCCCAACATTTGTTAAGCCAATACCAGCGTGGGCGACAACAGCACCTTCTGCCATGGTCATACGCCCGTGTTCATCCAATGCCACATGACCACTAGCATCAAACGTTATGTACACGGCGACACCAGCAATTGCGTAATCGCCTACTTTGCGCTCAAGCTTGACATACGCACCACCACTCTGCTCGCTGGGAGCCGGAATACGAATCTCGGTAAGAATTTCGTTCGGCTTCAAGGTTGTTTCAAAGGCAGAGTCCGTGAAAAAATCTTCAATCGAAATCACGCGTTTCCCCTGCGGTCCCTGAACTACAACACTTGCACCTAACGCCAGCATTGTCGCGGGATGATCGTTCGCAGGGTCGGCATGTACAAGATTGCCGCCCACAGTTGCCCAGTTACGCACAATAGGATCGGCTACCCCCGTCGAGGTATCAAGCAAAATGGGATAACGATGAGCAATGAGGGACGACGTATCTAGCTCGGCCTCGCGTGTGAGTGCGCCAATGTGTAATGTGCCATCAGTTTCCTGGATATATTCCAGGTCTGGAATGCGATTGATATCAATCAACACCGATGGACTGGCAAGACGGAACCGCAAAACGGGGATAAGACTATGACCGCCAGCGAGGATTTTGGCTTCGTCGCCATGTTGTTCCAATAGAGCCACAGCTTCTGGCACGCTGTTCGCCACTACATAATCAAAGGAACCTGGTATCAAAATACACCTCCAACAGTGATTGACGCGCAATCTCTGCGCTTCATGGAAATAGACGCCAAGCTATCCAGAAAAAACAACCAACGCTAGGTTGCCCGAATAGCCTACTGATAGGGAGGGATGCGTATGTGATAGAGTGTGCAGACTCTACCATAGCTAAGTATAGCTTCTCTTGAGGTAAAGTAACACCTACGAAAGGAGGTAATTTATAACCTATAAATGGAGGGAGAAATAACTTAGAAGAAGTCATCATGACAGGGGCAAGCCCTGTCACTACTATACACGGACTCGCGTGGCAGGCCACGCCGTGGTGAGAAGTATAGTAGTGACTGGGCTTGCCCCTGTCATGCTCCCAACCACCCAACTCTTTTTTAGCAACCTCTAAATCACAGCCACCCCTGTTTTACCGCAACCATGACAGCCTCGGTGCGATTCTTCACGTTGAGACGATGCAGAATTTCCTGTACATAACCCTTGACTGTATTCTCACTCAAATAAAGTTGCACACCTATTTCGCGGCTCGACAGACCTTGTGCCACAAGTCGTAGGATGACAAGCTGTTGCGCACTAAGCGTTTCTGGTGTGGAGTCCGTGTTTACAGATGATGTACGGCGTAGTTGCGCGAGTACAGCAACAGCAGCTTTAGAGTCAATAACGGCTTCCCCGCGTGCAACAGCGCGAATAGAGCGTTTAAGGTCAAAGCGTTCAACATCTTTGATAATGAAGCCACGCGCACCAGCCTGGATACATTGCGCGACAATCTGCTCATCAGTGAATGTTGTGAGCATAATCACCCCGATTTCGGGAAACCTCTCACTGAGTGTGCGGCAGACCTCAACACCGCTTACATCAGGCAGGCGCACATCAAGCAACACAACATCAGGATGTACCTGCTCGACCATTTCCAGTGCCTGCCGTGCATTAGCAGCACCACCAACAATCTCAAAATCTGGTTCTGTCACCAGCATAGCCTTGAGTCCCTCACGAACCATTTCATGATCGTCGATGATCAATAAGCGTGTCATAATGGTAGTACCACCTTTACAATGAGTCCACCCTCTTCACCGTTGAGCAGAGTACATTGTCCGTTCAGCTCCTCTGTACGATGATGCATCCCCTTCAGGCCGAGATGCAAAGGGTTGTTCTGATAGCTTTGCAACACATGTTCAGAAAGTCCAACACCATTATCCTGCACGACCAGTACAGCGTGTTCGTGCGTCACGCGAATAGTCACAATCACAATCGTCGCCTGTGCATGACGACGCGCGTTTGAAAGAGCTTCTTGCGCAATGGTCAGCAACACATTTTCAATCTGTGTACTTGGGGAAGTCGCCCATTCAGCAACCACAAGGTCTGCTTCTATCGGCGATGATTCGCGCAAATCACGTATCAACGCATACAGCATTTTCACGAGTCCGTCTTCGGGAAGCTCGGCAGAAGATAACGCAAAGATAGCATCGCGAACCTGCGCGGTACCTAGTGAAGCAAGTTGTTTGATGGTTTGTAGTGGAACAACTAACGGGGAATTTGCGCTGATATGTTCTTTTACCCAATCGGCTTTCAGCCCAATCGTGAAAAGGGTTTGCTGTACACGGTCGTGCAATTCCTGCGCGATACGGCTACGTTCGTCCGCGAGCATTTGCCGTTTTTGAGCCTCGGTCAACTCATGATACAGTTGTTGCAAATTGGTTGCATATCGGCTTAGTTCTTCGTTGCGGCGTTCAAGTTCTGCGGTACGGTCATGGACCTCACGTTCAAGCTGCGTCGCATGTTCTTCCAAAGCGCGACGCTCACGCGCCACAAGCTGGACGTTATGAATAGCTACAGCAGCTTGCGCACTCAGGGACTCGATAAGTTCAAAGTGACGTGTACTGAAACGTCCTGGACGCGTATCGCCTATAAGAAAAGCTCCCAGCGTTGCCCCTTCACGAGTCCGTAGCTGCACGCCTAAGAAGCTTCGCACAGGAATATGCCCACCAGGAATACCAACATAACGTTTGTCTGCCAGCACATCATCAACGATGATTGATGATCCTTCCCAGAAAATGGGTTGCAGCAAACCAATGCCCTCAACAGGCCCCATACGCCGAAAATGGGCCGCGATACGCTCGTTTGCACCGGAGATTGCCGCGAGATTAAAGCTCACTTTATTCGCCACTGTATTCCCATCGTTCCCAACTATTTCTGGTATGAGAAAAAACGCCGCATATTGGGCAGACGTGACTTTACGAGCAGCATCGGTAATCATTTGCAACAGGCGTGGTAAATCGAACTCGGATGTAAGAGCGACCGCGATACGGTTCAGTTGAGCCAATTCTTCCGCTTGCTGACTGGCAATTAGTTGTGCGTGACTCTCGTTCGTGATGTGAGCCATACGATGTGTACTCCATTAAGGTGCAACACAATTACAGTGGAACAAGTATACCATAGGCACATATCTTCTTTATCTAAAAAAGAATGAGGAAAGTTAGGTCAAGGCACGCCTTGACCTAACTTTCCTCATTCTTTTTTACTCAAACCACCTGTGGTAGTCGCTCCTGTGCAGCCGCTACTGCCTCGGCTGGATACTCATAGTCCTGCAACTTGCCAGCAAAGTAGCTATCGTAGGCACTCATATCCAGGAAACCATGTCCACAGAGATTGAAGAGAATTACACGCTCACGCCCCTCTTCTTTCGCCTTCAACGCCTCGTTAATGGTCGCACGTACCGCGTGGCCTGCTTCTGGTGCTGGCACAATTCCCTCACTCCGCGCAAACATTACCGCCGCCTCAAAAACGGGATTTTGATAATAGGCTTGTGCCTCGATAATCCCCTCGTGGTGCAGTTGTGAGATGAGCGGCGACATGCCATGATAGCGCAAACCGCCTGAATGAATACTCGGTGGCATGAAATCATGACCCAGCGTGTACATCTTCATAAGAGGGGTCATACCTACGGTATCGCCAAAGTCATACGCATAGACGCCTCTCGTCAGGCTGGGACACGCCATCGGTTCCGCCGCCAGAAAGCGTGTTTTTAAGCCCTTGCGTAAAGATTTGCCAATGAAGGGAAATGCGATGCCTGAGAAGTTGCTTCCACCACCGATACAACCAACCACAACATCAGGATAATCGCCAGCTTGAGCCATTTGTAGTAAGGCTTCTTCACCAATCACCGTCTGGTGTAGCATAACGTGATTAAGAACGCTCCCAAGCGCATACTTCGTTGTGCCACCACTCTTCGCGGCAACCTCTACCGCTTCACTAATGGCAATGCCAAGGCTTCCCATGTTCTCTGGATTTTTAGCAAGGATACCACGTCCTGCATCCGTCAGATTACTAGGGCTGGCATGAACAACTCCGCCATAGGTCTGCATCATTGACCTTCTATAAGGCTTTTGCTCATAGCTGATCTTGACCATGAAGATTTCAACATCCACGCCAAAGAAGGCACCAGCCATCGCCAATGCCGATCCCCATTGTCCAGCACCTGTCTCCGTCGAAAGTTTCTTCACGCCCTCTTCTTTGTTATAAAACGCTTGTGGCACAGAGGTATTTGGCTTGTGACTGCCAACAGGACTCACACCCTCATATTTATAGTAGATACGAGCTGGCGTGTCGAGAGCCTTTTCCAGCCGTCGCGCTCGATAAAGTGGGCTAGGACGCCACTGTGCATAGACACGACGCACCGGGTCTGGTATCTCGATATAGCGTTCAGTACTTACCTCCTGCTGAATCAAAGCCATGGGAAAGAGGGGGGCAAGGTCATCAGGTGTAACAGGTTGCTTGGTGCCAGGATGCAAGACAGGCGTGGGGGCATTGGGCATATCAGATACAATGTTGTACCACGCACGCGGCATCTCATCCTCGCTCAATAGGTACTTCGTGTGAATGTTGTCAGGCATGGTCGGCTCCTCTCGGTCAAAATACACATATATATGCTTCAAAAAAGGGGGAATATGTTTGTAGCTCAAGAGCTATATGCAACGGTATGATATCTATGAGATGTTGTCAAGTTCCCTATTAAAATACTTGACACCTAAAATATTACAATGTAAACTATTATTAAATAAAATAACGTGGATATGACGATTGTAGGGGTCTAATTCTATTACACCCTTGTGGCAATTACTTATTTTGGAGGATTTGGAGGATGTTGAAGCGTTTCATCAATCCTGCCAACATTGTGACATGCCAACAGGGTGTAATAGAATTAGACCCCTACAATCGTTTAATATTCAGGCAAGAACGTGATAAATCTTAGCGTATCCATATTTTCAAGGAGCGTTCCCATGCATATCGTGTGTATTGGTGGGGGTCCTGCCGGATTATATTTCGCGCTACTGATGAAACAGGCACAGCCAGAGAGCGCAATCACCGTTGTAGAGCGTAACCGTCCTCATGATACCTTTGGCTGGGGCGTCGTCTTCTCCGATCAGACGCTTGGCAATCTCGCACGCGCCGATGCTCCAACGTATAACGCTATCACGAATAGCTTCAACCATTGGGACGAAATAGATGTCCACTTCAAAGGACACACGATACGCTCTGGTGGGCATGGCTTTAGTGGTATCGCACGTAAACGCCTGCTGAACATTCTACAAGAGCGTTGTGTCGAACTAGGTGTCAAGTTAGTATTCCAAACCGAGCTAAAAGACACCACACAGTATGCAAACGCCGATCTTATCATTGCCAGCGATGGTGTGAACAGCGCGATACGCTCTCTATATGCGGAACACTTTCAGCCACGTATCGAGAAACGCATCTGTCGCTATGTGTGGTTGGGAACACATCAGCATTTCGACGCCTTCACATTTGCCTTCGAGGAGACCGAATGGGGTTGGTTTCAAGCCCACGCCTACACCTTTGACCGTGACACCAGTACCTTCATTGTAGAGACGCCCGAAGAAAATTGGGTCCGTGCTGGTCTTGACCACATGACCACTAATGAATCGGTCGCATTTTGTGAACGCATCTTCGCACGTTACCTTGATGGACACGCCCTCTTGAGCAATACACGGCACATAGCGAATCCGTGGATCAACTTTCAACATGTCACCAACGCACACTGGTCATATCGCAATATTGTCCTGCTTGGTGACGCTGCCCATACCGCTCACTTCTCCATTGGCTCAGGCACAAAGCTTGCACTGGAAGATGCAATAGCACTGTCGCAAGCGTTACAGCAATCCAAAGATATTCCTATGGCCCTCAAAACGTATGAAGCAGAGCGCAAGATAGAGGTCATCAAGCTGCAAAATAGCGCACGCAACAGCACCGACTGGTTTGAAAACGTCAAACGCTACACTGCGTTTGAAGCAGAGCAGTTCGCCTATAGCTTGCTGACGCGGAGTCAGCGTGTCTCACATGAAAATCTCCGCCTACGAGACATGCAGTACATAACAGGCGTAGAGACGTGGATGGCACAAAGAAGTGGACTCCCTGCGAAGGCTGTGCCACCAATGTTCACGCCGTTTCGACTCCGTGAACTGACATTACCCAATCGTGTCGTCGTCTCGCCAATGGCGATGTATTCGTGTCAGGATGGTACGCCCGATGAATTTTATCTTGTACACCTAGGCAGCCGCGCTCATGGTGGAGCTGGATTGATTTTCACGGAAATGACCTGTGTATCACCTGATGCACGTATCACTCCTGGCTGTGCTGGCATGTATCAACCGGAACATCGCGATGCATGGCAACGCATCGTTTCCTATGTGCATACACGCACGCCAGCAAAAATTGGGATGCAACTTGGGCATGCTGGACCCAAAGGCTCAACACAACTCGGCTGGGAAGACAGTGATGAACCACTTCCGGAGGGCAACTGGCCTCTACTTGCTGCCTCTGCCATACCATACGGACCACACAACCAGACGCCACGCGCTATGACGCGAGCCGATATCGAGAGCGTACTTGCGAATTTTGTGCGAGCGGCAACCTGGGCAAAAGAATGTGATTTCGATTGGCTGGAGCTACATTGCGCACATGGCTACCTGCTTTCGAGCTTTATCTCGCCACTCACCAATCTACGTGATGATGAATATGGCGGTTCGTTAGAAAATCGCTGTCGCTATCCATTAGAGGTCTTTGTCGCACTTAGAAATGTGTGGCCCGCCCATAAACCAATGTCGGTGCGTATCTCGGCACACGACTGGGCGGAAGGTGGCAATACATCCGATGATGCGGTAAGCATTGCGCATCTCTTTAAGGAAGTGGGTGCCGACCTGATAGATGTTTCATCGGGACAGACAACGCGTCTCGCCAAACCTGTCTATGGGCGCATGTACCAGACACCCTTCTCCGACCGTATCCGCAACGAGGTGGGTATCGCGACAATGGCGGTTGGTGCTATCTTCGAGCCAGATCATGTCAACAGCATCATCGCGGCAGGGAGAGCCGATCTGTGTGCGCTTGCACGTCCACACCTCGCCGACCCCTATTGGACCCTGCACGCAGCAGCACAACTTGGTTATACCGAAATGCCCTGGCCTCCGCAATATCTCAATGGCAAAGCACAGCTTGAACGCAATTTATCAAAGGTTGAACGTCTGTAGGGACCGATATATCGCGTCCGCAGCGCAAATTCATCTGGTCCCTACCACAAACTCATAAACAGAAAGTAACATCGAAATATGACACTACATAGTGCTTCTTCGGAAACAACGATTCCAGACCACGAGGCAGAACCAGGGGTGTTGCGTTTGTGGTTGCGGCTTCTAACCTGTACAACATTAATCGAAAATCAGGTGAGTAGCCGTTTGCGTAACGAGTTTGATACAACGTTGCCACGCTTTGACTTGATGGCACAACTCGCACGCTTTCCCGACGGTTTACTTATGAGCGAGTTGTCACAGCGCATGATGGTTTCGGGCGGCAACATCACTGGCATCACGGACAACCTTGAACGTGACGAACTGGTCGAACGGATTCCGCAACCCAATGACCGCCGTGCAAAAAAGGTACGTCTCACAGACAAAGGACGTATCGCCTTTGACCAGATGGCAACCGTTCACGCAACCTGGATTGACGAATGGTTAGGCAGCTTGACGATGCAAGAACAACAACACATCTACACATTGCTGGGCAAAATCAAACACCATGTTGAAAACACATAGGAGACTATGCTATGGCGCAACACTTCTTATGGCATGTGACGGGCAATGTTGCCACGATCACGCTCAATCGGCCCGAAAAGAAAAACCCACTTACATTCGAGTCATATGCAGAACTGCGTGATACCTTTCGTGCCTTAACATATGATGAAACCATCAAAGCGGTCGTTATCACGGGTGCTGGTGGCAATTTCTGCTCCGGTGGGGATGTACATGAAATTATCGGCCCACTTACACGAATGACCATGCCTGAACTGCTGAATTTTACGCGCATGACGGGCGATGTCGTCAAAGCGATGCGTGCCTGTCCACAACCAATTCTCGCCGCTATCGACGGAGTATGCACAGGTGCCGGGGCAATGCTGGCATTGGCCTCGGACTTACGCTATGGCACACCGGAAAGCAAAACGGCCTTTCTCTTCACGCGTGTTGGTTTGTCGGGGAGTGATATGGGCGCATGTACACTCCTTCCACGCGTGATAGGTCAGGGACGCGCGGCAGAATTGCTCTACACAGGACGTACAATGACTGCCGCTGAAGGACTGAATTGGGGCTTCTTTAACGCGCTTTATCCCTCGGAGGAAGTGCTACCCAGGACACAGGATATGGCAGCACAGCTTGCGAACGGTCCCACCTTTGCCCATGCCATGACAAAGAAATTGTTACATCGGGAATGGGCCATGGGCTTAGACGAGGCCATCGAAACGGAGGCCGAAGCACAAGCCATCTGCATGCAAACACAGGATTTTCACCGCGCATATGAAGCATTCGTCGCCAAAAAACGACCAGTTTTTCAAGGGAATTAATACGGGAGGGAACCAACATGATCGCACCTTCGGCTCATCGTGATACGTTTGCGCGTGACAATTTACCACCAAATGAACAGTGGCCTGACTTGATTTTCACGCTTCCAGAGCTACACTATCCGGCTCAACTGAACGCCATATCTGAACTGCTAGACGCGTGGGTTCTTCAAGGACATGGCGCACATCCTGCTATCTATAGTGCTACAGGTATGCTCACCTATCAGCAATTACAAGCGCGAGTCGATGCAGTCGCACACGTTCTGATAACTGATATAGGGCTTGTGCCAGGAAACCGTGTACTCCTGCGTGGTGCCAATAGCCCGATGATGGCGATTTGTTGGCTTGCAGTCGTCAAAGCTGGCTTAATCGCTGTCGCAACCATGCCCCTGTTACGCGAAAAAGAACTGGTCGATGCGATCACGCTAGCACACATCAGCATTGCTATTTGTGACAAGCAACTAGAGACCGAATTGCAATTAGCCCAGCAACGTTGTCCTATTTTGCAACATATTCTCTATTTTAACGATACCTCCACTGATGGACTTGAAGCGCGTATGTCGCACTGGCAAAAACCATTTCAAGCGGTAGAAACAGCCGCCGACGATACAGCACTGATTGCCTTTACCTCTGGCTCAACAGGGCAAACCGAAGGCAACTATGCATTTTCACCGTGACCTGCTGGCCGCGAGCGATTGTTTCCCGAAATCAGTTGTGCATATGACAGCAAGCGATATCTGTATCGGTACACCTCCATTGGCCTTTACGTTTGGACTTGGTGCGCTTCTACTCTTCTCGCTCCGTGTTGGTGCCGCAACTGTGTTGCTGGAGAAATTATCTCCTGAAAGCCTGTTGCAAGCTATTCAAGATTACTCTGCAACAGTAGTCTGGTCCTCGCCCCTTTTCTATCGACAAATGGCACGCTTCGCGAGCAAGTTCGATCTTTCATCGCTCCAAAAATGTGTCTCTGCAGGTGAGGCATTGCCAGCATCTACGCGCTCATTATGGCGGAACGCAACAGGCATCGACATTATTGATGGTATCGGCTCTACAGAAATGCTACACATCTTTATCGCCGCCGCAGGTGCTGACATACGTCCAGGCGCAACAGGAAAGCCAGTTCCAGGCTATCAAGCGGCTATCTTTGATAATGCTGGGAATATCCTACCTGCTGGCTCAGTGGGACGCCTCGGTGTAAAGGGACCCACAGGGTGCCGCTATCTTGCCGATGAACGCCAACGAAGCTATGTACAAAATGGTTGGAACATGACGGGTGATGCCTACTTGCTGGATGAAGATGGCTACTTCTGGTTCCAAGCACGCACAGACGATATCATTGTCACAGCAGGATACAATGTCGCCGGACCAGAGGTTGAGGGTGCTTTACTAGAACACCCTGCCGTGGCGGAATGTGCTGTTGTAGGCAGCCCTGATGCAACACGTGGCACGATCATCAAAGCCTTTGTGGTTCTCAACGCAGGCTATACAGGAAACGAAGAGATGGCGAAAACGCTGCAAGATTTTGTCAAACAACACATCGCGCCTTATAAATATCCCCGTGCCATTGAGTTTTGCGACAAACTACCACGCGCGGATACAGGCAAAGTTCAACGCTACAAGCTGCGTCAGCACTCATAAAAAAGGAGCAACACATGTCAAAATCGCTCACCTACGCCAGCTATCTGCGTGTTGACGAACTACTCGATTTACAGACGCCTAAAAGTGTTGGTCCACACGGACCAGAGCATGATGAAATGCTCTTTATCGTGATTCATCAAGTCTACGAACTCTGGTTCAAGGAAATACTACACGAAATCGACTATCTCATGTCGCTGTTGCGCTCAAACGAACCTGCACGAGCCGCGCATGTCACACGCCGTGTACTCGCCATTCTTAAAACGGTGGTCGCGCAACTCGACGTACTGGAAACCATGACACCACTTGAATTTAACTCGTTTCGTAGCTTTTTAGAGTCGGCAAGTGGCTTCCAATCAGCCCAGTTCCGCGAGCTTGAGTTCGTCTTTGGCTATAAACGTGAAACGGTCTTTCGTAACTATGCGGAAGATTCGCTTGGACGCCAAAAGCTTGAGCATCGTTATACACAACCGAGCCTCTGGGATGCCTTCTTATATTATCTCAGTCTCAATGGCTATCCTATCCCAGAGGAGCAACTGCATCGCGATGTCACACAATCCATTACCCCATCAACCACCATCCAGAACATTCTCATAGATATCTATCGTCAGAATGTCACCGTCAGCAACATTTGCGAAAACCTCGTGGATATGGACGAGGGATTTGAGGAATGGCGTTACCGACACTCGAAAATGGTCGAGCGCACCATTGGTCATAAAGCTGGCACGGGCGGCTCATCCGGTGCTGGCTATCTCGCATCTACCATCAAGCCGTTTTTCCCCGATTTGTGGATTATTCGCTCACAATTTTAAGAGAGGACAATATCTATGTCTCAACAACTTCCATTACAAGGCAAGCGTGCAGTCGTCACTGGTGCTGGACGTGGTATTGGACGTAGCATTGCGCTTGCCCTTGCACACGCAGGAGCCGACGTAACCGTCACTGCACGTACACCTGCCGAACTTGATGCGCTCGTTGCCCAGATACAAGCCATTGGGCGCAAAGGTTATGCGGTTGCCTGTGATGTCACTGATGGCGAACAGGTGCAACACATGGCGCGAACAGGTTTAGAAGCGATGGGTGGGCTTGATATCCTGGTGAATAACGCTGGTAATGCAGGGAGCCATAAATTCCTGAATCATCCCGACGACCTCTGGCAACGGATGCTTGCCGTCAACCTGACAAGTGTCTATGCTGTTACAAAAGCGTTTGTGCCAACATTGGTAGAGCAACGTTGGGGTCGCATTATCAATATCGCCTCTATCTCATCAAGAGTGGGAGGACGCTATATCGCTGCCTATACTGCAGCAAAACACGGCGTCCTCGGCCTCACCCGTGCCTTAGCCACTGAGTTCGTTTCGTATAACATCACGGTAAACGCCATCTGCCCCGGTTATGTCGATACGCCCATGACAGATATTAGCGTGAGCACTATCTCCGCTCGTACAAGTATGAGCGAGGCACAAGCCCGTGAGACACTCGCCAAAACAAGCCCCCAACAACGCCTGATAGAACCCGACGAAATCGCATCGCTCGTGGTATTTCTCGCGCAAGAGAGCAGCAAAGGTATCACAGGTCAGGCCATCAACATCGACGGTGGCGGCGTGATGTCGTAATTTAAGACGATAAGAAAGATAAGCACATGGACAAAACAATCATCAACCCATCCTCATTAGCGCGTCCGAGCGGCTTCAATCATGGTATCGTCGTCACTGGTGGACGCCTCCTTTTCCTCGCTGGACAGACCGCAAGTGATAAAGAGGGACGCATCGTCGCACCTGGCGATATCGTTGCCCAATACATACAGGTACTACAAAACCTCAAAACGGTTGTTGAAGCGGCAGGTGGCACAATGCAGAATATCGTGAAGATCACGATTTTTGTCAGTGACCGCGACACCTACCGCGCTCATCTGCCAGCATTGGGTAAAGCCCATCAAGCCTTCTTTGGCAGCTATTATCCAGCAACGGCATTACTTGAAATCTCGCGTTTCTTCCAGGACGAGGCAATGATTGAAATAGAGGGACTTGCAGTTCTGAAGGAAAACATGGAATAATTGGAAGGGCAATTTCGCTCTCTACAGTTTTTGTGTGGTAAGGACAGCGTATGCAGATTAGCGCACCAGCCGAGTATATCATCCTGGGCTTGCTTAAAAGCCAGTCTATGCATGGCTATGAAATGTTTCAAAAGTTTGAGAGTAGCACGTTGGGAGAAATCATGCATCTGGAAATGAACCAGATGTATGCATTCATCAAAAAACTAGAAAAACTTGGCTATATCGAGACAACCTTAGAACCACAGGAAACGCGCCCGCCACGCAAAATCCACGCCCTCACACCCGAAGGGAATGCTATTTTTCAAGAGTGGCTGACACAACCTGTTGAAAAGCCGCGCGATATTCGTATTATCTTTCTGCTCAAACTCTATTTTGTGGAAAAATTTATGCCGCAGACAATGAGCAATCTCATCGACCAGGAAATATCAGCGTGTAAGAGCTTTCTCCAGCACTTAGAGTCGAAACATCCCTCAGACGCGCTCAAGGACGATACATTCTTTGAGCAAATCGTGTTGCGCAGTCGTATTCATCAAACACGCGCCCTGCTTGAGTGGATGCACGAACTCCAAGCAACACTACCAGTCACCCATTCCCTATGATAAAGTCGCCAAAGAAGCAGGGAGACCGCAAGAGTCTCCCTTCGAGAAAGGATTTTCTCACATGTCCACTTCTACGGCTGTCATTCTCCTGGCAGCTGGACGTTCAAGCCGCATGGAACAAGGACAACACAAATTGCTATTACCGCTTGGCGACCGTCCTGTACTAACACATGTTGTCGAAACCGTCCTTGCCTCACAAGCATGGCCTCTTGTTGTGATACTTGGCTATCAAGCCGAGCAGGTACGCACAATCCTTACTCCCTATCAGCCAAAGCTTGTCGCTATCGACAATCCCGACTATCAGCAGGGCATGAGTACATCCTTACGCAAAGGTATCGAAACCTTGATGTCTTCCTACCCTACTGTGAATGGAGCAATGATTGTCCTCGGCGATCAACCCCTTATGACTTCACACATTATCGATAGCATGATTGAGACAAAACAAACCACAGGTAAACGCATCATTACAGCACGTTATGGGGGTAAACGTGGCAACCCGACCCTCTTTGACGCAAGCCTCTTCCCCGAACTGATGGAGATGACGGGTGATGAAGGTGGTCGCAAAGTGCTTGAACGTTATCGCCAAGAGATAGCAACGCTCGATATGAATGAAGACACGCCGAATTACGATGTGGACACATGGGACGCATATCAACAGGTAGTGAAGATATGGGAAGAGCGTGCTTGATATATTTGTAATGTTGATTGTAGGGACCGATTATGCAGATGAACAAATGAATATGGAAAAAACATTTTAACAGTCACTAGGGTGCGCTAAAGCGGACCCGTACAGGACTTGCATTGTCTCTCCGCAGACATCGCTCACTCCTGTACGGGTCCGCTTTAGCGCACCCAATCCAGGCATAACTCTTTCATTACAAGGACGCGATGAATCAGTCCTTACCTTGACAACTTATGCTCTATAAGCACATACTACAGTGTAGCAAAAAGTTTTACCAGCCCATAATCAGGATAATAAAATAGACCTGAACAACCTGCTCAGGTCTATTTATGATTATTGCTTGACGGTATAGACAAAGGGGGTTTTCCAATGATTGATGTATTACCAGATGTAGAAAAATGGCGTGGGCGTGGTGAACGCGTCGCCATCGCTACCGTTATCTCTATGCAAGGCTCGGCACCCCGTAGACCAGGGGCAAAGCTTGCGGTCAGTGAAAGTGGCGAACTGGCCGGTTCAGTGAGTGGCGGTTGCGTAGAACCAGCCGTGGTACACGCGGCCTTAGAGGTCATTGAGGATGGCAAGCCACAGATGCTCGAATTTGGCATCACCGAAGAGCAAAATATTGAACAAATCGGCCTTGCCTGTGGTGGCACTATCCAGGTCTTCGTGGAACGCCTCGATTGGTAATCCATTTGTACACTTTTTTCGTATATGCAGGTAACAAAGAAGTACCGTAGGAGTCATTCATGAGTGGACTCTATGAAGCGTTAAAAAACCAGATCGAAAAGGAAAAGGGTGCGGCCCTCGCAACCGTAGTACAAGGGCCTAACCATATTGGCTCGAAACTCCTTTTGTTCCCTAACAAAACCACGCAAGGGACACTTGGGCTACCTGCACTTGATGCACTCGCGCTCGTCGATGCCGAGCGTGCGATGTGGAAAGGTGAAGCACACACACTTACCTACACGCTTGCTAACACCGAAGAGGGGCAAGAACCATATCAGGTATTTGTCGAGGGTTTCCCACCTCCTCCCTCATTGATTATTGTGGGTGCAGGCCATATTGCTATTCCACTCACGATATTTGCCAAAACACTCAATTATCATGTCACCGTGGTTGATGCTCGTGCTGCTTTTGCTACCCGTGATCGCTTCCCGACTGCTGACGACTTGATTGTTGAATGGCCCGACGAAGTGTTAGCCCGTATGGACCTCAATCCTTCTACCTCTATCGCAGTACTGACACATGACCCAAAATTTGACGAACCAACGCTCAATGTTGTGTTAAGACGTGATGTAGGTTATGTAGGTGCTATTGGCAGTCGCAAAACGGGCGAGGAACGCGCCGAACGTCTCATGAAAAATGGCTTGACGGAAGAACAGGTGAAGCGTATTCATGGACCTATTGGTCTTAACCTCGGTGGAAAAGCACCGGAAGAGATTGCGCTTGCGATTATGGCCGAGATCGTTGCCACGCGCAACAGCAAGAACGCTGACGTGTCCGCGCCAACACCTACTCGAAAGGCTGTGGCCTCATGAACACAATGAGTGTCTATACTGAAATTCAAGACGCGCTAAGGCACGGAGAACGCGTTGTCATCGCCACTGTCGTAAAGACGGTTGGTTCTGCCCCATGTGGTGTTGGTAGCAAAATGCTGATTCATGCAGATGGTACCATTAGTGAAGGTATAGCTGGGCCTGTGACCGATGGCAAGATAGCGCAGGAGGCACTTAGAGCTTTGAGTGAGGGCCAATCACAAACTGTCCATATTCATATGGATGCGGACACGGGGGAAGCGGTCGGCAGTTGCGGCGCGACATTAGAGGTCCTTTTTGAAGTGCTACGACCTGAACCACGTCTCATCATTGTTGGCGCGGGCTATGTCGCGCAAGCACTCGCACGACTCTCGCTTCATCTTGATTATCGTATCGTGGTCGTCGATGATCGGCGCGACTTCGCCAATCCACAAGCCTTTGGGGACAAGATACAGCTTGCCTTTGGCGATATCCCACAGACAATTCGCACACTGGAGCCAGACGAGTCAAGCTGGATCGTGATTGTTACACGTGGTCATACACTCGACAAAGAAGCTTTACACGCAGCTTTAGAAAGCAAAGCGGCCTATATTGGCATGATTGGAAGTCCGAGCAAAGTCAAAAATATCTTCAAAACCCTGCTCAAAGAGGGTATAGTAGCAGAGCGGCTTGCTGAGGTTCATGCGCCTATTGGCCTGGATATTGGTGCGGAAACGCCCGATGAAATCGCGTTAAGCATTGCCGCCGAGATGCTTATGGTACGGAAGAAGGGTACTGGAGCATCACTCAAAACCATGCAGCATCTTGTACAGGAAGAAGCAATGGTGTAACTTCGCTCTTACATTGAGGAAGCATCACAGCGTTTGACAATGTAACCTTTATTGTGCTACTCTCTGTTCAGTTAGCATTTCGCATAGCGTTTTCTCCTGTCGATTGTGCTATAGAGTAGCACGACAAGGCAAAAGAAGAAGCGACTTTGCGACTAACGACACAATGGATAGCTGGGACTATTCCAAAAAATCTTCATTTGCACCAGCCCTTACACTCTATGTATTGAAAGGAGTTTTCAGTAGTCTTTCACAGCGTAAAGCCCCACACTGAATGAACAGTTTACAGGAGTTTCCGTGTTTTTCCTCATATTCCCATAGATGTTGATGTGGTAAGAGAACACGGTTTAGCTACTATGGAGGACCATTAGTGACGATGAAGCGCGCAATTACAATGACCGTAAACGGTCGCAAATATTCATCAGAGGTCGAGCCTCGCACACTGCTCGCCCATTATTTACGTGATACCCTGGACCTGACAGGAACACACATTGGCTGTAACACCTCTCAATGTGGTGCCTGCGTGGTCATGCTCAATGGTCAAGCGGTAAAATCGTGTACCATCCTGGCTGTACAAGCAGACGGTGACGAAGTGACCACAATTGAAGGTATCGCCAATGGTGATACACTCCACCCCATTCAAGAAGGCTTCTGGGAGAAACATGGTCTCCAGTGCGGCTACTGCACCCCTGGTATGATTATGGCCTCCTACCAACTACTCAAAAACAACCCCAATCCAAGTGATGAAGAGATTCGTAAGGGTCTTGAGGGCAACATCTGCCGCTGCACCGGCTATCAAAATATCGTGCGTGCCGTTCAGTTTGCTGCTGAACACATGCGTGCAGGTGCCTCCGAACCAGTCACCGCGGCAGACTAATACTTGTCTGCAAGGATGCAAGCATACTAATCGTTGTTTCATTTCTCATACTTGAGAAAGGACTTGCACACTCATGGGCATTGCAGCTACACTTGGCACGCCAGTTAAGAGGCGTGAAGATCCCCGTTTGATTACTGGACAGGCTACGTATGTAGACGATATGAAGATGCTTGGTATGCTTCATATGTCCGTCCTCCGTAGCCCCTATGGTCACGCACGCATTAATAGCATCAACACTGAGGCCGCACGCAACCATCCTGGCGTGATCGCTGTCTACACAGCAGAAGATCTCAAAGGCAAAGTTGGCAATATACCTGTTGCTGTTCCCCTACCTCCATTCATCGACAAAGGCATGGGTCGCCGTGGACCGCTTGCTGAAGGCAAAGTACGTTTTTATGGCGATCCAGTTGCTATCGTTATCGCAGATGACAAATACACGGCACGCGATGCTGTTGATCTGATTGATATCGATTACGAGCCACTACCTGCCGCTATCGACCTTGAGAAGGCCATGCAGCCGGATGCGCCCCTACTTTACGAAGAGTATGGCACAAACGTCGCGCTTCCCATTCATCCTCCAACCGAAGAAATCGACAAGGTCTTCGCGGACACAGTAGCGAATGGGGGACGTATTGTCAAAGGACGCTTCGCAAATCAGCGCGTCGCACCATCTCCAATGGAGACGCGCGGCGTTATCGCTGAATATCGTAAGTCAGACAAGATGCTCAACGTTTGGAGTTCTTCGCAAATTCCTCACCTGTTGCGCAACTATCTCGCTGAGCAGATGCAACTTCCCCAGCATCAGGTACGTGTAGTCGTTCCTGAAGTCGGCGGTGGCTTCGGCTGCAAACTGGAAATCTATCCCGAAGAGGCACTTGCCGCCTTCGCAGCAATGCAGCTAGGCAAGCCCGTCAAGTGGATTGAGGATCGCAGCGAAAGCTTCTCTGCAACCATTCATGGACGTGACCAGATCAATTATGTTGAGGCTGCGATAGATTTGAGTGGCAAAGTACACGGATTTAAGGTGCATGTCATCTCTGACCTCGGCTCCTATCTCCAGTTCTTCACCGATGTTATTGCTATCGCATTCACACTACCAATGGTTGATGGCTGCTACGACATCCCCGTTACATATGCGGCATGTGATATCGTCTTCACGAATAAAGCTCCAACCGACGCCTATCGTGGTGCGGGTCGCCCTGAGGCAACCTTCATGATCGAGCGCACAATGGACCTTATCGCGAACGAGTTGGGCAAAGACCCGGCAGAGATTCGCCTTGTCAATTTCGTCAAATCAGAGTCATTCCCCTATAAGGCTTCAGCAGGCCCTGTTTATGACAGTGGTAATTATGCAGTTGCGCTGGAAAAGGCGATGGAACTGATTGACTACAAGAACCTCCGCGCACAGCAGAAGCAGAACCGTGCTGACGGCAAACTCCTGGGTATCGGTGTTTCTTCCTACGTAGAAATCTGCGGACTTGGTCCGAAGGGAACCACACCTTTTGGTGTCTTCGAGAGTGCGCGTATGCGTGTTGAGCAAACGGGTACAGTCACTGTCTATACGGGCATTTCGCCACATGGACAAGGACAAGAGACTTCGTTTGCACAACTTGTCGGCGATGAGTTTGGCATTCCGATGGAGAATGTCATCATCATGCATGGTGATACAGACTCTACACCAGAGGGACGTGGGACCTATGGAAGCCGAGGCACCTCTGTTGGTGGCTCAGCTGTCTTCAACGCCGCACTCCGGTTGAAAGAGAAGATGAAGCAGATTGCGGCACACATGTTAGAGGCCAGCCCAGAGGATGTGAAGCTTGGAAGGCGGAGAATTTTCCGTCGCAGGCTCACCTCAGAAGTCTGTCACCTTCAACGCTGTAGCTGCTGCTGCAAACACCTCCAATACGTTGGCACCAGGAGTTGAGCCGGGTCTGGAAACAACAGCCTTCTTCGAGCCAGAGTCCTGCACCTTTCCTTTCGGCACTCATATCTGCGTCGTTGAGGTAGACAAAGATACCGGCGAGACGGAAATTGTGCGCTACGTCGCAGTTGACGATTGTGGACGCCAGTTGAACCCCATGTTGGTACAGGGTCAGATTCATGGCGGTATCGCGCAAGGCGTGGGTCAGGCTATGTACGAGGGTGTTGTGTACAGCGAAGACGGTCAGCTGCTAACAGCATCGTTCATGGACTATGCCATGCCAATCGCGCCTGAGTTCCCCATGCTGGAGCTTGAACACACTACGACGCTCACAGGCGTAAACCCATTGGGTGTCAAAGGTGTCGGCGAAGCTGGTACCATCGGTTCGACGCCGGCGATTGCGGCTGCTGTAGCCAACGCACTTGGTGTGCCACACATTGACATGCCCATGCATCCAGAGAAGTTGTGGAAGATCATTCATCAGCAATAGAGCAGTAATGAGCAAGACATCTGGCTCATCACGAACCGGATGTCTTTCCTTATTTCTACCCATGATGAAGAGGAGAAAAATACATGTCTGTTCCCGCAGCCTTTGATTATCATCCAGCGAAGACGGTGGATGAGGCAATTTCGTTGCTACAACAATACGGCGACGACGCCAAAGTGTTGGCAGGTGGCCATAGCCTTATTCCATCACTGAAACTTCGCCTGTCACAACCAGAACATCTCGTCGATATCGGCAAAATCGCGGACCTCTCGTACATTCGAGAGGAAAACGGTGTCGTTGCCGTTGGTGCAATGACAACGTATACAACGGCGGCTCGTTCAGAATTGCTACGCCAGCATTTCGCGTTGCTGACAGATGCCGCTTCGGTACTTGGCGATCAACAGGTACGCAATCGTGGCACTATTGGTGGCAGTATCGCGCACTCGGACCCTGCTGGCGACATGCCAGCCATTATCTTAGCCCTTAAAGCTGAGATTGTCGTACAAAGTGCCACGGGCAAACGTACCATTGCGGCAAATGATTTCTTCATTGATACCTTTGAAACCGCACTTAAAGCCGGTGAATTGCTCACCGAGATTCGCTTTGCCATTCCTGCTGCCCATACAGGAACTTCATATATGAAGCTCGAAAATAAAGCTTCACACTATGCAATAACTGGTGTGGCAGCGGTCATCTCGCTTGATGGTGACGGCACATGTAGTGCGGCAAGCGTGGCCGTGACAGGTGCAGGAACTAAAACCACGCGTGCAAGCGCGGTAGAAGCGGCCCTCGTCGGCAAGAAAATCGACGAGACTGTCGCGACAGAGGCTGCTAGCCACGCCGCTGAAGGACTCTCGTTAATCGAAGACTTGCACGGCTCAAAAGCCTATCGCAGCCAGATGACGACCGTCATGGCACGTCGCGCCATTCTCAAAGCAGTAGAGCGAGCATAAATTTTTTGTGAGGATTGTTTCATGACGTGCGGTATCGCACGTCATGAAACAATCCTCACAAATTCATAAAGAGAATATTTTATTTAGAGCGGAAGGGAAGCACGACATGGAATTTTCAGGTACACAAACAATTGATGTTCCTATTCAAACGGTATGGGCCTATCTTTTGGATGTACGCAAGGTTGCAGCGTGCGCTCCTGGTTTCCAGAGTCTTGAGGATGTGGGCGAGGAGCATTGGAAGGCTGTCATCTCCATTGGTATCGGACCAGTCAAAGCCAAATTCAACCTGGATGTAACGCGCCCAGAAAAGCATGAGCCGGATCACATGGTTGTCAAAGGACGCGGCAAAGCACCTGGGAGCGCGGTTGAACTCGCTGGAACCATGCAGTTGAACTCTGTAAGTCCAAACGAAACGAGCATGGACTGGAACGCGAATGTCGTTGTCAGTGGCACACTTGCCAGCATTGGCGCACGCCTGATGAACAGCACAGCCGAAAAGCTGACAGAGCAGTTTTTTAGCTGTCTCAAGTCCAACCTCACGGCAGCCGAAGCCGCTGAGAAACCTGCTTCTTAAGGGAACACACAAGAAGACCCACCAATGGCATCCGCACGCGGATGCCATTGGTGGGTCTTCTTGTGTGTTCCCTCTCTTCATTTTGAGAATATCTTGAGAATATTCCTCCATCTTCTGAACTCACTTTGACTCTTTTTACTCTACACTTAGCAGTGTCAGGTGAAAAAGGAGTTAGGAGTAATGCTTATGTTTGGCGCACGCATCTTGCTTATCGAAGACGATGAGGTTTTGCGCGATTTGATTGAACGCAATTTGCGTATCCGAGGTCATGATGTGAGCATCGCAGGAGATGTTCAAGAAGCGTTAAGCCAACTACGAAGTGCCTCCTTTGATCTCACGTTCCTGGATATCAACCTGCCTGATAAAACCGGATGGGATATCCTGCGTGTTGCACAGCAAGAAGGCTTACTACGCACACAGATGATCGAGGGGAACGAGGAAAAATTGCCCGTTGTTGTCCTCTCAGCCGTTCGCGTCAGCCCAGGCAGACTCGCCGAGTTTCATCCACTGGCATATCTTCCCAAACCATTTCCGATGGATGCTCTTTTGCGTCTTGCAACTGAAGCAGCCCAACGTAGAGATGGGAAGGTACGCACTAATCACAATGAAGATACTCCTGTACAGGAGCAACATGCATCTTCCGAGGAGGAATTACATGCCTAGTCCTATTCTCATGGACTTACTTGCCGTTGCAGTAACAGTTCTTTCGTTTCTCGCACTTGTCGCCTTCACACGTGGTTGCGAGAAGCTATAGAGAAAGGGAACACAAATGAACTCTCCAATCGAATACATCTTGATTGGCATAGTCACGCTGGCTATCATGATTTACCTGGTGATTGCGTTGCTGGCACCAGAACGTTTCTGATTTTTTGTTTCAGTCTACAAGGAAAATATAATGCCTATTACCGTTAATGCAGTTGTACAGATAGGACTCTTCATACTCATCGTTTTGTTGATTACGAAGCCCTTTGGTCTGTACCTGTACCATGTGTTCGCAGGGAACCGTACATGGTTCTCACCTGCACTTGTACCAGTTGAACGCGTCCTCTACCGTGTCTCCGGTGTCAATGAGCAAGAGGAGCATGGCTGGGTACGCTACACGATAGACATGCTCGTATTCAGTGCCGTTGGTATGTTACTTTTGTATCTCATTGAGCGCACACAAAATATACATGGCCCATTCTTCAATCCGCAAGGCTTATCCAGTGTCGAACCCGGACTGGCCTTCAATACTGCCGCGAGTTTCACAACAAATACAAACTGGCAGGCGTATGGCGGCGAAACAACCATGACCTACTTGACACAGATGGCAGGTCTCACGGTGCATAACTTCACATCGGCAGCTATCGGTATCGCGCTAGCAGTTGCAATTACTCGTGGGCTTACCCGTCGTAGCGCACAAAACCTGGGTAACTTCTATGTCGATTTAACACGCTGTATTCTGTACATCCTGTTGCCCATCTCAATTATCGGTGCGCTGTTCTATGTCTCGCAGGGCATGATTCAAAACTTCAGACCCTACGACACGATCACAACACTTGATGGCATCAAGCAAACAATCGCGCAAGGGCCAGTAGCTTCACAGGAGTTTATCAAAGATTTTGGCACGAATGGCGGCGGTTTCTTCAATGTCAACTCTGCCCATCCCTTTGAAAATCCGAATGCGCTAACGAACCTTGTGATACTCGTCTCGATCTTTTCCATACCAGCAGCACTATTCTACTTTTTTGGCAAAATGACTGGTGTCACACGTCAGGGTTGGACGCTTTGGATTGTTGGTGCCATTCTCTTCTTTGTCGGCATTGGTGTAGCCCTGCCCGCAGAGCAGCTTGGCAACCCTCTGTTAGCGAAGTACGGCATCAATCAGCAAGCTACAACGACGCAATCTGGTGGCAATATGGAAGGCAAAGAGGTACGCTTCGGCATCACGGACTCGGCACTCTTCGCTGTTGTCACAACTGATACCTCGTGTGGTGCGGTGAATAGCTTCCATGATAGTTACACGCCTATTGGTGGATTGGTGCCACTCACGAACATCGCGCTTGGTGAACTCGTGTTCGGTGGTGTTGGCTCAGGTCTCTATGACTTGCTCGTATTCGCCATTATCGCCGTCTTCATCGCCGGATTGATGGTGGGACGAACACCTGAATACCTCGGCAAGAAGATTGAGCGCAAAGAAATGATGATGGCTGCACTGGCAATTCTGATTTTGCCTGCATCTATCCTGGCCTTCTCCTCGATTGCCGTTGTCGCCCCTGCCGGGCTGACGGGTATTCTGAACAATGGACCGCATGGATTGTCAGAAATTCTGTATGCGTTCACCTCGGCGAATGGCAATAATGGTTCGGCCTTCGCTGGCTTGACCGTGAACTCGACCTTCTATAACTGGACGCTGGGTATGGCGTTCTTGATTGGACGTATCGCGTTTGTTATTCCTATCATGGCTCTAGCAGGAGCACTGGTGAAAAAGCGCGTCATACCAGCCGGACTAGGAACGTTTCCCACGACGGGTTTCCTGTGGGTATCGCTTGTTATCGGCGTCGTGGTCATTGTCGGTGCGTTGACCTACTTCCCAGCCTATGCGCTAGGACCGATTGTTGAGCACCTGTTGATGCTGCAAGGAAAGACATTCTAACATGACGACAGAAATACAGACTCAGGAACCCCAACTACCAGATGTGACGAAGCCATCACGCCGCAAGGGAGACCTGTCAATTTTTGATGGCAGAATCATTCGTCAGGCTATCATAGACTCCTTTGTGAAGCTCGACCCACGCGTACAACTCCGAAATCCTGTGATGTTCGTCGTTGAGGTCGGTAGCGCGGTCACAACTATCGAGTTCGTGCGCCTCCTGTTTACTCAACCAACAGGAGGGTTCACAGCCAGCGCATTGACGGCTGAACGGCTTTTCGTACTCTCCGTTGCCATATGGCTATGGTTTACCGTTTTGTTCGCCAACTTCGCGGAAGCAATGGCGGAGGGACGAGGCAAGGCACAGGCCGATACCCTGCGTAAAGCCCGTACTACCACACTTGCAAAACGCCTAGCCAGTCGTAGTCGCACGGCAAGCGTACAAGAGGTTGCGGCCCCGGAACTTCGTAAAGGCGACTACGTACTCGTTGAGGCTGGCGATGCCATCCCAGGCGATGGCGAAGTTGTCGAAGGCGTGGCCTCCGTTGACGAGTCAGCAATCACAGGTGAGTCCGCACCAGTGATTCGTGAAAGCGGTGGCGACAGAAGCGCGGTAACAGGTGGTACACGCGTACTCTCTGACTGGATCATCATGCAAATCACAGCGAATCCAGGCGAGACATTTCTTGACCGCATGATCGCTCTTGTAGAAGGCGCGAATTGGCAGAAGACACCGAACGAGATTGCACTCAACATTCTGATTGCAAGCCTGACCATCATCTTTGTGCTTGTGTGTGTCTCGCTCGAACCCTTCGCCATCTACTCTGGTCAAGCGGTCTCCATCACGGTCTTGATTGCCTTGCTGGTCTGCCTCATTCCAACAACGATTGGTGGACTCCTGTCCGCTATCGGTATCGCAGGCATGGACCGCATGGTACAGCGCAATGTCCTGGCAATGAGTGGACGCGCGGTGGAAGCGGCTGGTGACGTAGATGTATTGTTGCTCGACAAGACAGGCACAATCACCATTGGTAATCGTCAAGCATCTCGCTTTGTCCCATTGCAAGGTGTTAACGAGCGCGACCTTGCTCAAGCAGCGTTGCTCTCAAGCCTTGCCGATGAAACACCAGAAGGACGCTCCATTGTGGCTCTAGCCCAAGAACGTTACGGTCTATCAGATAAAGCAGCTCCTTCTGCTAACTTTATCCCCTTCACCGCACAAACACGTATGAGCGGTGTCGATTTGGAGAGTAGCGACAGCCACACTAGCACCTCTATTCGTAAAGGTGCAGGGGACTCGGTTGCGGCATATGTAGCCGAACATGGTGGTAGCGCGAGTAGTGAACTCAAAAGTATTGTTGAGGAGATTGCAAAAGCAGGTAGCACACCTCTGGTCGTTGCCGAAATAATAAACGCAGCAAATGGTCAAAGCGAGCAAGCACGACTTTTGGGCGTGATCGAACTCAAAGATATCGTCAAAAGTGGCATGCGCGAACGCTTTGATCAATTGCGCAGCATGGGCATTCGCACCGTCATGATTACTGGTGATAATCCACTTACGGCTGCCGCCATCGCGAAAGAAGCCGGTGTAGACGACTTCCTGGCACAGGCAACACCCGAAACCAAGATGAAGCTCATTCGAGAGCAACAAATCGGTGGACGACTGGTTGCAATGACAGGCGATGGCACCAACGACGCCCCAGCATTAGCACAAGCCGATGTTGGTGTGGCAATGAATACAGGCACACAGGCAGCGAAAGAAGCCGCCAATATGGTTGACCTGGACTCTAACCCGACAAAACTGATTGAGGTGGTTGAAGTCGGGAAACAGTTGCTGATTACGCGTGGGGCGTTGACGACCTTTAGTATCTCCAACGACGTTGCGAAATACTTTGCCATCATTCCAGCAGCGTTCGCCGTCACCTATCCACAGTTAAACGCGCTCAATGTTATGCGCTTGGCATCACCTCATAGCGCGGTCCTATCAGCCGTAATCTTTAATGCACTTATCATTATCGCGCTGGTGCCCCTGGCACTGCGTGGCGTCAAATATCGTCCAGTTGGAGCAGGACGCCTGTTACGCGACAATTTGCTGCTCTATGGGCTTGGTGGTATCATCATTCCCTTTGTTGGCATCAAGATCATCGACCTGATCCTGCAAGTCTTACACTTAACCTTCTAGGCAAAACATAAGAGAGAAAGTAATTCATCATGAAATCTATACAATCAACTGAGGAAAGCATCCCACAAGATGCTCCAACAGCACCACGTCGCGTCGGGCTTGTAGGCTACCTGCGACCAGCAATAGCCATGATGCTGCTCTTCACCATTATCACAGGCTTCATTTATCCTGGCATCGTGACAGCACTAGCACAAATCATCTTTCCCTATCAGGCAAATGGCAGCCTACATACCGTCAATGGAAAAGTGATTGGGTCCGACCTGATTGGTCAATACTGGACCTCTGGCAAGTACTTTCACGGACGCCCCTCGGCTACGTTGAGCAGTACAACAAATTCGCCAGCACCCTATTCGGCTGACAACTCGTCAGCCTCGAACATAGGCCCAACCAATGCCCAACTCACGGGCGGCAACGGAACGCAAGTGACCATCGCCGCAGGTACACCCGTTCCTGCCAATGCAACACCCGTTGCTGGCAAGAAAAATACCTACTACGTCCCTGGCACCTATGCCGGTGTACAAAACTATGCCGATCAGTTCCGTAAAGAAAACAATTTGGCACCTAATACACCGCTCCCTTCCGACATTGTAACAGCGTCGGGATCAGGGTTGGACCCCGACATCTCTATCGAAGCGGCCAACCTACAGGTAAACCGTATCGCCCAAGTGCGCGGTCTATCAGTCAGTCAAGTACAAAACATCGTCAACGCTCACATTCATGGACGCTTCCTGGGCATCTTCGGTGAACCATACATCAATGTGCTAGAGTTGAACCTTGCGCTGGATGGAAAGCAGTAGGTGTAAACGCATGAAAAAGGTTCCGTTGTAGCTACAGTCACAACGGAACCTTTTTCATGCGTTACATTTATTGTTTTGCGTCCTCATACATCTTGAATTGTAGGAAGCGATTTGAGAGGTCAGCGTCTTCAAGCGTAACACCTTGCATGGTTTGCTGCATCAAAAACTGATTAACCTTCGTGATGTCCTCATCGTTTTCTTTGTAAAACGCCATCTGGCGATCTGCACCTGTACCTCGTGAGTCGTCCATCAAGGCACGCAAGTAATTCATTTCTCGACGGCTTCCTAAATCGTCCACCATCTCATCGACAAAATCCAGGAGTTCACGGATAGAGTCACGCATACTAATACAGCGTTTCTGTGTGAAGTCGATAACGTCGGCATCGAGGCCATAGCGCATAGCACGCCACTTATTTTCGTCAATATAGTCGCGTTTCAGCATCGGCACAGGCTTACTGCGTTCGTCAAGGTAGGTCAGTTTTGCCACCATTGCTTGACATAATGCTGCTATCGCGAGCGTGTCTTCTATCGTCGCGGGCATATCACAAGCACGAAACTCGACGGTATCAAAGAAAGGATGCGGACGAATATCCCACCAGATTTTCTTGGCATTGTCGATACAGCCCATATCGACCAAATCTTGTACATATTTGTCAAAATGCTGCCGAGACTCAAATAGCTCTGGCATACCACTGCGAGGAAATCGCTTCCACACCACCGAGCGATAGGACTTGATACCCGTCATGCGCCCCTCCCAGAAAGGAGAGTTCGAGGAAATCGCGATAAGTTGCGGCAACCATGTTCGCACTTGATTCATGACGCGCATAGCGAGTTCTTTGTTCTCTATCCCGACATGCACATGCAGACCAAAAATCAGAATAGAGCGTCCCACATCCTGATACTCTTTTTCCAGCTCGATATAGCGTTCTCCATCGGTTCGCTCTTGATCGACCCATAACGCGCTTGGATGCGTACCCGCGCTTACCAGTGCCAATCCTTCCTCGTTCGCAAGTCTATTCAGTAATACACGTAACGTATGTAGTTCAGTACGAGCGGCAGCAATATCTGGCAACACATTTGAGATCAATTCTACTGTATTTTGCAGCATCTCTGGCTTAATTTGCTCTTCCAGGTAAGGTGCGCCTTTTGCCAGTATACTTTGCGCACATGAACATAATTCGCCCGTTTCACGCCGTACCAACTGAAATTCCTCTTCAACGCCCAGTGAAAAACGGTTCGCCATACTATACTCCTTGCATTGTTCGCTCTAACAAAAACGCGATCACGTCCTGCGTGTTCTCAGTCTGCTCATACATTGCCATCTGTCGATCCGCCCCAGTCCCTTGTTGATCGTCAAGCAACGCGTGAAGATAGGCTATCTCACGGCGGCTTCCTAAATCATCCACCACCTCATCTACAAAGGCCAGTGTTTCACGTATTGAGTCACGCATAGGTAAACGGCGACGTGACGTAAAATCAACATATTCGGCATCCAGCCCATAGCGCATAGCACGCCACTTGTTTTCCTCGATATAGCGACTTTTCACGATGGGAACTGTTTTTCCCTGCTCATGCAAGCGTACCAACTTCGCGACCAGAGCTTGACAGAGCGCGGCAATTCCCAGTGTATCTTCTATCGTCGAAGGCATGTCACACACACGAAACTCGATAGTATCAAAATAGGCATGTGGGCGTACATCCCACCAAATTTTCTTGCCATCATCAATACAACCCATGTCGATCAAGTCCTGCACATACCTGCCGAAATGGTCCCAGGAAGGAAATACATAAGGGACACCGCTGCGCGGAAAGCGCTTCCACTGCACCGCACGATAGGACTTGAGGCCCGTCATACGACCAGACCAGAAGGGGGCGTTGGTTGAAAGCGCGAGCAAATGGGGCAACCATGTTCGTACCTGATTCAGAATGTTGATCGCAAGGTCTTTGTTTTCTACACCCACATGCACATGTAATCCAAAAATCAGGTCGGAACGCACAACGTCTTGATATTCTTGTGCCAGCTCTATATAGCGTTCGCCCTCTGTATTCTTCTGGTCACGCCAGGATGAACTGGGGTGTGTACCTGCACTAATAATGGCGAGGCCCTCTTTTTTCACAAGTTGTGAAAGGGCTGCACGTGTCGCACGGACTTCCTGTCGAGCTACGACAATATCAGGTAAAATATTTGAAACTAATTCTATCGTTGATTGTGACATCTCCTGCTTGAGCTGTTCGCCCAGTGAGTCTGCCCCCTTCTCTATAATAGCGTCCGCATCAGAACATAACTCACCCGTCTGCATATCCACCAACTGAAACTCTTCCTCAATTCCTAGCGTAAAACGCTTTTCCATCGCTTACTCCTTAAGTTAGAGCAGAACTCTACTGCTATATCTTTGGTACGTATTAGCTGGCAGTGAGGTTTCTGACTGTGCGAGGGGTATGCACGTCATTTAATTAAATACTCTATATACACCACTTGTAAAAACGAATGATGCAGATAAACGAAGGAATGTGGAAAAAAACGGGTTGTGCTGAAGCGGACCCGTACTGGAGTTGCACACGGGGCAAGGCAATCAAATTCCTGTACGGGTCCGCTTCAGCGCACCCTCTTCCCACTGAAAGAAATGCTCACATTATTCGTTAAAAATCCCCTTCAGCAACCTGCAACACAGTCAGGCCAAGACTTCTCCAGAGTTCCACAACTTGATTCCGATCATCTAAAACGAATTTTATGGAGTACCGTCCCTGCATATGTTGTTCGTATATCTCTCGCTTTATAATTGCGTCTTTGCGGTTATCTCCTGCAAGACGCATAAAAAGGGCGGTGTACTGGATACTATGTTTTTGTAACCAGCGTTCGGTTTGCGGTCGATGTTGCTCACTTCTGCCCGAAGCGAGCAGAATAGTATAGCCATTCAGAAAGTACGTTTTCAAAATGTCCGCGACTGCCTCGTTCACAAGGTCCTCTTCGCAACGAGACGCATCATATGGATTACGTCCATTCAATAGCGCAAGTGTGCCATCGAGGTCACAGACAATAGCCGTGGGCAACGAGGGATCGAACTCCAGTACAGGTGGCTTGGGCATAAGAAAGTCACGGTACATCTGTCGAATCACTCGTTCACCTACATAATTAGGACGCCTACGGTCTCGTTCGATACACGTCTCAACATCCACATACGTGAAGTCTTTTATCTCGATATTGGCCGTATCGCCCACAAGAGCACGAATATCACGCTCATGCATTGGGTGCAAATTTGTATCGTCAACCAACACACTATACCCATGCTGAATAGCTGTGAGAATCAACGTGTTACGTGCTTCACGTATGAAAACTTCACGATGCTTACTATGTTTTCCGCTATCAAGCATGTCTCTTAGCTTGTCTTTACTGATGATCTTGTATTGACCATTATGCTTTTCTACCTGCTCTGCACACCACGTACTTTTCCCACTGGCAGGTAATCCCTTCACAATCACACATGTTGGCTTACCCATACTAATTTTCCTCATCTACAACGAACGGTCGCGCCGCTTCTGGATACAGAAGTTTCCAAATCATCTCTTGATAGTTCTTCTTATCAAGCATCGCAAAGACAATGCCTGGATATTTCTCTTTCGTGACAATCATCGCTTGCTCTTTGCGTGTCGGAAGATGCTTCACACGCTCTACTACGGCCTTAGCATACGTCTCAATAATCATGAACTGTTGAAGCAGGTTTTCACGAGTACGTTTCACCCACGTATAAAACTCATCAGGGACTCGCTCTAAGAGTGGCTCTAATGGCTGGCCTGTACGCAGTAAATCCCAGATGATACGCGCGTTGACGTGCGTAATAATGTGATGCAGACGCACGTATTCCGCGAATTTCATTTTTACACGAAGCCCACTCTCAAAGCGGATCACAAAGCCTTCGGCGTTTTCTTGCTCTACTTTCCTCAGTTCTGCAATATCGCTGATACCGTCAAAGCGTTTTACCAGAGGAAAAGGCCATGTGTCCTTCAAGGCATCGCTATGAATATCAAGTTCTGCCCCTGTTTCTGTCACAATCACGGCGAGCAAAACCAGGTCTTCCTTCGTGCCATAATTCACGATTATACGGTTCTCAGGATATACGATCTCAAAAAGATACGTGCAATCGGGCTGAAAATGAAAATCGCTATAGCGTTCTTGCAGAATACGGTTTGCGCGTATAGCCTGCTCACTTGTAAAGCTCCCACGTGTCGCAATTTGTGGCTTGCCATCAAGCGTGAAAAGAATACCAAGGCTTCCATCCATTTTCTCCGTTACCGTAAATGGCTCCAACGGAAGCGGCTCTGTAATTTCCTCATAATTAAAAAACTTTTCAAATGCGCGTGCTACGACCGTACCATCAGTATGCGTGATAAGTCCTCGGCATCGCAACGTCTCTGGCGTCCAGTAGCGTTCATACTGTGTCTTCGGTGTATAATTCCAAATCAGCAGATCAGCGGTGGGATGAGGACGCGCTGTAAGATAGCCATCTTTGACAAGCTGTTGTAACACTTCAATATCTACTCGCATAGTATTCGTCCTCCTTACAAATCGCAATGTTTTCTCTATACAACATCTTTTGCAGAGTATAACACGAAACGTCTTCTTTATATCACGGTAAGCCGACCTTTTCTCTGACGTAACATGATATAATATCTTTTATAGAAGATGTCCATTATTATAAGGAAGGGAAGTCTGCAATGCGCTTACAGGGAAAAACAATTGGCTATTTTGTTGCTCAAGAGGTGGAAGACCTGGAATTTTGGGTCCCTGTGATGCGATTGCGCGAAGAGGGTGCAAAGGTCATTGTGATTGGTCTGACTACAGAGACCGTTCATGGCAAGCATGGCTTAGCAATGACACCCGATGTAAGCATTGCAGAAGCTCCTCCTGCTAACGATCTGGATGGCCTAGTCATTCCGGGTGGTTGGGCACCCGACAAACTACGACGCAATACGGACCTTCTGCAATTAGTACGTGATGTGCATACGCAAAACAAGATTATTGGCACCATCTGTCACGGCGGTTGGGTTCCGATTTCCGCAGGTATTCTTAAAGGACGTAAGGCGACAGGCTCGACAGGTATCAAAGACGATATTATCAATGCGGGCGGCATCTGGGTCAATGAGGCTGCATTTCGTGAAGGCAACATGGTATGGGGACGTGTTGTAGAGGACATTCCCGATTTTTGTCGTGAACTTGTGGCTGCTTTTGCTGAACAATAACTATAGAGAATAACAAAGGGAGGGACACGCACATTGCTTCGCTCGTGCTGAGGCCGCAATAAATCGGTCCCTACCAGTCCAAAGAGAATTATAGAGGCGATACCGTATGAGCACACTTTTGGATGCACTTTCCCAGCGTGTTTTGATCTACGATGGCGCGATGGGTACAAATATACAACGCTACTCGTTGACCGCCGAGGATTATGGAGGTCAATCTACAGAGGGCTGTAACGAATATCTTGTCCTCACTAAGCCCTCAGTCATCGAAGAAATACACGAGGGCTTTCTCGCTGTCGGCTGTGACATTATCGAGTCTGACTCATTCACGGCGAGCCGCCTCAAATTGGATGAATACGGCATTGGACATCTCACACACGAGGTCAATCTTACTGCCGCACGTCTCGCTCGTCACCTCGCAGACAAATATAGCACGCCCGAACAACCACGCTTTGTCGCTGGCTCCGTCGGGCCAACAGGTATGTTACCCTCATCCGACGACCCAACCCTGAGCAATATCACCTATCAGCAATTGGTGGAAATCTTTCGTGAGCAATCATCAGCCCTACTTGAGGGTGGTATTGATGTATTCCTCATCGAGACTAGCCAGGACATTCTTGAGGTCCGCGCCACCATCACAGGGATGCGTAAGGCTATGCAAGAGATAGGACGAACCGTGCCTATTCAAGCACAGGTTTCGCTCGATACAAGCGGACGTATGCTGCTAGGAACGGATATCGCGGCGGTCATGAATACACTGGTCGCGTTACGCGTCGATATCGTCGGCCTCAACTGTTCCACTGGCCCCGACTATATGCGTGAACCTGTGCGCTATCTCGCGGAAAACTGTCCTTTACCTATCTCGACGATTCCAAATGCTGGCATACCATTGAACGTGAATGGGCTTGCAGTCTACCCGACGGAACCGGAGGCAATGGCGGTTGCATTGCGCGATTTCATCACAGAGTTTGGCGTCAACATCGTTGGTGGCTGTTGTGGTAATAGTCATGAACACCTACGCGCAATCGTCAATGCGTGCCGATCAGTCCAACGCCATCCACGCCCAATCGCGGACAACAATTTCGCACAAAAAGACTTTAAGTTCATTACACCATCGTTCGTCACAAGCGGTATTCGTGCGACCTCGTTAACCCAGGACCCCGCACCGATGATTGTCGGTGAACGCGTCAATGCACAGGGTAGCCGTAAAGCCAAACAAGCCTTGCTCAACGATGATTACGATACAATCCTGGGTATCGCACGCGAACAGGTCGAGGGTGGGGCGCACACCCTCGATGTGCAGGTAGCTCTCACGGAACGCACCGACGAGCCAGAGCAAATGGCGAAGGTTGTCAAGAAGCTTTCAATGGGCATCGAGGCACCCCTCGAAATTGATAGTACCGAAGCCAACGTGATTCAGACAGCGTTAGAGGTCTATCCTGGACGTGCGATTATTAACTCGGTCAATATGGAGACAGGACGCCAGAAAATCGACAGTGTGTTGCCGATGGCACTTGAACATGGTTCGGCAGTGGTTGCCTTGACCATCGACGAGATAGGCATGGGCAAAAGCACGGCGCGTAAAGTCGATATCGCCCATGCTATCTACGATATCTGTGTCAATGAATATGGTTTAGCACCAAATGCATTGATTTTTGACCCACTCACCTTCCCCGTTACAACGGGACAAGAGGAACTACAAACTGCTGGTATCGAAACGCTTGAAGCCCTGAAACGTATCAAGCAAGAATTGCCAGGAGTCCTTACCATCCTGGGTGTCAGCAATATCTCGTTTGGCCTCAAACAACATGCACGTGCGGTCTTGAATAGCGTCTTTCTCTATCATGCGGTCAAAGCAGGTCTCGATCTCGCGATTGTCAACCCGACACACATCACACCCTATGCTGAGGTTGACGCGGAACAGCGTCAATTAGCCGACGATCTGATTTTTAACCGACCCGATGCCCTGCCACACTATATTGCCTTTTACGAGGAGCATAGCCCACAGCAAAACGATGGCACGGCAAAGGTCGATCCCACTGAAGGCATGAACGTAGCCGAACGTATTCACTGGCAAATCCTGCATCGTCGCAAGGAAGGCATTGAGCCACTGATCAACGAGATCATCGCAGAACGCTCCACAACCGAACGGATCAAAACGAGTGAGGCGGCAGTTAACGTCCTCAATAGCGTCCTACTTCCAGCTATGAAGGACGTGGGCGACCGTTTCGGGGCTGGCGAACTCATTCTGCCGTTTGTCCTGCAATCGGCTGAGGTCATGAAACGGGCCGTGGCACACCTTGAAGGCTACCTTGAGAAAATGGAAGGCTATACGAAAGGCAAAGTCGTACTGGCAACCGTCTTTGGCGATGTGCATGATATCGGCAAAAACCTTGTCAACACCATTTTGAGCAACAACGGCTTTACTGTGTACGATCTCGGCAAACAGGTTCCTCTAAACACCATCATCGACAAAGCCATTGAGGTCAACGCCGACGCTATCGGCCTCTCTGCCTTACTTGTCAGTACCTCGAAGCAGATGCCACTGTGCGTCAAAGAACTGCATAAGCGCGGTCTCAACTTTCCGATTATCGTAGGGGGAGCAGCGATTAACCGTTCTTATGGACGCCGTATTCTCTTTGTCGATGAGCAAACACCAGATGCGACACCAGTAGCGTACAATCCAGGCGTCTTCTATGCCAAAGATGCATTTGAGGGCTTAGAGATTGTCGATAAGCTGACCAATCCACAGGTAGACCGAAGCGCGTTTGTACAGCATAATAAAGATGAGGCACTGCACGAACGCCAGAAAAAAGCCACAAAAACAAATGAAGGGCAACTCGTCGCACGTGCAGATGCGGAAACACCTTCTACCAGTATCGTGCCAGCACTTGCATTACCTACACCACCGTTTTGGGGACCACGCGTGCTAGAACGTATCGGTTTAGAAGATGTCGCGGCATGTATGGACCTCAACACGCTCTATCGTTTGCACTGGGGAGGAAAGGCACACGGGGCAGAGTTCAATCGGCTGGTCGATGAGGATTTTCGTCCACGTTTGGAGCGCATGATGCGCGAGGCACGTCAACAACGCTATCTGCAACCAAAAGTTGTATACGGCTACTTCCCCTGTCAATCACAGGGCAACGAACTTATTATATACGACTATCAAGAACTACAAAAAAATGGGAGCCACAAAGAGGTAACACGCTTCCGCTTTCCGCGCCAGGAAGAGCGTGAACGTCTTTGCCTCGCCGACTACTTCGCCTCGATCGAGAGTGGCAAGCTTGATGTTGTCGCTTTACAGGTCGTGACCATGGGGCAACCTGCAAGTGAAGCCATTGATAAGCTACAACAGGCTGGCAACTATTCCGAAGCCTACTTCGTACATGGCCTCGCCGTCGAGATGGCGGAGGGACTCGCCGAATACACAAATCGGATCATTCGTCATGAGCTAGCTCTCAATGACACAAGAGGACGCCGTTATAGTTGGGGTTATCCTGCTATTCCTGACCTTGCCGATCACGACAAAGTGTTTCAACTGCTACCCGTCACAAGTACCATCGGTGTTGAGCTAACTGAAGCCTATCAACTTG
The DNA here is from genome assembly GCA_963791835.1 of uncultured Chloroflexia bacterium. Classification (GTDB taxonomy): domain Bacteria; phylum Chloroflexota; class Ktedonobacteria; order Ktedonobacterales; family Ktedonobacteraceae; genus JBBQVS01. The sequence continues at coordinate 418,505 of CAWBTV010000007.1, forward strand.
TGCCAGAACAATCGACCGCCGCTATCGTAGTACATCACCAGCAAGCAAGCTACTTCGCAGTGAGAACAGCAGCGACAGAAGCGGCGAGGGTATAGATTGATGAAATACCCTCATTTGTTCGCATGAATGTTGCTCTGTGAGTCAAATGATGGTACACTCTTGCCAAGCGAGAAAGAGATAAGACGCGTTCCTTTCGGGGCGTGATGGGATGATTGTACCCCTTGACATATATCTAATAAGGATGCATAATGGATACATGGACAAGCAAGAAAAATCAGTCTCTATCAGGTTTCCCGTAGACCTGTTAGAGCAACTAAAACGAGTCGCACAAGACAACAATCGTTCTCTCAATGGAGAAGTCTTGACCATTGTACATGCTCATATCGAAAAACACGTCAAGCAGAAAGGGAAGTAGTGTCGTATGTCACAAAAAGCCTACAAGTACAGATTTCTGCCAACACCTGAACAAGTCCACAATCTCGCGTGTACCTTTGGCTGTTGTCGGTTCGTCTACAATTGGGGCTTGAAGCTACGGACTACCTCCTACTTCCAACATGGCAAACGCTTGTATCACAACGATTTGTCAGCAGCCTTGACCGCCCTCAAAAAAGAGGAGGGAACGGCATGGTTGCAAGAGGTGTCAAGCGTCCCTCTCCAACAATCTTTGCGACATCTCGATCAAGGCATGGTCAACTTCTTTGAAGGACGTGCTAAGTACCCCAAATACCACAAGAAGCATAAAAAGCAGAGTGCCACCTATGCCTCAACTGCGTTTATATGGAACGGGTCAAGCCTCACGCTTGCCAAGCAAAAAGAACCCCTTGACATCATTTGGTCTCGTCCTCTCCCTGATGGAGCCAAGCCAAGTAGCGTGACTATCACGAAAGATGCATCAGGTCGCTACTTCGTTTCGCTACTGGTAGAAGAGAACATTGCAACTCTTCCTCTGACCGACAAGACGATAGGCATAGATTTGGGCTTAAAGTCCTTCCTCATCACCAGTGATGGAGAGACAATCGACAACCCGAAATACCATGCGCGTGCCGAAAAGAAGCTTGCCAAGCTTGAACGAAAGTATGCCAAGAAAAAGAAAGGCTCGAAAAACAGGAACAAGGCACGCAAGAAAGTAGCGAGATTGCACGCAAAAGTCGCTGACATGCGCCGTGACTTTCAGCAGCAAGTGTCAACCAGACTGATACGCGAGAACCAAGTGGTCTGTCTGGAAACACTTGCCGTCAAGAACATGCTGAAAAATCACTGTCTCGCTAAAGCCATCTCTGACGTGGGCTGGTCTGAGTTTGCCCGTCAGTTGGAATACAAAGCCGCATGGTATGGGCGTACTATCGTCAAGATTGACCGATGGTATCCCTCAAGCAAGACGTGTAGCGCATGTGGCGTTGTGTTGGATGAGCTAGGCTTAGAAGTCCGTGCATGGGCGTGTCCACAGTGTGGAACCTGCCATGACAGGGATATCAACGCCGCCAAGAATATCGTGTCTGTGGGACTCACAGCCGTAAATGCCTGCGGAGGTGTTGTAAGACGTGGCACGCGAAAGCGTGGACATGCAGACGCCGCTGAAACAGGAAGCCCCTCTTAGTGATGAGAGGGAATCCCCTGCATTCTATGCATGGGGAGGATGTCAAAAGGCTGGAAATAGCTTCTGAGAAGCGTTGGCAACTCCTCTTCAATGATCCTCGTTCTGAAACTATTCTTGAACATATGGTAGCTGAGGTGCTTGCAGAGGACGCTAATGGAGAAACAGAAGACATTACATTCCTTCTGCAATAAATACATAGGCAATGAATTGCCTTCGGACGCCGTAAACGTGGTCCCTACAACATCAATATGCCTTTCAAAACTAGTTCACATCTCTCGTAAGCTATGTTATACTACATTCACATACTACAAGAACTCTAAAATACTGACATTGTTGGAGAAAATTGTGCATCAACACTTTAGAACACGGTCCTGTACCTGTCGTTACGTTCATAGAGGCAACATAGAGTAGCTCAGCCCTCTATGAACGTTAACGTGTCGTGTCGTGCTCTCCAACAGAAACACCCAAAGGCGTATCCCTGTTTTCTCGCACGTCTCCCCTGCCTGAGCTACTCATACATCCCATGTTTTTCCAGATGTATACCCAATTCCTGAACTATTCAGAGGAGATATGCTTATTATGTCAACACCTACCACTAAACCTATCTACCTATATAGCACACTGAGCCGAAGTAAAGACCTGTTTACACCACTTAATCCAGCGCAAGTCGGCATCTACGCCTGCGGCCCCACTGTGTATAAAGATATTCACCTCGGCAACTTTCGCACGTTCATTATGACCGATTGGCTCCGGCGTATGCTTGAATACAACGGCTATAACGTGTTTCTTGTCAGCAACATCACTGACGTTGGACACCTGCAAAACGATACCGACGAAACGGGCGAAGATAAGCTAGAGCATGAAGCACGTCTCACAGGTCGTAACGCCTACGATATCGCGGCCTTCTATACCGAGCAATACCTGCGCGACTCGAATGCGCTGAACATTTTGCCACCGCATCTGCGTCCAAAAGCCACCGAGCATATACCAGAGATGCAAGCGATGACTGAGGAATTAATTAAACAGGGACATGCATACACGACAAACGGCAATGTGTACTACAATGTTAGTAGCTTTCCCAGTTATGGGCAACTTTCTGGTAATACCGTCGAGAACCTGCGAGCCGGTGGACACGGACGCCAGCAAATGGAGGTTGCCGAAGACAAGCACGCACCCGAGGATTTCGCACTCTGGAAACATGGGAGCGAAGATCGACAGATGAATTGGGAGAGTCCCTGGGGTACAGGCTTCCCCGGCTGGCATATCGAGTGCTCCGCAATGGCGACAAAATACCTTGGCGAACAATTCGACATTCATACAGGTGGCATTGATCTACGCTTCCCACACCACGAGGATGAGATCGCACAAAGTCAAGGCACGAGCGGAAAACAACCTGTACAAGTCTGGATGCATGGTGAGCATCTTGTCCTGGGCAGTGTCAAAATGTCGCGCTCGACAGGTAACGGCTTACTTTTGAGTAGATTGCAAACACAAGGCATTGACCCGATGGCCTATCGCTACCTCTTGCTCACGGCCCATTATCGCTCGAAGCTCAACTTCACCGATGACTCAATTATAGCGGCACAAAACGGCTTGAACAACTTACGTGCGGATATTGCCTCACTTCCTGCCGTTGCAGCATCATCTACACAGCAAGGTTGGTCAACGGAAGCCAAGCAGGTTCATGATGCCTTCCAGCAAGCGATTAACGATGACCTGGACTTACCAACAGCTTTAAGTCTGACGCGTGAGGTGGCACGCAACAACAAAATCGCGCCCGAAGAGCGGCATCGGCTCATCCTGGACTTTGATCGTGTGTTAGGGTTGCGCCTGGATACCGTTGAGGCAAACGCACCGCGCACACTGAATGATGAGGTACTTGCGTTAGTGCGTCAGCGCGATGAAGCTCGTGCCGCACGCAATTGGAAACGGTCCGACGAGATACGTGATATGCTCAAAGCACAAGGTTATGAGGTACGCGATACACCCAGGGGAACAGAGGTACTGTAGGGGTCTAATTCATTACACCCTTTTCGCGATGCATCAAGTTAGAGAGGGTTGAAGCGTTTCTCATATTCTCCAACATTTGTGCGTCGCGAAAAGGGTGTAATGAATTAGACCCCTACGAATGGTTCAATTTCGTCTACTGTCCATAGTATTGAAGGAGACAACAACATGGCGTCGTGGTGGCAAAAAACAGCACTCACAGCAGCAAGCATTGCAGGAATCGTGGGCGCGGCATATGGCGCATACTATGCCTTCACGCATCGCCCACTCGCAAAGACAAAAGGCAAGTTGCATCTACAGGGATTGCATGAGCCAGTTGAAGTCCTCACAGACTCGTATGGTGTGCCACATATCTATGCACACAATGAGGACGACCTCTATTTCGCGCAGGGGTACATGCACGCCCAGGAACGTCTGTGGCAAATGGAAATCAATCGGCGCGTCGGTTCAGGTCGTCTCTCTGAGCTATTTGGACCCATCGCGATAGAAACCGACCGTTTTTGTCGTCGCCTCGGTATGCATCGTTCAGCCGCCAAAGAGGTCACACGTCTTTCCACTCACAATAGCCGTGTCCTCAATGCGTATGCTTTAGGCGTCAATAGCTTCATTGAAAACAACGCGCATCGGCTACCCATCGAGTTTACGATACTCGGCTTTAAGCCTACACCTTGGAGTCCTGCCGATACTATTCAGTGGTCAAAGATGATGGGTTGGAACCTCGGCGGCAACTGGGAAACAGAACTTATTCGCGCCCGTATCGTCTCAAAAGTTGGCCCCGAACGTGCCGCACAACTAGAGTCGGGTTATGACGCGCAACATCCACTGATTATTCCTTCGGGTGTGGCCTATTCAGGCGTCAATCTTGGTTTGCTAGAACAATATGAACAACTCAAGGAGCTAAGCGGCTTCGGTATGCTTGGCGGAAGCAATAACTGGGTTGTAGATGGCACGATGACCGCGACAGGTGCCCCCATTCTCTGCAATGATCCCCATCTTGGACAAGCTGCCCCCTCGATCTGGTATGAATGTCATCTTGTCGCGGGCGATATCGACGTAGTTGGTGCCAGCTTCCCCGGTGCCCCCGGCATCGTCATTGGACACAATCAACATATCGCGTGGGGCGTCACAAACGCCGTTTCCGACGTGCAAGACCTCTACATTGAGAAGGTGAATCCACACAATCCACATCAATATGAGTTTCAGGGTCAATGGGAGAATGCAACGGTTGTTCGCGAAGAGATTCGTGTCAAAGGGCAAAAAGAACTACTCGTAGAAGAGGTCATTATTACGCGTCACGGTCCTATTTTGACCAGTACACCACAACATAGAGATACAACGAGTCAGAATGGAACCGCGAAAGAACTTCCACTCGCACTACGCTGGGTTGGGCTGGAACAATGTAATATTCTCTCCTCAATTCAAAAAATCAATCGTGCCACAAACTGGCCGGAGTTCCGCGAAGCATTGCGTGATTGGGATGTGCCAGCACAAAACGTCATTTACGCCGATAAAGAAGGCAATATTGGGTATGTCATGGCAGGTGCGATTCCCATTCGCGCGAAAGGACAAGCCTTGCTGCCCTCACCAGGATGGACAGGCGAATATGAATGGACCGGCCTTATTCCGTTCGACGAGTTGCCACAAAGTTTCAATCCAGAGCAACACTTTATTGTGACCGCCAATAACCGCGTTGTAGACGATACCTACCCCTACTACATCACGAATGAATGGCTGAATGGCTACCGTGCCCAACGTATCACAGACCTGCTCACACAAAAACACAAACTCACACCAATAGATATGGCAAGTATTCAGGCAGACCAGTATTCGTTACCAGCAGTCGAAATAGTACCGCATATACTCGGCATCGCCACCTCAACATCATTAGAAAAAGATGTACAAGATATTCTGAGAAGGTGGAATTTTGTCCTTGCGCCAAAGAGTGCCGGTGCCGCTATCTACACGACGTTCTTGAGACGGCTGGAGTTTCTCGTACTCAGTGCCGTACTTGGCGATGACGAAACCCTGTTACAAGCATATATGGGCAAAGGAACAAACATCCTGGCTTCTGCTAATGGCTATGCCAGTCGCAGCAAACCACTACTCATTCGTCTGCTCAAGACGCAAGATGATACATGGTTCGCAACTTCGGCAATCACCAACGGCCCTACATCATGGAAGGAAGCCCTGAGTCACGCATTTACCGCAACAGTAGAGGAATTGCGTGAGACATTCGGCGATGACCTCACACGCTGGCAGTATGGAGCTATTCATACAATGACCTATAATCATACGTTGGGCAGCGTGAAAATCTTCGCACCATTCTTCAATCGAGGACCATTCCCCGTTGGAGGTGATATTGATACCGTCAATATGGGCGCGTCGTTGCCTAACGACCCAAAGACGGTAATCACCGTTCCTTCCTATCGTCAGATCGTCACGCTCGCGGATATGAACAACTCGCTCTCTGGACATGCCCCTGGACAATCAGGCCATCCAGCAAGTAAGCACTATGACGATTTTATTCAGATGTGGCTCTCTGTCGATCATCACCCAATGCTTGTAGAACACGAACGCATCGAGGCCAACACACAAGGTATATTACACATGGTTCCGAAGATATTGTAGGGACTGAATATGGGAATGTCGGTAGGGGCAGCAATTCATTGCGCCCAATGATGGGGGTGGTCGAGGGGCAACACGTTGGCAACGATTCTCGTCCCAAACGTAAACCCTGCCTAGCCCATCTTTGGACGCAATGAATTGCTGCCCCTACCGAGGGAATTACTGTCTTTGGTTGTCAAATTCATTTTGTTTCTTAATTCATGTTCTTTTCAGCTTCTTACTGTAATCTCTCCTTGAGAACACACCTAAAATTGTATAAGTTGTTTTGACCTCTTCCAACCGGAGCCACGATGCAAAAAAATATACGTCCTGTTTCTATACAGCAGTGGGCACTCTTACCACTACGTCTCTTTCTCGGTGTTACTTTTGTGTATGCAGGCATTCAGAAAATTATGGACCCACAATTCTTCCGCGTGTCTGCCTCTGGCTATATTGGTCGTCAGATCGCGCGTTTCGCGCTTGGTTCACCCATTCATGGGCTACTCACCTCGCTTGCTGAGCCACACGCCAAATTCTTTGGCCTCCTGATCATTTTTGGAGAAATTGCCATTGGACTCGGCACACTCTTTGGCTTCCTATTCAGACCAGCAGCTTTCTTTGGTGCTCTCCTCAGCCTACTTTTCTTTCTCTCTGCCTCCTGGCATGTCTATCCATACTTCTATGGTGCGGATGTTGTCTTCACCGTTGCATGGCTTACGCTGATGCTCAATGGTCCAATGCATACAGGTTTGCCATCGCTCGATGAAATTTTATCCCTACGTCTCTTGCAAACCGCTCCCGTGCAGTATCAACCACGTGTAGCCCTGCTTCTCAGCATTGTTTTAGGAACAGTCGGTATACGTACTACCGCTACTCCAAATAATGTAAGTGTAGTAGCAAGCCAAACACCTCAACGCCAACCACAAAGGCAGCAAAGTCGCTATAGCGTTATCATGCAACAGAGAGCAGCACAGCAAGAGACGAGACGCACCTTTTTATGGGGAGCCATGACAGGTGGCGCAACTGCATTAGGCATCTTTGCCGTAAATTATGCACTTCGTATTATCGGTAATAGCTCCGATAGTGCGACAGCGACAAGTACAGGCGACGGTGGAGTAACAACAGGTACAACTCCTGCACCAGCCAGCACTGCTACAGGCGGTACTTCGCCAGCAGGTCAAATCGCACAGATGAGTGCAGTCCCTCAAAATAGTGCTATAACATTTACGATTCCCTCATCGGGAGACCCTGGTGTCCTCGTCCACCTCAACAGTGGACAATTCGTCGCCTATGATGCCCTCTGCACCCACGCTGGCTGCCAGGTGGCCTATGACCCACCCAGTCAACTACTGCAATGTCCCTGTCATGGGGCGGCCTTCGATCCAGCTAAAAACGCCGAGGTTGTCAGTCCACCCGCTCCAACACCCCTCACATCCGTAAAAATTACGGTTGATAGCGCAACAGGTGCTATAACTCTTGCATAACACTAGGAAAAATGGTGGTGACGGCGATGCCGTCACCACCATTTTTCCTAGTGTCAATCTACCACTTGACAGAACCTTTGCAGACAGCTATACTCAATATAGCAAATAGTTATGCGAGGTGTAGTGATGAACTTAGCGGAGAAGATGAAACATTTACGAGCGGTCGAGGGCGACTTGCGCGGCTTGAACCGACCAATGACACAGGTCGAGGTCGTCAATGCCATGCAGGAAGAACTTGGTGTCAAGGTAAGCCAGGCGTACCTGTCCCAACTGGAACGTAACAAGCGACTTCACCTCACAGCGTCGAGTCGCGATGTCTTGTCACGCTTCTTCAAAGTCCATCCCAGCTATCTCATCAGCGATCCACCTGATTACAGTACCGATCTTGTCACCGAGATGGGGTCTGACAGTGATCGACTGGGTACATGGCTTGCAGCAAGTGCTCATGAGTGGCATACAGAGCCGGACGCACAATTTTTTTTACAGCGTTTGGCAGATACAGAAGACCCACGCCAGTATCTGAAATTATTCAGTAAACTGATGAACTTATCACTTGACGAACTTGAAGCCATTGTCGAAGCGGTGACAACCGTAAGTACTGACATTGATTAACACATATTGTAATTTTTCGTATCTCCCACGTCTATGTATACAGGCAAGAGTTTTTAGCACGTACATGTAAGCTTAGCAGAGAAAACAGCCAGTATTTTTGAGCTATAAAAGGAAGGAAAGCTATGATTTAGAGACCAAAAGAACCTGTCACACAACGACATGTTCTCGGTCGCAGTCCATTACTACATCGTCATCCAGTCCTTACGCCAGTAGTCCTTCTTGGTAGCTCTCTTCTACTGGGCGTGGCGAGTATCTTCGCGAATACCGTATTTTCAGTACTCACACTTGTTGGAGTGCCCGTAGGCACCCTCGTTCTTTTTTGCGTATTAGTCGCCTTTGTCCTGGGAATCGCTGGTGTTCTCGCGAGCATTATCGGTATCCTCGAACAGGTAGATCGATCCTGCTCTCGAACAGGAGCATCGATACTCACGTTTTTACGGCTAAAGGAGCAAACCTATGCCAATCGCAACTGATCCGCTTTCGTTAGTTTTCATTGCCTGTTTCCTCTTCGGATTGCTCTTCCTAGTGGTAGCGAGCCTTCTAGGAAGCATTGGACATGGTAGCCATAGTATTCAGGGTGTTCATAGTGGCACACATGCAGGGCATATTCATGTAGGGACAGGTCACAATACGCATCTTGCTCACGCTACTCAGCCGAGTGCTAAAGGTTCTGTTGCCAGAGCGAACGGTTCGGCAAACAACAATTTCTTTCTGCCCACCATCGCTAACCCGATGACAATTGCCCTCTTCTTGCTAGGATTTGGCTTCTTCGGGTATGTCTTTCATGATACCGTCGGTTTTATGTTACCAGTCGCACTTGTGCTTGCGTTAGTCAGTGGTGTTATTGTTGCGGGCTTGCTACTTGCGATGCTTGGTCGCGTCTTTGGCGATAGTGAGGCTGAAACAATACAGGATGTTTCAGATCGAACAGGCGTATTAGGGAAAGTTAGTATCACTATCAAAGAAAACAGTATCGGCGAAGTTCTCTATGTCTCCCCTGGTGGTATGCGTAAGAGTGTGCCAGCGCGTAGTACGGACGGTCGTCGCATCGACAGTGGTCAAGAGGTTGTGGTTGTTAATTATCAGAATGGCTTCGCTGAGGTTGATACCTGGGACAATTTTGTCAATAGTACAGACCATGTAGATGTCTCATCTGATGCAGTGCCAGACGAGAACTCTTTAGCAGCACTGCGAACATTGCTTGAGGAACCAGCGCAAAAAGATACCCAATTCGTTATGCGAAAAGATGCTCAAAAGGAGTAAAACAGTATGAGTCTTATTACAGTAGGTATTGGCGTCATTGTAGCAATCATTGTTGTCTTTGTTTTGCTACGCATTGGCGGTAGCCTGCTTCGCAAGGTTGGTCCGAACCAGGCACTTATTGTCTACGGTTCAGGCGGTACCAAGATTATCACAGGTGGCGCACAGCTCGTGATCCCGCTCTATCAACGTGCGCAAGAGTTCCCACTAGAGCTGATGTCCTTTGATGTAGCACCAACACAGGACCTCTATACCTCACAAGGTGTTGCGGTCAACGTCGAGGCTGTCACGCAGATCAAGGTCCGTTCTGACCAGGAGAGCATTAGAACTGCCGCCGAGCAGTTTTTGAGCAAGCCTCAAGAAGACCGTGAAAATCTGATCCGTCTCGTGATGGAAGGTCATCTACGTGGTATCGTTGGTCAGCTTACCGTAGAAGACCTCGTGAAGGACCCAGAGAACGTCGGTGGGAAAATGCTCAAAACCGTCACCCCTGATATGGAAAAGATGGGACTAGAAGTTATCTCATTTACCATCAAAGATGTGCGCGACAAAAACGATTATATCGCGAACATGGGTCGTCCACAGATCGTCGAGAACCGCAAACGTGCCGATATTGCCGCCGCCATTGCCTCGCGCGATACGCAAATCCAACAGGCAAATGCTTCCCGTGAAGCTGCTGTCGCGAAATCGGCCGCCGATCAAGAGCGTGTAAAGGCTGAAACAGAGTCCTTAGCACTCCAGGCCGCATCACAACGTAACCTGTCCTTGAAAAAAGCCGAGTTCGATGGCGAGGTCAAACGTCAGCAGGCAGCAGCCGACAAAGCGTATGACATTCAGGCCAACGTCTCGCAGCAGCAAGTTGTCGCCGAAGCAATCAAGGTAACTGAGATTGAAAAGATTGCGCAAATTAAGGTTCAACAAGCCGAAATTCAACGCCGTGAATTAGAGCTACAAGCGACCGTGCAGAAGTCAGCCGAGGCTGAGCGTCGCCGTGTCGAGACCGTCGCGGAAGCTGAGCGTCAGCGTCTCACACTCGAAGCACAAGGCCAAGCCGATGCATCAAAGGCTCGTGGTATCGGTGATGCTGAAGCCAACCGCGCCAGAGGTCTGGCAGAAGCGGATGTCGTCCGTGCCAAAGGTCTCGCCGAGGCAGAAGTCATTCGTGCTAAAGGTGAAGCAGAAGCCGACGCCATGAAAGTCAAAGCCGCCGCATTCCACGAATACAATCAGGCTGCCGTGTTGGACAAGCTCCTCACAAACATGCCAGAGATCGTGCGTGCCATCGCCGAGCCACTAAGCAAGGTTGACAAGGTGACAATCGTCTCTACCGGAAACGGTTCTGATGGAGGTGGAATTGGTGCAGGCCGTCTTACAGGCGATATTGTGAACATGGTTGCACAGGTTCCTGCCCTCTTTGAACTACTAAGTGGAACACGTATCGGTGATCTAATGAATAACATTCCTGCATTGGCAAATACTGAGAGCCAGAATGGGACAAACGGTAATGGTGCCAAAAGCGTTTCCGTCAATGGGAAAGTAAGCACAGTTGACGCAACGTCACTTGACAACAAGTAGTGAGATGAGGGGCTGCACCGTTTGTGTGCGGTCCTTCGTATCTATTGGTAGATGTACGAATTAGGACGCCCCATGCAGCGTACACAACCAATAAGGGAAACAACAGTTCATCTGGTATCCAGTGGGTGCCAGATGATGCTCGTTATTATAGCGTTTGGAGTGCCTCATGAATTTGTTGGAACGTGTGCTTACCCTACTTCGCGCAAACCTCAATACGGTGGTTGAGAAGTCGGAAGACCCTGAAAAGGTTCTGCGCCAACTACAACTTGATATGCGCAATCAACTCGTACAAGTCAAAACACAGGTCGCTACCGCTATCGCAGAGGGTCATAAGTTGCAGAAGCGCAGTAAAGAGCGAGTTGCGGAGGCTGAACTATGGATGAAAAAGGCTGAGCAGGCAATCCAACAGGGCAATGACGACGCAGCACGTTCCGCACTGACACGCTACAATGATGTTACCAAACAGGCCCAAAGATATTTGCAACAACAAAAAGAGCAAGAACAACTGGTCACGACGATGCGCGGTGCTCTACGTCAACTCGAAGCAAAAATAGCGGAGGTCGAAACAACGATTGATCTCCTTGTTGCTCGCAAACGTAACGCCCTTCTGCAACAACGGGTCTTTGATGCCCTCAATGTGACTGGGAACGCAAAGGATAAAGAGCGCACAGCGAAAGCGCAAGACGCGGTAATAGAAGCTGAGGCTCGCGCTCGCGCTCTGGCAGACCTACACAAGCGCAACCTTGATACGCAACTTGACCAACTTTCAGAGGAACAACTTGTCGAGCAACAGCTTCGCGATCTCAAACGCCGAAGTGACACTACACAAGAAACACCTCTTTTGTCCGATCCTCACGATCTACAAGCAGCATCCCTGATTGCCCCACGTCCACCAATGAAGGCACCTGCCAAAAAGCGGCTTGTCGAGCGAGAAACACAGAAGACACAAGACGCAGATAATGAACGTCTAAAAAAGTTAATTGAGACACGACAAAATAAAGAATAATAGACTGTGAAGAAGAAAAAACTGTAGCAGCCGCGCTGAGCGCGGGTGCTACAGTTTTTTCTTCACACATTACCTATTGAAAAGCAATGCGAAGGCAATGATAATCGCCATTGCGATGATAATTCCTACGATAAACGAAAAACGATGATTTCTTCTCTCTTCCTCCGTTGGAGGCACCTTTTCACTCTGCTCGCTCATACTCTTTCTATCTTTCTTCTGTGTTAACGCAATGCAGCAGCAATAGCACCTTCAACATTTGCCATCACCACTCCACTTTCGGACGGCTTGGCATCACGCGTGGTCACAAGCACCTGGAATGCGCTTTTTTCAGTTCCAATGATACGTAGGAGGATATATCGCTCCGTACTCGAAATCACGATATCTTCATACACCCCCCATACAGTGGAGTCAAGCGGTTGAAAGACGCTTCTCATCACCCCGCTGAAATGCTTGCACATCTGTGACATGTCAAGGTCATCGACGGCAACCTGTGCGATAGGTCGTCCATCCATACTCACCACAGCAGCGGCAACGAAACCATTGATAGAATAGCCCAATGTCTGCAATGCAGAAACGAGCGCGTCATAGTTATAGTTTCGTTTCGCACTCCCACTTCTTCGTGGTATAGCTTGCAAATCAGAAGAACTTGTCTTACCTTCTCGACTACTACTACTGTGCTTTTGCAAAGGATATGTATCACTCGTCCTACGCACTGAAGTCGGGCTTTGCAAGGGACCGCTCTGCGGTTGACTTTCGTCATTAGGAGGTTGCCATTCAGGAGAGGCCGCTTTTTGTCCGTTCGTGTTTGTCTTCAATGTCTTTTGCGGTCCTGTCATCTCCTTGACTCTTTGCTCAACCAATCTACGTGGTGTGCGAATAGGTGCCTGTATCTGCGTTGGCTGCCATTCAACTGGTGGAGGCACGAGCGGTGTCACTGGAGGAGTAGGTCGGATTGCTTTTATCGGTGCAGAACCAGAAGGAGACGTGGGGCGCACTACAGGTATATTTGCTGCCGTCGGCTGATCTGTTAACCAGGAAGGTAGATCGTTACGTCTCACTGGTGCATCTTCATTCTTTGAAGAACCATTTTCTAATTCAACAGTTTTTTTATGTCCATCGGAGGTTCCATGCGTACCGTTACTATTGCTAGCTGTTGTATTAACGAGAGGTGTTGCGGGAACTTTTGAGGACGTTGGACGCACATTGATACCAGAAAACTTGCCCGTCTGTTCCCACCATTCTTTTTCACTTTCACTCATACCGTGGACACCATTCCTTCCTGGCATATCCTGCTCCGCCATTGGAGAAGCACTGAAAGGGACGAAGGCATTCGATTGAGCAGGAAATGGCTCTTGTATCGCATCTGTGACATGCTCGGTCAGCACCATAAACGGCGTATCGTCGTCATCTTGTGCGGAGGAGGATGGCACAACTACTTTTTGCTCTCCACTGAGTTGTTGTTGCATTTGATTATATTTTGTACGATATTGAAACGCCTGTAGCACAAGCCGTGATAATGGTTGTCTCACATTTGGCTGTACCTGTTGATTCCACGGTTGATGAACCACTGTTCCAGTCTTATGGGCCGCGAGCGCGAAAAATGCCTCTTCGCCGCGCAATGTACCATATTCAGCCCATACAAGATTTCCATTTTGAAAACAGAGCATACCACGCTCTTCCAGGCCAGTACTGATAAGCAAGGCAATACTTTTACGGCTCGCCGAGACAATTTGAATGACATCGAGGAGATCGAACGAGTCCAGGTCAGCAGAAAAGCCTGTTTGCACGAGGAGACGCCGCAACTCTTCCTTCAGGCGATGCAGATCAAGCGGTTTTTCCAGGTAGCTAACAGCACCGCCCTCTAATGCATGAGTACGTAGTGCCGGGTCGGAGTTGCCGACGAGTATCACCTGTGTGTTGGGACGATAGGCCCGTAGCCATTGTAGGAGTTCAAAACCCTCGGCACCAGGTGTATTGAGATCACAAATAACGATATCATGCACCTCTGCCCACAGAATCCGCACAGCATCTCGTCCGTTTGTCGCGCCATTCACGGTATAGCCGTCTTTACGCAGAGAACTGACAATGCTTCGGTTGAGGCTTTCTTCATCCTCAACCACAAAAATACGCCATCGTTCAGCCATGTTTTATACCGCCTGAAAGTACTTCCCTTATATGTTTGTGCGTCCACATGCACAAACACACTTGTTACTCGCTTTATTGCTCACGCAGTTCATAACACGCTACTTCATGCGATTCGTCTTTGCGTAGTTAGCTGCTTCCTAATCACTTGCAAGAGTGTATCACGATGCTGTAGGGATAGCAAGATGGAGATGATTTTTAGTTTTTCACACCTGCCAAGCAAACATGGTATACTCCCATAGGGCCTTACTACATCGCCATCAGCCCGAAAACATTTCATAGATAAGAGGGAACAACACGATGATGCCACACACTATAGAGCAGGACACATGGAAACAAATAGCAGCGACAGCGGCTGCGAATCTCGTTGAAGATGGGATGGTCGTTGGGCTTGGCACCGGCTCGACCTCAAACTTCTTGATTTACGCACTCGCGCAACGTGTACAATCGGGTCTACACATCGTTGGAGCCGTCTCCTCTTCTCAGGCTTCGCAAGACTTAGCTGCCAATCTCGGTATCCCTGTCACCAATCTCGATACACACCCGACACTTGACCTCTATATTGATGGTGCTGATGAGATTGACACGCAACTTAACCTGCTGAAAGGAGCTGGCGGTGCGCTCTTACGTGAAAAAATTGTAGCTTCTGCCGCGCGTCGTTTCGTCGTCATCGCGGATGTCACGAAGCAAGTCACACACCTTGGGCAGAATTTTCCTGTTCCCGTCGAAACAGTTCCCTTCGCGATCACACCAGTACGTAAACACCTGGAAGCATTGGGGGCCGTTGTCACAACACGCGTTATTGCAGGAAAACCCTTTGTGACCGAAAATGGCAATATCATCCTTGATTGTGCCTTCTCTGGCGGCATCTCAGACCCTATCGGCTTAAACGCCAATATGCATCGCATCGTTGGCGTCGTCGAAACAGGCTTATTCCTCGGTATGGCAGAACAGGTCCTCATAGGCGGACCAGAAGGAGTACTCACTCTACCCGAATAGAGTAATCCCCATTCTTAGCACGTACATATCTCGTCATATATAGGTATTTTTTCAACATTCACACCGTTTTAATGAAAAAATGCCTATTTTTAACGTATTTCTTACATCTGTTTCCTCTCCATTAGCGTATTCTTACTTGTGCATGTTTCAACGTGTCATGTAGATTTGGAAGTCGAATGTGGAGGAAGTTCAATGCAACACACAGTCCCCTTGAGCGCGTCACATGGAGCATTTCAGCATCCACTCGCGCAACTAGAAAACACATCAAAGCGTCTTCGTCTCTTCTTCAGTACGGCACTCGTCGCCTTGCTCGGTTGGGTCGTCGTGCAAACACTCTTCTCGCTCTCACCCTTTGGACGAGCCAATCCCTTTATCGTACTTGCCATCGAATTTTTCTGGTGGCTCGGTCTCCTCGCAGTACTGGCGCTACTCTTTCGACGTGTGTTAGGACGACTCGTTGTGTCAACACACACGCTAAAAGGCGTCGAGAAGCGTCTTGAAGTTGCCAACGAACAAATCGTCCAAAAGAACATCCTTTTAGAGCAATCCATCAAAGACGTATGGGCGGCACGCAAACGCTTTACCATGCCAGCAAAAGTCGTCGCCCCTGGTCACTATCAGATACAAGACCTGTTCGGTGGCTATAGAGATGTACGTGTACAGAACGACATTGGTAGTCACAAGCTCGTCTGTGATTGTTATGTCTATCAGAAAGAGTACATCTGTCCACACACAATAGCTGCCGCATCGCTTCATCTCCGCATCTGGTCTATTCTACGCCAGAAAAACCGTAAGTATGAGCGAGCAAAGGTACGTGAAACACAGGTTGGGTAGGATAAGGTAGTCCTGTAGGATGCTGACCAATTTCCCACATGGGAAATTGGTCAGCATCCTACAGGACTACCTTATCCTCACACAATAGGTTCAAGTATTTCTCCGCCGTCGCGCCCACGGCAAACCTTCAGCAATTGCAGCACGCATTGTCGTATCAAAGCCGTACCAATCAGCAACAACATCGTCTACTTGCTGCTGCAATATGTTGAACCTTTCCCATTGCGATTGTGCTTGTTGAGAGAGCGTATGGTAGGTTTGTAACCATGCAGGAGCAGCTATAGGATCAGGCAATTGCCAACTTTGCGCTTGACCCCATGTCTCATCTTCTCGCTCTCGCTCACGTAAAAAGAGCGCAAGTACTTCGACAAATGCAGAAGCATAAGCGGTTGTGGTGGGCAGTGTAGAAACAATAAGATTTCGTGCATGTAGCGAACGTATACGTCCGTTTGCAAAGCTAACACCGCTTTAGCATCTTGTTCGGCAGCATTTGGCTTTATCAACATACGCCATAACTCATTTGTGAAAGCAGTTGGTGCAATTGCCGTTCTTTCAAACCAGGAAGCTTTAAGATGTTCTCGCGTGTTCAAGCGAGCCACTTGCCTCAGTATAATACCTCTCTCGCCCTCTTTACTTTGTTTTAGTTGTTCCAAAATTTGCCATGTACGGATGGCTAAAGGACTTTTATTATGCTCATCATTCGTTACAATACCAGCCCAATCAGAAGGTTTAAGAGGCAACGGCGCATACGCCTCTACATCCTCGCCTTTATAAATAGCAACATCACCCTTAGAGAAACTACCCTTATCCACACCTAAACGTAAAGGATTGAGTATAGTAGCATTCACATCTCCTTGTCTTGTATCAAAAGTGCTATCCAGCAGATTTCCTAAACGAGAAGAGAGATTGACGCTTTTCTGTTTGACATGTTCCCAGATATCCAGGCTTATCTGACTTTGTGCCACGAGCCAGTTTCCCTGCCAGATACCGTTTTGTGGTACGGCATCAAGCACCTTTGACGCTTCTGTCAGAAACTGCGCGTCTTTTGCATCCTGTAGCGTATCACCACCACTAATACGTAGAGTGGTGGAAGGCTGCGAATGTCTGACACGGATAATGCCTACGGCTTGGTCTACCCCTGGGAACAGTACATCTCCACGATAAAACCTTGTTGCAAGATCAGGGCGAAATGGTGGTGTTTTTAGAAGTTTACGGGCGGCACTGGCACTTTTATCACCGAAAACAGTTAAAGGGATGATATACACCATCTGCCCATAATCGGCTAAGTAATACATGCCCAATCGTAAGAACAGCAAATAGAGGTTCGTGTCACCGGAAAGAACGGAGCGGTAAAACTCAGCATTTTTGAAACGAGCTACATCCATCAGTTCTTGCCGACTATTCACATAGGGTGGATTAGAGATGATATAAAAAAGCCATCAGCATACTCGTCTAACTTTGCCTTCATAGGATAAGCTTCATCTGTCAGTCGATCACTCAAACGGTCTGGAACAAAAATATTTCCTACAGTTCCTGCTATATCTGTACTATCAAGGACCTCGCGTGGGAGGTCGAGGCTGTCAGTATTATAGATTTGGAAACGTTCAACAGGTTGAC
Source organism: uncultured Chloroflexia bacterium (assembly GCA_963791835.1). GTDB lineage: Bacteria > Chloroflexota > Ktedonobacteria > Ktedonobacterales > Ktedonobacteraceae > JBBQVS01. The sequence continues at coordinate 436,239 of CAWBTV010000007.1, forward strand.
TATCGCCAGCGTGTTGAAGTACGACAAGGTCATCTAAACCCTGAATCAGCAAATTCATTTCGGCAAGATAGCACGCAAAAGGATTGAGTTCGGTCCCATAAAAAAGAGACGAGAGATCATTCAAATACTGCCGTGCTAACTGCTGACGAAGATCGGGACGCCGTTCAATGTCCTGCTCTGTAGCCAATCCATAGGTGTTATAGAAATAGGTGAGCAATGCTTGTCGATATCTTCGTGCTGCATGGACGAGAAAGCTTCCACTACCACATGCCGGATCAAGGATTCGTCTTCCAATCACCTGGGGACCACCATAGTCCAACAAATCAAGCATATACTCCACCACATCTTGCCGTGTCAGGAAATGCCCTTTCCTATTACGTGCGGTGCGTTCTATGTACTCTTCATACGTAAAGCCAATAATATCGCTTGTCACATGCTGGAAATTATAGCGACAAAGAAATTCAAGTGTCTCTACCAGTAAGAAGTCATCGGGATTGAACCAGTCAAAGATAGCCTTCCGCATATCCAGACTCCATATGCTTCCTAGTGTAGCGTACTTAGAAAAATGATGCAAGAACAAATCTCTACAAAATAGCTTCTACACAACATCCACCACAAGGCGCAACAATTGCCCTTGTCGGCTCGTGAGCGTATCAAGCGCGTCCTGGTATTCGTCAAAAGGAAAGTGGGTTGAAATAAGCGGTGCGAGGTTAAGGAGTCCTACGCGGTAAAGATGCAAAACGTAGTTCCATGATGCTGCGTTCGCGCCAAACATGCCGAGGACGTGCAATTGGTTACGCACAAAGATATCGCTTTCGACACTCAAAAGTGCATTTGTGCCAATTGTGCCAGTGAGCAACACGGTACCACCACGCCGTGCAAGCAGCATCGCCTCGATAGCTGCCTGTGCATGGGCTGTACCTTCAAAGGTGAGGTCAGCTCCTCGGCCTCGTGAGAGTGAGCGTACAAGTACGTGTGCGTCGTCTCGGCTAGCATTAATCGTATGAGTTGCACCAAAGGTACGTCCTAATGCCAGCCGATCTTCACGAAAACCGATCAGCGCAATCGAGGCCGGACTACATAAATGCGCTAGCTGTACCGCAAGCAGACTCACGGTATCATCACCAACAATAGCCACACTATCCCCAGGTAACAGCCGAGCGTGCAGAAAAGCATGTGCGACAAGCGCACAGGAAGCTAATAATGTGGCTTCGTCAAAGTGGGCTGTGCTTGGGAGAACATGTACAAGCTGCGCTGGTACAACAACATATTCGGCTAAACCACCGGGACGTGTAAAGCCAAGTTCGTTGTAGCCTTTCTCACACAGATCTGTTTCATTGCGGCTACAGTTGCGACACTTGCCACAATAGAGCAGACTTTCGCCCACAACCTTATCCCCTACCGTGAGACCTTCGACAAGTTCCCCCAGAGCCACCACCTCCCCAGCCCATGCATGACCCGGAATGATAGGATAGTGAGAAAAACCTTCTGGCCGTGTGCCGCGATACAGATCAGCATCACTCGCATCAAGGCTTACCGCATGTGAGTACACAAGCACCTCATTTTGTCTCGGTGACGGTATTGCCACATCAATCATCGCGACCTGATCGGGTCCACTGATCTGAATAGCCTTCATGCTGCCTCCTTGCGAATTTGCTGTATAGAATAATGACCTTCATTATACCGCAATTTGTTGAATAGGAGGCAATACGCATCTTTACAGCATCTCAAAAAGGCAGCTTGACAAAAATTGCGAGCACAATTGCGAGCGAGAACACAACACCAAACACAAGATGCAGTTGCGCCGTCTGCTTAATGCCTGTTACAAATGCCTTACGGTCTGTGGCTTCCAACACGGAGCGTACATTCGTAAATGCCAGTGGGAATGTAAGCCAGACCAGCAGACTAAGCAGGGGAAGCACATGCGTCACCGCAAAAATCGTGACCGCAACATAACTGCCGATGAGGAGAAATGCGTGAAAACGTTGCCCAAACTTCTGTCCGAAACGGACAGGAAGCGTGCGCTTATTCACCGCTATATCCTCCTGATAATCGCGTGTGTTATTCATGTTCAAGATGGCAACAACAATAAAGCCAACTGGGACGCTGGCGGCAAAGGCTCCCCACGACCAGGAAGGAATTTGTACATAGTATGATCCCCACGTCATGAGAAAACCCATCGCGATATAGACCATCACATCCCCCAGTCCACGACTGGCAAACTTAAAAGGTTCCGCACTATAGAAGTACGCGATAGCCATAGCCCCCAGCCCGAACAAGAAAATCACAGGTCCAACAAGATAAACCAGTATAAGACCAAGCAAGGCTGCAAGTACAAAACAGAAAATTCCTCCACTCAGCACCTGTCTAGCACTCATTTCGTTCCGAAAGATCACCGTCATTGCTCCCAATGACTCAGCAGAATCGAGGCCATAGCGGTAGTCAAAGTATTCGTTAAAGTAATTTGTGCCTATCTGTAGAAACAGACATGAGAAAAGCGTCACCAAAAACGCGATAAGATGAAATGTGCCATTATAAGCGGCAAGGGCCGTGCCAACAAACACTGGCGTCATTGCGGCTGTCAGCGTAAACGGGCGACTCGTCTTTATAATAGTATTCCATGCTGGAAATGGAACATGCGAAGATGTTACTGATGTTACATGTGTTTCTTTCATAAGAACCTCCCTCTTCTCTATTATAGAGAACAAAACTATGTATACGACAACATCCCAAAGATTCAAGGTTACACATTGTAACTAAATTTCGCGTTCATCCGTGTACTATCCAGAAGCTACATACAAAGGCTTTGAAATGAGCAAAATGTGCGAGGGAAACATTGGCGCTCTACTTCAATCAGGCGTGTTTATAGCAACAAGTATACTGTAAGATATCCCTCATAACTACTATGAGCTTATAGAGATTTGAAAGGACAATACACATTATGGCAAAGACATCAGATGCAATTACAAGCAACGCACAAGATGCACAGAATCAGTACTTCCGTGTTACCGACCAGGTTCCTGAAGAAGTATGGTACTGGGCAGCCCTCGGCTCAATCGTGATCTCAGCCACCTTGTTTGCTTTCAACAAACGCGATTGGAGCATCTTCGTAGGTCAGTGGCCTCCGACATTCTTGCTCTTCGGCTTGTTCCACAAGTTGCTGCGCCCTTCCCGCTAAATAAGAGTATCCAGTAAGGATATAAGGCCCGTCTGTCGTGTATACTGTTTGTACACGACAGACGGGCTTTTCGGCTGTCGTACACACTGAAAGTAGAGCAAAGGAGCCAGACATGCAAAACAATGAAACGGGCAAGCGTTGGTCGGATTTGCACAACATCCCAATTGTCACTATCGACTCCGGCAAAAAAGTTGGCACACTAGAAGATTTTTATTTCGAGCCACGAACCAATGAGATATACGCACTGTATGTAAAGACAGGTGTTTTTGGTCATCGTGCGCTCAGATCAACGTCCCTCAATGCTATCGGTACCGACGCCATAACATTTGCCGACGAGGAAAACAATTTGATTGAGGAAAAGGCTGATGCTCTCCTCGCAACACTCCCACTAGGACGCGCTTTGCTTACGTATAAGGTATTGAGTGAAGGTGGTACCGTTGTTGGTTCAGTAGGCAACATCGTACTTGATACAAGCGTTCCTGCACATTTGCGTGTTATCGCGTTTGAACTGACCGGTGGATTACGTAACAAACTCAGTGGGCATTATCCAACATTTTCATCTACACAAGTCGTCCGTTATGGCGCGGATGTGCTCGTCATTCCCGACTCTGTAGCACTTCCGCTCACAACACAATAACTCGCGTAGCTACAAAGAAAGGCTCATAGAAGTGCGCTGCACCTCTATGAGCCTTTCTTTGTAGCTACGCTTTGCTGTGAAACAGGCAAATCCCTTTCATACCTATCCGTGTCTACTCATCACACGCGGCAATACAGCCTCTTTAGCAGCAGGACCTCTCGCCAACAAGCCCATACCACCCTTATACTTAAAAATGTAGAACAAGAGCAGAATAGAGGGCAGGATAATTGCCATGCCAATGATAATGCCGATAAGCAACAAAAGCTGCGTACTCGATGTACTTGCCGCCGCATCAACAGTGAGTTTTGGTGGAATGATATATGGTATCTGCGACACGCCCCACGAGCCGAGCATGAACGCTGCCTCCGCGATGATCAGTACACGCGCGATACGATAATAGGCAAAGTAGAGTGCCGCCGCCGCCCCTGCTCCGATAATCATTGTAGCAATCACCAGAGGAAGCGCATGATTGAGCATACCCTGCCACAGCGTGGGAGCAGCGGATACTGCCTCTAACAGACCCACTGCTCCTAGTACAGCAGTAACCGCGCCAGCAATCAAGCCGCGTCTGCGAAACATCTCAACGAGATCAGTTTTCTTCTGATTCGTTGCCTCAACCGTCAAAAAGATTGCCGCAACCGTTGCACATAATGCTAGCGAGAGTACACCTATCGTTACGGTAAATGGTGTAAACCATAGACCGCCAAGGTCCGCTTGCGTCTTAGGACCGAGAGTCTGTATTTTTCCACTTGCGACCGCCGCCGCCCCCGCACCTAGAAAGAAGGGCGTAATGACGCTTGAAAAGCTAAACACACGGTTCCAGATGCTCTCTGTCCTTCGTAGTCCATGCGTGCGAAAGATGAACGCGGAGCCACGCAGAACCGTTCCTATCAACGCGAGTGTCAATGGGAAGAAAAGCACCGCAACGAGGGTTGCGAACGCGTTTGGAAAGCCCGAAAAGAGACCAACCACGAGAAACACCAACCATACGTGATTGACTTCCCAAACTGGTCCCAGCGCGTCATCAATCAACGCATGTTGCTCCTTCGCGGTTGGACCAGACACGAATATTTCCCAGATGCCTGCCCCAAAGTCGGCTCCCCCAAAAACTGCGTAGGCAATCAAAGCAAACCATAAGACACTAATGACGATATAGGGGAGAGATGGTAATGCCATAACTTCCACACCTTCCTGTGATGCTTAGACGCCGACCTTTTCCTCTTGCTGGTCCGTTACATCAGCACTCTCATCATGACCACTCGCAACCGCTTGCCATTCCATCTTCGGCAGTGGCTTCTGTCCCTGACGGTAAAGCAGGACAATCATTGTAGTGGCAAGCACAATATAGATAGCTGAGAAAATCAGAAAACTAATATTGAGAAATGGAGCCGTCGTCACAGCCTGACTGGTACGCAATAACCCATAAATCACCCACGGCTGGCGTCCCTCCTCCGTGACCATCCATCCAAGCTCTACCGAAAGAAAGGCCAAAGGACCCGCAAGTACAACGCCAAGCAGCATCAAACGATATTCTGGAATACGACGCTTACGCAAGAAGTACAGTAGCCAGAAGAGTCCAGCGATACCCAGGATAAAGAAACCGCTACCAACCATGCCGTCAAAAGACAGGTGAACGGGCAAGGGATTGGGTCGATCTTGCGGCGCGAACTCGTTTAAGCCCAAAATTTTTGTGTTCGGATTATACCCTACCATTAAGCTCAGCCCATCAGGGATATCAATTGAGTAGTAGTATGTTCCCTTTCCAGTCTGAGTATTGTAAATCGGAAAACCACCGATGTGAAGCGGAACATTTGTCCCCGTTTGGAACACGCCCTCCATCGCGGCAAGCTTCGCGGGTTGCTTTGAGGAGAGATAGCGTGCGTTAAAGTCGCCACTGACAATTTGTAGTGGTGTTGCAATCAAGGCCATTGCTAAGCCCAGCAACAGACCATAGCGACGATAGGTATCACGCTTCCCACGCAACATCGAGAAGGCATAGAGTGCGGCAACACCGAAACCACAGGCAACATAGCAAGCCAGCAGCATATGCACTGTCTCGTATGGTGTACTTGGATTGAAGATTGCACTCACGGTATCAATACCCGTCAATTTTCCATTTGTGAAGATGAAGCCCGTAGGCGTGTTCATCCACGAGTTCGTGGTGACAATAAACCATGTTGAAGCTGCCCCACCAATCACAATGGGCAATGAACATAACCAGTGTTGAAACGGTTTCAAACGGTCCCAACCATAAAGATAAATCGCAAAGAAGATTGCTTCCAGAAAAAAGGCAAAGCCCTCAAAAGCAAACAAAGGTCCAATAATGGAGCCCGTATAGTTGATGTATGTAGGCCAGAGCAAACCAAGTTCAAACTCAACAATTGTACCGGAGACCGCACCGATAGCGAAGATAATCGCGGCAGACGTTGCCCAGCGTCGGGCCAGAGTCATCCACACCGGGTCTTTCTTTCTGATAGCAATACCTTCCGCAATGCACAGCAGAAGCGGTAAGCCAACGCCCAGCACGGAAAAGATGATGTGAAATGCAAGTGACGTACCCATCTGGGCGCGTGCTGCAAGTAAATGAGGCATGCAGTTCCCCTTTTATAAAAGTCGGCAATAATGCAATAAGATACGTATATCTATCAGTATCACGTTTTATTGTAGGATTCCGTATACGATGCGACAAGCAGGACTGTGATTGCATGGTATAATCACGATAGCACAAAAGAAAGGTATACTACATCATTGCCAAAGGCGGAAAAAATACTGACAAGCATAAAGGGTCTACGCGACCATCTGCAACTAGACGAAGAGCCACTCGCAACCATTCCAGGTATTTGGGATAGTCTCCCAACTGGCGAAAGCGAACGTCGTGCAACCACATGCGAAATTGTAGTCACCAACCAACGCTTACTCGGCTTTCAGTATACAAAATTTCCACGCGAACGACTCTTTCTCGAAGCAATTGCTCTATCTGCAATTACGACCCTCACATTTCACCAAAGGTCGTTTGACCCCCTCTTCCGCGAACTTCTGGTCAGCGATGGTCCACGTAACGTCTATATTCGCTCCTCGCGCGAGAAGATAGAGTTGCTCAATCGAGAAGTGCAGTTGGCAATCGAAACCTATGCCCCTCATACTACATCATCTTCTTCACAATCCTCCTCTGCTCAAGAAGCAAGCGAGGCGCAAACAACACGTTCCGCTCCTGTATACGAACGTAGAGAACTGCGCACAACGTTTGAGCAATCGCATCTTGGCATCACGGCTCTTTTCGTTGGTGGGCTTGTGCTAGAAATTATTGGCATTCTCGCATGGTCTGCTACCAGAAGTGCGCAAATAGGTCTTCCCCTTTGCATCGCGGGCTTCTTTGCCGTGTTTGTTGCGATGCTCATTAGAAGACAACAGAGCTAATCCAGATTAGGCATCATAGAGTGAAGAGGCAAGGTGCTCCGCCAGTTGTTGCTCATGAGCATCAGCGACAGGCAGAGTAGGCCAATACTGATATGCGACAGTGTTAGCAGCGAGGAAAACACCAAAGCGATGCAGGAAGTAGGCAACGGGTGGTGCGGATGCTCTTAGCCCAGTATTGAACGTTGCAATACTCAAGCATCCTTCGGCAGGATTTGCACCAGAAACATATTGCCAGTCACTACCCGTCTGCTGAGATGTTGTAGTCTTAAGCACCGTCTTGACCGTATTTAAAGCCGTGTTACAGGCCACATTCAACTGCGATCCATACAAGCTTGTTTGTGATGCACGTAATGCGACATGCCAATTTGTACCATCCCATGTAATATGCAGAGGGAGCAAGTGGTCATAGACAACGGTTGTGCCGAGAAGTTCTGGTTGATTCTGTGCCAGCACTGTTCCATCTTGTGTGCGGTATTCCCATGATGCTTGTACCACCGCAAGCACGTCCCATGCCGCAGTCTGTGTACGGGTGTCGCGCGAAATTGTGGTGGCGGTACAGAATAGATAACATTCTTGACCATTAAACGTACATGGTGTACTCTGCTCAGAAAGCGTACTACATACACCATTTAACGTATTCTCAACATCAAGCTGATAGCGCAATGTTGCTTTCAACGGTTTTGTGGCACGTTGTATCGACTCACCCATAGTACTTACAGCATACAATTCCCCTGGTAGCACAGTCTCTGTCGGTGCATGAATATCGAGTTCCGCTTGTACTTTTATCGCAAGTTCTGAAAATGTGGAGTGAGGCAGTTGGGCTAATGAGACAGGGAAGCGAAAGAGCCACATATCAATACCCTTCGGATATCGAGTAATTTGGTCGAAGTGGCAGGTATCAGTAGCGGTATTAAACGGTACCGATACCGTACATTGTTGGGGCGCAAATGGAGGTGCAACCCAACGTAGCTCATGTCGGCCACCCATGAGTCGAAGTGGTGCCTGGTTCATGTTAGTAAAATCAGGCAAGTATGTTACTTGCTTACCATCAATAAAAAGCTGAACCCATGTCGGATTTGCCTCGAAATAAAGCAGTGCAACTCCTGGCCCCACCTTCACACTTGAGGGTGCTGGAGGAATAAATGTTTGAGCGAGACGATTACGTGCAGGTGTATAACTACTTAAAAGCACAAACACAAGCAAGACGACAACGCTCACCGTGACCAGCAATTGTATATGGCGTTGTCGCGGTGTAAAACGTGATGTACGTCGTATATGTCTCACGGACGAAGCAATGATGTTTTGTTCAAATGTATCTGCATCCGCTAAATCGACGATTTCAACATCAAGTTCATTTTCTTCGTCTCTATCTGTTGGTTCAAACGCAAAGTCGTCTTGCCCGTTCACGTATAGTTCTTTCTTCCTATCTCTATTCCCCTTTCATCACAATGCTTATTATAACGCAAAACGCCTGTAGGGGTCTAATTCATTACACCCCGTTCGGCATCATAGGCCGAACGGGGGTGTAATGAATTAGACCCCTACAGGTTTATTACAGATTTTACGCCCCTTTGATGCTCCATACACCATAGTCACCAGTACATTGTCCAGCATTGTCTTGTGTACAATAATTGCCAACAATGTTGCCATCTTGCCGTACCACGCCATCAAAGAAGAGCGGTAGTTGTCCAGCACGTTTGATAGTGAACAGGAAGTGCTTCGATGTATCAAGTACGCCTGTAAACGCCCCTTCATTGTGCAAGCCGATAAAGTAGCCTGTAACATTGCTATTCTGTTGTGAGATGCCCGTGAGTGTCATCTGCGTTGTTTCATTTGTCGCGATATCATGAGCGGTACCGCTATATGGTCCAGTCACATTTGGATACGAGGGGTCAAGAGTGGGTGTAGCAACAGGGTTATTTATAGTAGTAGCACGTTGTTGGATCCCTGTACCGCTTTGTGAACCTGCTTTATAATAACCAACTCCAAGCAGAATACCCACAACAACCGCTATTGCTAAAAACGCGAGGAGCGCAATTTCTGTCCTACTCGTGCGAAAAGCTTTACGTAGTGGTACCATAATAGGTCCGGTAGAACGTTCTCCGCCCTGTTCTTTCAATCCAGGCACAAGAACTTGTAACGAAGAAATGCCACGCATCAAAGTGGATGGTTGCAAGGCTTGCCAGAATGCTTTTACAGTTGCAAAACGCGCATCACCATTGATTGACATGGCACGATGAATAGCTTCCGCGACATAGTTTGGCAACGATGGCACATACTCCTGAATAGGGACGAGCGGATCACCGCTTTTACCAGCAATTCTTGTTGCGCGTTGTAACGAGTCAACGGGCGTAACTCCTGTGAGCAGTGTGTATATTGTTGCTGCCAAACCATAGACATCAGTACGTAGATCAGTACCAACAGTATACTGTTCTGGCGCACCATAGCCAGGCGAACAATGACGTACCGCTGTTGTCGTGGAATCCGACGTATATTCCTTCGCGATACCAAAATCTACGAGCATAGATTGTTCGCCCACGGTTGGCACAATAATATTCGCAGGCTTGATATCACGATGAATAATTGGCGGATTCTGACTATGCAAATAATCCAGTGCATCCACGATAGGAGTAAGCAAAAAGAGCACTTGAGTGAGGGGAAAACGCTTATCCGGTTGCTGACGACGCAATACCTCTAAGTTTGGTCCTTCAATATAATCCATAAGCATATACGTTCGCTCATCATTTTCAGTGACCTGATGCACATGTGGCAAGGCTGGATGATCGAGGCGTTTGAGCACCTTGCACTCAAAGGCGAACTTATTCTTTTCCTGTCTATCAGAGTCGGTAAGCTCTTTTAGCGCATAGTGCTTACCACTGTCCTGCTCATCTCGCACAAGATAGACAGCACTAAAGCCTCCTTGACCAAGCAACCGCTCCACCATAAAACGATTCTGTATGACGCTTCCTTCAATGTGGAAGGATTGTACATCTTGCACGGAACACCTCGAAACATGTGTTGTGGGGGGACTCAACATATCTACTGGCACTCATTGCCATTCACCAGATACTACGCTTTTTCAGGGATTTTAGATCATGTATTGTCAAGGCGTGAGAGAGTTCTTTATAGATAGTAATCCAATAAAATTCTTGTTACGTAGTCCACTACAGAAAGAATACGAGAGAAAGAGGAGATCGACGATGCATCGGCATATAAAAAAGTTTAGCTGTCTTTTCCTTATGGGGAGTATATTTGCCTTGCTTGCGCTGTTCAGTGGAAATGTTGCACCAGTTCATGCTGAAGATATGGCCTATATTCGTGTCATTCATGCATCGCCTGACGTTGGGATCGTCGATGTGTTCTTAGATGGCAATAAAATATTAAGCAGTTTTCAGTTTGGTGTTGTCACCCCTTACGTGCCACTACCAGCAGGTGGACATAGGATTCAAATCGGTCTCATTGGCACAGGCGTTAATGCTGCGGTTATTACACAAACCATCACAGTGAGTCCGGGCACACCATATACCGTTGCCGCACTTGGCACAAAGGCATCAGGCTTCTCGCTTTCCGTCTTCACGGATAACAATACTGTCGCTTCCACAAAAGACGCGAAAGTACGTATCTATCATCTTTCCCCCAATGCGACGGACGTGAATATATCGAATGGCACTAGCACTATCGCCAGTGGCCTAACCTATCAAACCGCCAGCAACTATGTGAATCTCGCTTCTGGTGCCTACACGTTTAACGCCGCCATTCCAGCAAGCCAAGCTCTTTCGCTCAACGCCGATGTGAAGCCATGGACAGTGACCAGCGTCTTCGCTATCGGCGTCGTCAATGGTAGCCCTGCTATTCAACTCATCTCAACACAAGTTCAAGGTATCCCCGGTGTGCCTGGAACAGGTAGTGACCCAAATGCAATAGTCAGCGCACCAACACAATCGCTCGGCCCCTGGCTGCTCGCACTCGCCTTCTTCCTCGTGATTATGGCAAGTTGCGCCACCCGTCACTACGTGACCCGTGTCCGTGTGTAGAAAAGCACAACTGTAGGGGTCTAATTCATTACACCCTGCTGGCATCTACAAATGTGGGAGAATGTGGACAAACATTTCAACATCCTTAAACATTGTGTGTTGCCAACAGGGTGTAATAGAATTAGACCCCTACAGTTGTGCTTTTTGCTAAAATGCTATTTAATATGAGTTCGGGTACTAGCATGTATATATCTCATACGTTGTTCCACGGCAACCATTTCTCCTCAATTTCCTTTTCTACATCTATATCATAAAACTTGGCTAATAGAAGCGTCTGGCAAAGAACGTCCGCCACTTCCTTGTTGAACTCGGCTCGGATTTCTTCAGGAGATTTTCCTTTTGTACGCGCTTTCCCTGAAAGCATAAGATAAGATTGAGTAAGCTCACCAACTTCTTCCTGCAATGTTAGGATAAACCACGTAGCATCTCGTTCAATATTGAATTTTTCAGCATATATCTGTGAGACCTATTCCACTTCCTCTGTTAGCTGTTTCACATCCATGTACCATTTGCCTTCCTTTTTAGCCACATCATCTCTCAACATCTCTTACTGAATAGCAGAAGGAGCATCAGGCTCTATTAACTACTGCAAACAACATTCTAACTATTGATTTGGTCTAGTATGAAATGGACAAATTGCTTTATTTCAGGCAGCGTTTCTTCTGCATCGACTTGATTGCTACGCCAATTCTCTCGCCACTTCAAGGCATTTTCTATGAGAGTTGACCATTGAGGAAATTCTTTTGCAGTCCAATGAGCTGCTCTTTTTTTAGACGTTTGCTCACCATTTTTAGACGTATAGTAGGCTCTGCATATCGTTAAAATCGCATATGCTTGACCTGGACGACCATGTAAGCCGTTTATCCGACTTCTAAAAGCCTGAGCATACTCTCGAACGGCTTGAATAAACTCTTCTCTCGTTATATTTGCAATAAGTGTTTTTGGCGGTGGCCCCAAAAGTGTATGGGCTTTTTCCTGAACACTATACCAATTCATGAGCCAATCTTTTCCTGCATCTTTAATGTGGAATGGTTCTCCTGGGTGAATAATGGCAATCTGACTTCTTTTTGTTTTGAACGTTTGTAAAGCATCCTCCGACATGTATATAATTTCAATCATGCCCTCTTTTGCATGAGTATAAGTTTTTGCTAATTCTCTATGCATATGATCTAGTTTGCCAAACTCATTGTTCGTAATAGCCGATGAGGTGACTACCAAAAGATCAATATCACTGCTCCCATACTCAAAATCTCCCCAAACGAGTGAGCCAAAGAGATAGACCCCAACAAGCCTATCTCCAAGAATAGCTTTTAGTTGAAGAAGCAGAGTAGTAAAGAAGCTATTTATATCTGGATACGGTGTGAATTGCATAAAATAATTTTATCACACAGTTTTACAACTTAAGAATAGTCTAAAATAATATCTTCTGTATGATACTATAGATATCGTTATAGTCCAATTAGGAGGCAAATACGCACATGACACTCACTCTTGGCACACTACAATCAATACAAGTTGGCACCCCGCATCACTATGGGATAGCAGGCGCAACAAACGTCTTACAGCGTCCCTATGACACATCGTTTGTGCGCACACCCAATACACAATCACGTTGGCTCTACACTACCCATCTCGAAGGCAATGAGCAAGCAGACAAAAAGAATCATGGCAGACTCAGCCAAGCGGTATTGTTATATGCCGCCTCACATTATCCCATTTGGCAAGCAGAGTTAGATCAACAGGAGATTGGTCCAGGCGGTTTTGGCGAAAACTTTACCGTTACGGGACTCTCTGAGGAAACAGCGTGTATCGGAGACATCTATGCACTCGGCGAGGCACGTATTCAGGTGACAGGGCCGCGCTATCCCTGCACGAAGATAGAAAAACGTTGGTGTACGGCAGGACTGACGAAGCGTGTCGCGGAAACAGGACGTACAGGCTGGTATTGTCGCGTCTTGCACGAGGGGAGAGTTGAACCTGATATGCCCATCGTCCTCATAGAGCGTGCGTACCCTCAGTGGACCGTCGCACTGGTCAACGATTTTGGTCATAATCGTAATAGTGATGTAGAATTAGCTCGTACTCTCGCGGCATGTCCACTACTCAACGAATTTTGGCAGGAGTTAGTTGTCGAACGTGCGCTGGTAGCGCGTGAGAGAAACAGATGCAAACGATTCGTTAACATGACAGGGGCAAGCCCTGTCACTACTATATGCCGTTCTTGCCGTTTCTACGTATATAGTAGTGACAGGGCTTGCCCCTGTCATGTAGCAGATCGACTTTTATCATCCTGTACGTTAGCTAGCAACATTGACACACTCTTTCCCTGATACGTACAATAAGAGATAGTATAGGAAACTATGGAGTTTCTCTCACTTCCCAACGTCCCACATATACGCAGAAGATGAGGCACATAATTCGATGAAGATGTTTGTTTGCATAAAACAAGTACCCGACCCCAATACAACAGTTAGCAAACTTGACCCGAACACCAAACGCCTTGTGCGTAGCGGTGTCTCCCTCGTGCTTGACCCCGGCGACGAAAGCACTATTTCGGCAGCCATCAAGCTGCGTGACACCGTTGGTAACAGCGAACTGACCGCGATCAGTATGGGACCAGCAACCGCCCAAGAAGCCATGCGCCGCGCCCTCGCGATGGGTGTTGACCGCGCTATTCTTGTGACCGATCCCGCACTTGCAGGCTCCGATGCTATCGGCACCGCCCGTGTCCTGGCTGCCGTGCTGAAAAAAGAAGGTGCAGAACTCGTTTTCTGCTCCACTGAAAGCACTGATGGCTATACAGGCATGGTTCCCGCAGGTATCGCCGAATTCCTTGGCTTGCCACAACTGACCTTCGCACGTGAAATCAAGATCGAAGGGACAAAAGCCGTCATCAAGCGTGTTACACCAACTGGCTATAAGACAGTTGAGTCACCCATTCCTGCCGTCGTGACCATCGCCAGTGGTTCCTATGAAGCGATTTACCCAACCATGAAGGGTATCATGGGTGCGAAGAAAAAACCTTTCTCACAGCTTGCCCTCAAGGACCTCGGCATTGATGCGGCACAAGTTGGTGAAGTTGGCGCACGTGAGCGCGTCTTAACTATTGGCTCAGCCGAAGCGCGTGCCGCAGGCCAGATTGTCAAGGACGATGGCAATGCCGCGCAAAGCATCGCGGACTTCTTACAGCGTTATCAGTTGCTCTAGTACACACGAGGAGAAAAGATATGGCAAATACAACCTGGGTACTGATCGAACTGGATAACGGCAAACCTGTTCGCTCATCATTAGAGGTACTTGGCAAGGCCGCGAAACTGGGACGCGCCGAAGCCGTTGTGCTTGGTGCCGCCGCCGCAGAGGTTGCCCCTACACTTGGCACCTATGGCGCGGAAAAAGTCTATGTTCATACAGACGCCGCCTATGATACCTACTTGACACTCCCTGCCGTCGAGACGCTGAGCAGTCTCATTCAGCAACATCAGCCCTCCATTCTCTTGCTTGCCACAACCTATGACATGCGTGATATCGCGGCACGTCTCAATATCCGCAACAACATGGGTCTCATCACTGATGCTACTGATCTCTCTTATGCGGATGATGGCGTCAAAGTCACCGTGCCATGGGGTGGCGAAACCGTTGTCACAGCAACGCACCCTCATGGTGGTACAGGAATAGTCCTCACCCGTCCAAAAGCCTTTGGCTTAGAGCAATACGAAGGTCGCACACCCGAAATCGAGACGATTAACGCCTCTGTTAGCGCAACATCGCAAACCATCAGAATTATTGATACCGTCGATGTCGCTAGCGATGGGCCAGCCCTTGAAGATGCGGCAGTTATCGTCAGTGGTGGTCGTGGTCTCGGTAAAGCCGAAAACTTCCACTTTGTCGAAGAACTCGCAACAGTTCTCGGTGGTGCCCCTGGTGCCACGCGTGCTATTGTTGATGCTGGCTGGCTACCCTACAGCTATCAGGTTGGACAGACAGGTAAGACTGTGAAGCCAACATTGTATATTGCGGCTGGTATCAGTGGTGCCATTCAGCATCTCGCTGGTATGAAAGGCTCTAAGTACATCGTCGCTATCAATAAAGATGAACACGCTCCCATCTTCTCCGTCGCCGACTACGGCGTCGTCGGCGATGCCATCACAATCCTTCCTAAACTCACCGAGGAAGTCAAACGGCGTAAATCATAATAGTCTGCGAGAGGATATATACAACTATATCCTCCTTTCAAAACCTGATGTATAATAGGGCGAGAGCATTCCTAACAAAAAAGGGAGGCACATATGTCTAACGTATTAGAAAAAATTTACACACTTGCCGAAAAACTCTCACCCCAAGATCAACAGAGAGCCTTAGAAATACTTGAGGAATTGGCTCTATCACATCAAGAACATCCATCCCTGTCAAAGCTACCACCAGGTACATCAGGCAAAGATTTGCTCGCTTTAAAATTTTCGATGTCACCCGAAGATATTGATGCTATGGAAAAGGCGATAGAGGACTGTGAAAGAATTGAGCCAGACGAAGAGTAGCTATCTGCTTGATACAAACATACTCATCTTTCTCATACGTAAGGATAAAAATATTGCAAGACGAATGCTTCAGGAAACGCAGCTTTACACGTCTGCCATCGTATTAGGTGAACTTCTTTATGGAGCAGAACGTTCTATTGATGTGGAAAAAGGGCTTTCTGATGTAGAGAAGGTACAGCAGACGCTAACTATTTTGATTGTTGATAGTACAACAGCAAGTATTTATGGACGTATCAAACGTCAACAGTTAATAAAAGGGCAGATGCTTCCAGAAAATGATCTTTGGATTGCTGCAACAGCATTACAATATGATCTTACATTGGTTACACGAGACCATCATTTCGACTGGGTTACTGAGCTTACGCTCGAACAATGGTAATTTGGAACGGAGACAATTATGACACCCCCTGTTATTTCACCCACCGGGGGATTATTTGGCACGATACTCTTTGTGCTGCTCTTCCTGGGCGCATTGGTTCTTTTTGGCGTGCGGGCTGGTATGCTAGTCACACTGCTAGCAAAGGCACGTCGAGAGGACCGCACAGACCGCATTGACGACCGTTTTGGCGAAATTTTCACGGTCGTGTTGGGTCAGAGTGCCGTGCTACGTGATCCCATTCCTGGTATCGCACACTTTTTCACCTTCTGGGGCTTTATCATCATTCAGTTCGGTCTACTCAACCTCATTCTTGGTGCCTTTAATGGCTCGTTGCCCCTACTTGGTGATAACCGTGTCTTTGCGTCAGTACTCGACTTCTTTGTCGTCTTTGTACTATTCGCGCTCATCGTTTTCGCTATTCGACGTGGCGTTGTTCGTCCTAAACAATTGAATAGCAGCTTGCATGGTCCATGGGATGGCTTTATCATCCTCGGTCTGATCGCGCTTGTCGTCATCACACTTGCACTCGTCGAAGGCTTCGAGTATGCCGCGAGCAATGGAGCAGCGTGGTCCCCTATCGGCGCGTTCTTTGGTCCATTCTTCGCAGGGCAAGGCACACAAGCTGACATTATCTGGTTTCGCCTCTTCTGGTGGCTCCATATTGCGACGGTGCTTGGCTTCCTGATTTACTTGCCACGCTCTAAACACCTGCACCTGATGGCGACCCCATTCAACGTCTTCTTCCGCAACTACAAGCCGAGAGGTGCTTTGCCTCTATTGGAAAATATCGAGGAGCGCGAGGATTATGGCGTCTCAAAGGCCGAGCAATTCACCTGGAAACAATTGCTCGACGGCTATGCCTGTACCGAGTGTGGACGCTGTAACACTGTCTGTCCAGCCAGCAATACAGGTAAACCACTTTTTCCAAAAGAGATTATCCTCGGCGTCAAAGAGGCCCTGTTTGTCGAGAGTCCTGCTATTCTTGGCGAGAAGTCGCTGTATAGCAAACTCGGCATTGCTGGTGTCAAGGCGGACAAGACACCCGATGAGATCGAAGCACACCATGAGCCAATGGTCGGTGGCATTATCACGAATGATGCGCTGTGGGCTTGCACAACCTGTATGGCGTGTATGGAGATTTGTCCAGTTGCCATCGAACACATTCCTAAGATTGTTGATATGCGCCGTCATCTTGTGATGGAGGAGGCGGACTTTCCAGAGGAAACTGTTTCTGTCCTCAACAATATCGAGCGTAATGGCAATCCTTGGGAAATCAGCAACGATACACGTGCGAACTGGGCTGCTGGCATGGATATTCCTTTGCTAGCCGAAAATCCCGAAGCCGACGTACTTTACTGGGTCGGTTGTATGGGTTCGTTCGACCAACGTAACAAGAGTGTCGCGACATCAGTTGCAAAGGTTCTCAAGGCCGCAAACGTCAACTTTGCTATTCTCGGTCCCGAAGAGTCCTGCACAGGTGATCCTGCCCGACGTATCGGCAACGAATACTTGTGGCAGATGCAAGCACAACAAAATATCGAGACACTCAACGGCTATGGCTTTAATACTGCTGATACTGCCAATGGACATTCTGCCGCAAACGGTTCTAGTGGTGGACATCTGCCGTTGCAACGAAAAAGCGAACTGTGCTTACCGCGTGTCCACACTGCTTCAACACAATCAAAAACGAGTATCCACAACTCGGTGGCAACTATGAAGTGGTACATCACACGCAATATATCGACTCGCTTTTGAGTGACCAGAAAATTCAGCTTCCCGAAAGCTTTGACCAGCGCAAGCTGACCTATCACGACCCCTGCTACATCGGTCGCTATAACGATGTGTACGACGAGCCACGTCGTGTCTTGACCGTACTCAATAGTGAAGGCGTCACGGAGATGCGCCGTAACCGCAACAAGAGTTTCTGCTGCGGTGGTGGTGGTGGTCGTGCATGGATGGAAGAGAAAATCGGGACGCGCATCAACCAGAACCGCGTCAACGAGGCCCTCGAAACGAACGCAGAAGTACTCGCCGCCGCATGTCCCTTCTGTATCACCATGTTCGAGGACGGCATCAAGGGTGTCGAGGCCGAAGAGAAAATCAAGGTCGAAGACATCTCCGAAATCGTCGTTCGCGCAATGGAGAGTAAGTAATAAAAAGGCACATGAGCGATGAAACGCCGATGGCGTTTCATCGCTCATGTGCCTTTTTATTAACCACTATTCAACAACCTCAAATACCCCATCTTGCTTCGTATGCACACGAAACAGCGCATCAAAGCCCTCTTCAAATGAAGGAAGCACCATTCGCTTAGATGTAATGTAAATGACTTTATCCGGCACTCGCGCCTTTCCAACACGCTCTCGATTGCGTGTAAGACAATCACTTATGGACGCATCAAAGTAGTAACCTATCACAGTGGCATTATAAAGATGTCCTAATTGGATAAGTAGCTCTCGGTCTTCTTTCGTAGGATTCGTATTGTCAATCACAACCGAACAATTCGCCCGTAAAGCCTCTTCTAGCAGCATATGTTGTTTGGTCGCTTTATTCATCGTCTTGCTACGGTTCAATGCGTCCTTGCTGACATAGACATGTGTTGTGGCAAAATGAGTCTGGTAGAAGGTGCTTTTCCCAGCACCCTGTAGCCCGATAAAAATAATTATATCCATAGAGATATATTTTGAGGTGCATCATGACATGAAGCGTATACGCTTCATGTCATGATGCACCTCAAATTCCTTTACACAACGGTTTTGCTAATCACAAAACGACATTCCTGGATACGCGGTGTATCCATATCGGTGCTATAACGTTCGTTAGCCCATGTTATGAGACGTTGGGTTGCGGGTACAAAAATCGAGTCGGGAATGCTCCACGTGTTCGACCAGATACGTTGCGTGATATTTTCGATAATCTCGCGTGGTGTGACAGGACGTTCCCAATTGACGGCCTGTATTTTCTGTGTCTGCAAGCCGTGATCAGTGAGCCACTCAGTCACAAAATGCACCGAGGATGCGCCCGGACGACGTGTCTTGCCCCCAAGCGATGTCACGATGCGTTGCCATTCCCCTGAGATATCCTGCACATCCAGTTTTCCATGCTCGTCCCAGCAGTGGAGTAACGCGCCGCCTGGACGCAACGCTTGCAAGACTTCTTGCACCGCTCGTTGCCATCCATCGACAAGATGAAAGATGTGTACCGCGAGCGCAATATCAAATGATGACTTATGAAATGGGAGGTTCGTTATATCCGACATCACCAGTCGCAGCGACGCCGCTTGCTCAGGATGGGCGTAGCGTCGAACTACTGATGGGCGCTTCGTATTCTCATCCGACACACTACCCCATGGTTGACGTTGTTCTTGCCAGTGCGCGGCACGCAACTTCTCCTGTAGCTGCTCAACCATTTTTTCCGAAATATCAACACCTGTATAGATATGACCAAGCGAGGCAAGGGGAAAAGCAATACGACCAGTTCCCACCCCCACCTCTAAAAATCGCGTTTGTGGTGTAGCATTGCTGACACGCTCAATAGCCTGTGCTATCTGGCGTGTGACAACATCGGGATAGCCACGAGTCGCATCATAAGCATGAGCAACCTGATCAAAGGAAAGCGATGACATGAAGTTTCTCCGTGAGTTTCCACTTTACTGCGCTGTTAGTAAGGCACGCGCTATCACCAGACGCTGTATCTGATTTGTACCTTCATAAATCTGTGTGATTTTGGCGTCACGCATCATACGCTCGGCAGGATACTCCTTCATATACCCGTATCCACCAAGTACCTGTATCGCGTCGTTTGTGACCTCCATCGCACTATCGGAGGCAAACATTTTCGCCATCGACGAGTACTGACCAAAATTCTTCTCGCCACGATCTATCATCTCAGCAACATTGTAAATCAGCAGGCGTGATGCCTCAACCTTTGTCGCCATGTCAGCTAACATAAATTGGATACCCTGAAATTCAGCGATTGGCTTGTCGAACTGCACACGCTGCTTTGCATAGGCAACGGCAAGGTCAAGCGCACCCTGTGCAATACCAAGTGCTTGCGCCCCAATGCCAGGACGCGTGCGGTCAAGCGTTCCCATCGCGATTTTGAAGCCATCGCCTTCACGTCCCAGCAGGTTCTCAACCGGAACTTCGCAATCAGTGAAGATGAGTTCAGCCGTTTGTGAGCCTTTGATACCCATCTTATCTTCGATACGCCCAACGGAGAAGCCGGGGTAATCGCGCTCAACGATAAAGGCACTGATACCACGCGTTCCCTTTGTAGGGTCGGTAATCGCCATCACAGAATTTACTTGTGCCAGACCGCCATTGGTAATAAAGCGTTTCGATCCATTGAGAATATACTTGTCACCCTTGCGTACCGCCATCGTCCGCATCGCCGCCGCATCCGAGCCAGAGTCGGATTCGGTCAAGCCATAGGCCGCCAACCATTCGCCACTTGCCAGCTTCGGAAAGTATTTCCGCTTCTGCTCATCAGTACCAGCCAGCAGAATCGGCATTGATCCTAATTGCTGTACCGCTAGTAGTAAGGCTGTCGTCGCACAGCAACGCGAAAGTTCTTCAATCGCCATCACTATTGACAACTCGCTCGCACCAATCCCACCATATTCAACTGGAAATGGCATCGCAAGGATATCTTGTTGTGCCAAAAGTTCCTTCATATCCCAGGGGAACTCGCCTGTGCGGTCAATCTCTGCCGCACGAGGTGCCACGCGCTCCTGCGCCAACTCCCGAATCGCCTCTATAAGTGCCTTTTCGTCCTCTACGACATGAGACACAGCCATGTTGTAAGCTCCTTTTGCCGCTGCCTGTCATAAGATATATACTATACTAGAGTATACCATATCTGTAGGTACCGATTTATCACGTCCTTCTTGGCAATCAAGCGCCGACGAGGACGTGCTAAAGCGGTCCCTACAGGAATTCATCAACTTTATTCACGGATTGTCGTAGGTACAACGTTTACGGCGTCCGAGGGCCGATTTAGCGCCTAAACCCTGTATCTCACACGATGCATGATCACGATTTCTCGCATATTGCCCAGAAAGCCGTGATAATGCATATTGACATCAAATAAGGATGGTGATACACACATGGACCCCACAAGGGCGACCCTACTGTATAATAGTGAGGCACCATTGATTTTCCACACAAAAAGAAGGAGCAATTCATGCGTCTCGCTCTCATCTCAGACATTCATGGCAATCTTGTAGCCTTATGACCTTGTCTTGAAATACCGTAGTGTCGGCGCATCACTAGGATCGCGTCTCTCCACTAAACGAGGTGCGTAATGCGCCATGGGCTGAGTATGCTATTCTTGATACGACATACAATGATTTGCATGTGGAGTTATTTAGTGTGCCGTTCGATATAGAGAAGTTTATCGCTATAACGTAGCCCCTTATGGACGTCAGCAGTGGGCTTCCCAAAGTAATAAGTTAATGTACATAATCGGTTCCTACTAGACCACACAACACAATACGTATGATAATAATTAGTGGTCTGCGAGCGAGTGGAACAGAATATAGGACATTGCGAAGTTGTGAGATATAATGCCAGTGTTGCCTTTGCAGCACAAATAGTTGAGTTTCTTGTAAGGAGCGTATAGAAGATGTCAGTTGTACGTACATCGAAGGTTGATTTACACGTCAATGGTGATGGAGCTTATGCATTTGTGGCACAGCCCGATGATGATGCATCGCACCCCGGTTTGGTTCTTATCCAGGAATGGTACGGCATCGAGCCACATATTCTCGATCTCGCCCAAAAGCTGGCAGCACAAGGGTTTGTCGTCGCGGTTCCAGACCTCTATCATGGCAAAGTCGCCACCGAGCCAGACGACGCCATGCGTATGATAATGATGATTCGAGGCAATGTCGATAAGGCTGCAAACGAGATTATCGGTGCGCTTGAAACCGTCAAAGCCATGCCAAACGTCGATCCAAAAAGACTTGGTCTCATCGGCTTCTGTATTGGCGGCTTCATGACCTATACAGTTGCGTCACGCTATGCGGACCTCGGTGCAATTGTCCCCTTCTACGGTGCTGGCTATGATCCTACACCAGAAGAGGTCGCAAAGGTCAACGCCCCCGTACTCGCGATTTATGGTAGTCGGGACGATAGTGTTTCCGCCGAACAGAGACAAAAAATTGAGCAGGTATATAAAGATGCAGGCAAAGATATCACCGTGAAGGTATACGATGCAGGGCATGCCTTTATCAATCCTGTACATGGTAATGGCAACGAGCAAGCAGCTTCTGAGGCATGGCCTCTCGCCATTAATTTCTTGAAAGAGCATCTTCGCTAAACAATGTCGCGAATATGGGCGAGGCGAAATTGCATGCAATTGCGTCTTGCTCATGCTTTTTTGTAAACAAGGAGTAAACGATGACCACCAGACATCTTGTTGATCCAGAACTTGTTCCGATGCTCGACGTATTTCCTGCGCTGACGTTCACCCCAGAATCATTGGCACTCATACGAACCTCTATGCAGGAGATGGCTACCCAACCGTCAACAGACCTGCCTGATTTTTCTGCTATTTCCGTACACGAGCAGTTCGTCCCCGGCTCTCATGGAGCATCTGACGTGCGTGTACTCGTGTATCGACCAACCACGCGTTCAACATCGCTTCCAGCATTACTCTGGATTCATGGAGGCGGTTATGTCATTGGCTCTGCTGACCAGGATGACCTTGCGGTGAAGCGTATCGTCTCAACGGTTGGGTGTGTTGCGGTCTCGGTGGACTACCGCCTGGCACCTGAGACTCCACATCCCGGTCCAGTCGAGGATTGTTATGCAGCCTTAAAGTGGCTACACGCTCATGCCGGGGAACTAGGTGTAGATACGACTCGGCTTGCTATCGGTGGGGCCAGCGCAGGAGGCGGTTTGACGGCTGGACTAGCACTGCTTACTCGTGATCGTGGAGAAGTACCACTCGCCTTCCAGCTCCTGATCTACCCGATGCTCGATGATCGGACAGTAACCTCAGCAGAGCCTCATCCCTATACCGGCGAGTATATCTGGACACCTGACGCAAACCGCTTTGGGTGGACAGCACTCCTGGGACAAGAACCCGGCGGTCCAGATGTCTCGTTGTATGCTGCTGCGGCTCGCGCCGACCGTCTGGAGGGTCTTCCCCCAACTCTTATCAGTGTTGGCTCACTTGATCTGTTTTTAGAGGAGGATATGGAGTATGCCCGTCGGCTCATGAGAGCAGGTGTGCCTACTGAACTGCATGTCTATCCTGGTGCTTTTCATGGCTTCAATATGGTGGCTGATGCGAAGGTTTCACAAGCGTTCATGCGTGACTGGTTGGATGCACTCGCACGCGCTTTTTCTCGTTAATAGGGAATCCCACGGACGCCCACAAGGGGCTACCCTACTATACTTTGTGGGCGATGCCCACGAAAACGTCATATAGTAGGGTAGCCCCTTGTGGGCGTCCGTGGAGCTTATTACCATGTTATTTCGTTCATCTCCATCATCGCATCCTGCTAGCGTCTCGATTGCCAACAAGGACGCGATGAATCGGTCCTTACCATCCATGTATCCACATTATTTCATCAAACAGCATCATTCTTGTCATACTCCCAGATCAGCGTCTTGCAGTTCCTCCGCATCCTCTTCCCACGTTGGCACCTGCTTCCCACCATTTACACGAGGTGGAAGGATGGGTAAAGAAAGCACAAGTTCAAAATCGTCGTCTGCTGCGATACGGTTAAAGCGTTCAAAACCACAACCGAGACACTGATGCACCAGGACATACTCGCCATTACGACGCTGAAAGCTGCCAATGGGTTGCATACGAGACTTACAAATGCTCTGCCTATCACCTGTGCGCCGATCATCGACGTGTAGAGAGAAAAGGCAAAAGGGACAATGGTTGCGATGATGACCGCCGGAGGGCAATGCCCCGATAAACCGACGACACTGTTTACACTTGAATGCCTCATCTTCAGAGGCTCGGACTCGACGTTGCTTACGTCCATAATTTTTTGAGCGCGTAAAATCTTGCTCGTCTTCTTCCAAACGGAAGTGTTTTTTGCGTGTTGTGCGCAAGGGTGGACCTCTTCTTTATCTTCAACTGGAGTTGTTTCGTCGATAGCGTTGAAGGGAGGTCGGCAACGGTCACATTGTATGTACCAGATAGCCGACCAAAAAAGGCAAGATCCAACATGGTTCTAGCGTAGAATAACGTATGCTTACTCACAAAAGGCTTCTTTCTATGCAAACGCAAACATCTTGATGCTTGCTTGCTTACTGACACAATGAGGGTAGGAAATGAGTGTTCGTGGAGGAGGCGGAAGACTGCTGAGAAGAAAGGGATACCAACGAAGACACAGCTATAGTTAGCGTGCCCTCGTAACTACTCGTATGACAAATTTGGCGGTTTCCGAGTAGTAGATTAGCAGTCTACCGCACAGGTGAGAGTGGGTTGCATAAAAGCCTTTCGTATCGTGATTGTCTATACTAGAGTATAATAAGGTTCGTATGAAAAGTCAAGCAATATTTGAGAAGTAACAGCATAACCATCATGATCGCAGCACTCTTACTCGGTGTCTCTTATGGCTTCGCGGCTGGCATCAGCCCTGGACCTTTGCTTGCACTTGTGATTACGCAGACGCTGAAACGTGGCTGGCGTGCAGGCAACTTAATCGCACTCGCGCCACTGCTCAGCGATCTCCCTATCGTTCTGCTAACAGTATTACTTATAAGCCATTTGCCACATACTGCTTTTGGGTGGTTTGGCATTATTGGAGGTCTCTTTGTTATCTATCTTGGTATCGAAACCATTCACGGCGTATGGAAACAACGCAACCTGAAACAAGAAGAGCTACAAGCAAGTAGCAACGAACAGGGCAGTACCTCTGCACTCTTATTACGAGCCGCCGCCACAAACGCGCTCAACCCACACCCGTATCTCTTCTGGGGCACGGTGGGCGCACAATTACTGATCCGCATAGCACAACAGAGTGGTACAGGTGGAGCAATTCTCTTCTTAATTGGATTTTATGGACTCCTTGTTGGTTCCAAACTCCTGCTAGCATTCGTCGTAAGCCATAGCCGCAACTGGCTCCGAGGTCGCACCTATCAGGGTATCCTCATTGGAAGTGGCGTATTGCTCATAGGACTAGGCGTTCTGCTCATCAGTGAAGGGGTGCAAACGTTGTAGGGACCAGATTTATCGCGTCCGTGTGCGATTTATCGCATATATTTGGGCAATTTATCACATATGTTATTGTATATGAAAGCTTTCTTGCTACACCTCGCGCAATGAATTGCGCCGTGGACGCGATAAATCTGGTCCCTACGAAATGACAAAGACGGCATACAATACCCCATCTACCAGAAAAGGGAGCAATGCTAGAGTATAGAGCAAGCGAATGGAAGTATACCACAACATAATACGGACATTACCCGATGGAAAAGTTCAGGTAGACACAATAGCAAGACAGATTTATAATCTGAGATAGAAGTGTAAACACAACAACGTCATCTGTAGGGACCGATTTATCACGTCCTCTCGGCCTCTGAATCGCCGGAAGGACGTGATAAATCGGTCCCTACAGAACAAAATAGGAAAGCAACACACCATTCATGAAAAAAATCATTTTGAGTCTTGTCCTTGTCGGCATAGCAACTCTTTTATTTGTGGCGTGTAGTGGCATCGTCAGCGATAGCACAAATGCTGACAGTTCCAACACAGTACACATGACTGACTCAACGTTTGGCGTAAGCTCCATCACAATTGCGAAAGGTAGCAAGCTTACGCTAGTTGACGATACAACACAGGCCCATATCATCGACAATGGTACATGGGGGAGCGATGGCATACCCCATCCAAAGATAGAGCCTGGCGCACCTGTTTTCAAGGATGTGCAATTCTTAGATAATACTCCACAATCATTTGGGCCGTTCAACACGCCGGGCACCTATCACCTCTACTGCACCATTCATTCTGATATGAACCTTACTGTTATTGTGAAATAACACTATTGATTGAAAAATGATTGACGGCGATAAATTTTCCCCGACGGGGAAAATTTATCGCCGTCAATCATTTTTCAATCATCTACCCTATTTCGCGGAGACAACCACATCATCGACATAGAAAGAGGTTGAGCGCGACGAGTAGCCAGTGCGGCCATTGAAAACCAATGTCACCGTCTGGCCCGCGTACTGCGCGAGTTGGCTGCTCACATTAATTGTCGCTTGCTTCCAATTCGATGAGGCATCGGTGTTACACACATGCTGCAACTGCCCAATCGTCTGCCCATAGCTATCAAGCACCGAGACGGTGAGGTCAGCGACGCAACTGTGTGACGTACTCTTGGTTGTCGCCTGCCACCAATAGCTGATACTGACATTCGACGCATTGCTGGGAACCTTGAAATCTTGCGAGATCGCATCATTACAAAAACTGTAGCCACAGAGGTACGCTCCGTACTGTCCAGTGTGCGGATGCTTCGCGTCAATCAATTCATAGCCACCAGCAGAGGACTCCTGCCATGTGCTCGCGCCACTCTCGAAGCCGCCATTCTGCACAAGTGACCCCGCGAATGGTGGTGCCGTTGGAACGGGCGTGTCTGTCGGTACAGTTGTCGGAGTATTTGTTGGCACCACTGTAGGTGTGTCCGTTGGTGCGGTGGTCGCCGTTGGACTTGGAGTTGTGCCAGCCGTAGGTGATGGTGTAGGCACATTCCCACCTGCAAGGTCGCGAGCGATGTTGTAGATATCGGGTGAACCGATACCGCTGGCCTCATCATAGCCTGCGGTTGCAGGATAATACAAGTTGGTGCCACTCGTCACATCGTGGAATGGTGCATACTGCTGCTGTGAGTTCGCCAGACCATAAAGTTTTGGGCTAATAAACCCTGCAAGAGGTTTGTTTTGCGATTGCAGGTAATTGTTAATCAGAGCCATACTACCTGCCCATAGAGGCGCGGCGGCACTGGTGCCACCAACGGTGATGCTGCCAGTCGAGGGACAACCGGATGCTGAAACGGTACAATACACCGCATAGCCCGTCGCAGGGTCAGCATCAGCAGAAACGTCGGGCACCTGTCGGTTGCCGTTGCTATACTGGTTTTTGACGCCAGGGCCTACCTGCCATGTTGGTTGCGCGAAGGTACCACTGATACCACCACCACCACCAGCACCTTGTGGGCTACGCTGTGTATCGGTTGGATTGCTCCATACCGACTCACTACCATACGCGCCACCACTGGTTTGCAGGTTTGTACCACCGACACCAATGATATAGGGATCGCCAGCAGGAGAGTCAACGGCAAGATTGGTGTCGTTGCAATCATACGCACCGGAGTCACCAGAGGCAGCGAAGAGCGAAATACCTTGCGCGGCACCCTGCTTGAAGATGCCATCTAGCGTTTGCAGTTCGGCGGCACCGGACTGTGTTTCGCACTCGCCCCAGCTAATCGTGGTAATCTGGGCTTTGTTGTCGGTCACAATCTTGTTATAGGTATCATTGACACCTTGCGTCGAGTTTGGTCCCTCGTACACAATCTGTGAGGCAGCAGGAGCCATTGCCGCTACCACCTCGATATCGAGTTCGACTTCGATAGCACCAGCACCAGCCGAGCCATTGAAACCATCGACAAGCACATTGCTAATACTGGGATTGCCGAGGTTGTAGGTTTGCAGGTATTGTGTGATATCGCTCTGCTGATAGCCATCCAACTCAAACACTGCAACGGTCTGGTTGGCACCCTTGATACCCGCTTGCTGTAACGCAGCACCATTGTAGGCACCGAGCAGGTCTGTTGGTCCGAGGCCAGCAAGGGCACGTTTGCTGACTGTGGCCTTCTTGCTACCCTTAGCTTTAAGGTGATAGAGAGGACGCATGTGCGTGCTGTTGTCCAGGCCGCCAATAGAGACGATAAGTGAGGAGACCGCACTGGGTACGGTTGGTGCGCTCGCGTTGGCATAGAAGGTACGCGCACCAATTTGATAATTGTTGATCTTGACGGCGAAGGCGGCTTCGACCTGTGCGACATCGGCACTGGCGTCGATGAGCAAGCCATTTGATGAGACACGTGAAACGGTAAAGCCTTGACTGTGCAGGTAATCTACAACCTGCTGCTGTTGCGCGGCAGTCGGGCCGAATTCGGCGGCGAATTGCTGCGGCGTCAGATAGTGATGATACAGAGACGAATGGGGGTTGTTGAGATTCGCCAGCAAGATGTTTAGTTCTGGCTGATTGCGCATCTGTAACCCAATTGAGAGGTCAAGCTTCTGTTGTCCACTGGCAACTCCAACGAGATGAGCCTTACTCACCAGGGGAACAGTCTGCCCACTGATAGGATTGCGAGCGTCTTGTCTGGCGCGTGCGATAATCGAGACGCTAAAAACGCCGACACCCACTACAATCATAGCGATCAGGGCAAGGACAAGCTTGTGTACGATGCTACTACGTTGCATGTAGTTCTCCGAATTCCATACGACACACTACGATAAACGATGTATCCAAACGTGTCAGAGCATATATAAAATTTTGATACAATATGACACTCTGACATATAAAGATAAACGCCAATACACAAATGCTTAGTGGAAATTATCGCAGGGTAGGATAATTGGTTCAGAGATGAATGTGCGCTAAAAACAACGTGGGTGTGAGGATGCACGTGCATCCTCACACCCACGTTGTTTTTAGCGCACTAAGAAAGCTTTGTGTGTTTGCGGATAAATGTACCCATCTGCTCGATGGCTTGCTGGCCTTCGGGCAAAACAGGGGCAAAGGCTGGGAAGACGTGCCACATCCCTTCCCAAACAGTGAGTTCGACAGGCACATCAGCAGCTTTGGCGTGTTCCGCTATGTGAAGCGAGTCGTCCAACAGAACTTCATCGTTACCTACGTGAATGAACAACGGCGGAAAACCATGCAGGTCAGCATAAATGGGTGAAATCAAAGGGTTGTGTACATCCTCTGTCCCTGCATACATACCCGACACAAATGAGATAGCCTGACCCGAAATCCACGGATCGGCTGCCTCGCGTGTTGTACGACTTTCGACCGTGCCTACAAGGTCCGTCCACGGCGAAAACAGGACCGCACCAGCAGGTTGTGGCACATTTTTTTCACGCAATGTTTGTAGCAGAGCCAGCGTCAGACCACCACCAGCAGAGTCACCGCCAACCACAATATGCTCTGGCTTTGTCCCATGAGCAAGCAACCACTGATAGGCCGTGAGCGCATCGTCAATCGCGGCTGGAAAGACATGTTCGGGCGCGAGCCGATAGTCAATCAAGAAACCACGTATACCAGAGGCCGCGCTGAGCCGTGCGACCAGATCACGATGCGACTTGAACGACCCTAACGCATAGGCCCCACCATGCAAATACAGCAACACACGCTCTGCGTCGGCATTAGGTGCGCTGACCCATTCTGCCGGTACACCATTGGCATCCACCTGCTCAACCTGTGTACCTTCGGGTAATGGTATAGCATGTCCAACATAATTCTCAACCAGCAGTTCCAGGTTCGCTCGCTGTTCTGGCAAGGGTGCCGGTGGAGCGTTTTTAAGAGTCAGTAAATAGGGACGAATCTTCAAGCTTTCTGGACTAGGCATCGGTGAACCTCCTCGTTCAATGGGGTCTTACCCCGAAATAACACGAGACGCATATGTCTCATGTAGAGGTAATGGTATGATTATAGACAAGCTACCTTCGATACGTCAAGAAAAGCAGCGAGACCGCGTGTTCATTCCTCCCCACTGGCAAACAACTATCATTCTAAGCCACAAAACAGTATAATAATAGCAGACCTGTTATATTAACCCTAGTGTAAGACAGGAGGGATACGTGAGTAGCATTAACGACAAACCATCAACGGTGTCACGCCAGGATAGTCCAACAGACAATGCCCTTTCAGAAGATATGAAGAAGAGAGAGGCATTAATTCGTCTATTACAGTCTTGGCGTGAAGGCGACGAACAAGAACAAATAGAAACCTTGAAGCTTTTACAACAAGCTTTAGATGAATATCCAATCATCTTTAGAGATACAACTGTAGGGGTCTAATTCCATTACACCCTGTTGGCAATCGATTCCGTCCAAAGGATTGATGAAATGTTCCATATGTACTCGAACATTATGGAATGCTGCCAGGAGTGTAATAGAATTAGACCTCAATTCTCATTTGATGGTCGTAGGGACCACGTTTACGGCGTCCTCCAGCAATTCATTGCGCGAGAGACCCACTCTTGAGATCGTGCTGTTGTAGTATAGGCAATGAATTGCCGGAGGACGCGATAATGCTGTTTAACAAATTGGTACGGATATCTGTAGGGACCGATTTATCACGTCCTTGTTCAGGTGTCGAGAGGCCACAAGGACGTGATAAATCGGTCCCTACAACGGACGTATCCAGATTAATTCATCAAAGAGCATAATCTGGTCCCTACGACACCCCATCAAATAAAGGTTAAACTACTACAAGTGTATCAAAGCCACATAACAAGCAAAGGAGCTACAACAACATGGATGCACCGGTTGCACGCAAAATGTATCGCGCCCTCGAACCGTATCATGCGATGATTTATTTTGTGCCAGAGGCGAGCGAACGATACAAAGCGTATGGCATTGGTGGACGCATGGGATATTTTTCCTCACGTGGGGCCGCGATGGGTGCGGTCTCGGCTGACCTGATTATTTCGGCATTCTACAATTTCAATCCTGGATTAGTACGCAGCGTGATTCCTGCCGCGTGGCAACGCGCCACACCAGCACAAATTCTTGACGCACGTTTCGCGGGTGCTGATGCCGCCCTTCGCCGAGTGCTAGGCGAGCGCATCAACAGTCCAGAAGTGGCAGAGGCGGCCCAACTTGCACGCGAAGCAAGCACTGGCTGTACAGAACATGGACGCATCACATATGCCGCCCATGCAACCCTCGAATGGCCTACGGAGCCACATATGGTCTTGTGGCACGCCATCACACTCTTGCGCGAGTTTCGTTTCGGTGGGCATGTTGCCGCGCTTATGGCTGATGAAGTTGGTCCCTGTGAAGCTCTCGTGATGCACACTGGAACGGGTGAGGTATCACGCAAGGCATTACAAACGACGCGCAGTTGGTCCGATGAGGAATGGGAAGCGGCTGCTCAGGGCTTACAAGCACGTGGTCTGCTCACATCAGAAGGAATGCTTACTGACGAAGGCAAGACACACCGCGCTCAGGTGGAGCAAATGACCGATCAGCTTGCCCTCGCTCCCTGGCAACATCTCGGCGACGCCAAATGCGAGCGTCTACGTGAACTTGGACGCCCCCTGAGCCGCGCCATCGTTGACGCAAAAGCCATTCCCAGTGGCTTGTAATGTGGCAGAATTACATTCTTAATGGAAATGATGTAGAGGAAATACTTGTGATAATACGTCGCCTGTAGGGACCGATTTATCACGTCCTCTTGGCGTCTCGATTGCCGACAAGGACGTGATAAATCGGTCCCTACAACGGTTGTTCCAATAACGTCTGCGTTATTGTAGTAACAGAAAGGACAATACCCATGCCAGTTGATCCACAAGCGCAGGCACTCCTTGATATGCTTACAGCGATGAATGTTCCACCAATGCACACGCAATCGGTTGTAGATGTTCGCGCGTCCTATGACGCGATGGCTCAGTTTAGTGGTACGCCAGAAGAGGTACGTTCGGTTGAGAACCGCACGATTCCAGGGCCAGCAGGAGAGATACCAGTACGTATCTACACTCCCGAAGGTACGGCTCCATTCCCCGTTCTGGTCTTCTTTCACGGCGGTGGTTGGACGATTGGCACACTCGACGGCTATGATGGTGTATGTCGTACATTGGCAAATCAAGCACGATGTATCGTAGTGTCTGTTGACTATCGACTCGCACCCGAACACAAATTTCCTGCTGCTGCCGAGGATGCCTATGCTGCAACGGTATGGGTCGCACAGAACGCCGCGAGGATTTCTGGCAATCCCCAACGGGTCGCCGTTGGAGGCGATAGCGCGGGAGGCAATCTCGCGGCAGTAGTTTCGCAGATGGCACGCGACAAAGACGGTCCGAAAATTGTGTATCAACTACTGGTGTATCCCGCGACCGACTATTTTATCCCTGGTACGGCGTCAATACGTGAGAATGGTGAGGGCTATTTCCTCACTTACGATTTGATGGTCTGGTTCTGGAACCACTACGCCACGAGCGAGGCAGACGCGCATAATCCCTTGATGGCACCACTTCGCGCTAAAGATTTTCACAACCTCCCACCTGCACTGGTGATTACCGCCGAGTACGACCCATTGCGTGACGAGGGTGAGATGTATGCCGCCAAGCTGCAAGAGGCTGGTGTTTCCGTGACCGCGACACGCTATAACGGCATGATACACGGCTTCTTCACCATGGCAAACCTCATGGACCAGGCCAAAGTCGCTATCGCCGAGGCCGCCGCCGCGTTGCGGAGTGCGTTCGCGTAAAACATGCGGATATCGTTTTACCGTTAATATGACAGAGCGTCGTAGGGACCAGATTTATCGCGTCCCTACGAAACGGTCCTACAATGATCGCATAAAGAACTACCCATATGGACAACACGCTAACCTCGCTCGAAGCATATCACGCTAACGTGCCACAATTGGAGCAAAAGCGCGAACACTTGCGTACCGCACTTCGCCAAGCATGGCATGACGAAAACTATCAACGAGTTGTATCGCTCGTAGCGGACCTTGCCTATCTCGTTGGGCGTTTCGTTCGTGTTGAAGAAGGGGAACATGTCCTTTTGTTGGGTATCCAGGCTAGCCGACACCTGCACGATCAGCCGCATCTCGCACAGTTCCTGAGCCGTTTGGCCGGCTTGCTCTGCACACAGGATAAATTCGAGCAAGCATTGCAGGTATGGCAAGAGAGCGAAGAGGTGGCGCGAGGGCTTGGCTACCCCATTTCACTGTGGGAGCCACTCTATCAGGTCGCGCACATCGCCGACCTTTTAGGTGCCTATGGCCTTTCCGAGCGTTTCGCGGAACAACTTTTACAAGCGAAACACGTTGACGATCCCAGGAATGTACCTCTTGCGCTCTTCATTCGTGGCTTTCATGCGCGTAATCGTGGCGAGAAAGATAGTGCCTACAATGACTATACGACGTGTTTGCGTCTGCTCGCGGAACAGCATCTATGTAACACCACATCCCCTTATACTGACTTCTTTGTGTTAGAAGTGCGAACCGAGCTTGCTCGTACTCACGACAGCTATCTCCATGCAAGAAGTTATGGAGATGCGGCTATTGCTCTTGCGCGTGCCTTTTGTGATCCCTATACCGTCACGGCCTTACTCATCGATCAGGCGTGTTTTGCCTATCAGCACGGCATGTTGCATGATACGTATCTTTTTGTGCAACAATTGCTAGACATGACAGAGCCGATGCCACCCTCCTATCACAGTGGATGCGGTCATTATATGTTAGGGTTGCTTGCCAGCCGTTCACAAGAATTTCGGGTCGTCTTGAGTACACGCGAACAACATGTGTTGCAACTCGTCGCAGAGGGAATGTCCAATCAAGAGATTGCCACTAAACTAGTAATTACCGTCGGCACCGTCAAAAAGCATATCGAACATATCTACATCAAACTCGATGCTCGTAGTCGCACACATGCCGTTGCGAAAGCACGGGCCTTGAACATACTCGCATAATTCCTCCATGCATCCTCTCAACACACAACAATACGTCTTTTGACGAATGGTGTATCCCCTGCTATGACGCTACACTTGCTATAGACTCGGCACATATAACAAGGTCTCGGTAGGGGCAGCAATTGATTGTGCCCAAAGATGAGGGCCGTGGAGCAAACGTCCCCACAACATCTCTCGTGGCTACGTGAACTCCTCCCAGCCCATCTTCGGGCGCAATCAATTGCTGCCCCTACCGACCAACATTCCCATGAAAGGAACACATCATGACACATCATAATCCCTCCATACACACACGTCTCGCAACACGCATCATCGCTCTATTTTGTCTCTTGCTCGTCCTAACTTCATGTGGCTCAACCTCAACCGCTCAAGGAACCGCGACTCCTACCACGCCACATGCAACTCCGACAGCAAACATTCCTGTACGCTCGACCTCATTATTGACCTATACAGGGCATACAGACGGTGTGGTCGGGTTGCAGTGGACAGCGGATGGCAAGCAGATTGTGACGTGTAGCGATGACAATTCGGTACAGATGTGGGACGCGACAACGGGCAAACAACGCTGGAAGTACTCGCCATTGCTTGCCACATCCTATATCTTTGACGTGGCGTTGTCACCTGATGGAAAGCGCGTCGCGGCAACTGGGAGCAAAAGTCTGGTTTGGATACTCGATGCCACAACTGGACACCTGATAACGACGTTGAATGAACAAGCTGGCTTCATACTCGGCGTGGCATGGTCGCCCGATAGTAAACGGCTCGCCATCGGCAATGATGACAAAACGGTAGATATCAAAGACGCGACAAACGGCAGAACGCTTCTCACCTATAGTGGACATACAGGGAGTGTGTCACGTATCGCATGGTCGCCCGATGGCACACGTATTGCCTCGGCGAGTGATGATGGTACCGTACAGGTATGGAACGCAACGACCGGGAAGACGCTGCTTACCTATAGTGGCAATATGAACCCCGTCTTCTCCGTCGCATGGTCGCCCGATAGTACACGCATTGTCTCCGGTACGGGTGCGGCAGGCAACAACTCTCCCGTCGTCACGGGTAATTCTGTGAAGGTCTGGGATGCCACGACCGGAAAAACATTGCTCACCTATACAGAAAATACGGGTTCAATCTATGCAGTGGCGTGGTCGCCCGATGGCAAACACATCGCGTCAGGCGGTGACGATGCCGTCGTTCGCATATGGGATGCGACAACTGGACAGACAGCAGTTGTCTATGAAAGGCATAAAGATATAGTCTGGAAAATAGCATGGTCGCCCGATGGCAAGAAAATTGCCTCTACGAGCCAGGATGGAACGGTCAAAGTGTGGCAAACAATGTAGGCATGTTTTTACACTCTACAATGTCTGTTATTGTGAAACAAACCATTTATGAGCAACGTGCTACATATGTACTTACTTTATATAAGTACTTGAAAGAACGTGCGATAACACATACCTATTTAATGAGGAGAAGTACCTATGTTATCAGACCTTGGTTTACTGATTCTACGATTGGTTGTTGGTGGCCTTTTAGGTGGGCATGGCTCACAGAAACTCTTTGGCTGGTTTGGTGGCTTCGGCATAGATGGCACGGCTGGCTGGCTTGAATCTATGGGCTTGAAACCAGGACGATTCTGGGCTGCGGGCGCGTCAAGCTCTGAGTTTGGTGGTGGTGCATTGACTGCCCTCGGCTTTCTACATCCACTTGGTCCCATTGCCACGATTGCGTCAATGATTATGGCGACCGCGAAGGCCCACTGGGGCAAGCCCATCTGGGTGACGGAAGGCGGGGCTGAATTGCCTGTAACCAATATCGCCGCCGCCCTCGCACTGGCCTTCACTGGTCCAGGCCGCTTCTCACTCGACTCACTATTCGGTATCCGCTTACCACGTACATTTGTTGCGTTGGTCATCATTGCCGAAGCAGCCCTGATCGCCATCGGTGTTTCTACCCAACCGACACCACCTACACCCTCAGAAGAGCACGCAAGTGCAAAGGTCCAGAGTGGGCAAGAGGCAGAAAGCCTTTAATTGAATACGGATATGAAATGTGGCATAACAGAGGCGAGCCTCTGTTATGCCACATTTCATATCCGTATTCAATTAACGCATCCCCATCCTACCCATACGCATTCCCCCATTCGCGATGAACCAGCCACCATTCTCAGGCTCGTTCTCATCGGGATTGGGGGGCAAGAGGTCAGCACTGACCATCTGCTCACGCAACCGATCTACCTGCTCGATCATAACCTGCGCCATTGTGCCTTGCTGTGGCTTGGCAATCCAGCGCATCTTGGAAGAAACGAACAATTCTTTGAGATAGGCAAATGAGAAGTCATGTGTCAGTTCGCTCAATGTGTTAATATCCGCCTCAGTCAAACGCAGTGCAGGCTTGAGGGCCTCATTCCACAACGCGATATATGCCCTGCGCTCAGTGAGTTCGGGTAAACCAAAGGGATACTTACGGTCAAAACGGCTTGGACGTTCAAGAATTGCTGGGTCCAGGCGTTCGGGATGGTTTGTTGTCGCAAGTGTGACAATGCCGATGTTGGCGGCAAAGCCATCTAGCTCGTTCAGGAAAAACGAACGGTTCTGCGACGTAATCAGCGAGTCGAGGTCTTCCAGCACAAGCACACACGGCGCGTTTCTGCGTGCGCGATCAAAGACTTGCCGAATATTCGCCTCGTCCGCTATACCTGTGTGCTGAGCACGAAAACTCTTGACATACAGGCAGGGATAGCCAACCGTGTTGATGAGGGCCTTGAGTGTATGTGTCTTGCCATTGCCAGCCGGACCGATAAAGAGGAGACCGCGTTTCCAGGGAATATCATGTTCCTCGTAAAGGTCACGTGACTGAAAGAACTGCTCCACGTCCTCGCGTATCTCTTGCTTGAGATCACCACGCAGGATAAGATTCTCAAACGTCGAGTTCTTGATATCCTGGAATAGATGCTCGTCCTTGTGCCAGTGTCCATTATCAAAGACCAGCACCTCAGAGCGAATCTCCAGCGTCCACTTACAGACCGCCGCGTAGAAATCGCGTGCCTCTGTTTCTGTATCCGCGAGGAGCCAGAAATGCATCTTTTGCCCACCATTGCCTTCAATCATCATTATGATCATCTCAAGCATGTGCCCCTGCCACTCCACATCGAGCCACGCTTTATTGATCGAATCCTCTGTTTTGCCCTCCTCGCTTTCCTCTGGCATACCAAATGGGTTCATACCACCCATCATGCCATTGCGCATACGCATCATCATCTGGCGTGGGTGCATCATCGGCGGCTCCGGGTTATGCCAGTAAATCGACATCTGATTATAGAGGAACGGCTTGGGTGTAAACGTACAAAGTTCCGCCTTCGCATAACTCTCAACATCAAACATGCCCGCGTCACCCTCAATAAGTGCCTTCTCTGGATAAATGCTACGCAGATGTTCGCTCATGTGATAGTCAATGGCCGACGATGGTAGCAACAGAATTTCGCTCACAAGCATCGCCTTAAGCTGTTCTTTATTCATTCAGAAAAGCTCCTAAATCTATAGCCTACTATGTAATATGCCATTCTTCGTTACAACCACCACTCCCGAAACGGTAGGGGCAGCAATTCATTGCGCCCAATGATGGGGGCGGTGGGGCAAACGTCGCCGCAACGCATCTTGTGGTACCGTGGACCCCTCCCCACCCATCGTTAGGCGCAATGAATTGCTGCCCCTACCGAATTGACGAACGTTATACTAGCTATACATTATCGTTTGCTGCGATTGAAGAGCGTATTAAGAAAAATCACGAGTCCCGTGAATAGAAGCATTCCAAAGACAAGCATCACACCAATAAGAAATTTCGGCGCGGAAGAGAGACCGCTAGAGAAGGCTGCCGCTATTCCAAGCGTCACAAACAGAAACATACCCATCCACAGGACAAGCGAGACAATCGCCAACGCCAAACGCTGTCCAGCCGAAGGCCCTCCAATGTTGCTTTGCACGAAGCCTGTGAGTTTTTGGCCCGATGGTCCATTCGTATAGGTGTTATACACAGGTGGCGACTCATCATGATAGCCGCCTTGATAGTTCATCTCTTGCATGAATATTGCGTCCTTTCATCCATTGCGGTAATTATTGCCGTGTATAGGTCATAGTCATTACGGATGAAAGGTAGAAATGTTGTGGAGTGAAACGCTCAATACCCTGTAACCCGTACGGGTTACAGGGTATTGAGCGTTTCACTCCACAACCTCCAACACCACGCCTTGCTCCAACTCATGCACCAATTTCACCGTCTCGACGCTGACATGAACGACGCGCTTGACGAGGCGCACAATATATTGTGGATCGTCTTCTCGGTTCGGGTTGCTCTCGATCTCGCTACGTGCATCCTTGCTCACCTGATACTGGTCAATCACCCATTCAAGGGCCGAACGATTGCCCAATCTATA
The DNA here is from genome assembly GCA_963791835.1 of uncultured Chloroflexia bacterium. GTDB lineage: Bacteria > Chloroflexota > Ktedonobacteria > Ktedonobacterales > Ktedonobacteraceae > JBBQVS01. The sequence goes on from CAWBTV010000007.1 coordinate 474,535, forward strand.
CGCGAAACACTCCTGCGGTATGCCTGTCAGCGTCAGCCACTCGTTGACAATCACGGCATCCTTATTCGGCGTCAACTTCATCTTCTTAACCTCCCACGTCATACGCATCTCCTTATTCTCGACGGGAGGCAAGCGATATTCCTTCGCGGTCTCATAATGCAGATGCAAGTCCATCAACGCCTTGCCGACACGAACACATGTCTCGAACATCTCGCGTGCTGGCAGAAGCGGAATACGTGGCAGGTCGCGCTTCAAATTCTCGGCATAACGTGTGCGATACACCGGATGGTGCAACATGGCATAGACATAATGGAAGATATCCCACTTCGTCACCGTCTCGCCATACTGCCCCCGAAATTGCGCCAACGCCCAATCCGTAATATTCTCACGCCTGTTACTGAACCATCCTCGGCGTAGGTGTAGTAGGGGAAAGATTGAGAACCTCCTTGATGAAGTAGATAGATCAGGAATGAATTTGTAGCTAAAGCAATGAAAGGTATCGATTCCAAGACCTGCTTAAGCCAAATAATTGTATTTTCTGTTTCAGCAAGAAGCATTGGGAAATATGATAGTGAAGCATACCTTGTCTATGAGTCATGATGCTATCAAAGTAAAGATATTGTTGTGTAAAAGGTCGATAGATGGAATGTCGTATATGCAGATGGTGTAAATGTAGCATATCACTTCTCTTGCTAAACACTCTTTTAGATCGACTACTCCATTTAATTTTTGTCTCATCTGTAAGTCACAAAGTTATCTATATCCTTTGTGACCACCTGCTCGCTATCCAACGTGACAACTTCAGAATTATACGTTTCTATCATACGCTTACTTTTTCTACTAAGGTTAGTAGCATCAAAATCGTAAATCCAATTATCACGGTTTGTATTTACCCCTAACGAGTAAGTTTTAAATATAGCTTCGTACTTCTGCTTCCATAACTCTTGCATGATTTTGCTTCTTTTGTTCCCACAGGTAAGAAATTGTTGTAAATCGGAATGCATGCCTTCAGTAAGCCAATTATATCTTTCATCTGGTTGTAATTCTATGCCATTCTAATCCTATCAATGCTCTACTTTATCTGCAAGAAAGCATAGTTTTTCCGTTTTACGCCAATATCAGGTACACGATAATAAGTATAGCTTTTTCAGGATCTATCTTGAAGAGCGTACTGCTATGGTAATACCAACACCTACTTGAATACCGAAAACATTATGTGTTGTCCTGAAAGCTTAGGATTTCTACGTACATTACCATGTAAATCAAGATGATAAATTTGTTTAAAATCTTTAGAAAGATGTTTCCGCATACCATCAAAAGCTATTTGGTCAACAAAAGAATTATTAGATGACATACAAACAATACCATCTCGACCTTGTAAGCGATCTGTTGCCCACCGAAAGAACTTAACATATGCATCATAAAGCTTTTGTATTAAGTGTGCTTTTGAGTCCTTTAGCATATGTTTCACGAATACGCTTATCAATGGTCAGATAGTTACGATTTTTATTATTATCATTCTCATCTCTCTTGTCCCACATTATACGGAGGATTCCCAATCACAACCATAATTTGCGCGTCTTTTTGCCTTTGGATACGTTCAGTGTTGCGCTCACTGAACAAGTTCCTTTTGCATGGCCTTCGAGGTTGAGGGTGTCGGCGAAGGAGATGCCTTCAAAGGGCTGGTAGCTACCCGTTTTCTCGTAGTAGGCGTGTTCGATGTTGAGCGAGGCGATGTAGTAGGGTAGCAACATGATTTCGTTACAGAACAGGTCATTCGCGTATTTGGCTTGCAGGTCGCTACCGGAAATGTGGTTCTGAATCAGGTTGACAATGAAGTTGCCCGTACCCGTCGCCGGGTCGAGTATCTGCACTCCTGGCTCCGACAGCGACGTGTTGAACTCGCGTTGCAGAATCACATCGACGCTTTTACACATGAACTCGACAATCTCTTGTGGCGTGTAGACGACGCCGTGTGTGTCGGCCTGTTTGGTCGAGAAGCCCTGGAAAAAGCTTTCGTAGACGGTGTTGAGGAATTTCTGTTTCTCGGTCCAGTCGGGCAACGTGCGTGCCGCTTCCTCGATGGCGACATAGTAGCGGTCAAGCGGTTTCAGAAACTCGTAGCGGTTGAACTCGCGACTGGTGAGAGCCTGAATGACCGTCTCAATTTCTTTGGCAATGACGTTGCGGTTGGTGAAATCGGGATTGTTGAAGATTGTGCGGAAGAGGCGTTCGGTCAACAGGTGTTGCACCAGCATCTCATCAACGGTCTCGCTACTCATATTCGGGTCGAGCGAGGAGTGGCACAATTCCAGGAAGGTCGCGAAGGCTTTGACAAAGGTCGAGTTACGCGCATGTTCGGTCTTGATACGTTCCTTCAAGCCTTGCGCGAGGTCGGGAATGTCGGCCTTGAACTCCTGTACGGCGCGTTCAAAGCCCTCGATATCGGGGTCGGCATAATGAATGAAGCTAGTGAGCAGGTCCACCAGTTGCTTCTGCTGTGTCAGGTCGGCATCGAAGACGCGTTTCCCATCTTGATAGAGCAGGGCGCGGCGTGTATTCTCAAAAATAATATTGTTCGTGGGGTAGCCCGTCGTGATTTTCTTGCGTACCTCGGCTTCCAGATCGTCGTCAAGATCTTTCGCCTCCCAATAGCCACAGCGCAGATACAGGCTATTGTGTAGCGTAGCATCGGGCCGAATGATACGCTTGCCCACCGCCAACTTCTCTTCCGGCACCACTTGCCAGTTGACGGTCTGTGCGAAGACGGTCAACAGCCCTTGAAAAGCACTCCGCAGAGCCGTTTCGTGTGTCACCTTGCTCCCCTTATACTGTGCAAGCGTGCCATAATACGAGTCAATCGCCTTCTTGAGCGTCGAAGATACGTTCATGAAAAAATACCCCTCCCCTTGCTATGTGTATGTGTAAATACAATACGCCTATAAATAAATTTAACGCACCTCTGCTAGGGGTCTGCAATATTGAAACGTGTTACACTTCCTCATTTAGCGAATCTCCACGGGTGCAATGTTGTCAATGAAGGTATGATTGACCGGACCACAACGGCTTTCTATAACGTACCTCCCAACATTGATTATAGCTTTAACGTCCTGAGTCCAAAAGGGTGTAATAGAATTAGACCCCTACAATTATTTCATATCTGTGCGTTATCGTCGCCGTTTTGCCTAACATGGCCTCGACCCCACAATAGCGTTCCTCTGACAACGCAATGGCACGCTCGATCCACTTGCCCTCAAGCATCTTGCCAGTGAAGACGTGTTCAACCGTGATGGTCGTAAACACCTTCGGATGTTGTGAGGCTCGTGTGCCATGTACGCGCAGTTCATACCCTGTAATATCTTGTTTGCGTTTGCGAAGAATAGAAAGGACACTGATACCCGTACAACCTGCCAACGCGACCAGCAACAATTCCATTGGACTATTGCCCACGCCCGTCGTCCCCGGCGCCATATCATCCAGCATGTTCACCGTCACCGTATGGCCCGAACCCGTGTCAATCGCGAACCGCATATCCTCTTGTAGATGTGCGATTACATGCATCTCATCCATACACAAATATTTCCCTCTTGATAAGTAGGAATACGAAACCTCGTAGGGGTCTAATTCTATTACACCCTGTTGGCGATTCACAATGTTCACAGGAATGATGAAACGTTACATCTATTCGCATCTTGATGGCGACAAGGGTGTAATAGAATTAGACCCCTACAGATGTGTTATTTGGCAATGGTATAGACCCATACAGACCATTCTGTTCGGTAATCCCTAGTGTAGCGTACAATTTGCGATGCTGCAAGCCATCACACAGAAGAGGCACAGACATCACATACGCGTAAATGTCACAGGCAACTCCTGTACACCATAAAAAGCGGAAGCGGCTGGAATACGCTTCAATGGGATATTCCGTTCGCGTCGAATGTTCACGAAGCGTTCGAGCAGCATACTCAGCGCGATTTTCGCTTCCAGGCGCGAAAGTGGCGCACCCACACAGAAATGGATACCGTGTCCAAAGGCAAAATGGCGATTAGGTGTGCGATGAATATCAAAGGTCTCCGGGTCGGGAAATTGTTCGGGGTCGCGATTGGCAGAACCAAGCCACGGCGAAACGAGTTGTCCAGCTTGAATTGTTTGTCCACCAAGCGTGGTCTCAGTCGTCGTGATACGAATGAGTCGCTGGACAGGCGAACGATAACGTAGCACTTCCTCAATCGCACTCGGTATCAAAGCTGGATTGGCGCGTAGTTCGTCCATGACCTCTGGATGCTCATCGAAGCACCACAGGGCATTACCAAGCAGGTTCGTAGTCGTCTCGTTGCCAGCTACGAGGAGCAATATGTAGAAGCTTTGCAACTCGCCATCGGTAAGATGCTGTCCATCGACCTGTGCCATCAGCAGTTCACTGATCAAATCCTCTTGTGGGTCGGCACGTCGCTGATCGGTGATCCGTTTGAAGTATTGTCCCATCTCTTTACCTGCTTGTATCGACTCTTCTCGTCGTGTGCTGACAACCGCGTCAGACCACTGTTTGAATTTCCCTTGATCGGCGGTTGGCACACCAAGCAACTCGGCAATGACGGTGACAGGCAGTGGATAGGCAAGGTCGGCAATGATATCCATATGGCCCGTAGGCGCAACCCTCGTCAGATACTCGTCGATAATCGCCGTGATACGCGCCTCCTGGCGAGCGACGGTTCGTGGCGTAAATGCCTGTGTGACAAGTGAGCGCAGTTGCCGATGGCGCGGAGGGTCGAGACTCAGAATACTCGGCTCGCCTGTGAACTGCTTTCGCTCCTCGTCCGTCATCGTGCGCTGGACCACCTCAGATGAAAATGTCGTGGGGTCCGTGAGGATACGTTGTGTATCTTCATAGCGGAACACATTCCACAACTCATTTTCTTTATCGAAGTAGATTGGGTGTGACTCGCGCATCTCCCGATACCATGAAAAAGGGTCAAGGCTCATTGCCTGTTCTGGCAGTACAATCGGTCGTCTACGGCGTCGCTGCGGTTGCATTCCGTCATTTTGTGCTGCCCTGAATGGAGTCGTCATCTATCGTTCTCTCGTCTTTCTATGTGAAGGTGAAATGTATTCATGCACCTTTATAGATCAATACGAAGGGAACGTTCTTTGTGTTACCATGTTTAATCCTGCGTCTGTGATATCACAAAATTTGGTAAAGAAACGATACCTGATTTTCCGTAGGGGTCTAATTCTATTACACCCTGTTGGCAATGCACAATGTTCACGGAATTGATGAAACGTTACATCTATTTCTGACCATTCGTGTATGGCGACAAGGGTGTAATAGAATTAGACCCCTACAACCCTCATACACATACATTCGTATCCGAATCAGAAAAGAAAACATGCACATACACGAAGAAGGACACAACAATCATGAACGAAAAGAAACAACCATCAGTCGTCAAGACACTGGCCTGGATTTACAGCGTCGTCGGCGTGTTTACCGCCATCTCTATCGTTGGCCCGGTCATTATGGAGAAGGTTTTACAACGCTCGGAACGCAATAAAACAAATTAAGTCAATCGGTTAAAAAATGGGTGTGGTATCTGCATGATATCCATGGATATTATGCAGATACCACACCCATTTTTTAACAATCTATATCAAATTGGAATGAATGCTATCTATTTTTATTATGATACCCACAATTGCGAGATATTTGTCCAGTTTCCTACGTATTACATGAGAACAATTGAAACCGAGCAAACAAATATACCCTGTGTTACCCACAAACAATGTCATATAATAATGAGTATGCTTTGTGTAAGTAACCTAGTAAGGGAGCAAATAACGCATGGAGAAAATCGCGTTCCGTAGCATCACAAAGAGCTATCGAGGGGCGAGTAAACCAGCTGTCGATAGTGTGAGCTTCGGTGTGCCAGAAGGCAGTACCTGTATGCTCGTGGGTACCTCTGGCTCTGGCAAAACGACTCTATTACGTATGGTCAATCGACTGATCGAGCCAACGTCCGGTGAAATTCTGATTGACGACAAAAACGTGCTAACAGAAAATCCCGTTGAATTGCGACGGCGCATCGGCTATGTCATTCAACAGGTTGGCCTCTTTCCACATATGAACATCGCGGAAAACGTGCGCGTCACGGCTGAAATCGCGGGTGGCTGGAGCAAACAAAAGCTGAATAGCCGCGTCGATGAACTACTCGACCTTGTAGGCTTAGCTCCTGACGAGTATCGCAATCGTTTCCCACGCCAGTTGTCTGGTGGGCAACAGCAACGTGTTGGCCTTGCGCGTGCGCTTGCGACCGATCCTGCTATTTTGCTCATGGATGAGCCATTTGGCGCACTCGACGCCATCACCCGCGAACGTATGCAGAACGAACTGCTACGCATTCAGCAAGATGTACATAAAACGATCCTTTTCGTCTCGCATGATATGGCGGAGGCATTCAAGCTGGGCAACCAGATTGTGGTCATGGACCAGGGGGAACTGCTCCAGATGGGCAAACCTGTTGACCTGCTCCTCAATCCCGCGAATGATTTTGTGCGTAAGCTTGCAGGCTCGGACGATATTCTGCGCCAATTGCAATACTTACCTGTCGTTGATGCGCTTGATCGTGAGCCTGAGACCGTCTCTTCTGCGCATTGGAACGAGGCTCCAACATGTTCTGCCAACGCTACCCTGCTTGACGCCATGTTGAAACTCCTCTCCACCAATGCCCCCGCCCTTTCAGTACAAAACTCAGAAGATGGGCACGACCGCCTCGGCTTTGTCACCCTCACCAGCATTAACCGTGAAATCACACACGCGCAACAAAACAAACAACAGTCCAATGCTGTGCCGCAAGTCGAAGATACTGTACGCTAGCTCGTTCGCGAGTTCGCGTACATACAAGAGGAGTTTATGCACTACATATTCCAGCCGTACAACTACGACTTGACGGACCCAAATAGCATTCCCAATCTGTTCCTGGCACACCTGTATCTGGTGGGCATCACCATGCTAATTTCGCTGATTATCGCCATTCCACTTGGCATAGTGTTGGCACGTTATCAGCGTTTTTATCTGCCAGCAACGACCATCGCGGGCCTGCTTTATACCATTCCGAGTATTGCAGCCTTCGCGTTACTCATTCCCGTTACAGGCATCTCGCCAGCAACAGCGATTATCCCATTGGTGCTTTATAACCAGTTGGTGCTTATTCGCAACACCGTGACCGCCATTCGTGGTGTTGACCCCCTTCTGCTTGAAGTGGGGAAAGCAATGGGCATGACTTCATGGGAACTGCTTACACGCGTGACATTACCGCTAGCACTACCCGTGATTATCGCAGGTGTGCGTATCGCCACGGTGACAACGGTAGGTATCGCTGCCCTAGCCTCGCTCGTCGGGCAAACAAGTTTAGGCAACCTGATTTTCCAGAATATTGCCAGTGGAGACACAGATGCCGTTGTCGGTGGTGCCATCCTAATTGCGCTTTTTGCCGTCGTTGCTGACATTTTACTGTTAGCCTTGCAGGTAGCCCTCAATCGAGGACGTAGCGCACTCTCAGTCGCATAGAAAGGAGGATGAAACAGGATGGATATTCTCAACTTTATCCTCGACCCGAAGAACAACTTTCTGGGGCAAACACTCATCTACTTACAAATCTGCGCTATCTCGATAGCAGGAGCGGTAATTATTGGTGTCATACTTGGTGCAGCAGTATCGGGTAATGCGTTTAGCGCGTTCATCGCTGTAAATGTGAGTGGCTTGCTACGTGCTATTCCTGTGATTGCTACGTTGATTGTGTTTGTACCCTTTTTTGGCCTCGGCCTAAAGCCTACCCTCATCGCGTTGATTATCGTAGGTATTCCGCCTGTATTGTTAAACACCTATACAGGCATTCGTGGTGTTGATCCTGCCATGATCGACTCCGCGAAAGGCATGGGCATGACGACATGGCAAATCGTGACGAAGATACAAACGCCGCTTGTCCTGCCGCTTGTGGCGGCAGGTGTACGCACTACGGCAGTGCAAATTGTGGCGACGGCGACACTGGCAGCATTTATTGGCGCGGGCGGCTATGGCGATTATATCGTCGATGGCATTTCCGTATTCAATTATCCCGAACTCATCGCAGGCGCACTCGCGGTGGCGGTCTTCGCCATCGTCGTAGAAGTGTTCATGGGTTGGCTCCAACGCAGAGTTACCCCTGCTGGCCTTCGGCTTGAGGAGGATGCAGGGGTTCTTAAGGTGTAAGTGGGGGTTGAATAGGTCTTTCAACAGCAGATTTTTAAGAGATGAGATGCCTGTAGGGGTCTAATTCATTACACCCTGTTGGCAAGGCACCCATTGAGTACATTGCCAACAGGGTGTAATGAATTAGACCCCTACATCCATTTCGTCTTTCTTAAAAAACTATTGTCAAATGGGTGCCCTTATGCCGCCCACAATTTGTAATCGTATTTCGTTCTTACAAGTTTTAGGAGAAAACAATGTCTTTTCTTACGCGCTCATTGCGAGCAAAAACGCTGGCAATATTCGCCCTTCTTTCACTAGTGCTGCTTGCAGCCTGTGGTAATGGGCCATCAACGGGTAGCGGCGGCGGCGGTGGTAGCACTGCGCCCACAAAAACTGTCGTTGTTGGGAGCAAGCTCGATCCAGAGGCACAGCTTTTAGGTGAGATGTATATACTGTTGCTCACAAAAGCTGGCTACAAGGTCACGCCAAAGCTGGCTCTTGGTCAAACCCCTACGCTTGATGCTGCAATTAAAAGCGGAGCTATCGACATTTATCCAGAGTTCACCGCGACTGGCTTGAACATCATTAAGACACCGTCATCTTACGATCCACAGAAGGACTATGATGCGGTAAAGGCTGCCTATGAGTCGCAGTTCAAAATCACCTGGCTCGACTACTCGCCATTGAACGATGGCTATGCTCTGTGTACCTCACAGGCACAAGCGAGCAAGCTGGGCACGACACTTTCAGCGTTGGCACCAAAGGTAAAAGACCTGACACTCGCAACACAGAGTGATGGTGTTACCTTTATTGATGGTTTGAAGACACAGTATGGTTTTACGACCAGCAGTTTCAAATCCGTCAAAAAGGTAGACTACGCCATTGGCTTCTCCGCTATCAAGAGTGGCGATGCTGCTGTGACAGAATGCTACACCACCGACGGTTCGGTTACAACTGGTGGTAACGTCTTCCTCACCGATGACAAGCATGGCTTCCCAGAATTCCATCCGGCACCACTCGTGCGTGACTCCGTGCTGAAAGCGAACCCTGATATCGCGACGATTCTCAATCCGTTGGCACCAAAGCTGACCACTGATGTCAGTATTCAACTGCAAGGTCAGGTGGCAACCGCGAAAAATGGTGGTACCTCTGTCTCGCAAGCAGTAAAACAGGTCGCCACAAAGTTCTTACAGAGCCAGGGACTGCTGTAAGTTTCCTATATAACATGGTATGGACCGTAGAGCTATAGCTCTACGGTCCATACCATGTTATATATCTATTATTATTGACAACACTTGCATATATTAGCTATACTCTGACATATTGTGATATGCTGCCCCTTCGTTACAGCCAGTGTTGTCTGACAATGATAGGCATGTATGTTTGTTGTCTGACCTTTTAGCTGTGTCGGAGGCAACGTATGCCAAAGTTTATGCAACGGGTAGAGCGTCTCTTTCTTCCGGTTATTGCGTTGATTGCGTTTTTTTGTTCCGTCATAAGTTACTTCCCACCTTTCAGCGACCTCCTGTCACCACGTAGCATTACCTCTACAGTCTTACTCCTTGTCGCGCTCATTCTTGGTTCAATCGCCTTCATTCAAAGTAAAGTCACCGAACTGCAGCAAGAGATATATCGTGTTTCTTCCGCTACCGAGATAGATCGGATGCAATCCTCTTTGAAACAGATGAATCCCACACTCAGGAAGATTTTTGAGGATCGCCTCCTGCACCTCATAGGTCTTGTCAAAGAGGCGGTAAAAGATGGAAAAGTCACAGTCGATAGTGGAGAGCAATATCGCCACTACTACATCAGCACTCTGCGAGCCTTTCCAGGCGCAACCTTTTACGCCACAAGTTTTCTCAAAGTGAGTTACCTCTGGAATGACCCCGACGTGGAAAACACAATAGAAGAGTTCATTCAGAGAACCGGAGGGAAGCTCACACGCATTTTCTTTGTGCGCGATAGTGATGATCTCAATGCGCCGGAGATACAAAAAGTCCTGGATCGGCAGAGTAAAATAGGCGTTGAGGTCTATTGGATACACAGCAACTCGGTCTTCAACGATCTCAAAAAAAACTTCCTGGTCGAGTCGAACGGCGCGATTGCCTGGGAAACGATTATGTATGAAGACCTGGAATTAGGAAATTGTGTCGCGACAACAAATCAGCAAGAGACGCAACGCTATTGCAGCATTTTCGCCAGGATTCGTGCTAGTAAACTGCAACGCTATATTCCACAAGCACCCATCTCAGCATTATAACTGTAGGGGCAGCAATTCATTGCGCCCAATGATGGGTCGGGGCGGGGTCCAAGTTGCCACGAGATACGTTGTGGGGACGTTTGCCCCACTGCCCCCATCATCGGGCGCAATGAATTGCTGCCCCTACCGCCAGTGCCGGATCCGGGTGTCAAAATTCATCAGCGGTGATTTCCACGTTCGCTTGCCCCAATTCGGTGTGACGGGCGAGATGTTCACGAATACCATGCCATGCAGTCGCACCCTCACCAGCCGCGCTCACAAGCTGTTTTGTGCTGCCAGCACGTACATCACCTGCGGCAAAGATGCCGGGTGTTTTTGTTTGCAGGTCCATACCTGTAATCACAAAGCCAAGTTCATCGAGGGCTACCACGTCTTTGAACGACGCACTATTGGGCGACAGGCCGATAAAGACAAACACCCCTGCCGGATGCAGTTCCTCCGTCTCTTGTGTTTTACGGTCTCGGACGACAACGGTATTCAGACGGTTATGCTCCCCCTTGAACTCGACAACCTCTGTGTTGAAGCGGACCTCCATATTCTCTGAATGCAATGCTTTTTCCGCCGCAACCTTACTCGCCGAAAGCTTTTCGCCACGGGCCAGTATCGTTACTTTTGGGCTGAAACGCGTCAGGAAGGCCGCCTCTTCAACGGCACTATTGCCACTCCCGATGACCATCACCTCACGTCCCTTGTAAAAAGGACCATCACAGGTCGCACAAAAATGGACACCAGCACCGATAAAATCTTCTTCCCCCGGCACGCCAAGCCGCTTGTAGACCGAGCCGGTAGCGAGCAGAATGGCATTACAACGATATTTGGTGCCTGTGTCGATTTCGACATAATGCTTGTCCAGATCGTTGCCAATGTGTACAACATTTTGTGCCGAGAGCAGTTCGACGCCAAAACGTTTCGCCTGCTCAATAATGCGTTCCGCGAACTCAGCACCCGTGACACCCTCTGGAAAACCAGGATAGTTGTCGAGCCGTTCGGTAATCCCTGCTTGTCCACCCAGACCACTACGCTCAATCACCAGCACATCATAGCCATCACGAGCCGCGTAAATGGCTGTTGTGAGCGCGGTTGGGCCACCACCGACCACAATAAGATCGTAAAACTCACACTTCGCCTGGATATTCAGGCCGAGCTTCGCCGCCAATTGCGAGTTCGATGGCTCAATCAGGGTAGATTCGTCATCAAACACAATCGTCGGAATACTCATGCCACCATTTTGCACCTTCTGCACAAATGCCTGTCCATCCTGGTCATGCTCGATATTGATGTATTCATATTGGATACGTTGCTCACCCAGGAATTTCTTGCTCCGTTTGCAATCGCTACACCAATCGGTCCCATACAAGCGAATATTATCATGCGTCGTTGCGGTCATAGTGTTTCTCCTCGTGAAACAATGGTCGTAGGGACCACGTTTACGGCGTCCACCTGCGCAATTCATTGCGCGAGAGGTCCACGCTTCATGGTCGTTGTTGTCGTAGCATAGGCAATGAATTGCCGGTGGACGCCGTAAACGTGGTCCCTACGAGCCTTCATGGATGACGGGATAACCTGTAGGGACCGATTCATCGCGTCCTCGTGGTAATCAACCGCCGACCAGGACGCGATAAATCGGTCCCTACCGACAAGTTTATTACCCCTAGTGTATCACTACACAGCTTGTATCAGCACCGTATGATATCCCGTCGAGCCATTGGGAACCGTGCCCTGCTTATTTTCGACTTGCAGGTCGCCCTTGCCGTTGGTGGCACGAACCATAAGTGTGTAGTTGCCAGCCGTAGGAGGCGTCCATTGCCATGTCCAGAGCACCCACGAGTCTTTTGACAGGGGTGGTTGTAGCGTGACTGCATTCCATGTGGAGCCGTTGTCTGTACTGAGTTCGACCTTTTGAATGCCCAGACTCCCACCGAAGGCGATGCCTCCAACCTCGATAGCATGTCCAGCCGCGACTTTCCCTCTTGGGCGATCAATCCGACTCGTGAGATGCAAGGGGCCATTATACCAGTGCTGGTCAGAATAGAGGCCACCCACGAAATGATCGGTCAATTCGATACGCGTCAGCCACTTCGGATTCTCTTCACCATAACGACCAGGAACGAGCACACGCAATGGGAAGCCATGACGCTGCGGCAGAACTTCACCATTCATGCGCCATGCCAGCAGCGCATCGGCTTCCAACACTTCCGCGAGCGGTAAGCTGACAGTATAGCCATCAACACTATCGAACGCGACATACTTCGCGGCACTCGTGGGACCACCATGCTGCTCCAACAATGTACTGAGTGTCACACCTTGCCACACGGCGGTACTGATAAGGTGCGACCCAACGCCGTTAGCGATACATTCAAGCGTGATGGCGCGTGAGGTCGAGGGAAGTTTCTGTAGCGCGTCATAATTGTACGTGCCAGGCTTGTTTACAAAACCTGTCACTTCCAGTTGCCACACATCCGTATTGACTGTTGGATCAACCGTGTTTTGCGTCACCACATAGTGCTGGTCATTAGGCGTGATTGGCGAGGTCACATGTTGTGGAGTCGATGTTTGTAACCCATCATAACTCGTATAGCCTTTGAGAAACTGACCAATAGCCCCTGCCGTTCCTGCCGCCGCACCCACACCTAACGCAGTTACACCAACGCGTGACAAGAGCAGCCTGCGTCCAGCCACCGGAGTATCACCACCTGTTTGCTTTGGCAGGATTGCGCGATAAGCCAGAGCGAGTACCAGCGCATAGGCTCCAAAATCGAGCACGAGGCCGAGAATTGAAAGCAAGGTCGATGGCAGGATAGGGAAACCAAACTGGTTCCGCCGTAGTTCCTCTTGAAACAGAATAGCGGCAATCAGCGTCAAAACGAGTCCAATAGCAAACGCGGTAAGCCATTCACGTCGTCGTGGGCGATAGTTGTCTACTGGCAAAGCTAGACGCACAAGTGGCGCGTACAGTAAGCTAATGACAGTGCCAGCCGCGATCATACCTAGCACAGCAAGCCCAAGCGGAGACGTTTTTGGGTTTGGCTGGAAGGCAACCTGTAAATCTACAAACTTAGGGGCCGTTAACAGCTTCAGCACAAAATAGCTGAATAATTCAACAGGTGTCGGAATGCCAGCCGCGACACGCAGCACACTCATGACGCATACCGTCACAAGACTTGCGACCAGACCAGCACCCAACACAAACGCATTGGAAAGAATAAGAGTACGCACTTTTGAATAGGATGGAACGGGTTGTGGCACACCTTCCACCAGTGCAGGAGATGAATCAGTCTCACGCATAATGCATAAATTCCCTTCGACAAGATGTCTTTATCAATAGTAGTCTACACGTCACACAGTGCTCTCTTTTGCAGACCTATAATTATTCACCATCAATCCAATTCCGACAAGCAACAAAAGTACAGTGCCTCCGTAAACAAAGTCGTAATAGAGCGTCCAATCTATTGTGCTACGAAAGTAGTATGCTGTCAGCGAGGTACAGGCGAAATACCAGACGCCAGCGATGGCGATACCTTTGCCATTTACCCCTTTGTGTGTCCATAACGGCTCAATCAGCAAAGGCACAAAGAGCAAGAGTACAGTTGTATACCAGGGAAAAATATGTGTCGATACCGCATACACCGTGCCAATCAAGATTAACGTCGCCGCTTCCATAGTGATACGTTCGCGTTCACGTAACAGGAATATCCAAAGCGCGATAGGACCAACGAACATGACATCTACCGCGTACTCCACAAGAACAGTAATACGGTCATTCAGGTGCAGCAAATTGTGGGTACACCAGTGAACAAGTAAAGGCACGACACCTGCGTTTTGGCTTTGCTCGCTCGCATAGGTTGAGAAAAAACCAAATACCTGCCCATGCCCCAGGATGATATACGGAATATAGGCGAGAATAATCGTCGTGAAACATGCCACGAGTATTTCCCAATCTCGCCGACGTGTGACAACAATCAGCAAGAGCAAAGGGTAAATCTTAGTCAACGTCGCGCACGCAACCAGCACACCAAGCAGGATACGCCAGCCGACACCGCTATCGCGTTTCGGAGCACAAAGCAGAGTTAGTATAATAAAGCCACCCGTCAACGCATCAAGATGCCCTTCAATGGCAAACTCGACAATCGGCAGTGGACACCACGCATAGAGAATGACAAGCCGTGGATCGAGACCACGACGCAATAAGAGCAGAGCCAGCCCAATGCACGCCAGCATGTCAAAACTGACAAAGATTGCCTTCAAGACAATCAAATTGCTTGGCACCAGCAAATAGCCAAGTATATAGATGGCTTGCGCGACGGGAGGATAGACCGTTGGTACATTACGAAAACGGCTGTTGCCATAGATCAATGCGTCTTGCAGAGGTTTCAGAATGGGGTTCCCCGGCGCGTATTCATAAGGACTATAGCCATGCAAGGTGACGCGTGCATCCCATACGTACCGCCAGGAGTCACGCGACAACCACGGCAACTGCGGTAACAAAAGGGCACGCAAAAGTAATGCACCAAACAGAATGATACCTAACTCGACAATGCGCCAGCGTCCAACTGCTGGTGGTGTCAAAAACACAAGGATACACGCGCCAAAATAGGGAAGAAAGCACACAATCCACATCTGCAAAAAAGTCGGAACGTTCGCATCAGACTGTGTAAACCGGGTAAGCACGAGGTACAACACAATTGAAATAGCGAGCAACAGACACAGCACGACACTTCTTTTGTAATACATATACTCTTTTACCATCCAATAACTTTTTGTAATTCCAGGCCCATACGCGTGCTTACCGCGTGCAATGCGGAGCGATAGAGGCGTGGATGTTTTCCAAGCAGACTCCGCATGAGCGCGAAAAAGCTGCTATCCATGCCAATAATCGGCACACTCAGCAACGCTTTTTGTAGCACCTGTTGTCCCTCCGGCGACTGAAACAAGCCATAGAGCATTCCAACATCATCGTTCGAGCGCATACTATCAAGTACCCAACGTAACCAATCTTCGATACGCAAATAGTCGCCCAAACGGTTTGCGTGCGAAAGATTACGCAAATACAAAGGAACCGCACCACGCTCATTATTTAATACCTCACTTGCAACAGCATGGGCAGCAAGGCGTCCACTGATTAACGCAGGATAAATACCTCCACCCGTGGCGGCACCACACAAGCCAGCCGCATCACCAAGCAACAATACACGCCCCAGCTCATCGTCACGATACACGCGTTTTAGCCGCCCACCAGTCGGAATTGTGCCAGCCTTACGTTCAACAACATGCATATTACTCAAATCGGCAACATTCTGAAAGAGCGTTTGCGCGACGCGTAACGAGTTCGTTGGACTAAACGTGCGCGGATGGCCCGCGACTCCTAGCGCGGTAATCGAGCCATGCGGAGCCAACCAGACACAATAGCCAGGAGCAAGTTGCTGATCCATCACCAGATAAAACGTCTCACCATCAAGCGGCACATTGTCGATCAACCATTCCGCACCCGCGAGATAGCGTGTGTTCTGCTCTAACGCGAAGCTTCGCGCCACCTGTGAACGTGTGCCATCCGCGCCAATCACGAAACGGGTCGCAATACTCCTATCACGTTGCGCGTTCGCTCCATTTGCGAAGGACACATACATGACCCCATCTGGGTCACGTGTCGCGGACTGAAACCTCATCCCACACTGAATTTCCGCGCCACGTTGCTCCGCTTGCTCCGCCATCCATTGCAACACTCCTGGCACATCAGCCATATAGAAACGATATGCCTGTGCCGCGATCTCAAGCGGTACCTGATGAGGTGCCTGCACATGAATACGACGAACCGCATTCATCAGGTAGCGCGATGGCACATCAAGAATATCGAGGACATCATTAAAGAAGACGCCTGTTGTCCGTACAACGCCACCAACCTTCGCATCGCGTTCCACCACCAGCACACGTAATCCTAACGCAGCCCCAACACTGGCAAAACTCAAACCAGCAAAACTGGCCCCGACGACAACAACATCATAATATTCGTCTCTTTGTGGGATAGGTGAAAGCATGTACAAATCCTTTTACACTTATAGGAGGGCAAAGGGGCATGACAGGGGCAAGCCCTGTCACTACTATACTAGCCGCCCTACTGCATGGCGTAGCCAGGCGGTTCCGTGTATAGTAGTGACAGGGCTTGCCCCTGTCATGCCCCTTACGCCTACACATGTCGAATTTACGCCTACACATGTCAAACAACCTTAACAATTTTTGTACATAGTCACTCAGATTATATCTTACTCACACATATCGTAAACATGTAAATGGAATATTTATACATAATAATTTGTTCTCTTATGTAGAGTGAGAAAAGGCATACCTTTCTTGTCATCGAGTAAAATACGCAATCTTCACTGCATCTACTCCTGGCACTTCTATCACCTTTCATATACACAACGCACAGCTTCTATTGTGCCCTGTGCTGACTCTACACGCTCTTTGTTGCGTCTACCCTGACATACGTAACCAAACGCACCGATCAAACGTACTTACTATAAGAAAGGGAATATATCGTTTATGCCCATGCAACGCTCACCTATACAAAGAGATGGGCATGACCATCTCAGACATACAACTGATGAAGTGGATACACGTTATCCTGGCACCCCTAGACGTGTGCCTCGCTCAAATCCGTCACAACGACCAGTGCCGACAACTGATAGCATGTCAGACGACGATGTGACGAGCGCACGTACCGATTATGATACACAGGGAATTATCACGCTTGAGCCAAAGCCAAAACCGAGGCAAACACATAATCGTGGAGTTCCTACACGACGATCAAGTAACCGTTTAGCACCTGTAAAGCAGCCAACACAGCAGTCAGCCACACTCAGACAGCCGACACAGCCGCGAGAAGCGGTAAGACAATCGACACAGCCGCGAGAAGCAGTTCGACAACCAACACAGCCGCGAGGAACGACGAAGCGACCCAGCCAACAGATGACGCGACCAACACAGCAACGCCAGTTTCACTGGTTGGTCCCGACGGGTGTCACACTGATGATTGCTATTGCCTGTTACCTGCTCTTGTATGGAGCATGGACAGGGAGTCGCGGTTTGTACAATGATTGGGCCTATGGAGCCACAACACGGACTTCTCACCTGGAAGCGGTGGTTGGCGACCATGACTCGGTCACATCGCCCACACATTTTATCGCGATGAATTTGCACGGCACGATAGATGTCATCGAATTTCCCGGTGGCGATGTCACGCACGCAAAAGTTTTTCCAGGGCCACGTCTGATGTGGTCAAATGCCGATAAAGCAGTCGCCACGTTAGAGGTAAAAGACGTAAATGGAGATAACAAGCCAGATATTGTCGTCCATGTACAGGGAGATATTGATCTTCTTTTCCGGCAAACAAACGCGAACTTTGTACTACTCAATAACGGTTCGGGCTTCTCTCCAATGACTACGCTTCATTCGTAGTGCGTTTGTTACTCAACGTCTAAACTGTCCTCAGAAACCGGTTTAGACGTTTTTATTTAAGAAAGGATTCGATGATGACGAATGCAAACCAGCCGCCGCGCATCCTTGTTGTGAACCGTTCGCTGAATATCTTAAACCTCTTTCATGACATTCTGGATGAGCAAGGATACGAAATCGAGCTATCAAACTATACATTTGAAAGTCTCACAACCATCGAGAAGTTACATCCTGATATAATCATTCTTGACTTCGGACGAGAAGGGACCGAGGAAGAGTGGCAACTGCTGAAAATGCTCAAACTGCATCCACCTGTAGCAACCATTCCCGTTCTGCTATGTATAGCTCCGTTGTTTTTTATACCGGACCAGATAGCCCACTTTCAACAAAAAAACATTCGGCTACTTTTCAACCCTATTGATAAGGATGAATTGGTAGCCGCCGTACATGAGATACTTTCTTCTACTTCCCAATAAAAGAACACGCAGCATTGCTATTTTCAGTTCAACCACTCGATCTCGCCTTGAGGCCGATAGCCGAGAGGATTAAGGTTTTGTAGATCACTCAACACAAACCAGTTAGTGCTACCGGGGTCAGGCACTAAGCGAGTGATACTGGCTTTAACATGGTTTGTGCTAGTAATCCAGGCAACAGCATCCTCTCGTTGTCCGAATGGACGATAGCTATTGACACTACGCCCATCGCGCTCCACTTGAAATGTGGTTGCGAGATATATTTCCGCAGGAACCTGCTCTGACCCCTGTTCCCCAGGCACTTCGATCACGTTGCTGGTCTCAAAGTAGAGACCACGAAAGAAAAACCCCAGCGTCTCTTGCCACGGCACAAACTGTGGATTGAGCCATTCGAGCGTATCACGTTTTTTTCCAGCTGGCGTAACTGCCTCGCCATAATAGCGGAAAATCAATGCGTCCTCGAATGTGTGTGCCGCGTCAACAGCTTGCTTATAGAGAAGGTGCGTCTCTGCCTCAACCGACGTTCCCCACGTCCGATTGACCTCAATCACATCGTACCATTCGTTAAGCTCACGTCCTAGAGCATTCGTAGGATGTAACGGAAGGCTTGTCACATCATCTTGCAATCCTCTTGGCGTTTTCCGTTGTCCTGCGGATGATGCATGTGTTGGCACAATAAACACAAGTGAAACAGGTAATTCACCTTCACTCACCTCAACACGCGCCCCCTCCTCTTCAGTAGCCACATTCGAGGATGCAACAGAGACCGCCACAGCACGAGTAGCTTGCACATCCTGTACCATCTTCATCAGTTCTCCACCTTTGAAAGACAGTTCTTGCAATGGGCCTAGAAACTGCGGTATCCACTGCTCTCTCGGCTGTATCTCCCCAAGTTCGTCACGCGTATTGACCCATTTATAGACAAGTTCATATAGCTTACGTTCCGTGAGAAAGTACAGTTTGCCCCCATCGTCCTCTTGCAATCCAAAGTCCTGAGTCATACCGTCATGTTCCTTTTGCCCACTCGTGTTCTCGAATATATTTTCTAACACGTATAACAGTATCGCTCTGGATGCAATTCCACTTATTGCCCTTCTTGTGCTGTAGCAATAATCTTGTAAATGTCTTCGACGGGCAGGTCTTCTATATCTACACGGTCGCCCTCGATGGTTACAAGGTAGATTTTCTTCTGGCCCTGTACGCTCTCCTCATCACGTAAAAAAGTGTAGAGTGTTTGCGCAACATTTTGCGCCGTTTCTGGTGCATTCCCGTTGATACTCACACCGACAAGAGCAGGTGCCGTTGTGTCGCGTGGTTCTACAAGATCGACATGGACGCCGTGAATGTGCCTCAGTTGCTGCTCAAGCGTCTTGAGATGTTCCTTTGTATCTGAAAGAAATTCGAGTGAAATTGTCTCCATAAATGTTTCTCTCCTAAAAATGTTCTATCATCCCTATCTTACACGAAGCAAACATGAGACGCAACACGAGGCAGCATAACAAGTTTCATTTGCGGTATAATAGGAACCAACCTTTATTAGAAAGCCAAACATTATTAAAGGAGATTTTGCAATGAGCGAGCCGAATGTACTCCCAGGTGCGGAACCGTTTTACACTGAGAACGGCAAAATAGGTGTGCTTGTATCGCATGGCTATACGGGCAGTCCGCAAAGTATGCGTTACTATGCCGAGGGACTGGCGAAAGCGGGCTTTACCGTTGCCCTGCCACGTCTCAAAGGACATGGCACGACTCCGGCTGATATGGCGACAAGTACCGCGAGTGATTGGATACGAGACCTGGAACAGGCAATGGCATGGCTCCAGGAACGCTGCGATAGCTTATTTATCACAGGTTTGTCGATGGGTGGCACACTTACACTCTTTATGGCTGGTCAATATCCAAGAATGTTCAAAGGTATTCTCCCGATTAACGCCCTGATTTCTAGCAACAACCCCGACCTTGCATCACTTGTTTACATGGCAAACGGGCCAGCCGAGGTCGCAGGCATAGGCAGCGACATCAAAGACCCCAACTCAAAAGAAGCTGCCTATCCTGTTGTTCCCGTACCATCGCTTAAAGAGCTTTTCGCGCTCACAAAAGTCACGGATGACCTGCTACCACGTATCACCATTCCCATGCTCATCATGGTCTCACGCGAAGACCATGTTGTGCCACCAGCAAACGCAGAGTACATCCTGCAAAAAGTGGCTAGCGAGGATAAACACCTGCTCTGGCTAGAAAACTCCTATCATGTCGCGACACTCGACAACGATAAAGACCTGATTGTACAGAAAAGCGTTGAATTTATTCAAGCTCACAGTTAAAAAAGAGTATGGTAGCGTTGCCCGAAAACTGTGTTTTCGGGCAACGCTACCATACTCTTTTTCTACCGATTGTTCGCCTTGCGATAGCGTTCAATTAGCGTGTTGGTTGAGCTGTCATGTGTCAGTTTCGGTTCCTCGGCATTTTGCAATTCGGGAATGATGCGTGTCGC
This sequence comes from uncultured Chloroflexia bacterium, assembly GCA_963791835.1. Taxonomy (GTDB): domain Bacteria; phylum Chloroflexota; class Ktedonobacteria; order Ktedonobacterales; family Ktedonobacteraceae; genus JBBQVS01. The sequence goes on from CAWBTV010000007.1 coordinate 495,438, forward strand.
CAGCACCTTGCCAAGCTCGACACCCCATTGGTCGAATGAATTGATGTTCCAGATGGTTCCCTGTGTGAAGACTTTATGCTCGTAGAGCGCAACCAGTTTGCCCAGCAGTTCAGGTGTAAGGCGTTCAGCAAGAATAGTGTTGGTTGGGTGATTGCCCTCAAAGGTGCGGTGCGGCACCTGCGCTGCTGCTACCCCATCGGCAGCGACTTCCTCCGCCGTCTTGCCAAACGCAAGAGCCTCGGTTTGTGCGAAGAAGTTCGCCATGAGTAGGTCATGATGCGGTGGCAAGTTGTTCAGCGAATGCTCAAAACCAATGAAGTCGCACGGAATAAGCTTTGTGCCTTGATGGATAAGCTGGTAAAAGGCATGTTGTCCATTCGTGCCGGGCTGTCCCCAGATGATCGGGCCTGTCTGATAGTTGACTGTTTTTCCTTCCAGGTCAACATGCTTGCCATCACTCTCCATGTCCAGTTGTTGCAAGTAAGAACTGAGGTATTCAAGGTACTGGTCATAAGGCAACACCGCGACCGTTTGCGCTCCGAAAAAGTTGTTGTACCAGATGCCAATCAATCCCAGTAAAACCGGAAGATTGCGCTCAAATGGGGTCGTGCGGAAATGCTCATCCATCGCATGAAAGCCAGCCAGCATCTGCCCAAATTGCTCTGGGCCAATCGCAACCATCAATGAAAGACCAATAGCGGAATCATAGGAATAACGACCACCGACCCAATCCCAAAACTCAAACATATTCGCGGTATCAATACCAAACTTGGCAACCTCTTTCGTATTAGTGGAAACAGCGACAAAGTGTTTGGCTACTGCATCTTCGCTTCCCAATGCTCGCACACACCACTCGCGTGCCGAACGCGCATTCGTCAACGTTTCCAGCGTTGTAAACGTCTTTGACGACACAACAAAAAGTGTCTCGGCTGGATCAAGATCATGTGTGGCTTCCGCGAAGTCTGTCCCATCCACGTTTGAGACAAAACGTGCGGTAATATTGCGGTCACTATAATAGCGCAACGCAGCATAGGCCATATGTGGACCGAGGTCTGAACCACCAATACCGATATTGACGATATTACGGATACGCTTCCCTGTATAGCCTTTCCACTCGCCACTACGAATACGATTCGCGAAATTCGCCATTTTGTCGAGGACGGCATGAACCGCAGGGACCACATTCTCGCCATCAACCATAATCATCTCATCTTTGGGCGCACGCAACGCAACATGCAACACGGCCCGGTTCTCGGTCACATTGATTTTCTCACCATTGAACATCGCGTCGATACGTTCGCGTAAGCCCGATGACTCCGCTAACGCCAGCAGGAGTTGCATCGTTTCATCTGTAATACGATTCTTCGAGTAATCTAAATAGATTCCTTCAGCCTCAACCGCGAAACGTTCGCCACGCTTCGGGTCGTCCGCAAACAGTGTGCGTAGATGAATATCACGCACCTTCTGAAAATGGTCTTCCAACGCTTTCCATGTTGTGCGCTGTGTCAGCGCGGTTGTATCAATCACCATAGATGTAATGCTCCTTTTGAGGTCGGATCGATGTATTCACTGTTGTTCCTTTGAACCGTCTATAGTGTATCACGCAACAGGACACATTCTTGTTCAAAGATGCAAAACAACCTCTAACCTCTGATATCTTTTCATTTGAGAAACACGGCGATGACACAACCAAAAAGCACAATCAGCACGGCTAACGCTCCCCACATATGGAGCAGATAGTGAATAGCATCAGCTTGACTACAGGTCGAGAAGAAGATCGTTTCTTCCCATGCATTTTCGCAACGCAATCACAAAAAGTGCATCTTCATTCAGCCTGAGAAGCTGAAGCTGTTAATGTAAAATTCGACAACGCCTCGATGACGGTTAAAAGTGCAGAATGGTCCAGGTTGCCTTTACCAGTAGCGATAAGCGAAGTAAAAAGTTGCTCGACCTGTGTCCCCATCGGTAAGACGACGTTGTTGGCTTGTGCGAGTTGTTTCACGATTCTCAGGTCTTTCAAGTGAAAAGCTGCTTTGCCTCCTGGCTCGAACGAATGTTGTATCATTGATGAGCCTCGTAAATCCATGAATCGCGTTTGGGCCAGTCCACCACTGAGAACTTTTATAATAATGTCGGGAGCAACGCCAGCCTTCGCTCCCAGGACAAGCGACTCAGAGATGGCCTCGATGATAAGCGCGACAAGCACCTGATTGCAGGCTTTCACAATTTGACCTGAGCCACTGTGACCACAATAGGTTATCGTTTGCCCAAGTCGCGACAGGAGCGGTTTCGCACGCTCGAAATCTTGCTCGCGCCCCCCGACCATGATAGAGAGAGAAGCTGCTTTCGCCCCTTCTTCTCCGCCACTTACGGGCGCATCGAGGAGCCACAACGCACGAGACGCAAGGATGCTATTCAGATGTGTTGCCATGAGTGGAGAAATGGTACTCATGTCTATAAAGAGTGTCTCTGAACGCGCACCTTCCAGCAAGCCTGTAGGACCAATGAAAACCGACTCGACATCGGGTCCATCAGGTAACATGGTTATCACGATATCGCTTTGTTCTGCAACCTCTCGCGACGTGCTTGCTGCACTAGCCCCAGCACCTACTAGATCATCAATAGCGGGTCGGCTACGATTAAACACAGTGAGCGGATAGCCCGACGCAAGCAGGTGATGCGCCATTGGTCTGCCCATCAAGCCAAGGCCGATAAAACCGATACGTTCAGTCATGACACCCTCCGTACATCGGCGATCAACACTATCACAACAGCTACTACCCACGGCAAATTCAAGCGTGTGATGAGGCCAATAGCCAGGATATGAGAAATTCCTATCCCGTATCCAACAGAAAGGTCTATCTGGTCAATCGAGGAAACTATCATCTCCGATAAGGCAAGCAGAGCGGTGATTGATATGGCACTAATGAACAGGTTTTCCCTTACTGTCAGAGTCATTGCGAGACTCTCATCCTCGCGATTACTAGAAATAAAGGCTATTCCCTGCTTAATAGCATCGCTCGGTCCTTTAAAATGAAGTGTTTTCTCATTGAGAGTGAACGATCCTGCCGTGACGGGTAGAATGCCACTCAACACACGCCCAATCTCGTTCTGCCCCGCACCTCTGAAGCCACAAAAGCCGAGTATCTCCCCCACCATGACGCTAAACGTAACGGGTCCAATATCGTAGGTACACAGGTCGTGCGCCTCGGCTAAAACTTGTGTTGTCTGTAGCACTGACGGTGTGAACACCTTTGAGGGTGCCTGCCCTACAATGAGTTTGACCAGTTCTGATGCTGTAATATCTTTGACATTTGCCTCGCCCACCTTCTTACCATCACGTAGCACTGTAACACCGTTGGTCAGGCGAAATACCTCATCAAGACGATGAGTAACGTAGATCATACCCACGCCACGTTCACGTAAACGATCAAGCACATCGAAAAGTAGAGAGACTTCCGCTTCGGGCAGACCTGAGGTCGGTTCGTCAAGAACAAGCAGATCGATTTCTTGCGAGAGTGCGCGTGCAATGGCAACAATAGATTTATCGGTACGTGAGAGGTCAACGATGCAAGTTTCGGGGTCAATATCGCTACCCAGCACTTTCAGAGCTTCGACCACCTCCGTTTTTTGCCGTTTCCAGTCAATTAGACCAGTGCGACGCGTGTAGCCTCGCCCGATAGCAATATTCTCTGAGACGCTCATCCAATCGAAGAGTCCCAGGTCCTGGTGAATGAAGGCAATTGGCAATTTTTCCACATCACGCGACTGAACTGGCTGACCTTTGAATAGAATCTCGCCCTGATCGGGTCTGTGAACACCTGCGAGCATCTTGACCAATGTCGATTTACCCGCACCGTTCGCGCCTAGCAAGGCATGAATTTCTCCACTCTGGATATCCAGGTCTACACCAGTTACAGCGAGCGTCCCACCTAATTGTTTGACCACTCCTCGGAAGCTCAGTAACGGCGGTGTAACTGCATTCATATGTTCCTCAACTAATCTGTAGGGCGAGTCCGCCTCGCTACATTTTTACGCGATAGCGATGGGGTGTACCCAGGAGCCAGTGGCTCCCAGGAGGCGTAATGGAGTGACAATCAACAGAAATTCGTAGACACGTTGTGCTGCAAGTTCCTCTAAATAGACGTTCTCCAGATGCGTGATGCCATTATGTACAAGCAGAAAACGATGGACCGGATGGCTCATTGGTGGCAATGCCTCAACCGACATTGTATCGGCTCCTGCCAGTATCATGCCATGCTCAACCAGGAATTGTGCTGCTTCGAGGCTCAATCCAGCAATTGAGTCTCGGTAGATGAGGTTATCGTTACGAAGGTGCTGATAATAGCCCGTGCGTACCAACACTGCCGTTCCTTCCTGCATGGTGATTTCCTGCTGTGCCAGCGTTCCTCGCACATCCTCAACAGTAATGGTATAATTCTCTGGCAGTACAGGAACCCCCTTGTAAGTCGCGATATCCAGCAGAATGCTACGTGTAATGATAGGAGGCATCTCCGCGATGCTCATGAATTGCTGTCCTATGTAACTGCCCAATTTCGCGGCAGGGACTGTTTTCCCTTCACCTGCGTAGATGTGAACCTCGCCATCAGGGTCGGGTTCTCCGTTGACATTCTGAAACTCACCCACATGACAAAGTGCGTCTATGTGTGTCGCAGTGTGGGCGGACATGGTAATAACTTCAGCGGCGGCAGAGGCAGGTGCGATATCCTTCAAATCACCGTGCCGAATGCGTCCACTCAATGTATAGGGAACCATTGGCCCAGGAACTTGCATTCCCTCGTAATGCATGACCGCCAAACTATACACCGTACCACTATGCACCAGCCCCATCAACGCTTGTGTCAAGTGTGGAACGGGCAGCTTGCCGTAAGGAGCCATATCACCAGGTTGAGTTGACGAATCAAGTTTTGCCATTATGTATCTCCTACTCAATCGCGCTAATAGTTGAGCATCCCACCGTCTGCATTTAGAGCCTGTCCAGTCATATAGCGTGAGTCTGGGCCGAGCAGAAATGAGACAATAGCCGCGACATCTGCACCTTCGCCAACATAGCGTAAAGGAATACGCGATACACGCGCAGCACGAATCTCATCGGGGGCTTGACCAGTAACGTTAGCTATGCTCTGGTCTACAACATGCTGCATTGGCGTTTCGATGATACCTGGACAGACTGCATTCACGCGCACACCATATTCAGCACTGTACAATGCGAGCGTCTTTGTCATAGCGAGTACTGCTGCCTTGCTAACGTTATAAATAGGGTGATAGATAGTACTTGCCATCTTGCCAGCAATAGAGGCCATATTAACGATGCGTCCACTACGTTGCTGTGTCATATGTTCAAGGGCAAGCTGGCAACAGAAATAGACAGCCTTTGCGTTAACGTTCATAATGACATCCCAGTGAGCCTCATCCACGTCGAGTGGTAGAGCGATACGTTGTACACCTGCGTTATTGACCAGTGCATCAAGTCGGTGAAATGTAGAAAGGGTAGCCTCAATCATATGTTGACGGTCATCAGCAAGCAACATGTTTAAGGGCAGGGCAATAGCCTCGCCACCATCCTCCCAAATTTCAGCAGCGGCACGTACTACAGCCTCACCTTGTAGGTCTACCAGGACAAGCTTCATTCCATCCTGGCTCAGACGCTGTGCAATAGCGCGTCCAATACCCTGTCCTGCTCCCGTCACAATTGCGACCTGCCCCTTTACAGGCTGCTCCATAGACTAGCCTCCTTTCTTCTGCTCATCTTAGTAGCCGAGTTCACGTTGTACAAGGTTAAGTAATGGTTCTCCGCTAAGGTAGCGACGCACATTTTCACTGAAGAGATCAGCGATACGGTCGTTGTAATAAGCACTCATACCAGCGATATGTGGCGTGATAGTCACATTTTCCATAGTCCAGAGTGGGCTATCGTCAGGCAGTGGTTCAGGGTCGGTGACATCTAGTGCAGCTCCACCAATGCAGCATATCGTTCCGCGCAACACTTGCTTGATATGAATCATACGCGCTTTGCCTACTTGTCCGGCTTGGCTTCCTCAGAATCTTCATATGCACGTCGGCGTGGTATTAAATCAGCACTCAATGAGGCGGGTCTGACGCTACCACCTGAAATGTGTCCCTCCAGTTTCCCCAGCATCGAGGGAGGCTTTCAGGCTGCATCTTCTCTCCTGAGTTTACCTGAAGACAAACGACCCACTGCCATCATTGTGTATAATGACATCATGGCTTTCGGTGCGCTTCACTCGCTACGCACTCATGGACTCCATGTTCCCAATGATATTTCAGTTGTCGGATGCGATGGTCTGCTAATGGCCGCACACTGCAACCCACCGCTCACAACTATTGACCAGCCCAAATATAACATGGGACGGCTTGCAATGCAGACAATACGCAGACTCCTCAATAATCAGCAAAGCCTCATGGGAGGATATACTTTGATGGAAAGTCCTCTCATCATTCGTGAGTCCAGTGGCCCATGTCCGCACAGATAACTTGACAAGAGACAAGATGATGTAAACAACGTTTATGCATTTCTCCAACGTGTTTCCCTAAATCCTACGAGGGATGAACCTGTATATGGTTTTCCACCTGCACCTCATAGTGCAAGGCTTGCATCTCATACTGCGGGCCTGCACAACGGTAGTGGGAAGCTATTTCAATGGCGTGCGCATAAGTTGTATTCGCGTAATAGCGTGTCAATTGTTCCGCGATATAGTGATGCAACTGTGAACGTTTGATGGCGGAACAGGAAGTATAGACAACCTGTGCCACAACCTCATGTACGAACGCAAGGCAGACTTCATGCTCTTTGCCATCTTGCTCATACAAAATTTGACGCGTGAGCAATGTATCGAGTGCGTTATACTCCTCAAAAGAAAGACAAGGGCTAAGCATATCGGGTGGGAAAGGATGCCCAATGACCGCAGCATACTCTAATAATTCAATTGCGTGTTGAGGCAAACGAGTGATGCGAGCAAGCACGACATCTCGTACATAGCACGAATGCAACAATGCATCCATAGCACTATTTTTATGCAGTTTTTGCACAAGTATATAATAGTCTCGCTGCTCCTGCAGCATACGTACTGCCTCAACAAGCAAAAGTGCATTTCCCTGCGTCGCTTCATACAGTTCATCAACTGTAAACGTGTGCGCGACAGCATGGACCTTCACATAGGCCGCTACCTCGTCAGGGCTAAAACGTGTCAACTGCTGTGCGTGAAATGTAGGATTCCGTTCAAGCATGTATAACATTGTGTTTATCGACACATTTTCTAACACTTCCTCAGGACGATAGGCAAGCATGACAAGCAACGAGCGGCCTTCACCCCCTGTTGATATAACAAGGTGGGCAAGACGGTAAAGGATTATTAATGATGCTTCATCAATCCATTGCAAGTCGTCAATCATAACAATCAGGGGGCGTTGTAGACTTAACATGCTAATCACGTCTACACACGCGGTAATGAGCGTATTGTGCATGTGCTTAACACTAAGAAATGCTGTGGGTGCAAGTGCAGGAAGATAGATAAGAAGTTCAGGAAGCACATGTGCAAGTGTTGCGAGTGTAGAGCGAGGAAATGTATTCAGTTCTTCAACACGAAGTTCGCTAAGCAATGCCTTTATCATTGCGGTAAATGGGGCAAAGGCTACCCCCTGCTCAAGCACATGGCAGGTCGTTGTCAACGTTAATACGTTCAGTTTTCGGGCATAATTCAAGATATGACGCAAGAAAAAGCTTTTGCCTATCCCCATTTCACCGGAGCAAGCGATAACGCGCGGACCTCGCACTCGCGTTCGCTCTTCCCTCAAGAAACGTAACTGCTGCGTTAGCCATGCAAACTGTTCTTTATGAGCGACCAAGGGCGGTTCTGGCGCAAATCGTTCTGGCGCATCTTTGTATTGACTGGAGGATAGTACAGGAATAACTTGAGTACTAGATGCGAAACGTGCCTGCTGTTTGACAACCATCTGTGAAGTGGAGGGAGGCATAGGACGAAATTCTCCCTGCAAAAGTTCAGTATGGAGTGCAAGTGTATGTGGAGAAGGATCAACGCCCAGCCGATTGTCCAGTTCTTGACGACACTGCTCGAAGGTTTGTAATGCCCCCACTGTATCGCCTAACATAGCCTGACAGTGCATAATAATGGGGTAAAGTGGTTCACGGCATACATCAATCGTAAGTGCCTTGCGTCCCACAGTGATCGCTTCGTTATAGAAGCCAAGATTGCGGTGTAACTCCATAAGGGTAAGAACATTCGAGAAATAGTGTTCACGTAGTCGAGTACGCTCAGCTATAGTCCAACATTCCTGCTCTTCATCTGCAAGGTAATCACCCGTATAGAGCTGTAGTGCGGACTCTAATGCCCTCCGTTTCTTACTACTATCATAGTCTATGTGTGCTTCACCCAGCAAACGTTCAAACTCAATAGTGTCTATCCACACACTATTATCATCGGGCAGTTGTAGCGTATAGCCCGTGCTTCCCCTCGGTACAAAGCGAGAAGGGGCCTGTGGTTCACGCGTTGGTTCAAGGACAGTGCGTAAAATACTGACCGCACCACGCAACGTCTTATGCGCATGTTCAGCAGAATAAGGCCACAACAGTTCAATCACTCTATCGGCTGAAACTGTATGACCACGCTCGGTAAATAAAAGCTGAAAGAGTTGTCGAGCATGACGTATCTGCCAATCCTTTGAAGTAAGGAGCACACCATCGCGATACAAACGGAAATTCCCTAAGAGATAAACACGTAAATTCTCCATTGGCATCCTGCCTTTTCATTGCAACGCATCTCTTCCATAGAGAAATATTGTAAAACAATGCACGTTGACACTACTGTTTATCTTTCCATTACATACTACGAATGCTTTTTGTTTTTGGATGTGTTTTTCTCAATAATTCACAGTGAATTGTGCTACGAACCCTCCTTTTACCAAAACATTATTGAAACATTTTTGTGTTACATTCTACCACAGCAGTGTATACCCAGGCGATACACGTTATTCTGTATCACTGGTAGGGCTAACGTGGCACGCATTTTTTAAAGCGTGATTTGACGATTGGTATGCACACTACAATAAGCTCATTTGGGCACGCAAGCAAAACTTGTACATCGGATTCACAAAAGACCGAGAAGAGAGTCACGCGTGACCACCTCTTCTACACGCGCCTCAGTAGTCACGCACAAGCATAATAAGGAATGGTCCTTAGTTGTAGGAGGTACATCATGGCAACCTCAACACGCGTGGAGGATGTCCACGTCATCTGGATTGTAGAAGGATTGGGGTGTGAGGGAGACACTGTATCAATCACGGCGGCGACCCAACCTAGCCTCGAGGATATTGTTCTAGGGACCATCCCTGGTCTACCCAGAGTTCATATCCACAATAAAGTGATTGCTTACGAGTGGGGCAAAGATTTTATGGAATGGTGGTATAAAGCGGAAAGAGGCGAACTCGATCCCTTTGTCCTCGTATTTGAAGGCTCGGTCCCCAACGAGAAGATCAAGTCCGAAGGGTACTGGGCTGCTCTCGGCGTAGACTCCGCGACAGGTCAGCCCATTCCTGTTACCAATTGGATTGATCGTCTAGCCCCCAAAGCCTTAGCGGTTGTAGCAATAGGAACCTGCGCCACCTATGGTGGCATCCATGCGATGCAAGGCAATCCTACTGGTGCTATGGGTGTTGCTGACTACCTGGGCTGGGACTGGAAATCCAAGGCAGGTCTCCCGATCATCAACGTCCCCGGATGCCCAGTGCAGCCAGACAACTTTATGGAAACCATCCTCTATCTCCTCTATCAAGTAGCAGGAATGGCTCCGATGATTCCACTGGACGACCTTGGGAGGCCAACATGGCTCTTCGGCAAAACCGTTCATGAAGGCTGTGATCGCGGTAGCTACTACGAGCAAGGCATGTTCGCGACCGAGTATGGATCGCCTCAATGTCTTGTGAAACTAGGATGCTGGGGACCAGTGGTGAACTGTAACGTACCCAAGCGAGGTTGGATGAATGGCATAGGCGGCTGTCCTAATGTCGGTGGCATCTGTATTGGTTGTACAATGCCAGGCTTCCCAGACAAATTTATGCCATTTATGGATGAGCCTCCTGGCGGTAAACTATCTTCTACCGTCATTGGTACCTATGGCAAAGTCATCAAGGGACTACGCTCAATAACAAACGACACACTCAACAAGGAACCAAAATGGCGGCACACGGGTAGGCAACTAACGACGGGCTATCAGCCAAAGTGGAAATGATGACCAGGCGAGACGCCCAACTCAAGTAAGCGAGGAGATAGTTTCATGGCAACTGAAATAAGACGTGAAGAAACCCCAGCTCAGCCACCGCAGCTTGTAGAGATGTCCTGGGACCCGATGACACGCATCGTTGGTAGCCTGGGCATCTATACCAAGATCGACTTCAAGAACCGGAAGATCGCAGAAGCCTATAGCACCTCCCACATCTTCCGCGGCTATAGCCTCTTCATGCAGGGCAAAGACCCACGAGACGCTCACTTCATCACGAGTCGTATCTGCGGCATCTGTGGCGACAACCACGCCACCTGCTCTTGCTATGCACAGAACATGGCCTATGGAGTCAAGCCACCAGCAATGGCTGAGTGGATTGTCAATTTAGGTGAGGCAGCCGAGTACATGTTCGACCACAACATCTTCCAGGAGAATCTGGTTGGTGTTGACTTCTGCGAGCAGATGGTGAAAGAGACCAATCCAAGTGTGCTTGAGAAAGCAAACAACACACCTGCTCCCCACGCAGAAGACCACGGCTATCGCACCATCGGCGATATCATGCGCTCGCTCAACCCCTTCGTCGGCGATTTCTACCGCGAGGCCCTTCATGTGAGCCGCTATACGCGCGAAGCATTCTGTTTGATGGAGGGACGCCACGTTCATCCCTCGACTCTTTACCCAGGAGGTGTAGGAACCGTTGCGACCATCCAGCTCTTCACAGACTATATGGTTCGCCTGATGAAGTACGTCGAGTGGTGCAAGAAGATCGTTCCTATGCACGACGACCTGTTTGACTTCTGGTATGAGGCCCTGCCCGGTTATGAGATGGTTGGCTACCGCCGAACCCTCCTCGGTTGCTGGGGAGCATTTCAAGACCCCGATGTATGCGATTACGATTATCGCACAATGGATAAGTGGGGCCGTGCTATGTTCGTCACCCCTGGTATCGTTGTGGACGGGAAGTTGGTAACGACGAGTCTGGTAGATATCAACCTCGGCATTCGCATTTTGCTAGGCAGTTCCTACTACGATGACTGGCAGAATGAAAGGACGTTTGTTGACCGCGACCCACTGGGCAATCCCGTCGATAAGCGTCACCCATGGAATCAGACAACGATCCCCAAGCCACAGAAACGCGACTTCAGTGACAAGTATAGCTGGACCATGTCGCCGCGCTGGTATGACAAGCGAACTGGCGATTACCTCGCTTTGGACACGGGCGGCGGCCCTATCGCTCGCCTATGGTCAACGGCTCTGGCAGGACTGGTGAACCTGAACGGCTATGTCGAGTCAACCGGACACAGTGTCAAGATTCGACTACCCAAGTCTACCTTGAAGCCAGCAGTGGAATTCGAGTGGAAGATTCCGCAATGGAGCAATGCTATCGAGCGTAACCGTGCGCGTACATACTTCCAGGCTTACGCGGCGGCTGTGGCACTCCACTGTATAGAAAAGGCCATTGCGGAGTTACATTCTGGTCACACCAAAACGTGGAGCGATTTCACAGTGCCAAAGGATGCTATCGGGTGCGGCTTCCACGAGGCGGTGCGCGGTGTGCTTTCCCATCATATGGTCATCGAAAACGGAAAGATCGCCAACTACCATCCGTATCCTCCAACACCCTGGAATGGCAGCGTGCGCGACATCTATGGCACACCCGGACCATATGAAGATGCCGTGCAAAACACGCCAATCTTTGAAGAGAATCCCCCGGACAGCTTTAAGGGTATCGACATTATGCGTGCAGTGCGAAGCTTTGACCCTTGCTTGCCATGTGGTGTTCACATGTATCTAGGCGAAGGGAAAGAACTTGAAAGAGTCCTTTCACCAACATTTGGTGTGCATGAGTAGGGGCCGATTCATCGCGTCCTTGCCGCTACTAGATATGCTAACAAGAACGCGATAATGCAGGTTGACGAATACATCTGGGAAGAGATGGACGGCGGCAAAGGCGAGGGTGTGCTGAAGCAGACCCGTACAGGGGTGCCATTGCACCCTCGTTCCAGCCGTAATTCCTGTACGGGTCTGCTTCAGCACACCCTCTTCTCGCATGAATTCGTTCATGTGCATCATCGGCTTCATAACGAAAAACCATAAAAGGAGAAAACATATCATGGACGAGCAGCAGAAACCACCGTCTCAACCCGAACCTGTGCATCAACCCGGTACTGGCAAGGGCGAGGAAAAACGTAAAGATGAAGGGGAAAACGCTGGTCGCAAGGAGGCTGGTACCACGGGCGAAGCAAACCGTCCTGCGGGTATATCGACGCCCAAAGACTCCACAGGCGTCAATCCTAAAGGTCCGGTAGACCCTGAAAGCCCACATTTGCCAACGCCCTAGTCACAGACTGGGGACAGGGAGACCGCAAGAGTCTCCCCTACATGTTCCCGTCATTCCTACGTGTAGGGAAGACCCTTGCGGTCTCCCTGTCGGCACGTTGACAAACAGGCCATTTCAAAAGGAGAATGTGCAATGCCACAAGAAGTGCAGGAACACCAGAGCCAGGCGGAACGTATTGAGACGCTCATCCAAGAGGTTGCTGCGTTTCATGACCCACATACACGTGCCACGGTCGAGGAACTTGTCCAGGCACTCCTGAGCATGTATGGCGAAGGGCTGACACGTCTACTCGAAATCACAGCCGACTCGGATGCATCAGGTCTCGCATTGATCGATACCTTTGCTGGCGACGAACTGCTAAGTTCCTTATTTTTGCTGCACGGACTGCATCCAATAGATATCGAGACGCGGATTCTCGAAGCCCTGGACGGAGTACGGCCCTATCTTAAGTCGCATGGCGGCAATGTCGAGTTTATTAAGATCGAGGAAGGGATAGCCCATCTGCGTCTCGAAGGCAGTTGTGATGGTTGCGCCGGTTCAACCATGACCCTCAAGGTGGCAATAGAAGAGGCCCTGTATAAGGCTGCCCCCGATTTGGATGGACTCCAGGTAGAAGGCGTCGTCGAGCCAGTCGCACGCGTCGGCGCACCAGTTACGTTTGTTCCACGGAAACGCAAGAGCAGCGCAAGCATGACGAGGTAAGCGGTTATGTCATCATCTGAACACACAAACAATAATGATGAGCATCTCGCTGCTCCTTTTGATATACTACGTCAATTTGCACGTAGGCGAGAAACACGTCCACCTACAGAGCAATGCGAACTCTGTAGTGCGGAGATTCCCACGAATCATCGCCACTTACTGGAACTTGCCAAGAACTCATTGACCTGCGTATGTCGTCCTTGCTCAATACTCTTCGGTGATCCCAGTGCTGGCGGTGGAAAGTATCGGCTTGTGCCTTCGCGCTACCTGCTCTTGCCGGATTTCCAGATGTCCGATGAACAGTGGGAAGAACTTATGATTCCAGTGAATATGGTGTATGTCTTTCATAGCACACAAGTCAACCGCGTCATGGCCTTTTATCCAAGCCCTGCCGGTGCTATAGAGTCCACGCTCAGCCTGCAAGGGTGGGATGCACTTGTTAACAGCAATGCTATCCTGAACGATTTGGAACCCGATGTCGAGGCACTTCTTATCAATAGAGTAGAGAGCTATCGTGAACACTACATCGTCCCAATAGACACCTGCTACGAGCTTGTCGGCTTGATTCGGCTCAAGTGGAAAGGTCTAAGCGGAGGAGAGGATGTCTGGAAAGCCATTGCGGAGTTCTTCGCGAACTTACGGAAGAGGGCAATTCTTGTAGAGGGAGACCCTCGGCTAGCTACCCAGCGCATAATTCCTACGCCCTGGAGAGGAGAGGCTCATGCCTGACCTGAACTTTGAGATACTCAGTGCCGAGGTTGCGACCTATAGTATGCTCCCAATGCTCATCTTCAAAATGCGTATTGTCAACGAGTATGCGGAAGAACAGATTGAGAGTATCAGTCTGAAATCCCAGATCATGCTCTCAGTCACAAAACGTCGTTACAATGCCGAAGAAAAGGCCAGGTTGAATGAGCTTTTTGGTGAGCCAGAACGCTGGGGAAAGACACTGCGTCAGTTCCTGTGGACTCACGTCACCTCGGTCATACCGCGTTTCTCAGGAAGCACCATCGTCGAGCTACTCGTCCCGTGCATCTACGATTTTGAGGTAGTAAGCACGAAGTACTTTAACGCACTGGAAGACGGCGAAATTCCTCTTACCTTCCTGTTTAGCGGCACCATCTTCTATAAAGGCGAGGAAGGCAATTTGCAAATTGGGCAGGTTTCCTGGTCGAAGGAAGCCACCTTCCGCCTCCCGGTCGCGCTGTGGAAAGGCGTCATAGACACGTATTTTCCCAATAGTGCCTGGATTCGCATGCAGAAGGATGTCTTCGATCAACTATACCAGTATAAGATGAAGCATAGCCTTCTCACGTGGGAGGAAGTTCTTGAACAATTGCTACGTGCAAGCAGCGAAACGTCCTCTCAGACCCGTTGAGCAAGACGAGACACACTGGAGATGTTGCAGGATTGTACGAAGAAAAGGTGTAGTTATGAAGCTAGAGCAAGTGAAGGAAATCGCCAACGCTGTCCTCTACGAGGGCTACCTGCTCTACCCGTATCGCCAGTCAGCAATCAAAAATCGAACGCGCTGGACATTCGGTGCCGTATACCCACGAGAGTATAGTGAGGCAAGTGGTGGTATAGAGCCGTGGACAATGCATACCGAATGTCTTGTCGCAGGACAGGCAAATGCTATCATGCTCGATATCACCGTGCGGTTTTTACACTTGTTAGTACGGACTATCGTGCAAGCTGAACCTGTACACGCGGAAGGCGTAGAAACGTATGGTAGTGGGTGGGATTTAGCAACGCGCTTTGCCAACGAACCATTACAAGAGGGTATAGAGCGCGAGGTGAGTGCATTACATATGCCCTTGCATGATGTGCTGGCTCATCCACAACGTATACCAATTGAATTTCCCTCTGTCCATATGCTAGAACATCCAATGCAGACAGGTGTGTCAGAGGTCATTCGTGAGCAACAAGGACTCAATGGTGCTTTCATAGTCATAGCTGAACCAGTGGACACGGACCTTTTCAAGTTGAGTATCGAGATTGAAAATACGACCTCCGTCACCAATACCTATAACGAGCCGACGTGATGTAATATTGCTACAATCCTTTGTCTCTACTCATACTATCTTGCATGTTCGCCACGGGTCCTTCATCTCACTGTTGGAGCCACCGGAAGCATTACAAGCCGTTGCGAAAGAGTGTAAAAATCTTCGCACATGGCCTGTATTGGTTGGGAACGAGGGAGAACATGATGTCATGCTCTCATCGCCCATCATTCTGTATGACTACCCACAAATTGCTCCCGAAAGCCCAGGACCACTTTTCGATGGCGGTGAGATCGACGAAATACTCTCTTTGCGTATCCTGACATTGACTGAGGAAGAGAAAGGGCAGATGCGGCAAGACGAACACACACGCGTGATATTGGAGCGAACGGAAGCCCTGACACCCGAACAATTCATGAGAATGCATGGTGTACTCCGTGATATACATCCAGTTAGCGAAGGAGGCAAGGCATGATACGTCGTGGGGGGTGGGATTTCCCAGGCTTTCCAGGCGAAGACTCTCTACCACCAGAGTCTGTCACGATTTCGGGTAAAGAAGTGCGAGCAGGAACTCGTATCCGCATGTGTCCCAAGAAAAGGCGTGCTGACGCATTCGATGCGGTACTTGACGGAAAGACAGGAACAATTGAGGTCATTCAGCAGGATTTCGAGAATCGCATCTATCTGGTCGTCACGGCAGATAACGATCCTGCGCTGGAACAGATGCAGATGCAGAGTCGTATCATGCCCGGTCATCTTTTCTATTTCTTCCCAGAGGAGGTAGAACTGTTGGAGGATACACTGTGAACATGCCTGATAGTGTTCCATCATCGGTAGAAGACATGCCTAAGCGTATACTTATCGCGTGCATCGGCAATATCTTTATGGGAGATGACGGCTTCGGGGTTGAGGTAGCTCAACACCTGAGAGCCAAACAGTACCCACAGGGTGTGAAAGTAGGTGATTTCGGTATTCGGGGCATGGATCTGGCCTATACCTTGCTCGACGACTACGACACACTCGTTCTGGTCGATGCAATCTCACGCGGTGGTCAACCAGGAACACTCTACTTGGTTGAGCCAGATTTAACAAACATGAACCCTGAAAAAGGTGCAGAAGCTGGCAGAATAGCACTCGATGCACACAGTATGGACCCTGTCAAGGTTCTTGCCTTTGCCCAGACGCTTGGAGCGCGACCTATTCACACGCTGCTTGTAGGTTGTGAACCCGCCGTACTTGGCGAAGGAGGTGAATACGAAGAGATGCAGATGGGACTCAGCGAACCAGTACAGGCGGCAATAACCGAGGCAGTACACATGATTGATACACTTATTGAACGTTGGTACCCTACCGCGTATAGTAGTGGGGCAAAGAAAGGAACTCTGTCATGATTACAATTGATCTACGCAAGGTTTTTTTTGTTTTATTAGCGTTAGCTGCGGTTGTAGTTGCCATACAACTACCAGACATTCAACGCTATCTACGCATAAGGTCTATGTAACGATGCACGAACTCGCGATTGCTGAACAAATTGTACAGGTGGTAATGACACAGGTTGAGGCTCGTGCGATAGAGCATGTCACCAGTGTGCGTATTCAAGTTGGTGAGGCTACAGGTGTGGTTGGGGACTCGCTAACATTCTCATTTGAGATGATCGCGAGTTCCACACCAGAGCTTAGCGGCGCACAACTGGTGATCGACGCTGTGCCATATAGGGCAAAGTGTCGTCACTGCCACAAAGAGTTCCACGTCAGGCACTTTATTGTGCAATGTCCTACCTGCGAAACATGGGATGCCGATATTGTTTCGGGGAAAGAGTTCAAAGTGCTTGACATGGAAACAGCGTAACTTTTCCATCGGTTTTCCTATTGCTTGAGATCAGGAGTCTGTGTTATGGCAAAGGTTCCTATCGTACAAAATATTTTAGCTGCGAATGATGGCGTTGCCGAGAAGATTCAACAGACACTCGCCGAGCGTAGTATCCGTTCCATCAATATCATGAGTTCAGCCGGGGCTGGCAAAACGACATTGTTGGAGAAGACGATTACGCGCTTGCAAGGACGACTGGGCATCGGAGTTATCGAAGGCGACGTTGAAACGACGGCGGACGCAGACAGGATCGAAGCGGTCGGCGCACCCACCGTGCAAATCATCACACAGGGCAATTGTCATCTTGAGGCAAACATGGTACGTGCCGCGCTTGAGGCAATCGACCTGGACAAGATTGACCTACTCTTCATCGAGAATGTCGGGAACCTTGTCTGTCCTGCCAACTGGAACCTCGGCGAGGATATGCGCGTCGTCGTCGTCAGTACCACCGAGGGCGACGACAAACCCGCCAAATATCCCCATATGTTCGCGGTTTCAGAGGTCATGGTCATCAATAAAACCGACCTACTCCCCTATGTCGATTACGACATGGAGGCCGTGAAAAGATTCGCACGAGCCGTCAATCCTGATCTACGCATCTTCGAGGTAAGCTGTCGCAACGGCGACGGACTCGATGCATGGTGCGATTGGCTGCTCACATTTGCCGCGAAGAAACCCGTATAGAGAAGGCATTATCATGGCATCGGTAGCACCCACAATACAACGCTGGCGTATCCTCATTCAAGGCATCGTGCAAGGCGTAGGCTTTCGGCCTTTCGTCTATGGACAAGCCCTGGAATGGGGCTTAGGCGGCTTTGTGCTGAACGATAGTCTCGGTGTCACGATTGAGGTTGAAGGGTTACTCACACAACTTGAAGGCTTCCATCATGCTTTACGCGAGAAGACGCCACTACTGGCCCGCATCGACACACTCACGCTTGAACTCTTGCCAGCACGTGACGAAACACAATTTCACATTGCCCATAGTCAGGCTGGCAACGAGCGCAAAGCACTTATTTCTCCTGATACCTCTACATGTAACGATTGTCTGCAAGAACTCTTCGATAAACAAGATCGACGTTACCAGTATCCCTTTATCAACTGCACCAACTGTGGACCACGCTTTACGATTATCCAGAACGTTCCCTATGACCGTTCGCAAACTACCATGAGCGTCTTCCCAATGTGCGCAACATGTCAAGCCGAATATGACGACCCACTGAGTCGCCGTTTCCATGCCCAACCAAACGCGTGTCCCGTGTGTGGTCCTTCGATGCGTTTGCTGGACGAAACAGGAGGACAAGTAGCGTGCAACAATCCTATTGAAACAGCAGCACAACAGCTCGCAAACGGCGCTATTCTTGCCGTTAAGGGTGTTGGGGGCTATCATCTCGCCTGTGATGCGCTCCATGAAGAGGCAGTAGCTCGTCTACGGGTCCGCAAACATCGTGAGGCCAAGCCATTTGCCTTGATGGTGCCTAACCTCGAAACGGCACGGCAACTGTGTTCAATTAATGATGCGGAAGCAGAGTTACTACAATCCTATCGGCGTCCCATTGTACTACTGCGCAAAAACGAGAGTTCCAATAGATGTTATCCAGTGGGAGACATGACAGGGGCAAGCATGACAGGGGCAAGCATGCCACCAATGGGAGGCATGACAGGGGCAAGCCCTGTCACTACTATAGACGGACTGGCGTGGCAAGCCACGCCGTGGCCTACCGAGTATAGTAGTGACAGGGCTTGCCCCTG
The DNA here is from genome assembly GCA_963791835.1 of uncultured Chloroflexia bacterium. Lineage (GTDB taxonomy): Bacteria > Chloroflexota > Ktedonobacteria > Ktedonobacterales > Ktedonobacteraceae > JBBQVS01. The sequence goes on from CAWBTV010000007.1 coordinate 514,382, forward strand.
TCATGCCTCCCATTGGTGGCATGCCTTCCCACACCTTGTAGCAGAATCAGTCGCGCCAGGATACGACACGTTAGGCGTTATGTTGCCCTATGCACCACAACACTATCTGCTGTTGGCAGCATTTGCCGAGATTGTTGGCTCTAGTCGTCCCACGGTGCTAGTCATGACAAGCGGCAATTTGAGTGATGAGCCAATAGCCTATCGTGATGAAGATGCACGGCAACGCTTGCTGAGTATCGCAGATGGCATGTTGACGCATAACCGTGATATTCACATGCGCTGTGACGACTCAGTAGCACGGATTGTTGCCGATGGTGTACAGTTCTTTCGTCGCTCACGTGGCTTCGCCCCAGAACCAATTACGCTAGCCTTTGCATGTCCCGTGCCAGTACTCGCATGTGGTGGGCATCTCAAAAACACGTATTGTGTGGGCAAGGACAAACAGGCGTTTCTCAGTCACCATATTGGCGACCTTGAAAACATGGAGACGCTCCAATCCTTCCGCGAAGGCATTCCGCATTTTGAAGGCTTGTTTGGCATCGCACCTCAAGTTGTTGCCCATGATCTACATCCTGAATATCTCGCCACGAAGTATGCGCTTGATACTGACATAGCACAAAAAATTGGTATTCAGCATCATCACGCGCACATCGCCAGTGTACTTGCGGAACATGGCCTGGACGGTCCTGTTATTGGAGTTGCCGCCGATGGTACGGGCTATGGTACAGATGGAGCTATATGGGGCTGTGAGATTATGCGTGCCGACCTACAAAGTTTTGAACGTCTCGCACACCTCGCCTATGTGCCACTTGTAGGGGGTGAGCAAGCGGTCCGACAACCGTGGCGTATCGCTGCAACCTATCTGATGCAAGCATATGGCGACGATTTTCTTTCCCTCGACATACCGTTTGTACAAAATATTGACCGTAAACGCTGGCATATGCTTTCTCAAATGATTACACGACAGGTGAACGCGCCACTCACATCAAGTCTTGGACGACTCTTCGATGCCGTTGCTGCTCTCGTTGGTATACGCAACGAAGTTATCTACGAAGGTCAGGCTGCGATTGAAATGGAAATCCTGGCGCATACACAGAATGCTCACATCTATCCGTTCTCAACCGAAGGCGACAAGCCAACACGTCTTGATGTGCGTCCAATGATACGCGCCATTGTACAAGACATCCAACGTAATGTTTCTACAGCACAAATCGCGGGAAACTTTCACTGGACAGTGGCAGAAATGTTAGCGGTGATGTGTGTTCAGGCACGTCAACGCACAGGGTTACAGACGGTAGCTTTGAGTGGAGGTGTCTTTCAGAACCGCTTGTTACTCGAACGCTTGATAAGTTTATTGGAACAGTCAGCATTTCAAGTGTACACAAATCGCCGTGTACCTCCTAATGATGGAGGGTTAGCCCTCGGTCAACTCGCAATCGCGGCGACATTAGTAAGCAAAGGAGCATAACATGTGTCTCGGTATTCCAGGACGAATCATAGAAATCGTTGACGATGAGTACGATATCGCAAAGGTAGAGGTATCGGGCGTCAAACGCAACATCAGTGTTGCGCTTGTGCGTCCAGAGGGCATCGGCCCTGGCGATTGGGTGCTTGTGCATGTCGGCTTTGCCATGAGCAAAATCGACGAGTCAGAGGCACAAGAGACGCTCAAAGCACTCAGATTATTGGGCGACCCTTTTAGCGATGAGTTAGAAATGTTCAATACAACGCAGGTGTAGGAACCGATTGTGCCTTTTGACAAATAATGCGGATATGTCACCTGTAGGGACCGATTTATCACGTCCTGGTTCGGGTGTTGATATGCTACAAGGACGTGATAAATCGGTCCCTACATAGAATGGTTCGCAAAATGGATACAGTATCATTAGAAGCATTGCTTACAGCACGCTTTGAACAAAGCATGACGATACCGGAAATATTCTTCGCGCAGGAGAACGAACAGATCGCACAAGCATGTTGGGCGATGGCAAAGCGTTTTCACAATGGTGGACGTCTACTCGCCTTTGGCAATGGCGCATGGGCCACGGATGCACAACATGTCTCCGTCGAGTTCGTGCATCCGGTGATTGTTGGTAAACGCGCATTGCCAGCACTTGCACTCACAAATGATAGTGCCACCATCAGCACACTGACAAACGGGGAAGGCATCTTCGCACGACAGATACGTGTGCTGGCTCGTCCACAAGATATCGCGTTAGGCTTCTCACCCGATGGTAACTGTGCGAATGTCATAGATGCATTACAAGAGGCACGTCGTAGAGGATTGCTCACACTCGGTCTTTGTGGCAACGAAGGCGGAGCAATGATACAAGCCACACTCGATTTTCGTTTTGTCGTTCCCTCTACTGACCCGATGGTCATACAGGAAACACATGAAACGCTCTATCACGTCCTCTGGGAACTTGTACATATCTTCTTTGAACATGAAGGGATGTTGAAATGAGCACTACTCCAAAGCTTATTCCGCTAGAATCTCAATCGGTGCATACCAGTTGTGGAATTGATGGACATTGCATCACCTGTTCTGATGAGGCAGTCACCGTCAAGGTTGTCAGCATTGACGAAACAACTGGTCTGGCATTCGTCGCGGTAGAAGATGTAACAGAAGAGGTTGATATTACGCTTATCGAGACAGTCAATATCGGTGATAGCATACTGGTACATGGTGGTGTGGCTATTGCACACCTAGGCAAGGAATAACCATGAGTAATGCCGAAGGCTCTGACTTTGACCGCATGTTTTACCCGTTTCTCTTCGAGCGTGAGAGAGTCAATCCTGACGAAGTGTTAGCACAAGTACGCCACTCCACGCTGGAAAAGTGTCACGAGGTGGTTGCCCTTCGTCGCACTATGCTCAAAGAGTCGGGACAACAAATTATCGCGATAGGTAGAGCAATGGCAAATGCATTTGCATCGGGTGCAACCCTCCTCGCCTTCGGCAACGGTGGAAGTACAACCGATGTACAAGACATGGTGACGCAATTGCTCAATCCACATGTTCCAACATGGCCTGCATTGCCAGCAATCGCGCTGACAAACGATATCGCGGTCATTACAGCAGTGGGCAATGATGTTGGCTTCGATAATATTTTTTCGCGCCAAATTATCGCTTTTGGACGTTCAGGCGATATCGCGTTCGGCATCTCCACAAGTGGTAATTCATCGAATATCCTCGCCGCGTTTGAACAGGCGAAGCGGCAAGGGATGCTCACGATAGCAATGGCAGGGTATGACGGTGGGAAGTTGGCACGTTCAAAAGCGGTAGACCACTGCATTATCACACCGAGCGACCACATTCCGCGTATTCAAGAGGCGCAAGCAACAACCTATCACGCATTATTAGAGCTTCTCGCAACACTTCTACAGAAGGAGCAACGCACATGAAATTTGTTGATGAGTATCGAGACCCAACGATGGCAACACGTATCTCGGCGGATATCGCGAAATTGAGCGAGGGTCGTAGCCTCAAACTCATGGAGGTTTGCGGTGGACACACGCACACCATCTACAAACATGGTGTTGAGGACGTGTTACCACCCAATATCGACCTTGTACACGGTCCCGGTTGTCCAGTGTGCGTGCTCCCGATGGGACGTATCGACGACGCCATTGCTATTGCGGAAACGGAGAATGTCATCTTCACCACCTTTGGTGACATGATGCGCGTTCCTGGCTCAAAGAAGAGTTTGCTCGACGCCAAAGCCAATGGTGCCGATGTACGTTTTGTGTATTCGCCACTCGACGCGTTAAAGCTTGCACGCCAACATCCTGAAAAGCAAGTCGTCTTCTTCGCGATTGGCTTTGAAACAACTGCCCCATCAACGGCGGTCACATTACTTCGCGCACAAGCTGAAAACATCCAAAATTTCTCGATTTTCTGCAATCACGTTACCATCATACCCGCTATGAAGGCTATTCTCGACTCACCAGATTTACGCTTGGACGGATTTATTGGACCCGGACATGTGAGTATGGTAATCGGCCTACGCCCCTACACCTTTGTCGCACGTGACCATCATAAGCCTGTCGTCATGGCTGGTTTCGAGCCACTCGACATCATTCAATCCGTGCATATGATTGTGACGCAAATCAGCGAGGGACGCGCCGAAATCGAAAACCAGTACGCACGTGTGGTCCGACCAGAGGGCAACACGAAGGCACTTGAGGCAATGGGTCGTACCATGGAGTTACGTCCCTTCTTCGAGTGGCGTGGGCTTGGCTTCATCACACATAGCGCGTTAAAGCTCCGTCCAGAGTTCGCACCGTGGGACGCTGAACTACGTTTCCAGGTTCCGGGGCTACGTGTCGCTGACCCCAAAGCCTGTCAATGTGGCGAGGTGTTGAAGGGTGTCATCAAACCGTGGGAGTGTAAAGTGTTTGGCACCGCCTGTACACCAGAGACGCCTATTGGCACATGTATGGTGTCACCAGAGGGCGCATGTGCGGCCTACTTCAACTATGGTCGCTTCTCAATGGCAAGTGAGCGTAACCGCCTACGTGTTCTGCCAATGGCAAACGCATAATACGAGCAAAGGGAACAACGATGGATACACGAACTGATGATGTTCTGAGCAAAATCGAGCGCACACGACAGGCACGGCGTCATAAATTCTACTTGCGTGACGAGCATATCACGCTAAGTCACGGCAGTGGTGGTAAGGCAACGCACAACTTGATTGAAGGCGTTATAGCACCAGCATTCTCAAATCCGTTGCTAGACCGCATGGATGATTCGGCGACCTTCGTGCTTGAAGGAACCGAGCAACGCCTCGCCTTTACCACTGATAGCTATGTCGTCAGTCCGCTCTTCTTCCCCGGTGGCGACATCGGGAAGTTAGCGGTACATGGCACGATCAACGATCTGGCAATGGCCGGTGCATCGCCACTGTATCTCTCATGTGGCATCATTCTTGAAGAAGGCTTTTCCATTGCCACGTTGCGCCGTATTGTGGACTCAATGGCAAAGGCCGCAGCCGAGGCAGGGGTCGCCATTGTCACAGGTGACACAAAGGTCGTGCAGCGTGGCAAGGCAGATGGTATCTTCATTAACACGGCAGGCGTTGGCGTTGTACGTACCACAACGCAGATTGGACAGGCACAGGTCAAGCCCGGCGATAAGATACTGCTCAGTGGTCCCGTTGGCGATCATGGTATCGCCATTATGCTCGCCCGTGAAGCGTTGGAAATGGAAGCCGACATAGAAAGCGATACCGCACCGCTGCATAGCCTTGTGGCACAGATTCTTTCGGCTATAGGAACTGGCTTACATTGCTTAAAAGACCCGACACGTGGTGGTGTTGCCACATCTCTGAACGAAATCGCGATTGGGGCAGAGGTATCTATTGCCCTTGATGAAAAAGCGATACCCGTTCGTGCCGAAGTACGCGGAGCCTGTGAGATACTGGGGCTTGACGCGCTAACAATCGCCAACGAAGGCAAAATGCTCGCCATCGTTGCACCGGAAGTTGCTGACGCAGCCCTTACCGCGATGCGCAGTCATCCGCGTGGGACTGAAGCTGCCATCATTGGCACAGTCCAGGCCGAGCCAGCAGGTATGGTGTTTCTACGTACCGATATCGGTGGCACGCGCGTTTTGGATATGTTGGTAGGAGACCCCTTGCCACGTATTTGTTAAGAATATTGACAAAAACGTCTCTCCAATGGCAGGAGCCGCAATGCATTGTGGCTCCTGCCATTGGAGAGACGTTTTTGTCATTTATTTTCATCTTATCGCGGTGTCAGGACGACTACAGGTATTTCGCGTGGGGCACGTTTCTGGTATCCAACAAAGTTTTTATACTTCTCTGAGATGATGGCCCAGAGACGTTTGCGCTCCTCAGCGTCAGCCTCTTGTGCGGTGACGGGAATGACGCGTGCGTTCACTTGTATCTTTGCCTCTGGATTACTTTGCAGGTTGAGCCACCAGACAGGGTGCTTGGGTGCGCCACCGTTAGAGGCAATAATGATGTAGCGGTCTGCATCGGTGAAAAAGAAAAGTGGTGTATCGCGCTCAACTCCACTCTTGCGACCCGTAGTAGTAAGGATGAGATGGTGTTCCCCACCGCCTATTTTTCCATTGGTGAGACGATAGAGCGAGACATGACCTTTCATAAAGAGGCGTAAAAAACTTCTTGCAACGCCTCCTGGTTGACCTGAACGTGGAGCTTTTGTATTAATGGACATTGAGCGTTCTCCTTTATAGACAGATACCTTTACATGAGCTATCGGATAACAGGCAAACGTGTGATGCCTGTAGTATAGCATGTTTATGGCATAACACATCCGTGTTATAATAACGTATATGAATTTCCGAAAATGAACCCTTGAGCAATAGCTATACGTGCTATAAGCAGCAATATACACACTATAAGCACAATATAGAAAGGTTTGGCATATACATTGGCAAATAATGAAAATCCTTCGGGCGTCTACTTGCGTGCTGGACTGCTTGGTTTTGTCGCGGGTCTACGCTCTATGACACCGTTGGCATTATTGAACTGGACTAGCCGTATTGGTGTTGATGCGGAGTCAGCACTTGAGCAGTTCCTGGATGCTCCGGCGAGTCGTGTCGTTTCGAGCGCACTCGCGGTTGGCGAAATTTTTGGCGACAAACTGCCCTTTATTCCGAGTCGTCTCGCGGCTGGTCCTCTTATCGGACGTATCGTGATTGGCGGACTTGCAGGTGCAACACTGTGTCAACGTAGCCGTGTCTCGCCTATCGTTGGCATGGCAATTGGTGCAACCGCCGCGAGTGCAGGTAGCGTGGCTGGCTATTATGGTCGCAAGTCACTCGACAGAATCAAGTTTGTCCCCGATTTTGTCTGGGCAAGTGCCGAGGATACGCTTGCACTTGGTTTAGGCTATCTCGCGACAAGAAAACCTAAAAGTTAAATGAAACATGTGATATTGGGACGACACTAGCCGCTTGCGGCTAGTGTCGTCCCAATATCACATGTTTCTATAAGGAAACAACGTGAACTCTACCGATCAAGAACCCCCAAACGATAACATTGAACCTTCAACTACATTAAAAGCCATAGAAGCTACAAAACCTATTGTTCCGCATGATCCCTATCTCGCGTTGCGCTTTCTGGACTTTCGACTACTCCTAATTGGCTCATTTCTTGCTTCATTTGGTCAACAAATGGTAACGATTGCGATTGGCTGGGAATTGTATGACCGCACTGGCTCCCCACTCATCCTGGGTTTAGTAGGACTCGTAGAGGTCACTCCTATCTTTATTTTGTCGCTTCCAGCAGGACATATCGCCGACCGCTTTAATCGTAAACGCATCGTAATACTTGCGATGCTTGCCCTTACGCTCGCCTCTATTGGCTTAACAGTATTGTCATATCTGCACGGTCCACTCCTGCTCATCTATGGGTGCCTGTTCCTTATGGGCTGTGCGGCTGCGTTTAATGGTCCGGCTAGCGCAACCTTGATTACGCAATTTGTACCCGAACATGCATATGAGAGTGCCGCGACATGGGAGAGCAGTTCGTGGCAACTCGCCTCAGTTCTGGGACCAGCATTGAGCGGTATTCTAATCGCACTTCTGCATGGTGCAGCACTGGTCTATGCACTCAATGCAATCGCGACAGTGGTGTATGCACTTGTACTCATACCAATGCGAGGTTCACCACGAAAGATTGTTGCCAGCACAACAACCACCCTCGGTTCATTGTTGGAAGGACTAAAATTTCTTCGGAGTACACAAATTATCCTGGCATCAATCACACTAGATATGTTTGCAGTCTTGCTTGGCGGTGCGACAACACTACTACCAATCTTCGCGAAAGATATTCTGCATGTTGGTCCAGTAGGGCTAGGCTGGTTACGCACTGCACCATCCATAGGCGCGTTATGTGTCACCTTTGGCATCGCACACATTCCACCGTTCAAAAAGGCGGGGCAGACACTACTCTGGGCCGTCGCTGGCTTTGGACTCGTCACGATTATTTTTGGTCTCTCGCACTCCTTCTGGCTCTCGCTAGCGATGCTGTTTCTCTTAGGAGGTTTCGATAATATCAGTGTCGTTATCCGCAGCACACTTCTTTTGACACGTACCCCGAACGCTATGCTTGGGCGTATCTCCTCGGTCAATACACTCTTCATCGGGGCCTCAAATGAGCTAGGTGGCTTCGAGTCTGGCCTTGTTGCACAACTCTTTGGTCCACTCGTGTCCGTTGTCGGTGGTGGCATAGGCACCATTCTGGTTGTACTTCTGGTTGCGCTCCTCTGGCCTGAAATGCGGCGTCTCGGCAAAATGCATGTAGAAAAGTAGCAACGTATTTCTTAGGAGGTAAGCAAAGAAGCAATCGTACTACACACATGACGCGCAATCGCTTGACCATCATCGAGCGAGGATTGTTCCTGCGTGTAGACAGCAAGAATATATGTTTCATTGCCAGAGGTGACGATGCCTGAACTATTCATCGCCCAATAATTATCAGGACCCGTCACCCAACCATCCTTCATCGCTACAATGGCACCAGCAGGTGCAGTGTCACCAACACCCGCCTGCTGGTCGGATTCGATGTTTTCCATCAGGTTCAGGGCTAGCGTGCGATGCGGACCATTCAGAATTTTTCCTTGATACAGCAATGTGAGCATATCTACCATCGCCTGTGGTGTTATCAAACTATAACCCCAGGAATCATCATCTGGACTCAGGCCCGTGACACCAATTTTTTGCATATAACTCGCGATACCGCTTGCGCCTCCAACAGCAGTAAAGAGATTTGAAGCAGAGTCGTTATTTGAGTTCTCAATCATCGTTGTAAGCAAACTCATCTCACTGTCGTCAGGGTCTCGTCCCTGTTGCTCGACCATATCAAAGAAGGTCAACATAATAGGAATCTTCATAGAACTCGCCACGATAAATTGTGTTGAACTGCTGTGGATGTAGTATGTCTGATGCGTCACGTCATAAAGCACAACACCAACATCAGGATCAGTATCATCTAAATACGCTTCTAAAGTGGGTGAAAGCATATCAAAGGATGCCTGACGTATACCGTTGGTTGGAACACTGAATGTGACAGTACTGGCGTCTACCCATCCGTTGTGCTTGCCTTTCGGAGTGTTCCATTGCACATCGTACCAGAGCATACCCCCTACCCATGTGGTATTTCCTAATAGCACAAGTGGAAAATTCTGTTCGACATGCACCGGTTCATGATTAGCATCAGGAGCATCAAGCAAAACACTTTCTCCCTGCGACCAGACCCTTTGTCCAGCATTTAACGTAACAACTGGCAGGCCAAATGTGTGAAGATAATCTAAACCTGTATCTAAACGATAAACAAGAGGTGAATTTGAGAAGACCGAATTATCCTGATCGAAAAGCAAACCTGTATAGGAAAACACTTGCACTAGCATATGATGTGTAATACCATTTTGCGTCGTCGTAAACGGTATTGCTTCAGTAAGCGGAACGCCTATATCTTCTTGCCAATTGTCAGGGTCAAGGTGATTAATATAGCTCCAAAATGGTTGAGCTATTACATGCCCTATATCCTTCCCAGACAGTTCTCCACCCTTTATAAAGATACTTTGCGTTATGGCAGCCCGTAAGTACGTATTAATAGCGGTATGTACTGGCACTTGTGCAAATACCATATGCTTCATGAGAGTTGCATTACGCAAATCGACATACGTCAATGTACTGCCTTCGCCACCTATAGGTGCTATGCTACCTGCCGTAAGGAGTGCTTGCAGCAAAGGCAAATGTACAACACCAACTGCAATCCCCTTTACGGCAGCATTAATTATCCCAGTTAACACATGGTTAGGTGCTTGCTGAGTGTAGTTTTGGCGTGACGTTGGGAAAAATAGTGCTCCTGCCTCGAAAAACTGTAGCCACCCATTATCAATTGGAAAAGCCACCGTTATAGGCTTGCCAAGACTATCTGCCATACCATTATGCTGATAATACGAGATGAAAAGTGGGGAAACAGCAAATTGTTTCTGAGCAACTAGCATAGACGAGGTAGTAAGTGGTGTAATACGCGTATCATGATTCCATTGGTCAGACCCATTCGTTATCAATGTTTGCTGTATCTTACTAGAACTTATGTGACGTGCTTTACTGAACACTGATGTGGAAGCAATACCGACCGTGCCTAATATAAGCACAAATATCGCAAGAGTAAAAAGTAAAATTTTAGTTGTTACACTTGTATACCAACCTTTGTCATCTGAGAAGACTGTTCTCATACTATGCAACCCTCTATACACATACTTATGCCATAGCAACAGTTTTCTGCCACCTGTGACACATCCTACAAAAAAAGTATATGTAAAGAAGGTTAAGATTTTTTACAAGAAAAGTCAAGGTTTATTCAGAAAACTTTTGTACATTTTCTACACAAGAGTTTATAACTAAATTTATACTCTTCTTATTAATGTGCTTTGTGCAGCACCTTTTCCCAGGTTATGTGATGCTATACTAAAGGGCAAGAACTACAGGTGTGATCTACAGCAAACAACAGAGAAGGCAAAACCTCATGAATATAGCAGTAACTGGTAACACATTAACAATGAGTATTCAGATATCATACTTGGTTGTTATCGCAATTATTATCGTACTACTCATGTTGTTCAGAAGACGGAAGTAAGGACCGTCATCGTCATAATATTGTGATATTAAGAATACGAAGAAAGTAACAAGTGATGACTGCCCAGTATGATGTCATTACCGATCACATCACAAAGTGGGACACACGCTTTGTTGAACCAATTGTTTTTGGCACAACAGACCCTCAGCAGATTGCACACCTTATAGACGCTTTTTGTCAGAAAGAACTTGGTGTTGCTGTCTCTGAGTATCTTTTTTATGAAGCAAGTCAGGGAGCAGTGTGTGGCGTTCGCTTGGTAGATGGTCGTCGTGTTGTCCTGAAAATTCATCAACCCTCTCGTTCAATTGACTTCCTACAAGCCGTCATACAGGTACAACAGTACCTACTTGCTCATAACTATCCCTGTACAAAACCGCTCCTGAGTCCAAAGCCGCTTGCACAGGGTACAGCAACGGTTGAGGAGTTGGTTGATGAAGGCATCTATCATGAGGCACATGATCCTATGATTCGTCGCTCATTGGCTACAATGCTGGCATGGCTAATCAAACTTACGTGGACTCCTGAAGCTATTCCAGGTCTTCAGTCTGCCGCCCTCGACTTACGCCTGCCGGATGGAGTAACGTGGCCTATTCCACATAGTAAGCTCTTTGACTTCGAGGCAACGACAGCAGGAGCAGAATGGATAGATGAGATAGCGCGTAAGACGCAAGCAATCAAATTGTATGGAGCGGGCAAACTCGTGCTTGGTCATGCAGATTGGAGCGTGAAACATCTGCGTTACGTAGATGAGCGAGTACGCATCATTTACGATTGGGATAGCCTCGTGCTGGAGAAAGAACCTGTCATCGTTGGACATGCGTCCGTAAACTTCACCTATACTGAGTTTTTTGAGGGACCTCGATTTCCTACAGATAAAGAGTCACAGGCATTTATCGCTGCCTATGAAGAGGCACGCGGCACACCATTTACCCCCGGCGAACAACAAACGCTACAGGCCGCGCAGATAGGTTCACTTGCTTATGGTGCTCGCTGTGAACATGCCCTCAATCCAAACGAAACCTCGTATCCAGAAGGAAGTTGCCGTTTCCTACTCGCTCAGCATAAGTTAAGTTCAAAACAAATATGATATAGTGTCCTATATTACCGTCGTGGTAATTAAAGATATGTATGTCGGGTTCAAAGGAGAGAAGGCATCATGAAAAAAAGATTTGGTCTCACTCCAATCATCGCACTGGTCGTCCTCGTACTCATGACAGGTGTATTTGCGCTCTACAATAGTTCGTTAGCGCAGGCACATACAACACGGACAATTCACGTTGTTGAACATGCGATAACCGATACAGAGGTTCCCGCGAAGGATGCGCTTGGCAATCAACTTGTCTTCCATAACCCCATTTTCGATGCAGCGAATAAGAAACAAGTAGGCCAGGACAACGGGAATTGTGTTCGTACCGTCGTAGGCAAGGTATGGGAGTGCTTCTGGACGGTCTTTCTGCCTACGGGCCAGATTACCGTTGAAGGTCCCTTCTATGATAATGGAACAGATTCCTTGCTCGCTATTACGGGTGGTACAGGGACATATCAAGAGGTACGCGGACAGATGAAATTGCATGCACGAGGCAATCCCGTTGGCTCTGAATACGATTTCATCTATATGCTCGCCAGTTAAACACGACATGGTGTGTCACAAACAACTCTGCTAAGCCGTATACCATAGGTAGACACGGTTACACATAAAGGAGTATCTAGCTATGGCAGATTCAAACACAAACAAGCAAGAGCAGTATAGTGACGAAAACCAGTTGGGCGTGTTGGGCAACCAGGATCAGACCAGCACCAAAGCCAACCAGAATCAGATTAGTGATCAGTACCTGTATAGTATGCAAGCCAATCAGGACATTTCTGAGAACCAGGACGACCAGGACCTCGCTGATGATCCAGGGGGAGACTACGAAGAGGTAGATGAGAACGACGACCAGTACGATATACAAGGTGGTCAGGGTCTGTATGGGACTGGGAACTACGGCAATCAAGGTGGGCCTAGCCATCCTGGTAGCCACCGTTCAAGCTATGGCACAAAAGTAAGCCAGGACCAGAATGGCAGCCAACAATAAAGAAACATAAAATGATGAGATTAGAGCAAACCCATAGGGTTTGCTCTAATCTCATCATTTTATTGAAAGACTATTGGGCCTCATCGAGGCGTGCAGGGGTATCTACTTGATTGAGACGATTCCAGAGGACATAATCCGTTTCCTTTTGGCTACGTATGCATTCTCTGGCCCTGCCACCATTTCTGCGGTTGCAGTAAACTCGCCCTGTTCCAGAGAGTGCAGGTCAATATATGTTGCGCCTTGCTGTAGGCGGTTTCCCTCTGGTATGATCTGAACCGATTTGAGTTCATCATTTGTCAGGTCGGCAAGCGTCGTAGAATGCATACTTTTAATAGTATCAGCCGATTGAGCTTCACTGGAAGGAAGATTGCTCATTCCAGGATTCTCATCTGCGAGATTGCTTATGGTCAAATCATCATCGAACTCTGAAGGATCACGTCTGTCTTGTGGTGTGTTTTGATCTCGATGATTTTCGTGCAGGCGTGATGCCTTACGTCCACCGTGAGCATCCGAGTCGCTACCACTGCGCTTCTCGCCTTCGGCCTCCCTTAGCAGAGAGTCAGCCCTCTTAGGACGATTTTCTTTGTCTCCTCTATCTTGATGCAGTTTTGAGTCTGGCATATATGTATTCTTTCTCTACTAGCAAAACGACATACGGTTCCCTTTAAGCATTGGCACGTTTCTCTATAACAAAAAGTTTCGTTGAGGTTGTGTGCATCACAGGTGATATAGTGAAAAAAACACGAAATTGTAGGAGTTTTCTTTCATGACACAGGCTACAGAAACAACACATGAGGCTATTCGTACTGCGTTGGATGCAGTTCATGGTCTCACACTGCTTCGTAATATTTTACATGATGAAATTGGACAAGCTATGCTCTCTCTTTTGCGACTACTTACGGATGCAGAAGTTGATGCAGTCAGCGTAGCACAGGCATATAGTGACACCTTCTTTGTGATAGCATATTCGGCAAGCACGAACCCATTGTTGCCCAATATTCCCGATGCATGGCAATCTCACCTCGTGAGTCGTGTTGTTGATAGTGTCAATCCGTGGAGCATACAGTCAGAACAGACGACTACAGAACACATAGCACCCGGAATACGTGAACAGGCTAAGCGTGATTTGCGCGTCCTTCATTTGCTTTACAACATAAAGGCCCACGATATATGGGAATTGACACGACATATTGTCAGGCAACACCTACCCACGTTAGATACCACATGGGTCCCGTGGCACGATCTTGCGGTTGAACACGAAGCAACAGGGACAACTCGCGAATTAATCATGCACCAACTCGCGAGAGCAGAGGATTGGGCTGCCAGTATGCCACTTTTAGAACAATATTGGCGGCGTCATGGTACTGGAATATTCGCACGCTATCCAGTCCTTCGTTGGGAGGGAGATACAAAAGAATTATGCGGTATTGCTCATCCCGACCCCATCCAGCTTGCCAATTTAGTTGGCTATGAACGTGAGAAGGCTCGATTACGCACAAATCTTGAACGTTTTGTGCAGGGCTTACCTGCTCATGATGCTGTTCTTTATGGTGCCCCTGGCACCGGTAAATCCTCTACGGTGAAGGCCCTTGCCAACGCTTACGCGGATATGGGCTTACGTTTGATTGAGGTACGCAAAGAGTTCGTCAACGATCTACCAATTATTGTCAATCAAGTTCGTGGACATGCGCCCTATTTTCTCCTGTTCATTGACGACCTCTCTTTTGAGGAACATGAGACCGAGTACAAGGCATTAAAAGTGTTGCTTGAGGGGGCGGTTGAAGCGCGTCCAGCGAACGTCCTCATTCATGCCACCACGAACCGCTTGAATTTGATTCGTGAAAACTTTGCGGACCGTGGCAAACCCACCGAGGATGTACATTGGCGCGACACGCTTGATGAGAAAGCCTCGCTTGTAGCACGCTTTGGCTTGCGTGTCACCTTTACGACCCCCGATCAGACAGAATATCTTACCATTGTAACAGGGCTAGCACATCAACGTGGGCTAGCATTGTCAGAAGAAGATTTACATACCCGTGCGCTCAACTGGGAACGCCAACACACAGGTCGCTCTGGTCGTGTTGCACGTCAGTTTATCGATGATTTGGAAGCTGAACTAAAAATGCGATAGGTTACATAGTGTAACATTTAGACTTGCTCAATCGAGATACTAGTATACATGTGTATATTTCTACTCAACAATGTCCAATTCTGGTTTTGTATGGTGTAGTTTGACAAATTAATACGGATACATCGCCTGTAGGGACCGATTTATCACGTCCTTCTCGGCAATTGATCGCCAACGAGGACGTGATAAATCGGTCCCTACACACACATCTGTGTTATTTCATCAAACGGCATCAACTAAAAGATAAAAGGAGTAAAAAGATGGTACAACTCGGTTGGAAGGCAGGGCCGGAGCAATATCCACCAGTAGAACTGTTGGAATACGCGGCGGTCGCTGATAAAGCTGGTTTCGATTGGATCGATGTCAGCGATCACATTAACCCGTGGAGTGAAGCGGGACAGGCATCATTTACATGGTCATGGTTGGGCGCGGCTGCCATGCAGACGAAGCGTACAATTCTCAGCCCCGGTGTAACGTGTCCAATTCTGCGCTATCATCCATCGGTGATCGCACAGGCAGCCGCGACAATGACGCATTTCGCCCCCAATCGTTTCGCGCTTGGCCTGGGAACGGGTGAGGCACTCAATGAGTTCGCAGCAACGGGTCAGTGGCCTAGCTACGCGGAACGTCGTGATCGGTTGATTGAAGCTATCCAACTCATGCGTGCTCTGTGGAACGGCGAAGAGGTCAGTTTCAAAGGCGAGTATTATCAGACACATAAGCTAAAGCTGTTTACACCTCCAGCCACACCAATAAAAATCATCTACTCAGCACTCGTACCACATGGGGCAGAGTTTGCAGGTCAGTATGGCGATGGTCTATGGAGTGTTGGTGGCAAACAGCCTGAGATATACAAAGGCATCATCCAGAACTTTGAGGAAGGGGCGAAAAAGGCTGGGAAAGACCCCTCGACCATGCCACGTATCATCGAACTTAACGTGGCCTATACCGATAATGTCGATGCCGCCGTACAAGAGCAACTCAAATATTGGGCGAGCACCGCTATACCTGCAATGTATGATGAAAACATCTACACGCCAAAAATGTCGCAAGAAAATGGTGAGGTTGTTGGTGCGGATACTGTGCTAAAGACAAGTTGCTTCTCGCCAAAGATTGAAGATCATATTCAATTCGCACAACAATACATCGACTTTGGCTTTGACTGCTTGATCTTTCATTGTCCGGGACCAGATCAGCGAGGCTTCCTCGAAAGCTATGCCAGTGAAGTGTTTCCCAAACTACGCTCACTCAGTAAGAAGTAGTAATTCTGAAGCATGAAGAGGGTCGTTTCGGGAGCAAACTCCCGAAACGACCCTCTTCATGCTTCAGAATTACTACTATGCTATACTGACAACCGATAAGAAGATAGGATACTACTGCTTGTGGCAAATCGTACAAACTTCACAGAAAACGAAATAGCCTTCATCCATAGACTACGAGTTGGACGATTAGCAACGGCAGATGAGCATGGAAGTCCACATATCGTGCCTGTCTGTTATGCCTTTGACGGTCTCTGTTTCTACATTGCACTTGATGAGAAACCTAAACGAGTCGAGGTTACACAACTACGCCGAGTTCGTAACATCGAGGCACGGCATGAGGCATCTTTACTTCTCGACCAGTACGATGACGATTGGTCGCAGCTTGGCTATATTTTAATTCATGGCAAAGCCGAATTAATCAGAGGGGAACATGAGCAGCACAAAAAAGCACTTGTGCTGCTACGCGAACGCTATGTACAATACCGCGCAATGGCCCTGGAACAGTATCCCATGATTGTGATCACACCCGATAAGATTACGGCATGGGGACCTGCGCTAAATCTATAGTTCCCCAGCATAATATGATTACTTAAAAAACTGACCTCGTACAGATTGCAACTGAATTAGTCCGGTTGGAGAAACCGCAAGCATCACAACAGACTTTATTTACAGGATCATTATTTGTACCGAAGGCGATCCGTCCTGTAACTCCCTGAATAGCATTCGTGTCTGTGATTGCGGCAAGTGCGTCTCTTACCTCTACAGGCGTAATAGGTGTCGTTGCGGTACAGTCTCTTTTGTTGATAATACATTTTGGTAGGCATCCAACAACACCACGACCGCATCATAGGAGAGAATAACATCACCATCAGAACGGTCATAGCCATAGGCACCAGAGCTATGTTGCTGATAGGGATCAAACGTCGTGGGATAGTCGGTAAAGAAGGCTGGCTGCGTTTTTGCTCCTAGATATCCCCATGTATCGGCATAGGCAAATGCGGAGAAGCAGAGCCGATGGAAGTTTTGCTGCACCACAGCATCTTTCGAGTAACTCCCGATAGAATACAGGCCATCGCCACCTACCACTTTTATTTGCGCAAATTGTCCCTGTGTAGGCAAATGAGCCAGTAAAGCATTCGCATCATCGGCAAGTCCTGCGAAATAAATAACATCAGGCGTGTGAAGAAGCGCATCTTGTAAGGTGGCAGCAACTGTACTGGGCTTGCCTACGGTATAATGCTCTGTCGCAACGACGTGGTTTCCGTCACCCTCAAATTTTTGTCTAAAGGCATTACCAATGGAAACGCTATAAGCATCTGATGGATCAATAAAGAGCGCCGCCGCTTTCGCATGCAGTGTATTTTCTGTGAAGACCGCTCCTGTAGCAGCTTGCGTAGAGTCAGGAGGCACAATTCTAAAGAAGTATGGAGAGACGCCTGTGAGTAGGACACTCGATGCCATTTGAGAAACGATAGGAATATGTGCATCAGTCAATGTTTGTATGACGTTTAATGTTCGTGAACTATAGGGCCATCCCATAACACCGACAATACTAGAATCGGTTTTCGCGGCTTGTACGATTTGCTTTGCCACGATATCAGCATATGCCTTATCATTGCCAGTACTTGCAACAAGCAAACGAACGAGAAATTTACCAGAAAGTTTTTGTCCGTTGTTATACTCTTTTTGCGCGATATACGCGCCCTGTAAATCATCACGTCCAAGACTTACATAGGTTCCCGTATCCATCGTTCCCACCACCAGCGTCACATAAGGCTTCCCAGAACTCAGTACGCGTTGATCTTCAAGATAAATAAGTGCCTCTGCATCATTTGTATCGCGTGTAACGGCCTCGTGCCAGAGTGAAAGCGCGGTACCAACATCACCCGCACGCAGCTTATCCGCCCCTTGCTGCTTCGTAACACCGTCAAGTCGAGCAGTATCAAAAGCAAATGAACCATTAGAGAGACCAATATACTCGCCATCCGGTGCCTTCTCTACACCTATGCCATGAGTAGTGGAAAGCGGCATAGCAGTAGCAGGAAGAGAAATACCTCGCGTTTGCTTTCCACTTGCACCCCGTAATGAGATAAGAACCCCGCCAATAAGAAGCAGGGAAACAAGAACAACAAGAGTTACAAGAAAAGCCACGCGCCTATAGATTGGTTTATGTGGTGTATTTTTGCCGATTGAAGATATTTGAGTAGTAGTGCCAAACTCTCTACCAGGTTGCGCACTCTCGTTATATACTTTTTCGTCTGCATAGCCGTGTGCCACTTCAGGCATAGGGAACGCTGGAACGTCGGCCTTCTGTTGCGTGTCAAATAGAGCATGTGCAAGAGAAGTTGGAGACGTGTTTGATGACTTCTTGTTCTCCTGCATCCCTTGCAAAGGCAAGGCTGACCAACTGGGAGGGTTACTCATATAAGACGGCAGGATTACATTTCGTGCGTTACTCATAGGAGGAAGCGACAGGTTACTCGACGGATTGCTGAATGCATTACTAGTATATGGGGGGATAGGTCCACTTGGTGAGCGACTCGCAAACGATGCTTCTTGTGCAAGTGCTTCTACACCTTCGCTCAACGCGCTATAGACAGGAAACCCTGCGCGTTTCGCCTCATTCGTTAGCCTGACACCGGCTGGAATGACGAAAAGAATTGGTGTGTTATATTCGCGCCGCAAACGATTAAGCACACTAAAGGAGTCGGGTCTATAAAATGCTTCTATGTGTTGTAAAGGTTGATTGGGCAACTCGATGAACACAGGAGAACTGTACATCTTCCAGAACTCTTGAATTTCTTCGACAAGTGCCTGGGGCGTCGTTGTTGTGGATACCCTGATAAGCTTGATGTTAATACCATTTACTTGAAGCATACAAATAGTGCTCCTTTTTGTCTACCCGATAGCATTTCCTAAATAATGATTAACCTACTATTAGTAATCGCATCTAGTAATGAAGTTTATTTCGCTGTATCAATGATAATGCATGTGCATGAAGATACTTGTATTTAAGCATAAAGATAGTACAGAAGTACCATATTGAGGAGGTTACTCTATAGAGTAACCTAAAAACCGGAGTGAGAAGGGTTTATTTCTGGTGCTGTTGCATCAATCTCGCAACTCCTGTTGCATTGACACCCAGCGTATCCTTGTGTTCTTCCAACGCTGCGACGACACATTTTTGGTCAGTGGTAGAGCGATTTTGACTGAGTTTGCCTTTACCCTCAATGCGAGTGATCTCTATCTCGAAGCCGACAAAGCCTTTCATTTTTGAGCGCATAAACTCGTCTGAGGGTTGAAATTTCCATTGTTGTTTAAACATCGCTTCGTGTTTTTGGACGAGGGATTGTAATAAGTTGTATAAATCTTCTTGCTCTGTGAGCAGACGTGGTTTACCGTAGGCATGAACAACAGCATAGTTCCAAGTTGGCACGTTTACTGCTGGATTGTCAACATACCATGATGGTGAGATATAGGTATGGGGACCTTGAAAGATGACTAACGCCTCTTGTGTGCCATCAAATTCTTGCCATTGTGTATTGGCACGTGCCATGTGCGATGAAAGTACACCATATTGACCTCGTTCAGTGTCTACCATAAAAGGAAGGTGACTGGCGAGAGGTACACCGTCCTGCTGTGTTACAAGAGTGGCGAAACTATAGTCATTTATCAACGTATGAAGTTGCTTCAAGTCGTCTTCACGAAACGTAGGTGGTGTGTACATAGAATAAGTGCTCCTTAAGGCAAACGTTTAGTCATACTAAGATGCTGAATGAAACGCTCGAAACCAAGCTTATCCGCGATGGCACGTACATGACGATAGCCTTCACCATAGACGGGGTTAGGATTACGCTCGATGTTACGTGCGTAGTAGTGGTGTTCGGGTGTATTCATCTCTGCATGAAAACGTTGCGCGAGCAGTTCGCAAAAACCCTCTTCGGCCCACATTGGTAGATTGCTAATCCCTTGTACGAGCAGCCAGACATGTCCTAGCTCGTGAACAGTGACGCCTTGAAACAACGATGCTGGCAATCCTTGTAGAACTGCCACACCACCGATTTCTGTCTGCACGATACGACCATCCTGCACATAGGTTGAACTCATCGTTGCGCCAAGCGCATGTGGCTCGATATGCGTGCTAAGATAGCGTGCAAGTTTTGCGCGATCCACCAGTTCAAGGCTCAACTTCTGGTTATTATATTTCAAGCCCTGACGACTGACCCATTGAATACATTGTCGAAACAGAGGTTGTGCCTCGTTAACCGTCTCAATAGCTGTAGAGCGACAGACGGGACAGCGCATACTTTCGGGCTTGTTCGCCCCTCCGCGTTCTTGCTGCTGGGGCAAAATCAGACGCCCACAGAAATCGCAGTGAGGATATTGTTTTTCATGCTCTTTATGAAACTTTGTTCCCCATTGATCGACCAGAAACTCACCAATAAGCGGTTTACCACAATAGGCACAACGCGGCACCACCTGTTCTTGAAAACAAGTTGTATGATAAGGTTTGCCGTTCTGCTCGTTAAAACTCTGCTCACGAATAGGCAAACCACAGGCACCACAGACGAAATGTTCTGGATGCCACGTAGAGCCAAGTGCCGTAACAACACTACCTTCAATAGGCTGGTGACAGGCGGCACAAAGAGATTGTTGCATGGGTATGCCAAATTGATACAAGGATATATTTCCTCACATAGCTAAACTATAATAATCATAACTACTGACTTCTTGAAAACCACAGGACTCATACAGCGAGAGCGCATTTTTGTTTTCAGTCGCAACCTCTAGCACGATGTTTTGCTGACCCGTTGCACGTATTTCGCGAATGGTTTGAGCGAGTATCTGGCGTCCATAGCCACGTCCACGATAGGGTGGGAGGACGCCAAAGCCAGCGATATAGGCTTCATGCTTATTCAGCGACACATCAAGCTTACCAATATACGTCTCGTCAAGAAGCGCAATATAGACTCTAGTTTTGGTATCCTCTAGCTTCCTCTGCGCGTACCATGTCACATCCTGCTCAGGCAAATCAAAGGAAATTGCGGTAATGTGCGCCAATATAGGAGCCTCGTCAAGTCTTGTCAGTCGAAAGTGCAAATGTGTGTCTAATTCGGGCAAAGCTTTGGCCTCGGTCAATTCCATTTTGTACTCAGAATGTTGATATCCTGGGTGAAGGGATGCTGCAAACTCCTGTCCTGACTGTGAATGATGCTCGACGATAAGCAACAATGTTGGAATACGACGGCGTTGACATTCCGCACGAGCAACCGTGAAGAGTTGCGTAAAAATACCTTTGTGCCGATATTCTGGATGCACCATACCGCTCACCTCGCCTTCTAGCGAGTTAAAGCTAAAGAAGGCCAGAAAGCCAACAAGCATACCATTTTCGTAATAAAGAAAATCGTTCGTCTGGTCTTGTGGACGCGAACGCAATGTATCCCAATTGAGCTTCATGTGCAACTGCTCATATGCTTCACAGGTATCAGCAAGTATCTTGATTTCGGCAAGTTCTGTTGCTATTAAGCCTTGTCGGGAATAGAGTCCGTGTTTGTTTTCTAGCGTCATGTACATCCTTTGGCAAAAAATTTGTTCTATATTACATACGATTATTGATGGGTGAGGTTGTGTAGGGTCTCATTCATTACACCCTCGTGCCCCACCAGAAGCCGAACGAGGATGTAATGAATGAGATCCCTACATTATTCCACATCGATTAAGATATCACCATCGTCAACGAATTCGCCTTCGGGCACCTTAAGTGTTTTGACGGTGCCGCTTACGGTTGATTGCACCGGGATTTGCATTTTCATTGATTCGAGTGTCACGACATCTTGATCGACTGCGATGGTGTCGCCGGGCTTGACAAGGTATTCCAGGACGACACCTGCCATGTTTGAGAGAACGTGTTTCATGATAGCTCCTTAAAAAAAAGAGGGACAACAACACATTTGCATATCCCATCAATGATTACACAGGGTAAATTGGGTTGCGGCGTTCAGAAAACTGTTCGCTTTTGGTCTGATAGATGCTGTAGCGTGCGATGAGTTCGCTTCGTAGCGACTCGAATGGCGTGATGGTATCGACAATGAGTTCGGACGCGAGGCGGAAGATGTCGATGTCTTCGGCGTACCGTGCCTCCATCATTTTGCGGAATGGTTCGCGTTGATCTTCTGGCATCTCGGCAATCTGGTTAGCGAAGACGGCGTTAATGGCCGCTTCGGGACCCATGACGGCGATTTGTGCAGAGGGGAGCGCGATTACTGAGTCTGTCCCAAAGGCTGGACCAGCCATCGCGTACAGACCAGCACCATAGCATTTACGCACGATGACCGATATCTTAGGCACAACGGCCTGTGAAACTGCCGCGATGAACTTCGCGCCATGCCGAATGATACCCGCACGTTCGACGGCGGCCCCAATCATGAAGCCAGATACGTCAGCGAGGAAAAGCAAGGGAATGTTGAAGGCGTTGCAGATATTGATGAACTTCGCGGCTTTATCTGATGAATCGACAAAGATGACGCCACCTTTGACACGCGGTTGATTGGCAATGACACCTACGGCCCGTCCGTTCAAGCGTGCAAAGCCCGTGATAATTTCGGGTGCGAAGAGCTTCTTGATTTCGAGAAAGCTGCCCCCATCGACAAGTGAGTCGATGAAGTCGTACATATTGAAGGGTCTATTTTGCGCTTCCGGCACAATTTCGCGCAGTGGACGTGTGCTAGAAGGTGGGACAGGTTCGGCGTCTTCGGGTTGCCCCAAATAATTTTGTGGCATGTAACGGAAATAGTCACGCGCAATTTGAATAGCATGTTCTTCATTTTCGGCGAGGAAGTCACCCAAACCGGAGACGCTACAATGCATACGCGCCCCACCCATCTCTTCAAGCGTGACCTTTTCACGTGTGACCATCTCTGCCATACGGGGTGAGCCAAGATAGGCACTGGCATTGCCATCAACCATGATGGCGATATCAGCGAAGGCAGGAGTATAGGCAGAACCAGCAGGTGAGGGACCGAACATGAGGGCGATTTGTGGTACAACGCCAGACATCTTAATCTGGTTGTAGAAGGTGCGCCCACCATGATTGCGTCCTGGGAAGAGGCGTACTTGATCGGTGATACGCGCCCCTGCCGAATCGATTAAATAAAAGAAGGGGATACGCATCTGCATCGCCATGTCCTGGATACGCAGACTTTTCTGCACCGATTTTTCGCCTGCTGCCCCCGCCTTGACCGTCGAGTCAGAGGCACTGAACGCAACAGGACGCCCATGAATACGCCCTACGCCCGTAATAATGGCATCGGCTGGAAGTTCTGGGTTCTGGCTCTCGGCAAACATACCGTCTTCAAACTCTATCTTGCCATCATCCAAAAGCAGTTTGAGACGGTCACGCGCGAATAGACGATGTTGTTTACGGTTGCGCTCGTGATATTTCTCCGGGCCACCTTTTTTGATACGTTCGATTTCCGCGTCTACACGTTCTTCATTGGTTGGCATGTATAAATGTCCTTTTCTATGATGAAATGTTTTGTAGGGACCGATTTATCACGTCCTCGTGGGCATATCAATCACCACGAGGACGTGATAAATCGGTCCCTACAGAGGTGTTCTCAATATCGCAATCATACCTCGATCTCCATCCTTAGCAATGCTGAGGAGAGCGATTTCCCCAGTGTATCGCTTCTCAATGAGCGAGACGCACCACCATTAAGGGCACCATGCAGGACAAAGTTAAGGGCAAGGACATTGGGAGCCTCGAAGCGTTCCACCTTGCCCGTAGCGATACCCTGAAAATGATGTTTGACTCGCTCTGCCGTGACTTCTCGTAGTAGTATGTCATAGGTTGCGCGGTCAGGAGCGAAAATAGCAATATTAGCTTTGTCGCCTTTGTCGCCTGAACGGGCATGGACGAGGCGTACAAGTTGTGTTTTCATGCGCCCACCTCCTCAACACTGACGCGTACATATTCCTCGATGATGCCTCGTGGGGCGAGTGTAGGCCAGATACCGAGCAGACCGCGTGCTGGTGTGATACCACCAGCACCGCCGATAAAGGGGGGTCCACTCAACCCTAATGGAGTAAGCAAACGTCCTAGCTTGTCGGCATCACGCTTCTCTTTACAACGAACGGCTATACGAAGGTAGACTTCGTTGAGGTGCTCGACATAGGTAGGATCGGCTAAAGGACCATGAATAGAGTTATAGCCGATGTACTCGACGAGTGTTTCTTCTGGCTTGAGACCGATTTCATGCATTTGCTGTTGCACAATTTGGGCTGCTAGCTGTGCTTTAGCAAGCGCGTCGGGCCACGCATACCCAATGGTAGCTTGTCCCATGTAGCCATCTTCATAGCCAGCAACAATTTTGAAGGTTTCGGGTGCCGGATGTCCAGTTGCGCCTGTGACCCGTACCTGGTCTGGTCCAATCTCTTCCATGTGTAGAGTGGTCATGTCTACATCAACGTCAGGCGTGAGATAGTGCGCCGGGTCGTGGACTTCGTACAACAGTTGCTCACGCAGCGTGTCGAAGTTGACACGCCCACCTGTACCCGGAGCTTTAGTGATTACCGCATCACCGTTTGCTGAGACTTCGGCAATGGGATAGCCAATGTGAGCAAGGTCGGGGATGCTTTGCCAATTCCCACCAAAGTTGCCGCCAGTGGCTTGACCACTACACTCCATCAGGTGTCCAACAACAATACCTTGTGCCAGCTTATCCCAATCGTCCCATTGCCAGCCTAACTCGTATACCATCGGGGCAAGGAAAAGCGCAGCATCGGCAACACGCCCGGTCAGAACGATATCGGCACCTGCGGAGAGAGCTTCGACAAGTGGACGCGCTCCAAGATAAGCACTGGCGAAGAGCAGACGTTCGCGTACAGTAGCGATATCCTGACCCGTATCCATGTGTGCAAGCGAGACGCCCAAGCCTTGCAATTCGTCGAGTCGCTCCAGCACCGAGTCGCCCAAGACAACGCCGACATTGAGCTTGACACCAAATTTCTTAAGTGCGGTCAAAAGGACTTCACGGGCCGCCATTGGATTGAGTCCACCTGCGTTTAAGATAAATTTGACGCCGCGTGGCAGAGCAAGTGGCAAAAGGTCGGCAAGCATAGGTACAAGGTCACGTGTGTAACCTAAATTAGGGTCACGCTGGCGATCCTTTTGTAGAATGGCAAGCGTGAGTTCCGCAAGATGGTCTGATGCGACATATTGCACATTGCCGCGTTCGATACTCGCTTTAATGGGTTGCCACGAGTCACCGTAAAAGCCGAGTCCACCAGCGATACGTACTGATTTCATAGCACACTCCTGATCGCCGAGGGGGGCTTGCCCCTGTCATGCCCCTGTTGCACATTGTATTTACTCATCCGCGCAACCCTAATAGTTCACGAGCAATCAGGAGTTGGCGAATTTCGTTTGTGCCAGCACCGATTTCGCCGAGTCGGGCATCACGCCACATGCGTTCAACCTCGAAGTCAGTCAGGTAGCCCCAACCGCCATGAATTTGTAAGGCTTCATTGGCGGCACGCGAGGAGGCACGCGCCACGAAAAGCAGGGCTGCCGCTGATTCTTTGCTCACGCGCTGGCCCTGTTGTGCTAGCCACATAGCACGATGGGCAACATGACGTGCAGCCTCTAAGTCTGTATACATGTCGGCTATCTTCGCCTGTATCAGTTGGTAACTGGCGATGGGATGTCCAAATTGTTCGCGCTCTTGAGCGTATTTCAGCGAGATTTCAAGGGCTGCTTCGATACCGCCAACACCACTCACGGCATAGAAAGCTCGCTCGATATCAAGACCGCTCATAACCACTTTGTAGCCTTCGTTGACCTTGCCCAGCACACAGTCATCCGGCACAAAGGCGTCCTCAAAGACCAGTTCACCTGTGGGTGAGCCATGCATACCAACCTTTTGCAGTTTACGAGCAACAGAGAAACCCTTGGTCTTTGTCTCAAAAATGAACGCCGTAATACCTCGGCTACCAGCCTCTGGCTTGGTTTTGGTATAGAGAATCATCACATCGGCAATAGGCCCATTGGTGATAAAGACCTTTGCACCGTTGATAACATACCCACCATCGACTTTTCGCGCTGTCGTCTGAATACCCATTGCATCCGAGCCAGCATTTGGCTCGGTGAGTCCTAACGCGCCAATCATTTCAGCACTGGCAATCTTAGGAAGATACTGCTGTTTCTGTGCCTCAGTGCCATTACGTAAAATATTGTGTCCACATAGATTCAAATGCGCTCCATAAGACATCGAAATAGCACTGTTGGCTCGTCCAATACCGCGTGCGACAAGGGCCGCCATCATATAATCCCCACCACTACCACCGTATTCTTCAGGAATGGCGATACCTGTATAGCCCTGTTCCGCGAGGCGTCCCCACAGCCAGTGGGGAAAGTCGTCAGTGCGCTCAATTTCGGCATTATGAGGTCGGATTTCATCACGAGCAAAGGCAAATGCACTTTCATAGGCAAGCTGATGCTCTTCTGGCAATTCAAAGTCCATAGAGGTTGTCCTTTCTGACGCAACGTTGCGACATGGATGCGTAATTGTAGGGGTCTAATTCTATTACACCCTGTTGGCATACCACAATTCGAGAGAACGTGGTGAATGTTTCATCATCCTTCCAACGTGGTCAATCGCCAAAAGGGTGTAATAGAATTAGACCCCTACAGATGTTTCGTATCCTCGTTCATGTTTATGTTATACAGGTGTTTGGCTAAGGAAATTTACAACAACACTCGCGAGTTCCTCGCCTTTGTCCTCTTGGAGGAAGTGTCCTGCCCCGACGATGGTGGTGTGTGGTTGACCCTTTGTGCCAGGAACAACTCTCTGAAAAAAGGTGTCACCACCTCTGGTAATGGCGTCGGAGTCGCTGAACGCGGTAAGGAAAGGTTTTTCCCAGCGTTGCAGGACTTGCCATGCCTTGCGGTTCGCCTCCGATGCAGGATCATCGGGTGTGGTTGGGACCAGAGTGGGAAATTGACGCGCACCTGCCATATAGCTATCATCGGGAAAAGGGGCATTATAGGCAGCAATAACTTCCTGCGTTAGTTCTGTGACACAGCCACCCTTGACGATGCCCCCTGGATTGAAGCGCGGTGTCTCCTGCGAGTAGCGTTGCCAGTTAAGAAATGCCTCGCCCGGAGGAGTATCACCCGTTGGGAGAAAGGTGTTGGCGGTAACGATACGGGCGAAACGATGTTCGTTTTCGGCGGCGAGACGTAAGCCAATCAAGCCACCCCAATCCTGGCAGACAAGCGTAATACGTTGTAAGTCAAGTGCTTCAATAATGGCAAGCATCCAATCAACGTGCCTTTGATAGCTGTAGTCTGTCCGTTGTGAAGGCTTGTCGGAGCGACCAAAGCCTACAAGGTCGGGGGCAATCGAGCGATAGCCAGCCGATGTAAATACGAGAATCATTTTGCGATATAAATAGGACCAAGACGGTTCGCCATGTAGCAGCAAAATAGGGTCGGCATCGCGTGGACCTTCGTCAAGATAATGGATGCGCAGATTGTCGCTTTCGATGTAGTGAGGCGAGAAGGGGTAATCAGACAGATTAGCAAAACGCTCATCAGGTGTGCGTAAAATCTCCATTGAAATGGTCTCCTATCGGTGGATACGGATACGGAACACAAACTGATTGGTCTTCGCTGTATTGTATCATCTTCAGCTACTACTCTGTTATGCTTCACCTAAACGGTGGTAAGGACCAGATTTATCGCGTCCGGGGCGCAATTCATTGCGCGAGAGATGTTCTTTAGCTCTTTTTTTTAAAGAGGGATAACAAGAACTATATGCGATAAATCGCACAAGGACGCGATAATGCTGTTTAACAAATTGGTACGGATACCTGTAGGGACCGACGTATCCGCATTATTTCATCAAACAGCATAATCTGGTCCCTACAAAAACATGCTCTATCGAAGGTAACAGACGGTTACTACTTGCATGAGGGTTGCACTGAGGCTATATTACTGTTGTAATCGGTGATTTGCCAGTTGCCACCATTATCTTGTTGCAAGGTGACGTGAAGCTGGTAGGGTTTGGACATTTTCCCCCGATTGAGCGTGTAAACGTAGTTCAGGTTGTTGCCTTGTGCAGTCGTGTTGTTATCCATGCGCGTATCCCCCGTTACCGCTCCATAACAGGTATCCTCTTGTTGCGCTTGCTGTGTAAACTGGTCTTGTGAAGTCTGGTTTGTGATTGTTGCACTTAAATCTCCATAGGCTTGGTTGTATGTTCGATGTGCAAGAGAATTTACAAAATCATCGGCCTTCGTTGCGGCAGCTGGAATACCACTTGTCGAGGTGGGAGCCGTGTTGCGTGTTGTGAAATAGTGGTACAGCGCGAAACTTCCAGCACAGAGTCCCAGGCCAAGTAAGAGTATCAGAACTAAAGATACGATAGCACCACGACGCACAACACGCCCTGTTTTCTTGATGATCGCTGTGGTATTTGAAGTCTTTACAGGCGGAAATGCCTGCATCATTGATGACTGCCCACTGACAGGATATGTTTTCTCAGTTAATGGTGCCACTACAACAGGAGGTGGTTGCGTTGGTGGCGACGGTAGCACAATGGGTTGTCTTGGTGCTGGTTGAATACCAGACGAGGCGAAGGCTGACGGTGTTTGATAGGCTAATTCAAGAGCCTGCGCGAAATCTTGTACACGCGGGAAACGCTGGTGATAGTCTTTGGAAAGCCCCCGACGTACAACTTGCTCGACGGCAGAAGGAATATGCACACCATGCTCCTCAAACGGTGGAGGTGGCGCGGAAAGATGTTGTGTGACAAGTTCGATATAGGAGCCACGAAAGAGTTTTGCTCCACAGAGCCATTCATAAACAACCGCAGCCAGCGCGTACTGGTCGCTCGCTGGACGAGCTTTGCCCTGTATCTGTTCTGGTGCCATGTAGGACATGGTACCAATCACAACTTCTTCGGTGGCCTGACTGCGTGAACTTTGCGCGACAAGAGCAATGCCAAAGTCGCTCAGCAAAACTTCATTTTGATGATTAAGTAGCATGTTGCCGGGTTTGACATCACGATGTATCAACTTCTGGTCATGTGCGTATTGCAATGCTGATGCGACCTGCTTGACATAGGAGACGACGGTCGCAGAAGGTAAGCGCGTTCCTTTGGGATGCCGTTCGCGCAATGACCCGTTGGGCGCATAGTCCATGACGAGAAAAGGACGATTGTTTTCAACATCAAAGTCGAGCACACGCACAATGTGTGGATGAATCAGGTGCGCGATGGTGAGTGATTCGTTGCGAAATTCCTCGATGCCCTCTTCGTCCAGTTGTGTATGCAAGAGTTTGATGGCGGCCTGTGTATTAAGGTAGATATGTGTGCCTAGATAGACATCCGCGAAACCACCATGTCCCAGTAAGCGGTCGAGGTGATAATTGCCGATTTGTTGTCCTACGCTGTTCATGCTCTCAGTCATGCTAGATACTACTTTCCAATGCTTACAAGGTTACTCATAGAGATATATAATAACTTATCAAGATTAGAAATTATTGCACAGTTTTGTAAAAATGTTGTCTATATAGTAAACGTTGCACAGAAAATATCGCTTCAAACGTTGGTCTTACACTAAGGGATACGATTGCAATGAGGTATATATCGCACCTATCCTTGAAAGTTCGCTTTTCATGACATCAATGTGGCGCACAGGATATACTTCTGTGGAGATGATATCTTGTTGTGTTCCTTCGAGAAGTTGCTGTAAACACTGTTGCTCAAAAGGAGATAAGGGAGCCTTCACCCGTGCAAGCGTGAGGTGCGGAGAAAAGGCACGTTTATCTGTCACAAAGCCACGCTGTTCTAGTTGTTGATTGAGCGTGTGATGCAGTCTGTTGAGTTTACCGGTAGGTTCATCAATACCCATCCAAATAACACGTGGATGACGTATTGTGCCAAAGATACCTAGCCGCGTCAACTGATAATGAAATACGTTCACCTGTTGTGCGGCTATCTCTGCTGCTTGCATAGCATCAGCAAGTTGGGCATCATCTAGCTCACCTAGGAAGGCGAGTGTGAGATGAATGCTCTTTGGGTTTACCCAACGTATGTCAGGCAAAATCTGTGTTACTTGATGAATGGTTCGCTCAAGATGACGTTGCAGACTGTCGTTCATTTCAAGGGCGATGAATGTTCGTGTCATATAGCAAACGAGAACCTATTCGTTTACGGTAATGCTTTACGTGATTACAAGCCGACTCAGACTAAAGTGTATCTATTCGCGTATAAAGTTGTCAAGCAACTACTTTATAAACACTCACTCAATAATTATAAAAACATAGAGCAGGTTTGCGAACATATCATCCGGTTACACATTATTCGATGAATTTCGCGAAAAAATATGTTACACTGATGATACGAAAGGAGCAACCAGACAAATTTTCCCACAACAGCATAGCCTTGTATTTTTGTACCCTGTAGCATGTGTTTTACGCAAAATGTAGCTACTTTTTCGGACACAAAGGAGCTTGCTCATGGCACTCACGAATGAGACATCAAACGCGGATCAGCTTCTTACACGTTTTGGGTATAAGCCGCAGTACCGACGCGAAATTAAGCGTTTTGCCTCTTTTGCAGTTGGCTTCTCTTTCATCAGCATTACCACAGGTATTTTCTCGACATACGGAAGCGTTTTGGGCTGGGGCGGTCCTCTTGGCATCTGGACATGGCCTTTTGTGGCAATCGGACAACTCTTTGTCGCACTCGTTTTCGCAGCACTGGCTTCACGTATTCCACTCGCGGGCTACTCCTATCAGTGGGGTTCACGCCTGACAAATCCAAAGATTGGCTGGTTGCTTGGCTGGATATCATTCATGTTCCTCATCGTTGTCACCGTCTCGGTTGACTACTCCATTTCCTCCACGGTCTTACCCAGCCTTTTCAACTATACAGAAACCTCACTCAACGCGTGGGGAGCAACAGCACTCATTGTTCTCATTCAGATGCTGCTAATTATCTTCTCTACCGTCTGGTCTACACGCATCAACAATGCCGCCGTAGGGACTGAGGTTGTTGGCATCGTTGGTTTGACCTTGCTCCTCATCATTGTGGGGGCTGCACGTGGCCTTCTACATCCAGATCATCTCTTCAGTATGGGGAGTGTGTCTGCGAATGGCTACTTCAACCTGGGCGGTTTGAATAAAACAGGGCCATTTATGCTCTCGTTCTTGCTCGGCTCTTACACGATTGTGGGCTTTGAGTCGGCGGCAAATCTGGCGGAAGAAACAGAGAACGCACACAAGGTCGTACCATTCGCCATGTGGTCAGCAGTCGTCCTGAGTGGCGTTATTGGCTTCTTATTCCTCATCGCACTCAACCTGACCTCTGGGGACCTCAAGGCATTGGGAGCCTCTGCTACCCCTGTGGCGGATATTGTTAGAGGGACGCTTGGCTCTGTGATTGGCAGCATCTTCCTGGTGCTGGTAACATTCTCAATCTTCGCCTGTGGCCTGGTGATTTTCATTACCGCGACGCGCCTGACATGGGCCATGTCGCGTGACCAACGTTTCCCCGGTCACGAACTCTTCAGCCGTGTGAATGAGCGTACTCATACCCCTGTTGCGGCAACAATTCTGCTTGGCGTCTTGATTGAGGTCGTGCTGGCAATCTTTGCCAATCAAGCGAACGCTTTGACGAACCTGTTCAGCGCATCCAGCTTGCTCCCTGCGGTCATCTACCTCGCGACGGTTATTCTCTACGTTTTCACACGTGACAAATTGCCAAGTGCGCAAGCATTCAAGCTTGGCGTGTTCGAGTGGCCCATCATCATACTCTCGATTATCTGGCTGGTCTTTGAACTTGCCATCTTCCGCGATGCACAATTTGTGACACCGTGGCTCTACTCCGGTGTCATGTTCGCTATTGGCCTGATTTACTTCGTCTGGATGCTCGTCTCACCAGCGAAGGTGCTAGAGCATCAGCCAGAAACGACGACGCCCGAACCAGAAGCCGTTTCGTAACACATGACAATGCAGGGCCGAACGGCCCTGCATTGTCATGTGTTACATCACAAGTATTTTTCGAGCCAGCGCACGACGCGTTCTTCGATGTCGAGGGCATGGTTATATTCCGAGATGCCGTGTCCTTCACGCGGATACACCACGAGTTCAACGGGGACGCCACGTTCTTGTAACGCTCGCTCAAAGCCATAGCTACTGGCAACAGGAACATAACGGTCACTCTCGCCATGCAAAATGAGCGTCGGCGTGAGAATACGGTTGGCATAGGTGATGGGCGACCATGCGCGGTAGACATCGGGATTGTCGAGGGGATCGGCTTGCAAGAAACGCATGTCCCAATCGGAGAGATTCGAGAGGGCATGGAACGTGTGCCAATCGCCCCAACCTGCACCCATAATCGCCGCCTTGAAGCGCGTCGTCTGAGTGACCGCCCACGCACTCATGAAGCCGCCGTAACTCCAACCAGCAATGGCGATGCGGTTCGGATCGACAAGTCCACGCTCAATCAGTGTGTCTACCCCATGCATCACGTCCTGGAAATCTTTTCCTCCCATGTCACCAATTACGGCATTCGCGAAGTTGGCACCACGCCCCCAGCTACCGCGAATGTTAGGACGCAGCACAGCGTAGCCAGCCGAGGCGAATAATTGCGTCCAGAACGTACCAAAGTCGTCAACCCATGCCCATGATGGACCGCCATGTACATTGACGACAAGCGGTGGTGGTCCCTCTGTTTTACGGATACTTGGTGGCGTGAAAAGCGCGTCAATATGCCAACCATCGACGCTTGCATAGCGTATACGTTCCGGTTTTCCTAGCTCGAACGTCTCCTCAATCAGTGGATTTAGCCGCGTGAGACGATGCCACGTGATATGCGGCTCCACAATCTCGCCAAACCAGATGTCATACATATCTTTCGGTGTACTATGAAGTGCGGCAACAAATTGGCAATTCGCAGAGGCAGAAAGTGCGGCCCGATACAGCACAAAGTCTTCGTCAAGCGTGGTGACAGTGCCATCCACGTTGAGCAATGCAATAGAATGTGTCACACCATCATAGGCCGCAAACAGTACACGCTTGTTGTCCGGCAACCAGCAACACCACGCCGGGCTACGCTCTATTCCTGGTGTCAGATTGCGTGGTTCACCTGAACCCTCTTCGCTGAGAGTGAGGGCGAATATGTCACCACCACCTTGACCCCGATCACTCCAATCGCCAGAGATGTAGGCAATCTGTGTGCCATCTGGCGACCATGCAAGTGAGCTAGCTTGCATCGTAAGCTGTGTCATCTGGCGCACTGCTCCGCCGCCAGCCGCGACAAGACCAATCTGACCTGCATACCAACCATTCTCATCAGGCTTAATCGAATAGTACAAGGCGAATTGCTTGCTATCAGGCGACCATGTATATTCCCAGACGGTCAAACCGTCAGGCGTGATAGGTGTGGGACGGTCACTCTCAACATGCAGCGTCCAGAGACGTTGATGGCGTACAGGTTCAACGACATGCGGGTCGGCGTTCGGTTTCTCACCTTCGTAGGAAAGAAAGGCAATATGCCTGCCATCGGGCGACCATTGCGGGTCTCTGGCTCCGTTGGGCATTGTACACATTTGCCGCACCTGATTTCCCTCCATAGACATACTATGCAGTTGCGCCTGTGTCTTGTCTCCCTCGCCCACAATGGCGATATAGGCAAGCCTCTGGCTGTCAGGCGACCAGACAGGAACACTTGACGACTTTGGCCCCTTCAACAAAGGCTTCGGTTCGCTGACACCACTCTCAGCAAGCAATGTATCAACCAGCCAGATACGCCCCTGCCGTTTGACCTCAGCCCCCACACGCTCCCATACCGTAAATGCGATATGCTTGCCATCCGGGGAAAGCACGGCGTCGTCTGGCATACGCAGATGTAACAGTGCGCCAGGGGTTATTGGTGCCTTTTGTATTTTCGGAGGCGATATTGGCGCGTTCCTCGCTGGCAACGCGATAATCCTTGAATTATTCATACTCATACTCCTATCCTTTTTGTTAACATAGTACAAGTATACCAAACTACTCATATCCCCTTCTGTCACACTTTCACAAGCACATGCGTATAAGTAATGACGCTACTTCACATTCCTCAAAGGAGTATCTATGCCTCCCGTTATCTCAGTACTTATGCCAACTTATAAGCAAGCATCCTTCATACCGCGTGCAATTGCCAGCCTACAGGGACAAGCATTTCCAGAGTGGGAACTCCTTGTTGTCGATGATGGGTCGCCAGATGAGACGCAGAAACACGCAAAACCCTTTTTGCATGATAAACGCATCAAGTACATACGTCATGCATCCAATCAAGGCTTAGGTGCTACCCTCAACACGGCATTACGAGCAGCACAAGCTCCATTTATCGCCTACCTTCCCTCTGACGACGTATATTATGCGGACCACTTGCAGAGCTTGCTTACACGACTTCAACACAACCCGGCAGCCGTCGCAGCATACTCAGGTGTACGGCATCATTACAATCGCACGGCGATAGGGCAAATTGAAGGCTATCCGTTACAGCTTGTACAGGTGATGCATCGCAGAAATGCAGAGCAGTGGGTAGAACGCGAGGAGTTGACGACAGACGACCTTGAGCGGATGTACTGGTCGCGGTTACGTCCACACGGACCATTTGTCGCGACCGAACAGGTTTCATGCGAATGGGTGGACCATCCCATGCAACGGCACAAGCTACTGCAAGAGCCAATTGGGGGTATCAATCCCTATCGTGTCCACTATGAAGTGAAGCACCCGCTAAAGATGCATACAACGGTGGGCAACCTGATTGACGAGAAAGAACAGTATCGTCACTTCCGCGAACGTCCCGATACGCCGTTTGCCTCCGACGGACTGAAGATACTTCTGGTGGGTGAACTGGCCTATAACCCGGAACGCGTCCTTGCCCTGGAAGAACGCGGTCATAGACTATACGGCCTGTGGATGCCACAACCCTACTGGTATAACACGGTAGGGCCGTTGCCCTTCGGACATGTCGAGGAAATCCCCCATGCCCACTGGCGTGAAGCGATACGAGCGCTTCAACCAGACGTGATATATGCGCAATTGAACTGGCAAGCGGTTCCGTTCGCTCATGAGGTTCTAATGGCGAATCTCGATATCCCGTTTGTCTGGCATTTCAAAGAGGGACCATTTATTTGCCTTGAAAAAGGGACATGGGCGCAATTGCTTGACCTCTATACACGCTCTGATGGGCAAATCTATATCAGCCCGGAGATGCGCGACTGGTTCGCAACGGTTCTCCCTGACACACTGAGACGCAAGCATGTTCTGGTCTTGGACGGCGACCTGCCTAAGCAAGAGTGGTTCACGGATGCGCGCTCACCTAAAATATCCCTACAAGATGGCGCGATACATACCGTCGTACCTGGGCGTCCCATCGGATTACATTCCCGTCTCATGCATGAACTGGCACAACAGGATATTCACGTACACTTCTATGGTGACTTTACGCAAGGGCAATGGACTGCGTGGATTGCCAAAGTTCGTACTCTTGCCCCCAATCATCTACACATTCACAAGAATGTCGATCAGGGGCAGTGGGTCTCTGAGTTCTCACAGTATGATGCAGGCTGGCTGCATTTTATAAAAAGCGAGAATGGTGGAGACGTGAGACGTGCGAATTGGGACGACCTCAACTACCCTGCGCGTATCGCAACCCTCGTAGCGGCTGGCATACCACTTATCCAATATGATAATACAGGCTCAACGGTTGCTACTGCAACACTTGCTCGGCAACATGATATAGGAGTGTTTGGCACGAATGCACGTGAATTGAAAGCACAATTGAGCGACGAGCCGAGAATGCAGCAACTACGTGAGCATGTGTGGGCGCAACGCCAGCAATTCACGTTTGATTATCACGCTGATAAGCTTATAGCGTTTTTTAGAAGAGTATTAGAATAAGATACCAGGCCAGCACACAATTTCAGCAACAAACAAAACAACACCAGCAGTAGCGACAACACAGAGAATACAAATTAGCATACTGGTACTGAATAGTAAGCGGGCTTGCCGTCTATTTGCTCCGGGTAAAGGAGCAAGCAGACGGTTTACACGGTCTGCAATGAGTTCATCGCTTCTCACAAATGTTTGCATAAGAGGAGACCCACCTGAAGAGGGAGTGGTATTGACGACAGAAAGCCATACTTTCATGAGCGCACTTGCTAAGGCAAGAGGCTGACGTGTTGTTTGCACCACAACATCATCACAGGCCAGTTCTTTTTCACAACGCAGCTGTCGATAAGCAATTCGACTTGTTGGCAAATAGAAGAAGGCGTCGCGTAACACAATCGCAATCCAATTTACAAGATAATCGTTGCGTGAAACATGTACCAATTCATGTGTGAGCACAGCCTCCAGTTCAGACTCGTCGAGTTGTTCAAGCATCCAAGTAGATAAAAGGGTAGTAGGACGACGAATACCATAAATGAGAGCAAATGGTCGCGCGTCCAGACAGAGCCGTACACGGACAGGACTCATGCCACGAGCATGTGTCCAGGCATCAACACGAGATTGTAAGGCTGGGTCAACAACGAGTTCTCTATGCTGCATGAGTCGCTTCATGAGAATAAGGCGAATAGCACCAATAAGAACAGCTCCAAGTAGCAGACAACCAAATAGTAGTAAAGATATCAGGTCCAGGGTATAGTCCCAACGGGGAGCACTCAAAATACGCTGCTGTATCATTAGATGCGCAACTCCACCAGCTACAAGTACTAAACTTACAAGAGGAGTTGCAAGTACAAGCAGGTGAATTTTTTGCCGAAGAGACCACGTTTCCATAGTAGGTAACAAACGTAACAGAAACATATTTCCAGTGAGAGTGATCACAAGTAAAGAAGATATATCTATAAGTACATGCATGACTAGGCTTCTCCTTGCATTCGACGCCGCATAATGTCATCTAGCAGCGTTTGTGCATGACGCACTGCTTGCTCATCAGGAAGAGCTTGCACACCTTCTACTGTTGCGTCGGCAAAGCTGACAAACAAATCTTCGAGGATACGGCTTATAAAACGCGCGATAAACTCCTGCTCGGTTAATGTTGGAACATAAGCATATGCCTGTTCCTGCTTTTCTACACGCAACAAATGTTTTTTAGCAAGCCGCGTCATCGTATTCATGACCGTTGTATAGGCGATACGACGTTGCTGATAAAGCATCTCAAAGACATCACGCACAGTTGTAGGTTGATCTATAGGACGTGCCCAAATCAACTCCATAATTTCGGCCTCTAAATCACCTAGCACCTTGCGAATCCCTGGACGGTCTGGACGAAATATAATACCATCCATTTCATTGCTCATACCTACACCTCCTCCAATAGTATAAGAAATAGTTACAGTAGCGATAGATACATTTCTCTCTCATCTCTACTATATGCGACAATAGTACGCTTGTCAAGCATACCATTGACAATGGTAGATAATTACCGTATTGTAAAACAAAATACGTATGCGAGAAACGCAGCATGCTAAAATGGGTTCACTCAGCACACTACAAGGCTTAGCAATAGAACAATAAATTATAGAGATGAAATAAGGAGTTATACGCATGGTTGCGCAAGAATTTTATCATAATGGGACGTATTTAAAAAACAATCCAGATTGGCATATCAGTGCTGCTCCGTGGAAAACACGTGGAATACTTGCCACGTTACAACGAAATAATCTTACTCCACACAAAGTATGCGAAATTGGTTGTGGAGCTGGAGAAATTCTCCATCTTTTACAACTGCAATTGGGCGATGACTGCCAATTCGAGGGGTATGATATTGCGCCACAGGCTATTGCCCTTGCGAAAGCACGTGAGAATAACCATTTACATGTACACTTGGCAGACTTCCTCAAGGTAAGCGACGTATTTTTTGACGTAATTTTGCTTGTTGATGTGCTTGAACACTTTGAGGACTGCTTTCGTATGCTCAGAGAAATTAAGCCGAAAAGCACCTATAAGATTTTTCAGTTACCCTTAGATATCTCTCTTGCCTCGGTATTGCGCAACGAACTCATTGATTTTCGCCATGCCACAGGGCATCTGCATTTTTTTACAAAAGATGTTATCCTGGAAGTGATTCGAGATGCTGGCTACGAAGTGCTTGACGCGTTTTACATTCTGCCTCCGCTCGATACCTCGCCGTGGAGCAACAATCCGCGTCACTTTCTAAGAAAGCTCTTGCGTCTCACTAAGAGAGGGTTACAACGCTTGCCAGGACTAGTGCTCTACGGTATCCATCGTGATCTCGCAGTTCGTGTCTTTGGTGGTTGGCGACTGATGGTACTTGTCAAATAGTAAGCCTATGAGGAGCAATGATATGCAGATTATTCAGAGTATCGGTCAAGCACTATTTACCGCATTCAATATGGCATGGGAAATTCTGTGGCCGCTCATTCTTGGCTTTACCCTCTCAGGAGTCGTGCAGGCAGTGGTGTCACATCAGGCATTAGCAAAAACGTTGGGCGGTAATGGACCGAAGAGCCTCACGCTTGCTACGCTCTTTGGCATTGCCTCAAGTTCGTGTTCTTATGCATCAGTTGCACTTGCTCGCTCTATCTTTCAGAAAGGTGCAAGCTTTACCGCGTCGATGGCGTTTGAACTGGCCTCCACCAATCTCGTCATCGAGTTGGGCATTATCCTTGTTGTGCTGATGGGATGGCAGTTTACGGCTGCTGAGTTTGTGGGTGGCATTTTGATGGTCATTTTCATTGCACTGATCTTCCGGTTGACCCTTACTCCAAAGCTGGTGCAGATGGCAAAAGCTCAGGCGGAAAAAGGGCAGATGGGCAGAATGGAGGGCCATGCGGCAATGGATATGAGTGTGGAGGGTGGCTCCTTCTTTTCAAAATTGTTCAGTGGCAAAGGCTTTACCTCTGTGAGTCAGTACTTTGTCATGGATTGGGCCTCCGTCTGGGTGGATATCGTGGTTGGTCTACTAATTGCAGGTGCCTTAGCAGCATGGGTTCCTGACTCGTTCTGGCGCGTGTTTTTCTTTGCCAACAATCCAACGCTTGCAAAAATTGAGGGACCTCTTGTGGGACCACTGGTTGCGATTGTGAGTTTCGTGTGTTCTGTTGGCAATATACCTCTCGCAGCAGTACTCTGGCGTGGTGGTATTAGTTTTGGGGGGGTGGTTAGCTTCATTTTTGCCGACTTGATCATCCTGCCGATTCTGGATATCTACCGCAAATACTACGGTTGGAGAGTCATGGGCTTTATCCTACTCACGTTCTACATCACAATGGCTGCGGCTGGCTACGTCGTCGAGTTTCTCTTCGAGGCTCTTAGAATTATTCCACAAAACCGTAACATCGTTGCCATCACAGAGGGCATTCAGTGGAATTATACGACGGTCCTCAACATCGTGTTCCTCGTGCTAGCAACGGTCCTGGCGATACGCTTTTTCCGCACAGGTGGTGCGATGATGCTGCGCATGATGGGAACACCAGAGCAGAGTATGAATCATGTACAGAACAATGAAGCACATCATGATATGGTCCACTAAGAAAGAACTGTAAGCATCATGTGTATGAAGCAGTGATAAAATTTGATTTTGGCGTAAATAGATAATTTGTTCTTCTAACTTGTCGATTTTGGTTCAGACCATTCGTCATTCTAATGAAAGCGACACATGGTCGCTGGACAATAGAGAGTACCACAGGAGAACTTAAAATGCGTTATCTAGCACTGATTTATGGCAACGAAGCGGCAGCCGCCGCAATGAGCAAAGCTGAAATGGAAGCCGAGATGGTCGCGTATAATGCCTTTGGCAAGGCGGAAGCGGAGCATTTGCAGCCTGGAGGTGAGGCTTTGCATCCCACTAGCACCGCTACCACTGTTCGTGTACGCGAGGGGAAGACGTTGACAACAGATGGTCCTTTCGCTGAAACGAAAGAGCAGTTGGGCGGCTTCTATGTGCTACAATGCAAAGACCTGGATGAGGCTATTGAGGTTGCCGCCAGGATTCCAGGGGCAAAGGGTGGCTCAATTGAAATCCGCCCCATCGTTGAGTGGGGATAGATAGCCAACGGAACCAACAACGGACGCCCACAAGGGGTTACCCTCCTATACAACATAGACGTTCACAAGTATATACGGCGTGCCTAGCACGCATCAAAGTATAGTAGGTAGCTCCTTGTGGGCGTCCGTAAAAGGTACTTTGAATGATACAGGCAACCCTATCAATTGTATCTAACGGATTGGCATGGAAGCAGATATCCAACACGTTCACCAACAAATAGAAGACATCTTTCGCCAGGATGCCGGGCGAGTACGTGCAGCACTCATCAGTAGCTTCAAAGACTTTGAACTTGCTGAGGATGTGCTGCAAGAAGCATTCATGTTAGCATTGGAACATTGGCAACATGATGGTACTCCAACCAATCCGGCAGCATGGTTGCTAACAACGGCACGTCACAAGGCCATTGATCGTTTGCGCCGCTCTGCACTACTCACAAGTAAACAAGAACAATTGCAAGTGCTGGCAACGATTGAGCAGCAATCGTTCGCAGTTCCCTTCCACGAACCATTCCCTGACGACCGCCTTAAACTCATCTTCACTTGTTGCCATCCTGCATTGAATATGGAAGCACGAGTCGCATTAACACTTCATTCATTGGGTGGCATGACAACACTAGAGATTGCTCATGCATTTCTCGTTTCAGAAACAACTATGGCACAACGATTGGTACGAGCAAAACGCAAAATTCGTGACGCTGGCATCCCTTATAGTATTCCAGCCCTGGACCATCTTTCTGAACGGCTCGATGGCGTTCTAGCAGTGCTTTACCTCATATTCAACGCGGGTTATTCAGCCAGTTTCGGGGAAAAACTCATACGTCAAGACCTGTGTGCGGAGGCAATACGTCTTACTCGTGCGCTTGTAACACTTTTAGCCAAAGAACAAACACGGATTAAGGAGCCAGAGGTCTCAGGGTTGCTCGCACTTATGCTACTCCATGATTCCCGACGTGACGCTAGAGTAAGTTCCACAGGTGCGATGATTATATTAGAAGAGCAGGACCGCACGTTGTGGAACAAAACACAAATCGAGGAAGGCATAGCACTTCTTGATACAGCATTAGCATGTCATTCTCCTGGTTCCTATCAAATTCAAGCGGCGATCGCTGCATTACATGCTGAGGCACTCTGCGCAGAGAAAACCGACTGGCTGCAAATATCTCTCCTGTATGCCGAACTGGTCAAAAGGAATCCATCGTCGCTGGTTATTAAGTTGAACTGGGTCGTCGCAATCGCTATGGCGAGTACTCCGCAACAAGGGTTGGATGCACTGGCGGAGTTGCACGCAGAAAAAGACCTCCAAGCATACTATCTCTTTCATGCGACACGTGCCGATCTTCTCCGGCGCGTGGGCGCCTGGCAAGCAGCCTCTCATGCCTATCAACAAGCACTAACACTCACCCACAATACAGTCGTACAAGCTTTTTTGCAACGCCGCATCACAGAAATGCATGCACTTCACATATTCTAACTATCTCTATTGGAACTCTCTCATTTTCCTCCAATGTAGACCCAAGAAAAAAGGGCTACTATAATACATGGTAGAACAAAACAATCTATAGGAGCCGATGTATCACGTCCTTGTACCCAATCGACCACCAACGAGGACGTGATACATCGGCTCCTACAGAGGACGTGTCTGAATAAATTTATAAAATTGCATTATTTGGAGGAATATCATGATTGCTGAAACCATAGAGACACTCGACCCCAACGCACAAACCACGGTGCCAACCTATTCTATCGTCGCACCAGTCTTCAATGAAGAAGAGACACTGCCTCACTTTTATGAAGAGGTCATAGCGGTAATGGAGAGTATGGCGGAACCGTTTGAACTCATTCTCATTAATGATGGTAGCGTTGATGAGTCGTATAAGATTATGCAAACACTTCACGCACGTGACCCACGCGTGCGCATCCTCGACTTTTCGCGCAACTTTGGACACCAGATTGCAATCTCGGCAGGAATTGATTATGCGCGTGGTGAGGCCGTTATCATCCTTGACGCCGACCTGCAAGACCCACCACAGGTCATTCCCAGCATGATTGCGCGTTGGAAAGCTGGTGCCGAGGTCGTGTACGCACAACGCACTTCGCGCGAGGGCGAGACACGCTTTAAGCTGCTGACGGCGACGGTGTTTTATCGCTTGATTGCACGTATTACATCAGTCAATATTCCGCGTGATACAGGCGACTTTCGCTTGCTGGACCGCCGTGTAGTCAACGCACTGGTACGGATGCGTGAGCAACATCGCTTCATGCGTGGCCTCTCGGCATGGGTAGGTTTTCGCCAGGAAGCAGTGTCATATCAACGCCATTCACGCTTCGCTGGCACAACGAAATATCCATTGAGCAAGATGATTCGCTTCTCGATGGATGCCATCACCAGCTTTAGCCATGTCCCCCTACAACTCGCGACCAGCTTTGGTTTTATACTGGCCGGCATCAGTCTGCTCGGTATTATCGTTGCCGCCATCCTGCGCATTTTCACGGGTGCAATTGTCGGTCAAGCCTCAACACTTATTCTTGTGCTGTTCCTAGGCGGTATTCAACTCATTTTCTTAGGAATTATCGGCGAGTATCTTGGACGCATCTACGATGAGGTGCGAGCGCGACCCTTGTATGTTGTGCGCGAAGTCCTAGAATGAATGGGTATCCCCTCAACGCTTCAATTCCTGTAACATCGCTGTATAGGCAGGTTTTGGATGATACGACGTATCAAAGATGAGTGGGGCATCAGGATGTTTGGTCGCACTGGGAATCCAGGTGTAACGGTCGCTGAAGCCCCACATCACAAATGCCTCACACGTTTTCACGACCAGACACACATGCAACATATCGTAGTATATCTGAGCCTGTACCGCGAGGCGTTGTGCCATTGGTCGTGTATCACCCTGTATCTGCACGTCCATTTCCGTAATCTGCACCTTCAAACCAAGCGCGGCAAGGCGTTGCATATTCGAGATTACGTCCTGCTCCACTGGCGCGTTCAGAATGCTTGTATGCGTCTGTAAGCCGACGCCATATATGGGAATACCACGTTGTAGCATACCCTTAACAAGGGCATAGATGGCATCTGATTTGGGATTGAGACCCTCGGCAGCATAATCATTGTAAAACAGGTGCGCTTGCGGATTTGCTTCATGTGCCCAGCGAAATGCCCAATCGAGATAGTCAGGACCAATATCGTGATACCAGAGCGAGTTACGCATCTTGCCATCGTCCGTCACCGCCTCATTGACAACATCCCACATATTGACTTGCCCCCGATAGTGCGACACAACGGTGAAAATATGCTCCTTCAAAATCGCCAGCAATTGCGTCCGTGTGAATGTACCCTTCGCAATCCACGCTGGCAATGCTTCATGCCAGACGAGGTTGTGACCACGTATCTGCATATCATGCGCTTTTGCAAAGGCCACAAGCGCATCAGCCTGTACGAACGTATAGGTGTTTTTCTCAGGCTCAGTTGCGTCAAATTTCATCACATTTTCAGGTGTAACCACATCAAATTCGCGTGCCAGCGTACTATCATACGTGGGATCATGCTGTAACGCATACACATTCACAGCGGTGCCAAGCAAAATATGGTGTGTTTGCGCCAGTGTGCGTAAGGTTGGAGGCACACGTATCACGACCTCAGTTGATGGGGTGGTGCCACAAGCGACAAGGAAGCATAAAATAAGTAGAGCGCAGAATTTCTGTTTCATAGATTTCTCAATCGGCTGTATGGGTCTAATTCATTACACCCAATACGCATTAGGATAAGAGTTGCTATGTTTGTAATCGCAGGGCGAGTGGCGCATGACAGGACTCGCCCCTGTCATGCTTTCGACGACCTGTTTTTGGTTCATGGTAAACTCAACAATTCTTAGGTTGATGCTTATTGGGTCTCATTCATTACACCCTGTGAGCAACACACAATGTTGGAGGAATTGATGGAACGTTGCAAATGTCCTCGAACATTCTCAATCGCTAACAGGGTGTAATGAATGAGACTCCTACCAATCATTCATATATTAGCGGTACGCCACCATTTTGTTACGCTCGCGTGGCAATTGATACCACACATCGTCACAGGCGGCTCGCATCTCGTCATCAAGCTTGAAATCGGCGGCAGGAAGTGTCTGTTCAAGATGCTCTGGCTTGCTAGCTCCAACGATGGCGGAGGTGATCGCAGGTTGCTCTAGCACCCATGCAATTGCTAATTGTGCAATCGAAATGTTGCGTTCACTACAGAATTTCTTGAGCGCGTCAACCGCTTGCATTTGTGGCTCTTTCCAATAGCGTTCTTGATAGATACGACCCGCGTTATGCAAGGTGAAACGCGTCCCCTCGCCGGGTTGCTGTCCAGCCTGATAGCGACCCGTCAAGAGGCCACCAGCAAGCGGATTGTAGGAAATCACGCCCAGTCCTTGATCGAGAACAAGTGGAAAGAGTTCGCCTTCAATATGACGAAACAGAATATTGTAACGCGGTTGCACACAGTCGAAACGAGCTAATCCCAGGCGGTCACTTGTCCAGAGAGCCTTACACAACTCCCACGCCGGATAGTTGGAGCAACCAACATAACGCACCTTGCCACTACGTACAAGGTCGTCAAGGGCGCGTAGTGTTTCGTCAATGGGCGTCTCCGGGTCGGGTGCGTGAATTTGATAAAGGTCAATGTAGTCGGTATTGAGACGCCGTAGACTGGCCTCAGCAGCCGCGAGAATATGTTTACGTGACGCACCCTGATTGTTGGGTTCTGGTCCCATTGGCATACGACATTTTGAG
This sequence comes from uncultured Chloroflexia bacterium, assembly GCA_963791835.1. Classification (GTDB taxonomy): domain Bacteria; phylum Chloroflexota; class Ktedonobacteria; order Ktedonobacterales; family Ktedonobacteraceae; genus JBBQVS01. Next base: position 559,335 of record CAWBTV010000007.1, read on the forward strand.
GCAAGCACAATTTGCTCACGTCGCCCCTCGCTTGCGTGTAACCACGTTCCAATATACTCTTCTGTACGTCCAAGCATATCAGGTTTCGAGCCAAGTGGATAGGCATCTGCCGTATCAAAAAAGGTCACACCTGACGAAAAGGCGGTATCCATAATCGCGTGTGATGTTGGCTCATCACATTGATTGCCAAAGGTCATCGTGCCAAGACATATCTCCGAAACCTTGAGGCCCGTGCGCCCCATACGTTTAATCTTCATATATTATCCTCCAACTATGAAAACAACTAGCCCATATGGGTAGAGTATCACAAATTATGAAACCTCTTATGGGTCTCATCCGTGAACAATGTAGACGACAGATGGGTCGGTAAGCGTATTTCGCTCTTTTATCTCATGTACCATGCATAGTATATGCAAAACGTACAATACATACTATAAAACAAAACAGACAAAAATGGAGGCAATACATGGCAAGGTTCAATATTCTGGGTCGCTCTAAAACCGACCAGACACAAGAAGCTGCTCAATCTACACTTGATAATGCAAAAGCTACTGTACAGGCCGCGAAGGAAACCGCACTGCTAGCACTTTCAAATGCTAAGGATACGGCGCAGTCGAACGTTTCAAATGTAACAGATACAGCACAGTCAACCTATAATGATACACAAAGCAATACGCCTTCCTATTCAGATATCCAGAGCAATGTACAGGATAAAGTTGGTAAGGCACAGGACGTTATAGCCGCAGGCACAGTTGCAGCCAAAGGGCTTTTCAAGGCAAACACGAAGAAGACCAACAAGAATTTGAAAAATACACAGAGCCAACTTAGCGACCTTTCAGGCACTGTGCAGGACACACTTGGTAACGTGCCGGGTACCGTACAAAACACGCTTGGTAATGTGCAGGGTACGGTTCAAGATACACTTGGTACAGTGCAAGACACGGTGCAAGCTGCCGTTGCAACGGGCCTTTCAAAGGCGCAAGACGTAGTAAGCAGCACCGTCGATACAGCGCAAGACGTGTTCGCGCAAAACTCGAAGGCCGCTCAGAAGAATTTTAAGAAGGCTCAGAAGCAACTCAAGAAGGCTCAGAAGTCAGCACAATCAAATGTTGCTGATACCCTTTCAACGGCTCAAGATACAGCGAACAAGGCTTCGAAGAAAGCTACTGCTGGCTTCCTACAGGGCAAGTCAAAAGCGCAAGACACACTTGATTCAGCTTCTCAGCAGTCCAGTGCAAGCTTCTTGCAGGGCAAATCAAAAGCGCAGGATATGACTGATAAAGCGTCTAAGGCTGTAAACAAAGCCTCGAAGAAGGCAGCCGCCAGCGTCCTTGATGCCAAAGAAACCGCCCAGGACAAGCTAGATGATGCACAGGCAGAGAGCGAACGCAAGGCACGTCGCAAAGCAAACGCACGCGGTGTCTTCCGCTTCGGTTTGGTCGCAGGTATCGTTATTGCGCTCCTGTACACACCAACTCCAGGCTCACAGGTTCGCCAGCAATTGGCCCAACAGTTCAACAAGTATCGCGGGCAACTTGGTCTCTAATCCAATACATGATACAAAAAGATGGTGGGAACCTTGTTCCCACCATCTTTTTGTCTGTTATTCTCTGGACGGATAGGTGTAGGCAGCAATTTATCGCGCCCTAAAGATCGGGAGCGGGGAGGCGTAACGGCGATTGCACAGCGAGAGGCGTTGTGGGGACATTTAGCCCCACCGCCTCCAATCTTGGCACAAGAGGACGCAATAAATTGCTGCCCCTACCGCCACTGCCGGATTTGGGTGTCATAAGTTCATCAGAATTTTCACGAAGGAATACCCTTTACAAGTGGAGACGTATCATAGTGTTCTAATAAATCGGCGGTATCGGTATAGATGGCAATAGCTTGCGCAAGGTCTTTATCATCCCAGCCACCGGAGCGGAACGCGATAGACTTGACACCAGCTTTCGCGGCGGCTTCAAGGTCATAGGGTGTATCACCTATCATTACGACATCATCGGCTGAGAAGCCGGACTTCTCAAGCGCGACTTTTATCACGTCGGGGTCAGGCTTGGATTGTTTCGCGTCCTTTGCCGTTGTTTGCTTTTCCGTCAGGTCTTGTACATGTGGACCCACTATTTTGAGCGTCTGCTCCATCTCATCGGGTTCAGCCGAGGTTGCAATAACGAGTTTTAGGCCACGATCATGCATGTGCTCTAACAATTCCTTCGCTTTAGGAAAGGATTTTATCGTCGAGAGATAGCGCGTTTTGGTAAATTCTTTGCGTTTCGCACTAATCTTTTTGCCCTCTTCGCTATCCTTATCAATGCCCAGTACCTCTGGTAGTACCTTGTCGCCACCCATGCCGATGAGTGAACGTACCTTCTCAAAAGGTACATCATGCCCTTGTGATGCCATCGCATCAACCCATGCATGTGCCTGTGCATCATTACTATCAACGAGTGTGCCATCAACATCAAGAATGACGGCGTGTATCTGTTTCGTATGTATTGTCATGTTGTCCTTATTATGCCGATACTGGAGTTATTTTCGTACTTAACGTTTTGCGGAGCAATACTTTCGCACGATGAAAGTAGGTTTTCGCGGTGGCTTCTGGCATGTTGAGCGTTCGGCCAATTTCTGAGAAGCTTAATTGCGCAAGATAGCGCAGCGTCACAACGTCACGAAACTTGGGCGGTAATGATTGAATGGCCTCTTGCAAAACGTGTTGCAGATCGTGACGTTCCATAATTTCTTCGGGCAAGGGACCTGGGTCTGCCATATCGCCTAAAAATGTTGTTTCGCCTTCGCTATTCTCAGTTTCGAGTTGAGAGAAATGAATGGCATAACGCTTTCTGCGACGTAGTTCATCGACGCAACAGTTACGCGCAACTTGGAAGAGCCACGGTTTGAATGGTTCGGTTGTTCCAAGATTTGGCAGTGATGTATAGAAGCGCATAAACACTTGTTGTAAGACATCACACGCCTGATCGTAGTCGCCCAGGAAGCGGCAGATAAAGTTAAATAAAGGCGTGCTATATCTATGAACTAATCGCTCAAAAGCCTCTTGCTGCCCGGATAGTGCTTGTTGCGCTAACACCATATCGGAGATGTCATAGGGTGTTGCTCTTCTTGTTTCACGGATTTGCACAGGTCGTCTCCTCGTTGGTTGTAGTGGGTTACACATTTGTGAAGAATTTGTTTTTTATTTGTCTGCTATAAGACTAGCCTTTTTCTTGTGGAAATACAATGACTTTTTCTTCGTTAAAACGCTACTATAAGTAGTTGTAATCAAAAATTAAAGAGAATACGTGTAAAGATTAGATATTCCTTATAGACTAAGAAAGCACAAGTACAACAACATATGTTGTTATACTTGTGCTTTCTAGTGATTTAGAAATTTTATGCGTGTTCGAGACGGCGTAACTCGATTTTGCCGTTGCGTGTGCGTACAGCAAAGGTGGGTTGAGCATAGACAGCCGGGCTATTGGCAACACTGCCATCACAGAGACGGAAACCGGAGTTATGCCAGGGACAATAGACAACGCCGTTTTCGACGCGTCCTTCGTCTAATGGTCCCGCAAGGTGCGAACAGGTAGCCGCCACCGCGTAAATGGCTTTTCCTTCTTTAAACAAGACCGCGGGGATGCCTGCAGCATCGACACGAGTCAGTTTTCCTGGTTCCAACGCGGCCTCGTCCATAACTGCCACAAAGTCGTCGGAACCACCCTCCCATGCAACATGGTTGACGCCAATACCACTGGAGTAAGCCAGTTCGCCACCCAGATAGCCTGAATAGAGTAAGATACCATAAGCACCAGCCGCTATACCAATCGCGGCACGGCGTTGTCCTGTGATACGCAGAATTGCTGAAACAATGTTCAGCGAAAGGATACCTGTGTTGAGCAATGCGTGTAGCATACCAGTACGCTGGTCTGGTCCATCTGTATCTACCCAGTTAGTCAGGCCAGTAGCGGCAGAGGCAACCGCACCACCAATACCAAGCCACATGGTAATATCCGCGCTCTTCGCGACTCCCTCATCCTCGTCGGCTAACCACACAACATCGAGCAATGTCGTCGCCGTCCACGAACCAATAGGAAATGCGACAAGAATAGGATGTACAACGTGCCCAAGCCAGACACCATTGAGCATGTCTTTGATTGTATAGTTAATCTGTCCAGGTTGCCCAAAAAGCTTGTTCGTCCACTGCTGAAGTGGTGTAGAAATCTTGTCAAGCCACGGCATACGTCTAATGAGTTCGCTATTTAAGCGACGTAGCATTGGACTATTCGGTGGAGTATCTACCCAACTCCGATCAGTGCTTGTGGTCAACTTTGAAGCCATGTGTCTTTTCCTTTTGCTATTTTTCGACATTTCGCCAACAGTAGTCACGCGGTGGGTTCACTCCGATTACGGAGAAAGGTACATTTGTGTCCTGTTTACTCAGTACATACTGTAGCACAGCTTTATTATGTGCATAAAACAGTTGCGCACAATGTAAAGCACTCCGTAATGAGCGAAAATGAATACTCATCTCTTGTTGTACAGGCAGGGATACATAGTGAAAGCCACGCTCCTTAAGCCATTTCCGATCCTCAACACGGGGCCAGATGAGTACGATTTTCCCACCTGGTTTCGTGACGCGTTGCAGCTCCGCAAGTCCTTGCTCACCCCCCTGTTCAGGTAATGCGGTAAAGGCAGAACACGATAGCGCAACATCTACGCTATTATCTGGTAGTGGTACAGCATCAAAGCGTCCTTCATGGGGAATAACGTGGTCTGTCATTGGATGCTGCCTACTTTTCTGATTGAGAATGTGTAGCAGCCCCGGTGATGGTTCAACAGCATGAACAAGGTGTGCGCCCGAACGAAGACATTCAAATGTTGCACGCCCACTTCCTGCACCCACGTCAAGCACCGTCTTCCCACGTATCTCTGGTGCGAGCCGTTGAAAGATACCGGGATGGAGCCATTCGCCCTCAGTCAGTTCCTCGTACAACCCTGGCGTTTTCCAATAGGTCAGTTCCCAGAATAGACTATCAAGAACGTGTTTACGCGCTTGCATAATCTGCTGTTCAGATAGAGAACACCGAAGTTCAGCACGAAAAAGAGCCTGCTTTTTATGTGGAACACATTTCTCAATATGCTTCACAAGTGGTCGGGGGGTATGGTGTAAGCTATACGCAAGTTGCTCTATGGTCACACCAAAACTCTCTTGTTCCAAAATGCGTTGCAACGAAGTGTGATCAAAGACAAAGAGGTCTTCTATATGGAAAGGATTGTCAAACATTGGCTCAGATGATGGAAGACTTTCGCTAATCGCCATACCTGTATCCTTCTTATTACGTGAACAACTACATTTACTTTCACGCACAGCAAAGGGAAAAGGTTTCGTATACAACTATTAGAATATTGAGAACGTTCATTTCCAGAACTTAACGTACCCTTAGTCTTTTTGTGGAAGACTTGTAATTCAACAAGATATAACTTATGCTCTACTCATAAATGACTATGAGGTCATTTCACGTCTTTTACTTTCAATCATAGAATTTTTACATTCATTACAGTAAGGAGCATGAAGCATGAGCATTCTAACCGCGGTCGTGAGTTCATTCGCGGCAGCCCTGGCACTCCTCTTCACGTTTATCCCACGACTTCTTGGCTTTCTCGTTATCCTGCTAGTAGGATATATTGTCGCAACCGCGCTTTCTAAGGCAGTTACTTTCTTGCTACGTAAGGTAGGCTTTGATCGCTTCTCCACAAGAATTGGCCTATCACGCCTGGAACAGCAGATGGGCGTGAAGATGGATGCAGCAGGTATCCTGGGTCGCATCGTCTACTGGTTTGTCTTCTTGATCTTCCTGGTTCCTGCCGTTGACTCACTGGGCCTTACTGCTGTGAGCGCATTGTTGGGTCAAGTTGTAGCCTACATTCCGAACGTGTTTGTCGCCATTCTTATTCTTTTCCTGGGTACACTTGCCGCGACATTCGTTGCAGACATCGTGCGTGGAGCGGCTTCGAGTTCACGTATTGGTAATCCCAACGTGTTTGCGAATATCGCGCGTTATGCTATTCTGGGCTTCGTTGCTATTGTTGCCCTTGAGCAGTTGAACATCGGTGCTGCCCTGCTCAACATTCTGTTTACCGCGATTATGGGTGCGGCTGCACTTGCCTTTGGTCTCGCCTTTGGTCTTGGTGGACGTGACGCGGCCAAACGTTTCGTCGAGAGCGGCGAGTCTTCATTGGGACAAGCTGCTTCACAGATGAGCGCACAGCAGAGTGCGCAACAAAGCATCACACAGGCTCGTACCATCGCTGACATGCAGACGAATGAGTATCGTACAAGTCAACAGTATGCACAGCAGCCTAACCCTAACAATCAGCAAACCATTCCACAACAATATCCACCCCAACAGTACCCACAGCAATAAGGAGTATTGTTGTATTAAGGAAACATGTTTGTTGGAGATGGAGACGGACGCCCCTTGTGGGCGTCTGTGGAGAAAAAGTGCTCCCTCTTTTTTATCCTCCTGCCTGTCCGGTTGCAAGCCCATAAAAGAGCAAGAAAGCGGCAGCACTCATCACAAGTACAGTTACGATGAGTCCTGTATTTACAAGCAGACTCAAACGGTGCTTTCCCATAATTTTGCGATTATTGCCAACGAGCAGCACATAAACAATGAGAACAGGTGCAAGTACACCGGAAAGAACATTAGCCCAGAAGAGGAGAAGGATTGGGTCTAAACGAAGCAAAGCGAGCACGAGACTGACAACAAGAGCGAACGTGAGTATAAGGTAAAAGCCTTCGTTTTGCCACGGTTTCTTAGAAAGGCCAGAGGGCCAACCGAAGGTTCCAGCTACTGCATATGATGTGCTTGCTAACAATACAGGAATAGCAACGACTCCTGCTCCAATGAGACCAATGGCAAACAGGTATTCAGCAAATGGCCCAAGTACGGTACGAGTGACTGGGCTGCATCAACTGCTGTTACGATACTTTTGTGATGCACAAACAATGTTGCGGCTGTAGATGCGATGATTGCATAGGCGATGAGATTGCCACTAATAACACCAGTACTGATATCTAAAGCTGCGAAACGCATTTTCTGCGGAAGTGTTCCTGGTCGGATTTCCTCTTTTTCCCCTTGTACTTGCCAGAAGATGTTGTACGGTGAAATAGTAGCACCAAGCAAAGCAACAGCACTGCTGACACTCGGCAAAGTTCAAGTCAATATGTGGCACAAAGGTGTTGAAGAGTAAGGTTGCCCCAATTTGGTTTTGCAATACAGCCGTCACAACATAGACAACGAAGACAAGGCTCATAAAAATGAAAATGCGCTTGATTGACTCAAAATTGCGAAACACGGTTAGATACCATATAACAGCGGCTACCGGTACAACAAACCAAATCCAATAGATATGAAAAAACAATTCCAGTCCACTACCAATAGCAACGAGGTCAGCAGCAATTAAGGCAATATTGGCAATGATAAGAACCAATGCCGCGATACCTGCTATCCAGCGTCCATAATGTTCACGCAAAACCTCTGCTAAGCCCTTTTGTGTGATACGTCCTAGTAGCGCACAGGCATACATACAGCATTGATAAAGGGAGTGGAAGAGAGCAAAAGCAGAGTTGCGTACGCATTGCGTACCATCTATCGATAGGATGCAACAGCGAGGAGTCATTTCCGCCATACCACCTAGAAATACTGGTCCAAGTATGCGAAGCAATGGGATATTGCTTGCTTGCGCCTCTTGCTTTTCAGGATCGGCTTGCATCCCCAGCCTATCCTCTTCCAGGCCACGCAATCCCTCTGCCGTGGGAATAGCCTCCTCAACTTCGTCGAGAAGACTGTCTTCATCTTGCGCCTGAAACTCTTTTTCGTGTAGCAATTGCTCATGTCCACCAGAGGAAAGTGATGCTATTTCTTTTGTGTTTATGTCTACCATCACTTTGCCCTGTGGGTGCTGTGATGTCTCCTCTTCTACAGCCTTAATACGATCCGCAGGTATTTCTAGCTCTTCCTTAAAAAGAAGTCCTTTCTGCACTACGACTTCCTCGACATGCCCTTGTACATTTCTTACAACATCTGTAACTCTCGGCTTGCTCACGTCCTCCTCACCCAAATCACCCTTTGTTGCCTCTATCAACATCCCCGGCTCGATAGCATCCTTACTCTCTTTTGCTCTTCCACAATATATTTTTGTATTCCTCTCAAATGTCATGAAAGATTTCAACAATTATACACTTATGATCTATTTCCTTTATAAAAACTATATTATACACATTGACAAATTCATCACGATAGGTCAATTGTAGGGGCTTTAATTTATTACGCTTTTGCTGTGGTTATTTATCGCAGTGAGGGCGTAATGAATTAAAGTTCTCACAGACGTTTTCTACTCTGATTATTTCATCAAAATCTTATTATCGTACTCACACACGTAAACTTGATCTCTACACTATTAGTATGATACATGTGGAGCATGTTTATCTAGGGCCAGCTTGTCTCCGTCAATGGCGTGATAAGAACCTCTTGCATCGCGGACTCTGGTGGGACTTGCGCGGCAAAGACAATAACGTTGGCAACATTGGCGGGGTCTTGCAGGTTTTTTTCCTCTGGCATAGGTATGCCCTGCTCGTGGAAGCGGTCAAAGAAGTGCGTCTGCATACCACCTGGAATAATCGTTGTCACACGGATACCATAGGCACGTCCCTCGACTCCAAAACCACGCCCGAAGGCTACTAGACCAGCTTTTGAGGCATGATACGCTGAGGCATTGCCCCACATACGTAACGCGGCGGTCGATGCGATATTAATGACATGACCCGTATGTTGCGCTCGCATCAGAGGAAGCGCGGCCTTTGTGAAGAGGAATGGGCCACGCAAGTTGACGCTAATCACCCGATCCCATTGTTCAACGGTCATTTCCTCAACGGAAACTGTGTAGTCAATGGCGGCGCAATTTACGACGATATCTAAACGTCCTAACTGCTCTCCTACGGCCTTCACGGTCGCGAACACGGCGTTCGCATCGCTGACATCACATTGTAGGGCGACACTACGCACACCTTGCTCCTCGATGTTCTTACTCACACGCTCGATACCAGCTTGCTGAATATCAATACATGCAACATGGCTTCCTGCCGCGGCAAACGCTCTCGCGGTTGCTTCCCCCAGACCACTTCCTGCTCCTGTCACCAAGACAACTTTTCCTGTCAATGTGTTCTCGCTCATGTGTTTTTCTCTTTCTTTTGTATAAAATTCTCGTGTTGCCCCTCCACCGCCTCCATCATTGGGCGCAATGAATTGCTGCCCCTACCGATATCCCCAAGTTCGATTGTCATAGTTCACCAGATGACGTATCCACATTATTGTTTCAAGAAGAAACAACAGAATTCTTCATGCCATACTCTTCCAATAATTCGCCGAATAATTCGGTGGCGCTACGGTGACGGTTCTCTACCTCTGTAGGCAAGCCGAGGTGATAGGTGCCGCTTGGCAGGATGCCACAGCCACCGTAATTATGGATGAGCAAAAACTGTACCACCACCTCTTCACCTGCATGTTCGGGTGGTAAACGATGCCACCAGGAAAAGCCGCCGACGCTCAGCAATTTCTCGCGGTCATACAAAACATTTGCCCCTCCAACCCACGCAACCTTGTACCGCACAGGACGACCATCGTTGACAAGACTTAGTTCCAGGTGAAGCGGATTGGCGGCGTTGTTCACAAGATGACGCTCCCACGGAATTGTATCAGTAGCAAAAGCTTCGGGCCTAACAGGGCCTTGCCATACCTCGATATGCTGTTGATGTGGACGCACATCAGGGAGATACTGTAATCCTGTGGCGGGACAGCCAACAAAGCCACACTGCTCCTCTTTGAGAACACGCAGCATCCGTTGCATCACCTCCGGCTCTAGCAATACATCATCGTCGAGGTAATGCACGTAAGCGGCTTTACTCTGCTCTAGCAAAAACTGACGCTGTTCCGCTAAGCCACGTCGGGGCAGATGGCGATGGAGCGTCACTTGATGCCCATGCCAGCGTAGGGCGCGTACTGCGGTTTGTATCTCGATACTCTCAAGATACGCTTCGTCTTCTTCCGTCTGGTCTGAAACAATCACGTTAAAATCCGTGAATGTCTGCCCTAGCAAACTGGTTAGAACCATTGCAAGACCTGTTTTACGCCGACAGGTAGGAATAAGTACATCAACACTTGTCACAACACTACTCTCCTTCCCGCATAGATTGACTCTCGTGTACCGCGAGTAAAGGCGCGCGCAATGTGTGTGTAGCTTGCTTATGCGCGACTATGACAGACTCGTAGAGTACACTTGTGCGTCGTGCGACAGTTTCCCAGGTAAACTCTCGTTCGACCCGAACACGAGCAGCTTCTCCCATGTGTATACAGCGTTCTGGCTCCATAAGCAGTTGATACAGTCGCGTTGCCAATGCATCAGGGTCACGCGGTGGCACGAGGAAGCCAGTTTCTTCGTCCGCGATAGTGTAGGTGATGCCGCCAACAGCAGAGCCGATGACGGGTCGTCCACAGGCCATGCCCTCTAAAGGTGTCAGGCCAAACGGCTCGTACCACGGCGTCGTAACGGCGACATCCCCTGCGCTATAGTAATTGTGTAACACGTTCTGTTGTCGCTTACCCACAAACGTTACATAGTCTGAAATGCCTAGCTCCGCGACGAGTTGCTGTAAAACGCCAATCTCAGGCGTTGCAAGCGCGTCAGGTTCCGTTGTCTCACCACCAACAAGCAGAAGGCGTAGTGGCGGAAACATGGTGCCGTGCTGTGCAGTCTGGCTTTCGCAATAGTACACAAGTTGAGCCATGCCACGCACGACGTTACGCACGTCTTTCCGTGGCAACATACGTCCAACATAGACAACCACAAAGGCATCCTGTGCCAATCCGACACGTTGACGCGCCTCTTCTCGTGCTATCGGATGAAACACGGTGGTATTGACCGCAGAAGGAATAATCACAACGCGTTCCGGGTCCGCCCCGTAATCATCAACCAGTTCCGACCACTCGCTCGGACACTGCGCGATCACACGTTCAACCGAGCGGATAATCTGTGACTCAACATCTATACGCTCTTGTGGACTGGTATCAGCACTGCCTTGATGTTTATGCTTTGTCTTGCCCATCGCATGAAAAATGTGTACGGCAGGAATATTTAAGCGATGGTGTAGTTCAGTCGCAACCCAACCCGACATCCAGAAATTCCCATGTAGAAGATCATAGCGTGTCTCATTATGTTCTATAAAGTCTAGTAGTGCATCACGAAAAGCAGGCATAAACTTCCATAGCTCATCTTTCAAAAGAAAGGTTGCAGGGCCAGCCGTCAGATTGATGATGCGTACATTGGGTGCCCATTCGATCACTTCTGGTGCGTCAGGATTATCACGACGTGTAAACACATCAACCGCATAGCCAAGCTGCCCAAGATTACGGCTCACTTCGTCAACGTAAACATTTTGCCCACCAGCATCCTCTCCCCCCAGAAGAGCGACAGGGCTAGCATGTTCGCTCAAAAACGCGATACGCGTTACTTTCTCCATCTCTATATTTCCTTCCCGATAATTTTTGACTATCGAATACGAACCATCGGTAGGGGCAGCAATTTATTGCGCCCAATGATGGGGGTAGCGGAAGGGCAACACGTTGGCAACAATTCCCTCCCCGACGCAATCCCCTCCCCACCCATCATTGGGCGCAATAAATTGCTGCCCCTACCGATATCCTTTATTATTGCATCATGACAGCACACGAGCGAAGGCGGCGTTCCAATCGTGTTTGAAGCGTTCCAGCCCGAAGCGGTCCTGCGCCACGCTTTTCGCATACGCTCCCATGATTTTTGCCTCCTCTGGATGAGCAAGCAAATAGTGCATATGCTCGTTCAAAACATGCGGCTCACAGGAAATATAGCCACTTCTCCCATGCTCAATCACCGTCGGTAGTTCGGTTGTTGCCAGCGCGACAACGGGCATACCAAGCGTCATAGCTTCTATCACGGCAAGTGGCAAACTGGTGTAGCGGATAGGACTGAACAGGAAACGATAGTCGGCAAGGCGTTGATGCAGGTGCCGATAAGGAATGTCTCCCAGGCCACCCAATGCCTCTGTTTGCATCCCAACAGCATCGAGCGGGACGGTTTCCTGTGCCTGTAAAAAAAGATCATAACCAGTGATACGTGGTCGCTTCTGCATACCGTTGATAACCGTTACACCACGTTTCAAGGTGCCACGATAGGTCGCGGTAGGGTCAATAGCGACACTATGCTCAATGACGAGCGTTGGTGTTCTTCCGTTGTCCCACATCAACCGATTATAATGAGTGACATGTACTAACAACACGTTTGGGTCATCAATCAGGTGACGCGTATCGGTTGCGTGCGGCTTAGGCGTGTTATGCTCAAGGTAAATCTTTGGCAAGGCGCGTTGCTCAGGGCTAAGAATTTCGTCGGCATCCTCGCCGTAGTTCTTTGGCGTCTGATAGATAATTAAATCGAGGTCAAGATTTTTGACTTCTTCGGCAGGCACTTCGCGCATATAAGCAGGTAAATCAAAGGATGGACCACGCCCACCGTAACCCTCTGGTTTACTTGGCTTGATAGGCAGATACCAGTCATGGTCGAGTCGCGCCAATGTATTCAGATAACTGCCGTGAATGTGCCATATAAGAATTTTCAGACGTTGCATTGCTGTACATTTTCCTTTTGTAACATTTCCGTTGCCACCATCAGCACGCCACCAGGCGAGAGCCAGCGCAAACAACGATGGTCGATAGGGCACTCCCAATATCCGCACGGACTACATGCCACTGGACGACGAACAATGGGATGCTTGTATCTATCCAGGGGTGCCCATCTCTGTACATCAGCAGGTCCGAAGATCGTTACGCTCGGACAATCGACCGCACACGCGATATGGGACGGCCCGGTGTCATTGCTGATAAAGAGGTCAAAACGACTGATGAGCGCGGCAAGGCTCCCTATCGAGGTCTTTCCTGCCAACGAGACTGCTGGTGTGTGCATGGCATCCATCACCGCCTGTACCGTTTGCTCTTCCCCCGGCCCTCCGGTCAGCACTATCTGTGCGTCGAAACGTCGTGCTAACGTATCCCCAACGGTTGCGAAATAGTCGGAAGGCCAGCGTCGTGCTGGTGGACGCGCTCCAGGATGTATGCCAATAATACGCTTACCGCTTTGTAGGAATGAACGTAAAAGTGTATCGGCCTCGGCGTAATCGTTCTCAAACAGAGGGAATTCTAAATGGGTATTCATGAATGAATCACCTATATGTAAGGACCCATTATGCGAATGAATAGAATAATCAGGAAACGTCGATTGTAGGGACCGATTTATCACGTCCTCCTGAGCAATTGATCGCCAACAAGGACGTGATAAATCGGTCCCTACCAATACATCACGTTGTATTAGCAATGTAACAAGGTTGAGATTGCGGTATATTTCATGTTGATCGTCAGGATAAACGGCTTCGAGCGTCAATCCGGCAGGTATTTTCTCGTAATAGCCCACGGTGCAAGAGGCACCAAGTGCAAGCACGAAAGGGTTGCTTGTATGTCCACTGCCATGCATTTGTAGCACGAGATCATAGCTATATACACGTTGCTCAGCGAGAAAACGCTCTGTACGTTGCGCGTTGAACGGGATTTCGTCGATGCCGGGATAGCCAACGAACTCAATGAAACGGTCGATATAGCAGGAAAAACGTTGCACAAAAGAGGCAGCCCACGGTAAGCCAATTAGGGTGATCTCAGCATCAGGATAACGCTGGCGTAAAGCACGAAATGCTGGAACTGCCACAAGCAGGTCGCCAAGCTGCAACGCACGAAAGACCGCAATACGTTTCATCGCCTACCCCCACTTATTGCCAGTAACGCCTCAACCTCTGTGACGACCTCTTCGGGTGCGATATCAAGGCAAGGTAAGCCAATGGGACACTCGAACAGATAGCAGGGATGGCACGGCGTCGGACGGCGTAAAAGCCGTGCCAGCGTAGAACGTGGACGCCACTGCTCCTCGTAATCCGTACCAGAGAACAACACCACTTCTGGTGTGCGTACCGCATCGGCGAGATGCATTGGCAGAGTATCGTTACAAATGACAAGAGCCGCACGTTCGATAAGAGCAGCATACTCAGCAAGTGAAGTCTTTTCCATCAGCACATGAGCATCAGGTGCAGCGTGCTGAACATCTTGCAAAAGTATAGCCTCACGCTCAACTCCTGTCACCAGGACTTGCCAGCCATGTTGTGTCAATGAGTTCGCAACACGACCAAAACGGTCAGAGGGATAACGACGCGCCTTCGCACTCGCCCCTGGATGCAGCACAATGTATGGCTCTTCTGGCTGTATACCTACACCCTTTAATAAGGAAGGAATTGTCTCATCAGGTGGAAGAAACACGTTCAGTGTACGGTCCCTGGCAACAAATCCAAGCTGCTCGACCAGACGCAGATTACGCTCGACCTGATGCATCTCTGTTGGCCCACCTTGTAACTGTGTCGAAAGCGTGCTACCGCCAAACTCGTTCGACTCACCTGCTCGCAATGGAATACCTGCAAGATAACAGACATACGCGGGTATATGCGGTGACTGGCTAAACGAAGTGAAGATAAGCGCGGCGTCAAAGTTCCGTTCAGCGAGCAGAGCGATCAATTCGCGTTCACGAGCAGGATCGAAGGCCATACGTCCCCCAACATCTTGCCAGATGGGACGCCATATCATGACATCATCAATCCACGGTAAAAGCGGCACGGCAGTAGCACCCGCAGGACTCGCAAGTAATGTTATACGTGCCTGTGGCGAAGTTTCTTTCACCGCACGTACAGCAGGACCAAGCATCAACACATCACCGATATTGTCTAGCCGTACCACCAGGATATTTTTCGCTGTAAGCCACTCATTCATGCAGTACCACCTCACTTTTCACACGTTCCTTCTCGTTTCCCTGCACGGATGCGAGTAGTTCAACGGAGGCATCGACAACCATCTGTGGTGAGACGAGGCGTAGACATTCATGCTGATAAGGACAGACGCGGCTATAGCAGATACGACATGCAACATCATGATACATTTGTCGATGGGGTACGTGCCACGGTCCCCATTGTTCAGGGGGATTGGTCAAGGCAAACAGGGCAATGACGGGGGTCTTTACCGCCGCCGAGACGTGCATTGGGCCGGTATTATTTGTAATGGTGAGGTCGGCGGCTTGAATGAGCGCACAGAACTGTGGAAAGGGCAATGTTCCTGCCATAGCTAGTGTCGCATGACGATTTTCTGTTCGCACCTGCCCCAGTATCTGCTCCACAAGCGGACGTTCGTCATTCGCTCCGGTAACTACAACAAAGGCCCCAAGTTGCTCAATCAGCAGGTTGATAACCTCGACATACATCTCCCAAGGATAAGTACGCGCTGGCATGGTACAGCCGGGATGTACAACCACAAGAGGACGATGTGTATGATATGTGTTCAGTAGGTGAACGATGTCACGCTGTGCATCATCGGGAACGCTTAATACAAGGTCGCGTTCGTCTGTGTCCATGCCGAGGACACGCACAAGATTCAGGTTGTGTTCAACCTCATGAATGATAGTGTCAGGGTGTTTGTGACGTGTGGTTAAGAGCGAACCCGGACCATCAATGGATGCGGCAACACGTAATGGGATATCAGCGAGGTAACAGAGATAAGCGGAAGGCAATGGACTCTGACGAAATGAGGTGAAGATAATTGCTCCATCAAAGTGCTGTGCCTTGAGTTCTGCAATTACCTGCTGTTCACGTTCGCTATCCTGCGGCAGCTTGCTCCACGGGTCCATCCACGGCGCGGAATAGACAATTACATCGTTAATATCAGGATTAAGCGCGGCAACCTGCGCTCCAACATGGCTTGCAAGCAGGGTGAGCGAGACATTTGGCAAGGCAGCTTTCACAGCATGAAAAGCTGGTGTGGTCAGCAACACATCGCCAAGATTGTCTAAGCGCACAAGCAACACTTTTTTGACTGTTTGCCAACGTTCGTCAATCATCGCGAAACCTCGCTTTCAGAATGCGAACCGTCGGCTCCATACAGCCTTGCGATATGCTGAATAACGGTGCTTGTACTCATGGTGCCTACAAGAGGCAGAATCACCACCTGCCCACCGCCTTCACGCACAGCCTCCGCTTCCGGTAACATCTCGTCCGCGTAGTCGCCGCCTTTGACATGCAGTGTGGGACGCAAAAGACGAATAAGCTGTGTAGGAGTGTCTTCATTGAACAGCACGACAGCATCTACCGCATCAAGGGCCGCGACAAGGGACATGCGATCACGCTCATTGTTGATAGGACGCCCAATGCCCTTCAAACGCTGTGTACTACGGTCACTATTGATACCCACAACCAACACATTCCCAAGCGCCTTTGCCTGACGCAGAAATTGTACATGACCAGCATGAAGAATATCGAAAACGCCATTGGTGAAGACGATACGGTGTCCAGCTTCACGTTCTGCATCGAGATACTCAACAAGAGAAAGCAATGGATGCTGTGTACCCGACGCCTCTTCCTGACTATACGAGGTCATAATAGGGGTACTCGTGGCATATTCGCGAAGGCTGACACGCTGGAGTAGTTCTTGATACTGCACCACAGCTGTACGTTGCCGTGTGACCGCAATACTTGCCGCGTCTATGCCTATTCGTGCGGCTTCCTCGATGGTGCCATCTGCCGCGAGTGCGAGCGCCATCGCGGAAGCAAAGGAGTCTCCGGCTCCAACGTCGTTTGCCTGCGCGACAGGATGTGCTGGTATGTGCATTTTCTGCTGCTCACGGCTCAGGAGGAACACACCATGCTCACTTAACGTGATTGCGACGTGTCGCGCGTTCAAACGCGTAAGCATCTTTTGAGCTATCTGCTCAAAAGTAGTCAGGTTGAACGTTTCCTCTTCGGTGCTCTCGGTAAACATACGAGCCTCTAACAAATTGGGCGTTACAACGGTTGCGTGAAGCATGTGGAAGCGATGCAGGGCTTTCGAGTCAATGAGCAACACCTTTGGCTGTGCTTCATGCAACTGGTGTAGCCGTGAGATAAGCCTATCGGAAAGCACACCATAACAATAGTCAGAAATAACCACAAGGTCACACAGAGGATAGACTTCTTCCAGTTTGTCAACGAGACGCTGTTGACTCCCGCTCGAATAGGTCGCTGGCCCTTCATCAAAACGCACAACGTATTGTCCGTCGGCGATGATACGGAGTTTATGCAGGGTTTGCGCTGTATCATCCTCGACAAGCCATTGATCGCTGATACCTCGTTCTCGTAAAGCGGTACGCAGTAGTCCACCTGCAAGGTCTGACCCGACAAGTCCAAGAAAGATTACGTCCGCGTCGAGCGCACGTAGATTAGCAGCAGTGTTAGCAGCACCACCGGGGATGCGGTATTCTGCTGTCTTGCTCACAACGGGAACAGGTCCCTCACTACACAGGCGTGCCGCAGTCCCCTCTAAATAGGTATCAAGCATCGCATCACCGATGACCAGTACACGGAGCCGCCGGAATTGTCGCACGAGATGTACTGCGCTAACCACGGGTTACTCCTGCTACTTCCTGCCGGACCTGCCATGTCATGGGACGGTACACGAGATTTGGCGTCGTCGTCTCTTCAACGTGACGAATAATATGTAGCGCATGTAGTGTATTGCTAGCAACAAAGGTAGGCACACGCAAGGGATGTTGTGGAAACGACTCAGTACCTAAATCGACAAGAACCGTGTGGCAATGTGCGCGATTGCCAGCTTCAACATCATCAAGAATATCACCAACGAACCAGGACTGCTCAAGGTCCACATCAAGCTCACGAGCCGCACGCAATAACATACCCGGTTGCGGTTTACGGCACTCGCAACGTATTGACAGTCCCTTTATCACTCCATCCGGGTGATGAGGACAATGATATATACCGTCAACATGTACACCCAATGTCGCGAGTTCGTCGGTTAAGTAGTCATGCATACGTTGCAAGGCTGCTTCTGTAAAATAGCCACGTGCGATGCCAGCTTGATTGGTAATGATGATGAGACGAAAATTGTGTTGCTGCTGTAATACCTGCAAAGCTGGTCCAATATGGTCATAAAGGCGAAGTTGTTCGGGACGAGATGGATAGTGCGAGGCATGAACAAGCGTGCCATCTCGGTCGAGAAAGAGTGCGCGAGAACTCATAGCGACCACTCATCCTCGCTAGAGAAAGCACGCAATGCATTGGTTTCCATGCCAGGACGCGATACATCGGTCCCTACAGGCGCGACGACTTCTACTGATGAAGAGAGATGTGTTTCCACGATATCACAAAGAATATGTGTAGTAATCATATGCAGTTCCTGGACAAGCGCGGTGTCACAAAGAGGCATTTTCAGCGTTACATCTGACAACATTTCAAGACTGTTCGCAAGTTCGCCTGTAATAGCTATGGTGGTCATTTGACATACATGAGCGGCACGTGCAGCGTGAAGGAGATTTTCGGATTCGCCACTGGTACTAAAGGCAAGTAGTACATCATCGGGTTGACCAAATGCAGTAACCTGACGTGCAAAAACCTCTTGATAGCCGTAGTCATTGGCAACAGCAGTAAGAATGGCGGTATCCGTCGTGAGCGCGAGCACTGCATAAGGAGCACGGTTACGCTTAAAACGCCCCACAAGCTCTGCCGCGAAGTGCTGAGCCTCTGCCGCGCTTCCACCATTGCCCACAACCAGTACCTTATGACCGCTTTGTAGCGTTTCGATAAGCCGTGTAGCAATGTCTGTAAGCACAGAAGTGTGTAACATTAGCCTGCTCAACGCCTCATCAAGTGCGGCCCGCCTATCGTTGAGGACGTTTACGATGGTGTCATGATAAATGTCATGAATTGACGATGGCGGAAAAGAAGGAACTATGATAGTGGAATTCTGCTCTTGACTAGATATTCGCATATATCTCTTCTCTAACATAAATAGACAAACATAGTTTTGGCATAACTAGCTTCTTTGCGAGCATAGCATGAACATTTGGAAGAAGTTCAAAGAACTTTTCTTACCGCTATAGTAACCGAGGATGCTTGTATAACACAAGTCAACAATAAAACTGCTAAGTTTATTCTAAGCACAACCCAATCTTTCTTATAATAGTTGATTTATAATATATTGTATGCTTCTTCTGTATGTACTATTGTAACAATCGCTCTCTACAAAGGGGGCTTCCATTTCCAATTCTTTTCCTATTCCTCGTGTAACACTGAAAAGAGAATCGGTGTAGGGGCTTTCATTCATTACGCCCTTGTCAAGATTATCAATCTTGACAAGGGCGTAATGAATGAAAGCCCCTACATATGTTTGTCACGAATATGCTGTACAATACGTACTAGAAGTGGTGTTAGGTGGAAGGTGGGCTACAATAAGAGAAAAATACATCACCTATCATCTCCCAGGAGTGTGTATGCGCACGGTATTGATTTTAAATCCTACAGCCGGGTCCTCTTCGATGGCACCACAGGATCATCAGCAGGAAACGGTAGAGCGACATGAAGATACAATTATAACGGCACTTCGTTCACACGAAATTGAACCAGAGGTTTGGTATACGACCCCGGATGATCCTGGCAGTGGCCTGGCAAAAAGGGCGGCAGCAGAGGGAGTCGATGTTGTGATCGCGGCAGGTGGCGATGGTACTATTCACGCCGTTGCCAGTGGATTGATTGGCACAAAAAGTACACTTGGCATCATCGCAATGGGAACAATGAACAATTTAGCCCATAGTCTGAGTATTCCTGATACTATTGAGGGTGCCTGTGCTATTATTGCAAAGGGCGAAACAAAGAAAATTGATATTGGCAACATCAACGATCACGTCTTTCTTGAGGTTGCAGGTATCGGACTGGAAGCAGTGCTTTTTCCTGCCGCTGAAGAAATCAAGAGTCGAGGCTGGCTCTCCACGATGCGCGGCACATTTGATGGACTGACATCGCTTTTCTCGTTCAAACCAGCCAGCATCAAGGTTTCGTTCGATGGGCATCGTAGCCGTCCGTATAAAGCACTACAAGTGACGGTCTGCAACTCGCCCTATTATGGTGTTCATTTCCAGGTCGCCCCTGGCACGTTAATGGATGATGGTTTACTGGATGTAGTGATTTATAAGAATTTCAGCAAGCTTGAGTTTATACGTCATAGTATCTCGATTACGCAAGGGAAACGTATCCTGGAGCCAAAGATTACACGCAGAAAAGTAAAAACCCTGCGTATTACGGCAGATTATCCGGTAGCGGTTCACGCAGATGGTGTTGTGCATGGTCACACACCCGCGCTCATTTCAGTGACACCAGGAGCATTGAGCGTTCGTGTACCTATACAGGTTGCCGAAGGTCCAAATGTCGTAGATGGCGAGAAGAAGCGCAGATTGCGTAGTACACGCAAGAAAAAAGAGGCGACAAACCCTACGACTATAACAACAGAAGAGAAAGGGACGGTCCATGTCAACTAATCCCAACAACCCTTCGTCATCGACTGACGCGACGGAGCCACTTGTTGTTCCTCTACCACAGGTCAACATTCCTGAAATCGCAACTGAGGCACAACGTGTCGCGGCGCAGTCGTCCTATTCTGGTCGGAAAGCCGTTTCACGAGGAACGATGTTTCTCGCGTTCTATCTCTGGCTACTCTCCGGTGCTGGCATCCTCTCATGGATTGCACAGCGTACACAATTCTTTCCAGGTGATATGTCGATCACCTCACGTTTACAGCGTCAGAGAAATCCCTGGTTCCGTAATTTCATGTACTGGGTTTCTGAGGTTGGTTTCTGGCAGTGGTCGGTACCAGAAACAATTGGCGTTGCTGGTATCTTCTGGGCATTGCGCTTCCGTTTAGAGGCGTTGTTTATTCTCCTCACTACCTCATCAAATATCCTGAATGCAATTGTCAAACGTGTTATTAAACGTCCACGCCCAAATCAAGAGTTAGTATCAGTCGTGCGTGTCATTAATGAACCAAGCTTCCCTAGTGGACACGTTATGCACTATACAAATTTTTATGGTTTGCTGATCTATCTACTCGCGACCAACTGGAAACCCGGACGCTTACGTAATGCTTTGATCGCGCTATGTACGGGTATGATTGCGACGATTGGCCCTTCACGTATCTATCTTGGAGCGCACTGGCCCAGTGATGTGATGGCGGGTTATCTTTACGGAGGTCTATGGTTCGGTGGTATTATCACGCTCTACTTGCGTGTGAAGGCATGGCTCCATCCACCAAAGGGTACACAGATGCTCGTGCCTGACGAAATCGTCAAGCCCCTGCAACAGCCAGGGGATGAGGAAGAATAACCAGGAAACACAAAAAACGTGGAATGGCAAATGCCATTCCACGTTTTTTGTGTTTCCTGGTTAGCCGATATGTGCAAGAGACTCTACCCCAGTTTCAGGAGCAACCGCAATCTCTTCCTCGGTTGGTTTGTAGGCATGTTTATCGGCACGTCCTCCTGGCAAGAGGAACATAGTGCCGAGTCCGATAACAGCAAGCACGAACATTAAGCCGTAGACCCAGAATAAACTCTGCGAGAGCGCATTCTGCAATTGTGTCAGGAATGCAAGTGGTAGCGAGGCTCGTAACTCAGGAGTGAGTAGAACATTGGCAGGGGCGATATTCTTAGGCAAGCGATTGGCTGCGGCGGCAAATTGCACGTAAATTGGGGCGAAGCGCGTCGCCATTTGAGCATTCAGAATTGTGCCCATAATAGCAACCCCAATCGTTCCACCCATTGTACGGAAAAATTGCGTCGTCGCGGTTGCCACACCACGCAGATTCCACGGCACTGCGTTTTGTACGGAGAGAATAAACACAGAACTCGCAAAGCCAAGTCCCGCACCAATCAATACCATCGCAATAATAATAAACGGTAAACTTGTCTGGGCGTTAAAGAGTGTTGCCATAGCGACACCAAGTGCCGCCAGGAGCATACCTATCACGGCAGTGATCCGATAGCCATAGCGAATCACAACCTTTCCACTAATCGTCGCCGCGATAGGCCATGCAAGCAAAAGGGGACCGAGCGTAATACCAGCACTCGTCGCACTACCACCTTTGACCCCCTGCACAAAGAGAGGCACATACGAAGTGACGCCAAACATCAGTACGCCAAGCACAACACCCCCAATACTCGAAATGGTGATAAGCGGATTTTTGAAGAGGACCAGTGGTAAAATTGGCTCCTCGGCACGTTGCTCGGTTCGCACAAAGAGGAGAAAGAGGGCGACAGAAGCAACGAACAGGCCAATACTCGGCAGTGAGTTCCATGCCCATGTCGTGCCACCCTGTAACAGGGCAAAGAGCAACGCAACGACACTGCCCGTGAGTGTTGCCGTTCCTAGATAATCCAGGTGATGCTTCTTACGCTCAACATTTTCTTTTAGCGCAAAGAACAACAGCAACATTGACACGAGGCCAAAGGGGATGTTGATAAAAAAGACCCAACGCCAGGAGAAGTGATCAACGATAATACCGCCAACGGCAGGGCCGATGATGCTTGACAAACCCCACACACCACTGAAGAGGCCCTGTATCTTTGCTCGCTCTTCTAACGCGAAGATATCGCCGATAATCGTCAGCACGATTGGTAAGACAGCTCCTGCCCCTAGCCCTTGAATAGCACGGAAAATGATCAGTTGCACCATCGTCTGTGCGGCACCCGATGCTGCTGAACCGATAAGAAAAAGCGTTGCGCCAAACAAAAAGAGCGGTTTACGTCCGTAAAGGTCCGCTAGTTTACCATATATAGGCACAGTTGTGGTCGAAGTTAACAGGTAGATCGAGAACACCCATGAGTAGAGTGTGATGCCTCCAAGTTTCCCCACGATGGTCGGCATAGCAGTTCCAACGATGGTGGCATCGAGTGATGCTAACGCCATGCCGAGCATGAGTGCTATGGTGACAATAATTTTCGCTTGTTTCGTCATTCCTGTTACCCCTACGTATGAAAATAGATTAGGACAATAGTTTTTCTAGTTGTCTTTGTTGCAGAACAATGATGGAAGCATCTTTGGGTCTATGAGTCTTGCGGCATTGCAAAAAGGGACACAGTAGAATATGCCCTTACTCTGCTCTAACATTCGCTAGATGAATATTTATTCCGAGAAGAAACATACATGGCTGACAATCAGTCGATTGTCAGCCATGTATGTTTCTTCTCGGAATGATTACGCTTGCACTTCGACACCTTTCCAGAAGGCGACGTGATCCTTAATCTGCTTGGCGGCATCCTTTGGTGCAGGATAATACCATGCTGCATCTTTATTCTCTTTGCCGTTGACTTCGATAGTATAGTAGCTGGCGAGACCCTTCCAGGGACAAGTCGTGTGTGTACTGGTCTCTTTGAAGTATTCACGCTTTACCGAGTCTGGCGGAAAGTATTGGTTGCCCTCAACAACCTCTGTCTTATCGCTTTCGGCGAGTACAACGCCGTTCCACATCGCTTTTGCCATGATAAATTCGCTCCTTTTTCCTACTCGCATACCTGCAATCACGCAGGCATACCTTACTACCTATACAATACTATATAAAATGAAGCATGTCCAATCAGTACGTGTTAATAGACGCTAGCTCTAAGCGAAATGGACCTACTTGCTTATTGGCGATGATAAAGCCGAACGAGCGTATACGTTGTGTATCGAGTGGAGGTGCATCAAGAGGTCTCTGACCACGTCGTGCCGCGACAAAGTTTTGAAAGGGGAGCAGGACTGTCATCCATTCCTTCCGCACAGCTTTGAAGTTCGCTTGATACCGTAAGCCGTTTGAACTTGTATCCGTTCTAATATTCATGCTATATGTTTTGGGATCGCTTTTTATATGAAGGGCAATCCCCGTATACTCACTGAGATCGTATTGTGCATCAAGTGAGCGTATAGCGGCAAAGCCTCCATTGTTCTCAAGCGAAACCTCACCAGCAAACACGGCAGTTCCCTTACCTGTAGCACGAAGTTGACTGGCAGAAACACCGCCCATCACAGTATCGTCGCGCGAATACCATTGTGCGACATCATCAGGATTGCTGAAATCGAAGAGGATGTATTCTTTTTTCTCTGGCAAGATCATTATTTACCCCCTCAAAGGGCGTTACCTTCCCATTTTACTCGCAATACATGCACTGAAACCACAAAACTAATAGTAGTCTCCTACGCGGTACGATAATCAGCCCTATTGTTGCCTACGCTCTTTGAGCACAGCAAGATTGATTTCCAATAGATACGCCTTATCTGCTCCTATCGCAATATATTCTCCGTTATCCTCAACAGACGACCACGCAAGGGAGTAGATAGGCGTTCCATGTGTATCTACGATATAGGTTGGTGTACTATTATCAATAAACCCTCCACGAACTGGCGTACCATCGTTGTGGACGACATTCCATATATACACAGTAGCGTTACTTCCCACAGTAGCAGTTGCTGCTACAAGATAGAAACTATCATGTGACCATGCAAGAGCAGTTACATCATTAGGAAAAGTATAGAACATCGAGCCAAGGTTCTCCGAAAAGAAGGACACACTAACGCTGTGACCACTTACGCTCGTCACACATGAACCATCAGGCGACCATATAACAAAACTATCACCTACATTCTCCAACGTAGTATATAATCCAGTCTTATAGCTATTGAATGGACTAGGTACATACAATATTTCTGTCTGAACATGAGGTGCAATATTGACTGCGATATATGTTCCACTAGTAGACCAGGATAATGATGTAATAGACTCATCGGTGTTTAAATATACGTCTACATGCGCATATGCTTTTCCTTGCAGAACATTCCATAGTTGCACACCAGTCTTTGTTGGAAATGCGATAGAAGTACCATCAGGCGACCACGCGAGTGTAGAAATATCTACACTTCTGTCGGTACCATTAGGTTCTGGTGGAGACGTAATAGATGTGGTCGTATTTTTTACTACATCCCAGATAATGATTTTCTTACCATTGTTAAAAGCCAGCAATTTGCTATCTCTCGCCCCACCCCACGCTAGGCATGTTGCAGGAACTGCAGTCCTGTGCTTTTCAAGAGGTGCAGTAGCTCCTCCTTTCGCACTATTCTCTGACCATATGTGTATAGAATTATCATCACTCGCAGAGGCAATAAATGCATTGTCATTGGACCATGCAACTGCTTTTACAGGTTGAGCATGTCCTTCATAGGTATAGATATGGGCGAAGAAACTCTGATTGGATGGAGAGTTACCAATACTAGATTCAGGTCCTGTATTTACAGGTGAATGAAGGGCAGACACGATATTTGCAATGCCACTTGCCCCTATGATAGTTAAGCCAGTAACTGCAAAGCCACCGACGAGAAATTTGCGTCGTGCAAGATGCTTGCGTTGTGTTGCTGGCACATAGAGTTGTTGTTGCCCTGAACCCGAAATGCTGATCTGTTGTTGTCCGCTCCCATCACTTGCCAAAGGAAATGTGGATGGCGTTTGACCAACAGGAGGATGCCACAAACGAGGACTCGCTTGCATGTCCGCGATGCATTGCAGTTCATCTTTGACCTCCATGATGGTTGTGGGACGGCAATTCGCATCAATGTGTGTCATGCGTGCAATGAGAGCATCGAGGTCTGTAAGACCGGACGCACCATAGATACGCAAAGGGGCGAAGTGAAACGGATTATCAACGGGGTCATCACCCGTCAGTAGCCTGTGCAATAAGGCACCGAGACTATAGATATCAGCACGTGGCGTCGTCTGAGCCTTGCCATATTGCTCAGGGGGTGCATAGCCTGGCGAGCCAAAGGGAATCGTATCCTTGAGTTTGCCAGGCTTGAAACTACGAGCAATGCCAAAGTCGATGAGATAGAGTTTGCCTACAGAAGTATGCATGATGTTGGCTGGTTTGAGATCACGGAAGATGATAACGGGTTCGCGTGTGTGCAGATAGTTCAGGACGGTACAGAGTTGTATACCAAGCGTGAGTACGTCATCAAGTGACGCAGTATAGTTCGCTCCTTTTGCTTCAAGATAGCTTTCAAGTGTCTCGCCTTCGATAAAGTCCATCACCAGATACCAGTGTTCAGGATCGGTGAAGTTGTCGTGGATATGCGGCAGGTTGGGATGCGAAAGCTTCGAGAGCAACGAGACCTCACGATTAAAGGCGTCGGTGACCTCAATGGTTTCCTGTGGTGTCAGACCGCGCAGATTAATTTGTTTAACCGCAACAGTATTGTCATAGTTGTGCGTATCCTCGGCGCGATAGACCGCGCCAAAGCCACCTTTGCCAACCTGTGTCAGAATACGATAGCGACCCTGCAACAGCATCGCATTGTCGTTTGCAGTAACTCGTAGTGGTTGCTCACACGCAAAACACACAATTCTATCCGTCGCATTCGACGCACCACACGCAGAGCAATAGAGAGACGAAGGAATCATTGGTTACACACTCCTTACTCGTCCTTACCTATGTAGTATAGTAGAGAGATGGCAAGAGTGCAAGAATTGTAACGGACGACGAGCAACTGTAGGGGTCTCATTCTATTACACCCTTTACCCAGAGGACAAGCAACTGTAGGGGTCTCATTCATTACACCCTTTTGGCATATCACAACGTTAGAGGACATGTACAAGCGTCTCAACATCCTCCAACATGATCAATTGTCAAAAGGGTGTAATGGAATTAAACCCCTACAGAGGTTCAACCATCGTAAGCATTGCATCCATTAGAGAGGTGGTAGAATACGTCATACCGTAAGTACTTTATAGGAGACTACCACGCATGAGTATTTTTACTACGCCACCCAAAACGTGGATTGACGCGGAAACGTTGCAAGCTGACATAGATTATCTCGATTCACGCTGGCAACGGATAGCGGTGGGCGATGAAGATAAGCCGATTATCGACATTGGGACAGGTGAGCCACTGGTATGTGTGCCTATCCTGGAACATCTTGATTGGGTCTATAGCCATCAGATACAGGAGTTGAGCAAGACACGACGCGTTATTTTTTATCGTCGCCATGAGTCACGAAGTATTCCTGTGACAGCACCAGAACGTGCCGAAGAGTTACGCTGTGTACTGGACACGCTGGAACTAGAGCGTGTCGATCTGGTAGGACACGGTGACGCAGCAATCGTGTTACTTGAGTTCGCGATCCGCTATCCACAACGCTGTCGCTCACTCACCATCCTTGTACAAGGACCAGATTATGTGATTGCGCCACACCCGATTATCTGGTTATTGCATGATCTCTTTATACGATTGCCAGTAGAATATGTGCTGCCTCCACAATTCCTGAGCAATATTGTGGCAAATTATGCGACGGCCCGTAGTCCACGCAATACGACGTTTCCAGCGATGCCACACGCACTTGTCGCCAGACAGTTCAACAAGATCGTGTCCTGGCCTGCTGTCTACAAATTTTCTGTCTTGCCTGTTATCCATAATGTCGATTTCTACGAACGACTTGCTCCCCTCACGATGCCCGTTCTCGTCCTCAACCGTACTGATGATCGCTTGACCCCTGAACCGAAGACACACTGGCTTGCCAAGCATCTACCAAACTGCGCTGGCTATCACGTTGTGCATGGTGGCGACCGCTTCTTTATGTATGCTCAGGCCGAAATTGTCAATCCACTGATTGCACAATTTCTCGCGGAACGAGCCTAACAACAGTGTGCAATTCAGCGATAAAGTCAACTACCATAAATGACTAACCTGTGCGTTTACCTCTCAGTGGTAATACATCACAAAACGGCTTAGTAGCATGGTTTTTTCTTGACAGGCAAAAAAAAATCAAGCATACTTGAAGAGTTATATAGTAAAGCATTTGTGCTACAACTATTAGTAGTACAAGTATATGCGATTTGACACATTTATGTGGATACGTCGATTGTAGGGGCCTAATTCATTACGCCCCGTTACCCTTCAGAAGCCGAGACGGGGCGTAATGAATTAAGGCCCCTACATCCTACCAAATCGCGTATACACCTTTTACACCTTGAAAGGCAGATGGCATGCAGCAAACGACACAGATACTGGTAATTGGTGGGGGTCCTGCTGGCTCGACGGCAGCTACGTTACTAGCTCGTGAAGGGTTTCAAGTAACCTTATTGGAACGTGCGGTATTTCCGCGCTACCATATTGGCGAGTCCCTCTTACCGTCTTGTTTAGAGATACTTGACCTTGTTGGTGCGCGCGAAAAGATTGAAGCGCATGGTTTCCAGCGCAAAGAAGGTGGCTATTTCGACTGGGGAAAAGACTCCTGGGAATTAGACTTCACCAAGCTGCGCCATCCCTACAGTTTCCAGGTTATCCGTTCAGAGTTCGACCAACTGCTCCTTGAACATGCGAAATCACAGGGTGTCACCGTGTATGAAGGATTGGAAGTGCGTAGTCTCACGTTCGATGGAGAACGTCCAAGGAGCGCGACATGGGCGAAAGTCACTGGCGACCAACGCGCTGATCGCAAGGCTGAGACAGGCGAAATCAGCTTTGATTACCTCATTGACGCTTCTGGTCGTGCAGGTATTATCTCTACGAAATACCTGCACAATCGCCATTACCACAATGCCTTCCAAAACGTCGCACTCTGGGGCTACTGGAAAGACGCAGGACGTATGGAGAATGCCCCGTATGGCGCGATTGCCGTTGGTTCCATCCCTGATGGTTGGATCTGGGGTATTCCACTGCATGATGGCACACTGAGTGTCGGTGTCGTGATGCACAAAGACAACTTCAAAAAGCTACGCGAAGAAACTAGCTCGCTCGACAAAATTTATGCCGACGCAATCGAGTCTTGCCCCTTGCTCAAAGGTCTCGTCGCCCCTGGTACACTGGTATCGGAGGAACTTGGTGTTGAGCAAGACTATTCCTATATCGCGAACCAGCTTACCGGGCCTGGCTTCTTCCTCACAGGTGATGCCGCCTGCTTCATTGATCCTCTACTATCCACAGGTGTTCATCTCGCAACACATGCGGCAATGCTCGCGGCGGCAAGCATTGCAAGTATTCTGCATGGCGAGATGACAGAAGAACAGGCGCGTTTGTTCTACGATGAGAGTTATCGTCATGCCTACTTGCGCCTGATGGTGATTGTCTCAGGCTTGTATCAGCAATATAACGGGAAAGAGTCCTACTTCTGGCAAGCGCAACAGTTAACCCATCATGACTACGAAGACGGCGAAGCTATGAATCAGGCATTCTTGTTCGTTGTATCCGGTATGGAAGACCTGCTTGACTCGGAAGAGACAGGACGTGAACTAAAACTGTCACAGATGGCGGATCAACTCCCACACGAAGAGGCACAGCGAGCGCAAGCAATGTACCAGGCATACAACAAAGTCTTCTGGCGATCAGCGGTTTCCGCGGCAACAGCAGTGGGTGGTGTCTATGTCACCACAAAACCACGTCTCAGTCTAGCAATGGTTAAAGAAGTGCAGGTGGGACAACCCAGGTAGTTCCACATGCACAACTCACTACACAGTTTCAGGGGGATATATGGACGACGCACACAAGCAATCAGGTGTAGGGCTGATTCGCTTTACACAGGGTCCCTTGACAGGTAGTGTCTTCCCGCTCAATAAGTCAATAACGACGATTGGGCGGGACGATACGAATGATATTGTTGTCAAAAACGACCCACAAGTATCACGAAAACACATCCGTATTCTCTACAATAATGGAATATGGAGTGTTGAAAAAAACCCACAATCAAATACTGTTACAGTAAACAATCAAAACACTCAACAGACGATCATTCATGACAATACCACTATCGGGTTGGGGCAGTACACAGCTTTTGTATTTCTTACCCAGGTACTCCAACCACAGCCTTCTGCTGGCATGCCGCCCGTTATACCACCACAGCCCTCTGCAGGCATGACCCCTGTCATGCCACTACAGCCTTCTGCTGGTATGCCGCCTGTCTCACCAAGACCGATACAGAACCCACCAACACCTTTTCCTGTGCCACCACCACAGCAGAGGTTTCAACAGCAACAAAACCCACCACAGTCGGTCTATACTCTTTCAGCGCAAGGGGGAACAAAACAGGGCAGTACGGGACCGATGTCCCCAAACGATACCGTCATCAGCTCAGGTTTTATTCCTGGTACTGGTTCCCCTCTCCCATCACTAATTATCACCGCGAATATCGACAGTGACCAACAAGTATTTCGTCTCGATAAATCCGTCATCAACGTTGGGAAAAATAATGCCAATGTCAGAAACGATATCCCATTGGCCTACGATATCGTCTCGGCACCACACCTGCAAATTGTGCAGCGAGGGAATGAGTTTGTACTTATTCATCCCCATCCATCGCGCCAGAAAACATTAAATGGCTTGTTGTATAAAGGGCGGCGCATACTTGGACATGAACACTTTGAGCATACACTAGTCCCTGGCGATATCTTTCGTATTGGCAATGAGCAAGGAACGCTCGTCACGCTCACCTATGATGATGGGAGTGGCGTACAGGAAGCAGTAGCTCCGCCAGTACAGGACATTCCACTTAGAAACGTCCGAACATTAACCATTGGACGCAAACCCGACAACATGGTGGTATTGCAACACCCACAAGTATCGGGCTATCACGCACAACTCGTACAAGAAGGCGGCTCATACCGCATCACCGACTTGCATAGCACGAATCACGTCTATGTCAATAATAAGCTCACCGCCGACCAGTTGTTGCATCAAGGCGACGAAATTCGTATTGGCCCGTACAAACTTATCTACGATGTCACAAAACTGAGCCAATACGACGAAAGTAATTTTATTCGTATCGAGGCACGCAACCTCAAACAAGTCGGGACAGGTGGTGTTCCTTTACTCAGCAATATTTCGCTCTCCATCCCACCACGAAAATTTGTCGCCCTTGTTGGTGGTTCTGGCGCGGGCAAATCCACCTTAATGAAGGCTCTCAACGGCCTCTGGCCCGCGAAAGAGGGACAAGTTTTTTACAATGGACAGGACTATTATCATAATATTCCTGCCTTTAGTTCACAACTAGGCTACGTGCCCCAGGACGACATTGTTCACAAAGACCTGACCGTTGAACGCGCCTTGTACTATGCTGCCAAGATGCGCCTACCCAGCGACTTCACCAACGAGCAAATCAACCAGCGCATCAATGAAGTGCTGGAAGACGTTGAGATGACAGGTCGGCGTAAGTTGATCGTTAAAAAGCTTTCCGGCGGACAACGCAAGCGCGTCTCTATCGCGCTAGAACTCCTTGCCAATCCAGGTATATTCTTCCTAGATGAACCAACATCGGGTCTTGATCCAGGTTTGGACCGCAAGATGATGCTCTTACTGCGAAAACTCGCCGACGCAGGTCATACCATTGTGCTGGTAACACATGCAACAAATAACATCAGCTTTTGCGATTATGTGTGCTTCCTGGGTCAAAGTGGGCGCTTGACCTACTTCGGCCCACCAGCAGGTGCCATGACCTACTTTGAAAAGGCTGATTTCGCTGAAATTTACAGTAGTCTGGAACCAACTGAGGACAATCCGAACGTTCCAGAAGAGGCTGAAACACGCTACAAAATGTCGCCTGAATATAGACAATACATCGCGGAACCACTACGCATCGCGAGCCAAAAACCTAGCCCAAAAACAGCAGGAGGCAAAGCTCCCAAACGGACAAAACGCAGCAATCCGTTCAAGCAGTTCGCGCTTTTGGCCCAACGCAACCTTGAACTCCTCAAGAATGACAGGAGTAATCTGGTTATCCTGCTTTTGCAAGCACCCCTTATAGCTATTTTACTTATGTTGTTGGTGCGGTTTGAGGTAGGAACAGGCGTCTTTGACTCGGCAAATGCGGTGCAATGCTTCCCACAAATCATACAAAGCACCGTTATCACAAACAAGCAAAATCCTGATCCAAACTCTCAGCCGTTGGGCTTAGCAGGGATTAAGGATAAAACAAAGGCCATTGATTGTGGACAAGTACTCGCATTTCTGAATAGAGATCCAAACGGAATAGCCTATGCAAATGCGAAAGGTGGGTCTACGAAGGCATTGCAAGATTTCGTCACGACAGGCAACGGGATTAACGCCCAACGTGCTTTGTTCATCATTGCCTTTGTCGCGGTCCTCTTCGGGTGTATTAACGGAACACGTGAGGTTGTAAAAGAAGCATCCATCTATCAACGTGAGCGGACCGTCAATCTGGGCATAGTTCCATATATCATCTCGAAGATATTGGTCTTGGGCCTCTTCGCGGTCTTCCAGAGTGCGGCATTGCTATTGATTGTACAGGTATTTGAACCGCTACATCAAGGCATATTACTCAATCCGATATTGGAGACGTATATCACGCTCTTGCTTACCGCGTTTGCTGGCCTAATGATAGGCTTGACAGCTTCAGCGTTCGCCGAGAACGAAGACAGCGCGAATAGCTTACTACCGTTTTTGCTTATTCCACAGGTCGTCTTTGCAGGTGTCGAAATACCATTAAAAGACCCTATTCTACAGAGTATCGGTGTCATTTTCCCCACACGTTGGGCAATGGCTGCTCTCGGTTCGACACTTGGCTTGCATGGCGATCATCTAGGGAATGACAAACTCTTCGGAGATAGTTTGACCTATCATAGCACACTCTACTCGATATTTACGCATAGCGAGGCAGCGCAACGACTTGTACTCTCCTGGGGAGCACTTGGCGTCATCATTATTGTGCTTGCAATCGCGATGGGTATTGCACTCAAACGAAAGGATATTCGCGCATAATTAAAAGGTGGAAGACACCAAACCCCGTCTACTCAGCATACATCAAACAAAGATGTATGTAGTAAGTGAAAAAACCGTAGTATCATTGAAAGGTGGGATCATGAAAAGACAAGCACGACGAGTAGTTATTACAGGGCTTGGTGTCATCGCACCAAATGGCATAGGAAAAAAACAATTCTGGGACGCCTCAGTCGCTGGACGCTCCGGCATTCGACAGGTAACGCGCTTTGACGCAAGTCGTTTGCCCACGCGTATAGCTGGTGAAGTACTTGACTTTGATGGTCACGCACTTGGTCTGACACCGATTGAGGCAACCTATATGGATCGTGGGACGCAGTTTGCATTGGGTGCCGCAAATCTTGCGATGGAAGATGCAGACATATCCTCTCTAACCACGGACGAGCTTGATCGTTTCGGCGTCTTTGTGGGAACTGCAATGGCTTCGGCATATGAAGGTGAGAAGCTATGGTCGCAACTCACAGACAATGGGGCCCATATGCCACGCACCACGCAAAAAGATGATTTCATTCCCGCAACCTTGCTGATGCCTCATGCATCCTCAGCTGCTATCGCGACCCATCACAAGCTGCACGGCCCCTGTACAGTTATCGCCACCGGCTGTTCCGCAGGGGCCGACGCAATTGGGCAGGCATACTGGACGATTGAGGAGGGACGCGCCGACTGTATGTTAGCCGGAGGTGCTGACTCCGCTATCTGTTATGCAGGTATCAATGTCTTCTCTATCATAGGTGCGGTAAGTACACGTAATGACGAGCCGGAGAAAGCTTCACGCCCCTACGATAAAGATCGCGATGGCTTTGTAATGGCTGAAGGGGCTGGCATGTTGCTCCTGGAAGAGCGCGAACACGCATTAGCCCGTAATGCACACATCTACGCGGAAATAATTAGCTTTACCTCAAATAGTAATGCATACCACATGACAGCACTACCGGATGATGGTATGCCATTACAAGCCCTATTACATCAAACGCTACACGACGCTCATATTACACAAGAGCAACTAGGCTATATTAATTCGCATGGCAGTTCAACGCCCGCGAATGAAGCGGCAGAGACGGCGGCGTATAAAGCTGTCTTTGGGGACTACGCCTACCATATCCCCATTAGTGCTACAAAGTCCATGATTGGTCACACTCAGGGTGCGGCAAGTGCGATTGAGGCGGTTGTGACGGCCCTTGTCGTTGAGAATCAAATTCTTCCACCGACAATTAATCAAGAGCATCCCGACCCACAGTGCGACCTCGATTATGTGCCAAACGTCGCACGTTCAGCATCTGTGAATGTAGCACTCACACACTCAAGTGGCTTTGGTGGTGTGAATAGTGCGCTTGTGTTTGCCCGTCCAGAATGGCAAAGTAGTTCTTTGTAGTGTGTTCGCATATGTTCTATGCATGAATTGTAATAGGATAACATCATGACACATCACACCAACGCTCCTCATCATTCAGAACTCGAAAAAGACCGCCGTGTCGTCATCACAGGTGTAGGCGTTGTGGCTCCAAACGGCATTGGGAAAGAGACGTTTTGGGATGCAACCAGCAAAGGCATTTCTGGCATACGTCCAATCGAGCGTTTCTCTGTTGCCGACCAGCCCCTCAAAGTCGCAGGTCAGGTACGCGATTTTGTGGTAGGGGATTATATCGAGCGCAAGTTAGCAAACCGCACAGATCGAGGAACACACTTTGTTCTTGCAGCCGTACAGGAGGCATTGCAAGATGCGCAACTGGTTGTCGCAGAGGAAAATCCACGCCGTGTAGGTGCGGTCATCTCCAACACTCTCGGTGGTGTGGAGTACATCCTGGAGCAGATGAGAGCGTTATATATGCGTGGCCCTCGTTCAATGAGTGCCTATTCCGCCATCGCATGGCTTCAGGTCGCCAATGTAGGACAAACCTCTATCCGCTATGGCATTCAAGGGTATTGCAAAACACCAATTAACGATACTATTGGTGGTCTCGATGCCCTCGGTACAGCATATGGCGCGATACAACGCGGTGCGGCAGATGTGATTATCACGGGAGGCTGTGACGCCATGATTCACCCGTTTATCCTAACCGTGATGGCACATAGTGAACAGTATCCCCTTGGTGATGATATCCATGCCTATCGACCCTTTGACCGCCGTGCTGCAGGTCTGTTACTCGCGGAGGGCGCAGGTATCTGTATTCTTGAAGAATACGAACATGCACGGCAACGTGGAGCGACCATCTATGGCGAGATTGTCGGCTATGGACAAACGAATGATGCACACGGCTTATTAGCACCATCCTCTGACGGAACATACTACGCGCGTGCAATGCGCCTTGCGATGGAAGAAGGCGACCTACACCCTCAAAATATCGGCTATGTTAGCCTCGATGGGCGCGCCACGCCCTATTCTGATGCGGGTGAGGCCGAGGCACTCAAGCTCGTGTTTGGCTCTGACCTCGCGCATCTTCCAGTAAGTGTTCCTCGTACCACCGTGGGACACAGCTATGCTGCCGCAGGTGCGTTAGATGCGATAACGGCACTGCTTGCGTTACAGCATCGCCTCATTCCACCCACAATAAACTGCGAACAACTCGACCCACGCTATGGCCTGGACATGGTGCGAGATGAGGCACGTCCACTCGCTCCAAAGGCTGATGCGGTGCTCCTCGGCGGACGCGCTATCGGGGGTGCAAACGTGGTTGTAGCCCTCAAACAAGTGTCTGAATAGGTAAGCAGGGTGGGGCCACAAGCCAATTCCTATTCTTCGTAGTTCCCTGAGACATTGCCCATCTGTATCACACCTCCTCGAAGCAGAATGGCAGGAAGACTTTGTGTTGCCATTCTGCCTTCTTTCCACAATTTCTTCTTATTAAACGTGATGCTAAAGTGAAATGTTCACATAGTTACACGTTGTTGTCATGAACAAACAGGCGTTCTTTTGCCGTTCGCGTTGCGTGCAACAGCAGTTTTGTGGTAAAACGTCCTCAACAATGCTTGTTTGCTGAATACGGCTATTACGAAGATAAAGAAGATGATTGGGAGAGAAACATTGCGCAGGGGCCATAATTCATTACGCCCTTTTCGCAATAAACAATTGGGGTTAGGACGTAATCAATTGTGGCCCCTACAGCGTTTACAGAATGTTGCTAACACAAAAGAACAAGGGATTGCTCCGTCTGTCGTTATTGTAGGTGCGGGACCAACAGGTCTCGCAGCCGCTAACCTGCTAGGGATGGCAGGCATCAAGACATGGTTACTCGAACGCAACACCGATCTCAGTGATTGCCCAAAAGCTATCACGATAGATGACGAAGGGCTACGCATTTGTCAAGCAATGGGTCTCGCGGACAAGATCACCAAACATGTTGTGTTAGATATTGAAGCGCATTATCTGTCGAAACAGCATTTCCTCGCGAAGGTCTCTCCAACGAGCAGAAGAAATGGATATCCGTTGATATCGACATTTCATCAACCTGCATTCGAGGCGATATTGTTTCAGGGTCTTGACCGCTTCCCCTGTGTCGAGGTTCGGTTTCAGCACATAGTCGAGACATTTGTACAGGATACTGAGAAGGTTACGCTTTGTGTGAGTACGCCCGATGGAACGCGCTTAACCATAGAGTGTGATTACCTGCTTGCCTGCGATGGTGGTAAAAGTCCCATTCGACATGCATTAGGTATTCCCATGTATCATCCAACACTACTACCAGGGTGGCAAAAACAGAATACACGCGAAACCGATACAGGGCAACGCTGGTTGGTGGTTGATACTGTCAACGACGATGATGCATCGACTGCCGCGACATTTTTTTGTGAGTACACCCGTCCAGCAATGACGGTGCCAGCACCACATCATGCTCGACGCTGGGAATTTATGCTTTTAGCCGGAGAAGATGACACGTCCCTTTCAGCCGATGACACCATTCGCGAGTTGATTCATCAGGCGCGAGCATCACATCCCACAATGCGTGTAGAGGCGCAACACAGCAAACCGCGTATTGTGCGCAAAACCGTCTATGCCTTTCGCTCGGTAGTCGCGCAACATTTCCTACAAGGCCGCGTATTTCTGCTTGGGGATGCCGCCCATCTTATGCCACCCTTTGGAGGACAGGGCATGAATAGTGGTTTACGTGACGCGCATAATCTCTGTTGGAAGCTACAAACGGTCTTACAACAACACGCCAATCCCAGGCTCTTAGAGACCTATCACGCAGAACGCTACCCTCATGTGCGAGAAATGATTCTTTTCTCCTCAATACTGGGCAATATCGTTATGACAACAACCCGACACGCTTCCCAACTACGCAACTGGTTTTTTACTGTAGTGAACGCTCTCCCCCCACTACGGAACGCAATCACAGAAATGCGTGTCAAGCCACAACCGCGCTATTCCAAAGGCTCTCTCTTACTCCATGCAAATCAGAACAAAAAGAGACTGGTAGGAGCATTATTACCTCAACCACAGGTGCTTACACGAGACGGCTCGATGCTACTTTTAGATAATGTGCTAGGGAATGGATTTGTAGTATTAAGGCTATACGAAAAACCAGAATACGCATTCAAGGATGTTCCAGAAGATATAGGGCACCAGTCGGGAATAAAGTACGTCTGTGTATTGCCACAAGGAACAGTGTTTGCCGAGGAAGAACAGAAGCATTGTGAAGTTGTAAGTGATGTGGATGGAGTGTTGGGGGGGTTCTTGCGAGATAGCAGGGATATTTTTGTGGTTATACGGCCTGATCGTTATGTAGCGGAGGTGTTCAAGACAGAAAAAGTCCTACTTAAAGAGGTTCATCAAATAACTGCTCATGAAGAGGAAGGACACAGCGTTTGAACATGAATGTTCAAACGCTGTGTCCTTCCTCTTCATGAGCAGTTATTCAATCCCCCAACAATGCTTGATACAACTTCTTTTGGCGTTCGGCCCCTTTTTTGTAAATTTCTCCTCGCCCGGCATCGGGCTTCATGGGGGACGCAAGGCGCGGCTCGACTTTGGAGATGTCAGGTATGATATCTAACGCTTCCAGAGCAAGCAATGCCGCACCGCGTGCCGAGGCTTCGTGGTCGAGCGATGGATAGATGGATGTGCCAAAGGTATCGGCGAGAATGCTTTGCATGGTCAGCGAACCAAGTAATGCCCCCCCACTCCCAACAACCTGTGGATTGGGCAACGTATCACCTTCTTTGAGTGTGTCGCGCAATTGCTCGTATACTGCCCCAAGTTGATAGGCCAACGCTTCCATGCCAGCACGTAGCATATCAGCAGGTGACGTGTGTACGTGTAGATTCATGATGGTCATACGTACCTCAGCGTGCCAGCCAAGACTACGTTCACCTGAGATAAATGGAAGAATCGTCAAGCCATGACTGTCAGGTTTGACAAAGGATATCAATGGCTCGGCGTCAGGGAGCGCGGGCAATTTGAGCGTTGTATCAAGCCAATTGAGCATGTTGCCACCTTCGCTGAGCGCACCACCCATGATTGCGCGTTTCGCATCAATCAGGTACATCCAGAGACCCGACGCTGGTACAGCACGCTCAGGGGGCAGCACAACACGTACCGCGCTGGATGTGCCAATGGTTAGCGACCATGTATCGGTATTCGCGCAACCAGAACCAACCGCCGCCGCCGCTCCATCACCTATAGCAGGAAACCACGGCACATTGCGCAGCGACGACCAGGCAGAGGCGTATTCTGAGGATAGACCTTTCAGGCCATCATGTGTATCGCCCAGTTGCGGTAATTGTTCTGGTCGCACATTCAGCACCTTCATCAAACCAGTGTCCCACGCTCGATCTCGTGTATTTAACAGGCCAGTCGCGGACGCCATGGCGAGAGCGCACACCGACTTACCAAGGAATTTACGGTGCAGGTATTCGCCAAAAGAAATCCATTGATGCACACGCTTGAAAACATCAGGTTGATTTGTCGCTAACCAACGTAGTTTTGCGGGCCAAAAGCTCGCATGTAG
This sequence comes from uncultured Chloroflexia bacterium, assembly GCA_963791835.1. Classification (GTDB taxonomy): domain Bacteria; phylum Chloroflexota; class Ktedonobacteria; order Ktedonobacterales; family Ktedonobacteraceae; genus JBBQVS01. The sequence goes on from CAWBTV010000007.1 coordinate 598,058, forward strand.
GGGTGCCCCTGTGCGATGATGTATCTCCTCTGCGTCAAGTTGCGCCCGTAGCTCTGCTGCCGCCCCAAAGGGACGCGTATCTTCCCACGTGATGACGGGTGTAAGCGGATTGTTCGACTCATCAACACCCATGAGACTATGCCAGAAGGTATCTATCGCCACCGCACCAATATGTTGTGCCATTGGTCCTGCCGCCCGCAAAGCATCATTGACGGTCTGCGCGACAACATCGACCAGCACATCAGCATCAACGGAAACTTCCCCGTCGTCTGAGACGTTGAGCCTGTAGGGACGCTGAGCATGAACGCCGGGGATAGTCGCGCCAGTTGCATCGAACAAGAGTGTGCGCGTCGATGACGTACCAACGTCGAGAGACAGAATGAATGGTGGCTTCGGGTCTATTGTCTGTGAGACTTCCGCCGCCTTTTGCTCTAATGATGAGCCACTTGGTATCGTATCTGCCATAGGTTAACCACCTCTTCATGTCTATTAATGAACGGGCGTTACGTCTTTTCCTGCAACCGACTCGTCTTCGCTCTTACCATCTATACGTTGATGGGCAAACGTAAGGGTACAGGCATTGTCGCCACTCTGATGTTCGCCAGTATGCTTTGGAAATTTGGTGGGCGATGAGACGAAGAAAAATGCACACACTGCGCTCCCTAACGCAAGTCCAGCTCCAACAAGCATCGCCAATCGAAAACCTGCGATGAATGACTCGTTTATCGCGGTACGAATAGCAGTACGTGACGCGCCCTGTACACTCGTTGGAATATCTATCGCCGTCAATCTTCCATGTTGTATAAGTATGGCTTGCTGTACGTTCGTGGGCAGGTGTAGAGCAGTGATATTACTGGTAAGAGCATTGCTAAACGCATAGGCCACGCAGATACCTAAGATCGCAATCGCCAGCAAACTAGCAATACGCGCGACAGCATTATTCACGCCCGATGCAGTACCTGAATACTGGTCGTCAACGGCACCCATGACCGTTGTTGTCAATGGCGCAATCGTGATGGTCATACCTAAACCGAGTACGACAACCGCGGGAAAGTAGGTGAACCAATAACTGCCACCAAGTCCCGGCACCGCAAACAGGACAAAACCTAACGCGGCAATGGAGGGGCCGATCACAAGCGGTAAACGTGAACCGTATTTCGCAACTAGACCACCAGACCAACGTGAAAGTGAGAAGGAAAGCAGAGTAAATGGCAATAATGAAGCTCCTGCAGCAGTCGCACTATAGCCTTGTGCGCTAATCAAGTTAAAGGGCAGAAAGAAGAGTGCGCCACCAAGAGCAGCATAGAGCAGGAATGTCAGTAGATTTGTACCACTGAATGTACGCGAACGAAACAGGGTTAGAGGCATCATGGGGTTAGGGCTACGATTCTCAACATAAAGGAATAGGCCAAGTGCGACCAGACCACCAAGAATGCAAACAAGCACAATCGGGTCCGCAAAGCCAACATTCTCGGCCTGGATTAAGCCGTAAACGACACCACCTAAACCAAGGGCAGTCAGGATGGCACCAGGAAAGTCGAGATGCTTCTTGCCCTCGCCGCTTGTACTCTCTGGTAGATGCAACACGGAAACAATCAGCACAATCACGGCAAGTGGAACATTGATAAAGAAAATCCAACGCCACGACGTGTTTTGTACCAACCAGCCACCGAGCAAGGGACCAAGTGCCGAGGTGATCGCGGAAAAGCCTGACCACGTACCGATAGCCTTGCCGCGTTCCGCGCTATCAAATGAAGAGCGGATAATCGCCAGACTCCCCGGTGTCAATAGTGCGCCACCAATACCTTGCACTGAACGTGCAATGATGAGTTGCTCAATATTCTGTGAAATACCGCAAAAGACCGAGGCTATCGTGAAAACAATCACACCCAGTAGAAAAATACGTTTGCGCCCAAACTGGTCGCCCAACGAACCACCAATTAAGATAAGAGCACCGAGGAAGAGGGCATATGCCTCAACAACCCATTGAACGCTTGATGCGCTCGCCAGTAATTCTACTTGTAGCCTCGGCAAAGCTACATTGACAACACTGCTATCAATGAACGCCATACTCGACCCCAGGATTGTAGCAATAAGAATCCAAAGGCCCTTTTGCTTAGACATGATGTGCTTCCTTTTCCTCATTAGATGCGAAGGGGACAATAATGAGTGTGAATACGCCCTGTAGCGTAAAGACGAAAGTTCTATCCCCTTCATACGTTATACGATATTTTAGAGCAAAGGGACGAGCTTGTTACATTTCATGAGATTTCCGTACAGGCACTCTCTCATAACTGTTAGCTGCCCAAAAGAGCCAGAGGACGGAGCAGATGCCAATACTTACCGTCGGCAGCCAGAAGCCTATCACCATCGCGCATAAGTAACCTGGGAAGCCAAGCAGATAGTTACGAGTACGCAACTTTATCAAAGCGTGCGAAACGCCTGGGTAAAGCAGACGATGATGGTGCGCTGCTGACCACCAGAGAAGATTGTACGCCACGTTGATAATCATGAAGAGACCAGCATAGACCACACAGGCTGTGGTGGCGGCACTCGTCGTAAGATAAGTACTGACCAACTCGGTCGGAAATGGCACCATCGTTACAAGCAACAGTAAAAGGCCATTCGCAAAGAGAAAGACGGTATCTGATTTCTGCACCAGTTTGAACATGCTATGATGGCTTATCCACATAATCAAGATGGTAGCGAAACTAATAAAGAACGTAAAATAGGAGGCCCATTGGTCAGACAAGGCACGGGGTAAACCACCATCTTGTAACAACTGTTGTGAAGAGAGCTGTGGCACTTTTAGATTGAATACTAGCAAGGTAATCGCGACTGCGAACACGCCATCGCTGAAGGCTTCGAGTCTACTTGTCTCTTTTTCGTTATCGGTTTCGCGTTTCTCCAGGAACATAGTCTTTCCTTTGTGCTATAGTTCGTATTTCTCAAAAAATTCCTTGACTTTAGGACTAAAGCATTGACATAAAAAAGAACGGTTATTTCATGGTACGGTCAAGCTTTTGCAATAGTCCAAGCAGTTGCTTTTGTTCGATAGCCGATAAGCCTGCAAACTGTTCTGCATTCCATGCGACATGGGTAGGCACCAATTCGGCGAGCAGTTGCCGACCTTGCTCAGTTAACAGAAGACACTTCGTTCGTCCTTCTTGCTGACGTGTGAGAAGTCCACGTTGCTCCAGCTTTTCAAGTAGTTGTGTGATATTACCCTGTGTCACAAGCAACTGTTTCGCCAGGTCAAATTGAGTTGTTCCTTCGGAAATGCTCAGTGCAGTTAAGAGATCAAACTGGGCAAGACTGAGATTCCATGAACGCAAACGCTCTGTAGCGGCACGCTCGTACTTGCGTCGAATACGCGCAAGACGTATCCAGAGAAATACTGAAATGCTGTATGCCATCGGTATCAGCCCCCTGTTTCTATAGCACTTCTCGTCAACAAGCACGATTGGCTAACATCGAAGTATATGTTCGCAATACTTTAGCACTAAAGTATTATACCTGTCAAGAATTCATCTGATGCTACGCGAGATACGTATTACCTATATACAAAGAAGGATGACGAGCGAGCAACATTCTCTTTTACCTCTCAGAAAGATTGATCGCTCATTATGTGTGAGGTGAAAGATGCAAGACGTACAAACGCTTCTCCCAAATGGGAGTATCATACAGAATCGCTATATGGTTGAGTCGTTACTGGGCAAAGGCGGATTTGGTGCCGTTTATCTGGTCCATGATACACGAGTCAAGGGCAACCAGTTTGCCCTTAAAGAGGTGATCGATCCCAAGAAGCAGGATAGGGTGCATTTTCTCTTTGAGGGTGAGGTTCTTAAACGGCTTGATTCAGCAGCACTCCCTCGTGTCTACCGCGTCTTTGAGGACGAAGCCCATGCTCGTGTTTATCTGCTGATGGACTATATTGACGGTCCGAACCTGGATCGCTTGCGTCGGCAGCAACCAGAGAACCGCTTCGCACTACCCGACATGCTCCGTCTGCTGGCTCCTGTGGTAGAAGCGGTTATCTATTTGCAAAGTCAGAAACCACCCATTATTCACCGCGATATCAAACCCGCGAACATCATTGTGCCTCCCAATGGAGATGGACCTGTGCTGGTAGATTTTGGCATTGCGAAGGAGTATGACCAGGACGCGACAACAACGGCGGTTCGCAGACTTTCGCCAAACTACAGTGCGCCGGAGCAATACTCACAAGGTACGAATCCGCGTACAGATGTCTATGGGATGGCGGCAACATTCTACACTTTGCTCACTGGAACACCGCCAATTGACGCGTTTGAACGTATCACACAAAAGGGAGATTCTGGCATTGATCCGCTTAAGCCAGTCAACCATTTCGTGCCGACCATTCCCCCCTTCGTTGCTGAAGCCATTCATCGCGCAATGGCACTTGCCAGCGATGAACGTTTCCCCACTATGGAAGCGTTCTGGCACGCATTACAAACTCAATCTTTTACTACACCATCTGTTGCACCGATTGTTCCACTTGCAGAAGCTCGTTCATCAGAACCAGTTCAATCAGCAGTCGTGCTTGCTTCCGCGATGACATCGCCAAACGTTGGCAAACAACAGCAAGTACAAGAACACCATTCTAATAAGCGCAGACTCCTGCTGCCGCTTTTCACACTGCTAGCGTTGGCAGCATTGCTCATCGGTGCATTATTTGGTACAAGCTTTTTTTCCAGGGGTACGCCTTCGCGTAGTTCGGCATCAGTAGGCACAGCGACAGCGAGACAGCACGTTGCATCAACCCCAACATCTCATTCCACAACGCCATCTTCTGCTGCTGACACGAGGACTCCCACGGCTACAGCTACCGCACATGCAACACCTTCGCCATCAGCGAAGCAGAAACCAACACCTGCTCCAAGTTATCCAAGTGTAGATAATCAATATAGTGGGAGCATCCACAACACACCGGGCAATATAGATGGGACGATGACGCTCACGAATGTGCATCAAAATGGCTCAACTATAAGTGGCACAATGACCTTGACGAATGGATTATCCGGTACGGCACCATTTACAAATGGCACTATTGCAAGCAATAATACAGTGCAGTTTGAGGTGACACCATATACGCAATATCCGCCTTTACTCTTTCAAGGTCGCATGAATGCCGATGGCAGCTTAACAGGCACCTATTGTAGTGTGCAAGGAAACCAGTGCAACTACGCTGCTGGCGGATATGGAACGTGGAGAGTATATCCGCCTTCACCAAGCTCTCTGATACCCTACAATCTGCCGTCGTAGGGACCACGTTTACGGCGTCCGAGGGCAATTCATTGCCTATAGGGATATGTCGGGTGTAGGGACCGATGTATCACGTCCTCTTGGCGATTGACGTGCCGACGAGGACACGATACATCGGTCCCTACAGATCGGGCAATTGCCAGTCAATCTCTGGCTTACCAACCTTCCTCAATGCTTCATTGATCGTAGAAAACGGCTTGCTGCCAAAGAAGCCATTGCGTGCCGAAAGGGGCGAGGGATGCGCTGATTGCACAATAGTATGACGTGTGGTATCAATCAAGCTGATTTTCTTTTGCGCATAGGCACCCCATAACACAAATATTACAGGGCTGTCTTTCGCGTTGACATGACGGATAATGGCATCCGTGAAGACTTCCCAACCATGACCTTTATGCGAATTAGGAGTATGAGCACGTACTGTCAAGACTGCGTTGAGCATCAAAATCCCCTGTTGCGCCCATGGCACAAGATAGCCGTTGTTGGGAATACGAAAACCCACATCACTCCGTAGCTCTTTATACATGTTGACCAGTGAGGGTGGTGGCTTGATGCCGGGACGGACCGAGAAGCACAAACCATGCGCTTGATTGTCGTCGTGATAGGGGTCTTGTCCTAGCAATAAGACATTCACCTGCTCATAGGGCGTAAGTTTCAACGCATTGAACACATCTTGTTCTGGTGGGAAGACGGTATAGTGCTGACGTTCATCATCAACAAAACGCTGTAGTACCTGGAAATATGGTTGCTCTAACTCCTGCGCCAGCAGAGAATGCCACGATGGAGGAAGGTCTATTTGCATGTATTACTCTTTCTTGCTTACAAAAAACTTGCCTTATTGTTGCTTGCTGCACGTATTTTGACACAATTTCGACGAGTCGTCTAGCATTCTTCACTATCTCAAACATCTTAAAGTTTGTCTAGTGGTATAGACATCTTGACAAATATATAACTTGCCGTGTATAGTTACCTCACGGACTTATTACTTGATGTCACGACATTGATGTCATTCTACCCAAGCAAAAAGGAGTTTGAAATGAGTTCTGTTCCTGCCTCATCCCAACCCACGCGCTCCTCATCTATCGAACCTACTATTTCCAATCGCGTTTTAGGAGGATTCCAAAGCATCGGTCGCTCATTGATGCTGCCTATTGCAGTATTACCTGCCGCCGCCCTGCTACTGCGCTTAGGTCAACCCGAAGTATTGAACTTACCATGGATGGCAAATGCGGGAAATGCCATCTTTGCCAACTTGCCGATGATTTTCGCGATAGGTATCGCGGTTGGTCTTACTGGTGGCGAAGGAGCTGCGGCCCTCGCCGCACTTGTAGGGTTCCTGGTCTTTGCCTTTTCGTTCACCACAATCTATGCCCCTACAGCGACTGGACTTGCGAACCCACTCACGGTTATTCACGGCTCGATGGATGTATTGGCAGGCATCATCATTGGTTTAGTCACAGCATCCCTGTATCGACGCTTCCACGACATACGGCTGCCCGACTACCTTGCGTTCTTTGGTGGACGCAGATTTGTGCCGATACTGATGGCACTTGTCGCGCTTGTACTTGGTGTTGTATTCGGCTACATCTGGCCTCCTATTCAAAATGTCATCAACGCCGTTGGAATAGGTATTGTATCCCTGGGTCCGCTTGGAACAGGCATTTACGGCGTTTTGAACCGTTTACTGATTCCGCTTGGCCTTCATCATATTCTCAACTCCTACGTCTGGTTCCAGCTTGGCACCTATCATGGGGCACATGGCGACTTGAACCGTTACTTTGCTGGCGATCCCACTGCTGGCAACTTTATGGCTGGCTACTTCCCTATCATGATGTTTGGCTTGCCTGCTGCCTGTCTCGCGATGATTCGTCATGCACGCTTTCCTAAAGTCGCGGCTGGCATTCTGCTCTCGGCTGCATTTGCCTCGTTCCTGACCGGCATTACTGAACCTATCGAATTTGCCTTTCTCTTTGTCGCGCCAGTCCTTTTCGTCATTCACGCTCTCTTAACAGGAACGGCACTCGCGGTCTGTACAGCACTGGGTATCAGGATTGGTTTTGGCTTTTCGGCAGGGTTAATCGACTATGTGCTAAACTTTCGAGCACCAAATACGACACAACCACTACTGCTCCTCGTTGTTGGGCTTGTGTATGCAGTTCTCTACTACTTTCTTTTCAGTTTCTTCATCACGCGCTTTAACCTGGGTACACCGGGGCGGGGCGAAGCTTCAACAGGGCTGAGTGCGGACTGGATTTTGCCAGAAAGCCAGCGTGGGCCAAAGCCTACGACGACGCCAAAAACGGCTGTCGCAGCAGACACAAAGCCGGAGGACCGCGATGATGTACTCGCGAGTAGTATACTTGGTGCTCTTGGAGGCAAAGACAATGTACAAAGCGTAGAAGGTTGTATTACACGTCTTCGCCTCTTCGTCAACGATGCTGACCAAATTAATGATGCTCAACTCAAAGCACTTGGAGCGTCTGGCGTCATTAAGCGCGGTAAGATCGCTCAGGTTGTCATGGGTACACAATCTGATCGCATTGCCAGCCGCATCAATACGCTTCTGAAAAAGAGCCGAACCGATACTACAGAAGAAACGGTAGGCGAATAATGGCACGCATAGACATTCTCGCGCCGCTCGATGGCACAGTCGTTCCCTTAGAAAACGTTCCTGATGAGGTCTTTGCACAGAAGATGGCAGGTGATGGTGTTGCGATTTATCCCTCTGGGAATACAGCCGTATCGCCCATCACGGGCAACCTTGCCAAGCTCTTTCCTGGCGGTCATGCTTTCGGGATTACGACAAACGAGGGGGTTGAACTGATTGTGCATATTGGACTTGATACCGTTGAACTCAAGGGAATTGGCTTTTCAAACATCGCCAGCGAGGGACAAATGGTCAAGGTGGGAACACCTATCGTCCGTTTTGATCGAACCGTCATTGAGCGCCAACACAAAGAGATACTTAGTCCTATCGTCTCTAGTGGAGCTGGAACCATCGTATGGCATGCAAGCGGAATAGTACGCGCAGGACAAGATGTATTGTTCGTGCTGGAAATGTGATCTCTCTTAACATAAAGGAAATAACACATGACAGAACGAACGGTTACAATTGGTAGCAAGTTAGGCTTACATGCCCGTCCAGCAGCCCTCTTTGTACAGCACGCAAAGAGCTTTCAGAGTCGGATCACACTTTCTAAAGCTGAGAAGACGGTCAATGGCAAATCAATCCTCTCTATTCTTACACTTGGGGCAGAACAAGGTGATCAAGTCGTTCTCGGCGTGGATGGCGACGATGCCGAGTCTGCTATGAATACACTTGTCACATTGCTTGAAGGAAATCAAGGATAAGGATGGTTCACGAAGACAGTATGAGAGAAACCTCTTTGAAGTTTCTCTCATACTGTCTTCGTGAACCATCTTTACGAAGTCTATGAAGCGTCATCTATCACAGCTTCCCCGTTTTCTGGTTCTACATAGCCCTCTTCCAAATGACTCCTCCGCCTACTATAGAGGAAGTATACAAGCAGACCAATTATCAACCAGGCGAAAAAGCGAAGGATGGTGACAAGTGGCAGACTCACAATTAGCACAAATGAGGCAATAATAGAGAGGATTGGAATAAAGGGCACAAGTGGCACGCGATAGCCACGTTTCAAATCTGGTTGCGTTCGTCTCAATACGAGAACCGCAATGGAGACCAGCACAAAGGCTGATAGTGTTCCGATATTCGTAAGTTCCGCGACCACATCAATTGGGATAAAGCCAGCTATCGCGGCAACGACGACACCGACGATGAGGCTGGAGAGGTATGGGGTACGGAAGCGTGGATGCACACGCGAGAACAAACCAGGAAGGAGACCATCACGAGCCATCGAGAAGAAGATGCGACTCTGACCATAGAGCAACACAATTAAGACTGTCGTCAAACCACAGACCGCACCAACAGAGATGATTGAGCCAGCAGTGTTGAGGCCGAGCAAGATGAGTGCATGTGAGACAGGGGAAGCAACATCCAGCTTCTTGTATGAGACGATGCCAGTTAGGACAGCGGTTACGGCGATATAGAGAATGGTGCAAATCAAGAGGCTTAAAAAGATGCCTATTGGCAACGCTGTTTCAGGCTTTTTCGTCTCCTCTGCCGAGGTTGAGATTTGGTCAAAGCCAATGTAAGCAAAGAAGATGATACTCGCGCCACGCAGAATACCACCAATGCCAAAGGGCAGAAATGGATTCCAATTGCCGGTGTTGATATGTCCAAAACCGACAATCAGAAAGAACACGATTACAGCCAATTTGACAAAAACAATGACGTTGTTGACGGTTGTGCTTTGCGAGGTTCCGAGAATAAGCAATGCAGTAACTGCCAGGATGATGAGCATAGCTGGCAAGTTGACGATGCCACCAGAGAAAGGCGATGAGGTAAGTGCTTTAGGCAACACAATACCAAAGGCACCCTTTAATAAGTCAACAATATAGCCTGACCAACCAATACTTACAGCACCAGCACCGACCGCGTATTCAAGAATCAAGTCCCAACCAATAATCCACGCAATCAGTTCGCCAAGTGTCGCATAGGAATAGGTATATGCGCTGCCCGCGATAGGCACAGTGCTGGCAAATTCAGCATAGCAAATGGCAGCTAGACCACTTACAATACCTGCGACAATAAACGAGAAGATGAGTCCGGGACCTGCGTATTTTGCGGCTGCAACGCCCGTTAATACAAAGATGCCAGTGCCTACGATGGCACCAACACCTAGTAGTGTGATGCTGAATGCAGTTAAGGTGCGCTTGAGTCCATGCTCTTTGTCGCCGCTTTGTTTCAGGATGAGGTCAACTGGTTTGATGCGCCAAAGGTCGCTCAGCGGTCTGCTCGCCATGTGCTACTCCTGTTCTCATTTCAACTACCAGACAATATACAACTGCATTTTCTAAAGGAACATTAAAAAATGTGGCTATTGTCTGGTATACGCTTAAATGAGTCAGAATGGTTACACATCCATTTTTTGTGGCAATTTCCAATAACCTGTACTATCATGTTGCAGCAGGTTTTCTTCGATTAGCGCACGTAAGAGAAACGGGTAGTCAGGCGACTGCTGACGGATGATTTCGTTCACTTGCTCTTCGCTGTATACGATGTCAAGCTCGAATGCGTTCAACAAATTCGTCAGCACAACCCTCCGTTTCTCAGCAGCGTCACTAAGTTCAGGTGAAACACGCCAGTATGTGCCTTTGTCGCGCTGCATCAAGCCAGAACCGATACTGATAAGTTCACGACGCAAGTAGGCGGAGTCTTCGTGATGACGTTGCAAAATCTCGTTTACCTGCGCCTCTTTGTAAAACACACCGTACTCGAACTGGTTTGCTAACCATTTGAGGACAACTGAGCGTTTCTTGGGACTAGCCGGAATCTCTTTGAGACGCGTTCCCTCAAAGAAGTCCCTCAAGATTTTGCGCTCCCATGCGTCACCCTCGACATCATCAACCAACGAGGCCATCTTTTGTGGGGTCAGTAACAGCTTGTTAGTAGTACGCAAAGCCTCAGCGTTGAGCCAGTAATAGTGTGTGTTTCCATCTGAACGCATCCGTACAAGGTCTAGCTCTTTGAGTTTCGCGAGATGATGCGATACCGTTGGTGCTTTCAGCTTGAGTAAGGCAGCCAATTCCTCGACGTTACGTTCTCCATTGGCAAGGATACCCAGTAGCTTGAGCCTGTTCTCATCAGCTAATACCTTAAAAAACTGGAGCAAAGCTTGAAACTCGTCCTGTGGCATATATTCCCTCTCTTTCTGCGTAGATTTATATCTAATTAGAAGTATATCTACAAAGAAAGAGTTTGTCAAGAGTAGGAGGATTCAGGAGAGGAAATGCCTGTAGTAGTCTCCCCAACGTCATTTGAAAGGGTGTTGTAGGGACCACGTTTACGGCGTCCACGGGCAATTCATTGCCTATGCCTACAACAACAACGGCCATGAAGGATGGGTTTCTCGTGCAATGAATTGCGCCGATGGACGCGATACATCTAGTCCCTACGACCGTCAAATGACGACGGGGAAACTGGTAGGGACCGATTTATCACGTCCTTTTGATTTCTCGATTGCCGAAGAGGACGTGATAAATCGGTCCCTACAGGCATTTATACATCCCTTGTTGAGAAGATGATAAGTGAGAGTCATGCCATTATTGTTGCTGTGGTGGTGGCATTTCCGGGTATGTGGCGTGCGGCTCTTCGTAGTCTGAGATAGGATAGGATGTTTGTTGGGTATCTTCTTGTGAAGAATAAGATGTGCTTGTCAATGTAGGAGCGGGCGTGGGTACGCTTCGGGGCTGATAGCCTTGCTGATACTCCTGATACAACGAAGGTGTGGATATTGGTGGTGTGTAATAGGTAAAAGGCTTCTGTTGGGTCGATTGTGGTGGTGTTGGTATAGATTGTAAAAACTTATTGAGCGGAAAGATATAGATGAAGAAGTAGATAAGAGCACCTACCCAATGCGTAACCAATATAAGGAAAAACAACCATCCTCTTTGTGGACGTGCCTGCGCCCAATTCATGCAGTCAATCAACATCCAAACCCAAAAAATTGTTCCGACTACTTCTAGCAAAGGACCAAACGTTTCCATAAAATCAAACATCATTGGCATGGTTGCATCTCTTTCGTTGGTATGAGCATGTGCCTCTTGTATATATACGGGTAGAATTTGATTTTATCAAATTCGTAGGGACCAGATGTATCGCGTCCGAAGGCGATTTATCGCATATGGTTTCAATGGAAAGGCACGCCACCAAATTTTCGCGCAATGAATTGCGCCGTGGACGCGATACATCTAGTCCCTACGACCTTAATTATTTATCAGCCAATTGTGACTCCAAAGAGCCGCCCACGACTACCGTATGTCCACTTGCGAGTGAGGAGTCTGTTGCGGACTGCGCGATCACATTCCCCATTTCGGTAGCTGTAGGTAAAGGTCCGATTGTGGCGCGTCTATGCTCGGTGAGTCCAGGCGCACCTCGTTCCAGGAGTTTCGGTGTGATTGTACCTTCTATCAGGTCGCCCGTTACAACAAGCAGACGAACATTCCGCTTAGCCAACATGTCTTGTTGTGCTCTTAAAGCTTGTTCGCCGGCATGTTTTGACTCAGCTACAGGTTCATAAGCTGGTATCTGTGTCATTTGCCCGTAGAGATGCGCCCAATGACTTGTGATGAAGACGATTGTTGCGCCGTGGGTCATAAGTGGAAGAGTATGTTCCACAAGCGCGAGCTGTGCATCGCGATTGATATGCATGGGATACTCAGGGTCAAGAGCAAGCAGACCGCGTTCCAGGCCACCAGAGGCGTTTAGGACAAGGATATCAAGTACAGCACGCCATTCTTTTAACGTCGCGAAGAGGCGTTGCACATCGTCCCGTTGGGTGATGTCACACCCAAGCGGAAGCGCGTGTTGGCCCCGTGCGGTTATTTGAGCGGCAACCTCGTTGGCGCGTGCGGCTTTGTTGCGATAAGTGAGCGCTATATCATAACCGCGTTCTGCTAACGCCAGTGCGGTTGCCGCACCAATGCCACGCGAACCACCAGTAATAAGAGCAACACGAGTATCCATTCATTTGCTTTCTTGCAGGACAATTTCGCGTCCTTGCTGCGCCGAGGCATAACATGCGTCGATGACACGTACACGACGTAAACCCTCACTCCCATTATGCAGTGACCAATTGCCTTCGGTAATATTTTGCACAAAATCGCGGACAACGGTTATATGGCCTTCACCTTTAGGTGTTTGGGGGTGTATAGTAGCCGGAACTCCTGCGACATCAGTATAGATGTTCAGTGTATCTTGCCAGTTATAGTTTTTCACGTTGACAGAAGCCCCACCATCAGTTCCATAAAGCGTAACGCCGAAGTCATCGCCCGCGCTACTATGTGTTGCCCAGCTTGCTTCGAGGAGCAGAGTTGCGCCATTTGAGAGACGCAAAAACGCGGTTGCGAGGTCTTCGACTTCAAAGGCATTGCCGGAACCAGATTTTCGCGCACGCGAGTCTACGCCTTTGCCATTCCTGCCGAGTTCGGCATAGGTTGAGGCACTCACCGTCAGGATTTCCGGTTCACCGAGCAGATGTAAGGCCATATCGAGGGCATGAACGCCAAGGTCAATCAGTGGACCACCACCGGCCTTTTCTTTGTTGACAAACCATGTACCTGCCCCTGGAATACCACGTCGTCGCATCCAGTATGCCTTCGCGTAGTAGATATTTCCTAGCTTGCCCTCATCGGCATAATGTTTGAGCGTTTGCACATCGCCTCGTGTACGATGATTGAAGACAACTTGTAACACGCGATTGGCTTTCGTCGCTGCCGCGACCATTGCCTCGGCCTCTTGTGAGGTACGTGCAAGCGGTTTTTCACACAGGACATGCATACCACGTCCAAGTGCTTCGATGGCAATGGGGGCATGGAGATAATTGGGAACACAGACGCTTACGGCGTCAAGGTCGTTGCGTGAGAGCAGTTCATGATGATAACGATAGAGATTTGGAATGTTGTAGGTTGTACCCAAAGTATGTAATTTCTCTTCTTCAAGTCCAGCTAATGCCACAATCTCTACATTTGGCAGGAGGCTATAACCTTTGAGAGCCATTTCTCCACCATAACCCAGGCCAATAACACCTACACGAAGAGATTTTAATTGTTGTTGCATAAAATAGAATACTCCTTATGGGTCGCGTCGTGCCATTAACCCTTGTTGCCATGCGTAGACGGCGGCTTGTGTGCGGTCGAGCATGTGCAATTTCCCCAGGATGTTGCTGACGTGTCCTTTTACTGTTTTCTCGCTAATGATGAGCTTTTCCGCGATGGCGGCATTTGAGAGGCCATCAGCTATAAGACGTAGCACATCTAACTCGCGGTCACTTAAATCGGTGAAAAGATTGGGGGTATCGCGTCTTGCACCGCGAATCTCCTGTACGACACGAGCAGCAACGCGTGGATGTAACACAGATTCGCCACGTGCGGCTTTGCGTACCGTCTCTGCAAGTTCTTCTGGTCCGACATCCTTGAGCACATAGGAGAGCGCACCAGCGCGTAAAGCGGGAAAGATGTATTCATCGTCGTGATAGGAAGTCAGCACAATAATTTGTGAATGTGGACTGACCTGCTTGACTTGCCGCGTGGCCTCTACACCACCTATACCGCCCATCACAAGGTCCATCAGCACCACATCGGGAGCAAGTTCAGACACCATACGTACAGCAGTTTCACCAGAGTCGGCCTCACCTAGAACAAGAAGATCGGGTTGTAGCTCTAAAAACATACGCACACCATTTCTGACAAGGGCGTGATCGTCGGTAATGAGCACAGTGATTTGTTCTGTCACGAGGCCCCTCTCTTTCTATGCATGGGCTGTACTCACGGAAGTACTCGCACGTACACCTAGTTTTTCACAATACGCAATAACCTGTGTGCCTTTGTCAGAGCTACTTTCAATGCGCACATCTCCTCCAAGTGCTTGCATACGCTCTTGCATGGAGTGTAGACCAACACCCTGTCCATTGGATTGTGTACTATCGAAGCCTTGTCCGTTATCCACGACGAGGAGAGTAACAGTATCACCACTTACAGAAAGTTTCAGATGTACAAGTGTGGCGTGACTATGACGCGCGACATTCGAGAGTGCTTCCTGAGCGATGCGGAAAAGTGCCTCTTCTACCACAAGTGGCAGTGTTTGCTGTCCCTCTACCTGTAGTTTTGCGATAATGCCTGTCTGCTGCATCCATTGCGCCATCAGGTCGCGTAGAGCCTCAACCAAACGCTTGCCTTCAAGGGCGGCGGGACGCAATTCTTTAATGAGCGTGGTAAGCTCTTGTTGTGCCTCATGCACGAGTATTTCGGTCTCATCTAACCGCTTTTTAGCGGCTGTCATATCACGTCCAAGTAACAGTTTTACCGCGCCAACTTGCATCGAGATAGCGAAGATTTGTTGTTTTACGCTATCATGCAGGTCACGCGCAAGGCGGTTACGTTCTTCCAGTGTGGCAAGCTGCTGACGCGTTTCGATTAAGTTCTGAAGTTGCTCAGCCATTGTGTTGAAACGGCGCGTCATCTGCCCTAGCTCATCACCAGAGGTATCATTGGCGACGACTGAGAAGTCGCCCTGACTCCATGTATCGGCGATGAGCGACAAGTGCTTGAGGCGACGCGTTAAACCGCGCGAGGAGACATACCCGAAAATGGCACCTGGAATGGCGGCGAATAGGGTAAGAGGAAACAGAGTTTTGAGCATAAATGGTAAGATAGACACATAGAGTTGCCATGCATCAGGAAGAGCACGCCGCTCCAACAACGCACCATATATATGTGCATCCGCTCCAGCGATAGAGGCAATTGCGGTTCCGATTCTAGTGGTCGTGCTATGAGAGAGGCCATTCGAGCCTGTCTTTTGGGAAAGTGCGGATACCAGATTGGCTGTATCTTGCGCCGAAAGTTGGGCTTGTAGTGCTGTGTCAGAGGTCGTGGGATGAGTACCAGTAGACGCAATGACATGACCCCGTGCATCGACAATAGTGAGGAAAAGCGAAGGCGAGTCAAAAATCGGATTGGTATTGGCCGTCTCAAGCCCATGCAGCAATGCTGTCAGGGATGTCGCGTTTGGTTTACCTGGTGAAAAGTACGGAGCGGCTTGTTGCGCATGGTCATGAACAGTGTTAGCGAAAAGCTGGGTTTCGTTCGAGCCAATATACACGAATGCGATTGAGAGAAAGAGAATTTCGATTACAAAGATTGTTGCCACCGTAATCAGGGTGTAGGCAAAAGTGAGTTTCCATTGCAAACGCCGAAATGGAGAGACGATACGTTGTATAGCCATAATTTTTACCCCGATTCCAGGTGGATACACATACCACCAGTATAACATATGAATAAAAAACGTTGGTTGTATGTTTCAAGCGGCTGGCCGCTTGAAACATACAACCAACGTTTTTTATTCATAGCGCAGAACTTCTAGCGGACGGACGCGAACCGAACCCCAGGCGACCAATGCGGCTGTGAGCATTGCTAGCAGGACTGATCCACCGATCAAACTCAAGACAATCAAAGCCGAGACGCTAAAGGCGACGCTGAAGAGGAGGTTGCCAAGCAGGATGATTGCTCCTGTTGTCAGCAGCATCGCAAGCAGTGCGCCAACGCCACCAACGATACCATTCTCAATCATGACTTCGCTCAAGACGGTGCTACTGGTATAACCAACGGCTTTCAGAATGCCCAGTTCACGTCTGCGTTCGAGCATCGCAAGGGCTACAGCGTTCGCGATAATAATCACACCAGCAATCACCGAGAGTGAAGCGATAGCAATAAGCATATCGAGGATACTGTTGAGCAATGAGTCGATATAGGCTCCGATATCCGCCAGATTTTGCACGGTTGCATTTGGGACAATCGTAGCAAGTTTATCGAGCGCATTGTTCACTTGAGCTTGGTCAATTTTCATATAGGTAACAGTCGTCAAGCCAGTCTTGGCGGAACTGAATGCATTAGCGGTACTGCTTGCGGCCAAGACATTTCCCACATGGTCGCTAGATGTCCGGGAGTAGGTACCAACGATAGTTAACGTTTTCTGTATTTTCCCATCAGCACTGGCAAGCGTGATCGTGTCTCCGGGTTTCAGATGCATCCCGAATGGTCCACCACTGGTCAGCAGATCGCTAATCAAGACATTGTTTGTGCTCGCATCGCTTGCATTCAAGGTACGTCCGTGTGTCATCGTCGATGTAGGCGCATTCTGTGCCAGATTGTACCCTTCAAGCGTACTGAGAAATTGGATAGTGCTTTGACGGTCATCGGCGGCTTTTGGCAACTCTTGCTGTAATGGTTTGCCATTGATCGCCACGGGCATCGCTTGTGTATATGTATCGCTACGGCTCTTCGAGAGACCAGGAATGGTGCCCAATCTTCCATGTAGTGCAGTCGTGTCAGTGCCATTTGTCGTTGCGACAACGTTATAGGTCAGGTTCTGAGCAAACGAACTACTAATTTGTGTTTGCAAGTCCTGCCCTAATGCGAGGACGACACCAACTGTGAAGACTCCAATGAACAAAGCGAGCAAGGTTGTCGTAGTACGAGCGCGTTGCCTACCAATGTTGCGTAAGGCCATCTTTGTGCTGACTTTCCAGGTACGTGGGAGTAAAACGATTACGATGCCCATCAACGATGCTGCGAACAAGAGAATACCGAATGTAGGCAGTACAAGGTAGAGCAGGACCGAGGCCGCAATACCTACCAGGATAATCGCAAGGTACTTGATGTCGAAACGTTCTGGTACAGGTAACTTGCTAATAGTGAAGACAACCAGCCCAAAGAACACACTCAGTAACAGCAGGAAGGCGAATGTTCCGTAGACGGCTTCTATTCCCAGCAATACATCGTTGTTGAGGATTACAATCGCTAAGGCACAGAATAGAACTGATAGGATAATCAGTAAGGCAATCGTTAGGGCGATACTGCTTGCACCTCTGTTCTCAACTTGGTCACGGATGACATTTAATGGGCGAATGTTCGCGGCCTGTACAATTGGCATCAGGCCAAAGATGAGCGCGGTGACTAAACCGATAGCGACACCCCCTGCGATAGTCCAGGGATTGAGAATGAATGGTACTGTCAAGCCGATATTTTGCATCAGACCACGCACGATGTAGCTTACGCCAGTCGCTGCTGCGGCTCCGACGACACCACCAATGAGACCGAGCAGACTTGCTTCTAAACCAAACAACAGGTAGAGGTCGCCGCGACGATAGCCAGAGGTCTTGAGCATAGCAATCTCTGTCTTACGGCGTGAAAGCAATACTTGCATCGTGTTGACGATACCGACGCCACCAATCAGAAGCGCGAGTAGACCAGCAATCTCTAAGAACTTGCTGATGTTGTCGATTGAGGCTTGTTGGGCCTTGAGTGCGTCAGCGACGGTTTGTGTTGCGGCAAGTGGAAACTGCTTGTTAATGGCTTTGACAGCCGTATTGGTATGCGCTTGATTCGCCGTGGTCACATCGACAGCACTATACGAAACATCTTTTGTCGTAACTTGATAATCATGGGAAGAGATGAGTACGAGGTTGCCAGATTGAGCAAACACACCTGTATTCGAGACAACGCCCACAATTTTTACATGGTAGGTCTGACCCGAACCTGCATCGGTTTTGGTATACAGGTCAAAGCTATCGCCCGACTTTTTATGGTACTTATCCAGAAAACCCTGTGTGACGACAACCTGATCGTTCTTGAGCAAGCTTGAAACACTACCATTGCTCGGCGTCGTGAACGTCGGTTGCGAAACAACGGGATAGTTACTTGGCGTCACTGCGTTTACAGTAAACGATTGGAATGATGAACCTGTTGCGCTGAGAGCACCATTGGCACTGGTAATGGCTGTATAGTTTGTGATGGTGCCATCGCTCTTGAGCTTAGCGAAGTATGAAAGGTCGCTCTCCTTCAACGGAACTTGTGCTGTTACGGCGATATCGCCGCCGTTCGCATCGCGCGTGTTAGATGTAAGCGAGCTTTGGAGCATAAAGCCGACCAACTGTAAGGCGACAATCGCCATCACACCAACGGCGACACAGAACACAGCCAGAACGGTTCGCTGTCCACCGCGGAGCAGCGAACGAGACGTATAGTTGAAGTACATTGAAGTTTTCATGATTGCATCTTCCTCTCACGAAGAGTTGAGAACGAATATAGGAAAATTGTTGAGCATTATCTTGTGCTGCTAATGTGTAAATGAAGTTTCGTGCTCTCGAACATAAGTTTCTTGTAGAATATTTTCACTGCTACGAGTCGCTGGATGAGCTGTATAGCAACCTACCCCGTAGGCAAGAACGGCTCCTATAAAGCCAAGTGCCATCTGCAGAGAGACACCACTTTGTTGTCCATTGGCGAGAAACATAGCACCACTGATCCACGCGAAGACTATCATAGCAAGGCCAAGAATGGCGGCGACTATTTCTGGCACGCGTCGTATCCAAATGCTTATCCCCAGACCAACAAGTGCTACAACAAGTAGCGACGTGCCGAGGTAGATATGAATTGGGACAACAAACGTATGCGTCACCGCCCAGCCCCATCCATTACCATCACTGAAATTGGGAAACTGGACATACAGGTTTACAATCATGCCGAATATGTATTGAATAACCAGGAGGATGAGTGTTACAAGGAATGTACCACGCAACACGTTCAGGCGTTTTTTTGTCTGGTTCATTGTGTAAGCTCCTGGGTGCGATAAATCGGACACTAGGTGCGATAAATGGGTGCGCGGAAGCGGACCCCTACTGGGTGATTCTGCCGTTAGAGCTATCGAGTTCGGCAAGCTTGCCATCTACTATACGTAGCGCGTGGTCCGCGTGTGAGGCGACAACTGGGTCATGGGTGGCGATAATAAATGTTTTTCCGGTCTGCTCACGAAGTTCGGCGATAAGTTTGAGGACGTTTTCGCCGTTTTTTGCGTCGAGGTTGCCTGTTGGCTCGTCGGCGATGACAAAGGCGGGGTCCGTTGCTAATGAACGGGCAATCGCTACACGTTGCTGCTCACCACCGGAAAGCTGATTGGGACGATGGTCGAGCCGATGCGAGAGACCAACTAAGGCTAATAGTTCTTGTGCTCGTGCAGACGGTGAACCTTTGTGCTTCCCAACATACAAAGGCACCTCGACATTTTCTTGCGCGGTCAATGTTGGGATCAGGTTGAACGCCTGGAACACCATACCAATTTTGCTATTGCGAACAGCTGCAAGTTTGCTCTCGGTCATGCGTGTGATATCAACACCGTCGATGAAAACCTGTCCCGTTGTGGGATTGTCGAGGCCAGCGATGATACCGAGTAGGTGCTTTTTCCTGAACCGGATGGTCCAACGATAGACACAAATTCGCCACTCATAATCTGGAAACTGATGCCTTTAAGGATATTGATGCGCTCTTTACCAAGTGGCAATGTCTTGGTGATATCGCGTACATCCATGACGACATTCTTTGAAGTAGGGGTTTGGTCTTGTATGGTTGAAAGTGTTAGTTGAGTGCTCATGTGTACGTTTCCTCTTTCTGTATCTTGCTTCATCAGGGGTTGTTGTAACCTCTGTGCTAAGAATACAGGGAAACGCGCTTTTTGCTATGCGTCTGGAGGCGTGTTGTGAGGGGGACTTTAGGAGGGTATGTAACGCAAAGAACGTCTCGAATATAAATCCATATTATCTCGACAATATATTTCCCTTATGCTACACTAGGGGTAGAATAGGAAAGTAGGGATGTATAAATCAGGATGACAATACATGGCTATTCAGGAGGTTCAGAATGTTTCAGGATATAATTCGTGATACAGAAATTTATCAGTATATTATGCATGAAGGGCTTGAACAAGGGCTTGAACAAGAGAGACAGGAAACACTACTACGTCTACGTCAGACGCTCATAGCATTTGTACAGGCACGTTATACAGAACTCGTTCCTTTTGCCACAGCGCAAGCCGAACAGGTTAACAACGTTGACGTACTCAACAAGTTGATACTTAATGTGGGTCTTGCACAAAATTTGGAAGAGGTACGCCGCTACCTTCAAGAGGCGAGTAGCAAAGAGAAGTATTAGTGCTTGGTCAATATGTGTATTGCTCGTCCAAGCGCACTCTCGGCACTTTCTTGTATCGTTTCGCTAAGCCCTGGATGAGCATAAAGAATTTCGTCGAGATCGGTGAGTGTTGCGCCCATCTCGATGCCGAGTGCAAGTTGACCGATGATATCTCCTGCACGCGGACCTACAAGTGTCGCACCGAGCAACACACCTTCATCTTTTGTCGCAACAAGCATGGCTACTCCATTGTCAGCACTCAGCGTCAACGCGCGTCCATTCGCGGCTAGCGGAAAGCGTCCTGTCGTGACGGTATATCCTGCTTTGGTCGCCTCTTCTGCTGTATAACCAACTGTTGCTAGCTCTGGTGTCGTATAAACCACTAGTGGTGTGACCAACGGAGCGAATTGGACTCGCTGTCCTGCTAGCACCTCTGCCGCGATCTTACCTTGCTTAATAGCAATACTTGCTAACGCTTGCCCACCCGTACAATCCCCGACAGCGTAAATGTGTGCAACGTTCGTCTGTTGCATCGTGTTAACAACAATTCCGCCATTGTTCGCTAATTTCATATCAATAGTGTCAAGATGTAGTCCCTGTGTATTAGGTATAGCTTGCCTGGAAAATATTGTGGGGTTATCGTCAATAACCTTGTTTTTTAGCGCAAGTTGCTCAATACCCAATTTGCGTAAGCCAGCAGAGACAAGTCGAAGTGCCGCAGGATCGACGCCTGTAAGCAGTTGTTCAGAAGGGGAATAGAGTTTAATATTAACGCCCAGACGCGCAAAAAGCGTTGCGAGTTCGAGAGCGATGTAGTCGTCACCAACAATACTCACACTCTGCGGCAAGTCAGTGAGTTGTAGCATCTGTTCAGGGATTGATGCATGTTCGCTCTCGTCAGGTATAGACGTAGCCCCTGTCGCAATGATGCAATCTTCAAACTTGAAACGGTGTGTGCCATATTCGCCTTCTACACGTACCTCTTGTGCATTGATGAACCAGCCGATGCCCTTGACGATCTCAATATGGTTGCCATCGAGCAGACGGCGCACACCTTGTGAGAGCTTATCCACAACGCCCTGTTTCCATGTTTGCATGGTCGTCCAATCGAAGGAAACGGTTTCGGCATGTATCCCCATTGCTGTAAGGTCGTCAGAGTGCATTTGTTGATAACGTTCGCTTGCTGATAGCAATGCTTTCAGGGGAATACAACCACGATTGAGACATGTGCCGCCAGCAGGTCCAGGCTCAACCAATGTCACATGTCTTCCCAGTTGTGCCGCCCGAATCGCGGCGACGTAACCCCCAGGTCCCGCTCCCAGAATGAGTACGTCAACTGCCGTTGTGACATCTCCAACAACCATGAGTGTTTGCCTTCCTACTAGTTTTTACAACATATCCAGCATCAATTGTTGTGGATGCTCAACCAATTCTTTGAAATGTGCCAGGAATTTGCCAGAGAGCGCACCATCTATGACTCTATGATCAAACGATAGAGCGAGTGGCATTATGGTACGTACTACCACTGCGCCATTATGTACGATTGCCTTCTGCTGAATGCGTCCAATGGCGAGGATGGCGACTTCTGGCGAATTGATGATGGGTGTGCCAGTGTTGCCACCAAAACTGCCGATATTGTTGAGCGTGAAGGTGCTTCCTGCGACCTCTTGCATCGTCAGGGAACGTTTTTGCGCTCCCGTGATAAGATGCTCTAACTGTTGCGCAATTTGTATAATCGTAAGCGTATCAGCATTACGTAGTACGGGGACAAGCAGACCTTCGGGCGAGTCCGTAGCGATACCAATATGATAGGTGTGTTTGTAGATAATTTCGCGTGTCTGTTCGTCAAATGCTGCATTGAACATAGGAAATGCTTTGAGAGCCGGTAGGAGCAGTTTCACGAGCAGCGGCATGTAGGTGAGACGGGTACCACGTTGCTCCGCAACAGGTTTGAGTATGGTACGTAGCGCGACGAGTTCGGTAGCGTCAAGTTCGTCAAATGATGTGGCATGAGGAATAGTACGCCAAGAATGCTCCATCCGTTCAGCAATACGACGCCGTAAGCCAGTCAGAGGTTTACGCTCTTCTGTGGTAGAGTTTGCCTGTCGTGACGTTTCCTGTGCAGCTTCGAGTATTATCTCTTGTGGCTCAACTTGCGTTATGCTATGCATTGATGCTGTATATGTTTCAACACGCGTTGTTGCATTGCTCTGTGTTACGCTGTTTGTGCTGTTGTTTGTATGCTCTACATATTTTTGTATGTCTTCCATTGTCACACGCCCACTCGGATGCGAGGGTGTGACATGCTCAAGGTTCACACCTAACTCAAAGGCACGCTTGCGTACCACGGGCGCGGCTAAGACACGACGTGTTGTTGGGGTGTTGCTTGCAAGTGCAGATGTTGGTGCAATGCTTGAGAGTGCTGCTTCAGCTTTAACAGGATGTTCCATTATAGACGATGAAGCACTATCAGTTGTTTGTGCCTCCCTTTTGAATGTGACAAGCACCTCGCCAAGTTTTGCGACGGTGCCTTCTTGTACGCGAATAGTATCGACGATAGCAGCAAACGGGGAAGGTATCTCGACAACGGCTTTATCGGTCTCGACCTCTACCATCGGTTGATCGAGCTTGACGGTATCACCGGACCGAATAAGCCAGCGTCGTATCTCGGCTTCTTGCATACCCTCGCCGAGGTCGGGTAGTTTGAACTCTTGCATAGATTTGGCCTCTCTTTATTCTTTCGATTGCTTTTTCTCATGCATAGCCTCTATGACTGCGGCACGAATAATTGATCGGATAAACGGTGCCTTTGCGTCGGTATATGCTACACGATCAGAGCCATGTTTGGCGGCTAACTCTCGTTTAAGCGTATCATACTCGCGAACAGACTCTGGATGCAAAAGCATATATTCGCGAAAGAGTTGATACATTGCCCACTGGTCATGCCCTTTTTCAACCATGTGCAAGTGAAAATTGCGTCCTGTTTGCGGTATATCAATAGGTTTGCGAAAGAAATGTCTTCCTGGTATGCCACCTTCCCCTTTATAGGCATAGTTTAAAGTTTCGAGTGGCTTTATGCATTGCGTGACAAGAGAAATATTGCGAATGACAGCCATACTATCAATAATTGGTTTTGCACTCAAGCCAGGAATGGAGGTACTGCCAATATGCTGTATGTCTATAAGATATTCGCCAATAGCAGCCTGGATACGGGCTTTTTCTTGCTCGTATAATTGGGGCCATTGAGGATTGTAATCTACGATGATGACGGAATCGGTGTCCAACGTAACCTCCAATTTGATGAATGGTCGTAGGGACCAGATTTATCGCGTCCACAAGCGATTTATCGCCTATAATTTCAATAAAGCGTGAATACACGTCTCGCGCAATAAATTGCGCCGAGGACGCGATAAATCTGGTCCCTACGAATGTAGAGGGTTGTTATTCTTCCATTACCGCTTGGATGGTGGTTAATACACGTGCTGAATTTGGTACATAAAAGTCTTCTTGTCCAGGGACGGGATAGGGTGTGTCATAGCCGGTGACACGTCCAACGGGTTTGAGTAGCGAGTAGAGGCAATTGTCGTTGATGATGGAGACGATTTCGGCACCAACGCCACCAGCGCGTCCAGCTTCGTGAACGATAATGGCACGTCCGGTTTTTTCGACTGAAGCAATAATAGCTTCTTCGTCGAGAGGCCAGACGGTGCGTAGGTCGATGACTTCGACGCTTGTCCCCATTGTTTGCCGCGCTTTCTTCGTGGCTTCGAGGGCGACTTGTACCATCGCACCATAGGCAAAGATGCTGACATCGGTTCCCTCTTGTACGATGTTCGCTTTGCCAAGTGGGAGTGTGTAGTGTTCTTCGGGTGTCTCCTGGCGAAATGAGCGGTAGAGTTTGATATTTTCAAGAAAGAGGACGGGATCTGGATCAGCAACGGCGGAAGCAAGTAAGCCTTTTGCGTCATAGGGATTTGAGGGAATCACAACCTTGAGACCTGCCGTTTGCATGAAAACACCTTCAAGGCTATCGGAATGTAATTCGGGCGTGCGAACACCGCCACCATAGGGAGCGCGTACCACTAATGGACATGTTTGCACACCAGCACTGCGGAAACGTACACGGGCCGCTTGTGATACCAACTGATTCATGGAGACAAAGAGAAAGCCCGCGAATTGTATTTCCGCAATTGGGCGCAGCCCATAGACCGCCATACCAATCGAGCTGCCGATAATCGCCGATTCTGACAGGGGCGTGTCGAATACGCGTTGCTCGCCAAATTTCTGTTGCAATTTTTCTGTGACACGGAACACACCACCGTTGACACCTATATCCTGTCCCAGCATCACTACGCGTGGATCGCGCTCCAATTCTAATGCAAGGGCATTGTTTAATGCCTCAATCATGGTCATCTGCATTGAGTTTCTCTCCACAAATATACATCGGCCCTCTTAAACGTTGATGACCGAAGGCGATTATCCCTCTCGGTAGGGGCGACAATTCATTGTGCCCAAAGATGGGTGGAGAGGGGTCCACGTTGCCACGAGATGCGTTTTGGGGATGTTTGCCCCGCCCCCCCATCATTAGGCGCAATAAATTGCTGCCCCTACCGATGTTCGGTTTTCAATTGTCAACACCCTTCACATGACGCAACAAGTCTTCGCGTTGGGCTTGTAGGCGAGGTGAGAGGCTTGCGGACATGTAGTCGAAAAAGCTGTCGGGTGCTGGTGCTGGCATAGATTCGGATTCGGTGACGGCTGCATTGATTTCGGTTTCAACCTCGTTGATAAGCTGCTGATTTTGTTCTTCTGAGAGTAGTCCTTGTTTTGTTAGGAAGCGTTGGAAACGTGCAATAGGGTCTTTGCGCTGCCATTCCTCGATCTCTGAGGAGACGCGATAGCGCGTAGGGTCGTCGGCAGTGGTATGCGCTCCGAGGCGATAGGTCACGGCCTCGATGAGTGTTGGTCCATGTCCGGCACGCGCACGCTCAACAGCTTGTTGCATCACATCGTATACTGCGAGAAGATCGTTGCCATCCACGAGGACACCGGGGACACCAAAGCCTGTACCTCGCGCAGCAAGGGTAGGAGCTGCTGTTTGTTTATGACGCGGCACGCTGATGGCCCAGCCGTTGTTTTGCACGAATAACACAACAGGGGCCTGAAAAACACCTGCGAAGTTTAACGCCTCATTGAAATCGCCCTCGGATGTTGCACCATCGCCACAGACGCCAACCGCGACGGCGTTATCGCCAGCGATTTTCGCTGCCATGCCAAGCCCGACCGCGTGTAGCATCTGGGTCGCGATCACAATTTGAATGGGCATACAATGTGCCTCTTTAGGATAGGCAGGGGTATAGCCACGGAACGAGTACATCAGGGTAGGAATGGGGATACCTTTGACCATGAGCGACGCGATTTCACGATAGGAGGTAGTGAGCCAATCCTGGGGTTGCAATGGAGCCGCAAGACCCACAGTTGCCGCTTCTTGCCCCATCAATGACGCGAAGGTGGTTGCACGTCCCTGTCTTTGTAATGCGATGATTTTGTTGGAGAAAGCACGTCCAAGATGCATGAAGCGATAGAGTTGTAGTAGGCGGTCGGCACTGAGGTCGGGCATCGCTCGTAGCAGGTTGCCTTCGACATCAAGAATCTGATACGCTTCCATGCTCTGATCAATTTGTTGGGTCGTCACAGCAGACTCCTTCCCTGTCTATTAGCAATCCTGTAGGGACCGATTTATCACGTCCTTCCGGGCAATCGAGGCACCAAGAGGACGTGATAAATCGGTCCCTACAGAATCAATTCGCATTGATAAATAACCACGGAGCTTCTTGTTTTCGGCGTTGCTCGTAGGCGACAATCTCGTCGGCGTGCGAGAGCGTCCAACCGATGTTGTCGAGACCTTTGAGCAGGGCCTCTTTACGGAAATGGTCAATATCGAAGTGGAGCACACGCTGGTTTGGCGTGGTGACGGTTTGCGCGTCAAGATCGACCGTGAGCGTATAACCCTCTTGTGCCTCTACTTCCGCGACGAGTTCGTGGACAATTGCTTCGTCAAGCGTAAGTGGTAGAACACCACTATTGAAACAATTGTTGTAGAAGATGTCGGCAAAGCTGGGGGCGATGACACAGCGAAAGCCATATTCGCGAATAGCCCATGGGGCATGTTCACGCGACGAGCCACAACCAAAGTTGTCGCCAGCAATGAGAATACTCGCATGCTCATAGCGCGGCTGGTTCAAGACAAAATCGGGGTTGGGAGTACGCCCATCACCGATGTAACGCCAGTTGGCAAAGAGTGCCTCGCCAAAGCCTGTACGCTTGATGGTCTTGAGAAAACGCGCGGGTGTGATCTCGTCTGTATTGACGTTTGTACGATCTAAGGGCATAACGAGGCCCGTATAGAGAGTAAATGGTTCCATGCTAGTTATACCTCTCGAATATCTACGAAATGTCCAGCGATAGCAGCGGCGGCAGCCATGGCAGGGCTGACAAGGTGTGTGCGTCCACCACGTCCCTGGCGACCCTCAAAGTTGCGGTTGCTAGTCGAGGCACACCGTTCGCCCTCGCTGAGTCGGTCGCCATTCATAGCGATGCACATGCTACAGCCAGCTTCACGCCAGTCGAAACCTGCATCGCGGAAGATATCGGCGAGTCCTTCTTCCTCTGCCATGCGTCGTACTTGCCATGAACCGGGGACCACCATTGCACGTACAGAGGGGGCAACATGTTTGCCCTTGACGTACTGGGCTGCCATGCGCAGGTCTTCCAAGCGTGAGTTTGTGCATGAGCCAATGAAGACGGTATCGAGCTGAATATCAGTGATTTTTTGTCCAGCTTGCAAACCCATATACTGCAAGGCACGTTCGTAGCCCTGACGTTTGAGGATATCAGGCTCAGCTGCTGGGTCAGGAACGGATGAGTTTACGTCGGCAACCATGCCAGGATTGATACCCCATGTGACTTGTGGTCCCAATTCAGCCACGTTGATTTCATATACATTGTCAAAGGTCGCGTCGGGATCGCTAGCAAGTTGTCGCCATGCGGTTACGGCTTGCTCAAATAGTTCACCTTTTGGAGCATAACGGCGTCCCTTAATATAGGCAAAGGTCACATCGTCGGGGGCGACCATACCAGCACGCGCACCCGCTTCAATCGCCATATTACAGAGCGTCATACGACCATCCATCGAGAGGTTGCGAATGGTCGAGCCACTAAACTCAATCACATGTCCAGTACCAACGCCTGTACCAAGTTTGCCGATGATGCCAAGCGCAAGGTCTTTCGCGGTCACACCGAGGGCTAGTTTGCCCTCAACACGGATGTTCATGGTTTTGGGCTTCTGTTGCAAGAGGCATTGTGTCGCCAGGACATGTTCAACCTCGCTGGTGCCGATACCAATGGCAAATACGCCCAATGCACCATGTGTCGAGGTATGTGAGTCGCCACACACAAGCGTCATGCCAGGGAGCGTAATGCCCTGTTCTGGTCCAATGATATGTACGATGCCCTGTCGCTCGTCAGCCATATCGAAAAGTGTAAGATCAAAATCAACGGCGTTTTGCTCCATTGTTGTGATACACAATTCACTGTCGCGGTCTACCACGTTCAGCATCTTACGTCCATTGACGGTTGGTACGTTGTGGTCAAGGACTGCGATGGTGGCATCGGGACGGCGTACAGGAAGGTGCGCGAGGCGCAGACCAGTGAACGCCTGTGGAGATGTAACTTCATGCACAAGGTGACGGTCAATGTAGAGAATCGCCGACTCTCCCGGTACATCGCGCACAACATGTGCATCCCAAATTTTATCGAACATTGTTTTTGACATAATCAAGTCTCCCTAAAGTGGTGAAAATAGTTTATTGTATATTACCACAAAAGATAGTGCTGCCTATTCTTAACCTGCTCTCATGCGAACAGCTAATACGGGTGGTATCTCCCTGAACTGTGCCCAGCTTAGTACACGTTTACGCTTGCTGGGCGCATCGAATGCAGGTTCTTCGAGACCGTTCATAACCAAACCAGCATTAAAACAAGTGCCAAGCAGTACATGAAGTGGACGATGAAAATAATAGTGTGGCTCTGGTTGTCCAATAATGCCTAAGCCTTTTCGGGCCGTCATGTGTAGGTAGGTCGCGACTTTGACAGAGTAAGTTTCGACAATCTGCCCATCATGGTCCTCTTCTTCCAGCATTAAGATACTGTTGCTGTTGAAGCAGGGATGCATGAGGGAGAAGACAAAGCGTCCGACATCAGGTTTGAGCAGTTTGCTGACGGCGTTCATGAGTGGCTCGATTGTTGCCATGTCCATAATACCCATGTTACATACAATGGCGTCAAAGCGATGTTGTCCAAGTGCTAAGAGTTGCTCTGTATTGGTTGCATCAACGACCCGATATTCAAGACGGTCTGTATATGCTGTAGAGCGAGCTTTTGCACGTTCGATAAATTGTTCGCTAAAATCGGTGGCAAGGACACGCGCTCCAAGTTGAGCCATTCGGCGTGCAAAGGCCCCATTGCCACACGCGATCTCTAATACGAGTTCGTCGGGTTGCAGATTGAGCAGACGTTCAGCCGCAGGTCCGACTAATAGTTTGTGAAAGTCGTTGCCTTCGCCCATGGCTTCATCCCAGAAGGGCGCGTTCTGATTCCAAATGTCATGCACTTCCTGGTTGAGAGATTGTTCAGTAGACATGATTTTTCTCCATCCGTAGTGATTACTATTATTACCATCATTACCAATTTTTGTTTTAAGTAGCGGGATGCGTCGAGGAAAAGGTATATGTGATGGGAATTGACTACTATTATTACCATCATTACTGGAGATTGTATTGTTTGTTGATGTTAGCAAGGTGCTGAGGAAACAGGTTGATGAAGAGCGTTTCTGATAAAGTCTTCAAGGAAGAGTATACCTGAGAAGGGGTGGGAAAACAAGGGTTACTCCACGACGAAGCCGCGTTCTTTTAGAATGTCTACGACGCGTTCGACGTGTTCGGGTTGGATGTGGACGAGGCGGCTTTCGCGCTCTAGCTCGGTACCGAGAAGAGGGGCGAGTTCGGCATCGTTGCGCAGGTCTTGTAGGACTGATGCAGATAGGCGCACCATTGGAGTGTTCTCAATGGTGACGGTGTGCTGTTCGGGATAGCCACCACCCCAGAGTTTGAGCCGAATCAGGAATGATGGTGGTATGCCCCCGTCACAGTACTGTTGCAGGAAATGGGTGATGGAGTCGAGTGAGATGTTGGCTTCGCGCGCACGCTGTAGGGCAGGTGGTGTAATTCTGCGCCAGCCAGTCGGGTCGTCGGAATCGCTGAAACGCTCTACCGCCGCCATCAAGTAGAGATCGGTTACGGCATAGAAGGGTTGTAGTAAGCCGTCATCGTGTAGCCGCCATTGTGGTTCGCGTACCGCGAGATGTCCATTGTCCGATACAATATCTTGCGTTGGTGCTGTGACGAGCGAAGGCAGATAGTTCCGTTGCCAGAGAAATGTTTGAAGCGCGGGCAGTTGTTGTGGCAGAACTTCAACCAGACAGGGTGCGAGACGACGGCCCAGTAGTGAACGAGTCTGCTCATGTACGAAGAGTTCATCCAGCAAGGCCGCTTCATCGACCTCAAGCAGGGTTGCACTACGCCACATCTCGATACGTCGCGCCTGACGCTCCCACTCCATAAGCGAGTAATGGACATTTTGTGGCACGTCACCACCTGATGCTTGTTCCAGTATGGTTTTGATATCGTCCGCATGGAGTCCCGTCTGAATGGCGCGAGTTACGCTGGCTTTTGTGATACGATACTGCGCGATATGTTCCAGGCTGACACGTTCCGCGAATCGGTCAAGCTTGACAAGCAGAGCTTCGGAGGTGGGAGCGAGCGCGACAAGTTCAAAGTTCGGCTGCACGATGAGTCGGCCTGTTGGGATTTCATCACCTTGAGGTGGGGTATTGCCCAGGAGGAAGAGGGCACCCGATGTCAGGCGAAATGTTGTGGGTGTGGCGTCATTGTCAACCTCTACTACGCCTAGCCAGTGGAGGGGACCAGTGATGACGGTACGAATGAACCCACCTTCAACCATATGCCAGCCCTCACGGTGTGTCAGCCAACCACGTCGAAGCCGAAAATCCCAGCCATAGGGATTGCTACTACTCATGTAACGTTCCGCTCGTGGCCCATATTGGCGTGGGAAGAGCAGATAGGGAGCATAGAGTTTGGTACGAGCAATGAAGGCTGCGAGATCACGCCACTCGTTGAGACGTTCGTGTGCGACCCGTTCTATGACTATATGACGACTCCGCATCGTTTCTTCGTGTGGTGGGTCGAGTGGTGATGGTCCTGGGCGCACATTGATATCTGGTAAGTAGAGCATTTCGTTCCAGAATGGCGTGTCTTGCCAGATCGCGTAACAGCGCCGTGCTCGCTCGAACAGGGGGAGCGCGAAGAATGTTTCCGCATGATGTACGTGCAATGAGCCTTGCCGCTCATGAAGCAAATCCAGTTTCATCAGGAGGAGTCGTAGGAATAAGAGATAGGGAACATCGCTTTCCTGCCGTATCAGTTCACCCTGTATTCTCTGCGCTTGCCCACTATAGCCCATATGTTCCATGACTTGTCGCAAGGCCGCACGCGAAAGGAGACCATTATTGACAAGAGGTAATCCTTCGCGCAAAGAAGCGACGAGCGACCAATAGAGATAGAGGGCGCGTTGCAGATTGCGTACCCCTTCGCCAATATCCTCTGCCTCCGCACTTCCTTCATGGGTAGTGAGAATCGTGCTGAATGGTTCCTCCGTTCCCCACAGTTCGCGCACAAGTATTTTTACCGCTTCCGGCACAATCAACACACCATCGTGAATGCCACTTGCGTAGTCGCGTCCCACAAAGTTTGTTTGTTTGCCCCAATAGAGCAGACCTTGAAGTAACAGATGGCGAATAGCCTGCTCAAAAACACCATGCGGATGTGCGACGGGATATTGTGGTGGTGTACCGAGGCTGGTTGTACTTCTCGGTACTTGTGTTTGTACGCGTTCTGAAGAGACTGGTGCTACTTCTTGCTTTACGGCTGCAAGCACGTCACCATTCGCGAGATAGAGCGCGAGATCACGACTATTGGCCCGTCCTCCACAGGCGACGAGTTCACGCAGAATAGAGGCTTCGGGTGCGTCAAGACCGCGCAGAATGCGTACAAGGTCTGGACGATTGAGCAGGTATTGTGCGACCTCTAACGGTTCTGTAGGAAGCGTGGTTGTCGCAGGAGATTGTTGGTCTCGTGTGAGTCGCCCTTTCAGGACCGTTTGCAGGTGATATTCGGGAGCCGTCTGCAATAATTCTACATCGCTTTGTTCCATTGTTACTTATTCCTCATCATGTAGAAGCGGTGTCTGCCCACGACGCTTGAGATCATCAATAATAGACTCAGCCCCAGAACCTTTGAGAATATGGAGCGTTGGAGAGATTGTTTGTACGATCTGTTGGTCTATCGTGGTCGTTGCCGATAACTCACGCATAACTGTAGTGTCCGCCGCTTCTAGCATATGTACATCAGTGTAGATACGTACACGTCCATAACCAGCAACCCAGCGTTCCAACTGCGTGAGAAGACGCGCGAGTGGACTTGTTGGAAGTGCTCCCATCTTCTTTGCGAGCACGCGCAAAAGGTCTAACAAAGCAATTGGTTGGTGTCCTTCGCCGAGGGCGTGGCTGATAGTTTTAGGCGTAATACGATAGTGTAGTCTGCCCCGATGTGTCCCTGCTGGCTCGGTAAACGATTCCATTACCTGAATGATAGGCCATGTTGTCACGGAACACACGACGAGTGCATCTTGTTCATTGACGACCTCTAGCATATCGGGAAGTGAAGAGGGGCTGGCTGGCACATCTTCCTCTTCCTGTTCACCTGATAGGCCGTTCAGTAGCCACTCAGCAAAAGGTGTCAGGCGAAACGCGAGTAGGCGTCCCTCACTGGAAAGCGCGACATCACAGACCCCCCACCAATGGAGGGGGCCGAGTACAAGATGCGAGAGATAGTGAAATTCAGCGTGCAACCAATCACTGAGTTTGGTAGGCTGTAGGGGGTGTCCCTCTTCTTGTTCAATCCACCAATGGGGTGCAGTGTAGAGCCGTTGGCGCTTCTGTAAAAAGAGTGGATTGATACGATAGACAAAACGAGCAAAAGCGTTGAAACTGATCCACTGATTGATTGGTGTTTCCGCCAGGAGCGCAATTAAGGTTTGACGTGCCTCGCTGTTCTCTGCCTCTAACTCGCCTGAACGCAGAATGGGATGATTGACTGAGGCCGCACGACAACGCAGACGCAGGCCATCCTGTGTTAGTGCGAACAAATCTTCATAGGAGTGATGCGTAAGCCAGAGTTCAAAGAGGTCGTGTAGCACCTCATTACGTGTAGGACCCAGTAGTAATTGAGCCGTATTTGAAAGGATACGTAGATGGGCTGTGCCTTTGTCATCTTTATGCAGGATATCGGCAAGGCGCAAAAGACGTGTGGCAAAACGAAGCAGAGCAGGTGACGCGGAAAGTGTTGCTTGCGCTGTCGCAATAAGTGTTGCTTCCGGCTCATCGGGAGGTGGAGGCAAGGCAATTGAGCCATCACCCGTGAGTGGACCTGTGGTACGGGCGGTGAATGTGCTGGCAGGACGAACCTGCGCGAAACGCTCCTCTTTTGCGCTTTCAGTATTTGATTGTGTGCCATCTAACGTGCGTGCGACGAGTAGAAGTGTCGCGGCTAAAGCATATGGGTCTGCTTCTTGAATAGTGTGAACCTCGCTCTTGTCGCTGTATACATCGAAGAGCGTGACAGGGGCAGAAACATGTAAAGCAGCTCGTACCTCAATTGGCACATACCAACCAACATCAAGCAGGACTCCATTCAGGCCAATGCGTTGTTGGGAAGAGCTATTCAGACTGGTCCGAAAAAGTAGTGCTTTCCCTTGTAGGGCAAGCAGAATATTTTGGAGCTGATTGGGTTGTCCCAGGTTAAAACGCTCGAAGAGGCCACGTAAATCTTCATCCATCATTGT
Organism: uncultured Chloroflexia bacterium; assembly: GCA_963791835.1. Classification (GTDB taxonomy): domain Bacteria; phylum Chloroflexota; class Ktedonobacteria; order Ktedonobacterales; family Ktedonobacteraceae; genus JBBQVS01. The sequence goes on from CAWBTV010000007.1 coordinate 631,979, forward strand.
GCCCCCGGCGAGGGTTAAGGCAGCTAGCAGTTGACGTTGTGGCTTTTCAAGCGTGGCGGCAACGCGGCGCACTACTTCGGGATGTTGTAGTTCTGCCAGGATCGCGTCGGTGAGTTGCTGCTTGTTCATGCCGTTGGTGACGATTTCGTATTCGCGTGCGATGCTGCGTACATCGCTGAGTCCAAGGAGTGAGAGCATATCAGAAAGATTGCTGAGTGGTGTAGGGCCCCTTTGTGGTTGTGGGAACTTGCGTACACCAAGTGGGCGTACAGATTGCGAAGTGATGTCGTCAGTTTGCGATAAGTTGGTGTCTTGCGGTTCGTGCAAAGGTATTTCGAGTGGAGGTGCATCTGTCACAAAGACCATCGGACGGGCCAGCCATTGATAGAGTAATGCGGCAGCATGGGGACAAATTGTTGGTACAACAGGCGGATGTTGACCACAGGGGCAACGATTTTCCCATTGCGTCACGCTTTGTATTTCAAGATCGACAGGATAGGCCATGCTTTGTGCAGAGTTCGTGTGTGGCTCTACTGTTACTGTATTTGTCGGTAATGCCGTTTTGCGGAATGCATGAGGAACATCAACAACGCCAGCGATACGTAGACCCTGGCGTTGTGTCGAGTGTACAGCTCCAATACGATAATACTCTTGCCCCAACGATGCAGCCGCCAGACCTGCCATATGAATAATGTCAGTGGCGCGTAAACGCTGCAACACGCTGGGTACAACATTCTCCATATGCACGTGCCTGTTGTCACCAGAATAGTGGTCAGTAAAATAACTTAGTCTGGCTATGATAACATGAACGGGGATAAGGGTCAATGTTAATTCCTCTTTACGATTTCACACATGCCAAATCCGCATAGTTTGAAACATAAATTTTTCTCTTGACATAAACGCATAAAGACACGTACTATTCTAACAGAGAAGAAAATATGTAGTAGTGCAAATTCTTATGACCAGCATTGCCCTTGTGAAAGGCTATATGTACCCATGTCTAACATTTTTAAACTACTGGCGGATCAGGAGAAATTTACTGACGAGCTTTTCGCGTTTGTCACTGATCCAAATGCTGACAATCGCAATGATCGTGCTATTGTCAGTGTTCTGCATGAAGTGGCACCACAAATCGTGTCTGTCGCGGAATGTATGATTATCGACGGCGTTGACGAGCGACACTATGTCGAAGAGTATGTCCACGCCGTGTTGAATGGCGAGGGAGCGGCAGAGAATTAGTTACAAGCCGATGTTGTTGACATGACAGGGGCAAGCCCAGTCACTACTATACTCGGAACCGTGTGGCTTCGCCCCACAGGGACGAACAGTATAGTAGTGACTGGGCTTGTCCCTGTCATGTCCACGGCGGCTAGCCACCAACCATTTTTCATTCTAATTCATACATAACATTGGCAACTGCAGAGAGAGCGGCAGTCTCCGCACGCAAGATGCGTTGACCCAGCGTCACGGATTGCACACCATGCTGTTGAGCTAACGCAATCTCTTCTGATGTTAGACCGCCTTCGGGTCCGATGAAAAGGGCTACAGTTTTTTGCTGTTGCTTATGTGCTTGTAATGCATCGCGCAAACTTCGAGTGTGTTCTTCCTCCCATGGAATAAGTGCGAGGGCATCGTGAGGTATCTCGTCTACAGCCTGTTTTAGTGGACGAATAGGCAAAAGACTTGGTAAGCGCGAACGTCCACATTGCTCTGTTGCCTCTTGGATGATGCGTTGCCAGCGTTGTATTTTGGCTGGCCCTGCGTCCTCTAAACCTGCGGTTGAGCGACGACACAGTATTGGCGAAAATACTGATACACCAAGCTCTGTGCCTTTCTCTAGTATCCACTCAAAACGAGCCGACTTGAGCAGTCCTTGACAGAGTATAATGCTAACAGGTGATTCACTTTTACCAGCACGTCGCTCTATAACCTGCACTTCCACACTTTTGCGCTCAGCCTTTGTAACTTCTACCACAAACTCTTCGTCACTATTATCGAGCAGCACGAGTTGTTCCCCATTGTGAAGATGAAGCACGTCGCGTACTTGATGAGCGACTTTTTCAGGAAGTGTGAATATACTTCCTGACGATGTGTGTTGCAGTTCCAGACCAGTATCATGTACAAAAAAGCGATGCATACTATTTAGCTCCGTCTACGTAGCACAAGAGCCATCCAGTCGTCGATCATGACCTGCTCGACCAATTCGAGACCGGCAGCCAACAACGGGTCCTCGGCATCGTGACGACGCGCTTCGATAATGCCACTGACGACAAGTATACCCGTTGGTGAAACAACCTGTGCGAGTTGTGGAGCGATAGAGCCAATAATGTGTGCGATGATGTTCGCGATGACAAAATCGTATTGCCCGGCCATACGGGTTGCCTCGGCATCGTCAAGAACACCCAGCACGACCTGAATACGGTCTTGCAGATTGTTCATCTCGGCGTTCGCAAGCGTGCTTTCAACCGCAACGCTGCTATTGTCGATGGCATAGACGCTTTCCGCGCCCAATTTTGCTGCCGCGATTGCCAGGATACCAGAGCCTGTCCCAACATCAAGCACCTTCATGCCTGAATGAACACGTTGCTCTACCTGTTCCAAACACATACGCGTGGTTGGGTGGAGTCCAGTACCGAAGGCCATGCCGGGGTCAAGGGTGAGCACAACTTCGTCTGCTTTTGGTGTATATTCACGCCATGAAGGACGAATGACGAGGCGTTGCCCAATGTGTGTGACGTGAAAATAGTCTTTCCACGCGTTGGCCCAATCTTCCTCATTGACGGTGCGTGTCGTTAGTTCGCCCACGAAGTGTGAGCCAAGACTAGAAAAATGCCAGAGACCCTCGGCGATTTTCTGGCGTGCCTCCTCTTCTTTGCCGTCAATTGGCAGGTAGGCATGGACAAGCACAGGTTTTCCTGTGACCACACGATATTCTTGTCCTTCGTCATATAGCTCAATCGGCTCCTCAATCGCGACACCACCCGTGGTATGCTGGCTCAAAAGCTCGCTCACGGATTCAATCGCCTCTGGATGAGTTTGCACCGTCAATTCTAACCACCGCATACAATATATCCTTTTTTCGTTTGTAGGGACCGATATACACCAACCTAGAACGGTAGGGGCAGCAATTCATTGCGCCCAAAGATGGGTTGAGTAGGGTTCACGTTGGCACGGAATCTTGCCGACGCATTGCCCCTCCACCACCCCCATCTTTGGGCGCAATGAATTGCTGCCCCTACCGCATTGTGTTCTCGGTCGTCAACATACATCAGTGTATTTTACTCGATTCCTACACGTTGTAATAATCATAGGTCGTTTTGATCTCGAAACCTAGGGAGAGATACAGACCAAGGGCGTTTGTGTTGTTTACGTCTACTTCAAGGATGATGCCTTTTGAACTCTCACTGTGAAGAATACGGATAACTTCTTGCAAGAGTTGGCGTCCGTAACCTTTACCACGATATTCAGGGCGGACTACGAAACCATAGATGCCTGTATCTTCCGAGAGACTGACGAGACGCAGACTACCTATTGGTTCGTCACAGCCGAGGTCTGGCCCACCAAACGTCATAAGGTAGAAACGCTGGTTGTTCAACTTTATCATCTCCGCCACATACTGTTGTGCTTGTGCATCGCCCATGTCGGTTGCCATAATCGTCACAAGTGCAGGTACGTCGTCTGGATTGATGGCTTGCCGAATGGTTATGCGCTCATCAAAAACAAGACGTTCTTGAAATGTTCCTAGCACCATTTCATGCTCTGAATAATCAAGTTTGGCGTGTACAGCCTGTGCGAAAGCTGTACCAGAGGTCGAGGCACGTTCACACATCAATACAAGCTGCTCTATGCCACTATGCCTACCCTCTTCTTTGGCCGCTTGTAGCAATAGACGAGCGATACCCTTACGTCGGTGGTCAGGATGAACCATGCCTACTATAGCTTTTTCTCTAGTGCCGTAGTTGTCTATCCCAAGATAGCCGACAAGTTGTCCCTGTTCGTAGTATAAGAAATCAAATGTATCGTTGCCTGAACGCAGCTTCAGCATGTCCATGACAAATAAACGCATATGGAGATATTCTGAGGTCTCGACTAGCGTCACGAGTTGCTGAATTTCGGCTATTTCATCCTCTGTGAGTGTTTCCTTCGCAAAGATGCCCTGTTTTTCGGATGGTATCATAGTGTTTTTCCTATAGATAGTTCTGTGTGGAAAAGCTCTTTTTGTACACAAAAGCTCGTGTACAGCTCCTCCCAACGGTTAAGTACGTCCTCGCTCTTGTGGCTGGCAATGATACGCAAACTTTCTTGCCCCATCTGCATACGTAAGGCTTTGTCATACAGCAACGTATCGACATGGTGTGCTAGCTCATCAATTTGTCCAGGCGAGAAGAGCAAGCCGTTTTCGCCATGATGCACCAGCTCAGGTAATGCACACGCATTCGCCGCAATCACTGGTAAGCCGCAAGCCATAGCCTCCATGGTAGAGAGGCTTTGTAGTTCAGCTTCAGAAGGAATGACAAAAAGCACCGCTTCACGTCGTAGAGCAAGCAGGTTTTCATCCTGTACATATCCTATAAAGCTTACACGATGGTCAATGCCAAGTTGGACCGCGAGTTTGCCAAGACGCCTGTCGTCTGGTCCCGTTCCAGCCAGGACGAAATGAGCATTGCTCTGTATGTGCGGAATTGCACGTAGCAAGACCTCTACACGCTTCTCACTGCTCAGGCGGTTCACGTGTAATACCAGTGGTTGTTCCTGTGGCAGTTGCAGACGTTTCCGTAAGGATGTATCGGATGGCCCCGGCGAGAATTGGCGTAGATTGATGCCGTTTGAGATAACTGCGCTGGGTTTTTGCAACCCTTGCGCGTGTAAGAGATTGAGTCCTGTCAATGTCGGTGACGTGATGAACGTACAACGGCTGTAAAGACCTGAAAGATAGGCATGAGTGAAGACACGGATACCCTTGCCAACGAGTGGAACGGAGGCAAGTGCTGGAAGCGTGTTGACGGACAGGTAGTGATTTGTGGCGATAATTGGCTTATGTAAACGCCGTCCCAGGAGTGATGCAAGTGTTCCCAGTACAATTGGTGAATGAATATGGATAATATCAGGATCGAGTGTAGTGAGCAATGTGTGCATCATTGTGAAGGGCCAAAGGGGGATACGCTGTCCTTCATACATAGGCCACTCAAATGAGGCCAAACGATACACATGTACCTCCTGCTCCACAGTGTGACTACTGTGCGCGGTTGCGGAGGGAGCAATGACCCATACAGAATGTCCACGTGCCGCAAGGCTTGTTGCCAACCGATGGACAACCATCGGTACACCACCAACCATGGGAAGATATTGGTCAGTCACAAACAAAATCCGCATCGCATCTCTCACCAACATTTTTTTCGACGTATTGCTATTGTATCATTACAATGAGCTAGCGAGGAGTGAGCGGAGAAGTGGGACAATACGCATGGTAGCCTCGGCATTCCATGAACGGTAGGCGTTGATAGTGGTAGACATGGCATGAAGCTGGTCGGGATCACGAACGAGAGACGTGAGCAGAGCCTGTTGCTTTTGTGGATGTAATGCCACCCAACCAAGGCCGTGCCGTTGGATAAACGCAAGGTTTGCGTGTTCTTGACCAGGAATATACGCCGTTGCGACAAAGGGTTTGTCCAGCATAATCGACTCGAACAGCATATTAGGGCCGGCCTTGCCCATGATAACATCAGAGGCCGCCATGAATGGCGCAATCTCTTTTGTATAAGGTAAGACGGCGAGATTGTATGCACCTTTTTTGTAGCGTTCGCGCAAGACACGATTAGTCCCTACTGCCAGGATTATCTGCATCTTGCCTGTGAGACCGCTCACAGCCTGGATATTTTCTATCGTGCGAGCAACACGGGCCGCCCCTTCACTCCCACCTTGTAAGAAGAGTGTGAAGCGGTCAGGGACAAGATGAAGCTGAGTAAGGATTTCACGGCGCATCTCGCTACTTGATTGAGAGGAGTGGGCGAATTGAGCGCGTACAGGCCAGCCAACGAGATGTAGACGTTCAGGAACAAAGCCAACGGAAAGTGCCTGTTCGTATGTTTCACGCGTAGTAGCAAGGGTAGCAGTTGCGCCACGTTCGGTGAGCCACGTAGCGTGAACACCGTTGGCATCGGAGAAAAGTGAGACGAGTGGTACAGAAGAAGAGCGTTTCTCTAACACACGCATGACTTCATAGGTGAGAAACGGATAAGTGGTGATAATGAGGTCGGGTTGCACGTTATCGAGTAAGTCTTGAAGTTGACGATATACTAAAGCAGTGAAAATACGATGAGCTAGTAGTGCTCGTCCTGTAGTATTCAAGAACTGGAACTCTGTGGCCCATAGCCAGAGCGCATAGCGGCTCACAAGGCGATAATGCTCATGAAACAGGCACGATTGCGGATCGACAATAGTGATGGTAGGTAGCGTTGTATGTTGCCCACTTCCCTCACCTCTTACTCGTGCATCCTCCATCAGCAAGTCTTGAAGAGCTTCAGCTAAACTCATGTGACCGCCGCCTGTTTTTGAAGTGAGAATCAAAATATTCTTAGGACGTTGCATAGTGTTCTTTCTTGTAGCGATTTTGAGATGTGTATGATATGATAAAGCACATCTAAATATAATCATATCAGATACGCTGGTTGAGGATATTTAAAAATCTGTTCTAAGAAGGCCGTCAATTAGTATTATGTTGTCATACCAACTGAAAGGGAGCGGCAATCCCTTACTGCTTATTCATGGATGGGGCGTTACCTATACCACATGGAACAAACTCATTCCGTTACTCGTCCCTCATTTTCAATTGATTCTCGTAGAGCTTCCTGGCATGGGTACTGCCCAGGAGATAGCACCGGAAAAGTCGTACTACCTGGCATGTGCAGAGGCATTGGAAGAACTACGTATTGCCTTGCAGATCGAGCGATGGGCGATCCTGGCCTACTCAACGGGTACGCGTGCCTGTGAAGCATATATGCAATGTTATCCACAATGTGTGTCACAAGCGATTTTTCTCTGTCCTGCCTATATACGTAAATCCTGGCATATAGCGGTGCAGATCGAGCGGTGGATCGACTCGAAACATTCAAGAGTGGCAAACTGGTTTCTATCCGGCTGGCCGCTCTTCGGGATGTTGTTCGGCTTCGGATTCAACCTGCGCAATCATGATTCTGCTTACGAATGGATGAATGAGATTATCATGCAACCGCAGCAGATACTCAAACGCACGCTTTTTGAACTTCCTGGCACTGGACGCGCTCCGTTTACGTTGCCTACGTCCCCAACAATACCTACGCTCTTCATTTGGGGACAACAAGATGCTATTATAGCACGTCCCCCTCGTTTACGCCCAAACGACATCATTATTTTTGCAAATCATAGTGCGCCAATCCTGGTCCCACATAGCGTGGTCGAAGTTGTGCTTCCATTCTTTAAGCAAGATGTGCTAGAAAATGAAAAAAACAGTATAGATGGGGAGCCTGAAAAGCTCTCCATATGATATACTTCTTTGCAGACCTTAAAAAAGTTAGCAACGGTAATTTCTTATCTCAAAGGATATGGGATGAATAAAGACAACAAAACCCCCGATACGGCCTTTATTATATTTCTTAAAGGTCCCCTCACAGGTCAGACGTTTCCAATTGATAAACCAATCACGACTATCGGACGGCATGTCAGCAATGATATTTTCATCCCCGACCTCAAAGTTTCAAGGTATCATGCCCGACTTCTACGGAAGAATGATACATGGAGCATTGAAAATCTCTCTCAATCTAGCGCGGTGTTTGTTGATAAAAAACGTATACAGCAAAGCATCATTCAGAACGATAGTCACGGTTGACCTGGGAGGCGATACCTCATTCCTCTTCACTTTTACGCTCGACAATGACGCACTTGCGCAGACACAATTTAACACTAGTCCGTCGGACCTCGGAAGTTCACTTGCATCTTCCTCTCTTAAAGAAGCTATACAGATATTATCGGAACCAGAACCATCGGCGTTTGCGACTCGGACGGAAGTCGCGTCATTCTCGGAAATGGGCATTCCTTCGCTTGAAGTTCTTGACAATACTACAGGTAAGCATAAGAAGTATCCGTTGGCGAAAGAAAGCATCAACATTGGACGCGATAAGAGCAACGATATCGTGATTGATGCTCCCATCGTCTCCGATTATCATCTACAAATAGTGCGTCAGAACAACCAGTGGGTGCTTATCCATCCACCCCCCAATCAGAAAAACACACACAATGGTCTCCTCTATCAGGGCAACAAAATCCGCGGGAACAAATCTTTTCGGAAGCCATTGATACGAGGAGATATATTTCGCATCGAAGATAACAACGGCACGCTTATTACCTTAACCTACAATGATGGCGGCAAAGGGCCACAGGTCATTCTTCCCAGTATTCAACCAATCCCACTACATATGACACCGATGAGCATTGGACGATTGCAAGACAACGAGATCATCTTAAATCATCCTCTGGTCTCGGCCCATCATGCTCGTCTTGTGCCAGAAGGGGAAACGCATCGCCTCAGCGATTTGAACAGTAGTAACCTGACGTATGTGAACGGCATAAGCAGTACCAGTGTATTGCTCAAGCTCAACGATGAAATCCGTATTGGTCCATTTAGACTTATTTATACTGGCAGTGAACTCAGGCAATACGATGAAAGCGAAAGTATTGGTATTAACGCAGTTGATCTCAGGAAAGTTGGCAATAATCAAACTATTTTGCTCAACTCTATTTCGCTGAACATCCCACCACGCTCTTTCGTTGCCCTCGTAGGAGGCTCTGGTACAGGGAAATCAACACTTTTGGATGCGTTAAGTGGATTGCGACCTGCGCAAGAGGGGTCGGTTTTCTATAATGGGCTGGACTATTATCGCCATCTCTCCTCGTTCAGGTCACAGCTTGGGTATGTTCCACAGGAAGATATCATTCACCGCGATCTCACGGTGGAACGCGCCCTCTACTATGCTGCCAAACTACGCCTTCCAGCCGATTTTACGAAGGAACAGATCGAGCAGCGGATTGATGAGGTGTTGGAGGATGTGGAGATGAAGCATCGCCGCTCTCTCCTCATTAAAAAACTCTCCGGTGGACAGCGTAAGCGCATCTCAATTGCGCTTGAATTGCTAGCTAACCCCAGCGTCTTTTTCCTGGATGAACCAACATCTGGACTCGATCCAGGGCTGGATCGTAAGATGATGCTCCTCCTACGCAAACTCGCCGATAAAGGGCATACGATTCTCCTTGTCACGCACGCGACGAGTAACATTAATGTTTGTGATACCGTCTGCTTTCTGGCGCAAGGTGGGCGTCTCGCTTATTTCGGACCACCAGAGGAGGCCAAAGCCTACTTCAAGCAACCCGATTTTGCCGAAATATACAATAGCCTGGAACCAACTGATGAGCAACCAACTATTCCGCAGGAGGCCGAGGAACGCTTCAGAAAATCTGATGCCTATCAAAAATATATCGCAGGACCATTGATGCAGCGAGATTCAAGGTCTACTCGTAACGGACAAGTACCCTTGCCTAGTCAGGTAAATGAACAAAATGTGACAAAATCGTCAGCACGTCGCAATCCATTTACACAGTTCACCATTCTGTGTCAGCGTTACCTTGAGTTGCTCTGGAATGATAAAGGGAATCTCGCCATCTTGCTACTACAGGCTCCTATCATAGGTGTCATTCTCTTTATCCTGGTCAACACATTACACGAAACAACGATCTTCAAGGCTCCTATTTCGCTTGCCAATCAAGGAGATGCTCAGAGATTTCTTTTCATCCTGTCCTTTGCCGCCATAATGTTTGGTTGCATCAATGCGTCGCGCGAAATCATCAAAGAGATATTTATCTATGAGCGAGAACGGACCGTCAATCTCAGAATCTTTCCCTATCTGCTTTCCAAGATCACAATACTGGGGGGACTCTGCCTCATACAATGCGTGGTCTTGTTGGGGATTATGGGGCTAGCAGCGCACTTTTACCAGGGAATATTCACATCGGAGGTATGGGAAACGTATATCACAATAGCCCTTGTGTCGATCTCAGGTGTCATGGTTGGCCTGGCTATCTCGGCACTTGTGCGCAATAACGATCAGGCAATGAGTTTCATCCCGTTACTCCTCCTGCCACAGATTATCTTTTCAGGTAGTATGTTCCCATTGAAGAATATTCCAATGCAGGTCTTCGGTGCGCTCTTTTCGCTCCGTTGGGGCATGGCAGCGTTGGGTTCTTCAATGGATTTAATCGGTAATGGAGATAAGGTCTTTGGCACATGCGATTCATGCAACACCTATCAGCATAACCTGCATTATCTATTGATAACGTGGTTAGCAATCGTCCTATCCATCCTCCTACTGATAGGAGTGACCGCGTATATGCTGAAGCGTAGGGATGTCAAAGGATAATGTGATGCGCGGTTAGTGAGCGTGTAGTACAAGTAGTTTCCGACGGTAGCGTTGCTGATTCCAGATGAGCCATACAAGGCATAGAAGTGGTAACGAGCCAATGAGCCAACCTAACCAGATAGGCATGGCTCCTGGCGCGGATACCACAATGGGAAAGGTTGCCTCGCCCGTGCCTTGTGGTCCGTTCAGTTGGACACCAATCTGCCATGCACCACGCACAGGCATCCGAATACTACCAGTCAGCGTGCTCGTTGCGTTCAAGGGCGACAACTGCGAATGTAAGGGTACAGCATCAGTTCCGAGTCCAGGTAACATATTGAGTTGCCCGGAGAGTCGTAATGTGCTGTCTTGAGGCACAACAGTGACATTCACTGCCTGATCAGTTGTCGGAGGGTACTGATAAAGATTGACCTGTATAATGTAGGAACCTACAGCCAATGTTCGGGTGAACGCTGGCCCATTACTCGCCTGTGCCACCCCCGAAGTCAGGATGATAACGGATAATGTGATAGCGAGCATGTAGCACGTCCGCGTGAGCAATCGTCCTACCGCGTTCATAAAAGTTGTTCCTCCTCGTGGGAAACGATGCTCACTGTTTATTGAAGTACCACACATCACCAAAATTTTCCCCACCAAGTGCGCCCAGGATACCAGATACAAGTATGACTGGCACCGCAATGAGGGCAACTTGCAGCATGGTGTCTGGTAAAATCGTGACGCCCGGTTCTTCCAGGAAGACGCGCGACAAATTCCACGACCCCATGAGGATACAGGGGGCAATCAGCAATGATGGCAGTGTAATCAGAAGCCCCAATAACCAATTACCCTTTGTTGTGCCATTGAGTGAACGACCGTGCCTGATTCGCCAGAGTGCCACGCCATCTACGAGCAATGCAGGGAGCAGAAGAGTCACCGGAAACACAGCATCAGAGATTCTAAAATAGGGTATCTGTGGCACACGGTATGATAAACCCTCCCATGCCACACCTGTACGAATAGCCCACGGAACAAAAAGCTCCTCGACTATTGTGTGTACCAGCAAAAGAAGGGTCGTAAGCAAAGCTGCCCCTGGTAGATGCGTAAAGCGAACCGAGGCAATCAGCATGAGTGCGCCACATATCACGAAAGGTAGCATATATGTGGGAATAACTAACAAACCAAATATGGCTATGGGAAATTGAAGAAAGCCAATTAAGATAAAATTCATCAAGCCAGCCAGGATAAAGATCGTTCCCCATTCCAGCAAACTTAACCCTAGAAAGCGATATATGATGGTCCGCTCGCGTTCATACGCCGCTTCGGAGGCAAAGACATAGACCATGCCCACTATAGCAATTAACGCACCAGTAATGCCCATCAGGTGAAAAGGTGCCCACAACGCGATATCAATCCCATACATTTCATGCCAGTAGTTGTCAAGCGGTGCCGCGATGAGGGTGCCAAGCGCACCAAATCCTGCCAGGACAAAGCCACTGGGAGCATGAAAAATCTTCAAAACCGAGATAGTAGAGGTATCATCAACACCCGGTCTACGCCTGTAGTAGCGCACGGTGTCTATCAGCACAACAGCAAACGCGATCAGTCCTGCGCCTGACACACACGAATATATGAGGGTATGAGGTGGTGTCCAGAACCAATCGCGCCCAACATAGAAATGCCATTCTCTATCCCAAATTGCTCCTAGCTCACCCTGTAGGAGAAAGAAGAGCATCGTCCATGCAGCGACACGTCGTAAACGCCGTTCGCCCTTAGCGAGGCGCACTTCCTGCTTTACATCCAATGAATCCGATACAGTAGTTTGCACCTCTGATTGTGCCATCAGGTGTTTCCCCTCTTACAATAGAGTCTTCAATGTACATCTCAGTCGAGCTTTGTTCAGTGTACAAAAAACGGGGGTTAAAGTCAATTTGTTGTATTTATTAAAAGATGCATGTGGTAAAAGATGTAGCGAGGTTGCCTGAACAGGCAACCTCGCTACATCTTTTACCACATGCATCTTACATAATAGCTATGCAGGTCCAACCCCTGACTCAACACTAAGTCCTTCGGATTGTAGTTTGGCTTGTACGGCTGCGCGTGCTTGAGCAGGACGCCAGTAACCACTGGCAAGAAACGCGGTTGGCAGAAACACGATGACACCTGCGATGCAGACCCACCACCATGTCGCCCACTGCCCAGTATCTTGTGTGTTTACAACAACACGGCTGAATGCAAGCGTTGAGACAACCACAACGACACGAATGAGAAAGCCCCACACGGAGATTCCCGTTGCGACAAGCGCAGGGTTGATGTCCTCAATGGTTTCCGTATAGCCAGCCATCCAGCCAACGATAGACGACGAGATTGGCACGTCCGATGCGGTCTGAAAGGCTTCCAATAATCGAGGATAGTGCGCCAAGTAGATTGGAGCCAAGTGTTAAAAAAACGTAGTTGATGAACGTGATGTGGAAGGTAGTTAGGACGAGCGGGGCAACGGATGGCAGTACATACAATTCGTAATACAGGACAATGGTTGCGGCGACGGACAAGGTTAAATACCAGATACGTTGCGAGTTGGCGGGGTAGTGTTCGAGGTTGCGGTCAAAAAAAACTCCTGTGGGGACTACTGAGCATCGAAATCCTCCCGGTACTACTATGTACCTACGGTCAACATAATAAGAAGACACTATCAAGGAATCGGTGTACAATGACGAACGGCGTCAGGCGTAGGAGATTGACATAGCAAGCATATCATATTTATTATGAATATTCAATCAGTTTTAAGTGTTCGTATCTGTTAAAATACGATGAACATCTGTACTGCCTCTTTGCGGCATGAAGTGTTTATGCATTACTTTTGTGAAGGACTTTCTCGATGCGAATTTTGTTTTTCTCAGTGTTTCGTGCGCGAAAAATACAGCTTTTTCTCACGCTTTTCCTTTGCCTGCTTTGTAGTACAGGCTGTTCATTCTTCGGGAATACTATAGGAAAACCTGTATCACGGAGCAAGGTGACGCTAACATCCACACCATCAGTAATACGTATGGGAACACAGGCATGTCCTACTTCGGCGAACAGTCCTGATGCGTGGAAGAATGTTGTACCACTTGCTGCCGATCAACGGATAGAGCATGTAATCTGTGGCAATCTATTAGGGATACCGACACTGCAAGCGGTCGTCATGGTGCGGCATACAGGGAGTGATGCGGTGCTTGATATTGTTGTGTACAGTACTAGTGTTCCTACGCACTCGATGAGCATCTTTACCTTGAAGGGATTGTTACATGGGGACGCAAAGATTAGCAACTATAATACATTGCTCACTGCACAAGAGGACCGGAACTCGCGCTATAATAAAGGTCTGACAAACCAGTGGACGGCTGATTTGAGTCGTGAATATAAATGGTCTAACGCTGCCGGGGCATTGGTACAAGTGCCTTTTTCAGGTATTTTTCCTGACATAACACGCTACCAAGCCGAGTTTGAGCAATCGCAAGTGAACAATGCACAAGGATTTCAGCAATGGCGGTTGTCCGCAATAACCACGACTCAGCACTTTTGCGAAAAGCTGCTGAAATGGCCCTCTGACACGCCTGTCACTGTAGTTAGCGGAGGGGGTGTTCACGATATTCATGCCGTTGTACAGGTAAAACAGGCTTCGTCCAGCCTGATTACGATTAAGCTGGATCGTTTGGAATACAATGCGAATGGCGGTTTGTGGGAGGTCGTTGACGCGCAAACAGAGCCTTTTATGCTCACAATTCCTCAAAACGAACAAGCGTTCACAAGCCCGATAAGGGTTGCTGGACATGGTGGTAAGGGAATAATTGGAACGATTCAAGTGCTGGATCACCTATATAGTCAGAGTGGCGAAAGTCAAGCATGGGGCGCAAACAATACTGGAAATGTAGCATTTTCTACATCAGTCTCTTATACACTTAGCTTTCAGGGTGGAACGCAAGAGGGCATCGTTGGGCTCTTTGTATCGCGTGCCTCAGACCATGTAGTGACAGGCATGGCAGTAACAAAAGCGTTATTGAGTGCATAAAAGAGAGCAAATATACGATTAAAGAGTCAAAATACGCAAGCTGCTGATGCGTAAGATGAGTAGAGCACTCTTAAATGCAATTGATCCATTTGAGAGGGTAGCCGTCTGGTCACTGCTCACACTGACCAACGACACTCCGTCGGTAAACAAACTAACTTGATTGTCTTGAAGAATAGTACCCTTACGAAAAATCATCCAACAAAATTTGGTACAATACTATTGAAAGTACGAATTTTTGGCAGAATACATCACAAAGTAGTGCAATAGACACGTAGGAAACTGTAAGGCATAAACTATACAGCTTCGTAGGAATTGTGGACCATCTTCTTTTGTTGTTAGTCTATAAGTACGTTTACGCATAAATGAGGGAAAGGTGATGCATGAGTAGTACAGTACGACAACCTGAGAGTGATCGCGTTGGGTCTGTTGAGATGAATGGCATCAATCCTATTGACCAGGGGCAACGCCATGGAAAACCGCTTGAGCTATTTTGGGTTTGGTTTGCCAGTAATGTTGGCATTCTGGGAGTCGTTTACGGGGCGGGCTATTTGACAGGGAGTGGTCTGAACTTGTGGCAAAGTTTGGCAATCGGGCTGATCGCAACGGCACTTTCCTTTCTTTTCGTCGGTCTGCTGAGCATTCCTGGTGTGTGGGGCGGTGCGCCAATGCTGATCCTTTCTCGTGCTGTTTTCGGGACGCGCGGCAACTTTGGGCCGACACTGGTGAGTTGGATTAGTCTGGTTGGTTGGGAAACTATTTTAGTGATTGCCTCCACGGGCGCGTTGCTGGAGCTTTTACAGGTGTTCGGTATCCAGGCGAACCTTGTCTGGACGCTAATCGGCATTGTTGTGCTGGCAGCAGCAGTAGTAGTTTGCGGTTACTGGGGGCACGCTACACTGGTCTGGTTGCAGCGTGGCGCAACCTGGGTATTCGGCATTCTGACGCTTGTCATTATTGCGTTCATTATTCCACAGACTAATTGGAGTAAGCTGCTAAGCCAGCCGCCCGGTCCATGGGATACAGGTGTAGTAACCGCTTTTGTGATTATCATGGCGGCGACGGGAATTGGCTGGATTAACTCCGGTGCGGATTATGCACGCTACCTGCCGCAGAGGAGTTCCGGGCGAGCAATCACATTTTGGACAGTCGTTGGTGGAACGTTGCCACTGTATGTGTTAATGATAGTGGGCGTGCTGCTGGCTTCGTTCAAGACCAACACATTGACGGCAAGCGATCCACTTACGCCGATTCGGGAGGCACTACCGTCCTGGCTGGCTGTTCCCTATCTGTTGACGGCCATTGGTGGTTTGCTGGCCGGTGCTGCACTCGATATCTACTCCTCCGGCCTGAACCTGCTTGCGATGGGTGTTCGTGTCAAACGCCAGTACGCGGTGCTCATTGATGGTGTCCTGATGGTAATTGGCGCGATCTATGTTTTGCTCATTCGCAATGATTTCCAGGGCGCACTCACCAGCTTTCTGCTGCTACTAGCCGCTGCCTTGACAGTCTGGGCCGCAATCTTCCTGGTTGATATGATCTGGCGTCGCAGCTATGACACAAAAAGCCTGAATATGATAGGTTCCGAGAGTGCCTATTACTATACAGGAGGCTTCAACATTCCCGCCTGTATCGCGTGGGTGGTAGGTGTGGTGGTCGGTCTACTCTTTACCTCATCCGCGTTCTTCACTGGCCCTCTGGCGAAGAGTAGTCCTATTTTTGCGAATACTAGTCTGGGATACCTGCTTGGCGCGGTCGTAAGCATTATTCTCTATCTTGCACTGCGACCATTTTTCCTGTCGAAGAAAACGATGATTGCCAGAGAGTTGCAAGAAGAACCACCTGTAGCTTCGTAAAGAACTACTTTTTCAGCACATAGCCACTCACCTCATACCCACGACCGGGACGTTCGTTTTCGGGGAGATCCGTGATCCATTCCCAGTGTTGCTCCTCTACGATGTCGAAGGTGTTGCGCACGAGATCGGGGAAAGCGCGTGGCACAAGTGGTAGGGCGCGACGATGCGTGGCGTCGTGGTCGGTGCCGTGAACGTTGAATACGAAGCCGCGTATGTCACTGAGCAGGACGGCACATCCACCAATGTCGAGCAGGTTCCGCATGAGGTGCAGGTGGGCGTTGATGATACGGGTGCGAAAGGCTTGTGCGGCATCTTGATAGCGACGGTGACGCTCTTGTTCACCGAGCAATTTCGGTGCAACGTGCTTAATGGTGTCGAGTACGTCAAGCAGAGGGTAACTGAATAGTTGAGAGACAACAAGCGAACTGACGACAAGGCCAAAGGAGCCAGGAGCAAGTGTGTGTATCTGCGGTGGGTCTGGTATGGGGCATTGTTCAAGACAAAGCGCGGCGGCATCAAAGACGGCTTGCGGTCCCTCTGAGACAAGTTGTTCCCAATTCTGTTTGTTGAGAAGACGTGTGAGGGCCGCACTGATGCCACGTTTTGGTTCGCCGTTGCTACTGCTGATATCGCATTGCAAGAGACGCAAACGCTTATTCAACGTTGCGTTCGTGATTTCATCACTCGCGGAACGAAGTGCGGCAATATCGAGGTCTGCGAGTACCACCTCGTCTGAGGCACGAAGCAACCCGTCGAGTGGGACTTCAGTACAGGCACCAGCACCAAGCACAAGCGCGTTTTGTGCCGCGCTATACTCGCGTTGATGGAGGGCATGAAGCGTGAGGGCGGTACAAGCTTCAAGGTGTTGTGGCGCATGTTCGCGCAACCATACGCGACGCCGTTTGCCCTGCGTCTGTGCATTGTTATGAGAAAGATTGTCAATACGCATATGTATTTTTTAGATAGAAGTTGTGTGTCGTGGCTGGCAATCTTCGATTGCCAGCCACGACACACAACTTCTATTTTCCTATGTATTTCGCAGGTCGCTTTTGCAAAAAGGCGGTGACACCTTCTTTGTGGTCGGCGGTTGTAAAGGCTTCGTCTTGCAGTTGTCCTTCAAGGTCGAAGGAGGCTTGTAAGTCGGTCTCCATTGATTTGTAGAGGAGTTCTTTAATCAGGCCATAGCCATGCGTTGGGCCATTTGCAAGGCGTTTCGCGAAGGCAGCTACGGCACCAGGAAATTCTTCTACAGGTACACACTTTGTGACGAGTCCGAG
The DNA here is from genome assembly GCA_963791835.1 of uncultured Chloroflexia bacterium. Classification (GTDB taxonomy): domain Bacteria; phylum Chloroflexota; class Ktedonobacteria; order Ktedonobacterales; family Ktedonobacteraceae; genus JBBQVS01. Next base: position 649,581 of record CAWBTV010000007.1, read on the forward strand.
TCGTTCCGCTTCTGGCCCACTGACTTCATCGGCGAGCAGACACATCTCCATTGCTTTGCCTAACCCTACGAGACGTGGGAGAAAATAGGCACCACCACCATCAGGGACAAGGCCGATACGCGCAAAGGCTTCGATAAAACGTGCATTATCGGCGGCGATACGCAGGTCGCACGCGAGGGCAATGTTACACGAAATGCCGGCGGCAACACCACGAATAGCACCGACAATAGGTTTGGGCATGGCACGCATACTCTTCACCAGTCGATGATACTTCTTCAGGTGTTCGCTGACCTTGACAGCCTCGCCATTGTCAGGAACAGATGGAAAGCCTGAAAGGTCCTGACCTGCACCAAATGCTCGCCCTGCACCTGTAAGTACGATACAACGAATCGTGTCATCACTGGCAACGGCTTCAACGGCTTCGGTGAGTTCTTCCAGCATGAGATCGTTAAACGAGTTCAAGACCTCTGGTCGGTTCATGGTGATGGTAATCACGCCTTCTTCTACATGGATGAGCAAATGGTGGAAGTTTGTTCGCATGTGACGCTCCTCTTTGAGAGAATTACGCTTTGATTGTTGGTACGTCTAGCATCAGGACTTCGAGGGCGACACGGGGATTGACATTTTGGTCGATGGCTTCCATCGTGCGCAAAATAGCCCGTATCATACGCTCGGCTTCTGCGGTACCAAGTTTCGCGGCTTGCGTTTTTAACAGGGGCCGCATGTCTACGTTAACGGTCAAATCGAGACAGGTATTCGCTGCTAATACCATATCACGCCACCAAAGTAACCACAACTCTAGCAGGGATTGCACCTTGTCGCTATCACCACTGATACGTTGCACGAGATCAAAGCGTTGAACACGACTCGCTGAGGGTAGTTTTGTGAGCAGGTCCAGTTGCGCTTTACGTTGTGTCAACAGGTCTTCATCTTCAACCGCTTGCACGGCCCAGCCCATACGTCCGGCAGCTAAGGCTGCAATTAGATCGGCTTCTTTTGGCTCGGTCTCCCAGTCATGTATCAGCGCATTTTTGATTTGCATTGAAGTGAGTAGTTGCATCGTGATAAGTTGTATACGAGAAAGGATTGTGGGTAACAGGAGGCCAGCATCAGGCACAGTGAGGAGTAGCACGACATCTGGCTCTGGCTCTTCGAGTGTTTTCAAAAGACAGTTCGCGGCCTGTACATTCATTTCATGCGCGTTTTCGATGATAAAGATGTTACGTCTACCTTCAAGCGTGCGACGTGCTGAGTCGCTTTGTAGAACGCGTATCTGCTCTATCAGGATAAATTGTTTATCGGTAGGTTTAGAAATGACATGGACATCAGGATGGTTGCCGTGCAACACTTTACGACAGGAGAGGCAGGTATTACATGGTTCCTGGGGAGCGATAGCAGGATTTGGACCGCCCGTGCAAAGCAGCGTCTGGGCGAAACGATGCGCTAACAACGATTTCCCAATGTGCGGCGGACCTGTGAACAGATAGGCATGGCGAACTTGTTGCGCGGCTAGAGTGCGGCGCAAAATGTCGATGGCATGAGCATGTCCGATAATGTCCCAGCCTTTTGAAGGATTTTCTTGCGTTACCATAGTGTTTATGGTATCAGAAAAAGGAAATGATAGCAACAGGAAATTAACCCGAATTATACGCTACCCAAAGCCTTTTCTGTTCGTAGAAGATGTGATTGATGTTTTTACTTCGCGTTCTGTCACGAGAGAGTGTGTATCTGGTTGGTACCACTCGTAGAGTACCGGATTCTTGATGACTTCCGATGATACAGGAGAAGTTACATGGCTCAATCAATTCTTTCTAAACAGCGTTTGTCGGCTTCTGTTCCACGGGCCGATGTTGGTGAGCGCAGATTACGTCAGGTTTCCGCATGGTTTATGCTCTACTTTCTCATGCAGGCGGAGTTAGGTCTCGCATGGGACAGAGAATGGCATGATTTAATTGGACGTGATCAATTCTGGATTCCACCGCACATCATGCTGTACACAGGCGTTGGCTTCACAGGGCTGATTGCGTTGCTGGTCATACTGCTGGATACAGTGCGTTACTACAAAGGCAAAGCTGGTGTAGATGACACTTCTACAGTACGCGTTTTCGGCTATTTTCATGGTCCACTAGGCTTTGCTATTCTCGGCTTTGGTGCGTTGAATGACTTGCTAGCGGCGCCATTTGATAATTACTGGCATCAGTTGTATGGCATTGATGTCACGCTCTGGTCTCCATTTCACATCATGGGAACACTTGGCGGCGTTGTAATGGGACTTGGAGGCATTTATGCATTTGCATCGGAGGCGCGGATTGAGCGACAAAAGGGAGGCAAGCCTGCCTTCTTCCTTAATGGACCCGAATGGGGTTTACTGCTATTGCTCTCCGCGTTTGTAGGCATCACCCAATTGTCGTTGACAGCGTTCGCTGCTGTTGCTATTGGCACATGGCAACTTCCAATCTACGCACTACCACTTGTCGCGGTTGCTGGCTTTTGCCTTGTCGGAGCCGTGCAATCTACACGTAAGCCCGGAGCAGCGACCCTTATGGCCTTGCTTGTCTGGCTGCTTGCACTTGTGACGCAAAGCTTTGTGCCATGGGCACTCCTGTATACCGTTGGAAGGCTCCACCTCGCCTTCCGCTTTGTAACGCGTACACCATCATTTAATGTCACGCTGGCATTCTTGCCCCTGCTTTTCCTTGGGTGCGCGTTACTCGTAGACGGCATATCCCTCCACTATTATAAACAGCATGATGAGTCTCAAAGTATGGGACGACGATATATTCTGGTAATGAGTGGCATTCTGGCAGTACTTACAACCGTGATACCCGTGATACTTGTACAAGTATTACAGCTTTTCCCTTTCATAAAACTTCATCCAGATAGTGTCAGAATATTAACCGTCAGTTGGCCTGAAATGCTATTCGCACTCCCTCTTGTGTTCCTGCTAGGGATATTCACCAGCACAGTAGGCTCCGTGCTTGGGGATATCTGGCATTTTAATAGAAAGTAGCGTGCGGTATGCGACCATTTCATACGATCCTACTACTCTGTGGAGTGCTGTTTTTCTTGAGTATGTCTGCAACAGCATTAGCAAGTGGCAAACCTGCTCGGAGCGAGACGCTGACCGCGGGTCCCTACACGATTGTCGTTGGTCTTTCCGCTGATCCCCCAATAGTAGATCAGGATTTTACGCTTACAATCAGGAACCATGAGGCTCAATCACTAGCAGGGACACTTATTGCTCAACCTGTTTTTGGGACAGATGCGATACCTGTACATACTCCCCTTACTCAAGACAATGGGAGTACGCATATGCTAACAGGCACGTTGCATCTTGTTGTACGCGGGGCGTGGAACATCATTGTGGATTTGAACGGGCCACGAGGTCGTGGTTCAGCAACCTTTGATGTGACAGTGACTGCGCCAAACGCAATGCCTGCATGGTTAGGCTGGATTATTGGTCTCTTGCCGCTCGTCGGCTGTGTGTGGTTGATCGGGCAACAGTGGCACTATAGAAATAGCTTACTTAAAGCAGAGCTACAAACTGGAGTCGAAATCAGGGAAATCGCAAGGGAACGCTTTCAATAGTAGAGTTCTTCACAAAAAGGAATACATGTAGGGACCGATTTATCACGTCCTTGTCGATTATCGTAATGCCAAAAGGACGTGATAAATCGGTCCCTACTAGTCTGTCAATCATCATACGGTGCGGTGTCGTTGGGATCACGTTTACGGCGTCCACGGCGCAATTCATTGCGCGAGACGCTTGATATACATTGTATCTTTGAAAGAAAGTATAGACGATAAATCGTCCGTGGACGCCGTAAACGTGGTCCCTACGACAACTCATCACGTCCCGCTTGATGGACTGGTAGGAACCGAGTTGATACAAAGAAATGAGAGAAAGAGAGTCATGGTAAAAACGCATACACATGAAGCTGCTACAGCGACCTATCGTCGGGATATGGGCAATGGCCTTGTCTTACGCTGGTCAACGGCGGCAGATACAGCAAAGATCGCACAGTTGGTCGGACTAGTATTTCGAGACAAGGAGAGTGATCCACCAAATGAGGGGATGACGACCGAAGTCCATGAACTTATGAGCGGCAAGAATCCGTTAATGGGTTCCGGTGATTATGGCGTGATAGAGGATACGCGTAAAGAGGGCAACCCGATTGTGGCGTGTACCTGCCTGTGGCAAAATCACTGGGAGTATGAGGGTATTCCGTTTACTATGGGTCAACCGGAAATCGTGGCAACAGACCCGAACTATAGAAATAAGGGCTTGATACGCGCATTGTTCGAGATGGTCCATGCACGTAGCGAGTCTCGGAATGATATGGTACAGGCCATCACAGGCATAAACCACTTCTATCGGCAGTTTGGTTATGAGTACGTGCTTGACCTCGGTGGGAAACGTGTCGTCTACACTTCACAGATTCCAAAGGCAAAGGAGGGCGAGGCAGAAGCATACACATTACGGGACGCGACTGCTGAAGATGTGCCAACAATTCAACATATCTACAGTTATCGTCGCAAGGTTGGGGTCGTCACAGCAGATGTGCCTGATAGTTACTGGCTTTATGAAATACAACGGGTTAGCGATAAGAGTCAGAGATTTCCGCGTTTGCAGATGATTGTGGATGGTAGTGGGAAGGTATATGGCTATGCTTTCGTCTCATCAAAACGGTATCGACCCGGTAACAATTTTGAAGTGTATTCGTTGGATATGTTACCACAGGTAAACTTACGAGCGATATTGCCCTCAGTCTTGCGAGGATTGCACGTGTATGGTTCGCAACTACCGATACGTGATGTGACAGAACAAGTTCAGCTAGATCAGATTTCTTTGAATTTAGGTCGCACTCATCCCGTATATGATGCATTAGGAAATCTTGCTCCATTTTATGAGGCTCCGTATGCGTGGTATGTGCGGGTACGGGATGTGCCAGCATTTCTCAAGCATATTGCACCTGTATTAGAGAGAAGATTGGAGCGTTCTGTGGTCGCAGACTATACAGGAGAACTCAAGATTGACCTGTACAAAGGTGGTTTGCGCCTGGTGTTTGAACATGGAAAGCTGGTGACGGCGGAGAATTGGTACGTACCTGTGTATGACTCGAATGCGGGGGCAGGATGTCCAGCACTAACGTTTCTGCAATTGCTGTTCTGTCACCGTAGCTTAGATGAGCTACGACAGATGTTTCCTGATGTGTGGGCAGAAGGGGATACAGAAATTGTGCTGAAAGCATTGTTTCCAGCACAAGCATCGGCACCGTTACCTTTATAAAATAAAAGAAGACACAACGAAGCAGATTTGGCGACGCCAAACCTGCTTCGTTGTGTCTTCTTTTATTTTGGAGGAGTGATGTAGAGATGGGAAAAGGCAACTTCGGAGTCTTGATCCTCTACATAGAGGCCAACTTCGCCCGTGAAAAGCTTGGCGGATGATGTATCACGAATGGGCGCACTCACAGGTTTCTTGTTGATGGCAAAGGTAAAAGCGTTGTCACGAGCATCTATGGTCAATGTATTATTTTTTCCTGGTCCAACTAAAAGTGAAGACACAGAACCAGAGGCAATACTTTGCCATTTACCGTTGTAGCGCCAGAAGACGTATTGTCCCGTTACAGACGACATCATTTCAAAGAGATAGTAATGCGATTGATCTGCCGAAGCGCGAAACACTACTCCATAATAATCGGAGGCTGTAGGCATACTATGTACAAGCATCATGTTGACGGAAAGGTGAAAGTCACTATACTGATGCTCGTTATAGAGAGCCATTGCGACTGCCTGCACAGATTTATTGAGGACATGATAGTATTGATGCTGCTTGTCAAAAAAGAAGGTGCTACTAAGAGGCCAATCAGCATCATTTGTCAAGGTGTCACCATTCGTCTTGTCGATACCAGTAGTAAGCGATGTTTGCGATACCTTAATAGGTACATGATGAGTGAAATAGAAGATAGAGGTAGTGGCACTTCCAAGAATGAGCAACAAGGCAGCCACGAGAGCTATTTTTGGAAAGGTCAAAAAGCGTGTGCGTGTTTTTACAGGAACGTGTTTCACCTGTACGTTGGCTTGAAGGGGCGTGATAGGGAGTTGACCGAATGGGTCCTCTACATCTTCTTGATTGTCAGAACTACTTTGCGCGTGTTCTATCGCCTGTGTAAACGCTGTGCTAAACGCTTCCGCGGTTTGGAAGCGTTGTTCAGGGTTTTTGGCTAACGCTTTACGCACAACACGATCAAGCCCAGGGGAGATATCGGCGCGTACCATGCAAAGTGAAGGTGGAGCTTCGTGAATGTGCATGAGGGCAAGCGCAAGCGTAGTATCAGCCCGAAATGGAAGTTGCTTTGTGAGCAGGTAAAAGAGTGTGACGCCAAGCGAGTAAATGTCCGAACGCCCATCGAGTGTTTGCCCAAGTGCTTGCTCTGGCGAGATATAGTCGGGTGTTCCCATCAATAATTCGTTGTTTTTTGTTACTGTTTCTTGTTCTTCTGTTGGCACTTTTGGAGTGAGGCGAGCGATACCAAAATCAGCAAGCATGATACGACGCGCACCATCAAGGAGAATATTGGCAGGTTTCACGTCACAATGAACACAGCCGTATTCATGAGCATAGTCCAGAGCTGAAGCGAGTTGCTCAAGGTGCCATTGAGCTTCTTCGAGCGAAAGGGGACCATGCTTCTCGATATACTCGGACAGCGTACCACCAGCCATATACGGCATGACAATGTAGGGCAAGCCATCTTGCTCACCATAGGAATAAATTGGCAAGATGTTCGGGTGATTGAGTTGACTTGCGGCTTCGGCTTCACGCAAAAAACGGCGGTAGAAGTCACGCCGCATCTGCATATCCATTGTCGAGCGTGGGAGAAAAACCTTGACAGCAACCTTACGATGAGGTGTATGCTGCTGTCCCAAAAAGACTGCGCTAGAACCGCCGTAGCCCAGGAGTCGTTCTAGCACACAGGACCCCAGTACGGTACCGATAAGATGTTGTCCCCTGGTCGTGGTCATATCAAAGCCCCCCATATAGCTTTTCTCTGTAGGGACCAATTCATTACGTTCTTTTGGTGTCTCGATTGCCAGAAGGACACGATGAATCGGTCCCTACAGGTATTTAGAGAAAGCGGGTGCAGTGCCTGGACACAGTTATCATCGTTGATACCCGTCTGAACTGCCTATATTGTAGTCGAGAAAATGAGAGTGTGTCAACGTTTCAATAGGTAGACGCGCAAATTCCCCCGAAATTACACATCATGTACAAGCTAGAGGGCAGACAGACATTAGACAACGTATCTGCCCCTTTCTATACGTCTTTTTAGAGTGTAAACTCACCGTTCCGCATAATAACGCGTCCATCAACTTCGATGGTGCAACGAGCTGGAATTACGTCAACGTGAATTTTCGCGTCCCAATCGGCACCAGTAAATTGTGGATAGGGATTACCAAAGGCGATATGTAGGCCGGGCATCTTCTCATCTTGCAGTAGATTACCGACAAGTTTCTTTAGACTTGTCAGCGTGCCAATAGCAAATTCACCTGCTCGATTGCCATTTGGCACCGAGAAAAGATAGTCATGTACCTCTTGGGCAATCGCTTTATCTTCGCTACTGACCTCTGTTACATAGCCATTTTTCACAGTGATGATCAACGGATGTTGTAACACACCGTATTTCTCGGAAAAGTAATCGCCCAGTACATCACACACCAGGACACCATCAACGGTTGCCGGGGCGGTAAACACCTCGCCTTCGGGCAAGTTGCCCCATTTACCTTGTTCATGATAGCGTCCGTGACAGGGAATCCATTTCCAATCTTTATGAAAGGTCGCCGTCACATCGCTACCCTTCTCAGAGGTAACGTGAATAGTCTGGGCATCGCGCACAAGGTCATAGATTGTATTGGTCAACGTAAATACTTCGTCATAATTGGCACACATGCCATCCGCCATCAGTGCTTCATCAATGCCAATCATATGTCCATGACGCACCTTGAGTTCAGTGACCAGAAAAGGTAGCAAGGGAAGGCGGAAAGAGATTTCTCCAGGTTGCGCCGTTGCAATATAGTAGGTGACGGTTGGTCGCGCATGGAGAAGATCGTTGCGCAATGCGTCAGAAAAGACGGTCAAAGGTCGTTCGCCATAGTGTTCAAGAAAATGAACCGTGACATCAGCGTGTTTGGCAAGTGACGCCGATGCGACACGACGCGCGATACTCTCGCGTGCATAATCTGTGATGATGAAGACCCGATCTTGTGAGGTCACACCCATGCAATGTACGGCGTTCTCTGCTCCACGCTGGACTCGCTCTTCAAATGTTAGTGCATCAAGTGGTTTCTCATTTTGAGAATTTTGGATAGATGAATGTGTTATTCCTGCCATGATTGGTATGCTCCTGCCTATAAAAAAGGTATTGCGAATATAGATATATACGCTCAAAAAATTATTGTGGTAACATTTCGTTGTGTATGTGAGCCTTTTGGATGTACAAATGTTGTGTTTAATTGGAAAATTGGCGGTACCTATCGTGAGGAATATGGAGTATGCTAATAATGGAATACATGAATTGTAGGGGTCTCATTCTATGACACCCTGTGGGCAATGAACTCTGTTGGAGGAATTGATGCAATGCTACCTACATCCTCGAACATTCTCGATTGCCCACAGGATGTCATAGAATGAGACCCCTACATTCGACGTGAGTGAAATAGTTCATATCTTGAAAGGACTCAATTATGGCTCAAGAAACCACAGCACTGTACCGCTCAATTCATGCTCAACCACAGGCTATACGGGAGTTACTTGTGGATTGGGATGGGCCGACAGAGGCCGCACGGCTGTTGAACACGCGAAAACGTATTTTACTGGCAGGAATTGGCACAAGTTATCATGCAGCACTTATCGGTGAGTATTTGTTTCGGCTCGCGGGAGTTGATGCATGGGCAGTTCGTTCCTATGACTTTGTGACGTATCCACGACCATTGCGTTCAGACGATGGTGTGGTTGTAATCAGTCATCGTGGTAGTAAAGTACATGGTATAGGTGCGGTACAACGTGCAAAGCAAGCGGGCGTTTTGACCGTTGGCATCACGGGCAAAGGTTCACAGATGCGCGACGTAAACATCGTGCTAGAGACGGTCGGGCAAGAGGTTTCTTCCGCCCACTCGATAAGCTTTACTGGTACCATCACACGTCTTGCACAGATAGCGGCACGCCTTGCAGCATTGCGCGGAAACACGCAAGTAGCCCAGCAGATTGAGCAAGGATTAGCACTTCTACCTACATTTATAGAACAGGTCTTTCTACATGAAGCGACGTTGAGGCATGTGGCACAAGATGTTGTGGCGCAACAACGCAGAGTCTTTTTTGTAGGTGCTGGTCCAAATGCGGCAATAGCACCAGAGGGAGCGTTAAAAGCAAAGGAAGCTGCGTATGTCACGGCAGAGGGATTAGAATTAGAGCAAGCGATTCATGGCCCATTCGTCGGCTTTGAGGCAACTGATCTTATCGTTATTGTGAGTGTTCAAGGGCCAGCACAACCACGAATCAGCGACTTTCTCCACGCATTACATGAGATTGGTTCATCTGTATTGTTGCCAGGTGCTATTCCCACCGCTGATACTAACTTATTTACGGGTAACAACTGGACGCATCTTGCACTGCAAGCTGATTTGATCGAAGAATTGACGCCTTTACTCACGGTAGTGCCATTACAGTTGCTGGCGGACTTTCTCGCATCGGCACGAGGAGTGAATGCGGATGTGTTCAGAAAGGACCAGGAAGCATACGAGCGAGCAAGTGGGACATTTCGTCTCTAACATCTCAAGATGTTGCTACGTCTATGAATAGTTCATCAGTGTTTTCGTGATATACTTGAGGTAGCAGACCTTACACAGCTGCTCACAAACAGAGAAGGAGTCCTGCATGACTGGCCCTTTTGGTATTCCTCAGATCACAAGCTACCTCACGCAAATGTGTTTGAAGCTGGCACACGTAGATTATGAACGCGAGATCGTGGAACTCGCGTTTCATGGTAGTCATGGACAGTGGCGTATGATTGTTGGTTTTCAGCAACAAGGCGAGGCACGAAAGCTGATGTTGATTGCGCCCCATATTGGGACCGTGACAACAAAACGACGGCTAGAATGTCTTGAAGCATTGATGGCGGTCAACTATCGTATTGCCGTTGGTAAGTTTGGTATTGATCTTGATGATGGCGAGGTACGGCTGGAAGAGGCAATTCCATTGGGACTTCATTCCATTACATTTGAGCAGTTCCAGCTTGCATTTGGTGCTCTCATGCAGACAGTGGCGATGTATCATAGTCTCCTGCCTCGTATCGTCTATGGTAATCTCTCAGTGATAGAGGCACTAACTGTTTGTGAGCAAGAGTTCGCACTGCAAACAGAGAATGGGCAGCACGCACAGACAGAGCCACTCGTTGATGCTTCGCAAGAGGTACCGACAGAGAAAGGACAGAGAGAGATTGACCTTAACGATGTGCTAGCAGAAGTGACACGCATCTTTGAGGAACAGAAGGATTAGAAACAAATAAGTAAATTGCACGGATGCGGCAATGCCGCATTCGTGCAATTTACTTATTTGTTGGCTTGGTTTGAGAGTAGTGTCCGTTTTGTTTGGAGCGTTTGTGCAAGTCGGCGTCGATAGTATTTTCTGCTTCCTCGTCACGTGATACATCATCGACAACATTTGTCATGGGTGGCTTTACCATAACCCACCTATTACGTGCTTGCGTGTCGGCCTTCTTTTGCCTGAGGTAGCGTAGTGCTAGCTCGAACACTGCCCACAGAATGATCAGCACAGCCACAACAAAGCCGAGTATTGTCACTACAGTTGGGTTCATGCGCCACGTCTTTCTTTTCTACAGTACGGTAATGCTATTCAGTACTCTGATTGTATCGTTTCAGGCTCAACAGCGTCAAGACAAATGGACGCCTTATCTTTAGCAAAAGCAACGGACGTCCACGAGAGGGAATACTTGAAATACGCGCAAGGGGAATTTCGGGGACAAACGGACGCCCACGAGGGGTAGTACTTGAAACAAGCGCAAGGGGCGTCCCTACTATATAGCACAACGGTACAATAGGCTTAGCCAGCAGTGATGGTGCCATCGGTATTGACACGAAACGCGATGGACGTGAGCGGAAGCTGTGCGGGTCCTTGTAGAACTGCTGCTTTATTGAGAGGGTCAAAGACAGCTCCGTGCGCGGGACAGACAAGTGTATGTGTCATTGGATCATAATTGACCTCAACACCTTCATGAGTACAAGCACGTTCGTAAGCAGCAAAGTTTCCGTTGGGAAGGTGAATGAGCAAGCCAGCTTTGCCATCCGCAGGATTAACGATATCCGCAGACGTGTTCTTGGCGAGACTGGTGGCACCTAATACTTTACCAGTATGTGTACCCGTGTTACCAGGAGTAGTGCCACCTTTTGGAGTTTGAGTTCCAGTATTACTGGCTGGTTTCTGTTTTCCTGTTGCACCAGTACTTCCTTGCGCTGTCTGAGTGTGAGTGGCGAGTGGTGTGATAAGATGAGCAAGATTCATCTTCCCCGCGATTAAGGCCCCAGCCGCAACGACACTGCCAGCAGCAAGTGTGGCAATAACACGTCTGCGTCCCACGTTATTGCGTACACGTTTTGCAGGACGAATACGCATTACTGGCTCGGATGGCAGCACCTGCTTATTTTGCTCCATCGAATTTTTCTGTTCCTGATTGGAAAGTCTTTGTGGAGCGTCTTGCGTCATTTCCAGTGAAGTCGAGGCAAGCGAAGGTGTTTGTATCCACCACGTAGGTGTATTCATAGGATCGACATTCCCACTTGTGGGTGCTGTTGGTAGAGGTTGGGCTGATTGTGCTCCCTGCTTGTAGGACACGGATTGCATTGGTTCATAAGTACGTGCAACGGTCTCATTTTGGGCAGGTTGTTGTAAGAAGTTGATAGCAGGTGATGGCACGGCGATAGATGGTGCCACAGGCTTTACAGTAGGTGTTTGTTGTGAGGCCCGAACAGCCGCGACGCGTCCAGTCACCACGGGTGGAAGAATTTGCCAGCCATCGGTTATAGTTGGCAGAGGCTTAGCAGGTGTAGTTTGTGGTTGTGTCACGTTGTTGCCAGTCGAGGCGCGAGCAGTGAGTAACTTGCCAGTCACAATAGGAGGTGTCAATTGCCACCCACCGATAGAAACCGCTTCTTCTGGTACGTTTTGCAAGTCATACGCTGATTTCGGCTGATCCAGCAAGAACGCGGTATCGTTATCTTGCACACTTTGGGGTCTGCTGACAATGCCTTTACACACCTGAGCAAAGGCTTCGACCAGTTCACTTACGCGTTGAAAACGTTGGGATGGGTCATGTGCAAGCGCATGGTTAATGACAAGTTCCATTGAGATAGGAATATCAGGACTGAGCTTATGGAGCGAGGGCAAGGGACGTTGCACGTGCTGCATAGCGGTGTCGAGAGGCGATGTGCCCGTAAATGGTGGTTTGCCACTGAGCAGTTCAAACAGGATGACGCCTAATGCATAAATGTCGGAGCGTGGGTCAATCGGCTGCCCCTGCACGACTTCTGGCGCAATATAGGTAGATGCATAAAGGAACGTATCGGCGATACTCAAGAGATAGGAATAGGGCTGATCGTTTTGCTCGATGCCACGCATTTGTAGCATGTGTACCAGACCAAAGCCAGCAACAAGGAGGTTCTGATCAGCACTTAATAGTATATTAGCAGGTTTCAATGTGCCATGAACAATGCCTTTGCGATGTGCATATTCGAGTCCAGCGGCGACTTGTTGTAGCACGTCGAGGGCGTAGTTAGGTGTGCAACGTCCTTGCTGTTTCAAAATATCAGCAAGGGAGCCATTGGTCATATAGGGTGTAATGAGATAAGGGTAGCCAAATTGCTCGCCGTATTCATGAATAGGCAAGAGGTTACGATGGCTGAGCGCGGTCAAGGCGGCGGCTTCTCTTGTGAAACGTTGAGTGAAGCGCGTGCGCGTATCAGCAGGAAAGCGATCAGGAATGATAAAGGTGGTCAGGGCAGCGGCCGCGTTTTGGGTTGGGTGTTGAGCTAGATAGACCGCGCTCAAACGTCCACGCCCTAGCAGGCTTTTTACAGTGTAATGGCCTACGGTTTGTCCTACGAGTTGATCGGTTGATACAGTTTGCATTTAAGCTCCCCACAAATTTTTCTATGCGACTTACACTGTGATTTTACATACTGTATCAATGTAGGTCAATGTGATACGCCAAAAATAGGACTTGTGTCTTTTTGTGGGTTAAGAATAAACGTTGTGAAAAGCAAAATAGGGGCATATTGATAGATAAAGCTGAAAACTCACAGGCACTGCAACGTATTGCAGTGCCTGTGAGTTTTCAGCTTTATCTATCAATATCAGGCTCGCTACGAGCGTTTGGCGGTGTGAATGGCTCGTAGGATGCGTTCGGGAGTGAGGGGGAGTTGGCGAATACGCAAGCCGAGGGCGTCGGCGACTGCATTCGCAATCGCGGGTGCAACACCAGTTTGTGCAACCTCTACGACAGATTTCGCTCCAAAAACGCCTGTGGTGGCTGTCTCATTTTGTAGGAGATAGGTTTGCAGCTCTGGCATCTCGGCGGCGTTATAGATGTGATAATCGCTCAAGGTCGTTGTAAGCACCTGCCCCTGTGCGTCGTAGAGTACTTCCTCGCTCATGCCAAGCCCTAGTCCCTGTATCAGGCTACCCTGCACCTGTGCTTCTGCCAATGAGGGATGAATGACACGTCCAGCATCAAGAGCTGCTATCAGCTTTACCACACGAACCGCTCCTGTTTCGGTATCGACCTCAACCTCCGCACCATGCACAGCATGTGTGGTAGGAGAGTGCGCTTCTTTCCATGAGGCACTGACGACGATTTGTTTGCCCTCGTTTGCCAGTAAGTGCGCAGCGACCTGGGCGAAGGTGAGAGTTTGTCCATTAAGCGGAGATGGCGTAATCGTGCCTTCATGAATAGTAAGGGTTTCTGGCATTCCATTGAGCAGGCGTCCAGCGGCGACGAGCACCTGTCTTCGGACTTGCTCTGCGGCACGTCGAAGGGCAGCACCGGCATTGTAGAGTGCAGAGGCGGCGTTGGTTGTGGTGGCGAATGGCGTAATATCCGTAGCAGAGGTATGTAGAAGAATGTTGTCTACGGACACGTTCAACACTTCGGCGGCGATTTGGGCAAGCATGGTCTTTAGAGAGGAGTCAGCTACACTCACGAAGACATCAAACGAGCCATCCTCATTCATTTTGACAATAGCTCCACTACTCTCAGCGTCGCTGAATGTTGTAGCATAGCGTGTGAACGCAACCCCCACCCCACGATGAAGGCGGCTGTTCCATGTCTGCCCCCGCTTCGTACTCCATTGCAGTTTTGTCTCAACAAGTTGCATACATTCTGGCACACTACTCTCAGTGGTAGTCGGCGTTCCCGTTATACCCCAATTTTTGCGTCTTAAAGTAAGCGCATCTATGTCAAGGCGTTTTGCCACCTCATCCATGTGCGTTTCAAGCGCGAACATCTCAGCATTGGTAGCAGGAGTGTTACTTGTCGGTGGATGATTGGTATACAGTATTTCAGTGACAAAACGTGTGTGAGCACACGAGTAGAGGTCCAGCACGTTTTCGCTTGTAGGAGTATATACGCCATAGGCACCTGTACTCGCAAGCACAATCATCTGGTTTGCCACAAGTACACCGTCGCGCTTGACTCCTGTTTTCATGCGCACAATGTGTTGTGAGTATGTGCCACTCTCGCGTAGTTCTTCAGCACGCGAGTAGACCAGTCGGACAGGTCGGTGTGTCACTTGTGTTAAGAGCGCACAAATATCTTCAAATACGATAGATTGTTGCGTGGCAGCAGTGCCACCAAGCGTAGGTTGTTCGACCCGAATACGGTGGGGAGCAATACCGAGGATGGATGCCAACACACGTCGTAGACGGTGCGGAGTATAGGCATTGCAACGCACGACGAGATAGTCGTCTTCATCAAAATACGTGATGACACTATGTGTTTCAAGTGCGGCCTGTCGTGTCATAGGCGTAAGATATTCGCCTTCTATCACCATATCGGATTCCGCAAAGCCACGCTCCACGTCGCCTGTTTCAACGCGTGTACGTGCCGCGACATTGCGCTCGGCAGCATAGATATTGCGCGACTCTGATTCGGTATGAATTTGGATGCCCTTTGCTTCTAGTGTCTGACGGGGGTCAAGCAACATGGGAAGAACATCATATTTGACGGAAATGCGCTCCAGAGCTTGTTGCGCGAGTTCAGGCGTCTCCGCGGCAATGGCAGCAACGCGATCACCAACATAGCGCACCGTATAATCAAGGCTATAACGATCTTGCGGTCCAGCTTCATTTCCGCTTGCATATGGCACACGCGGCACATCTTTGTATGTCAGCACGGCATGAACACCCGGCATTGCTCGTGCTTCAGAGACATCAATGCTGCGAATAATAGCATGAGCATGAGGGCTGGTCAGAATTTTCCCATAGAGCATTCCCTGCGGTGAGAGGTCATCAGTAAAGGTTGCACGCCCACTCACTATTTTTACAGCATCAACGGCCTGAACAGATTTCCCAATGACAGAGAACGGTGAATTTCCTACGCCGGTGAAAGGAGTCACAGGTTGCATGACGCGTTGTTTGCCAGTAACGGCATTCGCGCCATCGAGCACTACGGCACGCTGCCTGCCTGTCACCCGTGCGCCACTTAAGGTGTTTCCACTGATACTCCCCAATTCAGCCGGGACATCGCCACGCAGGATAGATGCAGCTCTTAAAACCGCCTGTACTGGTTTTTCATAGCCCATACAACGGCACAAATTGCCAGAAAGAGCATCGCGTACATCATCTTCTGTCGGGTCAAGCGTACGGTTAAGTAGAGCCGATGCAGATAGTATCATACCAGGAATGCAGAAGCCACACTGGATCGCACCCATAGCAATGAAAGCTTGCTGAATAGGCTGTAGCGTATGTGCGGTATGAAGTCCTTCAATGGTTGTTAATGTACAACCGCCTCCTTGTGCCGCAAGCAGACCACAACTCGATTTGGGGATTCCATCGACCAACACGGTACACGCACCACACTCACCTGTTTCGCAACCCTGCTTCACGCTAGTATATCCATTGCGACGTAACAATGTCAGCAGGGACTCGTTAGGCATTGCATCCAGACTTTCAACCACACCATTGACACGTAACTCAAGTTCCATGATTATCTGTTTTCCTTACTTGTACCACTTTGTGCCGCCAACAATCCCTGATGACGCGCGAGATAGGTTGCCTCTTCAAGTACACGTTGCGCGAGCTTTGCCCCACTCACACGACGATAGCCACCACTGACACGGGCATCTGTTGGTGGGCGAAATTCAGCTATGCCTCGCTGTAGTGCGGTCATGATACTTGAAGTATCATCAATAGACGTTCCTTCAAGGGCATGTTCAATCGCGAGCATACGTACTGGCTCCATAGATACGCCACCAAATGCAAGGCGTACACGTTTGTACAGGTCATGCTCAACCTCTACCAGCGTGGCGACGTTAAGCAGCGCAGCATCGGTTAGTGTGCGTCCAATCCGTGCAAAGGCCGTACCATAGGTAGCACGTATGGCAGGAAGGACTGCCTCAACGATAAGTTCGTTGGGGTGTCGCTCTCGTGCTACATCATCACAAGCGATATGTCGCTCTTGCTTTCCTTTATACACCACGCCAGATAACGCGAGTCCTGGGTGCTCCGTGGTGCCACCACTGAGATTGACAGAAGTTTTCGAGGCTGAGCGCACCACCACCTGCGCTTCAAGGACTGAGAGCGCGGTTAACACATCAGCCTGTGAGGTTGCACCAACACTTAGCGTTCCACCTAGTGTAGCACTATTGCGAATAAGACGCGATGATGACGATGCAAGGGCGGTACGAGAAAGCAGACCGGTTGCAAAGCTATTGAGGCGAGGAGCATCGACAAGAGTTTGGAGTGAAGTCATGGCACCAATATGAATATCTCCGCGTGTATCCTCGGAAATATAAGATAGACCTAATTCACGCAGGTCCACCACAGCTTCGATAGTGTCATCGTCCAGCCCTAAAAGATGTGTTCCACCCGCGAGTGG
Source organism: uncultured Chloroflexia bacterium (assembly GCA_963791835.1). Lineage (GTDB taxonomy): Bacteria > Chloroflexota > Ktedonobacteria > Ktedonobacterales > Ktedonobacteraceae > JBBQVS01. The sequence continues at coordinate 666,746 of CAWBTV010000007.1, forward strand.
AACAGTTTTTACGTCGAGACGTGCTAACAGTTCTAACGCGTCGTCGATGTGTTCAGCCCAATGATATTCAACAAGGTTACGCAACATAAAAATTATGGCCTTTGTAGTGGAAGCAGGGTGAACGTCTCTACATCAATCAACCCCTGATCCGTCAGTTTGAGAGATGGAATTACCGATAACGAAAGGAAGCTCAATGTCATACATGGATGGTCGAGCGTGCAACCAAGTTCGGCCGCAACCTCGTCCAGATGGCGCAATTGTTGTACTAATTCGTTCGCTGGCAATGGCGATACCAGTCCACCGAGTGGCAGAGGTACACGCGCTTGCACCGTTCCTTCTACGACGCAGACAAAGCCACCACCCATTTCTTGCAGTGCGTGTGCAGCCTGTATAATGTCACTATCATTCGCACCTGCAATGACTAAGTTATGTGCATCATGCGCGACACTTGACGCAATCGCACCCTTCTTGAGACCGAAGCCTTGCACAAGTCCAAGTCCAACACGCCCACTGGCGTGATGCCGTTCGACCACGATCAGTTTCAGCAGGTCGCGCTCCGGGTCAGCAATGATTTCACCATTCCGAAGAGGAGCCTCTACGCGCAGATGCGTTGTTGTAATCTGCCCCTTCTTAATACCAATTACCTCGATAGGCCCTGGTTTGCCAACGATGCGAATATCGCGTTCCGTCATAGGCGCGATATGCACTGTTTGCGTTACCTCGACCTCATGCATAGCGATATCGGTTTCGATGCCTATGACGGCAGCAGATGGAATATCGACCAGCAGTTTCCCATCCTGAGCCACCAGCAGACCGTCTTTGTAAACGGACTCGACCTTGAAGGTATGCAAATCGTCCAAGACCACGAGATCGGCGACAAAGCCGGGGGCAATCGCGCCACGATGATATAAACGAAAATATTGTGCTGTATTGTAGGAAGCGAGGCGAATAGCTTCTACAGGGTCCAATCCTAATTCGATAGCACGGCGTACCATGGAGTCGATATGTCCACGCGTTGTCAAATCTAGTGGATCACGATCATCAGTGACAAAGAAGACACGCGGCGGATGCAACTCTTGCACAAGTGGCAACAGTGCATCAAGGTTTTGCGCCGCCGATCCTTCGCGAATCATGAGCCACATGCCCAAGCGTAAGCGTTGTCGTGCCTCGTCGATGGTTGTACATTCGTGATCAGACATGATGCCAGAAGCGGCATAGGCGGACAGGTCATGTCCAACGAGACCAGGAGCGTGTCCATCAACGACCAGATTGCGCTGTAAGGTTGCTTCGATTTTTGCCAGGACTTGCTCATCACCCTGCAACACGCCGGGCATGTTCATCATCTCGGCTAAACCCAACACACGATCATCTTGTAAGAGAGGAAGCAAGTCGTCAGCGGTCAGCACACGATAGGGACTTTCAAATGATGATGCTGGCACACACGAAGAGAGGAGTATATAGGTAGAGAGTGGAAGACCGCGACCCGATTCGAGAACGTAACGGATACCTTCAACACCCATGACATTCGCGAACTCATGGGGATCAAGCATAACCGTCGTCACGCCCCGTGGCGTGACGAGACGCGCAAACTCAGGCAGGACAAGCATAGTGCTTTCAATGTGCATATGTCCATCAATCAGTCCGGGTGCGAGCCATCGTCCTTGTAGGTCGCACTCTTTTAGCCCTTGATAGGTTTGTGAGTTACTGCTAGTTCTTTCGCTCACACCCACAATTCGACCATCTGAGAGCGCGACATCAGCGAGATAGCATTCGCCGGTGCATACATTGACCAGATTCGCGTTGCGTAGTACCAGGTCTGCGGGCAGTTCACCACGCGCAACCTGAATGCGTCGCTTCAATTCGTCCATGGTTTTTCACTCTCTCTTATATGAGGTTTTCACATTCCGCTATTCGTATGAAAACGTTGTGTTACATAGTACCAGATAGTGTCAAAAGAGTCGAGGGAATAGTACAAGAGACGCAAAGCCCAAATGCAACGTATAATACATATATGTATGCGCTTATAAAATAATAAGAACACTTCCTATTATGACTAGAGCAAAGAAAGGAGCGACTTGTATGAGTAATGTTGGTACAGCAGTAGCAAAGATTGCGATGCTCGCGGGTGGTGCTGTCCTCGGCGCATTTCTCGCACGTTTGGCGGATGAATGGATTGCGTCCCATTCACATACACAGTCCGAGTATGATAAGTCGAGGTATGCACAGGGATTAGGAGCGGTAGTGTTACCCCCTGCTGGGCCACCACAGGCACCATTTCAGGAACCTCATCCAGAACAAGAGCAGTACAACGATTATAAGTAAGGGGACAATAAAGAATGACAACGGCAATGACGGCGAGCGAACGAGTTCATGCAGCCCTGAAAGGTGAGCATGTTGACCGTGTTCCCTTCTGCTTCTGGCATCATTTCAAGCCAGAAGGGTCAGGCGAACGGCTAGCAGCGTATACAATGGAGTTTTTCCGGCAGAAATTCGATCTGGATATTGTCAAAATCATGCCTGACCTGCCTTATCCCAAAACTGATGAACTACTTGTTGAAGCCGATCAAGTGCGTATGTTGCCTAAACTTGGTCTTGATACACCAATATTTGAGCAACAATTGGTATGTATCCGCACATTACGTTCTCAACTTGGACCGGACTATCCGCTCATTGTCACACATTTTAGCCCATTAACGCACCTTTTTTATATGATGGGAAAACAAAAGGCTATTGCAGAGTTACGCAAACATTCTGCACCAATTGAAGAAGGGCTGGGAACGATTGCGTCGAACTTGAGCCATTTGTTCAAAGCCTCGCTGGAAGCTGGTGCTAGTGGTATCTTCTTTTCCAGCATGGGTGCGACCAATGCAGATTTGACTCGTGATGAGTATACGCAGTATGGGCGTCCCTATGATCTGCAAGCATTAGAGGGTGCGCACGGTGGCTGGCTCAACATTGTGCATGTTCACGCTGAACCTAGCCAGGAAGGTGATGAAATTTATTTCAACGATTTCCTAGACTATCCCGTTTCGACGCTAAGTTGGAGTGACCGTCTCACAGGCCCCAGCCTGAGTGAGGCACTTACGCTGACCGATAAGTGTGTGATGGGTGGCCTCGCTGAACGCGGCCCCCTGACACATGGCAGTGAGGCCGAGCTTGATAACGAGATCATGGCAGCCGTGACGCAAACCAAAGGGAGACGCCTAATTCTCGCGAATGGGTGCTCCATTCCCGACGACACCCCGGAAGAATGGCTGCATGTTGCGCGTCGGTTAGTAGATAATTTGCGGTAGGGACCGATTTATCGCGTCCTCCTGGCGCTTGATCGCCAGGAGGACGCGATAAATCGGTCCCTACTCATAGCGCAACACTTCCAGAGGGCGTACACGTGTTGCGTGCCAGGATACAAGTAGAGCGACGAGCATTGTTACAAGTGAGGTTACGGCGACGATGAGGGCGATGAGCCAGGGGCCAACGGCGATTTGGACCTGGAAGACGAATGTGCTTAGAACGGTGATCGATCCCGCAACCAGCAGCATGGCGACCAGAGAACCGAGCAAGCCAACAAGTCCGTTCTCGATGAGCACGGTTGCAAGTACTGAACGGCTAGTGTAGCCGACAGACTTGAGAATACCAATTTCGCGTTGCCGTTCCAGCATGGAGAGTGCGACCGCGTTGGCAATAATAATCAGGCCAGCAATCATTGCCAGAGATGCAACGGTGGTGAGTAAGATGATGAGATTATCAAGTACCTGATTGATGATGGCGTCGATATCTACTACGCTAAACACGATTGCGCCTGGTACGGCTTTATTAATGTTTTGCTTGAATGTAGGCAACTGATTGGGATCGACTTTGAGCGAGTAGATGGCTAATGTTGAGGACGCTCCTAGCTGTGTTGCCACCTTCTCATCACAGAGAATGGACGCGAAGGTAGGGTTTTTCGTGGGATCCGAGTCATCGTAGAAACCGACAATGGTCAACTCTTTTGTCACGGTACCGTCCGCGCTTTGCTCGATCACTGTATTCCCAACATTCAAATGCAATGGAGCATTCTGGAGCGATGAGTTGACAAGGACATTATTTGTTCCAGCATCGGACGGACTCAGGTTGCGTCCACTATGTAGCGTAATCACGGGAATGTTGTTTCCACCATTTTGCAACGTGTAGCCCTCAACACTTGCGAGTTTGTTGACGGCATTCTTGGACTTGTCTTGGCCTTTTGGTGCAACGCGTTTCAGCACGGTATTCAGGTCTTGCCCCTGGATAAAGAGGGGATAGACCTGACGCACCACTATATTGACGACGGTTTTGCTGGCATCAACGCCTTTTTGGTGCGCTATTTGTGACTGGATTATGCCTTCTTGTTTCGGTTGTGTGGCGATAAAGACGTTGCGTGTGAAGAGTGTATCGAGCGTACTGGTTATGGTATCTTTGATGCCTTGTCCCAGGACAAGTACGAGTCCAATCGCAAACACGCCAACGAAAAGCGCGGTAAGTGTGGTTGTGGTACGGAGGCGTTGGCGTCCCATATTGCGATATGCTAACATGACGGGCGTTTTCCAGGAGCGTGGGGTAAACATAACGAGACCATCAACCATCGTCGCGAAAAAGAAGACAAGTGACCCACCTAATAAGACAAGACCTAAGCCACCGAAAACCGCTAGCGTGTACACACCAAGCGTACTATTACCACGATGCGAGACATAGTGATTGATGGCATTACCCAATAATCCAAGCAAGCCAGAAATGAGGGCGGCAACGACAATAGCTCCCAATGCGGCAAGTATCCAGAGCAGGATACGAGGTTGTGGCTTTTCGTAGACAGGTAACTTCGAGATTGCCAGCACGAGGAGACCGAGTCCCAGTGCTAACACGAAGATTATGATAGCTCCCCCATAGACAGCGAGCAGTGCTGTTGTCACACTACCGAGAATACTAGCAGACAACGCGACGAACAGCACAGAGAGCAGAATGAGCAAGACAAGTGTTGTGGCCCGTGAGGTTGTACCTACCGTCTCGCTACTATCACGTAGCACGGCTAATGGACGTATCTGGCTCGCTTGTACGATTGGTAATAAGCCAAAGATGAGGGCTGTTGCGAGACCAATCACAAATCCTGAACCAATCGTTGTGGGGTCAAGGGTAATAGGTAAATGCAACGGGAAGGCATGTTCCACGACGGTACGTACAAGATAGCTCGCCCCGATACCAGCAAGCGTGCCAACAATGCCACCGACAAGGCCGAGCAAGGCCGCTTCAAGTCCGAAGAGGCCATAGAGATCAACTTGTCGATAGCCTGTTGTCTTGAGCATGGCAATCTCGACCTGTCGTCGCCGTAACAATACTTGCATCGTGTTGATGATACCAATGCCCCCAATGAAGAGTGCGAGGAGACCAACGATACGCAGGAAAAGTCGAATTTGATCGACCTGCGTCTGCCTTCGTTGCAACAGGTCTTGCGCCGTGACAAGCGTTACGGTGGGAAAGTTCTGGCTAATTTGGGTTTGCACTGACTTTAGATTAGCGTCAGGCACCGTTGTGTAGATAGTACTGTATTGTGTGGGAAGTGTTGAGCCGTTCGTACCAGGAATAGCAGCTAAGGTATCCTGTGAAATAATGATTTGTGGTCCCTGAAAGGCTCCGCCTTCTTGAAATTCTGCCACGATGGTTACAGGGATACTTCGTCCATCAGTTGTTTTCACCGTATACGTGCTACCAATATGGGCATGGAGTGTTTGGAAGATATGCATACTAACGGCGACGTTGTTATGCTGTACGACCTGTTGAATTGTCAGATTGGAGGATGGGGCAACAAAATTTGCCTGTCCAATCAGAGGGAAATTGTTTGATACGGCGACAACCGAAAAGGTTTGTTCCTCGCCAGAGGACGCGGTAATAGTGCCACCTGTAGTGTATGACGTAGCATAGTCTGTGATGCTACCGCGTTGCTTTAGTTGATCGAAAAAAGGTAGGTCACGTTTACGTAGTGGAGAGACGCCCGCATTGATGCGCAAATCACCGCCGTTGGCCTCTACAATGTTGCCGACTAAGGCTGAATTGACACTCAGGCCGACAAGTTGTAGTGCCACAATCGCCATCACGCCTACCGCAACACAAAAAATCGCGAGTACCGTTCGTTGTCCCCCACGTAGGAGCGAGCGTGTCGCGTAAGACCAATATAATCCGAGCCGCATAGATAGAGCCTTCTTTAAATCGCCTAAGTAAGAATATTTTTTCAACAATGCTGTCCTCTTATTGTACCTTACTGAAGTCTCTTTGACACAAGAGTAACAAACATGATTAAAAATCAAAATGTATGTCTGCTTGTGTAAAAAGTATTGCGGATATCAATGGTCATTCTCTATATTTTTCATAATTGTATTAATTTACAATATTTCGATTTATATAGTATTTTCCTTGCATTTTTGTGAGATATATGATAAATTTGCATTGTTCAGTATCTAAGTAGAAAAGGTAACACAAGTATTTGGTATACGGCACAAAGCGTATCTGATAAAAGGGCGTGCTTATATATTTTGTATTTCTATTGCTCATACGTCTGCTATAGTAGAACCAAAAATCAGAGAAAAGACAGAATAGTACAGATAGAAAAGTAACTCCTTATTTTGAGGTCATGTATATAATTCGGGTTTTAACTATGGATGAAAGTGAGGGAGTGTTTCCTATGCGGAATCTACAGTCCCGTGGCAAGCAGAGGCGTTCTCTGTGGTGGGCATTTTTATTCGCTATTATCTTCTTCTTTGGTAGCCTTCCAGCGCAAGGTGTCCTCTTTCCCAGTGTATCTGTTTATGCAGCTACGACACATCTTCGTAGTACGTCTGCTTCCTGTCCAGTAGCAGCGAACCCAACAAACCAATCGCTCCTGATTGTGTTGTTAGACCGCTCAGGTAGCCTTATTGCTGGTCGCTACCACAGACCCAAGACTATATAGCACAAGTGTCACTAAAGCACTGGCCGACATTTGGCCCGGCAATATGGCGGTCATTCCGTTTGGGGCGGATCAAACGCCGACACTTGGGCCATACACGCTTTCTGATCTGCAACAGGCGACGACGCTGAAACAGAAAGTCCAGGACTACTCTATTGATCCGAATGCAGATACTCCGTTGGGACCAGCCGTACATGGTGCGCTTGATTTACTCAATAAACAAGGCTATCCAGCGGGGTCCAGAGTTATTGTGATTACTGATGGAAACCCGACGGGTGCAGGGAATAACGATGGGCCACACCAGGAGCAGGATATCCGTCAGAACTTGTTGCCACAGTTTTGTAGCAAAGGTGTTCCATTCAGTGCGTTTGGCTTGACCATTGATACCACAACAGCAGATGGACAAGATGCTAATCACTTACTTACTGACATTGCGAATGGTACAGATGCCTCGTACAACAACGTTACAGGACCAAAGGATTTAGCGAAACAAGTCATTTCACTTGCCGGTCAATGGCTACACCTGACATTTACACAAATTAGTGGGTCAGGAGATAACTTTCCGGTCTCGATTGACAGGTTTGCGCAAAAAGTGTCGATTGTCTCGTTTCGTTCAGATACGAAGTATAGTTTCTCGCTAGCTGGTCCAAACGGACAGACGGCAGTGGGTGTACAGAAGTCAACACCAGCCGACCCACACTACGAGATTGATACGCTCAATGTATCGGGTGGTGTCACACCAGGTATCTACACACAGCACATCGGAGGCGACCCGGATGCACAGGTCTATGCGTTGGTGCAGTCATCATTAGGCGTCGAACTTGTCTCACCAACGACGACTGGTCGGGTGTACGATAATAAGCCTGTTATCATTCAAGCAGAATTCACAACCAATAAAGAGGTCGTAACACCTAGCACAACTGATACACCACAAATCATAGCAAAGGCAACCTTATTGGTGAACGGGAAAGCCGTCGGTCCCACAACGGATGTTGTGCTGACACAGGACAAGACAGCCGATGGGAAACCGCAATCGACCTTCAGTGGTGCAACACCTGCGTACAATCAGCCAGGGCAGGTACAAGTTGAGCTACAAGGAAACTATCAGGGTGCAAAAGCACAATCGAGTACAACTGTGCAGTTGCTCAAACCGTTGCCTGTAGCGCCGCCACCACCACCTAAGAAACCGATTAACTATACGCCTCTTATTATTGGTGGCGCGATTGGGTTAGGTCTCCTTGCATTACTGTTGCTCTTGTTATTCTTGTTCTTGCGCTGGCGTGCGACTCAACCAAAGCCATATGGTTATATCACTAACGGACGGCGAAATGGCGATGTAGAATTAGCTAATTTTTCGCGAGCAAGAGTTAGTTCTAATGACATTATGACAAGGGGAGTGTTCTCCTTTGGAGCTGCTGTGTTTGAACTGGTGTTTGATCGAAGTTCAGTGATAATACGCACAACTAACGGCAACACAGCAACGGTTGAGGTAGAAGTTCAAGGTCAATCCAGACCTGTCCCCGTAACGAATGCAGGGGTTGAGATAAAAGCGGGCAAGAAAATTTACGTTGATAAAAAAACAGTAGCATCGTTTGAGAACTCGCCCGGCAGACTCTGGACACCACAAACGCTTTCAAGCACAAGAACAAATTAGATAGTACATCATTCTGCAGGAAGTAGAGAGTGCTTTTCATGAAACATAAATTGCTAGTTATCACCGCCGGAACCGTTGCAGCTGGTGTTGGACAAGAATTTCTCAAGCAACTCAAGGCACATCCCGCAAGCGAATTGCAGGCGGTAGTACGCTATATCGACACCGCGAATTTGCTCACGCGCTACAGTGGCTTGCGCAATGGCGAGTGGATGCAAATGACCATCAATCCGCGCTTTATTGATACCGTTCGTAATAATCCCAATAGTCATCCTCAACTGCGAGACCTACTTTATCCCGGTTTCTTACCAGAAATACAGGGATCAGGCGGCGGTAGCATTCGCTATAATGCAGCCGGCGCGATAGCCATTAACCGCGATAGGGTGAAAGACTGGCTGACAACAAGCATTACTGATTTAGTACGAAGTGACAGTGGGCAGGTAGAACTTTCTATCGCTATCGTTGTTAGTGCCGTTGGTGCGACAGGGAGCGGCTCATTGGAACGCTTGGTCGATGTTGTTGTTGATTGCGCGCAGACAGCCAATATTCCTGAGCCACTCCATTGCGATGTCTTTATTCTGCAACCAGGAATGCAAGGCGTTACCGATCTCGGCCTTTCAAACACACTTGCATTGTATGCTGAGATGGCGTCTTCACGCTTATCAAACGGGCAGAATGTCAAAGCCTATCGAGGTCGCACCATGATGATCGGTTGGGGCAGTGAACGCTATATGGCCTCAATTGAACAACTGAAAGAGGCGGCAGCAACACTGATACGACTCGTGAACGATCCTTCGACGGCCATTGCGGCTGAGTTCCAGGAGCGAGAAGTCGATAACCACGTTTTGCGTGAACAGGATTGGCAAACACAACTTCCATCGCATATCTCTTCTGCTACCGCAGTCACAATTGGGCTTGGTGATCTGGAAGAAAAGATCATTCAGCGTGATGCAGTCAGGCTTGTTGATATGCTTGTGTTTGGAGGTAAGCCATCCGAGAGCATTACCGGGGAATATTACATCCCCAACATAGGGCAGCAGGAACATCAAGCAGGTCCAATTCTTGGGACGCTCACTAATTTCCTACAAGGAGATACAGGTGAAGACCGCTATCGGCATCTTGTTGGACGCCTGACAGAGGTGCTTCAATTGTCTACCCAACAAATCTCGCTGAATCAATTTCAGAATGCAACACCCCAACAGCAAGCAGCACGTTTGCGTGGCATGTGGAGTTCTGACAGGGATGAGATTATAAGGAGTGGACGGAAAAAGATTTAGGAGCAAGGAGCAGCACTTCTAGCAACAGCACTGAATAGCATGTACACATCAAGGCTGAACGCGATTGCGACCGGAATGTCGTTGCGCGATATACGTGATGAGTATCAGCAAATGGAACGTAGGGTTGGTTCAACTATCACGATACAGCAAGGTATCAGTATGGGTGCTGCGGATGAGCGCGATGTAACACGCAAGCTAACAACATTAGAACGTCCAGGATTTGGGGGACAGGCGCGTGCATTGCAAAACGCATTTAGTGCGGTACAAGGGAATATTGAACTGATGCTACAACAAGCATCACATGCAGAAGCTCTGAACGTGCTTAAAATCCTGCAAGATCATTGCAATGAGTCATTACGTAACCTGGAAATCATCTTGACCAAGATGCTGAAGCAGCGTAAGAATAATCCACGCTGGTCGGGTGCAGATCAAAAATTTAGCATTGACATGAACCATCTTTTGCATATGGCAGCACTCGCCAACAATGATGAAATTTCACGTTACGCGAATATGGTGAGTATCTTTGCACCAGTCAATAGACGCCGAACGGTGAGTGGTGGTGCAATCGGAGAAATCATTTCAGGTGAACAGCAAGTTGACCAACTTGCTCAGTTCCGTAAATGGTTAGCAGACAACGACAAATTAACAGCCTTATTCGAGGGCGAAATCGACACATTGCTTGACATTGCACAAAGCTATGCGAGTACGTATGTTCATGCCGAGGTGCAGCAACATTCGGTGGTAGACATTTTGTTACAGACGGGGGAAAATGTCCTCTTGCAACGGCTCAGTGAAGCAGCAGCAAAAGCACATTCGCTTGTGCCTTTTAGCACACAGTTTGCAAGCGAACTCCGCGAAGCGCGTATGGTCAGTGCCTATTGTAGGGATGACGCCCAGCGTGCCGCGTTGCAGAAGGCCATCAATCAGGCGTTTGGGCAAGGGCAATGCACGCTTATCAGTTCCAAAGACCCATCCGAGATTGCCGTTTTCTACTACGTCGATGGTTTACCAATGTCAGCCGTCAATGATCTCACAGGCCGCTGCCTCGATGCGTTCTTGAAACGTCGCTATGCATGGAATCGTCAGAGCAAGCAAAACGGGTTAAGTACAAATGGTGGATATAAACAACGTGTAGGTGTTCCTGTCTACAGTGGCAAAGATACAGACCAGCGTGTGCTAGAAACAGGAGTCATCCGCCAGTTGTATTATGTACGCGGTCAAAACGTGGGGAGGTACACTCAGGATGAAATCCCCGAATTAAATGAAAACATGTCGAATGGCACAGGCCATACTCCAAGCGGCACTGTGTAGTAAAGGCAAGAATATTCATGCCACGTAATCAAGGAAGCGGTTTCTGGGGAGGTAAGCAGTATCAAGACCTGGCATCGCTATACCTCCCAGGGCCTTCTGTCGTCATAGACGTTCGTCAAGGAAGCGAACACGATCCGCCATTGATCTGGAATCTTGCCATTGAGTTAGAAGATTTGACGGCAGATATGCGGCTCAATGAGGTATATCGTTGGCGTAACCTCACATCAATCATTAGCATACTCAAGCTGGCTCCTCTGCACGTAGGTGAGTCCGTGCGAGATACACATAATTTTGTGCTGACAACACATATGGAACAATCACAAACATTCGAGGGAAGAGAAGCACTGCTAAAAGAAATTGGCGAAAAGCATCTCAATCGCGTGCGTAACAATCGCATTGGAGCCGTGAGGGATAGATCGAAAGAACTACGGGATACCGACTCTTTCAAAGCAGACCCTGAACACGCGACCGTGCGTGTGTTTTTCATTGTCGATGCGGAGGACAAAGATTCAATGGCGAGTGCGGCTACTTACGCAAAGTGGTTGAAGGAGTGGTATCACGAGTATGAGGAGCAGGGACGTTCTGGACGTGACAAACGCTTGAATACCCAGGCAATTTGTATGAATGCAGACCCACATCGTCATCATCCACATGTACTTGCACAACATTTTGATCCCGTATCGGGTAGTCGTCCTGCCCTGGACTCGATTATACTCTTGCATACGTATGGAGATGACGAAGCGTTTATCGAAGGGAATATTCAATCCTATCAGGTAGAATTATTGTTGTACGTCTTGCTCTTACTCTCCTCTGACGGTATCGCAGAGGCAGAGCTAAATAGTGCGGACGAACAGCAAGGTGTCTCACTCTACGAGTTTGATGATGATGGACAAAGTGGAACAACGGTACCCCCCTGGTCAATGTATATGATGGGAATATCATCACTCGAATACTCGGCACGCTGGGGCGAACGTTGGCTTGACTATGGTCTCGTAGCCAATCTCATAGCACTCCTCTATGATGCTAAAAATGTTGAAGAAGAGCAGAAGTTGGGACGGCTACGCCTTGAAGTACAAGAAAAACTGAGTGCATGGCAACAGAATGTGTTTGGTGTTATCCCAGATATGCTTACTCCCATCGTTCCTGAACTGCAGGTACTTGATGAACTACAAGGGTATCTTACTGCTCCTATTTTCAGGCAAAAAACGCTCGCAACTTCTGGGCAAGAGTTGCAAGCGTTTAGCCAAGCAATAGAACAATGTTATACAGGCAATGGCAATACATTGGAAAAAGCACTTGCTAGTACGACTCTGCTTCCTCTGTACCTTGCAAACGATGGAATAGTCAATGAGCAGAATGCACAAGCGACAGAAGAGCTTCGGCAGCAACTTCGTATGCTTGTTACACAGGCAGCACAGATGCCTGCAACACTCTTTCATGGGGCACATGGGATGCTGCCACGTTCACTGCGTCAGATGGCAGAATTTACTTACGCCATTGCGGAGATACAAAAAATTGCTGCTGATATTCCCGATTTGTATGGGTATCGTACCGAGTTCAGGAGACAAGTCCGATTACAACAGGACGAACTGACACAGCTTTCACAGCAAAGCTGGCTTTCATTCAAGCGAAACAAATTACAAGAGCGAGAGAAGATCGAACATACGCTGAAAGCGGTTGTCCACACACAGTATGAGCATGTACGAACCGTGATTGCAGCAAAGGCGGCACTTGTTTTGCTAGAAGCAGCAGGACTCTATGACTCACAGGGTAAGATTTGTCGTTACCACCAGCGTTTGAAAAGCCTGGATAAAGCCATGAGTGTTGCGCAAATACAAGCGGCATTGCAACAACAAAGAGCGCATGAACGACTGCAACTTAGCCTGAGCAGGACTGAGCTTGGTGTATCACAAGAAACCCCGTGGCTCAGTCTCAACAGTCGGAAAGATTTATTAGATTGGGACCATGTGCGAGAGTCCTTTGCACCACTCTATAAAAGTCTTATTTCTACTCCAACGTCACTTAACTTGCTTATGCAGTGGTTGCTACAACTTCTTGGAACAGGCGAACCGTTGATGATTAGCCAGGAATATATAGCGAAACTCAAAGCGGAACGAGACCTTAGCACAGAAGAGGAGGCCAGGGAACAACTGTCCATCCTGAGTACCCTCCTCGTAGATGTATTACTTTTGTTAGATATTGTCACATTTGACCTCAACAATATACAACCCTTGCTACAGCAGTATATCGACTTGCGAGATCGTTCTTTAGATGAACCATCCGTGCTTGAGAGCAATATTTTAGGCTTACAACGTATAGTGAAAGAAACGCTGCTAGAACAGGTAATACAAAATAATCAGCACGGAAAGGCCGCAAAACAGTCAGGATTTTCGCTCCATCAAAGCCAACCCGTCGAACGTGTACTTGCAGCGTGGATCAACAATCAGTGTACGCAAGAACCACTTCTCACGCAAACGCTTGAACGCAACGGCGTGTTAGAGCGGCTACTAGCAAGCAGGGCAAAGCCAGCGCAGATACTTGATGATTTACAGGAAAGGAACCGTGTTCTTGGCTACCGAGAAGAGATGACAGGAGAGGACCGTTTCTTTCTCTTGCTTGCACCTGGATCAGTAGGAGAGACCTTTCTTGAAGCACTAGATATGCGCCATTCCACAGGTATACGTGCCGTTCGCTTTCCCGATGCCGAGAAATTAATTTACTTACACATGCACCGTATTCATCACATATTGCCACACGTTTTTCCAGAAATGCCGAAGCAGCTTGGTCAAAATATATAGTTTTTCTTGTATTGTCTTGGAGGATGCTATTATGCAAATGAATCTGATCGAGGCCAATCTCGTACAGCGTGGCTCGTTACCTCTTCCATCAGCAGCACTTGTTATCGACGTGCGAGGTGCAGAAGATGCTGATGTTATTGATCGGCTACGCATTGAGATCGCCGATCTCGCGAGTGAAATGAAAGTCTACGACGTAAACCACTGGCGTTTCCTGACAGAGTTTCTTTCGTTCCGCGCTCTATCACCACTACGCGACGAAGATGTCGAAACAATTTATTCACAACAAAAATCAGGACAAACACCAAAGATCGTCCCAAATTCACAAGCAACAGCCGGCTCGAACAAAGAACAGAGGGGACTAACCGGGCGTATTGACACATCTACCCAAAATACTCAAAGCTCTCCCTTTCAAACAGACTTGGACGGCTTAGGTGATGAAAGTAAGCCTTTTGATGTTTTTCAGCAACACATTGAGGAACTTGCGTATGAAGTTGATCGCATTCGGACAAACCGCATCGTAGCGGTTGCCGACCTGAATAAATCAGGCATCGCGGGCCGTAGTGTCAAAGACGCAACGGTACGCATCATTTTTCTTACAGAAGCAGGGAACCGTGAGTCTCTAATCACTGCCGCGGCCTATTCTGCACAATTGAAAGAGCATTTTCGCAAGCTGGAACGCGAAGGACATCAACCGATGGTAAGCACTACGGTTGTGTGCCTGAATAATAGCGGTGAAGCAGGCCCACCGGAGGAGCTTATTCAAGGGTTACGCTGGAAAGGCGACTGGAAACATATAGACTCTCTTCTGATTAGTGAGCAGTATCGTGAAGATGCGGCACTCATCGCAGGAGCGATGCAAACATATCTTGCGGAGCTTCTACTATATGTGCTCTTAATAATTCCACCGCTCAGGGTCAACACATCTTCTAGCATGCAAGAGATAGATACTGTTCTACAGATAGAAAATCAGGGTTCAACCAACCAGCCTAAAGGTACATGGATCACACTGCCACAAACAACGTACCTCGTTGGTATGGCGGCGATTGAACATTCGGTGCGTTGGGGACGCCGCTGGCTCAACTATGGTATGGTTACAAAGGCGATTGAGGTTCTCCAAAACAGGGATATGGATGATGACCTGGAACGACGACGCATTAGAAGCGTTGCGGATACATGGCTCGGTGACTGGTTTGTACAGATCGAGCAAGCTATTCCTGATAAAATTCCAGGGAATATCCCAGCACTAAAAGCCATTCCTGACGCAATAGATGCAGCAAAGCCTGCACGAGCCACCTTCACATCGAACAGCGTTACGCCAAATATTAGTAAAACATCGCTGGCGGATATGCGCGACTATCAAGCAGGTTTGCTTCGTACCTATTCGCTACAACAAGATGAACGCGCACAAATGCGTAAGGAAATGAACGCAAGCACAGTCTCGCCCACATTGCAAGACGCGGTTGATAGCATTCCACAAATCGAACTGCGGCTACGCGAGTGGGAAGATAGAGATCCGGCTTTGAAAAAAGGGACACCTCTCGTTAATGCCCAGCTTGAAGCACAGCAAATTCTTAGCCATCCCAATTTCTTTAGTGGCGTCAACGGCTCTATTCCACGCGCTCGTGTACAATTGAAAGAGCTAAGTAATGCGATTTCTGACTTTAAGAATACGCACCAGCAGAATACGCTTAATCTCTCGGAGAGGAAGAAACAACTGGAGAAGCGCGGCAATACTATGATTGCCGATTTTGAGGATCATACAAAACGTCTACCGCTTCTGGCCTCGTTTCCTTCTATACGTGGCTTCATGCAAGGCGTATCGTTTCTGTTGCTACTTGGTCTTGCATTGCTCGTTACGCTACTCTTTGTCACATGGGTAAGCGACCTCATCTATATCAACCGCGATAACATTCCATTTTTGTTCGGCGTGGAACAGACATTATTCGAGCCTTTGTTTGCCTGGATATTCTGGGTTGTCGTGGGCTTAGTAGTTGCCGCCATTACAGGCATCTTCGGACGCTCAATTTTCGGTCGTAAGCGCACAAACATGGAAGTTGAATTGGTGTTCTGGATCATCCTCTGTATGACGGCCCTGTCATTCTTACCATTCAATGCATTGACAAGGTACCTTTTTGACCATGATCCGATTAACTTTGACCTGCTCTCGTGGATACATTTTCTGTCCTACGCCAGTTCGATATGCCTGTTTTTTGCAGTTCTTGTACTGCTTATCGAGGGAGTTTGGTTCATCTGGTGGCGAAATCGCTTGTTAGAGATGCGCGTTGATATTATCAATAGATTGCGCACACAGCACGCGGAAGATATCGAGGCGGTTACACATTTCATCGCGGAGACAATCGCACTGCAAATTCTGCTTCGCGCCGGGCTTACCGATGGGAAAGGTGGCCCTGGGACCTATTATACGCGTGTTGATCTCCTGTATAAGCGCTTAGGAGAGATTAATCGCGAAGCAAATGATCAACAGCGTCTCGCGGCAGACCGTTTGGAATTAAGCCTGAGAAAAACACAACCCGGAACACCTGCAAATGGAAGTGGACAGTGGCTCAATCTGAAAATTCGCGAGGAATGGCTTGATATCGAGGCGTTGACAGATGGTTATATGCGCATGAGAGAACGCATGGGCAAAGAAACAGAGGAACTCAAAGAGTTTGCCGAGTTGCTGCTACGCGTTATGGGCGAAGAATTGCCCATCGACATTGAGCAACAATTCAGAGAAAAGACGGTTGTTGGTAGTCGAGAACGGCATTTAGCGCAGGTGTTAATGGCAACACTCGTCTCTATGGCAATGCGCTTCTCAGTAGCTCCACAGTCAGTTGCTAGCATGACACCAATTATTGACCGCTATGAAAATATTGATAGTCAATATATTCATCAACAATCAGCACTGACGACACTCATAGATACACTACGCAAAAAGGTGAGTGAAGCAACGATTCAGCCCGCACTCTCCGATAGTAGAGACAGCACGGTGGGAAGCATGAACAACCCTGAGCAAACACGAGCAAACATGCTTGTAGCAACTGATGCGTTTGCTACCTGGGGGCAAATGCTTTGGGACAATAACGATGCTAAACTTGAGCAAACGCTGACTCGTAGCGGTGTTCTTGCTAAGTTGATGGAAGATGATGAGTACGATGCTCGTGCTGTTATGAGAAGATTACAGTCTCGTACAGCATTGTTTGGGCGTAGTGTTCCAAATGGGCAAGCGGGAGAACTGTACTTGTTGCTTTCACCATCGGTGCAAAGCCGTATGTTCCGCCAAGGTTTAAATATCCCAAGTCGATTAATCACCGATTTTCCAGATGTAGAGCGCCTGGTTTTGCTCTATATCCAACGCTATGTAACAGAGCCGCTGTTTATTCCCGATCCAACAGATGATACGATTGCATTGACCAACACTGTACCGCAATCAGCAGCCGATGCTGTTGCAGCAACAAATGTCGCACCCTAAAAAGAGGTGATAAAAGGACACAGAAAACATTAACAGAGGGCTACCAATCGTTGTGCTACTATGAGACATAGTAGCACAACGATTTTGCGTGCCAATGAATAAAAAGCACCCTCTTCATTGTTCTCTATAGTAAAGTACTACTATGTAATCAAATTTCACGTATATACAACAGTCACACAATTGGGCTAGTTCTCTTTTCTTCTGTCTACTAGCTCACAGCATAGCTTCCCTAAATGTGTTATGCTATTTCAATAAGAACAAAAAATTCCGTATGATATGAAATTTCTACTTTGCATAAGGTTAATGTAACTGATGGATACCTCTATCCGTTTCTACAATACGAATAGCAATGTGCATTCTCCATTTGAGGAAGAACGCACACGTAAGTTCACCGTTCCATTGCCAACGGATGAGGAAGATCGTGTGCCTGAGACACGTGCAGATAAACGAGAGCATACAAACTCGTCACCCAGGACTGTTGCACGTGAGCATGTGCAAGAGACGGAGCAGGCGAGCGCGGTAGATATTGCTGATTTTGAAGCAATCTTTCTGCGCTTCCAGACACCTATCACGAACTTCATTTATCATCTGATTGGCAATCGAGAACAAGCATATGATCTTGCACAGGATGTGTTTGTCAAAGCATATAAGGCACTCTTAAACGGGACAGTGGTGCAGCCAGGAGCACTTTCGGCGTGGCTCTATCGCATAGCGGCCAATACGACGACTGATACACTACGACGTCGGCGACTGATTTCCTGGTTGCCGCTCTCGTTATTCAACGAGGACCGAGGCATAGGTGCAGGTGTACTCTCAGATTCTGGTGGTACCGCCGATGGCTTTACAAACACAAACGAAGAGAACCATAGCGAAAACCGCGTAGGCTCAGTAAGCGCACTCTATGAGCGCAATGGCTACGATGGTGGACGCTTTGAAAATAGTGTGGCAGACAAAGAGATCGTAGAGCGTGTGATGAAGCAGTTACAGCCGAAATATGCTGTCTGCCTCTGGCTCTACGAGAATGATGGTTTGTCCTGTGCTGAAATTGCTGAAGTTCTCAACATCAGCTCCTCCGCAGTAAAAATGCGACTCATGCGAGCGAGGGAGCGGTTTATTGGATTGTACAAAAAAGAGGTCGGTGAAGAGTGAACTGTAACCAAGCGCGGTCAATGCTCGCAGCATATCGTGAATTGAAACATGGTCAAGTTGATACAACAGAATTAGATGTGCATTTGGAGCAATGTGAGGAGTGCAGACAGGTCCTGGCACAACAAAGCGTTGTCGGGGAGCGTGTACGCCTTTTGCCTACCCTTGAACCTGCGCCCGATGCACACGCGAAACTTATGCACGCCCTCGCGACAGAACACGCGCAATTTCTACAACGTTCGTCTAACGCCCGTACATCATCGGCTTCAGCAGTCCCAGATTTTCTCAAGCCGTATATGAATGAGCAGGTACACGCGGTAACGAAAAAAGCTGATACACTGAGAGCCTTCTCTACGGCTGAGACTGGGCCACTACCTGTTATTCCGATGAAACGTAAAAAGCGTATCGCTCCATTGGGGCCATTTGCCGTTATCGGTTTAGCAGCCAGTTTTTTAATGATATTCTTAGTTGGTGGTCTTGTCTCTTTACTTGTCCTGGCAAATCACGGCGTTACTGGCCCACAACCCGTAGTCGCGATTAGACAACCATCATTAATAGCACCCGTAAGCTATTCGACGCAAACATCGTATCCACATATTGTGAGTGCAGTTGCGACCCATGACCATATTTATTACTCGGCCTATGGGAGTGATGATACACAATGGATGATTGAGCAAGTCAATGGCACAACCAAGGACGCAACAAGCGTTCCACTGTTGAAAACAAGTAGTCAAAGTCAGTTATTTGTGTTGGGAGCCTCCTCGCAGTGGGTCGTCTGGCTACAATTCGATGCACCACAAAACAAAATTCAACATCATACTTCGACATCTTCATTCACGCGAACATGGAGTTTGAATGCACTTTCGCTTGCATCATCACAAAACGAGCAATTCGGAAATGTGATTACGTTACAGCATGGAACCTTCGATACAACAACGGTTCCTAGCTGGATTCATACTCCCATTCAAGGCATCTCGTTTACTCAACAAAATACATTACTTGTCACATCTCTCGATGCAAAGGGCAACGCGCAACTTGTACGCTATCAGTTAGATAGCAATACAGGGACAACATATACACGTATCGCGACAATAAATAATGGGCATATCCTTACGTCACCGACGGCGACAGATGACGGGATGCATATATTCTGGTCCGAGGAATGGTTTACGAGCGATCAGCAACCACACAGTACCATCTGGACACAGGACACAACGCAGCGGACAGTCCGCCGACATGGTGCATGGCGTACAAGCGTAACGGTGAATACGCACGGCTATGGCTCGAATGACACATCCTTCCATCCCCAGGTTATTAACAATACGCTCTTTCTGCTCAGTACGAGCGACTCGGCGGTAGCAACACAGGGGACACCGAGCGCAACAAGTACGCCAACGGTTCAGGCCACAGCGAAACCGGTGTCAATTGCACCAGTTACCTCGCGCTTTACAGACCTCTATCCCTCGCAAATTGACGAGTCTATACATGGTACAGTTTTAGCGTTTCCGCTTGATGATCCAACGGCACAACCAACGACCCTTTCAAATAATAGTACGGCGGCGGCCCTACAAGCGGGAACGCGTTTCCTCCTATGGCAAAGTAGTGCTGGTTATCAGATGTATGATGCCTTTGCGAAATCGCCAGTAGATGTCAAAGACAGTACGAAGGGTGCGACATTCCTGGCAGTCAATAGCGACTCTGCGGTATGGGTCGTGGCGACAAATCCTGCTTCGACAAAGGATACGACAGGAGTTCAAATGGCGACATTCAGCATGTTTAACTGGCCGGCTTAAGAATATGATTTCCCTGTAAATGGGCTATGACTGAGGCGTTGCCTCAGTCATAGCCCATTTACAGGTTTATTTTTCTTTTTTGCCATCTAAAATATCGAGGTGCATATGGTGGAGCTTCCGCTCCATTTCTTGCATTTTGGCAACCACAACACTCATCTCTAACTCTGACTTCACATTGACTTGATAGTCGAGGTCTGCTTTGATACGGTCTTTGCTTGATTGTCTATTCTGGCTTATGAGTACGAAAATAGAGAGGAAGATTGCCTCAAGCGAGACCGCCATGGTGAGAAACTGAAATGGGTAGGGATCGAATTGCGCACTTTTTGGTCCAAGTGTGTTAATAATAATCCAGATGACAAACGCGGTAAGGTTTATGAGGAGGAAAGGGATAGAACCACTAAAGTCGGCAATCAGATCAGCGACACGCTGACCGGCTGAAGAATGTCCCTCTTCCTCATCGTTCGGGTTGCGGCTGATGCGTGTACGCAATATATCGTCGGTATGTTTGAGGCGTTGTCCTAGCTCGATCAATACATCAAGGGCCGCATCTGGACGCCGCCGCAGAAAATCGAAGAACTCGTTACGATCCAATTCAAGGGTGACAACCTCTTCCGCAGAGGTTGCGCTGGCGGAGCGCGTTTCTCCCGCAAGCATCGCTAGTTCGCCGAAAAACTTTCCAGGACCGAGTACGTCCAGCACAACTTTTTTGCCATCGGCATCTGTCAGCCATATCTCGACGGTACCACGTTCAATGATGTTGAATGCACAACCAGGCTCGCCTGCCTTCATCACTTGTTGTCCGGGTTGATAGATTCTTTCCGTCATGATAGAGCGGACCTCAGCTCGCTCGTTATCGTCCATATTAGAGAAAAGTGGTATTTCCGCGAGCAGTTTTGTTGTCACGAGACTCATAATAGATATTGTCCTTTACTCAGCATCCCAGCAATTTCGCAATGAGCATACGCTGAACCTCGCTGGTGCCTTCCCCGATTTCGTTGATCTTGACGCTGCGGAAGTAGCGTGAGACGGGATACTCGTCCATAAAGCCATAGCCGCCATGTATTTGTACAGCTTGATTCGCAGCACAATTCGCGGTTTCGGAGGCGAAGAGTTTCGCCATTGATGCCTCACGCGTATAGGGTTTGCCTTGCATATGCAGCCACGCAGCCTTATAGTACATTAAACGCGCAAGTTCGATTTCTGTATCCATATCGGCGAGTTTGAACTGAATAGCCTGATTTTTGCTAATAGGTCGCCCAAACTGCTTACGTTGTTTCGCATAGTTCAACGATTCATCAAGACATGCCTGTGCTAGACCTACGGAGAGTGCCGCAATTGCGACACGTCCTGCGTCGAGTATTTGCATAAACTGCTTGAAACCATCGCCTCTGTGTCCCAGAATGTTGCCCTCTGGTACAATACAATCCTCAAAGGTAAGAGGACGCGTATCCGACGCTTTCCATGCCATCTTTTTGTATGGCTTACCGATGTCATAGCCAGGGGTGCCTTTGGGAACAATGATCGTGGTGATTTCATTGCGCCCATCTGGACGTGTCCCTGTGATAGAGGTGATGGTAACGCCACCAGTCATGTCGGTGCCTGCGTTTGTAATAAATGCCTTCGAGCCGTTGATATGCCATTGACCGTCGCGTAGGACAGCACGGGTTTGAGTGCCACCCGAATCGGAGCCAGCTTCCGGCTCGGTGAGTCCAAAGGCCCACAATTGCTTCCCACTCGCAAGTGGTGTGAGGAAATGCTGTTTCTGCTGTTCGTTACCAAAGAGGTGGAACGGCGATGCACCGAGCGAGGTATGCGCCTCCATCGTGATACCGACTGAGACATCACCACGCGAAATCTCTTCGATGGCGATACAGTATGACAAAAAGTCTGCACCAGCACCGCCATACTGTTCTGGGAATGGTAATCCTAACAGGCCAAGTTCGCCCATTTTGCGAATGAGGGCATAGGGAAACTGACTTGTAGCATCTATTTCTTCCGCAATAGGCTTAATTTCTTGTTCCGCAAACTCGCGACAAGTGTCGCGAATGGCTATCTGCTCCTCATTGAGTGAAAAATCCATCGTTGGCTCGCTTTCTTCGTGGTCTTATACGCGCATATAAGATAGGTGTAGGGACCGGTGTATCACGTCCTTTTGGCCTTTTGATTACTAACGAGGACGTGATACATCGGTCCCTACACCTATCCGTCCTATTTTGTTTAAATCGCATCATTTGTACTGCTTACTCATTAATTATACGAGTAACAGATAGAAAATAGCCAAGAATTAATCCTGCTGACCACGTAAAGAAGGCTGAGTATATCACATACTCAGCCTTCTTTACGTGGTCAGCAGGATTAAGAAACGGTTTCGCTACTCTCAACGCGTGCCCCAACACCCTTACGGAGCATGGGAACTTTGTCCAGTGCTTCCCATGGGGCGTCGATATCGGTACGCCCGAAGTGACCGAAGGCTGCCGTGGGTTGGTAGATGGGACGACGCAGGTCCAATGCCTGGATGATGCCAGCAGGACGCAGATCGAAATGTTCGTTGATGAGGCGAATGATTTCATCGTCGGATACTTTGCCTGTTCCGAAGGTCTCGACGAAGAGGGAAAGCGGACGCGCAACACCGATAGCATAAGAAATCTGGAGTTCGAGCCGATCAGCAAGACCAGCCGCGACAATGTTCTTCGCGATATGACGCGCGGCATAGGCCGCCGAACGGTCAACCTTTGTCGGGTCTTTGCCGCTAAATGCACCGCCACCATGACGCGCCATACCACCATAGGTATCGACGATAATCTTACGTCCAGTCAGGCCAGCGTCACCCATTGGACCACCGGTGACGAAACGTCCTGTGGGGTTTACGAAAATCTTGGTTGACGAGTCGAGCAAGTTCGCAGGAATGACAGGCTTAATGACATGCTCTAGTACGTCGGTGCGAATTTGCTCTTGATCGACATAGCTTGCATGTTGCGTCGAGATAACCACTGTATCAACACGCACGGGACGCCCATTCTCATACTGCACTGTTACCTGACTTTTGCCGTCGGGACGCAGGTAGGCCAAAGGGCCACTACCCATCCATGCTTTACGACGCTCAGTTGAGAGTTGGCGCGTGAGTTTGTGCGCAAGACTGATTGGCATCGGCATGTATTCGGGCGTTTCGTTACAGGCAAAACCAATCATCATACCCTGATCGCCCGCGCCAATTTGTTCTAGCTCATCGTCGCTCAGATGTTTGACAATACCATCTTTGGCCTCTAGCGAACGACTAACACCCATGTCGATGTCGGGCGATTGCTTGCCAATCGAGGTGACGATGCCACAGGTGCGGTAGTCAAAGCCATATTCAGCATTGACATAGCCAACCTGCTCAATGGTTTTGCGCACAATGGCTGGCATATCAACCCATGCCGAAGTCGTAATCTCGCCCGCAACCAGTACAAGACCTGTTGTAGTAGCCGTTTCACAGGCGACACGTGCCAAGGGGTCTTGCGTAAGAATAGCGTCGAGAATGGCATCCGAAATTTGGTCACAGAGTTTGTCTGGATGTCCCTCTGTGACCAATTCGCTGGTGAAAAATGCTTTGGGACTTTCCATAAAATTACTCAAAAGTTAATCTCCTTCTTGGATGAATTATATGCGATAAATCGCACGTGGACGCCGTAAACGTGGTCCCTACCACCATTCAAACGAGTCCTTAAGGTAGATGGAGTGGGCATAAAAAAACCCCTGGAACGTAGGGGTATGGCATAATGCACATTCCCCTCATCTCGCGGAACACATAGTGCGCTGTTCCACCGGAATTGGCACCCTTCCTGCTTGATAGCAAATGGGTTGCCGGGCTTCATAGGGCCGTTTCCCTCCACCTCTCTGGATGAGAGCGATCTCATTGCGTATTCGGTTGTTGGTTTGCTTCGCAATCTACTTGCTTAGTGTTATATTCATTTTACGGTATGAAAGGGAGGGTTGTCAATTCTTGAAGGCAGGAATGCAAGCGGCAGTTGCCGCTTGCATTCCTGCCTTCAAGAATTGACAAATTCTAGGTGCCAGACTCCCAGGAGTTGAGGTACTTATCTTGCTCAGGCGTAAGCGTGTCGATACGTACACCCATCGCGTGGAGTTTGAGACGCGCGATCTCTTTGTCCATATCGGTAGGAATGGTGTAAACTTTTGGCTGCATCTGCTTGGCATTCGCGAGCATGTACTCGGACCCAAGAGCCTGATTCGCGAAACTCATGTCCATGACGCTTGCAGGATGACCCTCTGCTGCGGAGAGATTGACGAGGCGGCCTTCCGCGAGCAGGTGGACGTGACGACCATCGCTATAGGTATATTCATCAACGAAGTCACGGATACGACGTTTCGCCGTTGCCATCTTCTCAAGGGCAGGAATATTGATTTCGTCGTTGAAGTGACCTGCGTTAGAAATCAACGCACCCTCTTTCATGTTATCAAAGTGCTGCTGGTCAATGACATTGACGTTGCCAGTCACGGTGACAAAGATATCACCGAGTTTCGCGGCTTCGACACCGGGCATGACACGATAGCCATCCATAACAGCTTCAAGCGCACGTGTAGCATCGACCTCGGTCACAATGACATTCGCACCCATGCCGTGAGCGCGTGAAGCCACACCACGTCCACACCAGCCATAGCCGAAGACGACGACGGTACGACCTGCGATGAGGATGTTAGTTGAGCGGATAATGGCATCAAGAACGCTCTGGCCCGTGCCATAACGGTTGTCGAACATGTGCTTGGTATCGGAGTCGTTGACTGCCAACACGGGGAATTTGAGAACGCCATCGCGCTCCATACTTTTTAGACGAATAACGCCTGTTGTTGTCTCTTCCATACCACCAATGATGTCGGCGATGAGTTCGGGACGCTTGGAGTGGATGGTTGAAACAAGGTCACAGCCATCATCCATCGTCATTTGGGGCTTGTGGTCAAGCACTGCATTGATGTGGCGATAGTAGGTTTCCTCGTCTTCGCCTTTAATAGCGAAGGTTGGGATACCATATTCGTGTACGAGTGCTGCCGCAACGTCGTCCTGTGTGGAAAGTGGGTTTGAGGCACACAATACGAGATCGGCACCACCAGCTTTTAATGTGATGGCGAGGTTCGCGGTCTCTGTGGTGATGTGCAAGCAGCCAGACATACGGATACCCTTGAGTGGCTGGTCTTTCTCAAAACGCTCACGGATGAGACGAAGCACAGGCATTTCTTTGGCGGCCCACTCGATACGGCCTTTGCCACGAGCTGATAAGGTGATATCTTTTACATCACCCGAAATTGAAGTTGTCATATTCTATGAAATTTCCCTTCTTTATGCGTAACAACACGCCTGACAACATACAATCAGTCGTCAGGCGCAACGTGTTTGTCATGATGAATATATCTTACAACATTTTTTGTGAGTATTTGTTAATGCTCATTATAAAATTACCGATTGATAGGTCGCCACTCAGGGTCAAAGTGCGAATAGGTTACGAGTTCTTTGTAGCGTTTGGCGATGTCGTCTAGCGTCAGGGTGCGTAAGCGGTCAATGCTGAAATCGGCACAGACGAAGGAGCCAATAATGTTGCCGTGAACAACGGCACGTTTGATATCATCAACGGTATAGCGTCCGTCGGGTCCTGGTTGAACGGTTGAAAGGTAGCCGAGAAGACCACCAGCAAAACTGTCACCTGCACCCGTGGGATCGATGACCTCTTCCAGTGGATAAGCTGGTGCTGTAAAATAGGTACCATCGGCTCCAAAGAGAAGCGCACCATAACTGCCAAGCTTGACCACAACATATTGCAAGCCCATACTTAGCAGTTGGCGTACACCTTTGAGAATGCTCGCCTGTTCGGTGTAGTGGCGAACCTCTTCCTCGCTCATGAGCAGAATGTCTACGCGCTTGATGACCTCTGTCAATTGCTCTTTGGCGGTATTGAGCCATAATTCCATCGTGTCCAGGACGGTTAGACGGGCATGTGGCATCTGGTTAAGCACTTCTAACTGAAGTCCGGGTTGGATATTGGCAAGGAAGACAAGCGGACTCTGCTTGTAGGCATCGGGAATGATGGGGTGGAAGTCAGCGTACACACCGAGTTGTGTATCGAGTGTATCACGCGAGTTCATGTCCATATGGTAGCGACCCGACCAGTAGAATGTCTTGCCTTCCTCAATCTGTAAACCTGTGAGGTTAATTGGTCGGCTACGCAAAAAGTCGAGATACTGCTGTGGAAAATCAGTACCCACAACGGCGACGAGGTTCACAGAATCATAGAGTGATGCTGCCGTGGAAAAAAACGAGGCGGCCCCACCAAGCACATGATCGACCTTCGCAAAAGGTGTTTCGACACTATCAAAAGCAACGGACCCAACAACAAGAATAGGCACGAATAGCCCCTCCATTTGTAAAAGAATAGTAAGATTAGACAGGAGTGGCATCACTGAGATGCTCGATCACTCCATCAAGAAACGCAAGTGTGCTGTTAAATTTTTCTCTTGCCATGTCACGGGCAGGCTCAGTATTCAAGGATTGGTACAGGTCAATGAAGCGTTCTTCGATGTGACGCAACATAGCAGCTAGCATATCTCCTGTCACAGCCCTATTTGTATAACGCGCACCAAGCTCGATTAATGACGTTACCACGGCTAAACCACTCAATCGTCCCAGTTTGTCAGCATCATAGAGAATACGGCCCTCAAGCGAAGACATGTCGCCTTGCTCGGCAGTACGTGGCGTCATATGTACCAGGATTGCCTGTTCCACTTTTTGCACAAGTTCTGGTGCGACCTGCTGTGAAGCGCAAAAACTCGATTGCCATCTGTGCGGAAGCAATATGATGTTGCTGAAAACCTTGTGAGGCGGTCGAAATGTCATGCAAATAGGCGGCAAGCACAAGGACATCCATATCCACCATTGCTGTATCACTCTCATCCTGTGCTTCACGCTGTAAGGCAAGCATTTTACAGTTTGCCACAACAGTACTCACGTAACGAAAGCCCTCGCTACCTAGCGTCTTTTCGGCATATTGAGCGGTGGCGTGTATTATTTTTTCCTGTGTCTCTGTACTCATTACAGTTGCCCCTTTCCAGCATCGTTACCTTGCATTTCGTCAACATACTCTGCACACACGCTACGAAGCGTTTCACGATATGGAGAGCGAATGATGCCATGCTCCGTGATAATGGCGGTTATATACTCATGAGGCGTGACATCAAAGGCCGGATTTGCGACGGAAACGCCTGCTGGTGCAATGACTGTACCACGTATCGTTGTTACCTCCTCTGCGTTGCGTTGCTCAATGGGAATAGTCTCACCAGAAGCAAGCGAGAGGTCTACCGTTGAACAAGGAGCAACAACATAAAATGGAATGGCATGAGCGCGTGCCAACACAGCTACGCTATAGGTGCCAATTTTGTTTGCAACATCACCATTCGCCGCGATACGGTCAGCTCCTACAAAGATAGCTTTTATGCCACCGTGATGCATGAAGTGTCCAGCCATACTGTCAGTGATGAGCGTCAAAGGAACACCTTCTTGTTGTAGTTCCCAGGCGGTCAAACGCGCCCCTTGTAGCACCGGACGTGTTTCATCAACAAATACGTGTACATGCTTACCTGCTTTATGTGCCGCGTAAATAGGCGCAAGTGCTGTTCCGCTTCCTGCGGTAGCCAGCGCACCTGCGTTACAATGTGTCAGCAAGACATCCCCATCTGCGATCAAGCTTGCACCATAAAGACCCATTTGTGTACAGGCAGCAGCATCTTCAGCAGCAATCAAAAGTGCTTCATTGCGTATATGCTGGTACATATCCTGTACATTCTGTGTATCAAGGGAAGCGCAACGCAGCATACGTTCTACGGCCCACGCCAAATTCACAGCCGTTGGACGGGTGCTACGAAGGAGATGTCCAACGCTCTGTAGATGTATACGCGCGTGTTCAATTGTTACACTTGCGCCTTGCTCTTGTAGCAGACGGGAGAGTGCAAGAGCCATTCCAAAGGCAGCAGTGACACCAATAGCAGGTGCTCCGCGCACTTTAAGCGTGGCGATGGCAGTCGCGACCTGCTCTTCATGAGTAAGTCTAAGTGTAACCACCTGTTGCGGTAGGAGTGACTGATCGAGCAAACAGACGTATGCCTGAGCATCGTTTTCCTCCCACCATATGGTCCGTCTCTCGGCTTGAGTAAGTTGTTGCATTTTGTCCACTAGAGCACACATATTTCTTCGTTTCCTCTTCCATCGCTCTCGCAAAAGAGGAACTTGTTACAACGAGCAAGCCCTATTTAGTGAGCGTGTCCCCCCAATAGTACTAACAAAAAGGCCCTTTATAGCTTAATTTCCACCAGAGTATGCTAACATGATAGTCGATACCTAACGCGAGTGCAAGTATATATGACCATTCAGGTATGTTACTCGTAGCGTCAGTTGTCCGTTCCACTACACAGAAGGTTGAAAAGCTTTTCCACATTTGCAGATGAAATATCTGCACATCCTGGAGATGTGTTACAATTTCTTGCTTTGGAACGGACAAGAGAATAATTGTAGCCATCGAAGGGATTGTAGCGCATGGCCCAGGTGGAAATGAAAGAAACTTCTTGGTCGTTTGACCAAATTTACGACGAATACAAAACACCTATTTATAACTATGTCTATCATTTAGTCGGGGATCGTGAGCAGGCAGACGATCTTACGCAGGACACGTTTCTAAAAGCGTTCAAGGCATTACCTAAAATGGATGGGAACTTGAAGCTTTCGGCGTGGTTGTATCGTATTGCCACGAATACAGCATATGACGCATTACGTCGTCGTAAGTTAATCGCATGGTTGCCGTGGCAGGACCTGGATCATGAACCTGCTGATGTTGAGAGTGCGGACCCGCAAGAGATATATGGCACAACAGAGTTAGTGCGTGCCGCCTTACGACGTATGCCTCAACAGTATCGTTCAGCGTTGCTTTTGTACACGCAAGAGGGTTTCTCGTACAACGAGATTGCCCGCACATTGAATATTGCCGAGAGTGGTGTCAAGATGTATCTCTCTCGCGCACGACAGTCGTTTCGAGAACACTATAAGTCCCTTGAACAGGGAGGAGGCACGCAATGAGTACTGAGCATGTCGAGGATTTGTTAAGTGCATACCTTGACAATGCTCTGACTCAGGAAGAACAGGCCGCCGTCGCTTTACATGTACAGACATGCGCAACGTGTAATGCTGTCCTGGCTGATTTCCGTCGTTTTGACACGTTGCTAGCGAAGCAACCACGCGTGAGTCCGAGTGTAGCTTTGCGTGAAAGAATATTTTCTTCAAAAGAGTATCTCGAACTGCTTGAGGAAATGTCAGCAGAACAGGTGAAGACAAGTGGTAATGTAGTAGCGAGTGATGTAAAAAATCGACAAACACTTCCTCAAAAACGGGTATCCGCCGAAAATACAAGCCGCCCACATTTAGTCGCGCTACCAACAAAGGGGCAACCCTCTCTTCTTTCCGAGCAAGAAACGAAAGTGCGTATTCGCACTCCGCAACGTCGGAATATGTACATACAACGTTTTATGCAAATCGCAATAGCCGCATGTCTTTTACTGACACTAGGAGTGGGCAGCTTTATCGGCTGGAACCTCTGGCAAGAGCAGGGAAAGACTGCGAGCAATGCACATGATATCACTCCTCCACAAGCACCTCATCAGGGTGGTCCACTACCAGCAGGAATGCGGTTTGTCTTTCTGAAGAATGGCAGCCTGTGGAGTACGCCGGAAGACGGTAGCACGCAAGCAGTTCGTTTAACACCAGCAACAGTCATAGTGGCACAACACTGGGTTGTCAATCCTGCCCCTGTGGGTCATATCGCGGGTAACCTGCTGGCATATGTTGATATGAAGCAGGGCTATGTTCACACAATCCGTACCGATGGTCAGAGTGATACTGTAATCAAGCAACTCTTGTTGCCAAGCGTGTCAACAGTTTCCTGGAACACCCCTTCCGGCGAGAGTGTTTTAAATAGTTTGTCCTGGTCTCCCGATGGTCATACACTCGCGTTTGTGGCAGCTACAACAACATCTTCTACGCTCTACACCTACTCGTTGAGTACAAATCAAATACAATCAGTTGCTCTTTCGGGTACAGGTTCTATAACTCATCTTGTATGGTCGCCAAATGGAGTACGTCTCACGTTTGGCTTCACATCCAACGGCGTTACGAGCATTCTTGACTACAACGTATTGACACGAGAAGTATTGACAGTTGCGCCAACTCTTGCCACGCCACAGAACCCGCAAGATACTGTGCTTACACTGGACTGGACGCCAACGAATAACGCTCCTGCTATCACCTGGAGCGTTGGAACGCAAGGTCATGTACACAGCATATGGCTACGGCACGTTGGTAGTGGTGATAATGGTGCGCAACCGCTCAGTAGTGGTGACTATACGCAAGCTGTTTATAGTCGTTACGGTGAAGGTGGTACGGGAAGTTGGCTGCTTAGCCGCTCACTTGCAATGAATACAGATACGCTGCTTTCGCTTACACTAGCAGGTGTGTTTCGCACAGTGGCAAACGGTAGTCACATAGGCATAGCTCATTGGGCACTCGATGGAAAGCATATCACCTACTTTGACACGTTCGCGGCTGGCATCGGCACACTCCACAGCGTCGATGCAACGAATGGTATAAACACACTGGTTGCACAGGCAGCACACAGTACTCCTGCACCCATGTGGTCTGCTGATGGGCAACATCTTCTTTATAGCGTTGGTCCACACAGCTTTGTGACCGATACGCAAAACGCTCAGACACAACTTTCGGTAGTAGGTTCGGCTTCCACGTTTATATGGTCTACAACATCGCCACATACTGCTATTATCGCAATACAAGATGGCGGCGTGTACCTTGTTGATACACAGCACAATACGGTGAAAGCATTAAATACACAGCAGGTAACAGGTCCCATTGTATGGACACAGGTACCGTAAGTAATTGATGCTGTTTGAGAAAACAATCAGGATGTGAAACGTCTGTAGGGGTCTAATTCTATTACACCCTCGTCGGAAATCTGCAATGATCGAGGATGAATGGAGTGTTTCATCAATCTTGTGGACAGAAACGATTGGGTAAAGGGTGTAATAGAATTAGACCCCTACAGACGTTTCGTATCATCAATTTATCTATATAA
The DNA here is from genome assembly GCA_963791835.1 of uncultured Chloroflexia bacterium. Classification (GTDB taxonomy): domain Bacteria; phylum Chloroflexota; class Ktedonobacteria; order Ktedonobacterales; family Ktedonobacteraceae; genus JBBQVS01. Next base: position 698,320 of record CAWBTV010000007.1, read on the forward strand.
TTGGTAATCTATCAAATAGCAAAGACAATACATTCTACATTGTTGATATTCACAGATAATTCACAGAAGATCATAAAGATTTTATAAGATTTTCACAGCAAACTTGTATAGTATAAAGGAGACTTGTGTTATAACCACTCGTGTGGTGGGGTGTATGTGTCATGGAGGAGTATGTAATGGTAACAATAGCCCAAACGTCTTTTACAAGTGTTACAAATGGTCGTCCGTTTTCTCATGAGACGGTTTCTACGGATGAGATAACGAGGATAAGTGTTCATGCAGTCTTTCAAGCGCGTGCAACGGCAGTTACAGCCGCGACACTGGCACAAATAGAGAGGCGAGAGCGCATTGTCCTCATTCTATTAGACGGTCAACGCACTATTGATGATGTGATGCGATTGCTTCACCGCACAGAAGGGGAGGTAGCTCAGGTGCTAGTACGCCTTCTTACTAGTGGTCACATAGATTTTATGGGGACACGCAGAACGTAAGCTGTACCAATTTTCCTATTTTAAAGAATTTAGTAGGAAAATTGCTAACAAATCTATTACTCATGCGTTATAATACATAGGCTTAGGACGGAAGGCGGAATATATGTGAGCAAGCACACCCACCTCGACGAGCAGCTTGTAACATATATTTACTTATTCGTGCAATCTTTTCCCCATAGAGGTTGCACGCGCACCGCCCAGAGTTGCGCATTGCTATATGCGTGGTAAGGAAGGAACGAGCTGGCACCCCGTTTCTTCCTTACATTTCAGCAAGACAAGCGAGAAAGGGTCGCATGCAATTTTCAATGCGGTCATCCGGGGGAAAACTTACAGCCAGTGCAGCCTTTGTTCTCTTCCTATGTCTGTTGCTCTTCGTAGTTACAACGTGGGGAGTGCTGGCATTATATGCCGAACGTGAAGCAAGGAACAATGCACAGGTTCATCTCGCTCTTGCCAGACAAGCGTACACGACGAGTAACGCGTCATTGCTTCATGCCCTACAAACGATTGCCACTACTACCGGTATTGTCTCTTCCGTAACGCAGGGACACGTCACACGGGCGTATCTTCAGGAAATAGCTTCCTCCGCACAGTATCATTTCTCGTTATCTGCCATAGATATTGTCTCGCCAAATCACACGCCGCTAGCACAAGTAGAGGATGACAAGAACAATCATCAGTTACCTGTTAATGCTATAGCACTGGTCGATCAAGCGGCACAAGGGAGTGTTGCGACCTCAATACAGACAGAGACATTTACGGTTGCCCCTGCACAAAAAAGTGTATGGGACTTGCGTGTTGCGCTGCCCATTTTTTCCTTGAAGCATGTCACAGTAGGCGTTTTATTGGTAACACAGCCAATTGACAATACGCTTGCACAAATCATGGCTACACAGGCACATGGGAATATTCTTCTTTGTCTATCTGGTCAAATACAGGGTGTCGCGGGAACAACATTCAACACGCTTGTTCCGACTCAGTTTTCTTCGTCCAATGGCACCCCATGCCAGGGGCAGCCACATACAGTAAGTGACAGAATACAGCACTACATAACAGCAGGAAGCGTGTTGACGCCAGAACATCATATAGCTGCATCGTCGCAACTTCTAATGCTTGATCTCGAACCTCCAATTTCGATCAGCCTCTACAATCAGCGCGTACTTCTCCTTTTGCTTGGTGTGGGAATATGTACGATTGCGATTGGAATTTTTCTCTACACCTGTATTACACAGATATTTTTTGTGCGCCCATTACGGAAACTACAAGCACAGGTGCGAACACAGGTTGTCGAGAATGTTGGTGTTATCTTGCCAGCACAAGACGAGTTAGAAATGCTATCGCATTCGTTTAATCTGCTCTCGGAGTCGTTAGAAAGCGAAAGTCAGGCCATGATAGAGCAGATGAGTAATGTCCTGGTGATGAGTGATGCCTTGATCTCGACAGTCAACCTGGAGCAACTACTTGGAGAAACTGTGGCTCGTCTTGGACATATCATGCAGGCAAAACATGTTTCCATGCTGCTATATGGACGTGAGATGCTTTCGCCGTGGGCAGTTGCCCAGTGGTCTGAAACGGGGATAACAGGCACCATGCCGCCTATCCGTTCATCAACGCGTGCATCTGAGTCATCGACACTCCAGGAAATGGGAGCCGTCACCGTTCACGCTGATCCCGATAGCGATGTGACGATGGCGGTTACAACAAAAATGATCGCATTGCCCAACATCAGTGGTAAAAGAAAAGCGGTACGCACGCCTCAGCCGTCTCAGCAACCAACATATGGGATTCGCCGTCCACGTATTCCACGTCCTGCATTGCGTGACCTTGATATGAATCTGGCTCGTATGGTTATCACCAAACAAAAGATTGCCTATGATGAAGATATTGTATCAGGCTCACAGGAGCATGATGGTTGGGTACGGATGGCTGTTGACGCTGGCTACCATGCAGTCATCGCGGTTCCACTCTTGCTACAAGATCAGGCGATTGGAGCATTCATGCTCTACTTTGACAAGCCCTATCAGGTGAGCAAGCGCGACACGTTCCTCCTGAGTACAGCCGCGATTCAAGCATCGATGGCGATTCAGAATGCGCTCTTGTTTGCCGAGGTAAAAGATAAGAATGCGGCTCTTGAACGCGCAAATGCGTTGAAATCGCAATTTTTAGCGACTGTCACCCATGAACTACGCTCACCACTGCATAGCATCATCGGCTATGGGTCGATGGTAGTCGATGGGTTCGTCGAGGGTGAGCTGACACCGCAACAGGAAGAAGATATTCGCTTCATTGTAAGACGTGCTGAAGATCTTTCACATCTGGTGGATGAGATGCTCGACCTGTCAAAAATCGAAGCGGATAAGATCGAAGTGACACCGGAGCCAATAGAACTTGCGGCGAGTGTGCGAGACATTATCAATCAACTGAAGTTGATGGCGGATGAGAAGAAATTGTACCTCACATTAGACATTGACGAGAACATGCCTCTGGTACGTGCGGACAGCTATCGTTTACGACAGGTTATCACCAATCTGGTCTCGAACGCGCTAAAATTTACCGAGCAGGGAGGCGTTACCATTCGTTGTACACCTTTACATGATGTGAATATGGTACGTATAGCTGTACAAGACACAGGCATTGGTATCTCCCCTGCCGCGCTCGGCTTTATCTTTGAAGCATTTCGGCAAGCGGACGGAAGTACTACACGACGCTTTGGAGGTACTGGTCTGGGACTCACCATTGCCAAGAAACTCGTTGAATTACAGGGAGGCGAAATCTCGGTAGAAAGCATCATGGGTCAAGGTTCAACATTTTCGTTGACGTTGCCTATTGCCGCCTTGCCAAATGTATAGAGGGAAAACATATGAACACTCCTGCCATCCTCATTGTTGAGAATGAGGCATCGAACCGTATTCTTATTGAACGCGTCCTGTCAACACGTGGGTATCGTTGTATTTCCGCCACGAATGGTCAGGAAGCCCTTGACGTGCTTGATCGCGAGCACGTAGACCTGATTTTGACAGACCTCTCGATGCCCGTGCTAGACGGCTATCGCACGACACAACTGATTCGCGCACGGCCACATCTCGCCAATGTGCCAATTGTCGCTGTCACAGCGTACGCGTTAAGCGACGAGGGTGAGGCGGCAAAGCGTATTGGTTGCACAGAATATTTGACAAAGCCATTCAAGCCACGCCAACTTCTGGATTTGGTCGCTCGCTTGCTCCCCACGACATAGCAAAAATTTGGGACACCTATACGTTTGTACTCATCCGTCATAATAGTATTCTGTTACCCTTCGTATGAAGGAAAGCATAGAATTTGGAGATTTTTGTAAATGAACATTTCAGCAGTAACACAAACGGTACAGGATGCATCAACGGATGTGGTGATTGTATCTGCGGCACGGAAAGCTGGCAAAGACGAACACGGCATACAATTATCGACAGCTGCGAGCAAAATAGATACATTGTTGAATGGTCTTGTAAGCGAGGTATGTACGAATGGCGAGTTCAAAGGTGGACTCGGTGAGCTACTGACAATTCATCCAATGGGCCGTATGGCGACAAAACGTGTTCTTGTCGTTGGCTTAGGTGTACAAGACAAAATAACGTCTCAATCATTACGTCGTGCTAGCGCGGTCGCCACCCGACACGCACAAAATACAGGAGCACATTCCATCACGCTTGCTCTACAATGGCAGAATGCGCAAGACGATGTGCAGGCTTCGGTAGAAGGTGCATTGCTCGGACTTTACACATTTAGGATGTACAAACATTCTGAACAGACCAGCAACGGGAAGCAAGTTTCGCAGCTACATGTTTTGACCGAAAATGGTACCGATACGGCAAGCATCGAACGGGCAATTCAAGAGGGGCAAGCATTGGCGGAAGCCACGAACTTTGCTCGCGACCTCGTGAATGAGCCACCGAATGTGTTGACCCCGACGGAACTTGCTCATCGTGCGGTAGGTATGGCGAAACAGTTTGGCCTAGAGTATGAAGTGTTTGACAAGGCCAAGATTACGGAACTGGGTATGGGTGGTGTACTCGGTGTTACGCAGGGCAGTGCGGAGCCACCACAGTTTATTGTGTTACGTTATCGTGGTGGTGAGGCAACCGAAAAAGGTATGGCCCTTGTCGGCAAGGGTATTACCTTTGATACAGGTGGTATCTCAATCAAGCCAGCCGCTGGCATGGACGAAATGAAGGGTGACATGGGTGGAGCCGCCGCCGTGCTGGGAGCAATGCAAGCCATTGCTACACTGAAACCCCATATCAACGTGACCGCACTGGTGCCAACTTGTGAAAATATGCCGAGTGGGACCGCGTATCGTCCTGGTGATATTCTACGCATCTCAAATGGCAAAACGATTGAGATTGTCAATACGGATGCCGAGGGACGTTTGATTTTAGCCGACGCACTTTCTTACGCCGTCAAGGAAGGTCTCTCGCCCATTGTCGATCTCGCCACGCTCACAGGAGCTATCGTGGTTGCGTTGGGTAATATCACAACGGGCGTGTTCAGTAATGATGAGCAGTTGACTGAAAACATCATCGCTGCTGGTCGTGTCGCGGGCGAAAAGTTCTGGCCTCTGCCAATGGACGAAGAATACGGTGAGGCAATCAAAAGCGACATCGCTGACATCAAGCAAACAGGAGGACGGGCAGCAGGATCGATTTCAGCAGCGAAAATCCTGGAACAGTTCGTTGGTGATGCGAAGTGGGCACACCTGGATATCGCAGGGACAAGCTATCTCGATAGCAAAAAGTCGTATCAGGAAAAGGGTGCCACTGGCGTTGGCGTGCGAACGCTAGCGCATCTTGCATGGAAGCTTTCAAAATAAAGAATTTCTATACAAAATTGGCTACTACAAAGGATGATGCTCGCATTACCCTTTGTAGTAGCCAATTTTGTATATTTTAGAAGGCGCGTTGTAACGCGGCTTTAGCGGCGTAGTAGCCACACATGCCGTGAACACCACCAGAGGGTGGCGTTGAGGATGAGCAGATGTAGATACGCTTGTTCGGTGTTGTATAGGGATTAAGACGGATTGTTGGACGTGTGAAGAATTGGAACAAGTCGGCAACGCCACCATTGATATCACCACCGATGTAGTTCGCGTTATACACTTCTAACACACTCGGTGGAATAACATTTTTCGCGAGAATCCGGTCTTGAAAGCCTGGCGCGAAGCGTTCGATTTGAGCGTTGATACGCTCGGTCATGTCGAAGGTCGAGCCGTTCGGGATGTGGCTGTATGCCCACACAGTATGTTTTCCTGCTGGTGCGCGTGTCGAGTCGAATAGGCTTTGTTGTGCAAGCAACACAAATGGTTTTTCAGCTGGTATGCCCTTGCTTATCTGTTGTTCCGAGAGCATGACTTCAGAAAGCGTTCCACCGAGATGTACGGTTCCAGCACGTAAGCACGCCTCGGCTTTCCACGGAAGCGGTCCATCAAGTGCGTAGTCGATTTTGAACACGCCGGGTCCATAGCGATAGTGTTCTAAGCTGCGTCGATAGCTAGCCGGAAGTTGGTTGCCAGCAATACGCACAAGTTGACGAGGCGTCACATCAAACAAAAAAGCTTGTGCGGTTGGAAGCATCTCAATTGAGGTAACTTCGACGCCTGTCACAATCTCTCCGCCAAGTGAGCGCAGATAGGCAGCAAGTGCATCGACAATTGCCTGTGAACCACCACGAGGGATAGGCCAGCCAACACCATGCCCAAAAAGAGCCAGCATGATGCCAAAAGCGGCACTTAAACTCTGTTCAAGCGGCAAGAATGAGTGGGCTGCCATCCCTGCAAAGATCGCACGCGCTCGCTCGCCTCTGAAGAGTTGTTTCGCGAGGCTTTCGGCGGAACGAATGGCATTCAGGCCAAAGGGTGCAAGCAGGAATGGATGCTGAAACATTTGTGGACGTAGTGGTCCAAGCAATGTATCCGCGAGTGTTTGCCAATGTGCGACAAGAGGTGTCATAAGGCGGCTATACGCGTCGGCATCACAGCCAAGCGTCTCGATTGTGGCCTCTATGGAACGCTCCAACACCATAGTTGTCCCGTCGTCAAGTGGATGAGCAAGCGCGGCAGGAGGCTGAATCCATTCCAGCCCATACTGCTCTAATGGTAAGGCGCGGAAAAACGGTGAGGCCAGTCCAAGTGGATGAATTGCGGAACAGACATCATGTTTGAAACCTGGAAGCGTCAATTCTTTGGTACGCGACCCACCACCAATCGTATCTTTGGCCTCAAAGAGGACAACGGATTTACCAGCCTGAGTGAGTGTGATCGCGGCTGCAAGACCATTTGGTCCTGAGCCGATCACAACTGCATCATAGCTTTGCTGTAGAGACATACACATGCCTGATTTCTATACTCGCGCTTTCGATTGACACATAATCTCTCGCAACTGCTCAATGTGTCCACCACCATGCAGAATACCGAGTGCGTGCATAGCGACGGCATTCATGGGGCCAAAGCTAGGGATACACATAATTGTCATTATGTATTGCCTCAGTATAGGATAGCACATGGAGAAAGCTGTTCCTTGTTAAGTATCTTTTCAGACGCTATCACGATGTAGACTTTGATCACATCCTTATCTGCCGACAAATGATGTACTGCCTTGTAGACAGTGAATTATTTCCGCAGTCTGATACGTGCTCCAACAACAGCAGCAAAATGATCATGAGTGAATAAAGAATAGCGTGGCTTTTCGACGATGCGCCGTTCGAGAAATATCGCATCTTTTTGCGAGCCATCTAATTGCCATCCTTCGGCAAGATACGGCACAAGTGCTTCATCCACCTGCTGATAGGCAATTGCTTTAATCCTGTCTTCCTCTTCTTCAGTGGGTGCTGGAAATACATCATTTTCAGATTGAATCCAATATTTCGTTAATGATGGATCGAGATGAACATGGAGTTCTTTGTGTTGCACAGAGTGTGGCATAACGTTCCTCCTGTGTATTCAAATGCATGTCCAGTATATATTAACACATGTATATATTTGTTACCTATACAACATGCTATGAGAAATCTCAAGCGACGGAAGAGTTAGAACAAGTTCATTTGTCTTATTGCGCTATGTCCATCTAACAAAATATAGGGGGCGGCTTGTTCTGGTGTACGAATACGAAGTTGCCGCAATTGGGAAAGATCTGTGATACGTCCCTGCCGACGTGCATGAAGTATCGCATCAGCACTCTTTGGACCAATACCAGGGACACGTAGGAGTTGCTCACGGCTCGCCGTCATGATTTCAACAGGGGTAGAGCGCAGGTGCATTTCGGCCCATGCGCGTTTTGGGTCTATGTCAAGTTGCATATTGCCATCAGTCAGGAAAGGGAGGTCTTCGACGTGCCAGCCATAATCACGGAGCAAAAAGCTGGCCTGATAGAGGCGGTGTTCACGTAACGGGTCCGTTGGAGCAAGATTCTCAAAAGGGGTTTGCTCGATGGGATGAAAGCCGGAGTAGTAGGCACGCGTTAAGCCAGCTTTACGATAGAGCAAGTTGCTCATAGAGAGCAACTCCTGGTCGGTATCACCAACGGCTCCTACAACGAATTGGGTGACGGTTCCTGCAAGTTTCTCATAGGGATGCTCTTGACGTATCACCTCAGCCCATTGCACCATCGTCAATAACTCGCGTTTGAAATCTTTCTTTGGCGCAAGTGCATCTAAACGTTCCTGGTTTGGTCCTTCAAGGTTGACAGAGACACGGTCTGCCAATTGCATCAAGCGATAGAGTTGGTCATATTGTATACCGGGCATGACCTTAAGATGCAGATAACCACGATAGTTATAACGCTTCCGTACAATCTCAGCAGTGGCAATAATCTTATCTTGTGTCGTGACACTTCCCTTGATAATACCAGAGGACAAGAACATGCCCTGTACCTGCCCTGCGCGTTGCAGTGTATCTAGTCCGCTTGCCAGTTCGTCGGGGGAGAACGTCATGCGCTTCATTTTGCTGCGTCCAGCACGGAAGGGGCAGTAGTGGCAGTTACGTTCGCACGCCGTTGTCACCATGGTCTTTAAGATTGGAAGCGACCCTCTTGGCGTCGAGACGTTTGTGATGCACTCAGCAAGACTGCGTGATTGATACTGAGCATGACGACGTTCCTGTTGTGGTGTGTCGCCAGCAGGCTCAAATTGTGTCGCGTCGCCCATGAGGACAAGCTTTGTGAGAGTATCAGGCAGCGTTTGTACTAGCATGAGGACAGTATACTGAACTTTTGTTCTATCTGTCAAGAATTTTGTAGGGACCGATTCATCGCGTCCTTACTAGCCTCTATATTGTCAGCAAGGACGCGATGAATCGGTCCCTACAATCATACATTTTGTGCTATACTTTCTGGCATGAACATATATATTCGCTATTTTGCTTCGTTGCGAGAGATTGTGGAGCGTGATGAGGAAACACTTTCGATAGATGAGGGTACGCGTGTCGCTGATGTGCGCATACTGCTTGCTACGCGTTATCCACGGCTGCAACCTGTGCTGGAACGTTCGGTGTGCGCGGTCAATCGTGGGTATGTGACACCGGAAACGGCATTGCATGAGCATGATGAGCTTGTGTTTATTCCCCCGATGGGTGGAGGAACGTCGATGGAACCAATAATACAGCTTACACGCGAACCACTGAATCGCGATGCGTTGGTCGCGGCTACGAGCGATCCAGGTGTTGGTGGTATCGTGGTATTTGAGGGTGTAGTACGCGATAACGCACGCGGAAAGCAGGTACGCTACCTTGAATACGAGACCTATCAGGAGATGGCGGAGCAGCAGATACGCACGATTATTGGCGAGGCACAACAGCGTTGGGGTGTCGAGCGTGTCGCAGTTGCACATCGCTTTGGACGGTTAGAGATTGGTGAGGCGAGCGTGATTATCGTGGTGGCGAGTGCGCATCGTGGGGAGGCGTTCGAGGCATGTCGTTATATCATTGACACCCTGAAAAAGACGGTTCCCATCTGGAAAAAAGAGGTTGCCACCAACGGAGAAGAATGGGTTGAGGGATAAAAGTATGTAGCAGCCAAACGGCAATGCCGTTTGGCTGCTACATACTTTTAAAAACTATGGTATACTTGCCTCTAAGGACTAGTGTGGTTCTCGTTTTCCCTGGAGGTGTTGATGAACTTATTTGAAAAACAAGCTCGACTCAACCAACTCTTCACACAGAGTCCCGTCAATGCGGCCTATCTCGCAGGTTCTCTCAGCACTCGGACCTCTTTTGGACACCTCAGCGACGTGGATATTGCTATTCTCCTGACCGATTCGATTAAAGCAGACCAGTTTTTGGATTATCAACTGTACTTCTTCAGTGAGCTGGCAAAACGCCTGGAATCAGATACGATCGACGTGGTTATTCTGAATCAAGCCTCGCTCCTGCTCAAACTGCAAGTCATCAAATATGGGCAAATTCTGTTTACACGTAACGAGAAACAGCGTGTCACGTTTGAGTCCAAAGCAGTGATGGACTACCTGGACTTTAAGAAGTTTGATGAAATTCAAAATCAGGCATTGAGTCGTCGTCTTTATGGACAGGTAAATCCTGTCATGCCACTGGACAAAGAGACGCTCCAACCCAAGCTCAAACAGTTACATGATGCAACCATTATTCTGCATGAATTGGGCGATACCGACCGTGAAACCTTCACGACGGATTATCACGTGTATAGCATCGCGGAACGCTACCTACAACTAGCAATTGAGGCATGTCTGCATGTCTGTAGCACAATAGTGGCGGCACTTGGCTTGCGTCGTCCAGAGGGCTATCACGAGCTATTGAGCATTATCGCAGCCCAACAGATTATTCCGCGTTCAGTAGCGTATCGTTTGGAAGTGCTTACAGACTTGCGTGATGCCCTTCTTTGCGACCCCGGCACGTTGAGCCGAGATGTCCTGTACGAGCATGTGCAGTATCGCCTCACCGACCTTGAAGCGTTTGCGGACGCAGTAAACGAAAAGCTTAGTCAGTAAAAACAACAGGGTAGAAAAATATTGATGCCGAATGGCATCAATATTTTTCTACCCTGTTGTTTTTACGCAATGATACCTTCGCGTTCGCGGAGGGCGTCGGCTTGTTGTTTGGCTTCGTCGGCTTCAGCGGTGCGACCTGTCTCGCGATAGATTTGCTCCAATGTCTCATAAGCGAGTAGCATTGAGGGGTCCATGGAGATAGCCTGTTGCGCGGCGTCAAGTGCCTCACCATAACGTTTAGCTTCGCGCAGTGTATCGGCAAGATCGTTATAGTAATCGACATTCAATGGATCACTGTCGATGGCGTTTTGATAATTCTCGATAGCCTCATCGTAGCGTCCGAGTGCATCGTAAGCACTGGCAAGCTGATAGTAGCCTTCGGGGTCATCCTCTGAACGCTCTAGCAGTGTATTGGCCGTCTCAATGGCTTTATCATGCTGTCCTAATGCATTGTAAGTGTCGGCAAGGCCAGCATAAGCGGCAGCGATGTCGTCAGCTTGCAGTTCGTCGGAACGCTCGATTAAGCCCTGATAGGCAGTCAAGGCTTCGTCGTAGCGTTCAGCCTCAAGGTACGCTTCCGCGAGACTAAAGCGAGCGGTGATGCGCTGTGGGTCAATTTGAATGGCACGCACATAGGCATCAATGGACTCAGTGGTGTTTTCTTGTACAGACAGCCATGTTCCGAGATGCTCCCATGCCTCAGCGTCCTCCGGGTCAATGGAAACGATACGTCTATAGACCTCTACGGCCTGATCTCGTTCGCCCATCTGCTCATAGACTGCCGCGAGCATATCATACCCTGTACGTCCGTCGGGATCGAGTGAGAGCATTTGATTGGCGATAGAAAGGGCATCATCGTATCTACGCATGTCGAGATAGATACTGGCAAGTTCCGCATAGCGCGTTGGATCGGCAGGATCAGCGTCTACACGTTTTTCCTGATCCATCAAACGACGCTGCTGATCGTTGACGCGCTCACGTACATCGCGCAAGCTATCGGCGGCGACGTTATTCTCTGGATTGAGTATGAGCGTTTGGCGATACGCCTGGATAGCATCCTGATACAGATTTTGTGTACGATAGGCATCACCAATGCTCATGTAGAGTTCGTCGTTTTCAGGATCAATCTCCTGTGCCAGTTGGAATGTTTCCAATGAGTCTTCATGGAGACCCAGCTCGCCGTATAAGTTGCCGAGATTGATGTAGGCATCGAGCAATTGTGGATCAAGATCAATCGCGCGACGGTAGCCCGCGACCGCGAATTCTGTTTCACCAAGATATTGCTGGGCGAGGGCAAGATTGTAACGTGCGCGTGCGTTTTCAGGGTCGAGGGCTACAGCCTGCTCGAATGCCTCGGCAGCCGTTTCGTAGTCTCCCTGCTCAGCCGCCGCATTGCCACGGTCTGTCAATGCCTGCTCTGTTTGCGGCTGCGTTGCCTCTTGCATTTCCTGGCGGCTCACAAAGTGCAGGGGTGCGCTCGTATTTTGCGCAGGTGTCGCGGGAGTATCTTCTGTATGTTGCGTATTTTGTGTATCATCCATAAAATGTTCACTCCTAAATGGATATGTAATATCGTGTGTTAGTCCTTGCGTAGTATAGCACAGTTGGTTTAGACGGAACAGAATCAATCTGTATGTGTCACGTAGTGGCTTTAATGGGATGTGACACATACAGATTGGTAGATTATTTTACGCGTAGGGTGAGTTGTACATCATAGTGTGCGCCGGGATAGAATGCCTCCGTATACTCGATGGGTGCGCCAGTTTCATCAAAGGTGGTACAGACGAGCCGTAAACCTGGATCGTGAGGTCCCATATGTAGCAATTCTGCCTCGCGCTGTGACGGGCTATCGCCTTTGAACGTTTGCTCAGTAATATAGGGATGCATACCTTCGGAGGCCATCAGACTATAGAGTGAGCCTTCCGCGGTTTCTTTGGCGCGTTGGTAGATGTTCGCGGCTCGCGGATGAGGCAGATGGTCAATTTCCAGCGCAACGGGAATGTCGTTAGCAAGGCGAAGACGTTCCAGGCGCACAACTTGATCCTCATCGTTCAAACGTAATCGTTCGCGCACCGTGTGCGAACCGCGTACCAGTTCGCTAACCAGTAACACTCCGCCAGGGTGTTTGCCACGGCGTTTTAGCTCATCAGTAAAGCTTGTCAGTTCGCTAATGTTTTGCTGGATACGTGGTTCACAGACAAACGTACCACGTCCATGTTGACGATATAAAAGTCCTTCGTGCACCAGTTCTGTGAGGGCTTGACGCACTGTGGCGCGACTCACTTGATACTGTGCAACCAATTCTGGCTCTGAAGGTATAGCGGTATGAGGTGCGAGATGACCAGCGCGAATTTGCTGTTTCAACACCTCTTTCAATTGATAATACAGTGGAAGGGGATTTGAACGCTCTAGTGTAGGCATATACGGTTTCCCTTATGTCCTGACAACAGTTATATTGTGCAAAATGTCGATTGTAGGTAGCACGTCAGGATATGGAGAATATATCACAAAAGCGTGAAGGCGTCGAGAGGGAAAAATAAATAGGTCTCCGTCCATGAGGGGAACTGGTCAAAATGCATTTTGACCAGTTCCCCTCATGGACGGAGACCTATTTCTAAGCTTCTACTCGACTTTTCGCGGTTCCATTACGGTGTTCACTTGCATTGCTTGTTTGAATAGAGTCTAAAGAAGCAATATGTGAGGCATCCGTTTCGTTCAAGACGTGTTGTCGATACCAGTCACACGCGAGGCGTACCCCCTCACGTATACTTACATGTGGCTCATAGCCAAGATCGGTCCTGGCTTTATCAATCGCGTGACGATTGTCAGTGCCATAGAGCGTGACACCGTGTCGGGTGACAACAGGATGTTTTGTACCATTGAGCGGGACAACACGCTCAGCAGCATAGGCAATGGCATACGCAGCTGCATATGGAACATGGATGCGTGGAGGATTCGACTCAAGTTCCTGCGCTATCGCTTGTAAAAACTCTGCTTGTGTCAACGGTTGATCATTCGTAATGTTGAATGCTTGTCCCAGCGCATTGTCATGGTCCGCACAGAGGAGAAGGCCCTGCACAACGTCAGTGACGTATACAAGTGGAAGAGAGTTGCGCCCGGAGCCGAGAATAAGGCCCTTCCCTGTACGTATCTTTTCAGCAGTGCGACCGAAATTGAGACGGTCTCCAACTCCAAAAATCGTGCCGGGTCGAATGATGGCGGCAGGCAGATGGTCCTCGGCGATCATACGTTGGACGAGCAGGTCCCCTTGAGCTTTCGTCACCCAGTAGGGGTCATTGCGAGGCGCAGGAGTAACGTCTTCTGTCACAGGCCAGCCCCGGTCCATACCATAGATAGTCCAGGAACTTACGTGAACGAGCCGACGAATATTGGCTTTCAGTGCTGCTCGACAAACGTTCTCGGTTCCAGTGACATTGACCTTCGTATATGCTTTCATTGGCAGCCAGAGACCCTGCATCGCAGCCAGGTGGAACACGGTATCCACACCCTGCATAGGTGCTACCAATGAGTCAGCATCACAAATATCACCGCGAAAAATCGTGACGTTGCGTTCTTCGAGTTTGCGTGTATTTTCAGATGGAAGAACGAGTACACTTACAGTGTCGCCACGTTGTTGTAACGCTGTGATGAGATGATGCCCTACCAGACCAGTGCCTCCAGTAATAAGTATCTTCATAATAATTTTCTTCTCCAGATAGGTATGTTTATACTAGCGTCTATTTCTTACATAGGTTATTTCGATATAGGTTCTTGTGCATAGGCGGGCAGATTCGTCGTGTTTCCTTGTTTCCGCTCGTGGCGATGACGCCAGAGGAAAGCGACATCAGCAACCTTTGGAAAGAGTTTATCGAGCCAGACAACACCATGATACTTGAATGGCACAATCACCTCTCGGCGTGGTGAGGTGGCAAGCTTGACAATTGTACTGGCGACGAGATCAGGTTCGGGCATTTGCTCTTGCAGAGCACTTGTCATCTGCGTGCGAATGTTTCCAGGTGTTACCAGAGACACGGAGACGCCACTGCCGGCGAGTTGACGGCGCAAGGCCAGGGAAAACCCGCGAACACCAAACTTCGTTGCAGAGTACAATGGTTCGAGAGCGACATGGCTTGCCACTGAACCGACCGAAATAATCGCTCCACGTCGGCTCTGCTGCATCTCTGGTAGCACAAGGCGTGTCAATACCATCATGCCAAGCAGATTTACCTGTAGCAAATGTGTTATCTCGTTAGCAGAGGTCTCTACAAGAGGTTTCCCCCAATTCGCACCTGCATTGTTGACAAGGATATCAATGCGTCCATATACTTCTCGTGTGTGCTCCACAAGATACATTACTTGCGCTGTATCGGTTATATCGGTTGGAACGGCAATCGCTTGTCCTCCTATGTTCGTGATCTCGGACAGCACTCCCTCCAACTCATCAGCCCTCCGAGCGGCTAGAACAACGCGAGCACCTTGACGCGCAAACTCACGGGCAGTTGCTGCACCAATGCCTGAACTTGCCCCTGTAACAATCACAACGTTGCCTCGTACCGTCCGTAACATACAGGACCCTCCTTATCTCACTCTCGTGGCTTGAGGCACTCGGACACGTGCGTTTTCTTGTATCCAGGTGTCTTGATGTAAATACCAGTCACACGTGATGCGTATGGCTTGTATAATGGGAACGTGGGGTGTATAGCCAAGTTCATTGCGTGCTTTGGCAATAGAGAGACGATTATCCGCGCCATAGAGCTTTACACCATGTCGTGTCACAAAAGGCAGAATACGGTTGTTACTGAAGGTCGCGAGACGCTCGGCCAGAAACGCGGCGGTGTACAAAGGGAAGTAGGGCACATGAATACGCGGCGCGGCGACACCAATCTCCTTCGCGATGGTCGAAAGAAAGACGTTCTGAGTAATGCCTTGATCGTTGCTGATGTTGTAAACTTTTCCCTCCGCCTGCTCAGAGTCGAAAGCGAGGAGTAGCCCTTGCACGAGATCAGTTATATACACGAAAGGGATTATATTCTTTCCCGATCCAATAATAATTCCTTTTCCTGAGCGCACCCTGTCAGTCATGCGTCCGAAATTCAGACGGTCGCCGGGGCCAACGAGTGTTCCTGCTCGAATGATCACTGCGGGCAGATGGTCTTCGCGGATCATACGTTGCACAAGCATATCACTTTGAGCTTTGGTCCAGCTGTACGGCTCATCGAGCGGTTTCAGAAAATCATCTTCAGTTGCAGCACGCCCGGATGCCATATCATAGACCATAGCAGAACTAATATGGATAATGCGACGCACACCCGCCTTTAATGCTGCTCGACAGACGTTCTCCGTACCCGTAACATTAACTGCATAGTACTCCTCAATAGCACGCCACGCACCAATCATGGCGGCGAGATGAAACACGCCTTCCACTCCACGCATAGGTGCAATAAGGTCTTCTTGAGAACGGATGTCGCCACGAAAGACCTTCACATTCCGCTCTTCAAGCCACGAGGTATCCTCTGTGGGAAGGGCAAGGATGCGCACACGGTCTCCACGCTCTTGCAATGCAGAAATCAGGTTACGACCGAGGAAGCCATTGCCTCCGGTAACAAGTATTTCCATTCTAATTACTCCTTTTCGGTATTCTTCACACGACGATTCGAGCGATACCAAGCAATGCCCTGACGCACCCCCTCTGTCAGGTTCACCTGCGGCGAAAAGCCTAACTCTTCACGTGCCCGGTTTATCATAAAGCGATTTTCACCACCGATCTGCATTAATCCAAAACGCATAAGTGGTGGTGGCTGGTTTCTCTGCATAAGGTGCCAAACGAGTTCGGCAGTCGCACCAAGAGCGAGTGCGGCACGATAGGGAATATGCACGCGAGGCGGAGCAACACCAAGTTCTTTAGCGATAGCGTTGAAGTAGTCGTACTGGGTGGTTGGCTCATCATTGACCAAGAGATAGGCTCTGCCAACTGCTTGCTCCGCTTCGCTTGCAAGCATGATGCCTTGAGCCACATCCTTGACATAGATGAGAGGTAAATGGTTTCGACCTGAACCGATGACGACCATTTTCCCTTGCTCTATCAGCCCCACAAAACGCCCAAAGCTGTTCGCATCACGCGGGCCATAAATTAAACCAGGGCGGACAATGGTGACGGGTGCTCCTTTGTCAAGGATCATTTGCTGGAGCACATGCTCGCCAGCAATCTTCGTTCTGCTATAAGGATCAGGTCCACCACGTAATGCGGCGGTCTCGTCAACAGTTCCATGCACGTCGAGGCCATGAACAGTAATCGAACTGACATGGACGATGCGCTGAACACCTGCCGCCATCGCGGATTCCACGAGAAGTCTCACACCATACACATTGACCTGTTGGTACTCGGTCAGGGGACCCCATGGCCCTGTCCGCGCTGCACAATGAAACACACGCTCAACGCCATCAACGGCGGCTTCCAAAGATGAGCGATCAGTGAGATTTCCTCGGCACACTTCGACACCTGCGTTGACGAGCCAAGAGACGTTTTCGTCCGGGCGTGCCAGAATACGCACAGCATCACCACGTTCTAGTGCAAGTTCGGTGACATGACTACCGAGGAAACCCGTTGCACCAGTCACGAGTACCTTCATTCGTTCGCTCTTTCCTCTATAAGTGACATATTTGAAATAATCTTTCTAACAAACAAATGCTCTTTTGCTATATCGACACATCTAAATTAAAGCCACTTAATGAAATTCAGATTAAATTTCGGGATTGTTAGGCAAAAGTACTGGTTATTTAATTCGATGTGTGGCTATGTAAAGAGATGCAGGTGTAGTGGAAAAAATGAGTTCGTGCGAAGAATTTTACACAGGCAGGAAGGCGTCGAGAGGAAATAAAAAACCTCTCATGTTCCGATGTTGTACATTGGGACATGAGAGGTTTCTGGTTAAGTACAGTGTTACTTGGCGGCAGTATTTTGAGCCAGCACGCGGTCAATTTCGCTCTTGAGGCGTGTTGGATGAGGACCAACTAGACGACCAATTGCCTTGCCTCCCTGGAAGATCATCAAGGTTGGGATGGCTTGGATACCCAGTTGACCGGGGGTCTCGTTATGCTCGTCAATGTCCATTTTCGCGAAACCGAGTTTGCCCTGATACTCGTCGCTCAAGCGTTCGTACACAGGTGCGATTGCTCTACAGGGTCCACACCATGCAGCCCAGAAGTCAACGATCACGGGAGTCTCGGACTGAAGAACCTTTTTCTCGAAATCTTGATCGCCAACATGAAACAGATTTTCGTGTGTAGCCATAGTAATTTTCTCTCCTTCAAATGCAAGTAGTCTATCTAGCTTCCTGGTATTACTTTCGCTTCTGCCAAGATAAAATTCTTTCACTAGAGACAACACCATCATACACTATTCTATTCCATGTACCTGCCGTTTATCTACGACGGCCATCTCCACCTTGTAGAATGGAGAGAATGCGTAGGATGTAGAGGAACAGGTTAATCAAGGTGATGAAGAGTGAGACCGTCAAACCAATGGCGTTTGGTAGGGTATCAGCCATGTAGCGAGCACGCTGCACATAGTACAACACGTAGCCGGAGAAGATGGCAACACCGATCACCGAGATGATCAGACCACCGATGCCTGTATTAAAGATCGGAAAGAAAATGCCCAGGATACCAGCGACTAGCAGTAAGAGAAGACCGAAGAACAGATAGTCACCAATGCGCGTAAAGTCGCGTTTCGTCGTCCAGGAATAGGCGGCTAACCCAAAGGCAGTCAGCGTTGTAATGAGAAACGCCTCCGCCAGGATGTACCCACCATTGACAAGGTAGTAGCTGATAAGCGGTGCGAGCGACATGCCTTCGAGAAAGGTAAACAGGTAAAGTAAGAATAGATTGATGCCAGGTTTCTGAATCAGGAAGTTGAGTGCGATCAAAACGACAAATCCTGCGATTGCCACGGCAAAAAATGCGCCATTACTGGTTGCGTTCGCAAAAACCACAAAACCCACAAACGTACCGAGTGTCGCAAACAGGAATGAGAAGGCCAACAAACCCATAACTTTCCCGATCAATCCACTCGATTGCGTACCTTCGTAGGAAGGGGCAAGTGTTTGATACTGGTAACGTGAACCAAATGTATTATTGCCCCCAAAGGGACCGTTATTTCTAGGGTAGTTATACATGATAAACCTCAATTGCAAACTGTGCGTGTAGAACGGACGCTGTGCAGCAGTCAAACAGCATCAAAACAAGGCTTCTATGCTGTAGTAATTACGCAAAGAAAAGAGGAGAAGTTGCATAGCATTCTACTATAGAGAAGCAATTTAGCGTCTATTTTATTCCTAATGGCAGAGTTAATCGAGGTTCACATGTATTACATCACGCTCCATACGCCACAAATTTCACAGATGGCAACTCCAACTTCGCCAAAGGTTTTGCTACGCGTATTCCACCGATCATAGACGATAGCGATTGAACCGCAATTCCAGCAACGAGCACGCCCACCTTTTTTGCTCTCTTGCGCAAGTTGTTCGAGCAATTGGCTGCGTGCCTCTTCCGCACCTGTATAACCTGGGTTATAGGAGAGATGCAACAGGTTTCCTAATGGAAGGCTAATCTCGTGCGATGGTGGTTGCAGTGGAGGCACGGGTGCTGGTGCTGCCTGTACCGCCGCTTGCGGTGGAACTTGTGGCGGACGACGGAATAGCTCACCACGGGGAGTACGACGACCGCTTTCGATGGTTGTTTCCTGTCGCTCTCCATTATGTCTTTCTGGTGCTTGCCGTTCTGGGCGTTCACCGTTCGTTGTATGTGCGACGGGAGGTGGCAGTTGTTGTACCGGAACCTCAGTAGGAGATGATACTTGAGGACTGTTCTCGCCTCGATCTATGGAAGGCGTGGTGGAAGACTGAGAGGCGACGTTTTCAGGTGCCTCTGATGTAGCATCAGGTTGAACTGGTGTGACTGGCGCACTCGCATTCTCGGTTGTTTCAGCACTGTGATTTGTGTTATTTTCAGGCTGATCGGGCGGATTGGCGCGTTTTCTTCGCGTTATTGGCATAGGGGTGTGCTCCATAGGAAGTAATGATGGGTGTACGCTTCACAATTCTATACACGATGCGCAAAAGATGGGTTCGGTAGTGCGTAACGCATGTAGTATATCACAGAATGAAGAAATAAAACGGAAGTACCAAAGCTTTGTGGTGCTTGCCCATCTCTTCGCAGAGATAGGCACCCACCGAAACAAGCACGGGATAAAATACAGGATATGTATCCCGAAGGAACGTTGTCTTTATTTGAAGAAGTCCGCGTTTATCTTAATAAAGCTTTTCCACTCTGCGGGAACTGCTGACTCCTCAAAAATAGCGGTGACAGGGCATGCAGGCTCACACGCACCACAGTCGATGCACTCATCGGGATTGATAAAAAGCTGTTCAGCCGTCTCAAATCCTTCTTCACCTTGCGATGGATGGATACAATCGACCGGGCAAACATCCACACAAGATGCATCTTTGACGCCGATACAGGGTTGGGTAATCACATATGTCATGAACTTGAAATCCTCCTCTTGACTCGCCAGCAAAAACTAGAGAACAGTTCGCAGTGACTGTTTTTGGCAACTTTAGTATAGAGGGTTGTATGGTCAATGTCAACGCTTGAAGGGAGCAAATGAGCATCAAATTTGAGAACATGTGTGCGATGAGGGCAACAGTTGTTGCCCTCATCGCACACATGTTCTCAAATTTACTTTACTATTGTGCGTCGCCAAAGATGGTGTAGTGCCAACTCTTGTTAGCTGCGCCGTCTAACTCTATCAATACGTGTTTAATCTGAGTGTACTCGTCAAACGAATACATCGACATATCCTTACCAATGCCGCTCTCTTTGTAGCCACCATGAGGCATTTCGGAGGCAATTGGCAGATGATCGTTGACCCAGACGGTGCCAAATTGAAGCGTCTTACTGGCACGCATAGCTTTGTAGATGTCACGCGTCCAGACGGAGGCTGCCAGTCCATAGACAACATCGTTGGCTTTTGCGAGTACCTCTGCCTCGGTCTTGAAACGACTCACGACAAGCACAGGACCAAAGACCTCGTTTTGGATGATATCGGAGTCGTTGCGGTCTTCGGCAATCACGGTTGGCTCAAAGAAAAAGCCTTGCTCAAAGCCCACAATTGATCCACGCTTGCCACCAGTGAGGATATTTGCTCCTGCACGGAGCGCACGTTCGACATGGTTTTCAACACTATCACGCTGACGGGCGGAGATTAATGGACCCATATCGGTTGTCTCTTTTGAAGGATCGCCAACACGAATCTGCTTCACCTTGTTCATAAATGTTTGCATGAAGGTGTCGTATATGCTGTCCTGCACGTAGATACGGGTCGCGGCAGTGCAGTCCTGTCCACAGTTGACATAGCCGCCAACAACGGCACCACTTGTCGCGGCATCCAGGTCTGCATCATCAAAGACGATAAAGGGAGCCTTACCACCAAGTTCAAGATGCACACGCTTAATCGTGTCGGCTGCCGCACGCATGACGTATTTACCACTTCGTGTACTGCCGGTGATCGAGACCATATTGACATTCTTATGGCTCACAAGGCTGGGGGCGATTTCTGGTCCGTCGGTAATGATGTTGAGCACACC
This sequence comes from uncultured Chloroflexia bacterium, assembly GCA_963791835.1. Lineage (GTDB taxonomy): Bacteria > Chloroflexota > Ktedonobacteria > Ktedonobacterales > Ktedonobacteraceae > JBBQVS01. The sequence continues at coordinate 719,435 of CAWBTV010000007.1, forward strand.
ATCAGGAATACCTGCTTCAAGCGCAAGCTCGCCAAGGCGTAACGCAGTCAAAGGTGTTTCGGGTGAAGGCTTGAAGATAACAGTGTTGCCAGCAGCAAGAGCAGGGCCAATTTTCCAGGCTGCCATCATGAAGGGATAGTTCCACGGCGCAACCGAGGCCACAACACCAACAGGCTCACGACGGATAATGCTGGTATGTCCACCTGTGTACTCGCTTGATGCCGTGCCAGCAAGATGCCGCGCGGCTCCCGCGAAAAAGTGGAGGTTGTCAGCCGCGAATGGAATATCGCTATCACGCGCCAGTTTGATAGGCTTGCCTGTATCTTGTGATTCCAGGTCCGCAAGTTCAGCCGTATGTTCTTCAACTAGAGAGGCCAGTTTCTCAAGAATTGAAGCACGTGCTCCGTGTGTCAGACCAGACCAACGGCCATCATCGTAGGCAGCGCGAGCCGCCGCAACAGCATGATTCATATCATCCATTGTGCTTTCTGGCACCTCGGCAATGGTTTTACCAGTCGCAGGACTGATATCCACAATAGTTTTGCCAGTGCTACTCCCGACGAGTTTTCCGTCAATGAGAAGTTTAAATTCGCTCATGGTTGTTGTTCCTTTCGGATGACTCAAAATACGCTACTTCGTCTACAAATAAACTTTTATCTCCGATATTCGCATAATTGCGCCAGAAAGATACGAATATCGTCTACAAATTATGGCTTGTGTTCCTTGTATCTTATCACATTTTAGAAGAAACTCTTGTAGGGACCGATGTATCACGTCCTTGTTGGCATATCAACGCTGGCAAGGATGTGATACATCGGTCCCTACAACGTTCATATCACGACAAAACGCGTTGTTCGCTTTCGACGTGCATGTCGTAACGTGCGGCTTCACTGAAGAAGATGTTGGTTGGGACACCTGCTTCGGGACCAAAGGCACCACGTTTTGAGATTTCACCACGAGCAAGCATTCTGCCCGCGATGGCAAGTGGTGTTCCGGTATCTAAGGCACCTGCGCCAATCCCCCAACGCGTGTAAGGGCGCACAACGACCTGATTTGTGATTTCAAGCTGCTGCCCATGTGCTTTGCCTTGCGCGACGATACGCAACACGTCACAATCACGCGGCTCGACCTCTTCGACGGGTGCCATCTCAAGCAAACGTGCAAGAACTTCACGCGGCGACACATTGACCCCTTGTACACGAATTGGCTCGTTACTACCAAAGCCCAGATCAACTAAGAACTTGAGTTTCGTCAAGAAGTCATTCGGGAAGGCTATTTTGAATGAGACGAAGTTGATGCCCTTGTCCTGAAATGAAGCTGGGAAGGTTGCACATTCAGAGTGCAATGAGTAAATGGCCGTCGCACGCCCAACGGGTGCGGGAAAGACAAGTTCTTCCTGACCTGTCAGGGGTTGCTGTGCGTGCCATGTACCATATTCAAAGACTTGCGGCTGTTTGGTAAATTCATCGAGTACTGTACGGATAGAATAGGGTGCCACAAGGGGTGCGGTTGATGGTGTTTCATCGCCACAACCGAGCTGTACCTTGATGCTTTCCACGTTCTCCAGTTTATCGACCGCCATACGTGCAAGCAGGTTTGTGATGCCAGGAGTGCCACCCATACCGAGAAGCGCGGTGATACCTGCCGCCTCTGCCTCATCATTCATCGCTAAAAGAGTACGTGACATATGAAAGAGGCCACCAAGGTCGGCATAGTGGACTTTATTACGGATACACGCTTTCAATATTGGCAGATTGTACACGTATTCAACCGCACTCAACACGACATCGGCCCCACGCAAAAGTACATCAAGCTGTTCTTCACGTGTTACGTCGATTTGTTGTACACGTATTTTGCTGCTGTTGAGCAGAGAGGCAACTTCGTGGGCACGTACCTCGTTATAATCCGCGAGGGTGATCTGGTCTACGTCGTCGTATTCTGTGAGCGTGCGTACCGTGACGCGCCCCATTGCACCTGCACCACCCAGAACGATAATGTGCATAAAATTCTCTCCGAGGTGGCATAACGAATAATGCAGGAATGTGCAACACCGACATGTCGGTGTTGCACATTCCTGCATTATTCGTTATGCCACGGCTGTATCTGAATCACTTTTAGGAACAACGCTGAGCGTGCTGGTTTCGGCAGAGACACTCGGTGTTGAGGTGGATGCGTGCATTTCCTGCAACGTGTCCTCCAGGCGGTTCAGGATGGTGTCAATCTCTTCACGCGTGATGACCAGAGGCGGCTCAACACGAATGACACGTGAGTTGTTCAACGTGCCTGAGATGAGGACGCCACGTTTGAACAAGCCCGATGCAACCGCATAGCCAATGTCGTCATTAATGAAGTGTTGCCCGATCAGCAAGCCTTTACCTGTGATATTCGTATAAATGTCACTATGACGAGCGGCGATATCCTTCAATTGCTTGATGAAGTAGTCGCCCTTCTCGGCAGCTTGCTCAGAGATACCCTCTTCAAGCGTGACATTGATTGCGGCAATCGCGGCAGCACAGGCAAGCGGATTACCACCCGTTGTGGAGGTGTGGATAAACGGATTGCTGTTCATCACACTCCAAATTTTTGGCGTGGACATAAATGCGCCAATTGGCATGACGCCACCACCAAGAGCCTTCGCGGAACAGATGATGTCGGGTGCAACGTCCCAATGGTTCACGCCCCACAACTTGCCAGTGCGACCCATACCAGTCTGTACTTCATCGGCTATAAGAAGAACTTCGTACTCGTCACAGATTTGACGCAGACGAGGCCAAAAATCATCAGGTGGCACAATCGCGCCAGCTTCACCCTGTACAGGCTCCATCACGACGGCGGCAATGTCGTTGCCGACTTCACGAGCGATACGCAATTGTTGCTCAACGGCGTCTGCATCACCATAGGGGACGTGGAAGACGTTGTTGTGCAACGGCATGGCGGGCTTGCGGAAGATGGCCTTACCTGTGAGAGCAAGTGAGCCAGTTGTCTTGCCGTGGAAACCACGCACGGAGGCAATAAAGCCACTCTTGCGTGTGTAGAGCTTGGCGAGTTTCATGGCACCTTCGACCGCTTCAGTACCACTACCCACAAAGAAGCTATATTGAATGTCACCGGGAGTAATCTCAGCAAGTAGGTGAGAAAGCATACCACGCAGAGGATCAAGAAGTTCTTGTGTTGGTAATGGGCTTTTCTCTAACTGTGCTTGCACGGCCCCAACGACCTTCGGGTGTGACCAACCGAGGTTGAACACGCCAAATCCACCCAGACAGTCGATGTATTCACGGCCTAGCACATCCTTGAAGGTTGCGCCACGTCCCGTCCATTCGACTGCAGCATAGTCGCTTGCTTCGGCGACTGACTTACGATACTCGATAAAACCGCTATTATAATATTTCGCGAAATTGCTGATGGTGGTCTCAATCAACCACTCGGACTCGCTCTTGCTCAACTGTGGCTTATGCACAATATCGAGGTAACGCTGGGAATCGTTGAGGGCCTTGAGTAATCCATCGGTACTCATAAAAAACCTTTCCGGTAACGCAGCACATTGTTGACCACTCTACGTCGGGCTGCGCTCCGAACTAGCCACTATCGGTCAGGCGATGACCTACACATTCAGCTTGTAGATATGGGAATGTTCACTTATCCTTGAAGATAAGTAGAACGGCATTAAAAACTCAGGAAGCTTGCTACGGGTTAAAGTATACCAGTTTGCGAGAATGCTTCAAAAAACAAAGAAGTGCTTAGCATTGAGAATACAAAAACATCATCCTAACACAGTGTGTTCAGGATGGAGAAACAAGAGGAAAGAGGCATCAGGGGTAGCAGGTGGACAGGTGAAAGCCCCGAAATACATAGAATTTCGGTATATAGCGACCTCTTCTTTTTCCTGGGATATCCGCAAGCAATCTCATAAAAACACCATGCTCTATCGTGTTGTCTGTCGCGTCTACAGGCTTCCTTGTGTACAGTATAGCCTATATTATGGTAAGAAAGCAACCCCTGTTTAAGTGGTATCATGAAAAGAAACATATGGCATAAGAAGGAATATTGATGAGCAAACATCTTATACACACCGATGCGTCCTCTTCGTGGGGACTTACACGTATATGGGAACGTTTTACACACAGAACAAGTTCACAGAGTGGAGTCTTACATGCGCTGCCACCACCTGTAGTTGTACTGCTTGCGATTATATCAGTTCAAGTTGGTGCGGCACTCGCAAAGGGGTTGTTTCAGGCAGTTGGGTCGAGTGGGACAGTATTTCTGCGCGTTGGATTTGGGGCACTGATCTTTCTGCTAATGGCGCGTCCACGCATACGTGGTTATTCGCGAGCTGATTACATGTTGATCGTGTTATTTGGGCTAGCGATTGCCTGTATGAATGCAGCATTCTACGCAGCCATTGCACGTATTCCGCTTGGTATTGCGGTAACGCTAGAATTTGTTGGACCGTTAGGCGTAAGCGTATTCGCGTCACGGAAACGGCGTGATTTCTTGTGGGCCGGGCTTGCGGCGGCTGGTGTTGTGTTACTTGCACCGTTTGGAAATACAACGATAGACCCGTTAGGTGTGGGGCTTGCGTTGCTAGCAGGAGGATGTTGGGGCGCATATATTCTGCTCAATGTGCGGATTGGACGTACATTCGAGGGCAATAGTGGACTGGCATTGAGCATGAGTGTTGCTGCACTTGTGCTAATACCGCTTGGAATATGGAGTGGTGGAGTAGCGTTGCTTAACCCAAAAATTCTGCTCCTGGGCGTTGGCGTTGCGATACTCTCGACCGTGATTCCCTTTACGCTCGAATTAGAGGCATTGCGAAGACTGCCAGCACGCGTCTTTGGTGTGCTTATGAGTTTGGAGCCAGCCATTGCTGCGCTCGTCGGCTTTATTATACTGAAAGAGACGACTGGTCTACGGGCGTTAATTGCCCTTGCACTGATTGTGATTGCGTCAGGCGGTGTCTCATTTTTTCAGCAGAAGGGTATACATGATTCTATAAAATGATATTTTGAAAAGATGTGTACCGAAATGTGCCACCTGCATCCGGTAATGCCGGATGCAGGTGGCACATTTCGGTACACACCTTTTCGTTATCCTACTACGCACGGGGGCCATGCTCGAAGAAAATTACGTCCTTCGGGTCATGACGGCTGCCCTCGCTAGGAACCTCATCGGGATAGCCGACAGGGAAGATACTATAGCTTTTCCAGGTTTCTGGGACATTCAGGAAATCGCGCAGTTCCGCTTCCATTTGCATGTTCATGTGCTGGTTCGAGGCAGCTAAGCCGGCGGCAGCGATAGCGTTCCAGACGTTTGCCTGCACAATTCCCAGTGCCTGAGCCGCGAAACTCTTCACCACCTCAGCAGGCATACCCGACGCGAGTTGTTTTTCCGCGATGGTTGTATCCTCGAAAAACACAATGCTGAACACTCCTGCCCGATACCCAGGAAGGCGGTTCAACGCACGTTGCAACTGTTCGCCTTGAAGTTTTTGCTTGAAGGTGGCTTCAATAAAGTCCCAGAACTCTTGATTGCGCTCTTTGAGGACAACCAGGCGTGCTGGTTGGCTGTTTGCAGCCGAAGGCGACCAACGAGCGGCTTCGAGGATATGCAAAATCGTCTCGTCACTCACTGGACCAGAAGTGAGTTTGCGTATGGAGCGCCGCTTCACAACGTTGTCGATGTGGGTCTGGAGTCCTGTATGGTTAAGTTGAAGTGTTTCGTTAGATATCGCCATGGTATGTTTATTTCTCTCCAATGTATGTTCTTTTTAATTTCTCTGTAGGAAGTAACTTCCTTTCCATACTATACCATATTTTGTTTACTTTTGTAAAGTTACTTATTAATAGTTAGTAGGCTGAATAAGAGTTGACGTTTTCGTCAAGCTTGTCTATACTGCTCTCATGTATCGCACCAAATTGTTTGTGGTAGGGACCACGTTTACGGCGTCCCTACGATGGGCGTCGTATGAAACTATGAAGGCAAAACTACATGAAGAACATTGATGATATACCACCTACCCCAAAGAAGCGTACACGTCTTTCCCCTCGTTTTGTTGTAGGCATCCTTGTCTTGCTCCTGGCATTGGTTGCTATCGTATCTTTCGGGATATTTTCTACGCAGGGACAGAATGTAGCATTATCTGCCGCTCGTAGCACACCTGTACAAGACGGTATCACACCTACAGTGCAAGCAACACCTGCTCCGGGTGCCATTACAGTGAAGGTGACACTAGATGAGTTTAAAATCACCTCATCAGTTACCAATTTTAAGGTGGGAACAACGTACTATTTTGTTGTGAAAAACATAGGCGATACGTTGCACGAGTTCTTTATTATGCCTGATAAGCCTAATGGCTCAAATTATTTAGTCAACGGGGAATATACAGGGAGTGCAGTGCAAGGGCAAGAGATAGAGCCTGGGAAAACGCTGATGGTCAATTACGTTTTCAAAGCCTCCAATACCACGCATTATGAGATCGCGTGTCTCATGCGTGGTCATTATGCAGCAGGGATGAGCCGTCCGATAGTTGTAAGAGGGTAACATGTAGATGCCGAAAAAGAGGTATACACTGTGTATACCTCTTTTTCGGCATCTACATGTTGTTTCCATTTAGTCAGCGCGTGCTAATCTGCGTTCCAGGAAGCCTGAAAGTAGGGCAAGTGGATAGCAGATGAGGAGGAAGATGAGCGCACCGAAGATGTAGACAAAAAGCTGTCTCTGTGGATTCGACGATTGCGTACTAGCTATTGCGGTTGTCGTTTGCTGCAATTCGATGACGCCACCAATGACCGAGAGCAGAGCTGTATCCTGTACTAGTGTAATAAAGTAGTTAGTAAACGGAGGTATCGTGATACGTATTGCTTGCGGCAAGATGACGTGACGCATTGTCTGTTGTGAGTTCAAGCCCAGACTCATTGCAGCCTCGCCTTGTCCCCTGTCTACTGACTCGATGCCGGCACGAAATACCTCCGTGAGATATGCGCCGTAGTTGAAGCTTAATCCGATAACACCGTAGAAAACAGCATCGAAGGGCTGTGGGTCTGGCAACAAACTATTACTTTGCAGTGCGGTCGCAATCTGATAGGCAATGTTATATGGGTCAAAACCTATCGTTGACAACGCGGTACTCACACCAAAACCCCAAAGCAGCAACTGAACGAGAATAGGCGAGCCACGTATCACCTCGACATAAATGAACGCGAGCCAGCGTATTGGGGCGAAGCGTGATAGGCGTGCTAACGCACCGATTAACCCAAAGATTGTCGCGAGTATCATGCTCATAATTGAAAGCACAATCGTCAGGCCAGCACCCTTGAGCATGACGGGCAAGTCCAGAACCAACGTATCACGGTAGGAATACAGATAGTAAAGAAAGCCTGCAACAGCGATTGCCAGAACGATGTAAAATCCATAATTGAGTCGATTGGAACTAGAGCGAGTTCCTAATATACCATGTGGCTCGGCGAGAGCAGCTCTTTGCATCTACTTCCTCCCTTATATGGCGGCACGTAGCCGACGTTCAAAAGATCGTGCGAAATATGAGATGGGCATACTCAGAATGAGATAGCACACGATGGTCAGAAAGTAGATTGGTAGAAGGTTGCTCCCATTATGGTTGCGCCAGAAGTCAAGTTTTGAGGTCAATTCATAGCCCCCAATCACGCTGACAATGGCGGAGTCTTTCAGCATGTAAATCAAGTCATTGGCAAAAGGCGGAATCATGAGCGGAATAGATTGTGGAAAGATGATGCGAAAGAAGCTTTGTCGCTCGGTCAAGCCTAACGACAGTGCCGCTTCCCCTTGTCCCTTATTCACAGAGGCAAAACCGGCGCGAAAGACCTCCGCTTCATATGCTGAGTAGTTCAAGGCCAGTGTAGCAATGCCAGCAGTCCATGCGTTATCGTAAGGAGCAAGACCATAGATTGCAAGGAACAAACTCAAACCATAATAGATGAGGAATATTTGCGCAATCATCGGCGTACTACGCACCACCTCAATGTAGATACGTGCTGGTTTGTTCAGCCACGTTATGGGCGAATTGCTGGCCTGAGCCAGTCCAAAACCCAGGAGCAAGGCGAGAGGAAAAGAAACGATGCAATAAATAATGGTATTTTTTATTCCATCAAGAAAATCTGGCAGAGCTTGTAGAATGAGGTCCATACGCATGTATCCTTACTAAAGCGTCTTGTAGGGCTAGTTGGAGCATGACAGGGGCAAGCCCTGTCACTACTATACTGACCTGATGGCGTGGCTCCGCCACGCGAAACGGCGTATAGTAGTGACGGGGCTTGCCCCTGTCATGTCAGCACCACACGCTTCAATGTCTTTCACAAAACCGCGATTACATTACGCCAATGCCAGCCTGCTGATCGTTCATGAGTTGCCACTTGGTGTAGATTTTTTTCAACGTGCCATCCTTCTTAAGATTGGTAAACGCCTGGTTAATCTCAGGTAACAACTTGGCTGCATTAGCACTACTCTTGTTGAAGCCAACAAAATAGTCGTCAGGATAGATTGGCTTGCCAAGGAGTGTCAACTGTGGAATTGGAGTTGCGCCAGGTCCCGTACCCAGGACATAGTAGGCTGCGATTGGGAAGTCGAGGAAAAAGGCATCGACTTTCTTCTGTACAAGATCACTGAATGCGATGTTGCCTTGATACGACTTGACATTAATTTTAGAGTCTGCCTTCATAAGCGTTTCTGCTTTATAGCCAGAACCTGTGCCAACGGTGAGACCTTCCAGGTCTGCAACACTTGTCGGTGTCTTACCTGTGAAGCGACTGTCATCCTTACGCACGATGACTTGTTGACCGTAGCGATAGTAGGGATCGGAAAATAATTCGGTTTTCTCGCGGTCGGCTGTCTTCTCCCAACCATTCATTACGAAGTCAACTTGATTGGCTTGTAGTGCTTGTTCAAGGTTGCCGTAACACACCTCGACTTGCTTCTGTTTGATGCCCATGAGTCCAGCAATCGCGGCTGCGATCTCAACCTCAAAACCTATAAGCGGTCCATTCGGATTCGTAGGGTCTTGGAAGACATAGGGCGCACCACTAACATAATCCGAACCCCATTGTAGCAGGGTGGGATTTTTTAGACCAGCAGTGCCGACGGGGGTGACACCAGCGGTAGGTGACGCGCCTCCTCCTGTAGTACTCACATTACCACCACAGGCAGCAAGCAATGCTTCTAAACCACCAGCGATTGAGAGAAGTCCACCAGCCTGTCCCACACGTTTCAACACTGTTCTACGGTTTATTTCGTAAGACATGGGATAGAATGCCTTTCTATGAGCGATCCTGGAAAATAGTTAAAAACGGACTACGGCAAGACAGACAGCACGCGTTCCAGGAATACTTGCGTGCGCTTTTCTTTTGGTTTCCTGAAAAGTTCTTCAGGATCACCTTGCTCGATAATGCAGCCATCGGACATGAAGACGACCCGATCAGATACATCACGCGCGAATTGCATCTCATGTGTCACCACAACCATCGTGCTGCCCTCATAGGCAAGGTCTTTCATGACTCTGAGGACCTCACCGACCAGTTCAGGGTCAAGGGCGGAGGTTGGCTCGTCGAAGAGCAACGCACGTGGCTGCATTGCCAAAGCACGCGCGATAGCGACACGCTGCTTCTGTCCACCAGAGAGACGGCTTGGATAGACATCACGCTTCTCCGAAAGACCCACCTTTGCCAGCAGGCTCTCGCCTAATGCCATCGCTTGATCCTTGGGAAGTTTGCGTACAAGCAGGGGAGCTTCGATGACATTTTGGATAACCGTCATGTGTGGGAAAAGATTGAAGTTCTGGAAGACCATGCCGACTTCACGACGAATAGGGCTTAACTGTTTTACCGAAAGAGAGGAGTCGAGGAGTTTTCCTTCAATGTAAATCTCGCCGCTTGTGGCCTTTTCTAACGCATTGAGACAGCGAATGAGTGTACTTTTTCCGGAACCACTAGGGCCAATCAAAGCGACAACTTCGCGTCTGCGTACTTCAAAGTCAATATCTTTGAGGACATGCTTGTCACCAAAGAACTTATTCAGTTTCTTGGCCTGAATAATAAAATCCCCCTCAACGGGTTTAATCGAGAGAGGGCCACTTTCGACAATGGTGGCAGGCGTGGGAACAACACCAGATGGACTATTTTCTTCGGAGGTCATAGATGCTCCTTCATTTGCTGCAAAGGCACACGCAACGATACAAGGCAGCCATTATCGTCGCTAAAAAGCAGCCATGTCGTATTGAAATAAGTATAGAGACTCATAAATGCGCTGTCAAGCGTGTAGACAGACAGGGACGATATGATACACTATTTGATAGGGAGGTACATCATGGCTTTTTTTGCAGCACCTTCTGCTACCTTGTATTACGACATTTTTCCGCCGGATATCACAGAAAGCACGGCAGAGGTTCCATCTTCCGTGGTGCTACTCATTCATGGCTTCATGGGAACCCCTACAAGTGACTTTGCAGCACAGCTACCACGCTTAAAGAGACAGTATACTGTGCTTGCGCCACATCTGCATGGATATGGACATTCTTCCCATCGCACGGAATATAGTACTTCCTATTATCGTGAAGATGTCGCTGACCTCATCGCACTGCTGGATGCACTCCCTCTCGATACGGTCAATGTGCTCGCATTCAGCGATGGGAGTATTGTTGCGTTATTGCTCGCGGCCTTGCATCCACACCGAGTCACCGCACTGGCAGTTTTGGGAGCACAAGCCAGCGTTGACGAACAGGACGCTATTGGCCTTCGTCAGTGGCTCCTCGAACAGCCACTTTCTAAGGCATGGCAACAAGAGCTGGCACAACTGCATGGAGACCCCTACTGGCGTTCGCTGTTACCCCTGTTTGTCAAAGGACAGGAAAACCTTGTTCGTACAGGGGGCGTTCTCGTTACTGATGAAGAGTTAGCAGCAATTCAGTGTCCAACGTTGCTCATGCATGGCAAACGGGACCGTGTTGTACGTGCAGAGTATGCGACAGTGCTGCATGAACGTATGCCACACTCACACCTTGTACTTTTCGATGCTGGTCATGCAGCACATTTAAGGTATGAGCAAGAATTTACGGAGACGGTCATGCGATTTTTCGCGAATCCGCAGAAATTTTTACTATGAAAATTCTCCATGTCGCAAAACGTGGTATGCTAATGAGGAATTTATCTATTGTCCTTGTGTAGCTGAGGAGATGTAGTCCGATGACAACCGAGAAGGTTGCTATTATCATTCCTGCATTGAACGAAGAGGCCGCACTTCCGCCCCTGCTGGCAGAAATCCCCCAAGGTGTCGCTCAATACATTCTTGTTGTTGACAATGGGAGTACCGATGCCACAGCACTAGTAGCGGAGGTTGCAGGTGCCACAGTTGTAGCTGAGCCGATACGGGGCTATGGTCGTGCCTGTTTGAGCGGCTTCCAGGCCGCAAGGCAGTTAGGAGCTGATATACTTGTCTTCATGGATGGTGATGGGAGCGACGATCCTGCTGACCTTGCGCTGATGCTTGCACCACTGCTTGAAAGACGTGCGGATTTTGTGATTGGGTCGCGTATCAGTCAGAGAGCCGAGCAAGGAGCTATTCTCGCACAGGCACGTCTTGGTAACTGGCTTGTCAGTGGTATGATTCGTCTTTTATATAGGACACGCATTCATGACATAGGCTCGTTTCGCGCCATTCGTTGCTCTGCATTAGAGGAACTCCATATGCGTGAAATGACCTATGGCTGGCCTGTCGAAATGGTCGTCAAAGCGGCACGTGCGAATTATCGCATTCTTGAGCTTCCCATTCACTACCGCAAGCGTAGTCATGGACACTCAAAAGTCGCTGGCACCGTTGCAGGCAGTGTTAAAGCAGCGTACTATATGCTCAGTACAACGCTCCGTTATGCTGGTACGAAGAGTACTACAAATATAGCGATGATACGGGAGGCACAAAAGACACATGCCTGATTTCACTCCCGATACCGCGCTCATCGTGATGGCTCGTTATCCTGAGCTAGGCAAAGCCAAAACTCGGCTGGCTAGTAGTCTTGGGGAGCAAGAGACACTGGGTCTCTATCGTGCCTTTCTCAGCGATATCGCACAACGTCATGCAGGGCAAGAGGCGTATACTGTTTGCTGGGCTTATACACCTGCTGAAGTCAATTATCAAGAGCTAGTTGCAATATTAACACCTACACATGCTTCTAGTATGCGCTATTTCCCACAACAAGGAGCCGACTTTGGCACACGACTGCACAATGCGTTTCGGTGGACACAGGCACAAGGCTTCAAGTACACAATTCTTATCGGTACTGACTCGCCTCAGATTCGTCGAGAGCATATTATGACTGCACGCGCGGCACTCGACGACGTTGATGTGGTGCTAGGGCCATCCGATGATGGTGGCTATTATTTACTCGGTATGCGTGTAGCACACGATGTTTTTAGCGGTATTCCGATGAGTACCGATGTTGTAACACAGATGACACTTGAAGCGGCACAACGTCAGGGCTTGAGCGATCACCTTCTCGACTCACTCTTTGATATCGATGAACTCCCTGATCTGGTGCGACTCGCCCAGATGTTGAAGGAAGACCCAACACTTGCACCTGTTACCGCCGCCTATCTGAACACCTTGAGGAGCTTTTTTCATGACCATGACACAAGCAACACAGACAACGCCAGTGATGACACTTCCACGCTCAATTTACATCGAGCCAACCAGCCGATGTAATGAATTCTGCCAGCAGTGTCCGCGTACCTTGCTCTCACGCGAGGATGACCGAGATTTGAGTTACGATAACTTTCTGCGTATCGTAGAGCAGTTTCCGGTCCTTGATCGCGTCGTGTTGCACGGTCTGGGTGAGCCATTACTGAACAAAGAGTTGCCGCGCATGATTCGCTACCTCAAGGATCGTGGCACCTATGTCCTCTTCAACTCAAACGGTATTCTGCTGAACGAGAAACGCGGACAGGCGTTGATAGATGCTGGCCTTGACGAGTACCGCCTCTCAATGGACGGTTCGACGCGTGAAATGTATGCACATGTGCGCGGCGTCGATGCCTTCGACAAAATCTGGCGCAATGTACGAGCGTTCATTCCGATGCAAAAAGCACAGGATGCAACGAAGCCCGCGCTTTCGGTCTGGTTTACAGCGATGCGCGAAAATCTGCATGAACTACCAGGACTAGTCGAACTTGCAGGAGAGGCTGGCGTTAGAGAGGTCTATATGCAACGCCTCGTGTATTTTGAAGAAGGCTTAGCTGCTTCAAAGCAAGCACTCTTCCGTCGCTCATCAGCAGAAGAACTGGAGCTTGTGCGTTCCTGTGAGGCACGCTGTAAAGAGCTAGGGATTAGCTTTAACGCTGCTGGTTCCGCGACGCCCGTGGAGAGCCTTGTGCGTGACTTTGGAGATCGCCCGTGGTCAGGATGCCGCCGTCCTTACGAATTGACGTATATTACGTCCAGTGGTAATGTGCTGTCGTGTTGCTTCGCGCCCTTTGGACATAAGAGCGCACGTGAGTATAAAGAGGAACGCGTGCTCGGCAATGTCTTTGAGCAGTCGATACAGGATATCTGGCATGGCGAAAATTATCAGTCCTTCCGCCGCGCCTTCGAGAGTCATCATCCCGCCAAGCATTGCTCACAATGCGGCTTAAACTGGAGTTATTGAAATTTGTTTTATTGTGAATGAATGGCTGTAGGGACCGATTTATCACGTCCTTGTGGGCATATCGAAAGGCGAGGAGGACGTGATAAATCGGTCCCTACAGCCATTCATTCACAATACATTAAATAGAGAGAGCGAGCGAAACATATGCTAACAGACCTAATATATTATCTGACCTTCTATCTCATTATTCCTGTGGCCTATATTTGCATTCTAGGGCCGTTTGAAACGTTTATTCACGAGTTAGCACATGCGCTCACCAGCCGTATCCTCACCAAGCAGCCGACACAGGTGTATCTTGGCATTATTCCACAGGACGATGAGGTATTCAATCCGTTGTTAAAACGTCCTCGCACTCTCGTTTTCTCACTTGCAGGCATCTCATTTCATTTGAAGCCGTTTAGTGGTCCACTTGGGTTTGCGCATTGGGAACCTGTCGATGAGCATGAATTGTGGACTTACCTTGCAGGTCCTTTAGCATCACTACTGCTCGCCATTATTTTCAGTGTCACAACTTATTTCGCACGCTCTCACGTCCATGCATTTTCGATCTGGTACTACATCAACGAATTTGCCGCAATTGCCGCGTTTCTGCAATTTCTGCTCACGATTATTCCGATGCGCTATCCGTCGTGGTGGTGGAAATACGCAGGGTATCCGAGCGATGGCTATCAAGTGCTACAGATTCTGCGCAGTCGGCGTCAAACCGTCGTGATGCCGCCACCTCAATCATAAACCAAGCGAACCAATCCAATGCTTCATGACAGTAACCAGCTCGTCTTGCTCTTCGATGAAAACCATGTGGCTTGAATGCTCGAAGATGTGCAATTGCGCGTTAGGGATGGTGTGCGCCATTTCTTCGGCACCAACCATTGGTGTAACCCAATCGTAGCGACCTTGTAGGACAAGTGTGGGGATAGCAATATCTTTCAGGTATGGGCGCAGGTCGTATTCTTTACTGAGTGTACCCATCATGTAGGTGGCGATGTCCATATTGACTAAAGGATTATTGAACAGGTCGCTAATATACTCTTGTTTGAAACCTTGATGCCAGTAGAGTGGCATGATTTCTTGCTCAAAGCGTTTTAGCTCGGCTTCGGTTGCCTGTCCAGTCTCTTCACGGTAGGCGATTTCACGCAGTTCTTTGCCACGTTCGCCACCCACAAGCTTTTCTAATGCATCCAGGTCATAACCGCCAGTCCACGCAGGCGAGGTATCGAAAAGAATGAGACCAGAAGCAAATTTTGGATGACGGTGAGCAATACTGAGGGCAACAAAGCCACCGAAGGATTGTCCAAGCACAATTGGATGTTCGATAGAAAGTGCCTGACACAATAGGACGATATCGTCAGCCATGATGCCAAGTTGATAATATTCGTGAGTATGTCGTTGTGAACGCCCATTGCCGCGTTGATCGACGTAGACAAGCTGGGCAACATCGCTTATCGGGTCAAGCCACGGACGGAGATAGCTATGGTCAAAGCCAGGACCACCGTGTAGGAGGATTAATGTCGGCTTTTGCTGAAAGTCTGCCGAGGCGTGTAGTCCACTTCCCATCACATCAAAATAAAGTTCAGTTCCATTGACGTGTAGTTTCATGCATTCCCTCTTTCATTGGGTCTCCTTCCAAAGGAAACAGGGAGACCGCAAGGGTTTCCCAATGTCGCTCAATTATTTCTTCCTACACTAGCATATCACCTGATACCTGTTTTTGCTGCATCTCATAGGTACGACGCTTCTGTAAGCGTAGCATCCCTTGATCCTGGCCCACTTTCTGACGTACACGGAGCAAGAGAATAGCACACATTAACAGTGCTTCTGCGGTTGCTGTGATTGAATATGCAAGTGGAATCGCCAGGATAACATAGGTGCCATGAAATACACGTAAGAGAAAGACAAGCAAGCCATAACGAATGGCGAGAGCTAATGCATTTGTGATGAGAGGAGTACGCGTATCCTTCAATGCAAAGAAACCATTGGCGATGAGTTCGCCCGCAATAATGCCGGGTAAGCCGACTGCATAGCCAATAAGAGCAAGATTCGTGAGGGTAGATGCGTGAGCGGTGAAGGCTCCATGTTGAAATAGCAGACGAATGATTGGTTTGCCGAGTAACCAGAGGAGTAGCGCACTTGGGACAGCAAGCGCGATAGCAGCACCCATGACTTTCAAAGCAGTTTGACGCAGACGGACATAGTGTCCACCAGTTGCCTGTGTCGCGAGATGTGGTAATAAAGCCAGTCCAATGGCCTGGGCCATCAATGCCTCAGGGAGCGCATAGAGCAACTGTGCATTATGAATTGCCGCAAGGCTCGCGGTATCAGGCAAGTATGAGACGAACGCGGTATCTACAAGAAAACCTGTAGAGCCGATAGCGACGGCGAGCGCGTTCGGACCGAGGAGTTTCATCACTTCCCACAGGCCGGGATCACGTATGTTCCACACGAACGAATAGCGAAACCCCTGCTTCAGCAACGCCGGAACTTGTACGGCCCCTTGCAATATGGCAGCTACGAGAATGCCGTATGTTGGACCATAAATGCCTACACCAGGAACAGCAAGTGCTACCAGCAGACCACCAATCAAGCCGATATTGTACACAGCGATAGAAAGTGCTGGTAGCAGAAATTGGCGTTTGCCATTAAGTATAGCCGTGATAACAGTACCAAGTCCCAGGATGAGGGGTTGAAACAAAATAATGCGTGTGAGCGATGTTGTCAGAACTTGCTCCGAGTGCGAATAGCCGGGCACGATCAGCGTGTTAACGAAGGTCGGCGCAAAAAATTCGCATACCAGAATGAACAAGGTAAGAGCAACAAGCATCATGTTAAAGACAAGGCTAGCCAGCCGCCATGCTTCTCGCTTGCCATGATCCTTTTCATGCGAAAGAAAAACGGGAATGAAGGCGTGGGTCAAAGCACCACCAGCAATAAGATTGAAGAGTGTGTCAGGCAAACGTGCCGCAGCATAATAGGCATTTGCCTCTGGACCTGCACCAAACATAGCATTAAAAATAGTTTGGCGTATCACTCCTAAACCACGCGATGCAAGCAGGGCAAGCATGAGCAGAAGAGCAGCCTCTACAATACTGAAACGCCGCAGCGAAAAGCTCTCGCCGGGAAGAAAGTTTTTCACATTAAAACGAAATGTTCTTCCTCCCCATACGTTCCGTCGCTTTGCAGGCTCTTTTTTGGGCACAGAAACGCTAGCCGTTTCGGGTGGCAATGTTTGAATACGTGTCTCAATTGTAGTAGTTTGCTTTGACTCAGGCGATTCGTGTAGAATGCTCGTCCTCCTCACAAGATTGTATGGCAGAGATTCTTTCGTACCATTATATCAGCGATGACCATACATGACGAATAACGCTCAAAAAGTACTGTTTTGGCAGAGGGAATTCTGTGGGGAAGAGCAACAGGGGTATTGTATGTACGGCACGAAAAAAGGCTAGCGGGGGTGCTAGCCTTTTTTTTATCTTCGACGTATTTATGCTTGGACAGCATACTTGGAACGGCGACGGCTGATCGAGCCACCCTTGCGACCAGCAGCCTGAGCCTCTTCACTCGTCCACTTATGTGCCGTGCCTAAAGCATGAGCGGCCTTGCCACCTTTGCTAGCAATTTCGCGCTTCTTCTCGGCAGTCATTGAAGCAAAACCACGTCCACGACCTTTTTGTGCCTGCATTACTTTTCTCCTTTTGCGTTCAGCAAATACGCTCTCTCTATATTTCAAAAAACTTTTCATGCGCCTGTTCTTCAACAAACAGGTCTTGGTGACTTCCACCACACACAGCATAACAGGTACCCTACAGCAGTTCAAGTCATCTATAGAAAGTATAAGCTTTTTCTAAGGTAGCCTCAACCATTTCTAAGGAAAATGATGAGCTAATAAACAGATTTACGCTCAATTTCCCACTGAAAATGATGAGAAACACTTTATTTTCTTAGAGATTGATGAGATGGAAGAGAAAAGAAATATGACACAAAAGTCCTTTTTTTTCTTAAAGAAGAGCCGATAAAACCTTGCTGTGTCACACACTGTTTGTTTGTGTCAGATTTTTAATTAAAAGGGCCATGTCATCAACCGAAAAAGGTTTTTCGAGGAGAGAAACTTGAAGGTGTTGTAAGGCTTCAATATCGTTGAAAGTGGCGGCTGTCGTTAAAATAATCGGGAGGGTGCTAAGAGCAGGATTGCTACGAATCTGTTGTATCACTTCGGTACCGGATGTATCACCTCCCAAACGCCAATCGATAATCAGCAAATCTATCGGGGATTGTGCTCTCGTCGTGACCGGGGTTAATGCTTGAAGACATTCTCTGGCATCGGGATAATTCGTAACGGTATATCCCTCGTCCTTTAGCACAAGAAGAAGCATTTCCTGGATCGCTAGATCGTCTTCAAGAAGTCCTACATGCATAGCTCAACCCTTTATCCTACAAATATGTACACATTTCTACATGTTCACTATAACAAACTGGACAGTGTTTCGCAAGAGTTAAGGAGTTTTATGGAATATTGTAGGGCTTGAGGGCCGCATGATAGGAGCCAAGCGCCATGACAGGAGCTGGCAGCATGACAGGGGCCAAGCGCCATGACAGGAGCTGGCAGCATGACAGGGACAGCGGCTGGCAGCATGACAGGGGCAAGCCCTGTCACTACTATACTGACCACATAGCGTGGCGGAGCCACGCGGTTCCGTGTATAGTAGTGACAGGGCTTGCCCCTGTCATGTTCCTCCTGTCATAAATTCGTGGGAGCGTAAACGAGACACTCGTCCCATTGCCTTTGCTACTGCGCAACGTAATAGAACCATCCATTGCCTCGACAAGAGTACGTACAATATAGAGGCCAAGGCCAAGACCTGCAATTCTGCCTTGCTCCAATCGTTCGCCGCGCTGAAATGCTTGAAAAACTGAGTCCTGTTGCAGTTGTGGAATTCCTAATCCCCAATCGCGTACTGTAATCGAGGAGAGGACCGCAGCGTTTCGCACACGTACCTCTATCAATCCACCGTCCGGCGAGTATTTGACCGCGTTCTCGACAAGGTTCATGAGCACCTGTCGTACTCTATCCGGGTCAGCCCACACAAGCTTCGTGGTTGTATCGAAGCGGCAACGGAGTGTATATTTTCCCGGCTGTTGCTGCTCACATCTATCTTGCACAACATGGATGACCCGTTGACATAGAAAAACGAGGTTGACCCACGTACAATGAAACGCAAGTTGTCCATTTTGTATACGTGACACATCGAGGAGGTCATTCACGAGTACCTCCATATGCTGTGTCTGCTCCATAATACTGTCGAGATAGTGATGTTGCAATTCTGGCGTCATAGCTTCGTGCATCGGCCCATATGCCTGTAAGAGGCTAGCATAGCCCTTGATCGCCGTCAAAGGCATACGCAAGTCATGGCCCACCAGCGAGACGAGCGTTTGCTGTTCCGGTACTACCGCATGAGTTTGAGGCTCTCGCTCTTCTTGTGCGACACCCATTACAGCTAGAGAAAGAATATCTTCTACCTCCCGTGCAAGCATTGGCGTGACCTGTTCCAGTAAAGCATATTCGCCTTGTAGAAATCTATTCGGCTGTTCATCGCCACAGACAAGAAAACCAAGCAAGCCTGCTGGACGTGCAAGTGGCACAATAGCACTACTTTTGCAGTGTTCGTCGTGTGTGAGGAGAGATAGAACGTCGGTTTCTTCTGAAGACATGGGGAACAGTGCAAGCAAAGGGTGACATTCTGCGGAAGATGGGGCGAGAGACAGGGTTACAGAGGTACATTCAAGCAGTGTGCGAACGCGTTGTGCGATGGCGTGTAAAGATGCCTGTATTGTGGTCATATCTCTTCCCTCCCAACTCTGCCAAGTATGAAATTCTTTTTCAGTATAGGAGTGGTCACAACAAGCGAGGGGTGATTGTAATCTTCTTCTATTGAGTTGAGACTATATAGCAAAAAAGGCGAATACGTTGTGAAGAGAGGGTTAAGGTGATATAAAGCAGATATATTCTCTTTTATACAAGGCAAGAGAATACGATGAAAGATACTAGATAAGGAAGTAAAACTTCATGAATATTTTGCTCACTGGAGCATTTGGGAATATTGGCTCCAGTACCTTGCAGGAACTGGTACGACAAGGGCATACGGTGCGTTGCTTCGATGTACAAACGGAGAAAAACGCGAAACGCGCACAACAACTTGCTCAGCAGTATGCGTTCGAGACGGTATGGGGTGACATTCGCAACGCTACACAAGTCACGGATGCCGTTCGGGGGCAAGAGCTTATCATTCACCTGGCCTATATGATACCGCCTGCTGTCGATGAACACCTCGAAGAGGCACGCGCAATCAATGTCGATGGCACGTTACATGTCATTGCCGCCGCCCAACAAGCTTCTCCACGTCCGAAGTTGTTTTTCGGCTCGACACTTGATTTATTTGGACGTACTCAGAAACTACCCCCACCACGTACCGTCGATGATCCCATTATGGCTACAGATGCCTATACAGAGCACAAGTTGCTCTGTGAAACAAAGGTGAAGGAGTCGGGGCTGGAATGGGCTATTTTTCGCTTTGCTGACGTGCCTCCTCTGGAGCCACGACAACCACATCCAATTATGTTCAATATTCCACTTGATACGCGCTTCGAGATGGTGCATACGCATGATGTTGGACTTGCTATAGCCAATGGCATCAACAGTCCCATCTGGGGCAGTATCTGGCTCATAGGAGGCGGGAAAAGTTGTCAGGTGTACTATCGTGATTATTTGAAGCGTTCGTTACAGGTAACTGGTATCAAAGAGCTACCGGAAAGTGCCTTCACAACCAAAGAATACTGCACCGATTGGCTCGACACAAACGCCAGTGAAGCACTACTACACTATCAACGTCACACCTTTGATGAAATTATGGTTGACCTTGCGAAGGTTAACGCACCACCTGCTCCTATACGGTACATCTTACCATTATTCGCTCCCTTGATTAAGCAGCAACTTCTCAAGATGTCTCCGTATTACAAGAAGTCGTAGTTCAGGCAAGCAGAGGAAGAGTGCTACCAAAGCAGGACACTTGCAAGTGTCCTGCTTTGGTAGCACTCTTCCTCTGCTTGCTTCGATCACGCTTCTCTTCCCTTACTTTTTGACGATGAGACGGCATTATGTTGATATTCTAGCAAAATGGTGTCGAGCAGGGTGCCAGTGCGTGGAAGTTGTACAGGTTGACCACTACGGCGTGCATATTCTATGCGTTGCTGTATCTCGTAAAGAGCAGTATTCATGCGGTCAAGCTGGTCTGCCTTTTCGTGTGTGGACTGAAGTCGATTGAGCAAGTTATTCAATGGAATAGCAACCTGCCATAGAACATTATCTGCATTGAGTGGAACTCGTGCGCTCATATCGCCATTCGCAATACGGGCATGTATCTGGGCAATCGTCGCGATACCCTCCGCCAATTGCTCTTGCTCATTCACGCGAACTTGCCCCTGTTGCACGAGTTCTTGACGCAATTGAGCAATCTCTTCCGCGCGGTCGGCACGTCGAATAGTGGTAAGCAGATTGCGCATGATAACGTAGGTTACGACGGCAACGGTTATTTGGATAGACAAGGGCAGTATTAATGAGACCGTGTACAACTGCTGATCCATCATGTGTTGATATGCCGCAGTGCGTGGCAAAAAGGGAAGGATTCCAATTAAGACACTGGCTAACCCGGCAAGAAAACCAACAATCAGGGATGCGATTGGTGGCATAAGCGCACCCGCAAGAATAATAGCAATCACCAATGTGTTCAAAATCGGGATGAGCGTGGGATCGAGTGGGTTGGTGACAAGTGGACCAATCACCACAAGAAAGACATACGCGACAATACAACTCGCGGATGCAATTTGATAGCGCAAACGCCCTAGCACAAAAGAGCTTACCAATAGCACGATCATTCCATAAGCGATAGGCGGTGACGATGGACTGCGCGGCGAATCAAAAATCAGGAAAGGAGCGGTCGGTATAAAAAGAATAAAAACGAGGAGCAAGAAGGAACTCGTCAAACGAGCATAGCGTATACGCTCTCGCTGCATTGGGGTCACATCGGGTTCATGTTGAGGAAGTGCGATGCTATACCACCATGTAAATAGACGTTTCATAAGGCTACCTTACCTCATATCTCTAGTACACCTTCATCATACTCATCAATGAAAGCGGATAATCGATTGTCGAGTGAGAAAATCAAGAATTTGATTGACAACAGCCCTGGATAGAGGAAGCCGCGCACGAATCTCAGCAACAGAACGTACTCCATTTATTTGTGATAAGACAGATTTGACAAGAATACGCTCTTTATGTGAAAGACGAGCAAGTTGCTCAGCACTTACCTGTCCAACCAAGGAAGGAATGAGGTGTTCCTCGGAAGGTGGGGATGTCGTTGTATCAGGCTGTACCTCCGATTGTCGAGAGACGCTCACCGAAGGGAGAGAGGGTGATGTGGAAACGATAGAAGCCGTCCTTTGGTCGGGTGTCAGCGTTACGTCCCAGTTCTCAATGATAGAAAGCGAGGGCAAAAGTTCGTACCCGTCAAATTGTTGACCACTTTTCGTTACGAAAAGACAACGCGTTATAGTTCCTTTCGTTACGTCAATAACACAAAGGCATAACTCGTTCAAGGTACTTTCTTCTTTAGACAGCTCTCGCTGCAAGACCCCTGACTGTCCCTCTAATGTCTCAATAACGGTCTTCAGATCCAGATAATACGTTTTCCCCATTCACCTGCTTCTCAAACATAAGTAATCTAGCATATAGTACCATAGAATACATGCTAACAGAGGCTGTATAGCACTATTGTGTCATTTTTTATTGTACATAAACTTTATCTCCACCAAGAACAAAATGCGAAAAAGCGTAGTTAAGAGCCTCATAACTTGACCATTCATTGCTAGTATGTTAGTATACTAACATACTAGCAATGAATTCGTACAAATTAATGACATGAAGGGTGCAAAATTATGAAAGAAGAGAAGCAACAATTCAATGTGTATCTTACACCTGATACGGTCAGACGCATGAAGCATCGCTCGGTTGACGAGCAACTTTCGTTGTCGGATTTGGCAGAGAAGGTATTTCTTGCTTATTTGTCAACAACTATGGAGAACGATGGTGCTAAAGAGCGTAGGCAACAAGCACAGGAGACAACTATGCTCAGCTTACAACCGATGGTGCATATCGAGGATATGGGTAAGGCTTTGGATTTCTTCAGCGAGCTTGGTGCAACGGTTCTTCATGGAAGTCGTGATGGTGATTGGGCCTTACTACGCATAGGTAACACTGAGTTAGGTTTACTGGCACATCCGGCGAATCCAGAGCAGAATGAAGGTAAAGTCGAACTCAATTTTGAGTATAGTGACTCGCTAGAGAAGTTAGAGAAACGGTTACGCGAAGATGGTGTAACTATAGCGCGTCCAACTGGTGACGAAGGATTTGGCTATCAGTTGCAGCTTGAAGGGCCTGACGGAATGTTGGTGAAGATTAATCAGACTGATCCCGAACTTTATAAGTAAGTGTAGTATAGACAACGCATAAAGTGTGCCATATAATAGGCCAATACTGACCAACGAAAAATGCGTTCTAGGTATCGCCGAAGATGCCCTAGGGTGCCTGAAACGAAAGAGGGAAACGCAAGGCTATGGCAGAAACAGACCTGGGGCAGATCGAGCCAATACCTTCTCCTGGGAGCGATATTACAGAGTCTGCTGGCTCTGGTGGCTTCCTCCATGTAGAGGAAAAGCAGGACGATACGGCACCAAACTTCGATAGTACACAGGCAACAATGCCACGTGCAGCCGTGCAAGTAACGGTACCCATCTCGTCGCGTGCAATGGAGCGTACAGGTACGGCGGAACATCTGGCGGCACGGCGTCCGGTGACAGAGTTACATGTGGATGAGCCAGATATAAAAAATCGCCTGAATGAGCTACGCGCAGAGGTGACGCGACTCGTGACGGGTCTGCGTTGGGGTGGTCAATCGGTAGACGAGACGACGGAGCGCATTATACCTCTGCTCAACATCGGGCCTGTGCAACAGTGGCGACCCGTTCTCATTCCCTTTCTTTTTGAGATTGACCGCGCGGGCAATATGATTCCGGTGTGGCTCAAACTGCTTGAGCGAGAGGAGTCGCAGGATTTACCTCCAACGGCAAATCCTGCCGAAACGCCAATTGGACGGGCGCGACGTTATGCGATTATGATGCTGGGCAACTACAAAACGCAGGACGCAGCCGACTCGAATAAATCTGTGGGGTTTGCAAAGTCGAGTATGAGTGTTGGCACAATTAAAACACCAGAATTTATCAAGACATTGGGCAAACTTGCTATTGACCCGAACACCTCGCTCTATGCAACACAGTCATTAGCCAAACAAAATATCTCGCCATCCATCCAGGTACTTGTTACCGCGCTCAAAGATGCACAGGGCTGGGCGAAGGTCGATGTGGTCGAGGCTATCCTGTCACTTAAACAGACGCAGTTCAACGAGATTGTGCTTGCAAGTGGGCTAGATCGCGTACCGGGGCTAGAAAGTTATGTCGCGGTTCCCATCTATCGCTCCATCCCGTTAGCACGATATTTACAAGGGGGCAATGATATCGCGTCACGCCTTTCAGAGCAAGCGTCCCTTGTGATTGGACAAGTGTTACAGGATAGTATGACGCTCCCAAAGCAAGGAACGAACGAACTGCCACTTATTCTTGAAAATGATCTCCCGCCTCTCGCTCACGCACTTTTTGAGGGTGCGCGTCGTAGCCCAACGTGGCAAACAGCACTTACGCTGCATCGTCTTGGCTTGTTCCTGGGTCGCTATTGGGCTGAAGCATCGAAGGGGGCTATCCAGGATGCACGTATTCTTGATACTGTGTACGCAACATCGCCGATGATGAACGAGGTCGAGCGATGGATGGGTGGTCCAGGGAGAGATGTATTGCTTAGTTCACTTGTGGATGCGAATGAAGATGCATTTCCACTCATCGTAAAAACGCTCGGTGAGCTTCGGGACCCACGCGCTACTTCAATCTTGCTCACACGGCTTGATAACACGCGCGAACTCGTCAGCCGCGAACAAGCCCTGACGTTAGCGACTGTCTGTGAGACGTTGGCTCGCTTAGGAGATCGGCGTTCTGTCGCGTCCATGTCCCAACTCTTAAACAGAGTGGTGGACATCAATAGACGAGGACAACTTCCTAAACGACGTGATAATCTTGCACCCGGCGATAGAGAAATTCCTGGGAGCATCCTCTATGCCGCCATCTTACGTGCCAATGGACAATTTGGTGAGCGTGAAGCATTGGACAATACACTGAGTGCTACACGTGACTTTGATCCCTATGTTCGCACACAGGCCATCGAAGCCATGAAGCATATAGACCCTAGAGGTGAGGACATACGTAGCCGTATTGCTGCCCGTGAAGCACTTACCGATCTCCGCGACACGGTAGTACGTGCGGCAGCGCAGCTTGTCGTGCAGTATCGAGATAGCGATGCCATCCCTGTTTTGCGTAGTCTCGTTGATGCTCGTAACGACCTCTCACCCACAGCCTATGATGCGTTGCGTCAACTTGGTGCGTAACCCTTTTCTCTAGTAGAAATAGAGTTGGCTGTGTCTCAATCAGCAAAGCTGATTGAGACACAGCCAACTCTATTTCTACTATTAAACAATAGTGCAGCATGGCGGCCTTGCCGCCATGCTGCACTACCTTATAGACCATTTGTCTCATGGATTTTTTCGTGCGCGGTATACTGTCTTTATAAGGATACAAGTGCTGTTTAGAGGTTGGGGTGGAAGGGATATCCTTTCATTGCTATACTCTCACCTTTCGTTGTAGAGGGATAGAGGATGACTATGTTGGTGGGGAAAACGCTTGGTGGGTATCGTTTACTACGTCTCATCGAGAGCGGTGGTATGGGTGACATCTATTTGGCCCAACATGCGCGAATTGGACGAAAAGTAGCAATCAAGGTGGTCTGTGGCGATCTACGCTCAGTCCCGAACACGCCAGAGGGACGACAGGCGGCTGTGCGTTTCGAGCGCGAGGCACAGGCAGTCGCGGAATTAGAACACGAACACATCTTGCCACTTTATCACTTTGGCGATGAATTGTTGGATGGGGGGAGTATACCCATCACTTACCTTGTGATGCCATACCTCTCTGAGGGGTCGCTGTGGAATTGGTTACAGCGTCGCACACAACAATTTGGTTTCGGCTGGCCCATTTCGGCGGAAGAGGCTGGCTATTATCTGCTTCAAGCGGCAGCATCACTACAATGCGCTCATGATAACGGTATCATTCATCGCGATATTAAGCCAACAAACTTTCTCATTCGCGTTGAACGGGGATCGCTCAAACCGGGGCAGCCTGCCTATCTCTCGACGATTTTTCCGCATGGGCGTCCACATCTTTTGCTCGCGGACTTTGGATTGGCGGCATTCTATCGTAACGGGCGTTCGCTGCATCGCTCGGTTGGGACGCCGCTCTACATGGCTCCCGAACAATTTGACGATCCTTCACTGGCAACATCTGTCAAGGTTGGGCCAGCCGCTGATCAATACGCACTCGCGGTAATGATGTACCAGCTTATGACGGGTCATGCGGTATTTGAAGGGAATGCGGCTCAACTTCTGCATCATCATCACCATACACCGCCTACACCGCCGAGTGTCTCGAATCCACTGTTACCACAGGAACTAGACGACGTATTTTTGCGTGCGCTTGCCAAGAAACCAGAGCAACGCTACCCTAACATCATTTCATTCGCACGCGCATATGATGCGAGTCTGCAAAAGGTGCTACAGACACGACAGGTACGCGTGCAAGGTCGTAGCGTCGAGACACCACGCGACCTCTCGAAAGAGACAAAAAAGGTGTTGGCTGCTCGTATACAACAAGGAGTGGCGTTACCACGTCGGACATTAGGAAATATCCCAATACCTGTTCCCGTGCCTGCTGTAGCCCCTATGCCACACGCAACACAGGCGTTAGCTACGTCTGTCCGTGTTGCTACACTGGAAGAAACACGCGAACTCAAACATTCACCACTTCCACCAGCACGAGAGCAGCGCGACCCTGCATTTATTCCAACAGTGTCAATGCCTCACCTACAACACAAAACCGGTGTGATACAAACCCTGTCAGAGTCACCTACGCTTGGGATTGTTGTGCTTGGCATTGTGTTGCTTTTGTTACTTGTGATAGGTTTGATGATTATGTTGCTGTTCCTGGGTCATGGTCATTAAGAAAACGTATATACAATTTATCAATCATCCTGTAATTCGTAGGGACCACATTTATGGCGTCCACGAGCGATTTATCGCCTATGAGTGGAATATGCCTCTCGCGCAATAAATTGCGCCGTGGACGCCGTAAACGTGGTCCCTACGAAATTTATGCGGTAGGGACCACGATCGGCACGAGTGGTAACATGACATAGGATGCATGGTCGGCATCATGCAGGATGGTTTGCTGGGCCACCACGAGTTCGCTATCAGCACCGAAGTCATGGCCTGTGTTGGGGTTGCGATCCCAACGTGGGAAGTTGCTGCTGGTGATATCAAGGCGAATACGATGACCTTGCTTAAAAACATTACTGGTTGCCCACAGGTCGATTTCGTATTCGTATGGCTTCCCTGGCTCGATCAGTGATGGTTTCTCGCCCTGCGGAAAGTTACGGTAACGCGCACGGATGATGCCATCAGTCAGGTTTTGAGCGTAGCCATTGGGGTAAACATCGACGAGACGTGCCACGAAATCGGTATCGGTCGCACTCGACGTAGCCCAGAGATGAACCGTAATGGGACCCGTTACCTCTACATCCTGTGCCAGTTCAGGCGTGCTATACACAAGCACATCTTCGCGGCTCTCCGTCTCACGCTGGTTATATGGACCACCGGGAAATTCTGCTGTCATCAGTAAGGCACCACCATGTGTGAGCACAGGATTGGTGGGGTCGTAGGTGTAGGCATCGGATAAACTAGTCGTGGGTGTCTCGGTACTCAGCACACCATCGCCGTGCAGTGTATTGGCATGTCCACTACTATGCAGGTAGTAACGTGTATTGACGGCACGCGCGAGAGGCCATTCCTGCTCATCACGCCAGACGTTCGCACCCATGACAAAGAGTTTGATGGGAGCCTCATTGAGCATACCCGTATCAACACCTTTGAGGAAGTGATCGAACCAGCGTACTTGCAAACTGCCAAAGTCGATTTTCAAGTCAATCAAGGCCGCACTTGCACCAAAGCCAAAGTTCAGCTCGCCAATAGGATTGGTGACGCCACCGTGTGTCCACGGTCCGATAAGCAATTTGCTCTGTCGTGCCTCTGGTGTGCTCCCATGATTCCGCATAATTCTGAAATTTTCGATGGTGTCTTTCAAGAAGATGTCGTACCAGCCACCGACGTTCAACGTGGGAACTGTTACCTGTTCGTGCTTGCCAAGAATGGTGAGCGGTTCGGCGTGCTCGCGGTCCATGACATACTCGATACTTTCAAAAAAGGCTTTGCCCACATTGTTGCGCTTAATGGGCGCAAACTCGCTTAGAGGCAAGGACCAGTAGCCTTGTGTTCCTAATGCATCAATGTCTTTGACCAGAGCATACAGGGCATAGCCGAGGTGACGTGGATCGGGATCACCACGAAAACGCCGAAATAGCTCATCAAGTCCCATTGTTAACTGCCAGCTTGCCGATGTTCCTAGTTCCAGTGCGCCACCTCGGAACAAGATACCATTGAGGGGGTCATTCCATGTGATAAAAGGAACCATCGCTTTAAGGGCTGGTGGTTGTAGGACGGCGGATGCCCATTGTGTGAAACCAAAGTATGAGGCACCATACATGCCAACACTGCCATTGCTATATGGTAATTGCGCGGCCCACGCAAGTGTATCAACACCATCAAGAGCCTCGTTACGCATCGGGTCCCAGTCGCCCTCGGAGGCTGAACGCCCACGCGTATCCTGGATAACCACGACATAGCCACGCCGTGCGACCTGCGCCGGATCAAGGACTGATGCCGCGCCGGGCAGGTCCTTACCATAGGGCAGGCGCGTAAGCAGGACAGGCCATTGTCCGTCACCCTGTGGACGATAAATATTGGCACGTAGCGTAACGCCATCGCGCATCTTCGCCGGTACATCAAAATCTACAGTGATTTGCTGACCCATTTGCATAGACATAGGGAACGTGTCTCCTCTTTGTGTAGAGCTTCTAATCATGATGGCGTCCATCCGGGCACCATAAGACTATGATACAACGCATAAAGGGGAAGGTGCTACCAACGCTTGACACTGCTTTGTTTTATTCGCTATACTCGCACAAATGGCATATACTTTTATACACATACAAGTTTACGAATACAGGTAGGGATCTATTTATCGCGTCCTAAATACAATTTAACAGATTTATCAGGATACGAAATGCCCGTAGGGGTCTCATTCTATTACACCCTTGTGGCGATGAACCATGTTAAGGACATGTTGAAACGTCTCATCAATCCTGCCGACATTGTTGAATGCTCACAGGGTGTAATCGAATGAGACCCCTACATCCAACGTATCGGCATTAATTTGTTATGCGATATAATCGGTTTCCACCTTCTTATGGGATAGAGTGGCGAACATGACAGAAGAAGAGCAGACAACAGGTGCATACCTTGTAATACAAATGGGACCCATCGGCAAGCGTGTTGAACTATGGAAAGATAGTACATCCATTGGTCGTAGTCGCGAGTGTGATATTTTCCTGGCGGATATCGCCGTTCATCGCAAGCAAGCAAGCATTATTTGGACAATAGCGGGTTATGTGTTGCGTGACGATAACGGGAGTAGTGATAGTTTTGTCAATGGACGCGCCGTACAAGAGCAACTTTTGAATAACGGCGATCAGCTTGTCTTTGGGAACAGCAAGATTACGTTTCACGCGAACGAAGGCACCAGACCATTTCAACTTCCCACCTCACGAGGACGGGAATTACACATTGGCAAGGTTCCCGACGTGCATCCACAAGCAGTGGCACGGCTAGAGCTTATGAGCGGACACTCAGTGGTACGCGGCGTTGAATTGTTCAATGATATGACCATTGGACGTAGTAGCGAATGTGATGTGTTTTTGGAGGACCTCGCGGTGAGTCGGATTCATGTAAAAATCAAGGAACTGCCAACGGGCGACTATGAAGTGGTTGATAATCGTTCCGCGACAGGAACACGCGTCAATGGACGTACTGTCAAACGGAGCGTGTTACACGATGGCGACATTGTGCAAATTGGAGCCAGCACATTCACGTTCCGTATGTCACATACGTAATAAGCGGTTCATTTCCTGAACGTGCTCCGCATAGACATCAACAATAGTCCCATCCGGTTGATGCGATGGAGGTTCATAGGCGTGTGTCTCGCGTATGAACTGTTGCACTTCTGTAGGAACATCGTGTAGTGATGCGGCATTGCCCTGACGGATGAGTGTCGATGACACGTGTCGATAGTGAGCATCAAATGGCAGAGGATGAACGTGCTGTGCGAAGCATTCATTTTCGGGACGATGCAAGAGAGCGGCTAGCTCTTTCTCACCATCATCGCCACGAGGGGCAACCAGGAGTTCCGCAAGCTCAAATAAAGCTAAGAGCGACGTATCCCGATCTTTATAGTAGTGTGGGTCAAATATCTGTACGATTTTATCAAAGCCCAGCAAAAAGAAGATACGTTGTATCCTGGGAAACGAGGTCCGTAGAGCCTGTGCCTGCTCCACGTAGAGGCCACGATTGAAGAGAATAATGCCAGTATCGTGCAGATAGGTGTGTAACACGGTGTTTAGCAGGTCGATACGGTCAAGCCACGTCGGACGCTCCACCGTCTCTTTATCAACGGTGCGTTTGCTGATAGCGGCATAAAGATAGGCTGGCTGGTAATTGCGAGCAAAGATACTTGCTTGCTGCAAGAGCGCGATGTGCGCGTTTGTAGGTGGATTAAACGAGCCTGGAAACACGATGATGGTTGCTTGAGGCGTAGGAGACCCTGGCACAAGGAGGGCTTGTGGCTCAGCATCGGGGTTCAGTGAGTCAAGCAAGGCTTGAATACGTTTCAACCGTTGAATTGTATTGGTAGAAAGTGACATAGGGGTATTTTATCACACTTGCTTTCTTAGTACGTTAGACAAAATGTTAAAGTCGCATTTCTTCTTTTTTATCGTTCACTTATTAAAAAGAAGGAAACAGAGATTGAGGCAAAAGAAAAATACCGCATCGTCAACTACAGCCGCATCCCTCGCGTTGCTTATTGATGCGGACAATATACCCCCTGATATATTTCCTCAGATTATGCAGAAGGTCGAAGAACTTGGGAATGCCACTATTCGTCGGGTATATGGCAACACAGAAACACTGCTAAACTCAAAATGGAAAGACTTCTGTCTTCACTATGCGCTTCAGCCAATGCATCATGTTGGGATAAGTGGAGCAAAAAATGCTACGGATATTGCGTTAACAGTTGATGCAATGGACATACTGTTACTGCATAAAGAACCTATTACACGTTTTTGCTTAGTGACCAGCGACCAAGACTTTACTGCGTTAGTGTTACGGCTACGTAGCCAGGGATGTCAGGTCTATTGTATTGGTAAGCCCTCCAAAGCTGATGCACTCCCAAAAGTGTGTACAGAATTTATTTCCATTGAACAGTTCTCTAAACCTACGATGCTATCAGAAGAAACCGTAAAAGAAGTTGAGTCAGTACCAAAATCCACGTTACAAAAGACAGGAAAACCAGAACACGATGCCGCACTCACCAAGCTTCTCAGAAGTGCCGCGACAAAGATTATGACTGAGAAAAAGCTAGAGTGGGTCTCGGTGCCAAGACTAGGATCAGGCTTAAAACTGTTAGATGAGCAGTTCAAGGCAAAAACCTATGGCTATAAGAATTTGCCAGAACTAGTTAGGGTTCGTGACGATATTTTCGATATTCGTAAGCAAGGAGATCACCTGGAGGTGAGATTGAAAAAGCAAGGATAGACGATGCTATAGAGTATATAGACGGTACAAGACACGATAAACAGGTGACTCCTCTAAAGGAAGCCACCTGTAATATTCTCTGACCAACCCATCATTTTCTTTTTACTCTGCATATATAACTGTAGTATTGGTTTGTTAAGCCAACGTTAACGGATAGGTAAGGCTGTGTTAAAAGAAATGTGTTGCTATTTTTATAGACATAGTACACGTACAAGAAATAATTTTGTAGTTCATTGTCTATTGCAGGCAGACTAAGCTATTCCGTACACTTGCTATAGGAGCGTTCTCGTAGACGGTTCCGATCCTCTGCAATCTCTGTCCTGCCCAGTGGTCTTACAATTCTTGCGCGTATCGCGCAGTCCATGCGTCCACAGTGTTATCAGAGCGTATTTTTGTTATGCTACTCTTTATGAGTATATTGAGATACATACGCGATATGCATCTGTGACCCATCAGGCAGTCGGAGGTATCTTTCTTCATGAGTAACCAGGAACTATTTGGTAATGCATTTGCTCCCCGCAGTCGTCGTCGTTTCCTTGAACAGGCAGGTGCGCTTGGCGTTTCCTCGCTTGCACTGGCATCCTTCTTAGAAGCATGCGGTAGCTCTTCTAGCACCACTACAACAACAGGCGGTAGTACCGTGAACATGGCAGGCCCAATTGACATGCAGACGTTAATCACGAATGCAAAGAAGGAAGGCAAGCTACAAGCCATCGGTATTCCGCCCGAATGGGCTGACTATAAGGACATTCTCGCAGGGTATGCCGCGAAATATGTACCGGTCGAGTATCAGGCGGAAGCGGAGTTTTCTTCCGCGCAGGAACTCGAAGTATTTGTAAAGTCGAAATCCCATGCGCACGGTGATATTGGCGATGTTGGCTTTAAATTCGGTCCACAGGCCATGAAACAAGGTCTTGTTACACCCTACAAACATGCAAACTGGGCTGATATCCCTGACAACCTCAAGGACCCCAATGGCAATTGGTGTACTGAGTACTATGGTACGCAGGCATTCGTCATCAACACGGATATTGTGAAGAATCCCCCGGCCTCGTTCAAAGACTTGCTATCGGGCAACTACAAGAACCAGGTTGGCATTGACGGGGATCCCCGTCAGGCGAATGATGCCTTTATCGCCGTCTACTCGGCGGCACTCGCACAGAGTGGCAACATCGACGATATCCAGCCTGGCATTGACTTCTTCAAGCAGTTGAAGCAGAAGGGCAATTTCAGTTCTGCCCGTGCCAATATCGCCAACATGACCAAAGGTGAAGTTGCCATTGGTATTATGTGGGACTACCTGGGACTAGGTTTCCGTGATACGCTTAACGGCAAGCCGAACCTTAAGGTTGTTATTCCTTCTGACGGGTCGATTGCAGGTCCTTACGTCTCTATCATCAACAAGACCGCGCCCAATCCCTTTGCCGCTCGCTTGTGGATTGAATACCTCTTCTCTGACGAAGGACAATTGTTCTTTTTGAAGGGCTATGCACACCCGGCACGCTACCAGAAACTGGTAGACACAGGGAAGGTACCAGCAGAGCTTTCGGCAAAACTTCCTGCCGCAGAGCAGTACGCGAATGTCAAGTTCGTCACTGACCTGACCAAGCTCTCGAAGGCTTCGGACACGTTGACCCAGAACTGGCCTTCCGTTATCGGTCAATAGTTTTTCATAGGAAGATTTCTCGTAGTGGTGAGGAAAAACGTTTCAGCGTTTTTCCTCACCACTACGAGAAATCTTCCGTATATATTTTCTGTAGGAGGTGGTGGAATATGCAAATACCTGCATCGGCTGAAACTTCGACGACAATTTCGCCTACGAAAGCTATTACAAGGACTGGGCGAGGATTTCGCCTGAGTTACTCGTTTACTAGCTGGTTAGGATTAGTTCCATTCTTACTTTTTTGTCTTTTATTTGAGTTGTTGCCCGCACTCATTATCATTCAAGATAGTTTTGTGAGTAGCGATACAGGCGGCTTTACGCTTAGCAACTTTCAACGCCTACTTTCAAGTGTGACGTATCTTCACTCATTTCAAAACAGCATAACCCTTTCGATTGTGACAGCACTCATTGGGGCAATAATTGGCTTTTTTGCGGCCTATGGCGTCTACAACTCGCGTGCAAACTGGCTCAAAAACCTCTTAATTGGCTTTTCGAGTATCGCGGCAAACTTCGCCGGTGTACCGCTTGCGTTCGCCTTTGTGTCAACACTTGGCGTCACGGGCTTTGTGACCGTACTCTTACAAAACCTGTTTCACTTCAACATTTATAATGCGGGTTTCAGCCTCTACAGCTTTTTAGGGCTTGTACTCGCCTACACCTATTTCCAGTTGCCTCTGATGGTGCTATTGACTGTTCCTGCCCTCACGGCACTCAAACCTGAATGGCGCGAAGCCGCGACTAATCTCGGCGCATCAAGTGCAACTTATTGGCGACGTGTCGCACTACCCGTGCTCATGCCCTCGCTTATCGCGGCGACAATGTTACTCTTCGCGAACTCCCTTGGTGCTTTTGCTACCGCATTCGCGTTAGCGCAAGGCAACATTAACCTGGTAACGATTCAGATTGCGTTCGCGATAGATGGCAATGTCAGTATTGATCCGGGCCTGGGGAATGCGCTTGCCGTTGGTATGGTTGTTGTCCTATTGCTCGCGGTCTCACTCTATACCGCGATGCTTCGTCGCGCGAGCAGATGGCAAGGAAGGTAGAAGTATGAGTCTACAACAAAGTAAACAAGCTCCACGTTTTACGTTCAAATGGGATACGCTCTTTCTTGTGCTGTTTGTACTCTACCTCGTGATTCCACTGGGAGCGACCCTGATCTTTGGTCTTTCGGGCGGTAATGGCATAAGCTTTAGTAGCTATCAGCAGATATTTGCCGACAAAGACTTCTCAAAAACACTGTTGCTCTCGCTAGAGTTGTCGCTCGCCTCTACAATACTTGCAATAGTGTTGGTGACACCAACGGTGTATTGGATGCAGTTACGCATGCCACAGGCACGCCCTTTGCTAGATTTCCTCTCGCTCGTCCCATTCGCGGTACCTGCAATTCTGCTTGCGTTAGGATTGAATGAAGTGTATAGCAACTCAAACATCTTTATTAATATACTTTCGCTTGGTCTTGTTCCACTACTCAGTATCCAACCATTCAACATAGTCGGTACTCCGGTACTGCTGTCTTGTGCCTATGTCATCGTCTCGCTGCCGTTCGTCTATCGTCCGATTGATAACAGTCTGCGTGCAATCAACACACGTGTGCTGACTGAGGCATCATACAGTCTAGGAGGGGGTTGGTGGCGCACATTTTTAACAATTGTGTTGCCCAATATTCTGCCTGGCGTGGTAAGTGCGGCATTGCTGACCTTCTCTACGGCGATGGGTGAATTTACGCTGTCTTCGCTGTTCGGTATCTATACCTTCCCAATTTACCTGAACCAGATAGGGCAAAGCGACGCCCATAAAGCAGCCTCACTCTCAATTCTTAGCTTTCTCTTCACGCTCGTCTGTGTCCTCGCCATTCTCGTCTTTGTGGGACGCAGAGTTGGTGGTACACGACAAGATGTTCAAATTGCAGCCACGAAATAGGGAAGAGGGTAACAAGTATGGCTTTTCTGGAATTAGAGGGCATTTCAAAATACTTTGGGTCCACTGCCGCCGTTGAGAATATCAACCTCTCCATCAATCAGGGCGAGTTTCTGACATTACTTGGACCGAGTGGGTGTGGCAAAACGACAATTTTACGCATGATTGCAGGCTTCGAGATCACCAACAGAGGGTACGATAACGCTTGATGAAGAGGATATCACTAACCAGCGAGCGAATAGGCGTCCAATGGGTATGGTGTTTCAATCATACGCACTCTTCCCACATCTGACCGCCGCACAAAACGTCGCATTCGGCATGGAAATCAAAAAGTTTTCAAAAGACCGTGTGAAGCAGCGTTGCGCCGAACTGCTGGAACTTGTTGGCCTCGGTGAAATGGGTCCACGCTATCCACATCAGCTTTCTGGTGGGCAACAGCAGCGTATCGCTATCGCGCGTGCGCTTGCCGTTGAACCGAAAGTGCTCTTGCTCGATGAGCCGCTTTCGGCACTCGATGCCAAAGTGCGCGTCTCGCTACGTAACGAAATTCGCCGTATTCAGCAGCAGCTCAAGATGACCGCGATTTACGTCACTCATGACCAGGAAGAGGCTCTGGCAATCTCTGACCGGATCGCGGTCATGGCAAAAGGCAAGATCGAGCAACTCGACCGACCAGAGGAAATATATAGCAACCCGAATAGCGTTTTCGCGGCTACCTTCGTCGGAAACAGCAACCAGTTCAACGGTGTTGTTGAGTCCGCGTCAGAAGGTATATGTAAGGTTGGAGAATACAGCATCTCTACCTCACGTCTTGGACATCTGCACAACGGGGCGCGTGTGCTCATCGTTGTACGCCCAGAAGAGGTTTCGTTATTGCCTGATACGGGTGTAGGGACTGTTCCAAACACAAACGGAACGGGACGTGGCAATAACCACATCACGGGCATTATCGAATTGCGTACCTTCCTGGGACCATTCACACGCTTCCATGTCAAGGCTAGCGATAGCACGACGCTCACCGCCGATATTCCAAACCAGCAATCACGAAGCTTTGAGGTTGGACAAAAAGTTCTGCTTTCGTTCTCGCCCGATGACTGTCAGGTCTTACCAATTGATTCACGTGATCAGGAATTGAAGCAAATTGCTGAAGCGGAGAAAGTGTAACAGAGCAAAAAATGTCATGGCATAAAATGTATAATCGTAGTACGATTATACATTTTATGCCATGACATTTTTTGCGCGTGTATATGCTTGCTGAGCCTCTTCTGGTCGCCCAAGTTTCATGAGCACATCGCCTTTGTTTTTGTAAAAGGCTGATGTTTGAGATTGAAGCTGAATAGCTTGATTATAGGCAGCGAGTGCTTCTTCATAGCGTTTGAGATCGGAGAGTGCATTGCCACGCCCATTATGAGCAGAAGCGGTTTTGGGATTCAGTGTCAATGCCTCATCAAAGGAGACCAGCGACTCTTGATAGCGTTTCAGGGCAGAGAGGACCGTGCCTTTCCCCTCGTAAGCCGTTTCGAGTGTCGGGTTGAGTTTGATGGCTCGTTCAAAGCATGGCAGCGCTTCTTCTGGTCGGTGGAGATGCCAGAGCGTCTTTGCTTTGCCTTCATATGCCGAAGCTGTCGTCGTGTTAAGTTCGATGGCTCGATTGTAGTCTACAAGTGCCTCAGAATACTGTTGCAATGCATAGAATGTATCTCCACGAAACTCATAGATAAGGGCTATCGTTGTGTCGCATTGTAGGGCCTGCTCAAAAAATGGCAGGGCTTCCTGATAGCGGCCTACACGATACAGTGTGCGCCCCATGCCGTTGTAGGACGAAGGGTTATTTGAGTCAAGCTCAATCGAACGTTTGTAAGCGGCCAACGCCTCTTCACGACGCAGTAATTGTCGGAGTGCCCAGCCCATACCATCGTAGGCTCGCGCACAACTAGGATCACGACGTGCTACTTCTTCGTATACCACAAGGGCTTCCGTAAAACGTTTCAGATAGTACAGCACATTTGCTTTACTTAATGAGGCATCGGTGAGGTTTGGGTCCTGAGTAAGGGCCTGTTCCTGGCATGTTAATGCCTCATCAAGACGTTTTAGGGAGTAGAGCACATTCCCTTTACCGAAGTATGCCTGTGCGAATTGCGGGTCCAGGTCAATGGCTTGCTGGTATGATGCCAGTGCTTCGGCATGGCGTTCCAGCAAGTACAACACACTGCCACGTCCCTCGTAGGCATCAGCGAACATCGGGTCAATACGTATGGCCCGATCAAACGCGTTCAATGCCTCCATGTAACGCCCAGTGTTAAAAAAGGTATTGCCATCATCAACCCATTCCTGTTTCGTCTTGTCATTTTTCAAGGCCGAGGTGTATGGCGTTAAAAGAGCACTGACGAACGAGGCGACATCATGATAGCGATGCTCGCGCTTTTTAGAAAGCGCGGTGAGAATAGCTCGCTCGATATGTTCTGGTACAGCAGGATTGATTTCAGTAAGTAGACGTGGTGGCTCGTTCTGATGTTTGTTCCACAGGGCAATTGGATGTCCAGCGTTGAAGGGCGGTTGGCCTGTGAACAATTCATAGGCGATACAGGCCAACGCATATTGGTCACTACGACGACTGGCAAAGCCCTCGAATTGCTCTGGCGGCATATAGTGCGGTGAACCTATGACATTGACATATTTGGTCTTCTGCGTTTCTAAGAAGACAGCGATGCCAAAGTCAGCGATCAACGCTTCATTTTTCGCGTTGAACAGAATGTTTTCCGGTTTGAGGTCACGATGCACGATCAACTGTTCATGAACGGATTGGAGTGCTTGCCCAATCTGCGTGAGAATAGTCAACGCTTCTTGTTGCGGCATTGTGTTAGGAAGGTAGCGTTGAATGCGTTTACGTAACGAACCATTGGGCGCGAATTCCGCGATGAAGTACGGATAGCCCTCATCTATGCCAAGGTCGTAGATTGACAGGATATTGGGATGCTTAGATATTTCCAGCAGACGTGCCTCTTGCAAAAAGTTCTCACGCTCTTTTTGTGAACCGAGATAGCTGAGATGCATGACCTTAATGGCAACGACACGATTGGGAAGATAGATATGCGTGGCACGATAGATACGTCCAAACGAGCCACTATCAAACAAGTCCGTGATGCGGTAGTTGCCAATTTGTTTTCCGACGTAGCCGTCTTCGCCTTCTATCATTACACGTGGTCCTTGCTCTTATGTAGGTGTCGTACAGGATATGCACAACACACGTGGTTCGTACATTGTAAGACGCTGCCGAGGGGAAAAAATAAAGGATGAACAACAAGATAGTCTGAGGTAGATGGTGGTATCGAAAACCCAAAGGGTTTTCGATACCACCATCTACCTCAGACTATCTTACGCAGAAACATGACTACCCCTTCATCAACCTTCTAAGAACTGTTGGCAGGATGCCGCCGTTCTCGTAGTAGGTTACGTCGATGGGGCTATCCAAGCGTGCAACCGTCGAGAAGGTGAAGGTTGAACCGTCTTCGCGCGTGGCTTTGACAGTCACTTCCTGGCGCGGTTTCAAACCTTGCTCGATGCCTTCGACATCGTATGTTTCGTGTCCTGTAAGGCCGAGGGACTCTTTGCTTTCACCCTGCTTGAATTGCAGGGGGAGAATACCCATACCCACGAGATTGCTACGGTGAATACGCTCGAAACTTTCGGCGATGGCGGCTCGCACTCCTAAGAGCAATGGACCCTTCGCAGCCCAGTCACGGGAACTACCAGAACCGTATTCCTTGCCCGCAAGCACAATCAACGGCACGCCATCTTGCTGGTAGCGCACTGACGCATCATAGATGGTCGTTGACTCATTGTCGGGCATGTGGACCGTGTAGTAGCCTTCCTTATCAGTCAATTTGTTGCGTAAGCGAATGTTGCCGAAGGTGCCACGTACCATGACTTCGTGATTACCACGACGCGCTCCGTAGGTATTGAAGTCGCGCTTCTGCACACCCTTTTCAAGCAGGTATTTGCCAGCAGGACTGGTGGGCGAAAAGTTACCAGCAGGTGAGATGTGGTCAGTTGTGATGGAGTCATCAACCATGACCAACACGCGTGCGCTATGAATATCTTTCATTGGCTCGATAGTATCAGAAATGTCGTGGAAGAATGGTGGCTCCTGCACATAGGTCGAATTGGTATCCCACTCAAACAAGGCTCCCGTCGAGTTCGTGAGTGCCTGCCAGTGTTCATCGCCATCAAAGACATGCCCATAGTTTTCCTTAAACATCTCTGCCGAAAGTGAGGCAGCGACTACATCGCGCACCTCTTCCTGTGAGGGCCAGAGGTCTTTCAGGTAGACGCTATCACCGTTGATATCGGTACCAACCGGCTCTTTCGTCAGGTCGATATCGACGGTACCTGCGAGCGCGTAGGCCACAACGAGTGGTGGTGATGCCAGGAAGCTCGCGCGTACCTGTGGGTGAATGCGTCCCTCGAAGTTTCTATTACCGCTTAGCACTGCCGCAACGACAAGATCGTTGTCCTGCACGGCTTCTGCCACAGGTTCGGAGAGCGGGCCGCTATTACCAATACATGTAGTACAACCATAGCCAACAAGGTGAAAGCGGAGTGCCTCAAGATAAGAAAGCAATTCAGCGTTTTTGAGATAGTCAACAACGGCACGTGAACCGGGGGCAAGGCTTGTCTTGACGGTTGGCTTGACTGAAAGGCCACGCTCAACGGCATGTTTGGCGACGAGACCAGCCGCTACCATCACAGAGGGATTTGATGTGTTGGTACAACTTGTAATCGCAGCGATGGCAACAGACCCATTCGTCATGTGTGACTGTGAATCGCCTACTTGGACCAGCACATCTTTGCCGTGTCCATTATGTCCATTGCCATTCGCGGTGCTCTTCTGCTTCTTAGCGTCCTCGTTTTGTGCGACGGGATCGAGTTTGCCGTTTCTATCACCCTCACCGAGGTAGCGGTTCACATCGTCCTCAGTCGTCTCGTTCTCTTCAGCATCCTTGAAGCGGTCAGCATAAGCAGCACGGAAGGCTTGACTCAAGTTCTGCATTGGCACACGGTCCTGCGGACGGCGTGGACCAGCGAGGCTTGGCTCAATGGTGGCGAGGTCAAGTTCGAGCAGGTCGTCGAATTGTGGTTCCGTCGAGTCGTCGGTGCGGAACAAGCCCTGTGCCTTTGTGTAATGTTCGACAAGTTCGACAAGTTTCTCGTCACGACCAGTGTCACGTATGATAGCGCAGAGTTTCGGCATCGACGGGGAAGAGTGTCGCGGTGGCACCAAATTCTGGTGACATATTCGCGATTGTCGCACGATCAGCGAGTGGAAGACGACTCAAGCCAGGACCTGTGAACTCCACGAATTTGCCGACAACACCACGCTTACGTAGCATCTGCGTTACGGTCAACACAAGGTCGGTCGCGGTCGAGCCTTCTGGCAAGGTGCCAGTTAAACGCACACCAATGACTTCAGGTGTGAGCAGGTACAAAGGCTGTCCAAGCAACACGGCTTCGGCCTCAATGCCACCAACGCCCCAACCGAGGACGCCCAGACCATTAATCATGGTTGTATGTGAGTCGGTGCCAACAAGCGTATCAGGATAGGCAACGGTCTCACCGTCTTCGTCCTTCGTCAGGATAACATGCGCAAGATATTCAAGATTGACTTGATGCACAATCCCTGTACCCGGAGGCACAACACGAAAATTATTGAATGCCTGCTGCGCCCAACGAAGCAATGCGTACCGTTCACTATTGCGTTCGTATTCGCGGTCAACATTGCGCTCAAAAGCAAGGGTTGAACCAAAGGAGTCAACCTGTACCGAGTGATCAATTACGAGGTCAGCAGGTACAAGTGGGTTAATTTTTTGTGGATCACCGCCGATACGCGCCACCGCCGAACGCATAGCCGCGAGGTCCGCCACGGCTGGCACGCCCGTGAAGTCTTGCAACAAGACACGTCCTGCCATAAACGGGTATTCAGCTTCGGAGGTCGCGGCATGTCCAGGAGTCCAGCGTGCCAGTGAGAGCACATCGTCTTCAGAAACAAGTTCACCACCAGCATTGCGCAAAAGGTTTTCGAGCACAATCCGAATGGTGAAGGGCAAGCGGTCAAGGTTCTCAACACCTTTTTCACTGAGTGCCGCGAGTTTATAGTAGGTTATTTTGCCATAGGCGCCTTCAAGGATTGAGCGTGCGCCAAATACATCGTTGTACGTCATGATAGGTAGGTCCTTTTGTGTGAA
Source organism: uncultured Chloroflexia bacterium (assembly GCA_963791835.1). Classification (GTDB taxonomy): domain Bacteria; phylum Chloroflexota; class Ktedonobacteria; order Ktedonobacterales; family Ktedonobacteraceae; genus JBBQVS01. The sequence continues at coordinate 760,943 of CAWBTV010000007.1, forward strand.
GCCACAGAGAATGGGAAATGTTGAGGTAGATATTTCCCTGACGCTCCATAACAGTTTTTTCTCTCTCCATTATATAACAAAAGAGAACTATACGGCATACTTGCGCATAAAACCCTTGCATATCATAGAAGAACTCGTTATAGTTACAAAGAAATCTTTGTACAACAAAGAATATTTTTTCGAGATACGTGTGAGTGTTATATGAGAACGAGATGAAATTGTACTTGTTACTACTGATACTAATGATGTACCCTATCACATCTAATATGAACAATAAAATACAAGTACGTTACGTATTGACAAAGCAGCACTATTTTCGTTAGAGTAGAGACACCAAACGCCTGAACAATGCAAGGCAAAGAATGTGCAGGAGAGGGAAGAGGAACGGTATTATGGGGCAATGTTTAAATAAAGCAGAATGTGGCATTCAGAATCGTGATAAGGCGCGATTCTGCGCCCGTTGTGGTATTCCTTTACAAGGGGCATTTCTACTCGGACGCTATGAGGTCCTGGCACTCACCAGCAAAGACCGCAATATTGTCACGCTCCAAGCAACCGATCATCATCGTAATCAACCCGTAACAGTCCGTGCCCTGGTGCCACGCGAAACGGATACGGAAGAGCGTGAAAATTTTCTACAGGATGCTGAGTTGGCTGCTACGTTTTCCGCGAACATTCATGAGCCGAATAGTATCCGTGTCGTTGACTATGGGCAGGACGGACCGGTCGCATTTCTCATTAAGTCAGAGCAAATGCTCACAGAAAACGTAGCTATTACCGCGCGTCCACTTGTCGCACGTGTAGGGGGTGATGTTTTTCAGCAGCAACATATTTCGGCAAAGGTCACACCTCTCCCTGAAGTTCACGCTGATATGCTAGAGGATGAAGCTGCTCTTACACAATTGCGCATGGTTGTTCCACCTGTAAAGAAAGAACAAGACGGCCCTGTAAAGGTCCAAACGTCACCACAACAACACAGCCATGATTGGCTAGCAGAGGGCAATTCAGCGTATGCTGTTGGGCACTATGAAGATGCGCGTGCAGCATATGAACAAGCGACCATCACTGAGGCGACATCGGTTGATGCATGGAGTGGGAAAGCAATTGTGCTTTTCCACCTGGGACATACTGAAGCGTCGCTTGCAGCCTATGACCATGCTCTGTCGTTGCAACAAAATAATCCTGAGTTATGGACGGCACGTGCGAGTGTCCTGCATGAGCTACGCCACTTTGATGAAGAGATGTATTGTTATGAGCAGGCACTCGCGATAGACGCGAACTATGTCTACGCATGGAGTGGACGTGGGATGGCACTGGCGGAACAAGGTCACTCGGAGGAAGCTCTTTTAGCCTTTGACCGTGCGTTGCTGCTCGATCCGCAGCAGAGCGTTGTCTGGCAAGCCATGAGCGACACGCTCTACACGCTCCAACGCTATGATGAAGCTCTGATTGCGATTGACCACGCCTTAGAATTAAACACACATGGAGCGTCCCTATGGGACACAAAAGGCAATATTCTGCGCCGTATGAAGAAACCAGAGCAGGCGTTACCCATGCACGAACGTGCCACGCTACTTGATCCAGGCAATGCAACAGCATGGTTTGACCGTGCGAATGACTTACGCGATTTACGACGCTTTGCCGAAGCATTAGCAATATATGACCAATCGCTTACTATTGACCCAACACTAGCAGGAGCGTGGTATAATAGAGGCAATGTTCTTGCCGCACTGCGCATGTATGAAGATGCCCTAGAATCATATGACCAAGCTCTGAAATATGATAGCGGTTTGATTTCTGCCTGGTATAATAAGGGGAGTTTATTACACGAACTGAAACGTCATGAGGCTGCGCTTTTCGCTTTTGACCGCGCACTCCGCGTTGACATACACTATATAGCAGCATGGAATAATAAAGGCTTGTCTCTTTTCGCGCTTGGGAGAATGGACGAGGCACTGGCCGCACTCGATCAGGCAACATCGTTCGCGCCCGAAGAACCGGACGCCTGGTACAATAAAGCCGTTGTGCTTGAGAAGTTGGGAAGAAAGCAAGAGGCCCAAACGTGCCAGGAATGGGCGCGTTCATTAGAGCAGCAGATGCGACCTATTGAAGCATAACATCTATACTATTTTCTCTATTGAAACACATATCATGAAGGGATAAGCCCCTATGACTCGGAGGAGGGAATGCGACGCTGCGCCGATCTTGTAGACTGCGGATATGACAATCGGGACAGCGATCTGTTTTGTCGAGCATGTGCATTGCCGCTATTAGATACCTCCCTGGCCGGACGGTATCTCGTCGAAGCGTTGTTGAGTAAGGGCGGATACGCGGCAGTTTTTCGTGGAATAGACCAAAATCTTTCGCGCCACATCGCTATCAAGGTGCTGTTACCAAGTAAGACGACATCGAACGAACGAGACCATTTCTTACGAGAGGCTAGAATTGCCGCCGCGTTGGATCATCCCAATATCGCGCCAATCCTGGACTATGGCAAGGATGGTCTCAATGTGCATGGTCGCGATGGTGTGGTTTTTCTCGTGATGCCACTCTATACGGCAGGTTCGCTTCGTACACGTCTCGCACAGGTGAAGGGACCATTGCCAGCCACAGAAACGGTACAAAATTTTCACCAACTGGCGCAAGCACTGCATTATGCTCATACCCGGCCACGGCCAGTGATTCACCGCGATATCAAGCCTGAAAATATTTTGTTACACCAGGAAGACCATCGGCTTGTGATCACAGACTTTGGCATCGCTCGTTCACTCGAACCTGGGACGCGTGTTGGTAAAACGGTGACGGTGCGTGGTACCATTGGCTATATGGCCCCGGAGCAAACTGCTGGCGTGGTTGACCCCCGGAGCGACCAGTATGGCTGTGCCATTGTCCTCTACGAAATGCTTACGGGCTATCATCCTCTTGATCCGACAGGTGGCAATATTCCTGGCGTCTCGACATTAAACGCCGAACTGCCAACGGCTCTCGATGCCGTATTACAACGCGCACTTGCATCGCGTCCAGAGGACCGCTATGCAGACATGCTAGAGTTTATGTATGCTTTCGACGTGGCATGTCGTCCTGCGGCTACCGCAAAGATACGTATTCCAACGCAAAATACGCCTCCCGAACCACGTACACCACAGGTAGTTCGTGGCGCAACCAGTTCTTCACTTCCAGTCGATGCCAATGGAACGGGCAGAAGTCCTGCTGGCAATGGCAACTATGTGTCACGCTCTGTGCCAAATACTGGCAATGTTCGTGATAGGTGTCGTGAGGGTGACTCATTCCTCAAGCAGCAGCACTATTCACAGGCATTGCAAGCCTATGAAGAGGCACTACGGATTGATCCACGCAACTTTTACGCGTGGAATGGCAAAGGCACCGCTCTCTATAATCAAGGGAACTACCGTAAGGCTCTTGAGGCTTATCAACGTGCTACCGAAATTGACTCAAATAACGCGGTTGTCTGGGTAAGCGCGGGATTAGTGCTCAATCGCTTACAGCGTTATCAACAGGCATTGGTCCATTTTGAACGCGCCCTGCACATTGACAAAACTTATGTCGCGGCGTGGAATGGGAAGGCAGATGCGCAACTTGATATGAATATGCCGTCCGAAGCACTTTCGTCATATGAGCAAGCATTAACCATTGACCCCAGGAGTTTTCAAGCATGGAATGGGTTGGGCAATGCTCGCTCCTGTCTGCGTGACTTCAATGGGGCCGTGGATGCCTATACCCATGCGTTGCTCGTCAATCCACGCAGCGCGGTCGCATGGTGCAATAAAGCCGAGGCACTTATTCGCCTCGGTCACAATCGTGCGGCATTGGATGCTCTTAACGAAGCGACCGAGATGGACAAGGGCTATGCACGTGCATGGACACTCAAGGCTGATGTCTACGAAGCGTTAGGTAATCCGCAAGAGGCACAAAAAGCGCGGCGGCGTGTGAGGCCGTGGGGCTTGTTGAGTTAACAAGACACAAACAGGTCTGGCACCCTCGTGGGGGTGCCAGACCTGTTTGTGTCCTAACTTACAATTCCTCGTCTCATTGACAACACGCCCAAGCCTAGCGCGACGAGCGCACATAGTGCTAATACGAGCATATCGCGCCCGAAGAGGTCGGATGAACTGTAGAACACCGCTTGCTCTAACGCATGAATACCATATGTGAGTGGAATGTACCCCGCGATATTCTGCAAAAACAGGGGTTCAAAGGCAATAACACCTATTCCACCTGCCAGGAAAAACAGGTAGATAGAAACATTGATCGAAATGGCAATGACTGGTTGCGTTTTGTGTAGTGCCGCCCCCAAGGCAACTCCTAATCCTGTGCTGAACAGGGCAATCATCGCAAGAATGATGAGGCTGGTAAGCCAATAAATGCCTTCGGGTCGCGTCCAATTCAATGCCGCTCCTAGCAGAAGTACCAGCAAACCGAGCAGGAACGTGGTTACAAAGCCTGCCAGCACCTTGCCCACAATGATTGCGGCACGTGAGGTTGGTGAAAGTAACATCTCCTTGACTGTGCGCGTTTCCCACTCGCGAGCGGTGGCGATGCTACTTGTTACCAAACCTGAGAGCGTCAGGAGTAGAATAATGGTTGGCAACACAGCATACTGGAACAATTGCACATCATGCGCCCGCAGGTCTTGTTCATGCACCGTAACCTTGATTGGACTGGCACTGCCCTGCGCCTGGTAAAACTGAGTAATCGCATCAGGCACAGAGCGGCGCACATCGTTGGTAAAGTCGAGATTCAGGTTGTTTACACGCACATCAACTGGCGACGGATCATGTGCCTGAACGCGTTTTGTGAAATCGCCTGGTATCGTAATGATCGCGATAACCTGGATATTTTTGTACAGGGTCGCAGCCTGCTGTGGTGTCGCATCAGTGATACGAAACACATCAGCATTATGAAAGATTTGCTGCATCTGCTGCCCTTTTGCGCCGTTATCCAATGTAACGAGCGCGACCGGACTGCGCCCGACAGCAACGGCCCCAAGTGCTTGAATGAGCAGGAAGGCGATAGGGGGAATAACCGTCGCCGCGATATTGCGCCGATTGCTGAGCCAGACACGTAAATCTTTTCTTGTAATGGCCCAGACTGAACGCAAGAATGCTGACATTATAAGACTCCTTGTATGAAAAACGCCCTCATGACACTAATTTGCTACCGTACTACGGCGTAGAACCAGTGCTGACAGGAGGATAAGACCAATTGCAAACCCTGCCAGGATAAGCGTGTTTATGGCAAGACCATAGGTGTTCAAGTCAAACCCATGAAAGGCATGCTGCTGTAACACAATCGCATAATAGACAGGAGTTAATTGTGCAATTCCCTGGAGGATTGGCACGTTAAACGAAATTGGCCCAAAGGCTCCACTCAAAAAAAACAGGGGGATCGCTACACCAAATGCCAAACCAGTAAATGCTTGTCGTTGCTTTAACAATGTGCCTAACAACGTCCCTAACGCAATAAAGATAGTCAGCGTAAGCAAGGTAAAGCCAATCATTTCACCCCAGTGCAGAGGACGAACGCCAATGATGAAGATGAGTACTCCCAGTACAACAATGACGGACGCAAGGCTCATCACAAGCGCACCGAGCATCTTGCCTGTTACAACCGCCCAACGGCTCGCAGGGGAGAGTAACAGTTCTTTCATGGTTGCGTTTTCCCATTCACGTGCAGCCGAGGTACCGGATTGTAGGAGACCACCAACGACCAACGCAATGACCAGAATTGAGACCGTCAGGTATGGAATATAGCCTGTGTCCTGTACATATTGATCGGTTTCTTGCGGCACAACGGTAACGACATTCGGGAATGCCTTCGCATAAAATGACGTAATCGAGAGTGGAACGGCGCGTCGGATGTCATTTGTGAAGTCCGTATTGAGATTGTTGACATCCACGTTCACCTGGACAGGTTGATTGTTTTGGATATGTGTCCCAAAGTCAGCGGGAATCGTCACCACCGCGACAATGCGACCGGCTTGAATGAGACTACGCGCTTCACTCGCGGTAGCTTTTTGCAGAATAAACGAGTGGGCACCTGCCATCGAACGATAAAACTGTTGTGCATACGGGCCAGTATCGTTCATGACAACAGCAGTCGGTGCCTGTCCGCCTGATAACACAAACAGGCTAAACAAAATCAAGAAGTTGACGGGCAGAAACACACCCAGGATGACAAAGATGCGGTCGGTGAGTGCAACCTTAATATCTTTCTTCATACACGCCCAGATGACACGTAGATTATAGGCAATCATGTTATTTTCCTCTGCTAATCGCGTAAGGCGGTTCCTGTGAGACGCAAGAAAATTTCGTCCAGGTTGGGTTCTCGTATCGTGATATCGCGTATCTCGCCCTCTTGCGACACAATATTGATAATTTGCGGCACGATGTTACTCGTTCCCTGTGTTGTAATGGTGAGGCGTGTGTTCTCTTGCTTGACCTCTTTGATGTCGTTTAAAGCGCGTATCTTCTCGACTGATGTAATCATGTGTGCGGTTTCTAGTTCAACCACGCTACCACCATAGGTCTGTTTGAGATGCTCCGGTGTATCAACGGCGATAAGTTTGCCGTGGTCAATAATCGCGAGACGGTCACACAGTGCTTGCGCCTCTTCGAGGTAGTTGGTGGTAATCAAGACGGTTTTCCCCTGACTACGCAGTTGAAGGATGTAGTCCCATATAACGCGTCTTGCCTGCACATCAACACCTAATGTTGGCTCATCAAGATACACAAGTTTCGGATCGTGAAGCAGGGCGCGTCCTAACGCAAGGCGTCGCTTCATACCACCAGAGAAGGTACTGACACGCGAGTTTTTGCGGTCCGCGAGTTGCACAAGTTCTAGCATGGTATTGATACGCTGCTTTTTCTCACGACGGGGAATACCAAACAGGTCGGCGTGAAAGTCCATATTTGTCCAGGCCGACAATTCTTCATATAAGGCGGTCTCTTGTGGAACCGCACCCAGGATTTGGCGGACCGCACGTGCGTTGTGGCGTACATCATAGCCAAGCACCTTGACTGTACCACTGGTTGGAACGGTGAGGCCGCTAATCATGTTGATGGTCGTTGTCTTGCCAGACCCGTTTGGTCCAAGTAAACCGAATACTTCGCCTTGCTGTACCGTCAGCGTAAGGTGATCGACGGCGTGAAATGTGCCGAATGTCTTGGATAAGTCTTGTATTTCGATTGCTGGAGTCGCGTTTGTAGAAGCATTACTTGATGTCGGTACAGTAAGTATGTCTGAGCGTTCGCTACTCATATTTCCTCATCCTTTGTTTTGCATATATAAAGCTTTAGTTAAAGTTCAGATCCCCAGGCAGGAGTCTAAAGCGGTCTCCTGTCCCTTCAGCAACATCGGTAAGATTGACAATGTTTACAAAATTGATGAAATGTTGCAAATACCCTTCCAGCATTGTTCGTTGCCCAAAGGGTGTAATGGAATTAGACCCCTACATGATATCCCGACTACGCAACAGGTGTAACATGTGCCTCGGCAACATCTTTTGCAGATTCCGCTTCGTCGCGATAGTTTTTCGCGAGTGGGATATCTTTTAGGAAGAGCGAGGCAAGAAAGACGCCAATACAGAAGACGAAGACGGTGAGAAAGCCGCGCTCTATACCAACACCAAGCGAGACACGCAAGGCGTCAAACACTTGCTGTAACAGGTGATGCACACTATTGGTAATTTGCTGTGTCGCACTTAGTGTAACTTGATGTGTTACCTGCTGCGTGATTTGTGGCGTTGCTTGTGCTGTCACCTGAACGGTCACTTGATCCGTGACTTGCTTTGTGACCTGAGCCGTGATTTTTGCCACAGTTGCATCATGATACGGTCCTGGTGGAACGCTGGCAGTGGCCTTCGCGACGGCTGGTGGTACCGCTTGCGCAACAGCTTTCTGTACAGCCTGTGCTACTGACTGCTTTACAATTGCAGGAACAGTCTGCGCCACAATCTTTGGTACGCCATTGTTTACAGCGGCTTGAGTGCCATATTTTATGACACTATTGCGGTAATCAGGATTGATAAGCACCTGCTGATTCGTTGCTGATGCCAGACCTTGCGCTCCCAATTGCTTGTACCCAGTTGGTAGGTGCTTCAAGAGTTCGCCAGCAACAACGTTATTGACAACTGACCCAGTAATCGCGACACCAAGCGTTTGCCCTACCGAGCGTAAGTACGTGATAGCACCGGTTCCAACACCCAATCGTGTACGCGGCAATGCATTTTGCACAGCTAGCGTGAGTACAGAGAAGAAGATGCCAAGTCCGATACCCGCGATAATCATGTTGCGACTTGCCTCAAGAATGCTTGTTGAGGAAGTCATGAGCGTCATCAAGAAGACGCCCGTTGCCAGGATAATCGCACCGATGATGGTAATTGCTTGATAGCGTCCAACACGTGCGATAACGATACCAGCGATAGCCGCACCCACGACAAGGCTTACAGTCATTGGAGTGATAACTTCACCAGAATTGGTCGCTGACTCTCCCAACACACCTTGTAGGTACAACGGCAGGTAAATGACTAAGGAGAGCAAGACCATACCAGAGGTAAGACCTAACACAGAATCTGCAGCAAAGACGCGATTACGAAAGAGGTCAAGCGGCAACATTGGTTCAGCTGCAAATCGTTCGGCAACGATGAACGAACCATAGAGGACTGCAGCAACAATGAGAATTACAATTACTTGCGGAGAGTTCCAATCATAAATCTGGTTGCCACCCCATGTTAGCCCTAATAGAAGACAAATGGTGGCACTTGAGGCTAAAAACGCACCTAGAAAATCAACTCTACGGATAGCAGCCCAGCCTGTATACTTGTTCGTGCGCGTTGAAATGTTTGCGGGCAAATACACAAGTAAAGCGACCAATGCAATAAGACCAAGCGGCAGGTTGATATAGAAGACCCAACGCCAACGTGTTGTATCGGTGACGAGGTTGCCTAGTAGTGGACCATTATCAGAGAGCCAACCGCCGATAGTTGGGCCAACCACGCTCGAAAAGCCATACACCGCCGCGAAAATACCTTGCCAACGTGCGCGTTCCGCAGGTGGGAAGATATCACCGACAACGGTAAAGACAAGCGAGATACCAACGCCTGCTCCCACACCCTGTAAGGCACGGAAAGCGATAAGCTGGTCTATCGTCTGCGAGGCTCCTGAAAGGGCTGAACCAAGCAGGAAAAGAATAACGCCAGCTACGAAAAACCATTTGCGACCAAACTGGTCAGACAGCTTGCCAACAATAGGAATCATCGTTGTGGACCCAAGCAAATATGCGGTAACGACCCATGTATAGCGGTCAAAGCCTTGCAAGGAACCAATAATCTTAGGAAGTGCTGTCCCCACAATGGTCTGATCGAGTGCTTCAAGCAGTAAAGTCAACATTAATGCCACTAGAATGCTAATCAGTGCGATACCGTGAAGACGGTTTCCACGACCACTGTTTTGCTGAACTTGTTCTGCTTTAGGTTGTGTTTCCATTATATTTCTCCGTGTTCTATCTACAACTCATACAGATTAACAAATTAGCAGAGATACGTCTGTACCAATTTGTTAATGACTATCTTCATGGCCTATTCTCCTGTTGCACACTATTCTTTTGAATAGCTGCATTCTCTTTTTCGCGTAAACCTTTGACCCATCGCAGTTCTAGTTCCCATTGATCTACAGCATGTTGCATAACACTCAGAACATCGTGCAGCCAAAGTATGTTTGTTTCTGATCTCCACCAGGTCGCAAACTCACGCGTCATATCCTCGGCTTCTGCTGTCAAATGTAGAATATGAGCCTGACAATAGTTGATATAGTGGTCAATTAAGCGCAATCGCTCGATAGGTTTCAGAAGCGCGAAGTAGGCAGCTTTTTGTGTAAAGAATTTTTGATATTCTCCTGGATTGGCAGTGGTATCCATCATCAATTCGTGAAAGCGTTTGCGCCCTGCATCGGTAATTTCATAGGTACGTAACTGGCGATCACCTTGCTGCCCAGGAGTCACCTCTACATGTAGCGCGATTAACCCTGATTTCTCCAATTTAGACAATAAAGGGTACAGGCGCCCATTACTAATATGTGCGTAGGGACCAATCATGTCATTAATAATTTTGGCTATAAGATAGCCATGCGCGGGATCACGCATAAGTTGTGCAAGAATGATTAATTCGTACATCGTTTTGTCTCGCTTCACTATGTCAACCTGACGTGTTATTTGAACCTGTTTGTATGACATGTCCTTGAGACCTATTGTACACCGAAGACGGGGTGTTGTCAAGACCGATGGAAGCCCACAAGGGGCTTCCCTACTATACCTGACGTGCATAGCACATAACAGAGTATAGTAGGGAAGCCCCTTGTGGGCTTCCATCAGATGTATTCAAACGGTGTTCTCAGCGTCTTACAGGGCTAGCTCTTTCTCGTTAGAGACGTTCTATCTTCTTCCAGTCACTGTATATCCTCCAAAGGAGTCTACTCCTGCACGTCTGACATGAATATGTATGTTGGAGGGAAAATGGTTAACAGTAGGAGTATCAAGTATTAACGTTGTTGTCTGAGCTGTCTCCATTTCTGGCTCGGTTCCAGCGGCAAAAGCATTCACCAGGAATTGAGAACCACTACCAATACAGAGAACGAGAAAAGCAAGTGCTACAATACGAATTTGCCACGCATTGACTTTATGTATGGCTAAACGAAGCTTTGTCATTATTTTTCCTTAATTCATCCACTCACCAGGCGTACTCTTCCGCCCTATCTTCACGCCACCATCGCGGTCCTTCATGGTCTTAGCATCCTCTGCCATACGCGCTCCTATCTCAGAAAACGAGGTGCGATGCCAGAACGTTGCTGGCAGGAGTCCAATACCAATCGCGATCGCCGCCCCTATCTCCGCGCGGTTGAAGGGTAAGCCGGGGGGGAGAGGAAAAGGAACATGTGTAATCACACCGAGATGCAAGAGGAACGCGAACACAAAGATAATCAATTCAAAGGCAAATACGGCATAGTACGAGACAATTTCTTTCGCCTGTTTTTGTCGATACACGATGGCTAGCCCAATATTAAGCAGACACAAAAACCCTGTGACCCAGAGCGATATAGTAATTATATTGCTAAGCGTTACAAACGGTATGTGTGCAGTAAGCTGAGTAACTTGTGCGAATGAGAAGAGCAAAGAAACAACATGCATCGACAAATACCTCCCCGTTCTGTGTACACACGAAATCTTTGTGTGTACGTTCTTTCCCTACACGTTTTACTTATACGTTAACAATAGCTTTGAAAAGGCAACTTCCGTTTTATTCAAATTCACGAGCATCCCAACCAGCCCACTTTTTAATGAACCATCCTGCGCGTTACCCACTACTTTATTATTGACAATCAACGTGAACTTACCTGTATTCACAGCAACCTTGAAGGTATTCACATTCTTTGGTCCATGACCAAAGTGAAATTCGCTTCCATAGGGAGCCGACCAGAGCGTTGTCCAGGGACTGTTGGCAGGATCACCACTATCATCGTACTTGAGTAGCTGATAGTGACCACCTTTCGTATTCGCCACCTCAAAGATATAAAACGCTTTATACGTCTTCCCACCCTTTTGACTCACGCTAAAGTTGTAGACGAGGCCAAATTGATTGGTAATGGCGGATTCGTCACCACTCAAAGCCTCCATTGTGAGCGAATATACATACGAACCACTTACGGTTTCATCAGGTAGTAACGCGAGAGCAAGTGCTTTTGTATCATTATTAGTAATATGGTACGCATTGTCTCTAAAACCATACAGCTGTGGCCCACTAGTAGCAACATGCCAATTGTGGCTATTTGCGCTGAGCGAGTCGCTCAAAATAGTATTTGCCTGCATTGTTGCGGTGGCTTGCACGCCTACCGTAGCGGTTACATTCGGTGTTACGCTCACTGTGGCCTGCCGAGTTGTATTTGAGTGAGTGTGCAGCAGCCAGAACGCGCTAGATGTCAGCAGTATCAAGAAGGCTGCCGCGCAGAGTACAACCACTTTTACGTTGCGCCTCAGCTTATTCATAGCTCGCAGTGGCGTGCCTGAAAGCAATGGTTCCAGGTTAGATGGAGGAAGGGCAGAGGAAGGCGATGACGACATTCCCCCTTGCTCCTGTGGAAGTACTGGCAAGAAGCCTGTCACAAACTGCCCTGGTTGCCCTGCCACCGGCACCTGAATCACCTTAAATGATTGCGTCAACTTCATTGTCGTTGTCGCGCCCTGTCCTGGATAAGAACCGTTTGTCAGCGATTGCGTTCCCTGATTCGTCGGTCCTCCTGATTGAGAGGACGGACCACTCAATGTTCCATTTGTACCACTAGAAGGCAGGGGCGAGACGGGATTAAAAGATTGCATACCATCACGCATACCGACACCATTTGGCGTAGATGGTACGTTGGCACGTGAAAATGGCATCTGTGTTTGTGGTACCTGTGTACCAGATTCAGCATTACTACTATCTGTTGGACGCATGAGACCCGTCTTATGCACCACTCTCGGCTTGATATGTGCCTGTTGAGAAGTGGGAGCATTCGTTTTGGTATTCGGTTGTGCTTGTGACAGTTCAGGGGAAAATGATAACGGTGTATACGGGTTATTGATAGTAGAAGGACTATGTATATTCGCAGTAGAAATAGATGGCGCAGGTGGCATAAGGTCAGTAAATGATGGCATTGTCATACTTGTATTGGCAACACTATTATTTTGAGATGCTAAAGCACCCGAAGATGGACGTGGAGTGAGAGGCACGAGTGATGGTGTACCAACCCTTGCTACACCCATACCACTTTTAGGTTTTGGTTGTACAACGGGCATATTTCCTGTCTGCCAGGAAGGATCAAATAGTCCACGTGGTGTGTACAAGCGGCTTTCCGCTCCTGGCGCAACGGGACCGCTCCCACTTACGTTTTGTAGAGAGAGTTGTACGCCCGAAACCGCAAGGGCAAGACGAAAGGCACTGGCAAGGTCTTGAGCACTCATATAGCGATCATCAGGATTTTTTGCCAGCGCACGAAGCATTACTTGCTCTGCTGGAATCGGTAAATCTTCACGTAATGAGCTTGGTGGCGGTGGTTCGGAATGCAGATGGTGCATAGCAATCTGCATGGGCATATCACCTCTAAATGGCGTTCTGCCTGTTATCATTTGATATAAGACTATACCCAGTGAGTAGAGATCGGCACGTGCGTCTACATCATGACCACCCATGACCTGCTCTGGTGACATATAATCGGGTGTGCCCAACGGTGCCCCTGCTCCTGTCAAGCTCACCTGTGGCCCTTGCCCATCGGCGATGATCTTCACCAGTCCAAAGTCTGTTAAGAGGAGTCGCCCTTCGTCAGTTTTCAAAATATTGGCCGGTTTGATATCGCGATGGATAACCCCCCGTCCATGAGCAACATCCAAAGCTGCAGCAAGTTGGTCGAGATAGTTCACCACTTTTACCAGCGAGAATTGTCCCTCACGCTCTAACTCGTCGCGTAGCGTCCCACCGCTGATATAGGGCATTACGAGATAGGCCAGACCATCTCGTTCCCCATATTCGTGAACAGGAAGAATATTGGGATGTTCCAGCGATGCGGCGGCATCCGTCTCTCTACGGAAACGTTCAAGAAAAGCCGCTTGCTGGGTGGGACTTAGACGCGTAAGAGGCAATAATACCTTGACAGCAACTTGACGCCGTGGACGAGATTGCTGCGCGAGAAAAACAGCACCCATCCCTCCCTGCCCTATCAGCTTTTGCAATGTACAGGTACCAAGTACCGTTCCAATTAAAACTTCTGCATTCATGACGATTTCCCCTAGTTTCGTGTGAGCAGGAGGTTTTTGAAGGCAACCTCAGTACCATTAAGATTTACGATCATGCCAACCGTCCCACTAGCGAGTGAGGCATCTTGCACGGTTGTCATCACTTTCCCATTCACTGTAATAGTGAACTTCGCCCCGTTCATAAATACCTTGACCGTGTTTGTGTTCTGTAGGCCATTACCCTGATGGAACTCGCCTCCAAATGGTTGATGCCAAAGTTTTGTCCACGGTGCATTAGCGGCAGCTGCGCCTTTCGTATCATCGTATTTCCAGAATTGATATTCGCCACCCTTGCTATTAACCACCTCAAAACTATAAAAGGTGGTAATGGTTGTTTTGCCTTTCGTCTCCTGGTTGAAGCGCATAATCATCCCAAACGAGTTATTGGGTGAAGTAATATCGCCTTTGATCTCGTCCATCGTCAATGTGTAGCCGATAGCACCAGCGAATGGTGCAGATTGCAGTACCGTCGCCCGTCCGTTATCACCCTGATCAGTGATATGATAGGCACCATCCTTGAAGGCATACACATTGGCAGGCGTGGTAAGCCAATTGTTGGTATTTGTGCTAAGTGGATCATCGAGAATAATATTGGCGCGTGCCGTGGCCGTTGCCTGGGCGAGTGCCGTGGCTTTCACGTTAGGCGTGCCCATCGTTACGGGTTGATTTGTCGTAGTCTTAGATTTTGTCATTGCACCGGGATGCGTGCGCACAAACCAGAATGTACCTGCCGTTCCCACAAGCAAGAACAAAACGACTACCAGTGAGAGTACCGAGACCAGGCGTTTAGACATCTTTTGAGGCTTCGTATCCTCCAGTGGAGGGAGTTGAACCGTAGATGCGGAAGGCAACAATCCTGTTACATAGCGACCGGGCTGACCCGCAACGGGAACTTGCACTATCTTTAGGGGCGCGGTTAACTTCACTGTATTGGTCGTTTTTCCTGGTACCGTGAGGGCATCCGTGTTGAGTGCTGGCGACAGTTGTTGTACGCTATTGAAGTGTGTAGCATTTGGTACGCGTATACTGTCGGTTGAAGGGGCAGTCGCAGTCGGTGTTGGCAACATGCCACTTGCATTCATTCTCTCATCAGTATCTGTTGCTCCTGCTGTTCTCGTGGTCCCCATCGTGCCAGCTGTCCCTGCCGCCCGATGTGGAAACTTTCCTGTGCGAGCCAACAGACCTGTAGGACGGTCCGGCATTGCCGATGGCATAGAGCCAGTGGTTACAGAGGGAAGCATCCCTGTTGACCTGTTCAGAAGACTTCCTCCATTCCTGGCACCGAAGGCTGGTAAAAATCCTGTTGGATTCCCTAAAGGAGCAGGGCTTGCCTTTGCCGCGAAGGTGGGAACTGTACCCGTTTGACGCGCCGTATCGAATGGAAGTTGTGGGGTAAACAATCGTGCAGCCGTTGCGCTGTTCAAGGCAGCACTCGCGCCTCCACCCAACGGGACGCCAGTACCAATAAGAGCGGTGCGAAATGCTTGTGCAAGGTCTTGTACACGCGCATATCGTTCATTTGGACGTTTGGCGAGCGCACGAAGCAGCACTTGCTCGACCGCAACGGGCAGGTCTGGACGAAGCATCTGTGGAGATGGCGGTGGAATATGGAGATGCTGCGAGGCAATCTGCATTGGAGTTTCGCCCTGAAATGGTGTAGTACCTGTAATCATCTGGTACATAATGACACCAAGCGAGTAGAGATCAGAACGTCCATCGACATCTTCACCAATTACCTGCTCTGGTGACATGTAGTCAGGCGTACCGACGGGTGCGCCTTCGCCAGTGAGTCGCGCTTGCGGCGTCTGCCCCTCGGCGATAACCTTTACCAGACCAAAATCTGTCAGTAGGAGGCGACCTTCGGGTGTCATTAAAATATTGGCGGGTTTGATATCCCTATGAATGACACCGTGTGCATGGGCAAAATCCAGTGCTGCCGCGAGTTGATCGACATAATGCAACACTTTTGCCAGGGGCATGGGACACTCGCGCTCCATCTCATCACGCAATGTGCCACCACTGATGTAGGGCATCACGAGATAGGCCAGGGTATCGCTCTCTCCATATTCATGAACAGGCATAATATGAGGATGTTCCAGTGATGCTGCCGCGTCGGTTTCGCGGCGGAAGCGTTCCAGGAACGCGGCGAGCTGAGTCGGGGTTAAGGACGCCATAGGCAACAACACTTTGACCGCAACCTGACGACGAGGACGTGATTGTTGTGCGAGAAAAACTGCTCCCATGCCACCCTGTCCTATCAACCGTTGCAGCGTACAAGTGCCGAGTACCGTTCCAATCAATGCTTCTGCGTTCATTAAACCCTCTTCCTTACTTTGACATTTTTCGTGGTTGATCTATCTCTATGCGGAAAGCACATCCGCTTTTCTCTACGTTCGTAGCCTCTACATCCATGCGACATATCCCTGCCCACTCATGTAATACTTCTTTATGTGTCTACATCTTAGTCAACTCAAGCACTTATGACAATGCATAAGCCCTTTTTCATGACCAAAGTAATGTCTAATGCAGAATACATAACCGTATTCACACGTCTCTATGCAATGAACGAGGTCATACCGCGATTTATGGATTAGTAGGAAATGTGGGGGGATGAGAAGAATACACAGGATACGGAAATGCCACATGACAGGGTAAACCCTGTCATGTGGCATTTCCGTATCCTGTGTATTCTTGGTTTTACACCGTAGGGTCGTTGAGCATAGCAGGATCAAGGTCTTCTTCGGCATCGAGGGGAACTACTTCGTCCTCAACCATCGCAACCATTGAGGGAACGGTACGGCTCTGCACGATGATACCATGAAGCAAGGATGCCGATGCCTGTGCTAATAAGGGACGGATGCGTTCTAAGCGTGTGCGCTGTATCGTGAGTTGTTCGGCACGTTCGCGAGCAGTGCGTTCGTTCACGACACCTTCGGTCAGTGCCATCTGCGTCCATATATCACGGGCATCCAGCACTTGACCAACGGCAGCTTGTACTTGCTGCAGCAGGTCGATGGTCTGGTTAATCGACATCAGGATATCACCTTCGGCAAGGTCAATGCGGTTCATCAAACCACTGAGCGACATACCACGTGACCATGCGAGCGCGACACCATGAAATTCTGGTGCAATGCCGGGTGTGAAGTTGATTGAGGCACGCTGCTCCACACCATTGATGTGCTGGACAATATGCCAGAGTTGACGACGCACCTGCACAAGTTTAGCATGTACCACGTTCCGATTCTTGACGCGTTTATCGCTATTGAATGTAAACCAGCTACATACCTCGGCAAGCTCGCTCACGGTCAGTTCGTCAAGAATGCCCTGCACGATCAGTTCGATAATGAGCGCACCAACCGGATGAAAGATGCTACGTAACAGCCGACCCTTGAGCGTGAGTGAATCGTCTTGCCCGATAAAGCCAAGCGCACGTAGAGCGAAAATCGTTCCATCCAATTCAGCTGCACCAGCGCGACTCAGCGGATAGGCACCAATCTTCTCACGGCGTTTTTCAAGAGCGAGTGCGGCCCCATCAGAGGCAGCACCTTTCTTTTTCTTGCCCGACTTCTTGGCCTTATTGTGACGCACTTCTAAACGGTGCAATTCGTCGAGTTCCCAGCGCATGTAGCGTTGGTACTCGCGCAGACTAGAGGCACAGATGCGGCGCAGGTGTTGTACATCCCTCGGCTTCCATAAGTTGAGCACAGAATTATAGCGAATGACAAAAGCACTGGTGACAGGCAGCAGTTCGCCAGTGATACGCTGAAATGACGACTCAAATGGCTCCCATGGTGAATAGGGAATGACTGCCGATCCATGCAAATCCATACCACGCCGACCCGCTCGTCCTGTCAATTGACGATATTCGTTGGGGGTCAAGAGGCGCATTTCCTGTCCATCGAATTTGCTCAAGCTACCTACCACAACGGTACGTGCAGGAAGGTTGACACCAAGCGCAAGTGTATCAGTCGCAAACACAGCACGTAGCGAACCTCTTGCGAACAACGTTTCTACCAGCACCTTCAATCCCGGTAACAGGCCAGCGTGGTGAAAGGCTAGGCCACGTGGTAGCAGACCAGTGAGAGAGATTACCTGTTGCAGGTTGCGATCTTCTTTTGGCAGTTGTTCCAACCAAATGTTGATCTCTTCTTTGATTCGCGCCGCTTCCTCTGGCGTCGTGAAATTATGTAAAGAGGCACTCATAGCGGCCTCCTCCACGACACGGCGTCCGGGCAGGAAGTAGAGGCAAGGTAACAAGTCAGCATCACGTAAAGCAGCGAGCACTTCACCCGACTCCACGGCTTCGCGCTTCGGTTGACGCTTTGGTTTCTCTTGAACGGGTTCTTGATCCCCATCTCTTGCCGCACGTTGTGTATCTTGCCGTCCATTCTTGCCGCGTTTACGTCGGTCGTTCCACTCTTCGTCGTCCTCATCATCGTCATCCTCGTAGGTATAGACGCGATTGCGATTGGACATTTGTGCTGCCTTTGCCTCACCACCGATATTTGGAAACTTCTCGACGCGCTTCCCATTAGCATCCTGGACAAGATGCAGTTTGCCATCCAGGAAGTAATAGTGTTCGAGAGGTACGGCTCGCTGCTCATGCGTCACGAGCACAATCGGACGATGCACACGACTGATCCAGTTTGCGAGGTCTTCGGCATTACTCACGGTAGCCGATAGCCCCACGAGTTGGACGTGTTGTGGTGAGCAGATGATGGCCTCTTCCCACACAGGACCACGCTCGATGTCGCTGAGGTAGTGCAGTTCATCGAACACTACAAAGCCGACATCGGTCAATGATGAGGACATGCCAAAGCGTTCGCTACTCTCTTCCAAAAGCATATTGCGATAGACTTCGGTAGTCATAATAACGATTGAGGCGCGACTATGCTCGACGATATCGCCTGTGACAAGCCCAACAGTATCGGAGCCATAGGCATCACGCAGATCGCGGTACTTCTGATTCGAGAGTGCTTTCAGGGGTGTTGTGTAGATGACGCGCTGGCCTCGCTGCTGCGCGAGCCAGATGGCGTATTCCGCGACAAGCGTTTTGCCTGTACCTGTAGGAGCGGCCACCATCACGGACTGGTCATCGGCAAGATGAGCAATCGCTTCAAGCTGAAACGGGTCGATGGGGAAAGGATAGCGTGCCTTAAACGTCTCGATGCTCTCCAACGCCGCTGATCCTAACTGGTTTTCTGGTATTTCTGGGGTCTCTTGCCCGACCACTACGTATTCGTTCATGTTCTTTCTTACTTATAGAGTATTGTGTACGTTGCTAGCATTTTTTATTTTCTCCATTGTAACATGAATCTGGTATATACGCTATCTATTCCGCTTGTCTTAAACATGATAGGAAGGAAATCTTTGCAGATTCCAACGCGTGTACGTCCCTGTTTGGCTGATCCATCTCCAACAAGGCGTAATGAATGAAAGCCTCTATCATTTCATCGCTTGAAAATCCTTTTGTTGAACGTCCTTACTGTTCATGCTACTTGACAAATAGCTCATAAAGATGACATACTTTGTGCATAAGAGAACTATAGACAGTTCCTTATCTGTGAAAACGTCAGTATTGACATATCCTCCGGTCTTGCGTTGTAGCAAGATAGTATCATCTGTGAACGCTCCCATTCTCGTAAAGACGCAACCTCATAGTTTTACTTGCATTGTGGCAAGATAGCATATTGTCACACTACCTCATTCCCAGTTTTTTAGCGGACGCATGTTCCGTACCATTTTATAGTCAGCGTAGGGAAGAGGTATTGTACTTGAAGAGAAAGGCATTATCATTGGAACCGAAGAAACGTATTGCTATCATAGCGCACAACAACAAGAAACAAGACATCTTAGAGTGGGCAAGATTTAATAAGATTTTCCTGGCGCAACATGAATTGTATGCAACGGGTACGACAGGCAAGTTGCTGGAAGAGGAACTCGGTCAGGATGTTTTCAAGCTTCAAAGTGGGCCGCTTGGTGGCGACCAACAAGTCGGAGCAAAGATATCAACGCAGGAGATCGATATGCTGATCTTCTTCTGGGACCCACTTGAGCAGCAACCACATGATCCCGACGTGAAAGCACTCCTACGTATAGCAGTCGTCTGGAACATCCCAATTGCTTGCAATCGTGCATCAGCTGATTTTATAATCACGTCCCCCCTCATGCGTAATCAGTATCAACCCTACCTTCCTGATTACCAGGGCTACCTGACGCGAAATTACGAAGAGCAGTCAGTGCAAACAAAAACCGAACGTCCCCTCTCACTCGATGCTGTGTGATAGTTTTGGATAAAAAGAACACGGATATAGCTCATACATGAGCTATATCCGTGTTCTTTTTATCCAAAACTATTGTGCAAACGCGAGGGCGCGTCTCAAGTGCTCTAACGAGATGTTGCCGCCAGAGCAGACAACTCCCACCTTCTTGCCACGTAATTGTTCTCGTATAGAATATGCACCTGCGAGTGGGGCAGAGCCAGCCGATTCTGCTAAAGTGTGCGCTCGTTCAACCATCCAGACCATTGATTGTAATATCTGCTCTTCACTCACAAGCAGAAAGTTATCAAGTTTGTCCCATAAAATAGCCTGTGGCAGTTCAAACGCACTCCCAGTCGCCAAACCCTCGGCAAAGGTGTGATTGGGTGCAGATACAAGTTTGTGTTGCTTCCACGAGAGATAGGCCGCCGATGACGCCTCAGCTTGCACACCAATCACTTGAATAGAAGGATTAACGGTATCAGCAACGATACATGCACCAGCAGCACCACTGCCACCGCCGATAGCAACAAAAATAACCTCGATTCCTGGCTCATCCTCCAACATCTCAAGAATGCCCGTTGCAACCCCGGCAATTAAAAGAGGCTCGTTGCCGGAGTGGATATAGCGATAGCCATGCTCGTGCGCGAGTTGTTCACAATACAGTTTGGCCTCATCGAAATTTTTGCCATGAAACAGGACTTCGGCACCCATGCCTTGCATCGCGGCAACTTTGCCTGGATTAGCTCCCTCTGGCACCACGATTCGTGCTTGCACACCAAATAGTTGCGCTCCATAAGCTACGGACTGTCCATGATTGCCCGTTGAGGCTGCAATCACGCCACACTTTCGCTCGTCCGCGCTCATCTGTGATACAAGGTTCACACCACCACGCACCTTGAATGCACCAACAGGATGATAGTTTTCATGTTTGATATAGACGCTTGTCCCAAGCAAATCGTTGATGGCAGGATATGAGTACAGTGGTGTGCGGTGCAAATATGGGCGTATTTGTCGCTGTGCCAGCAACACGTCCTGGAATTGTGGAATGTACATGGTGGAATGTGCTCTTTCTAATGCGTAATGACGCTACTTGTACGTAGATGATAGGTAGAGTATACTACAAAAAATAGGGGTGAGGGGACAGTACATTGTGAACCAACAACAGCCGTATGATAGTTCGATTAAGGCCATACTTAACGAGGATGCTCCCGCTATTCTACCACTTTTGCTGCCAGGAGTTGAGGTGCTTGAAGTACTCGATGTAGAGATACTACGTTCACCAATGCGTGCAGACCGAGTATATCGTGTTCTTTATCGAGGCAAACCACATACGTTTCATTTGGAGTTTCAAGCCAGTAGAGATGATAAGATGGCCTTTCGTATGGCGGTCTATCATACACAATTATTGGAAAAGTACGAGTTGCCAGTAATCTCGATGGTGGTATATTTATTCAAGACAACCGTTGTCACATCACCATTGCAAGAGTTCAGTGGGACAGAAGAGCTACTAAAATTCAATTTCCGTGTCTTGCCTTTATGGGATATGAATGGGCGACAATATGTAGAGCAACACAAGGTGAGCATGTATACCTTGCTTCCTATGATGCAAGATGTGAATGCTACAATGCTATTACAGGCTATAGATGAACTGATAGAGTATTGTAAAGGCGATGAATCCAAGTTAGATCGTAGGCTACTCTGGTTAAGCACCTTCCTGAGACGAGCAGAAGTTATGCCACCACTAGAAAAGCAACGAGTACAGGAGCGATTAAAGATGTTTGATGAATTATTGGAGCAAGATGAATTTGTAAAGAAGCAGCGAGAACGTGGCTTGCAAGAAGGCTTACAAAAAGGCTTACAAGAGGGTAGACGAGAAGGCTTGCAAGAAGGTTTGCAAGAGGGTAAACTCGAAGCATTTCAGATGATACTAGTAGATATCGTTAAGCGGAAGTTTCCTTCACTCGAAGATTTAGCCCAACGGAGAGCAGCACAAACAAGACAGGTAGATGCTCTCCGTGAGGTTATTAATCTCGTCAGTGCTGTAAATGATGAAAACATTGTACGTGTCATTCTCAATCCATCGGCTGCATAATGGACATATTGGACGAAGTTGATAATGTAGGGAATCTAACATAGCTATAGCTTGCAAGGTTCCCTGCATAAAACACTTTGACGTTTTCTCCATGCTATTCGCTTTGATTTTCAAGGGTACTCGTATATCACCTGTGAATTGTGGCTATTAGGTTCATACACTAATTGTTGTGCTTCCTCCGATTCCTGTATGTTTTCTAGGATGTTTACGTTCCACAAAGGGGAAGAGGATATATTGCATTTCTAATACATCCAAAACAGACCGTACAACAGCTTCGACCACTGGGACGGCTACAGAATTCCCTGTCAGTTTTCTCATAGCTCCATAATTGCACACAATTTTGTACGTGTCGGGAAAACCTTGAAGTCTCAACATCTCTCGCTCAGTAAGCCTTCTCTCCCCATCCACTAACAGGTAATTATAGGAGGCACCTGCTCTCAGAGCACACGAATAGGGATATGCGCTGATGTGACCACCTTTATTTTCATGCCAGATAGTACGATGGTCTACAATCTTGTCACGCTTAGCAAGGCGATGCGCTCTAATTTTTTCAAAGGCATAAAAAAGTTGTCAACGCTTTGCTCTAAGATATCATTAAGGGTTCGTACTGCTGTAGGGCGTCGGGGCCAAGTGTGTACTACGGAGTCAAGAAAACCAACAATAAATACACGTTCTCGCTTTTGGGGGACTCCAAAATCTAGTGCATTTAGCACTTTGAAATGAGAGTTTGTATAACCGAGTTCGTGCAGTGTTTCGAGGATGCGTTTAAGCGTGCGCCCTTCATCATGCCCTACAAGCTGTTTCACATTCTCCAATACGAACGCTTTAGGACGTTTCTCTTTCAGGATACGAGCGATTTCAAAGAAGAGCGTTCCACGCGTGTCTTCAAATCCTAAACGTGAACCTATAATGCTAAATGGCTGACATGGAAAACCTGCAAATAAAAGATCGTGATTAGGAATAGCAGAAGCGTCTACTTGACAGATATCTCCAACAGGTCTTGCGCCGAAATTAGCTTCATATGTTACCTGACAATCAGGATCAATATCGGACGAGAAGACACAGACAGGTTCAATTTCTTTTTCCTTGCAGATATTCTCAGTTGCAACACGAAATCCACCAATACCACAGAATAAATCTATATATTTGAGGCTCTCCATATGTTCTCCAGTGTCTCTATTATGAGGTGTATTGTAACACCTCATAATAGCATGAGCTATTAAAGCGTAACGTGACCTCTGCCCAAAAGAGCACAGTACTTATCAGTTCGATAGGTGCTTTTTTCTCTGCAATTTGTTATAGTACACGCAACTATAATAAAGGCGCATAATCAATGCAGCAAGGAAGTCTAATTATGCCACCAGTCATCGAATGCATAGACCTCACAAAAGCATATGGCTCACGCGTTACAGCACTGAATAACCTTACGCTTACCATCAATCAAGGAACCTCGTTTGGTCTGTTGGGCGAGAATGGGGCGGGCAAATCCACATTGGTGCGCATGATTATGGGTTTTATTTTTCCTACGTCGGGCCAGATTCGGGTGTTTGGTGAGGAGCATGTTGCACTATCGCATCCTAAGATTGGTTATGTACATGAACGGCCTATTTTTGAGACGCGCTTCACGGGTCGTGCCTATCTGACCTATCTTGGCGAACTTTCAGGATTGTGGGATGATGCCAACCTTACACGTATACAATCTTTGCTGGAACAGGTCAATTTGCACGAGTCGGCAGACCGTCACATTGGAACGTACTCAAAGGGGATGTTACAGCGTCTCGCCATCGCACAAGCGTTATTAACTAACCCCGAATTGCTGATCCTGGATGAGCCGACAAGTGGACTGGACCCACGCAGCCAATGGGAGGTACGCCAGATTGTGGCAGGGCTACGTAAAGAGGGCAAGACAATTTTGTTATGCTCACACTATCTGTCAGAGGTCGAGGCATTGTGCGACTCCGTATGTATTCTACGGCGTGGGCATCTTCTCCTTCATGGAACGGTTGCGGACCTGTTGCATTCACAGGGCATTGTCGAGATTGTGCTGGCACATGACCAGGAGGCAAGTAAGATCGTAACACAGTTGGGTATCGCGGAGCAGGTCATAGAGGCACAAGGCAACCTGTTACGCATTACCGATACGGCACAAGCGAGGGTATTAGCACAGTTCGTCAACGCGAACATTCCAATTGTATCACTGACACCCGTGAACCGCACGCTGGAAGAAGTGTATGTGGATGCACTGGTAGGGACCGATGTATCACGTCCTATTGGCGTTTCGGGTGCCGACAAGGACGTGATACATCGGTCCCTACAGAAGGAATCAAAAAAATGAGCATCTCTAACACGCGAACATACACATCATCACCCAATATATTCACGCGATTTTGGCGTTCGCCGACGTTGGTTGTGGCGCGTTTCACGTTGCGGAGTTATGCGCGCAGTGGCTGGATATTGGGCGATATCGTGTTTGTGTGGATGATATATGCTATTTTCTTCTTAGAGTTTGGCGGCGACATCGCCTATTTCTTTGGGACGGCTGGCGAGGCACTTGGTATACTTTCGATATTGAGTACCATTGTTATGACACAACGTGCCATGAGTGCGAGGGTATATCTGCCATTGGCACGGCTCACGTCTCGCTCAGCCTATATTCGTGGCGTAGTCCTGGCGTCAAGCGTACTACGTATTCCTGCATTTTTGCTACTCATGATTTTGGCGATGAGCTTTCATCAATTTAGTCCACCCCCTTGTAACCCTTTGTGTATCGCTGATGCGACTTTTAGCAGCATGACACTTGGAGCTATTGGGCTATTGGTCAATTGTTGGATTCTCTCGGCCCTCATAGTTGTGCTGTCAATACCCATTGCAACACGACGCATACAAATTATCTTTTTCGCATGGTTCGCACTTGTACTGTATACAAATACAAGCAATAACATCGTGACAACATATTTTTCATGGGTACGTATTCCGCTTGCCCCCCTTGCCACTTGCTATAATCTAGGAACAACTGGGAATGTTGGATGGTATAGCCTCGTGATGTTTCTTTTAGCAGTAGGTTATATCGTTGCCTTAACAGTGTTGGCAGAGTTTTTGTTGCGTAAACGGGATTTGATTCTTTTGTAGGGACCGATTATGCTGTTTAACAAATTGGTACGGATATCTGTAGGGACCGATTTATCACGTCCTTTTGGCGTCTCAATTGCCCGGAAGGACGTGATAAATCGGTCCCTACAGCCAACGTATCCAGATTAATTAATCAAAGAGCATTATCACGTCCTCGTTGGTGATCGATGCGGTACAAGGACGTGATACATCGGTCCCTACGACATTTATCATTGGTGAGTTTTAGATAACCCTGCCAATAGTCCCACGATACTGCACAAAGCGGAAGAAATGTCCTATGATGATGGGGATTTTATACAAGGGAAGAAGTATGGCAGAACAGCAGCGTCGGGTACAGCAGCAAATAGGGCATTATTCGCTTGTGCGCTTGTTAGGGCAAGGTGGCTTCGCGGAGGTCTATCTTGGTGAGCATATTCATCTGAAGACGCTTGCTGCCGTGAAGGTTTTGCATTCACGGCTGGTGGACGAAGACGTGCAGCAATTCACACAGGAGGCCCAAACGGTCGCCCGTCTGGTACATCCGCATATTGTGCGCGTGCTCGATTTCGGCGTAGAGAATGCGTTTCCCTACCTTGTCATGGACTATGCCCCCAATGGCACACTACGCAATAGATATCCACGCGGAAGTCGTCTGCCACTGCCAACCGTTGTCACACTGACACGTCAGATAGCTGAGGCATTGCAGTATGCCCACGAGCAACACCTGATTCATCGCGATATCAAGCCGGAAAATCTGCTACTTGGACGTAATTCCGAGGTTCTGCTGAGTGATTTTGGTATCGCACTTGTCCAGCAAAGTTCACGTCTGTATAGCGCACAAAATATCGCTGGCACCATTGCATACATGGCACCAGAGCAAATTCAAGCTCACCCATCTCCAGCGAGCGATCAATATTCGCTAGGGATTGTAGTCTATGAATGGCTATGTGGCAATCGCCCATTTCAAGGTTCATACACTGAAATCGCAGTGAAACATACGATGGCGGCACCGCAGTCGTTACGCACCCTTGTACCCGATCTCTCATATGAGGTAGAGCAGGTGGTGATGACGGCCCTGCAAAAAGACCCGGCACGTCGTTTTCCAACGGTGCTTGCCTTTGCACAGGCCCTTGAGCATGTTGCACGTACTTCATCACAATCCTTGGCATCGACGTTTGTAAAACCGCCTTCGTTACCACTATCACCTATACAGCAAGGTTCGCAAAATTCTTCGGCATATGCTACTAACTTTGCAACCTCCATGATGGCATCATCGTTCAGTCCAGGCCAATATAATACGCCTTCAACGGCACAACCATTGCTACAAACTTCTAGACAATGGCAGTATCCAGGGTCATATCCACCACAGTCATTTGTCCCACCTGATACTCCTTTGCCAGCACAAGAGGCAAAACAGGGGAGTCTGTCACGACGAGCGTTTCTGATTGGAGGCGGTATGGCTGGAGCGGCGGTCGTTGGTGGGGCCGCAGTGTGGTCCCTGCTTTCCACTCGCCCAACCGTTCCTACTATCTTAAAGAAGACATTGCCGATACAGAATGGAAACGTAACACAGAGTGGGAACGGATGGCAAGCACCACACACAGATAACCCTATCCTCACGTTGAAAGGTCATACCGCGGCGGTACTCCATGTACGCTGGTCGCCTGATGGCGCGTTTATCGCTTCTGGCGCATTGGATACTACCTCTTTATTGTGGACAGCCAACGACGGGAAGCAACGCTTGTCGATACGCAGTACACAACAACCACCTATTGCTGACGATTATCCGTGGTCAATTGACTGGTCAACAAGTAAGAATGTTCAGCATCTCGCGATAGGATTTGTAGATGGGACGGTTCAGGTCGTGGATGCCAGGAGTGGTCAACGTCTTACCTCGCTCAACGCGCCGATTTCAAGAGTACCTGTTCTTTCGTGGTCCCCCGACGAACGCTTTATGGCACTCGGCGGAAGCGATAACATCGTGCGTGTGTACGCTTATCCGTCATGGCAAGTGGTAACGACGTATCAGGAACATACCAATAGTATCAAGGCAGTCGCATGGTCGCCCGATGGTACTAGCGTGGCCTCTGGCTCAGCAGATACAACTGTGCGCATCTGGACGCCTCTCACAGGCAAAACAAAGCTTATTTGTAGTGGGCATACAGATGAAGTAAAGACAGTTTCCTGGTCATACGATAGTAAGTATCTTGTCTCAACAGCAAACGACGGAACAGCGCGTATCTGGGATATTACGAGTGGGCGTACACTGCAAACATATAAAGAGCCAGGAGGTGCGCCTATCGGTGAAGCTCTGTGGTCACACAACAACCGCCTTCTTGCGATTTATGGTGGTGATGGAAACGTCTACATCCTGGACCCACAAACGTTACAAATCAAGCAGACCATTACAGCAGGCGTCACCTACAGTCAGGCATGGTCTCCCGACGATACCCAACTTGCGACCGCCAATTATGATAATGTAGTACGTGTGTGGAAAGTTCATGTCTGAGAAGCGGTAGGGATCCAATATTCTGTTTGATGAAATAGTGTGGATATGTCGGGTGTAGGGACCGATGTATCACGTCCTTGTGCCAAATCGACTGCCGACGTGGACGTGATACATCGGTCCCTACACCCGATATACTCTTTTGTTAGAGATGATATTGCATGATGGGAATGTCATTGAGTATCTTACGTGTTAAAAATAACAAATAGCACCTGTTATCGAGAACAATATGCTTACTTAAAGGGGACAGGAACATGCAAAACAACAGCACATCTCCTACAAACGCCGAGACTTCGGCACAGCAACCATTACGCGAGCGGATTGGACTGGCGGTGTCGGGGGCCGATACGAAGGCTGTGGTTGCCATGATTGTGGCGGCAGAGGCGGCTGGCGTACAACAAATCTGGATGACACAAAGTACACCATTACCAGATACATTGACGACATTCGCGGCAGCGGCAGTGCAAACGCAACGTATTCGTATGGGAACAGCAATTGTGCCAACGTATCCACGTCACCCACTCGCGTTAGCACAACAGATACTAGCACTACACGATCTCGCTCCTGAAAGAATACGGTTGGGCATTGGACCAAGCCACCGTCCAGTAATCGAAGGAATTTATGGTCTGTCAATGCCAACGCCAATGGAACACTTGCGTGAATATGTAGGCATTCTACGAGCACTGCTCTGGGATGGCAAAATTGAGCACACAGGTCGCTTTTATACCATCAAGTCTACGCTCCCACGTACACCACGCACGCCTATCCTTGTCTCTGCCTTACGCGAGGGAGCATATTATGTTGCAGGAGAGGTCGCAGATGGTGCGATTTCCTGGGTTAGCCCTGTACCATATCTCCTCAATAGAGCATTCCCAGCCTTACGTGCAGGTGCTACAAGAGCCGCACGTACAGTCCCACCATTGATAGCACATATTCCCGTTGCACTGAGTCAGGATCGTCCGGCAGTATTGGCTGCCGCCCGAAAGCAACTTGGACGATACGGACGCTTACCGTTTTATGCCAGCATGTTCGCGGAAGCAGGCTTTCCTGTGTCAGAAGACGGCACGATGTCCGACGAATTGCTTGATAGCCTCGTCGTTTCAGGAAGCGAGGCTGATGTGACAGAGCGTCTCACTGCATTGCTCCACTCAGGACTGGACGAGTTGCTCGTCATGTCCATAGCGGTCGCGAATGCTGGTGAAGAGCAGACAAGGCTCGCACAACTGGTTGGGCAATTGTAATTTGATGATGTTCAAACTAAGCACAACGGACGCCCACAAGGGACAAGACTGTTGAAAGAAGCGCAATTGGGTGAAATTTGAGAACCCACGGACGCCCCTGGTGGGCGTCCGTTGCGTCAACTAACATACACCAGCAGTGCCAGCAGGGATACCATTACACACGTCGCTTTTCGTGATGAATTTATCGGCAATGACGGTTGATGCAATGGTATCTTGCTCGACAGCAAGAGGTGTATCGAGAATCGCAGGAATATTGCCTCCATCAAATGTTGCAACAGTCACACCATGTGTCAACGTAGCAATATTGGTACCTGAATAGAGTGCCTTGACAAGACTTCCTACTGACTGAGCCTCTTGCGCAATAGGTTTATAGACAGTCATGTTCTGCTTACCCAGAAGAATATTATGAATACCTGTTACCGTCGCGTCCTGCCCCGTTACCAGAACCTTCCCATCCAGGTTCACGGCTTTCAATGCTGTAATCACGCTGTTTGCAAGACCATCATTCGCGGCATATGCAACTTGAATATTATTTGTCTGATCCGATAAAGCCGTCTCCATCTCGGCCTGAGCCGTGCTATTGCTCCAGTCGGGTGTGAAATTCTCATATACATTCTTGAGACTCTTATTGGCAAAAAGAGGATCGAGGACCGAATGAGCACCCTTGCTAAACATTAACGCATTAGTATCCGTCTGTGAGCCACTAAGTACAGCAATGTTGACAACACCATTCTTTTGATACTGTGTATAGTGTTTGGCGATATACTGAGCCTGAAGCTGACCTACTTTTTCGTTGTCAAAAGAGACGTAGTAATTCACATCCTTCGACTGAATGAGACGATCATAGGCGATAACAGGGACATTCTGTGCTTTAGCCCTGGCGACAATAGCAGAGGCAGCCACACTATCATGAGCACCTACAACCAGGATACAATCGCCATTCGCTAAGTCTGCTTCAGCCTGACTAAGTTGCGTAGCGGCACTATCGTGTGCATTTGTATAGTCGTACTGCACACCGGGAATGGCTGCCTTAATAGCCTGTACGAGGAGAGGATGATCCTTTGCCTCCCAACGGTCGGAAGAAGTCGTCTCAGGCAGCAAAATACCAACCTTTGTACATCCCTTTCCACCATTCGCAACGGGAAGATTACCACCAGTACCCGCGCTAGTAGTACAAGAGGCAAACACGAAAGCGGTAAGAAGCAAAATACCACATACAAGAGAACGTACCTTACCAAAATGGTTCATGTTCATGGAATCCTTCCACATGAGTTATTCCCCCACAACCTGACGTAGTTGCTCAATAACATTCTCTAGCTGAGCAGACGCTTCAGCAGCAGAGGTAGCCCCTGACACGAGCTGGTCCGTTACCTGCATGGTGACACGTATCGCGGTAGAAAGACTCTTGCTACTCCGCTCTTGATGAGATGCAGCACTACCAATATAATTTGCAGTCGTCACAATCTGCTCTAAATGCTGCTTTGTTTGCCACGGTTCAAGGTGTTCCCAGTTGCGCAATAGTTCTCCCCCGATTGCATCTAATCGGTGCGCGGCAACACTGGTAGCTTCGGCGTAGTACTCGACTGATTTCAATCCAGTCTGTGAAGTCTCAACGATCCAACGTTGCTCCGTGGTCGTCACCTGTTCGCGTGACGCCAGTTCGTTCAATGACTGACTACTTTGACGCAGGAACGAGACCGATTTCAGGATGGGCAATGTAATGCTCCGCCCAACAAACAAACCGACCAAAGCCGCGAGAAGCGTAATAAGCGCAGCAATCAGAATAAGATAAACATCTTGTTGGTTAGCGGCCCCTGTGATCGTGTTTACTGGTCTCAGTACAAGATATGTCCATGGCACAACCTGACATTTCACATAATATGCCTGAAAAGGCTCATTCTGTAAAGCTGGTGTGAATTGCGACGTTGTTGTTGCCTGAGCGTCTTGCAGGATGCTAGCAAGTGTCGGGTCAGGCAAGACACTGACAGAGGTACGACTATTGCCGTACAAATTTTCATCGCTAATGCGTTGTTGCAATTGTGGGGTGAGAGGAGCAACGGCTTTGAAAAGGGCGGTGGGCAATGTTACTTGCGTTGTATCGGTATTTGTGTATGCAACGCGAACACCGTGGCTATCAAGAATCATGGCATAGCTACCCGGAGCAGCATTTGTTTCGTTATTAACAGCAGTCCATATCTCGTTGAGCTTGAGGGTTGAACGTCCAAAACCAAGCAATGTCGAATTAGGTGCCGTAATCGACGTATAAATATCGACGTAAGCCATATGTGTTGTGCCATCAAAATAGACATCGGAAATACGCGTTTTATTCACACCATGTAACTGTTGCATGATTTCTGGTGCTACCACATACTTGCCACGCGGTCCTGGCAATGCCGGATACGAGAGGCGAATATCCCCCCGTGTATCAAAAAGGGTCCAGGTACTGTAATTTGGATCAAGACGATAGCCGAGAGCTAATTCATCAAGTGCTTGCTGCTTGAACACTTCTTGTCCGGCAAGATAGCGTTGAATCGCCAGGTATTGCCCCAGGAAGCCTACATCCTGCATACGTGCAATAAGCAGCGAATTTATCGCTTGTGCATGAGCCTGAGCATCATTGCCCATTTCCGTCTGTGCTTGTCCCATTAATGTCGGACGTAATATCAGTTCACTACCAATAACGGTAATCAATAGCGGAATTACGACGGCAAGCACAAGCAAAGCAGAAACTTTTACGGTCAAAGAAAATCTCTTATTACGTGAAGATTGAGAAGACCTGGACATGTGTTCCTTCCTCCAATGGAGAGTAGCTACACCTGAATGAACCCGTTTCGCTCTAAATCAGTGAGTAGTTCCTGTATCTCGACAAGGCTACGGCCCATGAGACGCGCAAGATCACTTCGCTCGCGATGCCCATCAACCAATAAAAGTAAGCGACGATGAGTACGCGAGAGTTGTATGTTTCCTGATTGCTGTAACGCTTCTTCGCCCAATTGTAGACGCAAAGGCACCATTGACTGCACATCTCTGTCAGCTTGATACTGAGATGACGCGATTGGGATCATCGTATTCGAGGTAGAAGAAGGTTGAACAGGGGCGACTAATAGTGCTTCCTCAGCTCCACGGCTTTGTAAGGAAAAACGGCATGTCAGCCATGTATTCATATAATTGAATGCAACAAGACCAGTTAGTGTACCTATTCTTGCCTCAACAACACGCCCATTGACGAACGTGATAAAACCCTCTTCTACTTTTTTGTCCTCGCCACGCTCGACTGTGAGCACACCACTCTTGCCCCCAATATGTATGATGTGAATAACATCCGCGAGGCGGTCGGTCACTGTTTGACGTTGCGACTGCATATGACCCACCTTAAGTTAAACCAGGGACAATAACCTGATGTAAATATACATCAATGTGTCAACAGATGCGTTTTATATAGTACTTTCTGGTTTATATTACCCGTTATTCCATATGACGCGGCGTCTTCACACCTTCAATATAGATACGGCGTATTCCGTGTAAGATTTGTTCTGGTGAGAGACGGCGTTCGTGGCGTTGCATATGATAGAACATAGGGTTGAGCGTAGCAAGCAGAGCATCTGCCGTGAAGGAGGTATCAAGCACGGCTAGTTCCCTGTGCTCTACCGCTTCGGTAAGCAAGTCAGCAAGCATAGTATGGAGCCAGAGGTAAAAAGAGTGAAATGGTAAGTGCTGATGATTATCTTCAACGCACAGAGTGTCTCGTATCTCAGTGAACGCAATGGGGCTGAGTAAAGCTCCTTGCTCTTCGAGAAATGCGATGCTCAAGGATAATATCCCGTCTAACCGCTCAAGTGCAGGAGCATCAGCTTTTGCGCGTAAGAGTGTTGAGAGATCGCTATGCAGTCGTTCGTGTTGCTCTCGCAACATGTCCATACACAAATCGCCTTTATGCGCATAGCGACGATACAGCGTGCCTTGCCCCACACCAGCAGCTTTGGCGATTTGATGCATACTCACGGCATTGACACCATGCCGGGCAAAAAGATTTTGAGCAACTTGCAGTATTTTCTGACGATGCTCCATCGCATCGCGACGTTCATGTCGCACACGTCCAGCAAGCGGAGATGGTATACCTGGCGACAATGAAGCACTTCGAGTTTCTTCTATCATTGCTCTCTCCTCTTGACAAACGGACAGGTGTCCGGTACAATAATGTATGTGGACATATGTCCACATACATTATTGTACCATATCGCGAAATGTTGGTCAATACAACACTTGTGGCTTAGCATTGTTGCATCGTCGCTACAATAGAAGTTTTCCGCATTTCTGGCTCTTGATGAGAATAGATTAGTAAGCGCATTGATCTCAACATTTTGAATAGCATACACCTGTTTGTTTCCCAGAGAGACAAGACCATACTTTGTTGTTGGAAATTTTGTGAGAGGAAGTATACCATGTCGAATAGACCAGCTATTTTAGCTGAGGGACTTCAAAAACATTATGGAAAAACCCATGCCCTCGACGGGCTTGATTTAGTTGCCGAAGAGGGAACCGTGCTGGGCGTTCTCGGTCCCAATGGTGCCGGCAAGACAACGGCGGTGCGCATCTTGACGACTCTTCTAAAGCCTGATGCTGGTCATGCAGAGGTGGCAGGGTTAGATGTTGTAAAAGACGCGAATGCGCTACGCTCACTCATTGGTCTCGCGGGTCAATATGCTGCTGTTGACGAATACCTCACGGGCTATGAAAACCTGAAAATGTTTGGTCAGCTCTACCATCTATCAGGAGTGGTCGCGAAACGTCGCGCCAATGAGCTTCTTGAACGTTTTGATCTTGTGGAGGCAGCCGGGCGAACTGTCAAAACATATTCCGGTGGGATGCGTCGTCGCCTGGACCTTGCGGCAAGCTTGATTGTCACGCCTCCCGTCATATTCTTAGACGAGCCAACAACGGGTCTTGATCCACGTGGTCGTCTCGCGATGTGGGATGTCATCGGCGGTCTTGTTTCCGAGGGAACAACAGTGTTGCTCACCACGCAATACCTGGAAGAGGCCGATCAACTGGCGAATTCGATCATGGTAGTCGATCACGGACGGGTTATCGCCAAAGGCACCGCTGACGAACTGAAAACGCAGGTTGGTGGTGAACGGCTTGAGATCACGGTAGCGCGTGGTAGCGACTTGAATGCTGCTCGACAAGCGGTCAGTTCCTACAGTGCAGGCGAGATACAGGTTGATGCTGCAACTCGTCGCCTTGTGGTACCAGTCGCACATGGTTCGCAATTGCTCGCGTCAGTTGTACGCGATCTTGATGCGGCACACATCGCCCTGGACGATCTCGCATTACGTCGTCCAACACTTGATGATGTCTTCCTCACATTGACCGGACGTGCTGCTTCTGAAGAGGATGCACCTGTAGACGAAAAGGCCGATCGACCTTTGGCAAGGAGTTCACGATGAGTCGCGATATCCGTATAAATGAACCATTAGTGCCACTGACGCGTCCCTCGCTCTACTGGACCTTTGCCGACGCGCTTGTGCTTGCACGCCGCAACTTGATGCAAATTCCGCGTATACCTGAAGAATTGATTTTCTCGACCATTCAGCCAGTCATTTTCGTTCTGCTTTTCCGCTATGTGTTTGGCGGTGCTATTGGTGCTGTGCAAGGGACTTCGTATGTCAACTACTTGATGGCCGGCATCTTCGCGCAGACGGTCATCTTTGGCTCAACCACAACGGGCATTGGGCTTGCCAACGATATCCAGAAGGGGTTAGTTGACCGCTTTCGTTCGCTGCCAATGGCGAAATCAGCCGTACTCACGGGGCGTACACTGTCTGACCTTGTACGTAACGTGATTGTGGTAGCCATCATGTGGATCGTCGGTCTGCTCGTTGGTTTCCGACCGGAAGGCAACTTCTTGGAACTGGCAGGGGCGATTGGGATGCTCTTGTTTGTCAGCTTTGCCTTCTCGTGGATATCGGCAACCATTGGCCTTGCGGTGAGCAGTGTAGAGGCGGCACAATCTGCTGGCTTCATCTGGCTCTTCCCGTTGACATTCGCCAGTAGTGCGTTTGTACCCACCGCAAGTATGCCTACCTGGTTACGCGTCTTCGCGGAACACCAACCCATTACGCTGGTTATCAACGCGGTACGAGGTCTGCTTCTTGACCACCCTGATGCCGGAACGGTCTGGCAAGCTGTTGCATGGTGTACAGGCATTCTCGTTGTCTTTATTCCCCTGGCAGTATTGGCCTATGGACGCCGTACAGCACGATGAGGCATAATCATACAGACGGAGGCGACATGTGAAATTCACATGTCGCCTCCGTCTGTATGATTATGCCTTATTACAATCCCTTAATATACTCGTGCTACACTTTCCTTAAAGACATAAAAAGGAGAGGCAATCCAATGGCAAGAACAATCTTAGATACACAGCTACAGGCTATTACCACGAATATCACGAAGCTCGGCTCATTGATTGAACAAGCCCTTGAGCAATCACTGCAAGCGGTAAAATCAGGCGATCAGGCCCTGTGTGGACTGGTGATTGCATCGGATACTGAAATGGATGATCTGAGAGCAGAGATAGACCGACTAACATTTCAGGCTCTCACACTACAACAACCACTTGGAGGTCGTGACTTACGTCTCCTATCTTCTGCTCCATCGATCACGGCGGATATGGAACGCACAGGAGACAACGCGGTAGGCATCGCGAAATTGCTCTTGCGCATGGCACCCCTGCGTAAGACGGGTGTGAGTCAGCTTGAAATCAATGCATCATCCGAGACAAGCGATAGTCAAGATGATGCAACGGATCATCCTGTAACTGAGGCATCAATCATTGCGGGTATTCTTGCGCTGGGACAAGAGGCTCGCTCTATGTTGCATAAAA
The DNA here is from genome assembly GCA_963791835.1 of uncultured Chloroflexia bacterium. GTDB lineage: Bacteria > Chloroflexota > Ktedonobacteria > Ktedonobacterales > Ktedonobacteraceae > JBBQVS01. Next base: position 796,875 of record CAWBTV010000007.1, read on the forward strand.
CAGTACAGGCATTTTCTACGAACGACGCACAGTCCGCCCGTACATTATTACAGGCAGATGATCTGGTAGATGAACGCTATTCCATGGTACGTCAGGATTTGATGACGATGCTATCGGGCATTCACGCAATTCCAGTGCTCCAACAAGATGGGCTTGCGATGCAACGTATGACGTACTGGCTCTGGATTGCGCACAACCTTGAGCGTGTGGGCGACCACTGCACAAATGTTTGTGAGCGCATTGTCTTCTTCGTCGAAGGTGATAAAGATACCCGTTAAAATCCTCTCAGACATGAAGCCATCCCGAACAAATACCCGCTCAAGCAGGTATTTGTTCGGGATGGCTTCATAGCGGGAAGAAAAAGAGGGCAAAATTTCTACAATACTGACTTGAATGCGTTGCTATCAGCTGTCTCAAAGTTTGTCGCCGTCTCTACCAAGACTTTACCAAGCTTTTCGCCTGTTTCAGAGAGGGTAAGCCAGATGCTATCATTCTTTGCAACAAGTGCATCGAAGTGCTGACGGCTCTGCGTTGTATGAGACCAATTGCAGCCATCGGCCTGAGTTCTCCAATAGGAAGCAGAAGTGGTTTCCCACTGCTCAAACTGTTCGTTAGTGCTAGAAAATTTTTGCCCTAATTCACGTAAGCGATTAGTATCTACATTTATTGTTTCGTTGTCTGACATGTTCTATTTCTCCTGGCAATTAAAATGGCATTTTCGTAGTAAAAGTTACTATGTAAAAGGACTTTTGCTTATCCTCGTGTCTTGAAGGTCTCGTCTGCCTCTTCAAAGGAACAGGCGGCCTGTTCGATAGCCACTGCGATATTCTCCCACGAGTGGATTAAGTTTGTGAGTTGCACATTGTACTGTTCTAGCAGGGGATCAAAGTGCATTTTACTTTGGCCTGTCCAGCAAGAAGTATCAACAGCGTTTGTCTCGTTTACCAACTCTTGTAAGTATGGTTTCATGTTGTCAGCGTGAGTTTTATAATTCTGGGCCATTACATGTAGTTGCCTGGCATTGACTTCAATATTCGCCATATACGTCTATCCTTTTGTCACTATCAACATATAAAATATGAGCACCTATGGTCACAGGATACCTGTTTCCCCGGCTCATTTACAGTATAAGAAGCCCACCAAATTTGGGATGTTCAGGTAGTATGAGAGAGAAGAACATTCCCTATTTTGAGATACCGGATTTAAGAGGAGGCCTGTGGTGATACAGCAAGAAGATACAATGATCAACCTGGAGGCGATACGACCAGCGGATGCGTATGTTTCGCACATACCAGGTATACATACAAAGGCAGTGGTGGAATCCTACAATCGACCTCCCCGTATTTGGACTTCACCTTCGCAGGAAACAGTCACACTTCCCAGTCCAGCACCAAAAGAAGTGCTACCTGATTTTCCTGGCATTACGTCACTTATTCTGCCTCTCGTCATGATGGGTATGATTATAGGTATTTACGCACTTGTGAGTCATGGCTCACTACAACAACTGGCATTTATTCTCCCTATGGCTCTCTTTTCCTTAGTAAGCCCTTTATCAACATTTTTACAAATTAAGCAAAGACGTAAGGCTATTCGGCGCAGACAAACGGCGAATGACCTGACCTATCAAGAGATACTGACAAAATTGCGCGAGCGTCTGCACAACCACGCAGACGAGCAGCGACGACTCACGTTGCTAACAAACCCCGACCTTTCCGAGCTTGAGACTCGCATCTCATCACGCTTTCATCTCTGGGAGCGGCGTTCAGATGACCCTGATTTTCTCTCAGTCCGTGTAGGGAGAGGAACACAACCAATCTCGCTCAAACTTCTACTTCCCACACTGGATATTACTGATCCTTTACAAAAAGATATCACCCAATTCGAGCAAGATTTTTCCGTTGTCCAGGACATTCCGTGCAGCATTTCGCTCCCAAAGGTGAAATCTCTCGGTATTACGGGTAGACGCCAGAATGTCGCAGCCTTCGCACACGGACTACTCTGTCAGATTGCCACGCATCACGCCCCCCAGGACGTGCGTATGCTGGTGATGTATCCTATCTCGCAACAAAACGACTGGCAATGGTTACAGGGACTCCCTCATACGCTCCCGTTGAAAAGTGGGAAGAATATACAGGGACGCTTGTTAGCAGCGGGACAAGAAGAGGCGGATGCATTGCTGAACATCCTGTTGGAGGAGTTGAGTCAGCGTGCCTCGAATACTGCCGATACAAGTACGCAAGAGACCAACAATCTTTCAGCTCCACACACAACATTACCTCATCTGGTGGTAGTCGTACACGATTACGTCGAAGTACATCGGCACCCGGCACTTGCGAACGCCTTCAAGTTAGGGGAGCAACTCGGCGTGTCAATCATCTATTTAGTGGCACAGGAGGAGTCTATTCCCAGCGACTGCCGGGGTATTTTACGTATATCATCCTTCGACGAAACAAGCGACGATACTGCTCACGGAAGTGATATGCACGTGACGAATAGTGAAGATACACATTGTATGGTGACATACGCTGCTGCTGGCTTTGCTGGTGAGCGATTGAACAGAGTACGAGCCGATATGATGGAGATTGGCATGGCTCATGCCGTTGCACATGCACTTTCCCGTGTACACTTTGTAGAAGAGGGGGAAAACATCGTCAACCTTCCAACTGAAGTACGATTTCTTGATCTTGTTGGTTTACCCTTTGCTGACGAACTTCCTGTCGAACGTTGGTGGAACTCACACCCACCTTTTGGTATGCTGCGTGTTCCCCTTGGACACGGTGTCAATGGCCCCGTCTGGATTGACCTGAATGATTCTGTTCATGGTCCGCATGGCATTATCGCTGGTACGACCGGTGCGGGCAAAAGTGAATTACTCCAATCGTTGATTACTGGCCTTGCGATCACGCATCATCCACATCTAGTTAACTTTGTACTCGTCGATTTCAAGGGCGGTGCTACGTTCAAACCATTTGAAAAAATTCCTCACACAGTCGGCATGGTAACTGACCTGAGTGGGAGACTGACCGAACGCGCACTGGTTGCACTCAAGAGCGAACTACGGCGGCGCGAGCATATGCTCAGTGAAGCCAACGCCAGCAATATTACGCAATATCAGGCAATGAGGGATGCACGTGTCACTGAAAATACGCTCCGAGGAGCGCAACATGCAGAGGCACTAGCGCAAACGATACAAGCAACCTCCTCTCTCGCACCACTTCCTCATCTTTTCATTGTGATTGATGAGTTCGCTGAACTTGCCAAAGAGCATCCTGCATTTATGGATGGCCTGGTAAGTATTGTGCGTAAAGGCCGTAGTCTCGGTGTGCATCTGATTCTCGCAACTCAAAAACCTGCTGGTTCAGTCAGTCCCAACATCTGGTCGAACCTGAAATTCCGTATCTGCCTGCGTGTAGCATCTCTGCAAGATAGCCGTGATATGCTTGGGCGCTCTGAAGCCGCACTTTTGCCAAGCACTATTCCAGGCCGAGCGTATTTCCAGATTGGTTCTGAAACCTTCGATCTCTTTCAGGGAGCACGTACCTCGCTACCCGCTCGTGTGAAGGACAAAATCAGCCTCACCACAAGGCAGCAAGAGGGTTGGGAGCAAGATGTTATAGATCAGCAGGTACTCATGGCACAACTTGAACCCTATCAGGCCACAGTAGGTGCTGCTCTCTTTCGTCCATGGCCCGATCCACTGCCGTCTCGCATCTGCTTACAAGATATCTACAAACGTCCTGATATGCCATCGCACGTTGTCAATGCTCACGCGAACCAGGAACCTTTGTATGGATGGGTATCATTCCCCGTTGGCTTGATTGATCTTCCTGCTGAACAACGGCAGGTACCATTTCTGCTCGACCTATCGCGCCAGGACGGTCATCTATTGATCGCAGGCTCACCAGGAGCAGGAAAAAGCACATTCCTACGTACAATACTTACCTCACTCGTACTCACTCATTCACCAGAGCAGTTGCATCTCTACGTGGTTGATTTTCATGGACAAACGTTGCGTGTCTTTGAACGCTTGCCACATGTCGGTGGCATCTTTGGTCAGGCCGACGAAGAATACACGCGCCGCTTGCTGCGCAAATTGCAAGGAATCATCGAAGAGCGTAAGCAACTCTTCATGACCCATCAGGCTGATGGTTTTCTTGCCTATCAACGTCGTCGCCTCGTCAACAAGTCTTTACCCGCAGTGCCTGCGGTCGTGCTGATGATTAACAGATTTGCCGAATTTCGACAGGCACATGAGAAAAGTATGGACGTTCTACTTGCGCTCGCCCGTCATGGTCAAACCTATGGGGTTCATCTTATCTTGACTACTGATCGGCCTTCAGCCGTGCCAGTACAATTGTTGGGACTGATCAATACACGTATCGGCTTGCGTATGGTGGAATCCGCTGATGCATCCTTCTTGTTAGGGAGGGGTGATGCAGCTCAACTCGATCCCACCATTCCAGGTCGTGGCTTCCTGCGCGGCAAGACGCTCCATGAGGTACAAATTGCCTTGCCAGTCTCCGGTGAAGATGATGATGAACAGACTGAACAACTCGACAGAATGGTTTCAGCACTTGTCACGCATGAAGCGAACGAGGCAAAAAGGAGAAATGAGCAGCATGTTTTCCTTGCTGCGTCACCCGTTCAGCTGTTACCAACTCATATACCATTTGAAGACTTTATCCTTGAGGCACATTCATCACCAATTCGTGGTATCTCTCAAGCCTCCTTGCTTCGTCTCTACCTCGGCATTGAGGACCTTTCGTTGCAGCCATTCGCGCTGGAGTTAAGTGTCGATGTACCCCATGCATTGATCGCGGGTGGACCAGGAAGTGGTCGCACAAATGCTATTCATACTGCCTTGCTTATGCTTGCGGCTACTCCTGCCTATGCATCAGCACAAGTTGTGCTTGTAGATTTTCGCCACACATCACGACAAATACGTCGTTTATCCAATGTGTGGATGTATGCAGAAACAGAAGAGCGTCTTATTGAGATTGTAGATACGTTAAAACATGAGTTACAGACACGAATGCGGCATATCCGAGAAGAGCTTGAGCAACGCAACAAACAAGACAGCGTGCAGGAAGAAAGCGATAAGCCATTAGGCTCAACGTTGACTCCCATCTTACTCGTCATTGACGATTATGAACAACTTGGCAACCTGACCAGAAACCCACTCAACGATCTCAAGGAGTTCATGCTTCAAGCTCGTCACCTGCGTTTTCACATGATTGTTGCCGGTACGCCGAACGACATTGCACGCGGCGATGCTCTACTACAACAGATACGTGCGTGCCGCATGGGGCTTATTCTCAGTGGTGATCCATCAGACCTGTCATTATTGGGAATGCGTATCAGCGATTTACCTCCTGGTCGTGGGTACATGGTACGTCGCAATCGACAGTATCTTATGCAGCTAGCACATGTGGACTCACAAGCAATCGCGCCATGGATAACACGCCTGACACACATCGCCGAGTAACGAAATAATCTGATGATAAGACCCACGGACGCCCACAAGGGGCTACCCTACTATACACGTTGGTATAGTAGGGTAGCCCCTTGTGGGCGTCCGTGGGATTTCCCAACGTAATTGTCAAACAGCATTATCACGTCCTCCTGGCAATGCAGAGGCCAGGAGGACGTGATACATCAGTCCCTACGACGGACGTATTATTCTTCAAACCTCATCAACATCCCTTATCAACATCCCCAATTTCTCGACTTTTACACAAATATATGGTACAGTATGTATAGGACGTTTCGTCAGAAAAGGCTCGAACACCACAGAAGCTGTCTCCTGCTCTTCTCACCTACTGGAAATGTTTTCCCACACCGCCTTCATTGATCAAATGTAGAATGGCCTCAGCCGAAGGTCTGGATGGAAAAAAACTCAATCATTCCTGGTATAACCGTGTATCGTCATGGTCTTTGTACCAGGTTAGCGTAAAGGATTATCCGCATGAAAATCGCACACATAGCTCCTCCGTGGATTAGTATTCCCCCTAAAAATTACGGAGGGACAGAGACTGTACTGTACAATCTGGTCGAAGAACAAGTGGCACAAGGACACAACGTCACACTGTTCGCGGCAGGTGATGCGACAACATCGGCAAAGCTCGTCTCGTTTTTCCCACACTCGCTTCTCGAATCAGGCGTACCGTGGCAGGGACACCTCAAAGCCTATTATCATCTGCATAAAGCGGTTGAATACATCAAAGATCATGATTTTGACGTTGTACACACGCATCTTTCCTCTAGCGCGGATATGTATCTTTTCCCTCTCATGTCTCATCTTGCCGTACCACATGTCATGACACTCCATAGTCACTTCCCATTTGATCGCGTCCAGTCATGGACGGGTAATGCTGACGACGACTACATAAAAGACTGGGCATCAAAGGTGCCAATGGTTTTGATCAGCAATCAGGCACGTGCGAACACAACGCTCCCACTCAATATCGTCGGCGTGGTGCATCATGGCTTACCACTACAACACTTTCGAGCAACAGCACATCAACCAGAGAACTATCTCGTATGGTTAGGTCGTTTTGTGCCTGAAAAAGGTGCTCATCTTGCTATTGAGGCCGCGAAAAGGGCTGGTGTGCCAATCGTGCTTGCTGGCACCATTGATAAGCATGTCGAGGAGTCGGTCAATTACTTCAATCAGAAAATCCAACCCTTTATCGACAATCGGCAGGTCAAATATGTTGGGCCAGTCAACATGCAACAAAAGATTGATCTCCTGAGTCGTGCGCGTGGTATGCTCAATCCTATTCAATGGGAAGAGCCATTTGGCATGGTGATGATCGAAGCAATGGCAGTAGGCTGTCCTGTTATCGCGTTTCGGCGTGGAGCGGCATCCGAAATCGTGGCGCATGGGACAAGCGGTTTTCTCGTGCAGAACATAGACGAGATGGTAGGCTGTATCGCACGCCTCGACGAGTTTGAACGCACACACGTCTCCGCATATGTTGAGCAGCATTTCACCGCTCGTGTCATGGCTCAAAAATATGTCAAGGTCTATAAACAGGTTATTGCATCCACACAAAAAGAGCGCGTTGCAAGCCGCTATCCATATGATGTCGCAGTAGCATTACGTTCTCCTGCCTCCGCAACCACATTAGTCCCACTTGTTTGATGTATAATAGATGTATAATAGGGGAAGAAAGGTAGGCAACAATCATGGAAACGAATACTGAAGGCACGTACTTTGAGGAGGGTGATCGTGTGCGTGTCATCCGTACCGGCGAGCAAGGACATGTCAACGCCGCCGATGGTGGAGTCGTCTATGTTATTTTAGACGGTACCGAAGAAACAAAGCTCTTTTCCGCACGCGTGGATAAAGATGCATATATTGAACTGATTACACAATAGGTAATAAACTACTGTAGGGGTCTAATTCATTACACCCTGGTGGCGATTGACCATGTTGGAGAATATTGAAACGCTTGTGTATGATTCCCAACATTGCGTGTCGCCAACAGGGGTAATGAATTAGACCCCTACATCGTTTTTACACCATGTTACCCGCTCATGTGCTATAATACCAATAAGACTTGCAATCGCGCACCTCTCTTATTATCCCTCGGAAATGTATATACGAAGCGAGAACTTCCCTATTCAAATAGACTATAGGAAATGCTACTAGAAGGAAAACATAATGAGCAAGCAATTTGCTGAACCAAGCGGTCACGCACATACGCCTTGGGTGAGCAGTAACACATATTCCGCTCACATCCAGGAAGCGATGCGCCACAATAAGCTGTATTCCGCCGACTATCCACTGGTCATGACCCTTTTGAATGCGGTCAAACGTGGACTTACGGTCGAACAATGGCAAGAAGAGCAACAACGCCGCGTCACAACGCTTACCAGTCAGGCACCAGATGCGACACGTACACATGCTGACACAACTAATCGCTATGAGCAAACTATCGCCAATCTGCGTGACATGGTGCTCTGGCCCTGGGAATAACAGCTACTCTGCAATCCGTCTTGCGAAAAGAGGTCCCTCTTGAAGATAGATAGACAAACGAGGACATTTGCGAAACAAGTCCAGGTAGATTTACTTGGACTTGCCGACACAGACCTCTTTCAAACTATTCAGCTCTGGACAGGTGAAGGGCAAGCTAGCTATGTCTCACCAGAGGCATACACCGCGTTGGGTTATACGCGTAGTGAAGCTACGAGTTACTCAGTGAGTATGCTATCTTCGCGTGAAGAGGCTGAAGACGTACAATGGCTTGCCCCTACTCCTCAGCAATTGCGGGATTTGTTGCTCACCATGTCGATGCCACTATTCGTACAACATGTGTTGCCACTTGCCTATGAATCGCTCCACATTCTAAATCCTGAATGGGGTGAGGGTGCGACATTCAATGCACACCTGGCAAACCATTTACGCGCACAGCTCGCGAAACGCTAAAAGAGTTTCAGGCAATATATATTTTCTGACCCTTCTCGGCACTTTCGATGGCACCAAAGACCATTGCAAGGCTTTTGATATTGTCAGATGCGCGTGTCTCTGGTTGAGTTCCGTTTTGAATACAGGTAAAAAATTCTTGGATAATGCCTGCATGTCCACTCACATTACTAGCCCTATAAGGTGGAATAGATATGTCGTCACTGTAGGTAGAAATAAAACCGCTTGTTTCTTTCACGACTTGTATCCGTGTGCTCTCTCCTCCATCCCACATTGCACTGCCTTTTTGCCCGATAAAACGCCAATCGCACTCCCAGGAAGTAGGGAGTCCCTCGGCACACCAACTACCACGATAGGTGTAGACACAACCATTGCTCATCTCGAAAATAGCGATAGCAGACGCATCACGCTCATACCACGATCCCTGGGGATTCCATTCATGACAATAGACAGAGACCGCATCAGCACCCATAAGTAGACGTGCGGCATCGAACGAGTGTATTGCCATATCGAGCAACAAGACATGTCGCATGGAGTCACGAAAGCCGCCAAAGTGCGCCCCGATGTAGAAATCACTATTGACGGTTGTAAGCGAACCCAGTCCATCAGAAGCCAGGAAGTCTGTCATACGACGGATAGCTGGATCGTAACGCCGATTTTGAATAACCGCGAAAATCTTATTCGCGTTGTGCGCCGCGTCAACCATCTCTCGTGCCTGTGCCATAGCTTCAGCTAACGGCTTTTCGCTCAAGACGTGACATCCATATGCGAGTGCCTGCATAGTCACGCTATAGTGCGCCTCTGGAATCGTACAATTGAACACGGCATCCGGCGTGGTTTGTTGTAAGACCGTTTGCAGATTAGTCCCTATTACAGCTTGCGCTAGCTGATATTGTGCTGCTTTCTTTTGAGCCGCCGCCTCCATTACATCGACCAGACCAACAATTTCAACCTGTGGCAGAGCGAGTGCGGCATCAAGCCATGCACCGCTCATGCTGCCACAACCTACGAGTACGGTACGAATTTTCGGGATATGCTGCATAATATTTTTCTTTTCTCATAATCATTGTCAGCGGTAGGGGCAGCAATTCATTGCGCCCAATGATGGGTTGGGAGGGCACACGTTGGGGCAAGAGAATCGTTGCCGAAGCATTGCCCCTCCACCGATCCCATCTTTGGGCGCAATGAATTGCTGCCCCTACCGAATGTGTTCAATAAGGAATGCACCTGTTACGAAAGCACACGCGCCGAAGGTCTTGAGCGTAGTTGAAAGGCATGAATAATCATGCCAATACCAAACACGATACCATAAATTCCGATTACCCAGAGAATGGATAAGATGCCAGTACCGGGACGTGTAAAGAGCAGAATCGCTACCAGTATTGAAACGATGCCGCCGAGAGCAAGACCCCAGGAAAAAGAACCACGCACGGTAAACGCCGCGATTAGTTCCATTATACCCGTTACCAGTGCCCACGCAGCAATCACATAGAGCAGAACCACTGCCGTCTCGCCGGGATAGACAATCGCAATAATGCCCGCGATAATACCAAAAATGCCATCGACAAGCAACCAGCCCCAACGTGCATGCGTGCCTCGTTCTTGAAACGCGACATATATGGCTGTGATGCCATCAAAAAGCGCGTAAAACGCAAAGACATAGATAAGTGTCAATAACGCAATTCCAGGGAGAAGCAACGCAACAAGTCCAAAAAGTACAGCCAGTATACCTCGAACGACAAGAACCCACCAGTATTGACGTGCGGTTTGCCTACTAGTGCCGATCATACTACCCTCCTTACAAAGAAAGTGCTTATTCCGAAAAGCACATGAAAGTTAAAGGTGCCTTCAAAAAACACCGTACATCTATAACACGTAAAAGCATCAATAATACTGACATTTTCTGAAAGCATTCCATACCTCAGAACGTAACATATCTTATAAGCAGAGTGTTCTTTTGAAGAAAAGCAAGGTACAATGCCAAAGAATGCATGACGTGTATCTTGTGGTGTAAAGACGACGTGTACAGTATTGTGTAATGTTTTTCGGATAAGAGGAGAAGGCTTATGACAACTGTCAATCAGACAGCAACTGTCGATCAGGCACGTTTAGACCTGATGAACCGCTACTGGAATGCCGCAAACTACCTGACAATTGGTCAGATTTACTTAAAAGATAACCCTTTACTACGAGAACCGCTTTTAGCCGAGCATATCAAGCCGCGCCTCCTGGGACACTGGGGCACGTCTCCTGGTCTGAGTTTCATATACGTTCACGTCAATCGACTCATTCAAGACCATGATGTGAATGCTATCTATCTCGCCGGCCCCGGACACGGCGGCCCCGCGATAGTCGCGAATGTGTACCTGGAAGGCACGTACACGGAGATATACCCTAACATCACACATGATACTGAGGGCATTCATAAGTTGTTTCGCCAATTCTCAACTCCGGGCGGTATCCCAAGCCATGTGAGCGTGCCCACACCGGGGTCTATTCATGAAGGTGGTGAGCTTGGCTACGTGCTTTCCCATGCTTACGGTGCTGTCTTCGACAATCCTAGCTTGATCGCAATAGCCGTTATTGGCGATGGCGAAGCTGAAACCGCTCCTCTTGAAGGTTCATGGAAAAGTCTCAAGTTCCTCAATCCTGTACGTGATGGTGCTGTACTGCCCATTTTGCATCTGAACGGTTACAAGATTTCTGGCCCAACGGTACTTGGACGCGAAGAGGACGAAAACGTACACAAACAAATCGAGAGTTACGGCTACGAAGTGCATTTCGTCGAGGGTGACGACCCCATGACCATGCACAAAGCCTTTTCAGATACTCTTGAGACATGCTATACCAAGATTCGTGCGTACCAGGAAGATGCCCGTACACATGGCTTTTCAGGCGCACCACACTGGCCCGTCATTGTGCTACGCTCTCCCAAAGGCTGGACATGTCCGAAAGAGATTGATGGCAAGCCTATCGAAGGGACATTCCGCGCCCACCAAGTACCAGTAGAGGATGTGACAAGCAATCCAGCACATCTCGCGATCCTGGAACAATGGATGCGTAGCTATCATCCAGAAGACCTCTTTGATGAACATGGGCGTTTCATCGCTGACCTTGCCGCGCTCGCTCCTAAAGGCGAACGCCGCATGGGGGCTAATCCCAACGCCAATGGTGGCAAGTTGCTGGTAGACCTTGATTTGCCTCCCTTTACCGACTATGCAATTGATGTGCCAAAACCAGCGACGGAGCATCACGAGTCCACTAGGCAGTTTGGCAAGATGATGCGCGACATCTTTACCCGCAACGCCAAACAGCAAAACTTCCGCCTCTTCTGCCCCGACGAGACCAACTCGAACCGTTTAGGCAACGTGTTCGAGGTCGAGAATCGCACCACAACAGGTAAAATAATCTCAATTGACGATCATCTTTCGCCTGATGGTCGCGTGATGGAAGTGTTGAGTGAACACCTGTGTCAGGGGTGGCTTGAAGGCTACGTACTTACAGGCCGCCATGGTGTCTTCGCGACGTATGAGGCGTTTGCGATGGTCTCCGACTCCATGACCATTCAGCACTCGAAATGGCTACAGGAAGCCGATAGATTACCGTGGCGTGAAAAGGTTGCCTCGCTCAACATTCTCCTAACCTCGACCTGCTGGCGCAATGACCATAATGGTTTTAGCCACCAGGGACCCGGCTTGATCGACACGGTTCTTTCTCGCAAAGGCATTGTTGCACGTATCTACCTGCCACCCGATGCCAACTGCTTAATGTCCGTTGCCGACCACTGTTTACGTAGCCGCAATTATGTCAACTTGATTGTAATCGACAAGCAACCACAACTGCAATGGCTCAACATGCAAGATGCGATTACACACTGTGCGCAGGGCATCTCAACATGGGATTGGGCAAGTAACACTGATTCTCTGCAACCCGACGTTGTACTTGCATGCTGTGGCGATATCCCAACCCTGGAGACGGTTGCGGCAGCTGACTGGTTGCGAAAGCACATTCCAGAACTGAAGGTACGTGTGGTCAACGTGGTTGACTTGATGCGAATGTATCCACCAGACCTGCACCCTCATGGTATGCAGGAGGCAATGTTCGTCGAGCAATTCACAGAAGATCAACCCGTCGTGTTTGCCTTCCACGGCTATCAACGTGCCATACACGAACTGATACATGGACGTACAAACGCGGAACGTTTCCATGTGCGTGGCTTCAACGAGCAAGGCACAACGACAACACCTTTTGATATGGTTGTCCTCAATAGTATGAGTCGCTACCATCTCTGCATCCTCGCGCTACAACACGCAACGCGCATGAAAGACCTGACCGCACCGCTCATCGCCGAGTGTAACGCCATGCTAGACAAGCATCATAGCTATGTGCGTGAGAACTTGCAAGACATGCCAGAGGTCCGTGATTGGGTCTGGACAGACTAAAAAAGAGAATCGGTATGCAAGAAAAATGTGTACGTGCGAGGGCTAGCCCTCGCACGTACACATTTTTCTTGCATACATAAGAAACATTATATTCCTCTCTCTCGTGTTATAAAAGACTATCAAAAAGACCACACAGAGAAAGTACTTATATGAGAGAGAAGCGTAGCCGAAAACAAGAGCAAGACATTGTGCCAGGGATGATAGTGGAGGCGACCGAAGGCGACCTCGGCGAGCAAGATATAAGTCAGGCGAAGGTGACGGACGTAAAAAGGGATGCGCAGGGACATATAGAGGATATCGAGGTTGAGAAAGGCATCCTGTTCCGCAAAAAGCTTGAGATACCAGTAGATCGTATTCAAGAAGTTGACACCGAGAAAGACAGTCACACTCCTGGCGATGTCAAAATCGACGCCGACGAATCGGAAATAGAGTCGCTAACAGAAAATGGTGAACAGGCCCTTTCACGCGAAAAAGAGAGGCCGCAAGCTAGCCTGCTCGATCAGGTCGAGCAGCAAGCTCCAACCGTCGAAGGTATGCGCGAGAAAGAGAGTGATATTCCGGTAGTTCGTCCCAAAAGCACCTTCTGGCGCATCATTGGTCCAGGTGTCCTTTCGGGGACATCGGGCAATGATCCATCAGCCGTGACAGCTTATGCGGTTGACGGAGCGAGTGTGGGCTATGGACATCTCTGGCTCATGCTACTTTCAACGCCACTCTATCAAGCGGTGCAGTTCGCGTGTGCCAAAATCGGACGTGTCAGTCAACGTGGCCTCTCGCAACTCCTGCGTGAGCATTATGGCGGTTGGGCAGCCATACTAGCCTCGCTCTTACTCATTATCACCAATGTGGCACTCATTGCTGCGGACCTTGCGGCTATTGGAAGTGGTTTAGAGTTAGTCACGGGTATTCGCTGGGTCTGGTTTGTCGTCCCTGTCGGACTCGTATTGTGGTATTTGACGGTCTATCGCAATTTTGAGTCATTCAAGAAAATCTTTTTGACCATGAGTTTTGTGTTCGTCGCCTATATCCTGACCGCGTTTTTCTCGCACGCCAACTGGGGTACGGTGCTTGTCCATACGTTTGTACCACAGATTGGCCTTGATTTCGTGAGTATCAGTAGTGCAGTTGCCCTGCTAGGCGCGACCATCTCACCCTATTCCATGTTCTGGCAAACACAGGGAGAGCTTGAGGAGAAGCGCACAGGAGCACTTAAAAAGCAATTGCACGAGGCCGAAATTGATGTTGGCACAGGTGCTATCAGTGGGCAGGTGGTGGCGTACTTCGTGATTATTAGCACGGCATCAACAATCTACATTCATCATGGCAGTATTAACACGGCTGCTGACGCGGCTCATGCACTCGAACCACTCGCGGGACCACTTGCTCGCTACCTCTTCGCCGTAGGTCTCGTTGGCTCTGGCATTGTCGCCATTCCAGTGCTCCTAGCGAGTACATCGTATGCGGTCGCGGGGGCGTTTGGTTGGCCTTCTGGCCTATCGAAACGCCCCTGGCAAAACGAAGGTTTCTATCTCATCCTTACAATAGCCCTCGTCGTAGGACTTATCGTCGCGCTTATCGGTATCGACCCCATTCGCCTGATCTTCTGGGCCAATGTACTTGCGGGCGTCATGGCTCCCCTGCTCGTGATTGCGCTTCTGCTGGTTGGCAATAATCGCACGATTATGAAAGGGCAACGGTTAAGTCTGCTCAATAACTTTGGTTTAGTGTTGATTGCTGTCATTCTCGTTGTCGCGGTTGTACTCTTGTTGTATGGACTAATAACAGGACACGGAGGATCGTAGACACAGATCATCATGGGTAAGCACGGAACGCACATGACAGGGGCAAGCCCTGTCACTACTATACTGACCTACAGCGTGGCTTTGCCACGCGAAATTATGTATAGTAGTGACAGGGCTTGCCCCTGTCATGTGCTGAGACATTTTGTGAATTAGTTGGAGTCAATGACCACATGGGTCTCCCTGCTTTTCCACTTGACAACCATCCACTTGATACGTTACTATTTTACCATACGGAATTTCGTTTTCCACATAAAGAAATTTGAATGTCGGGAGGGAAAACCATGCTCAGGTTTGACCTGAATATTTCAATTCTTCTCAAGGAAGTTCCTTTTATCGAACGCTTCGCACAAGCCGTCAAACTTGGTTTCGGTGCTGTAGAATTTTGGTGGCCTGGCGACGAGCTGCTTCCACAGGTCGCGGCACAATTGCGTGCCAACGAACTAAAGGCTGTATTGATGAATTTTGACGCAGGGAACATGGCGGCAGGTGAACGTGGCTTTCTAAACGATCCAGGACAGAAAGAGCGTTTCCGTGCGAATGTCCCTGTTGCCATCGCGTTCGCGCAACGCGTAGGTATTCCTCAACTGAACGCACTTGTCGGCAACGTGTTATCTACGGTGAGTCGAGAGCAACAACTAGACCTGATACGCGAGAACCTTGCGTGGGCGGCTGACCGCGCAGCCGAAGCAGGTATAGGCGTGGTCGTCGAGTCGCTCAACACCTTTGATAATCCGCACTATCTCCTTACCAATACATATGATACACTTCAATTGTTAGATGAGGTTGGGCGTCCAAATCTCAAGTACCAGTACGATATCTATCATATGCAACGTATGGAAGGCAACATCATTGCGACCCTACAAGCACATATCGCACGTATCGGGCATATTCAAGTGGCGGACTCACCAGAGCGTCATGAGCCAGGAACGGGTGAACTACACTATCCCCATATCCTTGCAGCCCTTGATACGCTGGCCTATCAGGGGTATATTGGACTTGAGTACAATCCCTCCAACAGTTCAGAGGCAAGCGTTACATGGTTGCCTCAACAAAAGCGGTCCGCGCTTGCGGTATCCGATCTCCGCCTGTAGCGCGTCCTCTAGCGAATATGACTTGCGTTTTGGTCTATGAAACGATCCTGTAATAACATTGTAGTTAGTACAAGAGATGTATCAAGGAGACGTTGATGCTGAAACCAGATATTGTTGCAGAGTTGCGAACAATTGTAGGTGACGAAGGAGTGATAGAGAAATATGAACAACTACGAACTTATGAGTCTGATGGCCTGACGAGCTTTCGTGTCACTCCGGCCCTTGTCGTGTTGCCTGCCTCAACAGAGGAGGTGCAGGGGGTTATCCGTATTTGTGCTCGTGAACACATTGCGTTTGTACCGCGCGGTTCTGGCACCGGACTTTCAGGTGGCGCACTACCGATAGAGGGTGGGATCGTTATCTCGCTCGCACGCATGAACCGTATCCTCGACGTTGATTATGCCAACCAACGCGTTGTCCTCCAACCCGGTGTGATCAATTTATGGGTCACGCAACGCGTCGCTCCACACGGCTATTACTATGCGCCCGACCCTTCCAGCCAGCAAGTGTGTTCCATTGGCGGCAATATCGCCGAAAATTCTGGTGGCGCCCATTGCCTGAAATACGGCTTTACCGTCAACCATGTTCTCGGCATGAAACTGGTTCTGCCCACAGGTGAACTGGTCGAGATCGGCGGCCCGATACTTGATACTCCTGGCTATGACCTATCTGGTATCATCGTAGGGTCCGAAGGCACGCTTGGTATCGCAACCGAAATTACGGTTCGCATTGTGCGTAAAGCCGAGATGGTGCAAACAGTCATGGCGGCTTTTACTCATCCCGACGCGGCAGGTGAAACAGTCTCCGGTATTATCTCCGCAGGAATTGTGCCAGCCGCCGTTGAGATGATGGACAAGCTGGCGGTCGAGGCATGTGAAGCGGCGGTTCACGCTGGCTTTCCCCTTGATGCAGGTGCAATTTTACTGATTGAACTTGACGGACCACGCGCGGAAGTCGCGCAGCAGTTCGCACAAATCGAGGCCATTTGTCAGCAGGCTGGAGCGACTGAGTATCGCCTCGCTCGTACCGATGATGAGCGAGCGAAGATGTGGAAAGGTCGTAAAGCAGCATTCGCGGCAATGGGTCGTATTAGCCCAAATTATATTGTGCAAGACGGCGTATTGCCACGAACAGCCCTGCCAGAGGTGTTGCGAGAAATTGAGGCATTGAGTACACACTATGGCTTGCGTGTCGCCAACGTCTTTCACGCTGGTGATGGCAACCTGCATCCACTGGTGCTGTACGATCAAAGAAATGAAGGTGCGGAACATCACGCAGAGGAGCTAGCAGGTGAAATTCTGCGCATCTGTGTCGATCACGGTGGCAGCATTACAGGCGAACATGGCGTCGGTATTGATAAAAAAGAGTACATGAAGTTTATGTTCAACGAAGCGGATATGGCAACACATCAGCTTATCCGTTGTGCTATCGACCCACAAAATCTCAGCAACCCGAACAAGGTCTATCCTACACCTCGTCTCTGTGGCGAAGTTCCCGGTCCCTATCGTCAGCATCCACTTGAAGCGGCTGGTGTGATTGAACGTTTTTAACGGAGGAAGGAAAAATATTATGAGCCTTTCAATACAATCGCTGCAATCCGCGCTCGAACCGCTTGTGGGAAATGGAGTTCGTCCAGCTACAGAGGGGGATAGTATAGCAAGTGTACTACCACAAGTTGTTGTAGAACCTGGAAACGAAGAGGAAGTCGCGGCTGTCCTTGCCTTTGCCAATCAAGAAGGGTTACGTGTGCTCATTCGTGGGGGTGGTACACAACTTGGACTAGGCTCTCCCCCGATAGGCGGCGATATTCTCCTGAGTACCGCGCGTCTAAATGCCATCGTTGAGCATGTGCCACATGACCTTGTAGTTACGGCACAGGCAGGTCTTCCACTGGCAACACTACAGGCCGCGTTACAGCAAAGCAATCAATGGCTTGCCCTTGATCCTGATCTCGCGCCCGAAGCAACAATTGGCGGTATCGTTGCCACGAATGCAACGGGACCACGTCGTCTGCGTTATGGCGGTGTACGCGACCAAATTATCGGCGTTCGAGTCGTGCTTGCTGATGGCACAATCGCGAAAGGCGGCGGAAAGGTCGTCAAAAATGTCGCGGGCTATGACCTGCCCAAACTGTTCACAGGTGCATTAGGCACACTCGGTGTCATCGTCTCCGCCACCTTCCGTCTTTATCCATTGCCAATAGCCTCCCGTACCGTCCATATTACAGCATCAAATATACCCGTTTTATGCGATGTAGCAGTACGCATTCTTGGTTCAACACTTGTGCCAACTGTCATAGATGTATTCGGTGATGCTACGCACGCAAATAGCTATACAATGGCGGTCCGTTTCGAGATGGGGCAGGAAGCGGTAGAAGCACAAGCTGCGACATTGCTTGCGCTGGTTGCGGAAATACAAGGCGATACCATCCAGGCAACACAACAGCTTGAAGGTGATGCTGAAACACAATTCTGGTTACGCACTACATCTACAGATAAAGATGTTGATACAACACATTCGGTTCTCACGCTTAAAGCTAGCTTGTTACCGACAGAGATAGCGCACTGGTTAGCAGATGTAGAGCAGGTATGCCAGCAACAGCAGATACACGCGACATGGCGTGCGCACGCTGGTCACGGGATCGTATTCGTGCGTCTTTCAGGAGACGGCACGACGCTTGTATCAGCAGTACAGCAACTTCGTCAAGCAGCACTGAAACATCAAGGAAGTCTTGTCGCCACGGATGCACCATCGAACCTTGCACAGCAAATTGACGTATGGGGACCTGTACCAGCCCTCGATGTGATGCGGAACTTGAAGGCACGCTTCGATCCACACAACATACTTAATCCAGGACGATTTGTGGGAGGATTGTAAAACAATGACATTGAACATGTACAATGGAAATAGTTCACCAGAAGAAGCAGGCCCTCATGGGCTGGTCGAGCTACAGACGCATCCAGCAAAAAAGGCACAAAAGTTTTCTGTCTTTGATAGCCATCATGCGCCGGACGCTGAGCTCTTAGCGGATTGTGTCCATTGCGGTTTCTGCCTCTCGACGTGTCCAACCTATTTACTATGGGGTGAGGAGATGGACTCACCACGAGGCCGTATTCAACTCATGAAGATGGCCTCCACGGGTGATATCGGTATGACGGATACGTTCACGACGCATATTGATCGCTGCCTCGGCTGTATGGCTTGCGTCACCGCGTGTCCATCAGGCGTGCAATACGACAAGCTCATTGAGGCGACACGTCCACAGATCGAACGCAACCATCCTCGTACACTGTGGGACCGTCTGTTCCGCATGATGATTTTTAGCCTCTTCCCCTATCCTACACGTCTCCGACTGATGACGCCGTTTTTGTGGCTCTATCAAAAGAGTGGCGCGAAACGCTTGCTCGAAACGCCGACCGCGAAGCGTCTCATACCAGCACGCTTACTTGGTATGGAGGCAATTCTACCACCTATTCGCCTGAGTTCTCTGCTTTCACGTCCACAGACATTCAACCGAGCGAAGCAGACAAAGCGACGACGCGTGGGGCTACTGATTGGTTGTATTCAGCGCGTGTTCTTTGATGATGTCAACGCCGCCACAATTCGTGTCCTCACGGCGGAGGGTTGTGATGTCGTTATTCCACCAACACAGGGTTGCTGTGGTGCGCTCAGTATTCACTCTGGACGCGAGGCCGAAGGGTTGAACTATGCACGTGCGCTCATAGACACGTTTGAAGCGTATGGCCTGGATACGATTGTCGTCAATGTGGCAGGCTGCGGTTCGAGCCTTAAAGAATACGGACACCTCTTACGAGACGACCCTGACTATGCCGAGCGAGCAAAAGCATTTTCGGCCTCGGTACGCGATATAACAGAATTGTTAGCGGAACTGACTCCCGTCGCGCCACGTCACCCAATTCATCTGCGTGTAGCCTATCATGATGCCTGTCACCTTGCTCATGCACAGAGTGTTCGTAGTCAGCCACGCGAGGTGTTACGCGCTATTCCAGGTATCGAGTTGACAGATATCCCTGAAGCCGAAATATGTTGTGGCAGTGCCGGTACATACAATTTGTTGGAGCCAGCGACCGCTAATCAGCTAGGCGAGCGCAAAGCACGCAACATTTTGAGCATGAACCCTGAGTTAATTGCAACCGCGAATCCTGGTTGTCTCCTGCAAATCAAAGCCTCGTTACAACGTTTAGGTACGCCCATTCCTTCGTTGCACCCTGTACAGTTGGTTGATGCCTCTATTCGAGGAGTCATGCCTCCGGGAATGGAGCGCAAGAAAGTCCAGAAAGAGAGTTTGCCCCTGTAACTATCCCACAGGGTTCCCTGGCCTTCTGGGACTTCTAAAATGGAGCGCAAGAAAGTCCAGAAAGAGAGTTTGCCCCTGTAACTAGCAACAAACAGCATGGATAGCGGTTGCTATCCATGCTGTTTGTTGCTAGTTCACCGTCACATCATCAAAGAGAGTATAGGTAGGGTTGTTGGGATTATTGTCGTCATGGTTTAGCAAGCTCAAGGTGTAGGAGTCGTTCGCTGTTACATTAGCTGACACCTGTACCCACGTCGCGTTATTTGTACACGTATTCGCTAGCATTGTACTGGTCGTGCCAGTTGTATTGTCCGTGAGAGTCGCCGTTGCCCAATCAGCTGTCACCACGTCAGGACAATTTACTTGATACCAGAAGCTCAGAGTATTCGCTGTGCCGGGAGCCGTAAACGTCTGGCTAATTGAACTATCTCCATTTGTCGCTGCTACTCCACCAACTTGTGCGGAAGAACTGCCAGTGTGAGCTGTTGTGCTCATCGACGTTGTGCCACTAGTAGTCCAACCGTTGAGGTTGCCTGTTTCAAAATCGCCATTGACAATGCCATTGTTGCCTCCACTCGTGCCAAATTGTACATCGAGTACAGCGTGTAATTCGATGCCATTAGGCGCAACTCCACTTTGACCATGCAGGAAATCAAAGAAGCCCACACCCGTCACTGTTACTGGCACATTGGCTGCCTGGAAACTGCCCGTAGGAGTGTAGTGAGCATCAAATGTGGAGCGAGCTTTCTGGATACCGGCTAGCAATGGGCTGGAAGACCCAACACAGGAAGGGGAGGGAATCTCGCCGATCATTGTGTTGCCTGCTCCATCGTTCATAACCAGATGATAATCAGAGTCAGCTTCCAATTTGTATTCGGTCAATGTAGCGTTCAGTTGAAATACAGTCGTCTCGGTTGGCTGAATACGATTGTTTAAGGGAATGCTACTCGGTGCTGGTAACGCATCAAGCGTGGCAATCGTGGTTTTGGTTGTAGTTTGAAGGTTGATCAAACTGGCGTCAGCGTCGGTACCAGTCTTCACAGACCAGCGTTCCACGCCACAAAGCCCACTAAGCGGCTCTTGATCTTCTTCGTTACTCCCATTATGTTGTGGTTGCATGGTAGTGGAAGATGTTGAAATAGGTGTGGCATAGGAAGAAGGGATATTCGTCAGCGCAAGTAGAAATATGACTATGAGGGCTAGTACAAGGCGTCTCTTCATGCAAAACTCCTTTAATGAAACTTAAACTGTTGTTGTCAACAGAGCCAACAAATAGTTGAGAAATATTTCCATAGAATCAACGCGTCGTGAGGAGTGTTTGGGGTGATGGGGTGATGCAACAAATGAGTCAAGATGTAGGGGCAATTGCCAATAGGCATAAGGATAAGAATGGTTGATGTTAAAATAAGCCCATACATTGATGCAAAGAGGGTGCGCTGAAGCGGACCCGTACAGGAGTTTCACGCAGTGGCGCGTGCTCACCTTCCGGTACGGGTCCGCTTCAGCGCACCCTTAATGTCAAGAAGTCATAGGCTACCTAGTGTGGAATCATCCACGGCACAAGGTACTGCTGAGCCATCGCGAGTAGACCCATCAATGACACGAGGATGATACTGTGGATAAAGGTGCGGCGAATGACTAGTCCCTCCTTGCCAACAAGTGTTGTTGTCGAAACGCCAGTTGTGACGTTTTGAGGCGAAATCATTTTGCTCATGACCGCACCCGTCGAGTTTGTACTTGCCATCAGTACCGGACTGAGGTTGAGCCTGTTTGCCGCCACAACTTGCAAGTTGCCAAAAAGCGCGTTGCTCGATGTATCGCTACCACTCAGGAAACAGGCAATCCAACCCAGGAAAGCCGAGAAGAACGGGAAGACCGCGCCTACCGATGAAATGGCGAGACCCAGCGTGTATGCGATACCAGAATAGTTGTAGAGGTAAGCCAGGCCAACAATAAGTACAACAGTGAGAATGGCGAAGCGCAACTGCTTCCAGGTGTCGGCTAACGCCAGGAAAAAGGTACGTAGGCTGACACGGAGTATCAGGGCTGTGAGAATCACCGCGACCAGAATAGCTGTTCCTGTTCCGAGAGGCTGAAATGTGTAGAGGGCGGCATACGGCTTGTGGTAGAACGTTAGCAATACCGCGTTATGCAAGCCGGGCCACTTGATAACTGACTGCCCAAGAGATGCCAATTGGAAGCCTGTTTTGGTTCCGTTGGGCCACTTGATGGTCCAGAGAATGACAACAACACTCACCAGCACCCACGGCAACCATGCATAGACTGCTTCGCGTGTTGTAGGTTTCCCGTTATCATCCGCACCATTGCTAGCGGCCGGCACGACAACACCCTCCTCTTCGATTGATGGAGCATTGACCCTAGTACTATCTACAGCAGCGAATTGAGCGCGATATTGGTCACTATCACCTGGCTTATAGACCTGCACGAAAAGAATAACACAGATGAGAGAGACCAGTGAGGCCAGCACGTCCGGCAATTCTGGCCCGATAAAGTTTGACACAAAGAATTGTGTCAATGCGAATGAGCCACCCGCGACCAGGGCAACAGGCCAGATGGTACGGAGACTACGTGCGCCCATGAATACGAACATCACGTAGAAGGGTAAAATGAAGGCAAAAAACGGAAGTTGCCGTCCAATCATCGCGGAGAGCAGTGGGGCGTGTAGGTTCGTGACCGAAGCAAGCGTTGTGACCGGAACACCTAATGCACCGAAGGCAACAGGTGCCGTGTCAAATACAAGTGTGATCGCAAGGGCGTCCAATACGGGGAAGCCAAGGCCAATCAGTAGCGCACTGCCAATGGCAATGGGCGTCCCGAAACCCGCGATACCCTCCATCAACGCGCCAAAGCTAAAGCCAATGACCAGCATAAGAATACGTTTGTCGGCAGGAACATTGTAAATCATCCAGCGACGGAAGAGATCGAATTTGCCCGAACGCACCGTTACATTGTACAGCCACATCGCGTTCCATACAATCCACATGACGGGTACGAGCGCGAAGACGATACCATTTAACACAGAATCTGCCGCTAAGCCTAGTGGCATACCCCATACAAGCACAGCCAGTAGCAACGCAACAACTAAGCCAGCAAGCGCGGCTTGCCACGCGGGAAGTCTGACAACACCAAGCAAAACGAGGACTAAGATAATAGGCACGAAGCCAACGAGGAAGGAAAGAAACAGATTGTCAGCAACGGGGATAAGTATCTGGTGAAACATCGACATTACCTCCGTATCATCTTTCATGATACATCTAACGGTACGCTGTACGAGACTGCCACAGTGCAGTCGAGAGCCGATGTGCTTTACGTGCATTGTTCCACTTCACCACCACATTACATAACCGCTTATAACCTACAGACCTCCCTTCTGCCCTCAAACAATTTCATCATAACAGCGATAAAAAGCAATAGAGCATTTCATACCGTATCTCTTTTTCGCTTGATGGAATATGAAACGTCATCCAATGAAAAGTATAGAATACACTTTCTCTTCTGTCAAGGGCGAAAACAGGACTTGACAAGACGAAAAATATATGGCATATTCCGAATAGAGGAAATTCATTTTTCTACTGATGGAAAAGAGAGCAAGCAAGATGACAGAGACAATTGGTTTCGTTGGTCTGGGTATCATGGGTAAACCTATGGCTCAGAACCTCCTGAAAGCCGGCTACTCGCTCATCGTCCTGAACCGTCACCCGGAAGTAACACGTGAGTTTGTGGCACAGGGAGCACATGTAGCCGAGTCGCCACAAGATGTCGCGGCCCAGAGTCAGGTGGTTATCACCATGCTACCCGATTCGCCGCAGGTAGAAGAGGTCATACTTGGACCGCATAGCATTCTTGAGGGTGTACATGAGGGGCTGATAGTGATTGATATGAGTACAATCTCAGCTGTTGTAACGCAGCACATAGCAGCACAACTTGCCAGACGTGGAGTAGCGATGCTAGACGCACCCGTAAGCGGTGGGGACAAAGGAGCGATTGCTGGGACACTCTCCATCATGGTTGGTGGAGATGCCGAAGTCTTTGCGCGTTGCCTACCAATTTTTCGCGCTATGGGAAAAACCATCGTCCATGTGGGCGAAAGTGGAGCAGGACAGGTTGTCAAGTCATGCAATCAGATTGTCGTCGCGCTTACGATTGAAGCGGTAAGTGAGGCACTTGTACTTGGCTCAAAAGCAGGAGTTGATCCAGCGAAAATTCTGCAAGTCCTGAGAGGAGGGTTGGCGGCGAATAAAGTGATGGAGTTACGTGGTGAAGGCATGCGTACTCACACCTTCACACCGGGTTTCCGTGTACGCCTCCACCACAAGGACCTCGGCATCGCATTGGGAGCAGGTAGAGCCTATGGTGTGCCATTGCCAGTAACAGCGATAGTCGATTCGATGCTAGGAGCCTTAGAAGCTGGCGGACGAGGCGACCTCGATCATTCCGCCTTGCTCACCTTTATAGAAGACTTAGCACATCATTCAATCGTCGAATAGTGAAAGGATACCCTATCATGACCCGTATGTCCGCTACCGATGCAGCCGTTCAGGTGATGCTGGACGAAGGCGTAGAGCTTGTTTTCGGCATTCCGGGTGCCGCAATTCTGCCTTTGTACAAATCGTTGCTGAAATCCGGCAAAATCCGTCATTACAGTGTACGCCATGAAGAGGGTGGTACACATGCGGCTGATGGCTATGCACGTGCAACGGGAAAAGTTGGTGTCATGCTCGGCACGTCGGGTCCGGCTGGCACAAACATGATTACGGGCCTCTATACCGCTACCGCCGATTCGATACCGATTATTTGTATTACAGGACAGGCACCAACGGCGGTACAGCACAAGGAAGCCTTTCAAGCTGTCGATATCGTTGGTTGCGCAACACCTGTAACCAAATGGAGCGTGATGGTCAAAGAGCCAGCCCAGATGCCGTGGGTCTTTCGTGAAGCTTTCCGCATCGCGCAAGACGGACGCCCCGGCGCGGTCCTGATCGACCTTCCAATAGATGTGCAGAAGGGCATGATTGAATACGATGCAGCACTCACAGCCCCCTTGCCACGTATCAAACCTACACCTACGATTGCGGCCATTGACCGCGCATTGGATATGTTGCTAGCCGCCAAACGTCCTCTTTTAATGCTCGGTGGAGGTGTGATTGGAGCGAACGCAACTGATGAGTTCAAGGCACTCGCGGAATATCTGCACATCCCTGTCACCATCACCTTGATGGGTAAAGGTGGCTTTCCAGAAGATCATCCCCTCTACGCAGGTATCGCGGGTATTCAGACACAGACACGTTACGGCAACCAGATATTCCTCGAATCGGACCTTGTACTTGCTGTTGGAGCGCGTTTCGCGGAACGACATACAGGTGATCTCAAGATTTATCGCGGTGAGCGTAAGTTTATTCAGATCGACATCGACTCAAAGCAAATTGGGCGTGTGTTTGAACCTGATCTTGGCATTGTGGCGGACGCAAAATTCGCGCTACAAGCACTATTAGAGCGTGCACGTGCGCGATCACTTCAATATGACCCGCAATGGACGGAACGCGTCACAGAGTTGCGCGAGACCTTAGAGCGACGTATGGACTTTGATCAGACACCGATCAAGCCACCGAGAGTGTTCAAGGAAATCAACGATTACTTTGACCGCGATACGATATTTGTGACCGCCATCGGTCTCTATCAAATCTGGTCGGGCCAGTTTCAGCAAAGCTATCAACCGCGTCACTACATGGTGTGTGGGCAAGCAGGACCGCTCGGCTGGGAGGTCTCAGCTTGTACGGGTGTCAAGCTGGGCCGACCTGATAAACTTGTCGTCGGGGTCGTCGGTGACTATTCGTTCCAGTTCATGGTAGAAGAGATTGCGGTTGCCGTGCAATATCGTGTTCCCTTTGTAATTGTGATGATTAACAACGGCTATATGGGTCTCATTCGTCAGGCTGAACTGTCCTATGAGATGAATTATGCCGTCGATCTCGCCTATACAGAAGGCAACGATGATGGGCGGCTTGCTGAGCTGGAACTGGGCATGGACCATGTAAAAGTGATGGAGGCAATGGGTGGTATGGGCAGAAGAGTTGAACGACCAGAGGATATTCGTGCAGCCCTGGAATGGGCTACGCATACCTCAAGTCAGCAACGCCTACCCGTACTTGTCGAAGTCATGGTCGAGCGCGAAGCTAATGCCGCGATGGGACCAGCAATCAACGCGGTTAAGGAGTTCGAGCCGTTGCCCGAACGTGCTAAGGCTGTGGGAAACACGCGTAAATGTCGGTGAATAATACGAGTTAGACCCCTACAGACATTTCGTATCCTGATTCGTATAACAAGGTGTTTGTATAAGGTGTGATACAATCAAACCTGTACAGGGGCTATTTGCAGCAGAGGAGATACCATTATGCGTGTTGTTGTTGCACCACAGGCATTGAAGGGCAGCCTCACAGCAGAGGAGGTCGGACAGGCAATCGCATTGGGAGTCCGGGCGGTCTATCCACAGGCCCATGTCGATGTCATACCGATTGCCGATGGGGGCGAGGGGACGGTTCAAGCATTGGTCGATGCCACCGGAGGAGAATTTGCATGGCAGACGGTGACGGGTCCGTTAGGCACACCTGTTTCCGCGTTTTTTGGCTTGCTTGGCGATGGTAAAACGGCGGCAATTGAGATGGCGGCAAGCTCTGGTCTTCCACTTGTACCACACACGCAACGTAACCCGCTTCTCACAACCACCTATGGCGTTGGCGAACTTCTCCTTGCAGCTATAGAGCGTGGTCGTCGTCACTTTATCGTTGGTATTGGCGGAAGCGCAACCAACGATGGCGGTGCTGGCATGGCACAAGCATTAGGAGCATTCCTCCTCACAGAGCAGGGAACAGCGATTGCACGTGGTGGCGCAGCCCTGACAACTCTTGCGCGTATCTCGCTAGAGCAGCTAGACTCGCGTATACAGGAATGTACGTTCGAGGTTGCGTGCGATGTGACCAATCCTTTGTGCGGCCCAACGGGTGCGTCAGCCGTGTATGGTCCTCAAAAAGGGGCGACACCTGAAATGGTACAAGAACTTGACGCGGCATTAGACCACTACGCACAGATACTAGAACGTGATTTAGGCCAGTCAGTTCGGAATATCCCTGGTGCTGGTGCGGCAGGTGGATTGGGTGCTGGTATGATTGCCTTCCTACATGCAACACTCCGACCGGGGGCGCAACTTGTTTTGGAAGCGGTCAATCTCGAAACATATGTCCGAGAGGCAGACTTCGTGATTACCGCCGAAGGGCAGATAGACGAGCAAACAGCGTATGGTAAAAGCGTGGGAGCCGTCGCGACACTTGCGAAACGCTATGGTTCGCCTGTGCTGGCACTCGCCGGTGGTCTGGGAAGTGGCTATAAAAAGGTTTATGAACTAGGTGTGGATGGTATAAGTGTACTTCCCTATGGCCCCATGACGCTACCCTACGCAATGGAACATGCCGCAACGCTTGCAGCAGATGCGACAGAACGAATGCTTCGTGTATTACGCGTAAATTTGTAAGGACTGATGATGCGCCGAGGTTGGGTGCGCTAAAGCGGACCCTAGCAACTGTTCATCTGCCTAATCGGTCCCTACCCAATAACCATCCTTTCTCTAATATGCTATACTTTGAATAAGGGTTTTTCATATTATGGAAAGTAGAAGTCTATGCAGGAAAGTTCCAGTGACAAGGTAGACACGATTGTCATGAATGGGGTGCAGTCTATTGAACGCGCCCTCGACTTGTTAGAGTGTCTGGCTCGTGGTGTGGGTTGGATGGGCATTAGCGAGTTGAGTGTGGCTACGGGACTACCCGTTGCTACGATACATCGACTCCTCAAAACATTGATGGCTCGCAATTATGTTATACGTGATAGTCGCACGAGACGCTATGCACTCGGTCCTGCTTTCCATATGATGGTCAATAGCACAACGCAAATACCTGATTGGAACGAACTCGCCACACCATTTTTGCAAGAGCTTGTGGAGATAAGTGGTGAAACGGCGAACATAGCCATCATGGAGTACGATAAAGCGGTATACGTTGCGCAGGCGCAATCGACACGCATGGTTCGTATGTTCACCGAACTTGGAAACAGAGTTCCTTTGCATAATACTGGTTGTGGCAAAGTGCTATTAGCATTTCAACCTGAAAGTGTCGCGAACACGATTATCGCAAGCACAGGTTTACCAGCGTATACAGAGAGAACTATTACCCAGCCAGCTCAATTGCGGAAAGAACTTGCACATATTCGAGAGAAAGGCTATGCCCTTGATAATGGCGAACAGGAAGAGGGCGTTCGTTGCGTCTCTGTACCTATTTATGGTGCGGGGAAAAGAGTCATAGCCGCGATCAGCATTTCCGGTCCTGCCAGCAGACTTGATGAGACAAGGACAGAAGCGTTAGTTCCTCACTTGAAACGAATTAGCAGTGATTTGACCACAACGCTGACTCTGACAACGCACAACACATAGCAACACAAGGCTATAGGCGCAAGAGACGTTCGACATTCAGATGAGCAATTTTTTCTTTATCAGCAGGGCTGATAGATGCGTTATCCAGAAATGTACGTCCTTGCTTGTTCGTACTGTAGGGATAGTCAACGGAGAAAATGATACGGTCTGCTCCCATGACTTGTAAGGCAAGCAGAAGAGGAGGGTCAGTAAAGAAGCCACTGGTCGTGATAAAAAAGTTCTGCAAAAAGTATTCGGGCAGAGGACGTTGCAAATTTTTTGCGGCAGGTGCGAGCGTGTTATTGATACGGTCAAGCATGAAAGGAATCATTTCTCCCATATGCCCAATGATGATCTGTAAGGTGGGTAGGCGATCAAACACGCCAGAGAGAATCAAGCGGAGTGAGTGAATAGCAGTCTCGGAGTGCCAACCCCAGCTAGACGTTGATAAAAAGAAGTTCACAGCCGGATCGAAGCCAGTATAATAGGCATTCCGAACAGCAGGAGGTGGCTCGGCAGGATGAAGATACACAGGAACGTTCAAGGCAACTGCTTTCTCCAAAATGGGTAAGAAGGAAGGGTCATCCAGGAAGAGGCCATTCGTCGTGCCATGAATCATGACAGCTTTAAAGCCAAGAGAGCAGATGGCCCTCTCTAGTTCGGCGACAGCGACAACTGGATCATTCATTGGCAAGATAGCAAAGCCAGCATAGCGGTCGGGATGGGCCGCAACTGCTTCTGCCAATTGATCATTGGCGGCCCGTGTTAGCTCGATGTTTTCCTGAGCAGAGAGCGACGCAATGTTGAACGTATTATGAGAAATAATCTGGAGATCAATACCATTTGCATCCATATCTTGTAAACGGGTAGAGCCAAGATCGCTCAGCGTGGCCTGTATTGCGGCACTCAATCCGCCAGCCTGATTATTCTTATTCATTCTTTCTCTGAAACCGTCGGCAAGAAAATGTTCTTCAATTGTGATTGTTCTCATGCACATGTACCTCTTTCGGTGAGTGGTGTATAAAGAATGCGTGTTCATTCCTTACACTAAGGATGCAGTTAAAAAGTTTCTGGTTTTAGGAGACGATGATACATAGTATCATAGCACGTAATCATTGAAGGGTAATCACTGCATAAGATTAGGGAAGGCTGGGGGTTCGTGGAAAGAGGCGACGGTACTCCTCCACAAGCTCGTATTTATTAGCAAACATGCGGTTGCCGCAGTAGATGTTGCGGAAGAACAATTGGGTCCGCAACAAGTTGAGGACGCTTATCCTTAGCATACTCAAACCAATCGTTCATAAAATTGCCCAATGCTGTCCACGGTCTTTCACCTTGCACAATTTCTTCATAGGTCAAAGCCATAGTTTGTAAGTGATCGAGTTTTCTCATTTTTTAGGTATTTGCCTGTCTGCTACTCTATTCAGTATAACATAATCTCATCGGTTTTAACAGCCCGTTTGCCAAACGCTTGTAAATGCTGCACTCGCGTTTCTGGTCGCCAGCCCGATTTTGTAAGCGTTAGCAGGGAGAGCAAACGTTAAAAGCTCTGGTCCGTCGAGGAAGAGCGTCAGGACATCGTTCTGGTAGGTAAGGCGGAGCGTATGCCAGTCGTGCAGATTAAAGGTTTTGGGCAATTTCTGCATGAGTGTTTCGCTGGCAAGCGTTCCAAAGCTTTCAATAACGAGTGCGCTGTCTTTTGGTGCATCCTGCGTCAGCCAGAAAAAGCGTTTGTCTGTCTCGTTTAGCCATAGCACGAGGCCGAGAGCGGCTGCCTCATCAGACATGTTCAATTTCATGGTCGCGCCACATTCACAAGACTCATAGGAAAAGCCTTTAAGCAGGATGTGCGTTCCGGGTGTTGAATTTCCTTGCTCTATTGCTCCATCTCGGATATGCCAATCTGTAGCATTGTCTCTGAAAGATGTTGAGCCTTCCGTTTCTGTATGCCATCCCAGGAGAGTAGGGGTATAGGCATCATTCAGAAATTCATCACGGAAATGGTCGGTCAGGCTAATAGCAATAAAGGCCGCACTACAACGCTCTGTGAACAAAGCAAATGTATGAGGCTTATCGGTTAACACGCCTTCCATTATGTGTATACCGTCAAATTGTACAGAAAATACTGAGCCGGATACGGTCATGATAAGTTGGTGCCATGCTTGCAGTGCAGTGTCGTCAGGTAGAGATACCGTTTGTGTTGGGCGAGTCTTCTGTACATCTGTCCATGTGAGTTGTGCATTAGAGGCAATCGTGAGGCAGTATGATGCGTTGGTGTCCTGAAATAAAATGCCATAGGCACCGTTTCCTGCTAGTAAACGCAGATTGACCTCAAGCAACCAGTCATCATGTAAAGGCTGTTGCTGAACAAGTGTTGCGGACACAGTGGCTGCGTCTGACTGTATGACCGCTCCTTGCGAAACATTCCAGTCGCCCCCATGATGCTGCCATGCAGTGTTGAGTACAGTGCACGTCGAAGAGTTCACGGATACGTGGCATGGCAGGAGCGGGTTGAGGTGTATATGTTGGTGCATTCGTCCACATCTCATCGCCATGCCAGAAAAGACGGTCGAGGTAGGCGTAACGGTCAAGCATATTCGATTGCAGGGCATGATACGCGATATATTGTTCCGTGTTATTGGGACTCAGTACAAGCGAGTTGTGGCCTGGACTGAGTACATGCTGGTTGCCTTGCACTAAAAAAGCATGTCCTGTTCTCCCCTGCCAATCCTGCCATGACGTATCATGTAGGCCATTGGGACCTCTTGGTACATCCGAGGTCGCGTAACTAATGGCGTAGTTGTCGCGATAGTAACAGCCGCCAGAAAACATTTCGTAGTATTTTCGGCGATGCTGTAAGACGGTTGGTCCCTCCACGGTATACCAATCAATGCCGCCTTTGGTTGAACGCTGTGCCTCGTAGAGTTGCCATGCCTGACTGGGCGGAGTGACACGTGTAAGCTTGCCCTCTAACGTGAAGGGATCGAGGAGTCGATCAACGGCATTGCCGCTCCCTACGAAGCCAGTAGAGGAGTCCAGGTACTCAATCGTCATGTAGAGATATGATTGACCATCCTGATCGCGAAATACATGTGGATCGATGGCCCAGGAAGTTTGCGAACGTGTGAGTTCATGTCCACTATCAATAAAGGGTCCTTCTGGAGAGTCGGCAACCGCAACACGAATACTGGCAGCAAACTCTTCGGCATTATGAACCGCATAGTATAGGAAGAACTGACCATTACATATCGTCACTTCTGGTGCCCAATAGAGATAATATGGGGACCCAAGCGCGGACATTGCTTTGCCTACTTCGTGCCAGGAGACAAGATCGGTACTTGTGAGGATAGGAAATACGGGCGTGCCTTGCGTTGGTTTCTCTTCGGAATCAGTCGCATAGGCATAGTAACGCCCACACACTTTGAGGACAAAGGGGTCGGGAAAATTTCTTGTCCACAACGGGTTACTGAATGTTGCTTGCTTATTACTCATATATTCCTATCTATAGCAAACAATTGATGCAACTGAGAACGGACATTGCTTCGCTCGTCCGTGGGCGCAATGAATTGCTGCCCCTACCGACGTCGGATTGTTCACCAACGCCGTATTGTTTACCAACGCTGGATTGTTTACCAACGCTGGATTGTTTAACGATACATCAATTATTCGATTTATTACTTGCTGGCCCAGAGGATGCCACGCTTCATGATTTCGAGAGTTTCTGGCACATCGAAGTCGCGTCTTACATGGCCCAGTGAAGAGTAGAAGACGCGTCCCTGTCCCCAACGTTTTTTCCATACAACGGGCATGACGCACCCTGCAATCCACGGTGCGTATTCACCACTAAACGTTGTTGTTGCCAGCACTTCGTTGAGAGGGTCAACATGCATGTAGTATTGTTCGGAGTGCATGTGGAAATCGTGTAACCCTGCGGTGATAGGATCATTGGTATTTGTGAAATGCACTTCGTAGTCGATGATGTTGCCAGGGTGCGCGACCCATTGACCACCGACCATGAACTGATATTCGGTGCTAGTGCGGAACGAGTCTGCCATACAGCCATGCCAACCAGCGATACCAGTGCCGTTTTTGACGGCGTTGAGCAGTCCTTTTTCTTGTTCAGGTGTGATGGTATCCATTGTCCAGATAGGGATAATTATGTCAACGGAAGACAATTTGGCTTCGTCAAGGTAGGCGTCCAGGGTATGTGAGACCTCGACATCATAATCATGTTCACGCAAGAATGGGGCGAAGAGGTTCGCGCCCTGTTCTGGCTCATGGCCTTCCCAACCACCCCAGACGATGAGTGCTAATTTTTTCATGTTTGTGCTCCCTGTTTATGGTCTATATTTTTTCATTATACGTTGCAGGTCATCAAGTGGCAACGCATAGGCGGTGTGACCTTGCCAACCAACCATCGTTTCGGCTGAGGTCAGTGCATTGAGAATAGCCTCTTCTACGGCTTCCGCTACCCCTTCAAAGAAGCTGTCAAGATGGTCGTGGGGAATCATCCTGAGGTCATAAGGTGCGGTAACAGGAACGGGAAGATGATTGCCAGTGGCGAAGGCCAGGAAAATATCGCCACTACCGTTAGCTCCGACACCACCGACGCGAGCTAAGCCCACAGTCGCGCGTTTAGCAAGGCGTTTACACTGGATGGGCAAAAGTGGAGCGTCAGTGGCGATGACGACAATGATTGAACCGTCAGAGGTTTTCTCAAGCCACGGACTCGGTACGCGTTCAAAACCAAGCTCACGGCCAACGGGTACGCCATCGACACGTAAAAGTGAGCGAGAGCCATAGTTTGTTTGCACAAGCACACCAACGGTATAGCGACCACTCGGAGAGTCAATAAGGCGTGAAGATGTACCGATGCCCCCTTTGAACTCGTGGCATATCATGCCTGTGCCCCCGCCAACATTGCCTTCCGCAACAGGTCCGCTTTTGGCGACAGTTAAAGCTTCAAGGGCATGCACTTTTGTAACTTGAAAGGTGACAATGTCATTGAGCCAGCCATCCCATGTCTCGGCGGCGATAGGTAGAGAGCCATCCCAACTACTCGCGATTGAGGAAAGAGCATGTCCCTGTTGCGCTTGCTCTGTGGGATAGGCGGCGATAGCATCGCGCACAACGCCAACGCTATTGGTATTGGTGATACCGATTGGTGTATGCATCATACCAGATTCATCTACCCAGGCCAAGCCTGTCATTTCACCACAGCCATTGAAGGAAAATGCACCTGCAAAGGCATGGTCAGACCAGATAGTCCCATCGCGTGGCACAATCATGGTGACGCCAGTACGAGCTACATGTGGAGTGTCGTGAATGATGGTGCGATGTCCGACAAGCACTCCCGGTACATCGGTAATGGCGTTATAGGGTCCAGTGGGAAGGTATCCAATGGATAGGCCGAGATCGCGGAGTCGCGCCCGTATCATGATGGTTCTCCTCTTTTAGGAATTTAGCTTGTCACAAAAGGACTTCTGTTCAGTATATGCGAAAAGAGAGAAAGAGTACTATTTTTCGCCTCCCTCTTCCCATGTGTGCTAGTATAGATGGCACAGGGCCACATCTTTATAGATGCGGTGATAGGTTGTGTCTAAAGAAAGAAAAGCTATATCGTTGTTTATATATTCTAAAAAGCTTAAAATATGATGAGAACCTGTAATCCATTCTCAGCTATCGAGCGTAGTAAAATTTAAGAAGAAAGAATGGAGCGTCCACTATGACCTGTACCGAATTAGAAGAGCTATTGGGTGCGTATGTGCTCGATGCTGTTACACCCGAAGAACGGGAGGCGGCGGAGGCTCATTTCGCTCAATGTCCACATTGTACACAGCTCTTACAAGAGATGCGTGCAACTGTAGATTTTCTACCACTCGCCGTGCCACAGGTAGAACCTGCCCCTCAATTAAAGGGACGTATTCTATCAGCAGTACAGGCAGTTGCCGATACAACTTCGCGATCGACACAAAGCGTGCCAGCCGTGCGCCCACTACGAGCATTGCCACCACGAATGCCTGAGCAGCAAAGACCGACAACACCGATGCCGACGCCTATACGTCGTCGAGCGGCAGCGACTCAACGTTGGGCAATGCCAGTGGTAGCGGCAGCGGCAGTGCTCTTCCTGGTACTTTCAGGAGGTCTCGCGACGTGGGGCTTTTCGTTGCAACATCAGGTTGCAAGTTTACAAGCGAACACAGTTTCGTTGCAACATCAGGTTGCAAGCCTACAATCAAATGCGGTCATGACGACAACCTATGCGCTTACTGGCACGAAGAATGCACCGGGGGCGACGGGAGAGGCGGAATACATCTCTGGCAAGGGTATTAACGTAACGGTTATGACTGTCCGTGGACTGCCCGCACTGCAAGCCCAGCAAGTCTATCAGGGCTGGGTAATTGAGGGAACGCAGACGAAGAGTGTTGGTTTACTTATTCCGCAAGCGGATGGAACGGCAACGATCAGCATTCCCGGCAACGTGAGGGGCAACAACGCGGTTGCGGTCAGTTTGGAAAAAGGCCCAACGGCAACTCCGAACGCCCCACAAGGAAAGGTGCTGGCAGTAGGAAAAATAGTGTAAATAAACATCTCAACAAAAAGGTATCATAGCATGGCTATGATACCTTTTTGTTGAGATGTTTATTTACACGCATACGCCTTCTAATGGTAAAGAGCATTGTATAGAAGATGATGGTTCCCAGGAGAGAACCGCCTAAAATCAGCCAGATGTTTTGTAGGAGTACGGGCAGAACATTGCTCCTAGCTATAATGCCAAGATTATTACTTGTGGTGCAATTCGGGACCCAGGTGGGAACGGAGCCGGAAGACGGAGTAGCCTGTGAAATTGGTGTTGGAGTGGGGAGCGCAGGTGTACCAACAGGCCCACCCCCACCACCACCATCAAAGTGTTTTAGAGGTACAGTAGGCGTCCCATTTTCTTGATGGTGCGTTATGGTAGGGGACAGGTTTTGTTGTACGAAAGCGTTCGCGTACAATGAAGACGTTTGGCCCGTCGTATTAGAGGGGGTCGTGACACAAGGTTGTGTTGTCGTTGTAGAAATTGGTGTTGGCTGTGTCGAGGTGCCTGCTGGCGTTGATTGCGGTTTTATAACTCCTGGGGTCAGTTGTGTGCCAACAACAACGCTTACAGCGGGTGTTAAATCGGGTACGACGGTGTTCCCAAAAGTAGGAACAGTGGGGTTCGTCTGCCTGACAGAGGCTTGTTGGGACTGTTGCTGGGACAATGCTGACTTATTTGTTATAACAAAAAGTAGGGATATACCGATACACATGAGCAAAAAAGTGAGGATGACCTGTCCAGCTCTTTTTCGGCGGTCTTGATTCCATAAAGCCATAAGTGTGTCTATCATTCGATCACCTCTACTGAACGGTTGAGCAACGAGAGGGGAAGCGTTTCGATATCTTCCAGTTCAACGACATGTCTATTGGGTTGTATACGCGTTGTTTGCCTGCCGTGGGCAGCGTATCTTGGCTGTGTTGTGCGAGTATGCTGTAGTGTAGGTTCATAGCTTGATTGTTGCGTAACATGTGCTGCTTGTTGAGCGGACTGACGCTGGAATTGACGCAAGACCTTATCGAGATAGAGGGCACATTCAAGCGGACGTTTCATTTCAAAGACATGGCGTTTCGACCAGTGATCGGCGGAGAAGACGATAGCGTTGCGTAAACGCGATACGTGCGTAAGTCGTGTGTAATCCAGGACAATCTGGCCTGTTCTGCCTATATAAATCATGCGTCTCCCAGTGAGAATGAGTCTGCCGTGGTCTGTCGCGATATAGGTGGAGCGTGTTTGCTGACTTTGCAAGGCGACAGGTATTTCGCTGGCGAGGGTGGCGTCGGTGCAGTAGTGCGCGATTTCTTGAGGGAGCAGACGTACTGGAACGGCGACAGAGGGAAGGGTATCAGCTTCTACCTGCTGGGCAAGTTCTTGCACATCAAAGCCATATTTACGTATCGAGCGATGTGTTTTTGTACGCTGTTGCTCGCGTGTGTACACGACATGCTGCTCAAGGTCCTGTAACCAGGCAGGGGCTTCGATGGGTGAGGTTGTGGCTTGTACATGTTCCTGGATAGTTTTATCATTTGTGCCGGCCTCTTTTGAAAGAGGGGGTAAAGAGTGAGAAACGCTTTCTAGCCTTTCGGTTGTTAAGGTTGTTGGGATATGGTCACGCACAGGTTCTTGACGGTTACGGTTCCAGCGTACATGGGCGGTTGCGTGGGTTATGTCGGCACAGTAAGTGTCTAAATACGCAACAATGCTTTTGGCATCTTCTATCGCGGCAATACCGCGTAGAACTACGTCCTTTGTACGGAAGCGCAATTCGAGGCGTAACGAGGGAATATTCATGACGGTCCGGTAGATGGAGCGCACATGCACCAGATCATCGAGTGCATATATAGTTCCGTCTACATCAATACGGTTGTGGTAGAGTACGCATGTACGATTCCAGCCATAACTACAGGTTGCAAGGGGTTTGTTGGTGACGCTTTCACGTCTCGTTTCGCTTTGACTATCAGTAGGGAATTGTTTGTGTTGCATTCATCCTCCCATCCTCCACACGTTGTTTATGATAGATAGTATGTTCCCTTTACCATTCTACGTATCAAAACGAGGGTAAATGAGGGTGGTAACGTCCATTGATACATCCGTGAATATAGATTTTTGATAATGGAGAAGCGATTTTTGATAATGGAGAGGGGGACATGACAGGGGCAAGCCTGTCACTAGCTATACTGATCGCCACTGTGTGGCTTGCTCATGTCGTGTACTTGGTTATTTTTTTATTTTGCGGAGGAAGAGTTGGCCCATAGTTTGCCAGATGGTGGGCCAGAGTTGTTCGGCGTCTTGCAATTCGTCGGGATGCGGGGCTTGATAGGGTGCAGCCCAACGGTCACGGACAAAGAGGTCGGTAAGGCGACGGAGGGTACTTTCACTTTGTGGAACCTGACGAATTAACACGCGACTGTACTCGTAGGGTGTCTGCCATGCTTTGGGGCCGAGGCCGAGAAAGCGTGCGAGATAACAGATGCGCCAGTACATACCTGCGATAAAAGTACTATTCGCATACAGGCTACGCCACCAATAGCGACTTAGCGCGAGCAAAAAAGAAGAGCAACGAGAGTCCTAAGACCGTCATAGAGAGAGCGATCAATAGCGATGTATTGATTGGAGGGGAAGACGATGAAGGTGTCTTCGATGTCGGTGGCACAGGTTTCTTAGGATGGATAGGTGGCGGTGTCTTAGCAGGAGGCACAGTCGCACCTGGTTTTGTTGGCACTGGCGTGATGGATGGCGGTGGTGTTGGTTTTGCGCTTTTGACGATGGCAGGGGCGAAACCGGGAGTGGGGTCAAAGCTGACCCAGCCATAGGTTGGAAGATAGGCTTGCACCCAGCTATGAGCATCATCGCCTTGCACGACCCATACCTTACGACGGGCATCGAAGTGTCCATGACTAAAGCCACTGACCACGCGCGTGGGGATGCCTAACTGACGCGCCATGATGCTCATCGCGCTGGCATAATAGGTGCAATAGCCTTTGTGAGTCTGTAACAGCCAATCGACGGCATCGACATTGCTCGGAACCGTGGCATTGTCCAGCGAGTAGATGAACTGATTCTGATCGCTGAGATGCGTTTCAAGCATTAAAAGGGCGGTGTAGCTGTTTGTCGCACCTTTGACCCATTGTTTGAGTGTTGTTAATTCGTTGGCGGAAAGGTCTTTTGGATACTGCGTATAGGCAGCTTCTAAGGCGGCATAGTTACTGTTTTTAGTCCAAAAGTCGGTATTGTCGGCGGGTAACGGGACATCTTTATAATATGGTGAGTCCTGGGTGACGGCTGGGGGTACAATCGACGTGACTTGATAGCGCTCACCGACAAGCAAGGGACTTTTCTGAGTCCATGTGATTGTTGTGCCATCGGTCACACCGTTGGATACGCCATCAGTATAAATGGCGGTATCGACATCAAAGGCAACGGGTTGCGCGGGTCCGAAGATGTATTGCCTGGTGCTTTGTGGTGGTTGCACAATAGTGACATTCGTCTGAATTTGGGTAGTGTCACCTCGCGTTACATCCTGGGACAATGGTGTATTGGCGGAATAGCCATGGCTGCCGTTGGCGTTGAGGGTCGAGGACCATGTATGACCATCAAAGTTGTTATATGTGAAACCTTCAAGATTTTGTGGACCTTTGGTAGAACTGGTGTAGTTGAGAACTTCGCCCGTTGGCAAGTGGACAGAACCGGCAATGGTCAATTGGTCGCCGAAAAAGTTTGTAGGCGGTTGATAGGATTGTATGATTGAGCCGGGATTTTGCAGCGAGACATGTCCGTTGAGAATATTGGTCCAGGCATTATTGAGATGGTCCCAGAATGTCTTGCCGCTCTGCGATTGATCGACAATGGGAAGGGCTGGACCCAGTAGAATGACGGCGAGTGTCAAGACGGATGCGACCTGCATACAACGCGCGGTGATACCACGCATCCATGCATGGTCGGTGTGAAGTCCTTCGCGTCTCCATTGCATGATTTGAGCGGTAAGATGGGTGCGTGCAATCAGCAAGAGCAAGGCACAGAGAAGTACAACGAAGAGTGGTAACAGGTCTTGTTTTACATAATTGAGATTGACGAGCATAATAGAGCAGTAGACAAAGGCGACAAGCCACGGAAGATGAGCACGATAGATGAGCCAACTGCCGAAGTAGCCAAGAAAGAAGCAGAGAAAGGAGAGATAAAAAAAGAATACCATCACCTCACCGTTAGGCATCGTGGCGGCCCCAAGCCCTCCTGTGATGACTGCACGCAAACTGCCAAGCAGGACGAGCCAGGAGACGTGGAAGGCGATAACGCTTGTGAGCCAGACCGAGAGCCAGTGACCGAGCAGACAGGCGCCGAGGTGGAGAAGCGATTGTGGCATACGCGGCGTTTTGGCGACGACGAGTCCAGTGAGCAAGCCAACGATGGGACTGCCCAGCAAGATGATACTGTGATCGACCCAGTTGGCGGCGATGACAGAGAAGGTCACGCTATAGACGGCGATGGCTAATAAGAACAGCACGAACCAGCCTTCCGCAGGAGCCATCGTCAATTGCGTAGATGTTCGTTTTACATGCTGAGATTTCGATGTATGAATAGGGTAAGCAGAAGGTTGAACGCCTTCTTGTTGAGACAAACGATTGGGTTCAGCAACACTCGACCGCATCAAGCACTCCTCTAGGTACAACAACCACGTTGCTATCTAAGTATATCTCGTATTATAGAGAAAAACACGCTATCCGCACAGAGGTAGTACAAATCTCTGTGTGACGGTGGAGGTATTTCGTCGAGATACACTTAAAAGAACGTGGGTAGGCGGTTGCAATTGCGATGAAGGAGGGAAGGTCCTACGATGTCAGCCTCTATCAAAGAATGATTGCTATCATTACTGATATTACCGTTATTACTGAGA
Organism: uncultured Chloroflexia bacterium; assembly: GCA_963791835.1. GTDB lineage: Bacteria > Chloroflexota > Ktedonobacteria > Ktedonobacterales > Ktedonobacteraceae > JBBQVS01. Next base: position 836,906 of record CAWBTV010000007.1, read on the forward strand.
ATGTGGGATTGGGTGGGGAGGGTTAGGGATGGTGGGATGTAGGTGGGGGTGCTGCTTTTGATGGTCATGTATTGTCCGCGTCCGAGGAGACGGATCTGGGAGGCATGGCTCATGTCGAAGAGGAGTTTGGTGATGGCTCGCACGTCTTTGTGAAGGAGGGCGGCAACTTCTTTGGGGCGAAGTGGGCCGTCGCGGTGTTCTTGTAGGAGGGCGAGGATGTCCTGGCGTGCCAGGGAAAGACGGTGGTCACTGGCGGGGCCGATGAGGGTCCAGGACATGGTGTCGGTGGGGAGATGAAGGGAGAGTTCCTGGTCGGGAAGGTCGGTGCCAGTCACAAGTAGGATGGCGTCAGTTTGTCCTGGGTCTGGTTTGAGTACAAGGGTGGCGTTGGCGAGGGCGTGGGCATGTGGGTATTCATTATGGATGGTGCGGTTGAGTTTTGGTGCATATTGGCTGGTGATGAGAATGGCGATACGATGATGGTTGGCGAGTGATTTGAGTTGGTGGAGAAGCAAGAGTTCTTGTTGAATGGAGAGGCTAGAAGGGGTAGGAGTGAGTTGCTGGAGTGAGTCGATGACGAGGAGGTGAGTGTGTGGATGTTCGGTGAGCCAGAGGTCGAGGGTGGGAATTGGGTCGGTATCGGAGGATGAGGTGTTCCACTGATTGGTCCAGGTGAGGTTGGTGGGTGTGGGTCGGGTGGCAAGAAGTTTACGTGTGCGAGCGCACATCTGTTGAGGTGTGTCCTGTAGACCGAGATAGAGTACGTCGTTCGGAGTGGTGGGGAGTTGACCAAGAACGGATTCGCCGAGGGCAATGGAAAGGGCAAGATGGAGCGTGAACCAGGATTTGCCGATACGAGGCGGCCCATAGAGGATTGTGAGGCCAATGGGCAACATGTTGGGAATGAGCCATTGTGTTTCGGGTTGGTCAGTGTCATAGGTGGAGAGTAGTGCTGTGAGGGGGATTGGGTTCATGATGGGTTTCTCCTGGGTGGGGAATGGACGAAGGAAGTGAGGAAGATGGCTAGATGAGGCTACTGTAGTGAGTATACCCGATGAATGGGTGGAAAATCAAGGTATTTTTTTGTTTTGTGGGGTTTGGGGATAGATGTGTAGAGCATGGCAGGTGCAAGTTCCAATACGGTTACAAGAAGCGCAATTGGGTGAAATTTGGGAACGCACGGACGTGTCACAAGGAACACACGGATGTGTCACAGAGACACCACGGACACCCACGAGGAATGCACGGACGCCCACAGAGGGACGCCCACAGTGGCGACCCTACTATATACAACGTACTTATGGCGCGGAGCACGCATAGGAGTATAGTAGGGTCGCCCCTTGTGGGCGTCCGTGGTGTCTCTGTGAAACGTTCGGTTTATTTAAAGGCAAGCCCTGTCACTGCAGTTGAGTTGCACGGTGGTGTTACTGGAGATCGCATATGGGTGGAGCATGACAGGGGCGAAAAGCCTGACGTGATGAGGCTAAGCTAATAGGAAGACCGATACAGGAGATCACATATGGGTGGGTTGGGGCATGACAGGGGCAAGCCCTGTCACTACTATACTGACCACAATGGTGTGGCTTTGCCACATGAGTCCAATAGGCGACTATACACCCGACAATTATTAGCCCGATGCGTAGGAGAGGCGTAGTGATAACATTAATTTCAGGCCGATCTAAAAGCCCAGCCGATCTTTCCTGAAATTCTACAGGGAGAATACTTCCGACCCTCTCACGGACGCCACAGACCATTTAGACTTCACAGTAATGCTACAGGTTCTCAAAGCAGACAATGGTGTTTCAATTCCTCACGGACGCCACAGACCATTTAGACCCAATGCTAGGCGCAAGCATTTAGACAGTTCTGGCGTCATCACGTTTGTTTCAATTCCTCACGGACGCCACAGACCATTTAGACCCCTCTTGTGAATGACGGCATGACTACTGCGAGATAAAGTTTCAATTCCTCACGGACGCCACAGACCATTTAGACCCATGCAAATGATCAGCGTCACTGACCATCGACTCAGTTTCAATTCCTCACGGACGCCACAGACCATTTAGACGCCAGGATCACGTCGAAAGCACTAGCACAGAATGCACTCGATAGTTTCAATTCCTCACGGACGCCACAGACCATTTAGACTAAATTCGTCATGCTCTTGCGACAATTGCAATCATGAGCATAACTGTTTCAATTCCTCACGGACGCCACAGACCATTTAGACATTGCCTTGACATGAGCCACAATTAGCATGCAGTGTAATACGTTGTTGTTTCAATTCCTCACGGACGCCACAGACCATTTAGACTCGACCCGGCATTGTTCAATTCCTACGGACGCCACAGACCATTTAGACGTGTAGCAATCAGTTATGTTTCAATTCCTCACGGACGCCACAGACCATTTAGACCGTACGGATTAGACAAATTCTTCGATGACACATGCTTGGCATATCACAGTTTCAATTCCTCACGGACGCCACAGACCATTTAGACGACTGCTATCACCGTTTCAAGAACTTGCACTATGCATTTGTGTTTCAATTCCTCACGGACGCCACAGACCATTTAGACTGCTACCCTCGTAGTATAGCACCAGAAGCCAGTTCACGCAAGGGTTTGCGAGGCACGGCTTTTTGGAGCCAATTTTACCCCTGAAAAATGTATCCTTTTTTGTCAAAATCATGCTCATCCCTCTTCCTAAGCCATGCGAGGCACGCTGCTCAAAAGGTCCGTCACTGCGTGCCTCGCGGCAGAGCTTAGATGGTAAATATGAGTACATTGTGGAGGTGATTCGCCTGTGGTTTTGATGTGGCAATCCGCCGTATTCTCCTGAATTTGTTCATTTACATTATTTGTATATACTGTAAGTAACAAGGGGACGCGCACATTGCTTCGCTCGTGCCGAGGACGCGATCAATCGGTCCCTACTGTTCCGTTTCTTCCTAGATGCTGCAATCATTGGACCATGTACGGCGTATATATGGTTCCGAGGATAGACCGTTCTATGATGGTTGGTTATATGGTACATATGTAGGAACGGACATTGCTTCGCTCGTCCGTGGGCGCAATGAATTGCTGCCCCTACCGTGTGTCGGGTGATGTGGTGTGGGATAAACGCGTTTGTTTTTTAGGGTAGAGTGAAGAGAGATGAAAAGTTGACTGGATAGCGCAAGGTTACGGTTCTTCATTGTCAAGCTTCGTCTGAGGAAGGAGACAATGTGCCGTCTATGAGATCGCGTATAGGCAGGCACATCGAGAAAAGGTCTTTCAGCGAGGAGCTTTTATCCTGTGGAAGTGTCGTCTATAAGATCGCGTATAGGAACGTCGAGGGCGTGCGCGATCTTTTCAAGAGTGCTGAGTGTTACATCTTTATATGGGTCTTGATAGATAAGCTTCACGGTCCGATAGGAGATATCAGCAGTCCTTTGTAGGCGGCCCATACTGAAGCCTTTTTGCTTTGCCACCTCTTTGACTAACAGACGTACCATATATTTTTTATCCTCTTAATTATTGGAAAGTAATTGTACCAGAGTATCCCACGCGACAAAACTAGTACTACAATACGAGTATTACAGTGGGGGTACTACACTATCCTATCGACATGTGGAGAAAAAAACATAGGGTAAGATAGCCGTGGAGCGTGAAAAAGCTGAGTACGCATTGTGCGTACTCAGCTTTTTCACGCTCCACGGCTAAATTGCGAGGTAATCTTTCTTCTGGCCGGTGATGAAGAGGATGAACTGGTACATGGCGAAGAGTTCGAGAGCGAAGGGAAGATAGCCAGTGTAGCCGAGGATGGGCATCTCAAATATTTTGAAGAAGCCAACATAGGGAATGACGTAGTACCATTTGGGCAACGCGTAGTAATTCCACATTTCCCAGAGAAAGCCACAGCATAAGCCAGCAAGGGGCAACACGAAGAAATGCCAATCACGCACCGCGATATGGGCGAATGCGGACTTTCGGCCCGCGAGATTGTTGATGGGGTCGAGGATGAGGACGACGCTGAGCCAGATGAGGACGAAGCAATAGTTGGGATAGAGCCACGGCAGAATCAAGCAGGCGATGCCGAGCGCGATTAAGGTAAGTGTTAGCCACAAGGGTAGACGTGGCCCGACTTCGGATGCGGGCAAGCGTGGACGCCAGAGTTCAAAGGTGGAAAGAAATTCGGCGGTTTCCAGAACGGCGGGCAAGACGGTACTGAAATTGAGGGTGGCGAGCAGGAAGTAGGCGAAGGGAGTGTAGGGCTGATCCATGCGATAATGCCAGTTCTGGACGGGTGTATTGAGTGCCTCGAATGTCCACCAGAAGATACTCGAAATACCGAACAGTTGGATATAACGCCGATGCATACGCGTCAAGAGTGACTCATTATGGCGCATCACTACGAGAGCATCCATAAAGAGAATGTAGCCGAACCAGAGCGGGAAAAAACTATAACGGTACAACGGGTCGATGCGTAACCATGAACAGGCCCATGCAATAAGGCATAATGCTAAGCCAGCAAAGCCATATTTAGGAAAGTTTTTTGTGCGTGTGGAAGATGTTGTAAACACTAGCTTTTATTCTCTACATACTAACAAGGACGTGATACATCGGTCCCTACTATGCGACTATCAGGGTATGCAATTGGGTAACAATCGCGTTGAGTTCTCCGGTGAGATACACACCAGGGATTTGTGGAATTACGTGCGAATTGTACGCGAAGACCTGTCCACCAAAGGCAAAGATGGGACGAGGGCGCGGCATTTCCGCCAGCTTATGCGCCAAATCTATCAGAGATGACAGGTAAGCTGGCATTGTCAGGGAAATGCAGAGCAGCGTTGGCGAAATTTTACGCACACTTTGTAACAACCCCTCGGCCTCGATGTTTTGTCCAAGATAGACAACACGTATTCCACTACGGCGCAAGAAAAGTGCCAGCATGAGAGGTGCTAACTCATGTGGCTCTCCAGGCGCACAACATACGATAGCGGTTGGTGCGCTTGTTGTAATTGGTGTCACATGCAACAGGTTTGAGAGCAAGGCACGAAAAAAGTTACTCGCGAAATGTTCCACTGATACGGTAACTGTGCCATCAGCCCAGAGTTGCCCAATGCGCCACATGGTCGGTGTGATTAATTCCTCACACACTTGATCGAGTGGATAAATCGCGAGCACTGATCCCATAATCAAGCTTGCCAGGGACTCATCAAGCTGATTGAATGCCTCCACGAGACGCTCTTGCACAAGGCGCATATTATAGACAGGTGGAAACTCGGACGGTGTAGACCTATTCTGTAATGGTATCACATGGGGGGTACTTGCTATCTCGCCTGTTAGAGGAGGGGTCAACAAAGTATCATTGCTGTCTTTCCTTGATGGGTTCTGTGAAATAGAACTTGCAAGGTATATTTCGTTGTGCTTGTGACGAAAGAGGGCAATGGCCTGACTGATCGCCATACCAGCATCGACGCGCTCTTTGAGCCAGCGAATCATGACAACATCGCGCTCACTGTACAAACGGTATGCATTGTTGGCGCGTTCTGGCGAAAGAAGGGTGTAGCGGCGTTCCCATGCACGAAGTGTGGGTCCGGGTACGCCTGTTTGTTGTACCACCGACTTCGTATTAAACATAGGTGTATCAGAATACCTCTCCAAATCAGGCTTTTCGATAAATCCCCCCTGTACCAACATATGTTTTCTCCGGTCCTTGTTGTCTCTCATACAAAACCCAATGGAGACCCTACATGCGAAGTGCCTTTTGTAGCATATCATAATCGCGTACACATGCCCATGCTTTGTTTGCGCCTGTATAAGCTTTGTCAAAGCATTCTATTCGTGTAGTAAAGATGCAAGGGAAAGAGTATATGGGTAATATTATGAAGCAGGAAACCCTATTTACACTACCCATGCTCTATGGTATGATAGCGGTAGCAAAAAATTTCATATGGCCTGTATGAGACATGTTCCTTCCCAGCGATATTCAGAGAGGAAGCATCGGCGGCTGAAAGTGCTCCTAGCGGTAAGAAGAGAATACCCCTCGTGCGCCTGCACAGAGCAAGTAATGTGTACGCCTCAACCCCGTTAACGGTTGCACAAGCGTCTTCTCAGGGTGTGCTAAAGCAGACCCGTACAGAATGTACGTATCCCTGTATGGGTCTGCTTTAGCACACCCTATCGGTACGGCGCAATTGGTAGAGAGAGAAGCGGAATTTGGGTGGAACCACGAAACACGCGTTACACGCCTTTTCGTCCCAAAGGGGATGAGAGGGCTTTTTTTATTGTCATTTTTGTAGGAAATAGGGAGGCGAAACGTATGTCAGTCGAGATGGAACTGCAAAATGCAGTCAACTATACGCCGATACAGCGTATGCGACACTCTGCCGCGCATGTGATGGCGGAGGCGGTGCTGGAGGTATTTCCAGAGGCAAAACTTGCCATTGGACCAGCTATCGAGGACGGCTTCTATTATGACTTTGACCTGCCACGTTCATTGACGCCCGATGACCTGCCCGATATCGAGCAGCGCATGAAGCGGATTATCGCAGGTAACTATCCCTTTATTCACGATAGTTGGCCGCGTGAAACGGCTCTCAAGTACTTTCATGAGAAGGATCAGCCGTACAAGGTTGAGCTCATCGAAAACCTGACGGATGAGGAAGTGGGCATGGAGCGGCAAAACACGTTCCTGGACCTGTGTCGAGGGCAACATGTGGCGTCAACGGGTGAAATTGGTCCAATCAAACTGATGCGCGTGGCTGGTGCTTACTGGCGTGGTGATGAGAGGCGTCCGATGTTGCAGCGCATTTATGGTACGGCATGGTTCACGCAGGAGGAACTTGAGCAGTACCTGTGGCGACTCGAAGAGGCACAGAAGCGCGACCATCGCAAGTTGGGGCGCGAACTGAAATTGTTTGTCTTTAGCGACGAGGTACCAGCAGGTGTGCCATTGTTTCTGCCACGGGGCGAAATGTTACGCCATTTGATGGAAGAGTATGTACGGACGACGCAGGAGAAGTATGGCTACCAGCATGTGTGGACATCACATCTGGGTAAAGTGAGCCTGTATAAAACGTCGAAGCACTGGTACACGTACCGTGAGGACATGTTCCCGGTCATGAAGGGTGAGCAAGAGCAGACGGAAGATGATGCCTACTTGCTCAAGCCGATGAACTGTCCACATCACATTCTGATGTATAAAGCGCAGATGCATAGCTATCGCGAACTTCCTGTGCGCTATGCGGAGTTCGCGACACTTTACCGCTATGAGAAAGCAGGGGCATTAACGGGTCTTGCGCGTGTGCGCAGCCTGACACAGGATGACGCGCATGTGTTTATGCGTCCAGACCAGATCCAGGCAGAGTTCGACAACGCTTTTAACCTGACATTAGAGGTCTTCAAGACGTATGGGCTAGCTGATTACTCGGTGCGTCTCTCGCTGCGTGACCCACAGAAGAAGAGCGACTACGTGGGGAGTGACGAGATATGGGAGGAGGCCGAGCGCACGCTACGGAACGCCGTTGACAGTAAAGGCATTGCCTATGAAGTGGGCATAGGCGATGCTGCGTTCTATGGGCCAAAGATAGATATCCTGGTGCATGACGCGCTTGGTCGTGAGTGGCAAGGACCGACGATTCAGCTTGACTTTGTGCAGCCGGAGAACTTTGAGCTTGAGTATATTGGTGAAGATGGACTGGCCCATCGTCCAGTCATGATTCACCGTGCGGTGACGGGTTCGACGGAACGTTTCCTGGCCTTAATTATCGAGCACTTCGCGGGCGCATTTCCGGTCTGGCTCTCGCCAGTGCAAGCGATGATTATCCCCATTGCCGACCGTCACCAAGAGTATGCAGACAAGGTATTGCAGACGCTCAAAGCGGCGGGGATACGGGCTGAAGTCGATGGACGAGGTGAGCGTATGAACGCGAAAATACGCGATGCGCAGATGCAGAAGATACCGTACATGCTGGTCGTTGGCGATAAAGAGGCCGCCGCCGAAGCTGCTTCCGTGCGGTTGCGCACGAACGTTGACCTGAAAGCCATGCCCTTGACACAATTTATTGAGCGTGTGACGGGCATTGTCAAAGAGAAGAGCCTGGAATTGTAATAGGCGGTCGGGTTGTATGTGTTGTTAGTCGTCCTGAGCAGCAAACAACACACATAATCCGACGTGTATTACATTCTAACGTGAAAGATGCCGATGAGTAATAGTGGCGACATTATGCTCATCGGCATCTTTCACGTTAGGAGAAGGCAATGGCTTCTATAATTCATGCACCCGTAGAACAGATTCCACAGGTGACAGAACATGTGGCGTTACCAAAAGTGCTAGGTGTACGCGATCTTACTATTTTCTCCCTGTTGATTGCGGTCTCGCTTGGCTCTGTTTCTAGCATACAAGCCAATGGAGCTAGTACCTTGCTCTACTGGCTGCTGGTATTTGTGTTTTTTCTCGTGCCACGTATCGTTGTCACCAGTATGTTGACCAAACGGTTTGTGGGCAAAGAGACGCCTTTTCACTGGGCCGAGTCAGAAAAAGGACGGACGACTGGATTTTTTACGGCTTTCTGTATCTGGTGGCCTGGAGTGCTGATTGTGGCGTCGGCAATAGAGGCCCATACGGAACTTATGCATTTCTTCGCTCGTACTTCTTTGTGGAGCCTCTCGACGCCGTTACAGCAAGGGCTGCTTATCGTGACGATACTGCTCATCGCAATGGCAGTAGCATGTATTCCGATGGGCTGGCTGCGCTATATCCTCACAGCAATCGCATTGCCCTATCTATCCATCTTCTTGTTACTTGGTGGAGTGGGCATCTGGTGGTTACTCAGTGGGCATACCTCGACATTCACTCATCCCGTACAGCATCTCAACAACAACACGTTGCCCTATGGTTTAGCGATTATGTCACTGCTCAATATCCACATACCGCTTTTTTTCAGTCAAGAGTTAAAAGTGAGTGCGGAGAAAAGGAGTGCTTCATTCACACGTTTTCTGTGGTGGAGCAGTATCCTCGCGTGTAGTATCCTATTTTTGGGGACACTTGGAGTCATGGTTATTGTGCCTGCCGCACAGACTTCCATGCTCACCGCGCCAGTGTTGGCAATGGGAGTCGTTTTTGGTTCAGCAGCGATGGTGCAGACCGCGAACATTTTTGCGCTTGGTCAAATTGCAATTATCAGTACAGCCTTGCTGTTGTACGCACGTTTACTTGTCGTACTGGCACAGGAAAAACGTCTGCCACAATTATTGGCTCGTACCAACCGTTATGGTGTGCCAGTTATAAGCATTAGCATACAATCTCTTATCGCTAGCGCATTCGCGCTTTTCATTTTCGTAGTTGTGCCATATCTGATAGCACACATCGCTACACCTATAAAACTCGTTCTTGCTATTCAGCAAGACGTAAATGTAGATATATACCATAGTATCCAGGTAGGAGCTTCTGTTCTGTTAGCCTGTTCTTCATCGTTGATGTTCATTTCGACGTTTGCACTTGTGGGTAAAAGTAGACGTAAACATGATATGGCATTGAAACGGCGTGTCTTTTTAGTAAGTATGGGGGTTATAGGGGTTGGAGCGTCCCTCGTTGGTGTCTGGTCGGTGCTGGCACATTCTCAGCTCCACAACCGTTTTTCAGATACAACCTGGGCAATAATGATTCTTATCGTGATTGCGCTCACTATCGGATTTGGCTGGTTTATTACAGCGCTACCACGCGTGCAAGCGTCGCTTGAGGAGCAACGACGCCTGAATGCACAGGAGGCGAACCTACGCACACAACTGCAAGAGTCGTATGAGCAACAGTTGGTCTTGTTAGAGGAGGTAAACATTCTCTATCGCGAACATGCAGAGGCGGCGGTTACAGATGCGATTACAGGTTTGCCCAATCACCGTGCGGTGATGAGCAAGATTGATGACATGGTGGGGGAATGCCGACGAACACAGCAACCATGCGCGATTTTGTTTACCGATCTGGACCATTTCAAGCGTGTCAATGACACATGGGGGCATCGGGCAGGAGATGCAATACTGCGCGAGGTTGGGCGTCGCTTTCGTACAACGTTGCGGACACAAGACCTTGTAGGGCGTTATGGTGGTGAAGAATTTGCCATCCTATTAGCTGAAACCGATATTGAAGAGGCGAGTCAGATCGCGGAACGTCTACGGGTTGCGATAAACGCTGAGCCGTGTCTATGGCAAGAGGATGGACAGGCACCGCTACCAATTCCTGTGACAACGAGCATCGGTGTCGCCGTATATTCATTACATGGCACAACGCGTGAGTTGCTAATTACGAGCGCGGATCAGGCGATGTACCGAGCGAAAAAGACTGGTCGCAATCGGGTATGTATCGCGGACCTGGGAAAAGACACAATGGAGCAAGAAAACCCGTCTCCTTCGGATCGTCGTATCTGTGAGGTAGAGGCAATACAAGCATTGACCGCGGCAGCCTCCGCACATGATGGAGGGACACACGACCATGCACAGCGTATGATACAACTTGCCGAGGAAACAGCGCGTTATCTTGGTCGTAGTGAAGAAGAGGTACACCTGATTCGGCTTGCTGCGCTATTGCATGACATTGGTAAAATTGGTATCCCCGATGCGATTCTGCATAAGCCCGGTCCATTGACAAGCGATGAATGGGCAATCATGCGTTCGCATCCAGAGATTGGACGAACGATACTTGAGCAAACGGGGGGGATTCTCCGTCTGCTTTCTAACATTGTTGTGGCGCATCACGAACGCTGGGACGGTACAGGCTACCCAGCACAATTGAGTGGAGATACTATTCCACTGGGAGCGCGTATTCTCTCGGTTGTAGACTCCTATGATGCGATGATCTCGCAACGGGCCTATCGCGAACCACGTCCAATCGAGGAGGCAAAGGCGGAACTGCAGCGTTGTGCAGGGAGCCAGTTCGATCCACAGGTTGTTAGCGCGTTTCTGGCGGTGCTTGAACAACAAAAGAGTATGTTGCTGATAGATGCAGTGTAAGATGGCAAAAACGACGTGCATGATGTCAGAGGCTTTGCCTCTGACATCATGCACGTCGTTTTTGCCATCTTAGCTCTTAATTCAGGTATTGATACGCAGGCAAGGTCAGGAATTCTACGAACTGATCGTCTGTGATGATTTTGTCGATCAATTCCGCGGCAGTTTGAAACCTGCGATTTGCGTACTGTTGCTCGCCGATAGAAGATTTAATCTTGTCCAGTTCCTCTGCCATCAACCGATGAAAGAGGGTGGTGTCTAGTTTGCGTCCATCGTCCAGCACGGCGTTGGGATTGTGCAGCCATTGCCAGATTTGTGAACGGGCAATCTCGGTTGTCGCCGCATCCTCCATCAAGTTGAAGATTGGGACACACCCATTGCCACGCAACCATGACTCCATGTATTGCAGGCTCACGCTGATATTGTTGCGTACACCAGCTTCGGTGATTGTTCCCTGTGGGACAGCGATCAGGTCAGCCGCCGTGACATGCACATCTTCGCGCTTGCGGTCAATCTGGTTTGGTCCCTTCATTACGGCGTCGAACTCAGCCATGGCTATGGCAACCAGACCGGGATGGGCGACCCATGTCCCGTCGTGTCCGTCTGTGGCTTCACGATGCTTATCGGCACGTACACGAGCGAGAGCCTCTTCGTTGGCCTTTGGATCGTTCTTTATGGGAATTTGGGCCGCCATACCGCCCATGGCGTGAATGTTGCGTTTATGACAGGTTTGAATGAGTAGCAGTGAGTAGGAGCGCATGAAAGGAACGGTCATCGTCACCTGTGAACGGTCGGGCAGGATGTAGTTGGGGTCCTGATGAAATTTTTTGATGGCACTGAAAATGTAGTCCCAGCGTCCACAGTTGAGGCCAGCAGAATGGTCGCGCAACTCATAGAGGATTTCATCCATCTCGAACGTCGCCAGGATGGTCTCGATGAGGACGGTGGCGCGAATGGTTCCATTGGGAAGGCCGAGTTCTTGTTGTGCCAGGACGAAGATATCATTCCATAGACGCGCCTCAAGGTGTCCCTCTAATTTTGGGAGATAGAAGTAGGGGCCGCTTCCCTTCGCGAGCAAGCGTTTGGCGTTATGAAAGAAATACAGCCCAAAGTCGAAGATACCGCCGGAGATTGGCTTACCGTCAATGAGGACATGCTTCTCATTGAGGTGCCAGCCACGCGGACGCACTAACAGGGTCGCAACCTTGTCATTGAGCTTGTACGCCTTGCCCTCTGGACTGCTGAATGTGATGGTGCCTTCTATCGCATCGCGCAGATTGATCTGGCCTTCAATAGTTGCATCCCACGTGGGGGCGTGTGAGTCCTCGAAGTCAGCCATAAACATTTTGGCACCAGAATTGAGGGCGTTGATGACCATCTTACGCTCGACGGGACCTGTAATCTCGACGCGACGGTCTTGCAAATCGGCTGGTATGGGTGCAACGGTCCATGTGCCTTGTCGAATGTGTGCGGTCTCCGGCAGGAAATCCGGTTTCTTACCCGCATCAAGTTCGGCTTGCCGTTGCTCGCGTTTCGCAAGTAACTCCTCGCGTCGGCCCTCAAAGGCACGCGCGAGTGTCGCGACAAAATTCATAGCCTCCGGCGTCAATATCTCGGCAAATTCGGGCGTAATCTGCGCATGAACCTCAATCCCCTGTGCATACTGCGTTGGACTTGTCATAATATCATCCTCTCAACATTGAAAAACGACGACCATCTTTTTATTTATTATGTCATATAGAAGGTATGTTGATGTCGGCAGATGAACGCGTGTAGGGGTCTAATTCATTACACCCTCGTGGCAATTGATCATGTTCGCAGGATTGATGAAACATTTCAACATTCCTCCGACATGGTCAATTGCCACGAGGGTGTAATGAATTAGACCCCTACAGATGCCGTCTTCGTATTCACAAGTCACGATTTATTATGTGACAAATAATGGTTTAATGGAATTGCTCTTCCTCGGTGGAACCTGCGAGGGCGGTTGTGGAAGATGTGCCGCCAGAGATGACCTGTGCTACTTCGTCGAAGTAACCTGTACCGACTTCGCGCTGGTGTTTGGTGGCGGTATAGCCTCGCTCTTCCATGCCAAATTCGGCCTGTTGGAGTTTCGAGTAGGCTGTCATACCGTGCTGTTTGTAGCCCAGTGCGAGGTCAAACATGCTGTAGTTCAGTGCATGGAAGCCTGCGAGCGTGATGAATTGGAAGGCATAGCCCATCCTGGCGAGCGTCTGCTGGAAGTGCGCGATGGTTTCCTCGTCAAGCTTTTTACGCCAGTTAAACGATGGCGAACAGTTGTAGGCCAGCAATTTGCCAGGGAACTGCTCGTGTACCTCGTCGGCGAAACGCTGTGCCTCTTTCAGGTTTGGCTCTGATGTTTCGCACCAGATGAGGTCACAGTAGGGTGCATAGGAGATGCCGCGTGCGATGGCGGCTTCGATGCCTTGTCGTGTGCGGAAAAAGCCCTCGGCGGTACGCTCACCAGTGAGAAAACGGTGGTCGGTTGGGTCAATATCGCTTGTGATAAGATTTGCACCATTCGCGTCGGTTCGTGCGATCACAAGGGTCGAGACGCCCATCGTGTCGGCTGCAAGCCGGGCTGATACGAGATGCTTAATCGCGGATTGTGTTGGAATGAGGACTTTCCCGCCCATATGCCCACATTTTTTCTCGGAGGAAAGTTGGTCCTCAAAATGGACACCAGCCGCGCCAGCCTCAATCATGGACTTCATCATCTCGAACACGTTGAGTGGACCGCCAAAGCCAGCTTCAGCATCCGCTACAATTGGGGCATACCAGTAGGTGTCGCCCTTACCCTCGGCGGTCTGAATCTGGTCGGCGCGTTGCAAAGCTTGATTGATGCGCTTGACCACACTTGGCACACTATTGGCGGGATAAAGGCTCTGGTCAGGATACATTTGTCCCGCGAGGTTCGCGTCTGCCGCGACCTGCCAGCCACTCAAGTAAATCGCTTGTAAGCCAGCTTTGACTTGCTGTACCGCTTGATTTCCGGTCAACGCGCCCAATGCCGCGACATACGGCTCCTTATGCAATAAATCCCATAAACGTTCGGCGCCGAGGCGTGCCAATGTATACTCGATCTGCACCGAACCGCGTAGGCGGTGAACATCCTCCGCAGTATAGGGGCGTTTGATGCCCTGCCAACGTGGATTGGTCTCCCATTGTGTTGTGAGGTCTGTAAACTGTTGACCGTTTGTCATGATGTGCGTTCCTTTCGTAGTATAAAGCCGGACTACTCTATTAGCAGGGAATTTTCCGCTTGCGCTATGCTCTGTAGCAAGGATACCATGCTTATACACAAGAAATCTATGATTATTGGTAAGAGGATGTGATTATATACATAACCGAATGGTTATGTATATAGCTCTTCCAATGTTTCGAGCAGCACATCTATTTCCGCTATTGTATTGTAGAAGTGGGGCGAGATACGCACGACATCGCCACGAGCCGCGACATAGATACGACGGGCTGACAGCATATCTACAATTTGCTCAACCGTCTGTTCTTGTCGGTCTAGCCGAGGATGGAAGCAGACAAGACCTGACCGTTCACCTTGCCCCTGTGGAGAGACAACGGGATAGCCAAGACGTTCCAGGCCGGCAATGGCATGTTGCGTGAGGCCGAGAATACGTGCCTCTACCGCTTGCATACCACCGTCGATGCTCTCGAAAACGCCAAGCGCGGCATCGACACCGATGATAGCAAGACTGTTGGGCTTGCTAGACTCGAAACGTCCAGCACCTTTTTTAAGCGGTTGCGTAGAATTGGAAAAGTCGAAGGGTTGCTCCATGCTGAACCAGCCACGACGTGGTGTGTCCAGTGTGGCAAGTAAGGAGTCGGCAATATAGAGAATACCGCATGTTTGTGGGCCAAGTAGCCACTTATGGGCTGCCGCCGCCATAAAATCTACGCCGATTGCCTGTACATCTATGTCTATAGCACCCAACGCTTGCATCGCGTCGATGCCACAGAGAATACCACGCTCATGACAGTATGTCGCAATGTTTGCAATATCGTTGCGGTAGCCTGTCGCGAACTCGACGAGACTGAGGCTAACCAGTTTTGTATGTTCGTCGATAGCCGGGAAAACATCTTCTGGCACGAGGCGAGCATTGCGCGTGGGAACGATATGCAGTTTGACGCCCTGTGCTTGTAGATTGAGCCACGGATAGATGTTCGTGGGAAATTCGCCCTCGGCACTGAGAATGGTATCGCCTTCTTGCCAGTGCAAGCCCTGTGCGATATGTGTAAGACTGTCACCCGTACTTGCAGTGAGCGCGATTTGATCGGGGCGCGCATGAATGAGAGAGGCAAGGCGACGATGGGCGCCACGCTCATACTCTTCCCAGCGTGCTTTATGAATGCTCCCGAAATCCTGGTAGTCGTCCACATATTCGTGTATTGAACGCGCAACGGGACTCGGTAGTGGGCCACTGGAGGCGTGATTGAAATAGATATTGTGGCGCGTCACCGGAAAAAAGAGGTGGCGCAATTCTTTTACGTCCGCGCCATATTCAAACTCGTGCTCGCCCTCTTCAACGAGTAAGAGGGATTGCAGCATATCATCAAGGTCAGGAAGCGACTGAGAAGTGAACAGGTTCGTCATCTATATATTCCTTAATTACATGAGGTTCAGGTATTGATAGTCCCCATTCCTCGCTGCCATCGATCCATACTTCTATGACTTCTTGTGCATTGCGAATAGCCTCTTCATATGTAGCACCATGAGTCATCAAACCAGGAAGTTCTGGTACCGTAACAAGATAGGCATTATCAGGAATACTCCATTGGATAAACACAGAATAATGCTCATATTTCGTGGTCATTTTTGTATCTCCTTTAAGTATAACCTATAACATCCATTGTTTCAATTTGAGCATGAAAGAGTTTCTTGCTATCACCTCTCTTAAATATAGTGATACCGCTATTATATATAAGGATGAGTATACTAGCAATATTTCAATTACACTTCCCTTCTATTGGAAGACGTGCTATAGTACATATAACAATTTCGGCGATAGACGAAATTGATGAGGTAAACATTGTATAGCGAAATTTTTGGAGTGGATGTATGACGCAAAGTGATGAGCAAATTAGCCCAGAAGCTCATGCTCAAGTCAAGACGATACTTTTAGTAGAAGACGACATGTACATTGGTGAGGTATTGGTGCAGGCGATTACGCAAGAGACGCCATTCATTGCCATATTGGTACAAAGTGGAGATGAGGCACTGAATACCGTCAAAGGCATCAAACCAAATCTTTTCATCCTGGATTATCAGTTGCCGCGTATGAACGGCATTGAGTTATATGATGAGTTACATGGGAATACAGAGTTGGAACAGGTGCCAGCGCTCATGATTAGTGCGCAATTACCGATTAAAGAGCTAAAAAAACGCAACATCAAGGGTATGAACAAGCCACTTGATCTTGATGAGTTTCTACAAACCATCGAGCAGTTTTTAGCTTGAGCGTAGTAATGCTGATTCTTTTTTACAGATAGAGCTTGTTCTTTTTACATTACGGGTTTTGTGAGCGTAACGAGAAGTCGCCATCCAGAGCATCTAACAGGTCTTGAAAGGCTTTGACGAGCAGATGATTACGCAACTGATAATAGACGGTGTTGCCTTCACGCCGTGATGTTACGAGTCCAGCTTGTGCTAGTTGGCGCAAATGCTCGGATGTTGTCGCGGCTGAAAGCCCTATGGCACGGGCGATATCACCTGAACGATGCTCTGGCAAGACAGCATTATTGTCTTTATCTGGGACCGAGAGTAATTCAAGGATATAGCGGCGGCTAGTATCACAAACGAGGGAGAGAAAATGGTCCACGTACTTATCCACCTCTTGTGGACGGCGTGGTACTTTTTCGCCTTCACGCTCCTGGGATGGGTCTAGCGTAGACATAAAAAATACTCCTCCATAAGCATAAATATTCAAGAGAAATGATTTTCCAGTTCTTGGCACGAACTGGAAATTTCTCGACTAGAATATGATATCTTCTTCACGCCCTACAAGCAAGTACAACTACACAGCAACTTGTAGGGACCGATGTATCACGTCCTTGTCCCTTCTCGACACTCAAACGAGGACGTGATACATCGGTCCCTACAGTTCGCATTTCCTCTCAGCTATGTTATAATTCCGCAAGGTGTATGTTCTCTTGTTGTTTTCTGCGATGGTGCTACTCTATTTCCGTAAATGGAGACGATAAAAAGAATACGCCGACGAGAGAGCGGGTATAGAATATACCTTGGAGAGGTTGCCACGATGATCATCGGAAAGATTGTGAAATCGGATTCACATGTTAACTACGTGTGCCAAATTTTTGGACCACACGAGGCACAAGAAAGACCTGGGCCAGCAGATTATGCCTTTGGAAGCTTTGTACGTGTAGCCTTGCGTTCTCCTGAAGCTGACAGCGATTTGTATGCGTTTACGAATGAGAATAAAGACCCCACAACCTATGCAGTCGGCGTTATATATGATACTATTCTGCAAAATCCCGCGTTTGGTTCACTTGGGCCACGCCTATCAAACGAAACGCAAGTTGAACTTTTTTCGCCTGATTATATTTCTGAAAAGGCAATTCTTACGTATATTCTGATTTTAGGTGTGATCGAGCAACGCACACTACGCGGTGAAACACCCGAATATTTGTCCGCTATGCATGGTGTCCCTTTGCTCTCACTGGAGCTCGATAGCGAGATCGAAACTATGACTAATGAAGATGTGCGTGCCTTTCACTTTTTTAATGATCCACTGAGTCCTGGCGACGCGAGTCAGCCCTATCGTGAGGATGCCTATTTACACATGGGCTATCTGCCACACATCATCTCGCAACGAAATAGCCTTCTGCCAATGGTAACGCTGCGTATCATTGACCAACTAGAGCGTTTATTTCCACAAAATCTCGCGCTACTCTCGATTGTGAAACGCAACTTTGCCTGGCGACTCAAGGTGGAGACAACGGGATAGGGGAAGGATTTATTTTTTATCATGCAACAATCACACGTTACACAACCGGCCACACGTCCTATTCGCAAGCCTGTTGGCATCACAAAAGGGCCGGGTGAAACTATTCATGAGTATACCTTTGTCTCACGTGACGATGAGCAGCAACTCAAAAACGGCGAGTATGTGTATTATGAGTTGCCGGACCCGGAACAACCAGGACTCAACGGACACACCCCTTTACGCCGCGTGCTGGGGCGCATCCTGAAGCGTGTACCGCTACAACTCTATCCCGATACGTTTCTTGGCGAACCAGAGATTGCACCGAGTGAGGTGGCGGCAATGGTGGGGTATAATTCGCACACAAATGAGTTATTTGAACTGCATGTTGCTATCATGGGCTACTATGACTATACGACAGGTTCGTTTATCAATCCGTGGATTCCACCGCAATCAGGCAAGCAAATTTTTCTTGCCGATAATGTTATGCTCGCAGAGGTATTGAGTCGCAAGCAAGACAAGCAGCATGGTTCGGCGACGATTGGCTCGTTGCTCACGCGTGCGGAGGGAGCGGTCCCCATTGTATTGTCGGTGAAGGATGTGGTTAGTACACACCTTGCGATAATCGCAAGCACGGGTGCGGGTAAAAGCTATCTCGCGAGTGTCGTGATCGAAGAGTTGATGCAACCGCATAATAAAGCGTGTGTGTTAATTGTCGATCCACACGGAGAGTATGGAACGCTAGACCGCATTATGAACTCGCCGCATTTTCATGAGCCAGCGGAAGGGCGCGGCAATGGTTATCAGGCACAGGTCAAGGTATACAAGCAAGATCAAGTCAAAGTGCGTATCTCGTCACTCAACATGGGCGATATGCGCCACTTACTGACGGAAATGACCGAGAAGCAACAGTACTTGCTGAGTCAGGCAATGCGTCAGGTCAGGGATCAAAAGCGAGGCACGCCGTGGGGTGTGGCGGATTTGAAGAAAGCAATCAAGTCCGTCGCGAAGCAAAAAGATGATGAGAATAGCGAAGGAGGGGATGACGCAAGCACAGTTCGCGCACTCGAATGGCGCATAGGACAACGCTTTGAGGATAGCCTCACCTTCGATGATACGCAACATCTTGACTTGCCCGAAATCTTCAAGCCGGGACAATGCACGGTGTTACAGCTTAACGATGTGGATGAGCGCGATCAACAGGTGATTGTTGCCACACTACTGCGTCGGCTGAATACTGCCCGTATGGATACTGAGCGTGGCAAGGTGCATTCAGGTGAGATGTACTTACCCTATCCTGTCTTCATTTTGCTCGAAGAGGCGCATCACTTCGCGCCAAGTGGGACGGATGTTGTCTCGACCTCTATTCTCAAACAAGTCCTTGCTGAGGGACGCAAATTTGGGATTGGTGTTGGCTTAATTAGCCAACGTCCGGGAAAACTGGATGCCGACGTATTGAGTCAATGTCAGACACAGTGTATTATGCGTATCGTCAACGAAATCGACCAGAAGAGTGTTGCGTCCGCCATTGAAGGGGTAGGGCGTGATTTGCTGAATAACCTACCCGCGCTCTCTAAGGGGCAGGTGATTGTCGCAGGTGCAGGTGTCAATACGCCTGTCATCTGCCGTGTGCGTACTCGTCATACGCCCCATGGTGGTGAGAGCAAGGATGCGCCTGATATGTGGCGTACTTACTTCAATGCCGATACTCAGGAGAGTAAGAAGCGAAGCGAGGCTCCCCTCAACGGCAATAAACCCTTCAATTTGTTGAGATAAGTGTATTGTTGTGTCTGCTACTGTACCCCACATGTGGGGTACAGTAGCAGACACAACAATACACTTGAGAGGATTTTTTTATGACAGGTCGGTCTGTACTGTACTCATCGGTCGTTGTTGCATTGCTGGCGTGGAGCGCGGTTGCACTCTTCACGCGTTTTGTGGCGCCAACTGGTATCATGGCGTTCACGTTACTGTTCGTGTTACTGGGTGTTGCGCTGACGGGTACACTGACCCCAATTACCTATGGCATTGGTCTGCGATTGATTACATCACGTATCTATCGTGCGACCATTAGTCATGCAATGCGTCAGGCACTTCTCCTATCACTTGCGGTTATTCTCAATCTTCTGCTGTTGTCCTTACGCAGTTGGAATATTTTTACAGGTCTGATTATTCTCGCCGCCGCGATTGTTGTCGAAGTTTTGTTCTTGGCTCGCAAGTAAGTTTGAGTTCGTAGAATGAAACGAGTCCTGATTATTCGTCCTGGCGCAATTGGCGATACGCTTCTCACTTTTCCCCTTTTACGTGCACTCAAGACACGCTATGAGCAGACGCACATTACATTTGTGAGCAATCCGGCGGTCTTGCCATTGGCGTCTCTGTTTGGGCTTGCTGATGCCGTTTTTGACTATGGGGCAGTCGAGTGGAGCGAACTGTTTTCAGAGGTTGGCATTCGCTCTGTATTTCTGCGTGATACTCTGCAAGGCACGAAGCGTGTTATATGTTGGCTACGCGACCCTGATGAGGTGGTCAAACGCAATCTTTTCAGTGCTGGTGTTCAGAATGTCGTTATTGCGCCGGGTCGTCCTAGCGAGGCAAGTGGGTTGCACATAGTAACGTATCTCGCACAAACAATAGGGATAACGCTCACTGAGCAGGAGCGTTCAAAGGCATTTTCCCCTGGCCCTTTGAACGACGCGCAAGGCGTGGCAATTCATGCTGGTAGTGGTGGTGCCTTCAAATGCTGGCCTGTTACACATTTCTCAGAGATTATCAGGGCGTTATGGCTACAGAGCATACCTGTTTTGCTGCTGGCAGGAGCAGCAGACACGGAACGACTTTCCACACTTGTACAACTCGTTGGAAACCCACTCACGTCTACACTGCTGAAAATCGTTGTGAACGCTCCACTCGTCGAAGTCGCGGAACATCTGCGGCATTGTAAAGGCTATCTTGGCAATGATTCCGGTATTACGCATCTCGCGGCAATGTTAGGGATACCAACTGTTGCGTTGTTTGGGCCGAGTAGTCCAACGTTGTGGAGACCACTTGGGCCGCATGTACAGGTGTTGTATGGGTATACGTTGGAAGATATATTGGTAAAGGATGTGATGGATACGATTATAGCACCTGTTGATACACAATTGTAGGGGTCTAATTCTATTACACCCTTGTTGCGATTGATGCTGTACACGGATTGATAAAGGTTACAACAAGCCTCGAATGTGGTTAATTGGCGCGAGGGTGTAATAGAATTAGACCCCTACAATTGTCTATGTAACGTGATGTTTTGCCTATTGCACCCGTATATTCCCATGCTCTATACTACATCTACGTTCTTCTACATTCTATAAAGGCAAGGACCCATCCAATGCTGCAAAATGATGAGATACGCAAGATTCAGGAGGCCACGCGTGCTATTCGCCACAATGTAGGGCGCGTGATTGTTGGGAAGGAAGAGGTGATCGACCTGCTGATGGTCGCGTTGCTGTGCGAGGGACACGTGCTTTTTGAAGATGTTCCTGGTATAGGCAAAACGACGTTAGCAAAAGCATTGGCGAAATCGCTTGGCTGCTCCTTTCAACGTATTCAATTCACGCCAGACCTCTTGCCCTCGGATATCACAGGTATTACCTTTTATAATCAGAAGCGTGGCGAATTCGAGTTTCGTCCGGGACCTTTGCTTGCTCAGATTGTGCTTGCCGATGAGATTAATCGTGCCACGCCGCGTACACAGTCGGCACTGCTTGAGGCGATGGAGGAGCGACAGATGAGTATCGAGCGCGAGACGATAGCACTGCCACGTCCCTTTATCGTCATCGCGACGCAGAATCCAATCGAGCTAGAGGGCACATTTCCACTGCCAGAGGCACAGCTTGACCGCTTCCTGATGCGTTTACGCCTGGATTATCCAAGTCAGTCGGAAGAACGTCTGATTCTCCAGCGTTTCAAAGAACAACAACCACTGCAAGAACTTCAGCCTGTTCTCGATGCCACGACACTACAAGGATTGCAAAAGAGTATTCGCAGCATCCGTGTGGAACCAGGAGTAGAGAGCTATATTGTTGATATTGTACGTGCAACACGCACACATAACGCAGTTGAATTGGGCGTGAGTCCGCGTGGCACGCTCGCGCTCTATCGTGCAGCACAGGCATACGCTGCGATACATGGTCACAACTACGTAATGCCTGACGATGTAAAAAAACTCGCGCGTGTTATTCTCGCGCATCGTATGATTGCCACCAGTCAATCACAGATGCATCGCGATGTCATGGAACAGATCATTGACGATGTATTGCGTACCGTCGCGGTCCCAGTTGAATCATGAGCACTGAATATAGAGGACCCGAATTTCAAAAACGGGCAACTATTCCAGGTATGAATCGCGTGTTGCGTTCGGCTATCCGCACAAAGAATGAGTATGAGGTGCAGCAAGACGCGGAAAGCCGCGAGGACCGCTCATTGAGCAGACGTTGGTATTACCTCGGTGTTGGTCTGCTGATACTCGGTATTCTTTTTCGCCAGCCACTTTTCGTTGTCGTGGGCCTCCTACTTACAGCTATTCTCGTGATGATAGATATCTGGTCACAGTACTGCTTACGCAATGTCTCTTATCGACGAACGCTCAGTGCGCGACATGTGCTGTTTGGTGAAGAAATCACGCTTTCACTGGTGGTGGAGAATACGAAGATATTGCCAGTGCCATGGTTGGAGACCGAAGATGTCGTGCCAAGAGGATTAGAAGTTCAGGATCAAACAGTACGTTCACGTGGCATGGGCAATGTCTTCACGTTGGATTGTCTGTTTAGTTTGCGCTGGTATGACCGCGTGACGCGCCACTATAGATTACGCTGTAACACGCGCGGTGTGCATACCTTTGGGCCAACAAAGCTGCGAAGTGGTGATGTATTTGGCTTTGCCAATCGTGAAGCGGAGATAGCAACGTATCAGTTTGTGCTCGTCTACCCGTTGATTGTGCCGATAACGAATTTTGGTTTGCCAGCACGATATCCATTTGGAGACCGACGCGCTCCACGTCGTTTGTTAGAAGACCCGTCACGTGTCGTGGGTGTGCGCGATTACGTTTATGGTGATAGTTTGCGGCGCGTCGATTGGAAAGCTACGGCACGCACACTTTCCATGCAAAGCAAAGTGTATGAAGCGAGCACAACCTATACCATTATGCTATTTGTTAACACAGCAGCACGACGAGACGATTATTATGGTGTGCATCCTGAACTGCAAGAACTCTCGATTTGTGCCGCTGCTTCACTCACAGCGTGGGCATTAGACCAGAAATATGCCGTTGGACTGTATGCCAATGGTAGCATGTATAGGCCAGATGACACGCATAGTATCACGGATGATGAGCCAGGAGAGGCAACGCGTAACCAAAGCGAACGCATAGAGGCAGAGGTAGCGGCTTTACGTAAAAACCGTCGTATCCGTGTGTCGGCATCGAGCAATGATACGCAGCGTCAGCGCATTATGGAAACGCTAGCCCGAATTCAGCCTTTCTTTGGGACTCCTATCGAGGAGGTATTGCAGAGCGAACGTTCACATTTGCCTTCAGGAGCGACAGTGGTTGTTGTCACCACGACGATGAGTGAGAGTCTCGTGGATATACTTGCGCATATACGTCAGGGAGGTCATGCGGTTAGCATTCTCTTCGTCGGTGACGCGCCTTTCCCCATCAAAATAGCAGGTGTCACTGTCTACCACATAGGCGGTGAAGATACGTGGAACCGCTTCTTAGCGGCTTATAGCACAGGAACAGAAGATGCGGTAGAGAGTCTGCCAGGACTGCATTTGTAGCAGACCGAAGAAAAGAATGTCCTATTACTCTGGACGTGTCAGGCAAAAAGACGTATGATGGTACATGCTGACCGTTTGATACATGATAGGGGAAAGTCATGCACGCGAATGATGGTGATTCGCATGGGTTTCGGTTTGATGATGAGATAATACAGTATAGCGACCTTGAGCCAGATAAAGAACATTCACGCCCTTTCATGATGTATGGGAAGGGCCTTTTAGAGCGTTTTGGTGTCAAGGTAGTGCCACATGCTATGTTGGAGGAAGAAGAGGACGAGGACGACGGGTGCGAGTTTGATATTCGCATGACGTATGTACCTGATGACGTACTTGCGGCTCATACGGAACCAGACCTTGTGGAAGTGCGTCTTCTCACGCTGGGGAAAAATGCATGGCAACGGACACGCCACAAACGTTTGTTAAGCAGTCTTGTGCTATTCGCCCTGTGTTTACTGCTCGTCGGCATATCGTTATTTGGTCATATACCGTTCACGCTTTTTCCGCGTTCAGCTGCCCAATCACAAACAATAAGTTTCACGCGTGTGGATACACTGCCTCCCCCTCCACATAGCATAGAAGTGAATCTTGTATCAGCAGGGGCGAATAATGTGCTTCTTGTACATGCAAGTGCAATGCCACAATATTGTCCAACAGGTACATTATTGGGACGAGGACGGCAAATTGGCAACTTTCCTGTTTGGCTATCGGGTCTAGGGTCGCAAACAACGACGATACATTTACCTACGCTCACGCTTAAAACGCTGAAAGGGTGGAAAGGCTGGGTTGTACATTTACATCTGGTAGGACGATACAGGTATCTTACTACGATCAGCTTAAATGTACTTAATATCTATGGTTCTGTGCCGCCGCTTTTGCATAGCCCATATACCACGACGGATAGTCAACGTCTCTTGATTGATGCAAAGCATCCAATGGGTTTTGAGGGTGCAAGCAAGGTGCCAACGATAGGGACGTGGGATATTCCACTGTATCTTCCTACCGCAGGTTGCTATGCGCTGAGTACTTCATGGGGGCAAGGACACTGGCTGATAAACTTCGAGGCGGGTAGATAAAAGTGTTACACACATAAGGATGCAGACGTTGCTGCATCCTTATGTGTGTAACACTTTTATAAGGTATTTCCAACCAGGGCTTCGCGTTCTAATGGGCCAATGGCGGCAATGGTGAGTGGATTGAGGGGCGAATAGCGATGCAGGACGTTCAAGACTTGTTCTTGCGTCACCGAGTCAATGGATTCTTTAATCTCCTGAACCGTCTTGATTCTGTGCTCATACCACCAGGAACGAGAGATGGCACCCATGCGTGCGCCAGAACCCTCGCTACGCATGATAGTCTCGCTCTTCAACTGCACTTTGGCGCGTTCCAGTTCGTCAACGGTGATACCGTCTTGCTCTAGTTTACGCAGTTCGTTGACGATCACTTCAAGACATTCGTGGCCTTGTTCGGGTGTTGTTCCTGCGTAGATACGCATGGCTCCGATATGCTTATTGCCAGCGAGACTCGCGGAGACACCGTAGACGAGTCCACGCTTCTCACGAACTTCGACAAAGAGACGCGAGGCCATGTTGCCACCAAGCACCTCGCTGATAATCATGCCGGCATAGTAGTCAGGGTCGGTATAATTGGGGAAAGGAAACATCATGGCAAGGTGCTCTTGCTTGCCCTCTTGATGCTCTAAGGAGACACTAGTTGTAGGGTGTGGATTCTGTGTCAGCGAGGGTGCAATATGCCCTTCCCAGTTCCCAAACAAGCTCTGCATACGGTCCACAACATGATTCCAATCGAATTTGCCCGCGATGGAGAAGAGTGTGTTGTCGGGCTTGTAACGCTCCTGCCAGAAATCTTGCAAGTCCTTACGTTGGAGCGTGCGTACACTTTCGTCTGTGCCGGATGCGAGACGGGCCAGTGGAGTGCCTTTATAGAAGTTGGCACGCACGATATCAAAGATGCGACTCATCGGCTCATCATCACGGCGGCGGATTTCCTGGAGAATGATGTTACGCGTCTGATCGAGTTCGCTCCTGGGAAATGTGGGGGTGAGCAACAGTTCATGAATCAGGTCAAGCGTTGCATCGAATTTGGTGTTGACAATCTGCGACCACACCTGCGTGGTCTCCATGCCGGTTCCTGCCCCTTTACGCGCCCCAAGCGACTCGAATGCTTCATTGAGGGCACGCGCATCTTTCTTTTTGGTGCCTTGAAACAACATATATTCAAAGAGGTGGGCGAGTCCCTGCTTGTCTTCTGGCTCGTGGATAACCGCGGCCTCTAGTTGAAAACCAAAGGTGATCGAGCTAAGGCTGGGCATGTATTGCCCGATCAACTCTATACCGTTGGGCATTTTATGATAGAAATAGTTTGGTGGAAGACTCTGTTGAATCTGTTGGTCGTCACTCATGTATGTTACATGTTCCTTTCTGAACAGGGATGTACGCGGAAATAAGCTTAGTATATCACACCAGGAGGGCAGGACGAGGAGCCGACCATACCTGCATGGGTCGGCTTCTCGTCCTGCCCTCCTGGTGTCTTACATCGTAAAGCCGTCGATGACCGTGTAGAAGTCTTTGAGGCGAAATGGTTCATCAAGGACCTTTAGAGGCGTGAGTTGATATTCAATGGTGAGTGTTTCATAGTAGCCCGCGTTCGAGATAAGCAGGATTGGTACATTGGGTATGATAGTACGTGCCTGCTCCACCACATGACGCCATGAAAAGCTTGTTTTGGGGTGGTCTCCGATAATCAGTAGTTCAAAGGTATTCTTACAACAGCATTGTGTTGAAAGCCTCAATGCCTCCAAGCACGCTAGCGGTGTTTGATAGGTAACAGGTTGATGGTGCCGCAATTGCAACGTGGCACACAACAAATCTTCTACTTCCGCGACCTCGTCCAGCACACATATCCTCATAAGTACGTCCAATGCCTCCCTGCATATCGATATAACACTCGCTGTAGTATAGCAAACAAATTATTGTAAACACATTAAAAACAGCTAAAGGTTTTCTGTGGGGATAGGGGAAGAGTATCTTGCAATTTTGTAACATCTCCCCTATACTACTAACACAAGAATAGTGAACGTTACGGAGTGTACATGGACACACATAGATGAATTACTCGGCTAAAAAGTTGAAGTAATCTTCCAGTTGCATAGCATTTTCTCTTTCTCGTGCATGAAAACACACTCTTTACAATACTACTCCAGTATGGTATCATGTGCCTGTTCACGGGGATATAGCTCAGTTGGTAGAGCGCGGCAATCGCACTGCCGAGGTCAGGAGTTCGAGCCTCCTTATCTCCACCCGTATCTAGCCTACGCTCATTTCTTTTTTGCGTTTGCAAGACACAAAATGCCTTGCAAATCGCAAAGAGGTATGGTATAGTTATAGGTACAGAACATAGTGCAACGAGCAGGAGTAGTATGTCTCGTTCCTACATAACAACAGAGAGTAGCCGTTTGGTGCAAGGCTATACGTGTAGAGAACACAACAGAACTCGCCTGTGAGCAGCGTATGTGAAACCTGTGAGGAATGGAATACTTTTTTCGTTGCTTGCGGTTAGCATATGTCGGGACGCCCGTTACAGCGTAAAATGAGAGCATACCACGCACGATAACAGGATAACCATTTTTTATGGGCCTGTAGCGCAGTTGGTAGAGCGCATCCATGGCATGGATGAGGTCAGGAGTTCGAGCCTCCTCAGGTCCACCACGCCTATCCTGATGTGCATGGTATGAATCAGGGTGGAACCACGGAAGAGTCTTTCGTCCCTATGCGGATGAAAGGCTTTTTTTGTTATAGTTTGTCAAGCATTGTTATCGCTCGCCGCCAAAGGCGGCGAGCGATAACAATGCTTGACAAGGAAGGAAATATAATATGATTACACGTACTAGGTACAATCCGAAAGAGATTGAGGGCAAGTGGCAGGCGCGATGGGAAGCCGAGCAGGTGTATCACGCGCCAGATAATTCGTACAAACCTAAATTTTATAATCTGGTGATGTTGCCGTATCCTTCGGGTGATCTGCATATGGGTCACTGGTACCATTATTCGTCCGCCGATACATATGGTCGTTTTATGGCGATGCGTGGCTATAATGTGATGCAGCCGATGGGCTTTGACGCTTTTGGGCTGCCAGCAGAGAATGCAGCGATTAAGCGCGGTATCCAGGCACGTGAGTGGACGCTGAGCAATATCGAGAATATGCGCAAACAACTGCGTGCAATGGGAGCGCGTTGGGACTGGGAGCGTGAAATTGTTAGTTGCCTACCGGATTATTATAAGTGGACACAATGGCTGTTCCTGCAATTTTATAAGCATGGGCTGGCCTATCGCACGAAAGCACCTGCGAACTGGTGCCCCAATTGTAATACGACGCTGGCAAACGAGCAGGTGCTGGCAAATGGCACCTGTGAGCGTTGTGGGACCGTTGTGATTCGCAAAGAGATTGACCAGTGGCTGCTGAAAATTTCTGCATATGCCGAGGAACTGTTGCACTTCAAAAACATCGAGTGGCCCGAAAAGACCATCACGATGCAACAAAACTGGATTGGTCGCAGCGAGGGTGCGGAAATTCGTTTCAGTGCCGAGATTGATGGCAAACAGGAGACTATTCCAGTCTTTACGACACGTCCTGATACCATTTATGGTGCGACGTTTTTTGTGATGGCTCCTGAACATCCATGGGTTGAGAAGATGACGACGCCCGACCAGCAAGCTGCCGTTACTGCCTATGTTGAACAGGCACAGCGCATGACTGAGATCGAGCGCATGAGTACCGAGAAAGACAAGACGGGCGTCTTCACGGGCGGCTATGTGACTAATCCACTGAGCGGTGAGAAGATTCCGGTCTGGATTGCCGACTATGTGCTGATGGGTTATGGCGTTGGTGCGATTATGGGCGTCCCTGCTCATGACCAGCGCGACTTCGAGTTTGCACGTAAGTTTGGTATCGAGATTCGCGAGGTTATTCGTGCAGAGGGTGAGGAGCCAAGCGATCCGGCGACGTGGAAGGAGGCAAGAGAGAATCTGAGGTGTGCTGGTCAACTCTGGTCCCTTCGATGGTACGCCAGATGGCGAGGCTATTCAGCGTATCACACAGCATATTGACGAACAAGGTATCGGTAAGCACATGGTCACGTATCGTCTGCGTGATTGGCTGATTAGTCGGCAGCGATACTGGGGTGCCCCCATTCCAATCATTTATTGTTCAAAGGATGGCACGGTACCAGTACCAGAAGACGCATTGCCTGTACACCTGCCTGAGCATGTGCAGTTCAAATCGACGGGCGAGTCACCACTGCGCTATGAGGAAGATTTCCTGCATACAACATGCCCTGTGTGTGGTGGACCCGCGACACGCGAAGTCGATACGATGGATACGTTTATGGATTCATCGTGGTACTACCTGCGCTATGCTGATCCGCATAATAGCGAGCAGGCATGGAGTCCTGAAGCGATGAAGCACTGGTTGCCCGTCGATCAGTACACAGGTGGAGTTGAACATGCTATTCTGCATCTGCTGTACTCGCGCTTCTTCATAAAAGCATTGCGCGATATGGGACACCTGACGTTTGACGAACCATTTACGAGGTTGTTTCATCAAGGGATGATCCTGGGGTCTGATGGACAAAAAATGTCGAAGTCGCGCGGCAACGTCGAGGCTCCTGATGTCTATGTCTCGAAGTACAGCGCGGACGCGGTACGCTGCTACATGATGTTTATTGGCCCATTCGATGCGGGTGGCTCATTCAAGGCTGAGAACCTGGAAGGCGTGTGGCGTTTCCTGAATCGGTTCTGGAATGTCGTCAGTGATGCATGGGTCGAAGGCAATGTCGATACAAAAGAGACTGCCGAGAGTAAAGCCATTGAGCAACTGCGTCATAAGACGATTAAGCGCGTCACGGAAGACATCAGCCATTTCCGCTTCAATACAGCACTGGCGGCTCTGATGGAGGCAAACAATGTGCTGGTCAAGCAGCAAAACGAGCATGTAGCACGTACTGAGGCTTACCGTAAGGCATTGGAGACGATGATGCAACTGCTGGCACCACTGGCTCCGCATATTACGGAGGAACTGTGGCATCAGACAGGGCATACAACGAGTATTCACACGACGGATTGGCCCGTTTATGATGAGGCAATGACACAGGATAGCACTTTTACGTTGGTGATACAAGTCAACGGCAAGGTGCGTGAGCGTATTGAGGTTCCGGCGAGTATTAGCGAGGATGAGGCACGCAAAATGGCGTTGACCAATGCAAAAGTTGCGCCGTTTATTGGTGACTCCACCGTGCAAAAGGTGATCTATATTCCAGGGCGTTTGGTCAATATTGTTGTGCGAAGTTAATGTAGCATTTCAAAAAAGGATGGAGGTGTTGTGCTGGTGGCATGCCACCAGCACAACACCTCCATCCTTTTTTGAAATAAACTTAGAATTTGTTGAGAGATTACGTTCTTTCCTGTAATTCCCATTATTTTTGACAAAATCATGGTTAACAAATGGAACCACGAGCGAAAGTTAAACGTATATAGCAACAGAGAGTTCATATGAGTATCTTCAATGGATAGAAGATGCGAAGCGCAATCTATTTCACATATGAACTGTGATGTACATCATAGTAATTGCAGCCAGTACCGCGTACACTTTGCATGTAGGGTATAGATAGACAGAGGAAGAGACAGAGCAAGCGTGCAGGTGAAACTTGATATTTGAAAGTGTACTAAGTCAAACGTCTATTGGAGAGAGAGCTTTCTGAAAAGACCGCAGACGGAATGAAGAGTCGCGATACGCGGAACGGTGGGTGCAGGAAGTGGTGGAACGCCTCACGAAAGGCGAGGCGGAAGGATATGATAATGAATACACAGCCTCTTGAATTAACAACAGATGTTATCGTAGACGTTACGACTGAAACGAATATATTGGTAGAACGCGGCTTCACCTCAGATGAGATAGTATCATTGCTGTGGCTGCGTCAGTGGTATCAAAATGGTGGCAGTGATCGCGTAGAGATTGTGCGTCGTCTTGAGTTTCTCAAGTTGCTCGTTCTCAACGATAAAATAGAGTTGTAAATAAAAAAGAAGTGTGAGTGTGCATCGGTCGGCTAGCCGACCGATGCACACTCACACTTCTTTTTTATTTAGACGCTGTGAAAGTCTTTGACGCGTGTCTCGTATTGTTGCAGAAACCAGTATTGCGAGGCCGCGGCTAATTTCGTTTTGAGCGGCACACTAGCGCGTTTGGTGAAGACGTTGTAGTTGTTGAGGTGAATACGGTCCAGGATGCCTTTATAGAGCGTTCCACTGAGTCGTATCGCCAGCCGAGAATCGGGGCTGAGCAGAGAAATCCCTGGCAGCGAACGCTGGTAGTAGTTATTGGCGCGTGCCATTTGGAAACGCAGCAGTTCGCAGAAGGTATCGTTCACCACACCATTCATCAGGTCATTTTCGGTGTAGCCAAAACGTTGCATTTCGTCCTGTGGCAAATACACACGGTTGCGTCGTGCGTCCTCGCCGATGTCACGAAGAATGTTGGTCAGTTGTAGCGCAACACCGAGATCAACAGCATGTTGCAAAGCAGTCTCGTCTTGATAGCCAAAGATGGGACTGGTGAGCAAACCAACGGTGCCAGCGACACGATAACAGTATAGATACAGGTCCTCAAACGTCTGGTAACGATTGATGGTAAGGTCCATTTCTACGCCATCCAGAAGGTCAAACACAGGTTCGAGTGGTACGGGATAGCGTTCAAGCAAATCGCTCCAGGCAAGTTGTACGAGATTATCACCTGCTCCTCCATGCTGAAAGACAAGTTCAAGCGAGTGTCGCCAATAATCTAATTCTTGTTTGGGTGTACTAGAACCACTGAGATGTCCTACCCGTGGAGTATCGGGGTTCATTTCTTCGTCCACAATGTCGTCAACGATACGACAGAGGGCATAGACGGCCCAAACTGCCTGTCGCTTAGGCTGCGGCAAGAAGACAGACCCCCAGTAGAATGTCTTCGAGGCTCGCTTTGTCACCTTTCGACAGTAGTCGTAGGCTTCCATTACCTGATCCTGCCGCATATGTTTCTCTCTCCTATTCGTCGCATTACGTTCTTATGTAAACGCGTTTATGCAATTTCAAAATATTGTTTTTGTATATGGACATACGGACGCCCACAAGGGTGGAGACACACGGACACCAACCGTGGATCGACGCACGGACGCCCACAAGGGGCTACCCTACTATATAACGATCGTGTGGGCTACGCCCACTGTGTAGAGTGGGGTAGCCCTCTGCGGGCATCCGTTGTATTCCCACCTTATTTCGTGAATGTGCATTATTGGTGCATCCGGCAACTCTCCAGAGAACGGACACTGACTGCTTCGCTCGTCCGTGGGCACAATGAATTGCTGCCCCTACCGCTTCCTCGTTTCTTAGCAGATGCACCAGTTATCGTACACACTTATAGTATGGAGACGCACGAAAGAGGAAATACTGGTAACATTTTTGTGGTAGTTCAGCAAAGTTATGTGTGGTAAAACTAAAATGGTACTGTACACGTACATGTTTGAAATAGCACATGAGGTTTCATCCAGATGCTCTAGTTACATAGACACAGAACCTCACAAAAATACGATATTAATTACCTACAGAAGTTCATGAATATTAATGTAATGGTTTGTCGTAAGGACCGCGTGTACACCGTCCGAGATCGATTTATGGGCTATGTTTCTTCATTTGTAGCTGACGATATGCATCTCGCGCAATGAATTGCGCTGTGGACGCCGTACACGTGGTCCTTACGACAAACTGCTACAATGAAGATGGTAATCTAGTAAGGACTGTTATGACGACGAATGGCACACAAACAAAGAGTTCGTTGAACTCTTTGCGCATTATACTGTATCTTGGCAAAGGTGGAGTTGGGAAGACTACTGTTTCAGCCGCCACTGCAGTGCGTTCCGCGGCACTTGGGAAGCGCACACTTGTTGTTAGCACCGATTTGGCTCATAGCCTTGCCGATTGTCTGCAAAAGCCACTAACCTCTGAACCACAAGAACTGGCAACGAATTTGTGGGCGCAAGAGGTCAATGTCTTAGACGAGATGCGCCGAGGCTGGAGCAAGGTGCAGGATTCGATGAGCAAGGTGCTACGCAAACGTGGTATGGATGCGGTGATGGCTGAGGAACTGGCACTTATTCCTGGCATGGACGAGATATTCAGCCTCATCAACATTTACCGTAATGCACGCGAGGGCAATTTTGATGTTGTGATCATCGACGCAGCTCC
Source organism: uncultured Chloroflexia bacterium (assembly GCA_963791835.1). GTDB lineage: Bacteria > Chloroflexota > Ktedonobacteria > Ktedonobacterales > Ktedonobacteraceae > JBBQVS01. The sequence continues at coordinate 869,978 of CAWBTV010000007.1, forward strand.
AACTGGCGAGACTGTGCGTTTACTCAGTATGCCCGATACGTTTCAATGGTATGCCAGCCGCTTCACAAATATGCAGAGCGGCCCACTTAACCTCGCGCGTCCACTGCTTAAAGCACTGATGCCGTCAAATTCGACGGATATACTCACCTCACTTAATAACTTGAGCGAACGGGTCACGGCACTACGCGAGGTATTGAGCGATCCCGACTATAGTTCGTATCGGCCTGTGGTCAATCCCGAACGGATGGTGATTAAAGAGGCATTACGTGCCGAAACCTATCTCGCGCTCTTTGGCTATCCGATTGATGGTGTTGTGTGTAATCGTGTGCTGCAACCTGGGAATTACCAGGACAGTTTTATGCAAGACATGTACGCGACCCAGGAGAAATTACGGCAGCAAATCCATTCGACATTCGCGCCTCTGCCTATCTGGGAATCGCCCTACTATTCGCGTGAGGTGCTGGGTATCGAGGAGTTGGGCAAACTTGGCGAGACCATTTTTGGTGAAAAGGACCCGACGCAGGTCTTTTATCGTGGAGCGGTACAAGAGGTAACGCGACAAGGCGATACCTATGTATTACGCCTCCCGTTGCCACATGTCGAGATGGACAAGGTTGTGATGACGAAGCGTGGTGACGAAATGATTATCGAGGTTGGGAATTTCAAACGTGATATCACGTTGCCGAGCATACTTGCCAATCAAGAGGCCACGGTTGCTAAGTTTGTGAATAAGGCATTGGAAATTCATTTTACAGTGCCGACGGAGGAGACGGAAAAGTCGGCGTAAGCGAACAAACACAGAACGGTATCCAAATACGGCGTTGCCGTATTTGGATACCGTTCTGTGTTTGTTCGCTTGACACATGCATATTTCCGAATGTACATTTTTATCGGTAGCTCAATCTTCTTAGAAGGAAAGGATGCTTTCTATGCGTATTTTTGTTGCTGGTTCCACAGGTGTACTTGGAAGGGCGTTGTTACCGATACTTCAACAAGAGGGACATACAATTCGTACTCTTGCGCGTTCTGAGAAAAAAGTAGAGGCGTTGCAACGCGCAGGCATTGAGGTATGGCAAGGGGATTTGCTTGCTGCGGGGATAGAGCCGCATTTACTGGAGATGTTAGAAGGGTGTGATGCGGCGGTACATATCGCGACGGCGATACCAAGCGATATGTCGGCACCGGGGGCGTGGGATATGAATACGCGACTACGGGTGGAGGGAACGCAACGTTTGTTACAAGCATCGCTCGCGACGGGCGTTAAACGTTATATTCAGCAAAGCATCATCATGGCTTATCCCGATGGAGGCGACGAATGGATATATGAAAACACACCACTCGATGCTTCGCCACAACGAGCTGCTATTAATGGGCCTGTGATAGAGATGGAGGATTTAGTACGCGATGTGGCACGTGAACAGTTAGCCTGGTGTATTCTACGTGGTGGAATGTTCGTAGGACCAGAAACGGGACAAGAAGCTCTGCTGGCTAAAATACGTGATGGGAAGAGTACTATACCTTGTGATGGTACAAGCTTTCTTTCACTGATTCATGTGGCGGACATGGCTGATGCGGTAAGTAAGGCACTAGTACAGGCACCAGCTGGCACGATTTATACTATTGTCGATGAGCCAATTCGTAGTGGAGAGTATCTGAGTCGTCTCGCCGAGATGGTGGGCGTGGCACAACCGGAGCAAGATTATTCACAACCATGCCCTTCATCCTGGCGTTGTAGCAATCAAGCGGCACGTACTATTCTTGGTTGGGAGCCAACCCATGGTATATGGCCGACCATTATGTGATATATTGTAGGGGTCTAATTCATTACACCCTTGTTCCTATGTAGTATGCCAAAAGGGTGTAATGAATTAGACCCCTACAGTAGACATTATCTTTTCGGAATGCAGGAGAAACGTTTTTTATGGCAAGTACACATTATAATGTCGCGATTATTGGGTCGGGACCTGGTGGCTACGTTGCCGCCATTCGTGCCGCACAGCTTGGAGCCAGTGTTGCCATCGTTGAGAGGCAATATCTTGGTGGCACATGTTTGAACGTCGGGTGTATTCCCTCGAAAGCGATGCTACACGTCGCGGAGATGATGCATAACCTGGAATCGCTGGGCGAGCTAGGCATTTCATTACCACAACCGGCGACCTTCGATATGACCAAAGCCGTTGCGTTCAAAAACAAGGTTGTCAAGCGCATGACAAGCGGCGTTGGCGTGTTGATGAAGGGGAACAATGTCGATGTTTTCGATGGCACGGGTAGTGTCGATGCGTCACGCAATGTGACGGTTACAGGCAACGATGGCACAATGCAGCAGTTTAGTGCCGATAAAGTTATCCTGGCAACGGGTTCGGTGCCCTTTATTCCGCAGATGCCTGGAGTTGATGGGCGCAACGTGATGAATAGCGACACGTGTTGGGACTTGCCAAAGGTACCTGAAAGTCTTGTATGTGTTGGTGGTGGCATCATCGGTATGGAACTGGCGTGTATGTTCAACGCATTGGGGACAAAGGTTACAGTGCTTGAGATGTTGCCGAACGTGATGGCTCCCCTGGATGAAGAGGTACGTCGTCTGCTGGTACGTATTCTCAGCAAACGCGGTATCAACATCATCACAGGCGCGAAGGTTGAGGGCATCGAAGAGGATGGCGGACAGAAAAAGGTGATTGCCACCACCGATAAGGGCCAGCAAGCATTTCCAGCCGAATATGTTCTGCTCGCGGTGAGTCGGCGGGCGAATACAACGGGACTACAAAAGCTTATGGAGCAAGGGCTGGATAGCGACCGAGGTCGTGTGCGTGTGAATGATAAGATGGAAACGAATCTTCCGGGCATCTATGCTATCGGCGATCTGGTACACGGTGCAGGACTGGCGCACGTTGCCTCAATGGAGGGCGAGGTGGCGTCAGATAACGCGATGGGACATAGCGCAACGATGGACTATAGTGTTGTGCCAAATCCCATTTATACCTTTCCAGAGGTCGCCTTTGTCGGATTAACCGAGGCTCAGGCGAAAGAGAAAGACCCCGAAGTGAAGGTCGAGCGTTTCCCGTGGACTGCCGTTGGTAAGGCGGTTGCGATGGACGAGACCGAGGGCTTCACGAAGGTTATCATGGGCAAATATGGTGAGATTGTTGGCGCACACATTATTGGCCCTGACGCGACCAACCTGATCTCCGAGTTTTCTGTTGCGATGCGTGGCGAGTTGACGGTTGATGAAATAACGGAGACGATTCACCCACATCCAACATTGAGCGAGGGTTTGCGTGAAGCGGTACTAGCGGTTGAAGGCCGTCCTGTTCACATTCCGCCTAAAAGACAAGTCGCGCGAACGCGATAAGGAAAGAGCATAAAAATAGAGTCCTGTGGGGAGTTGTTCCACAGGACTCTATTTTTATGCTCGAAAATGCATCGACAAACTTTGCACATCGTTGACGTTCTATTTTATGGAGACCACTCTGTATACTGAAAAGGAAAATAACCTAAAAGGATATGAAATAGGTATGTATATACAAAGGCACTCTTTGAGTCAATCGCTTTATTTTACAATGCTTGCCTTACTTGTGCTTGGCATTCTGGCTGCTACAGGTGTCGGGGTCTATATGGTTTCGTTATCTAGTGGAACACTTCCGGCAAATTCTGTGCAAGCAGGGATGCCCATACAACCACAAGATAAAACGGCGGCACAAAGTGTGACAACACGGTATATGCACGCGTTCATGACACACCAGTATCACAGTATGTGGTCCTTATTACATCCACAGGTACAGGCGATATGGACAAACGAAGAGACGTTCGCTAGCTATTGGAGCACACGCTTCCAGGAATACACGCTACACAGTTTTACGCTAGGAACAGAAAAAACGTTGTCTTCCTGGACACACCCGGAGACGATGATTTCCTACACCAATGTCGAGCAACTTTCGGTTTCACTGCAATTAGACTTGAAGGTACAACAACGGGATGGCGTGCCACCGGAAGACATACATCCGAGTCAATTGTTTCAGAACCTTCCTTTTATTGTGCAGCATGTCAACAATACGGGGCGTTGGCTTGTTTTGAATGGTGGGCCAGTCGATCTTGAGGCTCCTATTTTGCCACAAACAAGACTTAAGACTACGACGGTCAATGTGCCGATTCTGATGTATCATCATATCTCGGATGTGCCGACACATAACGCACTGGATGCAAGCTTGACGGTTACTTCATCGCTGTTCAATCAGCAACTGGACCATCTGAAAACGCAAGGCTATTCTACAATCACGTTTAATCAGTTGTTTGCTGCACTGTACTATAACGGGCCATTGCCGAGCAAGCCAATTCTTCTTACCTTTGATGATGGCTATGAAGATGCCTATAGTGTTGCCTATCCTGCACTCGTGAAACATGGTTTTAGCGGTATGTTTTACATTATTACGGGGAAAGTCGGATGGCAAGGACAGATGACATGGCATCAACTGAGCCAGATGTTGATGGGTGGTATGCAGATGGGGTCACACACGGTGCATCATGTCGATATGGGGCAAGTATATACAAATTCACCAGAGCAGGCGCAGCAAGAACTCCAGGTTTCGCGTGCTATGATGCAGCAACAACTGGGCGTTGTGATACAGCAATTTTGCTATCCCTCTGGCGAACCGTTCCGTCATGGGAGCCTGTATCTACGGCAGGTGATTGTGAATTTGCTAGCGAGTGATGGGTATGTCGGGGCAACGACGGACCCTGGCATGACAGGGATTGAACAAAGCAGTACGGCTCCCTTTGTGCTGTTGCGACTGCGTATAGATGGGCGCGATGGGCTGGATAGTTTTGTGGCGCGGTTGCCTTAATGTAATATAAAGGTTTAACGATACGTTAACTCGGTAGGGGCAGCAATTCATTGCGCCCAAAGATGGGGGCGGTGGAGGGGCAACACGTTGAGCAACGATTCTCAACCCTAACGCGAACCCCTCCCAACCCATCATTGGGCGCAATGAATTGCTGCCCCTACCGACGTTCTCGTTATCTGGTGTTTCATTTTCCTAGCCCAAAGTTAAGAGGAATACTCAGCACGTTGAGCAGGGCAACAAGGGCTGGTGCGAAGAGAAGGGCTGGTAGCAGATTCGCGACTTTGATACGTTGCAAGTTCAGGATGTTTAAGCCAAGGCCAATGAGAATGACGCCACCAGCGGCGGATAGCTCGATGAGACGCGGCTGCATTGAAAGTGCAAGTGTGGGGTCTGAAATCAGGAGTGGTCGGATTAAGCCGGCGAGGAGCGAGATGCCGCCCTGTACAACCAGGATTGTGACACTTGAAAATAGGACACCCCTGCCCAGGGTACTGGCAAAGACGATGGCGGAAAAGCCGTCCAGAATGGCTTTGATGGCAAGTAAGCTGAAATTTCCTGATAGGCCATCGTTGATAGAGCCGAGGATGGTGAGGGGACCAACACAAAATTGTAGGCTGGCGATGACAAAGGCTGCTGTGAAATCGAGTTCGGCGTCTGGTCGCTCAATGCGTTTTTTGAGCCACTCGCCTAAGTGTGTCAAACCACCATCTATGTTCACAAGTTCGCCGATAATACCGCCGATTACTAATGCTAATAATGGAATAAGTGCATTGGCTGTTTTAAGGGCTGAAGAGATGCCAATTACCAGCGTTAAGAGGCCGATGGAGGCAATCACGATGGCTTTGATACGCTCTGGCAAGCGATTCCCTATTATTAAGCCAAGCGTGCCACCGATTAATACGGTTGCGACGTTGATGAAGGTACCGAGTAAGGGTATGTGTGGGAATGTGGCTTGTTGTAGAGATTGGATGGCTAGTGTCATGTATTGTTCCTTCTTATATTGCCAACAGACGTTTCATTATTGGCAACACGCGTTTCATCATATTGGCAACACGCGTTTCATTATTGGCAACACGCATGACAGGGGCAAGCCCTGTCACTACTATACTGACCGCTACTGTGTAGCTTGCTACGCGAGTCTGTGTATATATAGTAGTGACTGCGGCTCTGCCCCTGTCATGCCTCCCACTAGGCTACTACGCTACTGTCTGCGACGCGTTCCATGTTCGCGCCGAGGCTGCGTAGTTTCTCGTCGAGACGCTCGTAGCCGCGTTCGATGTGCTCGATGCCGTATACGTGTGAGACGCCTTCAGCACAGAGGGCGGCGAGGATGTAAGAAAAGCCTGCACGAATGTCAGGGATGAGCAAGTTTGTGCCATGCAAGGGTGTGGGGCCACGCACAACGCAGCTATGCAGATATTCTTTTTCGCGGAAGCGGCACGGCACTTCACCAAGACATTTTGTGTAGAGGCCGATGTGGGCACCCATACCCTGTAGAGCGGTTGTGTAGCCAAAACGGTCCTCGTAGATCGTCTCGTGTACAACGGATATGCCGTCTGCCTGTGTCAATAAAACTGTGAATGGTTGTTGCCAGTCGGTCATAAAGCCGGGATGAACATCTGTTTCTAAGGCGATGGCAGGGGGCGTTTTTCTATCGCTGGTAAAACGAATACCCTCATCATCTATGGTAAAGCGTAAACCCATTTTTGAGAGTGTATTGAGAAATGTCAGCAGTGTGTCCTGTTGGGCATAACGGAGATAGACATCACCTTTTGTGAGATAAGCAGCGATGGCTAATGAGACGGCCTCGTTGCGATCACTTAATAAGGTATGACTGGCACCACGTAGCTGTTCTACCCCCTCGACAACGATACGACGATCAACCTTGATTTCGATGATCGCGCCCATTTTTTGGAGCAGTTTGATCAAATCGACGATTTCAGGCTCCATAGCAGCATTCTCGATAATTGTGACACCCTTCGCCAGCGATGCGGTAATCAGGAAATTTTCGGTTGCCATTACGCTAGGGAATGGTAGTTTGATGGTTGCACCATGCAAACGTTGCTTCGCGGTACAATGATACTCGTTGCCCTGTTCGACGATCTCGGCACCCATTTGACGCAAGCCTTGTATATGGAAGTCAATGGGACGTGGGCCGATGCGGTCGCCTCCTGGTCGAGGAATATGCACTTCGCCACAGCGATGCAATAATGGGCCAATAGTCATGACCGCGATACGATTTAATCCACCCACTTCTGCTGAAATCGTCGTTTTCGCAATGTGCGGTGTGCTAATTGTCAGGGTGTGATTCTCTACATAGACCTGAGAACCGAGGTCTTCACACATCTTGAGCGTAAGATCAAAATCTCCTAGGAGTGGCACGTTGCGTAGCGTGCATTGCTCGGTGGTAAGCAATGAGGCAATCACCATTTTGGTAACAGCGTTTTTCGCGCCACTAATGGCTACCTCACCGTGCAGGGGCGTTCCTCCTGTGATGAGGTAATATGGGTCATTCTTCTGCATTAACGTTTCCTACCAGTCCTATTTTTTTCTGAATTCCCCGGTGCTCCAAAGAGCCAGCGTAGTGCATGGCGACGTGGCGGCGGTGGTAACACATGGCGTTGTCGCATAGGTTCTTGCTCATGTTCATCAAGGACATCGAGAAAGCGGTTCACACTCTGCGCGACCCCCTCGACCATAAGATAGCCGGAGGGTTTCACGGCGTCACCGACAAGATAGAGACCCTGTGTGGTTGTCTCTGCATGTGCGTCTTCGCCCTGTGCCATACGGTTGACAGGCCATTCGCCGCGATAGGTTCCCATGGTTAGAATGCGGCAATGTTTGTCGAATGTTTCACCAAACATTTTGCGTAAATCGGCAAGGGCCAATGCACGCTCCTCTTCGACATTGTTGCTCTGAATAACTTGATGGCTGATGAGCAGGTGTTTGCCAGCAGGGGCTAAACGGGGATCGCTATTCGTCGGTTGCACCATGCCCGCGATGCGCTGAGTGTCCAGGCAATACATGATGCCCTTATGGGGGATAAGCGATACGTCACTCAGGATATGTATTTTGAGTCCTACAGCCTCATGAATTGTGGGCAAAGAGAACTCTATATCTGTTGAAGGCAGGGAGACCGCAAGGGTCTCCCCTACATATTGGTGTTTTAACACCTGTGCCTGTGTTACCTTCTGATTGTGGAGCAAACCGTTGGTTGCGCGTGGGCCGATGTCGCTTACAATGACTGGTGCTGTGTATAGAGATTCGTGCCCGGTGGCTTTGTCGCGTAGACGCACACCTGTGACGTGTCCATTTTCATGCAGGATTTGTAGTACTTCACAGGAGAGTTGAATAGTGCCACCTTGCTCAATGATGTGTTGCTCTAATGCCTGTGTTAAGCTTCCACACCCACCACGTACAATGGCAGGAGCACCATAGCGAAACATATTTTTTGTGATCTCGACAACTTCGGCGGTACTTACTTGCGAGAGTTCGAGGCTCAAGGCGAAACGTGATACACGTTCAAAAAACGCCACGAGTTGAGGATTTCTGTCAATGTCGATATGTTGTTTCAGCCACACACTATAGGGTTGAGAACGTTCGTGTTGTGGCAATGAGCGCAAGAACATCTGGCAACCGAGCGAGACAAGTAAGGCAAATTGACGGGGACCCAGGAATTTGAAGACGCCCAGGATGCCATGTGCTTGATACTGCTTGCCATGCACATGAAACGAACCAAAGACATCGGCATCAAAGAAATAGTGCGGTACATGCAAATGTTGCAACATGTGTGAAAGCACACCACTACTGCCGAAAGGGACCATATGCACGGCACCAGTGCTGACTTGCACGCCTTGAAATGTTTTCGAGGTAAAGCGTCCCCCACAATGTGGAAGGCGCTCGACGACAAGAACCTGTTTGCCGCGTGCGAGCAATTGTGCGGCACTCAGTAAACCACCCAGCCCTGCTCCAATGATGATGGTGTCGAATGTTTGCGTTAGTATTTGTGTCTTCAGGCGACGAAACAGTTTCGCCTCTGCTTGTTTATACATGAAATTGTCCAATATGCTAGTGCTAATTTGGTTTGTGCATGAACAAGGCCGTGGATGACAGGCCAGGTGCTTTGCACCTGGCCTGTCATCCACGGCCTTGTATCATGCATATTATTTCTCTTCACCGATGAGGCCGCGTAACAGGCTGTTACATTCGTACATAGTGTTGAGGACGTTTTGATGGATTTGGAAGATTTTGTTCAGTTCGCGTGCTTTACGAGCAAGCTTCGTGACGTACTCGATGTCGCGTGGATTGTTCATCACGTCTTCCATGAGTTGTGAGAGGTCGGCCCATGCCAGAGCCTCGCGACTGCGAGCAACGTCGGCGATAGTATTGTCCATACGCTCGGCGACACGACGCACACCAGCACGAAGCTGATTCGTTGTCTGGGCGATTTCGGCGTCATGGTTATGCATGGCATCCTGTGTTGAGTGAAGTTGCTCTTGTAGTGACATAACCTGCCCATCGAGGGTCGAGAGGGCAGCCATCAGCGCGGTCATATCGGGCAACGAGGGTTGCGAGATGCTAGTAAGCCGACTGAAGGTGACGTTTGTATCTGGACCGGTCGTCGTGGATGCCGGTGTAGAAGTATATGATGATGGTGCTTGCATAGTTACACTCTGTACGGGCGGTGTGTTTACAATAGGAGAAGGTTTGCTGGCAACGGGTGCATCTTCTTTTTCGATAGCAGTCGGGGTGGGTGGAGTATAGGATGTCGCAGGCGTGGTATAGGATGTCGCGACAGGAATACTAGGTGCAGATTGTGGTACCCCTGGCATTGCTGAACCATTGGTAGCGACGGCATACTCACGTGGTTGAGCCTCTTCCACCTGCATGACAGGCTGAGCCTCTTGCTCCTGAACGGCAGACTGAGGTGGAGCCTGTTGTATATCCTGTTCTGCCAATCCGTTTTCCATCGAGTTTGTGCTAAACGAATCGCTTGTTGGCATTGTGACCAACGGGTCTTCGCGTGTGCGATAGGTCATTTCGGCAGGAGGGCTAACGGCGATGGTGGGTAAGTCTTCTACACCAGGGATGGAGACGGACCCATAGGAGCGGAAGAGTAATTCGTGTTCACCAATACCAACATGATCGCCTTCTTCCAGGACGCGCGGAACCATCTCTTCAATTTGTTGCCCATTGACAAAAGTACCGTTGGCACTGCGCTCGTCACGCAAGACATAATTGCCGTTTTCATAGCGGACGGTGGCATGACGACGTGAGGTCAACTTATCCTTCGAGAGCAAGATATCGCTATTGGGTGCTCGCCCAATGGAAATCTCCGACTTATCGAGTGGATATTCTTGTAGAATAGCACCATCGTCGGCACGTAAGACGAAACGCGCGGGATGATCCATGCCGTTCACGGGTGGTGGGGCGGAACGTTGTGTTGGTAGGTCTGCCGCGGCCTCTGCTATGGTTGGCTCATTTGTGTTAGGCCACGCACTTGCCGTAGCACCCACAGTTGCTAACTCGTGCTCTTGCGGTGAGTTCCACTCTTCGGGTGATGCTTGCGTCTCTTCGCCAATTCCTGATTGAGATTGTGCCGAGAAAGATGTTGGAACGAGACGGTTGCCACAATTGAGACAAAAATTGTCGCCGGGGCGGGTCTCTGCTCCACAATAGGGACACTTGTCCATAAAAGTCACTCCTCCAATTCAACGCACGTGCCGGGACAATGGACGTGCAAGCGCAAAACTTCAGTTATTATATCAGAATCAACCGTTGATGGTTGAGAATCATACATATTTGTAGTTATTACCTGTAAATACAACGAGTACCCTCCACAATAGTACCATATGGATGAAACACCATGACATTAGTTTGTCGGTACCCATGTGACATGGGGTTGTAGTGCAGTAAAAGTTTGTTGTAAAGCTGATGTCGCACCACGCGCGGAAAGGACGATATTGGTGGTACTACGAGCACCTGTACAGAGTTGTACGGGTGCAACAGTTGGTCCAGGTGTCGGGGTGCCACTTTTCGTACCGCTACTCGATGGGCTACATTGAAATGTTGAAGTTTGCGACGCGAGAGGAGCTTCTGATAAGCTAATCGCGTCATGATTGGGCAAGACATAGCCGATGGTGAAGATGCCACCAAAAGTGGGATCATGGATTGTGCCGGATGCACTGATAAGGCAAGACCCCTGTGGTAAGGTGGGCGGTAAAAAGACGGTAAAGCCCAAGTTTGGTTCCACCTGATTCCAATCGGTGAGCGTTTTGGGCGTCGCACCGGGAGTCGCGGCAGTAGTAGGTGTCACAGCAGGTGTAGAGGTTCCTGAAACGGTGGGTGTGCTGGATTTGGTTGCGCCTTCGTCACGAAACACGAGAACAGGCTTACCACACCAGTGCAGACTTGCCAGTGTGACTTGTGGTACTGATGCAGAGGTTGCGGTCACACCTTTTGTTGTTGGTGTTGAACTTGCACCTCCAACATTCAGACCCGAACAGCTTATAAGACTCAGACTTATAAAAAGAAGAGGTACAAGAACAGAATATATATGTACACGACCACTCCCACCTGCGCGTTCATATCGTTTTTTCCAGAAGAAAAGGCCCGAAAACATAAAAAACTCCTTCGACAACGCCAACATTTCTGTCTCTTTGATTGCTATATTACTACAAACGTACAAAGGTGCTATATGTTTCGAGAAGATTTTCTGGTCCCAGTTCTTTGATAAGGAAAATAGAAATCCTGGTGTTCATAGACGCCCACAGGCGGCGTCCATCGTGTCTTCTTGGAAAATCTCCCAAAAGTAACCCTTTACAGCGTTTTGATTTGGTGCTACTATTATTTTCCACCGATAAAAATAGAGACGGACCATTTTATATCTTTATGCCATCTATTTCAATAATGGGAATAATACGAGCAGCAGACTATCTTTAAGGGGATGAGCGTGTGTGAATGCAAAACAGATTTGGCAAACGGCAATTGAACGTTTGCAGACAAAGGTAACGCCAGCCGCGTTTACAACGTGGTTTCAAGGTACTTCGGCACACTCTTTTCAAGAGGGTGTCTTTATTGTGCGTGTTCCGACGACCTTTGCGAAAGCGCATTTAGAAAATCGCTTCATCGAGTCAATCCGCTCTATCCTCACGGAAATTACAGGTGATATGGTTGATGTGCAGTTTGTTGTTGCGAAAGAGACAGTAGATTTTTCTGAGCAGACGGAAGATGGTTTGCCACGGAGTAGACGACCCTATCGACCAGGGAAAGGGCGTCCTCCTGCCGCGCAACGCGAAAAACGGATTGCCGATGTTGCTGCTGCTGCCGCGATGAACTCGCTTGGCATCACTACACCGTATGCGAGTGCGCGACGTGCTGCGGAGGAGCACGTTTCAACGTCCACCGAGGATAGACAACGGTTGCCATCACAAGAAAGCTATCAAAGTGGCTATAACACTCTCCATGAGCAGCCGGAACCGAGTGTATATATAGGACGAGCGAATGCCACACCTAATGTTACCATGCCTCTTCCAGAGGGGTTGCTTAACCCACGCTATACCTTTGATGCTTTTATTGTTGGCAAGTCGAACCAGCTAGCACATGCAACATCGAAGGCGGTCTCAGAGAATCCTGGGCGTGTGTACAATCCACTGTTTCTCTACGGTGGTGTTGGACTGGGCAAAACGCATATGTTGCACGCGGTTGGACATTCCGGCGAGTCTTCTGGTTTGAACGTGTTGTATGTCACGTCTGAAAAGTTCACGAATGAGATTATCAACGCGATCCGTTATCAAAAGACAGAAGAGTTCCGAGCCAAGTACCGCCAAATCGACATTCTGCTGGTTGATGATATTCAGTTTATCGCGGGTAAAGAGTCAACAGAGGAAGAGTTTTTTCATACCTTCAACTTTCTGCACAACGCAAATAAACAAATAGTCGTCACCAGTGATCGACCACCGAAGGCAATTCGTAGCTTACAAGATCGGTTACGTTCACGCTTCGAGTGGGGATTGCTGGTAGATGTGCAGCCGCCCGAATATGAACACCGCATGGCGATCCTGCGCTCGAAGTGCGAATCGTTACACTTCGCTGTGCCCCCTGCGGTTACTGAATATATCGCACGTCCAGAGTGTAATAGTGTACGTGAGCTTGAGGGTGCGCTCAATCGTGTGATTGCCTATGCGACGATGCAAAGCGTCCCGCTCTCTGTCGCCGTGGCAGCAAAAGCCCTTGAACGTCTCTACCACGAACCTAAATCTCCTTCACGACCCTCTAGCCTCTCGGTAGCAGAGGTGTTAGATGGTGTGTGTCACTATTATACTGTTGAGCGCGAACGTCTTGTGGGCAATGCGCGTGACCGTGAGATCGCATGGCCGCGTCAGGTCGCGATGTATCTGATGCGCGAAGAGACAAGCGCGACGTTTTTGCAAATTGGAACGGAGCTTGGTGGGCGCGATCATTCTACAGTGAAGCACGGTTGGGAGAAGGTTCAGGCCGAAGTTGCTAAAAACGAGCGTATTCGTCATGAGGTTTCGGCAGTGTTAGAGGCGATACAGAAACAATAAAGGAGTGCAGTAGACGCTTGTTGTATAATAAGCATAAAAAGTGCGAATTATACACCTATTGAGGAGTTTTCTTTTCATGTCTATGCAACAACAAGACGCTGATTACGATTTGTTGGCGGTCTTTCATGATGAAACAACAGCCGAGGCCGCGAGTGCAAAGTTACGGGGTGCTGGCTTTAGTGATGAAGAGATATTCCGTGTCACGCCGGGGAGCGGTGGAGAGTTTCGTGAGCACGGGCCTAATACGAGTCGGCGTGATGTGTTTTTACAGACGCAGCGCACCAAGCCAAGTCTGACCTTGATTCTAATTTTAGCTATCGCGCTGGGTATCGTGTTTGGTGGTGGTGCCTTTGTTATCGCCTTGATTCTCTTTTTTGCCATTCATATCCTGTTCTTTGCACTGCCTGTTGATTTTCTTATCGCAGGTGTAGGGAGCGTGATTGGCATTATTGTAGGAGCGATAACGGGTGTGAGACGGAGTACACGTGTACGTGGCAATATTGGACAAGATATGTCAAAGGTAAACGTGCCGACGCGCGTTGCACCTGCTCCTGTTACTGGGACGCGCAATGCGGTTGCGGTACGGCTGCCTGATGCTGAGAATATCAGTCGCAAGTCACGGGCACGTGCCATCCTGATACAGAATGGTGGCAAGATAGATAGAAGTGTTGGTCGAGCGGAATAAACTGTAGGGGTCTCATTCATTACACCTTTTTGGCGATTAACCATGTTCATAGGATTGAGGCAACGTTTCAACAACCTCCCAACAGAATCAATCGCCAAAAGGGTGTAATGAATGAGACCCCTACAGACTGTTATATGAGAAAATATGTTAAAAGACTAGAAAAATAGAGAACATTTCAGTACAATATAGTTGGTATTACATGAAGAGATAAAGGTCACACTTCATATGAGTGGGAGAAATTGTTCACTATGTCTAACACGAGTTTTCTGTCACCGCGCTTTCAGGTTAAGCCAGAAGAGATCACGAAAAACCTCACGCGGCTCCTCCCGCCATATAAGGTTGTGCTCTTCGACGATGATTACAACGAAATGACGTATGTTGTGTTTGCCTTGACGCACTCGGTCAGCAACCTCACGCCACAAGAGGCGGAGGAGATCATGCTCACAGCTCATTTGAAAGGCAATGCAATTGTTGTGGTATGTCCCAAAGAGGCAGCAGAATATTACCAGGAACGGCTGCTTAGCTATGGTCTAACCGCGACTATCGAACCAGAATAGTGTATTCGTTGATTTCCATGTGAAACAAATGATGAATACAAACGTATACTATATGAGCACCTCCTACAATAGAAGGGGGTGTTTCTGCATGATATAGTAAGAATTACGTAAATTTTTTTATGTTGACAGATACTTCTACCATTGACGTTTGTATGGTAACGGGTTACACTTCATCTAAGTGTGACACTTACACAATAGTGCCATATATACACAAGACAAGCGATATGCTGACAACTGAAGGTGTTTGTTGATGCTGTTTATCACACTCCCATCAGGAGGGAAAGAAAATCATGGTTCACTTATGGGGTTCCAAAACTAAGGAAGATGTAGATTTAAGTAAATCGGCTCTAGGGGACACGACCACTGGAGATATCGTCGTCGTTGTTGGCGGTGAAAAGGTTGACATGAATCTGATTCACCTTGGTTGTCAATTGGCAAAAGGAGCCAGACGTAAGGTCCACCTCGTGTACATTATTGAAGTTCCACGCGCACAACCGCTTAACGCGGTTCTTCCAAAAGAGTCTGAGCGAGCCGATGAGCTGCTCAACAGCGCAATGGCGATTGCTTCTAAGGTAGGGTGCGAGGCAGTAGCGGAAGTTGTGCAGGCACGCGATGCCGGTCCTGCGATTGTCGAGGAAGCAAGGGACCACAGTTGTTCCGCCATTTTTATTGGTATTGTACGCGGCAAGAGCGCACAAAATGACCTGGGGAAAACAATTCCATATGTGCTGACACACGCCTGTTGTCGCGTCGTGTTGGTGCAGGACCCATGTCCACAGAATGTGATGTAAAAATATGCATTTCATATGACGAAACCGATGCATCGGTTTCGTCATATGAAATGCATATTACAGTAAATCCTTAATCACTGTATTCGTGAGATACGGTGAGGTAAATGTTGTTTTTTCTCCTGCATGTTTGCCAGGTACGGGAAAGAGACGAGCCGAAAGTGGCTTGCGTAAACGGACCGCAAGCGTCGCGACATCTAATAACAGACGCGAGATTGCTTCGGCAGGTGTATCACCTGCTAATGGAATTGTGTCCAAACCAGTTCCACACACGGCTGAATAGAGTAGTAACTGGTGTACATGCAACAATCCTTCCTCCCAACGCTGTCCCAACACGGTATCTTCTAAGACAGGCAACATCACGCCATTGTAGCCGCATGTTGGAAGTCCTGTACTCTTCAATGCTGCAGTAAGTGCTGCCACTGTCGCAAGCGTTCCTGTTGACCCAATAGGGCTACTGCTATACGCTTCTATAGCGGCAACAATACTATCGTTCGCAAGCGGTGCTGACGAGAGATCAATACCTCCAAAGGCTATATGTTGCTCTGTGGCGAAGGCTTGTGCAAGTGCGACAATTGGTGATGCTTGCTCGACTAAGGCACCTCTTATACGTTCCGTCAGGTGTGTAAGCGTTTTGTCCTGTCCTGGCAAAGCTTGCATCACGATATTCGCACCCTGTAGACCGAGCGAGAGGCTTGTAGGTCCTGTATGATAGGCAGTTGGGAAGAATGGGCATCCCGCTTCAACACAGGCAAGCATGGCAAAACGGAAGTTGCCAAATCCCTCATCGGTCTCATGGGCCAATCGTTGCATCACACGGGCGATAGGAAGAGCAGCGGCTTCACGTACACCATGCTCTATGCTTGCAAGGTGTACCGTCATATTTAACGCTGTTGTTGACGCGAGTATGTCAACGACCTGTTCAATCTGTTCTAAAGGCTCTGTAGGACGAGCAGCATGAATTGTGCCGAGTGAACAAAAACCGAGATCAACATCATCGAGTATTCTTTGGAGAGATTGCGCATAGGCAAACCGATGCGTAGCAGACCAATCGGGCTGGTCGTCAAACAATGAGCGTGTCGAGAGGCGCAGCGTTTGTACTTCGTAGCCAGCATTCGTAAAACGCGTATGGGCAGTGTCTAGCAATTTGCTAGCTTGCCGGATGGTTGAGGGCGAGATAGGATGTGGGTCTACAAGCCCAAGTGTGAGTGTACGGATTGGTGGGGGCATACGATATTTCCTCTTTTTCCAGGTTCAATAAGAAGGGTTTCTTGACAGGTGCTATCTATTGCCCTACAATCAACCCTGCATACCACGGAGAGAGCGGGAGTATCGTCATGATAGACACAACGGGTTTCAGCGCGGACAAGCTTGAGCAACAGTTTGGCAACTATCGACTTGTTCGTCCACTTGGTTCGGGCGGTTTCGCTGAGGTCTATCTGGGCGAGCATATCCATCTCTACACACAGGCGGCAATCAAGATATTGCATACGCGCATGACGGCGGAAGAGCGAGAAGATTTTCGGACAGAAGCACTTACCATCGCGCATCTAAAACACCCGAATATTGTACGTGTCCTCGAATTTGGCTTTCAAGATAACGTCACACCCTATCTCGTGATGGATTACGCACCTAACGGCTCACTACGTTCTCATTATAGAGGAAGCATACCACTAATCACGCTCCTTCCGACCATTAAGGCTATCGCGGCGGCACTTGATTATGCGCATCAGCAAAACATTGTGCATAGAGACATCAAACCAGATAACATGTTGCTGGGCGCGAATGGCGAGGTCTTGTTGAGTGATTTCGGGATCGCGGTGGCAACGCTGGCAACAGGAGCACAACACACACAGGATGCGACAGGCACACCCGCGTATATGGCACCAGAGCAATTTCAAGGCAAGCCACGTCCGGCGAGCGATCAATATGCACTGGCAGTTACTATTTATGAATGGCTGTGTGGAAAACGTCCCTTCGATGGGGATGCCAACGCGCTCGGCTATCAGCATGTTCATGATGCGCCGCCTTCGCTACGTACACTTCAACCTACGATTACCCCTACTATAGAGCGTGTCGTTTTCAAAGCGCTGGCAAAAGACCCACATCAACGGTTCGCCAGTGTTACGGCCTTTGCCGATGCGCTTGAACAGGTGGCACATAGCAATGTACAGGAAGAGCCGTATGGTGCTATCACAGTGCAAGAACAGAGACATGCTCAGCACGATGAGCAAGAGTGTTTCCTGTGTCTTTTCGCAAAGGTACGACCACATGCCGAGATGGAATGGCCTTGTATAGAAAAAAAGCTGCAAGGGCATCTGCTTTCGGCGCAAGAGCGTATAGTGAACGATAAACTGACACCGTGCATCACTGTTGATCTGGGTACGAAACTCGCGGTCATTGCTCTTCCTGCTGACTACTACCGGGACCTGATACGCGATATCGTGGCACGTGGCAAAACGATACGACGTATGCCAATTACTATTTATCATCTTCCCGCACCAACCGATGTGACCGAATATAAAGGTAAGCCGCTTTACCGCTATATTGCCTACCCGAATACATTGGCGGTGCTAGAACCTGACACGCTGCTCAACATCACAGACTTGAGTCAGGCAGACTATTGTAACCGAAAATATTTATTGAATCGGTTGATTTCTTCGCCACCCTCGACGGCTTCTCTTCGTGGTAATCTCATACATGCGTGCTTCACAAAGTTACTCAAACACGACGCTACGACCACTGATAGTCATAAAACATCGTTAGACATGCTACGCAAGACGTTTGAGGAAGTTTTAGCTGCTAGTAGTATGGAAATGGCCCTGGCGAATGTCTCTGCCGACACGATGCGTATCGACGTACAACCACATCTTGAAAGCCTCGCGGTCTGGTACGATAGTAACCGTATTAGCCTGTGGGGAAATAGTGACGAGGCGCATGTGGTACGTGCAGAAACATTTCTGCTTGTGCCAGAAATTGGTCTACGTGGACGATTGGATGTGTATTGGGAACAACCGATGAACCAGTCGTTGTTGGAGTTAAAAACGGGCGGTGCATCGGGTGATATTCCTAAAAGCGACCATCGACAACAGGTACACGGCTATCAAGCGTTGCTTGCCGTTCGTCAAAACTCTAAAATGAATAAGGCAAAGGCACAACTGCTTTATAGTGGAACACCAGGACAAGCTACCAGTAGAGGTCTCAAGCTTGAAGTGAAATCGCTCCAACGCATCACAACGGTACGCAACACGCTTATCTTGAGTCACGCGACAGGGACGCCGCCAGCACCGCCTGCCAGGAAATGTACAAAGTGTTCGATGTTGAATACATGTGAGCGTGTCTCAACGCTTCTGGATTGGCAACCACCACAACCGATACTGGAACCGCAACCCGAAGAGAGTGAAGCAGAGCCTCTTGTTCCTACTTCCACACGACGCCCGAAAGTAGATAATCCAGAGGATGCAGCATTGTTTACACACTACTACAATCTGCTCCATTTAGAGGGCAAAGCAGGGGAGGATGCGCTGGCACTGTTGTGGAAAAACACGGTTGATGAACGCATAGCGTTGGGCAAGACAATTCTATGCACGCAATTTCTGCAGCATAAACGCGTCAATGATGGGTGGGAACAAGCGTTTACGTGCGATAATCAGTCGGAGTTACGTGAAGGTGATGAAATTCTTTTGAGTCGCAACAATCCCATTACGGGTGAGGTTGTGACTGGCACGATTATGAAGATCAGTGCACGCGAGGTTACGGTCTGGACGCGTGAATTGCTGGAGGGTCCAATTGCTGACAGTGACGCGATTGTGATTGATAGCTATGGCAACGATCTGGTGCATGTCCGCACGTTGCAAAACCTGTTGCGCTGGCTCGACGTGGAACCACAACACCTACGCGATATTGTGGCTGGCAGAGTACGTCCGCGCTTCGTCGGCGTTCCTGTGCCAGCGCGTAAAGACTTCAACAAAGAACAGAATACGGCAGTCGAACGCGCAGTGCAGATGCAAGATTATGTGCTGATCCAGGGGCCACCGGGAACGGGTAAGACAAGTGTTATTGCTGAAATCGTGAAACGCTTAACGCAACAGGGACAGCGTGTTTTGCTGGCGGCATTCACCAATCAAGCGGTCGATAATATGCTCAAACGTCTTGATAAAGAAGGGTTTTCCGACTTTGTACGACTTGGACACGAACGGAGCGTCCATTCCGATATAGAGCCGTACCTGCTTAAAGAGCGTGTAAAACAGCGTATGCAAGCAGAGGGAATGGGTACAAACAGTGTACTAGATATTCTCCGTGAGACGCCTGTGCTGGCATCGACGACGGCAACGTGGTCGTCGGATAAATATGTGCCTTCTCTGTTGGAGACGCAGGAGACCGCTCCAATGCAGTTTGATGTTGCCATCATCGACGAGGCTAGTCAGCTTACTGTCCCTGCTATCCTGGGTGCGCTTCGCTTCGTCAAACGTTTTATCCTGGTTGGTGATGATAAGCAACTCCCACCGCTAGTGTTGAGCAAAGAGGCGGCAGAACTGGGGCTTGCGGACTCACTTTTTAGTATGCTCAAACGGCATGAGGAGCGATATACAGAAAAGCACCCGGATACGCTGAGTGCCTGCGTCGCACTCAAGACACAGTATCGTATGAATCGGTGGATATCGCATTTTTCCTCGACTGTTTTCTACGAGAAACAATTGATTGCTCACAAATCGGCGGCGAATCGGCGGCTTGGCGTTGGTTCAACCAGACCTGCCACATGGCAAGAGCCAGTAACGATTACGCGTGCTATCGCGCCCGAATTTCCACTTGTCTTTGTTGATGTGCGAGGCGAGCCAGAGAATGGAGTGTTGAAGGCAAGCAATGCTGAGGCACTTGCGGTGCGCGATATTGTGCATGGATTGCTCGAACGTGGTATTCGGGAAGAGGCAATTGGAATTATCGCCCTTTATCGAGCGCAGGTCGCCAATATACGCCGCGTCCTCTTTGAAGACGACGCTCTATCAGGTTGGGAAGGACTTCCGATCACGACACCGTTGAGTGTTGACACGGTTGATCGCTTTCAGGGGGGCGAACGTTCTGTGATTATTCTGTCATTCGCCACGACCAGCGAACCAGAAATCAATAGTCTACGCCGCGAGTTTTTGACCAATGGCAACCGTTTGAATGTTGCGCTTACGCGTGCGCAACACAAAATGATTCTTGTGGGATGCGTCTCTGCACTGGAACACCTGCCGATTTTTGACCGATTGATTACATATTGTCGCAGCATGAAAACGGTGATTACAATGGAGACATAAGAATGGGTGTTGTTGCACCATCCCAGCACGCGTGCTGGGATGGTGCAACAACACCCATTCTTATGTCTTAAGTTAATGGAATATCTATATCAATACGGGTGCCTTTTCCTGGCTCACTCTCGATGGAAAGCTGGCCTTCTAATAATTGTATGCGCTCATGGAGGCCAAGCAAGCCCTGATGATAACCATTTTGCTCATTGATTGCGCTTGCGACTTGTGGAGGTATTCCTATCCCATTATCACCGATGCTGAGATGTAAATGCCCTTCGTGTTGAAACAAAAACAGGGTAACATGTGATGCATGGGAGTGTTTACGTATATTCGTAAATACTTCACGTATGATAGCGTATAGATGAGATGTATATTCAAACGGTAAGAGTATAGGCCAATCAGTGTCGTCGTAGGTCAGGGTATAACCAGTGCGTTGCATATCGTCGATGAGTGTATGAATCGAAGCGACGAAATCGACATTGTGCGTATTTTGCGTGCGAAGTCCACCAAGTGCTTGTCGCATAGATGCCAGGCTGTCTTGTGCGAGTTCTTGCCATGCCTCTACGCGTGCCTCTACATCGTGGTTATTCGCGTGTTGTTCCTGGGACAGATGCGTTTGTTGCATCCGAAAGTATTCGAGGTCAGCGACAAGGGCGGTCAATGATTGCACTGCTCCATCATGAAGTTCGCGAGCGATCCGGCGTCGCTCTGCCTCTTGTGCAAAGCGAGTAAGTGGGGAGTCTATCACCTCAAGCATGTATGGTCTCCATATATTGCTATTTTATCTCTCTATTCATGTATACCCCATCTGTGTTGCTATTTCGTTGAGGGAATGCTATCAGCAAGGTTGAGATTTGCCTGTTAGTGCGAAGAGTTCTTAACCATAGAGCGAGGAACGGTTGCGACTTGAACAGGGAATGTCATATGCTTATGAATAGACACAAAACGATTGTTAGAGATGGAGGAAGAGGCCATATGGTGCAAAGCACTATCCTTGTTGTGGGAAGTTTGAACATGGATCAGGTTGTTCGCATTCCTCATCTTCCCGCGCTTGGTGAAACACTGCTTGGTGCAGGTTCGCTCAAACTCATACCAGGAGGCAAGGGTGCTAATCAGGCGGTAGCAATGGCGCGTTTGGGTGGATTGGTGAAGATGGCAGGTCGTGTGGGACGTGACCCATTTGGGGAACAGCTGCGCAAGGCACTGCATAATGATGGCATAGATACACAGCTTGTACAGGTTGATGCAGAAGAGGCAAGTGGTGTTGCCTTTATTTTTCTCGCGCCCGATGGCGATAATGCGATTGTTGTCGCCTCTGGTGCGAATATGCACGTAGGTGACGACAAAGAGCAGATGAAGCGTATACGTGCGATTTTGCAGGATGCACAGGCACTCGTGCTACAACTGGAGATTCCACTTCCAACGGTACAGAAGTTGATAGAGGCTGGACACGAAGCTGGTACTCTGGTTGTATTGAATGTGGCGCCAGCACAACCGCTTTCTAAAGAGCTATTGGCACAGGTTTCTGTGCTGGTTGTCAACGAGAGCGAGGGGAGTCTGCTGAGTGGGCAACGTGTGGAAAGTTTGGAAGATGCGCGGATTGTTGGGAGAGTCCTGCATGGTTATGGTATTCCGACTGTTGTCGTGACTCTGGGAGCGCGTGGTGCAATTCTCGTTACCAATGATGCGACCGGGCAGACACGGATAATACATCAGGCAACCCCAAAGGTGCAGGTGGTTGATACAACGGCGGCTGGTGATTGTTTTGTGGGTGCGCTCACTATCGCGCTTACGGAGGGACAAACGCCAGAGGATGCCCTGCGTTTTGCCGTTAACGCAAGTGCATTGAAAGTCACAAAATTTGGTGCCCAATCGGGCCTACCAACACGAGAGGAAGTTCATGCCACGTATTATTCTTGATACCGACCCAGGCATAGATGATGCATTGGCCTTATTTCTTGCGTTGGCCTCACCTGAAGTCACGCTTGAAGCGGTGACAACGGTACAGGGCAATGTGTCTGTTGAACTAACAACCTATAACGCATTAACATTGCTCACGCTTGCGGGACGAACCGACATCCCCGTCGCATATGGCAGTGCAGAGCCGCTTGTGCGAAAGCGCATTGACGCAGGTCATGTTCATGGAAAGAGCGGGTTAGGGAATGTAACATTGCCCGAACCAATAATAGCTCCAGTGGAGCAACAAGCCATAGACCTAATTATCGAGAAGATTATGAGCAACCCGGGCGAAATCACACTGGTGCCCATTGGTCCTTTAACTAACATCGCGCTGGCGGTGCGACGTGAACCACGAATCGCGCAACATGTCCGTGAGGTTGTTATTATGGGAGGCGCGGTTCGTGTGCCTGGGAATGTCACGCCCAGTGCTGAGTTTAATATTTTTGCCGATCCGCACGCAGCCCATGTTGTCTTTCACGCAGGTTGGCCTCTCCGTCTCGTGAGCTTGGATGTCACCACGCGTGTTTCGATGCATCGTCAGCAGGTGGAGGCATTGGCGGCGCAAGGTGGCAAGGTAATAACAGCAATTCAGCAGATGATGGCCTATTATTTCGATGTATTCGGGCCAGAGTATGGGAACACAACATTTCAGATGCACGACCCGTTGTGCCTTGCAGCCGCATTTCAGCCCGACCTTATTACGTGGGAACCGGCTTACGTCGATGTCGAGCTTGCTGGAACTTTAACGCTTGGCGAGACGGTGGGCTATTTTCAGCATCCGAATAGCCCCGAACCGAATATGCAAGTTTCAGTTGGAGTTGATAGCGAACGCTTTCTGAATATGTTTGTAGAGCGTGTTGAGAAAACGTTTGGTGAGAGTTAGTGAACTCATCCCTACCCATCTTTGGGCGCAATGAATTGCTGCCCCTACCGATATACTTGTTTTCAAATGTCAAAAACAGCGTTTTGACAAATACACGTGTATGGGCTATATTACAGGTAAGCACTATTCTCTTTTTTAGCCCAAAGCACTATGCGTATACATAAAGGAAAGCCCGATGGCAGTTATTAATGAAGCAGAGGTTATGGATGCCCTGCACGAATGTTATGATCCAGAAATTCCCGTAAACATTGTCGATCTCGGACTGGTGTACGGGGTAGAAGTCGATGAAGAAAAGGAACATGTCCACATCTCGATGACGCTTACCGCGCTTGGTTGCCCAATGGCAGGCGAGGTGATCGCGGAGGTTGAGATGCGCGTAGGACAGGTTGAGAACGTCAAAAGCTGTAAAGTTGATTTGACCTTTGACCCGCCATGGTCTCCAGACCGCATGACCGAGGACGCGAAATGGGAACTCGGCATGGTCTAGTTGAACAAGGAATACAAGAAAGCCTATCGGCCAATGTCGTTGACATTGGCCGATAGGCTTTCTTGTATTCCTTGTTCACATCATACGTTTGCTATGTTATACTATCTCTACCATGTATAAGAGTCGAGGAAAATAATGTCGGCAAATGGATACTACGGTCAGCAGGGTAATGACCTCCGGGCAATGTTAGCAATCAGCCAGAACGAAGCTGCTTATGGCACAACGCGTATGCTCAACCTACCCGACGGACGCGTGATCCCTGTTACTATTGCGCCTGGGACGCGTTCTGGACAAGAGCTACGTATTGAGGGGCAAGGGCAACATATCACTGGCGGTGGACCGCCAGGCGCATTAATCCTGACTATTTCCATCTCAACGGCAGAGAACTTCGGTTCACAACCTTATGTACAGGGTGGAACCGATACACCGACCGAGTTCATCGCGCCACCGCCGCCACCTGTTCAGCCATCTTATCCGGGTGTCAATCCGGGAGGAAATTTTACCAATTATCCGGCACAAGGGCAAGTGCCACCAGCCTATGGAAACAACCCGTATGTAGCTCAACCCACGCCAGCACCTTTTGTGCCACCCTATTATGGAGCGCAAGGGCAAGTTCCTGTCGTTCCACCAGCACCCCGTCGCTCATCGCGCCGTCCACTTATCACGACAATCATCATTGGTGTCCTGGCACTTCTGGTAATTGTTGGGAGTGTACTCTATTATGGGACGGTGTATTCGCCCCAGCAACAGCATGCACAAGCAACAGCAACGGCAGGAGCACAAGCAAAGAGTACGACACTGGCAGGAACAGCACAGGCTGGTGCTACGACTACCGCACAGGCTGGTGCCACCGCAACCACTGTCGCGCAACCATTAAGTGACTATAAGAATATTATAGCGAAAACGCCAGACTTGCTGAATGATCCGCTTTCCAGTCCGAGTACGAACAACTGGGATACGAACGCGAATTGCAGCTTTAAGAATGGGACCTATCACGCTATCGAAACGCAAACCGGCTTTTTCTACGATTGTGCTGCAAGAGCCACAAATTTTACGCACTTTCTCTTTCAGATAAAAATGACCTTTTTGCAAGGCACCTATGGCGGTATTTTCTTTCGTTCCGACCCTGGTAACTCAAAGTATTATTTGTTGCGCTTCAACCGTAGTTCGGGTCAATACGACCTTTACCTCTATACCGATAAACAAGCGAGTAACGCTAAACGTTTGCTGGATGGGACGAGCACCAATTTTAATACTGACTTGAAGAAAGCGAATATCATCGCTGTCCTGGCACGGGGCAAAACGATTACGTTATATGTAAACGGGGCTTATGTCGATACGGTGGATGATAGCACCTTTGCAGGTGGGCAAATTGGTGTCTTCGCGGAAGACAATCAGGAAGCGTCTGAAATATCATTTGAACAAGCCCAGGTATGGAATGCCTGACCTAATAGTTGAGAAAGCTAGATAGGATACACATGAAGCACTGTACAAACTGTGGTCTACCAATAGCGCAAGATGTGACAATGTGTCCTCGTTGCGGAGCATTTGTACCTTACACCGCAACAAAGCCGTTAGCAACCGGTACAACGCCTCTCTCGTCTAGTGTGCAGGGAAGTAAGACGGACGCAGAGACGCCGCAACTGGATTTCGGGCCATCGCAAGAGCGCAACATTCCCTCTTTACCGACTCATCCTATCTATCAGGAATACGCCACTCCTACACAGGCAAGTTATAGTCAAAATGGAGGAACCGAACCAGCTGTACCTGCTGTGCAGTTGGAAGCGCAAACACCACGCTATCCAACACCACCTCCACAAACGCCAACGCCGCTTCCACCACTATATGTTGCGCGACAACCACCGTTATTCTTGACTCCACCTACAGCGTCCCAAAACGGTGGGGCATTTCCGATGAATTATGGAGATGGGCGTCAGGCACCAATATATGGTGCGCCTTATCCGCCACAGCCGCAAATGTCCTATCCACCACAGCCGCAAACGCCTTATCCTCTCCGACCACAGGCGAAAAAAGGACTCTCGCGGAGTGTTATCGCGCTCATTCTCATTCTGGCATTACTGCTTATTTTTAGTGGTGTTGGCTTGATTTATTATTCGGTCGTGGCTCGTCCTGCACAACTCCATGCGCAGGCTACAGCTACCGCGCAAACCATCTTAGCGAATAATGCACACGCGACCAATGTTGCCAACACACAGGCTACAGGGACAGCGGTTGTCAACGCGAATGCTACCGCAACAGTTCAGGCACAGGCCACGGCTCAAGTGCAAGCGACAGCAACGGCATTACAGGCGATTTATACACAGGCGACACAGGGGGCACCCACGCTTAGCTCTTCGCTTGCCGCGCAGGATAATAACAACTGGGATGTCAATGATACAACTGATGGGGGGGGCTGTGGTTTTAATGCAGGAACCTACCATTCTACGCTTTTCTCGAAAAATTTCTACTTCCCGTGTTTCGCACGTGTCTCGAATTTCAGCAATTTCGCGTTTCAGGTGCAGATGACCATCAATCAAGGGGACGAAGGTGGTCTGGTGTTTCGTAGCAATAGCAACACTGATGCCGCGCAATATTACCTGTTTAGCATAACCCAGATGGGTGGCTACAGGCTTGTCGTCTCGAAGGATAGTACGCATAGCACCTCTCTCGCGGAAGATAGCAGTACCGCGATTAAAACAGGGACAGGACAACTCAACACACTGGCGGTTGTGGCGAAGGGTAGCACGCTCTACCTGTACATCAACAAGCAATACGTTGGTAGTGCCAGCGATAGTACCTATAGTTCTGGTGTACTTGGTGTCTTTGCGAGCAACGCATCGAAAACCACTGATGTCTCATTTAGCAATGCGCAGGTTTGGACCTTGTAAGCCCATAGGAGATGTGTTACGATGCGTCGGTCAATGAGGGATGTAATACATTAGATAAGGGCTGTAGCAAGCATGTCGGACAAGAACACTATCTCACCTACAGATACCACTGAGGCTATTCCTGTCGCGGAGACAAGGCGTCCTACATGGCCTCCTATACAACGCAACTACCGACGACGCGAAGCACTTTCGCCTGCCTTTAGAGTGTTTTTGTTGCTGCTGGCTGGTCTCTTATTGCTTGGTGGATTGGGACTTGTCGTGTTTAGCTCGGCTAGACAATATCGGACTACCCTACATACGGGTGCAACATTCGTGGCGCAATCAACGCAAAACAGCGTACACACCGTACAGGCACAAAGTCGGGGAACAGCACAAGCTTTGAGCACGGCGCAGGCGAACATCGAAGCTACGGCGACAAGTCAGGCTGATACGATGACAGCAGCGACCGCCACGGTTGATAACGTAACGGCAACAGCAGCGGCATTGGGAGATGTGTATACACAGTCCACCAGTGGTACTCCTGCGTTCAATAATGCGCTCAGCGACAATAAGGGGGATGGGAAATGGGATGAGGGGTCGGTTGCCGTTAATACGGGCTGCGTGTTTACTAATGGTGCCTATCATGTAAGTGAAGCCAGACAGGGCTATTTTCAACCGTGTATCGCGGAAGATACGAAATTTGGCAATGTTGCCTATTCGGTGGACCTAACTATTAACAAGGGGAATCCTGGACAAACTGGTATGGTATTCCGTGCGAGTAGTGATAATACAGCATACTACCTCTTTCGCATTGGCACCAATGGCTCGTATGCGCTTGATGTTTATAGCACCCATGGGAATGTGAAAACGCTTGTGCAAGGTTTTAGTAGCGCGATCACCACATCGTTTGGACAAGCCAACACGCTTACGGTGATCGCTCAAGGTACACATTACCTGCTCTTCGCGAATGGGCAGTATGTTGATAGTGCTAGCGATAACACTCTGCAAGCGGGCAAAATTGGTGTCGTCGCAGGTGATGCAGGGACACCAATTGATGTCACGGTTGGCAATGTGCAGGTGTGGAAATTGTGATTGTATGATAGGGTTCTCGAAAGTTAACATTGAGTCCCAATGGACAAGACTCTCAGATATCAGTTAACGGACGCCCACAAGGGGCTAACGTTACGTATAGTAGGGTTAGCCCCTTGTGGGCGTCCGTGTAACTCCCCCACGTATTTCATCGTTTAAATAACCGGGATGTGTAGCAGGGCTATTTAAAAGTCGTAGAAGCCGACGTTGTTCACATGACAGGGGCAAGCCCAGTCACTACTATACACCGTCGCGCCGCTTATGCGTCTATAGTAGTGACTGGGCTTGCCCCTGTCATGTCGCCGTGCGACTATTAAATAACCCGGATGTGTAGAGTAGGCCATTGACAAATTCTCTATTGACTGCTATCCTGACGACAGCAAAAAACAATATATGCGATGAATGGGATAAGTAACTTTTCATGTGTAAAAGAGAACTGCGGGTTGGTGCGACGCAGTAGGCATTTCTGAGAAGTGAAATCCACCTATGAGCGTGCGCGAGAAGCGTAACGGTGCCTCCGTTAATGGGCAACAAGAAGTTCTTGCTTGAGTATGAAGCGAGAAGAAGTAAGGTGGTACCACGAGAGTGCGCGTGTTCAGCGTCATCGTCCTGTAGAGGATGATGACGTTTTTTTATTGTAGTGGGAAATGTAAAAAGGAGCATTGTATGCTTGACCTGGCATTTATTCGGAGCAATCCAGAGGCCGTAAAAGAGGCTGCACGCCTCAAAAACAATCCGCTTGATGTTGATGCGCTACTTGCGCTTGACCGTCAAGTGCTCACCTTTCAACATGAGATTGAAGAGATGCGTAACCAGCAAAATCAACTCTCGAAGCGTGTGCAGGAGGCGGCGAAAGCGAAGGATGTTGAGTTACGCAATACGCTGATCGCGGAGGGCAAACAGCTTTCGACCCAGTTGAAGGAGAAAGAGCCACAACTGAGTGCTTTACAAGAGGAACGACAGCAGTTGCTTTTGACGGTGCCAAATATTCCCGACCCAAAGGCACCCATTGGCAAGGATGAAAATGATAATGTGCCAATCAAGCATTGGGGTGAGAAGCCATCGTTCGACTTTACGCCACTTGACCACTACGACTTGATGCAGAGGCACAATATGGTAGATATCGAACGCGCGGTCAAGGTTGCAGGGTCGCGTAGCTATATCCTGAAAGGCGATGCGGCACGGCTTGAGTTGGCATTGATGAATTTCGCGCTTGACCGTATCGCACGTAAAGGCTTTACGCCGTTGATTGTGCCAGCGATGGCTCGCGAGTTTTGCTTTGTTGGCAATGGGCAGTTTCCTAAAGGGCGCGATCAAGTGTACGAAATCGAAGGACAGGATACCTTCCTGGTTGGCACTGCCGAGGTCCCAATTACGGGCATGTATAAGGATGAAATTCTCAAGGCGGAGGAATTGCCAATCACGTATGTGGCCTTTAGTCCCTGCTTCCGACAAGAGGCGGGTACGTATGGCAAAGATACACGCGGTGTGTTTCGTATTCACCAATTCAACAAGGTCGAGCAATATGTGATTTGTAAAGCTGACCATGACACGTCCGTGACGTGGCATGAGCAACTGCTGCGAAACTCGGAAGAGTTGATCGAGGCCCTTGAACTGCCCTATCGCGTTGTCAATGTGTGTACGGGCGATATGGGCGATGGCAAGGTTGGCATGTACGATATCGAGTGTTGGGTGCCTAGCGAGCAACGCTATCGCGAGACTCATTCGTGTTCCTACTTTCACGATTGGCAGGCACGGCGTGTCAATGTGCGCTATCGTGACGAAGATGGTAAGGTCAAGTTTGTGCATACACTCAACAATACGGCGATTGCCTCGCCACGTATCCTGATACCTCTACTAGAGACGCATCAGCAAGCAGATGGTAGCGTGCGTATACCGGAGGCATTACGCCCGTACATGGGTGGGCAGGAGTACATAGGAAAATAATATACAAAGATACAGAGGGGTTGGCGAGGGATACAAGCCGCATAGCTTGTATCCCTCGCCAACCCCTCTGTATCTTTGTATAATGACATATCAACATGTTAGAGCACTCGAAAGGATACGTCATTGGAGACGCCGATCAATATTAGTGAGTATGAGGCAATGGCACAGACACGTTTAGAGAAGCCAGTTTGGGATTACTATTATGGAGGGAGCGACGACGAGGTAACACTACGGGCCAACCGTGAAGCGTTTGAGCATATCCGTTTACGTCCACGTTTTCTTGTCGATGTGAGCAAGATTGATACGCGCACAACGGTGCTGGGAACGCCTGTGAATATGCCGATTTTGATTGCGCCGAGTGCCTGTCAGTGTATGGCGCATCCAGAGGGTGAGTGTGCGACGGCGCGTGGGGCAGGTGCGGTGGATACGCTGATGATTGCTAGCACGGTTGCGACACGGAGCCTCGAAGAGATCGCAGAGACCGCAACGGGTCCGCTGTGGTTCCAATTGTATATGTATGATGAGAAAGACGCGGCAGTGATGTTGGTACGACGCGCCCAGGAAGCTGGCTATCGCGCTCTTGTCGTCACCGTCGATACACCACATGTCAGTAAGCGCGAACGTGATGTGCGCAACAATTTTGTTATTCCACCAGCACCGCTTATGGCAGCAAACTTTACGGGCAAATATGCGAAAGAGACAGGGATGCATGCAGCCGTGACATGGGATGTGATTCCGTGGTTACGTTCGCTGACCTCGCTACCAATTCTGCTCAAGGGTATTTTGACGGCGGAGGATGCTCTGCTCGCGGTTGAACACGGGGTAGATGGGATTATCGTCTCCAATCATGGGGGGCGTCAACTCGATGGTGCGATAGCAAGCATTGAGGCATTGCCAGAGGTCGTCGAGGCGGTCGAGGGCCGTTGCGAAGTCTATGTCGATGGTGGTATTCGACGTGGCACAGATGTGCTCAAGGCACTCGCGTTGGGAGCGAGGGCCGTGCTGGTCGGGCGTCCTATCTTGTGGGGACTTGCCGTAGATGGGCAAGCAGGGGTGGAACGGGTACTAAAACTGTTGCACGGTGAACTAGAAATGGCGATGGCACTTTCAGGAAAACCCACGCTTGCCGACATTGATCGTTCTTTGGTGAAAATATAATATTTTATTGTGAAACATGCACTGCGAGGCAGTGCATGTTTCACAATAAAATAATTTCTCCCTGTACGGTATGGGTTTCGTCATCGATGGTGAGTAGACCGAGACTACAGGTAGGTTGGCGGCGACGGTCATTGGCGCTGCCGGGATTGAAGACGAGTTGTCCATCGTGTTCCTGGTTATAGGGGATATGGCTGTGTCCGAAGACAACGATACGGGTGTCTGGAAACTCGCGACGTGCGACACGCGCGTGTGTTTTTGAGTCGCCGAGGATGTGTACCATGCCTATTTTGCAGGAGCCTATTGCTAGCTCACGCTTGATTGGAAGTTTGAGTATCACCTCATCGGTCTCGACATTACCCTGCACTGCTGTCACGGGTGCGATTGTTTCAAGTTCGGTAATAACCGAGAGGATAGAAAGATCGCCCGCGTGTAGAATGTGCTCAACATCGGCGAAGTGCTGCCATACCGCGTCTGGTACGCCTTTGAAGTGTGGAACGTGGGTGTCCGAGATAACGCCGATACGGTGCAGCATAATAGTGTTAACTCCTTTTTTGCGGTATACTAGGTATGGCTTTTCTGTCTGACATTACACATAGATAAAATCAGGATATCACATTCCATGCGTATAGCTATTATCTCGGATATACACGGCAATCAGGTTGCATTAGAGGCGGTCTTAGAACACATTGCGCGACAAACAGCAATTGATACGCTTATCATCGCTGGCGACCTGTGCTTAAACGGCCCTCGACCACGGGAAGTATTAGAAACGTTACAAGCATTGAATTGTCCTGTCATTCAGGGCAACGTAGACGTAGATGTTACCACACAACGACCCAAAAGAGGCACAAAGAAACGCGACATTGTTGATTGGACACGTGAGCAGATTGGCGAGATAGGTATCAACTATCTCGATATGTTGCCTCCATCGCACCTTGTTACCAATCCCAACGGTACTGATGTACTTGTCGTTCATGCCAATCCACTAAATCAGGAAGACACGCTTTTTCCAACAGCAACCGATAAAGAGTTAGAGCGTTTGTTGGGCGATGTGCCTCCTACCACAGGTGCTATCGCCTTTGGGCATTTGCATATTGCCTACCAACGCCGCTGGCGCGACCTACTCTTGCTCGATGTGGGCAGTTGTGGGTTGCCACGTGACGAGGACCACCGTGCATCATATGGCATTTTGACATGGCAGGATGGAGCGTGGCAAGCGGAACATCACCGCATCGAGTATGATGTGACAAAGGTTGTTGACCAGTTACGCGCCTGTGGAATGCCGCATATTGAGAAACGCATCAAAATATTGCTAGAGGCACGTTATTCGTAGTATGGAAATGGGGCTGATGTCTTACAATGCATTGTAAGACATCAGCCCCATTTCCATACTACGCCGCGTTATGATTTAAGGATATGACAGGATATACAGTCACATGTTTCAGGATGAGCGATACATGTTGATGCATCCTCTTGCAGAGCATCACTGCTATAGTCAATTTCCGCAGTTGCCTCTTCACCCAAATAACTAGCGGCATCCCCGATGTCAACCAGTTCTAATAGCTCGATAATCGCACGCAATTCACCTGTTGTTGCCATTGCGCATTCCCCCCATTCATTTCTTCATTCATTTTATTAATGCTATGTTGGCCCACTTCCACCTTAGAACATCGAACACCCGCTTAGATATTTGTGTTGGATGATTGTCGTTGTTTTAGCAAGTAAAAACACAATAATTAAGGAGAGCAGTCACTGAATATGTGTTGCTATAGATATATACGTCTGACGATGAGATTTTCATGCATTGAGTTGTGAAGTAGTCCGAAAAGGCCATTGGGAAAGCCTTGACACATTCTTCATAGAGACCCTATTATGTGAGAAGTTATGAATAATAGTAGAGATAGCGAAACAATAGAACGTTATGTCAAATCAAATGTCGGCTACAGTCACTGAATACATTGAACGTGCAAGAAAAATATTGTTGTTTGAGCAACGCACGAATCATCAAGATCAGGCCATCAAGCCGGGGGGACTTGAGGTGTTCGCGTCACGTTGGGCGGAGGATGCAACGAAGGCTTATGCACAGGCCGATATGGATGTTGCGCCCATTCACTCTTTTATGGAGTATTTGATAGGCTATCGCAAGCAGGACCCGATGCAGCGTGCCGCCAGCATACGTTCGGCGTTAGCTATTCTGAACGATATGAGCAGTGGTGGCACAAGTACGCACTACTCCTCACGGTCAGCGCAAGAACGCATTGTCATACCCTCATCAGAAAGACCGCTAGCACAACACATGCAGACCACTTCTCGTGTGGAAAAGGCTACAAGTAATGGTGTGCCTCAACCAAAGCAGGCTTCGTCATCAATACAGAAGGAAGCGGTTGAACCTGTGAAGCCTGCTTTACCGACACGTCCGGCACAAAAGGCTGTGGCAACACAATCGACTTCGCAATCAATTCGCCTGGAAGCTGGGATGACACAGGGACATACGGTGATGACGCTCTTGACCGCCGATGTGACCGCCGTTCCTGGCGTGGGTCCCTCAGTGGCAACACGCTTACACGCGCTGGGTATTCGCACGGTACGCGACCTGCTGTTTTATTTTCCACGCGAACACCGTGATTATAGCAAATTGGAAAAGATTGCGAACATTCCTTTTGGCGAGTTGGTGACAACGGTAGGCATGATTTGGGAGGTTGAAACTAAGCGAACAAGTGGAGGACGCTCCGTTACCATCGCGACTATTTCGGATGATACAGGGAAGTTGCGCGTCTCCTGGTTTAATCAGGGCTATCTCCAGAAACAGTTGCTTGCCGCGAAAGGCTCCTACCTCGTGGTGACAGGCATCAAGCAACGCTTTGGCAACAAGGTTGAGTTTTCGGTACGCACACACGAACTCCCCGATTCAGGCGATCTGCTCAATACAGGACGATTAGTACCCACGTATTCACTGACTGAAGGGCTTCATGCAAAGACACTGCGACGTTTCACAAAATGGGTGGTAGACCGTTACGCTGCTATGCTGCCTGACCATTTGCCACCGATGATACGTGCCGCAGGGCAGCTTTTGCCGTTGCCCGACGCGATCTCACACATTCATTATCCTGAAAGCGAGGAGATGCTTGCCGCCGCACGTCGTCGTCTTGCCTTTGACGAGTTGTTTTTAATTCAGTTAGGGATGCAGGAACGGCGTAGTCGCTGGAAGCAGCAGGTGGAACAGGGCAATGCCTTCTCGGTTGATCTGAGCAAGATTTTTGTTGATACCCCTACTACTCAAGGCGCGACTGTAGTAGAATCGCAACCGCTAGGGACCACGCTGTGGTCAACGGTTGCGACCAAAGAGCCATTCGAGGCCACGTTGCCTTACAGGTTCACAAATGCACAGAGTCGTGTACTGCATGAGATATTTCAAGACCTTGGGCGCACACAACCTATGTGTCGTCTCTTACAAGGTGATGTTGGCGCGGGTAAAACGGCGGTTGCGGCGGCAGCCCTTTATATGGCGGCTATTAACGGCTATCAAGGCGCAATTATGGCTCCAACGGAACTGCTGGCGGAACAACATGCGCGTAGTATTGGTGCGATGCTTGAGCCTTTTGGTATTCGCACCGTCCTCCTCACAGGCAGTTTGAAGCAGCGTGAACGAACTACTAATCGTGCCGCGCTTGAAAGTGGTGAGGCAACGGTTGCTATCGGCACTCACGCGCTGATTCAGGAGGATGTGGCCTTCGCGAAACTTGGCCTGGTCATCATCGACGAGCAGCACCGTTTTGGGGTCGAGCAACGTGACGCATTGCGACAAAAGGGTTATCATCCTCATATGCTTGTTATGACGGCAACACCTATTCCACGTACACTCGCGCTCACGCTTTATGGCGATTTGGACGTGTCGATCATCGACCAACTGCCGCCGGGGAGACAAAAGATTATCACGCGTTGGCGCACAGGTGCGCGTCGTGCTGAAGCGAACACGACGATTGTGCATCAGGTCGAGGAGGGGCACCAGGCATTTATTATTTGTCCTCTAATTGAGGAGTCTGAGACGCTCGCGGTCAAGGCCGCAACGAGTGAATATGAACGATTGAAGGTCGAGGTTTTTCCATATAAACGGTTAGGGTTGATTCATGGGGCGATGAAGGCGGTTGACAAAGATGCGGTGATGCGACAATTTCGCGATCACGAGCTAGATATTCTCGTGGCGACATCCGTGATTGAGGTTGGCATTGACATTCCAAACGCAACGGTGATGGTGATTGAAGATGCCGACCGCTTTGGTCTGTCGCAACTTCATCAGTTTCGCGGACGTGTTGGTCGTGGCAAGCATCAGTCTTACTGCTATGTCTTGAGTGCTGATGCTAGCATCAGTGCGCAAGAGCGGCTCGGCGTCTTCCAGGATACCGATGACGGGTTCAAGCTCTCGGAAGAAGACTTGCGGTTGCGAGGTCCCGGCGACTTCTTTGGTGTACGACAGAGCGGTATGCCAGAGTTGCGTATGGCAAGCCTGAGCGATACGCCACTGGTAGAACTAGCTGGCTCACTGGCTGAAAAGTTGTGGGAGAGTGACCCTTATTTGCGCAGACCAGAACATGCAGCCCTGAGAGAGCGTATGCATCTCTTCTGGCAAAACTTTGTGGGGCATTAATGTTCTGTATCGTGTTGTGACGTTGGCAATAGACAAAGCCTATTGCCAACGTCACAACACGATACAACTTCCCTATTGCTGAATGCTAGCTCATATGGTTTAATGAGAACAATTCTCTCAGGTCATACGCACATATATAGATTAGCATTGCAAAAGGGGGTTCCGCGTGAACAACGAGGAGAGGCACAGCCCACGTATCGCGGTCTATCCAGGGAGCTTTGATCCTTTAACGATTGGTCATCTGGATATCGCACGTAGAGCCGCACGCTTATTTGACACGCTGATTGTCGCGGTCTACGCTTTTCCAGCAAAAAATCTGCTTTTCTCGGTTGATGAACGCCTGGACCTGTGGCAAAAGGTTATTGTCAGTGAAGAATTGACCAATGTACGTGTCGAGAAATATACGGAACTGACAACAGATTTTGTACTCACTGTAGGTGCTAGCACTATCATCAAAGGTTTGCGATCTCCAGGCGACTTTGAGGCCGAGCTACAGCAAAATTTTATGAATCGGAAATTAGCACCCGATATAGAAACGGTCTGCCTCTTGACCAATCTTGAGCACCTTTTTGTCAGTTCGTCCTTGATAAAAGAAGTGACACGTTTGGGCGCGGATGTCAAAAATATGGTGCCAACGGCAGTATTGGAAGCATTGCAAGAAAAATATAGGGTAAAGTGATGGACATCCTCTATCTTTTAGACCGACTGGAAAATCTGATTGCGAGTAGCCGAAGAATGCCTCTGGTGAACCAGATCATTCTTAAAGAGGCCGATATTTTGAGTGTCATCGACGAGATGCGTATGGTTATCCCCGACGAAATTCAACAGGCACGGCGTATCGTACAAGACAAAGAACGTATTCTTTCGCAGGCAAACGTAGAGGCGGCGAATATTGTCTCACGTGCGCGTGCTGAGTCAGAACGTGCGATGAACCGCGAGGGATTGCTACGAGCAGCAGAGGGACGGTCACAAGAACTGATGCGGCAAGCGGAAGAGCAGGCGCAAGAACTGGTACGACAGGCGAAAAGACATAGCGAGCATCTTCAAAACGATGCCGATACCTATGTTTCTGAAACGCTACATGGTCTGAAAGAGCATCTGACAAGTATTGAAACTGAGGTGAGCCGTACCATACTCAGCATTGAACGAGGCTTAGAGAGTATCGCCATGCAGGGTAACGACGAGGACGACAACGAAGAAGAGAACGCATTTGAGGCATACGACGATGGGGAAGAGGGTGGACAGCAGGTACAGGAAGAGGGGATACAGCCGCGCCGCGCATCGCTTGCCAATGACACTATTGGTGGGCCAACGTTCCCGTGAAAAAATGCATGACTGGGGCAGGGGAGCATAACAGGGAACAGGGGACATGACTGGGGCAAGCCCTGTCATGTTCGCTACGACTTTTTAATTGTATAATCACTTGACACCTTGTTACGGCTTGTCTATAATAGACTGGCACCAGTAGAAACGCTCAGATTGTGGCATACTGCATTACCTGATGTATTTTACCCATTCCATACCTAGTATCTCATTGAAAGGATTGCAGTTTCATGATCTATAATGTAGCGCAACTCATGAAGGCCCCTGTTGGGACCTCATTGACAGCAGATATTCATGAAGAGAATGTCCAGCTTGACGAAGACTTAAAGGTCATCGGCCCAATTGTCGGCAAAGTACGTATGCGCCGCATTAATCAGGGTTTGTTGGTTGATGGCTGGGCAGATGTGACGCTTGAACTTACATGCACTCGCTGTTTGAAACAATTTGAGCAAACGATGCATGTGCCCTTTGAGGAACGCTTCTATCCAACGATAGATATCGTCACAGGGATGCCGCTTCCCCCGATTGAGGAAGAAGATGTGTTCCCTATCAACGACCATCATCTGATTGACCTGACAGAGGCGATACGGCAAGACGTACTGCTCGAATTACCAATGGTCACATTGTGCCAGGAGGATTGTGCTGGACTCTGCTCACAGTGTGGGCATGACCTCAATCTCGGCCCATGCGATTGTAAGCCAGAGGTTGATGAGCGTTTCAGTGCCTTGAGCGCGTTATTACAAAAAGACGTACAATAAACGAACGAACAGCAGAACACGAGTAGGTAGACCTGGGTATGCATCCAGGACACGATACTGGTGGAAGAGGAGAACATACACATGGGAGCATTACCAAAGCAACGCACGTCGCCTGCTCGTCAGGGAGACCGCCGTTCACATCATCATCTGACCGCGCCACAGTTGGTCGCTTGCCCAAACTGCAAACGACCTCGCTTATCGCATCATGCATGTCCGAATTGTGGGCAGTATCGTGGGCGACAGGTGTTTGTGCCACGCGCTCGGAAGCAGTAAGAAGGCAAGAGACGGCGTACTCATCTCCACGAAGGAGCGAGGCGTCGTCTCTTTATACAAAGTAGAATAGAATATATGACGACCAAAGTCGCCTTTCTTTTTCCAGGGCAGGGAAGCCAGGCAGTAGGCATGGGTGCCGATGTTTTCGCCGTGTCAGCAGC
Source organism: uncultured Chloroflexia bacterium (assembly GCA_963791835.1). Lineage (GTDB taxonomy): Bacteria > Chloroflexota > Ktedonobacteria > Ktedonobacterales > Ktedonobacteraceae > JBBQVS01. The sequence continues at coordinate 908,254 of CAWBTV010000007.1, forward strand.
AGCAAAGCAGGTCTTTGAAGTGGTTGATGAGGCATTAGGCATTCCACTTAGTGGACTTTGCTTTCAGGGACCCGAAGAAACGTTACGCGAAACGATCAATGCTCAGCCAGCCATTGTCACCGTCAGCCTCGCCATTCTCGCCGCATTTCAAGAAGCCCTTACTCTTCCAACAGTGCATACACCAGCATGGACGTATCCGCTTGTACCAAGTTATACGGCAGGACATAGCGTTGGGGAGTATTCAGCACTGGTCGCATCAGGTGCGCTCGATCTCAAACAAGCTGCCTTGCTGGTGCGTGAGCGAGGGCGTTTGATGCATACCGAAGGAACGGTGTGTCCGGGGGGCATGGCGGCAATCATAGGGATGGATGACGAACGCTTGCAAACTGTGTGCCAGGATGCAACGCAACAAGTACAGCAAGAGTTAGCAGGCGAGCAGTCCAATAGTACTACCTCCACACATCCAGGACGGGGGCAGGTGGCTATAGCGAATTATAATGCACCAGGACAGATTGTCATCTCAGGCGAGCAACGAGCATTAATGCGTGCCTCCGAATTGGCGAAAGAACGTGGCGCGAAACGTGTGATTCCGCTCGCGGTAAGCGGCGCATTTCATTCACCTGTGATGCAACCCGCGGCAACAGGACTAGCACAAGCCGTTGATGCTGCTGGTGTACACGATGCTACCATTCCGGTCGTTGGCAACATCAAAGGGACCGCCTTGGTTACAGCACAAGACATCCGCCAAGAACTGACGCAACAGATCGCGTCCTCTGTACAATGGGTACGCACTATCGAATATATGGTCAATGCAGGAGTCACAGTCTTTATCGAGATTGGCCCAGGACAAGCTCTGACAGGTATGGTGAAACGCATCGCTAAGAGTGTTACCACGCTTACGATAGGCTCCAGCACGGAGGTGGAAAAGGCGGTAAACGTTGTGCGTGAAATGGGTCTTGTGCATAGCATATAATTTGGAGTGATATAATCGCAGTAGAAGGAGTACAAGATGGCAACGGAACAGCTAGGGGTCGTGCGTATCGCGCGACAGGTACTTTCAGCTATTGTGGTGAATAGCGCACTACAAATTCCGGGAGTCACGCGGGTCGCACAGAGCAATGACCAATGGTCACGCTTTCTGAACCGAGAAGTGCCGAAGCAGGGGATAGCGTTGACCATCAAAGAAAACACTGTATCAGCCGATCTGTATCTTGTTGTAGCGACGGGTGTGAACATCGTCGAGGTTGGCACTGCGGTACAACAAGAGGTTGCATCATCACTGGAAGAGATGGTAGGCATGCAGGTGCGTGAAATCAACGTCTATATTCAAGATGTTGCCTAGCACATAGTGCCACTTTGTGGTATACCTACACACAAGACATAGGAGTGATGGGCAAACAGAAAGTCTCTATAGAGTCCATTCACACGCCCAATTCGTATCAATCGTTAGAGGAGGCACATTTTTTCCTTTCTCTACTACATCAGGAACAATTCGAGGATACTATGCCAGGGATACGCAGACAAGCACGCATGATTGCATTGCAAACACTCTACGAATACGATATCGCACAGCACACAGCCGCGGAGGTCTTGCAGCGCCATGTCGAGGAACGTCAGCTACCAGCCCAGGTGGTAGAGTATGCTGAAGCATTGGTCCTGGGTGTCAACGAGCATCTTGCCGATATCGATGCCCACATTCAAAGCGCGGCACGCGAATGGCCTTTGCAACAGATGGCTCGCATTGACAAAAATATCTTGAGACTTGCAATCTACGAGATTCTGTTTAATAATACGGTACCAGCTAAGGCCGCAATCAACGAAGCCGTTGAACTTGCCAAGATATTTGGAAGTGACACGTCCAGCCGCTTCATTAACGGCGTCCTCGGCACTATATTTAATCGGGCGCAACAACCGCCCATCCCTACTGCTGAAAGCGAGGTCAAATAATGGCAACAGTTCAGGAACGACTCAAGAAGATTGTCGTTGATCAACTCGGTGTTGACGAGAGCGAAGTAGTCCCCAGCGCCTCTTTCGTTGAGGATCTTAACGCAGACTCACTCGATCTGGTCGAACTCATCATGTCCCTTGAGGAAGAGTTCAAAGTGCAGATATCCGATGAGGACGCGGAGAAGATTACGACAGTGCAAGAAGCCGAAGATTACATCGAAGAACACGCCCATTAAGAAAAAAGAGAACATGGAACAGAAAATGTGTCTTCGACATATTTTCTGTTCCATGTTCTCTTTTTTCTATGTTTCACCAATCTCGTTGTTTTCCTGTCACAAAATGGTATCATTGTGCATCTGTATTAGTATGCGGTAGTGGGAGTGATACAACATTCCTCTACACATGCGAACGCGAAAAGAGTATAGAGTGGAAACACTTCCTGCGGCACAGGCGGTTGAGGCGCTTGTTCACGAATATAGCAAGCTCGTCTTTCATACGATCTACGGACTCACCGGAGATTGGGAGGAAAGTCAGGACCTGACACAGGATACGTTTCATAATGCATTAAAAGCAATTGATGCAGCTCGCACTGAAAGCGGCAGCAATTTTCACGCGAAAGCGTGGTTGTTGCGTATCGCACTCAACACGGTACGTATGCAACGGCGGAGACGCAGCATTATGCGTTTCATCCCATTTTCGCGTATGCAAGCCAGTGGTGATACGCAGGATGCTCGCGAAACGCAAGCTGAGGCACTTAGTACACAAGCCGCACCAGTACAGCCTGTTGGATATGGGCAACAAGCAACGGCTGACCCGGCGGAACTGGTTGCCGAGCAAGACATGGTGAGACGTACTATGGCGAATTTGCCAGAGGGGCTGCGTACTTGTCTCCTGCTTTCGATTGTCGGTGGTCTCTCATCAAGCGAGATTGCCTCTATGCTCGACATGAAAGAAGCGGCGGTACGACAGCGTTTGGCACGCGCTAAAAAGCAGTTCCAGCAGGAATATCGGCGTGAAAGCGGTGAAGATATTCGCGATACAAGTACGGGCCAGACGCAGGCATATCGTTCGGACAAAGGTAACGCACACTATACGGCAACTGATAAAGGAAATCAGGCACAACAGTTCACGCTTGTACCGCGTTATTCATGGCTTGGAGAAGCAGATTATGCACAATGACTCACTTGAAACGTTGCTGACACGCCATTATGGAAGTACTGCCGTTGCCCCGGCTGGCCTTGAGCAACGTCTACAAGCTTCTACACGGCAGCAAGCAGTGCAATTAGCACAGGAACAGAAGATGCTTACACAGCCTGTGAGTCGGCGACGAGCGGTACAACTCGTGGCTCTCGGCTCGCTTGGTGTAGGTATCGTAAACCTGGGCTTAGAGATGCTTGATACAGCACTTGTAGGACCAGAGGCAGCACAAAACGCCGCGATGCCATAATATCTTAATGAATAACATGGCCTGTAGGGACCGATGTATCACGTCCCTTTGGCATTTCAATCGCCGGCAGAGGACGTGATACATCGGTCCCTACGGAGAACATCGAATGAGCAGAAGACATCCATTTAGCGTAGAGTATCGTAGTAGTGTGTAGAGATTGATATACAAAAAGACGCCACGGACGGATTAAGAAAGGACACCTATCATGTTTGGACTTGGACACGGACCAGAGTTAATTGTTATTCTTGTTGTTGCACTGCTCGTCTTCGGACCAAAGAAACTGCCAGAAATGGGTCGCTCAATTGGGAAGACCGTCACAGAGTTCCGCAAGGGTATCAGTGAGATGGGCAAGGAAAAAGAGGAAGAGCCAAAAACAACTCCTCCTTCCGCTTTGAACTATGAAGCAATTGAGCGCGAAAATGCCAGCCATCGTGTTGTAGAAACCCCTAGCAGTGAGGTTAGCCACAACGAAGTTAAGGTTGACTAGTGCTGACTACTATCACTTTGGAGAGTAGACATGGCAACTGGTAATATAGATAAACAAGATTCAATGCTCTCATTCGACGGCTACTCACCAGAGCCGGAGGATGAGAGCGAAGAGTCAGGCATGTCCCTGATGGATCACCTAGAGGAACTACGCTGGCGCATATTCAAATCGTTGATAGCCATCGCTGTAGGTGCGGTAATTGCGTTTTTCTTCCGAGATTTTATTGTGGAATTTTTGAAGCAGCCGCTTCCTCTACATAATAGGAAACTGTACTTGACGGGTATTACGGAAAGCTTTACCGTCTTCCTGATGGTCTCGATTGCGGCAGGCATTATCGTCGCTCTCCCTGTGCTTCTCTATCAAACATGGGCGTTTGTCGCGCCGGGTTTGTATGAGAAAGAGAAAAAGTATGCTGTGCCGTTCATCTTTATCGGCATTATTCTCTTCCTCGCGGGTATTACGCTGGGTTACTTTGTATTGAAGTATCCTGTAGAGTTCTTGACTAACTTTGGAGGAGAGAGTTTCACAGAAATTCTCACAGCAGGCAGCTACTTTGGCTTCATTTCGTTCTTTATCCTGGCCTTTGGTGTGATCTTTGAGATGCCGCTTGTACTCACCTTCCTGGCATACATTGATGTCATCACGTCGAAGACCTTGCAAGCGAAACGCGCTCCTGTACATGTTGGTATGTGGATTGCGGCGACAATCGTTATTCCTGGAGCGGACCCGTATAGTCCTGTTATTCTTGGTGCGTCGATGTCGATCCTGTACGAATTGACTATCATCTTCATCAAGATTTTGAAGAAATAGACGTTCAACTGGAGAAAATACAGACAGCACGCAAGGCTAGCCTTGCGTGCTGTCTGTATTTTCTCCAGTTGAACGTCTACCAAACCTTAGCCATAAGAGGGCAATTGCTAAAAGATAGAGTACCGCACCAGCGATAAATACTGGTGTGTAACCTACATGAGTGATGAGTACGCCGCCTAATGGGGTTGTAGCGGCCCAGGAGACCTGCATAGCGGCATTATAGCTACTATTTGCCACGCCCCGTCTCTGCGGAGGTACAGCCTCCATAGAGTACACTTGAAAAACACCGACGGACATATCCATTGCACCCTGTCGGAAAAGATAGAGTAGCGCGGCAAGTGGGAGTACGTTGGTAAACCCGAATATGAGCAAGAGGGGAATGCTTATGAGGCGTGTATACACAACAGTATTGATTTTACCAAAGCGTAGTGCAAGCAGGGGCGCAACCAGTGTCAAGAGGGCGTTGATCCCATTTGCGCCACCATCAATCAGGCCAAAGAGGGCTGACGATGCGCCAAGATGCTGTACAAAATAGACATTGAAATAGGGGATGAAGAGACCTGCGCCTAAACCAACGAGTATCCAAGCCAGTAATAAAGCGAAAAAGGGGGAGGGAAGGACATGCAGAGAGGCTGCAAACATCTTCCCTACATTTCGCAATGATGCGAAATGTAGGGAAGATGTTTGCAGCCTCTCTGCATGTCTATATTTTCTATCATCGCTCATGAGCAAGAGAGGGATGAGGCTGGGGATGGCAATCAGACCAGCGGTGAGCAATGCTAATTGATACGAACGTGCGAGGCTCTGTTCCGCTAATAACCAGTGTATTTGTGGAGGTAAGGGAGCCATCAGTGCAGGAACGCTTCGCAACCATTGGGGAAGTACACCGCCTAAGACTTCACCTAAGACCGTTGTGCCTAGCTGCACAACAATGTTGAGGCTGAAAAGCTGTGGGCGTTCCTCCGGTGTGCTATTGGCGGTCAGAAAAGGTGCATTGACTACAAGAAAGAAAGCGGTCACAATACCCGCGATGAAGCCTGTCGCGAGAAGCGGTAGTGGTTGCCGAAAGAGGATTTGACCTGCACCGATAGCACCAATGAGTAGTGTCATGATGATGAGTACGATTTTTCCACCGAAGCGATCAATGCATAGACCAGCAGGGAAAATCGCGAGTCCAGCTCCTACTGTGCCTGAAAACAAAACAAGGCCGATGAAGTCGGTCTTGTAGCCTAAAGAGACAAGATAGAGATTGTAGAGGACAAGCAGAATACCTGCGGAGACACCACTCAGCACATAGTAGAGTAAATAGAGTTGGGCGTTTCGTTGGAAACGCCCAAATGCCTGTATGTACTTAACGAACAGGGACATCTTTTCTCAGTTGTGAGGCAGTTACACCTGTTGTACTCACCGCACCATCAGGGCGTGATGCTGGAACCACGGGTGCGTCTGGAACTCTTTCTTCCATGAGCATCCGTAGTCCTGGACTTTTGATTTCAAGGCCATCATTGGAGTCTCGTTGTGCTCCATCATGCTCCGCCAGTTCATGACGTAGGGTGTTGGGAGCAAACAATGCTTTTGCCACAGTTTGAACTTGAATTGTGCGTGCTCGAAACTCGATTACGGCGTTCGCTACTTTATCTGTCACTTGATCTACTTGCTTATCGAGTTTATGCACTTGCGAAGGCCCTTGCGCGACCAGCTCTACAATTCTGTTTTCATTTGCTGGTGGTGGTGTGCCATTGACCATTGCCTCTGACGTTTTGTTGACGCTTTCAACAGTTGGGCGCAACATCTTAATGAGTTTTGCCTTCTCGCTCAGCCAGGTGAATATGACATCCATAGTCAGGCCGAAGACAACCGTAAGAATAATAAAGATCAGAGAATACAGGCCAATGACGATGGCTGCGATCTGTCCACCTGTAGCGAGAATGGGGTTATTATCTGCTAGTATCAGTAAAGGCATGGTTATTCGCCTCCTGCTCCGACATTGACGCCACCGAGCGCACCCGCTGTGATTGCGTCGGGATGGGCACGATCAAACGTCTCTATCGCCTTTAGCTGCTCTTTACGACGCTTCTCGGCCCGTGTTCGGGTATGACCTTTGCCGAGGAAGACACGCACCATTTCTTGACCAGCGACAACGGCGGCGACGGCACGCACACTCGGCGCAACGGCGATCTCACCGGTCAGTTGTGCGGCATTAGTCACAGTTTTTACCGAGTGACTCGCGGTTTGCGCGGTATCTTTGACAATACCAACCGTTTCTTGTACTGAGGCTAACAATGGCTTCACCTCTTCACGCACGGTCGAAATGGTGCGAATGAGCGCGACAATTGAAAGTGCCTGTAAGAGGGAACCCACAATCATGAGAGCCGCGAGAAGCATCAGGAAGATGTAGAGGACATCGAGTAAGACATGGAAAATGGCGGCAAGAATGACGCCGATGATGAGTACCACCAGGACGACTGCCGCCACGATGGCTGCGTTGCGAATTGCACCCTTCATAATAAAGTGCCTCCCAAGTAATAAAATTTAGTGAAAAAGCTAATCCATTATAACGCATAGAAAGAGAATCATGTTCTGCGTTCTATTCTAACACGCGTGAGTCATAATAAGTGAGTACATTTGTTAGAAATAGAGAGATGTTTGCTTAGAAAAATAGTGTAAGAAATAAAACTGGCAAGAAAATCAGGAAACCATCGTGGTTTCCTGATTTTCTTGCCAGTTTTATTTCCTGGGCAAAGCCCGTTTATAGATATGTTGACAATTTTGTTCTATCGCTTACAATAGAAGAGTTCTGCAAGATAGAAATTTTTCAGGGAGGTTCTCATGCTCACGACACATTTTCTGCTCGCTGCTGGGCCGATATTAGAAGGAAATTTTTTAGGGACACATTTTGTTATCACGAGTAGTGAAATTATCTACTTTGCCATAGCTGCCATCGTAGGGCTGATCGCGGAATTTCTCGTTGGTTGGCGGCTTCCCTTCGGCATTCTCGGTGCGTTTGTGGCTGCCCTCGTTGGTATCTGGCTATTCACAAGCGTGATTCAGGTGTCAATTCCTGGCGATTTTACGGTCGCAGGACAACCTATTCCACTGCTCAAGTCATTGCTTGGTGCTATCGTCGTGGTCGCTATCTGGCACGCGCTCACCTATCGTGGTTGGAGTCGTCGTCGTCGCTATTATCGTGGTAGACGCGAGAATTATGGCGAGTAGAGGGTGGAGTAAATTACAAAATAAATCGTTATAGACAGTAACTGCAAGGACCGATGTATCGCGTCCGTGTTCGGCATAATCAGCCGAGGACGTAATACATCGGTCCTTCATTGCGTGTCAAATTTTCAATACATTTATGAATGTAGGGGTCTAATTCCATTACACCCTTTCGGCAATGAACCATGTTAGGGACATATGGAAGCGTATCATCAACCCTATAGACGGAATCAATTGCCACGAGGGTGTAATGGAATTAGACCCCTACAGAGATATTCTATGGGGGATTTTTTATTATGGCACTGTTTACGTTTACGATTAGCGCATTTGTGACGTTTTTCACCATCATTGACCCGGTTGGTCTTGCTCCAGTGTTTGTTGGACTGACGGCGCATTTAAGCGAGGCACAACGCAAGGTTATTGTGACGCGTGCGACGCTGCTGAGCGCGGCTATTATTGCGTTTTTCGCGCTGGTTGGACGTGTTCTGCTTGACCGTTTAGGTATTAGCCTGTATGCGTTTGATATGGCTGGCGGCGTCTTGCTCTTTCTAGTGGCGGTAGATATGCTCTTTGGGCGTCCATCAGGCGCACGTGAGACGAAGGCAGAGTCAGATGAGGCCATGACCCGCGAAGACATCAGCGTGTTTCCCCTGGCAATTCCTATTATCGCAGGTCCGGGTACAATCGCGACCACCATTCTGTATGTCGATCTCGCCACACCGAAACCGCTAGAGTTGCTCGCCGTTAGTGCCGCCATCGCCAGTGCATTGCTCGTAGGCTGGCTGGTCATGCGTGGCAGTTCACGTATCATCAAAATCTTTGGGCGTACAGGGATTCTGGTTATCTCACGCATCCTGGGTATTCTGCTGGCGGCTCTGGCAATTCAGTTTATTCTCAACGGGTTGATTATGTTCCTGCATACAAGCGGACTGGTACATTAATAGAAATATACAAAGAAAGATTGCTGCTGAGGAAGCGTGGCTTCCTCAGCAGCAATCTTTCTTTGTATATTTGCTACATTCATTGCGCTCGCACGTATAAAATACAGAGCAGTTTTATTGTGAAGAGGTCGATGTGGAAAAAGGCTACACGGATAGCTCTGTATTACGCAAACAACGGATACAACGTAGCTATCGGATAGCATTACACAGCAATACAACACAGGATAGTACATGGGTTGTCTGGCTGATTACGTTTGTGACCGTGGCGGTCTGGTGCTTTACCGCCTATCAAGCCGCGCTTGCTGTAGGAGCGCATAGTTTGCGTGATATTGTGACAAATATCATAAACAACGCGGTCACTATTCGAGATCAAGACAATGATGCACTTTCTCACGTGCTAATAACCTATGGTGCGAAAGAGAATACGTTGATTGCTCATGGACAGTATTGGCGTTTTGTGACACCAATATTTCTGCACGCGAACCTGCTGCATGTCGGACTCAATATGCTTAATTTCGTGGTGTTAGGCATCTACCTGGAACGACTGGTTGGACATGCACGCTTCTTATTGATTTATCTCGTTACGGGTATTATCAGCATTATCGCAAGCTTTTACTTTGCGCCGCAAGAGATTAGCGTCGGGGCGTCGGGTGCGATCTTTGGTCTGGTGGGAGCATACAGTGTTTTTGTGCTTGTCCATCGACAGGCGTTTCCACGCGGTGGCATTCCTGCTCTGCTGTGGCTCGTTGTGGTGATAGGGGTAAATCTTGGGCTTGGCCTTATCGTGCCAAATGTCGATAATTATGCACATGTTGGTGGATTGTTAAGTGGTTGTTTGCTTGGATGGTGGTTTACACCATTGTATACTGAAAACAAAACGAGTAAGATAGCACGTATACAACGAAAGACAGATGTTTCTCAATCGGCGTACCCAACATCTCTAGCGCATACATTGGTGGATACGCACAGTCTTGCGCGTCGCTGGCCCCTGGCTCTTTTGACTCTTCTTGGGACACTAGCACTGGCTGTTCTCGCGCTACATTTAACCGGAGGGTAACAACTCGTGGAAGCTCAAACAGATATCCAAACATATATAGAGCAAGGCAATTATTCGCTGGCACATGGGCAAGCACGCGAAGCCGCCGTTGCTTACGCGCACGCGGCACAAATCGAACCGGAGAATCCAACTATTCACCTGGGATTGGCAGAGGCAAATCTTGGGCTGGGCAATTTTGAGGTTGTACGCATGGCATGTAAACGCGTGCAAGAGCTACAACCGACGGGCGGTATCGAGAGTATTATCGCGCAAGCTCTGCTGGACCTACTCGATAAGCATTATGATCGCGCACTGCAAAAAGTCGATACGGTTATTGCGCAGAACCCAGGCATAGCCTACGTCCATGCCATGCGTTCGTACTTATTACGACTGAGCCACCAGGATTACGATGCGAACCTTGCACGTGCGCGGTCGGCGCGTCTCTCCTACGGTGGTCGTTTCGATGGTGTGTTTCCAGAAGCCGAACCATTGCCCTATCCGACCCCAGCACCCTATACAGGTGGTTATAGTGGAGTAGAAAACGATGTCACGACGACAGGCAAAATTCGTGAACCGGAAGCCCAGGCGAGGACCGAACGCGAGTCTGTCCCTACGTGGTCACGCCCAAACGGAATGCAGAGGCAGGTCATACGGACGCGTTTCGCGCTCAGCCAGTATCCAGGATTAATCACGTATGCCCTGATAGTCATCAACGTTATCGTGTTTGCATTATCGTCACTTTATCCAAGTCTGTTAGACGCTGGAGGACAATACAACCAACTTGTCCTACAAGGTCAATATTGGCGGCTCTTCACAGCGATGTTTCTGCATTTGAATATTCTCCATATCGGCTTCAATATGCTCTCGTTATTCTTTGTTGGACGTGCCGTAGAAGTCTTTTATGGCAAGTGGCGATATCTCGCCCTCTACCTGCTCTCTGGTCTTGCGGGTGGAATTCTGTTTCTCTTTACCGCCGGTTCTGGTGGAGCAGCAGTAGGGGCATCAGGCGCAATCTTTGGTGTTTTTGGGGCACTTGGTGTCTTCTACATTGTCAACCGCAAGAGTCTTGGTGCCTACGGACGTGGTGCTATAGGCAACTGGCTCTTCTGGATTGGACTCAACCTTGTGTTTGGGCTGACAAACACGGATATTGCTTTGACCGCGCATATTGGTGGACTGATAGCAGGTATGCTGCTCGCGTTTGTACTTGTGCCACGACTGGGTACGGGCAGAAGAATATAAGATGGCTCAAAGGGTATCAGTGCATGAGCGCATTGATACCCTTTGACATAATTTGATACGCCCCTTGCTTGTTGTATTGCAGAGTACACTACATATAGGAAGTCGAGCATGTAATCTCGCAGTGACCCCTCGGCTGAGTCACGCAATGATCCTATCCATGCCCTTTACCCCCCTGCTCGCCTTCCTTCCCCCTTTTCCAAAAGAGATACTGATTAGTAGGCTTGAAAACACCTTAATCAACCACACAGAAATTGTGTAGTTGCTAGTATAATACAGAGTCTGCTGACGTAGGCTCTTTCGCCTCCTCCTACCATATTTACTCAAACAATAAAGCTGTTTATCTCCCAACTTTTCTCGTCTTTCTCAAAATACAAATGCAGTTATTTAACCTAAAAACTTTTTATACGCAAGCTTTCGTTCACTAAACTGTTTCATCATCCAGCATTTCGATATCTTCATCATTGAAATACTCCCCGACATCTTCATCATCAAAGTAATCCTCGTCAAATGCTGGATTGTGAGGACGAGGCAATTGTGGTAGAGGCAATATTGGCAAACGCCAACCTGCAACTACCGCACCCACAATACCAAATCCTGCTAACGCACACACAATGAGGCTCTGACTATCACGTACAGCGAAAAGGCATGTGCTGACCAGTATCAGAAGGATGAGGACGCACCAGATTAGGATGCTCTGCTTTAACGAAAGAAGGCGAATACGCACACGAGCGAGAATGGTTACAAGAAAGGTCGCACCAACACTAACCGTTGTGTGACTAAGTGCAGTAATTGCTAGAAAAAGCGAAATCAACACCATCGAGAGCGTTGCAAATAGAGTAAATTTGCCGATATCGAAACGGATATAACGCGGATACAGAGAGAACATACGCGAAAGGAGCCATATGGCACCTCCCACAGTCAGGCTGATTATCAACGACAACCACCAGAGACGTAAGATGTCAGCAAGATAGATATTCGTGATGAAAATGAGAACCGCACCACAGAATGCTACTCGTCGTGTCAATCGCTCAAACTGAGGACGTGTGAGCAGCGAGGAAATAATGATGAATACCCCCGGTGCTATCACTAGCGTCCAAGTCGTACCATGACTGATCGCTTCAATGCTCGTCAGATAATAGCTCAGGAGCACGAGACTGAGCATGACATGCGCCCGAACAACCTTACGGTATACATAATTTACATCCATCAAGGGAATAATTATAGTCACCATCGCATAAGCCGCTACCTCAAGTGTCTTTTGCCCCGACGAGCCAAAGGGTGCGAGGATATCGAGTGTAGCAAAAAGGAGCACTACTGGCAGAAAAGGAAGTAAAGGTAGCACGATATCACGCCAGTTTCGTCTACTTTGGCGTTGTGTGCGTGCATCCCTGTTAAACATATTCGTGAATGCTCCTTTCAAGGTCAATGCCTTTATCTACATAATACCTCATTCTTTCTTCCATCTAATGACATTAACAGGAGATTATACGACTCGAACTACAATAGCGTAAGTAAAAACACTTCTTGCTACTTTTTGACAGCTTCGTTCGTGTCTGCTGTGAACTTGTGTGTAACAAGCAGGCAGAATTCCAGAGAGTTGTCACGTAGAAAGTACGCTTCAAGGTTGCTATTGGATAGCCGTTGGTTTCCAATGCTGAGCGTCCCATTGATATGATGAAGTGTCTTGATGCGGAAAGAATAAATAGTAGCAAATAGGAGGACAGTATGAAGGCTGTCGTGTATAACGGACCACGCGATGTGAGCGTGAAGAATGTGCCAGACGCGAAAATCGAGAAGCCAACCGATGTGCTCGTAAGAATTACCAGTACCAACATTTGTGGCTCTGACCTGCATATGTATGAGGGACGGACCGATTTAGAGAAGGGCAAGATTATTGGGCACGAGAATCTAGGTGAGGTGATCGAGGTTGGCAACGCCGTTGACCGCATCAAAGTCGGCGATATGGTGTGTCTCCCGTTCAATATCGCGTGTGGCTTTTGTGACAATTGTATCAGAGGACTTACGGGCTTCTGCCTTACGACGAATCCCAATCCTAAGATTGCTGGCGCAGCGTATGGTTATGCCGACATGGGACCGTACAGTGGTGGTCAAGCGGAGTATCTCCGTGTGCCCTATGCGGACTTCAACTGCCTGGTACTGCCAGAGGATGCGAGGGAGAAAGAGGACGATTATGTGATGCTGGCTGACATCTTTCCGACTGGCTGGCACTCCACCGAGCTTGCACACGTTGGCCCTGGTGATACCGTTGTAATCTATGGTGCTGGACCCGTGGGGCTGATGGCGGCTTACTCTGCAACCATCAAGGGTGCCAGCAAAATCATGATTGTTGATCGGTTGCCTGATCGGTTGCGTCTCGCGGAATCTATTGGCGCGATTGCTATCGACGACTCGAAGGGTTCCCCAATTGAACAAGTGCTGAACTTGACTGATGGAAAGGGTGCCGATAGAGGTTGCGAGTGTGTGGGCTTCCAGGCACACGATACGCAGGGGCATGAGCATCCTAATATGACGCTTAACAATCTCGTGCAATCTGTGAAACCGACAGGAACAATCGGTGTAGTTGGCGTGTTCGCGCCACAAGACCCAGGCGGCTCGGATGAGGAAAGCAAACATGGAGAGATTACGTTTGATATCGGCCTCTTTTTTAACAAGGGTCAGGCGATGGGAACAGGTCAGGCCAACGTCAAAGCGTACAATCGTCAACTGCGTGACCTCATTCACGTTGGTAAGGCCAAGCCGTCGTTCATTGTTTCCCACAACCTGCCACTGACTGACGCGGTGGATGCCTACAAACATTTCGACGCTCGCGACAGTGGTTGGACAAAGGTTGTGCTCAAGCCAATGAAGTAATCTATACAGAGGCTATTCTCATAACACAGTCTACTCAGGAAATAGTTTCTGGCATACACGAATGTATATGCCAGAAACTATTTCTATTCTCCATTCCCACTTGCAATTTCTGAAAAACTATAGTATATTGCTTGCATGAGCAAGCAATATGAAACAGAGAAACAAACTGAGGACCAGCAAAAGACGCGAGAACGCATCATTGCCGCAACCTCGAAGGTGTTAGCGGAGAAGGGTTATGATGCGACAACGCTGAGGGAAATCTCACGTGAGGCTCAAGTTGCACCTGGGCTTGTGCATTATTACTTTGGTGGCAAGGATCAATTACTCGTTGAGGTACTGGAAGCTTCCGGTCGGCGTTTCAGTCAAGCGACGGAACAACTTGTCCAGAATGTGCCCCCCGACCAATCTCTCGAAGCGGTATTGACGCACATTTTTGAACGTGTCGAGCAGGACCCAGAGGTGTATCGCCTGCGCTATGAATCGTTCGCGCTTGGTTTACATAATCCTTTGATTGAACCGAAGGTGAAAGAACGACTTGCACAAAGGCGAAAGGAGATTGGTGCTGTGATGACAAAAGTCTTGGAGAACATGGCACATACAGAGGGAAAGAAGAGTTCATCGCTCGATCCGGCTCCTTTGGCGGCTCTGCTGCTTTCCATTTTCGATGGGTTAGCGTTGCAAAAGATCATGGAGCCTTCCTTCGATCTCGATGCAGCATATAAAGTTCTTGTGCATATGTTACGCTGTCTTCAATTTCCTGATTGATAAGCTTATTTTTTTAAGCTTTATTGCTCACTCAAGCAAGCAATAAATGAGCGTTGATTAAAGAAAGGAAAAACAAAGTGAACGCTATCGTACTACAATCCGGCGAAGGTCGGTCAATCACTCTGGGTCCAGTTCGTCTCACTATATTAGAAGATGGAACAAGCACACGCGACACCATGGCGATTGCTGAATTTACGTTTCCACCACATGCACCGAGTCCATTTCCTCATGTTCATCATGCCCACGAGGAGGGCTTCTATGTATTGGAAGGCGAACTAGAGTTTCAGGTGGCCGGAGAAAGACTTCGCGTAGGGGCTGGGAGTTTTGTGATGGTCCCAATTGATGTGCCTCATACATTCTCCAATCCAGGCGATGCTCCTGCACGCTTCCTGAATACATTTACCCCGCCTCAATACATTTCCTATTTCGAGGAAATGAGCGAACTGATATCCAAATCTGGTCCACCCACTCCTGAGCAAGGACGAGCTGTCATGGCTCACTACAACACGGAGGTTCTGGGATAAGCAAGGACTGAACGTTTAACGCAAGCATAAACTGGTGCTGTAAAACGTAGTACCTGGTCAAGAACTACTATCTTCTCATCGACTCAGGCAGACACCACAATACATCTTCTACGGAATGTACAATAAAGTCTGCGCCACGTTGCTCGTATAACTCGACTTCTTTTGGATGAACGACGAGGACTGCGGCTAAGAAGTTTGGTTCAGTAGTGGTCTTTGTGGCTTGATAGTTTTTGATAAGGTCGAGGTCATCGGCGGTATCTCCTATGTAGAGACCACCTTGCGCTCCTGTCGCTTCTATTGCTAAGAGCAAGGCGCGAGGGTCGGGCTTGGGACACGTATCGGCAGCTATGACAACTTGCCACCATTGCTCGCAGCTATAGGCTTCCATGCGTTCTAAGGCACTATCGACCTCTGGTCCAACGCGTCCAGTAATCATACCGAGGTGTTGTATGCCAGCGTGTCGAAGCCGGGCGAAGAAATCAGGTGAGTAGAGCATTTTCTCTTGATGCACAAAGCCCTTGAACGTGGGCAGATAGCGCGGCTCACGTCGGAAGCGAGTACGGATATCGGCTGCTCCCCAGTAGTATTCGTGGTAAATATCGCCAATCATAGCGTAGTCGAGGCGTGTACTGGCAGGGAAGGTGTCGTCAACCCACGCACGCCCACCATGTCCTTGCAGGTTAGCGGCACGTGAGAGGGCAGCCCATTCCTGGCTTGTACGCGTGGCAAGTGGTGTGCCCTTCCATTCGCGTAGTCGGGCGGTGGCGAGTGCCGCGAGCAGATAGCACATGTCCCAATCATTATTGTAGCCACCAGCTTGTTTGAAGGCATCGACATCAGCAATCGTCATCAACGATTTGCCCTCATGCTGTCCCCAATCAAGGGAATGTAGGGTGCCAGCAACATATTCAGCGACAGCAATATCAGTAGCATGAAACGAAGCGATGGTGTCGATCAGGACACCATCAACGTCAAAGAAAAGGGTATCAAATGGCACAGGGAAGCGTAACTCTGGTCGTTGCCAGAGGATAGGCGTGTTAGTCATGCATTACCATCTTCCGACGAGTATGCGAATGAACTGGCGCACGAGCAGTACAGCGATGGTCCAGACGACAAGCGCAACGAGTGTGGTCACGTCGATGATGTAGCCGTTGAAAAGGAGTGAAGGAACAAGATGCTCGAAGGGATACACGAGTGGATCAGTGAGCAGGTGAATCCAGCCAGTAAACACACTGGTCGTAATCTCGAAGAAGTTCAGCAGAAAGCGAGTAAAAAGCAACAAGAGTAGCACGGTTAAGGCGAGACCTATGAGCTGATTGATTTTCCGAACGATGGCGGCAAAAACGCCTTTTGTAGTACGCTGGATGCGTTGACCCCGTGTTTCTTTGAGAATATAGGGTGTGGATAGTGGCACGTTAACACTTCTCATAAGTGGGTCCGTGGCCTGATTATGCATAGAATGCATTGTGTTATCGTCGTTTCTATAGTCTTGATATTGCCGCATAACTTTTCTCACTCTCTTTAAGACTCGATGCTTCCCGTCTATAGAGCGTTTATTCACTTCGTATTCGCGCAAAATAGATACGCTGTAGGGGCCATAATTCATTACGCCCTGATCGACGACCGTTGGGACGAGGGCGTAATGAATTATGGCCCCTACAGCATCCCATTTCATTTGTTCATTTATATAATCGGTTTCTATGTCTCACTAATAAGTATACGATATGTTCGCTGTTCTTGTTCCGCAAGCACACGTACCTGATGCCAGCCTTCGTGCGGGATCTCTTCCAGTACGCGGCTAAGCAATCCTTGGTGATAGCGAATGACCTCTTCACCTACTCTACGTATGCGAGTGCGGTCACGTTGTACACAGGTTATGGAGGACGTATTGAAAACAAGTAAGCAGGTAGTATAATGATGGCGTTGCGCGATTTCGAGCAGTTTACGACGTGTATCAGCTAGTAGCGCGGTGCTGTCTACAAGCGTGAAACGGCCTTGCAGTAGACGCTTCTGCACGATGTAGTAGAGCAGGTCAAAGGCATCACGGCTTACCTGCTGATTATTGTCGTCGTCGCACACAAGGGCACGACACTCGTCAGAGGAGACAATGGAGGTTGTACGCAAGCCCTGTGGATACTGCTCTTTCACAAGGCGACGCGCGAAGGTACTTTTCCCTGCTCCTGCGACCCCACACAAGATCAACAGTGTACGGCGTGGTAGCACGAGTGATTCTCCATTGTCCATTGCAGTACCTTCTTACCTTTGTTATAATGCTCATGCATGTATAAGTTGTCAGCATTATGTCACGTTGTAGGGACCGATTCATCGCGTCCTATTGGCCTTGTAATTGCCGAGCGAGGACGCGACGATGCTGTTTAACAAATTGATACATTGGTTGTAGGGACCAGATTTATCGCGTCCACGGGCGATTTATCGCCTATGAGTGGAATGTGCGTCTCGCGCAATGAATTGCGCCGAGGACGCGATAAATCTGGTCCCTACAACCAATGTATCCGCATTAATTTGTTAAATCGCATCATCGGTCCCTACCTATCCTTCATCAATATGAAGCTAGACATATAGCGTATAATAGAAGACATCGTTGTACATATATTACAACAATTTGAGGACACTCCATGGTGACCTCTTCTATAAAAACAGAAGTGTGCGCGATACCTACCGTATATGGATGGACGCGTACCAGAGCAAAGACGGTTGAAGCTCACATCGAGGAGGCTGCTGTGTCTGTAGATGTTACCATTACGAGCGCACAGGTGCGTGCGCGGTATCTTGAATATTTTGCCAGCAAGGGGCATCGTGTCATGCCTAGTTCATCGCTGGTGCCACATAACGACCCAACGGTATTGCTTACTACAGCTGGTATGCAGCAAATGATTCCTTTTTTTCTAGGACGTGAGACGCCACCAGCAATCCGGCTTACCTCGGCACAAAAGTGTTTTCGTACCACGGACATTGACAAGGTGGGCAACGAGCGTACTCTGACTTTCTTTGAAATGTTAGGCAATTTCTCGGTGGGTGACTATTTCAAACGCGAAGCCATCGGGTTCGCGTGGGAGTTTCTCACGAAGGTGGTCGAACTACCTGCTGATCGCTTACATCCGACGGTACATCCAGAAGATGATGCGGCACCGATCTACTGGCGTGAGATTGCTGGCTTTCCCGATGAGGCGATTGTACGCTTGGAGGATAACTGGTGGGGACCGCCGGGAGCATCGGGACCATGTGGCCCGGACTCTGAAATTTATTATGATCGCGGAGTTGAGCATGGTTGTGGCTTACCCGATTGCAAGCCGGGTTGTGAGTGTGAGCGGTTCCTGGAAATCTGGAACCTCGTCTTCATGCAGTATTATCAGGACCTCGATGGTAAGCGTACACCATTGCCACGTCAGAATATTGACACGGGCATGGGACTTGAGCGACTCACTATGGTGATCCAGGGTAAAGAGTCAGTTTTTGATACAGATATGTTTCGTACCGTCATTGACCATTTCGCGAGCCTCGCCAATACCAAGTATGGCAATGATAGCAGGACGGATACCTCATTGCGCGTCATTGCCGACCATGCACGTTCGCTGGTTTTCCTTGCCGCTGATGGTGTGCTACCAAGTAATGAGGGACGTGGCTACATCTTCCGTCGTATTCTGCGTCGTGCCGTGCGACATGGCAAGCTGCTAGGGCTGGATAAACCATTCCTGGCGGAGGCAGCAGATACGGTCATTGCGCTGATGGGCGACCACTACACGGAACTGCACACACAGCATAACCGTATAATCGACATACTGAATCTTGAAGAGCAAAAGTTTGGGCAGACACTGACGACAGGACTGCTTTTGCTTAATGAATTGCTGGATGGCCTAAAACAGAAAAATCAGACGGTTATTCCAGGTGAAGAGGTATTCAAGCTCTACGACACACACGGCTTTCCGGTCGAGTTGACGCAAGAAATCGCTTCTGAACAGGGCTTTACCGTCGATACTTCTGGCTTTGATGAAGCAATGCAACGTCAGCAAGAGCGTAGCCGTTCGGCAAGTGCATTTGTACAGGCACAAGATGATACCGCGCTTGCGGATATACTCAAACGACTCGGTCCGACAAAGTTCACAGGCTATCAAGGAATTGCAGGGAGCGCAAAGGTTGTGGGACTTGTAGTCAATGGTGCGGAAGTTGAGAGTATCAGTGCACCACAACAGGCGCTAGTGTTGCTTGACGAGACGCCGTTTTATGCTGAAAGCGGTGGTCAAATAGGGGATAGAGGCGACATTCTTAGCACAGCAGGAGTGTTTACGGTCCAGGATACACGTCGCCCTCTGAAAGGTTTGATTGTGCATTATGGCACGTTGAATGAGGGATATCTACGCATCGGGGATGCCGTGCAAGCGGATGTTGTCGAACAGCGACGAGAAGATACGATGCGCAACCATAGCGCGACTCATCTGTTACATAAAGCGTTACGCAACCTGATCGGAACACAGGTTGAGCAACGTGGATCGCTGGTAGAGCCAGAGCGTTTGCGCTTTGACTTCACTTGTCCTCACGCGTTAAGTGATGCGGAACTCGCGCAGGTGGATGAGCAGATCAATCGTTGGATTCGGGCTGACTTTCCTGTACACACCACGATTATGCCACTACAAGAAGCGATGGAAACGGGTGCGATGGCTCTTTTCGGGGAAAAGTACGAAGACCTTGTGCGTGTGGTTTCTATGGGGAGCAGTACTGAATTGTGTGGAGGCATCCATTGCACCTCAACGGGTCAAATTGGTATCTACATCACGGTGCAAGAAACGAGTGTCGCAGCTGGCATTCGGCGTATCGAAGCCTTGACAGGACGAGCAGCCGAGGCATATCTGCGTGGACGGTCCGCGACGATTGAGCGTGTCGCGGCAAAACTGCAAACGCAGCCAGATATCTTGGAGACTCGCGTAGAACAACTGCAACAAGAACTGACGTTAGCGCGTCGGCTGGTGGCACAATTTCAGCGCGATGCAGCTTTACGACAGGTAGATGCGCTTGTCGAACGGGCGCAAGATATCGAGGGTATTCCAGTGCTGGCAACAACAGTGGATGCCGCCGATGACAAAGTATTGCGCGAAATGGGAGACATGGTACGCAGTAAATTGCGTGGTCCTGGTGTTGTCGTGTTGGCAAGTAACGCAGGTGAACGGATTGGTATCCAGGTCAAC
This sequence comes from uncultured Chloroflexia bacterium, assembly GCA_963791835.1. Classification (GTDB taxonomy): domain Bacteria; phylum Chloroflexota; class Ktedonobacteria; order Ktedonobacterales; family Ktedonobacteraceae; genus JBBQVS01. Next base: position 928,738 of record CAWBTV010000007.1, read on the forward strand.
ATTGACCCGACACTCACAAAAAGAGGCTTACACGCGGGTAAACTTGCCGGTGCTGTTGGTACATTGCTTGGTGGGAAGGGCGGTGGACGGCCCGAAGTGGCACAAGGTGGAGGTAAAAATAAGGCGGCACTCGCAGCCGCACTTGACTTTGTGCCAGAGTTTGTCAAGGACAATATCAGGTAGGGACTGATTCATCGCGTCCTTCTGGGATGTCAATTACCGACGAGGACGTGATGATGGGATTTTGATGAAATAATCAGGATAGGAAACGTCTGTAGGGGTCTAATTCTATTACACCCTTTTGGCGATGAACTCTGTTGGAGGATTTGAGGCACCGTTGCAAATGTACTCAAACGTTCTCGATTGCCCACAGGGTGTAATAGAATTAGACCCCTGCAGACGGTGTATCCCCATGAAACTGTCAAACAGCATCATCGGTCCTACAGAACGTTCAAGTTTTACAGATGGAAAAAGCCAGGGCATTGCGAGCGAGAGCACAGGTGTGTTATAACATACCTGACATGCACGAAAAGTAACGAGAAGGTTTGATTAACACACTGACGCACAGAGGTATCATGGTTGGATACCTTCTATGATATATACAGGGAAATCGGACAATGGCGATAAATTTACAGAGTCTGGACAAATAAATGGCGAATCTCCTACAACGTCTCCTGGGTCTTTTATCGAGAAGACAAGAGGAACCAGAATATTACGATGAGCAGCAGTACGATGAGGAAGAGTATGATGACGAACCCCAACCGCCGTTCGCAGCAAATAATGGGGAACGTCAGCTTTTCACTGCGCTTGACATCGGAACGGCTTATGCAAAGGCAATTATTATCGAGGTGCATGGAGATCATGCACAGGTGTTAGGCGTGGGGCGTCACCCACAAAGCTATGCTCACATGTCCGATGGCATTGTCACCGATATTCCTGGTGTCATCTCGAATTGTAATGAGGCACTTATCAAAGCAGAACAGTCGGCGGGCGGAGTCATTGCGCCACAAGCGGTGATTGGTATCGCGGGTGAACTGGTCAAAGGCAGTTCTACGACGGTTAGTCGGCAAAGACAACAGCCCTCGAAGCCAATTACGGCGGAAGAACTCGAAACGCTGATTACCAATGCGCAGCAGAAGCTTTTGAAAAACGCGAAAGAGCGTATTGCAGCAGAAACGGGCTATCAGAACATCGAGGTTCGTCTGACGAACGCGGCGGTTATCACGGCGCGGATCGACGGACAAATTGTTTCAAACCCGATAGGCTTTCGGGGTCGTCACTTCACACTCACACTCTTTAGTGCCTTCGCGCCATTGATGCAATTAGGAGCACTTGAGACGGTGGCGCAGGGCCTGGACCTGACATTGGTGACGATTGTCGCGGAACCCTATGCATTGGCACGTTGTTTGAGTACCAACGCGAGCGCGGACAGTGGAGCAATTTTTATCGACATTGGTGGTGGCACAACAGACATCGCGTTAGTACGGCAAGGTGGTATTGAAGAGACACGTATGTTCGCACTGGGTGGGCGCACCTTCACGAGACGCATTGCCACAAGTAAGGGTGTCTCGATTAAAGATGCAGAGCGACTCAAAGTAGGGTATAGTAACGGGGAAATCAAGGGTAGCAGTTATGATGAAATACAATCTATTCTCGCCCCTGAATGTCAGACGTGGATGGATAGCGTTGAATTACTGATCGAAGAACTAGCTAAAGGAGAACTGTTACCTCCTGCTATCTACATGGTTGGTGGAGGTTCTGCCCTGCCCGACCTACTTGAGCGGATGGAGAGTTTTCCCTGGACTGAGCGATTGCCATTTTCGCGTCAACCAATTATTCGGACTGTACAGCCTGAAATGGTCGGGGCCATTACGGATCAGGAAGGATTTCTGGTTAATGCACAAGACATTACGCCAATGGCACTAGCATATCAGGCTATCGAGCTACAAAACGAAAACAACGTTCTGGAAAGGGCGCTCAATCGCGTTATCGACACCATGCACATTTAATCGTTTGTAGGGACCGATGTATCGCGTCCTCATTGGTTTCAATGATGCGAATAGGACGTGATACATCGGTCCCTACAAGGATCATTTTACCTTTCCCATAGAAGAACGTGCAATTATTGTAAATAAAACGGATATGCGCTGTAGGGGGGTTAAGAGCTTCTCATGACTGATGACATACAGATATATATTAGTCCAGAAGACGATGTAACGAGTGTACGTGAGCGTCTGGAAAAGGCTCCCAATCGACAAGTTACAATGGTTATTCCTGCACAAACGCAGCTTCGTAGCCTTGTTGCATGGCGCGTGCTTCACGCGGATGCACGCAGAATGGGCAAAGATGTCCTGGTTATCAGCACAGACCCACAGATACGCTCACTTGCACAGGCGGGTAAATTCCGCGTTGCACACTCGCAAGCATCATCAATGACAGGAAAGTCGCGTCCATCGACACGTCCCACACGGGGTGGTGGAACTGGAAAAAGCAAATTCACATCATCACAAGGACGTATGCAAGCGGCGAAGAAGCCATCGGTACAACTTCCTGCAACCAACGAAAGCAGCACAGAAGAGATAACACGCAACCCGGAGGCACTCAATCAGTGGTATGGTTCGCTCCCTGACCGCACTCCTATGCAACGAGATACTGAACGTCCGTTTACCACCAATACAACAGGAAATTTGAGGGGGAAGAGTACCTTCTCGCCTGCTTTCGATGACGAACCAGAGGCCGAACCGGGACAAATTTATGATATACACTCTAATACCCCCCCTTTGCGGCAGGTTCCGTCTGCTAAGCAACAGGAAGATGTAGCATCCTATTGGGCCGATGATGCTGATTACAAACAGGCGGAGGATATCAGGAGAAATTCAACGCATCATGCGGCTACTCTTTCTGGATTACCACAGACACCACAAGAAACATCCTATGGAGCAGAGCACCAACCAGCAGATGCACAGAGTCAGGGAAGCATCTATAGAACAACACCACTGCCACAGGCACCTGATGAAATAGAGGAGATGGGAACCGATTATTATCCAGTCATGGATGATGCTCTTCCAGCATCAGGATTAAACGAGCAACGCGGTTCCGCTCTTATTAATGGGATGGATACAAGCGAACACACGCTTTCCAATGGCTCTTATGAAGAACCTGTCGATGAAATTGATAGTGGACTACAGGTAGAAGATCTCGGAGAAGACCCTGGAACGAATGCGAACCTGTTCGATGTGGCACCTATGCTTGAAGACACGCCGGATCATTCCTGGAGCGAACCACTGGGGCAAGAACAGCAAGAAAGCGCGGGACCATCACGCGTCTATAGGCCCAATGGTCCGAGAAGTAGCCGACGTGATAATAGAGAAAACGTGACATCCGCGGCGCGTCAGCAAGACCTCGACAATCACGTTGACCTTCCACCGATTGAAGAACGCCCAACGATCATCATGGCACCAGGAGAACGTAGTCCAGTGCAAGCACGGGGACGGGTGAGAAATTCCGTGGGTCTTGACATACCAGAGACAGCTTCTGAAAATAAAAAAGCAACGGGGAAGCGTGCGTCACAGCAGATACTCGGACCGACTCCACGTCCCACGCCAGCACGTCCAAAGACGAATGTACCAGTACGTGCTGCGACAAATGCTGGCACGCGTCGAACCTCGGCAGGAAGTGTAGGGCGTGGCGCGGCAACAAAGAAGCTGCCAGAGCAATCATCACGTCGATCCGGGGCAATTATCTTACTGCTCGTTATTCTTTTATTGCTCCTGATTGGCATCCCGGCATATTTCTTGCCAACTGCCGATGTTACGCTCAAGTTGCCAGCAAAGAACTACGCTCATGCTGTGGTGTTGAAAGCAGTCGCGAGTAGTCAAAAGAGTAACGCGACAAACACGATTCCCGCCGATCAGTTGACAAATGACTTTGTGGCGACCGGATCGGGAAAAGCCACAAGTAGCGCGAAGGTTGGTACGGCACCTGCGACCGGCATGGTTACATTCACGAATAATGGTAAAATGCTTGTCACTATTCCAACAGGAACGATTGTCACCACAAGCAATGGGACCTCCTTTTCTACACAGGCTGAGGCTGTTGTTGATACCGCGAATAGTAATACGGGTGGTACAGTTGATGTGCCTGTACAAGCCCAGAAATCTGGCACGAGTGGGAATGTTGCATCAGGAACTATTAATGCGATACCACCTGATGCACTGAACGCAATCGCGATGGCAAACAAAATAAGTGGTTCAGACTTGAAACTCACTGTGACGAACAAAGATGCGACGACAAGCGGAGGTGCAGGTACCACACCTGCCGTCTCGCAACAAGACATAAACACGGCAAAGGCAGCGTTGCATACGACGCTAGCGAACACCTTCAAGGCATGGTTAGCAACGAGAGTTGCTCCGGGCGATCAAGCCGGTACGCTCACCACGACCGAAACACTGGAGAACGCTCCCACAGTTGGTCAGTCAGCTAGCGATGGTACGTTTACCACAAAGTTAAAGCTTAGTGTGGTGGTCCTGATTGTACGTGCCACAACATTGCAACAAGCGACGATTGTACAGCTTGACCAATTTGTAAAACAGGATAAGGCATTGCAGGATTATACGGTTGTGGATGACGTGAAGCATCCTGTGCAGGTTCAACAGCTAAAGACAAGCAGTGACAACACATCAACGCTTACGCTGGCGTTCACAGCGGTAGGAAATGTTGTACCGGCGATCAACGTACAAAAAGTACAAAGCTCAATTAACGGAAAAAGTATCAACGATGCGAAAGCGTTCCTGCTGAAAATTCCAGGGGTGCGTGCAGCGGACATTAGTACCACGCCACATCTAGGGAATTGGACGCCGACATGGGTTCCTTTCTGGTCTGCACATATAGCCGTTCATCTGGTACCAGAAGATACTATTACAACACCAAAGAAGTAGTAGAGTTCACGGATACGCCTTTGTGGTGAACGATAAAAATTCGTTAAATGATTGTGTGAACAACAAAGAATATGCTAAACGGATTTGGCATATTCTTTGTTGTTCGTACCCAATATAGCCTATTTGGTTAGAAAATAACATGTTAGCACGTTTTACGTATAGAAGTACGTGAGAGCAACTTAAGGAAACTGGGCAAACGTTTATGGCGCGATTGATGGCACTTGATGTTGGAGAGGCGCGGATTGGCGTTGCGGTTTGTGACGCAAGGGGAATGCTTGCCTCGCCTTATACTACATTGCATGTCACACGCGATGAAAAGCAAACATGGACGGCGATACAGAGATTGATCGAGGAGACCGAAGCCGAAGGGCTTGTGGTAGGACTTCCGGTGAGTATGGATGGGCAGATTCATGGACAGGGAGAGTGGGTACAGGCATTTGTGGAACGCCTGAGACCGCACATTACAGTGCCGATCACTTTTTGGGACGAGCGTCTTTCAACGGTGGAGGCACGGCGTCTCCTTGCACAGAAGGATGCCCCGTGGGATGATGAACAGGGCGGCGGTCGTGGGGGGCAAAGACGCGCAACACGACGACGTACACAGACAAAGCGACGGCAGCGAGGCCAGGAGATTGATGCCTATGCCGCCGCCGTTATCCTCCAGGACTACCTGGATACCCTGGGACGGGAAACAGAGGGAGTAACATGAGAAGAGGTCCTCGTTTCGCTATCATAGCGATACTGCTGATTGGTGCAGCTATCTTTGGTTTGACGTATTATGCATGGAATACAACCACGGATATATTTCGGCCAGTAAGCCCGGCTGGAACTGGTAAATCAATCCCCTTTGAAATTTCTCATGGTGAAAGTACAGGGCAAATCGCGTCGGAATTGCAGCAAAAGGGACTCATTCGCAACGCGCTGGCGTTTCGTCTCTGGGCACGTGTAAAGGGCCTGGATACACATTTGGAAGCTGGTATTTACAAGAAGCTGAACTCAAGTATGACGATTAGCGATATCATCGACCAGTTGCTCAACGCGCAACCGGATGCAGTGCGTGTCATTATTCTTGAAGGCTGGCGTTTAGAACAAATCGCACGTCAATTTTCTGCTGCTGGTTTAGTAAAGTTCAAAGGAAGCGACTTTTTGAACTATACCAAGCATATCAACACCTTCCCTAATGCAGGGAAGTTTCCAATTCTGCAAAGCGTGCCACAAGGGAATGGTATGGAAGGATTGCTTTTCCCATCAAGCTACGAGGTGCCCGTTGATGCCACGGCGAGTGATGTTGTGAGCTTACTCTTACAAACCATGACGGACAACATCAAAACGCATCGTCTTGACACGTTGGCACAGCAGCATAATCTTTCGCTGTACAAAATGCTCACTCTTGCCTCAATCGTCGAACGTGAAGCTGGCCCGCAAAATGATGTTACTGAACGTGGGGGTATCGCCAGTGTGTACTGGAACCGTGTCTACAAACAAAACAACGAAACGGTGGGGTTGCTACAAGCAGATCCAACGGTGCAGTATGCTCGCGACACGCAGACACCACCGACGACATATTGGAAGCCTCTTGCAGATTCCGGGAGCAATATAGCCGCGAATAGTCCATGGAACACGTATGTTGTGAAGGGGTTTCCACCAACCCCCATTTGTAGCCCTGGTCTTGCAAGCTTAGAAGCGGCGGCCTCACCACCAAATACTGACTATTACTTCTTTCTAAGTAAGAAGGACGGTCACGCTGTCTTCGCAAAAACAAATGCTGAATTCCAGCAAGATGTGCAAAAATATCTACAGTAAGAGAGTATTTTATTCATGAGTATATTCCATATAGCAAGTATGGTAATTGTTCCAGCACCTGTTCCGACACCAAACATTATACAAATTCTTTTCCTGGCACTATTACAAGGAGTAACGGAACTTTTTCCGATAAGCAGTCTCGGTCATACCGTCATTTTGCCGGGATTATTCGGTTGGGGTGATATTCAAGGCGGCACACAATGCGATGGTGGCAGTTGTTTTCTGCCTCTCATCGTGGCGTTGCATCTTGGTACGAGTATTGCCCTGCTGATCTATTTCTGGCGTGACTGGCTACAAGTGATACAGACGGTGATTACCAGTGTGAAAGATGGTGAGGTGAAACCGGGGACTGAAAGCTGGGTAAGTTGGCTGATTATCATTGGGTGTATTCCAGCAGGTCTAATTGGTGTATTCCTCCAAAAACCACTTGAACAACTTTTCGCATCACCCGTTATCGCGGCAACATTCTTGATTATCAATGGCTCGGTTCTCTTCGCAGGAGAGTTATTGCGAAGACGCAGCGAGGCACAGTTTGCAGTGATGAATGTAAAAGAGCGTGAGGCACGATTTCGTCGCCTGGCATCGCTCACATGGAAAGAGGCACTTCTCGTAGGTGCGGCTCAGGCCCTCGCGCTAATTCCGGGTTTTTCACGTTCTGGGATGACAATTGTGGCTGGTCTTGGAGTGCGTCTGACGCACGAAGATGCGGCGCGATACTCGTTCTTGCTGGGAACACCAATCATTCTTGCGGCAGCATTGATTGAGGTACCCTTGCTCTTTAGCCAGCCCGCTTCACAACTTTTGTTGATCGTGCTGGGTATGGTTGTATCGGGAGTCGCGGCCTACTTCAGTACAAAGTTTCTGATGAAATACTTCGAGGGTGGACGCCTTGATCCTTTTGCTTATTATTGTTGGATCGCGGGTGGTATTGCGCTGATTCTGCTCTTCACGGTCTTTCGTAGCCGAGCATAACAAGGGAAAACACCCAAAAGTGCTATATTGTATGTTAATACCTTGCCTAGAGAACGTTACTCGTTTACTATGGTGTAGGAGCTTTGGAAGGGTCAAAGCATCCATCAAATTATTTGTTTATTAAAGAAGAGGTAGGTCATCGTGAAGAATCCAGCAGTATATTATGCAGTTATCGCCATTGGTGTTGTCGCTCTACTCGCAGGTATCTATATGTTAGTAGGCATGCACTTTCATGGCAAAGCATATGCAGTTATCGCCATTGGCGTTGTTGCTCTGATCGCAGGTGTCGCAGGCATGTTCGTTATGAAGCCATCTGCCGCGAAACTCTAGCGGCTCAATATTGTCTGTAGGAGCTTAATTCATTATGTTCTTAAACATTGTCATATGCCAACAGGGTTAATGAATTAGACCCCTACAGACGGTATTGTGTTACATCTTTGACTCGTGCATCGTTCATAACTCGTAGAACTATAGGACTGTATAGAGTACTTAGTTGACAAGAACGTATGTTGTTATAATAGTGTGAGTACATCGAACCAATATACACTCGTTACAATTCATTTCAGTGAAAAAGGAAGGGTTTTTATCCATGAGCAAAACCACAATCTTTTATGCAGGAATCGCGGTCGCAGTGATCGCTCTCCTGATTGCAGTATATTATGTAATCCCTGGCGTTTATCATGTGCTTGCGAGCAATCCTACGCAGGCGCACTATAAGCACGCTGCCGCGTTCGCAGCCGTTGCGGTTGTCGCCGCTCTCGCAGCTGTGATTAATCGCCCACGCGCAACAGCACCACGTTACTAATGCATTTACGAAATGGCTGTAGGGGAGCGTAATGAATTACGACCCCTACAGCCATTTCGTCGTCTCTAATTGTTCGTATTATTCTAATATATCCCCTGCAATATGTGCATAGCCACGCAAAAATTCTTCCGCGCTCATGGCCTTTTTTCCCTCTAGTTGCACGCGTGTCACGATCAAGAAGCCTGATCCTGTAACGATAGCAAGCACCTGATGTCCGGCCTCCTCACGTGTGCTTACCAATCCGGGTTGCACAGGCGGTTCTAGTGTATCAATCTCGACGGCAAGTGGGTGTGCCTCAAGAACTTTGAGCAATTTACCGCGCCAGTGTGTATAGCTACCGGGCCACGGTATATAGGCACGTACCTGTCGTGCGAGTACGGCAGCTGGCTTGTCCCAATCGAGCAGACCGTCTTCCTTACGCAACATATGTGTATGGGTGGCATGTAGTTCATCTTGTGGTTGAGGTACAATGCTACCAGCGATCCATTGCGGTAGTACATCAAGCAATGCCTGCGCTCCCAACTCGGCAAGTTTTGGAGTCAGGCTGGCTGTTGTCTCATCCGCCGTCAAGGGAAGAGAACGGCGTAGTAGCGTTGGGCCTGTATCAATGCCAGCATCAAGGAGCATAATTGTGACGCCCGACTCAGTTTCGCCTTGTAGGATAGCCTCGGCAATCGGGTCGGCACCACGATATTTGGGTAAAAGCGAGGCATGAATGTTCAGTGTGCCATATCCTGGTTGATCGAGAACGCTCTGCGGCAAAATCTGTCCGAACGCCGCAACGATATACAAGTCCGCGTGATAGCTAGCAAGTGATGCGCTGTTCTCGGCCTTTTTCAACGAGCCAGATTGCCAGACCGGAATGTTGTGAGCAAGGGCGGTCTGTTTGACTGGTGAATAGATGATTTCACGTCCACGACCTACAGGTTTATCGGGGCGTGTAATAACTGTGACAATCTCATATCCTTGTGGCAAAAGCTTGCCAGGAGCGGTATTTGCTAGCAATGCCTCTAGTGCTGGCACAGCGAAATGTGGCGTGCCCATGTACACAATACGTAACATTTTGAATGGTCCCCTCTCGACACGAAGTTTCTTACTATCCTAACACATATAGTGCATAACCCAAATGGGCTACCCTCTCAATAGACTATCCTCAGCAGTGTGCTATACTTATTTTTATGACAAGTGGGCGAACAAGTAGGGAGCACATACATGCAATCCTTTGCCTTCGGGGTACAGACAACACCGCCGTTGCTAGACCCGGATGTAATTATGCAAAGAGGGGATGACATAGGGGTCATACAGCGTATGCTGACCGACGTACAGACGAGTACAGTGTTTCTGGTAGGCGAGTCTGGTGTGGGCAAATCGACGTTGGCGGCACTCATTTATCACCGCTTGCTACTGGCGAAACAGGCGAATATGTCTGCCCCCGACTACCTTGTATGGCTCACGGTAAATAGCTATACAACGCTCTCAGATCTCCTGGCTGCTATTTTGCAAGGAGTCGAGGTGCAAATAACAGATTTCTTCTTGCTCTCGCTTGAGCAACAAATTCAGTTAGTGCAACGTGCATTACAACGCCCACAGGGAAATGCGCTATTTGTGCTGGATCAGTTCGAGTTGTTATTCGCATCAGAAACACCCGGTGGAGGGATAACGACATGGGAACTCCAACTATTTCTCAGCTTGCTACACACTGATATTGGCTCCAGCCGTTTCTTGCTCACCAGCACTACTACGCCTTTCGACGAGCAACGTATGATGGAACAAGGGCGTATACGTGTCTATCTTGTCTCGCGCATAAGTATTCCCGAAGGCGTTGCGCTACTCCAACGTCGCGGCATACAGGGAACGCCAGAAGAATTGTCGCTGGTCTGGCAACGCTGTGGTGGTCATGTATTCGCGCTCCTGCTCTTTTGTTCACTGGTAGAGCTAAGTGGAGTAGCCCCTGGCTATCTTTTGCTTGCACCAGAACATCAGTCATTGTGGAATGGGGAGGTCGCGGCTAACATTCTTACCATGCTCTATCGTTATCTTCCTACGACACAAAAACAAGTGTTACGTAGCGTAAGTCTTTTCAGTGAACCTGTCCCACTACAAGCTATTGCAATGACGATAAAAGGGAATACTACCTCCACGACTGCTTCAGATTCATTATATGCACAGGTTGGGCAAGAGCTACAGGTACTTGCACAACTGACATTAGTGCAAATGATACAAGACAGCACGCTCAATGTTTTCTTTGCTTTACATCCATTAGTGGGTCAATTCGCGCAAGAGCATTCTATTGAGGGAGTAGAGCAACAAGAAAATGCCTATGCGACACAGGGAAGAAGTACGCCATTAAGGACGCAACAACTTACGCTCGCGGCAGGACATGTCACAGTAGCCAGTTACTATGTAATGCTTGCCCAGGAACAGTTTCCACCACAAGCACAACGTACACGGATACAAGACGTTGAGGCATTGTTAGCAACTGTTCGGCATCTTTGTCTTGGTCAACAGTGGCAACAGGCGTGCGATTTGCTTTTCAAAGAAGGTCTACACGAAAGCCTTGTGCGTTGGGGGGTATTGCGTACATTGATAGCCTTGTATACGATGCTCCTGCCTCCTCTCGGCGTGGTCACGCGACGTGACGAAGGGTTACTTTCGAGTCATCTAGCGATGCTGTATGGGCGTATAGGAGATCGGCAACAAAATCAGGCATACCTTGAGCAGGCACTACGAATTCAGCATGAGATTGGAGATAGCCACGGTGAGGCGGTAACACTTGCCAATCAAGGTGAGTTGTATCGTATGCACGGTGAACGCGAACAAGCCCATATTCACTTCGAGAAGGCCATGTTGCTCAGCCGGAAACTGCCAAATCAGCAGCGTCAACAAGATATACAGTTGCAATGTATTCTTTTACATAACATGGGTCTCCTTCATGCGGATGTAAAAGACTATACTCCTGCGCTCAATTGTTATGTGCAGGCGTTGCGTCTGACCTACAAATTGCAAGAACAGCATGATAGGGGAACGATTCTCACCAATCTAGGCTTGCTCCTTTTTGAACAAGGGCAACAACGCGAGGGTGTCGCGGTCTTGCTCGCCGCACTACAATTGCGTAAGACGCTGTTTGATCCGGGTGTCGTGGTGCTCGAACGCTTCTTTGTGGCCCTGGAGCAACGTTTAGGACCACAAGCGTATGCCTCGCTTTACCAATCCGCTTTTGGGACACAAGAGCAGATAGTAGCACACTTGATGCAAGTGGCAGCGTAAAGAGTATTCCTATAAATTCATGCTACTCAACACCACCATTTACTTTTGCAAAAAATCATGTATATTCTTATGTAGGATGTTCTATAACTTTTAACATAATAAGGAGTTTAGAATGTCGGAGCAAACACTATCAATATCAGAAGCTCAGAGAGAACTCACTCAACTACCGGAGCGGTTTGAGGAAGGTCTGGACGTTGTTAATGTAACGAGATACGGCAAATCGGTTATGACAATACTACCTTCAGAGACATACAGGATATTGCGAGAAACGTTAGATGCTCTTTTGGAAACTATCAAAATTCAGCAAGACGAAGAGACTATGAAGGCGTTTCGTGAGGGTGTAGAAGATATCAAGGCAGGAAGAGTTGTTCCATTGGAAGAGGTGTTTAAGGAGTTGGGATGGGAATAAAGAGGTGGAACGTTACAGCTACAAAACGTGTTATTAGTCAACTAGCACATGTAACGGACCGACGAAGCCGGGAAGCATTGAAAATACGTCTCAGACGGCTTGATATTGAACCTGAAAAACAAGGGAAGCCGCTCAGTGATAAGCTGAGTGGCTATTATAGTGTACGAGCTATAGGACAACGCACCGCATAATTTACAAGCTCGAAGAAGAGCAGGTGATAGTGTTGGTTGTGCTAGTAGGTATGCGTAAAGAAGGTGACAAAAAAGATGCGTATGCTATGGCACAGAAATTAGCTGAACTCGGTTTGCTTGACGATCTCTCATAATTTCTATTTTTGCATATCTCGTATCCGTACTCTTTTTAGACTGCATCCATCGCATCCTTAGCATTATAATAAGCTAACCAGTGCCACAATTCCAAACAGGGCAATAACACATCCCGACACTCTATTTATCCACAATAACCACACGTTGGTAAATCGCGCACGCAAAAAGCTTACAATGCTCGTCAGGATGCTCCACCAGAGGACCGAACCGACGAAGACGCCTAGCACAACGATAGTCGCTGAACTATAGCTTTTACTCGCGCCACCAACACCGATACCTGCAAAAATCGCGATAAACGAGAGAATCGTTGTAGGATTTGTCAGGGTAAGCAACAGGGTAGAGAGATAAGCACTCACATACCCACTGGCTTTCGCGGTTGCGGCTCGTGTAGCAGGCTTGCTCAACACGGTCCTGATGCCGAGATAGACCAGGAACAGCCCTCCGAGTAGGCGTATCCAGAATTGTTGACTCACCAGGAATTGAGTAATCAAGGTCAAGCCAAAAGCAGCAATACAGCCGTAGACGGCATCTGCTGTCGCAATCCCTAGACCAGAGATTAGGCCATAGCGTTGACCTCTTTGCAATGTACGTTGAATGCACAAAATACTCATAGGGCCAACAGCCGCCGCGATAGAGAGGCCAATGAAGAGACCTCGCAAAAAGAAACTTCCATCCATCAATACGCTCCTTTTTGAACTGCAATAAAACACAAAAAAGTCGCCAGACCTAATGTTTAAGGTCTGGCGACTCGTTGCGTCTGCTTTTATGTAATCAGAGACATGCAAAGGAAACCATACCTGTGATAGGCTGGCTTTGCTGTTGACTTTCGCCTGTTATAAGAAAATGGTAGTGCATATGCAATCTCTTTGCTTTTCTGATAGAACATTATCATACCAGATTTTCAATGAAAAGGGAACGTTATGGAAAATTGCCTCTCAAAAGGCTTGAGCATGACGTAACGTCATCCTTTATACTCTTTACAGAAAGGAGGAACACCGTGGATCGCCGATTTTATCATACCAGCGAGTTCGCACAGAAAGCGTCTGTCTCGGTACGCACGTTGCGCTACTACGACAAAGTGGGGTTGTTGTCGCCCTCGACCTATACAGAGAGTGGTTATCGGCTCTATACAGATACCGACCTGCTACGGTTGCAACAAATCCTGGCCTTGAAATTTCTTGGTTTCTCGCTACAAGAGATTCAGCAATTTTTAGCGGCTGAACCACTGCTCCTACAAGAGTCGTTGGCGCAACAGAAGGCCATGATGCAAGAGCGCAGAAGCCAGCTGGATACGGTTATCCAGGCTATAAGCGAGACAGAAGAGTTGTTACAGGCCAACAAACTTAACTGGGAGTCTATTATACGGGTGATCCAGGTGATTCAAATGACACAAAATAACGAATGGCAAGACAAGTACTTCACGCCAGAACAACGCCAGCAGATGGAAGACTTGAGCAAGAAACATTATTCCGAAGAGCAACGACAACAGATAGCCGAGTGGGGTAAGAATTGGAGTGAGGAGGACCAACGCATTGTAAGCCAGAAATGGGATGTCCTCTTTGCGGAGCTAAAGCGTCTCGTCTCAACTGGGCAGAACCCGGATGGGCCAGAGGCACAGGCACTCGTGTCACAATGGAAGGCTCTTGTAGGCGAGTTCACACACGGCGACTCAGGTATTCAACAAGGCTTGAACGGCATGTGGCAGGATGTTGGCAACACACCTGCCGAACAAAGGCCCTTCGCTATGCCATATACACCGGAGGAGGGAGAATTTCTGCTCAAAGCGATGAAGATGCAGAACATCTAAAAAAGTGTCTACAGGAAATGCGTTGCATTTCCTGTAGACACTTTTTTAGATGTTCTGCATTACCAATTCTGCCACAATTTTGCCTGACAACATCACCAATGGCACACCACCACCGGGATGGGTGCTTCCTCCTACAAAGTAGAGATTACATATTTCGGATGTGTTGCCAGGGCGTGTGAAGGGTGCCATACGTGAGTTCGAGGAGAGGCCGTAGATTGAACCTGCATTCGCACCATATTTATCATAGAAGTCCTGGGGGGTGAGCATAGTCTCACAGACAATATGCTCTCGCAGGTCGCTCAGGTCTACTTGTTTATAACTTGCGAGCAGGTCGAGAATACGCTCACGATATGCGGGTGCTTCGCGTTGCCAATCGCTTTTTGATGTGAGATAGGGCGCGTTGACCAGCACAAACAGGTTTTCGTGTCCTGGGGGTGCCTGTGTCGGGTCGCTACGCGTGGTAGCACAGACATAGATCGTTGGATTGTTCAAGGGTACATGGCGTTCAAACAGGTCGTCAAACTCGGCGTGATAGTCGTCGGAGAAAAAGATGTTGTGATGCGACAATTGCGGATACTGCTTATCGAGACCGAGCAGCAAGACAAAGCCAGAGCAGGACGGCTCTAGCTGTTCCAGGCGTTGCACACGTCTTCTGTTGCGTATCGCTGGCGATAGCAGTTCGCGATGCGTTGTCACGACATCGCTATTGGCGATCACGATATCACTCCGTAGCACACGCCCGTCTGCCAGCACAACACCACGAGCAGTATTTCGCTCCACAAGAATACGCTGTACATTACAGCATGTCTCAATCGTGACATCCAATTCACGCGCAACTCGTTCTAATGCCTGTGCTACCGCATAGATACCACCACGCGGATACCAACCACCATCGGCAAGCTCAACATAGGGAATGATGCGATAGACTGAGGCAACTTGATATGGTGAAGACCCGTTATAGGTTGCGTAACGATCAAACAACTGACGTAAGTGCTCATCCTCAAAAAAGTTGTGTACACTCTCATCTAAGGTCTGTGGTGAAAGGGCGGCAAGGACAGCTTTTAGACGCGAAAGGAGGGTGGAGGGGGGTATATTATTCGTAGGGACCAGATTTATCGCGTCCGTAGGCGATTTATCGCGCGAGATGCCTTCATGTTCATGTCGTTCTTTGTGTGATCTATAGGCGATAAATCGCCTACGGACGCGATAAATCTGGTCCCTACGACCATCTGGATGTCCTCGTAACACATAACGTACAAACGTCCTCAAAACATTCGAGCGGACTACCTAAGCTATGATAGAGAAACGGGTCTGCCGCAGCTTGAAAGATGTTATAAGCCGAATCAAAGAAGTGCAAGAAGGTGGTGCCATCATGTAGATTGAGTTGTGCAAACTCCTGGGCTAGTCGCTCGTGGTCACGCCATGCATTGAGTATCAGGCCGTCATGATAAAAGTAACGGCATGTGATGTCGAGCGGAATCAGATCAAGATAGTCTTTGAGATTGCGTTGAGCCGATTGGAAGAGGTCTTCGAGGACGTAAGGCATGGTGATAAGTGATGGACCTGTATCGAAGCTAAAGCCGTCTATCTGGATAGAATTAAGTTTTCCGCCAACCTGTGCCTGTCGCTCTAAGATGGTGACATGATGACCCTGTGCTGCTAAGCGAATGGCTGCTGAGAGACCACCAATACCCGCTCCTATGACGATAATGCTCTTATGTTTGGATGTAGACACGCTTGTTTATACCTCGTTTGTTTTCGTTATTATAGTGATGTTATTATAGGTGATAAATGGGTAGGGGGTTTATATGATACCTGCACACAAATTTCCGCTCGGCGAATATCTCGTCGAGGGCTTGATAGATGGCTCGTTCCGCAAATATTTTGACCGCATCCATTATCGGCAATATGGGACATATACGGATGAGCAACGGGCGTTACCGATGATTATCTGTGCCAATCATTCGACATGGTGGGATGGCTATGTGGCGTTACTGGTGGCGCGTCAACTTGGTGTTGATCCGTATTTGATGATGGAAGAAGCACAGTTGCGCCGCTATTTCTTTTTTCGCTGGATTGGCTGCTTTTCGGTAGACCGACAGAATGCACGCTCAGCTATGCAGTCTCTGCAATACGCAGCCCGTATGCTTAAAGAGAAACAAGGACGTATGGTTTGGCTCTTTCCGCAGGGCGAGATTTCACCAAATGATCGTCGTCCGTTTGAATTTTTTACGGGTGCGGCACATCTCGCACGCCTGACCACGACGAGTCTTGTTTATCCGCTTGCGATACGCATCGAATATCTCGCCGAACAACGACCTGATCTTTTTATTAGCCTCGGCGAACCCTTATGCGTTGATGCAGAGATGGCGCATACTCCTGGTTTCCTCAAACATTGTACGCATCAGCTAGAGGGTATGGTGACAGCCGAACTCGACCAGTTACGTAGTGACATTGTAGCAGGGGATTACTCGTCCTTCACGTTGTTGATGCGTGGCACATCTTCGACAAACAGGATATTCGACTCGCTCTTACTGCGGAAACAGATTGGCAGGCAGTAGAGATGATGAGATTGTTCATAGAAAATGCCTGTAGGGGTCTAATTCATCACACCCTGTTGGCAATGAACCATGCCGGAGAATATGGAAAACGTTTAATCAATATCTCACAAGTTTGTTTATCGCCAATAGGGTGTAATGAATTAGACCCCTACAGATACGTTGCCGCACTCGTACTTTGTATTCTTATCATCCTATTCGCTATCCTCATCATCAACCTGTTCACGTTTTATCGTCTACGACCTCATATTGAGACACAAAACACAGAACAGCCGCTTGTCTCTGTCCTGGTGCCAGCACGGGATGAAGCGCAATCTATCGAGCGATGTGTGCGTTCGTTGGTAGCCCAAACATATGAGCGATTAGAGATACTTGTATTGGACGATCATAGTAGTGATGCGACGGCAACAATTGTGCAGAGCATCATGGATGAATTGCCTGTACAGCAACAAGGAAGGGTACGACTGTTGCAAGGCGAGGAGTTGCCGTTGGGATGGGGTGGCAAAAACTTTGCATGTCATCAACTGGCACAACACGCGACAGGGAACTATTTGTTTTTTACGGATGCTGATACTGTTCACGACCCTAAGATGATTGCATCCGTAGTTGATTGTATGCAAATCCGTAAGGTTGCATTGCTCACAGCACAACCAACCTATGAACTTGATAGTATAGGAGAACGTCTTGTCGTACCGCTCCTCACCTTTACCATTATGACGCTGCTTCCTGTGGCCCTTATTCCTGTGCGACCGGAGCCAAGTCTTGCTACGGGTAATGGACAACTGTTGTGTTTTGAACGTTCCGCATACGAACATATTGGTGGACATTCGTCGGTGAAGAATCGCATTTTGGAAGATGTGTTACTGGCACGTGCGGTCAAGGCGGCAGGCTTGCGTATGATTTTTGTGGATGCACAAGACCTTGTGCGTTGTCGCATGTATCGCTCGTTCGCGGAGGTCTGGTCGGGCTTCTCGAAAAACCTGTTCGCGTTTTATAACTATGCGTTACCCTTCGCGCTTATCGGACTTGTGCTAAATATCCTACTTTTTATTGTGCCAGCATTGCTCATTTTATCAGCCCTATTTATACCATTCTCGTTTCCGACATTGCTTTTGGCGACAGGTGCCTATGCGCTTCCTGTCGTGATGCGCATGTTATTAACGCTGCGCTTTACACAGACGCAACGAGGGTTGATGCTTTTGCTGTGTCTGCTGCATCCCGTTTCGATTGCGCTTGAATGCCTGATTTTGCTCAATTCGATACGCTGGCATTATCGTAAAGAGGGAACGGTGTGGAAGGGTCGGCAATATGTGACTTATCAGAAATGAACACACGCTGACCTAATTCTTCGTTCCATGAAGATGTTGTATCTCCTCTCGAATCTGGAAGTTCGCAAGCCGTGATTCTTGAAGCATAAAGTAAGCTCCTGCGAGTATCATACACATTCCGAGAATCGTTAGACTCACTGGAAGCCAGGTAAGCATATCAGCAAAGTAGCGGTCTACTGCGATAGAGAGACAATCTAGTACCAAGATACCTACCGCGAGAAAGAAAGCGGTCACTGCTCGCTCTGCCAGCAGTGACCGCGAGGCATACCGATCAAGCCAACGTTTCGACATATCTTGCGTCCAGCCAAGCTTTCTCGTTTCCTCGTCAGACAATTGCAACATTGCTCTGGCACGATCAATAGCTCGTGCCAGTCGTTGAAGTGCCGTCGCCACAAGGGATGCAGAACCCAGAATCAAAAGAGCAGGTGTAATCATCGCGGATATGATGATGAGAGCAGGGGAATTTGTGTTATTCAACACCTCATTCTCCGCTAACCATATCAAAGAGAATTCCGATGGCCTTTTGTGCTGTTGGTTGCGAGAAATCGCCAGCCAACTCTCCCGAAAGCGTTGCAATGGAGACGGTAGATGCTCCCACTTGCACAATACGACGAAGCGCAGCATCTTCCGTACGCCCACTAATTCCCGCGACTGCGTCAATCACAATAAACACACGATAGCCTAAATCGGAACCTGAAAGTGCAGGCAGTTGTACGGCAACTTCAGTTGCAGCCCCGGCAATCAAAATGGTTTTCCTCCCCGTCGCCTCAACAGCCTGTTTGATAGCCTGATTCTCGAATGAGTCGGCAGTGGTGCGATAGTAAATCGGCAGTTCTCCCAACCCCTGCGCGATTTCCGGCATAATCTGTGCCGGACTTCCGTCTTGCCCCTTGACTGCTGAAACAATCGCAGGCATTCCAAACAAATGTGCGAGCCGTGAAAGCGCAAGAACGCCCTTCTGTAACCTTGCATAGGGAACAGTGAGTGGCAGGTCGGCGATGCCTGCTTGCAAATCTGCGAACAGAACGAGTGTATCATTAACTTCTATTTTTGACTGCTTCATATTAATACTCCTCCTAGAATTAGAGATAAATCGTGGTCTACCTGTCATATCACCATCGCTCATCAAGCGATTGGTAAGAGCGATACTGCTGTAGACATTCGTCATCGCGCACTTACATGATTATAGAATGAGGAAGACAAAGGCATCTTGGAAAAAGATGCTCTTTTTATGAGGAAATTGGTAAATTCTTGCTATTCTGGCGCAGAAGCGTTTGAGGCGTTACACCAACTACGCGCTTGAAATAACGAGTAAAGTGGCTCTGATCAAAAAAGCCGACCTGCAGTGCAACTTCTGCAACGGACAATTTCCCTTGTAGCAACAAGCTCTTCGCGCGTTCAATTCGTGTATGCAGTATGTATTGATGAGGTGCCATACCAGTTGCTTGCTTAAAGGTGCGCGCAAAGTGGTAAGAACTCAGATTGGCAATAAAAGAGAGTTCCGCGAGGGTTAACTGATGGGCAAGGTTATCGTGAATGTACTCAATGACACGCTGTATCACAATTCTTGAAGGATGACCTATTGCATCATCAATATTATGCTTCTGAACAGCATAACGACGTAGTACATGTGCCGATAATGCCGTTGCAAGTGCTTCGGCGTAAAGAGCAGAAGAGGCGACCATACCTGCATCAAGTTCTGCCTTGAGTGCCAACGCTATATGCTGTAATGAGGGATCTCGAAATTCCTTTTTACTTTCCATAATCTCGATAGGGTCGTAGCTTCCAAGGCTTTCTCCAGTCTGAGCTACAAGTGAGGGGTCGAGAAAGAGAAGTAAAAATTCTGTCTCATCCTGCCAACGTATCCAATGACGTGAAGATGCAGGATAGATCATCGCCTCGCCTTGTCCAGCATAACTGCTATACAAAGGACCACCATTTACACGCTTCTCAGTATGAGACTCGTTGAGAAAAATACAAAAGGTATACTGTGGCGAGTAAAGTTCGCACTCCGCTGGCGGTTGACGATGATGCTCAATACTGATACCATTCCAGGTAGCACTTTGGGGCAATACAAGTGGTAACTGTTCATTCAGAGCCTGCATATTCCTGTATCCATTCTTTTCGTTGTGCTTCTGCACTGCCTTGCTATTTGCAGCAACTTCATCCTTGAACATCTCCGCAGGCTCCTTAGTGAATATAGCCACAAGGATGACGCAATCAACCTTACTTGGTATTCCGTTCTACGCTCGTACACCACAAGGCCCATGAGATAAACACGGCTTGAAAGGGCAAGCGTCCCCACATGTAAATCGGTGAGTTCATGAAGCCACCTAGCTTGATATTTGCGACAGCTTGATAGACGTTGGCAGGAAAAATTCCGACAAGAAGCGCGACCAGGCCCCATGCCGATGCGCGTTGTACTTTGCGGTTGGGGATGAATAGGCCAACACCACCGAGAAATTCAAGGACACCTGTAATATAGAGTGCCTCACGCCGAAAAGGTAAGAACGGTGGAATGATTTTCAATTCCGCTTCACGCGCCGTAAAGTGCATGGTAGAGGCAAGAATAAAGAGAATACCCATTGTGAACCGTGCAAGTGTTTTCCATAGACGGGGTGAAGAGAGGTTACGCATACAATTTTTTCCTTTTTATAAAAGATAATCCCACTAGAACCAGTCCAGCAAGTATACCAAGCAGTGCGGCCCAATAATAGCCGTGCGTGATATCGACCAGCCCAAACATAAAGAGGCTTGCGCCAAAGAGAATACGTGGCGTTAATAAAACAAGTCTATAAAATGGCAGGGAGACCGCAAGGGTCTCCCCTGCATTTTCGCGATACCCTCCATATAGGGGAGACCCTTGCGGTCTCCCTGTTTCCCGAAGTACTCTATCGACGAGTAAGAGTAGTATGAAGGCGACGACGAACCATGCCGCGAAATTTGCTAATGGCACAGCATAATAGTTGATAGGTCCGGGGGCAAGCCACTCCCAGTAGTGTTCCAGGTGGGCGGCGACAGGCTCAATTTCTAAGTCCAAGAGTGTCGCGAGTGCAGCACCCAATAATGCACCAGATACGCCAAGAGGCCGCTTTTCCGCACGTATCCAACCATAAGCCCCGAACACAATCAGTACCCACGCGAACATGACAGCCATTGGGACTCCAACCGGCAGGCTGGGAAAAAGTACATCGGTATAACGATAAAGGCCAAAGGGAAAGCCTGTTCCTACCCCTATGGCCTCAACGATGTAAGAGAGAGTGATAACAAGCAAGCCTGCACATACACCACGCAGCCAACCATACTGTAAGCTTGCCGCCACAATGAGTAACATGCCTTCGAGGAAAAGCAGCGCACTTCCAGCCCATGCCAGCGAAAAGGGCGGATGCACATCAAAGGCAACACCAGTTACAGCTATCGGATACGCAATACAAAATATGCCGAAAAGCACGAGAAAGATGCGTGGCCCCCATTTGAAGGTTGAATGTTGCTCAAATGTCATACATTGCCACCCTGCACGGCTGCAATTCCTCGTGCATAGGCTGCTGTTTTTGTAATGAGTGCAACTGCACCGTTGCTTGTGTCCAGAGCATAGAGCATACCATCAGAGTAGAATGTCGCAGTAGAGTTGCTAATCCAGGCTCCTAATTCAACAAAAAGGTCCGTCGAGTTTGCAAGCAATTGTGGCTTTCCCACAATTGGCTGTCCAGCAGAACTCCCGGTATGCACCATGTATACGGCATTGTGACGGTCAAAAGGAGTTTGGGCATCGCTCGAAAACACAATGTATAAGAGCGAGTGACTATCGGGTGCAAATGTCGGCGTTGTCACCCAATGATAGGCTGCGTTGTTACTAAGATCGTGCTGTTCGGGCAAAATCATGGATGTGTTTTGCAGTACAGGGTGATTAGCATCCGAAGAAACACCGATATGTGCAAGAGAAAGACTGTTTGCATAGTTGAGTGCCGAGATATCGCGTGGCACGCTTGAGTCATCGGTCGCAGGAACAACATCTTGCTTGGTCGAGTATAAAAGCGTCGTGCTATCAGGAGAAAGTGCCAATGGCCCCTGTGATGCATCGTCCGCAAGCAGTTCGAGTGGGTCTTCGAGAGGGGTAGTGGTGAGGCTCAGGCTCCACAAGCCATAATGTACAGCTTGATGGTCGCCTCGATCATCGGTAAGTAACAACGTCGAGTTTGGCTGTACCCCTTTGCCTTGCCAGAACGCAAAGACACGATAGCAGGGACAATCTGCTGCATTATGTTGGTAAATTGGTGCGGATTTTTCTAACGGACCAACATAGAGCGTATTGTTACCAATCCCGTTCGCGGGTTCAGTACTCCATGCAACCGTTGTGCCATCGTTACTCAATATCATTGAAGTAATCACCTGCCCTGCTGGTAGCGTTGCAATTTGTTTCGGCATACCATTAAATATATCGGTGAGCCAGAGACCATTGCCACTATAGAGAAGTTGACCCGAAGGCGTAATAAGTGGTGGGGCTGAGAGATTATAGATATAGCCAGGAGTTGTCAACACTGTCGCAAGTCCACCTGCAAGCGGAACAATAGAGATATTTTTAGGTTGCTGGTATACAACATATTTGTCCGTGGGAAGTGTAAGTTGTGGTGCTGCTGCCTGTCCAGGTGGGAGTAAAGGTCCAACATCTTTATCTGAATTGACAGTTGGCGTTGGACGAGGCACGGTACTCGTTCTGCGTGCTACCACCTGGGACAAGTTCCAGAATAACTGACCTGTAAAAAGCAAGAAAAGCATTCCAACAAGCACAAGTAACACAAATATTGCCTTTTTAGAAACAGGGCTTGAATGTGGTGATAATGGGAATGAAGCCTGTTCTGATGGAGGAGGGTTTTGTACTTGTTGTGTCACACTACGTTCACTTTCTTCGCTTGGTTTATGCGGTCTGGTCGCCTTGAGCAGCCTGTTCTAGCTTCTGGACATGATGTTGCACAAAGGCAATCGTTTTGGCAAAGACCTCTTCGCGGTCATGGTCTTTCATGATGACATGATACGAACGATGGAATGTTACCAGATGTTTCTCTTGCGAACCGAGGAGACGGTAAATCGCGCGTCCATCTCGTGCAGGCACCACATGGTCACGCACCGAGGCCATGACGAGGGCAGGTGCGGTAATCTGTCTCAACTCGTTACGCAACCGAGGCAAGAAGCGAAGCATACTTTCAACGGGAGCCATCGGGGTCCAGCGATAGACATCGCGCGTATAACGACGCCGTGCCTCCGGGTCGCGTACATCTTCGCGCAATGTTGGTAACAAGGGAGTTACACGTTTCGCGAGTTGAATCATGGGCATCATCCATGGATGCATCGTGATGGGAGCACACATGGTCACAATACCGGCCACCTCTTCGTGTGCTGCGGCATGGAGACACAGGGCACCACCGAGGGAATGTCCGATCAGAAAGACAACATCACAGCGTTGCTTGAGTGCATGCAATTCTTCGCGTACCGCCTCAGCCCATTCAGGCCAACCAAGTGGCAACATATCCCGTACATGGCTTCCATGACCGGGTAGCAAGATATTTTCTGTCACCATCCCCTGTGCATAAAAAAGATCATTGAGTTCTTCCATATCATGCTTGCTTCCATTCAGCCCATGCACAAGCATAACACCAACTTTTAGCTTTGTGTTGGATGTCGTCTGTTGCTCCGTCTGTTGTAGTGGGGATGTGTTACCCATTTTCGTGTTCCCTTGTGTTTACATATCCGCCGCTATTCTATCTTATAGCATACCATATTGGATGCGTGAAATGCCCACTAGCCGCATACGATAATTAACGAATTGTAGGGGTCTAATTCATTAACCCCTACAATTCACGATCCATTCGTTACAGGAATAATTCCGCGTACATTTTTGGTTACATTAGTATGAACATCAGTCCTTATTTGTTGTACTTTTTCAGACAGAATGCTATATTTTTCCCATCCTATAGGGACCGAGTTATCGCGTCCTTATAACACATGCAAGAACAGACAAGGACGCGATAAATCGGTCCCTACATTTGACGCGCTCATTCTATTAGGAGTTATTATGAAATTTTCGACGAAAGCCATTCACGCGGGGCAAGAGCCAGACCCATCAACGGGCGCGATTATGACCCCCATTTATCAGACATCAACCTATGCTCAGACGGGGATGGGAGAACATAAAGGGTTCGAGTACGCCCGTACAGGGAATCCAACACGGAGCGCATTGGAAGCATGTATCGCGGCCCTAGAGAACGGCACACATGGTCTTGCATTCGCAAGTGGTATGGCAGCCGAGAGCGCGGTTTTGAGCTTGTTGAGTGCTGGCGATCATATGATTTCCTGCGACGACCTGTATGGTGGCTCATATCGTATCTTTGAACGCATCATGCGGCGTTATAATGTCGAAACGAGTTATGTTACGGCAGGCAACGTTGCGGAGTACGAGAAGGCTATTCGTCCCAACACCAAACTTATCTGGTTAGAGACTCCTACCAACCCACTACTGCGGCTTGTGGATATTCGTGCGGTGGCAGAGATAGCTCATCGCCACAATCTGCTGCTCGTCGTAGACAACACCTTTTCAAGCCCCTACTTTCAGCAGCCCCTTGAACTAGGTGCGGACATCGTGTTGCACAGTACCACAAAATATATCAATGGACATAGCGATGTCGTTGGTGGTGCTGTAGTTACCAGCAATGAAGAAGTCTATGAGGCTCTCAAGTTTCATCAAAATGCGGCTGGCGCGGTTCCTGGTCCTTTCGATGTGTGGCTCACCATGCGCGGTATCAAAACACTTGCGGTACGGATGCGTCAGCATGAAGAAAACGCGTATTCTGTCGCACGCTTCCTGATGGAACATAAGCGTGTAGAAAAAGTATATTATCCAGGCTTGCCATCGCATCCCGATCATGAGTTAGCCAAACAGCAGATGAGTGGCTTCGGAGGTATGGTCTCCTTTCAAATCAAAGGAACGCTTGCCGATGTAGAGCAAGTGGTACGCCGTTTCAAGGTCTTCACCTTTGCCGAGAGTCTTGGCGGTGTAGAGTCGCTGGTATGTCATCCCGCGACCATGACGCATGGTTCCATTCCAAAAGATATTCGTGAAGCTCGTGGACTTGGTGACACCCTGCTACGCCTGTCTGTCGGTATCGAGGATATCGAGGACATTTTGGGCGACCTTGAGCAAGCTTTAGCGTAAGCAAATCCCTGTGCCAAAAAGCTATTGACTCAGCGTACATGTTGTACGCTGAGTCAATAGCTTTTTGGCATACTTCGTTACTTTTTGCTGATCAAACCGATGTATAATACAAAGGAACTATAATCTTTTCTTTCTACTATACTTTTCTATTTCTAACTATCTTATTGACCCGTCTATATTCACGAGAGGCTCTTTCTCTAATGATACAGCCCATCTTTCTTTCTACAAAGGGCATACGTCGATTGGTGCCAACCGCACTCACGATACTACTCTTGGGACTCGTCTTAAGTGCATGTGGTGGCAATGCTCAACTCCAACAACAAGCGACCACAAATAAAGCGTCACTTGATACGGCACTGACGCACGCAAAAGACATTGGTATACCGGACACGATGTTGCAACCCATTGTGCGTCAGGAGATGCAACTGAGTACGACCAATGCACCTGTCACCTTGTTTAGCGATCAACCTGCGACGGACTATTATTCCAATCTTTCGCAGCGTTACCATATGCTCGCCATTCAAGTAAATGGCTTGATGACGCAGGCCACCCAGCAATTTGATTATCAATCAACACTTGATTTGCAAGCATTCGAGAGTGTACTGGCAAAGCGTCAGGGGCAAGGATTTGTCGAGGCGAAGACATTTGCCGACCAATTGACCCAGGACCAGAAGTTACAGGCAAAAGCGCAGTATCCCAAAGATTACCTTGCCATTAGCGCAAGCGCGAAAAGTTCAGCACAGGCATTACGACTGATGGGACCTGCCTTTGACAAACTCACGACACTGCAAAATACGATCAAGCAATTGCAATCCTCGCATCTCGATGTAACGGCGTTGAACCAGGAATATCAGCTTGACGTTCAGCAGTTTCGCACGGCAACGAATTCAGATGGTTTTACACAAATTATTGACCAGTTGAATGCTCAGCTTCAAGAAACAACGACATTCTCAACGCAAGCCATTCCTTACGTTGGGGCCGCAAAGCTCAAACAACTCGGTAATAGTATTGACCAGATGAAGCAATATGGGCAAGATGTCAGCAGCTTCCAGAAAATGCTTACGACCGACCAAACAGCATTGAGTACCGCAAAGTCTCTCAGCGATTACCTGAAAGTGTCGGCGCAAATTGACACTGATGTTGCCTCTATTCAAACACCGCTTATTAAAGGGCAAGCGAACTATCTCTTGACACAATTCCACCAAGAGGTTACAACGTGGGGCAATGCTCACCTGTATCATAATGCATTTGATAATAAAAACTACACTCAGGATTATGAATACGATCAGGCTGAGGGTTTCGGCTCCGATGCAGATGTAGCCGTGCAGTCAGCACAAACACCTGACGATTATCAAGCCGCGATTGACCTGATTAACAATGACATGATGCATCTCAAAGCGATGGAAGCGGACTTAGCGGATACCACTCCCTGGAGTAAATCACATGCTACTGATGTGCAATTGATGCAGCATTATGGCGTTATGACAGGTCCAACGGTTGTCATCTCGCTCATTGAGCAGACACTACGCTTTTATCAGGATGGTCAACTTGTCAAGGCTTATCAAATCACCTCCGGGCAATTCGATAAGCCATCACCTCCAGGCTTCTGGCATATCTTTGACCGCGAGTCACCTACGAAGTTCAAATCAAGCGAGCCAAAGGGATCGGCGTTCTGGTATCCAGACACAAAGATCAACTTTGCGATGGAATATCACGATGGCGGCTACTTTCTGCACGATAGCTGGTGGCGTGTGAACTACGGTGTGGGCACCAATTATCCACACTACGATACAGGTGGTGATGAGTCGTTTGCAGGAACTGGCAGTCACGGCTGTATCAATATGCAAGAAGATCAGATAGCATGGCTCTATGCCCATACGGGTTACGGCATGGCTGTTGTTATCTACTAATTTCCTAGAAAACATGGTATTGGTTGGTGCGTGAAGCACGTCAACCAATACCATGTTTTCTGTCCTATTGATTTGACATATGAAGCGCATTTCTGCTATAATCGTTTGGCACTCAAGACCGACGGTTCGTCGGCATTTTTATACAGAAAAGCCCGGAACACGGGCCGATTTCGGGGAGGATTTCTACCACATGCCCAATAATGCAGCCGCTGAAAAGCGCATGCGCCAGGAACAAACACGCCGCGCACATAATCGCAGCGTCAAAACGATTGTAAAAACGCAGATCACAAAGGCACGCACCGCCATCACAGCAAAAACAGTCAGTGCGGAAGATGCCGAGACGGTAGTACGTGCGGCTGTTAGCGAACTTGATCGCGCCGCCAAAAAAGGTGTTATTCACAAAAACAATGCTGCTCGCCGCAAGTCGCGCTTGATGAAGCAGCTTAACGCAAAATAGGTTTTTGCGTCCATTGCTCTCCGGCCTATTCTTCGTTCGCCGAGCACTGAGCGCATTAGGAGGATTTTAGGGATGGCTGATAAAGCTGACAACAAGGTTATCACGAAGCCAGCAGGTCATGCATTGATTGCTGCTGTCGAAAGCGCTCAGTTACGCAAAGATGTTCCAGAGCTTCGTTCCGGTGATACAGTACGCCTACAAATTAAGGTTGTTGAGGGAACGCGTGAGCGACTCCAGCCATTTGAGGGCGTGGTTATGCGTCTTCGTGGTGGTGGTATGAGCCAGAATTTCACCGTTCGGCGTATCACGAATGGTGTTGGGGTTGAACGTACATTTCTCATCAACTCTCCCCGTATCGAGAAGATTGAAGTCTTGCGTCATGCACGCGTGCGCCGCC
Source organism: uncultured Chloroflexia bacterium (assembly GCA_963791835.1). Classification (GTDB taxonomy): domain Bacteria; phylum Chloroflexota; class Ktedonobacteria; order Ktedonobacterales; family Ktedonobacteraceae; genus JBBQVS01. Next base: position 956,921 of record CAWBTV010000007.1, read on the forward strand.
AGCAACTGTACTACCTGCGTGGCTTGACGGGTAAAGCGGCTCGCTTGAAGGAACTACGCCCGTTGACAGCAAAGCAGGTTGCCGCGAAAGAAGCTGCAAGGATTGCGAGAAACGCCGCAGCACCAACGCCAATCGCCAACACAACACCGACAACTGCACCGGTAGTACCAACACCAACAACGAATGCTGGCGAATAAAAAATACTCACCAACATTGGAAGAAGAAATGGCCCTGTATGAACAGGGCCATTCTTGTATCGCTGGCCTCGATGAGGCTGGTCGTGGTTGTCTTGCTGGTCCTGTCGTCGCGGCAGCTGTCATTCTTCCTCTTGATGCAGATACACTCACACGTTTCGCAGGTGTCAACGACTCAAAACAGTTGACAGCGCAGACGCGTGAACGCCTCTATGATGTTATTTATCAACATGCGCTTGCCGTTGGTGTCGGCTTTGGCTCTGTCGAACTGATTGACGAACGCAACATTCTACAGGCCACAAAACAAGCGATGCGTAACGCCCTCGCACAGCTTTCTCTCGCGCCACAAGCCCTGTTGCTTGACGCCATTCTGCTAAAAGATATCGCCTTACCACAACGTTCGCTCATCAAAGGCGACTCACGTAGCCTCTCCATAGCAGCCGCCTCGATTATTGCCAAAGTCACGCGTGACCGCTTCATGCTACAACTGCACGAGCAATACCCCCTCTATGGTTTCGCCCAACACAAAGGGTATGGTACTGAGATGCATCTTGCCGCCCTACGCGAACATGGGGTCACGCCACATCATCGCCGCAGTTTTGCACCCGTTCGGGAGCGTGTGGAGCAGCTGAGTATGTTTGCAGGTGACGGAGATACATCAATTTGATGCAATAAATACGAAACGTCCGTAGGGGTCTAATTCTATTACACCCTTGTGGCAATGAACAATCTTGGAAGAGAATGAGAATTGTTACAACATCCTCCCAAATTGTATATTGTTTACAGGGTGCAATAGAATTAGACCCCTACGGACGTTTCGTATCCTAATTTAGCTATCGAGCGATGTTGAAAGATGTTCAAACAAACGCTCTCGGTCAGCATAATTCTTGACAACAACTACTTTGTCCTTATACTTTTCGAGATGTATACGCACGAACTCCGCAGTAATTGGTATCTCAAGCATACACTTTTCAAGACGTGCCACTAAAATTGGTGAGTCAGGGAGTTCAGCATCCTCTGCTTGCTCAGCAAGATATACCTGTACTGCCTCTGCTACAGGTGTAGTGGGACGGATAGTGTCTTTATAGTAGTGACGTGTGAACTGCAGAAAGTTGAAGAGCGTCTTTACACCAGAATAGGGATTCGTGCCGTCACCAGGACCTCCAAGAATGTGTATTTTTACCACCGTTTTTCCTTTTGGTGTTATTGACTTTTCTTTATTATATTATACAATGAATGAGGTTCATTCAAAGGTGAAGGAAAAAGAGAGATGGCAGAGCGGATAAATGAAGAGACACGACCAAAACGAGAACTTATTCTCGCGGCGGCACGCGACCTTTTTGTGAACAGAGGATACGAGGAGACAACGATTGCCGATATAGCTCGGGCGGCTGGGGTCGCGGTTGGGACGGTTTATCTCTACTTTCGTAACAAGCACGAGGTCTATACAGGAGTTGCGCTTGATGTAAAGGCGATGATTGCAGGTGCATTTCAAGCACCCTCAATGCTTAACCTACCATTTGAGCAGATACCAGCAGCAATGATTGCAGCTTCGTTTCGTGTATGTCGCGAGCACAAAAATCTGGTCTCACTCTTACAAATAGATATGCAATCTTCAGAAGAAATACTTCTGCATAAGCAATCAGAAGAGCGTGTCACGGAAGCCATTGACACTGTATTACGCATTGGTATTGCTCAAGGGCATCTCGCTCCATTTAATACACAGATGTATGCTAGAATGCTTAATTTGTCTGCAAGTAGTGTTTTTCATCAATGCTACGCAGTTGAAAGAGGTGAGCGAGAGGACGTGTATCAAGAGTATCTAACAGAATTTGTTGAACGTCTCTTTTTTGGACCATCACTTCAAGAGGGCAAAAAAGAGTTGTAATATGTCTAACCTAAGACATATTACAAACGTATACAGTGTAGTCTTTAATGAATGAACTTCATTCATTTTAATAAAGCTTACTTCTGAAGATGTTGTTTCAAGATAAAGGATGCTAGCAACAAAGAAAGGTTGCAACCTATGAGTAATGTTTTATCCTATAAAGCTATTCCGACCGTTGCGATTCCGGCGGATTATCAAACAAATGTTGGACCGTTTCTCGCGAAGATGTATGAGCAGCATGGACCAATCTTTCGTTCAACGTCGTTTGGTAGTGAGGTTGTCTTCCTGGTCGGACCGGAGGCGAACCGCTTTGTGCTGGTCAACAATCGCCAAAAGTTTTCAAACTACGAGGGTTGGGGCAAGATGTTTGGCACACTCGATATGTTTGGGAGGGGTTTGCTTGTCATGGATGGCAAAGAACATGACGACCATCGGCGCATGATGAACCCGGCCTTTACCATCAGCTATATGAACAACTACCTGCCATTGATGAATCGCATTATTCGTGAACGAGTGGCGACATGGGCAGAGCAAGGCACGGTAGACATCTATGATGAAGCACGCAAAATCACGTTTGATGTTGCCGCCGAAGCACTCGCCGGACTGACTGATGTCGCAGAACGTGACCTGTTCCGTGACCTTTTTTTACGTCTACTTATGACGGGCGCGACGGCAACATCCGAGGAAGACTTTTTTCATAAAGTCAGTCTCATTCGCGGTGAACTCAACGCCCTGCTCACGCCAAAGATCGAAGAACGTCGTCAGCATCCAACAAACGACCTCTTCGGATTGCTTGTACAGGCACGAGACGATGCAGGTAACGCGATGAGCAACGAACAACTGATTGCCCATCTCAACATCCTGCTTGTCGCTGGACATGAAACCTCGACCAGTCTCAGTACATGGTTGCTCTACCTCTTAAATCAGCATCAAGACTATACGAAACGCGTGATGGATGAGCAGAATGCATTACTTACATCAGGGGCAGAGCCAACATTAGAAGGGATTAAACAAATGAAGGTGTTGGATAACGCGTTAAGCGAGGCTGAGCGTATGTATCCACCTGTCGCTAACGGGCCACGTGGTCTTTTTGAAGATGTGGACTTTCACGGTTATCACCTGCCCAAAGGCACACCTGTTCTTTATGCTATCGCGGGTTCACACATGATTCCGAGCATTTTCGCGCATCCTGAAAGCTTCGATCCAGACCGTTTCGCTCCACCGCGTGAGGAACATAAAAAGACACCTTACGCTCTTGTTGGCTTCGGCGGAGGTCCACGTATCTGTATCGGCATCAACTTCGCGCAAATCGAAATCAAAGCGATGGTCTCGCACATTCTACGCAACTACCAATTAGACTTGATTCCGGGACAGCAAATTCTCCAGTACTATGGCGTCACGGGTGCGCCAATCAATGGTATTGGTATGCGCGTTACCGCGAAATAATATGTAGTCAGGTGCTAGGGTGCCCGCAAGGGGACGCCCTGGTCGATGTATCGCGTCCTTGTTGGCAGTCGATTGCTCAAAAGGACGCGATACATCGGTCCCTAATGAATATTGACAACCAAAAACGGGAATTCTTCTCGGTAGGGGCAGCAATTCATTGCGCCCAATGATGGGGGCGGCGAGGCAACGTGTCGGCAACGATTCACGCTCCCAACGCGAACCCCTCTCGCCCCCATCATTGGGCGCAATGAATTGCTGCCCCTACCGCCATTGCCGTGTTCGATTGTCAAAGTTCATCAGGTGGTAAGATACAAGGAAAAACGTTGGAGGAATTGCTATGTCCGACATACTTTCAGGTGAATACTTTTTCTTACCACAGGAACATATTGTCTTTGGTTCTGGAAGTCTCACACAACTTGCCGATGAGGTACGACGTGTTGGCGGACAGCGTGCCTTTCTCATTACGGGCAATTCGCTGGCAACACAGAGCGATGTTGTGACGCGTGTTGAGCAGGCACTTGGCTTTCTGCACGTTGGCACGTTTTCGGGTATCCGACAACATTCACCCAAAGGTGATGTGGCACTGGCAGCACAGCAAGCACAAACGCTCAAGGCCGATGTGCTTGTGAGTGTCGGCGGTGGAAGTCCAATTGACGCAACCAAAGCTGTTGCACAGGCACTCTATCAGCAAAGTGGGAGCTTATTGCCACATATTGCCATGCCGACAACGCTTTCTGCTGCTGAATTTTCGCATCTTGTCGGCGTTACTGACGAGAGCGCAAAAATGAAAAAAGGGTTTGCCGATGTGAAACTGACACCACGTAGTGTTATTCTCGATGCCAATCTCACACTTCCAACACCGATGCACCTATGGCTCTCAACGGGTATTCGCTCCCTCGATCATGCCGTCGAGTCGCTGTATGCCCCCGGCACACACCCTATTAACGATGTCTTAGCTCTGGAAGCCATCCGTAAGCTATTCACCTATTTACCACGTGCAAAGGCACAACCGGACGATTTGGACGCACGGACTGAACTTCAGCTTGCCTCGTGGATGAGTTTCTTTGGTGAGGTCAATACGCCAATGGGTCTCAGCCACAATTTAGGTAGGCGTATCGGGGCCAGTTATGATGTACCACATGGTATTACATCCTGTATTATCTTGCCGCATGTTATGCGTGCCTTCGCGCCAATTTATACACAGCAACTCGGTAGAATAGCACAAGCTCTCGGTCTCATTTCAGAAAATGCAGAGGCAACACAACTAGCCCTTTCTGCCGCTGATGCCGTGAGTGGCTTAATTGGACAACTTGCCTTGCCACAACATTTACATGATGTTGGTATTGACGAGAGTGAACTACCAAAGATAGCTGCAACAACGCCTAACCGAGAATTTAGCACAGAGGAACTAGAAAAACTGTTACGTGGAATGCTATAAAAGATAAAATTGAGATCTTTTTAGACGCGCTCAAGCATACGATCTCCACCATAGATACTCCGTGTTTTGAAAGCAGCAGGGGTCATAACAAGTTGTCTTGCCAGCAGAGCCATTCCACCATAGATGCGCAGAAAGCTGTCCAGCGTAACATTTCGAGTGTAGGTGCTAAAGCGATTGGTGTCTCTGCTAACTCTGAATGATCCTCGACAGCAGAACGCCGCCAATCGTCTAAAAAATCACCAATTGCCACCCATGGACCTGTACCATGAAGAATAAGGAATAACAGTATATGAGCCTCTCGGTCGCACACAGGCCAAATTATGCAACGTACACAAATCTTTTAACAAAATATCTAAAACCACAGTGGCGCAGAGCCGCATTGATGGTGTTCTTATTGCTAACAGGCATTGCTCTACAATTACTCAATCCGCAAATCCTGCGCTATTTCATTGATGCCGCCACGACAGGTGTTGCTACGACAACGCTTATGCTCTCTGGCGCATTGTTCGTTGCTATCGCGCTTGCTAATCAGGTAGTGACGGTAATCGCGACCTACCTTAGCGAAAATGTAGCGTGGACAGCGACAAATAGGCTTCGCGCCGACCTTGTTGCTCATTGCCTTACGCTCGACATGGCCTTTCACAAAGCTCATACCTCCGGCGAACTTATCGAGCGTATTGACGGAGACGTTGATACACTCTCAACCTTTTTCTCGCAATCATTTGTCTACTTGCTGGGAAACTCACTTCTTATTGTCGGCATCGTCGTGTTCTTATTCCTCGCGGACTGGCGCATCGGGTTGGTGATGGGATCATTTACGCTTATCGCGCTACTGGTCCTGATTCGTCTTCGCTCCTATGCAGTACCATTCTGGGTTCAGGAGCGTCAGAAGGATGGCGAGTTTTTTGGTTTTGTAGGTGAACAACTCGCGGGTACGGCTGACACACGAGCTAATGGTGCAACGGGTTATGTTATGTGGCGTTTTTATCATCTGCTTCGCGCATGGCTTCCGGCTAGCCGCAAGGCAAGCATCGCAGGATATGGAATGGTCATGACAACTATCGCCTTATTTGGCGTTGGTAATGCACTCGCGTTTGCCGTTAGTGCTTACCTGTGGAGTATTCATGCGATCACGCTTGGAACGATCTATCTCGTTTTCTACTACACAAATCTGCTTGAGCAGCCAATGCAACAGATACGCATGGAGCTACAAAACCTGCAAAAAGCAGGTGCAGGCATTGAGCGTATCAATCAACTCTTACACACACAGACTGCTATCGACAATGGTGGCGACACAACACTTCCTGCTGGAGCACTTGCTGTCGAGTTTGAGCATGTCTCTTTTGGCTATACTGCTGCTGAGAAAATCTTACACGACCTGACCTTCACGCTCCAGGCAGGGAAAGTGCTTGGTGTACTTGGGCGTACCGGAAGTGGGAAAACGACACTCGCACGCCTCTTACTACGCCTTTATGACATACAAGAAGGACGTATTCGTCTCGGCGGTGTTCCTTTACGCGAAGCACAATTACAGGACATGCGGCGTCACATCGGAATGGTCACACAAGATGTGCAACTTTTTCACGCGTCCGTGCGCGACAATCTCACCTTTTTCAACAAAAGTATTCCTGATACACGTATCATAGACGTGTTGGACGATCTGGGGCTGACGACGTGGTATCGCTCACTCGCACAAGGGTTGGATACAGAACTTGGATCGGCTGGTGAAGGCTTATCAGCTGGTGAGGCACAATTGTTAGCCTTCACACGCGTCTTTCTTGCGAATCCTGGTCTGGTTATTCTTGATGAAGCTTCATCACGGCTTGATCCAGCGACAGAGCAATTGATCGAACGCGCGGTAAATAAACTCTTTACAGGACGTACAGGCATTATTATTGCTCATCGCCTTAGCACCATACAACGTGCCGACGACATTCTCATCCTGGAACGCGGAGGTATGCTTGAGTATGGTGAGAGACTGGCACTAGCACATGATGATACCTCACGTTTCGCTCAACTGCTGCAAACGGGTTTAGAAGTCTTGCCCATCTATCAAGTAGAGAATAACGATACATCGTCAGCCGTGGATGCGATTTCGCTGAAAGGGATACAAGCATGAGAACATACTCCTATATGTGGCGCATGATTCGCTATCGTCCCTGGCTGTACACACTAAACGCGATTCTCTGGATCACCATAGCAGTTTTACCTATTGTCCCAGGTTTAGTAGCCCAACAGTTTTTCAATACGCTTCCGAAAGAGGGGCACCTTACGCCGACGCTCTGGACGCTGATTGTGTTCTTAGTGGTTACAGCGTTTGCGCGTGTCGTACTTTACCTGGCTGGTGGGTTGGTTGATAACCTGCATCGCTTCTCTATGGCAAGTATTTTGCGTCGCAACTTGTTAGAGCGTATTCTTGAGCGACCAGGAGCGCGAGCGGTTCCCGACTCGCCTGGAGAGGCCATTAGCCGCTTTCGTGACGATGCAGAACAGGCCGAGAATGCAATCAGTTGGACATTAGATAATACAGGGGCGGCACTATTCGCTGTCATCGCCGTCCTCATCATGCTCAGAATCGACGTGTTGATTACATTGCTCGTCTTCGTGCCACTGGTGGGCGTTGTTATAACGGTACAAATCATGAGTACACGCCTGGAAAAATATCGTCGTGCAAGTCGCAAGGCAACAGGTCAAGTGACCAGTGCTATTGGTGAAATTTTTGGCACCGTGCAAGCTATTCAGGTGGCGGCAGCAGAACCATACATCGTCGAACACTTTCGAGGACTAAATGAGAAGCGACGCGTGACCATGTTGCGAGACCGTGTACTTACTCAAGTACTCAATTCGACCTTTGCAAATACCGTTGGTATCGGTACAGGCTTCATTCTCATTCTTGCTGCTCAGGCGATTAGAGCAAAACAGCTTGGTATCGGTGATCTCGCCCTGTTCATCTACTATCTGGCCTTTGCTACCGAATTTACGCAGTATTTTGGCGTCTTCCTGGCACATTATAAACAGACAAACGTTGCCTTTCGACGCATGAATAAACTACTACAAGGTGCCCCACCAGAACAACTTGTCGCACACAACCCGTTATATCTGAGTGGAAACGTACCTGACATAACCATACACATAAAAACTGATGCACACCACTTACACGTCTTGGAGACAAGAGGGCTAAGCTATCATTATCCTGATACTGGAAGAGGTATTGAAGATATTTCTCTACGCTTGCAACGTGGCACGCTGACCGTCGTAACAGGACGCATCGGCTCTGGCAAGACCACTTTTTTAGAGGTCTTGCTGGGTTTATTACCCACGGATACAGGCGAAACATTTTGGAATGGACAGCGAGTAGAGGATGCGGCCTCATTCTTTGTCCCACCGCGTAGTGCCTATACCGCGCAAGTACCGCATCTCTTTAGCGCGACACTGAAAGAAAACATCTTGCTTGGTTTGCCAGAGGATAAGGTGGATATCACAGCTGCTATTCACTCTGCTGTGATGGAGAGCGACCTGGAAAGCCTGGAGCAGGGCTTAGCTACAACCATTGGCACACGTGGCGTCAAGCTTTCTGGTGGACAGGCACAACGCTCAGCCGCCGCACGTATGTTTGTACGCGATGCCGAACTCTTCGTCTTCGACGACCTCTCTAGCGCACTCGACGTAGAAACCGAACATATCCTGTGGGAGCGTCTCTTCGCGCAACGCAAAAGTACTTACCTCGTCGTCTCTCATAGAAGAGCGGTACTGCAGAGAGCTGATCATATTATCGTGCTCAAGAATGGCAGAGTTGATGCAGAAGGGACATTGGAGGAGCTATTGCGAACGTCACCAGAGTTACAACGCTTATGGTATGGTGATGCAGAGCATACCCTTGACGATGATGAGACAATACAGGTAGCAACACCATCCAATTAAACGCTATAATGCAACGCCAAATGTTGCAAATACTACAAAGACATAAGAAGATACATGCCACCATTTTCATTTACAATTGACGCCGAATGTCCTGATACATGGGCGCGTGCTGGCACCATTCAGACACCACACGGCACGATTTCGACGCCTATCTTTATGCCCGTAGGCACACAGGCAACGGTGAAGAGTGTCGCACCTGAAGAACTTCATGCAGCCGGGGCGCAAATTATTCTCTCCAATACCTATCACTTAATGCTCCGTCCAGGCTCCGAATTGGTCGCTGATTTTGGTGGTCTCCATTCGTTTATGCATTGGGATGGTCCAATTCTGACTGATAGCGGCGGCTTCCAGGTATGGAGTCTGGGCCATTTACGTAAGTTGAGTGAAGATGGCGTGACGTTTAAATCGCATCTCGATGGTTCAGCCCATACGCTTACACCCGAACGTGTAATGCAGATTGAGGCAGAGCTGGGCGCGGACATCATACTTCCGCTCGACATCTGTGCTCCCTACCCATGCGCACCCTTAGAGGCACAGGCCGCGATGGAACGAACGCATCGCTGGGAGGAACGTGCGCTACTTGCCAAAGAACGCTATAATCCAGCACAGGCCCTGTTTGGGATTGTACAGGGAGCATTTGAACCTGAGTTACGGAGACAGAGCGCGGAAATCATCGGCAATATGCCTTTTCCGGGTCTCTCTATTGGTGGGCTTTCTGTTGGAGAACCGAAAGCGATGATGTGGGATATGCTCAATGTCGTCACACCTGCACTACCTCGTAACAAGCCACGTCACCTGCTCGGTGTTGGTTCACCAGAAGACCTTGTGATAGGTGTCGGGCTAGGTATGGACATGTTTGATTGCGTTCTGCCCACACGCGTTGCCCGACACGGGGGACTCTTCACGCGTCAGGGTCGTGTTAGTATCAAGGGGGCACGTTTTCGAGCCGAACACAATCCCGTCGAGGTCGGCTGCGATTGCTACACGTGTCGTAACTATAGCGCGGCCTACGTCCATCATCTAGCACGTACCGAAGAGCAACTCTATTATCGTCTCGGCAGCATTCACAATATTCGTTTTATGTTGCGTCTCGCGAGTGAACTACGTGCAGCCATTCTTGCCGGAACCTATACAGCGTTTCGTGATGAGTTCTTAGCAACCTACATGCCCGCATCCGAACAGGTACGCGAGGCGCAACGCGAAAAATGGAAGATAGCGCGTGGCAGGTAGGGACCGATTTATCACGTCCTGGGGGTGGGGTGGGGCAGCGTGTCGGCGACGATGTGTTTGCCCCACCCCACCCCCAGGACGTGATAAATCGGTCCCTACAGAGGAGATTTCTCATGTCTATAACAACATATCGTTTTGTCAACACAGAACCGTTAGGAGCCGCGTTCAACATGGCAGTTGACGAGGCCATCCTGACACATTACCTGCAAGGGTTGGTCCCACCTACGTTACGCACGTTTCGCTGGACACAGACATCTATCACGCTTGGACGCTTTCAGAATGTCGAGCGCGAAATCGAGCAGGAACGTTGTCAACAAGAGGGTGTTGCGCTTGTACGGCGTCCTACGGGAGGGCGTGCGGTGTATCACCGGGACGAGTTCACCTATAGCCTTGTGATTGGCAAACGCGAGCATGTCCCGTCTGGGGTTGTCGCGGCCTATGCCTATCTCGCGCAAGGACTACAGGCAGCCCTACAACAACTTGGGATTGCGTCTGAACTGAGCGAAGAGCATGTTAGCAAAAACCCATCTGCGGCCTGTTTTGCATCATCGACACAGGCAGATTTGACCGCGCGTGGCTTCAAAATTATCGGTAGTGCGCAAGTCTGGAAGGATGATGCATTGCTTCAACAAGGATCGCTCCCACTCGATGACCGATCTCAGGAGTTCTTTTCATTTTTGCGCTTTCCGACTGAGGCCGCGCGTGCCGAAGCACTGGCCCTCTATCAAACAAAAACAACACCGCTTCACACATTTGAGGCAACTATCACAAGAGAACAAGTGGGTAAAGCATTTGTTACCGGATTTGGAGAAGCATTACACTCGCAATTCGTACAGGAAGAACTCAGCCAATCAGAATGGGACATGGCGCGACAACTGGTTGAAGAGAAGTATAATACGCTTGTGTGGATGAAAGAACGCGTCACCCTTCTATAGGATTGCTCAAACAGGTTGAATGATGTACAATAGGCGCAACGTAGAGGTTCGCCACACACAGGAAAGTCGCCATTTGAATACCGTCACGTTAGAAGGAGAAAACCGGGCGTGAGCATGTCTATAGACACAGCGCGGAAAATATTAGAGGCTAGCAAACAACGCGCTAGAGAATTACGTAGTCCTGTTAGTATTGCGATTGTTGACGCCGGAGGCCATCTGGTCCTCTTTGAGCGCATGATGTCTCCCTATGGGTGGGCGACCGGAAATATCAGCATCGCGAAGGCAAGCACCGCTGTTATGTTCAATCAGTCCACAGATGCGGTCGCGCAATGGGGGGCTGGCATCCCTGGTTTTGCTTCAAGCATGGCAACTATGACTGAAGGAAAATTTATTATGGCGGCTGGCGGTTGGCCCATTCGTGCGGCTGGCGCAACCATTGGCGGTATCGGTGTGAGCGGCGGCAACGCTCCGGGACGTGATGATGAAATCGCGCGTGCAGGTATCGCGGCGGTTGATGCTCCTGCAATGCAACCAGTACAAGCACAGCCAGTGCAGCCACCACCCTCGATTGCATCACAATCGTTACCACCCATTTCTCCTATGCGACCAGTGACGCCATCTTCCTACTCGAATGTGTTGCCACCATATTATCAACAGGCACCGCAACAGGCACAACCAGACAATACGGCAGGTTCACAGAGCGAGTTTTCAGGTCAGCCACACATCACAAAAGATATCGTACCCGATCAGGACGATCCTTATAACGATAACGCGTACAATTCATACAACCCAGACCGTTCGGGAGGTCAAGCATGAGTCAAGAATATTCCAGTAGCAAACGTACAAGACGGACAGCACGCTCACAACGCAACAAGCCTGTTCTTGTCACAGCTTCAAACAACGACACAGATAATGGCGAGATTGAGAACTCTGCGGTAAGTACTGCAACGATTGCTGAGCCGAAACCGCTTCTCGTTCCCACACCAGAGCCAATTGAGAAGCCAGCACGCAAGTTACCGGGCTTCTTCTCTACGGTAAAAAAGAGTGAGCAAGACACAACACCAAAAGAGGCAGAGGTTGTACAAGCACGTCTTGCGCGTGCGACGCGAGGCAAGACACCTGTGGAAGCGACTGGAACGGTTCCTGCCAAAACGAGTAAAAGTCCCGTTGTTGAAGGAAAAAGCGGTACTTCAACTCCTGCGGCCACCAAACCAAAGGGTTTGTTTAAGACGCGCTACATCATCGGCATGGGCGTGTACCTGATCGCGGCAGATTTTCTAGGGCTATATGAGCAAAAGTTTTTGCAGTATCTTGGCCTGGAAAAAGAATTGACGCAGTTTAACCTTTTCGGCGGCACGTTGCACGTAAACACATCAACGATTGTGTTTTTGGCATCCCTCGTCATTATTCTTGTTCTTCTCGCACGCTTCGACCTCATTCCTCGCAGTCTTGGCGGTGCCACCGCCGCACAAAGACGCGCCGGTCAAACACAAACAAAAAACACTGGTACAACCACGACCGGGGAACGGGTTATACCGCCAACGGTGCGTCAAGGCGTCAAAGGCTCCGACGATACACTTTACCAACAGTATCGAACCAGCCAGCGCCGCCAGAAAAAGAGATAACAAAAGAGCAGAGAGTGTACATTATGTCCTGATTCTCAGGACATAATGTACACTCTCTGCTCTTTTGGAAAATTATACTTGACTTATTTGGAGAGGGTCTCTATAATCAAAATAGAGACCAAAAAAGATATGGTCAAGAAAGCACACGGACTTATAAAAATGCTCAGCTACAAACAACCAGTACAACAGAATAGCTTTTATTATTGGTTTAGCCCCCCAGCATGATGGTGGGCCTTTTTAGGCTGAGCGACAAACACCACCAGCGTGCTGGGAAAGCAGAGGAAAACAACCTCTGCTTTTTTGTTTCTCAAAATTTGTACAGGGTTTAACGCCCACAACATGAAAAGAGGATTTATTCCATGATTATCACCATTCGTAGCCAGGCCACAAGCGAAGAACGTACTCAACTCATGACGCAGGTATGCCGCGTCACAGGCAGTCTACATCCCATCACAACCACTATCATGGATGGACATGAGTTGATCGTCCTTGACGGCACATGCCTTGACCGTGAAGCACAGACGCACTTGAGCGAGCAAGCAGCAGTCGAGCGTATCACACGCGTTAAAACAGCCTATAAGCTGGTAAGCCGTGCATTCAAGGCCGAAGACACTCGTGTGCTTATCGGTACAGGTCATGACTGCGAGCAGGTGATCATTGGGAACGCAACACCCACCATTATCGCGGGTCCGTGTGCGGTCGAGAACAGGGAACAGCTTTTACATACCGCTCATGAGGTCAAACATGCAGGTGCGCATGTCCTGCGTGGTGGTGCCTTCAAGCCACGCACTTCACCCTATCAGTTCCAGGGACTCGGTATCGAAGGGTTGCATCTTTTAGCAGAGGCACGTAATGCAACTGGCTTGCCCATTATCACAGAGGTGATGGAGCCAGATTTGGTTGACGCAGTTGCTCAGCACGCCGACATTCTGCAAATTGGTAGTCGTAACATGCAAAACTTCCCCTTGCTCCTCGCCGCCGGACGCCATGCCGAGAGACGACCCGTTCTATTGAAGCGTGGACTCTCTGCAACGATTGACGAATGGTTATTGGCGGCAGAGTACATTGTCGCGGCGGGCAATCCGAACGTGATTCTATGCGAACGAGGTATCCGCAGCTACGATCAGCAAACGCGTAACGTCCTCGACCTCTCCTGTGTTCCCTTGCTCCACGAACTGACACATCTGCCCATCATTGTCGATCCCAGTCATGCCACTGGAAAACGTGAGCTTGTGCCTACGATGTCACGTGCAAGTATCGCGGCTGGAGCCAATGGCCTCATCATTGAGGTGCATCAAGACCCCAATAGTGCGCTTTGCGATGGTCGGCAATCCATCACCCCCGAACAATTGCAAAAAATCGTGCGCGAAACAAGGATGTTGACTGCCATGATGCGCGAAGTAGTCATGGCGAATGTGGCATAAACAGGCACGTAAAGCGAGTTCACTAACATGACAGGGGCAAGCCCAGTCACTACTATACACGGAACCGCCTGGCTTCGCCCCACAGGGGCGAACAGTATAGTAGTGACTGGGCTTGCCCCTGTCATGTTGGCAACATCGGCTTCAACAGCTTTTACATGTCGATTTTCTCTCGACTCATCTTAAACAGTATGATATACTCTGTGTACGTAGAGAGGGATTGTTTGTAATACTTGGTCGGGATAGACCAAAGGCTTTGAGGTGAACACGATGCCAACACGGATTATTATCGCGGATGATGAGACAATTCAGCGCATGGACTTGAAAGATGTGCTGACCAAGCAGGGCTACCTCGTGGTCGGGGAGGCAGGAGACGGTTTGAGTGCTGTCAATTTAGCCCGTGAACTACGACCGGACCTGATTATCATGGATATTCGGATGCCCGACATGGACGGCATTGCTGCCGCCGAAACACTCACACAAGAAAAGATTGCACCAGTGTTGTTGCTCACAGCCTTCGGGGACTTACCTCTTGTTGAACGCGCTAAAGAAGCAGGCGTTGTCAACTATATCGTGAAACCGTTGCGTGAAAGTGAAGTCACACCAGCTATTGAAGTGGCTCTTGCACGCTATAATGAGTTTCGTGCGCTCGAAGAGAAGACGCGTACTCTCAGCGAACAGCTAGAGACACGCAAGATCGTCGAGCGAGCGAAGGGTCTCCTCATGGAAAAGCAAGGCTTATCTGAGTCAGATGCATTCCGTAAGATTCAGCGAGCGAGCATGAACAATCGCAAGTCAATGCGTGAAGTTGCGGAGGCCATCCTCCTCACCAACGAAATGTAAAACAATGTATGTGTAGCAATGGTGCTACACATCTTGTAAGGACCGATGATACGCTTTGATACATTCATAAGGTACGTCGCCTGTAGGGACCGATTTATCGCGTCCTCTTGCGATATCAATTATCGGTGAGGACGCGATAAATCGGTCCCATTATATATACAAATAGAGATTGAGCAACTATGTCATTGGCAACGAGTATAGAAAATACCGTGATCGTTACTGGCATTCGTTTCCGTCCTGCTGGGCGCATCTACCATTTTGATCCGCAGGGCCAAACGTATGCTACAGGTCAGTTTGTTATTGTCGAGACGGTACGCGGTGTTGAGGCTGGTCGTGTGGTGATTGCCGCAAAAAAAATGGCTGAAAGCGACCTCAGTGACCCACTTAAACCTATCCTGCGCCTGGCAACTGAAGACGAATTACGTATGATGCTTTCCTTCAAAAGTAAAGAGAAAGAGGCTATCGTGCGTTGTGGTGAGCGTATCGTGCAGCATCAGTTGCCAATGAAGCTAGTCGAGGCCGAATACACGTTTGATGGGAGTCGCTTGACCTTTTACTTTACAGCCGAAGAACGTGTTGATTTCCGTGCGCTCGTGCGTGATCTTGCGGCGACATTTCGCACACGTATCGAACTACGTCAAATTGGGGCACGCGATCAGGCCAAGCAACAGGGAGGAGTGGGACCATGTGGAAAAACGCTCTGTTGCAGTTCCTGGATTACAGACTTTGGCGTTGTCTCAATTAAAATGGCAAAGGAACAAGGGCTACCGCTCAACCCCTCAAAAATATCTGGTGTCTGTGGTCGGCTCTTGTGTTGCCTTTCCTATGAGAACGATAACTATATTCAGGCGAAACAACAAATGCCACAAATTGGGGCGATGCTTCCAACACCCGATGGGCCGGGGAAAGTTATTTCAGTCAACGTTCCTAAAGATTTAGTGGACGTAATGCTCGAAAGCGGAGCCATTATTCAAGTACCAGTCAATCCAGCAGTAGTTACAGACTCGGTAGCAAGTAAAGTAGGCGGTTGTGGTTCATGTGGTAGTGGCGGTTCGTGTGGTAGCGGCGGTTGTGGCACAGGGGGCGGTGGTTGTGGCTCCTGTGGTGTCAAAAAGAAGCTTCAGGTCTAACAAGAGAAGACGAGAGAAAGGTATACACGCTCATGCCTTTAGACAGGAAAGACTCAGGCTCTACCTGGCAAGCTCCTCCAACATATAAGAACACTGAGTTTCAGCCAGACGCGCCCTGGGAACCAGACGACGATGAAATGGATATTCCATCAATTCAGCAGGAACAGGAAATTCCAACGGTTCCAACAGCTATCAATAGCATTCATATTGGAGCAAACGACCCGGTTGAAAACGAAAGTGAAGAAGCAGTGACCACTGGACGCACTGCACTCATGAGCCAGATTGGTCGTTATTCCTCATTCATCTTGGCCCCACTGCTCTTTGCGGGGCTTACCAGTCTGATTGTGTTGCCAACAGTCGCTATTGGTCGTGCCAATTTACCACCGTCAACACTTTTCCCCCTTGCAATTATTATCCTGGCGATTGCCCTTGCTCAGGGTGTCGCAACGTATTATACTGATACCACAAGCGGTTTATGGGCTATTTATACTGTTGCAGGCTTTTTCCTTTTTATGCTTGTCGGCTGTTTCGCGCTCTTTGGTGCCGTTCCGGGTATCATTCTCCTACTCATCCTTGTCGTTCTCTCTATTTTTCTCGCACGACGCTACATTCATCCAGTGGCAGAGGAATATGTGGATATTGTGCGCTCATTTGGAAAATACAAGCGCACACTCTACCCAGGCTTCAATATCCTGTTGCCGTGGGAGCAAATTTCGCATCATCTGAGTACGGCTGAAACAATTTGGAAAACGCCTATACAGCGTGTGCAGATGACACGTGACGAGGATGTTGTATTGCGTGGCAGTATGAGCTACCAACTATTGCCAGAAGATGCGTATCTTGTGACAGGTGTAAAAAACTGGGAAGAGAGTTTACAAGACATTTTCGTCGCATCACTACAATTAGTTGCGAAGACCTTTACACCCGAAGATTTCATTGCATGGCCTCAGGGGATGTATACTCGTCCTACACACGGAAGCGCGATGCCCCTTTCTGAGGGTGAAACTCGCTGGGAACAGGTCAATGGGCAAGTCTTGCAGCGAGTGCGAGACCGTGCCGCACTTTGGGGTGTGCAGATTAACGAGGTTCGCCTCTATGATATTGCTCTTGCTCCACATGGGCATGGATTACAAGATGAAATAACAGAGCCAATCGCACCAAAAAAGGGAGGAGCGGCGATTCCTCAACAGGCAGCGCCTGCGTTTCAGCCAGTTCCTCATCCTCAGCCAGTAGCGGTACAGCCACCACAACCCAAGCAGCCTACACCACCACAGCAAGCGGTAGCGAATGTCCAGGTTCCAAAGGGGCTAAAAGAAGAGACGTTACGTAAAGCATACACCGAAGTAAAGAATGGGAATATCAAAGAACCGGAAACCATTCGCAACCTTGCGGCCCAATTTGAAGCCGTTGCCAATAATCCAGAACTGAATAACGCGTTTACCTTTGATGCAAGAAGAGCGGCGATTAACTTGTATGCGGAGGCAGATAGACGACAGGAAGAGGAAGAAGCCAATGCTGGTACGCTCTTCACGGATGAAACAAAAGTTGATTGGCCCAGACGCCGTGCGACCGATGAAAATATCATGAGTGGGGGGTAGCTATCGACGCAATAAAATACGCGTGTGCTTTGGCACACGCGTATTTTATTGCGTCGATAGCTACTTTTTCACAAGTGTCGAAGCAACCTTTTCGGCGTTCCCTTCGTCCATCGTGCGGAGAGCGGCAACGGCTTCATTCGAGATAACTTTGCTTACTTCGGGATCAAACACCACGTCGTCACGCTTGCAATAGCGAAGTTTGTTCCAGGCAGCCGTAGCACGATCCCAGGCAGGGAAACGCTCTGTTGCCTCGGCATCACCCTTGACGACCCGTTGGAAAGCGTTGTAGGAAACAACAAGCGCGGTCACAATACTGATGAATGTTAAAGCGACAAGCACAATCATCCAGAATGGATTCAGGCTTGCTTCCAACCCTCCAATCAGCACAATGATAAGAAAGATGCAAATACCTACGAGGACGCCACACGCGATGATATATGGCATCATTGATATGTTTCTTGTTGGCATATCTGGTGGCGCAGCACGCGACACACCTGATTCATATGCGGCCTGCATCGTCATGACCATATCATTTTGATGACATACAGGACAGGTTGGTTTTTCTGCTTCAGTCGTTGCCATAAAAAAATATACCTCCCTTATAGATGATACATACTGCTCGAACTGCTGATGAATATGTGGAGCAAAAGTTGCTCTGTTTTTCCTCTATCAAAGGTAGCATAACACGTTGTTGCGTTTTCGACAATGCTTTCTCTTCTCTGTGAAAGCTTGACAAGGGCAAAAAGATGTACTAGTGTACGCGTAGATGATAAGAACAAATGTTTGTTTGAAAAGGATGGCACGCTGGCATGACCCTTCCGTCTTACCTCTTTTGTGATACGTGTGGCGCGGCAAATCGTGTACAGGCGACCTTTTGTAAGGCTTGTGGGCAATCTCTGCATATATCTATAACGAATGGGACAACCAGTTCCTCTACACAGACAGGGCTTCTTTCACATCAACACGTGTTAAAACAACGCTATATAGTGCTCGCGCAGGTGGGACGTGGTGGCTTCGGTGCCGTCTACAAAGCGGCGGATACACAGTTTGGCAATCGGCTCGTAGCAATCAAAGAGATGAGCCAGAGCAATATGAATGCCCAAGAACTCCTGGAAGCCACGCTTTCATTCAAGCGCGAAGCCCTCATGCTAGCAGGACTCACGCATCCTAATTTGCCGCGTATCTATGAGCAGTTCACGGATAATGGACGCTCATATCTTGTGATGGACTTTATTGATGGCAAGACACTAGAGCATCATCTCGCGGACCTGGGACACGCACGTCTTCCTATCACGAAAACGCTCACTATCGGCATACAGCTCTGCGATGTCCTTAGCTATCTGCACTCACGTCAACCACCAATCATCTTCCGTGACCTGAAACCAGCCAATGTGATGCTCACTCTAACAGGCCATATCTACCTGATTGATTTTGGTATCGCGCGTCACTTTAAACCCGGACAAAGCAAAGACACAAGCGCACTCGGCTCAACCGGCTATGCGGCACCAGAGCAGTATGGCAAGTCCCAAACAACGGTTCGCGCCGACATTTACAGTCTTGGCGCAACATTACATCAGCTTGTTACAGGACATGATCCCTCGGACACACCGTTTACCTTTGCGCCCGTTGTTCTCAAAGATATGCCAACGTTGACTGGACTGGGTAGCTTGCTAGCAACTATGGTAAGTGTCGATATTAATAAACGACCTGCAACCATTCTGGCGGTGAAACAAGAACTTCAACGCATTGCAACGCAACATCAACAAAGCCAATTCCAACCTATACGAAGTTCTCTTTCCGCTATCTATCAAGCACCTGCAACGCTCCCGAAAATGCCTGAAAAAGCGACAAGGAGTACTGTCGCGCCACAAATACCACCCATGTCGAACATGTTGTACACCTGCTATGGGCACGGGAGCCGTGTTACCGCGCTCGCATGGTCGCCTGATGGCAAGTGGCTCGCTTCAGCGAGTTATGACAAGACGGTGCGTGTATGGGATGCTATGAATGGCAAATACCTCTTGACTTATAAGGAACATTCTGATCGTGTCAACGCTCTTGCATGGTCGCCGGATAGCACAAAACTTGTTTCAGCAAGCGATGATGGAACCGCACGCGTGTGGAACGCACTTACAGGAACTCCGGTAGTGGCCTATTACGGACATAACGGACCAGTTCATGCCCTTTCGTGGTCGCCAGCACAATCAGCATATGGGAATGCACTCCCATCACACATTGCATCAGCTGGAACAGACAAAACGGTACATGTTTGGGAGAGTTCGCAGGGGACCAATCAGTATATCTTCCGTAACCATACCGATGTAGTCTATACAGTCGCGTGGTCGCCTGATGGGAAACGTGTAGCTTCGGCAGGTGAGGATCGCGTGGTATACGTGTGGTATCCAGTCAAAGAGCAACCAAAGAAGTCCTTTTTTACGACCCTGACCTCCTTGCTCTCCACGCAACGCGACGTACTGAAAATGGGGAGTCACGAAGGGCGTGTAAATGGTCTTGCATGGTCGCCTGATAGTAAATATATTGCCTCAGCGAGTAGCGATCATTGGGTTCTTATTCGAGACGCCATAACTGGGACGACAGCGTATTCTTATGGTATTGGTAGAAAAGGCATGAAAAACTGTGTTGCATGGGCACCGAACGGAAAGCATATTGCCTCTGGTGGCAATGATAAAACGGTCGAGTTATGGAGTTTGGCAACAAAAAGCTCCAGTTTCGTCTATCATGGTCACATAGGCTATGTTACCTCGGTTGCGTGGTCGCCCGATAGTACGCGTATCGCGTCCGCTGGTGTTGACCGTATCATACAAGTGTGGCAAGCAGTATAGATAATAGTCACAGTTCTATCGTGTAGCGAACAGGGCTTACGGACTCGATGAAGACGAACACTTTGTCACCAAGTTGTTGCTTCGGACGCATCTCTTGTGGCGCACTTTTGAAACTGTAAGATTGCTGCGTTTTCTCATCCACCCATAATGCATTCACAACCCACCCGTCGTGCCAGGTTGCATCTTCTAGCGTCACATGCGTTACTCTGGCAGGAACACAACCAACACAGGTACGTAACCTGTTCACTTTTCGCTTATGTTTATAGATGGCTCGGCCCACATAAAAACCAACAACTGGAACCATACTTGCAAGTAGCACAAGCAATGCCGTTGGCACGCCGAAACATAGGCTAGAAATAGCCATATCTATCCTTTCCGGGGCGAGTAGGAAGATGACGAGCATCTTCCTACTCGCTTACTTATCCTCTTTTTTGAGCTTCGTTTTCTAACGTTGTCGTCATGTGTGCTCTCATTCGATCGATATGTCGAGACTCCATTAATGTTGTCACCTCGGCACGAAGTCGTTTATTTTCTTGCTCTAACTGCCCCGTTCGCATTAAACGTGTCAGAAGCAGGTTGAGCGAGTTACCAATTCGCCACAACATATTGTCTGAATTCATGTGAGCGCGAACGCTACGGTCTCCATTAGCAGCCTGCACTAATATCTGTGAAAGATGTTGAACACCTTCGTCAAGATGGCGTTGACGCTCGACTTCGCGGTGCTGAAGTTCTACCTCTCGTTGCTGCAGCCGGGCAATCTCTTCCGCGCGGTCCGCACGTGCCAGAGCAACAAGGGCACTCCGTACCCAGATGAAGGAAACGATAGCCACAACAATTTGCAAGCCGATTGGTTGCGCGATAGCATTGAAACCCATGCTAGAAGTTAACACCATGTGCAATTCATCTGTTTTTGGTTGAAACACGAGATCGGCAACAATAAATGTAATATTGCTGAGCGCAACGGGAAAAACGCTCATCGGAGGCAGGAGAGAGACAGCAATAAGTTCAGACACAATTAGCACATCAAAGGTTGGAAGATCACTTACACCTAACCCCATAGGCGTTGTGAGCAGCATCAGACCACATCCAAGGTCTACCACAGCGATCAGAAGAATGCTTACGATCGTGACTTTGCCCATTTGATTGAACAGCAGAGCAATGGCGCACAAGGCTAGACCCAGGACAACAGTTCCAATGTCAGCTGGACTCTTCATCAGCACGGCCCCAGGCAAATCAATCAGTTGGAACAGCGCAATAACGAGAAGAATAGCATTCACAACCTGTTTACGATGTACTTGCTCGCGCAGAGTGCCATACATATTACGTGCCGTTGTCAGTGGCGTATACGAGTTCGCAGGAGTCGTGGTACGGTTTGTGAGTGGTAGTGCCATGATCTTTCTCCTTTTCTGTATGCTCTGAAAACATATGCAATACTTGCATGTCCTACTTTTGCTGATAGGTTGGCAAAAGTAGGATATGTGTTCTCATGTAGAACGTCCACTTTCTTCACGAGAATATGGCTATCCGATTATTGTGCAGTGCCGTTGATGTATGTTTGTGCTTTTGTCCAAGCCTGTGTAGCGACCTGTTGACCTAATGCTCTACCATCTTCGTCCGCTTGTTGAAAGTGAATACCACCGTAGCGGCGCGACATGCCTGCTTGTACAGCCGAAGACGTAAAGCTAGGCCAGGATAATGTGATACTGGTTGCTGGTGTGACCCCAGGTTCAACAAGAGAGGAGCCAGTGGTAGCTGTAAAGGAGTTGCCGAAAGTATCACTTCCGACCACTTGTGTCAGAATATAGCCACCTGCTGCACTAAAGGTACTGTGACCCGATACATACTCGGCGAACGCGGGTGTTGGAAGATAACTCGCCCATTTGCCCCCGTCAAAGGTCTGCGTACCTTTTCCAGAACCGCCCCATGCAGTGATCGGTTGGCCTGTGTAGAGGTAATGAATAGCAGTCACTGGACGAACAGAGTCAAAGGCCCGTTTGCAATCCCAGCAGGCAATACTTGCATCAAATATTGCATTGGTAACAGCAAAGAACATCTTGATATCACCATTAATGTCATGTTTGTTCTTGTGTGAAACGAACTGTGCTGAGATAATCTGAGAAAAAAGATCCCAGTGACCGGGAGGGGTTACAGTGTGAGGACCATCAGACCAGTACTCGGCAATCACTTTACTTGTATCATCAAGGCCAGCACTCAGTTGAAGCACAGCATCGGCCTGACTCTTATAGCCTGGTTGCGAAACGATAGCTGGACCAGAAGGGCGAAATTGAGAACCGGAGGAGAGCGCAAAAGGTGTTACCTTGCCCCAATGTGGTGTGAGAAACTGTTGTGCGGAGCCGTTTGCAAGCAGCAAAGGTTGCCAACGGTTAGGATCGTTAATTGTTGTTGGTGTGTTCACAGGAGCATAGCCTGTGTAATCAGAGTAAGCACCCGTATGAAGGTCTCCTAATTGGTTTGAGCCATCACTATGTCGGTAATTCAGTACAGCCTGTGCCGCAACATTACCGATGCCGCTAGGAGTTGTCGTGTCAGTAGAGGTATCATTTGGATCGTAGCCCTGGTTACTTAATAAGGTCGTGAAGGTAGATGCCTGTGATGGGAACAAATCAAGCAACGCACGATAGGCCGCGTAGCATACAGCTTCTGTTGCATCTTTCCATTTGTTTTTGGCGATACGTGTAATGCCATTTGGACGTGTCGGAACTGCGACAACATCCCAGACTGTCCATGCATCATACATACAAGTGTGAGCAATAGCGAGTGCGCGTGCGCCAATTGTAGGACCTGTTCCAGTTATTGCGATGGCTTGAAGTGCTGCATTGTTCCACTGAAGAACCACGTTATCGGTTCCTTTATCATTTTTCGCCAATGTTGTACTTCGGTGCGTTCCTAGCCAGGCACCTACACCCGTTGCCGTTACCGCTAGCCCTAGCCCTGCCTGTACCACAGTACGACGGCTGATGTGTTGCTCCATTCTTGTCAGCGGTGCATCATGCTTTGTTTGCTCCTCTGATTGTTGCATTGAGCGTTGATACTTCCTTGTGTCCACCGTTCTCTCCTTTTTCAAGCCTCATACAATATCGTTATCTCCTTGCTACACAAGATATTGATGAGACTATTTCAAATATTTCCTACGATATTCTATAGAACGAGTAATGGAAACAAAAGTAATTCGTTTGATAGGGGAAGTACTTTTGACTATTTAAGTTGAGAAAAATACATTTTGAGTAGTTCCCCAAAAGCTCATCTTTTACAAATACACTACGTTTAGCACCGAAATAGCCCTTGTAGGTCATAGATTAAACTTTTCATGTAGCGATACGTCTTTGTAGGCAGAAGAATACTCTATGTGGTGAGATAGTGTAGTAGACAGGGGATGGTATCATGTAAGAACACGGATACCTGTCTATCATAGAGTAGGGAAAACATGTTTTGCCAACACTGCGGAACGTTGAATAGCGTTGATACAGTTCTTTGTAGTTCTTGTCGTTACATTTTAAAGATACCAGAGCCTCCTGAGATACATTCTACCGTTGCGAATCTCGTCGTAGCGGCCTCTCAGACGCTTCTTCACGATAGGTATCGTCTTCTTTCCAGCCTCGGTCAAGGTGGTTTTGGGTCCGTTTTCAAAGCTCAGGACATCCTCTCTCACAACAAGATCATCGCGATAAAAGAGATTAGCCTCACAGGGCTACAACAGCAAGAGGTACTTGACGCCACCGCATCCTTTAATCGAGAGGTACAGGTTCTTTCTGACCTGCACCATCCAGGTTTACCAAAACTTTACGACTATTTTACTGATACAGAACATTGGTATCTTGTGATGGACTTTATTGAAGGTGAAACGCTGGAACGTCACCTGGAACAAACTATTGGAGGACATTTTCTGCATCTGCTTGATGTATTGCGTGTTGGTGCCCAGCTCTGTGACATCCTTGACTATATGCATACACATCAACCGCCGATCATCTTCCGTGATCTTAAACCCTCCAATGTGATGTTGATTCCGAACGGCAATATACGCTTAATTGACTTTGGTATCGCCCGCTATTTTAAGCCGGGGCAATTTCGAGATACGATGGCGTTTGGCTCTCCTGGCTATGCCGCGCCCGAACAATATGGGAAAACACAAACCACGCCCTATGCCGATATTTATAGTCTTGGCGCACTTCTGCATCAGATGTTGACGGGCAACGACCCCACTGAAACTCCTTTCCGTTTTCAGCCTTTGCACACCTATAATCTTCATCCACAAACTGCCGCACTCCAGCTACTGGATCGCTTACTTATGCAAATGGTTGATTTGGACCCTGCTAACCGCCCTGGTAGCATGGCTCATGTGAAACAGCAATTGGAGTATATCGCCCAACAATGCGTGGTATGATGAATGTAAATGTGTTTGTTGTAGGGATCGATGTATCTCGTCCTCGCTGGCAGTCGATTTGGCAAGAGGACGCGATGCATCGGTCCCTACAATAGGCTATATCATATAAAGGATGCCAAACATGAATTTTGATCTCAACGACGAGCAATCAGATATACGTGACATGGTACGGCGTTTCACTGCCCATGAGATTACGCCCTATGCGGAAGAGTGGGACGAGACGCACCATTTTCCACGCGATGTGTACGCGAAGATGGCGGACCTCGGTCTAATGGGCATGACCACGCCGGAAGAGCATGGTGGCGTTCTGCTCAGTCGTCTTATGGGAGCCATCGTCTACGAAGAATTGGCACAGGGTGAGATGGCAACCGCTGTAGGACTTTCTGTTCATAACATGGTTACGGGTTCGTTGGCCCGCTTTGGCAATGACGAACAACGGCGGAGATGGGTGGCACGACTGGCAACAGGTGAAGTGTTGGGAGCGTTTTCGTTGAGTGAAGCCGCATCCGGTTCAGACGCTGCAAGCTTGCAATGTCGGGCAGAACGTGATGGAGATGCCTATATCCTCAATGGCTCAAAACTCTGGGTGACAAACGGTGGCGAGGCTGATATTTATCTGCTCATGGTGCGCACAAGGCAAGAACAAGGTTCCTCTGGCATCACCTGCCTTGTTGCGGAGAAAGACACACCTGGCTTCTCCTTTGGCAAGACCGAGCGCAAAATGGGTCTTCATTCTTCACCCACGCGTGAACTCGTTTTCGAGGATTGTAAGCTTGCCATTGCCAATCGTATCGGTGAAGAGGGGCAAGGCTTCAAAATCGCGCTGGCCTCACTAGATGGTGGACGCATCAACATTGGAGCCATTGCGGTTGGAGTCGCACAGGCCGCATTCAATACCGCGCGTACTTATGCACAAGAACGCAAGCAATTTGGCAGAGCCATCGCCAGTTTTCAGGGTATTCAGTTTATGCTGGCGGACATGGCGATGAAGATCGAAGCCTCGCGTCTCCTCGTCTATGAAGCCGCGCACAAACTTGACACAGGCCAAAACGCAGGTATGTATGCATCAATGGCAAAGTGCTTCGCGACGGATGCCGCAATGGAAATCGCCACGAATGCGGTTCAGATACTTGGTGGTGCTGGCTATGTTCGCGACTACCCCACGGAACGCTATATGCGCGACATTAAGGTCTCGCAGATATTCGAGGGCACGAATCAAATACAGCGCGTCGTGATCGCACGAGCATTATTAGGGGAGATACGGTGAATTAGCGAGAAACTTAGAGGTGGATAGTTCAAACCTCACAATACCGACGAAAAGTAGTGTTGCATGTGTATAGTATTATGTAATCCTTTTTTCTCCATTGTTTTATGCTATACTCATCTTATAATCTTTGCTATTTCTCTGTTTGAAGGAGACATACATGGATGCAACATTAAGAGGGCCGCACGACATTTTTAAATTAGGCTCAACAGTAATACAGGTTGGTCGTGCGCCAAACAATCAACTACGGCTGGACGATACTCAAGTTTCCACGTTTCATGCGCAAATTTTTCCTCAAGGACAAGGGCACGCCGTTAAAGATTTGGGAAGCAGAAATGGTACCTTCGTGAACGAACAGAGGCTTGTACCCAATAGCCCGCGTCAGCTTACCGCAGGAGATACAATTCGGTTTGGCAACACGATATTCGATTATACTCTGGATTTAGTTCCTACAACATTGATGAATACAAATACATCACAGAGCGATGTGCCAAACTGGATAAAAATAGCAGGCGGATTGGCATCACTGGCGACAATATTTGCAGCGATTTGGGGAATTTACATCTATTTGCATCCCACTCCTACGTCCTCCTCCACGTCACTAGTCGCGACTTCCTCCATACCTGTTCTTGCTCATTTCTATCAAGGAACGATGAATCGAATTAATGATGGTGCTGTGCTTCCATTTAATTTACAGCAACTCAGTGAAAATTCCAATGATGGGACTTTTACAGCATCCGCAGTTATCAACGGATGTCCAGCTAATGTAAATGGGCAAATAAAGGCGGACAACACGCTTACATTTAATGCGACGCAAACTAACGCTGGTGGCTGTAATGGATTTGAAGGCGAATTTAGGGGGGTGTTACAGTCAGATCGTTCAATTAGCGGGCAATGGAACGTACCAAACACGCAAGTAGGTGGTTCATGGTCTGCTAAACCTCAAAAAAGTTAGGAGGTATTTTCCAGGTAAAACGTGTACAGATACTTGAATAGCCAGACAGATAGAGAAAAGTACTCTCATAGTCTTACTCTTCCCTATCTGCTGTTCTCGTTTGGACTACTTTATGGATGCCGTAGCAAATTCACGAATGAGATTGTTGAACTGAGCGGCCTGCTCATCCTGGACCTGGAAACTGCTCTTGTCAATGATACGTGTCTCGATACGTGGGTTGACGCGTTTGAATGCCTCGGATGACTCTGCCGGTGTCAAGAGTGCCTCACGACCCCAGACCGCGACTACAGGCATCTGTAGGCGTGCGAATGCCTCATGGACATCAAGTGTCAGGAAGTTGCTGATGAATGATGCGGCGGCGTAACGGCTATTCGACTGGTGCGCGGACGTGTAGATGTATTCGACCAGTTCATCGGTGATGAGACCGGGATTGTGATAGCCCTGACGGTCATAGTAGGCACGAATAGCCTGACGTGAGGTCAACAGATTGTAGACGAACTCACCGAGAATAGGAGTGCGTAATACTCCCTTCCATACGGAGTTCAGAGGTCCGGGCAGGGACTCTTGCAGGATGGTTGGGTTTGGTGCAACAAGGATTAAACGCTCGAACAACTGGGGCTTGCGGAAGGCTGTGGCAATGACATACGCGCTGGTCAGACCATGTGCGACAACCGTTGTGGGCTTATTGATAACTTCCTTGATGAAATCACTAATCAGATCGGTGAATGTCTCGGCGGTATAATCAATGGCGGGACGATCAGAGAGACCGAAGCCGAGCAGGTCGATTACATAGACGCGGTACTGCTCAGCAAGTGTATCGACGTTCTTGCGCCACTCATAGGATGAAGCACCGGGACCGAAGCCATGAACCAGCAAGAGTGGCTTGGCATCGCGTACACCCTTTACCTCATAGAACATATCGCCATATTTCCAGGGATAGCGGCGCTCTTCACCACGAAGGACGGTGTCAAGTTCGCCAGCCATCGACTGCGTTACTTTGTTATACGCAGCAAGTGCGCCAACCGCGCCACCAAGAACGGCAGTGGTTGTAAGTAGATTTTTCGTAAAACCCATTTTTTATCACTCCTACATTGTGTTGTATATTGTACAAAATAGACTTCGAGAGGTTATCTATAGATATTATAACCCCTATGAGTAATCAATAAAATCGCTACAATAATTCTCTCCAGAGAATAGGGACAGCACAAAGGCTACTATAGCATGGACGTATGCGAAGTGCAAATAATCCGCAAGAGGTCATGTTTAGACACTAGTGATATAGTACAGAAGTATGGATGATAACACACATTTTTTATGGACAGAGGAATGATGCAAAATTTTTCAGCACACATCGTCATTTCGGACGAAGTACAAACCGCGCTACACGAGCAGAGGCCAGTAGTCGCACTTGAGTCTACCGTCATCGCACATGGGCTGCCCTATCCTGATAATGTCACGGTGGCACAGGCGATGGAGGCAACTATTCGGCGTGAAGACGCAGTACCAGCCACGATTGGTATTTTCAATGGGAAGATTGTCGTTGGACTGGCACAGGATGAAATTCTACAGCTTGGTACCGCTCCTGTTGTGCAAAAAGTCAGTCGCCGTGACCTTGCTGTCACGCTGGCAACACGCCAACTGGGGGCCACAACGGTTGCGGGAACGATGCTTTGTGCAAGTATGGTTGATATTCGCTTTTTCGCGACGGGTGGTATTGGTGGGGTTCATCGTGGAGCCGAGACGAGCATGGATATCTCAGCCGACCTGATCGAGTTGAGCCAGACGCCTGTACTGGTGGCCTGTGCTGGCGCGAAGTCCATTCTCGACCTCGACCTGACGCTTGAATATTTAGAGACGCATGGTGTACCCGTTGTGGGCTGGCAGACCGATGAATTGCCCGCCTTTTATGTGCGTCATAGTGGACGCCGCCTGACGCATCGCGTTGATGATGTAGCTGTAATAGCCGATATCGCACGGACGCAATGGGAACTTGGTCTGCATGGTATTGTTGTAGGCTGTCCCATCCCTGAACAGTATGCAATGGACGCCGTACCCTTAGAGCGTGCAACAGAAGAGGCATTGCAACTCGCAAAACAACAGGGTATACAGGGATCCGCAACGACGCCATTTCTGCTCTCACATGTCGCGAAGGTGACTGCTGGCGAAAGCGTTGAAGCTAACAAAGCCTTGTTGCTCAATAATGCTATGTGGACGGCACGTTTTGCTAACGCGTATTACAACATGTAGGGACCGATGTATCACGTCCTTTCCTTGTCAGCATGTCAATCGCCAAAGAGGACGTGATACATCGGTCCCTACCATCGACATATCCAGATTATCTTGTTAAACCCCATTATCGCGCCCTCCTGGCGTGTCGATTGCCGACGAGGACGCGATGAATCGGTCCCTACCATATTGATTTATTGAGCAAGTAGGACTACAATACGGATATACATTCTATTGGCAAGCGTTCGACGTTCTAATTTCTTCACTCCTCGAAAGGAGCTTTATAGCAGTGAATAATCCACTAGAAATACGCAAGGTCATTGGCGGCGTTCTTCTTACGCTTATCTATGTCTGCTGCTTCTTATTTATCAAATCTTCGTTGGTGATAGACTGGGTGGGAGATGGTAGCGTCACCACAAGCCTCATTCTATTGGTGGCGGTTATTGGCCTTCTTGTCTTGGTCTTCTATCACATTCTCTATCGGTCCAGTCCAGAAACAACAAAATTAAGCCTGACAGCATCACTGACACTCTTGTGGCTCGCGCTGATCATTTTTTATCCATTCCAGCCTCTACAGGCAGGTCAGAATGATGGCTCGGTTGGTTTCTTCGCCCTCATCGGCGGTCTTGCTGTCTGTGTTCTCTGGGTTCGCTTCTTCTCAGACGAGATTATTGCATAAAAGAATAGAACAACAAAGATGCCAACCGCTCGCGGTTGGCATCTTTGTTGTTCTATTCTTTTAATGTCTAAAGTGTCTTTGGCCTGTAAAGATCATCGCGATGGCGTAATGGTTCGCCATACGAATCGTCTCTTCGTCACGAACGGAACCTCCGGGCTGAATGATCGCCGTTACACCTGCTTTCGCAGCAGTTTCGACGCCATCAGCAAAGGGAAAGAATGCGTCGGAGGCAAGGACTGCTCCACGAGCGCGATTAGAGGCTTTCTCAACGGCAATCTGTACGCTGGTGACACGGTTCATTTGCCCCGCTCCCACACCGACAAGTGATAGCTTATGTGCAAGTACAATAGCATTTGACTTAACATGGCGCACGGCCTTCCATGCAAACATCAAGTCCGTCACCTCGTCCAATGTTGGTTCGCGCTCACTCACAACATTGTAGGCGGTGTCACGATCTCCAACTGCGTCAGGCGTTTGGAGTAAGAGACCGCCGCTTACAGAGCGTACATCAAGTTTCCCTGCACCTATTCCCATAGGCTCAACAGGACGATGTGTGGCAAGCAAACGGATATTTTTCTTTTTACGAAGTATCTCAAGCGCATCTGCGGTAAACTCTGGTGCAATCACAGCCTCGTAGAATAGTTGGTTTATCTCTTGCGCAGTTGCCGCATCTATTGGACGATTGCTGCCAATAATGCCACCATAGGCTGAAATGGGATCACCAGCGTGTGCCTTCTTATACGCCTCTACAAGCGACTCATCACACGATAGACCACATGGATTGGTATGCTTGATAATGGCAATGGTCGGCGCGGTAAAACTTTGCGCGGCTGCCAATGCACCATCCAGATCAAGCAGATTGTTAAATGATAACTCCTTGCCGTGCAAGACTTCGGCGTCGGCAACCGTCGCAGTGGTTGCATCGTTGCCTCGTGTACCCGACCAGCGATAGAAGGCTGCTTGCTGATGAGGATTTTCACCGTAGCGCAGTGTTTGCGCACGTTCGAGCGGTAGTGTCACAGTCTGTGGGAAGGTTTCAGTTGTAGAGGAACGCAGATATTCAGCGATAGTCGTGTCATAGCTGGCAGTTTGCTGAAGGGCGATAGCGGCAAGATGACGACGTGTTGCAAGACTTACCTCACCCTGTTCACGCCACTCCTGCATAACCGCAGGATAGTCTTCTGGACGTGTCAGGATTAGCACATCTTGAAAGTTTTTCGCGGCTGCACGAGTGAGTGTCACGCCACCGATGTCTATCTTCTCCAATGCCTCCATCAACGTCACATTTGATTGCGCGATGGTTTTCGCAAATGGATAGAGGTTTGAGACCACAATATCAATTGGGACCATATTGTGTATGCGCAACTCCTCTTCGTGTGAAGGGAGGTTTCGACGGGCAAGAATGCCACCCAGAATGGCAGGGTGTAATGTCTTGACACGCCCATCAAGTATTTCAGGGAAATTTGTCAAGACACTTACCGACTCAGCTTCAATGCCACCAGCGTGTAGTGCTTTTAAGGTTCCACCCGTTGCAAAAATAGTTACGTCATGACTTCTTAGTTCTTGCGCTAACTCAAGAAGGCCATTGCGATTGTCAACGCTCATCAATGCTCGCATTTATGTATCCTTTCGTAAAAATCTTATGAACATAACCCGAACACGATCATTCCTCTTGGTAGGGACCGATGTATCGCGTCCAAAGATGGGCAGGGAGGGGTCCGCATTGAAGCGAGAAATCGTTGCCGACACGTTGCCTTTCCACCCCATCTTTGGGCGCAATGAATTGCTGCCCCTACCGACCTTTTCCGTTTTCGGGTACTCACATACATTACTAGAAGTGAAAGTTCTTTCCCAACAGTATACGACATGGAGGTAAAGAAACCTTAACCTACCTGTGGTACTTTCATGCCAATTTACCATGATATATGCCAATATATTGACGCGGATGTGGTAATATCGCAACCAGAAGCATACAGAGGTGTATCAAAAACAGCATCAAGGAAGGTTACATCTGCTTTACCGGCGTCTTGTGTGGGGAAAACGCTGATAGGCAAGTATTCAAACAACTCTATTTGCTCCATATGTAGGAGCCTGGTTTCTTGTACTCATTTTTCTGAGAAAAAGCACAAAATTGGGTACATAGTGTAAGTATTTGGAAGGAAGAACGTAGCAATGCAAACAGTAACACGTCCACACGTATCGAGTCCAGATAGTCGGCTACCTAAGCCGAGACGAGGCCGACGTTTTTCACCATTGATGCTCATCGGCATTACCGTGACAGTGCTTGTCGTAGCAGGTGCGGGAGCATTTCTTGTTGTGCAGAAGTTGACGGGTTCACATGCTGCCGCTGGCGCCGCAGTGAATATGGACTGCACACTCATTGTACCAAATAATCCGCTTACAGCACAGGGCTTAGCCACTCCCTATCAACTTGTTGCCACTGATGCAAACAACGGACCGTGTAATGAGACAAATGGAAATCAGACAGCGTTTGTCCAGGGAGCGGTCTTCGATACAGAGACAGGTCAGATATCGGCCTACAATCCTCTTGTTGTTGACAAAGGAACGAAGGCAGCTGTGGCACCCGTCGTACCAACGCTTCCACAAGGGGCAATCGTCGCACTCTGGTTTGGCTTCAATGGCAATAACCTGACGCTAAAGGGAAGCGGCAACAGTCTGCGTAGTGGCAAGTGTGTTAACGGGGTGAATGGTTCGATATTTGGGCAGTTTTCGTACTGTAACGCCCCTGCATTCTTCCAAGCGGCCAAACGCGCAGTCGCGAGTGGACAGCTTGTTCCGCCCGCACTGGGTATTGGCAAAGATGGACAGATATGCCCAACAGTGCGTGACTTCTCGGTTGTGGACCAGGATCAGAGCGACAACGTGACAACCGCGTATCTCATCTCAGGAAACAATCAGATTGCTCAATTAACGGCGGCAAATATGGCTCAGATGCCCACTGCACAAATACTAAAGAATGGTAGTGATAATCGTCTTTTGAGTGTCGCGCTTGATGGTGCTTTAGGGTGTACACCGTGGAAAGTTGCCGATCTTGCCGACCCCGGTCAGACAGTGACATCACTACCACTCAACGAAATACAAGCGGCAGCATTACAAGCCAAACCAGTCGCAATGGTACCAAACTTTGACCCCATGGTTCTTGTCAACAACCAGCGCAATATAAACAAGCTGAACGCGTATCGCGCAGGTGTCAATCAGCCACAAGTAAATAATCCACAGCAGGCGAGTGGAAGAGCGTATTGCCTCAATCTTATGAATGTTGCGCCCGCACGTCTCGCACTCGACGCACAGTTTACATCAAAATCAGCATCACCGGATGCAGCTGCCGCGGATAATCTTTTCAACTTCCTGGGTCAGCGTTTCGCCGCTACCTGGACAAACCTCACCTGCCAGCAGTTGACAGGCAAAGCTAGCCCTATCACTGTCAAGACGGATGCCAACGGCGTTGCCATTGACACGATGATCAATGGTGTCACGATGAATCCACCAGTAGGCAAAGCTTTAAATTGTACCGTTAATGGAACAGTGATTGCTGGTTGCACAGGTACAACCGTTATCAATGGACAAACATGCTCGTTTGCGATGGATGCAAACACAAATCAGGTCAACATCACCTGTCCAGCGACCAAGGTTGGTGGTCAACCAGTGGGTCAGCCTACGATAACCAAAACCGAGGTTACAGGGCAACAAGTGCCAACAGACCCGGTTCAAGGTGGTAAGACGCCCAATCAGGTCAAAAACCAGTAGTAGGGAAAAGAGAAGAGAAAAGGGTGGGGGCAATGCATGAGAATCTCATGCATTGCCCCCACCCTTTTCTCTTCTCTTTTTAGCTATTGACCAGCGACAGCGGTCTGCTCGGCCTCAAAGCTTGCGAGAATTTCGGCGATTGAGGGGCGATTGGGAAACTCTGTCACGATGCTCACATCGCGATGTTTGCGCGAGTCATGCCCAAACTTGACGTAGCCATCGATCAAGGCAAAGAGCGTATGGTCGCGACCAACACCGACCTTCACTCCTGGCTTGATCTTCGTGCCACGCTGACGCACAATGATGCTACCAGCGGAGACAAGCTCGCCATCATATTTTTTCACACCAAGCATCTTCGGCTGGCTATCTCGTCCATTACGAGAGCTGCCCATACCTTTTTTATGTGCCATAACGTTTTATACCTCTGTATTGCTTTCAGTACTCTCATCAGACAAGGTACGACGGCGACGCGTGCGTGTCTCGGTCTCGGAGGTCTCGTCTACAGGTGCAAGTGTGTCAGCATCAGCG
Source organism: uncultured Chloroflexia bacterium (assembly GCA_963791835.1). Lineage (GTDB taxonomy): Bacteria > Chloroflexota > Ktedonobacteria > Ktedonobacterales > Ktedonobacteraceae > JBBQVS01. The sequence continues at coordinate 991,255 of CAWBTV010000007.1, forward strand.
TTTGTTGCGACACCCTCATCCTGTGCGACCACTCTAGCCTGAGGAGCCTCGCCCGTTATCAGGCTCTTCCCATCAGCTACAATATCGTCGATGCTTAGAAGGGTCAATTCCTGGCGATGACCCTTGCGATGACGAATACGTTTTTTCGGTTTGTATCGGAAAACGATCAATTTTTCTCCGCGTGCCTGTTTGACCGCAGTTGCGACCACCGATGCATTCGCCACAAATGGTGTTCCCACCATGGCACGTTCAGCATCGGAAATCAGTAACACTTCGTCGAACAGGACCTGCGCTCCGTCTTCGACTGCGAGTCGATTGACTTCGAGCGTCTGGCCCACAGAAACCTTGTATTGTCTTCCACCACTTTTAATTACCGCGAACATGATTTCTCCTTATATTTTCCTGCCCCACTGCCCCTTTGCATAGCACCAGGGGATACGTGGGAGGCATAGGTGGAGAGCCATCCAGCACAGTTCCGTGTCCTGATTGCTTACGTGTCTCACATGTTCATTTCGTCATGGGAGACGCATTGAACCGAGTTTCGTGCTTCGCCTTGTGGCGTAAGGGGTTGCCTACATGCAGATAGAACAGCCGTAGGCATACGGTAGCCACACTATGATAGCAGGATGGGACGGATGTGTCAAGTGTAGCACTAATTTAAAAGCGGCGGCATGACAGGGGCAAGCCCAGTCACTACTATACAACGCTCTGCCACGCGACCCATTGTATAGTAGTGACTGGGCTTGCCCCTGTCATGCCGAATATACTTCAATGACCTTTAAATCATCCTATATTAAGTGTAAGAACGTTGCGCCTCACGAATGAAACGATAGGGATAAATGTCTTCTACCGCACTAGCCTCAGAAAGATGGTGTACCTGCTCCTCGCTTAAGGCCCAATCGACGGCCCCAAGATTGTCGTTCAGTTGTTCGAGTGAACGAGCACCAATAATAGGAGCGGTAATGCCAGGAGTGCGCAGTAACCAGTTGAGCGCAATCTGGGCATAGGATTTACCAGTTTCTTTCGAGATAGCATCCATTTCGTCGATAACGCACCAGTTTTGCTCGGTTGCGCGGCGTTGCCAGTGCTCTTCCAGGCGTTCACCAGCTTGAGCAATGCGTGTGCCTTCTGGTGGTTGCTCTCCCTTTTTGTATTTGCCGGAGAGGAACCCACCACCGAGTGGACTCCACGGGAGAACGGCGATATTTTCTTCACGGCACAAGGGCAGTATTTCGTAGTCAAGGTGACGCTCGACAAGCGAATATTGCGGCTGCAGCGAGACGATACGTTCAAAACTGTGTGTACGGCTCACGTGGAGTGCGTTCATAATTTGCCAAGCGGTAAAGTTTGAGACTCCAATGTAGCGTACTTTTCCCTGACGCACAAGGTCGGTGAAGGCCGAAAGCGTTTCTTCCAGGGGCGTGGCAGCATCCCAACAATGCGCCTGATAGAGGTCGATATAGTCGGTACCCAACCGCCGTAAGCTAGCCTCGCAGCCCTCGATGATGTGCTTACGCGATAAGCCAACATCGTTTGGCCCTTTGCCCATAGGGAAACGCACCTTCGTTGCTAATACTAGTTCTCTTCGTCTCTCCCGAATGGCACGCCCTGTAATTTCCTCAGAGATGCCCTGTGAATACACATCTGCGGTATCAAGAAAATTGCCACCAGCGTCTATAAAACGGGAAATGATGGCTTTAGATTGTTCTTCGTTTGCCTCTTTCCCAAAGGTCATGCAACCCAGACATAGCTCAGAAACTATAGTGCCTGTCGCACCTAAACGTCGCATTTGCATAGTGTAGTGTCCTCTCCTTTGTCGCACATTTCTCTAATACACACGTTTGAAGCTATATTTTCGTTCCTAAATGCCGTCTTTCATGGTTTTGTTTTTCTCTCCACCTTTTTGTGAACTAGCACTTGCAACATTCGAGAGAGTCCTGTTCTTGCAACCATTCTGGTATGTATGAGGGCTACCTTGTTACGCAATTGTGTTCAATCCGTTGAGTAAGCAGGGGAAAAAATATTTAATAAGGGGATGCTAAAATATTTATGAATACACATTCATCAATTTTTGTACACAAAAATATTGGTACTTCACTACGTTTTCTGTTTTCGCTCACTGCTATCGTAATCGCTATGGTAACAGCCTTTGCCATGCTTGCTAGTGCGCTTCATGCTACAAAGGCGGCATCAAGTTTCCGTGAAATCACTTTACCTTCTTCATATCCGTGGGGTATTGCCTCTGATACAAAGGGGAATGTATGGGTAGCGGAACCGGGCTGCGATCCGCATCCCTTTGTGTGTAGCAGTACACAGACGGGAAGTATTGCTTTAGTGAATTGTTCCTCGTTCAGCGTCACCACGAATTTCACGGAACCGTCAGGATTTACTAGCCCATTCTTCCTTATTCTTGATTCATTTGGGCACCTCTGGTTCGCAGAGCCAAATGCCAACGCGATTGGCGAATTGATTCCGAACCTGCACAATCCCTCTGCCTCCATATGGCACCAATGGGCTGTTCCAACGTACAATGCTGCTCCATTTCAGGTTGCATTTGACAACCGTGGCTTACTCTGGTTCACGGAACCCCAGGCCAATCAGATCGGCTCATTCAACACGACAAAACATACATTCACTGAAACGGCCACACCGAGTGCTCAAAGCACCCCTTATGGCATCACAGGACCTGATGCAAAGGGTGGCATGTGGTTTACCGAAAATAATTCGGCAGTAGCTCGTGTTGCCAGTTTTGTACCACCTAAGAAGGGCGCACTTAAAACAGCAGCGATAAGCGAGTATCTCTCGGTCAATCCTAGTGGGGGTACAACGATACACCTCATCACACTTGACCATAAGGGTCGCGTCTGGTGGACTGAGGGTTTTGATGGACGAATTGGTAGTCTGACTATCAGTCAGGCAGTGAAGGGAACGTCTAAAGGCGTGCATGAGTACTCAATTCCAGCGTGTAACAACTGTGGCACGCACGTCTCTGGTATAGCTGTCGATAATGCAGGAATTGTGTGGTTCGACGACTCGTTAAGAAATTGGGTTGACTCTTATAATCCTGCCACCAACACTTTCTCAACTCCATTTCAACTCGCGAACGGAAGTCATCCACATGATGGCTTGATAGTGGCAAGTGACAATAGCGTCTTCTTTGCCGAAGAGTTTTCGCAGAAACTTGGTCAAATCCCACAAGCCAGTGCAAACAAAAACGAGAAATAAGCCCTTTTATGAAGATAAGAAAATAATCGAACAGGAGACCGCAAGGGTCTCCTGTTCGATTATTTTCTTATCTTCTTTTGGGTACAACAATTATGTTTTGTTAAACAGCGCGATAGGACGCAAAGGGGAGCCTGAGCCGCCCTTGATTTTTAGTGGTAGGGCAATGAAGTAGAAGCTTGTCGGAACGTTGGCAAGACCATATAGCCCCTCGATGATAAAGATGCCATTGGGCAAAAAATACTTCATATGCCCAAAACCAGATTTTAGTTTCCCGTTGACCTGGGCGATATCACATGCTGCCGTATCGGAACCAACAGCTTTTACACCGGCTTCGTAGAGAAAACGGCAGGTATCCTCGGCAAGCCCTGGCTCGTTTTGACCCCACCAGTTACGCTCGTGGGGTGCCTTCTTCTCAACATCGACAAGATATTTGTCATAGCCAAAATCAATAATCGCGATATCACCCTTCTCAAGCGTGATAGCTGATCTCTGCATGACTTCTTGCACCTTGCTCAACGGCACGAGTTCACCGGGGGCGTAGTTTTCTTGCGACAAATCAATCTTTTTGGCAACACCTATGAGGGATGTAGCCGGAAAAATATCTATCGTTTGATCGGCTTTATTAGGCAGCATATGCGCTGGCGCATCAACATGACAGCCACTATGTTCCGGCAAAATCAACGTTTGTAGGAAATAGCCGCTCTGCCCAAAGTTACGCGCGTCTTCGATGATCGACACGTCGGGATGTGAGTGCCAGTGGGGCATGTTCGAGTATAACAGAGGCGAAAGATCAACCGCTTCCATACTGCCTAACAAGCTAGCTAATTCCTGGATTGACGCCATGTTCTTATGCTCCTCTTTGATATTGAAAGAACAATGTTTGTTCTGGAATTGTACAAGTATGGTATCACATGAACGGGCTAAAAGCGTGCTATGATGTAGCACACACATGTCCGTTGAAGGAGGATGTTATGGAACAGCGAATGCTAGGGAAAACAGGATTGCAAGTACCAGTAGTGGGTATGGGAACATGGCGCACGTTTGATGTACGTGGCAATGAGGCAAAACGCAATACGCAGAATATTGTCGATACAGCACTGGCATCGGGCGCGAACTTCCTGGATTCCTCTCCGATGTATGGAGCAGCAGAGCAGGTACTAGGCGAGGCACTACAGGGGAGACGCGATAAGGCATTGATCGCGACAAAGGTATGGACACCAACACGAAGTGAGGCACAAGCACAAATCAAGCGTGCGCTCTCATTCTTTCAAAATAGAATTGACCTGTATCAAATCCATAATCTTGTCAACTGGTTAGAGCACCTGGCATTGTTAGAACGGTTACGCGATGAAGGTAAGGTACGCGCTATAGGGGCCACACACTATAGCAGTTCGGCTTTCAAAGAGTTACGGCAGGTGATGAAGACGGGTCGTATTACGGCGGTTCAGATACCCTATAATCCACTACAACGCGAGGTTGAGCGCGACATTTTACCACTCGCCGCCGACCTCGGTTTAGGTGTGGTCGTCATGCGTCCCTTCGCGGAAGGTAGCTTGATGCGTCGTAGTCCTTCACAGGCAGAACTTGAACCCCTTAAACCATTTGGGGTGACAACATGGGGACAGGCTTTGCTCAAGTGGGTCTTGAGCGATACACGTTGTCATGTGGCTATACCAGCCACAACACGTCCCGAACGTGTAAGCGAAAACGCGCTAGCTGGCAATGCACCATGGTTTGGCACAGAAGAAAGAGCGTTGGTAGCAAGATTGGCTGGGGTGTAAATTATTATATGAGAGGCAAAAGAGGCATGACAGGGGCAAGCCCTGTCACTACTATACACGGGTGACGCATGGCAGAGCCACGCTGTGAGGTCAGTATAGTAGTGACAGGGCTTGCCCCTGTCGTGCTGATAATCAAACAAATGTACGCGTTAGTTAGAGTCAATGACATGAATTTCATTCCCTGGAAATTCTCGTGTTGACAACAGAAGAACAAAGTAGGTATACTACGATAGTTGGCTAGCCAATTAAAAATAAGTTACAATCCAGGAGAACAAACGATGGAAACATGGCCTGAATTACCCTATGAGGCGTGGAAGGATACGCGCGACACGTTGCATTTAATGACGCAAATCGTGGGAAAGGTCAAGCTGGAACTTTGTCCCTTTCTCAATCAGTGGTGGGAAATTTCCTTCCACCTGACAGCGCGTGGCCTGAATACAGGTTCTATTCCCTGGCAAGGAGAGAGCTTTGAAATCGACCTTGATTTCATTGACCATCGTCTCTCCATTCGTGTAAGTGATGGCCGTATTGAGGCGATACCGCTTGAGCCACGCACAGTCGCCGATTTCTATTCTTTGTTCATGCAGACACTCACATCCCTTAGTATTGAAGTGGCGATTTCGACTCAGCCGGCAGAGATGCAAAATGGCATTCCATTTGAGCAAGACACGACTCATGCATCGTATGATAAAGATTTTGTGTACCGTTGGTGGCGTGTGATGCTGGCAACGGGGCGCGTCATGGAGCAGTTTAGAACACCGTTTCATGGCAAGAGTAGTCCAGTGCAGTTCTTCTGGGGTGGCTTTGATTTAGATGCCACACGCTTCAATGGGAAGCGAGCAACGCCACCATCATACGGGGGACGTATCATGAAATTTGGCGAGAACGAAGAAAACTTCGCGATTGGTTTCTGGCCCGGTACCGACCAGTTTCCGCACGCGGCCTTTTACGCCTATATGTCGCCCGCTCCCAACAACATCGAGAAAGCTCATATTCAGCCCAATATTGCTCACTTCGACACGACACTCAGCGAGTTCGTTCTGCTCTATGATGATATGCGGCGTGCATCATCTCCCGAAGAGACACTTGGCACATTTTTTCAAAGTACTTATGAAGCGTGTGCGCTCCTGGCAGGATGGGACCGTGCATCGCTAGAAGGCAATGTACCAAACTTGACAAGGGTGAAATAGGAAGATAAGAAAGGAACACTTCTATGTCCGATACAGTACAACCAATCGTCGAGCATACTGGAGAGGGTCATGTCCTCCAATTTAGCCCAAGTGAGAAGCTTATCTGGAAAGCAACGGCGGCTACAACTGGTGGTGTTATGGACCAGTTCGAGTTGATAGCTTTGCCCGACCACTTCGGCGCACCAGAGCATGTGCATCACGCCGTCGATGAATTTTTCTATATATTGGAGGGCGCATTCCGCTTCAAAGTAGGGGATGAGATACTACTCGCCGAAGCTGGCTCCTTCCTCTTCGTGCCACGCGAGACGAATCACACATGGCGCAATGGAGCGGAGACAACATCGCGTATGCTACTTACCTATATCCCCGGCGGTATGGAGCCATTTTTCGAGGAAGTATCGCCATACATGTTTGTCAATCCGCCCGATCAGGATGGTATCGAAAAGATCAATCAGAAATATAATACAGACGTTGTGGGACCGCCACTACCAGCGTAAACGAATGCATGGACGCCCACAAATCACAACGGACGCCCACAAGGGGCTACCCTTGTGGGCGTCCTGTCCTTCTCATTCATAAAGCGTTGTCGCAAGCCAGGCGGATGACGTATACTGGTGCATTATTGGTAATAAAGAGAAGGACACAGATAATGGTTTCCATTCAAGAGACGACAGGCTTTCACCTGGCACTGGTCTGTCGTTCTCGCCGTAACCTGATTGCTACCGCAGTTGAGCCATTCGGATTGTATGTGGGTCAAGACCTCATTATGGTACAACTGTGGAATGAGGAAGGGTTGACCCAATCACATCTTGCTGAGCGCGTGGGCATAGAGGTTTCCACGATGACGAAGGCTTTACAACGCCTGGAGCGGTATGGATTTGTCGAGCGTCGCCAGGATACGCAGGATACACGCGTCTGGCGCGTCTTTTTGACCGAGCAAGGACGCGCTCTTTGTCCTATCGTGACGGAAAAATGGAATCAAGCGGAGCAATGCACATTCGCAGACTTTACTACTGATGAACAGGCACTTCTTGTCAGCTTTTTACAGCGTATTGAGAAAAATCTTGCCTGATTCTTTACGTTAGCAACAACACTTGTGTATACTATTCTTGACCATAGGAAGCCTATTCTTGTGTATAAAAGCTTGGTTAACCAAATACATAAGCGAAATTACGACCACTTTCAACATCAACAACCAATAATTAAGGAGAAGAGAACCATGGATATACAAAAAGACGAACAGAAACCTATGGAGCTACCTTCACAACTGGTAACAATCATCACCACGGAACACTATAACCTACAAACGGGCCGCTCAATGACCATCTCAGAGGCGAATGGTCGAGCGAGCTTATTTCTCTCAACCGTATCAAGTACACTGGTTGCGCTGGCTTTTGTGGGACAAATCGCTCATTTAGGGGTGGCTTTTTTTGTATTCAGCCTTGTTCTGTTCCCCTCACTCTTATTTCTCGGTCTGGTGACATTTGAACGCGTCTTGCAATCGAGCATCGAAGACACGATCTATGCACGTGGCATCAATCGGCTCCGCCACTTGTACCTGGAATATGCACCACAGATGGAGCCATATTTCATTCTTTCGCGCTACGATGATAGCACTGGCATCATGACTAATATGGGTGTGCGTGGCAGTTGGTGGCAGACGTTTCTCTCGATGCCTGGGATGATCGAGGTAATCAATAGTATTCTCACGGGTGCCTTTGTGGGCTTGTTGCTATACGCCATCTTTCTTGGTGCATCCGCAACATTCGCACAAACATCGTTGGCACTGGTAATATGTGCATTAGGTGGAATTGTAAGCTTTCTGATTAGTGTCTTATTACATCAAAGATACCAACTTATCCAATGGCAACACGCGGACAAGCATCTTGCTGTACGTTTCCCAAGCCCTGCCATATCAGAGAAAGCATAGGAGTTATATTCATATGGATGAGAAAGAAACTGGACGGGTGGAGGCGTTTAGCGATGGCGTTTTTGCCGTCGCTATTACGCTGCTTGTCTTGAATATTCAACCACCACCCATTACTAATGCTGACGCATTTAGAGATGGTGTGCTACGTGATTACGTTTTAGCACAATGGCCTGTGCTTCTGGCTTTTGTCGCCAGCTTTGCCACGATAGGCATCATGTGGACAAACCATCATAAGGTGTTTAGCCGTGTCAAATACGTAGACAATAACCTGCTCTTGCTCAACTTGTTGCTCTTACTTGTCATCGTCTTTATTCCCTATCCTACGGCCCTATTGGCGGAGCAGTACAGAAATTATCCTTCGGGACATGACGCGGCAATACTTTACACTGGTACAAACGTAGTGCTGTCAATCTGTTTTAATTTACTCTGGTTTTACGCCGCGCATCACCGTCGGCTCTTGCGAGAGGACGCGGACCCAGAGGATACGAAGGCAATCAGCCGACAATATATCTTTGGCCCCATTGTGAACACTCTCATCTTCATTCTGGCGTGGATCAGTGTGCCTATAAGCATCCTGCTCAACTTGCTCCTCGCATTATTCTTTGCTCTCGCGGGTCGCTCTCCACAGCTAAGCAAAGCCAGGGAACCATTGGGGGAGTCTATAAAGGCTGAGGATGCAGTTTGAGGTTGAACGAATTGTGAGATACCTTGCCCCTTATGAGTGATTTGATTCTCATCTTTGTGTTGTATAGTATCAAGTGCATCTGACATTTCATAACCTACGTGACACGAGTGTATGAAAGAAACTACTTGATAGGGTTGGGTGTGGAAATTTGGAATAGTTATTGAGGAGTATAAAGTATGACTCTTTTCAAGCGTTTACTCCTTTTCGCGGTGCTTCTTGTGCCGTTGGCACTCGCGGTTATCGGTTTGCAAGCACATGTTGCATATGCTAAACAGGCAACGCCAACGGGGTCGTGTGGCGATACGGTGGCTGATGATGCACAGTTGTTTGGCAACCGAGTTGGCGATGTGCTGAATCAGGCACAAGCCATGAATAAGGCGTTACAGGCGGATACAAGGGTCGTAACGGTGAGTCAGACGACACTGGGTGGTAAGAGTTTGAGCGATTACTATTATTATGTGCAGTCGAAATGCCCGAATTGGGCGGGACAAAATTTCATTGTTTTTGTGGTTGCCAAGGGGTTTGACCCATTTCTACATCTTGGTAGTTCGTTCAATGGCAAGCTGACAAGTGCCGATTATCAGCAAATGACGCTCGGTGTTCGTTCGCAACTGACGGGCGGCAACTACGCTCAGGGTACGATTGACGTGATGCAGCAGGTGCAGAGTAAACTTAGCCCGAACTATACATGGATATGGGTTACACTCGCGGTTCTCGTTGTACTGATTGTGGCAGGAGTTTTGGGCTTTACGTTTGTGCGACGACGACAGAATGTCGCGGTAGAAGCAAATGTGCGCGAACAAGCGATGGCGACAAAGCAAGCGGCAGTCGATCTCGTGACTGCTTTGGGCAAGCAGAGCAAAGAGTTAGCACCACGCGTTGAGGTCTTGCTGGCACTTGTCCCTACAGCGACGGCAAATTCGTTGCGTTCGTTGTTTCAAACGGCACAGGGGCAACAGAGTAGGACAGAGGAACACCTGGGCAATTTATTGAGCAGTCTGAATGCACCGCCTAATGGGAGTGGACCACAGGTTGACTATTACAGACGGATGCAGTTGAACTATCAGCAGGTCTACAATGAAGCACGTGGACCGCAGAACTTGCTACAGGGTGTCGAAACAGCCGTGACAACGCTTGAACAAAATCCACAGGCACAGATTAATTTCCGACAGTTAACGATGCTCAATGCACCGCAAGAGGGTATCAGACAGTAGGGTGTAATGTATATAGGAAAAGGAAAGGTCTATCATGGAAAACTTAGGACAGAAGGCACGCGTGTTGTCTCTGGCATGGCTCCATCAAGTTGCTGATGCTGCGATCGATGCCCATTCAATTCCGGTTGTGCAACAATATATTCGTGACCTGGAAAAGGCCATGTCCGATTTACGCGAGGCCCAGGCGACGAATACTGGGAGCCATTGCTGGTCTGAACCGACGCATCAGTCAGTTGCATCAGCAGCAAGCAACGTTGAATACACAGGCAGACGCGTTGCTACAGTTGAGTCCTCCACGGGAAGATTTAGCGGCTACAGTTGAGCAACGACTACAGGTGGTAGAGGGAGACCTGACACCGCTCAACAATGAGCTAGAGAAAGTTCGTGCTATTCAGGGACAGTACGAGCAAGCGATGGATTCGCTTGAGGCGAAACATTCCACCATGATACGCCAACTGCAATCGCTACAATCTATTGATGCCTCGGCAAACGCGGAAACGCGTGCCGCGCAAGCACTGCATTCGGTCAATAACGCATTGGGCAGTACAAACTCTATCGACAACATTTCTGGCCGTATTCAAAATCGTGCGGATGTCGCACATGCACGCCTTCAACAAGAACTGAACGCAGCGACTCCGCCAGAAGATCCCGTTGCCGATGTGTTAGCGCAATCCGAAATGCAACAACGTATCGCCGCCCGTAAAGCACGACTCGGTATTGGCGGTGGTGGGACGAAGGTGACGGAGGAGCCGCAACAATAACAGGGAACACATGCACATCGGTAGGGGCAGCAATTCATTGCGCCCAATGATGGGTTGGGAGGGGTTCGTGTCGGGTGAAGGAATTGTCGCTGATAGATTGCCCTTCCGCCGCCCCCATCTTTGGGCACAATGAATTGTTGCCCCTACCGCCCTTTGCATTTCTGAAAGAGAACACAATGCATTTCACCTTTACATCGATGAATGAGGAGGATGCAAGGGCCATTCAATCATGGCATTATGAAGAACCATACACTACATATAACATGGATGAAGGGCCAGATGCGTTGACGGAAATGTTGGACAAGCGTAGCCCGTATTATGCGGTTCGTGATGAGCAGAACGTGCTGGTTGGTTTCTATAACTATGGTACTTCAGCACACGTTGATGGCGAGATGGAGCCGGGGTTGTTTGTCGAGGATCGCATGGTAACTATAGGACTTGGCTTACGACCAGATATGACAGGGCGAGGTTTGGGACTGGCATTTGTTCATGCTGGGCTGGATATTGCGCGTAAAGCATTCGCGCCGAAGCGTTTTCGTTTGTATGTGTTTGCGTGGAATGAACGCGCGATACGGGTCTATGAACGTGCTGGTTTTCAACGCATCGGACCGCGTATTGTGCATCATGCAGAGGGAGACCGCGTATTTATCGAGATGCAACGCGAAGCATAGTATAGCAACCTGTCCTTTCGTTCAGTGTTTTACGCTTCGGCTTGACATCTACCCTTGCTATGGCATACAACTACGGTGTGGGAAGGAACATACGCATACACTTTGCCGAACGACGACGTTTTGTGCGTAGTGATTTACCCAAAGAATAAGAGGGGAACAACCCTCATAGTATAGTCGATTGAAGGAGACGTATCATGGCCTTTGAATTACCACCACTGCCGTATGACTACAACGCATTGGAGCCATACATTGATACTCAAACCATGCAATTGCACCATGACAAACACCATCAAACATACGTGACGAACCTGAACAATGCATTGAAGGATTCCGAGTTCGCTTCATTGCAACCAGAGCAAGTACTGAGCCGCTTGAATGAAGTTCCCGACGCTGTACGCGCGGCTGTCCGCAACAACGGCGGTGGTCATGTCAACCACACAATGTTCTGGCAAATCATGAAGCCAAATGGTGGCGGAGAACCAACGGGCGAGATCGCGAACGCCATTCAGTCTTCTTTTGGCTCGTTTGATGCCTTCAAGACCGCATTCAATGATGCTGGCGTCAAGCAATTTGGTTCTGGCTGGGCATGGGTTACACTTGGTCAGGATGGCAAGCTCCAGATTAGCTCGACTCCAAACCAGGACAGCCCTCTGCTGAATGGCGTCTATCCTATTCTCGGCAATGACGTATGGGAACATGCCTATTATCTCAAGTACCAGAACCGTCGTCCAGAGTACCTCAGCAACTGGTGGAACGTCGTTAACTGGGACGAGATCAATAAACGCTACGCGCAGGCAAAAGGCGCGAAATAAGCGTTTTTATCAACAAAATGTCGTAGGGACCACGTTTACGGCGTCCATAGGCAATTAATTGCCTATGGACGCCGTAAACGTGGTCCCTATGACATTCTATGCTGCGACGTTTATAACAATAGCTTGCGTGTGTTCATGTTCCTCTGGTACTGGCTCACCATCAGCTATAAGAGACTCTATATAAAGTTGGATAGCCTCTTTTGCCATTACGGTAGTTTCATCGATAGTATCACCCTCTGTAATACATCCAGGCAATGCGGGCACTGTTACTGTATAGCCACCTTGTTCTTCATCAGGATGAAGTAGTATAGTATAACGGTATTCACTCATGTTTTCTCTTCTCCCAACTCAACCAGCAAGCCCTCATTCTCTCGAAGATGTATTTCTGATAATGGGATGGGTCCCACGCGGTCTACATATGTAGAGAGCAAGATACGACCTTGACCCTGTTCTGGCAATATCACAGGTTGGTCGTGTGCTGAGAAGTTGAGGGTTATCAAGCAACGCTGCCCTTCGTATTGGCGCCGGTAAACGAAACAGGAGGTGTTCTCCTGCTCCACGGTTTGATACGAACCAAGCGTAAGAGCTGGATGAGAACGCCGAATGTCAAGTAAGGCGCGTGTTAACATCAGGAAGGAGCGCGACTCATGTTGCTCAGCCGACACATTGAAGGTCTGGTAGTCATGTGCAATGGGCAACCACGGCTGTACCCCATCAGGACAGAAGCCTGCATTAGCACTGGTATCCCATTGCATAGGTGTACGAACGGGATCACGACCAAACTCAGGATAGACCTTTCCGCGTGGATCCTGGATCGCCTCTTGCGGCAACTGAACGTCCTGCATACCCAACTCGTCACCATAATAGCAAGTAGGAGTTCCACGCAATGTGAGCAACAACATCTGAGTCAGCCTCGCTTGCTTACGTCCCACGCGTGTAGCAATACGTTTTTGATCATGATTACCCAGGACCCAATTAGGCCAAGCTCCCTGAGGTAGAACTGCTTCATACCTCTCAACGGCCTGACGAACGGTGCTTGCTTCCCAGATTGGCATGTTCACGAAATGGAAATTGAAGGGGAGATGGATTTCATCAAGCTGTTTTCCGTAGTATGACATCAAACGCTCAGTTGGTAGGGAGAGTTCGCCAATAAGGACACGTTGACCATAGCTTTCGGTCAAGGTACGCATTTCCTGCATAATCTCGTGCATTCCTGGTTGATCTACAGCGTAGATTTCGAGCAGACGAGCGTAGAAGGGATCGGTGGGCTGCCACAGAGGATTTAGCGGATTATCAAGGAAACGCTCGTCTTTGAGAAGCACTTCGAGCGCGTCCACGCGGAAGCCGTCAACGCCTCGGTCGAGCCAGAAGCGCATACCATTCAACATCGTCTGACGTACATGAGGGTTACGCCAATTCAGATCAGGTTGTTTTCCATCGTACAAGTGTAAGTAGTATTGCTCGGTCCGTGGGTCAAATTGCCATGCGGAGCCACCAAATCTGCTTATCCAGTTATTGGGGGGACCGCCATCAGGAGCAGGGGCGCGCCAGATATACCAGTCACGCTTTTCGCTCATGCGACTGGAACGCGACTCTTGGAACCACGGGTGTTCATCAGAGGTGTGATTAGGGACAAAATCCAGGATGAGCTTGAGGTTACGCCGATGAGCCTGTTGTAATAGAGTATCCAGGTCCTCAAGAGTTCCGAAGAGTGGATGAACGTTAGTGTAGTTTGTAATATCGTAGCCAAAGTCAGCCATTGGGGACGGATAGATTGGCGAGAGCCAGATCGCATCAACACCGAGCCAGCACAAGTAATCCAGCTTATGAGTAATGCCAGGAATATCTCCTACTCCATCGCCATTACTATCGAAAAAACTGCGTGGATAGACCTGATAAACCACTCCCGTTTGCCACCAGAAATGGGGCTGCATCATAGGCTGTTTCTCTCTTCCTCGCACAGGATGTTCAGCCAATGAGTGTAAGTAGGCACCCATTTGAGAACTCAAATGGGTGCCTACTTACACTCATTGGCTAAAACATGCTGGCTTTAGCCTTTTACGGCACCAGCCGTCAACCCGGACACGATTCGTCGTTGCAAGAACAACACCATAATCACCAGTGGAATGGTGACGATAATCGCAGCGGCACTGACCTCGCCAAAAGCAATCTGATGCTCTCCGTTAAAGAGAGGAATAGCCACGGTTACTGTCTGTGCATTCGAGTCAGTAGTCAGAGTTAAACCGAACAGGAAGTCGTTCCAGACGGTGATGAAGGACAGGATTGCTGTCGTGAAGACGCCAGGAGCGGTTAGTGGCAAGACGATGCGCCAAAGTGCTCCAAGTCGCGAGGTGCCATCTACCATCGCCGCTTCCTCAAGGTCTGCTGGCAAATCACGGAAAAACGATGTCAAGAAGTACACTGTGACGGGCAAGGAAATCACGAGATAGGGGATAATCAGTGCCACATACGTGTTGTAGACATTGAGCGTATTGGTAAAAAGAACAAAGAGTGGCCCAACGAGCGCAATGAGTGGGAACATCTGCACCGAGAGTACGATTGCCAGGACAGCCGATTTTCCCACGAATTTCGTGCGTGCAATCGCATACGCACAGATTGATCCAAAAACCAGGGCCAGGATGGTTGTCAAGATCGCGACGATTGTGCTATTCAACAGGTCTTTCGCAAAGGCCGGCTGAACGCTCAGGAAAGCTTGAGTATAGTTATTCGTGGTGAACGATTGGGGGAAGAGCGTGGGTGGCGACGCGTTGATCTCCCCATCAATCTTTATTGAAGTGATGGCTGTCCAATAGAATGGACCAAGAGCTACGATTAATACAACTACGAGGGCAACATAGAGACCAATTATGCGCCAGTTTATTTGTCGCTTTGGTTCTGTTGTATTCGTCCTTGTCGGTACAGAAGGGACTACAACTACTTGTTCTGCCATGATGTACGACTCTCCTTTCCTAGTTCTGGCTGATACGGCTGAATGAGACGACCACGATACCAACGACGGCACAGATGATAAAGAGAATGACAGCAGCAGCAACTCCCGGTGCAAAGTCGAAGGTTGTTCCCACAAACATATTCGCGTATGAGTAAAGTGCTAATGTCTGTATCTCGCGACCACCACCTGTGAGTACGTAGAACAGGTCAAATGCACGCAGAGCATCCAGGATACGGAACAGCAGCGCAATCAACAACGCGCTCCTGAGCAATGGAAGAGTAATCGTCCAAAATTGCTGCCAGCGAGTGCTGCCATCGACGCCCGCCGCCTCGTACAGTTCGTTAGGAATGCCTTGCAGAGCAGCGAGTATCAGCAGTGCCATAAAGGGCGTAGTTTTCCAGACATCAATCATGACTGCGGCGATTATCACTCCCGTCGGCGTTCGCAACAAGGAATCTCCTTGCGCCAGGATATGGAATGATTGGAACAGGTATGTCAAGACACCGTTTTGAGCATTCAACATCAACAACCAGATTTGCCCGGAGACAATAGTCGGAAAGGCAAAAGGAATGAGAATGGCGGTGCGAACCAGACCACGACCCGGAAATACTTGATTCATCAGGAGCGCGACAGCAAAACCCACCAGCGTTTCTAACGCCACACTTATCACGCTGAAGACGACCGTCAATCCAAACGAGCTACGGAATGCTGGATCACCAAGGACCTGGATATAATTTTTGAGGCCAACAAAGGTCGAGCCAGTTGGTATGAGTGGATTATTCAGAAAACTGAGGCGGATCGAGTCGATGATAGGATAAACGGCCACCAGTGCAATAATGATGATGGTAGGTGCCACGAGAAAATATGGAAAGATGCCATTGCCCAAATCTAAGCGTTCGCGCAAAGTAGTTCTGTGTGTAGCAGGAAGTGTAGCAGCTTGTCTAGTAGTTGCCATAAAGCTTTTCCCCTTACCTATATTCTCTTTCAAAAACGAGGTACCATTTCAATTACCGTGGTAGTGGCACAAAGCATTGTGCCACTACCATGATAAAGCTACGAAAACGTTACTTCGAGACAAGAGCCTGTAACTGAGTCTGTAGAGCGCTCAGCGCAGCAGCAGGGCTAACCTGCTTTGTGAGGGCCTGGTGAACATTGACCTGAATGAGATTCGACAGATCGGTATAGACCGGTGAAACTGGGCGAGGCAACGAATTTTGCAGGATCGGGGCCAGCTTGGTGAAGAGCGGCTGCTTCGTCTGCACCTCTGAGTCGCTGTAGACACTGTTGAGGGCAGGTGTATACGAACCAGTAATCGCTAATATCTTCTGCGCGGTCGAGCCAAGCACATACTTCATAAAACTCCACGCAGCATCTGTGTTCTTGGAGTAGGCATTGATTGCCATATTCCAACCACCGACACAGGAATGCCCAACGGTACCCGTTCCACCATGAGGGAGGGAAGTGATATCAAACTTGCCTGCAACCTTCGACTTGGTTGCATCGTTGCCCAGAGCGTAGGCATAGGGCCAGTTGCGCATGATAGCGGCATCACCATTCTGGAAAGCTTGGCGACAGGCTTCCTCAGCATATGTGGTGATTGAGATAGGCGAGATTGTGCCGACCCAACTGACCATCTCAGTGAGCGCCGCCACCCCTTCCGGGCTGTTAACGGTCACACTTTTTGCATTGTTGGGATCAAGCACCGCACCGCCATAACCAGCCAACACCTCCACAAAGTCGCACACCAGTGCCTCGCCTTGTATTCCTTGCCACGCATAGCCGATCTTGGCCTTAGATAGACTGCTCTTAGCCATACTCGTTAGTTCTGCATAGGTAGTGGGGGGGGTTGAGACGATGTCTTTACGGTAGTAGAGGACACCGAGGTCTGTACGCATCGGCGCAGCTACAACCGCACCATTGTAGGTACAGGACTTAATTGGACCGGGAAGATAGTTTGCACGGTCGCTCGCGGGCCACTTGCTTGAGAGGTCCAAAGTCCAGCCCTGAGTGGAAAATTGAGCAGGCCAGACAACGTCTATGTTGAACACATCAAATGATGCACTTCGTGCTCGTAGCGTGTTGTCATACAGGGTGATGAGAGTAGAGGTGTCGGATGGGCCGTTGTGCCAGATAACATGGACGTTATCCTTGTTGGTCTTGTTATAACCGTCTACAATTGCTGGATAGGAGCCTGAGGTATCATTCTCAGTCTGCCAAATAACGGTTGTTGGTCCACTGCTGCTACCACCACCACTACCACCACCACACGCTTCCAAGAGAGAGACAGCGGCAGTACTTGAAAGACCAACGGCGACTGCACGTTCTAAAAAGGTGCGACGTTTCATACGACCAGAACGCATTTTGACAATAATTTCGTCGAGAACTTCTCGTTGTTCAGGATGAGAAAACATGTATGGTCCTCCTTTGGACTGGCTCTAGTTGATTAGCCGACAGAGATCAAATACACGTCACACGTGCGTGTCGTGTTTGAGCTTCCATGCCCACCGTACTTCCAAGAGCACCTGGAAGCGTACTACAACTTCAACCTATCTCGTGGGTGTGAGCGCGAGACCATAAGCACATACAGTGTGCTTGCTACGAAAAAGTGTGTGCATGTACTACGGAATACACTCATAAGAAAGTTTCAGATGAGCATTACTCCTTTCTGGATGTTGCAGTAGGAATAGAGTTCCTGTACCACCCTATAAGAAAATACGTTGCGGAACGCGTAAACCTCACAACAATGCAAGATTTACAGATGCAAACTAGTTTGGAAACGTTTCTATAATGAAACAATACCATAGAATGTTCATAAAGTAAATAGTTCGTGTCTACTTGTGCCGCGCTCTATCAACGTTGTGGACAAACGAATAAGTTCAGGTGCGAGTTGTGGATGCGCCATCTGCTCAATCAGCTTGACGACGCCCATCTCGCCCATTTGCTGCATTGGTTGCTGAACCGTGCTTACATCCAATAACTCTGACACTTCGATACCATCGAAACCGATAATTGCAAGCTCTGAGGGAACCGGGATATGTAAGTTCCGAGCGGCTTCAAGCACACCAATAGCTTGCATATCAGAGGAGGCAAAAATAGCAGTTGGGCGAGGTGTTTGTGTGAGAAGATGCAAAGCGGCCTCCCGACCTGCATGGCGATTCCATGCGCTCTCAACGATTAATGCTGGCTCAAAGAGCACTCCGACTTCTCCCAATGCGCGATGAAACCCAATCAAGCGATCATTGGCCTGATTAAACTTGAAGTTCCCTTCAATGATACCATTGATAAACCCGATACGCCGATGCCCCTTGTCGAGCAGGCTTTTCACTGCTTGATATGCGCCCTCGGCGTTATTGACTACCAATGAGGTGAGATAAGGACTATAGGCGTCAACGAGTACCGTGGGAAGGCCAACCTCACGAAACCCCTGTGCAAAGGTATCACTGGGAATTAACGAAATGATCAAGAGACCATCAACCTTACGATGCATAGGCAATTCTGAGAAATACGCGTCACGCTGGGTGTCGTTTTCGACGTTGTAAATCACTAACTCTTTTTGGGCGTGTGACAGCGCATTCTGCACACCACGTAACACCTCGACATGAAATGGGCGCGTAAAGAAAGGGACAATCACGCCGATTGAGCCTGTACGCTTGGAAATCATGCTTCGCGCGATTGGATTGGGCTTGAAGCGAAGTTGAGCAATTGCGGCAAGCACTTTTGCACGTGTCGCGGGACGCACGCTGGGGTGTTCGTTGAGGACGCGTGAAACGGTGCCAATGCCGACACCTGCTATACGTGCGACATCGTGGATAGTTGGCTGTGTTGTCATAATGTTCCACCTTCTCAATTGCGTCATGGTGGTCGTTCTTTTTGGAAACGCTTCCATTGCGCTATGCGGCAATGATACATTTGAGCATAGCATATTCTAAGGTGGGATGTAAAGGAAAATTATGTGCGTTGACAACATAGGGCAAGCAACATACAATGCAGGGGATGGGCCTGTTTGTGGAGAAAGGAGTTTCGTTCTATGGATACACCGCAAGACAACAAAAATCCGACAGAACAACACACATTGAATATAGTATCTCCACGTTCAGTCTCGCTAAGCGGTGGCGAACGCCTGTTACCCTATCTGCTGGCCGCGATGGAAACCTGTTGGGTTGATGCTATCTTGATTGGTTTGGCGGGTTCAACACATGCATTTTTACTTCCATTATGGGCACCGTTTGTTCTTATTGCCGGGAGTTACTGGCTAGCAAACGTACTTGAACAGGGACGTGCAAGTGCTTCCACTGGTTCTACAGCATCTTTTCCCCTCACTTTTGTTGTAGTCGTGGGACTCGTGAGTACAGTATTCTTTTCACTCTGGTCGGGTCTCTATGCCGAAGTAATCCCTTTCTGGAATCCAATATGGCTTGGAAATCTGGTTGGGGACTTGCTTTTGTTGAATCCCAATGCATGGCATATTCTGGGCATCGTCGTGGTTATCCTGTATTTTTACTGGCGTGGTTTACGTTTAGCACATAGTACGCTTGAACCGGGGCAGGTTTTCGCTCTAATGCGTATAGGGGTCGGGGTAATAATCGCGGTGATTGTGCTACGCGCTGTAACGCATACCGCTTCGTCCAATGAAATTCTTCTGCTCCTGCTCATTCCGCTTTTCCTTATGTTTGCGTTGGTTGCACACGCGCTAGCACAAACAGTCTTTGTGCGCACAACACATCGCTCCGGTTTACAGGGCAGTGTGGTCTCACAGGAACGTGCGCTTTTGGGAATTATCGCAACCTTCGGAGGTCTTCTGCTTTTGCTTTCGTTACTTGTAGGCGCGGTTGCCAGTCCTGCATTTCTCGGAGATGCACAACGTATCTTTACACCTGTTATAGTCTTGTATGATGCGCTAGCAAATATTCTGGCCCTTCTTTTGACGCTCCTCATCACGCCTATAATCTGGCTGCTTAGCCTCTTTCATTTCAGGCTTAAAGAGACAACTATCAAAGTGCGAACTTCTCAGGTTTTGTGTAAGCAACATCCACATGCTATACAGTGTACAAAAATTCCCCAATCGCAAAGTTCCTTCAGTCCGTTGCTTGTGCTTGCGGTAAAGATGCTGCTTCCACTTCTTGTAATCATCCTTGTCATTTTGATTGTACGACTCCTGATGCGCCGACGCCAGAGACATGTAACCCGACGTGCCACGGAAGTTCACGAGAGTTTGTGGTCGTGGGAGCTATTCTGGACGCAACTGAAAGCATTGCTTAGAGTATTATGGCTCCGTCTCTTTCCTCAACAAGCAGAAGAAGCACAATTACAGAGGAGTGAGAGCGATATAGCAACTGAGCCAACGGCACGTAACATTCGAGAAGTGTATCGTGCCATGTTACACTGGGCTATGCTACGTGGCTATCCCCGTAAAAGAGACGAAACGCCCTACGAGTTTCGCGCTCGTCTGCACGCGATGCTGCCCTTTATTGAGCCAGAGGTAAGCACGGTGACGGAGGCATATACCGAGGTACGCTATGGTCGGGTTGTGCCGAGCGAGGCTGAGGTTGCCCATATTCAGGAAACGTGGCAACAATTACAACGTAAAACGTCAACGATGCAGGATAAGCCATAATATCATCAGGAGACCATTGTGAGCGTAACCATTCGTCCAGCCATCAAAGAAGATCATCCCGCCATCACCACGATTGGCATTGAGACACAGGCCATACATGCAGAGGCCTATCCAGCTATTTTTCGACAGGGTGTGAGTGGTATTCCGTTTGAGTATTTCACGCGAACGCTAACAAGTGAAAATGCGAAGGTCTTTGTGGCAGAGGTAGAAAAGCAGGTTGTTGGTTATGTCTTCTTGTACATCCACGATGCACCGCCCTATAGCTATCTCATGCCGCGTCGCGTGGTAGAAATTAGCGATATTGCCGTGTTAAAGGCATATAATAGTAAGGGTATTGGGCATCAACTGTTTGCGGCAAGCGTCGAATGGGCGAAGGCAAGAGGAGCAACAGACCTGGAATTGCAGGTATGGGAATTTAACAAAAATGCCATCGCGTTTTATGAACGGCTGGGCATGGTGCCAATTAATAGAACGATGTTGTTACCATTGTAGTGGGAGCATGACAGGGGCAGAGCACCTGTCACTACTATACTTGTTCGCCCGGTGGGGCGAAGCCACGAGATACCGTGTATAGTAGTGACAGGACTTGCCCCTGTCATGCTTCTTCCATATAGTTAAAGCTGTTCTTCCTCTATCGTCCCGTTGTCCACGCGATAGATATGCGCTTGCGTCACAATTTCGGAGGGAAAGCCTGTCAGGTCCGTAGCGGTCAGAAAGACTTGCTGATGTTGGCGTACTTGCTGCAGGAGATATTCGCGTCTCAGGGAGTCGAGTTCGCTGAATACGTCGTCAAGGAGCAAAATAGGCTCGTCGCCTGTACTGTCGCGCATGAAAGTGAGTTCGGCAAGTTTTGTGGAGAGTGCGGCTGTGCGTTGTTGCCCACGCGAGCCATAGGTGAGCATATTGACGCCGTTAACGACAAATTCCAGGTCGTCACGGTGTGGTCCCAGCAAGCACACGCCCTGTAATATCTCCTTTTTACGCACTTCACGCAATTGCGCAAGATAGTGTTGTTTCGCTTCCTGGCTATCCCAGGATGCATCAATCTTGAGCGAAGGACGATACACAATCTGCAGATCCTCGCGCTTGCCACTGATGGAGGCTTGAAACTTGCTGGCAATCGGTGTAAGGCTTGTAACCATCTTATAGCGTTCGCCCACAATATGCGCGGCCAGTGCAATCAATTGGTCGTCGAGAAAATCCAGCAGACGTGGGTCTTCTTGCACGTCGCGAATACGTTTGAGCAAGGAGGATCGCTGCATCACAATCTTGCGATACTTCACGACATCCTGGCAATAGCGAGGCGAGACCTGACACAAGGCTCGATCAAGAAAACGCCTACGTTCATCCGGTGGACCATCAACAAGGTGGAGATCGGTTGGAGCGAATAGGACTACCTTCATCTGCCCAATCAGGTCTATGGCTCTACGTGGGAGATCGTTGACTTTGATCCGTTTGCGAGGAGTGTTCGCGGGCAGTTCCATGCCACGTCGGGGTGTCTGCACGGTGTCTGGCGTCGGGTCAAAAATCACCAATTCGATGTGAGTGTCGCCTTCTTGCCGTATTACTGTTGCTTCAAGACGTGCCACATGGTCGGGTGCATGCCAATTGACCACTTCACGGTCACTGCTCGCATGAAATGAGGTCGCGGTAGACAGCATACTCACAGCTTCGAGCAAGTTCGTCTTGCCCTGTGCATTCTCCCCATAAAAGAGGAAGAGGCCAGGGCCAAGGGGAAAGTTCAGTTGTCGATAATTACGGAACTCGCTGAGAGTGAGATGGGAGAGGTACATAATAGCTATTAACTATCCATATGATGAAAATCTGTAGGGGTCTAATTCATTACACCCTTTTCGGTTTGCGATGCGCGAAGAGGGTGTAATGAATTAGACCCCTACAGGCATTTCTGTTAACGGTTGGTACTCATGGGCATGATGACATAGGTGTAGTCAGTGGAACTGACAGGTCTCACAACACCGGGGCGCGAAGCCGATGTGACTTCAATTGCGACCTCTGGCGTATCGAGGACGGCGAGCACTTCCGCAAGGTATTTGACGTTGAAAATAATTTGTTGCTCTGGTCCATCAACGGCTGCGTTGATAATGCTGACGTTGTTCCCAACATCCTCGGCGGTGGCTTCAATCGTTAATGCTCCCGGCTCTATGCCGTTGCCTCCACCGCCATTGATTTTGATACGTGCGATATTCGAGCTATCACGGGCGAAGGGAGCAACGGACTTGACAGCTGCCGCGAACTCTTTTGTCTCGACCACGGCACGCGTCGTATGTTCCTTAGGAATGATCTGACGGAAATTTGGGAAGGTGCCTTCAATCAAACGTGACAACAGGTCAATATTTTCGGTGTGGAAGAGGACCTGGCTGCGGTTAGGGGTTACAATCATTTGTACAGAGCCTTCGGATGGCAGGATACGCGAAAGCTCGGTCAAAGTTCGGGCCGGGATAAGAATATCGTTACGTAGC
Source organism: uncultured Chloroflexia bacterium (assembly GCA_963791835.1). Classification (GTDB taxonomy): domain Bacteria; phylum Chloroflexota; class Ktedonobacteria; order Ktedonobacterales; family Ktedonobacteraceae; genus JBBQVS01. The sequence goes on from CAWBTV010000007.1 coordinate 1,014,568, forward strand.
ACGCTGTCATCGGGCAAGCCAGAGACACGAACGGCAAGGCGGAAGGCATCGGCGGCGGCAAAGGTCATCTTACCCGTGCTTACCTGCACAAGCACACCCGTCAACACTGGGCGTGAGTCATCATCGGCGGCGGCAAATGCGACCTCGGCAATCATTTCTTTCAACTGGGCCGCGTCAACGACAACCGCCGGATCGCTGCCCTCCGTATTTGGGCTAAGTGGGAATTCCGAGGGGTCCATGCCTTTGATATTCGCGCTACTCCGCATACTCTTGATACTCATGGTATGCGAATCTTCTGGCACGACGATATCAACGGATGCCTGCGGCAAGCTGTTCACAAGGTCGGTAATCAGTTTGGCGGGAACAGTGGTTGTTCCTTCTTCATGCACTTCGGCGTCAATCCAGCAATTAATGCCAATTTCCAGGTTGGTTGCATATAAGCGCAACCGTCCATTATCGGTTGAAAGCAAAATATTGGCAAGGATGGGTAATGTACTACGACTCGAAACGGCGTGGCTCACCACAGAAAGCCCCCGACTCAAATCCTGCTGTTTACATGTGATTTTCACGAACTGATTCCTCCAAACACATCCATAAAGGGAAAATATGCTTACAATTATTTTCGGTTAGTATAGCGTAGTCTCTTCTCATTGTAAACGGTAAGAGAATAAGGATTGGTATGTATACGTTCTTATTGTGACTGTTTTTTCAGGTACTTGTTAAATCACAGAATGTTCTGACGTTCTCTCTTTCAAATCATTAAGTACTTTGTTAAGTATAGGACTTTTGCCACTTGATTTTGTGGCGTCGATACCAAGCCAGCGTCCTTTAGAACTTTCTACACAATTCCATGTTGCAACTCTTCTGGTAAATGCTTCATTGTGCGACCTTGCTTGAGAAGCACAATTCTTCTTTGTGCTGCTTCATTTAGCTCTTTTGCTTGGTGATGAAGAATTGGATGACCATCTACCCGTCGCATCCTGCTTTGATAATCATTTTGAGGAGCTTTGTTATAAACGACAACGCCCGTTTCAGAAGCAAAAGGTAAGTCATTAACTGCATCGAATATATTTATGAGCGAGGATTGCTTTTCTGAACTAAAAAGAGTAGGTTGTTCAAAGTGAGTTTGTTCTGGAAAATCAAAATTACAGCACTCTAAATTTCCAACAACAGCACTCTAAATTTCCAACAATAAAAACTCTTTTTCTTCGTTGAGGTACACCGTAACGTTCCATATAGATTTTTTTCGTTCGGACCCAATAACCTGCTTTAAGAAACTGTGTTAACGCCTCAATGAGAAATATTCCATTATTTGCCGTTAGTAGTCCCTCAACGTTTTCCATTATGAACCAAGTAGGCTTAAGCGTAGTTACAATGTCTACAAAATTTCTAATGAGCACATTTCTTGGGTCGGTCCAGTCTTTAGCACCAGCAGAGCTAAACCCTTGACAAGGTGGACCACCGACGACGAGAGATACATCATCTTTTCTAAGATTACTTTTTTCCAAAAGGTCAGTGGCCCGAATTTTAGAAAGGTCGGTACACCACACACTGTCTTGTCTAAGATTAGATGCGTATGTATTGCACGTATCTTGATCCATATCTACGGCAAGATCAACATCGATACCTGCTTGCTTCAAACCCAAACTACATCCACCACAGCCAGAAAATAAACTGATGGTTCCCATTGCACATTGCCTCTTGTACTTTTTTTGCAGCTTATCCATATATAATATTCTCATTATATGAGAGTGTATAGACATGGTAAGATGTATAAAGATTGCTCTGCTAATTGCGGATAGTATCTTAGCCCAACAAGTTTGTCAACAAAATCATACGGCATGTATAGTAAATGCATCTTCCTGTGATGATTTTAGAGTACTTAACTGCACTCACAAAAGCACATGACAATGGAAGAGTACGAACTACTTACTAGCTTGTAGTACGATACCAGTCATCATAAACCATGCAATGTCACGCCTCTGCTCAATCGTGAACCCGGCCTGGATAACCGTTCTTTCGGTATCACAATTCCAGTGACAGTTGCCTGCGACTAGCCGAGTGATGGGCGTGACGATGTTTTGCATAGTCACCATGATACCTCCATGCGCACGCACGTGCTCGACCATGAGTAGTGAGCCGTTAGGCTTGAGTACACGCCTTACTTCGCTCAGACCTCTTAGAGGATCGTCAACAGAGCAGAACACTAATGTGACAACAACACTATCGAAACTCTCGTCCGTGAAGGGTAGACCTTCTACCGAAGACTGCGTGAGATGAATTGGTACTCGTGCCGCCTCAGCTCGTGTACGCGCATAACGTAGCATAGTACCATTAGGCTCGATGGCTTCTACTCGCTCGACTATTTTTGGATCGTAGAAAGCGAAGTTGAGTCCGTTACCTGCTCCTATTTCTAGCACCACTCCATGTGCTTGCCCAACCACTTCCCGACGTAAGGGATTCATGAAGCTTTTTTCTCCACCACTACGTGACGTGCGTTCGTAGAAATTGGCAAAGAGACGACGCGAGGTAGGGTCAATTGGCGTCGATGTTGTAGTTTCAGGCTGCTGGCTCATCGCTGATTAGTCTCGCTTTCTATGCATTTTTGCGCATTATAGAAGAGCAATCTGCTATTAGAAACTCTTCCCATTATCCTCACCTAACAATGGTGGTGCTTTATACAATCTTGTTGGGGTGTCGGAGAGGCGAAGGGGTGAGCCAGCGAGTTTGATGGTGCCAGCCGTGGGGTGTTCACATTGCCAGACCAGTCCTCTGGCCTGAATTTGTGGGTCCTGAAATATCTGACTAACCTTGTTAATTGCCCCACAGGGAAGGCCAGCAGTACGCAATGCCACGAGCCATTCCTCGCTTGTGCGTTGCAGAAAACGTTCCTGCAACTGAGGAATCAATTCATGACGATTGTGTATACGTTGAGAATTGGTTGTGAAGCGAGGATCATGTGCCAGGTCCTCGCGTTCCAGGAAGGTGCAGAGTGTCTGAAAGAGGCGGTCATTGCCAGCCGCGACGACGATATAGCCATCGCTCGTCTGAAATGCCTGGTAGGGCACGATGTTGGGATGCCCATTGCCGTAACGTTTAGCCTCTTCACCGGAGATAAGATGGTTGGCGGAGACATTGCCGAGCAGGGAGACAGCCGACTCAAGCAGCGATATATCAATACGCTGCCCCTTCCCTGTGCGGTCTCGCACACGCAGTGCCGCGAGCACCGACATAGAGGCATACATACCTGCCGCTTGATCGCCAATTGGGGAGCCACAACGCTGCGGTTCGCCATCTATATCGCCTGTGACCGCCATCAGGCCCAATTCTGCTTGCGCGACGAAATCATAGCCTGCCCGTGTACGATAGGGACCATCTTGTCCATACCCACTAATTGAGCAATAAATCAGACCGGGGTTGAGGGTGTGCAATGTTTCATAGTCTAGCCCCAGTTTCTCCATTGTGCCAGGACGAAAGTTTTCTACTAGAACCGTAGCATTCTTGAGCAAACGCAAAAGATGTTCTTTGTCATCGGGCTTATTGAAATCGAGTGTGATACTGTGCTTGTTACGGTTCAGTCCTAGATAATACGCGCTCTCGCCCTCGATATAGGGTGGCCCAAATTGGCGTGTATCATCTCCCTTCCCCGGCTGCTCTACCTTAATAACCGTCGCGCCCAAATCGCCCAGCATCATCGTACAATAGGGGCCAGCATAGATACGGGACAGGTCAATCACAACAACATCCGAAAGGGCAGCATCCATAGGAACCTCCGCAACAATTATAATAGAATATCGAAATCACAACGAACACTATCTCTTTTTGAGATACTGCACAATACTCCGCACCAGTATAAATATCCCTATACACACAAGTGGGGAAAAAGGAACAACATTTGTCGCTTCACGCCGACGCTGTATATTCCTCACGGTACCACGCCGACGCATCATGGATTGCACAAGTGGATTTGTGCGCCTTCTTATTGGAGCATGTAGTGATCGGGGGGGTAACAACTCATTATCCACATCATCCCACGGCAAGGGCGGCGGTGTGAGTGGGCGTGTGCGACGTATACGCGGCATATTCAATGGCTGTGGTAGTTTAGGAACCCGAACCGGAGGCTCACCCGGATGAGGAAGTGGTAGCACATCATCATTGGTAAACATCAATGTAGAGGAAATATGATTTGGCTGTGCAGAAGCCTCATTATGAGCGAGGAAGACAATATTCATACCTTCTCCGACATTCATACTTTCATGAGGCAGAGGTGATGATGGTATATGGATAGAGGGACGTGTGTATAATGGCTTTTCTTGCGGCGGTGCATCGAGTGTTTTCGCGACGGTAAAGCGTGCGCTATGTGCTATCGAACGCATATACGGACTCGCACTCACGATATGCACCGTCATACCACGTCTACGTGTGTACGCGTGCAGCATACGCCATGTGCCGAAGGCATGAAAGTGTCGGGATTGCAGTGGCATAACGAGGGTAACACGTCGGCTATGAGCATGTTCTAAGCGTGTACATATCGCTGGCAGGTCTTCGTCTGGACTAATATACAGCATTTGCGCGTTATTCATAATCTTATCCTGTCTTGATAGAACAACGTTGTTGGCCCACTTCCTGTATTATATAGTGTCTCGCATTATAACGCTAGATATGCGACAATGGAAATGGTAATTGTTGCAAAGTCCACGATGAGCGCATGTTTGTTCTCATGACAGGGGCAAGCCCCGTCACTACTATACACGAACTCTCGTGGCATAGTCTTAGTATAGCGAAAGGTGCTCTGCCCCTGTCATGCTCCTTTAATAAATATCTTGAAATGGAAAGCGAGTCTGTATTTATGTCCACTACTACACCTAGCCCACAAAATGCTTCGATAGAAGAGAAGGCGGTGGTTGAACCGTCTAACCGTAGCTTTCAAGGTATCTGGCTGATTGTTCTCGTGCTGGTCGCGGGCGCAGCCTCGCTCTCAATAGAGTTCGCGGCCTCGCGCTTGCTCGCCCCCTACTTTGGAACATCCCTGTTTGTATGGGCGAACTTGATTGGTCTTATCCTGCTCTATCTCACGATTGGCTATTATGCTGGTGGGCGCATCGCGGACCGCTATCCGCGTCCGGTCGTCTTATATAGTTTAACGGCGGTCTCGGCCTTGCTAACCAGTCTCATCCCTGTCATATCGCGTCCCATTCTTAGCTGGTCGCAATCGGCCTTTGCCACCTACTCTATTGGCGTATTTTATGGCTCACTGGTCTCTGTGATTCTGCTATTCGCCATTCCCATGATCCTGCTTGGTTGCGTCTCACCGTTCGCGATACGCCTTTGTACCGCGCAAGTGGTGCGCTCCGGTCGCACGGCTGGACAACTCTATGCAATTTCAACTGTTGGCAGTATCTTCGGTACGTTCTTTCCCGTCTTTGTGCTCATCCCTTATCTCGGCACCTACCTGACCTTCTTCACCACGGCCCTTGCGCTACTTCTCGTCTCACTTGTTGGTATACTCAGCACACAACGTCGAGACGGTTCACACCGTGATAAGAATGGGCTTGAGCAAGGGAAGCATGTTGAGAAAAAAGGGGCAAACACTCGTTTATTCTCAATACTGTTGCTCATCCCAATGGGTCTGACACTCTTCGGTATTCAGGGACCAATCAAGCCACCGAGTGGAACAAATGGTGGAGGAGTACTGGTTGCGGAAAAAGAGTCAGCCTACAACTATATCCAGGTTGTACGTGTGGGGCATGAGATGCAACTGGTACTCAATGAGGGCTTAGCGGTCCACTCGATTTATAATCCTGATAGGGTGCTCACCGGCGGCCCCTGGGACTACTTCATGGTTGCACCCTATTTCAATACGCCTCCATTCACCCCACAACATGTCCACAAAGTTGCTATTATCGGCCTCGGTGCTGGTACTATTCCACATGAATTTACCAGTGTTTATGGTCCCTCGGTCTCGATTGATGGAGTGGAGATTGATGGAGATATTGTCAACATGGGACGTAAATACTTTGCCATGAATGAGCCAAACCTCCATGTCACGGTGCAGGATGGACGGTATTTTATGCAGACGACCTCACAAAAATACGATCTTGTTGGTATCGACGCCTATCAGCAGCCCTATGTTCCCTTCCAGTTGACCACCAACGAGTTCTTTCACGAGGTCAAAGATCATCTCACACCAAACGGTGTCGCAGTCATTAATGCCGGACGTACCTCACATGACTTCCGTTTAGTCAATGCACTCTCGCAGACGATGCGCTCCGTCTTTTCCAACGTCTACATCATCGACACTGCACGCTTCTCCAATAGCCTCATCATCGGCACTAACGCCCATACCGCGCTCAGCAATTTCCAGGCGAACACCAACATCATAACGAATGCACCACTACAAAGTGTGATGAACACGAGTATCAACTACGGCAACATTCGCGAAGAACATACGGCACGCGCCGTTTTCACTGATGACCGTGCCCCTGTAGAACAACTGATTGACGCGATTATCCTGAACGTTGCGGCAAGCGGCAAAGAATAATATAGATTGCATCCTGTGCCTTCGGCACAGGATGCAATCTATAGATGTTTGTATTTACGCCGTTCCAGCATCAGAATGGTGAGACCACCGACAAGGACACAGATACCATATCCAATACCCATCACGAAGAGCGGATAGCGGAAATTGATGCTATAGAGTTGGCTAAAACCACTGGCACCAACAAAGGCTCCAATCAGACCAAACGAGCCATAGACACCTTGTACCTGTGCGCGTACATTGCTGATGGAGGATGCCGCGACATGGGCGTCAATAGCGGGTTGTATAAATGCATACACGATCCCATGTACCGTGAAGAAAATAATCACAATCAACGCGGTATTGGCGAAGCCGTAAATCAAGTAGAGCGGTACCTGTGCCAGCCCGAAGACCAGAATCAGCCATGAGCGGTAGCGTGTGCGGTCCGCGATCTGTCCTCCAAATGCTGATAAAAGGACATTAGGAATGGCCCACATCATATAGGTGATGCCGATGAGGGTCACTGAGGCCCCAAGATGGTCATGCATCCAGAGGGGCATCAGCGTTTGATCAAAGCCCAGATACAGGTAGTCACCAAAGGCAATGAGGTACGCCGCCAGTAGTGGCACGGTGAAGAGAGCAGTATACGAAAAACGACGTTTTGTGGTGGATGTTTGTACAAGTCCTGGTTTTGTATTACGTACCATCAAGAGCACAATGGCAACGGCAACAACACGAAATACAACGGAACCGATAAAGGCTGCTGAGTAGCCAAATGAGGCCAGGAAACCACCAATGCCTGGACCAAGTAAGAAGCCGGCATTGAAGAACGCCCCAAAGATGCCATATGCCTCACCTTGCTTCTCCGCTGGCACATCATCAATAATCAAGGCACGCGCGGCAGGCAATAAGGCGGCTGTTCCTATCCCCTCTATGAAGCGTAGGACCACAAAGGTAAGCGGATCAGCTACAACCAGATAGATCGCGGACAGAATAGCTTGTAGAATTAGGCCCAGCAACATCACCTGTTTACGGCCCCAACGGTCTGCTAGCCAGCCCACGGGATACTGAAACAGAAAATTTGAGAAGAGATACGCCGAGGCCATCAAACCAATAATCGTCAGCGATGCCCCATGCGATTGGGCATACAAGACACGCACAGGCCCAACCATGCCAACACCAGAATAGGCGGCACATACAGCAAGCGAAACCGCTAGTAGTGTTTTATTGCGTAGGAGTAGGCTATTACTGAAGAGTGTGTTTCGCTTCTTTACAGGTTGTGTTTCCTGTGGGATACGTTGAGGCCAGGACATATATACTTCTTTCTTGAATGGATTCCGGTTGATTGGCACGGACTCTCATTATACGTGTTTGTGGCTCCTTATCACAAGCGTCTAACGCAGGTTGCTTAGTACTATGCCACAATTGTTGACATGTTCCTATTTACTTATATATAGTTATTTCATCGAGTTTATTGGAATTTTTTGTACTTCGTGAACGAAAACAAAGAACGGAAGCGTAAAAAATAGTGAATCAAGTATCACAGGAACGTGTAGATATGGCACTATTGCGTAACGAACTACGCAAACAAGAGGGTGCGGCAAAGTCTGTTCCCTATATTTCCTTTATTCTTACACATGTTGCCCTCGTGCTTTTCCTCATTGTATCATTCTTTATTGACCGCATAATTCCCAGTGCTACGGGTAGCTGGGTCGCAAAGGTGATACTCGCGGTTATTGCTGTTGTCTTCTTAGCCTCTGAATGGATTTATGCTATTATTTCCAGTCGCCGTTGGAAAAGAAATATTCAAATATTGCAGCATTTTGAGGAGGGGCAACGGTTGGTAGTGGAGCAAACAGAGCAAAAGCGGCACGCGGAAGTTGTCGCCATCGAGCAACTGCGGAACCGTGCCTTAAAGAATGACCTGGAGCGGCTCCGCGAACAACAAAGAGCTATACCATATCAACAGGCAATTCCACAAGAACCACGCTTCACATCCCCTGCTTCTCCATCGTCTATGGGCGAATATGCATTCCCTGTACCGTCCGATCAGGTAAGGCCACGCGGCAGAGAAGCTTATAAAAACTGGAAACAAAACTACGGTCGCTAAACATATTATCTCGCTGTTATTGAGGTTGACCAGAAACATGTATACGCTTTTGCCCAAGTCTACCGCCAATAGTACCAAAGCCGAAGCCTGCTAGGACTGTTAATAAGATTATTGGTATAGACATATAAAGCAGGGTTACAATGATGAATAGGTTTGTATAATGAAAATTCAAACCTATTCCGTCTATAATAGCTTGCGATCTCATGCGAAGCGTGTCAATCTGTGAGCTTAGCAGGATGAATATGCTCCCAAAATAGAGAGTAGAGTTACAAAATCCTGTCCACGCTGCAACGTTTCGTCCAGTTGCAACTTTCCCTGTACGCTCGGAAGCTTTCATCCCTACGAAAGTAAATGCCATACATGCTGTAATTAAAAGCATGATACAGACAACAAATAGCGTTAGGTATCCAGCTTCAACAGATGAACCTGCTGCAAGAATGATAAGGACGCCAAAAAGAATTTGGCTAAAAGCAAGAAGACATCCATAAAGGAAGCCCTGAATAAAAGTAGGCATTCCTGGTCGTATCATCTATCCCTCCATCTTGATTGTAATAAATTTTATACAATGTGCCCTTTATACTACATGCGTTATCTCTATACGCATGGTATTAGACGTGCGCCGCCTCTGCTTTGTACCTCATCTATGACTTTTATCGTTGTTGAGCCTTTTTTCAGAGATATGTTATAATTGTCTCAATACTATAAAGGCGGAAACACCATCACCGGAGAGAAAAATCATGGCAATGCTCTATTGGACAACTAAAGACCTAGAATACTTGCCAGACGACGGCAACCGATACGAAATTATTGATGGGGAGTTGTACGTGTCAAAACAGCCAGATTGGGAACATCAGTCAGTTGGTGTGCAAATAGTGGCTCTGCTGCGAGAATGGAATAAACAAACTCATATTGGTAAAGCAAATTACACACCGGGCATCATTTTTGCCGATGACACGAATGTTGTTCCTGATGTGATATGGATTAGCAGAGAACGCTTAAAAACTGCTCTACAACCTGATGGCAAACTGCACGAGTCACCCGAACTGGTGATTGAGATACTTTCTCCAGGTATAGCAAACGCACACCGTGATCGAGAAGTGAAACTCAAGCTCTATTCGCGTCGTAATGCTAAAGAATATTGGGTGGTGGATTGGCAAGCCCGAACCCTCGAAGTGTATCGGCGCGAAAACGCAGTGCTAGCACTCTACAATACTCTTGCCGAGGATGACATGCTAGAAAGCCCTCTTTTACCAGGATTTCGTTGTCAGGTTAGTGAGCTTTTTGAGGATATATAGTGGATGTAGAGGTACGCTTGAGATAGAAAGTGTACCCCTTCTTTTCTTGCCCATATATATTTCATATTAAAAATTATAGAATTATGTTAAATTCGTGTGAAAACTGCTTATATTCATTTGACACGCCACACTCTTGTTTGGCATAATCTTCTTCTGTCGTACACGTTGTGTATTTTTCAGGAGGAGTGATTGCTATGTTGTTGATCGAAGTGGTGGTACCTCTCTCGTCGGCTTGTATTGTGGAAGCTACATTTGTGCAATGTTGTATAGAGACGGGCGATGAGTTTCTTGGTCGTAAAGCATACCGAGAGATTGATGAAATGCTACTCGTCGTTCGTCTCGCTGAAGAAGGTCATTATTCCCTCCATATCCCAACGCTAACGAAAGCGTTGCGTCAACGTGCCATCTCATCATATCAATTTGTGCAAGGTCACGTGGTCAAGCTTACATCAAAAGATATTCTTGCCCAAATGCGTGGGTTTCCACTCGCGATGGGAGACTCATGGATACCTTCAGCTTACGACATCCACATAGTGTATCTATGTATGCCAAGGCTGTTTTTAACGAGCGAACAAACGGCGTGGTTTATGCAACATGAAGATGTAACATGGGATTACGTACAGGATGCATCAAAGTAGAGTTACAGGCAATTTGCCCTGTGGCCGGGTTTCGCCGAAGAGGACACGAGCGGCGGCGATAAAAGCTGGTTGCGTATACTCGTAGGTGACGAGATAGGTGTCGAGTTCTGGAAACGCAAGCAGGTCGTAGGGATTGTATGCCGCGATACCAATAACGGGTTTGCCTGTTTCGAGCAGAGAGTGGACGATTGTGCTTTGATACGAGTCCTGGTTGGCATTCGCGGTTATCACAAGTATGATATCAGCATTTTTGACGCTTCGCTCCATGTGTATCCGGTCATGCGGTGTTGAGTGAGCAGTGAGCGTGAGACTCTCGGTTTGCTTATGATGACTCCGCACATACTCTATCAGCGCATCGCCTGGGAATTCGATATCGACGGCCCCACTGAAGACGGTGGGTTGTAGGAAAAGAAGCAGAAGGTGTTGTTCTGGTCGCAGGTGGAGTGGAAGAAGTCCACGAGTATTTTTCACTAATGTTGTTGAACGGGCGTAGGCTTGATCGCGCAATCGTTGATGAGCTTCGTTGCCTATGATAGTCAAGCCTTTTTTGTCTGGTAACGTATTCCAGGAAAGTGTTTTTGCCTTGAGTTGGAGGACTTGCTCTGCGGCATCGCATATCCTCTCCGCGGAAAGGGTGCCTTGCCGGATCGCTACATGTATCGCGTCAATACTGCCTTGTTGTCGTGCATAGGTGTGTGAAACCAATACCAGATCAATGCCTGCTTGCAATGCTTTGACCGTGCCTTGCTCGGTTCCCACACTTTCGGAGAGGGCGTGCATCTCCATACAATCGGAGACAATCAAGCCAGTGAAGCCGAGTTTCTCGCGTAGTAGACCCGTCACGATAGTATGTGAAATGGTCGCAGGCACCATCTCCTCTTGCATCAAGGCAGGTAAATACATGTGCGCAAGCATCACACTGTCGGCCCCGGCTGCGATTGCACATCTAAATGGGAGTAGTTCGATGGCTTCGAGTCGCTCCATCGTATAGGGGACAACGGGTAAAGCGAGGTGTGAGTCAATGGCGGTATCACCATGTCCCGGGAAATGTTTGAGCGTGGTGAGAATGCCAGCCGCAGAATACCCTCGTACCATAGTAGCACCGAGACGCGCGACAAGCTGTGGGTCTTCACCGAAGGAACGTACACCGATGACGGGGTTCGCGGCATTATTATTCACATCTACATCTGGTGCGAGATTCATATTGATGCCAAGTGCTCGTAGTTCGCGCCCGGTGGCCTCCGCAATCGCGTAGGCAATGTCCTCTGAACCAATCGCGCCCAGTGCCATATTGCCAGGAAAAATCGTTGTGCTCTGTCCAAAACGACGGACCATGCCGTTTTCCTGGTCAATCATTATCAGGAGGGGATAACGATGCCCAGCCTCGCGTGCAAGACGCTGTAGATACTGTGTGAGTTCGTAGACCTGTTGCGCATCCTCGATGTTACGTTTGAAGAGAATGATACTGCCAACATGCTGTTTTTGAATCAGGTCAATGACTGCTTGTGATGGTGTGGTTGAATGAAATCCAACGACTAAGACTTGCCCAATCTGCTCTTCGAGGGTCATTCCTGTTGTATGCATCATGCAGAGCCGCTTTCCTTCCATGAATATTGACAACACGACCTTAAGAAAGCAGTTGCTCGCGTTTCATGCTTGTGTAGAATGTGTATTTGCTGCCACAATACGTCGCTTTTGCATACTCTACAGGTTGGTCACGGTCAGTGTATGTTGTACGCCGTGTGAGAAGGACAGGACTACCGACAGCGACGTTCAGCACCACGGCCTCCTCTTCGCCTACCAGACTGGCCTCCAATTCTTGTTCCGCTTCGACGAGGGGCAGACCATATTTCAGTTCCAGGGTACGATATAATGAGTTCTGGGCAAAATCTTCTGCCAATAAGCGTTCACAGTTGGGAAAGCATAGCTGCGATAGCTCGATCGCAAGTGGCTCTCCATCGGCGAGACGCAGACGTTGAAGGCAATAAATCATGTGTCCAGGTTCAACACGAAGGCGTTCGGCTGTCTTTTCATCGGCAGGACGCATCGCAGCCGAAAGAACTTTTGTGCCTGGGCGTTGTCCACGCGCGCGAATATCCTCTGTGAAACCAGTAAGATGAATGAGTTGTTGTGTAATTTTGTGCTGGCTGACAAACGTGCCTTTGCCCTGCTCGCGATAGAACAACCCCTCATTTACAAGTTCAGTGATTGCCTGACGCGCAGTCATGCGACTAATTCCGTAGAGTTCACCCAACTCACGTTCCGACGGAATGAGGTCGCCTGACTTCCACTCACCGAGGCGAATCTTTTCACGCATAATCTCTTTCAGTTGATAGTAGCGTGGTAAGGGGCTTTTTCTGAAAATAGCACTCATAGCATTTCTTCCTGGTTTCTTGTATAGACCACTTGTATATGTTCTATCATGCGATACTTTCTGCTCTACGTCAAGTCCATGTTGTATATTGCCAAAACCATCGCTAGCCAGAAGGATGCACAGAATGCTGTAGGGGCCATAATGATGCACGTTAAATATTAAACCTGGATACGTTGGCTGTAGGGACCGATTTATCACGCCCTCGTTGGTGGTTAATTGCCCGGCAGGACGTGATAAATCGGTCCCTACAGGATATCCACATGATTTTCTTAACGTGCATCATTACACCCTTTTCGCACTATGTGGGTGACAAGGGCGTAATGAATTATGCCTCCTACAGCATACATACCTGAGACAGATACAGCTATAGAGATTTCTTCGTTTTAATGGTATACTTTGTATGTTGTATAGACCACTTGAGTGTTTTACGTAGTAACAGAGTTGTTTCCACAAGAGGTGTTCAATGCGGATTACGTTACGCAATGCGCGTCTGGTTGATGCCACGCTGAATCAAAGCAGTGCTGATATCACGATTGATGGGGGATATATAGAAGAGGTTGGACAGAGCAAAAGTAAGGCAAAACACGTCATTGATGCCTCAGATATGATCATTGTGCCTGGCTTTATTGATGTGCATACTCATGGTGGTGGTGGCTTTAATCTCCACACAACGGATATGCAGGAAATACTTTCGTATGCGCGTTGGATACCAACAACCGGTGTGACCTCTTTCTTAGTAGCAGTGGTTGGCACATCGGATTCACTGCCAGAGAAACAATTGCGTACCGCCGTCGCCTCGATTGAGCAGCATCCAGGGAAAGTTGGAGCTGAGCCGTTAGGGATTCATCTTGAGGGACCTTACATTAACGAGAAACGGCGTGGTGCCCATCCACCTAACTGGCTACGTCTTCCTGATGAGCGAGAGACAACGTTTGTGCTTGAACTCACAAAAGGGCACTTACGGCTTGTTACACTCGCCCCTGAATTACCAGGGGCAGAGCAAATGATTCGTCGGCTTGTGGCAGCCGGAGTTACAGTGAGCATTGGACATACCGATGCGAATTACGAGCAAACACAGGATGCCCTACAGCTTGGTATCACTCATGCAACACACTGCTTCAATGCAATGCGTCCTCTTTTGCATCGAGAGCCGGGGCCAATCGCGGCGATCGTTCAGGCTCCACAGGTTTATGGGGAAGTGATTGCCGATGGAGTGCATGTCCATCCTGCCGTTGTAGACATGCTTGTGAGGATGCTAGGGCCAGAACGTACAATTGTGGTGACAGACGCACAATCGGTGGCGGGTTTGCCTGAAGGGGACGTATTTGAGTTCGCAGGCCAACAAGCCCATGTGCTGCATGGAGCTGCCTGTCTTGCCGATGGCACACTTGCCGGCAGTGTGCTGACGATGGAGAAGGCATTGCATAATATAGTTTCGATGACAGGTATCTCGCTTCAGAACGCGGTAAGAATGCTCACGCTTAATCCTGCCGAGTCAATACATGTGGCGACACGTAAGGGAAGACTGTGTGCTGGCTACGATGCTGACCTGCTTATTTTTGACTCTGCACTAACACTACAAGCCACGCTTTGTTGTGGAAAGGTTGCATTCGCCACGCAAGCATGGCGTGAACGGTTACAGATATCGTAGGGACCGATGATGAACTTTAACAAACTAGTGTGGGAAGAAAAACGTCTTGCACATTCGCGTGGTGGGTGCGCTGAAGCGGACCCAACGACCCATCGTCACTTTTTTCTTCCTGTGTTATTTCATCAATGTGCATTATTGCCTCCTCGTTAGCGGTCGCTTGCCAACGAGGATGCGATACATCGGTCCCTACAGAACCATTGCACGATAATTGATAGACATATAAAACGCAATTTTCTTTGCATAGCTGTATAGTGGTATAGATGTCTTGACAAATAGGCCAGGACAAGGTACATTTCTTACATCAGGTAATTGAGAAACAGAAATGTTATAAGAATTTTTAGCTGTTAGAAAGGAGTGTGTAGTTAGGAACCATCGTGTGATGCAGTTCATGGTCTCAATGAATTATGGCCTTTACCGATGCACAAGTTAAGTCGATTGTCTATTTCTCGTGGTGTTGCAAAAATGTTCACCACAGTTAGGAGATCCCATATGACTCCCAACGCTTTCCCCTTGTTAGGAATTCAAGGAAAAAGGCAGACCATCGCGGCCTTGTTTAGCCTTATTGTCCTCTTCTCTCTTCTCTTCACGGCTTGCGGTGGCACTAATAGCAGCAGCAAAAATGCCAATGGCAAGACAGTACTTAAGGTTGCAACACAGTCTTACGACTTTGCACAAGCTGGCTTTAACCCTTACAACGGGCATCCAAACGCGGGTATTCTTGGTCTTGTGTATGAGACGTTATATTTTGTAAATGTCAACGGAGGCTCGTTCACGCCAATGTTGGCGACCGACTACAAATGGAATAGTGATAATACGCAGGTCACGTTCACCATTCGCCAAAATGTCAAGTGGAATGATGGAAAGCCATTTACGGCAGATGATGTGGCGTTTACCTTCAACACCATGAAGCAATATCCGGCGGCGGATAGTAGTGGCGTATGGAGTTTTCTCAAGGATGTGTCCGCGCCCGATGCAAATACGGTTGTAATGACCTTCCAAAAGGCATATCCCCCCGTCCTTGTCACGATTGCGGGGCATGTTTATATCATCCCCAAACACATCTTCGGCTCGGTTGGCGACCCAACCAAGTACTTGACGGATACGCCTGTAGGCACTGGTCCATTCACACTAAAGGCAGGCTATCAACCCGACCTCGCGGTGTATGAGAAGAATGCGAGCTACTGGCAAGCAGACAAAGTGAAGATCGACGAGGTACGTTTCCCTGAATATAAGGATAATTCGACTCTGCAATTAGCGTTGCCGAAGGGTGATGTAGACTGGGCAGGTTACTTTTCGCCGACGCTTCAGCAGGATTTTGTGGCGAAGGACCCGGCCCATAATCATCTCTTCATGGATGCCGTCAACCTGTACTCTATCTGTCCAAATCAAAAAGATGCAGTGATTGGTGGCGCTGCCGGTTTGCCTGTTCGTCTCGCTCTAAGTACCGCAATTGATCGTACCGCGATAGCTGGACAGGCAACGGCTGGTCTGGAACCTCCCGGTAGTATGACCGGATTGGTGCTACCCACAGCGAAAGACTGGTTAGACACACAATACGCAAACCTTCCATCGACGGCAGATACCGCAAAGGCCCAGAAGTACCTGACCGATGCGGGTTATACAAAAGGCTCGGATGGTATCTACCAGAAAAATGGGAAGCGTCTTTCACTTACACTGAGAAGCGTTGATTCTTATTCCGACTGGAACGCGGCGGCGAAACTGGTCGCGGATCAAGCCAAAGCAGTTGGCATCGAAATCAAAAACGTCACCGTTGGTGAGGACAACTACTATACGCTGCGAACCGATGGAAAGTATAACTATCAGTTGCAATTCTGCGGTATGGTTGGTGGTCCAACGCCCTACTACCTGTACAATCAGTACTTGAATAGCAACCAGATCGGTCAGGGCAAGTTCAACTTTGTTGCCTGGAACGATCCTACAACCGATAAGTATCTGACACAGTATGCTTCGACTTCCGATCCGGCAGTGCAAAAGCAGGCGATCCAGGGTATCGAGAAGGTTTTCGTCGAGAATCAGCCATTCATTCCATTGTGGACGGGTGCTGATTATGACGAGTATTCTACCAAGCACTTTACGGGTTGGCCCGATGCAAACAATCCGTATTCCAGTGGCAGCCCGAACACAGGTCCCGACTATGAGCAGGTAATCCTGCATCTACAGCCTGTGTAGGGACCGATTGATTACGTCCTGGGGGCAATGGGACAATGCATTGGCGGCGATGCGTCGCCCCATCGCCCCACCCCCAGGATGTATAATTGGTGCATCCGCGAAGTAGCGAGGAGACGGTAGGGGCAGCAATTCATTGCACCCAAAGATGGGCAGCAGGGCAACGTTCCCCCAACGCCTCTCGTGACAACGCGAACCCCACCCAACCCATCTTTGGGCGCAATGAATTGCTGCCCCTACCGAGGGAAATTCCCATATTTGGTTGTCAAAATTCATTTGCAAGAGGAGTTCTATCATGCGCCATGTGTTGCGCCGCATTTCGTTTTATGTGTTTGCTATTTGGATAGCTGTTACGCTCGACTTTTTCATTCCGCGTCTGGCCCCTGGAGACCCTGTTTCAGCAATTGTGGGCAAGATGTCAACCAAGGGATATGTGACGCCAGCTATGCGACAAACGCTGGCGGCGATGTTTGGTCTGAACACACAGGACCCCTTGTGGTTACAATATTTCAAGTATCTGGGCAATTTGCTCCACGGCGATCTCGGTAATTCCATTCAGTATTTTCCTACGCCTGTCTTGAAAATCATTGGGCAAGATATTGGTTGGTCGGTCATGTTAGGCGGGGTTGCCGTTATAATTAGCTTCGTTGTTGGTTGTATGCTGGGCATTCTTGTTGCATGGAAACGCGGCACGCTTCTTGATACAGTTCTCTCGCCCGTAATGAATTTTCTTTCCGCAATTCCTTATTTTTGGCTAGCACTGATTACACTGTACATCTTCTCATTTCTGCTGAGTTGGTTCCCTTTGTCGGGAGGTTATGATGCAGCAAATATTGATCCGGGATGGACGTTGGATTATAGCGGCAGTGTGATACAACACGCCTTTTTACCTGCATTGACACTGATTATCTCTTCTTTAGCCGGATGGATGTTGACGATGCGCAATTCGATGATTACCACACTTTCAGAGGATTATGTGCTGATGGCAAAGGCCAAAGGACTGACGGAGGGACGTGTGATGTTGTGGTATGCAGCCCGGAATGCGGTGTTACCAAATATTACAGGTTTCGCCATTGCTATTGGTGCGATTGTCGGCGGTCAATTGCTTACCGAAATGGTATTTTCTTATCCGGGTATTGGTTATGCACTTCTCCAGGCGGTCAACCAGCAAGATTACGCGATGGTACAGAGTATTTTCCTGATTATCACACTCGCAGTGCTGGGCGCAAATTTTTTTGCTGATATGCTCTACGCGTTTCTTGACCCTCGTGTACGCCAGGAAAGGAGTGCATAGTTATGAGTATCCAGGAAGGGCCACGTACAATGAATATTGCTCCTATCGCGCTTACACCCGATGAACCGTTGTACGCGCGTGTCATAGACGTTCTGCGTGCAACCTGGCGTTCGATGACAACGAATCGCAAGATGGCGGCAGGCTGTGCCATTGTCGGTTTCTTTATCGTAGTTGGTCTTGTGGGACCATTCTTTATGACAATTAACCCGAATGCAACATCACGCTTGTTTCTTGCACCACCTTCGGCGGCACATCTATTGGGGACAACAGTGGTGGGAGAAGATATCTTTAGCCAGTTGGTTTATGGCACGCGCACCAGCGTCTTCTGGGGCCTGGGAACAGGATTGCTTGTCACGCTGCTTTCCGTCGTGGTGGGTCTCGTCGGTGGGTATTTTGGCGGCTTGATCGATGACTTGCTTACCCTGCTTACGAACGTCTCGCTTGTGCTTCCAGCATTGCCCCTGGCGATTGTACTGGCGGCATACTTTCCGCGTGGTCCTCTGACAATATCGCTCGTCATTGTATTTACAAATTGGGCATGGCAGGCACGTGTGTTACGTTCACAAACACTGTCGATGCGAAGCCGTGAATTTGTTACGGCGGCGCGTGCAAGCGGTGAACATACATGGCGCATCATCTTCTTTGAAATCTTCCCGAACGAAATTGGGCTGGTCGTGGCAGGATTTGTGAGCACGACGATCTATGTTGTACTGACATGGGCTGCCCTAGAATTTCTCGGACTTGGAGATGGTACGATTCCCAGTTGGGGCAGTATTCTTTACTGGGCACAGCAAGCAGGCGCATTAGGTGGTGGGCTGTGGTGGTGGTTTATTCCGCCCGGAGCCTGCATTGCGGTCCTCGGTGCTGGCCTCTCGCTTATCAATTTTGGCATAGATGAGCTTGCAGACCCACGTTTGCGCGTTGAACGCCCTACGAAGGTTGTGAAGGTGACAATTTCGTAGGGACCACGTTTACGGCGTCCATGTCCGATTTATCGCATATAATTTCAATGATAAAACGTATATGAAGCGTCTCGCGCAATAAATTGCGCCTCGGACGCCGTAAACGTGGTCCCTACGAAATTGTCATCTCACGCGTCCTGCATAGTGTTTCAGCAATTTTTCGCCTTGTTCAATGCCACCGGGGACGTTGTATGAAACGAAGACAGGTGGCTCTATGCCACGCGCAAGCAATTCGTGGATTGTCTCGGCGGTAAGCATCTGCGCGATGAGAATAGCACCTAGGGATGAAACAGAGCAGGCTTTACCGCCAGATGGCAAGTTTAGTAGAGCGTCGCCGTATGGCCCGCAATTGTCAATGACGACATCGGCAAGTTCGTAAAGTTTCTTGCCAGAAGGATGGCGCGATTGTGCCTGGAGTGTGTGGCTGAGGGATGTGATGGCAACTAATGAATGACCTTGCTCTTTTACCTGTTGTGCAACCTCGATAATCGCGTTATTCACGCCTGAGTGAGAGGCAATCATAAAAACATCCTGTGACTCAATGGCATAACAACTCATTATTGCTTTTCCCGCCTCTTCATCGCGTTCAATATCTGGGTTGCGTACTTTCGCGAGCGGCCAGTGAGCGTAGAGGGCGAGGTCTTCCAGGTCGATGCGGTTGATGGGGACAAGTCCACCTGCACGCCCTGATAGTTCCATCACAACGGACCGTGAATGGCCTGTGCCGTATGCCTGTATGACTCCATTGTTCTCGATACAACCAGCAAAGAGAAGTGCAGCTCTATGAATGGCTTCTGTTTGTGTGGAATGGATGCGTTCGAGTATCGTAATAGCCTCTTGCCAGAAAAGCTCTAAGCCAATTGATGAATGTTCAGACATGTATTGCCGACTCCTTTACATTGTGCGTGTAACTTTCGATAAGCTACGTGGTTGATCGGGGTTTAACCCTTTTTGTAAAGCAATGTGTTGAGCCAGGAGTTGACCAGGAACGATATACGCAAATGGTGCGAGGAGTTCTGCAATACATGTCCCTATTGCATTTGCGGCATCGTTACTCCGAGATGTTCTATAAGCCGTCTTATCGGCAAACGAGGGTAAAGCAAGCGGCACAGGGGTTGTTGCCAGTTCTAAAAGTTGTTCCTCTTCCCCGATAACGAGGCTGTCCGCCCCGTGTTCGTGAAGCCAATGCAGAAGTGCAAGCGAATCAGCACTGGTTCTTCCGGGTGGGGCAAAGACGATAACAGGCAAACCACGCTCGACGAGTGCAGCAGGTCCATGCCGAAAATCGGCGCTGGAGAAGGGGGTCGCGACAACGTAACACGTTTCTTCCAGTTTCAGAGCGGTCTCGCGAGCAGTGCTATATTGAAAGGCACGACCTAGCACAACACAGTCACGTGCATAGACATAGCGTGCCGCAACCTGCATAATATGTTCTTCGCTTTTTAACGCCGCCGTTACACTCTCTGGAATCTGCTCTATGCTGTCCTGCAATATGTCACCGCCTATCATATATGCGGACAACATCGCAAGAACGGCACATGTGGTCGTGTAGGTTTTGGTTGCGGCAACACTGAGTTCGGGACCTGCGTGGCACAGTAATGTGTATTCAGCCGTTGTTGCGAGTACAGACTCATCATGATTTGTGATGGCAACGGTGAGTGCTCCTTTTAGGCGTGCTTGTATAATAACTTCAACTATATCAGGAGACTCGCCTGATTGCGAGATGCCAATAACAAGTGTGTGCTTCAATTGTAGCGATGCTCCATACAACGTGAAGAGAGAAGGGGTTGCAAGGGCAACAGGAATACCATTCACATATTGAAAAAGATATTGAGCGTAAAGAGCCGCATGGTCGGATGTGCCACGAGCTGCAAGCAAAATAAGTTGTATACCACGCTGTTTTATTTCTGACGTGACCTGTTGAACGGCAGCGAGCGTGTTGCTCAGAGTACGTTGTATAGCTACTGGTTGCTCATATATTTCTTGTAGCATATGTGTTCGTGGTGTTGAATGAGAAGCCTCTATCATAAACAACGTTTCCTCTCTTTGTGCTGGAGATGTATTACAGGTGCTGTCTATACTATATGCTGTGGTAACGATGATTGTCAATATGTCTATACCACTAGACCAGTCGATGAGTGCGCTAAAGCGGACCCGTACTGGACTGGCATTGCGAGCGATAGGGTGCGCTAAAGCGGACCCGTACTGGAATATCCTCTTCGCTCCAGTACGGGTCCGCTTTAGCGCACCCTATCGCTTTTGGAAATTTTGTTTACGAGTGTGGGTAATACAGTCGCACAAAGGATGATGGCACCACCAAATAAAGTTATAAGCGTGGGGATATCTCTAAGGAGGAGGATGCCAAAGAGGATGCCCCAAACGGGTTCGAGGCTGGCGAGTAGACTGGCTGATTGAGCGGTGATGTTCCTCATGCTGGCAATAAAAAGAGTATGAGCTAACGCGGTGCAGATGACGCCTAGTATGAGCAAAATCAAGAGTTCATGCAGTGTCCACAGTGCTGCTGATGGTGTGAGAAAGAGAGCAGGCAATAATACGACTGCAGCTATGCCATCCTGGTAGAGGCTGATGGTGAGGCTTGGATAGCTACGACTCAACCAACGATTGGCGACTGAGAGTAGAGCAAAGGTTGCCCCTGCGAGTAGCCCCCACGCGACGCCGAGAGTGGTACGATTCTGAAGTGTAAATGATGGCACTAACAGGTAAATTCCTGGAAGAATAAGGAGGGCAGCAACAATTTGTATACGACTGGGACGTTGTTTGAGCAGTAGCGGTTCTAAGGCGGCGGTAAAAAGAGGAAAACTGGAGAAGGAGAGCAAGCCAATAGCGACATTAGAGACATTGATGGATTGGAAAAAGGCGGTCCAGTGTAGAGCAAGCAACGCGCCTTGCGCAACCAGAAGCACACCGTCACGCCATCGTTTGGGACGTAATGATACACGTTGCAACAGGCAGACAATAAGAAGCACAGCACCCGCAAAGACGACACGCCCAAGCACAATCAGGGGTGATGGTAAGACACTCAATTTTCCCAGCACGCCAGCAAGACCGAAGAACAGGACCGCGATATTTGCCGTAATACTTCCCCTTATATGGCTCGGTTGCTGTTTTTGCATAACGGCTAGCCTTTCAATGTTGCTCTCATTCTGCTTCATAATAGTTATGGGGTACATCCTTATGGCATTGCAAAGAAAGAAGATATTGCACATAGTATAGCTGATAAGGGAGTGCTTCGTAAAAATCGTTGCTCTATAGCTTTTTGCACACACGAAAATAGACTATGGTTACATATTTTTTACACGGATAGTGGTTACATAAAATAGTGATATATTGTTTTTTGAGAGAAACCTTCACATACAATAGAAATCATCACTGGATTTTAACCAAATCACAACCGCTTCGCACTTCTTTCTATATTCGTTTTCATCTATACTCTCTATGGTATCAAACGACCATAGGCCATCTTCCTCAACTGAGAAGAGGACGGTAAGCAGTCGTATACTTCTTTATTCTCTCATGAGAGATAGTATTACTACATTTTATCGAGAGAATAGCCCCACGAAAGAAAGGAACTTATCATGGCGAAAATGACACGACGCGCGATGTTGTGGGCGACCTCTGCTGGCGTTGCCGCTGTCGCTGGCGTAACAGCACTGGCTGGTAAGCAGCTTCAGAGTGCGAGTGCCGCAGGGTCCGCAAGCACAGAAGTTGCCGCAAGCGGCTCTGCCACACTCTACATTTCAGATGTAAAAAGCGGCAAAATGAGTTTGATGGTTGGCGAGAACGAGTTTGTTATCAACAACCCTACTCTGGTAAACCAAATTATGAGTTCTGCACACTAGTCATGTATGTAGTGCAAATTTGAGAAATTCTCAATGTATTGTGAGGTAAATTAATGTCATCACACCGCGAAGCGCCCGGAACGTCCAAAGACCCCGTTGCTGATAATACAGATACGTATGCATTTGTCAGCCCCGATAAGCCTGATACCGTCACTCTGATCAGCAACTATGTGCCTCTACAAGAGCCATCAGGTGGCCCAAATTTCTTTGAATTTGGCGATGATGTCCTCTATAAGATCAACATCGACAATGACGGTGATGGGAAAGCGGACGTTGTCTATGAGTTTCGTTTTGAAACAAAGACACGCAACCCTAACTCTTTTCTGTACAATACCGGTCAGATCACATCAATCGACAGCCCAAATTTTAACAGGCCACAATTCTATTCTGTGAGAAGAGTTGACGAGGACGGTCACGCGACCCTCCTGGGAAGCGATCTGTCTTCTCCTCCTTGCAATGTCGGCATCCGCTCCACGCCGAATTATGAAGGACTGGCGGATATGGCCGTTCACAAACTTTCAAGTGGGGAAGTTGTTTTCGCCGGACAGCGAGCAGAGGGGTTCTATGTGGACCTTGGCGGAGCCTTCGACCTCCTGGCCCTTCGCCCATTCCAGAATCTGCATCTCATTTCTACCTCTCCCACAACAGGAGTCAATGATACACAGGGACTCAACATTCACACCATCGCGATTCAGGTCCCCAAGAAGTTTCTGACAAAGGACGGCTCTACTCCTACAGACCCAATGGCTCGCAACTCAGTGATTGGCGTCTGGGCTTCCGCAAGCCGACGTAAAGCCATCGTGCGTGAGTACGACGGTGGGATTGATGAGAACGGACCATGGATACAGGTCTCACGACTCGCCGAGCCATTGATTAATGAGGTGATCATCCCTCTAGGCAAAAAGGACTATTGGAACTCGCAATCTCCTTATAATGACAAACAGTTTGCGCAGTACTACGCGCATCCTGAGGTGTCAGCATTGCTTCCAATCCTCTATCCGGGAGTTTTCCCTCATCTGGCTGCCTACGCTAAGCCCCGTGCGGATATCGAAGCAATCTTACTCACTGGCATTCCCGCTGGCATCATTAAGGGTTTCCAGAACTATACAGGGCCGACTCAGGCTGATTTTATACGACTGAACATGGCAATACCGCCATCGGCGAAACCGAACATTCTCGGTATCCTGGGTGGTGACCTGGCTGGCTTCCCGAATGGCCGTCGTGTCTTCGATGACACAACGACCGTCGAGCTACGAGCACTCGCAGGTGCTACCATCCCGTTGGTTGATCCTAGCTTTACACCAGATAAAGCGGCAGGAGCAATCGACCAGTTCAACCCACCACAAATTCCAGATGGTGTCCGTTATCAAGATCATTTCCCATATCTGGGAACTCCATTCGGTGGCTATCAAAGCATACCTCATCCTGTAGGGTCAGAGCCAGCCTAGGGGCAGATGCACAAGCTACTGCTATTCGTAAAATGGTTCAGGGGAGCTCGGTGGTTTGGAACTGCCGAGCTCTTTGTTTGCTCTACTGAGAGGAGAAAAAAAGCTGATGGTCGAGAAATATGAGAAACGGATTCAGCCTGGACATGTTGTGCTGGACATTGGGGGGAACATTGGGTCGCTTATTATTCACACGAGAGCAGAGCTACTAGGTTATCAGATTGATGTGAGCCTGAAAGGGAATACGAGAGCAAAGAGGATACACACTGACGTACTAGAGCGCAGAATTGCTGGTCGTCCAGTGTTCGCCGCCGTCTTTGCAGAACTGTCTGAAGGCGAGTATGTGACGTGGAGTGATCCAGCGGAGACGTTCACAATCGTTGGTGGTCAGATCGTAGAGTTGAACTGGCTCGATACAGATGTCTACATTCCTCCTGTGAGCTATGCTGAAGTAAAGGACCGCACTACGGAGCAGCGTGCGTCCAGTATTCTGCCGCCACGCTATCAAGGTGGTCAAAAGGTGAGTGCTGCTCCGATGGGTACTGCTCCCATGCACTATGCGGAAGATGGGCAAGTTGCCTGGAACGAGATGTGGACGAGCTTTTGTGACCTCGCGCTCGCTGGTGGTCCTCCACATCGTGATACGCTGCTAGAGCCTGTCCCACCAGATGAAGTACGGGCTGATATGGTAGGTTACGAACGTGTGCTTGCCGAGATTGAACGTGGGCTACGCCTTGTGACGGGGCTACCGATTGTACGTAGCGAGCGGCTAGGCTGGATTGGTGTGCAGTGCGACAACGAAGAGATGGCCCTCTGGCTCTTGCGTGCCATCATCGTAGAAAATGTCTGTGTGCGCCGTGAAGGGGCGACGCTGTTTTTGCCTGTTGGCCCAAACTTCGGAGTTGAAAAAGAGATCAAGAATGTGATTACGGTGGTTGCGAAGACGCACCATTATTGGATGGAGCATATGGGGGAGTAGGAAGAGAACGAGTTCAATTGGAAAACGGGACGACTCCAGGAGTCGTCCCGTTTTCCAATTGAACTCGTTCTCTTCAATAACTCGCTATTTGCAGGCGACGGCGAATGGTGAGCGGTAGATCACGCCTTCATCGTCGGTGCTGACCTGGTGATAGGTGTAGGAGTTGTCCTTCTTAGGGCTGAGGTAGCCAGCTTTGGCGACGAGGGCAGGTGCATCGCCAACTTTGCCGATCAGGACTGGCGTGAATGCCCAGTTGTCGGCTGGCACATAACCACCAATGGCACGACCAAGAGCGCGGTGCTCGGATTCAATACAGGCGATCTGAGCGGCGACCTGTGACAACTCAGGATGGCCTTGCAGACCAAATTCCTTGACGGCTGCGAGGAAGGCTGAGTCGAAAACGCCTTCAAGTTGCTGCTGCGTTTCAATGAAGAGCTTGAGGTCCTCAAACGTCTCTTCACCATGTGGGAAACTAAAGGTGCTTGCAAGGTATTTGCCACCTGCACTGGCGAAGAAGTTTTCGTGAATTTGCTCTTCGATCAGGGCGGCGCGAATATACTGTTTGTCAGCACCAGAGATGCCAAGTCGGTCAGCATGATTTAAACCGTTGGTGTAGAAAGTAACGGCGAGACGCTCGGCGGTACGAGCAATGGTAAGAATATCAGCGATAGGTGTGACACAGTTCGTGTCATATGTGGCTGCTGCCGCATGAACCCCTTGCCGTGAGAGCAAAGTGCTTCCTGCCACTGCAAGACCTGTAACTCCGGCTGCACCTGCTACGGCACCCTTAAGGAGATTACGACGTGACTTCTGAGTCTTCGATGCTTCTGTGATGGCTTGTTCGGACTTCTGCATGATGGTACATCCTTCCATGACGGTGAAAGTTCTTTATGCATACGCACTGTATGCTTTTCAAAAAGTAGGAAAACAGGCACTTCCCCAAGTGCAACGTAAACGCGATTTACGCTTACGTGAGAAATTCGATCTATGTACGATACACTCGACTGTGCTAAGGTTCTCTCAGCAGTCTTCATCGCCTTCTCACCCTATACTACGATGAGTATTTGAAATTGGATTGCATGAATTTTTTCTTTCGGATACCTATTTTGGAGTAGAATAGTAAGGCGAATTCTTCTCTAAGAAAGTTCAGAAAGATGATAGTATGACATGGGAATCGGAACTCGACGAACTGCATCAACGCGAACAATTGGCACAGGCGATGGGTGGACCCGAAAAAATCGCCAAGCATCACAGGCAGGGTCGGTTAACAGTACGAGAGCGTATCGCGCTGCTGCTTGATGCGGATACATTTCATGAAACGGGGACACTTGCCGGAACAGGTGAGTATAATGACGATGGACTGTTGACAGCATTTCGTCCAGCGAATTTTGTGTTTGGTACAGGACGCATTGAGGGTCGTAAAGTCGTGGTGGGGGGCGATGATTTTACGGTGCGCGGTGGTGCCGCTGATGCCGCGATTATTGGGAAACAGGTGTACTCAGAGCAACTCGCCAATAGCTTGCAACTCCCACTTGTACGGCTGGTTGATGGAACGGGTGGTGGTGGAAGTGTGAAAATGCTTGAGCAACATGGCTTTACCTATGTGCCAGCAAATCCTGGCTGGAACTATGTTGTAGACAACCTGAGTCTTGTTCCTGTCACTGCCGCATGTCTAGGATCGGTGGCAGGATTGGGGGCGGCACGTTTGGCGGCCTCACATTTTTCTGTGATGATTGAGGGTATCGCGCAATTGTTTGTGGCGGGACCGCCCGTTGTGAAGTCTGGTATGGGCGAGGACCTGACAAAAGAAGAGTTAGGCGGAGTGGCAATTCATCGAACTAGCGGAGCGGTCGATGCCATTGTGCAAACCGAGCAAGAAGCGTTTACATTGATGCGCCAATTTCTGTCGTACTTGCCACAGAATGTCTTTCAACTACCACCTGTACAGGCAAGCACTGACCCGCCCACGCGTCGTGATGAAGCGCTGCTATCAGCAATTCCGCGCAATACACGGCGTCCCTATCGTATTCGACCAATCCTGGCAGCTATCTTTGACGAAGGTTCGGTCCTTGAGCTTGCACGCTATGGTCGCGCCACGGTGACGGCTCTTGCGCGACTCGATGGGCATCCAGTTGGTGTCGTGGCCGCTGATCCCTATATGGGTGGTGGT
Source organism: uncultured Chloroflexia bacterium (assembly GCA_963791835.1). Classification (GTDB taxonomy): domain Bacteria; phylum Chloroflexota; class Ktedonobacteria; order Ktedonobacterales; family Ktedonobacteraceae; genus JBBQVS01. The sequence continues at coordinate 1,042,050 of CAWBTV010000007.1, forward strand.
GGTCTTACAGTTGAGGGTGCCGATGCGATGATTCGACTCGTTGACTTGTGTCAAACGTTTCACCTACCAATTGTGACGCTGACCGACCAGCCTGGGTTAGCGATTGGACGCGAGGCAGAACGCAGAGGCACGATTCGCTATGGAGTACGTGCAATTTCGGCGGTCTATCAAGCCACAGTGCCAGCAGCAGAGGTGATTATTCGGCGCGTTTTTGGTGTTGGTGGAGCAGGTATGACCAATCGACACAGCTTTACACAACGCTATGCATGGCCCTCTGCCGATTGGGGTTCGCTTCCTGTCGAGGGAGGAATCGAGGCCGCCTATCGTAGTGAACTCGATGCGAGCGAGGACCCGAAGGCACTATTTGAGGAGATTCGTGGACGTTTGGACGCGGTACGGTCGCCATTTCGTACAGCCGAACGCTTCATTATCGAGGAGATTATCGATCCTAGAGGGACGAGACCGCTCCTATGTGAATGGGTGCATGATGCCTATGCGTTGTTGCCACAACAACTGGGACGCCCACATCATGGCACAAGACCATGATATATGATGAAACAGGCCATTGGCGGAGCTAATGGCCTGTTTCATCATATATCATTAATCCTACATGGTTCGTAATTCGCGTTTCAGGATTTTTCCCGTCGCATTCTTGGGCAACGGTGCATCCAGAAACTGAATGGTGCGCGGATATTTGTAGGCTGCGACACGCTCTTTACAGAAGGCGCGAATATCCTCTTCACTTGTAGTAGTGCCGGGTTTCAAGTAGATGAAGGCTTTGACCTCTTCGCCCATGTTCGCATCAGGCATACCGACGACCGCAACTTCTGACACCGCCGGATGCTCGTACAGCACCTCCTCAATTTCGCGTGGGTAGACGTTGAAGCCACCTCGGATAATCATGTCCTTCTTGCGATCAACAATTGAGAAATAGCCTTCCTCGTCCATTTTGCCGATATCGCCACTGTGGAACCAGCCATCGCGGATAGCCTCAGACGTTGCGTCGGGTCGCTTATAATAGCCCTTCATCACATTATGACCGCGAATGACGATTTCGCCAACCTCACCGACTGGAACTTCCTGATCGTTGGCATTCACCACGCGCATCTCGACACCGTATACAGGCAAGCCAACTGTTCCGGGTTTCGTGGGCTTGAAGAGGACATTAAACGACGCCGTTGGGGATGTTTCAGAGAGGCCGTAGCCTTCCAGGATGGTGACGCCAAACTCGTTTTTCCAGGCTTGTAACACCTCAACGGGGTTAGCAGCACCACCACTGATACAGGTTCGCAGGCTCGACAAGTCGTACTTCTTGCGGTCAGGATGGTTCAGCAGATAGATATACATGGTCGGCACGCCAGCGAACGTTGTCACACGATCACGTTGAATAAGCTCAAAGGCTTTTACAGGTTCAAAGCGAGCCATGAGGGTGAGTGTTGCACCAACGGTAATCAGGACGTTCATAACAGAACTGATGCCGAAGGAATGAAAGAGTGGCAAGGCAACCAGACCGACATCATCATCACGCCAATCAATGCCAAGCGAGTCTTTTGAGGTACGAGCATTAAAGAACAGGTTGAAGTGGCTCAGTTCAGCCCCTTTGGGTCTACCCGTTGTGCCACTTGTGTAGAGAATGACGGCGGTATCATCGGGCATTGTTGGCACCATGTCAAAGGTAGTGGCGGCATTGGCCATCATTGCGTTCAGGCTGGTTGCGCCTTCTACGTCAGGTACGACGTTTGAACCTGGAGCATTAACAATCACAAGAGCATGACATGTCTCCGTTTGTTGGTAGCCGCTCACAGCTTCGGCTGCGAAACCTTCCCAGACAATCAGCATCACGGCATCGCTGTCCTGCAAGTGATAGGCAACTTCGGGTGCTTTGAGTAACACGTTCAGTGGAACAATAGCCGCACCTGCTTTAGCGATACCGTAGAAGCAGACGACGAACTGTGGAATGTTAGGCAACATAAGGGCCACTTTTTGCCCAGGTCGGATACCAGCACGAGTAAGAGCATTCGCAAACTGATTTGAGGCCGCATCCAGTTGTTTGTATGTCATCTTGAAATCGTCGAAGATAAGAGCGGTATGATCAGGTTTACGTTTGCTCGTTTCCGCAAGCATCGTTGCTAAATTGAGACTCATCGAACAGTGTCCTTTCTGTATGTGCATGTGTTGAGGTTCGTCATTCAACAGATACACCTCTCATTATATTTTATTCAAGTGCTAGCAAGCAAAGTCTTTGGTCAATAAAGCTCATAAAATGGACAACGAGCATAAAAATACCATTAATATTCTGAGGAAGAGTACTATAGACATTGCATAATATTTGACGGGCGTTGTATACCTATATTAGCATGATACGAAAAACATGACAGTTCAGACAGTTAGATAGGGGTACGCGAAATCGCACGACAAGGACGCCTGACAAGCATTGTTATTTTTATTCTGATTTTTCTCAACTTCGGCTCTGTCCCTTCTGCTTTTGCGGGTCTTAATCCTGCCTTATTGATTGTGCTGATTGTCTCTTTTATCACAATTGGTGCCGCAATGGTGCTCAACCATCGTGGCTCTGTGTTCTGGGCAGGTTTGATTTTGGTGCTGGTTCACGCCATAGGAATCATGATAAATCTTTTTACAACGCCCACCGGTTTGAGCTTTCAAGTTATCTCATCTTTTTCAATACTGATTCTGCCCACCTTGCTTGCAGCAGCTTTACTTCCTGCGAGTTCAGTTTTTCTATTCGCGATTTTGAGTACGATCTTCTGTTTTTTCGCGATTAAATTCATGCCCTATTCTCCTGGGTTTAACGCCATTCCTGCTTCTCTCGTGTTTGTACAAGGCGTCGTCTTGCCGGCAGTCGTGCAAGGTGCAACGGCTGGCATTTCTTTTTTGTGGGTCAGTAGCCTCCAACGGGCGTTACGTGAACGAGATCAGGCGGAAGAGGTTGCGCGACTTGAGCGTGATCTTTCCGAGCAGGCAGAGGTTATGGCACAGCAAAAGGTACAATTGGATCAAAGCATCAATATGATTTTGCAAACACAGACGCGTGTTGCCAATGGTGATTTGAGTGCGCGAGTTCCGCTTACCTCAGAAAATGTATTGTGGTCGGTTGCTGGCACATTGAATAATCTGATTACACGTTTGCAACGCGCACAGGGCGCGGAAGAACAGCTAGAACGCACAAAGACAAGCGCGGGCTGGTTGGTTTCGATTATGCGCAACCATAAAGCAGGTCAACCTGCCGGAAGATATACACGCACCGGAACCGTGATTGACCCTATTGCAATGGAGTTGTTTTCGCAGACAGACGCGCAACAACACGCATCGCAAGAGCAACGCCAACGCTTGTAAGTGATAGTGATAAGATGGCTACCTTCATCCTTCTCCGAAGGATGAAGGTAGCCATCTTATCACTATTTGATAGAGTGAAAGGATATATTTCATGAAGGCAATCCGAGTTCATCAACGTGGTGGTCTTGAGGCGATGAATGTGGAAGAGATAACGCGTCCCACACCCGACAAAGGTCAGGTGTTAATCAAGGTCGCGGCGGCAGGCATCAACTACGCGGATATAGGACAACGTGATGGCAGTTATCAGAACCTTGCGCCTTTACCATTAACATTAGGGTTTGAGGCTGCGGGTGTCATCGAAGAGGTGGGATCAGATGTCTCGACAGTGAGCAAGGGGACACGTGTCGTATCGCTTGTAGATGGGGGATACGCCGAATACGCGGTGGCTGATGCCACGCTCGTGATTCCACTACCTGACGAGGTAAGTTTCGCGGCGGCGGTAGCGGTTCCCGTGCAAGGGCAAACCGCCTATCTCGCATTGGAAAAGGCTGCTCGTCTTCAGCAGGGTGAACGTGTATTGATACATTCGGCGGCTGGTGGCGTTGGGACATTGGCAATCCAACTGGCGAAACTCATGGGAGCGAGTATGGTAATCGGGACAACGACAAGCGTGGACAAAGAAGCCTTTATTCGTACACAGGGTGCCGATGCTGTAGTACGAACCAGTGAGAAGAACTGGGTTGAGCAGGTGATGCAAGCGACACAGGGACAGGGAGTAGATATTGTTCTGGAGACTATTGGTGGCAAGATTGGACAGCAAAGTCTTGGCTGCCTAGCACCCAAGGGGCGAATGGTCGTCTATGGCACATTGACGGGTGCAGTGACTCCGGTTGTCACGCAAATGTTGATTCCCAAATGCTTGAGCATTGTTGGCTACAACACGAATATACAGAGCCTCGCGGATCAGATGCGAGCCAGTTCCATGTTACTACGCTACATGGCTTCTGGACAGGTACATGTCACGGTTGACGATAGTTTTCCCTTGACAGAAGTGGCGGCGGCGCATAAAGCCATCAGTGAGCATAAGACACGCGGTAAAGTTGTATTAACTGTTTAGTAATAGAACGATGCAAGGGTGCGCTCAAGCGGACCCGTACAGGAATTTTACATGGCGTAACGACAATCACATTCCTGTATGGGTCCGCTTGGCACACCCAATTCCACATGACTTTTGTTCCTACGCTAATTTGTTAAAGGGTGTAATAGAATTAGACCCCTACAGTTGGAATGCAGCTCTATTTTCTTGTAGATAGGCATCCATTGTGCGAGGCTTTTGGCGTATAAGGTGCTCAAGGTCAGGTGTGACGGGTGCGCCACCACCTTGACGGTTGAATTGATACAGCTTGACAAGGCTATCAGCATACCAGTCAGGGAGGTGTGCTGACAAAAGTTGCTGGCGCAAAGCTTCGTCAGGCACAGGTGTATAGGTAATCTGTGTACCGAGCAGTGTTGAGAGTTTCTCAGCTATTTGTGTATCGGTGAGTGCTTCCGGCCCAGTAATATCGTATGTGCGTCCCTCGTGTCCGGTCTCGGTGAGGACGTTGGCAGCCGCGATAGCAATATCGCGTGTATCGACATGGCTAATGCGTGCATCGGCAAGTGGCTCGTAAAATGTTCCCTGTGCGGCAATCGAGCCTGCATGTGAGGGAACAAAGTTTTGCATAAAGGAGTTGAGACGCAAAAAGGTATACGGAATCCCGGATGCCTGTATTGTTTCCTCGGCCTGTGCGTGAATGCGGGTAAATGGACAAATGGCATTTACGTCGGCACCGAGTGCGGAATGTTTGACAATATGCTGTACCCCTGCTTTTTTTGCCTCATCGACAAGCATACCCTCGCTCTCTGGTAACTGTGGAGTACTGGGCGTTAAAATATACAGATGCGACACTCCTTGCATGGCGGCATGAATGCTTTCCCTATCTCTTATATCTCCCTGTACGGCCTCAATACTCCGCGCTTTCAACCGCTCGACGTCCTCTCGTTTACGTGCAAGTGCGCGAACTGCTGCCTTACGCGCGAGAAGTTCCATCAAAAGTTTGCTACCAACATTGCCCGTTGACCCTGTAACAAGAATCATGCTTCCTATTTTCCTTACAACCGCTATTCGTGCAAAACACGACAATACTATAAAAACTACTGTTTTCTTCCCTGTATTCATTATAGGCATATTTGGGTCTCTAGTAAAAAACGAAACCGAGGGATTAGTGAAAGTGCTGGTGGATACACAGGGAAAAATTCTTGGGGGACACATTCTTGGCTCACGAGCAGACGATTTGCTGGCACCGCTTGTGGTTGCGATGCGAGCAGACTTGTCAGTGAATGCACTTGCGGCTACCATTCTTCCCCATCCAACACTTAGTGAGGCTGTGCGTCGGGCCGCAGAAAGTGTCTGAAATTTCCTCCCTACACGCTTCGTTTGGGGTATGATAGATGGAGTGACTACTCTCGTCGTAGGTAGAACAACGTTTGATGCGAGAATAGAATAGAAGGAACAATGAGCGCAACAACAGTCGTCGAAACATGCTATGGGAAGATACAAGGCTCACAGAGGGAAGGGGTCTCGGTCTGGAAGGGCATTCCTTTCGCGCAGCCACCACTAGGACCGCTACGCTTTCGTGCCCCACAACCGTTAAAGGGATGGACGGGGGTACGCGAGGCAACACAATTTGGCGCAATCTCACCGCAAACATCTGAAGGATCGTTTGGCACACTGCCTGGACCAATGAGCGAGGATTGCTTGACACTCAATATCTGGTCGCCGGGGGCTGATGATGCGCGACGACCTGTTATGGTATGGATTTATGGTGGTAGTTTTGTAACAGGCTCCGGTTCGACTCCATGGTACAATGGCACATCATTCGCGACTCAAGGCGATGTCGTGGTTGTGACCATCAACTATCGGCTTGGTGCGCTTGGCTTCCTGTACCTCGCCGAGTATGCGGGGGAAGAGTATGCTACCTCTGGCAACAACGGATTGCTCGACCAGATCGCGGCATTGAGATGGGTGCGTGAAAATATCTCAGTGTTCGGAGGCGACCCCGATAATGTGACCATCTTCGGTGAATCTGCTGGGGCGATGAGCATCGGGGCGTTGCTCGCCATGCCAGCAGCACGAGGTTTGTTCAAGCGGGCTATTCTGCAAAGTGGTGCTGCCCATCGCGTCAATAGTAGCCACACAGCCGCGAATGGGACACAAAGTTTCCTGCGAGAACTCGAACTTGGACCATCCGATATGCAGCGTCTTCTCACTACACCTGTCGATGATATTCTTAGAGCACAGGGAACGTTGCCGAGTTCGGTTCAATGGCGTGCCTTTAGTCCTGTTGTCGATGGTAAAGCACTGCCTAAACGCTCGATTGATGCTATTGCTGATGATTTCGGCGGCAGGAGTTGACGTACTGGTTGGGACAAACCTGGATGAGATGAAGCTGTTCACGGTGTTTGATCCCAATCAACAACACGTGGATACGAAGCTATTGACAACACTCTTCGGGGACAAGGCGGACAAGATTCTTAGTGTCTATGAGCAACAGCAACACGAAGCACCTCTATCGACGCCGTGGGAGGCATTATTGACCGACCGCACCTTCCGTATTCCAGCGATTCGAGTCGCCGAGCAACAGGCAAAACATGGTGCGTCGGCATGGATGTATCGCTTCGATTGGCCTACTCCTGTCTATGGTGGTGTGCTAGGGGCATGTCATGCGCTCGAAATTCCGTTTGTGTTCAACACGCTTCGGCACACAAGTACCGCGATACTCACAGGTGGTGCCAACGCTCCACAGTCTATCGCCAACGCGATGCATGCAGCATGGATTGCCTTCGCACATGGGAAAGACCTGACGAATGTGCAGGGACTTCCAACATGGCCTCGTTATGATGAAAGGCAACGCACGACTCTGCTATTTAACACAGAATGTTCCATAGTTGATAACCCACAGGCGGTAACGCGTCAGTTGTGGGATGGTGTGATGTGAGAACAAAAAGAGAATGAAGGAGCACATACACATGAATATTCGGGCATTAGACCATGCGGCATTGTTGGTCAAAGACGTTGAGCGTTCACGCCATTTTTATGTAGGAATACTAGGCATGAATGAGGAAACACGTCCCAGCAACTTTGGTTTTCCGGGTGCATGGTTCCGCAAGGGGACGGCACATATTCATCTTATTGGTGAGGATGAAGAGGGACGAGCGGCACAAGTTACTCCTACCTACCGTGACAGTGAATTAGCAACAGGACACGCTCCACATATCGCCTTTGAGGTTGACGATTTGGAGGCGGCGCAAGCACATCTCCATGCGCATAATATAGAGATTGTTGGGGGTCCACGTCCACGAGGCGACGGAGTGCAACAACTCTATGTACTCGACCCTGACGGGTATGTTGTGGAGTTCTTTGTGTTTCCTGCCTGAACGTATCAAAAATAGGAGATCGTGTGTAATGAGCGAGAAAGTGCAAGAACTTGGCACACCCGCTATGTTCGAGGCGATGGAGGCCAATTTCGCGGAAGAGATGATGTGCTTTGGGCGCGGACTTCCTGGAGGCATCGTGCGAGAAGGGCCTGAGCTATGGTGGTTTTATACGGATCGCCCACAGCTTAACGGTGTGACGATGACACGTCTTGCTCATAACGATAAAGCATCTATCGACAAGAAGATTACGGAGGCACTCGACTTTTTTGACGCACGCCATACAAAAACACACTGGGCCATAACACCTGCGACACGACCGACTGATTTAGCCACGCACTTACAAGCGCGTGGCTTCACGAATGTCGGCGAGGATATGAATATGGCAATCGACTTGCAGACAATGAGCGAGGTAAAGCCTTCGTGTCCTGGACTTGTCATACAAGAGATTGCAGACCTCGAAACGTTAAAAATACACCAGAATATCTCCATGCGTGGCTTTGACTCGACACCAGAGGGAGCACAAGCCTACTACGACAATTATGCTATTATTGGCTTTGGACCAGGAAAGCCATGGCATCATTATATTGCGTGGCTTTCCGATACTCCTGTTGGCATTGCATCGTTACTACTATATGCAGGAGTCGCGGGCATTTATGGCGTTGCCACACTACCGGAGGCTCGCAAACAAGGCGTAGGAGCGGCATTAACACGACATACAATGTGGGCAGCGCGTGCATCAGGCTATCGCATCGCAATCCTTGCCCCCTCACACATGGGATTGCATATGTACCACACAATTGGCTTTCAAGAGGTGGGAATGACGCACTATTATTTGGGGTCATATCAATAAAATAAAGCGATGATATCTATGCAAAAAACACAGGTTCAATTACAAGCAGATGCGCGTATTCTTGTTGTAAAGCTTGCTGGCATTGGCGATTTGCTGCTTGCCACGCCAGCACTACAAGCTCTGCGCGATACCTACCCACAAGCAACAATAGACCTGCTTGTCACGCCCGACTCGGCTGGTCTGCTCAACGGGTGGGATGTTATCAACGAGATTATTGTACTCGATAAATACCTGTTTGATTATCCAGGTCAGATGATTAGACATCCACAAACGCTCTCACAACTTACCCCACTCTTTGAGCAACTACGGAACAATTCCTATGATGCCGCGTTACTCATGCATCACCTGACACTGCCCTTTGGGCGTCTCAAGTATCAGGTACTTACATTCGCAACGGGCGCGAAATGGCGCGTGGGACTGGACAACGGACATGGCTGGTTTCTCAATGCGAAAGTGAGAGATGACGGTTTTGGTGCGATGCATGAGGCTGACTACAATCTAGCGATTGCTGAAGCCGTTGGTTCGACTATAAGAAATAGACACTTATTTGTACCATTGAGCGATGAGGAACGTCGGAAGGCGTGGCGGCTTGTCTACGACAACACGTCTGTGAGTGAGACGGCTCATCCCATCATCGCTATGCATCCTGGTAGTGGTGGCTATAGTGTTGCACGACGTTGGGCACCCGAACGTTTCGCGCAACTAGCCGACACACTTTTCCGTGATGTCGGTGGGCAATTGATTCTTGTCGGGGGACCAGAGGAAGATTCGTTGCACCAGAATATTATGGGCAGAATGCAGTCAGCGATGCCAGTACGAAGCTTCGCAGGGAAAGGCAACATTAAAACGACTACGGCGGTACTCGAACTTGTGGACCTGTTCATAGGCAACGACGCTGGCTTGATGCATCTTGCCGTTGCTGTCAATACACCCACAGTCGCGATCTTCGGACTGTCTAACCATAAAGCATGGGGACCCTATACAGGTGGGCGTGATAGCAAACGGGCGGCAGTCGTAAGATTGGACCTGCCCTGTATGCCTTGTTTCTATAGTGGTCATCTGCTCGGCACACCGGAAGGGTGCTCTGTACGCGACTGTCTTGGATTGCTAGACGTTGACCCTGTGGCGGTGGCGGCTCGGAGGATGCTGAAAGAAACGGGAGCCGCAACATATCTGTAGGGGTCTAATTCTATTACACCCTTTACCAAATCCACAATGGTGCAGGATATAGTGAAATATTTCATCAATTGTGGAAACAGAAACAATTTGGTAAAGGGTGTAATAGAATTAGACCCCTACCTGCCGCACACGTCTTACTGGACGCGAAAAATTGCCGATTTCAACATCGGGAGTTTCGCGTTTCAGCATGTCGATCATGGTACGCATGCCTAATGCCTTGCCCATTGTGTCCAGTGCTGGCATACGGGGTAGCAAGACTTCGGGATCGATGTTGAGATTGCGCAATTGAATCAGCTTGAGATTTGTTTCTTGAATGAGGGTGATGAGTGCCTCAACCTCGCGCTCACGGTCAATCATGCCGGGGAAACACAGGAGATTGATTGAAGTGTACAACCCTGCATCGCTGGCCCTTTTTAAGGACTCTTTGACATCCTCAAACTTGTAGCCAATGGGACGATAGTAGGCGTTGTAGGTTTCGGGATGGCCTGAGATGGTGCTGGTACGGAGCGTATCCAGGCCAGCATCATAGAGGCGTTGCAACCAACGCGGATTGCTGGAGTTCGAGTTGATATTAAGAACACCCTTGTCGGTACGTTCGCGAATCGCTTTAATCGCTTGCTCGATACGTCTCCATTGCAGCAACGGTTCGCCTTCGCAGCCTTGCCCAAAGCTAACGATTGCATCTTCTGCACTTTCCAGGTGTGGTAGGGCCACTTCGACAATTTCATCGACGGTCGGGACGAATGTCAGGCGGTCCTGTGGCGAGATTAGACCCTCATCCTCTTCTTGTTTTGAGATACAGCCAATACAGCGCGAGTTGCAGCCAGGGGATACAGCAATCGCCATCTCCCAACGTCCGAAAAACAGGTTACTCGCGGTGGGACAAGAATAATCGAGGGCGCAATGGGCATGTTGCGCGATGACACGGTTATTGGGATAAGCAGCTTGCTTTTCCTGTACCAGTCGCTCTAGTTTCTGACGTGGAAAAGAACGTGGATGCCATTTGCGCAGCTCATCGGTTTTGAGCGCGGCAAGATATAGGCGACCATTGATTCCTGCGACGGCACTATAGCCAAAGAACGGCAAAGGCTCGGCATTCGGTGCTTTTTCATACGCAGGCAGGAGTGTACGGGTATAGCCAATTGGCAAGAGAGCTGCTAAGGCCCAGCCACGTGTGGATGGCAAAACAGAACGTTCCCCAGTTCGTTTCTGCCCAACGGCGAGACGCTCCGGCATCATCGAGAAGGTGACGCCATCAGGGGCAGGTATCAGGTCGGCGGCCTCTAACGGGCGACCGTCAAAAGAGAGCGCTCGTAAACGTGTTTCTTCGTGTATCTCTCCATCAGGAGAACTGTAAACCAGATATGGCGTTGGCATGACTATCCTTATATATTTAGTGCATCGGTGGAGGCGTCGCAGGAATGCGCGGATTGGTAGAATACTCCTCTCCTACGACATCATCATCAAAAAAGCGTGGAAAACTGCCTGTGGCACCTGTTTGTGCCTGATTCGCCACGCGTAACTCTAGTTCTTTTGTCTCTTCGTATACAAAACTAAGCAAAATATGTTCGCCACGCATCGTTTGGGCCATATGACGCACACGCGGTTGATCACTCTCCATCCAGGTGTTGACCATCGCTTCAAGCGCGGACATACTATCGCCACAGTCTACACTGTCAAAACCCTTGAACTTATACATGGCGCGTCCTTTCGGTAGAGGAACCAGCAATACACAACGGACGCCCACAAGGGGCTACCCTACGATACTTTGTTGCGTGCTACGCACATGTTGTATCGTAGGGTAGCCCCTTGTGGGCGTCCGTTCGTCCCCAAATTCAACACATTGCGCTTATTTGAACAGTCTTGCCCCTTGCGAACACCCTTACCTCCCCGATAACCTGTTTTGCTTATGATATGCTTAGAGTGCGTGGTGGCGTTTTCCTGTATCATCCATTGCAGGTTATTGTACCATTCATGCACATGATTGACAACGGAGGAGTAAGGAAAAAGAGTATATGCAACAAGATTTTCCTATTCTTGAGTTTGATAGCAATCCAGAAGCTATTCTTAATCCTAGACAAGCGTTTCCTTCTATAGACGTACCTCACTATGCCGTTGCGTGCTTCTTTCAAGATGTGATTACGACACTTGTGGAACAGCACGAGGCACGTGTACTTGGGCATTTGCTTAGCGAGATTGGCAAGCATCCTGTATACGAAGTCACAATAGAGGGAAAACGTCTTGCCGTCTTTCATCCTGGGGTTGGTGCGCCGCTCGCCGTTGGCTTTTTTGAAGAGATGATCGCGCTGGGTTGCACAAAATTTATGGCATGTGGTGGAGCAGGTGTGCTCGATGGCACACTCGCCGTAGGACACATCGTTGTGCCAAATATCGCGATACGCGACGAAGGTACTTCTTATCATTATTTACCACCAGCACGCGAAGTTTCCGCGAATCCTACAGGTGTTGCCGCCCTTGAAGCAGTGTTACAGGCACATAATTGTGAATACGTCGTCGGCAAGACGTGGACAACCGATGGTCTCTATCGCGAGACAAGAGAGAAGGTGCAACGTCGTCAGGCCGAGGGTTGCATCACGGTCGAGATGGAGGCCGCCTCATTTTTTGCCGTGGCCCAATTTCGCGGTGTGACCTTCGCGCAATTGCTTTATGGTGGTGATGATGTCAGTAGCGAAAAATGGGACTCGCGTCACTGGACAAGCCATACATCAGTACGGGAAAAGCTTTTCTGGCTGGCAGCCGAGGCATGTTTGAGTTTATGAGATAGTGTGTGCAATAAGGCTGTGCCTTGTTGCACACACTATCTCATAAACTACCTACTATCAAAGCTCATGCGTTGCAGTTCTTCAAAAAAATGGGGGTAGCTTTTTGAGATGTGTTCGGTGCCTGTGAGGGTGAGGCCGAGACGACTACGCGTCGCGGCAATTGAAAGGGCCATGAGGACACGATGATCGTTGTGACCGTCAACGGTGACACCACCTTCGATACCTTGCGGACGACCCTGTACAATAATCGCATCTCGTTTGGGCGTCACGGTACAACCAGCACGGCGTAGTTCCGCGCAGAGGTCGTCGATACGATCCGACTCTTTATAGTGGAGGCTTTCGATGTTGTAGAAGACGCTTTCACCTTCCGCGAAACAAGCAGCCGCAACCAGGACTGGAATGCAGTCAATCATACGATCTCCATCTATCATTATGCCGCGTAAACGTTGTCCACCGCGTATGCTCACCGTGTCACCAACGCGATGTACGTCGGCACCCATTGTGTGAAAAGCGGCAAGCAATTCCTCGCCAACATCATCATTTGAGCGTAATCGTGCCAGTTGTATCTTGCTTGATGGATTATTCGACACTGCACACGCAGCTAACCACGCGGCAGCAGATGGATAATCGCCCGGCACGGTATAGGTACGAGGAGTATAGTGTTGTCCGGCAGCAATAACAAAGCGTGCAAGTGTTTCATTCTGCTCAACTAAGATACCAGCTTCGTGCAGAACTTCTAGTGTTGCACGTACAAGTGGTTGCGATTTCAAGCCATCAACCACTTCGATCTCTACTGCCTCTCTCAGTAACGGAGCAAGGAAAAGTAGTGCGCTGAGATATTGTGAACTACGCGCTCCCGAAATTCTGACATGTCCACCATGTATGTTGCTCCCACGCAAGGTAATGGGTAAATATCCTTCGGGACCTGTTGCTTCGCACACGACACCAAGCATCGTTAACGCTTCTAACAATTCCCGATTGGGTCGCTTACCAAGCGATTGTGGATGGTCCGTTACAAATGTTACCGCTGGTAACACTGCCCCAACGCCAAGTAGCAGACGTAGCACGGCACCTGCATTGCCGACATTGATGCTCACGGGTTCCGGTTGCGCTGAACGACCGACCCCAAGAACACGTAAGCTACTATGTTGCTCATTCTCCCATAGAAGCTGTGCTCCTAATGCACGGCATCCTCGAAAGAGCGCATCGCTATCATCGCTCTCCGCCGGAAAAGCAATACGACTTTCTCCCTTTGCACAGGTCGCGGCAAGCAGGTAGCGCAGTGTATAATACTTTGAAGATGGCATAATCGGTTCGCCACGAAGTATAGATGTTGGCGCGATGAAGCGTTCCTGGAAAGATGAATGTTGCGGTTCTTCTTGTTGCATATCTTCTCTTCTTTGACATATTTTTCTTTATTGTAACCTCAAAAAAACAAAACGTCGAACATTTATGTACGCCACTTGTTCTCATTGATACGTTCTTTTCCACAACACACGAAATACAAATATTTTTATATGTATTTACAAAAATAGTACAAATATCAAGAATGTATTTTTATATTGATTTCTACGCACTTTGCTACTTTTACTTGACTTCCATTCGTTGCTCTGCTATACTCGAACGTATCCAAAACTGAGAACGGGAGGATTATGAGTATCGTGTCTAAGCAAAACATTGTCATTGTAGGTGCAGGCATTGTTGGACTCTCGACGGCATACGCCCTCCTGAAGCAAGGGATGCATTCTGTAACGGTTTTAGAGCAGGAGAGCGTAGATCATCCGCGCTCAACGTCGCATGGTATTTCGCGATTACTGCGTTTTGAATATGGAGAAAAGGCTTTCTATACACAGTTAGTGCAACTCGCCCTTGCACGATGGCACGCACTTGAACATAGTTCACAGAGGATACTTTATTCTCCTACAGGCTTGTTGGTTCTAGGCAATGAAGACGACGATTTCACACGCTCAAGTTATGCCGTCCTTCGTGAATTGGGGCTACCCACGACACAACTCTCGCAACAACAATGCCAGCAACGTTTCCCACAATTTGTGACCACCGACTACGACTTGTATACGTATAACGCGCAAGGTGGTGTTTTACACGCATCAATCTGTTTACGTACACTACGCGACCTTATTCTTGATCTTGGTGGCGAAATTCACGAGGGAAGCCGTGTCAAACGTGTTGAATACGGCAATGCCCATCGTCCGGTACGTATCACATTACATTCAGGAGAACTATATAACGCTGACCGTGTTGTGCTAGCGGTTGGGCCGTGGGTACATCATCTTATAGAAAGCTTACATCTGCCAGTGCGTATGACTCGACAATATTTGCTTTATTTTGCAAAACTTCCTCTTTCCTCTTTTGGTGCAGATGCCTTTCCGCCATTTCTCGCCGACGAATTATATGGCTTTCCTATTCATAGCACGCTTACGGGTAAAGGGCCGAGCTGGTTCAAAGCTGCCTCGCACAATTTTGGCATACCCGTAGAGCCAGAGGAAAACACGCAGATAGAAGAACTGCTAATTAATCAAATTGTCAGGAGACTACGCACCCTTTTACCTGCACTACGACAGGCACCACTTGTACACGTGGATTCTTGTATGTATGATGTGAGCCTCGACGAAAATTTTATTCTCGATACCTTAGCTGACGACTCGCGGGTTATTTTCGCGACTGGTCTTTCTGGGCATGGCTTCAAATTTGGTCTCGTTTTGGGCGAAATTCTCAGCAGTATGGTGTTAGATAGCGAGCCACCCGTGGCGGTAGACGGTTTCAAACTTTCGCGCTTCGCACAAAGTAGTAGCAAAAGTGTGCCGCAGCATAGTTCGGTTGCGTGAGAGGGTCGGTTAGTGGAGCCCTCAAGCAGGTGGGCCTTGCGTGATGCGGTTGCGCATACCTTCGACACCACCTTGTGTTTCTAGTATTTTCCATATGCTCTCTAGCCACCATGTTACGCCAGCGTCCATGTATGGCTGTACAATTGCAGTAGCTTGCTCACGATTGTCACCCGGTGTTTCGCCTTCTAGCACGATATCGAACGGAGTATTCTGTGAACGCTGGTCTATGATATAGGTTTTCAAATTCTGTATCTCGACTGGTGTCATATCGGCAAACGAGCTATCAGCATTCATTTTCGCAGGAAGGATACCATCATAGCGTAGAGTACGTTGTAATGACTTTGTTCTTTTCCAGGCTCCGACGACCCACACAGGTATTCTCGGTGTCTGGATAGGTGTAGGTAAAAATGTCATTTCCTGGATATGGTAATGTTCGCCATCATAGCTAAACGGTTTGCCGCTCCATAAACCTGTAATAATATCCAGACTTTCGTCTAATAGTTGCGCTCGTAGCTTGCGGTCTGTTTGCTCACCCACTTTAGAGAAGCCACCATCATTGACCTCTCCAAGTCCCACCGGAAGAACGAACCGCCCATTTGACAGGTGATCGAGCGTGACAGTCTCACGTGCCACTTTCCAGGGTCGTCGTCGCGACAATGGCGTGATAATGGTTCCGATGCGTATTCGCTTTGTGGTTGCAGCAATAGCGGCTAAGACCATCCAGGGATCCAATGTCGGTGCATGTTCACGTCCCATATCTATGCAGTCCCAAATGAGGACACATTCCCACCCAGCTTCTTCCGCGTCTTGTGCAAGGCGTACAACAGCCTGAGCATCAACGCCCATATTTGGTAAACAGATGCCGTAATGCATGAGCATCTCCTTTCCCTTCAAACGATAGGATTTTGTAGGGACCGATTCATCGCGTCCTTGTACCGATTGATATGCCGATAAGGACGCGATAAATCGGTCCCTACTAGTCTGTCAAAGGTCATTTGTCACCTCGACCAGGGCGCCCGCCAGGGGACGCCCCGCCCATAGGACACGGCTTCCCAACCGCGTTGGCGTATGGGAGGGGCGTCCCCTGGCGGGCGCCCTGGACCCTGACACATGTCGATTGACAGACTACTACCATAAACAAAGTATAATTCCCTTTACTTGACATCTTATGTCATCTTTCTCTTGACTTTCATCGCTCTACAGAAAAACTGTTTATTAGAACACATGTTTGACAAAAATTGTTTTGTTAGGTATCCTTGTAGTGGTTAGACACAAAGAAAAGCTCAGTAAGAAGATGCAACAAGGAGGAAGCAATGACAACTGCAAAACCAGTTCGCGAAGGCTTTTCCACGGTAACACCCTATTTGATTGTGCCAGATGTGGATAAGCTGATTCATTTTGTCACACAGGCATTCGGAGCGACGGAACTTTCTCGCACAACAGGCTCGGCAGGTGGGACACATGCCGAAGTCAAGATTGGCGACTCAATGGTTATGATCGGTGGTGGTGCTAAGAATGCACCAATGCCTACCATGCTGCACATCTATATGCACAACGTAGACAGTATCTACAAACAGGCACTTGAGGCTGGAGCAACCTCGATTATGGAACCTGCGGACCAGTCCGATGGAGAACGGCGAGCAGGGGTAAAGGATGTATTCGGCAATCAATGGTACATTGGTGAGCCATTGTAAATTCATACTGATGGATAGAAATACATAGGCAAACGCGCGTTTGCCTATGTATTTCTATCCATCAGTATGTCTCAAGCTATCTTCGTTCTCAAAACAAACAACAATCCCACACCTAACACGAGCCAGATGCCGACGACAATGGGGATTGTGGCGAGTGCGCCTGAACCGGGGGAGGCAACGGCTGCGATAAAGATACCAACGGTAATGAGCGTACTCAAAACGGGAAAGACGCCGTTACGGAGCCAGTGAAAGCGTTCTCGCCGTTTGCGCCAGAAAAAGCGCATACACGCGATATTGACCAGGATATAAATGAGGATTACGAAGATTGCGTCAAGTGTGCCAAAGAAGGCGAAGGCATTGATTGGGGTCAAGAAGATACCTAACACAATGCCACTTATCAGGCCGATTGTACACAGGAATGTTACGGCACCAACAGGCGTTTGACGCGTAGGATGCGTCCATGAAATCCAATGTGGTAAGAGGCCATCACGCCCAATAGCGTAGAGGATACGTGCCCCACCGTTGATGATAGCAAGGGCAGCCCCAAAGAATGAGAAGACGCCGACAAGATCAATCAACGCGACAAAGACACCACCGCCCATGTGACGGCTGATGGTATCGAACGGTGCCGCGTCATTGGCATAGCCTGTGACCATATTGTTCACGCCATAGCCAATTGTCGCAACATAGGCCATCAGGATGTAGAAAATACCCACTACAATCATTGAGCCGAACACAGCACGCGGAATATTGCGATGTGGATTGCGTGTTTCCTCGCCAAGTGTTGCCGCCGTCTCAAAACCAATGAAACTGAGAATTGCTAGCACAACACCAATAGCAAGATTGCCATCCTTCGGTAACAGGCTGCCTGTCAGTGGAGCCGTTGTCAAGCCGCCTTGACCGCCGACATGAAACAGGACAATGACGGCGAGAATGAGACAGACGCCAATCTCGAAGGTAAGAAATGTCAGGTCAATAGTGAGTGATTGACGAATACCTATGTAGCAAAGGGCAAAGACAATCCCTGTAGCAGCGACAAACCAGAAGGTCCAATGCAGGTTGAGGCCAAACCAGCGATAGACCAGTGTCTGTAAGTTCGCGCTCATCAAAATAAAGGAATAAGGTGCGCCAAGTGCGACCGCAATTAGTCCAATCCAGCCTGTGAGAAAGCCCCAACGTGGCCCAAGTCCTTCCGTCACAAAGGTATAGGCCGAGCCACTTGACGGGAGTTCACGCGACATTTCACTATACTGATTTGCCATCAAGAGCGCGACCACAAAGCCAATCACATAACATAAAGGTAGAGCAGCACCAACCAGACCTGCCTGCGGAATGGTGTTAAAAAAGATGGACGCGGCTGGCGACATGACAGCCACAGAAATAACAATCGCATGGCGCAAACCAAGCGCACCACTACGGAGTGTGGTGCTCGTTGTAGGAAGGGTGTTCTTCGCCTCAAGAGGCGACGCTTCATTCATGAATGTATGCCTTTCAATAATGTCTGGATCGATTATGCAATTTTACCAAATAATGAGGAAACATCCTTCGTAGGGACCACGTTTACGGCGTCCACGGCGCAATTCATTGCGCGAAATCTGACAATAGAGATGTACAAGGCGATAAATCGCCCACGGACGCCGTAAACGTGGTCCCTACGAAGCTGTTATATCAAGGTTGCTAGACGCAGCACCAACAGAATCGTTTCCCTCGCTGGACGGTATTGGACTATCCGCATCGAACAATGTCTTCAGGTAGCTGTTGAGGAAGATGCCTTTCGGGTCGAGCGAGACACGGATACGACGGAAATCGTGCCAGTGTGGATAGAGTTTTTCCAGGTTGTGCGCGGTTTGCGTGTGCATTTTGCCCCAGTGTGGACGACCTTGATAGCGTTGAAAGATGGCTTCGATAGCTTCAAAGTACGCTTTGTAGGGCATACCGCGATACATATGCACGGCGATGTAGGCCAATTCGCGTTGGTAGGCCGGACTGAGCCAGATATCATCTTCATGCACAAAACGACACTCAACCGGAAAGTGAACCTCAAAACGTTCTCGCTCCACACACGCCTCGATCTCGGCAAGTACTGTGCTGAAATGCTCGGCTGGAATGTTGTACTCCATCTCCTGAAAACGGACCACACGCGGAGTAGAGAATAGCAAGTGGCTGTAGTTCACTTCATCAACCGAGGCGATGCCCTGTGCGGAAATGTTGCTGATGGTCTTCGATGATTTGGGGAGCATACGGTTCCATTCCGAGAGCAGCCAGTACACGCCGTTTTCCAGCACAATTTTATTGAAATCGCCCCATAGTGAACTCTTGCTGGTCGGTCCTGTTGTCTGGTTAAGAAATTTGGTCTGCACCCATTGAGTGTAGGGGAACCAGTAAAATTCAAAATGATCGTTCTCTTGCTTATAACGTTCGACGTTTGAAATACATTGCTCAAGGCTTTCGCGGTGGCTCTTGAAATGCAAGCGTTTGGCTGGCACAACACGAAGTGTGACCTCAGCTATAATGCCTAATACACCAAGCGAGACCTGAGCGGCTTTGAAAATATCGGGGTTATGCTCTGCTGAACATACAAGCCGTTCACCATCGGCGGTAATCAGCGTAAAGCCTTCAACCTGTGTGGCAAGTGAACCATAGGCGATACCCGTGCCGTGTGTTCCTGTACTGATTGCACCAGCGATACTTTGCACATTGATGTCACCCAGATTTTCCTGGGCCAAACCACGCTTAAACAGGTCATCGCCAAGATTTTTGAGCCATGTACCACCACGAACCGTGACGGTGTTTTGCTCTGCGTTGGCATCGGTCACGCCTTGCAAATTCTCTAGCGAGATGAGAATGTCGTCTGTTTGTACAAGCGGTGTGAAGGAATGTCCTGCCCCGACGACACGTACATGGCGTTCGTCACGTCCATACGTTTTCATAAGGTGCGCGAGTTCGTCGATGCTGAGAGGTTTGACGATCTGTCGTGGGGTAGATTGTACGGAGCCAGACCAGTTGCTCCAGTGCCCGTTTTTTGTGATGGTCATATACCTAATTCTCCTATCGGTAGGGGCAGCAATTCATTGCACCCAATGATGGGGCAGTGGAAGGGCAACGCGTCGGCAACGATTCATATCCCTAACGAGAACCCCACCCAACCCATCGTTGGGCGCAATGAATTGCTGCCCCTACCGCCATTTCCATCAACATCTTATGCCTATATAAAACATTGCCCATCGCCGCGATAGGTCGTGTATTTACCTTTGACAGTGCCATCCGAGACGAGCAGGAGATGCGTGAAACGTTCGCAGAGTTCGCCTGCTTTGGCGTGACGCATAAAGATTGGGTCGCCAAGCGTAAGCGGAATTGGACCTTTATAGCGAATGGGTGTTTGCACTTCGCCCGCACCCTCAATTGGATCAAGGCTAGCACCCGTGGGAAGATAGGGACGTGGTTGCTTTTCGGAGCCAGTGCCACCGGAGGCGATATAGCCACCACCGAGACAGGTATAGAGCGATGTGGAAGGACGACGCACAATCTCGATGGCAAAACCGGCGGCTGGCGCATAGCGGAAATCTCGATAGCTATCAAAGAGCGTTGGTGAGTAGAAACCGGAACCGACGGTGATTTCTGTTACGGCAGGTTCCCGACGGGTCGTATGCAAACTTCCTGTACCACCACCATTGACGAAGCGGAGCGGTTGCCCATAGGAAGCGATGAGTTCCACGAGGGCTGTACGTCGCGCCACAACTTCACGCAATGAATAGCGTTTGAGCTGGCGCACAAGCAGACTCTTGACGGCTTGACCTGCGATGTTATCGCCAACACCAGCGATTTGTGCTTCATAGCCCATGAGTCCATCGAGCCAGACATGCGATGAGGTCAGGATACGTTCGACCACTGGTCGTGCCTGTTCTGGTGTACGCAGGGTCGAACGCCATACGCCGAAGTGTAGCCCTGGAAATTGTGTTGCCATGTCGATATCAAGGCATAAGGGTAAACGCACACCGTGTGTGCTGGCGACGCGCTCAACCTGCTCCACATGCTCAACACTATCAATCATCAGCGTAATATGCGCTCCCTCTGCGGTTGCACGAGCAACGGCTGCGATATCGTCGGCGTGCCACGCTGGATAGCCAATCAGCAAATCGTCGATACCTTGCGAGGCTAAATATACCGCTTCACGGGCTGTATAGCTCATGACGCCCTGAAATACTGGGGATGCGGCAAGAATACGTTTGATGACGGAGACACTACGCAGCGATTTGGAGGCCAAACGAACTTTTTTATCGCCAGCACGCGCCACAATCTCGCGTATATTTTGCGCTAACAGGTCGAGGTCAAGATAGGCAAACGGCATTGGTAGCCGTCAAATACGTCTTTGTAGTAGGCATACTCTCGCGTCGGTTCGTGTGTCGGGATGAGCGTTGTACCGCGCTCCTGTTGGCTCTGATCCAGCATATATCATCTTCCTTCCTTTAGAGAAAAGTATACTTGAGAGATGAGGCTAAATCAAGGAAACAGCGTATAAATATCATTATGGAGATGCCAATTGTAGGGGTCTCATTCTATTACACCCTTGTCGGCAATGAACAATGTCGGAAGATATGTTGAAACGTTTCATCAATCCTATAAACATGGTCAATTGCCAAGAGAGTGTAATAGAATGAGACCCCTACAGTTGACGTATTACTATTCTATTGTCAAATCCCATAATTAAAGCCCCTGCAATTCTTCATTTATACGTTACATCGTATATGGATACAATACGTCTCGTTCTTATAACGTGGAAAATTGTTTGTTCGCCTACGGTTTTTCGCCCCATGCGGTGAGGAAGTACATGATGCCGCGGAAATCGTCTTGCATCATGTCGATGAGCATTTGGTCGTAGTAGGCGTCTATTTCTTGTTGCGTACCAGCACCTGTTTTGATGAAGAAGGGTTGTGAGAGTTTGTATACAACTTTCCAGTTTTTGCAGACACTGGCGTGTGCCTCCATGCCAGCCGAGAAATCAATTACATAGGGGACCTGTTGTACATTGACGCATCCTGCGTCTTTCAGGAAGCCAGCTAACATTGTAGTGATACCGTGACGCCGCCCATCGGGTGAGAAGCTTTGTCCGGCGGCTTTCAATGCACGACAGAAAATCGCTGTGATACCCTCTAAGCCCGGACTGTTGCTGAAGCTCCATTCGCTTTCGGTCAGACGGATTATTCCTCCTGAGCGGAGCATACGCATACATTCACGCATCAGGTTGGGCCAGACACCTGTGGGCAAGAAGCCGATGGTACGCGCATTGATTAAGTCAAACGAGGTATCGGGGAAGTCAAGTGGTTTCGTGGCATCCATCGTGAGAAACGTGATGTTTTTTAAGCCTCGAACCTGTGCTTGAGCGCGTGCATAGCCAATGGCCTGTTCGCTGATGTCGATGCCTACTACCTCCATTTCTGGATAGGTAAAGGCAATGTCTAAGCCCCAGCCGCCAGGACCACAGCCAATGTCCAGCACACGCCGAATGCCAGTGAGCGTAGAGCGTTCGGAAAATAATCCGCCCATCGCGTTTGTTAAAAGATGGTCCTGATCCATCACGCGTGCCATTTCAGCACCGCTTTCAGGATCAGTGAAATATGAATTGGCGCGTTGACTCATGTTGGGCTTCTCTCTTCTCTCAGGACTACTGCTCATGGGTTTCAACATCCTCTCGCAGGAACTTCTCCTCTATCTGCTGCCATACCACCTGCTCCGCTTGTACAATGTTCATCAGGTGCTTCTGCTTGATCGCTTGTGTCATTTCCCGAACAACACGTTGTCGGAAGTCAGATAAGTAGGGGCGTTGTACATCGTAAGGGGGTAGAAAACCAAGTTCAATGTGTTGGGGTTCATAAAAATTGTGCGACTCAAAAGCCAGTGCGATTAACTCCGCATAGCTTTCAATCAGGGTACAACGCTCTGGTGGGAAGTAGTCCTGCTGCGCACTCGAAACAAGCAAGGAACCTGCAATTTTCCCCTCGCGCAGAATAGGTGTGGCGGCAGCACTTTCTTCCCACACGCTCTTGTACCCTAGAGAGAGGCTGAGCCGCTTGCCAAGTGCCTGATTCACTTCCAGGTGTCCAGTACTCACAGCATGTCCTGCCAACAATTCCACGCCAAGCAGAATAGCATACTGGTCTAAGTCACGAGGCCACGGTGTCGTACCACGACCTGCACGTTCGCGCAGACTGCGTATCTTTTGCGAGGAAGAGGGAGGCATACAGCTCGCGACAATAATTGCTACGCCCTGTCCGTGTGGGTCAAGTTGCTCGATTGCCTGTTGGAGAATAAGATCGCACAACGACGAGAAGCGCAATATAGAAGGAATGGCAGACAAGGTATGCAACACACGTTTATAAAACTCGGCAGGAATAGAATGAGATACACTCTGTATGGCATCTTCTCGTGTTTCAGCAGCAAAATCATCAAATTCTGCTTCAAATAACGCACCGAGGCTTTCACGATATTCAGGTAGGACAAACAGGAGACGACGTAGGCTACGCAGACGTGGTTTCGACTCGCCCTGTATCCAACGGTTCAGGGTGATCGGGTTAATTTCTAATTCGGTGATGATTCTCTGACGCACCTGTGCATCGCGTATGAGTTCTTTCAGGAGGTCACGCCAACTCTGCGTCTTCTGCATCCTGCACTCTCTATGTGACAATCGTATATTCACGCCGTTCAATATGCTCAATGATAGCAGAGGTGTTTGTGGAAGTCAATTGCTTGAAAGGGGATGAGCCTCCATCCTTCCGAGGAAAACTCATAAAAATACAGGGAGAACCCTTGCGGTCTCCCTGTTTACCCCTGAAGGAGAAAGAACTAAGAGATTACTCGATGTTGGAGAAATTTAAAACGCGCCCGGCAGGAGTTGAACCCGCAACCCTTTGATCCGAAGTCAAGTGCTCTATCCATTGAGCTACAAGCGCACGACTAGATTGTATCAGAATGTATCTTTCATGTCAATGTTTTTTTCGGGAATATACTGCTATCATGTTTTTGTTGCGTATGGTATACATGCTATCTTTGCGATAGCAACAAAGAAATAGATAGAGGAAATACGTATACATGGCAGCAACAATTCCAACAGAGTTTCACGACCTTTTAGAGTCAAACGCACTGGCAAATATCGCCACCATTGGTCCAAAGGGTGAGCCACAAAACAACCCGGTCTGGTTCGATTGGGATGGCACATACATCCTGTTCAGTCAAACAAAGGGACGCCAGAAGTTTCACAATCTCCAACGCGAGCCACGCGTCGCCGTTTCAATCGTTGATCCCGCGAACCCATATCGTTATCTTGAAGTTCGTGGCAAGGTGGTACGTGTTGATGAGGACCCTGAGAACACGTTCATCAATAAGATGGCAAAAAAATACATCAATCAGGACACCTATCCCTATCATCAGCCTGGGGACGAGCGCGTCGTGATCGTTGTCGAGCCAGAAAAGGTTCCTGGTCGCAGCTAATTATAACAAGAATGATGTGAAGATGAACAGGGAGATCATTGTGGTCTCCCTGTTCATCTTCACATCATTCTTGTTATACTAATTCGCCACGCAACACCGTTACCGCTTGTCCACCGATTAGCACGCGCTCACCGTCGAGTCGCACACGTACAATCCCACCACGTGTTGAGGCTTGATAGCCTATCATGGCATCCTTGCCCAGTTTCTTGCCCCAGTAGGGTGCGAGACAGCTATGCGCCGAGCCTGTTACAGGGTCTTCATCCACACCAACTTGTGGGCCAAAGAAGCGTGACACAAAATCATAGCCCTCGGTACTGGCACGGCTCGTCACGATGACGCCACGTGCAGGAACCGTTTTCAGGAGTGAGAAATTTGGGCGTATGTTTCGCACGACCTCTTCTGAATCCACCTCAACGAGATAATCGAACTCGTTTTTGCCAATATATTGTGCTGGCACACCCAACGCTTGCAAGAGATGCGCTGGCTCATCAACCTCTTGCTCAGGTTTTACGGGAAAGTTGAGTTCAATCCACTCGCCTTGCTGCTCCGCCGTCAAGAGGCCGCTACGTGTATAAAAGCGAGCCTGTGAACCTGCTGCCAGTTGACCCGTTTCCCAGAGGACATGAGCACTCGCCAGTGTAGCATGTCCACATAAATCGACCTCAACGAGTGGAGTGAACCAACGCAGGTTATAACCATCTTTCTGTGCGACAAGGAACGCGGTTTCGGAAAGGTTCATCTCTTGCGCGACTTGCAGCATCCATTGCTCATCACGTGGCTCCGATAGAACGCATACAGCCGCGGGATTGCCCGCGAACGGTTTGTTTGTGAATGCGTCAACTTGTATGATTGGTTGTGTCATGATTGTTTTGTGTCCTGTTCTAGCATCATCGCTTACTGTAGGGGTCTCATTCCATGACACCCTTTTGGCGATCGATCATGTTAAAGGATGTGATGTAACACTTCATCTATTCCGTGAACGGTAACAATTGCCAAAAAGGTGTCATGGAATGAGACCCCTACACATTGCCATCTTCCCTCAACAATGTATACCATACTATTATGCATAATTTTATCATCCAAAGGAGATTTCTTCACCAGCCAAGAAGCGAACGCGAAACAATTGCTATTTGACTATCGTATACGTACATGTGATATTTTTGAGAGAGCAAAGAAGATTGGAGAAAAATATGCGCGTCTATAAGTACATCCATTCATGCCTTGTGGTAGAACAGGGAGACGAGAAAATTCTTTTTGATCCTGGCATCTTTTCCTTTATCGAGGGTGCCGTTCAACCCGAAACGTTCAAGGATATTTCTACAATCATTCTGACGCACCAGCATCCCGACCATGTTGACATAAACGCACTCAAGCAGATTGTGGCGTTGAGCAACGCGTCTGTTCTCACGAATTCCGAGGGCAAGGCCGTGCTTGCGAAAGAAGGCATCGAGGCAAGCGTACTGGAAGAGGGAAGTCAGCAGACAAAGAATTTTACTATTCGTGCGCTCTCTTCCGATCATGCCGCGATACTGGCACCCAAACTGCCACAAAACACGGCGTATATTCTCAATGATACATTCTTAAATCCTGGCGATTCGTTTGCGTCCTTCCTCAATCCGTTGAAAGGGATAAAAGTTTTGGCATTGCCCGTTATGGCACCGTGGCTGACAGAATTGACGGTGACTGAATTTGCCGAGCGAATTTCGCCGCAAATGGTGGTTCCCATCCATGATGGCTATGTGAAAGATTTCTTCATCAAGCAACGCTACGACAACTACCAACGTCACTTTTCCGAGCAGGGCGTGAAGTTTCAACATATGAGCAAACCGGGAGATGCAGTGGATATAGGGTAAGAGAATAGCACTAGAGAAAAGAAATACACAACGGACGCCCACAAGGAGCTACCCTACTATACACGATGTGTATAGTAGGGTAGCTCCTTGTGGGCGTCCGTGGGTTTCTATCGTGTAACTTTCATGCCTGTAATAATCGTGTAACCTATGAACGTCATTTCACCAGGCTCCGCGACTCCTGTGGAGAAGGTCTTGAGGTTCCTTCGACCCGAAAGCAAGAGATTGTGGACGTGAAAGGTACTACGACCTCTCACGCAAAGGAGCATTCTTATGTTTGTCCTCGCATCGCTACAGGCACGTATCGCCCCGAATGTCAGTTGGGTGGATTACCTCATCATCGCGCTCTACTTTGCAGTCACACTAGGAATTGGCTTTACACTACGCTCACGAATGCGTTCTTCAGAAGATTTCTTCCTCGCTGGTCGTTCACTACCAAGCTGGGTGACAGGATTAGCGTTTGTTGGAGCCAATCTCGGTGCGCTTGAGATTCTCGGTATGGGTGCGAATGCCGCGCAATATGGCATCCTCCAGGCGCATTTCTACTGGATTGGTGCCGTTCCTGCCATGATTTTTGTGGCGATCTTCATGATGCCGTTCTACTATGGAAGTAAAGCACACTCGGTCCCAGGTTTCCTCAAGCTACGCTATAATGAGGCAACACGTGGATTTAATGCTTTTTCTTTCGCGGTGCTCACATTGTTAACTTCAGGAATCAATATGTACGCGGCAGCGTTGGTGTTTAATCTTTTATTAGGATGGTCGCTTAATGCATGTATCTTGCTTTCGGCCCTGTTTATCATGGTGTATATTCTTTTAGGAGGGTTGTCGTCGTCCATTTATAACGAGACGCTGCAATTTTTCCTGATTGTCGCGGGATTGCTACCCGTGACCATTATAGGACTGATTAATGTCGGAGGCTTGTCGGGGCTAAAAGATAAAGTAAACAATCCAGCCTTTTTTCACCTCTGGGCAGGGACGGCGACGAACAATAATCCGTTTGGGGTCAACTTTATCGGTATTGTGCTTGGACTTGGTTTCGTCCTGAGTTTTGGCTACTGGTGTACCGACTTTCTCGTCGTACAACGTGCGTTGGCGGCTGAGGATGAGGCTGCCGCAGAGCGTACACCACTTATCGCGGCCTTTCCGAAGCTCTTTTTCCCATTCCTGGCGATTGCTCCTGGACTGGTTATTCTTTCAGTGCTCCCGCAACTGGGGCATGGCGGCGGCTATGGCAACTCGTATAATATGGCGATTCCCTTCGCGATGGCTCGCTACCTGCCTAGTGGCGTACTCGGTCTGGGCTTAACCGCGTTGATTGCCTCGTTTATGAGTGGTATGGCTGGCAATGTCACGGCCTTCAACACTGTGTGGACCTATGACATCTATCGCTCATACATTCGGCGCGATGCACCGGACAGCCACTATCTGTGGATGGGCCGAATCATAACTGTTGTGGGTCTCATTCTCAGCATTGGCACGGCCTATATCGCGTCGAGTTTCAACAGTATCATGGACTATGTACAGGCGTTGTTCTCCATTTTCAATGCGCCACTGCTGGCAACATTTCTGCTCGGTATGTTCTGGCGACGTTCAACGCCGTGGGGTGGTTTCTGGGGTCTGCTTATCGGAACAATTCTTTCAATCGTGCTCTGGGTTGGAGAGCAGTTCTTGCATCTCTTCTCGTTTGGAAGTTCAGAAGGCTCCAGTATGTGGCGTGCGCTAATTGCATGGGCTACCTGTTTCGTGATAACGATCGTTGTCTCACTCTTTACAACGCGCAAGCCAGAGGGCGAACTGAAAGGGCTGGTGTATGGTCTGACGGAGAAGGTTGAGGTGAAGGAAACCGTCTGGTATAAACGTCCCCTTGTACTCGTGGGTGCGATTGCCGTGATTTTTATCATACTGAACGTCATATTCTTTTAGTAGTTGAGTTCTTGAGAAAGAGGTGAAAAGACGATGAGCCAAGAGGCAAGGAATTCACGAGACGAGTCCGTACATGAGGCAGAGTCACCTACAAATCCAGCGAACTCAAAGGAGGATGTGCAGGGCATGAAGCCTTCCGGCGAAGGGCATGGATTGGCGATCACACCCATAATTGGAGCGACGATGGGCGCAATTGGCGTCATCCTCCTGCTTCAAGGGTTGTTTGGTACGACAGCGAACTACAAATTGAGCGATGGAATCAATATCAACCTCTGGTGGGGGCTACTATTGATTGTCTTCGGCATTCTTATGTGGGGAGGAAATTACCTTGTGGCACGAGGACGCAGAGCGTAGGCTACATCGAAGAGTAAGGAGACCCTTTGATACGTGCTTTCATAGATAGGTGGAGTGGCATGACAGTGGCAGAGCCACTGTCATGCCACTCCACACCGTTCTACAGATATCAAATATCAAATAATGTTTCTTGCTCGGCCTTTTTCCCTTTAGACACAAATATGAGTGGCGAAGGCTTTTGCGCTTCTTTCTGCTCTGCAATATATCCGTCAGGCTCAAACAAAAACGCGCCGTTTGGGTCGTGTTTTTTATAACGCTGTAGAGCTATATCACGATTATGCACGGCATAGCAGTAAACACAACCGTGTGGACAGGTATCATATTCACCAATATCCTTTGAGGCATAGCAACCACACTCTTTACGATTGCCCTTCTGTCTCGTCTTATCGAGTCGGGTACCAGAAACACGCTCTAACCTGTCAGCATCGACACAACGCGCTTCCTCGATAATGCCCGGCACAAGGAAGCGTTTCTGCGAGCAAATTCTGAGTCTCATACCATGTAAAGCAGCAATATGTACTAATTCAATCGCGAGTAAGCGTCCTGTTTCTAGCACGAACTCTTCATCTTGATGCTCTTCCCACGTAAAGTTATGTTCCTTTGCAGCTAATTCTACGTTGCGTTTTGTCTTTCTGTAGACTTCCGCAAACGAAATCACAACCTCGTCAGTAGTACCCTCTAGCTGTTTCGCTAGAGATGAGAAATTTTGTAGATGCCATTCAAACGGTGTTAATGATGTAAAGAGAATTGGGTCATATCGCCAGACAAGCCGCTCTGCTCCATACTCGCCCGCAACACGCTTCATAGCCTCCACAGTATGAGCATAGTTTGTAACTCTCGACTCCAACTGTGACGGATAGCCATTAATTGTATGCTGCACGATAAACGGATAGCCTCTTTCATGAATCTCTGGCAGATATTTCAGAAATGGGCCAACATTCTTTGTCCAGAAGACAAAACCATCTACATATGCAGGTGTAAGATCAATCGTATAAATTTGGCGTCCATACGGATTGACCATCTTACAATAACCCACACGAAGACGATTGATGAACCACTCACCATAAAATGTAGATATATCTGTTTTGTAGCTTGCTGAGATAATCATGTTCTCTTCTTCATAAGATTATATTTTATGAGCAAAATGTAGGGGTCTAATTATGCAATTTGACAAAATAATACGAATACGTCGCCTGTAGTAGTCTGTCAAACGACATGTGTCACTTTTGGAATGGATGATTTGCCAGCAAACATGCGCTTTCATGAACCTATAAAAATGACACATATCGTTTGACAGACTAGTAGGGACCGATGTATCACGTCCTTGTTCAGGTGTAGATATGCCAAAAGGACGTGATACATCGGTCCCTACAGGTATCCGTACTATTTTGTGAAAGAGCATCATTACACCCTGTTGGCAACGCACCAATTTGGAGGATATAGACAAGAGTTTCAACACCTCCAACATTGCAGGTGACGAAAAGGGTGTAATGAATTAGACCCCTACAATTAGCGTGATACCTGTTGTTTTCCCCTATCCTCAACAAGCGCGATTAGCTTTTCTAACGGCATATCCTCCATAGACACAAGACGCAAATCGGCGTGGTCGAGCGGTAATTGGCCCGTAACGACGTTGGGGATGGCGACACAGAAGATACCTGCCGCTTGTGCTGCACGGACGCCATTTGGAGAGTCTTCTAGCACAATTGCCTCGTTGCCAGTGATGCCGAAATGTTTCAACACATCAAGGTACAGTTCTGGATCAGGTTTTTTGTGCGCCACTTCGTCACCACAGCGTAGGTAGTCAAAGTTATCGAGTAGGCCGAGGCGTGCCAGGTGATTTGTAACCCATGTGCGTGTTGAACTGGATGCGACCGCGAGCTTTAAGCCAAGCCCTTTCGCTTCCGCAATATACATCTCCACACCGGGGAGCACGGTTTTGAGCGCGAGGAGTTCACGGTTGCGCTCACGACGGCGTACCGCGATATCTTCGCGCTGAATCGTGCGCCCAACTTGCGCCTCTAAGTAGCCATACACATCGAACGCTTCGATGCCACTACCGATAGCGGTTGCATACTGGTCAAGGGGCAGGTGTGCGTTATGCTCCGCATAGACCTCTTGCCACGTTTGGAACTCCGGCTCCTCTGTATCTAAAATGAGTCCGTCAAAATCGAATATAAGTGCGCGTATCATGCTCTATTGTTTGCCCTTCAATGTTTCTCTTTACCATTCCTATTGTACACATGGGAGTGGTTGTTTAGTACATAGTATATGTATTTTGCAAGTGACGGAATATTCGTCACCAAAGTGCTTGCAAATCCGTTAGATACAAGTATACTATCACTTTATACCCAACTCAAACTACTTATGAAAGGAAAGAACATGTCACTGGAGGTCATTCCACCAGCAGCCTATTGTCTGCCAAACACAACAATCTTGATTGTGGAGGATGATGCAGACATTGGGCATTTTCTGCAACAGCTGATCGAAGAAGAGACGCCATATAACACCGTCGTGATAGATGATGGTTTGACCGCGTTAGAAAAAGCTCCACATATTCGTCCATGCCTTATGCTCCTCGACTACCGCTTACCCGGAATTAATGGTTTAGAACTGTATGATCGTCTCCGTGGGAAAGACGATATTAAGCATGTGCCAGCGATTATGATGAGCGCAACGCTGCCAGTAAAAGAGCTTCAGCAACGAGGTATTTATCAGTTGCGCAAGCCTATGGATGTTGGGGGTGTTCTACGCATGATCGCACACGCGATGGCGACCTACGAAGAGCAGCAATACGCATAGCCAACATGTTATCCTCCTTGTAGTTGACGAACTGGTTGTAAACGTGATATCACTATACTACGTATGAAGCCAACAACGGGTCTGGAGGTGAGAAAGCAACATGGCAAACAAAGAGCAAAAGAAGACGCAGAAAGTTGCGCCTAAATCAAACAAGCAAAAGAAAGAGGCGGCTAAAGAGAAAAAAGCCGCTAAAGAGACTGGTGGCGGCATTTCGCTCAAGAAAGAGTAGGGATGTTTCTACACAAAAAGTGTCCTAACGCGATTGCGTTAGGACACTTTTTGTGTAAACCTTGTATAGATATTGCTTGCAAAAGCTTGACACTCTTGTTACAATGCGCATAAGATACAATGCCTTGTATCAGCGTACACGTCTGCTTTCTTTTCTTGAAGGCAGGGTTAGGAAACGGGGGTTGCATGCAGCCAATGTCCCACGACGCCCACAATCGTGAGCTAGCCCAGGAACAATGGGTAGAACGGGCCACCAGCAATGCACACCGACCAGAGGTGTACGAGAAGCAAGAAGACCAGTGGGCCGTACTCCGGCACGAGGTGGAGGAAGCAGGAATGAATCAGCACAACGAGCGGACACGACCAGACTGGAATGTGCGAAATACAGACGGAGATGCGTCACCCCAATTTGTACAATCCCCTTTTGACCCCAGGATGCAGGGACAACATGCCGTGGATATTGTTGTCGTCGGTGTTGGCGGCGGCGGCATGAATGCAATTAATCGCATGATGAGCGCACGTGTGCGCGGTGTGCGTTTTGTCGCCATGAATACAGACGCACAAGTACTTGCCCTATCACCTGCCGCGGACCGTGTGAGCCTCGGTCATCAGCATACGAAGGGCCTGGGTGCCGGTGGCAACGCGGCGGTTGGGATGCGTGCAGCAACCGAGAGTACAACAGATATTCAAGCGGTACTAGGCAATGCTGATCTCGTCTTTATCGCTGCTGGCATGGGCGGTGGTACAGGTACGGGTGCGGCTCCAGTTGTCGCCTCTATCGCGAAAAAGATGGGCGCACTCACGGTTGGCATCGTTACTCTGCCATTTACGTTTGAGGGAACACGCCGCCGCCGGATCGCGCAAGATGGCATTTCAGGACTCAGCGCGGAAATCGACGCACTCATCACCGTTCCTAATGATCGGCTCCTTTCAACGGTGGGACGTGATCGCAACCTTTCCGACGCGTTCAAAATCGCGGATGATGTATTGCGGCAGGGTGTGCAGGGTATCGCCGAGGTTATCAACGTGCCAGGAATGGTGAATGTCGATTTTGCCGATGTGCGTAGCGTCCTGCGTGAGGCTGGCACTGCTTTGATGAGCATTGGACAGGGACAGGGGCGCAACCGCGCACAACAAGCTGCGGAAGAGGCTATCGCAGGTGGCTTTCTAAATGTGACTATTCGTGGGGCGAAGCGTGTGCTTTTCAATATCAGTGGTGGCGAAGACATGACACTCTTCGAGGTCAACGAAGTTGCCGAACGCATCGGGCTGGCAATCGACGATGCCGCCGATATCACCTTTGGTGCCGTGGTTGATCCATCTCTGCATGATGACAGTATTCGTGTCACATTGATTGCAGCGGGCATGGAGGAGTTGCACACGGTACGGCTACAAGCGGTTCGGCCAGAGCAGGTACAACAGCGTCCCGTGCAGCCGATGCCACAACAACAGCCATCGACCCCACAGCAGCGTCCTGCCGCATATCAGCGACCAACGCCACCTGTGCCACCTTCACCTCAATCACAAGGAAGACAACAACGCAGTTTGGAAGACCTACGTGGTCTGCGTAGTCTTGGTCGTCGCCAGGAGCAGCAGGCCGAGGAAGAAGCTATCGACATTCCTCCGTTTTTGAAGCGGCGTGATTAGAAGCAGTACACGAAAGAAATCTGCCTGGCCGATATATCGGCCAGGCAGATTTCTTTCGTGTACTAACTTATTTCTCGGTTATATCAGGGGAGTCGGCTGTACGTCCGCGTTCACCACCCTTTTTCCCAATCTTGGAATAGAACTCGGAGCCTTGTTGACGCTTGGTCAATTCGCCGCCTTTTTTCCCGATCTCGGCGTAGAATTGCTGACCACGCTTCTCTTTTACAGACTCACCACCCTTTTTCCCAATCTTGGAATAAAATTCAGGACCGTATTTCTCGCGTACCGCCTCGCCTCCGTGCTTTGCCTTTTGTGATCCTGGTTCAGGACCGCGTTTATTGTTCGCCATTGAAAGTCCCGCCTCTCTTAAACTCCATACATCCCATGTACCCAACTATTCAGCGGTGAGACATCCTGCTATCTCCTTTAGCCTCATACCAGGAACATCTCGCTGCTTCCTTACTGCGACTGATGCTCTCGTCGTGCCAGCGCTACCCGGTTGGCAATCAACGCCGCCGTACTGCCCGCGCCAACTCCATTATCAATATTGACAACGGAGAGACCTGGGGCGCACGTCTGCAACATCGAAAGCAACGCGGCAACCCCTTTGCCGCCCATGCCATAGCCAATAGACGTTGGAAGACCAATAACAGGAACTGGAACCAGCCCTGTGACAACCGAGGGTAACGCACCGTCCATACCAGCAGCGACGATAATCACATCGACACTACTTGCTAACAGGTCCCGTAGCGGTGGTAGAAGACGGTGAAGTCCTGCGACTCCCACATCATAGATAGAGGTAATTGTACATCCCATTTCCTCAGCGATGAGGGCTGCCTCTTCCGCGACAGGCACATCGGACGTGCCAGCGCAGATAACCCCTACATGTCCACCAGTGGTAGGACGCGTATATGTTGGTACATAGATCACCATTGCGCGTGCCGCCTCACGCATACGAATTGGATAGTCGTGAAACGCCTCTCGCACAACCGCAATGGACTCTGGGCGCAGCCTACTTATGATTGCCCGACCTGACCCAGCGAGCAGTCCTCGCGCCATTGCCAGGATTTGCTCGTTCGTCTTTGTCTCGGCGAGAACGACTTCGGGTATGCCCTTCCGTCGTTCTCGACCTACATCAGGACGGGTCTCAATCAGAGATGTACGTTGCTCCTGTTGTGTATAAGAAGAGCCTTGCTTGAACTGTTCAGCGTCAAGCAGGTGGCTTAAAAGGTCCAATTGTTCGTCAGCTCGATAATCCACGAATATGTACACCTCGAAAAGAATTTTTCACAATCTCTAGTTACTGCACGGTTGCCATCTGTAGTGTAGCACAACAGCATATAATCGGCAAGCTTCAGGGCAACAAAGACAACAGATATTAACACGATTTTCACACGCACTACACGCACACCGTAGAGCTTGCGTGCCTATCAGGGGTATATGCTATACTATACGCTGGTTTACAAACAATGTTTTGTGGGGATTTAAAAAATGCTACACCTTCTAAAGAATAGATACCGTCTACTTTTTTCACTTTTTTCGTTAGGATTACTCCTGGTGCTTGCCTCATGTGGAACAACGGCAACTCAGTTAAAACCACAACCACCGATTGTGGTTAATAAATCATTTCAATCACAGGTATCGCCCGTACCTGCTGTCCCAACCTACCGTTGTGGTGCGTGGTCTGGCAATAATGCACCTGGCGCCTATAGCACACTGACAGTATACGCTAAGCTCGTTTCAAAGGATTCACAGGGCGTTGCTGGTGCGACAGCAAGCGCAACTGCACACTTTAGCACCTCTGATTTCACGCTCGACCAGCAACCTGCGAGCGACGCTGGTGGCTATGTCACATTCACGATTCCTTTACAGGGACGCCAGCCACGTCTCACGCCCGCGACAGTTGATGTCAGTTTTAGCGTCAATGGGAAAACGGTTCAGTGTTCATCCGCGTTTTTTACTCCAAACTAGGCTTCTGACAGGTGGGACAAAAGTGCGTGCTACGTTGCGTCACAACGATACGTTCAATGAGTGTGCCGCAACGTACACATGGCATGCCATCTTTTTGATAGACATGCACATGGTTATAGTTATCACCTGCCTCACCCCATAAGTCGCGATAGTCATTGAATGAGGTACCCCCATGCTCAATGCCGTTTGTGAGAACGGTGATAATTCCTTCATGCAGTGTGCGTATCTCTTCAGGAGTTAATGAATTAGCGCGACGCAACGGATGTAGACCTGCGTAAAACAGGGCTTCGTCGGCATAGATATTGCCCAACCCAACTACGAGGTCTTGTGCCAGGAGCGCAGGCTTGATACTCGTTTTACGATGACGTAGAGCCTCTGCGAATTGTTCGGGCGTAAATGTCCCATCGAGTGGCTCTGGCCCAAGTCCAGCAAACGCCTCAGCTTCCTGGCTGCGAGACCATAACTCGACACGTCCAAACTTGCGTGGGTCGGTGAACAATAACTGTTCGCCATCGGTAAAATTAAGGCAGACGCGACAATAAAATGTTTGCGACAGTATAATAGGTCGTATCGCAACACTTCCATTTCCCTCTATTGTTGGCTCTGTTTGCTTAAATGCTGGTCCCTTGACGTTCCATGTTGTTGGGTCTGTTTCACGCAGGTGTGTATCAATCTCCCATCCAGTTGGCAGTAAGAGGAAGTTGCCTGTCATACGGCGGTGGATGGACAAGAAAAGATTTCCGCTCAGGTCAATCAACAAAAATTTCCCGCGGCGGCGTATGCCCTCAATGGTACGTCCTGCGATTTCGGCAAGGAAATCTGCAGGGTCAGGATGCCCTATTGTACGCTCCCAAAACACGGCGGCATCTTGAATGGTTTTTCCAACGACGGTAGCACGGAGTTGACGCGCTGTATATTCAACTTCTGGTAGTTCTGGCATGACTTTTTCTTCTGTCCCTCTATCTGCTATACTAAGTGTCTAAGAGAATAGTGTACAAGAAAGGCGTAGCAATGCGGCGACGCTGGCAAGCATGGCAATGGCTCATACTCATTTTCGCGTGTTTCTGGTTTCTCTTTGCCATTGTGATGATCGTGGGCAATTTTCCTTTTTTTATTATCAGCATCGCCCTGACGACGATTGGCGCATTGTCCGCGCTCGTTGTAGCACTGGCATGGGCATTTCAAAATAATGTGTAAGTAGGATACAAGCATGATCGACATTTGTCTACTGGGAACCTGTGGTATGATGCCCCTGCCTAATCATTGGCTCTCGTGCGCATTAGTACGCAGTGGTTCATCACTTACGCTGATAGATTGTGGCGAAGGCACGCAGATACCATGGAAATCGCTGGGCTGGGGCTTTCGTCAAGTGGGCGCAATCTGCCTGACACATATGCACGCCGATCATGTCGCTGGTCTCCCAGGTGTTCTTTTCATGGTTGCTCATGCAGGACGGACTGAACCACTCGATATCTACGGTCCCGTTGGCACAAGCTATGTTATCGAAGGGCTACGACGGATAGCGGCGGAGCTGCCCTTTCCAGTACACATTCATGAACTTAAAGGTGGTGAGGCATTTGACCTCCCCGGCGATTTACACTGCACATGTGTTGCTGCGGCACACGGCATCCCTTGTCTTGCTTATCGTGCTGAGCTTGCACGCAGACCCGCGTTTCAAGTCGAAAAGGCAAAAGGGCTTGGGCTACCAGTGCAACTCTGGTCTCGTCTGCAACATGGAGAGACGCTTGAGTATAATGGTCAAACCATTCAACCAGAGCAAGTACTTGGCGACCCTCGACGTGGCATCTCGTTTGCCTTTATTACCGATACACGCCCCACAAAAGCACTTGCGAGGCTTGCCAATGATGTTGATCTGCTCATTTGCGAAAGCATGTATGATAATCCAGAGGACATTCCGCTTGCTCGCGCTCATGGTCACATGTACGCCGAAGAATCCGCTGGCATCGCACGTGATGCTGCCGCCCATGCACTTGTATTAACGCACTTTAGCCCTAAGATAAGTGACCCTTCACAGGCAGAGAAAGCGGCCCGCCGTGTTTTTCCCAACACACGTGCCGCACGTGATGGTATGGTGGTGACGCTGGATTTCTCGGACGAATAGGGCATTATAATGCTGTTTATCGAATACACAGATATTGTAGGGGTCTAATTCATTACACCCTGTTGGCATACACGAATGCCAGAGGACGCAAGACACGTTTCAATATCCTCCCAACATGGTCAATCGCCAACAGGGTGTAATGAATTAGACCCCTACATTACATCATTATTTGATAAACGCATGTCATTAATCCCTACAATCCTTTAACTTGCCTCCGAAAATTGCTCTTGTGACACGTTCCCGCTCAGGTTGCGGTCCAGAAAGCCAATAACACGGTCGATGTACTTCTGACGATCTTCAAAGTAGATTCCACAGTGATCGGCGTTGGGGTCGAGCCACAACTCTTTGGGTTCGTGGGCGGCTGCGTATAAGAGTTTCGCGTCTTCCGGGTTTACAAGGCTATCCTTTAATCCGTGAATGATGAGTACAGGACGAGGTGCGATACGCCCGATATCACGCAATGGCTCAACCTGGTTGAAGTGATAGCCAGCTCGTAGCCACAGTAATAAATCCGTGAGCCAATCGAAGGGTGCGAATGGTAGATGGATAGTTCGTCGCACTGAGTACTCGATGGCACTTCTATGAGTCGCGAAGCCGCTATCAGCCACTAACACCTCTATCTCCGGCGTTCTGGCAGTTGCCATAATCGCTATCGAAGCACCCATTGAATAGCCAACGGCACCCAATCGTGTTTGAGGCGCACGTTGTTTAGCATAGGCGACTGCGCCAAGAAAATCGTTCATCTCACGGTAGCCGAGTGTGACACGCTCACCCACAACGGTCCCATGACCATAATATTCAAAGGCCAGCACATTGTAGCCAGCCTTCCACAATTGTCCACTCATGCCAAGCACATCGGAGCGACGCCCACGATAGCCTGGGCACACGAGTATAGTGGCAGTTGCCTCTGGATGCGCGATATACCAGCCGGTCACTGAATGCTCAGCGTGTAAAGAGGGAAATGTTACCTCTTCGGCGGGAAGGTTCAGTTCAAATGGTGTGAAGGTGTACAAGTCCGCGAAATTATCAATGCGCTTAGGACGCGTCAACGTGTTGACGATATAGGCTGCAACGCCTAATAAGACGCTTGCCACTCCAATACTTCCACCTAAACTTCCCACAAAAACTTGTTTTAACGAAGGACGAGGAACCCGTATATGAATAGGAAACATACTATCCCCAACCTTTCTGTTATACGATTGGCCTCATAACCAAAACGTGTTTACTACTTTGTAGAACACCAACGCTCGCTCTTTTATGCCTTGCGTATGGTAGCAAGCCATTTCATTCATTACACGTTTTAGAACACCGCAATATTATATTCTTTCTGATTATCAAAATCATAGAAATCATATATTGGACTTATGAAACAAGGGACCGTATACTTTTAATGAAGATTAACCAAATAATACTCCGATTGTAGGGACCGATGTATCACGTCCTTATCGGGAGTCGATTGCCAGCAGGACGTGATACATCGGTCCCTACAATCGACGTATCCGTATTATTTGTCAAATTGTATTAATGCACAACCTGATGAGGCAAGAGACATGGCAACAAGCACACCTAAGCCCGATCCTCTTATCACAGAAGAGGTACAAAAACGGCAACAACAAGAGACGAAAGCCAGTATAGTCGCGACTCAAGCTATAGGCTGGGTGCTGCAGGGTGGCGTTATCATCAGTGCCCTCGTTATTGTCATCGGCCTTGTGCTACTCCCAACGCAACCAGGGGGCTTATCACCTGAGCGACTACTCAGGTTCCCACAGACACTCTCGCAGGTCGGTGTAGAGTTGTTGGCACTGCGACCACAGGCCATTATTGCGCTTGGACTCCTGTTGCTCATCGCGACTCCGGTGCTTCGTGTCGCGGTTTCCGTTGTCACATTCGCGCTTGAAAGAGACCGCAAGTATGTAATCATCACCCTCATCGTCCTGGCAATCCTCTTGTTCAGCATTTTCTACCTTGGTAGTACAGTCGTAAGGCAACAGCAAAGTGAAGTGCAGCATTTTAACTTCTCGTTGCTGATACTCGCGCTGATCTTCGTAGGTTCAATTGCGGCAGGGTTGCTTGGGTCGCTTGTGGGACTCGGTGGGGGTGTACTTATTGTGCCGTTGCTCACACTCGTCTTCAAATTGCCTATTTCTTTTGCCATCGGAGCCAGCATCATCTCTGTAATCGCGACCTCTAGTGGGGCTGCGGCGGCTTATGTACGCGACCACTTGACCAATATGCGCGTCGGTATGTTCCTAGAATTGGCAACCACGATTGGGGCAATCAGTGGAGCATTCCTGGCTGGCTTACTTGCCCCCGGCTTCCTTTCGATTGTCTTTGGTATCATTCTTCTTATCTCTGCGGCACCGCTCCTCTTTAGAATTGGAGAGGAATTACCGCAAGGGGTAAAAAATGACCGTTGGGCCAACTGGCTGCGTCTCTCAGGTTCGTACCCGGACCATCATCTGGGTAAGGATATATCTTATCAGGTTACGCGCACTCCCTGGGGTTTAGGCATGATGTATGTTGCCGGTCTCATCTCAGGATTGCTTGGCATTGGGAGTGGCACATTCAAGGTGCTTGCACTTGATACCCTGATGCGGCTTCCACTCAAGGTTTCCACGACAACCAGTAACTTTATGATTGGTGTTACGGCAGCAGCAAGTGCGGGTATCTATTTCTCGCGTGGCGACATTCCACCACTTGTCGCTGCACCTGTCGCGCTTGGCATCCTGATTGGCGCGTTAGGTGGTGCTCGTTTGCTAGAAAACCTGAGCAACAAAACGTTACGTTACATTTTTCTGCCCGTCATCGCGATTAGTGCGCTCGAAATGATTCTGCATGGAGCAGGAATTGGGTTGTAGCCCAAAAGGGGTAGATGCGTGACAACGCTGTGATCTTCGCGTTTTATTGTATGAGAGGCCGACACCGCTTCTCACAACGAAACGGATTTTGTAGGATTGGAAACGCTGTAGTGCTTGCTCGTAGAACGTTCTGCGTAGGTAACGGGTATTCGTAGCGTAGTAGTTCGTAGTCCGTAGCTTATTTCGGGGTTGCCAAAGCAATTTGGCGACCCTGTTATGTTTTTGCGT
Source organism: uncultured Chloroflexia bacterium (assembly GCA_963791835.1). Taxonomy (GTDB): domain Bacteria; phylum Chloroflexota; class Ktedonobacteria; order Ktedonobacterales; family Ktedonobacteraceae; genus JBBQVS01. Next base: position 1,082,643 of record CAWBTV010000007.1, read on the forward strand.
CTCCGGTGGACACTCCTCATAAGATATGCTATACTCATGGAACAAAATGAACGCATTTGGTGTTCTCATATACGAGGAAACCAAAAACAACTTGGCAATTTCGATATAAACGACAGTACTCATCAGCAGAAGAACAGGCGAAAGGGGTCTCTCATCAATGCCTAAAAAGGGTGAACTTTCAAAGACAGCGCGTGCCTCACTTGCGAACCGCGAAGAGGTCAATCACTTGACCGCTCGCATTTGCTCAAAGTGTGGCGAGGCCATCATGCTTAAAGAACTTCAACCAGTGAAGGTGCTTGGCAAAGGTATGGTCTATTATCACAAGGGACATTACAACGTCCAGTAAGATGTTGCGGTAGACCTTGAAATACCAAAACAAGCCTCAATTATGAGGCTTGTTTTATTTTTGGTTCACGCTTCTCGCTTGACAATCTCCTTATAAGCTGGCACAATCGACACAGCAATGAGATGAGGAGAACAATAACTCGTGGTACAGTCAATTTCTTCGCACGAAGAACAACCTGCTTCGACACACGTTCGCGTCGCCTTCCAGGGAGAACGCGGCGCATATGGTGACGAAGCAGTACAGGCATATTTCAAAAAAGCGACTTCAACACAACCGGAACCACTTCCCTATCGTGGGTTTAGTGAGGTCTTTCGCGCCGTGGCAGCAGGTGAGGTCGATTTTGGTCTCGTCCCTGTCGAAAACTCACAGGCTGGCAGCATCAACGATGTGTATGATCTGCTGCGCCAACACGACCTTTTCGTAATTGGTGAGATTAGCCATCCCGTCAACCACTGTCTCCTGTGTTTGCCGGGACAAACACTTAGCGATATTCAACGTGTTATCTCGCATCCACAGGCATTAGCACAAAGTGATGTGTTTCTGCGTGAACTCGGCGTTGAGATTGTCGCCACCTATGATACCGCCGGAAGCGCGAAGATGATTCGCGAGGGACAACTCGAAGGCGTGGCAGCCGTGGCAGGACGTGGGGCTGCCGACCTCTATCAGCTAGAAATATTAGCTAATAATATTCAAACCATTCGTGATAACTACACACGCTTTATCGCGCTCGGTCGGGAACCCGCACCACGTCGTGATGGACACGCGAAAACGATGCTTGTGATGGCAACCGCGCACCAGCCCGGTTCACTGTATCAATGTCTCGGCGTGCTGGCTCAGAACAAAATCAACGTCCTCAAGATCGAATCGCGTCCCTCGCGTCAACGTGCCTGGGAATATGTCTTCTACCTCGATTTCGAGGGACACCGCGAAGATACTGCTGTTCGTGCTGCCCTCGCCGATCTCGCGAGTCATACAACATTTTGCAAAGTACTCGGCTCTTTTGAAAGTGGTTTATAGAATAACAAAAACGCGTACTGCATCCATGCGAGGCGTTGCCTCGCATGGATGCAGTACGCGTTTTTGTTATCTTTTTACTTTTAGGGTATTTACAAAATTCGCGGCAAGTGTCTCGTAGCCTTCGGCATAATATTCCTCGACGCGGCCTAAGTCACAAAGTGCTGTCAGGCTAGAGTCGATGGGAAGTTGTGCCAGCAAGGGCGCACCCGTCATACCCACGAGGTCGGCACCGTTGCTTGGTCCGAAAATCTCGTAACGTTCACCTGTGGGCGTCTCGAAGTACGACATGTTCTCAACCACGCCGACAATCACGCCCTTGAGTTGACGTACCATGTTGATACACTTCATCACAATCATCGTTGCAAGCATTTGTGGCGAGGTCACAATAACGATGCCGTCAACGGGCAACGATTGTAACACAGTCATAGGCGCATCGGATGTGCCGGGAGGCAGGTCTACCAGCAGGTAGTCAAGATTGCCCCAGGATACGTCGCTATAAAACTGCTTAATCGCGCTGGATATCATCGGGCCACGCCAGACGACTGGATCGCTATCCTTCTCAAGGAACATGTTCATCGACATAACCTTGATACCGCCTTTGCTCACCAATGGCTCGATACCACCATCAGCTGATTTTCCAGGCTGGCCTTTTGTGCCAAACATACGCGCAATACTTGGACCAGTGATATCACCATCAAGAATACCAACACGTTGCCCTTGACGCCGTAGCGAGACAGCAAGCAAGCCAGTCACCAGCGACTTACCAACACCGCCCTTACCACTCATAACAGCGATCACTTGCTTGATTTTGCGCTCTGCTGGTGCGGGCGACATCTGTAATGGCACGCCACGTCCAACAGGAGCCTTCTTGGGCGCAACCGAGATAGGCTGGTTGTTAATGACCGCGTTGAGGTCCTTTAACAACATATCCTGCTTCTCTGGCGTAAAGCGATGTGTACGCGCACCACCTGCCACGCTCTCACGTGCGCCAACAGCGCACGCGGTACATGGTAAACCATGTCCATGAAACACCTTGACCGTCGCTGGATATTTGCTCACGACATCATGAATAATCATATCGGCACTAATTGTTTCCGCCATGTCTTATCCTCACTCATAGCACAAAAAAAGATATACTCGTGCTACTCTTCTTTCCTTAGTATAGTTAGACAGATGCTAGATATACGTTAATTCCTACTTCTGAAGTCTGATATATTATAGCATAGACCCGTTAGAGGATGCTAGAAGGAAACAGCAGCAATAAAGGTAGCATAGTCGCGTTCAGTCTGATCGGCATAGGTGTTGGCAAAGGTTGCGATTGCTTGATCGAAGGCGTCGCTTTTGCCCATATAGCCACTTATCATAGCAGCATCACCAGAACGGGCATGAGCACGCGCGAGTACCCAACCACAGAGTCCTGCGTAGGAGATAAAATTGCTTACGCTCATTCCTTCGATATTCGGAGAAAGTGACCTATCACGTAATTGACGAATATAGTAATCATGTGGACCGCTATGAGTCCAACCAAGAAAGATATCACTTGCACTCTGCATAAGTTTTTGCCCACATACCACTCGTTGTGCATGATTAGAGTACTGGCTTACTCCAAGATAACGTTCTAATACCGATGCTCGTGCCTCTTTAATTTGTAAAAAGAGAGGATCATTCGCATCATCACCGAGGAAGAGCATCACGTAACAACGTGTTCCCACGCTGCCAATACCGACAACTTTTTGCACAACATCAACGAGATGATAACGGTTCAATAACACGTTGCGATCATCTCGTAGGGATGCCCTGTACCGCTCTAACAATCCTTGCAAGCTCTCTGTAAATTCATTCTCATAGAGGTGCGTGATAAGCGGAGGATCGTCTTTGATATAGTACTGACCATCAAGTGTATCAGTCATTTTTGGAAATACATCAACACTCGTGCGCCGATGCGCTCTGGCAAGTTCTCGATGAATATAAGGGTGACTGTCGGAATGAACACGTTGCAGGATATGCGCAACATCAATACGTGAGTACCACACATCTATAGCACGCATTCGTGCGAATGCCCGCATGTGCTCACGGTATAATTGCATGCTCCTGAGAACCGCTCTAGCAGTGTTATCATAGGAAAAGCCATTTGCCCGTCCAGCAACAACCACGCTTGTTGCTAACCTTTTCACATCCCATTCCCACGGACCTGGAAGCGTCTCGTCAAAGTCGTTGATATCGAAGACCTGATTGCGCTCCGGTGTCGCATAAGTGCCGAAGTTGCTTAAGTGGGCATCACCACATAACTGCACATGTAAACCTGTCACAAGCGTCTTTGCTAGATCGTGCGCCATAATTGTAGCCGACCCTCGGAAAAAGGCAAAAGGCGAGGCACTCATCCGTTCATAGCGTAGAGGTACAAGCGTATGCAAGCGAGCATAATTTGACTCTTCTAACAAGTCCATCGGATCACGGTCTTCAGCAGGCATCCAGGTCGCATGACTTGAACGAGGTATGATACGCCGAAGTGCTTTACCAGCCGCGAGACGTTCAGTATATGTTGAGCTAGCCTGTTCGCTTGCAGTAGACAGCTTTCCACCAATCATGCTACACCTCCTTACGCATAACATTCTCTTCTCAATAAGCATGTTTCTTGTGAGTGCATTATACACGAAATTCCTTGTCACTTCTTTTTGCAGTAAAAGGGGGTTCATCCTTATGAATGGAGAACCTTGTGAAATTTCCTCTTGACACGAAGGAGACATGTAAGCTATACTCTGGACAAGAGCAAAACATCCCCCCAGGGGGGTAGGTGGATTGCTTGTAAGAAAGTTTTTATAGATTATGACACACCCGCCTGATCCGACAGGGCGTGAAGATATCGCGAAGCGAATCGCACGCGTCGCCGGACATGCAACGAGCCTAAAAAGACTCTGGGACGAAGGGCGCGACATTGACGACATGTTAACGCAAGTCGCCGCCGTTCGTGCCGGGCTTGACCAGATTGGCAGAGCTATCCTGGAATATGCCATTGAACAGAGTGTCACAAAGGCTGTCGAACAAGGTAGTTCCGACGAAGCGATACGCGAGCTAAAGAACGCGTTAGATCGCTTTATCTAGGTGTGTCTCGTTCCCGTTGAGGAACGAAGGAGGACCCGAATGGACCCTGACCCTACTTGGCGTCGGCGTCACCATTGTTCCGTGGTACAAACGTTTCTGACCTGCTAGCAGCATAGTGCTATCATCTCACGACTCGCTTTGGCTACGGATACAATTTCCCAAAAGCGAGAAGCGTGAGCATAGGTAGTACTCTCCTTGTCCGATTCCTCTGGCAAGCATGATTTCTTCCTCTCACTCTTTCTCTCATTTTCTGATTTTCTCACGCGCATTGTTTCTGACTGAGATCAAATAATGTGCAAGGTAAAGAAGCAAAACCCCAACGATTTTTGATAATCGAATGCGTAAGCGTTGGTAGGGGCGGCAATTTATTGCGTCCAAAGATGGGGGAGGTGAAGGGGCAACGCATCGGCAACGATGCATGACCCCAACGTATTCCCCTTCTACCCATCTTTGGACGCAATAAATTGCCGCCCCTACCGAGAGGAATGATCGCATTTGATTACCAACATTTATAAAAGGGGTTCTTCCCTGTGAGAGAATCTCTACCTTACAATGCTCTTGTTTCAAAGAGAAAAAGAGAGGAGTACTCCCATGTACCAAATTGAAGAGATCACACCCGTGTTCGACGTAGTAGAAGAGAACACAGCTCATATTCATACAGGACACACCCACGACATTCAGGGAGCGTGGGGCACGATCAAAGGCAACGAGAGTGCGACGCGTAAAACATGGCTCAAACGGCTTCTAGCCTTACTTGTAATTATGGGGCCAGGACTGATTACGATGGTTGGCGACAATGACGCTGGCGGTATTCAGACATACATCCAGGCCGGACAGCAATACGGCACATCGCTGTTGTGGACATTGCTCATTCTGATTCCTCTGCTGATTGTCAACCAGGAAATGGTTGTACGTTTAGGGGCGGTAAGCGGCGTTGGACATGCACGCTTACTTTTCGAGCGTTTCGGCAAGTTCTGGGGTGCGTTCTCGCTCAGTGACCTGTTTATCCTGAACTTCTTGACCATTATTACAGAATTTATTGGCTTTAGCGTCGCACTGCAATACTTTGGTGTAAGCCCTTACATCTCAGTTCCTCTAGGCGTTGTCGGTCTCATTATCATCACCACGACTGGAAGTTTCCGTCGTTGGGAGAGCGTGATGTGGGTGTGCTGTCTCGCGAGTCTGTTGATGATTCCAATCGCGTTTATTCCACATGGCTCTATTGGCCCAATCGTGAGCGGCACGCTTATTCCAAGTGTACGTGGCGGTCTCAACTCAACCGCGTTGCTCACCATCGTTGCCATCATTGGCACAACGGTCACGCCGTGGCAACTCTTTTTTCAGCAGTCGAATGTCGTTGACAAGCGCATTACCGCACGTTGGATGAAAAGCGAGCGCACGGATACGATCATTGGTGCATTTCTGACAAATATTGAGGCGGCAGGATTGGTTATCGCGGCGGCGTTTGGCTTTGCCGCTACGAAGTTCGATAACGGCTTTTTAGACTTGAACACGACCGCACATCAGTTCGGACTCGCAGGTCATCCTATCATGGGTGTGATTTTGATGATTATTCTGCTCAATGCCAGTATCATCGGTGCCTGTGCCGTCTCGCTTGCGACATCTTACGCATTTGGTGATGCGTTCAAAACGAAACCATCATTGCATAGTAAATTTGGTGAGGCAAAGGGTTTCTACATCAGCTATGCCGCGCTCATTCTCTGTGCAGGTACAATTGTAGTGCTTTCACCAGCACAGGTACTCGCCATTTTGACACTGGTCGTGCAAGCACTCGCTGGTATCCTACTTCCCGGTGCCACCATGTTTCTCGTATTATTGTGTAATGATCGTGCTGTGCTGGGGCCGTGGGTAAACAGGCCGTGGCTTAATGTTGTGTGTGCTATCATCGTTGGTGTCCTCATAACACTCTCAGTTATTCTGGCAGTAACCACGCTTATACAGTTTACAAACACGCAAACATTGCAACTAGCAGCTATCGCAGGTGTTATCCTGGTAGTCTCATTGCTCATCGTTGGAAGTGTTTCACTGGTAAAATATGTCCGAAGAGGACCCGATGCGGAACTGGTTGCGCTCTACAAAATGGATAAAAACGCATGGAGTATGCCACCACTGGCGGAGTTGACAAAACCCGAGTGGTCACGCACGCTCACGATTGGTATGTTCGGGCTACGCATCTACCTCGTGGTAGCGGTGGCACTGTTGGTGTACAAGTTTATTGTGATGGCATTCGTGCATTAAAACAGCGTAGTATGATGCTGATAAAAATATGCGTGGTGCCATGGCACCACGCATATTTTTATCAGCATCATACTACGCTGTTTTAATCGAGGCGGCTTTTTGCAAACCTAGTTCTTCGGTAGATTGCTGACGCATCTGATATTTCTGGACTTTGCCCGTGACGGTCATGGGGAATGAGGTTACGAACTTGATGTAGCGCGGTACCTTGTAGTATGCGATGTTGCCTTTGCAATAGTCGCGCACTTCATCTTCGGTCATCTGCTCCCCTGGCTTGAGCATGACCCATGCCATGATCGCTTCACCGTATTTCTCGTCGGGCACGCCGATGACCTGCACATCGCTGATTTTTGGATGCGTATATAGATATTCTTCGACCTCACGTGGGTAGACATTCTCGCCGCCACGAATAATCAGGTCTTTGATACGCCCGACGATGTTTACATACAGGTCTTCGTCCATGACGGCAAGGTCGCCCGTATGCATCCAACGTGCCTGGTCAATAGCGGCTGATGTTGCCTCTTCATTACTCCAATAGCCAAGCATGACACTATAACCACGCGTACAAAACTCACCAGTCTCGCCGATTGGCACGACCTGGCCCGTAGCGGGATTGACGATTTTGACTTCGAGATGTGGATGCACTTGCCCGACGGTACTGACTTGCTTATCCAGTGGCGACCCAATGCGTGTTTGCATCGAGACAGGGCTGGTTTCCGTCATACCATAGCAAATCTCGACATCGTGCATGTTCATTAAAGACTGGACTTTCTTCATGACCTCAACCGGGCATGGAGAGCCTGCCATCACGCCTGTACGCAGGCTAGAATAGTCGAACTTAGCGAAATCGGGCTGGTCGAGTTCCGCGATAAACATCGTCGGCACACCATACAATGAGGTACATTTTTCTTCCTGTACCGTCTGTAACACGGTCAATGGCTCAAACCCTTCGGAAGGATAGACCATTGTTGCACCATGCGTAATACAGCCGAGATTGCCCATGACCATACCAAAACAGTGATAGAGCGGCACAGGAATACATACCTTGTCCTTGTGCGTCAGATTTTGCAAACTAGCCACAAAATAGCCATTGTTCAGGATGTTGTGATGGCTGAGTGTAGCACCCTTCGGGAAGCCCGTTGTGCCGCTTGTATATTGAATGTTGATTGGGTCATCAAACTCTTGCTCACGCTGAACCGTTGTGAGTTGCTCATTGCTCACTCCACTGCCAAAGGACATCAGTTCATCCCACGTGAACATACCAGGAATCTTCTCAGAGGTCATGCGAATGACGGTTGTGAGGTCGGGTAGTTTTTCGGCTTTGAGTTTGCCAGCTTCACTATGCTGTAGTTCGGGGGCGAGTGCTTGCACCATCTCGGTGTAGTTCGAGGTTTTGAAGGCAGGAGAGATGATAAGGGCTGTACAACCCGATTGTTTAAGCACATATTCCAATTCGTGCAGTCGGTACGAGGGATTGATGTTGACAAGGATGGTACCAATTTTGCTCGTGGCAAATTGTGTCACACACCACTCGACGCGGTTCGGCGACCATATACCAATACGCTGCCCCTTGCGCAGTCCCAATTGGAGCAGACCCTTTGCGCATTGATTGACCTGTGCTTGCAATTCGTGGTAAGTCAAGCGCGTATTCTGCTGACGTGCAATGAGCGCGGGATTATCAGGGAAGGTTTCCGCCGTCAGGTCAAATTGATCGCCAATCGTCAGACCGAGTAACGGGATATCGCTCGTGCCGCTCGTATAACTCCATCGTGAGGCGGTCTGCTCCGTCTGAGTTGCAGACAAGCTTTGCTGTATCACTGTCATAGTGTTTCAATACTCCTCTAAAATAGGTGCTGGGAGATGTGTCAGTCAACGAAATTGCAGGGTCTCGCGTTAGCTTAAGAGTAACCCACGTAGAGGTAAAAATCAAGGTATGCGTTCAGCAGACTCTATATATGTAAGGGATTTTGACACTAAGTACAGGGACAAAAAAGCAAGCAGGTATGTCTGCTTGCTTTTTTGAAAGGTAGAGAGACTACTTAGGAAGGGAGCATTCCAACTTGTTGAAGCAATTGCAGAATGTCTGCACACAGCCAGTATTCAACGATTTTCCCGTCTTCAACGCGAAAAAGGTCCATACCAGCATACTCGACGCGTTTCCCAAACGCCGCAGACGACGCACCTGGCATGCCTCCTTGATACGTGGCACAAAAGACCCAGCGACCTGCCACCTTGTCGTCGTCGGCGAGAGGACCAACAGTGGTCGTAAAGCTGTAGTCGGTAAAGGCTGCCATATTCCCCCCAATCCATTGCTTCAATCCATCAGGACCATGCACCTCAGCAGGACTCGTGCCTACAGGCGCAAAATGGGCAACGAAGTTTGGCGCGATGATTTCATCAGCGAGAGACAGGTTTCCATTCCATAATTCACCCCATGGTGTCCAAAGGTCTTTGTTGGTTTGTGAAGACATAAGTGTTTCCTTTCTTTACATTGAGCTCAGTTCTTGGTATACTTACAATTACGAGCTATTCATCGTATTTGCAAAGCAATTATACGAGTAAAATGTCGTATTGTCAAGGGTTTCAGGAAAGAAGTTCCCTTTGTTTACAGGCGAGGTATTCTATGGGAGAAAATCAGGAACGTCGTCAGGCGCACCGTCAAAAGCGTGGGTTGCTCCGAGTGGAAGAAATCCTTTCCGCTGCAGGGGCACTTTTTGCTGAAGTTGGTTACGACAAGGCAACGACCAATATGATCGCGGCACGTGCAGGCATATCACCGGGGTCACTCTATCAGTTTTTTCCGAATAAAGAATCCATTACGCAGGCATTTGCAGCAGACGTGACCGAACACCTTCATCAGGTGTATGTCACCATTCTTTCGTCCGAGGTGGTTGCCTTACCTCTGCGAACGTTTGTTGAGACCTTCATTGACAGGCTTGTGGCCTTTAATCGAAAACATCCTGGCTATCTTGCCCTAGAGCTGGGATCAACACTCTCTTCGCCACTTGCTCATGTCTTAGCGGATCTACATCAAGGTATCCAGGCTGACCTCGATGCAATATTTGCGGCACGATGGCCTCAGAGTACGCAAGAACAACGGCGTCTCCCTTTGCTTGTCTCGTATCGTCTTTTTTTTGCCTTACTTCCACTCGTCTTAGAGGGCGAAGGAGAACCGCAGCATGCAATCGTGCATGAAATGAAAATCGTTTTGTATCGGTATTGGGAACCGATTATGGGAGAACAAAGCATGTCAGACATGCGCTCTCCTGGGGCACCTGCTGAGCAAAAGAACAAGAGCTGAGGGGGATTCCTCGCTTTTTGACAGATTTGAAGCAATCCACAAAGCGCAAACAAGCGTAGTGTTAGGTGAAGACAATTTCACTATGCTTGTAAGGAGCTTTGTATGCCGTCCACTTTATTACCTACTTCAATAAAACAGTATGAGCCAAAACATGCATTTCGCCGTGTTATAAAAAAGCTTGTCCTTCCTCTATCAGTAATTTTCGTGGTTCTTTTATTTCTGGGTATAGCTATCGGGCCAGCGTATAGCTCACGAGCACAAAGCAGTGTGGCGACAACCGCACATACAAGCGCGACGGTAGACGAAAACTGTAAAGCATCCTATTATTCGCGTGACGGCAACCCGTTTCAGTTGTGTCCGGGTCCGTTTCCTGGTGGTGGCAATTGTGTATGGTGGGCGTGGGAACAATGGCACCTACTCGGCTATGATCTTCCTTTGAATTGGGGCAATGCCGCCGATTGGGTTGTTGATGCCGAGCGTACAGGATTGCCAATTGGCACGACACCCCGTGCTGGTGCTATCGCGGTCTTTCCACGAGCCGATGGGGTATGGGCGTATGGGCCAGAGGGTCATGTGGCCTTCGTGACATCGGTTAGTGACGATGGCAGTACATTCAATGTTACCTATCAAAATTACGGTGATCCAACGCCGATGTATACAGGGCTGAACTATCCAGTTGAGCGGATTAATGCAGCAAGCTTTCAGCAAAACCAGTTACGCTTCATTTACTTCCCAACAACTATTGATACAACGCTTTTCGCACATCTGCCAGGAATTAATGGCAATGCGGTTGCTGGCTTGACGGTAGCAAACGCGCAGGCGAAAACTATGGGAAGTAGTCAGCCTCAAGGAAGTAGCCAGACAGGAACATCAACGAAAAACACCGTGAATGAGAGTCGTCCAACACTCGGCCTTCCAGGTGGAAGTGGCAGTTCTGAGCAAGAGTTCAACGCTGACTTTACAGGCAATGGCTTGAGCGATCTCCTCCTCTATAATCGACAACAAGGGAGCCTGAGTGTCCTGTCACTCTCGCCGTACAAGCAACCAGGGCCACATATCATACGAAGTAACGCGCAATATGCGTCCTCGGAGACTCCAGTAGCACAAAAGGTGAAGCTCTCGGATGCAAAGACGCCGCCGACAGGCTGGGGATCAAACCTGGATATTCGTGTGGGAGACTTCGCAGGTACGGGCGAGTCTGATATTCTGCTCTATGACCGGATACATGGCACCATGCAAATGCTCACGTTAACGCCACAGCTTACCATCAAAAAACATGTTTCCTTGACAGGTTGGGGACCAAATTGGGAACTGTATGCAGGTCGTTTTGATGGACATAGCACCGGATTGTTCATGTACAATCGTTTTGCTGATGCCAGTATTCCAGCATCGCTCGCCAGCACAGCGCAAATGGGCGATGCATTGCAACAGTGGTATATGACGAATCGTACCGCGAATGCGGTCATTCTCAACTTTAACGCGGACCTGAGTGTGCATCATCTCCAGCAATATACCCAGTGGCACAACTCGTGGGAAGTCTATGTTGGACGGTATACAAACGCGAATCAGGACGGTGTCTTCCTCTATGATCGCAAGATTGGTGAGGCGCGTGCCATGGATTTTGATAGCAGTATGGCGATCAACAACTATCAAGAGATACACGACCTGAGCGGCAACTGGCAAGTGTTCAGTGGAGACTTCAATGGCTCAGGACGCGCACAGGTAATGCTTTACGAGCCAAGCCGAGGCATGGGAGCTTTCCTCATCTTAGGCTCTGACCTTTCAGTGGTAAAACGGTTGGATTATACAGGATGGACGCCAAACGAGGTCTTCTATGTTGGTCACTTCGGCACAAATCGTTTGAATGCCATGCTCTACGACCCACAAGCTGGCACAAGTACATTCATTGTCTTCAATGATGCTCTGAAGATATTGACGTTACATACCGTACATAGCTGGGACCAACACTTTCAGATTTTGGTGGGTGCCTTCGTTAACCGCACGACCTGTCTTGTCAGTGGTGATTGTGGTAAAGGTGATGATATCCTTGTACTGAACCGCGCAACGGGCCAGATACAGCAGTACGTCTTTACCTTTGGACGACAGTATCAAGTAATTAATAACCGCGCACAACCCTATGTACGGCGCGGCTTTAGCACGAATAGTGAATATCGTACTGTCGATACGACCAGCTTTCAGGTTGCTGGAACTTTTGCTACCAGCATTGGCAATGAGGAGTTGTATTAAACGCAGGTCGAGCGTATGGGACATGACAGGGGCAAGCCCTGTCACTACTACACACAAACTCGTGGCGAAGCCACATACTGGCATATTCGTCGTATAGTAGTGACAGGGCTTGCCCCTGTCATGCTTAGCGATTCTTAAAAAATTCTGGTATTTTCAGGAAAAACTGTTGACAATTCGCTAAGGGTATGGTATCTTAAGTCTGCAAACAACATCACAGCAGTGATAGCTTGTACGCAATGGCATTAGCGGGAGTGGCTCAGTGGTAGAGCATCTCCTTGCCAAGGAGAAAGTCGCGGGTTCGATCCCCGTCTCCCGCTCCCCCTTTTTCGGCGACGTCGCCAAGTGGTAAGGCACGGCTCTGCAAAAGCTGCACCAGCGGTTCAAATCCGCTCGTCGCCTCCAAGAGACGTGATATGTATCACGTCTCTTCTCTTTTTTTCAAGCAGGATATATCTTTACTATTCAGACCACTAACGCCACTTTCGCGGCTACCTTCGCTCAGATGGTCTGCAAGGAACGTCTCCCATGCGAGAACAACGTAGTTATTCCACTGAAGCAATCATTCTTAAACAGTCCAATCTTGGTGAGGCTGACCGCATTTTGACGCTTTTTACACCTTATAAGGGCAAGTTTAGCGCGATTGCTAAAGGTATACGGCGTCCCATTAGCAAGAAAACAGGCCATCTCGAACTGTTGTACCGTTCACAGTTACAGGTCGCGGTAGGTCGCAACCTTGACATCGTGACGCAGGCGCAGGGGCTTGAAAGCTTTCTGCATATGCGCGACGAACTCTGGCATCTTACGTGTGGGATGTATCTGACAGAACTTGTCGAACGCTTTGTGGAAGACAACACTCCGCACACCGATGTCTATAAACTCTTGCTCGAATCTCTACGCGCTCTCGAGATAGACGCGACAGAAGTACAAGAACAAAGAGTTCTGCATACTCAGAAATCAGAGGATACCGCACAAGAGGAGCGCGAACGGGATATGCATGACCGCACGAAGCTCCTCATGCGCTACTTTGAAATCTACCTGCTCTCAAGTGTGGGCTATGAGCCAGTGTTACGTGTCTGTGCCAATTGTGATACAGAACTCAAGCCAGAGGAGAATGGTTTCACGCCCTCACTTGGTGGTGCGCTCTGCCCCAATTGCTCGCATTTATGGAGTCAATCGCTCTCGATGAACGCGCTCAAAGTCCTACGCCTCCTGCACCGCTCCGACTGGACACAAGTTCCACGTTTCCGCCTCGATGCTCACCTACATACCGAACTCGAACGCGCCATGCACGGCTTGATACGCTTTCACCTCGAACGCGATTTGAAGTCGTGGAGCTTCTTGGAGATGCTAAGGTAGGAAGCTATCAGTCAAGTGGTATACTATGATGCAAAACAGATACATACAAAGAGGAGAGAGCAATGGTAGACGAACTACGCTATGCCTTTGAGTTAGCACAGCAGCAAAATGAAGCGATGCAACGATATATTGCCGAACTCGTGACACAAGAACTTACAGGAGACGAGTTAGAGGTCTCACCCGAACTCGCCGCAGAATTGAAAACCGCTCATGACGAGATAGCCGCCGGAGAGGTGTGTGACTACGAAGCCTTCTGATGTGAAAAGGGAGACTCTTGCGGTCTCCCTGTCATACAAACTACTCAGTTGGTGGCTCCGGTTCTGGCTTCCCTAAATCCAAACTTGTGAGTACTTGTACAACCTCTACACGCGCCTTTTTCAAATCAACATTTAGTTTTTCTAGCACCTTCGCGGCAATACCCTCACCCTCACGTAGCAGACCAAGCAACATATGTTCTGTTCCAATATAGTGATGATGCAGACGACGCGCTTCATCAACCGCAAGCTCAATTACCTTCTTCGCGCGTCCCGTCATACCAATTTCACCAATCACTTCCTGCTCACCAACTCCGACGACGCCCTCTACTAGCTCGCGTACCTGTGCAAAGTCTATCACCCCCAGGTTTTGTAATGCTTTTGCCGCAACACCTTCACCTTCACGCACCAATCCTAGCAGCAGATGCTCCGTCCCTACAAAACCATGTCGCATACGCCTTGCCTCTTCACTAGAAAATGCCAGGACTTTCCGTGCTCGTTCAGTGAATCTGTCAAATTTATCCTTAAAAATCACATCCTCACCTGAGACACGCTGACGCTTTACATAGTTCTCGATCTCGTTGCTTATAAAACGGTACTCCCCACCAACACGATATGCTGGCAGTTCGCCCTTCAATACAAGCCGACGTACTGTGACGACATCCACACGCAAAAAGTTTGCCACATCCTCGGTTGTCAATAATGGGTCCATGTTTTGGCTCCTTTTTGACATCTTTCTTAGCATTACGAATTACTATAGATTACTATAGATTACTTTTGCATGAAAATCAATACTTTAGCATATATATTTGTATTTTGACCGTCTGTAGGGGTCTAATTCTATTACACCCTGTTGACAATGCACAATGTTGGAGGGCACTGAAACGTTTGTCATAACCTCTAACACTGTGTATTGTCAACAGGGTGTAATAGAATTAGACCCCTACAGATGTGTTAATAGAACCTGTAACTATGCAATATTTCCTTTCTGTGGTATCGTACACTCATGCATGAAAGCTGTATCGCCCAAACGCTTGTGTTTTCCTATGCGTTCCCCACTACGGAGGTCATTTTCCATGAGTGATATCGCACCTTCTGCCAATGTCGGCACAAAAACCTCTCCACGGATTACAACTGGCTATGCTCGTTACGTCTTCTGGGTCATGTTCCTGATTAGTTTCTTGAATTATTTGGATCGTAATGTCCTGACCGGAGCCGCGAATGTTATAGCCAAAGAACTTGGTTTTAGTCTTGATGGCATTGGCTATATCGCCAGTGCTTTTCTCATTGTCTACACGCTAGGCACGATTCCGCTTGGCATCTGGGCGGACCGTGCGAGACGTAGAGATGTTGTGGCAATCTCAGTCGCGTTCTGGAGTGTCGCCACAGCCGTAACCGCGCTGGCTACGAGTTTCGCAACGCTCTTTCTGTCGCGCATGGTGCTAGGTATCGGTGAGGCTGGCTATTTCCCTGCTGGCACTGCATTGATGAGCGATTATTTTTGTCGCGAGAAACGTTCGCGTATCATGAGTTGGTGGAGTATAGCGCAACTGGTTGGTATTCTGGTTGGTTTTGTCCTGGGTGGTGCTCTTGCAGGTCTGTATCCCGGCAGTTGGCGTCTGGCCTTCATCTTCACAGGTATCCCTGGTCTGCTGCTTGCTGTCCTGGTATGGCGTATTCGTGAGCCACGCCGCAATCAAGCAGATGAAGAAGACATGGGGATTTACGAAGCCCGTGTCGCAGTAAGTACATCAAAAGAAGCGGGACGACCTATTCCTGTGCCAACCAATGTCTTTGCTCAATTTGGTGCATTGTTACGTATTAGAACGCTGGTTGTGCTGATACTAATGCAGATATTTGCCTTCTTTGTGCTTACAGTAAACGTGGTCTTCTTGCCCACCTATCTACAACAAAAAGACACATTCGGCCTCTCATCTGGACAAGCTGGACTCTTTTCAGGAGCGGTCGTGGTCCTAGCTGGCATGGCAGGTACGGTACTTGGTGGTTATATGGCAGATTGGTTGAACAAGAGTCATCCCGGCTCACGTATCCTCGTGTGTGGGATTGGTTTCTTGCTCGGCGCACCTGCCTTCGCGCTTGCCGTTACCTTTCACAATCTGCTCGTCTTTACCATCTTTTTTGTTCTCTCCACACTTTTGCTCACACTTTATACTGGCCCTAGTACAGCCGCAACACAAGATGTGGTGCCATCGGCTCTACGCGCATCAGCCGTTGCAGTCTCACTACTCTTTGCTCACTTGCTCGGTGATGCATTTTCGCCTACACTAGTAGGAGTACTGGCGACAAGCTTCGACCCGACACATGGTCATCATTTCGCGACTGGGATGGCTGGTCAAGACTTGAGCGTTGCCCTGCTGGTGACATGTACACCTGCGCTAGTTATCGCAGGTCTGATTGGCCTTTTCGGAGCACGCTGGATGAAGAGTGATATCGCTGCGGCTGATGAGGCAGACAGCGTTGCGAGGGGATAAAATGATTGTACACGTCGGCAACGTTGTTGCCGACGTGTACAATCATTTTATCCTGATTATTACAACGAGGAATATAGAACAACATGATCCACTTTTACGAGCTTTCACAACTGGATACAGCACAATACACACGCTTGTTGCGACGTGCGGAGGTCGAGATTGACGACCTGATCGACTATGTACGCCCGATAGTACGCGGTGTACGGGATCGAGGGGATGCAGCCCTGATCGAATACATGGAAAAGTTCGACCAGATACGCCTCACGCCCGAACGTTTGCGTGTGAGTCGCGAAGAGATCGAACGTGCCCATCATGAACTCGACTCAAGCGTTTACGCAGCGATCAAACACGCTATTTCCAATGTCCATACATTGCATGAGCAACAAATGCCTTCGCAACAGACCTTTACACAGGTTGCCCCTGGTGTGATGGTTGGCGAAAAGGTGACGCCAATTACGAGCGTCGCCCTGTGTGTGCCTGGGCGCAAAGGTATTTTTCCATCGGTCATGTATATGCTGGCGACACCTGCCCATATCGCAGGTGTGCCGCGTGTTGTTGTTTGCACACCACCGGGAGCAGACGGGACAATTGATCCGGCGTCGCTTGTCGCAGCCGACTTATGCGGTGTCCATGAGATATATCGTATTGGTGGTCCCCATGCTATCGCGGCACTTGCCTATGGCACCGAGACAATACAACGTGTCCATAAGATTACGGGTCCCGGTAACGCGTATGTGTCGGCGGCGAAACGCTTATTGTATGGCACCGTCGATGTGGGGCTGCCAGCAGGACCGAGTGAGTCAATTCTGCTCGCTGATGCATATGCGAATCCTGAACTGGTGGCGCGTGACTTGCTAATTGAGGCTGAACATGGACCTGACTCATCCAGTTTACTCGTGACCAATAGTCGTACACTTGTCGATGCAGTGTTGCCACTGTTAGCAGAAAAAATAGCGGCACTACCTGAACCACGTCAAGGATTTTGCCGCACAGGATTTGAGTCCGAGAAGGGAACAGGGGGTATTGTTTTGACGGAGACGATGCAGCAAGCGGTCGCGTTCACGAATGACTATGCTGCTGAACATCTCGAAGTACAGGTTCAGGAGCCTTTCGCGCTCCTTGGAGCGTTAAAAAACGCTGGTGAAATCCTGATTGGACCATACACGCCATTTTGTATCGGCAATTATAGTGCTGGCACTAACGCGATTCTGCCAACAGGCGGCTTCGCGCATACCTATTCTTGCACTTCCGTCCACGATTTTCTGAAACGTACTGGTCTAGCGTATGTTACCGAGGAAGGCTATGGGCCTCTGAGCGAGACGACGCGTCGCCTTGCGGAGTTTGAGGGCTTTCCGGCACACGCCAACGCGGTGACAGAGCGACAAGTGTTGTCCCAACAATCGTCAAAAGCATAACAACTAGCGTGAGAATCGTCGCCTGTTGCAAAAGCGTAATTGCGTTACGGGCGGCGAGTACTTGCCCTAGCTTTGAACTCGCCTGTAAAGGCAAACTCGTACTATCACTGACCTCTACGACCACATTACTGTCCTCTACTGCAACATATACAAGATGAAGTACAGGGTCTGCTTCCACGCCATCGGGTGCCGTTCCGACAGGAAGCGTGCCTAATACATTGAGTGTTTTGCCGTCGATAACCGTGATGGATTTGCCGCTATCATGAATATGACCACCTTCGTCGTCACCTTCATTCGCAACATAGAGTTGTCCCGTTGCGGTATTGAACGTGATACCTTCGGGATAAGGTGCAACGGGAATTCGCGCTTGCACAACATTTTTCTTGCCGTCAAGAACATCCACTTCTTGCCCACCAGCACAGACGATATAAACACAATTCGTGACTTCATCGACGCGTAGTGGCTGTAGTGGTGTCTGCGCAACCTGCACTGTTGTAAGGACATGGAAGTTCGACTCATCGACAACGGAAAGAGTATATGTTGCGATGTCCGCTACATACAACCTTCCCAGACGCGTATTGACGCCAAGTCCCTGCGGATGTGTACCGATATGAAGCCGTGTTGTTGTCGCTTGAACTGGTCCTTGTTGCCACCCAGCTTGCACGGTAAACATATAGACAACACCCTCGTTGCTACATGATACATAGACAATATGGCGTTGCGAATCGAGAGCGATACCATTATCACCAAGACCGGTACGCAGAGTTGCCAACGTCTTTCCGGTCGCGCCATCCAATATGAAGAGGTTAGCCTGATTATTCCTGTACCCATCAGCCGCCACAAATACTCTATGCGTGATGCTATCAACCTGGATATCGGTTGCTACATCTCCTAATGTGACACGCCAGCGCACAACACCGCGTAGAGGATCAAAGGCCACAACAAGCCCAGGTCCTTCATGAGCAATGTAGAGGAGATGGGTTTGCGTATCAACCGCCATTGCCTCTGGACTTCTGCCCGAATGGAGCGAGCCGACAATGGGAAAGCCAGCCGCATGTACAGGCTGGGGAAATATCGTGACTATAAGAATTGCAAAAAGGGAAAGTATTAAGAGTTTATGTATCATATTAACCTGCGTTTTTGTATATTTATACAATTCCCTCTGCTATCTTAGCACGTGCCGCAATCAAAAGAGTAGTGAAACAAACAAACTGGAACGCGCCTGCGCGTTCCAGTTTGTTTGTTTCACTACTCTTAAAAAACTAATTGCCGCGATGTCCGAAGAGACCTTCGGCGTCGTGCAATATACCGTCAACACCCTTGTTTACTTCGCTGTTGATGGCATTGTTAGCGACCTGATCGACCTCTGTTTTGAGCATTGAATCGACCATCTGCCCACCGGGGAGATGTGATGCAACACCATCGACACCCTGATTAATGAAGTTATCGGCTGTGGTGTCGATAGCGGCGTCAGTTGCGAAGTTGCCGACGCCTTGTAGGAAATTGTTTTCGTTTGGTGTAGACATGTGCGAGCGCTCTCCTTATACTAAATAGATATTTTTGTGTACTGCTCTATCTGAACAATACACCTTTTAGACGGTACACGACGCAAAAAGTCACGCTACTCCGGTGCAGTTTGCGAGAATGTTTTTGCCTCGGTGATCCAAACCTGAATCTCTTCGACACTTGGAGTGTGGTGTGCCAATTTCTGCTTTGCTTGCAGGTCTACAAGGGTCTTATGCAGATTATCGGCCTTGCGGTGTTGCAGTTCCTTACAGCTATTGACACCAGCCTCTTCGAGCAAGTGTGACAATGCCTCGCCTACGCCCTTCAAGCGCATCAGGTCTGCGCGGTTCGCCAGTTCCTTGATGACGTGTGGAGTTGTGCCGGCTTTATGCGCGAGGTCAGCACGTTGCTTTTCAGTCTTGGCGTGTTCAAGCAACTGCTCAGTGTTTCTGATACCTTCTGCCTCTAGTTTCGTGTGAAGTTCGGGGGTCATGCCTCTGACCTTACTAATTGGATCGCTCATGAACTTGTTCCCTTTCTTTCGCTGAATATGACAATATAAGCAGAACGCTACCAGTATACTACCACATCCACAGTTATTTGTTGTGCAATGTATAACCTGTTGTAAAAAAATCACACTTTTGTGGTATTAGGAAACATCTACTACCAAGATTGAAGAGATATGTTATAATGCCTGCAATATAAGTCTCCATAGAGGAGCGTAAAAATGTTTGACTGTATTTCATAAGTTCTGTGTGATGAGAAGTTCAGTTAGTATAAAGTGGTGTACACAGTTATATGGCAAATAATTATTCGTATGACCCAAAGAATGTATCACCCATGCATAATCCCTCTACGCCCGCGAGCGGTTCCAATGGAACGGAGCCAGAATTTGTTTTACCTGCACCCGTACAGGCTTCTGGACAGTCATTGACGCCAGTGAGTGGAGAACGGGCGAGCAGTCAGCAGCGTCTTGCACCGGGGACAGAGTTGTCCGATGGGAAACGCTATCGCATCGAGCGCATGGTCGCATCTGGCGGCATGGGTGCGGTCTATCGTGCAATAGATAAGCGTTTTAACAAGCCATGCGCCGTGAAAGAGATGCTGGATGACTTTCAGAGTGAAAGTGAACGTGCGCAATCCGTGGAGTGGTTTTCGCGTGAGGCGTCGCTCTTGCTTGAACTCAATCATCAGTGTATTCCGCGTGTACGTGATTTCTTCGTTGATGGTGGTAGACACTATCTGGTCATGGACTTTATCGAGGGTCGTACTTTGGGAGCGGTGCTGGAACAAGAGGCTGTTGTTCTAGGCGCAAACGGGGCAAGAGGCGTCACGGAGGTACGGGCACGCCAGTGGGGACAACAAATTTGTAGTGTTCTGCATTATCTGCATCGTCTTTCGCCACCCATCATTTTCCGTGACCTCAAACCGACGAATATCATGGTGACGGACCACGACGACATCAAGTTGATCGACTTTGGCATTGCACGAACGTTTCAATCACAACGTCAAGCGACTATCATCATGACCGTTGGCTATGCCCCACAGGAACAATTGGTTGGGAATCCAGAGCCACGTAGCGATCTCTATGCATTAGGTGCTACACTTTATAGAATACTTACACGCCATGATGCATCAAATAATAAACCTACGATTTTCTCGTTTCCACCATTACGCTCACTGCGACCGGATGTATCACCAGCTTTTGAGCAGGTGATAATGCGAGCGTTGGCGATGTTCCCCGACCAGCGTTGGCCTAATGCTGGTGAGATGGAACGTGCTATTCTCAACCTTCCACCCCTTCCGGTCGGGCCGATAGGTCTCGCGGCTCCTCGAACAGAGCTACGACCACTGGCAAATCCTAACACGCCCAATAATGCTAGACCGTCAGGACCAAACAATGTGCTTGTTAGTCCTCCTCCACAGCTTGGAGTCAATGGTCCTGCTGGTCAACAGATTATAGCAGCGACGAACGCGATTCTCGCGGGCCGTGTAGATGAGGCATATGGGTTGGTGCAACGTGCCTATGGACTTGAGCCTAATAACGCGCTCGTCCATAAGCTTTTTGGGCAGGTCTTCGCGCGTCGGCAACAAGCTGACTCTGCGATACAAGCATACATTCGATCACTTCAATTGAATGTTGAAGACGGGGAAACGCACAAGCTATTAGGAGATGTGTGGCTCTTTCTACGTCAACTTCCACTACAAGCTATTCCAGAATATATACAAGCGGTACGTTACACCCCCCGAGACTACGAGACGCATCAGCGTCTGGCGCAGAGTTATGAGCGCACCCAGCAGTTTGACCTTGCCCTGCGTGCATACCAGGAAGCGGTTCGGCTTGCTCCAAAGCAACCAGCGATTATAGGGCCACTCCAATTCGCACTTGGTCAACTTGCAATGCGCCTGAATCAGTTTCAGACCGCGGAACAAGCATTTGTGCAGGTGCTTATGGGAAACGCGGCAGATTACCAGGCGCGTTTTTTACTAAGCCAGGCATACGAAAAGCAAAACAAATTAGAAGATGCATTTCGGGAGTGTTCGTATGTTGTGGGTCCTTTAGGTCAGAGTAATCCTGCTGTGCCACAATTGTACCAGCGTCTTCGTGCGCAACTCGGACGCTAATACTTACTATACCCATATAAGGGAGAACTTATTCATGAGTACGTATCAATCCACTTTCACCACGCGAAAGGGTACCGGGCTGACTGTCTGGGCGTCATACTGCGTACTCTCAGGGCTTCTGGTGCTTCTCATGCTGCAAGGTACTCTAGTGCTCTCGCCCAGCGTATCGGCAGCTCAGAAAGCTACTCAACCAGAAAATCTTGCTCGTGCTGGGGCGTCAGTTGTGCGCATCGTTGCGACATACAGTCCTCAAACGCTTGCACCTGCAATATCTTCAAAGAAGAGTTCTGCACCAAATATGCAGGCTTCTCCCTCTGCAACCTGTACAGGCCTGGGTGTGATTGTCGCAAGTTGGACAGACAAAACAGGAGGAGCAAACGAGCAGAACGCGTACATTATGACCGATGGATCACTCGTGAACCCAAAAGCGTTCACCTGTGGAGCAAGTCCCGTTTCTATTACGCCACCTCCTGCCATCTCCCCTCCTGGTACTACACCGACAACAAAACTTCTTAGTCTCTCAGCGGTGAAGGTCTATTTCAGTACAGCGTACAGTAACACCTCAGCAACAGCGATCAACATTAACAATACAAATACGGTTCGCTGTAATGTAGAGACGTGTAGCGATGGCGTTTCACTGTTTTCATTCCATAGCAACACGCTCCTTCCATTGGTCAAACTCCCGGACGTTAACAGCACAGCACAGCCTGATAGCGCGGCTATTCAACTTAATCAGTCTACGTCTGCGATAGCAACACCGTCCGTCACAGCACAGCCCCAGCAGTATCTTACTCCCACCACGGGTAGTTTTAGTAACATCGAAGGGCTAGAAGGTGGAACACCTATCGTTGATCAGCACGGTATACTCAATGAAATATATACCAAAAATGGGACGAAAGCGAAATTTGTAACCGCAGACGATGTTCGCACGCTCCTGAACAAGCAACAGTTAATGACAAATGTACAACACCCGAACGCAGTAAACGATGCATGGCAAAGTGGTATGACAGCCTATGCGCAGGGACCAAGTCAGTATGGGCAAGCGAACAAGGATTTCAAACAGGCATACACAGCCAGTAATAATCAGTTTCAAGGTGCTCAAACATTTGTTGGACTGACAACCGCCTTAAATCAAGGTAGTACAGGGACCGCGCCAGGCATAAATGGGACATCAAAAAATGGTATTGCACTTCCATATATTGGCTTTGTGCCTTATCTTTTACTCGCTATAGGTGCCATTGGAATAATTATTCTCCTTGTGCTTCTCTTCCTGCTCAATACGCTCTTCAGGCGTGCGCAACGTCACAGAGACTTCTTAGAGGCGGACAAACAAGCCACCATCCAGGCAAAGCAAATACAGGAGAGAGAGGCGCAACAAGCACCTGTTCGAGCAGTACCGCCGAGGGCGCACCAACCCGTACAGCAGTCGGCTCCTTATCCTGTGCAAGCAGCTACAAATGGTGTATTGAACGCACCACCACTAGCTTCACTGTCACCAGTTACCCCTGCACAATCTAGTGCGCTGGCGGATTATCCTACCGTCGATATGAGTGAAATCCAACACAGCAAGACGCTGGATTTGGAAAAAACACAACCATTTTCACCACCTATGCAACGCACAGTCAAAGGTGGTGAAGAGCACGTCGGTTTTGAGGTCATCACGAATACAAATCCTGGCATCAAACGCAAATATAAGCCGAACGAAGATAGCGTGTTTGCTGTTCGTGGGATGCGTAACGAGAACGGACAAGCGCAGCAGATTGGCCTGTTCGTCGTCGCAGATGGTATGGGTGGTCATGCTAACGGGCAAGATGCCAGTCGTCTTGCAATTCAAACCATCATCGACTATGTGCTGCCTCGCCTTGTGCATGGGGAAGATACACGCGAAACCGCCGAGAAACTACTGGTCGATAGCGTGCAACTGGCAAATCAGGCCGTGCATCAACATAATATGGAAAACAACGCCGATATGGGTACGACTGTGACCGCGACGCTTGTTGTCGATGGGACCGCGCACGTTGCTAATGTTGGCGATAGTCGTACCTATCTCTACCGAGCATCCGATGGTTTAACAAAGGTTACACGCGATCATTCGGTTGTTGCCAGCCTTGTCGATGCAGGTATTATCAAGCCCGACGACATCTATACGCATCCTAAACGAAACCAGATTTATCGCAGTCTGGGCGAAAAGCCCTTTGTCGAAGTTGACCCATTCACGGTCAAACTCCAGCCAGGAGACAAGTTACTCCTCTGCTCTGACGGTCTCTGGGATATGGTGCGCGACCCGGAGATTCAGCATGTCCTGGAAACGCCAACGCCCGATTCACAACAGATTGGAAACAATCTCATCAGTGCCGCGCTCAATGGTGGTGGTGAAGATAATGTCAGCGTAATCGTCGTGAACGTTATGGATCATACACCTAAGCAAGCAACGCCAGGACTGGAGACCATCTATGTGCAAGATAACGTCAAGATGCCTCCTCTGTGAGCATGATGATTGGGTGTGTAAAACAAGAGTCGAGTAGTGGCATGACAGGGGCAAGCCCAGTCACTACTATACACGTAACAACGGTATGAGCGGCGTATAGTAGTGACTGGGCTTGCCCCTGTCATGCGAACAACGTCGGATTTCAACGATTTTTAAATGACCCAGCCCAATCATCAAAAAAATTGTCGCACTTTCCTCCCTGTGCTATAATCAATGCAGCATCTTCTAGCCCTCGCTCATGAGGTTTTGAAGACAACTGTTGGGAGGACTTTTTTTATGACAGTAAATATTGGATATCTCTATGCTGGTATCTTGTTAGCAGGGGGATTTGTCTTCGTGATAGCGGCAACAGTTTTCGCGAACATCATCTCACCACACAATAGAACAAAGGAAAAGCTCCAGACCTATGAATTTGGTGAAACACCAATAGGAACAGCGTGGGTACAATATCCGCTCGGCTTCTACATTTTCGCGCTCCTCTTTGTGGCATTTGATGTTGATATCGTGTTTATTATTGCATGGGCCATCATTTTCAAGCAATTAAGTTTCTTTGGCTTCTTTGAAATTCTCTTCTTTATTGTTGTGCTTGCACTTGGTTTAGTCTACGCATGGCGTAAAGGAGTGACACGATGGATTTAGTCCCACGTTCAGGAAATATTCCAACAGCAACAACGGGATATCGGGATTCAAATGCTGCGCTGGCGCGTGATCTTGCGCCTATCGCACAGATTACAGGTAAAGCACTTGTGCCGAAAACCCTCAAGGGTGACTATCTCGCACTCGATATCGACCGAGAGAGGCTTGTTGCGGTTTGCCGTTTCTTGCGCGATCAACTTGGGTTTGACTTACTCGTATGTATTTCCGGTGTTGACATGCTCGATCACCTGGAAACGGTGTATCATCTACGCTCGATTGGGCGTAACCAACTGCTACAGCTAAAAGTTCGCGTCGATGCAGAGAAACCGGAAGTTGACAGCATCGTCTCGGTCTGGCCCACCGCCAACTGGCTTGAGCGCGAGACCTACGACATGTATGGTATCCGTTTCACAGGACACCCTGACCTGCGCCGTATGCTTCTGGATGATGATTTTGAAGGTTATCCTCTCCTCAAGAATTTCCATCAAGTACCCTTCACGGTCAAGCCACGTGCAACAACACAGGTAGACCCAAATATGGCTGTTGCGGGCAAGTTTCAGCAGCAGCGCGTTGAGCATGTCGTGCAGAAAAAGGTCGGACAGGGACAGGAAGAGCGTCTTCATCCTGGTACACCGACATTCGGGCATACCGAAGAAGTACAGCAACGACCAGCGAACCAGAACGAGGCAAATCCAGCAGGTCAATCTACCACGAACACATCGGCTGATACAGGAAAAGACACAAAGGATAAGAGCGGTATACGTACCGCGAACGAGCAAATTTAATGCCCAAGACACGCAAACGTCCCACAGCTCAAAAAAGTGCAGCACGGGATACAAGACAGGTACAGCAAAATAGTCCCATCTCTCCGTCTCGCAGAAATACAGGGCGGAGTTCCGTCGTTGCATCTCGTATGGAAGCGACACAGGGGGTCATTATGCCCACGTTTGTTGCGTTAGGTTGCTGGGGATTAGCGATATCGTTTCTATTCTTTTTTCCCGACCCAAATCATGTTTTATATGGTGGAATGGCGGCGGCAATGGGACTTATCTGGTCGATTATGGTTGGGTTACGAATTTCTCGTGTCGTGCGTATGAGCCGTGAAGGACGCATATACAAATAACGCCTTGTAAACGTGATATATACAGCAGCATGAACGTTGTAGTGAAATTTGAGAGACACAACAGGGGAATTATATGGCGACAGAATCAGATACAGGCTTACGAGCAGGAAATACAAACGATGAGCCTGAAGGTATAAAATCACAAGAGATGCTGCTCAATATGGGACCGCAGCATCCTAGCACGCATGGAGTGTTGCGTCTCGTGTTGTCGCTCGAAGGCGAAACAGTGACTGACTGCACACCTGTTATCGGCTATCTCCACCGTGGTATCGAAAAAATCCTGGAGAATCGCCCGATTATGGGTGGCATCCGCTACATGGACAACGCTGACTATCTCTCACCTATGCTTAATGAAATCGCCTACGCAGGTGCCGTTGAGCAAGAGATGGGTATAGAAGCTCCTCGACGCGCACAGTATATTCGCTTGCTTGTCGGCGAGATGCAGCGTATCGCCAGCCACCTTGTCGCGGTTGGAACCTATCTGTTAGACCTCGGCGCATTTACACCTGTTATCTATGCATTCCGTGACCGCGAAGGCATCATGGGACTCTTCGAGGCTCTTGCTGGTAGCCGCTTCAATGTTAACTATCAGCGTGTCGGTGGTGTGCTCCATGACTTCCCGAAAAACTGGTTGAGCGAATGTTCAGCATTTCTCGATCAATTAGAGAAAAACATGGTCGAGTTCAAGCAACTGGTGACAGGCAACGAAATCTTTATGTCGCGTACACAAGGTATTGGCTATATTGATCAGCAGCAAGCTATTGCGTATGGACTGACAGGACCAATGCTACGTGCGAGTGGTGTCAATTGGGATACACGTGTGAACCGTCCCTACATGGCGTACCGCGAGGTACCTGTCAACGTACAGGTGCGTCAAGAAGGGGATTGTTTCGCACGTTATCAGGTCAAGATGCAAGAAATTGACGAGAGTATTCGCCTCTGTCGCGTCGCTATCGACAAAATGCCAGGGGGTCCAATCGGCGTGCGTACACCTATCGAGCTACGTCCTCCGCGTGGCGAGACCTACTTTGCTATCGAGAGTAGTAAAGGCGAACTAGGCGTATACTTTATCAGCGATGGTAGCGAGTATCCATGGCGAGCGAAATTGCGCGGTCCATCGTTTGTCAACTTGCAGATATTGCCGGAATTGCTGCGTGGGCACAAGATGGGCGATGTCGTAGCGATAATCGGAAGTTTAGACCTTGTTCTAGGTGAAGTTGATAGATAAAGCGAGCATTAGATTTTGGGCAGGTATAGTACGTATGCCTGTTCTCATTTCTTTCTATTGGAGTTATCCATGCATACAATCTTAATTGCGGATGACATAGGGACACAACTGTGGCACGGCATCATTTCCTGGGATTTCTTGCAGTTCATCGTGGCCTTAGCATCTATCTTTGGTTTTGTCTTGACCAGCGCAGCCATTCTCGTTTTCGCGGAACGAAAGATTATGGCCTGGATGCAAGACCGCTTTGGACCATATCACACTGGCCCTCATGGAATTTTACAGTCGGTTGCGGACGTTGGGAAATTGCTGCTCAAGGAAGATATCCACTCTTCAACAAGTGATAAAGCTGTCTTCTTGCTGGCACCCTCTGTCTTTATTGCCCCTGTAATAGCTGCATTTGCCGTGCTACCACTTTCGCCCTATGTTGGTATTCCGGGGACTGCCCTCGCGACTGGCTTAATCTATCTGGTCGCAATGAGTTCTATCGACGTGATCGCCGTCATTATGGCTGGTTGGGGTTCCAACAGCAAATACTCGCTCATTGGTGGACTTCGGGCTGCCGCACAAATGATCTCATATGAATTACCACTTATCCTGGCACTTGTCGGCGTTGTCATGTTTACAAGTATTCTCTCAAAGAATAATGGTATTGGCACAATTTCTATCCGCGACATTATGAATTTCCAAAATGTCTGGCACAGGACGGGTATTCCCGTGCTGGATTTCATCTTTGATGGCTTTACTCCGTGGTCATGGTTCTTCCTATTCCAACCACTAATGCTTGTCATCTATTATGTGTGTGGGTTAGCAGAGACGAACCGTCCTCCATTCGACCTGCCAGAGGCCGAGTCGGAGTTGGTTGCTGGCTACCTGACAGAATATAGCGGTATGCGTTGGGCTATGTTCTTCCTGGGTGAGTATGGGAATATGACGATTGTCTCATCCATCACCACATTTCTTTTCCTGGGTGGATATGGTGGTCCCGGCGTCAATTACCTGACTGGCCTCAATAATGGCTGGTTTGGACTCCTGGGTAACATTCTCGCACTTGGCTACTTTATCCTCAAGGTGTATAGTATATGCTTCATCTTCATCTGGGTTCGTAGTACGCTACCCCGTCTGCGTCCCGATCAGTTGATGCAGTTCGCATGGTTAATTCTCATTCCATTTACATTAGGCAACATTGTAGTCACTGCCCTGCTGTACCTTATCATCAACGGTCTTGGCTTACCTACGTGGGTATTCCTCACGGCTGTAGCAGCCGTCAACTGGGCTGCACTGTTCGCCTTTATACCATTGGTGACACGCATAACGGTTTCCTCGGCACGGCGCGCACAATCACCCTCTATCCGCGCACGACAACGCGCCGCTTCGGTTCCGTCAGCAGCCTTACCATTGCGTGATGGTGTACCGGCACGCGTTGCACTCCCACAGGGTGGTAATGCCGCAACAGTGACGGCAGATAGAGAATAGTGTGCGAAAACAAAATGTCGGTGCAATTGGCGTACCAATTGCACCGACATTTTGTTTTCGCACACTAGATTTTTTACCCTATTTTTACCTCTTACTCTTGACTTCTACCATTAGGCCATGCTAATATCCGAGTAGACAAGTATGATATTCACATAACCGGATAAAGCAAATAGAAGTGTGCGAGGACGTTTCAGTATTTTCTCATCCAACACGCTTTCCACACTAGATGAGAGGTTTTTGTATGGCTCAAGCATCTTCACTTCGTATCGCGAAGTTAATTTTTCGCATATTCCTGGCATTGGCGGCACTTATTATTGTTTCTGTATTTGTGTGGCAGGGTATTACTGCGTCCGGTGCGCCCGACCCGACGCTTCCGCATACAGATACCAGAGCAGCGGTAATCAATACAGGAATATTAGTCTTTCGTGAAGGCTTGGAATGCATACTGGTCATTTCCGCGGTTGTGGCGAGCATGATGGGGTCCAACCAGAAGTATCGCCGTCCTATCGCGATTGGTGTCGCAGTTGGCTTTGTTGCAACGATAGTGACATGGTTTGTTGCTGTTGGGATTGTCAACGATTTGTCACAAAACATTTCGGCCTTGCAAGTGCAGGCGGCAACAGGATTGCTCGCGGTCATTGTGTTGCTCACTGTGATGAACTGGTTTTTCCACAAAATTTACTGGACTGGCTGGATTTCGATGCATAACCGCAAGAAGAAAGAACTGCTGAAAGGTGCCAATAATCCAGCCGCATCAGCCGCGAAGGTGTTATGGGGATTAGTCTTGCTCGGCTTTGCCTCATTCTACCGTGAGGGTGTCGAGGTTGTACTCTTCCTGCAAAGCTTCCGTTTACGCCTCGGTTCGACGGTCGTTCTGGAAGGCGTGATCGTAGGACTTATTCTCACAGGTCTTGTTGCTATCTTGAACTTTGTTGCACATCGTCGCTTGCCCTATAAAAAGATGCTTATTGTGACAGGTGTCATGCTTGGTGCAGTATTGCTCGTGATGGTTGGTGAGCAAGGTCAAGAGATGCAACTGGCCCATTGGATTCCAACAACCCCTATTCCACAACTTCAATGGATTCCATCGTGGATGGGTCTCTGGTTCTCGGTCTTTCCAACGGTTGAGACATTAGGGTTACAGGCACTTGCCGCGATTGCCGTACTTGGCTCCTACTTCATGGCAACGCATCAACAAGTATGGGCACCTAAACGACGTGGTGAGACACCTGCAAAGGTGGCGGAGGAAGCACCACGAGAGACCGCGAACGTATAGTTTGAAAAGAAACAGAATACCCAGCAGGGATGTCGTATATACGACATCCCTGCTGGGTATTCTGTTCTATCGTTTGTTTGGTTACCTCAATATATTGGTAAAAAACTCTCCCAACTTGCACTGAAATCCTGGTAAGAGCGTTGTCGCTAGCACATCGTTCTCTGTAAGCGTCCTATCGAGTGTCAATGCAGCATTTTCGCGCAGGTACACTTCGAGACGACGCTCCTGCCAGTTCACAATCCAATACTCTTCGGCCCCACAACGCGAATACAATTTGCGTTTGGTTTCGCGGTCTCGACGCCTATTTTCTGAACCAGGGGAGAGAATTTCAATGACCAGTTCGGGGCAAGAATGAAATTTTCCATCAAGATGCAACGAGACGGCATAACGCTCATTACTAATCCACACAACATCCGGCACTACGGCATTATCATTCGTAAAGATGATACCTGGAGTACTAACTACAAAACCAAGTTGTGTTTGAAGACTCCACAAATCTAGTAAAGAAGCTATTCTTGTAGCTACAAGTTGGTGCTGCATATCAGGTTGTTTTGACACATACAGCTCTCCATCAATAATTTCATACCGACTCCCGTCGTCTGGTAAAAGCTCCACGTCTTCTACTGTCCAGCTTATTATATCCATAGGTATCTTCTCTTTGATGTAGCATCGACATTTTCTACCTCTACGGCAGTATATCAATTATACCATATAGAGAAAGAACAGAGTAGTTTTTTCTCCATTTCCTGCTTATCTAATCCGTTGATGCATCCGAACGACTACCGTTCAATTCTGCTAGCATATGTGGAGGTCCAAGTTGCTCTATCGTGTACCCATGTGGGTATTCGCGGTGTGGAGCATGCTCGACATAGAGGTATGGTTTTGTGCGCGGTGGGAAGAAACGTAGCGCGAATGCACGCGTTTTGAGTGTGACAGCTAGCAATGGACGTAAAAATTTGGGCGGTTGTGGGAAGCCAAAGGCATTTAGCATGGCGTCATCAAGCAGAGCATAGACAACTGGTCGAAATAGTTTGCTTACAGAGGCAGGTAGACCAAACCAACTCAAAAAGAGGTCACGCGTGGCCTCGCCAACACGCTGATTGCTTTCAGCAAAGCGGAAGTGGTCGTGTTCGTACTGAATGTTGAACTGCTCGAATGCTTCGTAGGTATCGGGAATATCTTGAATGTTCATGCGTCGCCCAATCTCGCGCCAGAAATAGTAGGCTGCAAGCTTTTCCTTCTCACACATCCTGCGCCACCCGAAGCGTGCATTCCAGCGAATCGGCTCATAGATAAAGGTTGAAAGCACATACAGGTAATCGTCGTTGGCAATCGTGAAATGCTTGTGGATACGGTTCATGCGCTTCTGTGCGGCACGCCCACGTTCGCTATCATAGCCGAATGCCGACATTTCAGCGACGATGAGCGACGTATCATCATAGCGTTTCTGTGTGCGCTGGGCAAACTCGCCCGTTGAATTGAGTAGTGCTGAAATACTTGGTACGCAATAGGTACGGTACAAAGCGATTTCGAGCGAGCGAATCTGGTCCCAGGGAAACTCATAGCAACCCGTTAGTCCGTAAATCTCGATATGATCCTTCTGCGGATCGAGTTGCTGGATGTAACGCAAGATGTCGTAGCGTCCCATGAGGTGTATCCTTTCTGATATTTTTCTGTATGAACACAGTAATTCTCCGGTAGGGGCAGCAATTCATTGCGCCCAAAGATGGGTCGGGAGGGGTTCGCGTTGCCATAAGAGACATTTTGGAGGCATTTGCCCTACCTCCCCCATCTTTGGGCGCAATGAATTGCTGCCCCTACCGACTCTGATTAAATTGTTAACCATCATCGGTCCCTACACGCCACGTATCACCAGAATAAGCGTGGTAAGCGCGATACTGACAACTGAGCCTGCCACGACCTGCCCAAGTGTATGACGGCGCAAGACGACGCGCGACCAGCATACTGCCGCGAGTAATACGAAGACAGGTAGCACGATACTGCCATACAATGCAGTTAACATTGTTGCAGCGGCAGCGAGCGACGAGGCGTGAATACTAATTTTCCACCAGAGCGTCACAATCATCATCACAAAGCCACTTACAATGGTAATGAGCAAAAGCGTCTGCAAATTTTTGGGGCCGTGCGTAAAAAAGAGTGTTGCTAGCCCAATCAGGGCAGAGGTAATGCCGAAGAGAAAAGGGCCAACGCGTTGTGAACGCATACTGACATCAGCGTCGGTGAATTTTCCTGTCCGTACTCCGACGAGAATATAGACCATCGGGCCAAAGCTGAGAAAGAAGAGGATAAGTAGAGCGTAGAGCAATGCCATCAGTACATTTTGGGCATGATAGAGCGCGACAAAAAAGACAAAGGGCAAGGAGACGACTAAAGGCGAAAGAATGTTAGAGGTATAGCGAGCGACCCGTACACGCCTGGATTGTGGGATTTTCGAGGATAAAGGTTGCGATGGTACAGGGGTGGGTGCGCGTTGAGTATGCTCGTCAAAAGCAAGGTCGTCAGACATATTTTTCCTTACAGCGATACATGATGAGCAACAACAGGATAGCCTAGCACTTTGCTAGCAATACGACTGAAATCCTCTTCATTCCCACTACACCACACGTTAAGCGTACCTTTGTTCGTTTCAGCGTAAGCAGGACGAGCAAGAGACTCAGTATCAAGTACAGCATGAGTGCGACGCGCAACCGCGGCACCACTATCAATAACTTGAACATTCTTGCCGACAACATGCTCAATCGCTGAACGCATCGCGGGAAAATGTGTGCAACCAAGCACAAGTACATCAATGTTTTTTGAAAGTAGAGGAGCCAATACGTGTTGCAACGTTTCCTCAACGACTGGCCCATCCAGTTCGCCATGCTCAACCAGCGTCACCAGTTCGGGACAGCCAACCGCGTAGACCTGTACACCTGCTGCAAAGTCTTCTATCAAGTGATGCAGATACGCCGCTTTCACCGCTTGATTTGTGGCGGCGACACCGATACGCCCACGCCTTGTCGCACGTGCAGCTGGCTTGACGGCAGGTACAACACCCACAAATGGCACATCGAAGGTCGAACGTACTACGTTTAGAGCAGCCTGTGATGCCGTGTTACAGGCAATCACAATCAACTTGACACCATGTTGAATAAGAAAACGACATGCATTTGTTGTTAATTCAGCGATTTCAGCATCACTACGAACACCATAAGGACAATGCGCCGTATCACCAACATAGATATAGTCCTCGTATGGTAGTTCTTGCCGCAATGCCGAGAGAATCGTCAGGCCACCAGCACCAGAATCGAAAACCCCAATGGGAGCCATTGCCCTCCCTACAATCTTCCGTTTCATATCATCCAGAGCGTACATGCTACGCTCGGCATCACGTCCGGGATGCACCTCTGACGACTCCTCATCCGAGTTCCATTGTTGCATAACGTTTCGTTTCTACTCCGCACTACGAAATTCGTGTTGTTCACCAAATACACGACGCATAGTATCACTAATCTCTCCAAGCGTCGCGTATGCCTCTACCGCCGCGATAATCAGTGGCATCACATTTTCTGTGCCAGCCGCTCCCTGTTCAAGGGCGTGCAGTCTCTGTTGCACCAATGCATTATCGCGCTTCTGACGCAGGGCCGCGACTTTCGCAGCCTGTCGCTTGCCCATCTCGATATCCATCTTCAGCAAGTCTGGTCGTACCTCTTGCTCAATGGTAAAACGATTGACACCGACAACGATGGCACGTTTCTCTTCTAACGCAAGCTGATAGTCATAGGCGGCTTGCTCGATTTCAGCCTGCATAAAGCCGTGCTCAATGGCATGGACGCTACCACCGAGCGCGTCAATCTTCTCGATATACTCCCACGCTTGCTTCTCGATCTCGTTCGTCAGCGACTCGACATAATACGAGCCAGCAAGTGGATCAACGGTGTCGGCGGCTCCCGTTTCTAGTGCAAGGATTTGCTGTGTGCGGAGTGCTACACGCGCCGATTCTTCGGTAGGCAATGAGAGTGCCTCGTCCTTCGAGTTGGTATGCAGCGATTGTGTGCCACCCAGGACAGCCGCCAAGAGCTTGATACGCGGTACGTACAATATTATTATCGGGCTGTTGCGCCGTGAGCGTAGAACCTGCCGTCTGTGTATGGAAGCGTAACATCATCGAGCGTGGGTCCTGTGCAGAGAAACGTTCCTTCATAATATGTGCCCACATGCGTCGTGCCGCACGAAACTTGGCGACCTCTTCAAAAAGGTTATTATGACTATTGAAAAAGAAAGAGAGTTGACCCGCGAAACGGTCTACATTCAGACCAGCATTGAGTGCGGCTTGCACATAACTAATGGCGTTCGACAGCGTGAACGCAACCTCTTGTACGGCAGTTGAACCGGCCTCACGAATATGATAGCCACTGATACTGATAGTATTCCAACGCGGCACTTGCTCACCACAAAAACGAAAAATGTCGGTGATGATACGCATCGAATGTTCTGGTGGATAAATATACGTACCGCGCGCAATATACTCTTTCAGGATGTCGTTTTGCACCGTTCCCGAAAGCTTACGTGACTCGATGCCCTGCTTTTTCGCCACGGCGATATAGAGAGCCAGCAGGATACTCGCGGTAGCGTTGATCGTCATAGAGGTGCTGATACGGTCAAGCGGTAAACCGTGTAGGAGTATCTCCATATCTTCAAGGCTAGAGATTGAGACACCAACCTTGCCAACTTCTCCCTCCGCGAGAGGATGATCGGCGTCATAGCCCATTTGCGTAGGCAGATCGAAGGCGACAGAGAGGCCAGTTGTACCCTGTGCGAGTAAATAATGATAGCGTTTATTCGATTCTTCCGCCGTTGCGAAACCTGCATATTGGCGCATTGTCCATAAACGTGAGCGGTACATACTGGGGCGGATACCGCGTGTGAAGGGAAATTCGCCAGGGGTAGCCTAGCTTCTCTTGCATATCGACATCGCGCAAGTCGTCGGCGGTCGCGACAACTGGTACCTCGATATTTGAGCTTGTGACGAATGTTTCCTGGCGTTCGGGCGTCTTTTCTTGCGCGGCACGAGCAGTTGTCTCGCGCCACTCTGCGGCAGACTTGCTTACCTGCTGGTCCATGTGTGTCTCCTTCTATGCATCTCACCAGAATTATAACATACTGTTGATAGAAGGATTATTCGCCAGCCGTGATAATCACCAACACCTCGCCTTGATCGACGGTCTGTCCTTTGTTGACGCGTATCTCTTTGATGACACCAGCGATGGGTGAGGAGAGATCATTCTCCATCTTCATCGCTTCAAGCACAACCACCGTTTGACCGGACTCGACTTTTGTCCCCTGCTCTAATGGCACGCCAACGACCAGACCGGGCATTGGTGCTTGCACCGTTGCCTCCCCTGATGTAGCGGTTGATTTCGCCAAGCCAGCAAGCAGTTTCGCACGTTCATCCTCGACATTGACCTCGAAACGCTGGCCTGCAACCTGTATCTCGTAGGTCTCGCTGCCTTTCTGGTCAGCCTTCGTGATGCGCCGTACAAATACTTCGTATGACTTGCCCTCGATAAGCAAACTGTAACGCCCACCTTCGCCCACCATCCCCTTGCTATCCGCGCTGAGTGGCGCGACCTGTTGCCAATCTATCGCATGTGCAACCCCTTCGAGCGTTACTGCTTGCTGTCCCTCTTCGCCCGTCTCGACACGATACGTTTGCTTGTTTACGGTTGTGATGTAAGCCATATGTGGATACCTCTTTGTATTGTATATTCTGTATGGCATTATAACATTTGTAGGGGTCTAATTCTATTACACCCTTTCGGCAATCGACCTATTGGGGGGATGTTGGAACGTTTCATCAATCCTGTAAACATGCTCAATTGCCGAAAGGGTGTAATAGAATTAGACCCCTACAATTGACCTGTCCTGATGTGCAAGTTATATTTGATAACATTCGTGGATTCTAACACTCCTCTAACACTCCTCCTACGTTGTTCTAACACAATACATGACATACTTAGTTACAGAAGCTAACGCGCAAGGGCAACACCAGAGGCACAAGGACATGAATGCACAGAGCAACTTCCCACTGTATAGCGAGAACATGAACACCGCACGCTCGGCTCAATCAGGAGCAACGTGTGCGGTGCGCGAACTGTGATATTGAAATCCTTTGGCCCGCAGTTACTGTACAGGATACAGCTTATTGCTGTACTGGTTGTGCTGCTGGTGGTCCCTGCACCTGTGATTACTCGCTTTATCGCTCGGTGAATATTTCAGGTGTTATTCACTATGGAACCGAGCATGGACGTGAGCAAGAACAATAAAACCGTTTGTTCAAGCATATAACGAAAAGGAGAATGCATCGTGGCAAAAATTCGTCCTGTTGGCGACCGTGTGGTCGTAAAGCCAGCAGCAAAAGAGGAAGTCACTAAGAGCGGCATCGTTCTTCCCGATACAGCGAAAGAGAAGCCCCAGGAAGGCACCGTGATCGCCGTTGGTAGTGGACGCTTGTTGGACAATGGAGATCGCTCACCAGTTGACGTACACGAGGGAGACCGCGTGCTATTCGCCAAATATGGCGGTACCGAGTTCAAATTGGACAACGAAGAGTATCTTGTGTTGAAAGAAAACGACATTCTCGCTGTTCTCAGCTAGTTGTCGAAGGAGATAGAGAAACATGGCAAAGCAACTCGTATTTGACGAAGAGGCCCGTCGCGCTCTTAAACGTGGGATTGACATTCTCGCAGGCGCGGTAAAGACTACGCTTGGACCAAAGGGCCGCAACGTTGCCCTTGACAAGAAATTCGGCGCACCTAGCGTCACCCACGATGGTGT
The DNA here is from genome assembly GCA_963791835.1 of uncultured Chloroflexia bacterium. Taxonomy (GTDB): domain Bacteria; phylum Chloroflexota; class Ktedonobacteria; order Ktedonobacterales; family Ktedonobacteraceae; genus JBBQVS01. The sequence goes on from CAWBTV010000007.1 coordinate 1,119,621, forward strand.
GACCGTTGCGAAAGAAATTCAGCTTGAAGACCCATTTGAGAATATGGGCGCACAACTCCTCAAAGAGGCTGCTACCAAGACCAATGATGTCGCTGGTGATGGCACAACCACAGCAACCGTGCTGGCCCAGGCTATCGTCAACGAAGGCTTGAAAAACCTCGCCGCCGGTGCCAACCCAATGCAGTTGAAGTACGGCATTGATCGTGGCACAGAAGCAGTCGTCGCCTACCTCCGCAAATCTGCTATTCCTGTCGAAGGTCAGAAAGAGATCGCACAGATCGCCACCGTGTCAGCAGCCGACGAGCAGATTGGACACCTTATCGCCGAAGTCATGGACCGTGTTGGTAAAGACGGCGTAATCACCGTTGAAGAGTCACGCGGTATCAACTTCGAGACCGAGTATGTCGAAGGTATGCAGATTGACAAAGGCTACATCTCCCCATACTTCGCAACCAACACCGAGAAGATGGAAGCCTCGATTGAGAACCCCTACATCCTCATCACCGACAAGAAGATTAGCGCAGTGCAGGACATCCTCCCGGTCGTTGAGAAGATGGTCCAGCAGGGCAAGCGCGAAATCGTTATTATCGCAGAAGATGTCGATGGCGAAGCATTGGCAACCCTCGTTGTTAACAAACTTCGTGGTATCCTCAATGTGCTAGCAGTCAAGGCTCCTGGCTTTGGTGATCGCCGTAAAGAGATGTTGCGCGACATCGCCGTCCTCACTGGTGGTACCGTCATCAGCGAAGAGATGGGTCGCCGTCTTGATAGCGCAACCCTCGAAGACCTCGGTTCTGCTCGCCTAGTTATCTCTCACAAGGACGACACAACAGTCGTTGAGGGTCATGGCGAGAGTGCTGACATCCAGGGACGCATTCGTCAGATCAAGGCTCAAATTGACGATACTACCAGCGATTACGACCGTGAGAAACTCCAGGAGCGTCTCGCCAAGTTGTCCGGTGGTGTTGCCCTCATCAAGGTTGGTGCAGGCACAGAAGTTGAGTTGAAGTACCGCAAGACCCGTGTTGAGGATGCGCTTTCCGCCACCCGCGCTGGTGTCGAAGAGGGTATCGTCCCCGGTGGTGGTATTGCTTTGGTCAATGCAATCGAGGCTCTCGATGGCTTGAACCTGACAGGCGATGCCGCGACCGGTGCATTCATCCTGCGCCGCGCTCTCGAAGAGCCACTGCGTCAGCTCGCTGTCAATGGTGGACGTGATGGTTCCGTTGTCGTCGAAGGTGCTCGCCGCGCTCAGAAGGAGCATGGCAACAACAAGAACATCGGCTACAACGTTCTGACCGACACCTATGTTGACATGGTTGAAGTTGGTATCGTTGACCCTGCAAAGGTGACACGCTCTGCCTTGCAGAACGCCACCAGCATCGCGGCGATGATCCTCACCACTGAGGCCCTCATCACCGACCTGCCAGAGAAGGCAGCCGCAGCCGCTCCACAGATGCCGGAGTACTAGGCATTAAACGCTAAACAAAAAACGTGCTATGAAAAAGCTTAGCTTTTTCATAGCACGTTTTTTGTTTAGCGTTTAATGCTGGCTAAAAACATGGCTATAAGACGACGGAATGTTTCATCGAGTTCGAGAGGAAGTCCAAATCCTCCTGTTATCTCTAACATCGTAAAACCGTGAATGGTGCTGCGTAGTAGACGGATGGCGTGTAGAGCGTCATCTGCTTGTAGGTTATACGCGGACAGCACTTTCAGAAGAACGTCAATCACTTCCTGTGCGGCTTTCTGTAGCTCGGTATCATCGAAGGCTGGCGCACGTTGGGTTGTAGCATATAAGCCGGGATGCTCTTTCGCAAATGCACGATAGGCATGGGCAAAGGCAAAAATTGCATCATCTCCTGCCTTACCCATCACAACCTGACCCATTCTTGTTGCTAGCTCATGCATACTAAGCAGAGCCAATTCGCGCCGCAATCCCTCTATACCTTGGATGTGATTGTAGAGTGAGGGTGTACGTATCTCTAAGCGTTCCGCAAGGTCCGCCAGCGTAATCTGCTCTAGCCCCACTGTGTCTATCAGTGCGACGGCAGCTTGCACTACCATCGCACGATTTAATACTCTGCTATTTGCTTTGCGTGGCATATATCTCCTGAGTATGAAAAGTTCGTTCCGCAACGGCAATCGCTTGCGCCATCGCAGGTAATGGGTCTGTCAACACAATACCATGTCCAATCGCAAGACGTGAAGGCTTGAGCGCATACAACATTCGCGCACTTGCTAACGCCGTAGGTTTATGCCATGTCGCGAGTGCCGGAAATGGGAACAGTGGACGCAGGACACCTGACACTGCAACACCCGCACGCGTCTGATAGGCGTCACCAGCGATCAACGTGTTATCGCGTATATCAAGAAACGCGATAGAATCAGGGGTGTGTCCTGGTGAGGCGATAACCTCAAGCGACCCAATACGGTCTCCTGCTACAACTGTGCGATCTGGCTTGGTTGTAGCTTTGATCCATTGACCGCGTAATTTATCCACAGACTCATTTGGTAAAAGGCTCAAATTCCCAGCCAGCAATGGCACACTGCGTTCCGCGACAATCACCTCGGCATCAGGCAGGGCAACATGTAACGCATCCAATGAGCCAGCATGGTCGCCATGCGCATGAGTCAGCACGATGCGCACAATTGGTGCGCCTAGTGGTTGTGCGGAAGCAAGAATAATCTTCTCGCTACCCGCGATACCTGTATCTATCAGCGTAAAGCCATCATCCTCACGCACGAGATAGCAGTTGACGGGAAACAGCATGGGGAAGCGTGTCAGTTGTACAAAGTTGTTGCCGTATGTTGTTGTTTTCATGAGTGTGTCTCTCCTCTTTTGTATGGTTTGGTCAGGGAACATTTTGTTGCCTGTTCAAACTTAAAACTAATATATTTAGTTTATATACTATTATCATTAGCTTGTCAAGGGGTATGAAAAATATGTCGAAACATGCATCACTACAACCAATTTCGTAGGGACCAGATTTATCGCGTCCGAGGGCCGATTTATCGGCTATGTTTTGATAGAATGGGGATGCAAGCGGACAACATAGGCGAGATATTACACAAAGCATAGGCGATAAATCGCTGTGGACGCCGTAAACGTGGTCCCTACGACAGACCGTCGTAATGTTTTATAATGATAGAGGTGAGCAATAAAACATGTTGTAGGATACATCGCATATGAGAAAGAGAACATACACATGTCTACACGCTTTGGTCTTGCGCTTGTTCCATCTATCTACACGATGGAAGTGTTCGATTTTCAAGAAGGCGACCCAATCTATCAGCAGACACTTTCTGATGGCACAATTATTCCAGGAGGTATTTCCATTGCGCGACTACAACAACAGCTTGGAGGGATTGAAGGAGTACATACTGGACCATCAGGCGAGACATATCATATCTCACTTGCTGTATGGGAGGGGAAAGACCCGGAGAAAACGCTTCTACAGATGGTATTTCGCACTACTCCACTCATTCCGGCTGATATCGACCCAGAACTACGACATGCATCTTTTCCTCAACACCCGACACCTACTACACTTGCCAATAGTGGAGTATCTCACATCCCCGTGAAATCGAAGTAATCAAGACTCCAGTTCCAGAGTCTTTGATACGCGCAATACAGCATACAAGTTCTGACAATTCTATACAAAAGCGATATGAAGGGTATCCAGGTTTCGTTGTAAGAAAGAGAGGCGTATTCACGCGATAATCTGTAGGGGTTATAATTCATTACGCCCTCGTTACAATGAACAATCAGAACGAGGGCGTAATGAATTATAACCCCTACAAGACATTTCTTCCTCAATTATTTTCTTCATCTTCATAACAACCCTGCTTTTCTCCTCTACCATTGACAAGAGAAATATCGCACAGTATACTATTAACAGCACTAGACCGACGGTCGGTCTAGTGCCAAAGAGAAGGACTTATGCCAAGAGTCGTCAAAGAATACACGGTAAGGCGCAACGAAATTCTCGATGTAGCACAACGTCTCGTCTATACAAAGGGCTATGAGCAGATGGCAATCCAGGACATTCTGGATGAGCTTTCGATTGCTAAGGGGACGTTTTATCACTACTTTGTCGCGAAGCAGGCGTTGCTAGAGGCTCTGATCGAACGTATGATTGCAGAATTAGAACTTCTGCTTACCCCTATTGTGAATGACCCTCATCTGTCTGCGCTTGAGAAATTTCAGCAGTTCTTTGCTGTGGCTGCGCATTGGAAAACTGAACGTATGACGTTTTTGCTCGCGCTGCTTCGTGTCTGGTATATGGATGAAAACGCTATTGTGCGCCAGAAGATGCGTGCGGATGCCATGAAACGCCTTGCGCCACTGCTCACAAGGATTATTTATCAAGGTATCCAGGAAGAGGCCATGAATACTCCCTTTCCTGAGCAGGCGGGCAACATTATCCTGGCTATAATGCAGAATCTCCAGGACACTATAGGGGGATTCATCCTCGCGGATGAGCAATGCCAAGACATGCTGCAAAGCATAGAAAGCGAGGTTGCCGCCTGCGCTCATGCGGTTGAGCGTGTCCTGGATATTGCCTCTGGTTCATTGTGTCTTATTGATACCGAAACATTGAAAGCGTGGGTTGCCTCGTTAAGAGACAACGCATAAGTATGTTCACGGAGGAACAACTTTATGCCTACCATTATTCAAACAAACAAGCTTACCAAGAGTTACGGCAGGAGTCGTGGCATTATTGAGGTGACATGCGCTATTGAGGAGGGCGAGGTCTTCGGCTTCTTAGGTCCTAATGGTGCTGGCAAAACTACGACAATGCGTGCCCTCATGGGTCTATTGCGTCCCACAAACGGCAGTGCCACCATTGACGGGCGTGATTGCTGGCAACAATCCACCGAGATCAAAAAGCAGGTGGGCTACTTACCCGGCGAGTTCTCCTTCGACCCCAGCTTACGTGGAGCACAAATTCTTGAGTATCTAGGTCATCTACGCGGAGGCATCGATCAGGCATATCTCCGTGAACTTGTAGAACGTCTGGGACTCGACCCCAGCAGACGTTTCCGCGAATACTCACGCGGCAATAAACAAAAAGTCGGTCTCGCGCAGGCATTCATGCATAAGCCGCGTGTACTCATTCTCGATGAGCCAACGAGTGGACTAGACCCACTCAATCAACAGGAATTTTATAAAATAGCAGCCGAGGCGCGAGCAAAGGGTAGCACAATCTTCCTCTCCTCGCATGTCTTGCCAGAGGTTGAGCGTACCTGTGACCGCGTAGCAATCATTCGCGAGGGACGCCTGATTAAGATAGATCATGTCTCGGCACTCAAGGATATTCGTCAGCACATGGTAGAAATTAGCTTTCCTGAACCGGCTTCCACTGATTGGTTCACTCATGTCGCGGAGGTGACTAATGTGTCTCTCGGTCCTGATACAAGAAGCATACAACTGCATGTGCAGGGAACGTTAGCAGAGGTTATACACATCGCAAGCACGCATAACGCCACAAACATTACGACACATGAGCCAACGCTAGAAGAGGTATTTCTACGCTTTTATGAGCCATCATCGCCTGTATTGGCTGGATGAGAGGTGTTCTATGTTTCGCACCACCTGGAGCAAATCACTCAGAGATTACAGAGTAGCTATTCTTAGTTGGGGCATTGGACTTGGCTTGCTCATGACCGTAGCCTTAGCCACAGCGACACCCGTTGTTCTCGCAGGTGTTGCCAGTCTCGCACCACTTCTCCACTTTCTAGGCGATGCCTACGCCATTCAGACACCAGAAGGCTATGTTAGCTTCCGCTATCTCGGCATCGTCTTACCGCTTATACTCAGTATCTGGTCCATCCTGGCGGGAGCAGGTCTGCTACGACGAGAAGAGGAGCGTAGCACTATAGACGTTTTGCTCGCGACCCCTCAACCCCGTTCGCGCTTGCTTTTGGAAAAGACAGGTGCATTACTAACTGCTCTGTTCCTGATTGCGCTGCTGTTCGCACTGGGAATTATGGCAGGGGAGGCTCGTCTTCAGCATATTGGCATTGATAGAGCACTGTTGACCGGACTGAACTTGAGCATGTTCGCGTTCTTCTTTGGTATGGTTGCCCTGTTGCTCTCTCAATTCACAATCAGTCGTGGTGTCGCGGCAGGTGGAGCAAGTGGGCTTCTGGTGATAGCCTTGCTCTTCGATATCACCGGACGAGAAGTTCAGGGGAGTTGGGTACAATACCTCTCACCATTCTATTATTATACCCTCAACCGACCACTCATTCCTGCATTTCATAATACTCCTGCATCAGCACTCCTACTCATCGGGCTAAGCGTCCTGTTCATAGTAGGGAGTCTTATCCTGTTTAGAAGGCGCGATATTGGCGGCTCGGTGTTCTCGTTGCAACGTCAGAACGTAGACAGCAAACAGCAGATGATACGCTCTCTAAGCAGGGCAGAGCGCGCAGCATCCACACGTACCATTAGCTTGCATACACTGAGTATGCAGGGGTGGGCATCCTTCTGGTGGCTGTTCGGCATACTGTTCTTCTGTACCGACATCCTACTCATTACGCCCAGTCTCCAGAAGCCATTCTACAAGATTGTGCAAGATACGCCGTGGCTAGCGCATTTCTTTTTCGACACGCCAACCAGCACCAACGCAGGTTTACTAGGAACACTCCTCTTTACATTTCTGCCAGCAGTGGTCGTGATCCTCGCGTTAACACTTTCGTTAAAGTGGCCTGCGGACCTGGAAAGTGGACGGCTGGAACTGGCTTTCAGCACGCCCAAATCGCGCTACCAAATACTGCTTGAACGCTTCGGTGCCACACTCCTTGTCGTGTTACTGGCTCCTGTCCTGATATGGCTCATTCTCGTCATTGGAGCGACATTAATCAATCTGAACGTAGATCAGGGCAGAATAGCCGCCGCCAGTTTCAGCTTGCTACCACCTGCATTGATTACGATGGGGCTGGTCTACGCTCTAGCTGGTCGCTTACGCTACATTACAGTGATAGGCATAGTAACAGGGTATCTCGTCTTATCCTTCCTCGAAGAAACTCTCGAAGGAAACTTCACAATACCACCATGGGCCTTGTCGCTCTCCATCTTCCATCTGTATGGCAACCCAATTTTTCTCGGCATAAATTGGGGTAACTTCTGGGGTATGCTTGGTGTCGCTCTTGTGTTGCTGGTGATAGGTGCTATACAGTTCCGCACTGTAGATATTGGACTTGGCTAATTAAGGATATGTCGTCTGGAGGGGCTATAATTCATTACGCCCTCGGTTGCCTTGCTATGCAGAACGAGGCGTAATGAATTATAGCCCCTCCATCATCTGTGTTTTTTTGTTGGTACATTATTTGGCAGTTGCTCTTTTTTGCGCCACTGCTTCAAGCTGTTTGAGTTCCTTACGATACACAGGTGGATTGAACAGTGGTACCACAATACGTTCGACAAATCCAGTTAAACCTGGGCTAGTATTCATCGTCGTCGCAATCTCGACACGAGACTTCTGCCCCTGCTCTACGGGAGTGACGGTAAATGAAGTAATAATGTTTTGTGGCGAGTCAATATCCTGCTCAACCAGCACGCGGCCTGGTTCTGGCTCGCTCACACTCTGATACAACTCTCGTTCTACACCTAATGCCTTCATTTTGAAACGAATAATCGTGCCTGCACCATATCCACCTTGCTCTACCCGCATGTCATAAAAGGTCTCTTTCGGCACAATCTGTGGATGTCCATTGTGGTAATCAGCAATCGTTGCATAAACATCTTCGGGTTTGGCATTGAGAACAGCTGCTTCCTTCACATTAATTTGTCTCATAGGTTTTCCTCTCCTTCGCTGAAGGGGGCTTGTTATATGTTTTCTTTACATATGACTTGAAGACATATGTCTTTGTCTAGTATAAAGCGGTATAATAGGTTTTGTCAAGAAGAGATGTAGGGACCGATGTATCACGTCCTTGTTCAGGTGTCGAAAGGCCAACAAGGACGTGATACATCGGTCCCTACAAGAAAAGGTTGAACGATGGAACGACCCGAAGCTTACCCTATCACCTATGGAATTCTTGGTCTGCTCGCTTTTTGGGGACCAATGTCTGGTTACGATATTAAGCATGTATTTGACCATACGCTTGCGCCTATGTGGGGGGCCGCGCATAGTCAAATTTATAAAGAGTTGCGACGTATGAAAGAGCTGAGTTGGGTGGATATGGAGCGCGAGGAGCAAGAGGCACGGCCAGACCGTAAGGTGTATTCTATTACCGATAAAGGTAGTAGTGCGCTCCGCGAGTGGCAAGCACAGCCAGCAGACGTGTTTCAGTTACGTGATGAATTGCTCCTCAAGGTCCTGTTTGGCACCTTCGCCGCCCCAAGTGACTTAGCACAAAATTTGCGTGCTGCCGTCACACATCATGAAATGCGCTTGTTGGAGTACCGACAAACCTCTCTCTTTATTCCAGCAAAAGGCGAGTTGCGGACAGGAGACAAGCGTCACAATCCCTATGCCTCTGAAAGTGAGCAAGACCCATACTTCGGTCTCATCGCACACTTTGCCATCGAATTTGAGAAGACTTACTTGCGCTGGCTCTATGAGACACTAGACTTTGTGGAGAAGCGGCAGGCACAAGAAACCGAGAGCGAGCATGGCAAACAAACCACGGAGCAATAAGGGGTATACGCGTTATTGTGCTTTCTCATTGACGCTTTCACTCACGACAGACTGCACACGACTATGCACCGTGAGCCAGATCATCAGTGTCCAAGTGTTATGTAAACCGATAGCAAGGCAGAGCAGTTCAGCACAGGCAGCGATAAGCAATGCGAGTTGTTGATCATAAAAAAGACCAACTGCGCCTCCAAGAAAGAGCAGACCTGCAATGCCAGGCAGCACAACATGCCATAGCCAATGGTCGCGGTCTATCTCGCCATCATTTTGATGTACAACACGAACACGCCATAGCACTTTAAAGGCAAAAAAAACATTGATGATGCCCAGGATTGCTATCGCTATGCGGAAAATAAGTGCATTCTGTAGCGGCATGATTGCTAAGCATGAGAAAAACAATACTTGTGCATAATTGATTAAGGTAGGCTCCACAAACGTCCGCGTATATGCCCGCGCTTCTTTCTCTGGAATATAGCCCCCAATTGAGATTGCCACAAACAATAAGCCTATCAATGTGGCGGCAGCCGTGCCTGTCAGTATATAAAAATTCTGCCAATCGTGTAGAATGAGCATACTCGGAATTACCAACCTCTCTTGTCACCTCTTCAATAGAAGTATTTTTTCAATCATAGCATAGCCTTGACATACACGTCCCGTTCACCTATCATATGGGATAAGCATTAACATTTCGTTAACCACAATTTAACACTACTATAATATACACATGCTCCCCGGTATAGGGAAACGTGTGGGGGATAATCGTATGTCAAAACAATATGTTGGGCATTTACCCAGCCATGATCCTCTCTATCATTACTTGCGACATGATATATTGCCACAGATGGGACTGAGTAATCAGCCAGCACGGTTTCGTGTGTTTCGGATGGGTGGCAGCAATGAAGTCTATATGTATGAAGAGAAGTACAGTAACGCACAGGTCATAGGGAAATTCTTCGCGAGAAGCACGTATAGCGGTTTCCATATGCCAGAAAAAGATCAGCGTATGGAGCAGGAATTTCACAATTTACACATGATGCGTGGGTATGGTCTTGTTGGCTATCCGCATGATGTTGTACGACCACTTGGACGCAATGGCTGGTTGAACAGCCTGTTAGTTGAGGAATATCGCGGTGGTCAATCACTGAGTAGTGTCATCACACAGTCGATTACCGCACGGCAGCCCGAAAGACTCTATGGCAAGCTCACGGCTCTGGCGTATTTCCTCGCCACCTTCCACAATCGGACCGCCAATGGCTACGGCGTGAACTTTCACGATGATTGTGCCTACATGGATCGTCTTGTACGCAAACTTTCTAAGCGACAGGCGATTAGCTGGGATGAGGTCAACGAGTTTTCCTGGTTACGGGAGCGTTGGCGCGAACAACCGCGCATGTGGGAAGACCAGCAAGTGCTTGTACATGGTGACGCAACACCATCAAACTTTCTCTTCGGCGAGGGATTGAGCGTCGTAGGCATAGACCTGGAACGCATGAAGCGAGCGGATCGCGTCTTCGATATTGGACGTATCGCGGGCGAACTTCAGCATTTCTTCTTACAAATCACGGGCAACAAATATGCTGCTGAACCCTTTATCGGGCACTTCCTGTGGGAATACTCGTGTCATTTTCCTGACCGTTACAGTGCGTTTGCCTCTATCAGTAGACGATTGCCCTTCCAGATGGGGCTGACCTTGCTCCGCATTGCCCGTAACTCCTGGATTGATGACAACTATCGGCGTCGGCTCATCGAGGAAGCAAAAATCACCTTGAGGACGTTTTGATGGATATTCGTGCAATCCTCTTCGATGTGAATGGCACGCTTATTGATATCGAAACGGATGAAGGCTTAGAGGAGATTTACCGAGGTATCGCCCACTTTTTGATGTATGAGGGTATCACACTGCATCGCTGGGAGGTACGCGACCTGTACTTTCAGATTATGCAAAAACAACGAGCGGCAAGTCCTGAAAGATTTGTCGAGTGGGATGCAGTCTCAGTATGGCGTGAGTTTTTGCAGCAAACGGGAAGTGACTACACCCGTGCGTTACCTCCCGAAAAGCTGGCACAACTGCCTCTTTTCCTGGCAGAATTACATCGAGGCATTGCGCGTAAGAAACTCCGTCTCTTCCCACAAGTACAGGAGACGCTCGACCAGTTACGTGGACGCTATCGTATGGCGGTTGTTTCGGATGCACAGAGTGCGTATGCCGTACCCGAATTGCGTGCGGTTGGTATACGTAACTACTTCAATCCGATCATCGTCTCTGGTGACTTTGGCTATCGCAAACCCGATCCACGTCTTTTCCAAAAAGCTCTTGCCGCGTTAGAAGTACGACCAGAACAAGCCCTCTATCTCGGCAATGACCTGTATCACGATATACAGGGAGCGCAACAGGTCGGGATGAAGGCTATTCTCGTCTCGTATAACGGTGCGAACATCGCTTCTGAAACTATTACACCGGATTATGTGATTTATGCATTTGCAGAGTTGGTACAGGCCGTGAATTATTTTGGAATGTCCGTGTAACCTGCTAACGTATGTATGTTTGGACGCGAAAATAACCTGTTTCATTCAGAGGAGCATACATACAATGCATCATGCAAAAACACTTTTCTCGCTGATTTTTCTGATTGTCCTTACCTTCCTACTCACAGCCTGTGGCTCTACCAGCAACACTACAACCAGTTCTTATGGGAGCAGTAGTAGTGCAGCACCGACCGCTACAACCGATACAAGTACAACTCCAACCACAACAGGCAAATATAGCGCAACACCAACGACAAGTACCGGTAATACGGATGCATCAACGATCAAAACAGCGACCGCAACGATTAATGGCAAAGCTGAAACCATTCTAACGAATGCACAGGGCATGACACTCTACTATTTTACGCCTGATACCAAAACAACAACCGCATGTACTACGGGATGTACGGGTACGTGGCCTCCGCTACTCGCCACGGGGTCTGTCACACTCACGAGTACCGCCCCAGGACAACTCACGACGGCAACAAACGCGAATGGCACACAGATTCAATACAACGGTCATTTCCTTTACACTTACGCAGGTGACTCTGCCGCCGGTCAAACGAATGGTCAAGGGATCGCTGGAAAATGGTTTGTAGCGACAACGAGTCTCACATAAAATGATTGTTGTACGTAGGGACCACGTTTACGGCGTCCGCGTGCGATTTATCGCCTATACTATTGATAAAAAGCAATATTACAAGAATTTCGCGCAATGAATTGCGCCGAGGACGCCGTAAACGTGGTCCCTACGACAATACACAATGTAGAGATTGACTGCGTATTACAAGCGAGGGCAATGGACGTGAATATATCACGCGATTCAGCTGAGCAGACGCAACAGGAGTTTCAGACGTTTTACCAGGAAAATCTTGGTATCGTCTATCGTTATGTCTATAGCAAAGTAGGGGTGCGCGAAGAGGCAGAGGACCTGACTGCACAGATATTTATGAAGGCCGCGCGTAGCATTGACGCGGAACGTGGTCAACACAGTATGCAGAAATGGCTCTTTCAGGTGGCACAAACAACGATTGCGGACTATTGGCGTCGCTACTATCGTCTCTCGGTCAGTTCGCTGGAAGAACTGCTGGATAGTGGTTGGGAGGGTCCAATAGAGACTGACACAATATCGGTCAGCGTGACGCCTACTGAAAAAGTACATGCACTCTTGCGCCTCTTGCCGGAACATCAGCGAGAGGTGCTGACCTGTCGCTTTTTGCTCAATCTTTCGATTAAGGAAACCGCCTTGAAATTGAATTTAAGTGAGGCAAATGTCAAGGTATTGCAGTTTCGTGCCCTCAAGCGTGCGGCAGAACTTGAACCTATCGTGACTGATATACAACAAGCTTGAACACTACTAGCATCATCGGAGAGAAAACATGGCGGACGACGATCAGGAACGATTTGAAGATTATATAGAACTAGAACGCTATATTGAGGAATTGCAAGCTGGGAAAGATGCCAGGCCGCCTATGGACTTGACGCCCGAACAAGCACGCATCTATCAGATGGCTGCTCTCTTCCGCTCTGCATCCCCTGAAAACGCGGAACCGCGACTCGCATTTGCCGAGCAACTGAAGTCACAGCTTTTGAATGCACGAAAGGATACACAAGCGACACAACACGTTCTTGCCCTTGCAGCACAAGAACAGAGTACACAGCTCGTACCATCCTCTGAATCTCTTATACAAACAAAGAAAACAGGGATAACGAAGCCAGCGCGTTTCTTTTCGCGCCGGAGTCTTCTCGCAGGTGGAGCTGTGGCTGCCGCTTCACTCGTTGTTGGAGCAGGCACAACACACATCTTAGATCAAAACACAGCATCACATGACAAAGATACCACTACGACCACACCAGCAAGCACGCATCTGGAAATTAGTACCACCATAGGCACAACATGGCATTTCGTGACGACACTCGCGGCAGTGGGGAATGGGGCGGTGCGTTTTACGACGGATACACTTGTTGGCTATGTACTTCGTGCAAGTGACGCGACACAAGGCGAACAGATCGTCGCGCTCTCGGCAGCCTGTACACATATGGGCTGTATTGTACGCTGGGAAGACGCCGACCGCCGTTTCCATTGCCCATGTCATACGGCACTCTTCGCGGAAAACGGGACACACATTCGCCTGAACTATAAATTTAGCTTATCGCCCCTGCCACGCTTGAACACAAAAATCGAGGATGGCAAGGTGTATGTTGAGGTTCCGCAATAAAAACAAACAGGGACATAATGCATGACAGGTTCAAAGAACCTGTCATGCATTATGTCCCTGTTTGTTTTTACCTTTGTCCCTCTATGTTAGTTGGCTGTGATATAGACGCGAGGGGACCAGGAGGTGCAACTATCGCCGTACCAGTGGCTGGTGCAGGCATCCACCGTAAATTCGTAGGTTGTCCCGTAGTGTGCATTGGTGAAGTTTGAGACGGAATTTGAGGTCGTATACTGGGTCCACCCACTACGTCCCGCACGCCACCAATCAATTTTGTAGTAGTCATAACCAGATGGATAGGCGACTTGAATGTAATCGCTACAGGAATTAAATGCAAGGCTCAATGAAGGCGCATCACTTCCCTCATAGCCATACACCGTCGGGCTACTGCTTGTGACATACGTTGCATCAGATGAAGACGTATAGTAACTCCAACAACCACCGCCGCTGTTTGGATGAAGTCGAATGGTCTTGCTTGCGCTACCATCCTGGTTTGTGCCATGAATAGCGTTTCCCAATGAAGTGCGGTCATGACCTTGCGAAGTACTTGCCAGTGAGAGTGTATTCGCAGTAAGTATTCCACCGTTCATGAAGAGTACGCCAGCCGCGAGCATAATGGTAAGTAAAAATGTGGGTATGCCGATACCGAGAAGAAGTGTGAGAGGTCCACGTTTTTTAGCTGTTTTTTGTGTGTTCATTGCCTGTTTTCTCCGTTTTTTTTATCAATTTCATAGGTAGAAAGTAGAGCGAACATTTAGACCTGTGTATCAGCCATTGCATTGTTTTTCTTGTGGCTCGTTGTCTACGTGTGAAGTATAGGGTATAAAGTTTAGAGATACTATGACTATCTTCATAATAGAAAGATGAGATAGCTCACAATATAGCATGACAGGGCTTGCCCCTGTCATGCCGCCTTATCCCTGTCACGCCATTCTGCTCCTGAACGTGTCCCAAAGAGACAATCTAAAAATTAGCAGTAGAGGAGACACACCGTGACCACGAATAACACATCAACGAAGCCGCGAATCGGGTTTGTTGGCTTAGGACATATGGGCAGTCTGATGGTAGAGCGTTTGATGCAGCATGGCTACACACTCAGCGTCTATGATCGTACAAAAGAGAAGACACAGGAGGTTGCGCAGAAAGGTGCCAGCGTCGTCGATACGCCAAAAGACCTCGGCGGTCAGGCCGATGTCATTATTTCTATAGTGACAGACAACGCCGCCCTTGACGCCGTGATGTATGGTGCGGATGGCGTCCTTGCTGGCGTGAAACCGCAGCAGACAACGCTGATTGATATGAGTACGGTTTCGCCTGAAACATCGCGCCATCTGTTTCAAGCGGCAAAAAAACATGGTGTCGCAATGCTTGATGCAGCAGTATCCGGTAGTACACCACAGGTACAAGAGGGGAGCCTTGTCTACTTTGTTGGTGGTGAAGAGGCTGTCTATCAACAGTGTAAGCCAATTCTTGAGACGCTGAGCAAAAGCTGCTTCTACATGGGTGAAAGCGGCAAGGGCATTACGATGAAGATGGTCGTGAATACGATGCTCGGCCTTGAATTACAAGCACTTGCCGAGGCTATCGCGTTGGGCGAAAAGGCTGGACTGGACCGGAAACAGTTGCTTGAGGTATTGGGACAAACAACGGTTGTTGCCCCGGCTCATAAAGCGAAACTTGCCAACGCGCAACATAATGAATATCCCGTCAATTTCGCGCTTGCGACCATGCGTAAAGATTTCAGCCTCATTATGCGCCTCGCCGCCGAACTCTCTGTCACGATGCCCGCGACTGCCGCCGCCGAACAGATGTATGCCGCCGCGCTCGCACAGGGACACGACGAGGACTTCTCAGTCATGATACAATTCATGGAAGAAATGTCCGGGGTCAAGGTATAAATTGTTGTACAGCGATGGCATGTGCGTTGCACATGCCATCGCTGTACAACAATTCGTACATTGGCACATAAGGAGCGCATGAAGACAAAATACTCTTTACTTGAAAGCCAAGATGTACAGGTTTCTGGTCTCACTATGCATTACCGCGTCTCAGCACAGAAATTACCTGCTGACGCACAAACAATTGTCATGGTTCATGGTCTCGCAACGTCCAATACGTATATGCTACCAACCGCTTATGAGCTTGTCTCTTCCTATCATATCTATATACCTGATCTTCCCGGTTTCGGCAAAAGCACAAAACCAGCACAGGCACTTGATGTTTCGCAACTGGCTGACGCACTCGCACAATGGATGCAAGCAATTGGACTGGAACGCGCTACATTGCTTGGCAACTCGGTTGGCTGTCAGGTGATTGCACAGTTCGCAATACGCTATCCCGAATGTATCGAACGGGCGATACTTGTTGGACCATCAATGGACCCACAGGCACTCACTGCACGTCAGGAGATTGGACGCTGGGTCGCGAATATTCCCTTTGAGCCTGTCCATCTTTTCCCTATCATTATTGGAGACTTTTTTCACGCAGGTATTCGACGCACGGCCAAAACATTGAAGTATGCACTTCAAGATCATATTCATGAACACTTACCATATATACGGGTGCCGACGCTCATTGTGCGTGGTTCGCATGATACCGTCGTGCCGCAACGCTGGGCAGAAGAGGCCACAAACTTGCTTCCCAATGGGAAGCTTGTTGTGGTCGCAGGGGCCGCGCACGACGTGAATTACAATTCTCCGAAGCAATTAGCCACCATCGTGCGTGGCTTTATGTAGGGACCGATGATGCGGTTTAACAAAATACGACGGATATCCGTCGTATTTTGTTAAACCGCATCATCGGTCCCTATATGTAGCTACTATAAATATAGCGATTAAAAAAGTTTTTTGTATCTGTCACCAATTGACTTTTGTGTTCTAATAATGTAAAACAATTGTAAACTAACATAATATTTCTTGACTTGAATAAGAGGAGGTATTCAGGCCAAGAAAGCAATGTAGTTCATATTTGAGTCGTTTGAGACAATTCGTCAGGGAGTAGTTATTTATTTTCTTACGAGGAGCAATGCTCATGCACAACAACCTGCCCACTCAGCCAAGAACACCTGTAAACATTCCAACAATTTACATGGACACCTTATTTAAGCAGTTTCACAAGAGCGAATACAAAGTAACGGCAGAGTATGACCAAAATGGGAACCTCGTAAAAATCAGTGGCGAGTTATCACCAGGCAAGAAAACAAGATGGGATTGGTTCCAACTATTTATCGTTCCCGTTCTACTCGTCCTCATTAGTGCTAGTCTGGGCATCCTTCAATTTCTATTGAGCAATAATCTTGCACAACAGCAACACGATAGCGATCAACGTGTTGCCCAACAACAGCGTGCCGTTGATCAAACTATCTCACATGAGACGCAACAACAGGTCATCTTGAAGACGTACTTAGACGATATGTCTAACCTGTTACTTAGCACTGGCATTGCTACTCCTCAGTTGCTCCTGGCAACCACCAATGACGAGGTTAGGAAAGTAGCACAAGCAAAAACACAGATCGCATTGGAAAGCCTGGATGCCAAGTATAAAGCGGATGTTATGACCTTCTTGTACGAAGCAGATCTTGTGAACTGGCACAATTTTGATTTGACTTCACACAAAAGTGCTCTCCCCCTTGTTAAACTTGATTTTGACAATCTTCAAGGGCTTGATATGAGAGGTGTCTTCATGGATAACGCTGATATTCATGATACCTTCTTAAATGGTGCTAAAATGAGCAATTCAATTCTAGCTTATAATAATTTCAGTATTTCTATCATGCAGAAAGTAGATTTGAGTCGTTCGAGCCTACATGGGTCTGATTTACATGGCTCGGACCTCACAGGGGCAACGTTAAATGATACCCTCCTAAACTGTAATCAAATCGCGGTTAACCCTAACGTCTTTGACTACAAAGCACTCCTGCCATGTCCTGATTTGCAGGGCGTCAATTTCACCAATGCCATCATGAAGCATGTGCATTTGCAAGGAACGGACCTCAGCAGTGCAAACTTTACCAATGCTAATTTGAGTGGTGCGTTCCTCAATTGTTCTAGCCCTCAAAACGGCTTGTATTGTGTGAAACTGCGTGGCGCAATCCTGGATGGGGCAGACTTTAGCGGAGCCAATCTACAAGGGGCCGATGTTGATGTGCCACTATTAGAGAAAGTGGCAAAGTCGCTTCATGGCACCATTTTGCCTGATGGCACAAAACACGCCTGATCGAGTGTGTTGATCCTGTCGTAGGGACCACGTTTACGGCGTCTACGGCGCAATTCATTGCGCGAAACCCTTGTTACAATCCTTCTTCACTAAAATATATGCGATAAATCGCACGTGGACGCCGTAAACGTGGTCCCTACGACTCTCTAATATATCATTCCCCGACGACCTCGCCACGCAAAAAGGCATTGACGGCGGTGTTGAATTGCTGGGGCTGGTCGAACATGGCGACGTGGGCAGCGTGCTTGAGGGTAAGCAGACGAGCGTTAGCTAATTCGGAGCGTAATAAACGTCCAAGCGAGGGTGGGACAAGCGTATCGTTTTCACCCCAGATGAGCAAGACGGGTGAGGTGATGCAATGTATCTCATCGCTTATGTCAAGCGCGATGAGGTCTCGTGTCGCTTTTAACAGCGTGATAGGACCAGCTCGTAAGCTATCATAGGCCAGGATGGGAAAGAAACGCGGTGTAAGATAGCGTACAGCTTCAAGCAAGGGTACCGTGTAGCCCAAAACATTCTGAGCGACTGCTTTGAAGGCAGGGTCAACCAGTACAAGTTTCATGACGATATCGGGTCGATGGGCCGCGATCCACATACAGATATAGCCACCCATCGAATGTCCAATCAGATGCGTTTGCTTCAAGCCTATCGCATCCATCCATGAAAGCAGCCAGTCACCAGCTTGCTTCAAAGCAAACCGACCATAGCGGTGCCGTGCCGCGCCAAAGCCCGGCAGATCGACAAGAAACACTTTGAAATGCTGCGCAAGTCCTGTTACGTTACGGCGCCACCAGAGGGTGGAACCAGACAAGCCATGCACAAGCACAATCGGTTCGCCCTCGCCCACCGTTTGATACCGTACACGATAGTTGCCTACCTGCACTGTATGAAGAGCTATTTTGACCATGATATCCTTGTCTTCCAACGATGCAATCAAGTGCTTATAGCATATCACGCTCGCTCGCTTTTAGAAGGATACATCGCCATCACCTACGCTTTGGGCATGTCACATCACCACGCCTCCATGCGTACTAGCATAGAGACCCTCGGTTTGGGTGATATTTCGTAGGGACCCGATTACGGGGTTTGATGAAATAATCAGGAGATGAAACGTCTGTAGGGGTCTCATTCTATTACACCCTTGTGGCAATGAACTCTGTTGGAGGAATTGAGGCAACGCTGCCTACGTCCTCGAACGTTCTCGATTGCCACAAGGGTGTAATAGAATGAGACCCCTACAATTGACGTATCCACATTGATTTATCAAGGGAAAAAATCATGAAGATACTGGTGCTAAACGCTGGCTCTAGCAGCCAGAAGAGCCGCTTGTATGAGATTGGCGCGACCTTGCCTGCCACTGCACCGACGCCGTTGTGGGCGGCAGATGCGGATTGGACAAAGGACAAGGGGTCAGCTACACTCGATATTTCAACAGGCAATGGGAAGAAGGTGCAACAAGAGGTGTCAGCCAATTCGCGTCCAGCCGTGACCGAGCAGATGCTCAAGACAATTTGGAGTGGCGAGACACAGGTTCTTGATGCACCCTCGGATATTGATTTCGTGGGACATCGTGTTGTGCATGGTGGACCCGATTATCGCGAGAGTGTCTTTATTGACGCAAAGGTCAAGGACGATATCCAGAAATACGCCTCGTTCGCTCCATTGCATAATCCCGTCAACCTTGAAGGTATCGCGGCGGTTGAGCATGTCTTTGGGAATAAGGTACGACAGGTTGCGGTCTTCGATACCGCCTTCCACAAAACACTGCCAATGCAGACGGTTGTCTATCCCGGCCCTTACGAGTGGTATGAGCAGGGTATTCGTCGCTATGGCTTTCACGGTATCAGTCACCAGTATTGTACCGAGCGCATTGGACAAATCTTGCAGGAAGACGAGGCGCACCTACGTATCATCAACTGTCATCTTGGCAAC
Organism: uncultured Chloroflexia bacterium; assembly: GCA_963791835.1. Taxonomy (GTDB): domain Bacteria; phylum Chloroflexota; class Ktedonobacteria; order Ktedonobacterales; family Ktedonobacteraceae; genus JBBQVS01. The sequence goes on from CAWBTV010000007.1 coordinate 1,139,158, forward strand.
GGTTGCTCACTGGCGGCAATCCAAAATGGCGAGAGCTTTGACACAACGATGGGCTTTACACCGCTTGAAGGCGTGATGATGGGCAGTCGCTCCGGCACCGTTGACCCTAGCATCCTTGTCTATCTGCAACGTGAAAAGGGCTATACCGCCGACCAGTTTGACCGATTTTGAATAAAGAGTCGGGACTTAAAGGTATTTCCGGTATTTCTAACGATGTACGCCAGATACACAAAGCCGTTGAAGCTGGCAATGAACGCGCAAAGCTGGCACTCGACATCTACACCTACCGTTTGCGCTACTTTATTGGCGCGATGATTGCCGTACTCGGTGGCGTCGATGTGATCTCGTTCACAGGTGGTGTGGGCGAACATGACGACCTGATACGCGCCGAGGTGTGTCAAGGCTTCGGCTTCCTCAACCTTCAATTGGATGAGGAAAAGAATAAACAGTCGCCAGCCGATACACAAATATCGACCGACGACTCGGCTGTACGCGTCCTAGTTGTGCATACCGAAGAGGATTGGGAAATCGCCAAAGAATGTTGGAAGGTGGCACAAAAACAATAAGCACAACGGTAGGGGTCTAATTATGCTCTTTGATTAAATAATGCGGATACGTCATCTGTAGGGACCGATTTATCACGTCCTCGTCGGCAATCGTAATGCCAAAAGGACGTGATAAATCGGTTCCTACAGATATCCGTACCAATTTGTTAAACAGCATTATCACGTCCTTCCGGGCAATCGAGGCGCAAAGAGGACGTGATAAATCGGTCCCTACAATATCCGTATTTATTTGTTAAACAGCATCATTACTCCCTGTGAGCAATACACAATGTTGGTAGGTGTGATGAAACGCTTCAACACTCTCCAACATTTGTATACGCCAACAGGGTGTAACGGAATTAGACCCATAGGCGTCAAGTTAAGCCAATAGAGAGGTCTCTGGTGAGGCAAGGGCGCCCTTGCGAGCGCCCTTGCCTCACTATTCATCCCTTAAGTTAATGCCCACAGGGTGTAATGGAATTAGACCCCTACAGTGGTTCTATCCTCTCGACAATTCTCATATTGCAGGACATGATGCACCCTTCCAACCATCCTGTGTGTATTGTTATCTCCGCGAGAGTGGAACCTCTGTAGGGGTCTAATTCCATTACACCCTTCGCCCCAATTGACCACATGGCAGGACATGTTGAAACATTCCACCAATCATGTGGACGATATCAAATGTCGGCAAGGACGTGATAAATCGGTCCCTACGACGGGTTGTGTTATGCTGCGTAAATGCTTCGCCCATCGCCATCGTATGACTCGTAGATGTGCTGGAATATCTCGTTCCATTTGGTTTCGCGAAGGTCTTGACTATACACAGGGGGGAGTTCTTGACGCAGGGTGTCGCGGACGGTTTTCTTGACGGCGGCCTGGGCTTGCTGTTTCTTGCGCCAATCGAGAATGAGCTTTTCACTTTTGAGCGTGGCGAGCAGGGAACGCACGATTTTCTTGACCTGCTCACGCTCTTTGTCGTTGAGCGCGACCCCGTTTTCCTCGGACTTCATGAGCATGTCGAAGACGGTCAGTTCTTCCTCGGACAAGTGTTCGGCGAGGTGACGCTGCTCCTCTACTTGCAGACTCTCGCGTACAAAATTGAGCAGTTGGTCGTAGAAGATATCGACATTCGCGCTGCCCTCGTTGTAGTCGGCGATGATTTTCTCGAACTTTTCGCGGTAGTTGACGCGTCCCTTGTTGAGCTTCATCATGGCGTTAAGCTTGCCAGAGATAGCGTTACGCAGCTTTTCCGCCTCGGTATGTTTGTAGGCGGTGGCGAATTTCTCGCGTAGAGCGTCAAAGTCGATTTTGCTCAGGTCGAGATAGCGGCCCTCCGCATACTCCGCGTTCGACTCGCGAATGACGTAACGCCGCGCCATAATCGACATATCGACAAGCCGCTCGACCTCCGCCATGACGCCCGACATGTCTTCCTGGCTGGTTGTATCTCTACGAATTTGTACGACAAGTGAGGCAAAGATATCGTACAGGGCTTTGTAGTTGTTGGCGTTGGGATGAGGCAAAATCGCTTTATAGAGTTGCGCGACAAGCCGCGCCTGTGCCAAGAACTTACGTTTTACCTCGTCATTGACCAGCAACTTGTTCTCTGCCTCGTCGAGCAAGCGGAATACGCTGTAAAGCCTTGTACTGGGCAGAATTGCGAGTGGGTCGAAGTCGTGTTCCTGGCAGAAGACAATCAGGGTGTTCAACTCGTGTTGCAGTAACGTGACAAGTTCCTCTTTATCCTCAACGGGCATATCACCCTCGGCGATACCACCCCCACTGCCGGACCCGTAGATTGCCAATGCTTTTTGCAGGTTGCGGAAGATGCCGACATAATCGACAATCAGGCCATTGCGCTTGTCCTGAAATACACGGTTGGCTCTGGCGATGGTCTGCATCAGCGTATGGTTACGCATGGGTTTATCGAGGTAGATGGTGGAGAGGCTCGGCACATCGAAGCCCGTAATCCACATGGCGCAGACAAACACGATACGCAGAGGGTCTTTGGAGTCCTTGAACTTTTCTTCGAGACCATCTTTGACGATACGTCTGCGATGAGGCATAATATTCATGCCCTTCGACGTGAAGAATGTATCCTCGTTTTGTGAGGACGAAATCATCACCGCCATGTCGGTTTCAAGCATGTAGGCGATTTTTGTTGCCAACATGCCACGTTCGTCCGCGTCTTCTGTGAACCGTTGCTGCTCTTGCAAGCCCTCACGATACAGTATCCAGTATTTCTGCACTTTGTCGTACATACGCACTGTCGTGAGTTTGTCGATGGAGACCACCATCGCCTTGTCTTCTTCCAGCCGTCCACGACCCATGAATTGCTTCACGATGTCTTCCGCGACCTTTTCCAGGCGGTCGTCGCTGGTGATGACCTGATATTCGCGCACAAATTCGCGTTGCAGACGTTGCTCTTGCTGCTCATCAAGGCCAGCTTCCTCAACGACACGTTCCATCGCATCATTGAAGCTGGTGTTGATGAACTCGACTTCGGGGATGCGGTTCTCGTAATACAGCGCAACGGTGGTGCCATCCTCGATTGATTGACGAAAATTGTAGACGCTCACATAGTCACCGAAGACCTGCTTTGTCTCCTCTTCGCTGTCAGTCATCAAGGGTGTACCCGTGAAGCCGATAAAGGCGGCATGAGGCAGAGCGGTACGCATATTACGTGCGAGTTCGTCATACTGGCTACGGTGTGCCTCGTCGGTGATGACGATGATGTTTGAGCGTGTCGAGAGTTCGGGGTATGTCTGGCCTTTCTCGACACGGAACTTCTGTATCAGAGTGAAGATGACGCGATGATCGGCGCGTAACATTTCTTTCAGATGCGCACCATCGGCGGCGCGTATCGCCTCTTCCTTCTCAGTGACGGCTCCTGTATTCGCGAAGTTTTTGTATATCTGGTCATCGAGGTCGTTGCGGTCCGTGACGATGACAAAGGTCCAGTTATCACCGATTTTGCGTAACACCTTTTGCGCGAAGAAAATCATCGAATAGCTTTTGCCACTGCCCTGTGTATGCCAGAACACGCCGAGGCGTCCCTGATTGTTGCGTATGCCATGCACCGCTTCAATGGCATTGTTGACGCCGAGGTACTGGTGGTTACGCGCAAGTATCTTTATCAGGCCCCCACTGGCATTGCTGTACAGCGTGAAGTTCTCGACGATATCGAGCAGACGCCATTTGTCACAGGTGCCGCGAACCATCGTCTCTAGCGAGATAGCCGCCGCTTCATCTTCGCTCTCAACGCGCTTCCACTCCATGAATTGTGTCAGGTCAGCCGTGATACTCCCCAATAGACTTCTGCTACCATTCGAGAGAATGACGAGGGCGTTATACCAGAAAAGCTGCGGAATGTGTTTTTTGTAATCGGTCAGGTTGCCAGAATAGGCATCCTCGACACGCCGATGAGAGGTTTTGAGTTCGCAGAAAACAAGGGGTAGGCCATTGACATAACCGAGCAAGTCAGGTCGTCGTGTGTAATATTCGCCCTGTATCGTGAGTTGTGAGACGAGCAGAAAATCGTTGTTCTTTGGTTCTTTCCAGTCAATGACGCGCACCAGTTCGCTGACATCCTCGCCCTCATCATCGACATAGGAGACCTGCACACCGTCTTTGAGCAAGCCATAGATTTCATAGTTGGCATATTCGGCGGTCAGCATGGCACGGGAACGCGTCAATTCATCGCTGGCAAGCTGTAACGCTCTGGCTGGAAGGGTCGGATTGAGGCGTTGCAATGCCAAACGCAACTCGCGTACCAGCACCACCTCTTCCGTCGTCTCGCGCCCTAACATACTCTTCGGTCCCAACTTGTACCGTTCCTGAAACGCGTTGACCGTCTTATACCCAAGCTCCTTAAACAGCGCAATCGTCGGCTGCTCCACCAGCAAATTCTCGGAGTTCTCGTTCATATTTGCCCACACCTCTCCTCATATATATCAATGTTCATAAGGATTGACCCACCTGTAGGGACCGATTTATCACGTCCTCCTCGCCATACACCACATTCAAAGGATTGACCCACCTGTAGGGACCGATTTATCACGTCCTCGTCGAGTATCGTAATGCCAAAAGGACGTGATAAATCGGTCCCTACGGACACACCCGACAATGTTCATTATACATAACCGTTCGCATATCGTCATGTTTTGCACGTTTACCGCAATAAACCACCATCATTGCGTTCCTATCAATGGAATGTTCCTACCTACCCCTCACTACCCTCGAATAGTAGGTAACGTGTAACGTTTTGTCTGTAGATTGGCTCTACAGGCCGTCTCATGACCATTTTCAAACATTACATAGCCCCTTTTTTTTCAGGTAATGTTAGGTAACGTTTGCGCTCCACTTCCCTCCAAAACACGGACTGTTACCACTATAGTATATATAACATATTGTTATATATACTATAGTATGGACCTGAACGTTACCTAACGTTACCTGAAAAAAGAGAGGCTTATGTAACGCTTTTCTACCCTCTAAACTGGCTCTACAGGCCGTCTCACGCGAAAAACGTTACACGTTACCTAAATTTCCAGGTATTTCATCATGGGACCAAAATTATCTTCTTTGACCAACCACTGCGGATACATCGTGCTATAGGGACCAATGTATCACGTCCGCGTTGGCAATCCGCCACGTTCAAAGGATTGAACCTCGGTAGGGGTCTAATTCTATTACACCCTCGTGGCGATTGACCATGTGACAGGACATATGGGAACGTGACATCAACATCCTCAAACGTGGTCAATCGCCACGAGGGTGTAATAGAATTAGACCCCTACAACACATCACACCCGACAATGTTCATTATACATAACCATTCGCATATCGTCGTGTTTTACGCGTTTCCTACAGAAAAACGATATCGCCTTTGCCCCACGAAAACCTGTCCTGTCGTGCAACCACCTCCGCCTTCTCCTGCACGCTGGCCTCCTCTGCATCGCCGCCAACCTCAATATCCAACGCCTCCACATCTAGCTCACCCGATATCAGCTTGGGCAAGAGCAGGTCGCGTGTACGACGAAGCGTTGCGTTTTTGCTTTTCAAAACCTTTAATTGCTGAAATATAGGAATACTATCTCTTGAAACTGTTCTATGATAGAAGGTTTGGGTAACAAAAGAGGTAACAAATAGGCTTGATTACGGTTAAGACCTGGCACCGCAGCATCATTGTTGATAAAATTTGTGAGTTTCGTAAGTCTGGTTGAGCAATATAAACTTGTCAATACAAGCAAACTGTTACGTTGTCTACCTTACCAAAATAATACAGTATCTATAAATTCATTGGAACACATAATAAACCTGATTCTGTACAGAGTCCATTGAAGCAAACACTTCCAACGTTGCCACTCATCTTTACAGAAGTAACCATCAATAATTTTTGCGACCTACACGTGTTAACCAAACGACGTATTGGTCTTTGAGTATTCCAACAACATTACCAGCCATGTAACATCAATAGATGAACCAGGTAACATTTCCTGTAGCTCAATAGGCTATCAGCCTCTTTGAATACTTTACCTAGGCGTCTTCAACAACATCGCCTAACTTTCTACCTCCCACCCTTCCGGTATCATCCCCAACGGCGACTCGACCATAGTATTCTTTTCGGAGCCTGGGAAGCGGAAATGCACAAACCATTCGCGGTACAGCGATTGCGCCATCTCTTCCAGGATAGCGATACGGCGCGTGTTGTTCTCGATCAGGTCGTCATAGGCCGAGAGGATGGCGGCAATTTTGCGCTGCGTGGGAAGTGGAGGTAGTCGCAATGTTACATTTCAGAGCATCAGGTACTACGCAAATGTTCTACCGTTGCCCCTGAACCTACATGCTTTAATTTGACCTTTCAAATCATCTATCTTAGAAATGAGTAAAGTAGAAATTTGTTGTCTAACAATTCAGGGTGTGCTCTATATTGAACTAAGCGTTGACCTAAGAACACCGTATCATTGCTTCTCAGCATACCAACTTCACCAAGTGTACTTCTCGTGTACAGGATAACATCACCCTTCTTAGCGTATAGAGCGTCTAGTCCAACGTTCTAAATGTTTCCCTTGTATACATACCTCACCTCAGATAACATCTACCCAACCATCCTTTACATTTATTGTCCGTAGCATCTTAAATATCTGTCGGATAATTGACAACGGAGGCAGTCTTTATTTACACAGTCAATTATAGACTCACATACATCTTGTATACATCACACGACGCCAATCTGCACCAACATTATTGCTCATCCCTCAACCTCCAACAGCTTCGCTACATTTATGGCAATACGTTCCTCTAACTCGTGAGCTTCGATGTTCAGCACTTCTAGCTCTTCGTTCAGGCTTTCGAGCTTGACTTTGAAGTCGATATCGTCGAGGGCGCGTTCGGCGACTCCGACGTAGCGTCCGGGGTTGAGGCTCCAGCCTTGCGCCTCGATTTCTTGTAGCGTGGCGACACGGCAGAGGCCAGCGATATCGGCGTAGGTGCCATCGGGGAAGAGTTCTTGCATACGGGCGGTGCTGCCGTGAATGGTTTCGGGTGCTTCACCGCGATAGAGGCGCACGATGTTGGCGAGCAGTTCGATCTGGTCGGGCGTGAAGTCGCGGTGGGCGCGGTCGAGTTGGCGATAGATGGAACGTGCATCTATGAATAGCACCTTGTCGCGTCGTTCGCTGTCGCGCTTGCCCTTGTCGAAAAACCAGAGTGTGCAGGGCAGCGTGACGGTATAAAAGAAGTTGGAGCCGACGGAGACCATGACATCGACCACGCGTGCCTCGATGAGTTTCTGGCGTATGTCTTGTTCGGAACTACGTGCATCGCTGGCGGAGTTCGCCATCACGAAGCCAGCGCGTCCATGCTCGTTGAGCGCACTATAAAATTCTTGTATCCACAGGTAGTTAGCGTTGTCGGTGCGCGGCATCCCAAAGGGGTAGCGTGGGTCGTCCTTGAGCTTCTCTTTCTCGACACCGTTAACATTGAACGGTGGATTTGCCATCACGAAATCGAAGCGTCCCAACGATTTATGCGCGTTTTCATAATACGTGTTGGCACGTTTGATATCGCCAGAGAGGGCGTGAACGGCAAGGTTCATCTTGCACAGCTTCACGGTGTCCTGTGTCTTTTCCTGTCCATAGACCGAAATATCGGTGCCAGGGTTGCGCTTGTGCTGCTCGACAAAGCTGGCACTCTGCACAAACATCCCACCGGAGCCACAGGCCGGGTCGAAGATGCGCCCATGAAACGGCTCGATAATCTCGACGATGAGTTTGACAATCGAGGTGGGTGTGAAGAACTCGCCGCCGCGTTGTCCCTCCGACATGGCGAACTTGCCCAGGAAATATTCGTAGACCTTGCCGAAGAAGTCGCCTTCGATATCAACGGGAATACTCGAAAAGGTTTTGAGCAAGGCAAAGAGTGTACTTTTGTCGAGCTGGTTATATTGTTTGGGCAGCATACCTTCCAGTTCAGTGTTCTCGGCCTCTATCGCCTTCATCGCATCGCTGATGGCCTTCGCGATATCCTCGCCCTCCGCCAGTTTGAGCAGGTTCGAGTAACGCGCCTCTTCTGGCACATACATCACGCCCTGCTCCTGATAATCGGTCTTGTCGGGCGCATAGCCGCCGGACGAGTGCAGGAGTTTGTGTTGCACCTGCGTAAACTTGTTGTCGGCGAACCGCAGAAAGAGCAAGCCCAGCACAGGTGCGGAATATTCCGAGGCTTTGAGTTTCGAGTTGGCGCGTAGGCCATCGGCGGAGGCCCACAATTTCTTTTCGAGATCGGTAGAGTTAGCTGGCATCGTCGAACAATCCCCACTTCATAATAGATTTTGATGTACCACAACAACGCGAACGCATGAATTGTAGGGGTCTAATTCTATTACACCCTTGCGGCACCCCACACTATTCGAGGACGTATGGGACGTTTCATCAATCCTATGGAAAGAAACGATTGGGCAAAGGGTGTAATAGAATTAGACCCCTACACATGTCGTTGTTGTCGCGTTTGTGTTTATCGTAACGAGCGTTATGTTTGTGTTCGCTAGTATAGCAGAGCGATGGTGCAAAAGGAAGATAAGGCTTCCATATGTATAGATTTCCTCATGACACTATTGACCAAATCATGACCGCATTGAGACAAGTCGTGAACTTTTGCCAACTATACTAAGAGTGTTCCCAGGAATGAGGGAACGAAAAACGACAGGTCATAGAGACCTGAACTACAAAACACTTACAAACAATAAAAAAGGAAAAAGGAACACATCATGAAGAAACTCTTATACATTGGCGGCGGTAGCCTGCTGCTCTTACTCGCATTACTCGTTGGTGGAGCCTTCGCAAGCCCACTTCTGGCCTCGGCACATGGCGCAAGCACAACGCCTTCGACGACCACCACAACGACAAAGCCAACGACGAAGGACAAGCATCCTGAGCGTCGTCCATTGCGCGTGTTTGTACGCAACCGCGCCGACGAGTTTGTTGACCGTATCGCGCCACAACTGCACTTGACCGCATCCGAACTCACCGAGAAATTGAAGAGTGGGCAGCGTCTCGTAGACATTGCCAAAGACAAGGGCATCTCTAAAGAGGCATTGAAAGACATTCTCGTCAAAGCGACCGAGGCATCAATCGACCTCGCCGTACACAATGGCAAAATCAATCAGAGTCAGGCCACCGTGTTGACGAACCTCGTCAAAGAGCATCCCTTCGTCGTCGCCCATGTCCTGCATCACCACTTCTACGACAAAAAGTAGTCCGTTCCTTGCTCGATAAGGGACCGCTCCAACATGTACGTGTTGGAGCGGTCCCCGTTTGTGTTTGCCAAACGCATCAATTATACGGAATTGAACCTCTGTAGGGGTCTAATTCTATTACACCCTCGTGCCAATCGACCATGTTGACAGGAGAGTTGCAACGTTTCAATATCCTCTTCAACATTGTGTATTGCCACGAGGGTGTAATAGAATTAGACCCCTACAATTCGTGTATCTCCGGTGTTTTTGTCAAACGAGACCTGTAACAACCTGAAACAGCATCCCTCAGCAACCCGTTTTAACAGAAAGAGGAACATTCCTTGATTGCTTTCATCGTACAGGGAATATTAGAACAGGCACAAAATAATGATACTAAGTCAATGGGAAACTATCCTGGGTACAATCACACAATATCTTGCATCAGGTGTTGAAGGGTGTGCAGCGCTACTCATCGCGTTAGCCGCGATACAGGCAACGATACGTGCGGTCATCCAGTTTTTTCGGAGGTCGCAATCAGAGATGCACCCGGAGCATCCGACGACGGAGGATATACGCTTGCGACTCGGCAGGTGGCTGGCACTCGCGCTAGAGTTTGAGCTTGGCGCGGATATTCTGCGAACCGCCATTGCGCCAACATGGATGGAGATTGGGCAACTTGCCGCCATTGCCACCATCAGAACGTTGCTCAACTATTTTCTACAGCAAGAGATTGACCGTGCAGCGCGTCGGCAGCAAGGCGTTCCACCAGCACAGCAGCCACAGGTACAGAGTCAAGATGGTCAAAGTACGCAACATCCACAAACGACTCCCACAATGGCGGATAGGGTAAGAGATGCGCTTCGCTGACCTGTTCAACTACGTGCTATGGGCCTCGCTGATAGAGTTCGTCGGTGCGTTGCTCATCGTCGGCTACATCCTCGTCGCCCTCTACATCGTGCTACGAGGCGGAAACATCGTGCGTGCAAGGATGATTGTCGCCGATGGTGCAATCACAGGTCTGAGCTTCAAGGTCGCCGGTACGCTCCTGAAAACCATCACGATACACACCTGGCAACAAATCCTCATGTTCCTCGCGATATTTGCATTGCGTACCGTGCTGAAACGCTTTTTCATGTGGGAGAAAGGACGGTTACAATAAAACCGCCATGCCGTCGTAGGAACCAGATGTATCGCGTCCTCCTCGCCACACATAAAACGTCGGAGGATGTGATAACGCTCCTGTAGGGACCGATTTATCACGTCCTTTGCCCAAACCGACCATGTTTACAGGACGTGGAAGACGTTTCCACACCCCTCAACATGACAATTGCGCGAAGGACGTGATAAATCGGTCCCTACACGCGTCTCGATTGCCAACCAGGACGTGATAAATCGGTCCCTACACGGCGTACCACGTCCTCCATGGGGTCTCAATTGGTGAGAACGGGTGCGATACATCGGTCCCTACATGATATACTGAACCTCATAGAACGCACAGTACAACCATCAATAGGAAGCAGGACAAGCCATGCTTAACGAGGCGTCGGTAGAGGCGGTCAAGAGTGCCACTTTTTCACAAAGGTTTGTGAGGCCGTTATATGACTCGTATTGTTTCGCCAATTTGCCAGCGACGATTGAGGGATTGTTGACGGGCAGCAAAGGTCAAAGCGCGTTGCCACACGATGTGTTTGGAGACTTGCCGACGCGCTATGATAAGGTGGTTTTCTTCTTTGTCGATGCGTTCGGCTGGCGTTTCTTTGAACGCTATGCGGAGAAGTACGACTTCCTCAAAACCGTCTTGAACGAGGGGGTTGTGTCGAAGATGACATCGCAATTCCCCTCAACCACTGCCGCGCATGTCACGAGTATTCATACAGGTTTGCCCGTTGGTCAGAGTGGCGTGTATGAATGGAACTATTACGAGCCTCTGGTGGATGCCCTGATTTCGCCGCTCCTCTTCTCGTATGTCGATTACGCAGAGGGCGAGAAATTGAAGCGCGACACGCTGAAAAAAGCCAATATTCCTGCCGAGGCATTTTTTCCGCAACACACGCTCTATGACAAGCTTAAAGCACAGGGCATTACCTCGCATATCCTGCAATTTCAGGGCTACACGCCCTCGACCTACTCCGACATCACGTTTCGTGGCGCACGTATACATCCCTATGCCAGCATCCAGCAAGCACTTTTTTACCTGTCGGAACTCGTCACGGTTGAGAACGCGCCACCATCGTACTATTTTGTGTATTTCGACCGCATCGACGCTCTGTGCCATCATTACGGCCCCTTCTCAAAAGAGTTTGAACGCGAGGTCGATGATTTTTTCAAGGCAATGCACGAACTGTTCTACAAGAATATCCAGGGCAAAGCACAACGTACCCTACTTCTCATGACCGCCGATCATGGGCAAGTCGAGGTCAACCCGAAGACAACCTATTATCTCGACAAAGAACTACCAGATATGCAACGCTACCTCAAAACAAATCGACAGGGACGGATACTCGCACCAGCAGGTTCGGCACGCGACATGTTTCTCTATGTGCATGACGAATATGTGAATGAAGCCATTGCTTTATTACGCCAAAAGCTTGAGGGACGCGCTGAAATTTACCCGACACAAGAACTACTGGCGCAACACTTCTTTGGTATGAACGAGCCATCGCCTACCTTCCTGGCACGGTTGGGCAACGTCGTTATTCTGCCCTACAAAAACGAGACGGTCTGGTGGAGTCAGCAGGGAAAATATGAGATGCGTTTCCTCGGTCATCACGGCGGCCTCACACGCGAAGAGATGGAAATTCCGTTGTTGGCATTGGCGTATGATATTGCCAATGGATACGTCGCCTGTAGGGACCGATTATCACGTCCTTTGCCATCGAGTATGTTACAGGATGTGGAATACGTTTCAACAATCTATGGCATTCCTAATTGCCAGAAGACGTGATAATCGTCCCAACAACATTCGTTTTATTTTATGGGATGTAATGTAAGGAGCACCAATCATGACCATGCAAGACACAACGATTGACCTTCTTCAACGGAGCAAAGGTGAAATTCGTGACCTGCAAAACTCGCGCTTTCGCCATCAAATCGAACTTTGTTTCAAGGCACACCCGTACTATCAAGAGGTGTTTGCACGGCTACACCTGACGCCTAATGACTTCAAGACCCTTGACGACCTGCACAAGTTGCCCATCACAACCAAACAAGACTACATGAAAAACCCACAGGCATTTCGCCTGAACGCGCTACCAGAGTTTCTGCCACAGGAGCGTATTTTGTGGGATGTGAGCTATACCACTGGCACAACTTCGGGTGTGCCGACGCCGTTTTTTAACACGACACATGATTATTTCGCGACCCTTGAGCAGTTGAAACGCTTATGCGGGATCATCGGTATCGTGGAAAGCGATACCATAATGAACCTGTTTCCGCTTACACCCGTACCGCATATTGGTTTTTTGCGCACTCGTGATTATGGAGCCGTCGTTGGAGCCGCGACCGTTAATGCCTTAACGGGTACGCCCTATGCCGCGTATCCTGTGCATCGTCGCCTTGATGACGCGGTACGCATGATTGAGCAACACAAGGGAACGGTGCTGAGTGGTATAGTGAGTTATGTACGGCGCGTCGTGATGCGTGCGGAGGAGCTTGGTGCCGATTTTTCGCATGTCCGTCGTGTCGCGGCACTCGGCGAACCTTGCCCACGCGGAATGAGGAACGATATGCGGCACCGTCTCGTGCGCTTGGGCGCGAATGACGCTGAACTGGTGATTGGCAACGCGCTTGGCTTTACCGAGATGCAGGGCAGTACAGGCGAATGTGTCGAGCTAGGTGGTGGTCACAATCCAGCACCCGACCAGTTCTATTTTCAGGTCGTCGATGAACAACACGCATGAGCCAGTGGCTGACGGTGAACGCGGTCTCTTTACCGTGACGCATGTAGATCGGCGTGGCACTGTTCTGTTGCGTTATGTCACAGGCGACCTGAACGCCATCAGTAACGAGACATGTCCCCATTGTGGACGACAGGGACCACGCGTTGTGACCAATACGGTTCGGACAGCCGAACTGGTCAAGCTCAAAGGCACGCTGATTAATCCTGACTTTATCAAAGAGGCGATAGCCACCGTTGAGGGCATCGAAGAATATCAGATCGTCTTCACCAAAGAGCGACCCGACGACCCCTACTCTGGTGACAAACTGCTTCTGCGTGTGGCAAGCCAACCGGATGAGCAAGCTCGTATTCAAACGCAACTCATCGCGAAGGTTGCCGAGGCCGCCGAGATGCGCCCCACAATTGAATTTGTGGGTATGAGCGACATCTTCGACCCTGCCAAAACGCTCAAATCGACACGCGTTGTGGATGTGAGACCCGTAGAACAGTAGGGACCGATTTATCACGTCCTCGTCGGCAATCAGGAACGTTGGAGGACGCGGTAATGCCCTGTAGGGACCGATTTATCACGTCCTCCTAACGTTTGATATGCCAACAAGGACGTGATAAATCGGTCCCTACAGGCGATGTCGAAAGGCCAGAAGGACGTGATAAATCGGTCCCTACAGACGTATCAAATACATTCAAAGGACATACCATGCAACAACAACATGCAACCCAATCAACAAAATACAATGTAGATGAGGTGCGAAGCCATTTCCCATCGTTGGCCTCGGATGATATCTATTTCGATAATCCGGGTGGTACGCAGGTGGCGCGTGAGGCGATGGAGCGTATGCAGGACTATTTTGAACATGCGAACGCCAATCACGGCGGTGCATTTCGTACAAGCTTAGAATCAGATGCGGTGGTTAAAGAGGCGCGACAGGCTGTAGCGGCATTTCTTAATGCGGCACGACCAGAAGAGATCGTGTTTGGGCAAAACATGACCAGCTTGACGCTGCACATCAGTCGCAGCATCGCACGCACGCTTCAACCTGGGGACGAAATCGTTGTGACACGCTTAGACCACGACGCCAACATTGCGCCGTGGCTCTTGATTGCCGAGGATAGAGGCTGTACAGTACGTTGGGTCGATATTCATCCCGAAGATTGTACGCTTGATATGGAGGACATGCAACGCCAAATTACGCCACGCACAAAGCTTGTCGCCGTTGGCTATGCCTCAAACGCGGTTGGCACCATCAACGATGTGAAACGCGCCGTTGAGTTAGCGCATAGCGTTGGTGCCTTGTGTTTCATTGACGCCGTGCAGTATGCGCCCCACAAACTCATCGACGTGCAAGCACTCGACTGTGACTTCCTGGCATGTTCGGCCTACAAGTTTTGTGGACCACATACAGGTATTCTCTACGGCAAATATGACCTGCTCGACAAGCTTACGGCGTACAAGGTGCGTCCCTCTGGCAATCTTCCACCCGACAAGTTCGAGACGGGTACGCAGAGCTTTGAGTCTATCGCGTCGATACTTGGCACGATGGAGTATTTCGCGTGGCTTGGCAAGCAGTTTGGTGGCGAAACAGGCCCGTTGAGTAAAGCACTCCGAAAGGGTATCGAGGTTATCGAGGCTTATGAACTACAGCTCAATAGCGCGTTATTAGAGGGCTTGCAGTCTGTGCCAGGATTACAAATTCGTGGCATTACCGACCCACACAAAATGGGGCAACGCGTGCCGACATTCTCATTTACACTCGAAGGCTTGGACCCTCTTACCGTCGCCGAAAAGCTGGCACAAGAGCATATCAACGTGTGGAATGGCAACTATTACGCCCTCGCCATCATGGAGCGGCTCGGCCTGGAGGAACATGGTGGCATGGTGCGCGTAGGTTTGACGCATTACAATACATTCGGCGAAATCGAGAAATTGGTGCAAGCGTTACACACAATGAAACAACATACCAACCCGTCGTAGGGACCAGATTATGCACATTAAAAATTAAATCTGGATACCCTTGAAAGTCAATTATATCCAGATTTAATTTTTAATGTCCATTATCGCGTCCTCCTCGGCCTTTCGATGTGCCAGAAGGACGTGAATAATGCGATTGAACAAATTGGAACCCAAAGGTGTAGGGACCGATTTATCACGTCCTCCTCGGCGGTCGATGTGTTGTAGGGACCGATTTATCACGTCCTTTTGGCATTACGATACTCGACGAGGACGTGATAAATCGGTCCCTACGGGTTAGGCGTTGCCTAATGCTTCCAACAATAAGTCGCCTTCGTCCGGTGTGATACGTCCCTCGGAAATCATACGCAGGATCGCCACGCGATCTTGCATGGGGTCGGCACTTGGTGCTGTTGGTGGAGGTGTTGCCTCCTGTGTTTGCGATTGTGATTGTGTTGATGCGACAGGTTGCTCATCACTTGTTTCTGTAGAATGCATAGGCTTCATTGGTTCCATTGGTTGCATCGGCCCCATAGGCTTCATCGGTTCCATTGGTTGCATCGGCTCCATTGGCGGAATTGGGGCCATTGGTATTGTGCGTGACGCTGGTTCAGTTGGTGGGATTGGCGTCATGGGTGTTGTGCGTGACGCTGGTTCAGTTGGTGCCACCGGTGGCATCGGTGGGACAGGTGGCTTGGGCGCGGTTTGTGGTGGAGGCATACGCAGATTGCTCAACGCCTGCTCGACAGCTTCGAGCGCACCCTGCACACCATCGGCGGCGGCACGTTTCGCCTGCTCGACAAGACGGTCAAGACGGTCGGCGTCAAGTCGCCACTCACGCTCATTAATGCGCACATTCAGCTTGGAAACTGACTCCGCAATGTCACGCTCCATTTGCTCCATGTCACGTTCAAGGTCAGGCATGACTCGCTCAGAATTACTCGAACTACTGCTACTCGAACTGCTGCTACGTGGACTCTCATTCCCAATGAGCATAAGGTCTCCGTCAACATGCAAGTCGAGGTATGCCGCACCAGTACCATAGGTCAGCGTCACTCTTTTATTGCGTGACCCCTGCGCGATTGAGGTAAGAGCGTGTCCCGTGATATTGCCATTGACAGTGGCAGCAATCGTCAGGTTTGCATTCGGCGGTATCGTCACGGATGCATTCGCCACTCACATTGATACGAGAGCGACCGGGGAAAAGGTCAGCCAGTAGTTGCAAGTCACCACCGATATCGTTCGCGTTCAATGTACCGCGTATTCCGGCGAGTTGCATGTCATCGCCAACATCCGTGATTTGCAGAGTGCCAAACACGTTTGTGACTGACAGGTCATTGCCGATATCGCGCAGGGTCACGCTTCCCCTGAACTTCTTTGAGCGTCAAGTCGTTTCCCACATCGCCAGCCTGAACACTGCCGTTGATATTCTCTATATACACATCATTACCAATATCGTACAGCGTGACGCTGCCATTCACACCCGTGATGGATGCATCGGCCCCAACATCGTTCAGAGTTACATTGCCACCAATACTTTTGAGTGTTGCACTATCGCCAATATCTTTTACCGTCACGGAACCACTGATTTCACTCAGGACCACACTTGCACTCACATCAACCAGCGTCACACTGGATTGTACGTTGCTGATTGTGGCCTCCGCGCTCCCATCTCTTAATTGGACCGAGCCGCTAATGTCGCGCACAGTAATGTTGCCATCAATATCAACAATGCTCACGTCGCCGTGTATCAGCGCGACGATTACATCACCACTCACGTCTTTCATATCGACCTGTAGCACGTGTTCGATAGAAATGTTACCCGTAATGTCCTTTGCGACGATGATTGTTTCATGCGGAACAGAAAGCTGAACGGAACCTTCGGTGTTGCTGACGAGCAGCGAGTCCCCCTGTTGCTTTAAGCGTTCGATGGTATCACCCGACTCCACCTCGATAGTTGGTTGTTCCCAACCACGAATGGTCAAGTCGCCTTCAATATCCGAGATGACGATTTTTTGCATTGCAGGAAATGTGGTCATGTGTGTTATCCTTCCTTACCGTTCTTCGGCGAAGATTTCGAGTCGTTCACCTTTTTCCATATCTTGCAGGTCGAGCAAACGTCCGGTTGCACCCTGTTCTATGCTTTTCAGCAAGTCTTCTAAGGCAGCGTTTCTCATTTGAGGGATGAAGCTCACCCCTAGTCGCATACTTGTCCTGATAAGACGTACAGGCAGAGTAGCTGTGACATAGACTTTTTGCGCCCTGGCATTAAGCGTTGTAACACGAATACGTAGGAGTCGGTCACGTCCACGCTCACTGGTTCGTTCGGCTAGAGAGTCAGGTTCAAGTGTATCTAATATTTGCGCGGCCTCGGTCGCGGTGACTTGTCCCGACTCGATCATGTGTAATATGCGGTTGCGCTCTTCTTTTGAGGGTGACATAGCAGATACCTAGCTTTTCAGGAGGCGCAT
This sequence comes from uncultured Chloroflexia bacterium, assembly GCA_963791835.1. Lineage (GTDB taxonomy): Bacteria > Chloroflexota > Ktedonobacteria > Ktedonobacterales > Ktedonobacteraceae > JBBQVS01. The sequence continues at coordinate 1,156,757 of CAWBTV010000007.1, forward strand.
AGCTTCCTCTACGCTAATCTCTTTCGCGGCAAGACGGTCAAGCACGACACGGCGGTCCTGGCGTCCATCGTTTTCAGGTGCGCCACCGAGCGCGGTGACGATTTCATCCAGCCGACTACGCGCCGTGTTGTACGCGACGTTCATTTCAACCGCGAGTTTCTGTACGTTGCCGCGATACTTGACAAGCAACTCGACAAATTCAAGCTGCTCACGGGTCAAGCGACCAATCCAACCAAGGCTGAATTGTCCCTCAATCACGATACCACTATCGGGACATTCCAGCCGCGTGACAATCATTTCGCCACCGCTTACCGGGTCGCGTGTAATCAATGGGTGCATGTGTGAGTCTCTCCTTCAAAAAATTGATATATTGGGTGCGCTAAAGCGGACCCGTACAGGACTTTGCTTGCGTTTCAGCAACCCTCGGTCACTCCTGTACGGGTCCGCTTTAGCGCACCCAACCCAGCGTGACTCTCTTATTCTCAAGCTAATTTGTCAAATTGCATAATCAGGCTCGTGCAGGAATTTCGCGCTGTTCCGCTTGCTCCAATCGTGTACCAAGCATGACCAGGAATGTACCACAACGTCCAACAATGTGACGAATAGCGTTATGATGACCTATCGCCAATGCGAGCGTATGACGGCTCTCAATTGCTCGTATTCGGGCGCGTTGCTCTTGTTCCAGTGCCTTTTCTTGCATGTATATGTTGTTGCACATCCTGAACATTTCCTTTCACTATACTGGCAATATTTGCTATCAATTTGGCAATAATTTATCTTATAAGGCAATGATACCATGATGATATAAGAAATGTCAATGTTTTTGGCAATTAATATTATTCACTTGATAATATTTGCCATTTTTGTGATAATGTAGGGGTCTAATTCTATTACACCCTGCAAGCAATACACAATGTCCACGGGATTTATGAGACGTTGCATATGTCCTGCCAATATCGTGTATTGCTCACAGGGTGTAATAGAATTAGACCCCTACAATTTCCATATCTTACAGGTTGCTGTATAGCGAAACGCTTGTACGCTCTCTAACGTGTTACTGATGTGAAAACTTTTATAGCAAAGGAAGAGAAATATATATGGCATCAGCACAATCGACACTAAAAAGCTATCAGAATACCTATCAACAAGGTGATCAAAATGTTGCGACACGCAATGTTGGACAAACTGAACGCTGGCTCTCAGGGATAAGTGGTGGTGTGTTAGCTGCATATGGTGTTTCTCGACGCGATTGGCTTGGAAGTGGTCTAGCCCTTCTAGGCAGTGCGTTATTCTATCGTGGCGCGAGTGGACACTCCTTCATCTATCAGGCATTGAAAATCAGTACAGCCGAGCAGCAGCCGAACTTCGCGCCAGGCATCCCAAAGACGGTATCGAGTATTCCTGGCAAGCGTGGTGTGCGTGTGCAGCGTTCAATGACAGTGAATCGCGCGGCGGAAGACCTGTTCAACTACTGGTATGATACCGAGCAAGCACCGCGCTACATGGATTATATCCAATCGGTGATGAGGACAGGCGAGCGCACGTCGCACTGGGTAGCACAGGGGCCGATGAACAAAACGGTCGAATGGAACTCGGAACTGCTGCAAGTGGTGCCGAACAAGTCAATTTCCTGGCACGCACATGGCAAGCCAACAACGGCGAATGCAGGGAAAGTGAGCTTTGACGCCCTGCCCGATGGACAAGGTACAGTGGTCACACTCGAACTCGACTTTCTACAATTTCAGGGTGCACTTTGGTACAGGCATTGGCAATCTGCTTGGACACATTCCAGAACGGCAGGCATTAGAAACGCTACGGCACTTCAAAGAAATCATGGAAGCGGGCGAAGTTCCCACCATCAAAGGACAACCCACGGGCAAAGGCGTAAAATAAATAGAAAGAAGAGACACATGAAAGCATTATGCTGGTACGGTACGCACAAGGTGCGTGTAGATAACGTTCCTGATCCGCAAATTCTCAATCCGAGAGATGCCATCATCAAAATCACGTCAACAGCCATTTGTGGCTCTGACCTGCACCTCTTCGATGGATACATTCCCTCAATGGAGAAGGGTGATATTCTTGGGCATGAGTTCATGGGTGAGGTGGTCGAGGTAGGCAAGGGCGTTGAGAATTTGAAAAAGGGCGACCGCGTGGTTGTACCATTCACGATCTCTTGTGGTCGTTGCCGTTATTGTCAGAAGGGCCTGTTTTCGCTGTGTGATAACTCTAATCCGAATGCGTGGCTCGCGGAATCGCTGTACGGGTACTCGGCGGCTGCTCTTTTTGGCTATTCACATATGTATGGTGGGTATGCAGGTGGACAGGCGGAATATGTCCGTGTGCCATTCGCCGATTTTGGCCCAATCAAAATTCCCGATGGACTGCCAGATGAGCAGGTCTTGTTCCTGTCCGACATCTTCCCAACAGGCTACATGGCGGCTGAGAACTGCAACATTCAACCCGGTGATACCGTCGCGGTCTGGGGCTGTGGCCCCGTCGGGCAATTTGCTATTCAGAGCGCATACATGCTAGGTGCGGAGCGCGTGATTGCGCTTGACCGCTTCCCTGAACGCCTTCGTATGGCGGCAGAGCAAAGCAAGGCCGAAGTCTTCAACTACGAAGGTGTCGATGTGGTCGAGGTTCTCAAACAGATGACCGGTGGACGTGGACCTGATGCCTGTATTGACGCGGTAGGCTTAGAGTCGCACGGGAGCAGCATTGACGCCATCAATGATACGGCGAAACAGAAGACACGACTGGGAACTGATCGTCCACATGTGTTGCGACAAGCCATTCAAGCCTGTGGCAAGGGTGGTACCGTGTCAATTCCAGGTGTCTATGGTGGCCTCCTCGATAAGATACCCTTTGGAGCGGCCTTCGCGAAGGGTCTCACCTTCAAGATGGGTCAAACGCATATGCATAGATACCTACATCCTCTCCTGGAACGTATCCAGAATGGTGATATCGACCCCTCGTTTGTGATTACGCATACGATGAAGCTTGATGATGCCCCACACGGCTACGACATCTTCAAGCATAAAGAAGATGATTGTATCAAGGTTGTGCTGAAACCCTAGCATTAGCACCACAAAATACAAAGCGGACGTTGGGTTGCAACTCAACGTCCGCTTTGTATTCTTTTTTGAGAGGTATATGCATGTGTTACCGTATATACAATTATTGAAAGTTTCTATCCATGCTATCTTCAAACGTGTTCTTGTTGCGATAGCGTGTGTTTTTGAATGGGCAGAGTGAAACAGAACGTTGAACCTTTTCCTTCTCCACTTTCTACCCAAATTGTTCCTCCATGCCGACTGATAATCTCACTGGAAATATAGAGTCCTAAGCCAAGCCCGGGGTAAATAGTTTCTGTGCGTCCTTCAACACGGTAAAATCGTTCAAACACTTTCGCTTGTTTCTCTTTTGGTATGCCAAGCCCAAAGTCTTGTACAGAAAGAGTTATTGTCTCTTTCTCAACGTGTGTTTTCACAATAATAGTGTCTGCTTGTGGTGAATACTTTACCGCATTGGTCAATAAGTTAGTAAGCACTTGCTCGATACGGTCTCTGTCAGCATAGACCATCGTACCCTCCGTGAGTTCAGTACGAATGGTATGATATGTTGTCGTTTGCTGTATTTCATCGACAATTTCAGAGACCAGTTCGTTGAAGTTGAAATCGTTCAAGCGGAGTTGTAGTTTTCCTGCTTGCATTTTTGATACATCCAGCAAATCAGCAATCAGGTTGATGAGTTTATTAATTTGTCCGTCCATTTTCGTGAGCAGCTCAACGGATTGCAAGTCGCCTTTCTTTCTGAACAGCTTTTGTAGGAGTTGAGTATACGCTTTAATACTGGTGACTGGCGTTCTTAACTCATGGCTGGCGACGGCGATAAACTCATCCTTTTGCTGTTCAAGTTTTTTCCGATCAGTGATTTCTATCACGACGGCGCCGACAAAATCAACGTTCTGGCTTTTCCCAATAAAGACTGGATAAAAGCCCGTCAGCCAGTAACGCGTTACACCGGGTGCTTTTGGCGTTTCACCTGTTACTTCTAGGTTCAGAATTGGCTCTTTTGTGTTCATGACTTTTTCGAGCACAGGCACAACCGTTTTTGCGTTCTCTGGCAGGAGTTCTTCAATAGTTTTTCCAATATGTTCTTCAGCTTTAAAACCATTTATTTCAGCAAGAGAGTCGTTGATACGCATATAACGATGGTGTGTGTCAAAAAAAGCAAAGCCGATAGGAGCATTCTGTAATAATGATTCAAGCACCGCGAGCGTTTCTTCCTGCTGAGCAGAAAGTTTGCGCAGTGCTTCTGCCGCTTTTATTTGTTCGCTGATATCTGTATTTGTTCCAAACCAATGAAGCACATTGCCATCAGTATCTTTCACAGGCATCACGCGAGTTAAAAATGGTCGGAATAGACCATCTGCCCCTTTGAGAGGAAAGACCATATTAAAGCGCTCTCCTGTTTGAATGGATGCATTCCAGCGTTGGAGTACGTCTTGTAACTCATGTGGGTCGTGGACCGATTGCCAGCCCCACCCTTCCATATCTTGAGGTGTTGTACCGGTGTAGTCATACCAGCGTTTGTTATACCAGTAAATATAGCCGTCAGGCTGTGCCATCCACGCCAGATTCTCGATGTTATCTGCCATCAGGCGAAACCGCTCTTCCGATTCGCGCTGCCTCTCTTCGGCATGGGCGCGTTCAAGACGTGGGAAAATGCGATCTGCCAGTTCGCGCACCAATTCAATTTCATCTTTGCGCCATTGGCGTGGCTGTATGTCATGGACGGAGAACAAATATTTCCACGCGCCGTCTTTATGAAAAGGCACGGTGATAAAAGCTAATGCGCCAATCTCGGCATTGGCTTTGCCCTTCGTAACCGGGTTGGTTTGTGTATTATTGCTGACGACGGTTTCGCCAGCGTACACCATGCGGAAGAAATCGTCAGTCACCTGTTCTGAGAGTCTCGCGGTGTTGGGCAGACGAGGTACACCTGCTGCATTCCAGCGGTCGAGATGCAATATTTCGTCACGTGCCTCGTCGATGTACATAAAGTGGCAATAGTGGACCTGCAAAAATTCACCAATATGCCTGCCAACGACCTGCATAATCTCGTCGGAGGAATTCAGATGTGAGAAATCTTTGGCAACATCGGCTAAGAAGGCAGCATTTGCCTCGCGGTGTTTGCGCTCAGTTATATCTTGATACATAGCCGCAACACGCATGTCATCCTGGTTACCTGTTTTGAAGATATACACGTTATACCAGGCCGAAAGTGGTGCGGCGTGGTACTCGTGACGTTCGCCCACGCCAGTTTTCGCCACTCTGCCAAATATCTCAAACCAATCTGCTTCAAAGGTGGGGGCAAGTTCACGCATTCGTCGCCCGACGAGTTCCCGTCCTGTCATTCTGACCGCTGCTGGATTCGCTTCCAGCATCAACAGATCAACAGCTGTGTTCGTTTCATCGAATAGTACGTCAATGAGCACGTAGCCTTCATCTATTTCATTAAATAGACCGCGATATTTTTCTTCTGATTCGCGCAAGGTAGTCATACTCTTTGAAAAATCTTGGACAAGAAGAGTCAAACGTGCTTCATTGGAGGCCGAGGCATCATGAAAGGTAAAGGCAATTTTTGAGGCGACACTATCACAGGCTGTCGTGATGAAAGAACTAAACACATAAAATTCCTGAACGGTCAGTTTAGTGAGGAGACCGGCTTGCTCTAACGTTTCCCAAGAAGTTTGCTTCAAAAAAAGGAGACTTTCAATTGCCTCTTCGAGCGTTACGCCATAAACAAGTGAATGTTTCGCCATGCGCTCACCTACTCGTTCAAAGACAATCGCACCTCGTTCGCTATCATCGAGGTTGTGTGCTAATTCGGTAATGAGCACCATTGCTTCAGCTTTATTTATGTGAAGCTTCTTTTCTTGTACATGCTTTGTGTCAAGATATTTGGCGTGTTTTTGCGTAGCGATACCATATATTTCTTCTGCATTCTCACGAAGAAATTTGGAGATATCGGCGAATTTCTCTTTTTCAACCTGAATCATGTGGAGAGTTCCTCCCTCGTAACATTCTTCTTTCATTATACTGCAAACGTTAAGTTGCATGTTAATTCAAGTGTTACCAGCAAGAAGTTCTTGCTTGTACGACAGAGGAATGATTGTCGCGACCCATGACCCGATATTCGTCACCTCTGCTGACCGTGTGTTACAGATACGGGATGGAAGAATCGCGGAATAATCTGTTTTCGTGTCATGCACGCGTACATGGCACGAAAACAGATTATTCATAAAACAAATGTCATGAGATCACGTCCCACCACAATCGTGCCCTCGTAACTGTTTGCTACTGCTTGCGCTTGCAATTCCTTAGCATCAAGTTCGCGATACAGATGTGAACAGACAATAGTTTTGGCTTGCGATGCGACAGCGAGTGAGACAATCTCGTTATCTTCAATGTGACCAGAGTCGATAACGGCAAGGTCTACACCACGCAAAAAATCTATCTCTTGCGAATGGAAATAGGAGTCGCCCGTAAGAGCGTAGGTCTTCTCGTTGTAGGTAAAGCGTAGACCATGATTTCCTGCTGGTGGCAAACTGATAAACTCGAAAGTGTGCGTATCAATCATGAAATGGACTTCTGCGACCTCGTGTATAATGAGCGCGTAGGCGGGTTGCTCGAAGGATTTACGTCCAAAGATACGGATGTATCCATCGATCAGGTTGTGCGTTCCCTTGGGGCCATAGATGTGAAGGTCGGTCCGACGTTGGTTTTTGCGCGACCATGCACCAGCTTGTAAGAGTGGAATCAGGTCCGAGACGTGATCGGGGTGGAAATGTGAAAGCACGACGTGTTGTAATGTGTTTGGATGTACGCCCACATCCAAAAGCCGTTGCACAACCCCATGCCCACAATCAAAAAGAATAAGCGTCCCATCGAGTTCGAGTAGGACGCTTGATGCACGACGTTCGTGTTCGATTTGGCACGTGCCAGTTCCCAAAAGAGTTAACATACTCATAGCTATTTAAACGACCAATCTCCGTATTCGCCTGTGTGCTGACCATTCGACGCGTTTATTATATAAAATTGACCAGCCATAGCGCCACCAGTTTTAATATGACCTTGAAACAGCATGGTTGTTCCGCGACCAGTCATCTCAACGGTAAACGTAATACTTCCATCAATACCCACCGTTCCAGTAAATGGACCCGTGAGGCCGAGGCAGTTGCAAGAACCTTGTATCTTCGCGTGATTTTGCTGAATAGCACTAAGAAAGGAATTTACCGCGTTTCCGTTCAGGTAGTCGTGCATAGTTCCTTGATATGCAGAGGCCAGCGTTGGATAGGGAGCCTGATCGAGCGTTGGAGTAGCGGTAGGAAGTGCTGGCGGCACAATAGACGCTCTTTTAGATACAACAGGATGGGGTATATGAGTAATAACTGTTGTAATGCTGGCACCTAGTGCGAACAAAAGAATAAATACACCAAACACAGCAACGATGGTATTTCGGCGTCTCTCTTTTTGCGCGATCTGGCGTTGTTCAGCGAGGGTCATTGGGGTAACATTCTTTTTGACACGTACTATACGTGATAAAGGTGGTACTAGCTTATCAGTTGTATCGTTCTCACTGCTCAAGCCACTTGTTGTATTGCTATCAGACTGAATACGGTCTGTTGTATCACTCTCTTTCGTTGTACTCGCCAATGGCTCAGCCACTTTGACGGTAATTTTCCTGGCTTCTTTAGATTGCGTATTCACCTCTGCCCAAAACTCTTGAATCGTCGCGAACCGATCATTGCGAGCCGGACTCATAGCACGGCTAATCGCCTCACTCACACCGAGTGGCAAGCTCGGCACCAGTTCGTGTGCTGGTTGTAGGGGATCAATACCTTGATTACCTGTGACGCGTGTCAATGCATCCACTGGAATAGTACCGGTAAGAAGCGTATAGAGCGTGGCACCGAGGCCATACACATCCGTGCGTATGTTTGTGCCACCGCCATATTGCTCAAGCGCGGCATAGCCAGGGGTGCCATGACGGATCACGGTTGTTGTGCCATCATTGGTATATTCTTTGGCAATCCCAAAATCGACGAGTAGTGCATCACCACCTTTTACAGGTACAACAATATTGGCTGGCTTGATATCTCGATGCACAATAGGTGGTTCACGATGATGCAAATAACTGAGGGCTGCAACAATAGGCGTCAGCAAGGCAAGCACAAAATGAAGCTGAAAACGCTGGTCGGGTTGCTCCTTACGCAGTGCTTCAAGATCATGTCCCTCTATATAATCCATCAAGATATAGACGCGCTTGAGCCTCTCGTTCTCAAATACGCGATATACATGCGGTAACGATTCGTGATCGAGACGCATCAGGACTTCAGCCTCAAACGCAAAACGCTCACGCTCTACTTTATCAGGATCAATAAGTTCTTTTAGCGCGAAATAGTCTTGCTTGTTGCGTCTGTCTTGCACGAGATAGACCGCACCAGACCCTCCCCTTCCTAATAGCTCTTCTACGGTATAGCGGTCTCCATTCACGTTACGCACAATAGAGCCTGTAGGAAGTATTATTTGCTCTTTTTGTATTTGCTGTACCTGTTGCATTTTATATCCAGTACGTATAACTTGTGTAACTCATACTATAGTATACGTAATTATAATGATAAGTGGTGTACTTGTAAAGCTAGCTAGTACAAATTTCTCTCGATTTTCATTCGATTTTCACCGAAATAGACAAAATACAGTATATTGGTTAATTTTCGTCTCCCATTTCGGCGTCTGCTTCGTTACAATAAATAGCTGTCTCTTTACCTATATATGTATTGTTGTTCTATTATCTACGCAATTTGGAGGATGCAGCAATGAAGCTTTTTTCGCGTTCAACGTTCGTTCTGCCTGGTGTGGTTGTTTTGGCGGTTATCTCTGCTCTCTTTCTTATTTTTAGTGTGTCACTTCATGCGGCGAAGGCGGATAGTCCTTCATATGTTCGTGTGATTCATGCTTCGCCTGACATTGGTACCGCAACCGTCTTTGTCGATGGGAATATGTTGCTGAATAATTTCCAATTTGGCACGGTCACGCCCTATGCCTCTGTACCAGCCGGACCACATAAAGTCCAGGTTGGTTTAATCGGAACAGGCCCTGGTGCAGCGACAATCACGCAGACCATTCAGGTGCAACCAGGAGTCACCTATACGGTTGCGGCAGTCGGCACGGCGGCAACAGGTTTCTCATTGCAGATTTTTATTGACGACAATTCAGTGGTCAGTGGAAGTGCAAAGGTACGTGTCTATCATCTTTCTCCTGGTGCTGGAACGGTCAACGTCACTGCCGATGGCAATACGCTTGTGAATGGCCTGGGGTATCAACAGGCAAGTAACTACCTCTCGGAGCCTGCGGGTGCATGGAGTGCGAATATCAGTGCAACCGCGAGCAACACAACACTACCAGTTTCGGCAACGCTCGGTGCCAATACCGTTACGAGTGTCTTCGCTATTGGATTGATCAATGGGACCCCAAAGATACAATTTGTCTCGGCCCAGGTCAATGGTCTTCCGGGTGTGCCAGGGACAGGCGCGGACCCAACCTATCGTGCCGCACGTGACTTCGTGCAACCAGCGATCTCATGGCTGCCTGAACTTCTCTTATTGTTGCTCACCGGTGGTTTCATCTTTTATCGTGTGAAACGTTTGCGCCGTTCGTAGTGCTCTTTGTGCATAACAAAAAAGATGACGTGCCAGTTCTGGCACGTCATCTTTTTTGTTATGCACAACATATTATTTATGCATCGTCACGAGCGACGTTGCCACAAAGAATGGGATCATAGCCTGTTTGCGTTGAAAGGTTGGTAGAGAAGTGTACATTAACATCCCATCCATAGGCAGGAATGGAATCAACATCCTTGAAGGTTACAGTCTTATACGCTACACCATCTTCATTCGCGACCAGTGGCGACAGATCGTACAGCACTTGTTTGGTATAGAAACAGTCGCCAGCATGAATGTGAGCGGCATGTTTACTGTAAGCAGCCAGACCAGTTACCATGATATGTACAGTCAGTTTGCCATCCTTCAAACTCAGGGTTGTGAAACCAAAGGAATGTTGATTTGGGTCTGGTGTGGGACCAAGAGCAGTCAACACGTCAGAGGAGTACGATGAATTAGAAACGACGCCACACGAAATCGCATAGGCTTGTTGTGGCGTCTTCAATGTAGGACCATTGTGAACGTTGATGTACCAGCCGCTCGCTGGAATACCAGCGTGGGAGAGATGAATAACGGTGGTGACAGATGCTTGACCCTTTTCATTAGCGACAACATTCCTTAAGGGGTAGAGAATAGCACCATTGCTAGCACAGCTATTGCCAGCGTGGATATGCGCGGGATGGGTACTGTTCGGTGCCAAACCAGTCAACGAGATTGATACAGTAAGCTCATGACCGTAGGAGCCTACATGTAGATCGGCAGTACCAGTAGGAGTGTGCTGTAAATTCGCACGTGCTGCTACTGTGCTGTTTGCCAGTACGTCTGTCGCTGTTGCTCCCCCGGCTACCATCAAGAGCAATACAGAAATGCTCACGATAGCGGCTTGTATGGCACGCGAGTAGATAAAGAAGCCCTTACGCATGTTTGTTACTTCCCTCTTCTATACAAACAGTAGTTACATAACTCAATTGTTATGCAGTCATATAGTAACCTGAGAAGAGGACCAGAAACAAGGAAAACAGATTAGAATTTACTTATAAGTTGTACACTATGGTTACATATCTCATAATGAGGTTACATATTTGATATAGCTGAGTCGCGACTTCTTGAATATCTCTACAAATCAAATAGGTGATGTACTACGTTACCCCGAAGTATTCGTAAAAAGCGGAGTATTCTTTGGTGGCATATAGGGTAGAGTGAAGCAAAAAGTACTGCCTTCTCCTGTTACGCCAGAGCTTTCAACCCAGATAGTTCCACCCATAACCTCTACAAGTTGTTTACTTATGTACAAACCTAAACCTGTGCCGCGTGCTTTTCCATACAAGTCGCGTTCGAGTCGTGCAAACTTTTCAAATAACTGACTCTTCTCGTCGGGTGGAATCCCTGGTCCGGCATCCTGTACGCGCACACACACATATGTCCCGCCATTTTCAGCCTGATGTAGTCCAGCGGTGAGGGCAACCGGCGTGTGTGGTGCTGAATATTTGAACGCGTTCGACAACAGATTGCGAAGGATGCGACGGACATATTGTGAGTCCGCCCGTACCTGTAGATGTCCTGGAATATCGGTGTGTAAGGAAAAGTCTTGTAGTTTGCGTGGGTCAAATTGTTGCAAAACCTCTTGTACGACCTGAGTGACGACGATTTTGTCTAAGCGAGGTGTGATGTTGCCAGCGTGCATCGCATCCAAAACGTTGCTTATAAGCACCTCTAATTCCTCACATCCGCTCAAAGCGTTTATGAGAAATGTTTTACGTGTCTTCGTATCCAACTGATCCGCATAGGATTGCAGTAGGTCCAGATAACCTCGTATCTCTGTCAATGGAGTACGCATCTCATGACTGACATTGAGTAACAATTGGTCCTTGAAGCGATTGAGTCGTTGCTGCTGTTTGCTCACTTCCATAATCTGCCGCTCAGCCTCTTGCGAAATACGTCGGGCCTCTTCTGTTGCGTCTAGCATTTCACGGAGATAACTGATAAAGAGCGCGACGACGATAAATATCGAGGAACCGAGAAGAAAAGAGATAATAAGACTACGGGGCCATGAATAGCCAATGGTATAGAATGTGTTAAACAGAGCAACGGTGAGGATGACAATGCCAACGAAAATACTTGTTTCACGCCGTTTAAATAGCCAGGCAGTTAGCCCAATCGGCAAGGCAAAGAAACTAGCATCCTGCGAATAAAAAAAGCTCACACTAAATACAATGACGCAGACAAGGTAGCACAAACTCAGCACGCTCAGCCGCATCCAGTACGACAAAGTACGCAAATTGCGTAAAGGTGTACTAAAGATATGCATCATACATCTTCCCTTGTACGAATATTTAAGCATCAAATAGTAGTGATGTACATATTAATAGAAGTTTATAGAAAATGTCAATGTGAGCAGTACATTAATCAGAGGATGCACTCTATTGGAACAAGGAGTGCATCCTTTGAAAAAAGCATAACCGCTTGCATCAAAGCGGTAATTTTGGTATGCTTAGTAGTACGGACTCGTATACTATTATCAGGCGTTCACACATATTATCTATTATCCTCGGAGGAGACTTATGGATACTTCTCTTCAACGTGCTAATCTTACTGCGGAAGAGGTCAATACATCCCTCGCGGCTCACAATGAGGAGCCTGCTGAGGAAGAGCATCATATACATCTACCAAATCCCAGTTTGTGGCCTTTTATCTTGAGTGCTGCTATCTTGATTACGGTGGTCGGTATCATATTTTTCCCAGAGAATCCGTGGCTCACAGTGGTTGGTGCGCCGCTCGTTATCATAGGTATTCTGGGTTGGGCATTTGAGGACCCGATGGGTGGCTCTGGTGAAACACAGGCCGAACTTGTCGCACGGTATGCTACCTTGAAGCCTGAGGCAATTCTTGATATGGCTCGTGCCATCGTCGAAAGTACCGTCACGGTGAGTAGCACTGCATATAGCACGCATCCTGTCCGTGTCGAGATAGACGATATCAAGGGTGAAAGTGTTGTACTGGCACTCTATGGAAAAGTCGAGTTAGAGGCACAACGCGATGCGGTGGAAGCTGCACTGTGGGAGTTGCCGAAAGTTACCAATGTCCTCAACTTCATTGTTGCGGAAGACTCCATTCTAAGAGCAGCCAATGCGAAGCTTGACGAACTCAGCTCAAAGGGCAAGCTTAAAGGGGCGGATAACATTTCGGTCCTGGTCGAGAATTACATTCTTCACCTCTATGGTGATGTGCCAAACAACGATATGAAGGTGATGCTTGAGCGTGAGTTGATCGGTGTTTCAGGTGTGAGAGTTGTGGTCAACCACATCGGTCTCAACGAAGATATTCCTGGCAACCTCGGCAAAACCCGTAACAAGATTTAGAAGAGAGACAAAAAGTGGAGTCGCACGTTGTGCGACTCCACTTTTTGTCTCTCTTTATAAAGCTTAGCGTTTGCGCAGGAAGGCCGGAATGTCAATGACATCGCCGGATGGTGCGTTACGTCCGCCACGGGGGACATCGGCACCACGATCAAGGCGACGAATTGGACGCTGCTGCGTTGTCGGGGGACGTTGTGAAGGTTGCGCCTCCGGCTCTGGTACAGGAAGCCGATCATGAGGACTCATGGCGTCTCCAGTTGGCTCCGCATCAAGCGCGGCATCATCCAATGCAAAATCATCATCATCTATGTTTTGCAGGTCGTCCGAAGCCAAAGGCATCGCATCGCGCATCTGCATGGGTGGCATCGCTGTACGCTGACGCCCTGTATCCCCCTGTATGAATGGTGATGGTGGTGTTACGACACGCTGGCGTCCCGTATCCACCGACAGTTGTGGTTGAGGCCGTACCGCTTGCTGGCGTCCGGTGTCTGAAGGCACCTGTGATGATGGATACTGTGCGGACGGTACCCGTTGTGCTGGTTGCTGCAATGGACCTGTTGGATGATTTGAGACGTTGACAGGCGGTGGTGTGATCGGCATCGACCCATAGCCTTGGGACTGTTGTGGACGATGTGATGGATTGCCGTTATGCCCACTGCCATTGCCATTGCCATTGCTATTCGCAGGAGCTTGTGATGCCTGGTAAATCCTGCTACGGTCATACTCTGGACGTGGCTGCACATACTGTGGTGTCGCGATAGATGGACGTGGATTGGCAGGCACATTATCAAAGCCCGTTGCAATCACCGTAATCTTGACTTTGCCATCAAAATTCGGGTCCTGCACCGCGCCAAAGATAATATTTGCCTCTGGATGTGCAGCATGATAGATTACATCTGCGGCTTCGTTGACCTCGAACAATGTCAAGTCCATACCACCAGTGATATTGAACAACACACCTCGCGCTCCACTGATGTCGATATCCAGTAGAGGGCTAGCGATAGCGATTTGCGCGGCATCAGAAGCACGAGTCTCGCCGCTTGCCTCACCAATCGCCATCAGCGCGGAACCAGCCGCGGACATAATGGTCTTTACGTCCGCGAAGTCCAGGTTAATCAGACCAGGGACCGTAATCAGGTCACTGATGCCCTGGATACCTTGGCGTAATACATCATCGGCCAGACGGAACGCTTCAGACAGGGGAGTACGCTTGTCAGCGACCTGCAAGAGACGGTCATTGGGCACAGTGATGAGCGTATCGACGTGCTGTTTCAGGTTGGCGATGCCCTCTTCCGCTGAGAGGAGGCGTTTGCGTCCTTCAAAGGCAAAGGGCTTTGTGACAACGCCAACGGTCAGCGCACCGAGTTCACGCGCAATCTGAGCCACAATAGGACTCGCGCCAGTACCTGTGCCGCCACCCATGCCAGCAGTGATAAACACCATATCGGAGCCTTTGAGAGCCTCATAGATTTCTTCGGCATTCTCTTCGGCTGCTTTGCCGCCGACGCTAGGATTGCCACCTGCTCCAAGGCCACGCGTGAGTTTATCGCCGATACGAATGTGCCGTGGTGCCTCGTTCAGAAGTAAGGCTTGTGAGTCGGTATTGATGGCAATGAACTCAATACCGGTCATGTTGGCCTGGATCATGCGGTTTACCGCATTGCTGCCGCCGCCGCCGACGCCGATCACGCGGATTTGGGCGAAGCCTTCCATTTGATGATTTCCCATTGGTAACATATTCGTGGCCCCTTTCGGGCGCGTTTCTAGCGCCCATATGTTGGACATGTCTTTCTTTACGGAATAAATGCTCGTAGCCAACGGCCTAGTCGCGCCATGACATCGCCCGTTGACCCTTCCTCCTCTGGCTCTTCCTCGTCGATAAAGAGCGAGGTGTGGCGCATACCCCATAGGAGTAGGCCAACAGCCGTGGCATAGGCAGGCCGACTGATTGAGTCAGCTAGGCCGTGTAGCCCTAAAGGAGAGCCGATACGGGCGGGCAGGTCGAGTGCCTGTCCCGCGACTTCGAGAATACCGGGGAGTTCGGCAGTACCACCTGTGATCACCAGACCAGCAGGGAGCAAACCGTCGTAGCCGGATTTCTTGAGTTCGTCATGCACCATGTTGAAGAGTTCCTCGACGCGTGCCTGGATAATTTCAGCCAGGAGTTTACGTGGCACCAAATCATTACAATCTGGCATGAATTGCGACAGGTCGATCATGTCGTCGTCGGCAATGGTCGTCGGGTCACAATGTCCGTAGGTGATCTTCAATTCTTCCGCGACCGCAAAGGGTAGACGTAACCCGATAGCGATATCGCTTGTAATCAGGTTGCCCCCGATAGGCAGGACAACGGTATGCCAGATAGCTCCATCGGAGAAGACGGCGACATCGGTTGTTCCCCCACCGATATCGACAAGGGCAACGCCCAGGTCGGTTTCGCCGTCCGCCAATACAGCCTCACTAGAGGCCAATGGCTCCAATACCAGGTCCTCAATCTCAACCTGCGCCTTATGCACGCACTTAATTAAGTTGTGAATAGATGACACAGACCCCGTGATAATGTGTGTCTCCACTTCCAGGCGGAAACCCGACATGCCAATAGGGTTTTTAATCCCCTCCTGCCCATCTACGACATAGCCGCGTGGAATAACGTGAATCACCTCACGATTCGCGGTTAATGGAATAGCACGTGCTACTTCGATAGCACGACTGATATCATTTTGAATGATATCGCGATGGCTTGGTGAGATTGCGACGAACCCTTTGCTATTCTCAGACTCGATATGGCTCCCTGCGATCCCCACATAGGCGGCGGCAATCTTTTTCCCCGATAGCCGTTCAGCACGGTCTAACGCTGCGGCGATGGAAGTGACAGTCTCTTCAATGTTCACCACCACGCCTCGGCGCAATCCCTGTGAAGGGCAGGTACCAACACCAACAATGTTCAGCTTCCCGTCGCGATCCAACTCGCCAACAAGGACACAGATTTTTGTTGTTCCAACGTCGATTCCGACGATTACCCGCTCTTGCACCTTGACGCTCCTTTGGGCGGTTCAGTTGTGAGACGCACTACAATGGTCGTGCGAGACCTTCTCTCGCATAGTTTTTGTGACATGTCAACTGCCTTCTTCATTCCCGAATGCAGCCAGGTCACACGATAGGATTTGTTCCTGCCGTTAGGGATTTTTCAGTGTATATACTGGATGCAAGCCGTAACGCAGGTCAATCGTAGCAAGGGTAAGTTGCTGCTGTTGCGCCAACGAGACGATTTGTTGTAATTCAATAAGTCGATTGTCTAATGGATTGCTGTCCTGTGCGCCACCCAGATACGCTAGCCAGCCATCAGAACTTTGCACCACGTAAGAACCTCCTTCTGGCGTTGCATCGTAACGCAGTTTGAATGTTGTGATACCACTTACACGTGGAAGATGGTTGAAGACATCAACAGCGAACAGAGTATCGTTTTGGCTCAAACGTGCGCCCGGATGGAGGGTTTGACCCTTACCACCATTACGTGTATCAACAACCGTCAGCAGATGATCGGCACCCACGGTCTCACTCGCAGGCGCGATGACCACACCTTGACTATCGACGCTATAGGTGCCGCGCTGTGTTTGCCACAGCAATACAGGGGCACGCTCTAGCACCGTCACCGTCAGTTGGTTAGGCCAATTTTTGCTGATAACTGTTGATGATACAAGTGGATACGCATCGACCTTCGCCGTTAAGCCCTCGACATTGACCAGAAAGATATTTTGTCCCTGCATACCCATGCGCTGAATATTACTAATTAATGATGCATTGTGTGTCCCGACGACGTTAACTTGCTCGATACGGAAGGCGTTGTTGGTGAAAGCAAAGTTTACCGCAAGGCCAACCACAATGACAATGGCAAAGAAGCTCAGGATACGCCATAGCAACCCTTTACGCAGTTGTTTGCGCCCACTGCGTGTTGGAATAGGGGATACCTCCGCCTGTTGCGCACGCTGAATAGCTCGCATACGTCCGCTTGTCGCACGCACACCTGTTTGGGCGTAGGTGCGAGGCACGATAGGTTGGGCCTCGCTCACATAGCGTTGTGGGCGTGAGCGTGCGCGACGGAGTTGCTCTTGTCGCTGCGCGAAGCTATTCCATGCCAGTGAAGGGTCCTCCTCTGGAATGGTGACAACGCGTTGCAACCTGACATGCTCTAGCACAGGCTCCTGCCGGAGTGATCGCTGTGCATTTCGTCCACGCTCACTATACTGACTTCGTGCATCTGGTAGTTGCACGTAAGAATGATTAGCCCTTTGCTCTCGTAACGGTTTCTTCTCTGTCATGTCGTCACCTTCTTCCATTCGCCACGCAATTCAACCTCTAATTCCATATCCACACCGAACTGTTCGCGCACGCGAGTATGAGCCAGCTTGATTAGTGCCGCGATATCCGCCGCACTCGCACCTCCTACGTTGACAATAAAGTTGGCGTGACGCTCTGAAATTTGCGCCCCACCGTAAGTCAACCCCCGCATCCCTGCCGCCTCGATAAGACGACCTGCGTGGTCCCCCTCTGGATTTTTGAAGACCGAGCCAGCACTTTGTTGCGGTGGCTGCGTCCTCTTGCGATGTTGTTTATGTTCATCAATCACCGTGCGTAGCGTTTGTGGCACCTCACGGTGTAAAGAAATTCCTAACTGCACGATGATCTCGGCTGGTTCGATCAGCCTTCGCGGTGCCGCTATCGGATAGCCCTGCTCGTCAAACTGCACACGTCGCTCGGCGCGAAAACGGCTATGACGGTAACTCAAGTGTATGTCGTCATGCTGATAGCGCAGGATTGCTGGTGCTACTGCCTCTTGCTCAGTGCTACGTGCATCAAGCACCTCTACCCACGCAAGCACCTCACCGATATCACTTCCATGCGCACCTGCATTACTGATCACACCACCACCGAGCGTTCCGGGAATGCCGGGGCCAAATTCCAGTCCACCCCAGCCAAGCGTCGCCAGCTCGTTTAACAAACGAGGCCAACTGACGCCTGCTCCTGCCACTAATAAAGCAGTATCTTTGCCTTGCTCTTCAATGGTATAGCTATTCAGGGCTACACGCGCGACCACGCCACGTACACCTGCATCAGCATACAGGACGTTAGTTCCATTGCCAGTAATCAAGAGAGGCCAACGGTTTTTGGCACATAGTGTTACGACGCCTAATAGGTCTTCCCGTGTTGTGAGCGAGACCCATATGTCCGCAGGACCACCCACGCCAAAGGTACAATGGCGTGCAAGTGGCTCATTGCGCCGAACTCGCTCTCCTAAGAAGGCGCGTAGCTCGGTGTATGCTGTCTCAATCTCAAAGGTCATAGTGAATTTCCTCTAGGCTCGACGGGACATGATACATCGGTCCCTACAGTAGCTGCATCCTGTGTTAACAACTGCTCGGTTACGGTGTAAATGTCGCCTGCTCCCATTATCAACACTATGTCGCCCGAACACAGTGTCATTTGTACCATTTGGGTCGTCTCCCGTACACTTCCACCATGTAAAACCACCGCTCCTTCGCGAAAATGCTTTCGCTGTGCCATCTCATGCACGAGATCGCGTGCATGGATGATGCCTGTATCGCGTTCGCGTGCAGGAAAGATATCGGCGATAATCGCTACATCTGCCTCGTCAAACGCGGCTAAAAACTGTGTAAAAAAGGTCTTTGTTCGACTATACATATGCGGCTGATAGACGGCGACAATACGTCTATTTGGATAGCGTTGCCGAGTCGCTTCTAATGTCGCGGCAATCGCGGTTGGATGATGCGCGTAGTCGTCGATAAGCATCACATCGAGCATCTGCCCATTGACCTGTAACGGTCCCTGATGCCGTATCTCGAAACGCCGCCGAATGCCACCAAAGCTTTCTATCGTCTTGACGAGACTAGCGATATCAGCCCCGACCGTTCGCGCTGCTACTAATGCGGCCAGTGCATTTTCGACATTGTGTGCTCCGGGCAATTGCACATGTATGGCCTGATCGATCAGGTCAACACCACTGCTTCTAACCCTGAAACTTGTCTCACCATCCAGACGCACATCATATGCTTCAAAGGTCGCACTGTTCTGCCCTACAATCGGTGTTGCGACATAACCAGCAGAGACAGCATCTGGTATGAGTCCGCTCTCACTGAGTCCCGCAACTGGTCGCAAGCCTTCAACGGAATACGTGATAATTCGTCCTGTCCAATTCTGTAAGCGTGCAAGTAGGTCCAGGCAACCGAGGCTGTCACTATTCACAATCAGTGTAGGTGGCAAAGGCCAGTCGCTTTGCAGGTCCATACCGCGTATAAAATGTTCAAACGCCGCGAGAAATGCTTCGTAGTTCGCGAAGAACTCTGGATGCTCAAACTCTAACGCCTTCACCACCACTAAACGTGGGGCATAGTGCCAGAAGTTATGATTAAACTCATCGGCCTCGTTGACTGCATACTCGCTCTTGCCAAGACGATAATTCGCGCCGAAGCGAGGTACTACGGCTCCAATCTCGCAGGTTGGATCAAAGCCAGCATCGACCAACATCAGCGACAAAAGTGCGGTTGTGGTGCCTTTGCCATGTACACCACACACGGACAACAATAGCTTGCCCTTGAAAAGCTCTCCCAGCAGTTCTTGCCACGTAATTACACGTATGCCGCGCTCTTGTGCCGCAAGCAATTCTGGATTATTCACGTTCAATGAGGTTACGGCTGGACTTATCACGAGCGTATCGACATTGTGTAGATGTTCCGCATTATGACCGATAGAAACAGGAATACCAACTTGCTCCAATAACCGTGTAGTTGCCGATACATTCTGATCGCAGCCCGTGACAGTCTCGCCCGCCTGTAACGCCATTTGCGCTACGGCAGAGATACCTTGTCCGCCTATTCCCATAAAATGTAATCGTGATGAACTCAAATGCTTGTAACCTCATACTTAGTAGGCGTCTTCGCTACGGTTCTCTTTGCAAGAGTGACGATGGTCTCTACAATTTCTTGTGTTGCGTCTGGTTTCGCAAGCTTCATAGCTGCATGTGACATCTTTTGTAAGTAAGCAGGCTGTGAAAGTATATATGTTACACGTTCAACCATTGCTTCAGGTTTCAACAAATCGTTTAAGATGACTTCTGCCGCTTGCTCGCGCTGAAACATCGCCGCGTTTGCTTCTTGTGGTGAACTGCCTAGCGCGGGTGGCAAGGGAACAAGAATGCTTGGTTTTCCCAGGACTGCGAGTTCGCTGAGCACGGAAGCACCCGAACGACAGAGCACGAGATCGGCGGCTTGCAGTGCTAACGGCATCTGCTCATCCATATACGGAACCAGTCGATAGCGTTGACGTGTTTCACTTTCGACATCGGCTAGTGTTTGCTCTGAGAGCGTGCGTGTCTCGTTGAAAAGATTACTACCGCTAATGTGTAGCACCTGACACTGTTTCAGTAGTTCCGGCAAAGCATGACAGACTGTTTGATTGAGATGTCGCGCACCCTGACTGCCACCCGTTACCAGGACAAGTGGTATGTTGGGTGCAAGACCCAACTCTGTTCGCGCTTGTTGTAGTGAAACAGTATGTACATCCAGGATAGCCTGGCGTATTGGATTGCCTAACTGGACCGTCTTCTGGGACGGGAAGTAGCGCAACGAGTCGGCAAAAGCCACCGAGATACGCGTTGCGAGTGGTGCCAATAATTTGTTCGACAGGTTTGGTGGTACGTCTTGTTGATGCATCAAAAGCGGTGTTCTATTAAGCCGTGCCGCCAGACCTGCTGGAACGGCGACATAACCACCACTGGTAAATGCTACATCGGGTCGAAAGGCGCGTACAATGCCGATTGCTTGCGCCATGCCTACAGGGACGCGTGCCACGCCTGCCACGGTACGCCAGGAAACGAAGCGTTGGAGTTTGCCAGCTTGAATAGTCTTGAGAGGCACACCTGCCGCAGGGACAAGACGTGTCTCTAAACCATCATCGCTGCCGAGATAGAGAATGTCCGCATTATAGTGTTGTTGTAATTGCTGTGCCACCGCGAGGGCAGGATAGACATGCCCTCCGGTACCACCACCTGAGATAAGAACGCGCATAAATGTCCTATAGTGGCACGCGTTATCGTGCCTGTTGTGCAGGTTGTTTTTTAATCGTCATAGTAACAGTGCGCTTTAACGCAGAAGTTTCAGGCTCCTGCGTATAACGCGAGATATTCAGTAACACCCCAACCGCTGCCATAGCAATGATAAACGAGGAGCCACCATAGCTAATAAACGGTAAAGGAACGCCTGTATAAGGAATAGAACCCGTTGTTGACCCAATATTGATCATTGCCTGTAACACTAACCACGTTGTGATGCCAGCGGCAAGCAGAGAACCATACATATCTTGTGTGCGCCGTGCCAGGCGAAAGCCACGAAACGCGAGAAACAGAAACAATAGAACGATGGCGGCACAGCAGACAAACCCTAGCTCCTCGCCTATGATGGCGAAGATCGAGTCGATCTGTGGTAGTGGCAGGTAGCCAGTCTTTTGACGACTCGCCCCCAGTCCAACACCCAACCAGCCTCCAGAACCAAGTGCTAATAATGATTGATATAATTGTAGATTAGTCCCTGTCACGTCCTTGAACGGGTTTATAAATCCGGTCAAGCGCAACAAACGATAGCCGCGAAATGCTTGTGTGGCAAAGATGAGACCGCCACAGCCCATAGCTAATAAAAACTGTACAATATTGGCACCAGCCGAAAAGAACATAACAGTGGTCAGGCCAGCAATAATAATAGCCGTACCCATGTCATTTTCGAGCAGAACCAGACCAAGTATGATACCGATTAAGATCACAAATGGTGCTAATCCATATAAAAATGTGCTTACCTTGCTGCCTTTGCGTGCCAGCCAGTCGGCGATATACAGCGCAAGCACTAGCTTGATCAGTTCGCTCGGCTGAAACGAGAAGAACGAACCAAAGCCAATCCAGCGTGATGCTCCATAGGCACTCGTCCCAAACTTTAGGACAATGATGAGCATTGGAAAGGTAATAATCAAGCCAATAAGCGAAAGACGACGCCAGAAGCGATAGTCAATCTGCATTGTCACAAACAACACAACCACACCGAGTAAAGCCCATATGAGTTGCTTCTGAAAAAAGTAGGAGGCGTCACCATAGTACCGCGCTCCAATAAACGAGCTAGCACTATAGACCATGACCAACCCGACACAGATAAGTGTCAGGACAATAATGAGCAACCAGGAGTCGATTTTTCCGGCAACGCGTGGTAAACTCATCTCCAACTCGGCGAGTTTCTTCTGCTCATCCGTGTTGATTGCCTTAGCAGGTTTACGTGCGGCCTTTTCTTGCACCTCTGGACGGTCCGCTACCTCTGGCATACGGGAACGCCAGCTCGCGGTCAAGCCTGTATGTTGGGGTGGCTCTTTCACCGCACCCATATTTGAGAACCTGCGGACCTGTTGTTTGGGCAACTTTTTCCCTGGTAGCGCGTTTGGTCGTACCAGTGTGTCCTCCGCCGCAAAACTGATACGATGAGCATTGTAGGGACTACGCGTCGTGCTTTTAGCACGTTTCGCTTGCTCCTTTTGACGCTGGGCACGTCCCTGCTCTGCCGAAGCCAGCGCGGGAGAACGCAAGACCGGAGGCAACGAATCATTTTGTTTCGCGCCTTTGGCTTGCTTCTCATTCTCGCTCTTTTTTTGCTTGTCAGGTAGCATGAGTCAGTCCCTATTTCTACAGTATCGGTCAGTAAGAATACATTTATAGAACTTTCGTCCAAAAAGGCTTGACATAGAACATTTTTTCTAGTATAGTCCTTTATAGAGAACTTGTTTAGAGTTCAGGATGTTGAGTTGACTGGTCTTGCATGTTATGCAGCAACTGCTCCACATCTGAATCGCTCATCGGTAAATGAACTTTCTGCAGGTCAACCGTCTTCACACCTTGAGCCTGTACCAGTGAACTCCAAGGATCACTTTCAAGTGCTGGTATCGAACTGTTGCTTGCTAGAGGTGCGTCTATTTGCTTCCCTAGCAATTCGAGCCACGTCTTGCTCAATTCGATATGCCTATAGTGTGTATCTCTATCTTCTTGCATATACACCTTCTTTATCTTTTCACTACCGCCTTCGGGGATGATACATCAAGTCCCCAAAGGTTGGTCTGATGGGATATTATAGTGCCACATCAGTTGCTCCGCGATAGACTTCCACAATGGTGCCGCCGCTGTGCCACCAAAAATGGCGGTTCCCCCTGCGATTGTCGCAGATGGGCGATCAATCTTGACCAGAATCACAAACTGCGGATTTGACGCGGGTAAAAAGCCTGCCATTGATGCCTCAGTCTCTGTATCTGGTAAGCCTTGGACCGTAGCGGTTCCTGTTTTGACCGCGACACTATAGCCTGGAAATGTCGCCTGTTTATTGTAATTAGCGGCGCTGACGAGCATACCAGTCAGCAATTTTGCTGATGTTGCACTAATCACTTGATGCCTAATATGTGGTTGCGTTGTTGTGATATGTCCATTATCATTCACTGATTGTACTAAGTAGGGTTGCATCATAGTGCCACCATTGGCTATCGTTTCATAAACCATTGCCATTTGTAATGGTGTGGTCGAAATGGCTTGTCCAAATGCCTGTCGTGTCAAATCTGTTATTGACCATGTATTCGGGTTTGCTACGTTTGTCCGATAGCCTCCTACCTGCTCCGGTCCATCGATGTTGAAAGCCTGTCCAAAGCCGAAACGTTGCACATAGGGATAGTAGTGATTGGCTCCAAGAATGTTATGCGCAACATAGGCTGTCCCAACGTTGGCGGAATGCTCTAGCACCTGCGTCATTGTCTCCACACCATAAGGTTGAAAGTTCCAATTCGCTACTGGTGCGGCATCAGGAAAAGAAATCGTGCCGTTGTCAGTAAACGATGTATCTGGTGTAATTAAGCCCTGGTCAAGCCCTGCCGCCATCGTGACTGCCTTCATCGTTGAACCTGGCTCATAGGTGCAGTACAGGACCGGATTGAAGTAGACAGAGACAGTGTTGACACACCCTTTCTGTGCAAAAGCATCGCCATAATGATTTGGGTCAAAGCTAGGCGCACCAGCCATGGCAACAACCGCACCAGTACGAGCATTCAGCACAACAACGGACCCACTCTTCGCCTGTAGTTTTTTTATGGTATCGACAAGTGCCGTTTGTACTACATACTGAATGGTACTATCAATTGTTAACGTCACATTTGCGCCGGGTACAGGTGCCTGTCCAGAGCTTGCACCCACCGTCAATGGATTTCCATTCAGATCGCGTTCGGCAGTAAGACTGCCATCCTTGCCAGCAAGTTTCGCATTATATAAGCCCTCGATGCCATACTGACCTGTCGCATTCGTATCGACATAGCCAAGCACCTGTGCGGCCAGATCGCCCCCTGGATATGAGCGTATGGGCTGTTGCTGCAAGAAGACATCTGGCAAATGTGCTGATAGTACACGCAGTTGCGCACTTTGCGCTGGCTCAATTGGCTGACGGTTGATACGCAACGTCCACAGGTCGGAGTCATAGGCGTTAATTAACGTGTCTTGCGAGATAGAAGGCAAGACCTGGTGCAAGGTGTGGATCAGTGAAACCCATTTATCATGCGCGTTATCATCATGTTCAAAGTCGATACGAAACTGCTTTGGCTCGATGTATACGTCGTCACGCATCACATTTGTTGCGAGCAAATGCCCCTGTGCATCAAAGATGAGACCACGCGGGGCCAACAATGGCAAATTTTTTGTGTGCTCGTCGGTTGCTAACTGCGATAGTCGCGGATGCTCCAAGACTTGCCAATAGTACAAGCGTCCAAGCAGAAGCAACATGCCACCGCATACAAGCACGAACACGAACATCTGGCGATGTCGTGCGCGTTGTAGCTCCTGGTTCATGTTTGACCTCCTTGCTTGTCAATGTCTCACAGAATAGGGTGTAATAAATTAGACCCCTACGGTTGGATGTTCTGGTCGTCGTTTTGAATGGGCAACAGGTTCTTCACCGTAATAATCTGCACATTTTTGGGGTCTAATGGTATCAGCCCCATGTGTTTTGCCCTGTCCGCGATATAGGCAGGTGATTGCTCTTGCGATATAGTATTTACTAAGTCCTGATTCTGGCGTTGCAACTTATCTTGTTGTGCCTGTATCGTTTGCAGTTTTTGATTGGATGCCACCGCCTGTCCTACCTGACTGAGATAGAGAACAGCCATTAGCCCAATCAACAACACGCTGGTAATGCATAATGCGACAGGTCCCATGCGGAAGAAAAACGGATGCAACTGACGCCGACGTTTTATGACCGGAATGGGTTGTGCTACTGCACTCAGTGGTGCGCTTGTTCGTTCTTTCAGGCTGTTCATAGGCTTGCATTCCTTTAAGATGTAGAGACGTTATTCAGTCCCTTCGATACTGTGTATTCTTTCCGCGACCCGTAGCTTAGCACTACGAGCGCGAGGGTTACGCTCGGTTTCCTGCATCCCTGGCGTTAACGGCTTCGACGTAAGAATGTGGAGCTGTGCTTTATGTCCACAGATACAGACTGGTATGCGAGGAGGGCAGATACAATCGGTGGCCTCACGTCGCATAAACTCTTTGACAATACGGTCTTCTAACGAGTGGAATGCGATAATTGCCATTCTGCCACCATGCTGCCCTTCCCCCTCAGTTTCCGTTACCGCATTCGTTGGTTGCTCTAAAAGGTCTAGTATTTGTGGGAGGACCGTTTCCAATCGCTCCAATTCTTGATTGACGGCGATGCGCAACGCCTGGAAAACGCGAGTTGCCGGATGAATGGTCCCTGGCTTAAAGGGTACTCCTGCGGCGGCTATGCGTGCCAGCTGTGCGGTACGGGTAATGGCTTCATGCTCGCGTTCGCGTACAATGCGTCGGGCAATTTGTCGCGAACGTCTTTCCTCGCCATACTTCCAGAAAATGTCCGCCAGTTCTTGCTCACTTATGGTATTTACAAGGTCGGCGGCAGATGTGGCAAGCGATTGATCGAGCCGCATATCCAGAGGCCCATCCGCGCCGAATGAGAAGCCGCGTTGTGGGTCGTCCATCTGATCTGAGGAAAACCCCAGGTCGAGCAGAACGCCCTGTACCGATGTAAACCCATTTTCAGTCGCGATACTAGCCATATCAGCGAAGTTTCCGTGTGCTAACACGAGGCGTCCACTGTTTACGAAATCTGGAAACTGCGCCCGTACTCGCTGCAAGGCTTGCTCATCAGTGTCAATACCAAGCACGCGTCCATCAGGTGCCGACTTTTCTAAAATTGCTGCTGTATGCCCACCACCACCCAGTGTGCCATCAATATAGAGGCCACCAGAGGTTGGTTGAAGAAACTTCAACACTTCATCGAGCATAACAGACACATGTTGTGAATGTTCCATTGTCTATCCTGTATGGGTCTGATGTATTCCACCCATACATCACTTAAAAGGGAACGCCTGTTCCCTCGGCATCTAATCGTTCCTGGTAGGCTTGCCAGATCGCACGGTCCCAGATTTCAAAGTGATCGCGCACACCGACGACGGTTGCTTCGCTTTCCAGTTTGGCATAGGCACGTAACTTCGCGGGTATGACTATACGACCTTGCCCGTCTAGCTCTATCTCGCTTGCGCTTGGATAGATGCGACGTTCAAAGTCGCGCAGTTCCTCGCTCGATCTGCCAGCCACTAATTCGTTTGACTTTTCTTCCCAGCGGTCGAGCAGGTAGATCGAAAGACACGTGCCCATGCCTTTGCTTAGAACAGCACCTCGGTTCGCCTGTATCTGTGCGCGAAATTTCGCAGGAATCGCAAGGCGTGCTTTGGTGTCGATTGTATGCTCGTATTCGCCAAGAAACATTGTCATAGTATCTTTTCTAATTCCCTAGTCGAGTGTGCTACGATGGCCCCTCTGGGAAGTATCTCAGAACTCTCCCGTGTCCTGACATTCTGTACCACTTCCCCACTCATCGTACACTCGTTGCATGCACCCTGTCCTCAGCCACCATTCTTCCCCACTTCTCCCCACTTCATTGTACCATCACTTATGCCAAAGAGGAAAGGGGGTTATCCACCAATTTTTCGCCGCTTGGTGGATAACTTGTGGATAACTTGTGTAAAGATAGGAATTTGGCAAGGTGTGACTTTTTTTTGTGCCTACCGTCTAACTGCATCAAATGTAAAGGATAGATGATGGGTAGGGACCGATGGATCACGTCCTATTGGTGGTTAACCACCAATAGGACGTGATCCATCGGTCCCTACCCGGATTTCCTCATTCTTTTATGAACGATTAAGAGGAGACTAGACACGATTGATGGTTACAATGATATCGTACAAGAAGAAATATGCTATGTATAACCCAATCAGCATGATGAAAGACATCAGTCCAGAGGTAAGAGAAACGTTTTATGCCGTGGGAGTGAAATATACTCAGCAGCTTTTGGAACGTGGAAAAACAGCGTCGCAGCGCGAAGAATTGGCACAACAGGTTGGTATCTCGACAAAGACACTTACGGAGCTCGTGGGACGAGCCGATATGATGCGATTACGGGGGATTGGGGGTGATCTCTCGCTCCTCTTAAAAGAAGCGGGTGTCCTGAGTTGTAAAGTGCTGTGTGAGCAGAACGCGGAACGTCTGCACAAGCGACTCGGTGAACTACATATTGGGCAAAGAATAGCCTATCATGCGCCTTCACGTGCGCAGGTCCGCTCATGGATCAACGAAGCGCGCGCACTCGCGGAGACTTCACCCGAACTTTGAGTACTGTCAATAAACCAGCCCTTGCAAGGATGCGTTGTCGCCCACCATCCTGCGAGGGCTAGTTTGTACTTGTTTCCTTTTCCATTTAGAAAAGGGAGAGTTGTTCAGCATCTCTCTTCGGCGGATAAAAGACACCAATAATAACAAATGGATTGGGAGCAATATTATGATATTGCTTTGTCGTACCTAAAAAGAGATGAATGTCTTTTTGCGACACAAATTCATTGAAGTATTTTTGCTTCACTTGTCTGTTAGCTTCTTGCTCATTACCATTGCTCTGTCGTAAACAGTTCCAATAAAGAGCACCTAGCTCCCAATCTTCTATCATAAGCTTATGTAAACTTTTATCACCTTCACACAAAAATTTATAAGAATACTTATAAGGTACTTTGCGAATTATCGAACGCTTTTTGCCTTCCCCTTTCTCGTCAAGATCAAGCAAGTTGTACTGGAGAAACTGCTCTTGCCACTCTTTTTTCCACTCCCTTTCACTTGGCTCAATAACGAAATCTGTGATCTATACGGGCTTAAGTGTTCCTAACGATTTTTTCTGTTCACCTTTTGCAAGGTGTATTAAATCATTCAAGGAAGTAAATACTTCTTTCAACACAAAATCCTTGCGTTGTTGCCATTCTCTTGTCTTACCGGTATCAATTTTACCCACTAATTGAATATTTTCATCCAAACCTCTTTTAGGTCGATAACTTTCTACCCGAAAATCACTATGGTTGCGTACTAAGTCAAGCGTTATCCACTCATATTTATTATACCGTTGGTCATAAGATAACCCTCTGAACGGTACCGGATAAATTCTTATCCATTTTCCATCGGGAAGTACTCCGGCTGTACATACCAGTTCGTCATATTTGCTTGAAGGAAGGGGATAGGTTTTGACAGTAATCAGCACACGCGCATCTGGAAGTTCATCAGGTAGATACACAGGTACCTCCAAGTGGACTATGTTTAGCTTCCTACTACTTATACATTCACGTATTCTGGAAATACATGTAAAACATCATTATCAGTAGTATACACGGAAGAGGTAGTGCATGTACAGGACTTTCCTAAATGAATTACAGGTAAATTGAAATATACATCCTCTTCAAGACATTTAGTAATCTCATGACGGTGACAATACTGCGCATCGGCTTCAAAGCATGTAAGCACTGTTCGGTTGTAGGTATTGATGATGGCTTTTACTTGCTCGATTGCCTCTTTTTGTTCAGGCAAGATATGCAAACGATAGTAGTCAAACAAAGACTCATAAGCACTTGTGGTGTGTAGCTCTTTTCTTAAAGCAGATGGAATACCTAAGTCTGGTATATGGAAATATGCGATGTTGACCTGTCTAAGATACTCACGTAACTTCGTTTTAGAGAAGCCGTATTTCATTGAAAGTGGGTTTTTCCGCACATCTATCAAAGTAGTGATGTTATTGGCAAGCAAAATACGTATATATGCATCAATTGACAGTCCCTCGTAACCTAAGGTAAAGAGGCAAGGGGTTATGTTAGTATTCCATTTCTGTTGAACTTGAGCATAGCCGGAGCGTGAAAGGACAGATGAAGCAGTTGGTGAGCCACGCATCCCTCGTACTTCCGTCGCTAGAGATTGCAACACGAACTGATCTTCTTTGAGAATTTGTGAGAAGAATGATTCTTGAGTGCTTTTTGTAAACGCGTCTTGAGTAGCCAACAAGCCTAAACTTATCAGGCGTGCTTTATCCTGACATAATAAAAAACTGTATACACCTGTGCTATGAGGAAAAAAATCGTAGTAGTTCTTCCCTCTACGTCGACAAAAGAGCATAAGTAGGTTCTGACAATCAGTCGGTGCTAATGAGCCTCCAAAGGCTTCGAGTAAGGCTAACACTATTTTTCTGCGATAAAACATAATGAAGTTTCCTAAATAGCAGTACATACGTCTTATTAGTAACACTTCTTAGTATAGTTTGCTTCACGCTTTTTTCCTAGTGGTCCTACTGTGATAGCTGGGAAAAAAACCAATTGTAGGGGTCTCATTCCATGACACCCTGTTAGCGATTCTCCATGTTTAGAGGATTGACGAAACGTTCCATTTGTCCTCCAACATAGTCAACTGCCAACAGGGTATCATGGAATGAGACCCCTACAATTGTTATCAGGCCAATAAAGCGGCTAACGCTGTCACTTTTGGCGTGCCGATGCCTGTTACGGCATCCCAACCTGGGCCAGCGTTATAGCCGGGGACGGGAACGTAGATGATTTTTCCTGTTGTTGGGTCAAATTCGGGAATAACGACGCTATTGTTGCCCGTAGTGATATCGTGGAAGCTTCGTGCATATGAGCCAGTGCTTAGCCGATACAAGGCATCGTTGAGGAAGCCTAGACGCTTGCCGACATACTGGTTGGCAAGTACGACGATGGCTGCCCACGCCGGCGATCCCACACTGGTGCCACCAACTGAGACGATAAAGGTCCCACCCTGCGCACTATAGACAATTGGGACACCCGTAAGAGGGTCGGCGTCAAAGGCAACATCGGGAACACCACGGCCTGTAAGCCCTGCGATGCCCTTTTGATAGCTGGGAACGGGGAAGATTGTACTGATGCCACCACCTGTCGCACCAGAGCCAGCCCTGTCTTCATTCCATGTTGTTTCAGCAACATATTTTCCTGTATCAACTGTTGCATTGAGTGTTGTTCCACCTACGCTTGTGACCAGTGGGTCGGCGGCTGGCAAATTTACACCCTTGCCAACATTAATCAAACCACCACTGCACACATTAGCAGCGGCACCGGAGTCGCCCGATGATGCCAGCACGGTGATCCCTTTGGCGCGTGCTTTGCTGAAGACTTGTTGCTCTTGCTGAAGATATGCGGAGCCAGCGCAGGTTTCACCAACACCAAAACTTTGTGAGATAACATCGCCGAGATTATGATCAATAGCGTATTGTGTCACGGCTAAGGCACCGGAGAGAAAATCCTGGGGCTGAAACGCGAAATCAATATTCGCCAGTACGAGATCAATCGTCGCATCAGGCGCAATCGAATGAACTGTCTCGATATCAAGGGCCGTTTCTACGTAGTAACTTGGGTTGATAGAAGGTGGGGCAAATGGTGAAATGACGTTGATCTTCGGGTCCTTCAAGCCATAGAGTTGGTCATAGAGATGTACATCGTTCGCTAACGACGTGCTTGTGGCGAAATCAATCAGGACAACTGTGTGTCCTTTGCCCGTAATTCCTGCGTTCAGCAAAGGCTGAATGTTGTAGGCATTGCGAATTTGCTGGGGAGCATAGCAACGCGGCTCTGTTGTACTTGTCAAACATGGTGGAATGGTAGCATTTCCATGAATGACATTCAAGCGTTGTTTGGTTTTCCAGAGTGGCTTGATGGTGAGGGCAGTCGTGGGGTCAAACTTTTTTGTGCTTACCACACGGGTAGCAGCATGTGCGATTGTTCCATTCGTTGTATTGAAAATAGTCAACGAAAACAATGCGATCAATAGACACATGGAGCAAAAGAGGCGTGCCAGGAAATGAGGTTTGTTCATGAGCCGATTCTCCTAGTCTTGGAGGACGTATCATCCTCACTATTAAACGGTGATAATAGTTTCGAGCCTCGAAGAACGCGTAGGGAATATGCGAGGGAAAAGTGTGAAATGCCAGGGAAAGGAAGTATTTTCTGCCCCTACTATAAGATACTCAAGAGGAATACATGTTGTCAAGTTCTTTTCGCTTGTATATAACATTTGAGACTCTTGTATATATATCATACAAAAATAGCAAGTTCGTGATCGTACAACCTCATTTGACACATCCTTACGGAAAACCATACAATTGAGGGAGAACTTCACAAGCAAGAAGCGCGAACGTACCACTTCCATATCTATACAGTATGTAAAGGACATTTTTCATTATGCAACAGGCGTCATCAGAGCGACCAAAACGACCCGAAGAGCCATTACCAGAGAGCCGTGAGGTAGCTCCTGGCATCTGGAAACTTACAGTGCCAATACCATTTCCGCTACGCACGGTCAATATGCATGCGCTCGTTGGAAAAGATGGTAGTTGGGCGATTGTCGATACAGGGATGGGAACGCCTGATGCACGAACGGCCTTCACTGCTGGCTTACAACATGCTGGCTTGAGCATAGACAAGTTGCAAGCGATTGTACTAACGCATCATCATCCCGACCACATTGGGTTATCAGGTGAACTTCATGAGCAGAGTGGCGCGAAGGTCTACATGCATCCTATCGACGAAGAAAGCGTACAACTTATCTGGTCGGGAACCATGCCTGAACGCTTTGGGCGTGTGTCTAATTTCTTCACAAAACACGGTATGCCACAAACATCGCTCTGGCTGAACCGGGTGGACCGTGAGGAGTCGCGCCGTATTCTCAGTGTGCCACCGCACGAAGCCTTTACGCTTGTCGAAGATGGCGAGTATCTGGACATCGTAGGAGAACGCTACCGTGTGATCTGGACACCAGGACATGCTGACGGACAAATCTGTCTTTTTCGTGAACGCGATGGTGTCTTTTTAGCCGCAGACCATGTGTTGCCGCGCATCACACCGAACATCGGTCTCTACTCGGATCATGATCGAAATAATCCTCTCGACGACTATCTTGCATCGCTAGAAAAGGTTTCTAAGCTTCCCGCAAGCATCGTGCTCCCTGGGCATGGCGAACCCTTTATCGGCCTTGCGGAGCGGACGCAAGAGATCACCGAGCATCACTACGACCGAGAAAACCAGTTACTTGAGATGATCGTTGAGCAACCACAGAACGCGTATCAACTGACCGAAAAGCTTTTTCGCAATCGTCGCTTAAATAGTGATGAAATGAAGCGTATGGCGGTCGCGGAAGTGTTAGCACATCTCGAACACATGCGCTTTAATGGACGTATAGAACAGAGTCCAACCCCCGATGGGATCATCCTGTACAAAATGGTGTAAATAAGAAGCACAGCCAGTAGGCGATAAGTGCAAATGAGCGACATGACAGTGGCTCTGCCCTGTCATGCTCTTTTTGCCTAATTACACCCGTACCAATACCTTCAGCACGCCTTTTTGCTGCGCGTACTCAAACGCGTCCAGTCCTTCATCGAGCGTGTAGGTAGCACTGATAAGTGGACGCACATCCACGCGTTTCTGACTCAATGCTCGTAGGGCAGGCATGAATGGCCCACAACGTGAACCCTGTACGCGTATCTCATCTATGACAATGGGAGCGAGATTCAACGTTGATTTGTCGGCAACGGTACTTTTTAAGTGCAGTGTTCCTCTCGGTCTGACAAGGCTCAAAGCGAGTTCTATGCCTTGAGCGGACCCTGTACATTCGATTACATGGTCAACACGATGCCCACCGGGGACGGTGTTCTGCTCAATATCTTTTAGCCGATGTGTGGTAATACCATACTGCTCTACAAGTGCTAGCTTCTCCTCATGTTTGCCAATCATCATGACTTTACAACCACTCAATGCAAGCACTTGCGCGGCGAGTTGACCCATCTTGCCATCGCCAAGAATCAGAACACTTTCCGTTGGCTGTATATGGACTTGCTCAAGTATCTCAAAATTGGCGGCGAGCGGTTCAACAAATATCGCTTCCTCATCACTTACGTTGTCAGGCACAAGATGTAGATTTTCAACGGGGAGCATGAGATAGTCGGCGAAGGCTCCATCACGTTTGACAATACCAAGTGTGGAGCGGTTTGGACAATGCGTTGGCATACCACGTTGACAATAGGCACAATCGGGACGATGACATGCCGCATTAATATCGCCAACCACGCGCTTTCCAAGCAAACTACTATGTTGTTCGCGTACTTGTTGCCCGTAGATATCTTCAACAATCCCTACAAACTCATGTCCTGGCACACCTCGAAAATCCATATACCCACGCGTAATCTCAAGGTCTGTATTGCAAATGCCCACGAGCAACACGCGTATCAACGCCTCGCCCTCGACAGGTGGTGGCAGGAGGTAATTCTGGTCTAATACCAGTCGAGTTCCATCATAGACCAATGCTCGCATGAATATATTCCTCTTTGCTGTTATACATTCTTTTCTTGCATAGTATAGCATGGATTGGTTGGACATTTCCTCTTGTAATCCAGTCTTCACGTCGCTATACTAGGGACACGCACATGGCTTCGCTTGTGCGTGGGTGCGATAAATCGGACCCCTACATTGGATGCTCCAATGATGGTGTCTTTACAAACGAAAAAGAGGCTATGAACATATACGATACAATCGCGCCGTTTTACGATGTCGAGCACGCACACTTTCGCGAGGACCTGGATATGTACCAGAACTTCGCGGAGTCGAGTGGTGGTCCAATCCTGGAGTTGGCGTGTGGCAGTGGACGTGTATTGCTTCCACTCGCACAAGCAGGCTATGAGGTTGTGGGTGTCGATACATCGGCACCTATGTTAGCCCTTGCACAACAACGAATAGAAGAGATGGACAGTTCCATTCGTTGTGAATTGCTACAGCAAGATATGGTGACAATGCAGTTGGGACGTAAGTTTCGGATGGCGTTTGTCGCGCTTGGCTCGTTCGCGCACATTATCACCCGTAAAGAGCAGCAACAGGCACTCGCCACTATCCGCGCTCATCTCAGCACAGGTGGTCTCTTTCTACTTGATATCAGCAATGCTGATGCGCGTTATATGGAAGACCTCAGTGGACAGGTGTTACATCAGGGCACATGGCAACAAGAGAATGGTACAATGCTTACACACTTTGTCAGTCCAGCATCGTCTCCTGCTCGGCATCTGCTAGAACTCACGCATTTTTATGACAAGCATAAGCAAGAGGGTGTAGTGGAGCGTACTACCGTCACAACGCATCTGTATTTATTTGATCGAAGCGAGATGGAACTGTTGCTAGAACAAGCAGGTTTTGTGATAAAAGATGTCTATGGTGACTATGATCTTGGGCCTTGCCTGTTGGATAGTCCACGTATGATTTTTGTAACGGAAGCGCGGTAAAACACTATGACACAACCTTTACATGCATGGAATCTGAGCCAGGAAGAGGCGCGAGCGTTACAGAACGAACTGAGGAAGCGCGTTATACGTGAGGACCAGTTAGAGGAACCAGTACAGCATGTGGCCGGTGTCGATATGGCAATTAACGAGAACAATGGCATGGCACGCGCGGCAGTTGTGCTTTTGAGCTATCCAGAGATGGAAGTAGTCGAGCGACACATCTACGAGGAACCAATACGGATGCCGTATATTCCTGGGCTACTCTCATTTCGTGAAATTCCCTGTATCCTGGGAGCATTTCAGCAGTTGCGTCAACGTCCACAACTTGTGATGGTTGATGGTGCAGGTATTGCTCATCCACGAGGAATCGGTATCGCTTCACATCTCGGTCTGTGGCTTGATCTGCCCACGATTGGTTGTGCCAAGTCTATTCTAGTCGGCAAGTTCGATACCACAAAACTCGGCACAGAGGCTGGCTCATGGGAACCCCTTGTGTATAAGAGTGAGACTATTGGGGCAGCTGTTCGCACACGCACAGGGGTCAACCCCATGATAATCTCATTGGGCCATCGCATCAGCCTTGAAACAAGCATTGACTATGTGCTCAAGTGCGCTCGTGGCTATCGTTTGCCAGAGCCAACGCGTCAGGCCGATAAACTCTCCAAAGATAACAATTGGCAAGAGCCACAAGAATCAGCGATACATCAAGAACCTTTATTGTAAAAACATGAGTCATCCCGGTGATGGGCACTTATCTACCCTTCTTTTCGGCTCGTACAAGCTCATCAATTGAATTTGGAGATGACTCATGTTCATGGCAAACAGTTTAGCCCGTTATGAGTGAGGAAGCTCCGTCGATCCAGACTTCTGTTCCGGTGATGTGGCTAGCCGCATCCGAGGATAGGAAGGCGACAAGCTGTGCAACCTGCTCAGAAGTCGCAGGTTTGCCTTCACCTAGAGGAATCTTACCCTTTGGATACTCGACGGGGAACTTGACCTTCTCAACATTCTTTGGCTGTGTATTGTCGCTGATCTCAGTATCAGTTTGACCCGGACACACAACATTGACACGAATATTTTGCGGCGCGAGTTCTACGGCAAGCATCTTGGTAATAGCGACCTGACCCGCTTTACTCGCAGAATAGGCGGTAGCTCCTGTATTACTGAATACGCGTGTGCCGTTGACCGAGGCCGTAACGACAATGGAGCCACCTTGCTTCTTGAGGTAGGGAACCGCGTGCTTGATTGTCAGAAAGGTGCCCGTCAAATTTGTTGTGATTGTGTTCGACCAATCTTGTAGCGAGAGTTCGTCAATTGGTGCCCAGACGCCATTTATGCCAGCATTAGCAAGTACAATGTCAAGACGACCCCATTTATCAATGACTTCCTGTATACCGCGTTGTATTTGCTCCTCCTGTGCAACATCAGCGACAACTGCCAGGGCCTGTTGTCCACCCTTTGAAATTTCCGCGACGGTTTCCTTGGCTTCATCTGGCGTGTGAGTAACAACGGCGACCTTAACACCCTGTTGTGCAAGCAACACAGCTGTCGCCTTGCCAATACCAGAACCTGCACCCGTGACGAGCGCAACTTTATCTGTAAATGCCATCTCTGGTTATTCCTTTCTTTGATTAGAACCTTTTACGTTCTATGACTTTCCTCCTTTTCACGCTTTTCTATGTAAAAATGTTTCATCTCACTTGTATTCTGCAGGCAACAGGGGATGCGCACATTGCTTCGCTCGTGTGTAGGGTGCGATAAATCGGATGCATTAGAGTCGTAAACGTTGACAAAAACGTGCATAGTATAGGCCATTTTTTGTAGCGTGAAAATAAGGAGAAGAAATATGCGACTAAGAGATTATGTAAACGAGCGACTCGATCAAGGTGATGGGCAGGCAGTGATTGAGAGCCTTCAAAGGTCAATGCAGTGCAATTTGACCGATGCAATTAATAACGTGCCGGATGAAGATTGGAACGCCGAAATCAAAAACAGACAGAAAGATCTGATGGACAGACGCTCATCTGGTTAGCGAATCAGGATGACCCTAGCTATAGCATCCAGGAATAGCAAGGCACGAAAAAATAATGGCGATGGCCTATATAGTGGTCTTCGTCATTATTTTTTCGTGTACCACCTCATATACGTACATGGGTGTAACATTTTTCATGCATTGAGTTGTGTGGAAACGACACTCCGCTGGACCCCTTGCGTTATAACACGGGCTACACCAGATGTCGCTACGTAGAATCGTTGCGACTGGACTGACAGGGCCACTGAGTGCTGGATCGGTCGGACCGTGGATGGCAATGAGTGGCGTTCCTACGGCTGCCGCGATATGCATAGGCCCACTATCACCCGTGATGAGCAAATCAGCACGTGAATAGAGCGCGGCAAGTTGTGTTAGACTTGTTTTCCCTGCAAGATTATATACTTGTTCATGGGTGCGACGAAGAACCTCCGTGACAAGGGGTATATCGTTTGGCGCACCAGTCAGCACAATCTGTACGCTCTCTTCGCGTACAAGGCGGTCTATCAGCGTAGCCCAATATGGTACAGGCCAACGTTTGGATTGACCATTATTTGAACTGACGTGACAAGCAATCAGTGTTTTGTCTGCTTGAATACCTTCTTGTTGTAGCAACTGCTCTACCTGTTGGCGTGCTTCGGAGTCAACAGACAGATGTGGAATGCGATCCTCCGGTGTGACTGTTGCGCCAGCCGCCTGTGCTAATGCCAGGCAGTAATCAACTTCGTGCTTAGAATCGTTCGCATTCCAGTGCTGGCCTGTAACTGTATCGGTAAGAAAGCCAGGATAGTTTTCATGTGAGAAGCCGAGACGACGTTGTGCGCCACTTAACACGGTGAGGAGCGATGCCCATTGACCAAACAGATTGATTGTAAGGTCGTAGTGACGTGCATGTAGACGTTGACGTAAAGCGAGGAGTTCGCGCCAGTTGTGCCATGTGAGAAGTGCCTTTGGACGCCGCCAGATATTCGGGTCGTAGGCGATGACCTGTGCCAGATCGGGGTCGTTCGCAACCACTTTCGCACTTGCTGGTACAGCGAGCAAGTCAATTTTCGCATTGGGATAGGTACGCTTCAACACACGCAATGCGGTAAGCGACATGACGAGATCGCCTATTAGATCAACACGAATAAGCAGGATACGTTTTGGATGAAATGTCGTGGGCGTCAATAGTACATTTATTTTACTCCTATCTCGGAGTTGAATAAACACACCAAACAGGCTCAGTATACTATAGATAGCAAGCAGCAAGAGACGCTTGCTTATACGTATCATGAAATTACGGAGGGTGCGTTGTGAATTTGGGCGTATTGGATAGCCGTAATCATCCAATACGGGAAGCAACGATGGTGTTTGGGAAGGTAGTGATTTTTTCATATGTGTTTATCTTTGACTATAAGATATCTCTGTAGTAATGCGATGCTGGCTGCTTGCACCTGTTGTTCTGAGACGAGACGGACACAGGGATGGGCGGAAAGTTCATCGGGTCGGAAATCGAGCCGTCCACAAGGGATAATGGGACATGTTGGACAACGATGCGTTGAGGGAATAACAACGTGTTGCTGCAAAGGTCCCCATGGACCAAATATGCGCGAATCTGTTGGACCAAATATTTGTAGTGTCGGCGTACCTTGCGCTACGGCTAGATGTAGTGGTCCATTGTCAACGCCTAGCACCATGCTGGCACGTTTCAGTACTGCCGCAAGCTGTCCTACGGTGGCATCTGTAATCAGTAATGGCGTGGGTATCATGCCTTGCGCTATTTCTTCGAGCATCGGACGTTCAGAAGGACTTCCTGTGAGGATGATACGCACAGAACAGGTCGTAGTGAGTGTGTTGGCAGTGCTTGTCCATGCCTCAGTACGCCATAGTTTGACGGCTGCGCCCGTACCTGGATGAATGACTACGAGCGGCACGTCTGAGTTTATATCTGCGCTTTGCAGGCGTTGCGCTACCCGTGTTTGCTCTTCCACAGTTGGCACAAAGACAAGTGGATAGCGTTCTGGTGTGAATGGTTCGTCGAGTGCATCGCGTCCCAACGCTTGCAGTCCGGTGCTGATAAGACGCAAGCTAGAAACTGTGGCATGTTCTGATGTGTGAAAGGGTTCGGCCTGGGTGAAAAATGGTGTGCCTGGATGTATCGCGTAGCCAATACGTCGTGGAATAGCCGCGAGGTAGATGAGCGCCGCCCCCCACCAAAAATCAGGACGCAGGTTGATGGCGATATCGTAGTTTTGACGACGCACTTGTTGAGCGACACGGAAAAGTTGCACATATGGCTCGAATATACCTTGTGTTGTGCGTCGAAAGCCCGGAAATGGGCATGTGACGAGTCGGTCAAGGGCGGAATGACGCGCCACGACCTCACTCGACCATGGGCCTACCATCATTGTAATGTGTGCGTCAGGCACATGTGTTTTGAGCGCATCGAGAACTGGTGTTGTCAGCACAAGGTCGCCAAGGTGGTCCGGTCGGATGAGTAACACCCGTGGGGACCAATTCATTGCGTCCTCCTGGCGTCTCGATTGCTGAGAAGGACGTGATACATCGGTCCCTACGGGTCGCCGCATCATATTCACACGAGGGAAACCAACGATGCGTACAACCAATAGGATAAGAGAGCGAAGAAGGCTTTTCATCAGTGTGTGACCTCTTCGCTGTGAACTGTAGGAATGAGGCGTTGCACGGCATCCCACACGTCGGCCACGGTGACGGATTGCATACAGGTACAGTCTGTACATGGTTGCATTTTGCCTAGAAAGAAACAGGGTCTGCCTTTGGGATTACGCCAGAGGGCAATGTGCTGTGGGTCATCGAGTGGATACGGACCATATTCCTGGGGACTGGTCGGGCCAAAGATCGCAATAACAGGTATGCCAATGGCTGCCGCGAGATGCATAGGGCTACTGTCATTGCCAATAAAGAGTACGCAGCGTTGCAAGAGGGCAGCAGACTCACCGAAATTTGTTGTGCCAGCGAGGTTCAGCACACTCCCCGATGGGACATCTAAATTTTGTAACAGGGCTTGATTGAGCACACTATCGTCTGGACCACCGATGAGAAGTACCTGTGCATTGCGTTCGGAAACAAGTTTGTAGACGATTTCTCGATAGCGTTCTACAGGCCAGCGTTTCGTGGTCAATTGCATCCCTGGATTGCTCCCACCACCGATGAAGACAGCAACGGGCAAAAGAGATGTATCAGGCGTAAATGGGACACGTTGTTGCTCTTGCTCGGTTGGCACAAAATGCATAGTGGGATGCTTGACGGCAAGCTTGAGAACGCGTGCAAGGTCGAGATAGATTTCAGCTTGATGCTGCAAGTGTTCGGGTGAAGAAGAGACGGGAACACGGTCAGTCAATGAGAAGCCACGTCCGAGACTATCGGGTCCGACGCGACGTGGCACACCAGCAAGCCACGGTAAGAGCGTGAGCATTGGTGAACGGTCAAGCACAAACGCAAGGTCAAAGTGTTGCCGACGCAGACGCAAAGCGAAGAGAAGGTACTCACGCAAGGTGTAGCGTCCGGCGATGCCAACGGTGCCAGAATCTATCACAGCTGAGACGGTGGGAACATGTTCCACGATTACCTTTGACCACGTACCTGCAACATAGGTAATGGATGTATTGGGATAGTTTTGTTGAATAACCTCTAAGAGAGGGGTGGTCATAAGCAGGTCTCCGAGGCAACAGGGCTTTATAACCACGATAGAACGTGGATGTTGCCAGGCGCGTTGCACAAAGGGACGCTGTAGTATATCGAAAAGCGCGAACGGAATGCGTAAAAGCAAGCAGAAAGCGGTAATAACGTGTTGACGCAGGATTAGTTTCCTCCATTATGAGGTATGTCTTGCACGGGTTGGTCCACTTCTTCAGCGCGAATAGTGCTTTGTTCGGCGACATCGACGACCGTTTGATTTCCTTGCTCGGCCTCAACCCCTTCGCCGATAGTCCCACGAACAGTTGGTTGATACGATGCGCTATCAGTATGAACAGGTGTGCCACAATTATGACAAAAGGCATTACCCGGAACAAGGGCAGCTTGACACGTACTACACTGGGTTTGTTCAGTTGGGGATGGAGCGATTAAGATTGTTTCAAGAGAACTAACAGTGAGTGGCTCCATCCCTGGTGGCGGCGGCGGAACAAGTGACGGGAATGTGCTATCGTAGGGTTGATAGGGTGGTTGTGTATATGCGACCGTTGCGTTAGGTTGCGCAGGGCCTGTATTTCCTTGATTTTGTATTAGTTTCAGTTCGCTTTGTGCTTGTGCGAATTGCTGCTGCGACGTATGGAGTGCCTGACAGAGCACAAGAATCTCATGCTGAGTAAGTTGTCCATTTCTAAAAAGGTCCATTGCAGTTCCAATAATCGCGCTCTGCTGTGTCTCTATCTGCTTCGATAACCCCTCAAGGGTTGCGCGAAGACGTTGCGCTTTCGCGATACGACCAGCCTCATGCGTGGCTTTCTCCAGGCCGCGTTGCACAGAGTCCCAGATATTCATCGTTTTTCCCTCGTAGTATATGCCCTATTTTTATTAATAATTATAG
This sequence comes from uncultured Chloroflexia bacterium, assembly GCA_963791835.1. GTDB lineage: Bacteria > Chloroflexota > Ktedonobacteria > Ktedonobacterales > Ktedonobacteraceae > JBBQVS01. The sequence continues at coordinate 1,198,182 of CAWBTV010000007.1, forward strand.
CAGAGTAGGGATATCAAGTCGAGATGATGAAACAAATAGCCTACAAAACAGAGAGAACAGGCGTATATCTTGCACTTCGTGCAAGATATACGCCTGTTCTCTCTGTTTTTACTGCTTATTCACTTTATCGGCTGGAAGAATTGCGTTGACGGTAGTGCCGCAGACAACACACTGGCCCTTGAGAGCGGGTTTGCCGTTCTTCATAGTCACGCGTTGAGCATCCTTCAGCTCGTTTTTCTTTTTGCACTTGACACAGTAGTAAACATCAGCCACGATATTTTCTCCTTACGTTTTCTAAAAAATGCAGACGTTCCCAGGATTGGGATGAATAGCGCGGGTCAGGTAGACTTGGTAGCCCTGCTCGTGCAAACGTTGCCGCGTTTGGGAAGCACGGGCAAGTTCAGAGAAGGGAGCAAAAAGCGTTGGGCCACTTCCAGAAAGCCGCACCAGCGAAGCACCTGCTTGTAGCATGTCTTCGCGTGCTTGTAGGACTTCGGGGTACCGTTCCAATACTCCGCGTTCCAGCCCGTTATACATATCTTCTGAAAATGGTTCTCCCTGTGCTAGTAATACTCTGTAGACCGCACTAGTGTGTACACCATCGGTATAATCGGTTGCAGGAAGATTCCGAAAGATAGTTGCAGTGGAAACACCGATAGAGGGTTTTAGTAGTAAGAGCCAACGCATAGAGGAAGGCCAATACGGAGGTAGAGGTGTAAGACGTTCGCCACGTCCCTCGCATAATGCCAGACCTTCTGTGAGAAAGAATGGGACATCGGAGCCAAGCGATGCGGCAAGGGCAAGCAAATCCTCGTTTGTAAGCGGAAGGTGCCACCATTGGCGCAGGGCAAGCAAAACGGCGGCGGCATTACTGCTGCCTCCACCAAGCCCTGCCGCGATAGGAATGCGCTTGTCTAGCTCGATATGCACACCTTGCGTGAGTGAAAGATAGTTGCGCACTGCATGTGCTGCACGTACCGCGAGATTATCGTCGCTGTCTAACTCCGACTGTGTGCTGACGATGGTCACACGATTCTCAGTGGCAAGAGTTAAGCAGATGGTGTCATAGAGATCAACCATCTGCATAATCGTGGCAAGTTCATGATACCCATCGCCACGTTTTTCTAACACGTCAAGGGTCAAATTGATTTTCGCATATGACCGTACAAAACATGTAGTACGTTGCACGGAAACACCGAAAGATTGCTGTCCATTCTTCATGAGTGCATTGTGCCTAGAATACAGGCGTTTGTCAAGCACAACATATAGCCCATTAATACCGCTTTGTAGCAGACATGCACAAGGGCTATGGTATACTGGAGAAAACATGTATGTAAATGTATCGCAGCAATTTCCTGTGATTCAGCTTACACATAGTTTTGATAGAGATAGATAGACAGGCGAGATGGATATAACGGTTGCATATTTTCATTCACTGCTACGCGCGGATGTGGTGAAGCAAGATTTCGAGCAAATTCGTGCTGTAGGCGCGAACAGCATTGTGTATGCGATTCATGAGCAAGAAGAGCCACGTTGGTCGCGTGACCTGGAGCGTGGTTTCCGGCAGGCACACGACGCTGGCTTGAAGGTACACCTGAGCATGGGACGCTACGGCAATTTGTTCGCAGGACCATCACTCATGCCAAGCTGGTACACCTTTCATCATCCACAATCGCGTGTAAAGGATCGACATGGCAGGTTTCATGACATTTCTTGCTTTAACCATGAGTCGTTTCGCTCCTGGCTCTTCAAAGAGATCGAGCATTATTTAACCACCTATCCCATCGATGGTATTCTTATAGATGAGCCGCGTGGCCCCGATATTACATGTTTTTGCTCGGTCTGTCGCGCCCTCTGTCCTGATGTTACCGACTTACCACGTTTTCGGCGACGTTCAATGATCGACTTTCTCGGCGAATTGTGTGCATCTGTCAAGCAGGTAGATGCACAGAAGAAGACAAGTATTGTCCTTTTGCCGCAAGACCTTGGTCAGATTGATGAACTGGCGATGTTACCTCATCTGGACACGCTTGGTTGCCACCTATTCTGGCAACTGCTGAATGAAGAGGTGACAATGCTCAATTCATGGGGACAGACAGTTGTTGAGGCTGCCCGGCGTCATCAGAAACGTAGTCAGTTGTGGCTACAAAATTTCAATCTTGATGAGCAAGGTGAACAAGCACTAGAGCCATCATTTGCGCGTTTGCTGAATGCTGAACCAGACGAAGTAGCGTGCTACTATTACTGGCGTAACAACATCAATCCTACGCACGTCTGGCAAACCACAAAAAAGCTGCTCCGCCGAATTCCCCGTCGTCAGCTTTACTGGCAGTCAACCATGCCGAGTATTCCCGTGCCACAAATACTGGTAAGTGATAATCAGGGTATGGTGCAATAGGAGAAATAGCGGAGCGCATGACAGGGGCAGTGCCCTGTCACTACTATACTTCGCGCCACGTCATTTTATAGTAGTGACAGGGCACTGCCCCTGTCATGCTCCAACGCGGCCTACTTATTTGCGAAGGCCGGGTGTCTCGTCCTTCTCTTCATGATGAACGTTTTCGAGGAGTTCGTGGAGTGCCTTGATTTGTGTGCGCGTTGTCTCTTCTGCATCTTGTGCAGTGAAGATAAGTGCTTGCACACCGAGCGTGAGCAGTGTATAGGCGTCTGACTCACTCAAGTCGGATTGGACATTGATAAGGGCTGGGAAGCGAACGGCTTCGCGTACCGCACGGTATTGTAAGACCTCTTCGATGCTCAAGTTGCCGACATTGTTTGCCATCCCAAAGTCAAGCTGTACCCCTGCAATACCATCAAACGCAGTCAGGTTGCGAATGAAGAGTGGATACATGTCGCCTTGACGCATAGGGACGGTCACGACAAATTCCAGGTCCTTGACATCGAGTGCTAGCACACGAGCAGGGGCATCAAGTGACAACACGAGATACTGGACACCGACATCTTTAAGTTGTGTAAGGCTCTCACGATCCAACTTCTCGTAACCGCTTGTGATATGTAGACCCGTGACAACATTTGCATTGACTGACTTTGAAGACTCAATTTCCTGTTTGAGTGTCTCAAGGAAACTGCTGTCATTGCCGTTCCATGTGAAGAGTAAGCCATCAGCCCCAGCTTTGAGCAGTGCCTCTGAACTGCCCGCCGTGATGGTGGGTAACTCGACGACAAGCGCGGCGGCCCGAGGCTTGAACTCGCCTTTGTTTTTGCCTAAAAAGCCCATACCACCACCGCTTTGAGCGCGGCGTGCCTGCATGAACATGTCAACTAACTTCGCCATTTCTGGTATTCTCCTTATGGTAGCGCGAGTCGCGTGGAACATACGTTGTCGCGCTGATGTTCTCTTTTTATGATGTGTGCGAGGCAAACTGAATAGTTTCATTATATCACGAACGGTCTTCTTTATGACAGTAGCAAGCCCAGCATAACAGGGGCAGAGCACCAGTCACTACTATACTTTGCGCCACTGTGTGGCTTACCACGCTAGTCGGTGTATAGTAGTGACTGGTGCTCTGCCCCTGTTATGGCTCACCCGTAATTCACGCGAGGATTATTAGCTATCCTAGTCAACACTCCTACTTAACTTGCCCCTTCTACACGCATCGCTTATAATGTCGAGGTTCCTAAGTCTATGGAATTGGGCATTGACATATACTTCGTCAATGCGCTGATGGGAAGGGTATCTCATGCTACAAGAAACTGTAGATGACTATATCGCCGCGCTTTCCGCAAAAGAGAATGAACGCGCAGGCACCAATATGAATACTGTTATGGCATATCGCAATGATGTAAAGCAACTCTGTCATTATCTACAAGAGCAAGGGGTAGAGCACTGGCCACAGGTGAAGCGTGAGCACCTTGCGGACTACCTTATAGATATGCGTGAAGGGCACTCTTATCGACCAACAACAATTGCACGTAAACTCGCGGCATTCAAATCGTTTTTTCGTTATCTTAGAAAAGAGGGACGTATCGAGGTAAATCCAGCGGAGGAACTAGAAACACCAAGTATTCCTAAAGACCCACCGCAGATATTGACCGTGGAGCAAATTCATAGTCTGTTTGAGCAGGTAGCGGTGGGAACAGTTGCGGGTCAACGGGACCTTGCAATGTTACATATGCTCTATGCGACCGGAATGCGAGCATCGGAACTCGTATCGTTACAGCTGGACGATTTTGATAAAGAGCAGGCGACGATAGTGTGTCCCGGTCGGAACGCGCAAACGCGTCGTGAGCGCACATTACCACTATCACCAGTAGTCGTTGAGACAATGGTGCAATACCTTACCAAAGCACGGCCTCGACTGGTAAGACACCCAGAGGAGCGAGGACTCTTCCTCAATCATCATGGCGAACGCTTAACGCGTCAAGGTTTTTGGTTAATCATCAAAGGGTATGCACGGCTGGCAGGAATTAGCGAGATTACACCACATATGTTGCGTCACTCATTTGCTATGCTGATGATTCAAGGTGGCATGGAACTACACTCTGTTCAAGAATTGCTTGGACATGCGCATATTTCCACTGTGCAGGTGTATAATCAAATGGCACACGCGAAAATTCATAATAGATAAAATTGTAGGGGTCTAATTCTATTACACCTTGTTGGCGATGAACCCTGATGGAGGATGTATGAAACGTCTCATCAATCCTTTCAACAGAATTGGTTGGGCAAAGGGTGTAATAGAATTAGACCCCTACAGGCACTCTCGTATAGAGGAAAATGTATATGATATTTTACGATCAGGTGATAGAAGCGACGACTGCGTTGCAGAGGCATACCTCTGTAAAACCTATGGTGGCACTTATTCTTGGTTCTGGATTGGGCGAACTAGCCGATGAAATAGAGAACGCGGTTGTTGTGCCATATTCAGACATACCGCACTTCGCACATTCGACGGTGGTTGGACATACTGGTCGTCTTGTATTGGGGACGCTTGAAGATGTGCCTGTGGTAGCAATGCAGGGACGGTTTCATTTCTATGAAGGCTACTCGATGCAGGAGGTAACATTTCCGGTGCGAGTCATGCACATGCTAGGGGCGCAAGTATTGCTGGCAAGCAACGCGGCAGGTGGCGTCAATCCTATCTATAAGCCAGGAGACTTTATGTTGCTTCGAGATCATATTTCGATGCCAGGGCTGGCAGGTGCGAATCCATTGATGGGTCCGAACGATGAGCGTTTCGGCGAACGCTTTCCGCCACTGGCAAAAGCGTATGATGGAGTATTACGGAGCCTTGCACACTCTGTGGCTGAACGCTATCTCGAACTAACGGTTCATGAAGGCGTATATACGATGGTGGCTGGTCCAAGCTATGAGACCGGTGCTGAACTGCGTTTTCTCCGCGCGATTGGCACAGACGCCGTAGGAATGTCAACGGCACCAGAGGTGATTGTGGCGCGACATATGGGTATGCGTGTACTTGGTATGAGCCTGATTACGAATACCGCAACGGGTGACGAGAGTGAAGAGGTCAATCATGCTGAAGTACTCGCGGCTGGCGATGCCGCACGTCAAGGCTTTGCAGCACTGATGCGCGGCATTGTGCGTGAGGTACCTAGCTTGCTTTCGTGACAGCTATTTGTTTTGCGGTCCAATTGTACAGCGTTCCTTGCCAATCAGCAAGCACTATTAGATAGTATGTTCCCTCGTCAAGCGATGGTGAGAGTTGATAGTGCCACGCGGTTGGACCTTGCGCATTACATGGCTGTACCTGTTGCGATGCGTTAAAATTCAAAGCGTTTTGTTCTTCTTTTGGAAAGGCTTGTTGCAGCGTGTCAACTGATTTAATTCTGTCTTTAGGTATATTCTCACCAAAGTTGTTGTCTTTCGTGAGCCAGAGTCTACAGGTAACGCCTGGAATGTGCAGTGGTTTTCCACCACCATTTTTACATTCAGCCGATTTATCTGTAATCTGAGCTTGAACTTGATATGAAGTACCACGTACTTGTTGAAGCGAGTATTGTAATAGACCAGGGCAACCTAATCCTACTACCAAAATATTTGGTGTTTGAGTGATTTGTGGGGCATGTGTTTGCACAGGTGTCGCCGCCGTTTTTCCTGACGAACTAGACTTGTTACCGTTATCATTATTTTGCTGTGCCGTTTGTTTAGGACGTGTAAACGCCCCGGTTGCGAAGCCTGTCATGAGGCCGGAAAGAGCGAAGAGAAATAAGGCAAGAATAGCGATAAGAGTCGCACGACTATTGCTCGTTGCTCTGAAATTGGGATTTGGTTGTCGGGATGCGGCTGGTTGCATACGATATAATCACTCTTTTCTTGCTTATTACTTATATATTTGTCGTAGTTGTGCCCTATCATACCATGTTCTTCTGGATGGTTCCTTGAAAATAAACGTTGAGTAGCCCAAATTGGTAGCCTTTTAAAGGGAATGAGAGCAAGGAATACAAAAAGAGACCGATCTATGTCCTGGGGGGAACAAGATCGGCGTACCTGGATAAGGGGTGTGTGGGGGAAGTCCCAGGCTCGACATAGTTAGAATTAGTCAACAGCTAAGATGGCTCGATGGAGCTCGATGGAATGGTGCATGCCATAAGACATCGAGCCATCCTGCCGCTTTCCAACTTCTTGTATGCTTCTCTATAATAGAGAAACGGAGTTTCCTGTTTTTTGGGGCATCTCATAACAATCTGCCAATGGATTTGTGGTCCTGTTGGATACAACGTTCGTAGTATATAATAGGACAAAGAAATATATTGATGACAGAACGCACATGTATATATGAAGGCTCCTGAAAGGAAACTGAAATGGGTGGACACTGGGTTGAACTTATCATTGTGGTGCTTGTTGGCTTGGCACTTTTTGGACCTAAGACGTTGCAATCAATTGGACGGAATGCAGGAAGAGGTATTGGGCAAGCGAAGGATATAAAAAACAAGGTGATGGCCGATTTACCGATGGAAGAAATACATAAGATATCTCAGAGCATCCCCACAAGTCCACGTCATGCTGTACAAATACTGATGACGCCTGAGCAAAAAGAGCGCGTCAAAGCCGCAGAGCAAATAAGCCAACCAGTTCAACCAACACCCGATAAACAAGAACACTAAACACATGACATGACGAGACGGCACGAACCCTGTTCGTGCCGTCTCGTCATGTCATGTGTTTAGTGTTCTTGCTGTGCTGGTAGTGCAGGTGGGAACATGAGGCCCGATAGGAGCCAGCTAATAATACTCGTTACAACGATGGAACCGACGAGTAAATGTGTCGTCCATACGGTCCCATATATCGACGATATTACTACTGTGTAGGTTAGCAGCCATATCCCTGGTACACTTGCGATGAAGAGGCGGAAACGTCCTATAGACGCAAGCGATGGACGTATCAGACGATACGCGCAATCTATAAGTAGCCCGGCGATCGCGCCTATTGGAATAATAATGAAGCTGTTTTCCATAGTCGCAAGAGGCACAGCACTTAAAGTGAGCGCGATGAAGAAAAAACCAAAGAACGGTTTCCATCGACGTAGCAGATACATCGTCAGACCAGCGAGAAATCCACCTTGTAAAATGTATGAAACAACAGCAAGTGTTTGTAGTGATCCTTCCGTCTTTGGAATATCAATTAGCCAGAAGCGTGTATATGGACTCGCCTCAGAAGAGATAATCTGCCAGTACAGGAGCAACAAGGTGAATGAGAGAAGCAGTAAAACTTGTGAGGAACGAGTACGACTGACATAGAGCGCGTGAAAAGGACCCACGAGCACGAAACCAAAGAACAGCATTAAGGCGATATGAGTTGGCGAAAGAGCTGCATCTAAGTTTTGTTCGATGCCAAACAGAAGATGCCATGTCATATCACCTACACCACCTATAAAGGCACCAATAATGCCAAGTACCGATATTTCATATCCTGCCGGTATTGTCTCGCGCCACGACATTCCTTTGAGTTTATTAATCAGCATTGCACCAGGGAGAACCAGTGCAGTTGATAGTAGTCCTGAGTACAGCACACCATGCCAGGGCGTCCAGAAACTATCCAGACGAATATGACCATGCGCCCATGCGTCCAGTGATACACCGAGTATAAGCCAGAAACAGGCTCCTAGAAAGCACCAGGAGAACACCTGTGGCGAAATCTGGATTCTACTAAGACGACTTTGAAGAGAACGTGTCTCTGCGCTGGCTAAACTCATGATGTGTATCCTTCTCTTTGCAAATATATACCGCGCTCTCTCCTTTGTACCACATGATCCGCTTCTATGACAAGATCAACATACCTATTGCTCAATCAGTGCTACCGCGTAACACGCAATGCCCTCTTGACGACCTGCGAAGCCGAGGCCATCGGTGGTGGTGGCTTTGATGCTCACTTGCGCTTTGGTGAGATATAGGTGTTCAGCGATGTGAGTACGCATGGCTGAAATATGAGGAGCCATCCTGGGGCGTTCGGCGACGATGGTTACATCGATGTTGCTAATGGACCATTGCTCTTTCTGTAACTGCTCATAAGTGTAGTCGAGGAAGACGGCACTGGGCTGATTTTTCCAACGGGGGTCAGACGAAGGGAAATGGGTGCCGATATCACCAAAGGCAGCGGCTCCGAGGAGTGCATCGACAACGGCATGAATGACTGCATCGGCATCGGAATGTCCGAGTAAACCATGTGTATGAGGAATGAGGACACCACCAAGTACGAGAGGACGACCTTCAACAAGCGTGTGTACGTCGTAACCATTGCCGATACGGAATGTCATGCGATTTCTCCTTGCAAAAGTGCTTCCGCGATAAGCAGGTCTTCTTGTGTAGTGATTTTGATATTCGCGTATGAGCCTTGAAAGATTGCCACAGGATAGCCCAGGCGTTCTAGTAGTGCTGCATCGTCCGTGAAATCTTCCTGCGCGATAGGGGTATGATGGGCATGGCGAATGAGTGGGAACGAGAAAACCTGTGGTGTCTGAATGGTCCAGAGATGTGAGCGATCAGGTGTTGTTGTAATGATGTTGTCACAGACTTGCTTGATGGTATCCTTCACAGGAACGGCGGCCACGCTAGCTTGATGGGCTTGAGCGGAAAGTAGGCCCTCTTGCAGCATTGTTGACGTAACAAAAGGACGTGCCGCGTCGTGAACCATGACCCATTTGCAAGAGGATGTTCGCATCGCAAGTGTGTCCAGGCCAATAGCCACGGAGTCCTGCCGTCGTCGCCCACCGGGGACAACGGCGAGAACTTTGTGCCAGTGTTCCTTTTCAGATAAGTGAAGTGTATCTGAAAGTCGTTCTGTGCTGGCGACAATGACGATAGAATCGATCAATGGTGATGCTTGAAACACGTCAAGAGTACGCGCAAGTGTGATGCGTCCTAGAAGTGGCGTCCACAATTTGTCGCGCCCTAACATACGACGACTTGATCCTGCTGCAACGATGACGACCGATGCTTTTTCAACCTGTTCTTGCATGAATCAGTTACTCACAACAGTCGCTGTTTTGCAGGTGTTTGAATTTGTGGTTGTGGACCTGTGAGCTGTTTAGGGTGAGCAAAGATCATGCGTCCTGCAACCGTCTGTAACACGCGTGTCACTGTGACCTCGATAGCAGTTCCCATATGCTGACGCCCATTTTCCACAACAATCATTGTGCCATCATCAAGGTAGCCGACACCTTGTCCCAACTCTTTGCCATCCTGCATAATCTTGATGTGAATGTCTTCTCCTGGGAGCAGGACTGGTTTAATTGCGTTGGCGAGTTCGTTGATGTTGAGGACCTTGACGCCCTGTAGTTCCGCGACCCGATTGAGGTTGAAATCATTGGTGATGATGGCGCAGTGCAAGTTACGTGCCATCTTCACGAGTTTGCCATCGACTTCCGCGATACCTTCGATATCGGCATCGGTGATCTCAACAGGTACAGCGGCTTCTGTTTTCAGCGTATTGAGTATTTCAAGGCCACGCCTACCACGATTACGACGCATAGTATCAGCAGAGTCCGCGATGCGCTGTAACTCTTCCAGTACAAAACGAGGGACAAGCAATGTGCCATAAATGAAGCCCGTCTGACTGATATCTTTGATACGACCATCTATGATGGCACTTGTATCGAGCAGTATAGGCGGCAGTGGAGCAGGTTCTGGAACGGTACGCTCCTTCTCTTTGTCCTTCTCTTTTTCCTTTTCGCGATCCCGTGTGCGCTTTTCATCGCGGTCTCGTTCACGTTCCTCATCGCGTTCACGATTGCGACGCGTCACGGAACTCTGAATACTCAAGAAGAGGTGTCCAATGTCATTTTTACGTAGGACAGCGATGGTGACACCAAGATAGGCAAAGAGCAATGCCGCAACAAACGGAAGAATACGACCCCAGTTGGCAGGCAAGCTATTGAGAGGAATAGCGAGTAGTGCTGAAATGACCAGACCGATGGTGAGTCCAATGGCGGCGGCGACAAGATCGCTGGCAGCGGCCTTACGAATCTTGTCACTTATCCAACGGTAGGGAACAATCGTGATATATGGCGTGATAATGAAGGCGATAAGAGCAGCAGCGACAGCTATACCAATGACCCACTCGATCTGAGCGGGTAAGTGGCTTCGATCTAAGAAGAAAATGCCGACGACAATGCCGATAGCGACGAGGCTCCCGATAGTACGGGTAAGTATATTACCAAACATCCCTGCATCCTCCAGAGCAGAACACTGAAACAGCGTTAGTGTGCTCAAGGCAAATGCTTTATACAGGTAAAGAAAGGTCGGTGATAAAGAAAAAAGGATAATAGCGGAAAATGTGTTGCCTGACCCACCAGATAAAGCCTATGAAAAAGCCGTTGAGCCGTAAAAAATTATGATACCGTACTTGCAGTATACACCCTTGTTACAAGAGAATCAATACATGTGCTTTGCGTGTACATCCTTTCAATGCATGACATCAGGGAAAGCTATAACTTTCCTTCATAATATATGCTTGCAAAAGTCCTCTACTAAGTAGTACGTGTCAAATGTTTCTGTGTTGTAAAAAGCTACATTTCTCCTGCTCAGTGTAGCGCAATTTCGAGGGCAACCGCAAGCGAACTAGCGGTGAGCACTTTGAAATCGGCTGGGAGTCCGGCATCTTCCAATTCCGCACGTATTTTTTTGTCGCGTCCGGCACTGGGTACGATACAGCGTTTGAAGCCGAGTTTGGCAGCTTCACGAACTCGAAGCGAAAGACGACTCACGGCGCGAAGTTCGCCAGAGAGACCCACTTCACCGATAAGTGTCATATCAGACGGAATATTTTTCTCTCGATAGCTGGAGGCAATAGCACACGCCACACCGAGATCAATAGATGGCTCCTCCAGTGTAAAGCCGCCAACGACATTCGCATACACATCGTGATTGCCCACCGCTAAACCTACACGCTTGGTGAGTACCGCGAGTAACATCACGAGACGGTTATGTTCAATGCCATTGGTGGTGCAGCGTGCGTTGCCAAAGTTGCTGGGCGTGACCAATGCTTGCACCTCGACCAGCAGAGGACGAGTGCCTTCCATGCTAACCACAACTGCGGAGCCAGTCGCGCCAATCGCACGATCAGCCAGAAAGACGGCTGACGGATTCGCGACTTCAACCATGCCTTCGCCTTGCATCTCGAAGACGCCGATCTCATGAGTTGCCCCGAAACGATTTTTGACGCCGCGCAACAGACGATAGGAATGGTAGCGTTCACCTTCAAGGTAGAGCACGGCGTCCGCGATGTGTTCCAATGCTTTAGGGCCTGCGACGGTGCCTTCTTTGGTTACATGCCCGATGATAAAAATGGGTACATGCGTACTCTTGGCAAGTTGCATCAACTGTAGTGTACATTCGCGTACTTGACTGATACTTCCGGGTGCCGAGGTCACATGGCTAGCGATAACGGTTTGGATAGAGTCCACAATAACGAGTGCTGGTTTGAGACGGTTGACCGCTTCCGCGATAACATCAAGTTCGATAGAGGCTAACAAATAGAGGCGTTCACCAGTGATACCTAAACGCTCGGCACGCATCTTGACCTGTTCGATGGACTCTTCGCCGGAGACATACAGGACGGGACCAACAGTATCAGCAATCGCGCCTGAGACTTGTAGGAGCAGTGTGGACTTGCCAATACCTGGCTCACCACCAACAAGAATAAGTGAACCTGCGACCAGTCCACCGCCTAGCACGCGGTCCATCTCTGGATAGCCGACAGAAATACGTTCCTGCACCAGTGGTTTGATGTGCGGTAGCAGAATTGGTGTGTGTGTGCCTTGCGCGGTAGAGGTATTGCCAACAAGGGCCTGACGACGTTGTTGAGCCGGACTTTGCGGCACATCGGTTTGTTCTTCAAATGTGTTCCATGCCCCACAATCGGGACATTTGCCCATCCACTTGCTCTGCTCGCCACCACATTGCTGACAGACATATTTTGTACGTACTTTAGCCATAAAAACTCTTTAGACTTAATTTGGTATAGATAGAGAAGCACCAATACGAATTGTGGTAGGGACCAGATGTATCGCGTCCGAAGGCGATTTATCGCCTATGTATTGAGACCAATTGAGAAGATGTGGAACATGCCTCGCGCAATGAATTGCACTGTGGACGCGATACATCTGGTCCCTACGACGGATAACGACACAAAAAGAGGGACGTGAACAGGATTCACGTCCCTCCGAGAACTTAGAGGTCTGAACTGCTTTCACCACCAGCGGTGAGAGCCGCTTCTGGTGCTGCAGGTGCTGGCAACTGCTCAATACGGTTGCGGACTTGTAGATCGAGATTGCCATCAACGACAACGGCCTCAACAAGATCACCGGGATGGAACTTGCCTTCCAGCAAGCCTTCTGCCAGTGGGTCCTCGACCATGCGTTGAATGGTACGGCGTAGTGGACGCGCACCATACTCAGGATCGAAGCCTTTGTCGATCAAGAACTCTTTCGATGCGGCAGGTACAACGAGTTCTACCTGTTGCTCTGTCAACTGATTGCGTACACGATTGAGGAGCAGATCAATGATAGACTGCATTTCCTCCATACGTAGGGCATGGAAGACAACCACATCGTCGATACGGTTCAAGAACTCAGGTTTGAAGGTGTTCTTCAATTCGCCGAGGACCTTGTCCTTCATCGAGTCATATTCGCTCTGGTTGGCTTTCGCCTTGTCTTTCGACTGCTTAAAGCCCATCTTTGCCTCTCTGTTGAGTAGAGCGGCACCGACGTTCGAGGTCATAATGACAATGGTGTTGCGGAAGTCTACCGTGCGTCCCTTGGCGTCGGTCAACTTGCCATCTTCAAGGATTTGGAGCAGCATGTTGAAGACATCAGGGTGCGCCTTTTCGATTTCGTCGAGCAGGATCACGCTATAGGATTTGCGACGTACAGCCTCGGTCAGCTGACCACCTTCCTCGTAACCGACATATCCGGGAGGGGCACCGACGAGACGGGCAGCCGCGTGGCGTTCCATGAACTCTGACATGTCAATCTTGATCAGTGCGTCCTCGCTACCAAACATAAATTCGGCGAGCGTCTTGGCAAGCTCGGTTTTACCGACACCAGTTGGTCCCATGAAGATGAATGATCCAATAGGACGCTTGGGGTCTTTCAAACCAGCACGTGCGCGACGCACTGCACGAGCGATTTTTTCAATGGCTTCATTCTGACCAATGATACGGGCGTGCAAGGCATCTTCCATTTGCAGGAGTCGTTGTGACTCTTCCTGCGCGATACGCATGACGGGAATGCCTGTCCACATCGAGACGATCTGCGCGATCTCCTCTTCGCCGACAGTTGGCTTATCCGTACCACGCTCACGCTGCCAACCGGACTCCAGCTTGGAGATGCGGTCACGCAGTTTGACTTCGCGGTCGCGGAGTTCGGCTGCCAGCTCGTACTCTTGTTGCTGTATCGCGGCTTCCTTCTCGCGTAGCACAGACTCCAGACCCTTCATGGCCTCTTTGAGGTTGAGAGGAGCAAGTGAGTTCTGCATGCGCACGCGGCTGGATGCCTCGTCAATCAGGTCGATAGCTTTGTCAGGCATGAAGCGGTCAGTGATGTAGCGGCTCGACATATCGGTTGCGGCCTTGAGTGCCTCATCGGTGATAATCAGGCGATGATGCTCCTCGTAGCGTGGACGGATGCCCTTGAGGATTTCAAGTGTCTCCTCAACGGATGGCTCGCGTACAATCACTTCCTGGAAACGGCGTTGCAGAGCGGCATCACGCTCGATGTACTTGCGGTACTCGTCGAGGGTAGTGGCACCGATGCATTGTAACTCACCACGAGCGAGTGCAGGTTTCAAGATGTTTGCGGCATCAACCGCACCCTCTGCGGCACCAGCACCAACGAGCGTATGTACCTCGTCAATGAAGATGATGCAGTCACGGCTGTTACGAATTTCTTCGATAATCTTCTTGAGACGTTCCTCGAACTCACCCCGATACTTGGTGCCAGCCACTAGAGAGCCAACATCAAGAGTGAGGAGACGCTTGCCAACGAGGGTTTCTGGCACTTCACCTGAAATAAGGCGCTGTGCGAGTCCTTCGACGATAGCGGTCTTACCAACGCCTGGCTCGCCGATAAGGGCAGGGTTGTTCTTATTACGTCGTGACAGGATTTGAATGACGCGCTCGATCTCTTGATGGCGTCCCACAACGGGGTCAAGGGTGCCAGCACGAGCCGCTTGCGTCAGGTCAATACCCATCTGGTCAATGGTTGGAGTTTTGGAATGCTTGGCATCACGCTCGTGTGGTGGCCCTGACTGGCTCAACACCTGAATGGTCTGAGTGCGAACCTTTTCAAGGTTGACACCGAGGCTTTCAAGCACACCGGCAGCGATGCCTTCGCCTTCACGAACAAGACCGAGGAGAAGATGTTCTGTTCCAATATAGTGATGATTCAGACGACGAGCTTCGTCAACGGCAAGCTCAATCACCTTTTTGGCGCGTGGGGTCAACCCGATCTCACCGAGAACGATGCGGTCACCACGACCAATAATAAATTCAACGGCACTGCGAACCTTATTGAGTTCGACACCGAGATTAGCTAAAACTTTGGCAGCGACGCCTTCGCCCTCGCGTACAAGACCGAGGAGAAGATGTTCTGTTCCAATATAATTGTGTTGGAAGCGTTGTGCTTCCTCTTGAGCGAGGCTCAGGACTTTCCTGGCACGCTCCGTAAACTTGTCAAACCTATCTCTATCATTCATCTGTTTGTCACCCCCCTTTGAGTGGCGGCAGAGGATGGAACCAAGCCCTCTATAGTGTTCCTCGTATAAACGGGGTACTTCATCATACAACACCTGGAATAGTGCGTCAAGTTAAACAGTTAAGCCTCCCGTCTACTAGTGTAACGATATATATAATCGGCACACTGTTTCCCTACACTCACAACTTCTTACAGAGAAGCAATCGACCTCCACACTGCCCTACCGGAGTAGAGAAGCAGCGTGAAGGTCGCACGATCATCTGTTAATGTACAATCATCTAATCCAATAAGAACGGTGTACTTTGCAGATGCCTCCATATCTTTTCGATGCGTTGTCTTTAGAGTAAACGGTATACCATATGATACTCTACTTATGGTAAAGCGTCAAGAGTAACGAGATAGGAATATTGCGTTGCATAGAGTATGATAAAAGATGGTAACGCAATGCGTTACCATCTTTTATCATACTCTATGCAACGCAATATTACTCTTCGGACTCGTCTTTGGTGCGACGTGCGGCGTTGCGGAAAGCTTCTGCCATTGCGGTTAGCTCACCGGCATCCTCGGCAGGACCTCTGTTAGAGGATGCTGCATCGTTGCGCTCGCGTCGGTTGTCAGACCGTTGCCTTTGTTGTGCCTGCTCTTGTGGAGCAGAAGTTGCTTCAAGCGATGGCGTTGTGCTTGCCAGTGATGGAAGAGCTTCAGCAGGAGTAGTTGTCGTTGGAGCGGCAGCTACTGGTGCTTCTGTTACTGTCCCGTCATTGGCTTGTGCGGCCTCAGCCTGTGCATAGGCATCTTCGGGCAAGTCTTCACTGGGCTGGTCAAGTTCATCGGCCTGACGTAAGCTGAGACCCAAACGACGACGCTCGGCATCAATGCGTAGAATGCGCAACTGAAGCTGGGCACCCTCGTGCAGGATGGACTTGGGGTCCTGTCCTGGCGTCAGCTCGGAAAGGTGAATGAGACCTTCGATGCCGTCTTCGATGCGTGCGAAGGCACCAAATGGAGCTATCTTTGTTACGACGCCTGTGACGACCTGACCGGGTGTATAGCGTTGCTCGACAGTCGTCCAGGGATCAACCTCGGCACGTTTGATGGACAGCGCAATCTTCTTCTTGTCTTTATCGACGCTGAGGACCTGCACTTCAACCTCTTGCCCAACGTGTAAGACCTCGCTGGGATGGTTGACGCGGCTCCAGGCCAACTGACTGATATGCACCAATCCGTCTGCACCGCCGAGATCGACAAAGGCACCAAAGTTGGCAAGATTGCTGACAATACCCTTGCGAACTTCGCCGGGCTTGAGTTCGTCGAGCAATTCTTCGCGTCGGCGCTGGCGCCACTCTTGAACAGCTAAACGCTCGGAGAGGATTAAACGGTTACGTGCTCGGTTGATCTCAATGATCTTGAGCTGAAGTTCTTTATCCTTCATCCCCTGGAGCTTCGCCGCCGTCTCCTGGTTTTCACCGCCGGAGGCGACCTCTTCACGTTTCAAGTTGAGTATTTGCGAGATTGGCACAAAGCCACGAATACCGGCGACATCGACAATCAAGCCGCCTTTATTGTAGTCGATAACTTTTGCTTTGAGCAATTCGCCACTTTTATACTGGTCTTCCGCGATGCGCCACTGGCGCTCGGTGTTGGCTCTCTTGAGAGAGAGGACGGCGTGACCTTCCTGGGTCTCTGGTTGAATTACATAGACCAGGACCTTGTCGTCGAGATGTAGCTCAGAGAATGAGCCATAGCCACTAGCTGGAAGTTCCCTTGTCGAGAGGACGCCCTCTGATTTGAGGCCAATATCAACCAGAATCTCATCCTGGTCAATACGCACGAGTACGCCCTCGACCACATCACCCCTCTTGATGTTTATGGGTGCGCTTGTTGATGCCAGCAACGCTTCCATCTCGTTCTGATTCAGGTCTTCGCCTTCTTCAGGAGTGCTGCCGTTTTGCCCCTGTGGGTCATTTTCTTCTAACATCGTCTGTACCCGCCCGATTTTCAGATTTTCTGCTGGCTCTGTCGAAAGGTCGCCGTGCTGTTGAGTCTGCATGGGTAAAAAACCCCCTTCGATCCACGGTTTTTGCCGTACCTCAGAATGCACTCATGCTGTTATTGCTCGAATCTCTAGCAGTGTTCTCAATCCTTTTCGCGGTACCGCGAGGATGCGAAACGGAAGCAAGAAGGGCTACCTGTCGATTGTGACATACATAGAGGAGTGCGCCACTGGGTTTGGTCTACTTATGGAGGTTGCTCAGGCGGTAATCGTTTCGGACGTTTGTTAAAATCTCTTAACCCGTATCACTGTGTACGAGAGAATCTGCGCGACTATGGTTTGCCCTACAGAACGATACTACGAAACGATGCTCGCAGGCGTGAAGCCATACTAAAGACATACTGAGCACCTGAATGAATGCATACCCCCACTCGATGCTCTAATTATACCAAAAGCAGGACACGATTGCAAGACATTATCCGCCCTCTTGCAAATCTCTCCGGTGTTTTTCTGCTTATCAAAGTATATCATAGTAATGCACGGAATGACAATATGCTACAATATATTTTATGGAAATCATGACGACACGAGAGCTTGTACAGAGGTTACAGCAACGTTTGGAGCCTGCGGAGCGAGCCGATACATTGATAGATGCGGTTGAGGGACAACGCCCAAACGCACGAAAAGCAGCCGTTTTGCTTGCTTTATTTGAGCAGGAAAATGAACCTTACATTGCTTTTATCCGACGTGCAAGTACGTTACGATCTCATAGCGGCGAAATCGCGTTTCCTGGTGGTGGTGTGGATGCGACTGATACATCTCCAGTGATGACCGCGTTAAGAGAGGCATACGAGGAGATTGGTTTAGAGCCTACACGCGTTGAGGTATTGGGCGTGTTACCGCCCGTTTTCACGGTTGTGAGTAATTATTTCATCACGCCGGTCGTAGCCTACGTCCCACAGGGTTTGGGCACGCTACAGTTGCAGGCGAGCGAGGTCACAGAACTTATTCTTGCTCCATTGCACGCTCTAGCAAATCCTGCTATCGCGCATACGGAGCAGTGGACGCGTGGAGGAATGACGCGTACCGTGTACTTTTACGACTACGGTGCGTACCACATCTGGGGTGCAACGGGTCGTATGCTCTCTATGCTGCTAGAACTTTTGATGTAGATTTACAAATATCGGTCCCTACTAGTCCGACCATCCTCATTTGGTGGGTTGTCGTAGGGACCACGTTTACGGCGTCCGAGGCGCAATTTATTGCGCGAGAGGCCCAATCTCCACGATCTTGTTGTTGCATGCATAGGCAATGAATTGCCTTTGGACGCCGTAAACGTGGTCCCTACGACCGTCAAATGACGACGGGGAGACTACTACAAATGTAACCCATTAGTCATAGAACACTTGCGAAAAATGTGTGCATCAGTACAATAGAGAGTAGAGAAAACGTCGTCTGTAGTGCGTTCCCTGTACATAGCTGAACATGCGGTTGGTCTATACGCAACCCAGTGGAGAGAACCTGTGTCTACACCTGATGCTCAACCTTCCAGGCTTCTGCCGCGACGACCACAAGTAATAGTCTCCCCAACTTCGACTCCTCCTGCTCCCATACCTGGAGTACCACCTACTCAGAACGCCGTATCATACCCTACTCCCATTCCGCCTCCTCGCACATCTCTACCGATGAAGCCACTTACTCCTATTCCTGGTGTCGCACAACCTGAGCCACTAGCTTATGAGCACGCGATAGATTTTGCCACGCACTCCTGGGACCTCAAAACGGGTGGATTGAAAACGTTAACCGCGAAACGGGAGCTTCCCACTCGACTTGATAGACGTTCCGCAGAAACATCTCAAGCTTCACGCGAGTTGTCGTCTACACGTAGTTATATGTTTGCGATGATTGTACTTGTATGCGTTATTTTCATGCTCATCGGGGGAGGCGTGATTTTATTTGTGATACTACAACCATAACAGAATAAGAAACATTAAACAAACGGGCGACCACAAGGGACGCCCCTACTATATACTCCATTGATTCCACATGCACCGCTATGAATATAGTAGGGGCGATCCCTTGTGGTCGCCCGTTTTTGACTCACAAACGTGTCGCAAGGATACCGTGTAAATCGGTGGCCTGACGGACAGCATTGACGATTGCTTGTGCCAGCACGTTTGCCGCAGCAGCACCAATCATACTCACCTGATACGCGTTCGTAGCCGGGTCAATATGACGTTGCTCGCGTGGACCAAGTGCGAGTGCGAATACAGTGTCGCCATCGAAGAATGTATGCGCAGGCCGAATAGCTTGTGCCATTCCGTTGTGGGCCATTTGCGCGACTTTGTTGACCTCTTCTTTTGTCAGGGCTGCATCAGTGGCGACGACTGCGATGGTGGTATTCCCAAAGGGATTCGCGCTAGCAGGTGGACCCTCTGTAGAAAAAGGCGGGCGTCCTCCTGCGATAACTTGTTGTGTGTGCGGATCAAGAATGTTGCCGAACGCATTGACGACGACAAGTACACCAACAAGAGTACCATCGGCAAGGGTTATACTGGCAGACCCTAACCCTCCTTTCATCGCAAAAGCAGGGCCAAGCATCTTGCCAACGGTCGCGCCCGTTCCTGCTCCAACATTGCCCTGTCGAGTTGCCTGAGAGCTAGCTTGCTGGCAGGCGCGATACCCGGCTTCTGCATCGGGCCGAATAGTGGCAGAGCCAAAGGCAAGATCAAAGATTGCGGCAGCAGGGACGATAGGGACTTTTGCGACTCCAACATCGTAGCCTATCTGCTGCTCTTCCAGGTAACGCACAACGCCGCTCGCCGCATCGAGTCCAAAAGCACTTCCACCTGCCAACACAATGGCATGGACTAAATCGACGAGATGCATTGGACGTAGTAAATCAGTCTCGCGTGTTGCAGGCGCACCTCCTCGCACATCGACACCACCTATTGCAGGTGAATCACAAAGAATAACAGTACATCCTGTTCCTGCTTCCGGGTTGGAGTCGTGTCCGACGCGAATACCGGGGATATCGGTAATGTCATTGTGCATAAGATTCCCTTTCTAGGTAGGGACCGATGTATCGCGTCCTGGTTCGGGTGTCGATTACCAACCAGGACACGATACGTGGTACATCCGCTCATGTGGGTGGGGACACGCACATGGCTTCGCTCGTGCGTGGGTGCGCTGAAGCGGACCCGTACAGGAATGACGAGACGGGTCTACGCTCCTGTGTTGCTCCTGTACGGGTCCGCTTCAGCGCACCCTTATGGCAGTATCCGCACGAATTTGTTCAACCGCATTATCGTGTCCTCACTGAGGGTTGATTGCCATGAAGACGTGCTACCTCGGTCCCCACAAGTGAGCGGTTAAGCGCACTTAGAACCGCCTTCACGGAGGCGAGGGTGATGTTTGTATCGATGGCGGCACCGAAAAACGTCGTATCTTCCTCGGTTTGTATCTGAATGTAGGCGGCGGCTTGCGCATTCGCGCCTTGACCCAGTGCGTGTTCCGCGTAGGAGAGTACTTTGAAGTCCGCTAAATTTCCATCGTGTAGGGCCAGTACAAATGCGTCAATTGGGCCATTGCCCTGTGCGCGTAGTTCGTGGGTTGTGCCGTGATACGAAACCTGTGTGACACATTCAACGGTTGTTACACCATCATGGCCCACAGCTGTCTCTGTGCGTAATGTGTCGAGTGCAAATGGTGTTGTGCAGCGCAAATATTCACGCTCGAATGCCTGGAAGAGTTGTGTACTCGAAAGCTCGGTACCAGAGGTATCAGCAAGTGTCTTAATCACTCTACCAAATTCAATGTGCATAGCCTTTGGCAAATGGAAGCCGAACTCGCTTTCCATAATATAGGCCACGCCACCTTTTCCTGATTGCGAGTTGATACGAATGATGGCCTCGTATGAACGCCCAATATCTTTGGGGTCGATAGGCAGATAGGGGACCTCCCATAGCGCACCATAACTGGTATCTTGCGCGTTCATGCCCTTGTTGATGGCGTCCTGGTGTGAACCGGAGAAGGCCGTGAACACGAGTTCTCCTGCATAGGGCTGACGTACAGGCACCGTCATACGCGTACATTTTTCATAGATTGTCTGGATCGCTTCAAGGTTGCTGAAATCTAAGCATGGATCGACGCCTTGCATGTACATGTTGAGGGCTACCGTTACAATGTCTACGTTGCCTGTACGCTCACCATTCCCAAACAGGGTACCCTCAACGCGTTCCGCGCCAGCAAGGAGACCTAATTCAGTGGCAGCAACGCCTGTGCCACGGTCATTGTGCGTATGAACACTGATGATCGCGCTTTCCCTGTTGCGCATGTGCCGACAGAACCACTCGATCTGATCGGCATGGACATTGGGCGTAGTTATTTCAACGGTTTCGGGCAAATTCAGAATAATCCTTTTCTCAGGGGTTGGTTGCCAGACATCGACGACCGCTTCACAGATTTCCAGGGCAAAATCGACCTCGGTCAGTGCGAAGCTTTCGGGCGAATATTGGAATGTGATATCTGTTTCGGGCAGACGCGGCACCCATTCTTTGATTAGTTGTGTACTACGCGTGGCAATGGCGATAATATCTGGTTTATCCAGGCCAAACACGATACGACGTTGTAGTGGAGAGGTTGAGTTATAGAGGTGGACAATAGCTTTTTTGGCCCCCTGTATCGACTCAAAGGTACGTGCGATAAGTTCTTCGCGTGCCTGCACGATGACTTGAATGGTCACATCGTCAGGGATACGGTTCTCTTCGATGAGCCGACGAATAAAGGTAAATTCGGTATCAGAGGCCGAGGGAAAGCCTACCTCGATTTCTTTGAAGCCAACGCCCACGAGAAGCTGAAACATTTCTAGTTTCTCTTCCACGTTCATAGGAGCGGGGAGTGCCTGGTTGCCATCGCGCAAATCGACACTACACCATGTTGGTGCCTGTGTGATCGAGCGTGAAGGCCATTGCCTATCGGGTAGGTCAATCATTGGGAAGGGCTGATATTTTGTAATTTGCCCATGTTGCATCCCTTTACGCGGCTTCGTCGGCGAAGATATTGGTCTGTGCATAGAAAATTTCTCCTTGTCTCAATATTACCCTCTATCTTATCACGCATCAGACTCCCTTCGTCCGCAATGATGAATGAAGGATGAGAAACGACGAGATGGCACGCGATATAATCGCGTGCCATCTTCGTCGTTTCTCATCCTTCATTCATCATTGCGGAATGGCTTGTTTCAAGCGTGACATGGTTTGAGCGACGCTTTCGTGGTTGTTGTAGACGGCAGAGCCAGCTACGAGCATGTTGGCACCAGCGTTCACTGCTAGCGGAATTGTGGCGTCGTGAATGCCACCGTCAACCTCTATGTCACAGGTCAGGTTGCGCTCAACAATGGTTTGGCGCAACCTTTAAATCTTTGGTAGCATTTCAGGAATGAACTCTTGACCACCAAAGCCGGGATTGACGGTCATGATGAGTACCATGTCGAGGAGCGAAAGGATGTCTTCAAGCATACTAATTGGTGTCGATGGCGTCAATGCTATCGCGGCTTTTTTCCCCAGCGACTTGATTTGTTGCACGATACGATGCAGATGTGGCGTTACCTCTTGATGCACGATGATGATATCAGCTCCGGCCTTGGCGAAGATGGGGATAAACTCTTCAGGGTTGGTAATCATCAGGTGAGCCTCAAGGGGTAGTTGTGTACAGCCGCGTACAGCCTCTACGATAGCAGGTCCCATGGTGATATTGGGGACAAAATGACCGTCCATGATGTCGATCTGGATGCGTGTTGCACCAGCTGCATCCGCATCACGCACCTGTTCTCCCAGACGTGTGAAGTCGGCGGAGAGAATGGAGGGAACAATGCCAATCATTGGGATTTCCTCTGTAATTTTGCGGCTGCCGCTGTATCGAGCATCCATGTGACCTCGCCTTTTGTAGGCTGGACAATTTGGGCAGGATATTCGTCGGGCTGATATTCACCTTCCAAAACAGCTTTTACGGCGTCTTGCTTCTCGGCCCCTGTGACCAGGAAGAGGATATGTGAGGCTGCGTTGAGTAGACGTGGGGTGAAGGTCAGACGTGGTGGAGGTGGTTTTGGTACGGTAACAGGCATGACAAGTCTTTGCTGTTCGTGCAATGAAGGTTGCTGTGGGAAGAGAGAGGCTGTGTGACATTCTGGTCCCATACCAAGCTGAATCAAGTCAAAGCTTGGTACGCCCTCGGAGCCAATCGTTTGCTGCATCTCAAGGGTATAGGCATATGAGGCAGCATCCCGATCTGCAAGGTCGGCGGGCATACGATGAATCTGGTTGGCAGGAATAGGTACTTTGCTAAGTAGCACCTGCTTAGCCATGAGATAGTTACTCTCGGCATCATCAGGAGGTACGCAACGTTCATCCGACCAGAATATCTCAACCGAATTCCAATCTATCTGGCTACGATATGGTTCTTGCGCGAGCAATCCATAGAGTTTTTTCGGTGTTGAGCCACCGGAAAGAGCTATTGTAAAGCGTCTGTGGGCTGCGATAGACTCTTGCGCGATACGCACGATATACTGCGCAGCCTCCTGATTTAGCGTTTCGGTATCGGGGTAAATGGCGATAGACATAAAAAGGACTCCTACTTTGTATGCTTACGATAGTAGTTCACGTACCTCTTGCAGCGTCTCTTCATAGAGATGATCGCGACTGATGATTTCCAATTCGTCATGCAAGAGCGCACTGACCTTGCGTGAAGCAGCGGTGCTCACGGTGCGTTGTGGGCGTCTCTCGTTTTCAAGCGCAACCGATGTAAGAACGTGGTCCGGGTTATCTTCACGATTGATGGTGAAGACGGCACGTTTGTTGCCAGCAATACCAGTCATCCGAACGAGGCAGAGAGAACCTGGGCGCAGGTCTGAGCGCACACGTGGACGAACATGAAGACTTGCCTGTGTACGGCTACTTGCACGCGTGGATTTACTGCCATTTGTGTGTAATGATGGTGCGACAAGCGCACCTGTGGGCCGTACCAAATGCCACGAATGTGTACCGCTTGCGGCATCATGCTCATCATTTACGTTCGGGTGCTCAGGAGAATACTGCCAACCGAGCTGCATTTCTAGCCAGGCTGCCAGCAGAAGTGCGCAGGTTGCGTTTGGCGAAACATCTCCTTGTTCGGTACGTGTGGGTTCCGCGAATGGCCCAGCGGCGTGTTCAATCTCGATAGTGTGCAGACCTGCAAGGTAGGGTCTATATTCGGCGGCATCGAAGAATTGTGCAACCAGTTCACGCCACGGGGTAATGCGTCCCCAATTGAGATCACTTAATTCGCTTTCAGGAAATGTTTGTGCGAGTGTTGAAAGTGTATGAATGCTCTGTTCTGGTGTGATGAAACTGCTAAAATCAACGATGATTTTGTTACTGAGTTTTGAAAGGGCCTCAAATAGAGCAGGATTGCTCGGCGGATCATTCAGCCACCAGAGATAGACAGGAAGATGAGGTTTGAGCAGAGGCTGAGCGATGTGTGCGATAGAACGAACGGCAGAGCCATGAGCCATGAGTGTGACCTGCTCGAAAGAGTGGCGTGTCACGTCAGAAATGACGGGAAACGAGCGCGTTGTGATCCATGTTGCAACCATGTCGGGTGCATCGCTATCGAGAATAAGGATGGTGACACGGGCAATATGAGTGCTAGAGAGATCGCGTATAAGTGTGCTTGCCTGTTGCGCGGCTTCAACATCAGAAACACACACGACGAGGTTGAGCACACTGGTGCGTACATTCACGTTTTGACTTGTACGCACATTATCGGAAGACATACGCCAGAGATGAGCAAGCTCATCATCAACGCGTGCCGTTTGTACCTGTTTCCCGGCCCAGGGCAGGCGCGGGCCTACCAAATCAGAGGTATCCTTGACCATCACATTTCCCCTTCATCACTATGAACGCCATTGTTCATACTGCAACACATCATCGTAGTGTATTTTTCGTCATTGTGAGTTATTTTGTGAAGGGCAATGGGTAGCACCTATGGACGCCGCCATCGATGCCCATCGCGCCAGATGAACTCATCGGCGTACTGGGGACCCCATGTGCCGGACTCATATGTCAAGATCGACTCACGTGGCTCGTTCTTCCATTCGTCAAGGATGCCTTGAATGAACGTCCATGCTGCTTCTACCTCGTCACGTCGTGTGAAGAGCGTGGCGTCACCGAGCATACAATCGAGGATGAGTCGCTCGTATGCCTCTGGCTGCTGGCGCACAAAGGAAGAGCCATAGAAAAAGTCCATATTCACAGGGCGAATTTGCAGGTCCGTACCCGGCACCTTTGCACCAAACTTGAGCGAGATGCCTTCGTCTGGCTGAATACGCAATGTGAGAACATTTGGCTCCATCTGGCTTTGTGCCTCGTTTGTACGCTTAAAGATCATAAGCGGCGCCTGCTTAAACTGGATCGCGATCTCGGTCACACGTTTGGGAAGATGCTTGCCTGTGCGCAGGTAGAAGGGAACGCCAGCCCAACGCCAGTTGTCAATATACATCTTCATCGCCATATAGGTCTCGGTTGTCGAGGTGGACGATACGCCTTTTTCTTGCAGGTAGCCGGGGACTTGATGCCCTGCAACCCAGCCAGGGCCGTACTGAGCGCGAATGGTATGTGTTTGTACATCGCGTCCTGTAAGCGGTTGCAATGCGTGAAGTACCTTCACTTTTTCATCACGTACCGAATTTCCATCAAAGGCAATCGGCGGTTCCATCGCGACGAGCGTGAGCAACTGAAGCATATGATTTTGCACCATATCGCGAATTGCCCCTGACTCTTCATAGTAGCCACCACGTCCTTCAAGCCCCAGGTTTTCCGCCACGGTGATCTGTACGTTATCGACATAGCGACGGTTCCATACAGGCTCAAAGATGCCATTGGCGAGACGGAAGACCAGGATATTCTGGACCGTCTCTTTGCCGAGGTAGTGGTCGATACGGTAGACTTGCTCTTCCTTAAAGACTTTTCCTACGATACGGTTCAACTCGCGAGCCGAGCCGAGATCATGACCGAACGGCTTTTCAATAATGATGCGTGTCCACCCTTTACGGTTGCGGTTCAAGCCAGCAGCACCGAGCCGTTGAATGATTTCGGGATACTGACTTGGTGGGGTAGACAGGTAAAAAATGCGATTGCCACTTGTACCGCGTTCCTGATCGAGCTTATTGAGGAGCGTGTTGAGCTTTTCATAGCCCTCTGGATCGGTAAAGTTTGATTGTAGGTAGTGAATACCAGAGGCGAAACTCTCCCACACTTGCGGATTCACGGGCTTCTGCCGCGAATACTCGTTGATGGAATCGAGTGCCTGTTGGCGAAACTCCTCATCGCTGTAGGGTCGGCGTGCGAAGCCTACGACGGAGAAGCCGGCTGGCAAGGGATGCTCCAGCGCGAGACTGTAAAGCGCTGGTAGTAGCTTGCGATGTGTTAGATCACCCGTTGCCCCGAAGATGACCATCACACACGGTTCTGTACTTTGTTTGATGCGTAGCCCCTCACGGAAGGGGTTGGGCGCCTCGACTACGCTTCGTTGAGGCATGAAACTTCTCCTAGTATAAAAATTGTCTTGTCATAAATGTTAAATGTCAACTGTATTGTATGTTCCTTGAACTCTTTTGGCAATGCTATGTGACTTTTGCTGTACGTCCGCATGTAGGGACCGATGTATCACGTCCTCGTTGGTATGTCAATTTCCAACGAGGACGTGATACATCGGTCCCTACGGAAGGCTAACGTGACGCTTGCCCCTCTTTAATGCCTTGCTGTTTGCTCTTGATGTCATTGAACAACTGATGGAATGCATCAGCGAACTTTTTGACGCCTTCATCGAGCAGTTGCTGTGTGACCTGATTGTAATGAATACCCTCAGCTTCGAGCGCGGTGAAGATATCCTTTGAGCCTTGTAGATCGTTTTCAATGGTAACGCTTGCATTGCCATGATCGCGGAAATTCTCGACGGTTTCAAGCGGCATTGTATCGACGGTGTTTGGTCCGATCAACTCTTCCGCATAAAGCACGTCACGATAGGCTGGATTCTTGGTGCTGGTACTGGCCCACAGTGGTCGTTGCAGATTGGCTCCCGCGTGTTTGAGCGACTCAAAGCGAGGTGAATCAAAGATGCGTTTGAACTCCTGGTAAACGAGACGAGCGTTCGCGATGGCGGCCTTGCCTTCGAGTGCCTTGAGTTTTTGCTGCTCGTTGGTATCGCTGGCGGCCTTGATTTTGTCTTCTAACAACTGGTCAACGAGTGTATCGACGCGGCTAACAAAGAAACTGGCGACGGATGCAATTTTGTTGATCGCTTCGCCACGCCCATTGCGCTCTTCCAGTCCGCTCAAGTAGGCATCGGCAACGGCGCGATAACTATCGAGCGAGAAGATCAATGTTACATTGATGCTCATGCCTTCACTTATGGCTTGCTTAATAGCAGGAATGCCTTCAGGTGTGGCAGGAATCTTAATCATCAAGTTTGGGCGGTCAACCATTTTCCAGAAACGGCGTGCTTCTGATAATGTGCCTTCGGTGTCGTGTGAGAGATCAGGTGAAACCTCAAGGCTCACATAGCCATCTTGTCCCTCAGTGCGCTCAAAAACGGGACGCAACATATCGGCAACGGTGCGAATGTCCTGGATGACAACAGCTTCGTAGACCGCGCTGGTATCCTTACCCTCACTGAGAAGTTGGCTTATCTGCTCATCATAGGCGTGACCAGTGCTGATCGACTTGCCAAAAATGGATGGATTTGAGGTAACGCCAGCGATACCGTCATCGGTAAGGATGTGCTGATATTGACCTGATTGAATTTGAGCGCGATCAACATTGTCGTACCAAACGCTCTGGCCTAGCTTTTGAAGCTCTTGTAATGGATTGCTCATGGAAATCCTCCTGAGATACGGCACTATTTTTCCCGTATGCCTGTACCTTATTCTGTAGTAACTGTGTCTGGCATCGTCCATTATGCCTGCTAAGTGTTTTCTCTCGCAAATTTTATGTACTTCTACATAATACACGAACACAAACCCTTTCTTGTACACACCTTCATAAGTATCGTGCAGAAAAAGTTTTTGTGTTACGCGCAGTTGCCCAGTCCCTCAGTAATAAAGGCACAAAAACACATGCTATTACAACCCCTATAGAATATTTCTATTATTGTATTTTGTACACTAACAAAGACATTGTACCACATAGGAGAAGGGATACAAAACTCATCTAAACAATTGTTCTACAAGAGTTGAATATAAATCAGTTGGCATGACCCCTGGTTCCAAATATGCCTGAAGAGCGAGGCCGTTCCCTAGTGCAAGGAGTGCCCATGCGATATATTCGGGGGAAAGTTTTGAGATGTCTTGTTTTGCCTGCTGCGTTTCTCGCACTGTAGTGGCTAGTGCTTCTCTTCCTAGACGATAACGTTCTGCTAATTGCTGTTGAACCACTGGATGACGCATCGCATAGAGCGAAAATTCGATGCTCAACATATTCCATGTTCGTTGTTCTTCTAAATGAGTGGCAAAAGATCGACGTAAAGTAGATTCTCCTTCTTTCCCTTCCTGTGTAAATTGAGAGGTCACATTTTGCAATTCGACTTTAAGATGACGGTCAAGGAGTGCCATAAACAAACCTTCCTTATTCGCAAAATTAGAATAGACAGCTCCTTTCGAGAAACCTGCCTCTTCTGCAACCTCATCAAGCGATGCCTCATAAAAGCCTCGCTTGCTAAATACCTTTGTTGCCGCCTCTAATAACCTTTCTCGTGTTTGTTGACGACTTTCCTGTCGTGATAAGCGTCTCTGTACCATATGCTCTGTTTTTCTCCCTTGACATACTTATAAGTATCTGTATACTATAAAGTATGATACTTGTAAGTATTCCGATACTATATAGTATCATAGCACGTTTGTATATAGTTTTTGTATGAGAGAGGAAATACATGAAGCAACAAGCCTATCAAACTAGTGTTGCTCACATGAACGGCACAGAGCTGTACTATGATGTCGGAGGCTCTGGACATTCGCTTACCTTGATTCATGGAATGCTTGTAGATCGAAGTTCCTGGGATAATCAGTTTGATATATTCAGCCAGCAGTATCAAGTTGTTTGTTACGATATGCGAGGGTGGGGAGACTCGTCGCAAGAGCAAGCCGAGTCGCTGTTCTCGCCGAGCCAGGACCTGCTGTGCCTGCTAAATGCCTTGAACATTCAGAAGACGTATCTGCTCGGACTCTCAGGCGGAGGTACTCTTGCGCTTGATTTCACATTGGAACATCCCGACCGAGTGGACGCGCTCATCCTGGTCGCATCGGGAATCTCTGGCGTCCCACCTAGTATGACAGAGGTCGTTCAGAGCTTCATCGGTCAGTATTATGGAGCGTTGCAGCAGAAAAATATTCCGCGTGCAGTCGAAGCAACGTTGCAGTACTGGGTTGATGGTCCCAGGAGAACTCCTGAGCAGATGAATACCCATGCACGTGCGCAAATCACAGCGATGTTAACGCAACATATTCAACAACATGGCGATTTCCTTGCACATCAACAGCACATGCTTCCACTTGAACCGCCTGCCATTGAGCGACTTGCGGAGGTCAAGGTGCCGACATTGATTGTCGTAGGTGATGAGGATTCGCCATATCCCCTTGAAATGGCTGACGTATTGGAGCAAGGCATAATCGGTGCGAAAAAGGTCGTTCTCTCAGAGGCGGCTCATCATCCGAATATGGAGACGCCTGAGAGGTTCAACTATGTTGTACTAAATTTCCTAAACGGATTGTGATGTTAGCGTTTGAGGAAAAACACTATCCTGGTTCCGTCAATCCTTCTTCGCCTTCTGTTGCAACTCATACAGTTTGCTAATTGCCTCAATAGGAGTCAGTTCGTCAATTGCCAACGTTTTGATTTCTTCAATGAGGGGGTTCGACTCGGAGGCGAAGAGGGTCATTTGCCATGCGGCAGGCATGGTGATGTCCTGCATGGCTTTACGGCGTAATTTGGCGTCGCCTTTGTGTTCTAGCTCTTCGAGTATTTCTTCCGCACGATGAATGACGGGACGAGGAATGCCCGCGAGTTGTGCTACGTGGACACCGTAGCTTCTATCGGCTCCTCCTGGCACAATTTTACGTAAGAAGACGATGTGACCCGCCTCTTCTGTGACGGCGACGTTGAGACAGTGGACACGCGGCAGCATTTGCGCCACTTCGATCAGTTCGTGGTAGTGGGTAGCGAAAAGGGTACGCGCACCACTGCGTTTATTATTGTGCAGATATTCAACGATGGCACGTGCGATGGCGAGTCCATCATAGGTGCTGGTGCCGCGTCCGATTTCATCGAGAATGATGAGGCTACGCGGTGTCGCATGATGCAGAATGTTAGCGGTCTCGACCATCTCGACCATGAACGTACTCTGACCCGTGGCGAGGTCATCCTGTGCTCCAATACGCGTGAAGATACGGTCTACGATGCCGATTGAGGCCGTTTCCGCAGGGACGTAGCTTCCCACCTGTGCCATTAAGGTAATCAAGGCAACCTGACGCAAATAGGTTGACTTGCCAGCCATGTTGGGGCCTGTGATGATACCGATTTGGGCGTCACTATTGGACAGATTAGTGTCGTTGGGAATGAAAGGTGTGTCGGATTGTGCTTGTTCGACAACGGGATGCCGACCAGCAACAATATGAATCGTGTCACCATCATTGAGGTGGGGGCGACAGTAGTTGTTGCGTGCCGCGACCTCTGCCAGACTGACATATACGTCGATTTCCGCAAGCGCGTGGGCGGTATCGAGAATGCGCTCGGATGCGTGAACGGCGATATCGGCACGGAGTTGTACGAAAAATTCATTCTCCATTTTGTTGATGCGGTCTTGCGCATTCAGAATGAGCGTTTCGTACTCTTTGAGGTCCGATGTGATATAGCGTTCACAATTTGAGAGCGTTTGGCGGCGCACATAGTCCACGGGCACGCGATTGATATTCGAGCTAGAGACTTCGATAAAGTAGCCAGTGGCCTTGTTATAGCCGACCTTTAAGTTGTTAATGCCTGTGCGTTTACGCTCACGCTGCTCCATGTCGGCAATCCACTTACGCCCGTTGTGCGATGCATCGCGTATCGAATCAAGTTCGGTACTAAAGCCCGGACGGAGAATGCCACCTTCTGTGAGGCTCAGGGGCGGCTCTTCGACAATGGCACGTTCAATGAGTATAATGATATCTTCGTTGTCAGTGAGACGTTGTACGAGTCGTTCTAACGAAGGCTTATGCGTTTCGTCGGCGAGGCAGCGAGATATTTCGGAGGCGGAGCGCAGACCGTTTGCGAGGGCGATCAGGTCGCGTGGTGTGGCGATGCGTTGACGTACACGGTTAATCAGGCGTTCGACATCACCAGCTTTTTTCAACGATTCAGCAAGACGTGCTTGTAAGAGTGTATCGCTGAGGAGTTCTGTAATCGTTTGTTGGCGTAATTCTAACTGCGCGATAGCGAGCAGTGGTTGCCCGATCCAACGGCGTAGCAAGCGTCCACCCATGGGGCTACGGGTACGGTCAAGTACCCAGAGTAACGAGCCTTTGACCGAGCCACTGCGCCCACTCTCGAAGAGTTCGAGATTGCGGCGCGTGTGTGGGTCAAGCGTCATGAAGCCTTGCGTGGAATAGGTTTCAAGGGCGACTAATTGTTGAAGTAGACCTTTTTGTGTTTCCTGCACATAGGCGAGGATGGCACCAGCCGCGCGAATAGCAAGTGGCAGGTGGGCGCAACCAAAAGCTTCCAGAGATGCGATATTGAATTGCGTGAGTAGACGGTGACGTGCATCATCCTCTGAAAAATAGCGTGAATCATAGGGCGTGACGTGTCCAGCGTGACCTGTCAAAAGCTTGGTGAGAGGAGCGATATCGTCCTCATCATCCTCGTCAATTTCAGGTATTTCGGCGTTCGCATTGCCATTGCTCCCAAGTTTTGTAACTTGTTTCTCGTTCATGACTGCGGCGAGCCAGCGTTTCTTGCGACTGCCTTGACGACTATAATGAGCCTCGATAATCACTTCGGCGGGTGCGACGCGTGCGATTTCCTGTTGAAGAGCAAGTTCTGGCTCGGACGTGTTGAATTGTGTCACGGCGAACTCACCCGTTGTAATGTCGATATAAGCGACGCCAACAGCACTACGGCCTGTGACGACACTGGCGAGAAAATTGTTGCGCTTGGCGGCAAGCATGGTTGGGTCAATAATCGTGCCAGGAGTGACGATACGCAACACGGCACGGTCTACGAGTCCCTTTGATAATGCAGGGTCGCTCGTTTGTTCGCATACAGCAACTCGATAACCTTTGCTGACGAGACGTGCGATATAGCCATCGGCGGCATGATGTGGCACACCAGCCATCGGAGATTTCTCGCCACGCCCAAAGTCACGGCGTGTCAGGGCAATCTCTAGTTCGCGTGCGACAATCTCGGCATCCTCATCGAACATCTCGTAGAAGTCACCCATACGAAAAAATAGAATTGCATCAGGATTTTGCTGCTTGATCTCCAAATATTGTGTACGTACCGGACTGTGAACAGGATTTGCTCTTGCGTATTCTTCAAATAGCACTGTGCTAGCCTCCATAGAACATGCGTCTAGTATAAGCTTATTCTTTTGTGGCGTCAATTTTTCGGTCGGGTATCGCAGGTGAGTTTGATGAAGCGTTGTATATGATAGAGTTCTGTCTAACGTATTCTAAAGAAAGAATTGTGTAATGCAATAGAATACATTATTTTGCTTATGACGTGAGGAGAAAAGTATGTTTTACCTGGTATTATTCATATTCGCGCTCGCTGGAAGCGCGTTGGTGGCGTTGACGATAGAGAATATAACCACGCAAGTACAATTCGCGGTATTTGCCTGGCAATCCCCCAACCTTCCACTAGGGTTAGTTGTGCTGATCGCGTTCATCCTAGGTGCCTTGTTGCTCTATATTGTGTCAGCACTTTCAGCCCTGCGTGATAGGAGCGAGAAGAGGCGTTTGCGTAAACGGGTGAATGAGCTTGAGCAACAATTGGCTAGCCTGACTCCGCCACAACCCGTTGTACAAACACAGGTTCCAGTTGTGCCAATGCCAGGAGTGGGTGTGCCACCACAACACTAAATGCTTCAAGTTTGCCATGCTCTCGCCAAAATGCGTGCTATCAAGCCGTGTTTTGGCGATTTTTGTTGTCCCTCTGGAGGCGGTGTTTCGTGTGCAGGAGCCGTGGGGGTAGGGATATCTTCCTGTAGTAGTGTCGAGCTTGTTGTGGCATAGGTGAGAATTGATGGAATGGGTATGTGTTGATTTTCTGTAGGGACCGATGTATCACGTCCTTCGTCGGATATTGAGATGCTAGAAGGACGTGATACATCGGTCCCTACAGGTTCGTCTTCACTCATTAACTTTTGCAGCAATAATGCTTCTGTTGTATCATCGCTTATTGCTGCTTCTGTTGTTTGTTCATGGATGGCTTGCGTCTCCTGTAACACCTCGTCTTCGGGCATAGAGTCAAGCCACTCATAGGCACCTTCAAGGGCATGTTGACACCATTCGGTATAGTTGCCATGAATAACGTCGAGGCGTTCGCATTGTTCGAGAAGTTGCAGTGTGTGATCGAGCCATGTATCACCGCGCTCTAGCATAGTATCGAGCAGGTCAACATCGTCAACGCCGTATGATTGTAGACGTGTGAGAGTTGCGAGTGCGATGGGCGAAGGTTGCGTGAGGTGCATAAGCACTTCATTGTCAATAATTTGCTGTTCGAGTGCGGCGCGTTGTTCTTGTAACGCACCCTCCTGTTGCACAAGTTGCCAGTGCTGATAGCTTTTATAAAATGTCTCAACCTGCTGTGTGTCAAGTTGCGAGAAGAGTGTTGCAAGGTGTTCAGTGTGCAACGTAGGTGGTGTATTTGTATTATCAGCAGCACTCATGGTTGTTGTCTTTCTTGCTGTATAGAAGGAGGTTGCTGCCCGTTGGTGGCGTGTTGCGCCTGTTCTTCCTGGCGTCTCCAGCGTTCTAGCCAGCGTTGAACGAGCCGATTCGTGCGAACACTTTGTGCATCCAATGAAGTGCTCTGTGTAGCAGAAAGGGCGGCCTTGTGGAGCCACCAAGGAAGGGCGATTTGTGGCTCCGTAGGTGCGTGTTCATCAGATAGAGTGTTGGTGTCCTCTGGAACAAGGTCAATTGCCTTGTGCGGAATAGGTGGAAGTGGCGCATAGGTATTTGCGGGTCGCCTGGGCAGGGCTGTTTCTTGAGTGGCTTTATCGTGCAATGGCTCAAAATTGGGCAGACGGCTATGGTCAAATAGAGCTTGTGAGATAATTTCTGGCTGGTGGCTATGCCCATTTTCAGTGAGGTGTTCCACCACCAATGTTTCCAAAGGCATAGAGCGTGTTTTCGTATAGAGCGTCAATGCTTGTATTACACAGTTATCGGCAGTAAGCGAGTGAGCATCGGAGGCGTTGATATGTTCCCGAAGGTGCGTCAATGCTTGTGTGAGTTGTTCTTTTTGTAATTGTAGTTGCTGATTCACATGCCGATAGTGCAACCATTGTCGATATTGACCCATGTTACGCCAACTCTTTTTTGTGTCGTATCCGCTATAACCGTACTATTTGTGCAGTATAGCATGTGTTCCATGAACAAACAAGAGAGCCAAAAGGAAAAAACCTGGGGAGGTGCCTTCATTCCCAATTTTTTATTGACTTGCTACCCATTTATGAAGTATACTAAGGAAAGAAACAGATTACAGCTATAGAATGTTGAGGGATAGCGTGCCAAAGATTATTGATGAGCAGATGCGCGAGGCTACCAGACAACATATTTTGCGTGAAGCTGCACGCGAATTTGCGCGTTTAGGCTTTGACCAGGCCAACATTAACCTAATCGCGGAGCAAGCAGGAATTGGCAAGGGAACGATTTATCTCTATTTCGAGAATAAACGCGAACTATTTCTTGCGATGTTGCGTTCAATAGCCCAAAAGCAGCTTACGAGTGTACGAACTGCACTTGCCGTGCCGGGACCGCTTGAGAGGCGTCTCGAACACCTTTTTCATACTTTTATCTCGCTCGCACAGGAAGATAGTGATAGTTTTAATGTGTATATGAGTGCACTTTATGGGGTGAATAGAGCATTCCAAGCTGAAGCGACAAAGCTTTTACGAGATGAATTGGCGATCATCGCACTTGTACTTGAAGAGAGTCAAAACGTTGGAGAAATTCATGTTGTTAGTGTTGAAGCAACAGCACTACTCGTGCTATCGCTTACCGAGTCTTATATACTTTCTTCCCGTGTGCTGGGCTGGTCTGAACATGAGATTGCTCAACAGGCATCACAGATTGCCCACCAGTTTCTTGCTGGTATAGGAGTGCGCCCATCTTAATCTTTCTTTTTGGCTCTTTATTGAGTGACCAACCACCCATTATTGATGGAAATGTATGTTGTGGGGACCGATGTATCGCGTCCTTGTTCGGGTGTCGAGAAGCGAAGGATGCGATACATCGGTTCTTACAGGCCCATATAGGAGATTTCATATGAATACAGCTTTCTTACGTTCAATCATCAAACCACGTTTTCCGCTACGGCGTTTTATGCAAAACCTGGAGAGTCCACGGTATCTTCTCAAATGGTTGTGCATCAGCACGCTTATTGGAGTGATTGCAGGTGTAGGTGCGATTGCATTTTATGAGGCTATCCATTTTTCTACAACGCTCTTGCTTGGAGGGCTGGTAGGATATCAGCCGCCGGAGCCAGCCGGAGAAGGTTCAACCGTCATTATGTCCTTTTGGGCATCGGCGCGTCCGTGGCTACTGCCAATTGTCACAACACTTGGTGGATTGGCGGCAGGAATTATTGTATTCAAGTTTGCACCAGAGGCGGAGGGACACGGAACGGATGCGGCAATTGCAGCCTTTCATCAAGGCAAAGCCATACGAGCACGTATTCCATTGATCAAATTGGTGGCTTCGGCGATCACGATTGGTTCCGGTGGGTCGGCAGGACGTGAAGGACCAGCAGCACAGATTAGTGCGGGGTTTGGCTCAATCCTGGCAACAATTTTGCGTTTGGATGAGCAGGATCGGCGTATCGCTTTAGCAACGGGTATTGGTGCAGGCATTGGTGCTATCTTCCGTGCTCCGTTAGGTGGGGCAATTCTTGCCGCCGAGATTTTGTATACCAACGATTTAGAGGCTGAAGCTATCATTCCTGCATTGATTGCCTCAATTGTCGGATATAGCATCTTCGGGTCGTGGTCAGGTTGGAATCCCATTTTTGCGACTCCTGCGAACCTCGCGTTTACATCCCCACCACAGTTACTCTATTATGTTGCGCTAGGTGTGCTGTGTGGCTGTCTGGGGTGGTTGTACTCACATGGATTTTATGGAATTACCCATCTTTTTCATCGGCTCCGTTTACCGAATTGGCTGAAACCAGCTATCGGAGGACTGCTTGTTGGTTTGATTGGCCTTGTAATGCCACAAGCGTTAGGTATGGGTTATGGCTGGGTGCAGGTGAGTATGGGTACAGGATTGCTCTCGTTGCCGTTGTGGGTTATTCTTTTGCTACCGTTTGTCAAAATCCTGACGACGGGTCTTTCCATCGGCTCCGGTGGGTCGGGAGGCATTTTCGGTCCGGGCATGGTCATTGGAGGCATGACGGGTGCATTGGTCTGGCGACTGTGCTATCATGTATTGCCAGGTATTCCACCAACCCCTGGTCCTTTTGTGATTGTGGGGATGATGGCTCTCTTCGGGGGGGTGGCTCATGCACCATTGGCGGTGATGATAATGGTTGCCGAGATGACCGGAAATTTGTCGCTGCTCGCCCCAGCGATGATCGCGGTGAGCATCTCGTACTTGATTATTGGCAAAACCACCATTTACACGAGTCAACTTGAGACGCGTGCAGACTCTCCTGCCCATCGGCTTCAGTTCTCTTTTCCCTTGCTTTCGACATTGATTGTGCAGCAAGCAATGGAATCGATTGTTGTGCAGCTTCATGCCACACAAACGTTGCTACAAGCAAAGGCAATTCTGGTGGAACATGAGTTGCGTGGTGCTCCTGTGCTTGATGGGCAAGGAACATTGCTAGGAATTCTTACGCTCACCGATATTGAACGTGTGCCAGAAACGCAGCGTGCTAACACACTGGTGAAAGAAACGATGAAGCAGGATATGTTGGTCATTTATGCGGAGGAGTCACTGGATGAGGCATTGGAAGAGTTGACGACACATCATATAAGTTGGGCACCTGTTGTTGAAGATACCCCACTTTCCCAGAAGTATCATGTGCTCGGCATCGTGTCAACGGTACATATCATGCATCAGTATCGAGAAGCACAGGTCAAAGATTCACATTCAATAGGCAAATTAGTGGAAGAGTCAACTTCACAGGTTTGAAGCTATGTAGGGGTCTAATTCATTACACCCTCGCTCGGCCTCTGTTGCGCTACGAGGGTGTAATGAATTAGACCCCTACACGTTACGCACCGCCATCGCGTTCGACGGCAGTGTTATATGAGATACGTAGCAGGATGCCGACAATAACGTAGTTGGCTAGAACTGAACTACCACCGTAACTAAGAAATGGCAGTGGAATACCCGTTAATGGAAAGAACTTCATATTGCCAGCGACGATAATGAATGTCTGGATCGCGAAGATAGATGTGAGACCTGCGGCAAGCAGTTGATTGAAGGTATCGGTAGCTTCAATCGCGATACGGAACCCACGGTAGATAATGAACAGGTAAATAGCGAGGATGGCGAAGAGTCCAGCGAGACCCAATTCCTCGCCGAGGGCCGTGAAGATCATGTCTGATTGCACAACGGGCACATACCCTCTACCGGCAGGATGTCCAAGCCCAAGCCCCGACCCAAGGATACCCCCACTAGAAAGTGCGATTAAGCCTTGCACGACCTGGAAACCACCACCAACAGCCTTATAAATTTTTTCGCTGGCATCGCTCCAACTGACTACATTGATGCGGACCACCGCGAAGCGAGCGCGGACATAGCTAAACAAGCTATATCCAATGAAACCAAGCACAACAAAAATGAGTAAGCTGGTCACGACATAAGAGGTCTTTCCAGTTCCCAGGTAGAGCATGGCTAGAAAAAGACCGTAGATAAGTAACGCGAGTCCAAGTTCACGTACAAAAAGGAAGAGGAGTAATGCTATACCAAGCATTAATGCAAGTGGTCCAAGCTGTTTCAGTGGAGGTAAACGAAATGGACCAAACTTCAGGCTACCTTCCGCAAGAATATCGCGATTCTCGCTGAGATAGGCTGCAAAGAAAATGACGATGCAAATTTTTAGCAGTTCTGATGGTTGTAAGTTGAGTGGACCAATATTTAATTGGTCATGGGTGGGAGCATCAAGATTGCGGAACCCAACGCGAAAGGTGTTAATAAGTGTTGTACAGACAAGAACAATGCCTAGAAATGCTGCTGTGTATTTGTAACGTGCTAACAAGTTGATGTTGCGCAATATAAATAGAGTTGCGAGACACACAATGATGCCTAAGACAACCCATACGAGTTGGCGTGTTCCCAGTGCAGGATCAGGAAATGGGCTAAGGTCAGGTCCTAAGCGCGTTGCCATGAGGACACCAATACCACTCAGGAGACCAACGAGTGGCAGCAGTACTTGATCGGCTTTACGGAAGAATGCACTCATAATGATATTCGCAACCAACAATGCGCCAATGAGACCAAGCGCGGGAATGAGTCCTTGTACGGTTGGAAGATTTCTTGTGCTAAGCGATGAGGTCTGATCTTTGTTCGCAAGCAGCAGTTGTGACATTTCAAGAATCAAAATCATGAAGGGAATGACGAGGAGTCCTAATTCTGTCCAACGATAGCGTCGGAAGACGCCGGGGGATTGACTTGCCATGTATAAGTAACCTCTCGAATCTAGCATAAAGTGGTGGTTATTGCGTAAGTTTGAATTGGATATAGCCGACGCGGATAATATCGCCAACTTTGGCAGGTAAGGCGGTATAGGCAGGCTGGTTGTTGACGAAGGTACCATTGACGCTACCAGCATCTTGTACAAACCATTGCCCATTGCGATACCACAGGCGCGAGTGTTCCGAAGAAATGAAGGTATCAGGAATTTGAATCGTGTTTGTTGGCCCACGTCCAATATTTGTCTGCGTCTCAAGCTCGAAACTCGTTCCTGGTGTAATGTTACTGGGACCACTATCGACAACGACGAGATGACCGAGTACCGATGCTGTTTTTCGCCCAGCATCGGCACTCACTGCTGCTGTCTTACGCAAGTCGCGCGTAATCGCAATCACGACCTGCATTAGAAAGAGATAGAGCAGCACAATCAATAAAAGTCGCAATATTAACAAGAAAGAATCTAATGGCATAGTAGATTACCTTCGCTCGAAAAAGAAATCGTAACTCCCGATGGTGAAACGATCACCGTTGCGGAGTGTATGTTGGCGCATACCAGGAGTGCCGTTAATCGTGATGCCGTTGGTACTACCAAGATCAAAGATGGCGAACTGTCCATCAGGTTGATATTTTATTTGTGCATGATAGCGAGAGACGCGCTTATCCTCAACAATAATATCGTTACTCAACTGGCGACCAATATTGATAATAGGTTTTTCAATGCGATATGTCTGTTGACCTGCCTGTGGCAAGCGAATGACAAGTTGTGCAGGTGGCACCTGAACAAGTGGTGCGGATGGAGGCATCGCGGGCATATTTGGATTACTCACAGCACTTGGGCGTGGCGGTATGCTAGATTGCTGTGCTGATGTTACTGGTGTATCAGGTATGCCGGGGAGTTGTTGTCCCTGCGGCAGTTGTGCGCGTATTTGTGCTAATTGCTCGGCACTCAGGGCCTGTGTTGCCATACCGCCATCGGGACTTCCGCTTTGACGGTCCGCCAATTCTGTCTCGATACGTACAATGCCTGCACGCAACGAGCTATCGGAGTGCAACCGTAGAATCGGCACGGTGCGAAGCGTGTAATGATGATGACGTGCATATTCTACGAGATTGTTTTGCCAATCACGAATGAGCATGTTCTGACTCGGCGACATTTGCTGGTGATCTTTGATACTCAGATAAATGTCGTAGATATTGGGGGCCAGTCGTCGGCCCTCACCTTGTAGACGTGTATTATTTTCAAGCGCACGTTCAAGTTTGCGTGCAATCTCAACAGGTTCAACACGCGACGGAAAGAGCCACGCGAACGGACCTTCAACGATACGCTGCATAAACGATTCAAATTTTGTCAGTGGATTCTGGGGAGCTTTCAAGATGCTCACCCTCCTAGTTTTGTAGTCTCTGTCGCGCTTGTTGTGCGTCAGAGGATATTTGTGCTTTCAATGCTTCGATGCCTGAAAACTTCTGTTCGCCTCGCAGACGGGCGATAAAGTCTACTACAAGACGTTTGCCATAGAGATCGAGCGTGGCATCGAAAATGTGTACCTCTATTCTACGTTCTGTTCCATTAAACGTTGGACGAATGCCAATATTGGCTACACCATTGTAGACGGTGGAAATGGCGGTTGCGTCACTATGGCTTTCTTTCTCGCCCGGTATATGTACGCGCACCGCATAAACGCCATCTGCCGGTACCAGTCGAAACGGTTCTGGCAATAAGTTCGCGGTAGGAAAACCTAGTAAGCGTCCCCGTTCGTCGCCATGCTGCACCATGCCACTGATGAGTGTCGGATGTCCCAGGAGCAGATTAGCTTCCTCAATCTGGCCTTCACTCACAAGCGCACGGATGCGCGTACTGCTGATGCGTACCTGTGTGTCCTCTTCCAATGGAAGCGCACGAATCACAATGGCATGTTCGCGACCATACTGCTCAAGAAAGGTAGTATCACCCATGCGATTCCGACCCAGACTGAAATTTGCCCCAACGACCAGCCCTTTAATACGAAGACGATTACACAGGCTATCCATGAATTCATTTGCGCTCATAGAGACCACCGTGGGCGTAAAATGAATGAGAATGCTTTCGGCAACATGTCCATAGGTTTTGGCAAGAGCCAGTTTTTCTTGAGTCGTGGTGAGAATGCGCACGTCAATATCTGGTCGCACGACCATAAGCGTGTGTGGCTCAAAAGTCACGAGCACAGGTATCGCGCCGAGTGCATTCGCCATGGTGTCTAGCTCATGCATTAAGTACTGATGGCCTCTATGAATGCCATCGAAATTACCAATGGTGATAACAATAGGACGTTGTTGCTGTTCTGGTGTCAGGGTTGTTGTAAATTCCATAATCTGTGTGGGCCGTTCCTTTTGCTGATGTTGGGTGCAGGTTGCCCGCTCTTCTGTTCTTCGGCCCTATCTTACCACAGGTTATTGAGGCTAGCAATAATGCTCTAACAAATGAGCAGAACACGATGAGTTTATTCATCGTGTTCTGCTCATTTGTTAGGAAACACTTTCTTGGGTTGCCACATGTGTTGTTCTGCGTTCCAGGTTGCAATAGCGAGAAACTGACCGTGTGTATCATAGACGCGGGCAAGTTCAGCAGGTGGGATATCATAGGGAAAGCTGTTGCCATGCAGGACGCGCTCAACCGTGGAGGCATCAAGGTGAATGGCGGGATACTGCTCTAAAACGGTATCTGCAGATGTAAGCAACTGCTCGACGGTATGGTTCTCGACTGCTTGCGCAACTTGTTCAAGGGTGACACTTTCCGAGAGCGTGAACGGACCGCTACGGGTGCGTATGAGTGAAGAGAGATGCGCTCCATAACCAAGGTGCTCTCCCAGATCGTATGCGAGCGAGCGAATATACGTTCCCTTGCTACAGTCAATGGCAAGGGTCAAGCGTGGTGCTTGCCAGTCCAGGATGTGCAGTTGATAGAAGCTAACGGGGCGTGCGGTGAGCGTGATTTCTTCACCTGCACGCATCCGTTTATAAGCCGGTTGCCCTTGTAGCTTAATCGCTGAATAACGTGGGGGCATTTGCATCTGTGAACCTAGAAATTGTGGAAGGATGGCCTCGATTTCCGCAAGGGTCAGGGTCGATGTATCATATGTGCGAAGAACAGCTCCCTCGGCATCATAGGTATCAGTAACGATTCCGAAAAGTATCTCAGCTTGATAAGCTTTGCCACTCTCGCTAAGATATTCCGCGACACGCGTTCCCTGTCCCACGCAGATAGGCAAGACGCCACTGGCGGCAGGGTCAAGTGTTCCGGCATGCCCAACACGCTTTTGTTTGAGCAACTTGCGTATTTTTGCTACCACGTCATGCGAGGTCATGCCTGTAGCCTTACGGATGTTGAGAATGCCGTCCATAACTACGCGTGTGTGCTTTCTATGGCTTGTTTCAGTACAGCAACAACCATGGGAATCGCTTCTTCAATTGGCTTATGAATTGTCGCACCAGCCGCTCGTGCATGACCGCCACCACCAAGACTCAGGCAGATGTCAGCCGCGTTATAGGGTTCCGCGCAACGCAGACTGAGCCGCGTGATATTCGGTTCATCGTAGCTTTTGAAGAAAGCCGCAATTTGCACACCTTCGATATCACGGATGAAGCCAGAGAAATTGTTGTCCATATCGGTCGTTGCCCCGACTGCCGCTAGCGTTTTCTCTGTTGCATATGACCATGCTAAACGACCATTATAGGCAGTCTCGATATGCTCAATAACCTGCGCTTGTAGACGCACATGTGCTAACGATTTCGTGCGATAAATTGGCCCAACGATTGATTCGGCTATCGCTCCAGCACCAACGACAACCGCGCCAGCCTCCATTGTACGAGCCGTGGTGCTGGTAAACTGGAAGGATGAGGTGTCGGTGATGAGACCCGTCAAAAGACACTGTGCAGCGTCTTTTGGCAGTGGTAGTTGTGCCTGCTGCTGAAATAGTACAAGCAATTCTGTGGTCGAAGCAGCTTTAGGGTCGATGATATTGACACGCCCACAGCCCTGACTACTGACATGGTGGTCAATATTGAGAATGGTGACGGTATCGAGAAAGGCATGATGTCGCTCATACAATGCACCATAGCGCGTTAACTCACCGGCATCAAGGGCAATGACGAGATCGAATGGCTCCTCACCAACGGGGCCGAGGCTCTGTTGTAGGCGTTCGATGCCTGGGATGAAGGTGAACGACTGAGGGGCAGGATCAGCACAGGCCGGTACGCATGTCTTGCCGATTGCGTCAAGGATATACGCGAAACCAAGTGCCGCGCCAAGACAATCGCCATCGGGATGTTCATGGGCAAGTAAGGCAATATGTTGCGCTGACTCGATCAACGCCATTGCTTGTTGTAACAGGGTTGCGTCTATTTGTGGTTGCAATAATGCTGTACTCGTTGTTGTGGTGCTCATGCTTCCTCATGTGTTTCTGTTTGCGCGGCTGCCCGGCTGCGTTCCTCGTCTTCTTGCGTCGCCTGTCGGATGAGTTCGAGAACGCGTGCCCCCTCTTCTATCGACGTATCGAGCTTGAATGCAAGCTCTGGCATGTAGCGCAAGGGAATACGGGTGGCAAGTTCATGACGGAGATAGCCAGCAGCATTGCTCAAGCCCTTCATCGTAGCCTTCTGTTCATCAGGTGTTCCCATGACGCTTACAAATACCTTCGCATGTCGTATGTCGTTACTGACCTCGACGCGAGTGATGCTGGCGAACCCCACACGTGGGTCTTTCAAACGAGTACGCATAAGTTCGCTTAGCTCTGCCGCGAACTGCTCTCCCAGTTTCTCTTGTCTATGTGGATTTGCCATTGTTTTTTCCTTTAATGTGTTTTCAACACATCGGTTGCATACCTGTCCTATGTGGGACAGGTATGCAACCGATGTGTTGAAAATCTTTTATGCTCCTGCTTTTACGCGCTCTTGAGCGAAGGCTTCGATGATGTCACCTGGCTCAAACGCGGTAAAGTCCTCAAGCACAATGCCGCACTCATAGCCCGTTGCGACCTCACGCACATCGTCTTTGCCACGGCGAATGGACTCGATTTTGCCCTCGTGGACCTTCTCGTCCTTGCGCATGACACGTGCCTGTGAGGAACGAGTCAACTTGCCATCAGTGACACGACAACCTGCGATAACCGTTGTCTTACCAGCTTTGAATGTCTGGACAACCTCGGCATGACCCTCAATGACCTCGTGGTACGTTGGCTCCAACATACCAGTCAATGCGGCCTGGATTTCATCAGTCAACTTATAGATGACGTTGTAGTAGCGAATATCAACGCCCTCTTTTTGTGCCTGGCGTTGAGCCGCGCCGTCGGCCTTGACGTTAAAGCCAATCACCACCGCATCAGATGCCGCAGCAAGATGTACGTCGGTCTCGCTAATGTTGCCAATGCCCTCGTGAATGAGACGAACCTTGATGTTCTCCTCACTCAGTTTACTCAGCGC
The DNA here is from genome assembly GCA_963791835.1 of uncultured Chloroflexia bacterium. GTDB lineage: Bacteria > Chloroflexota > Ktedonobacteria > Ktedonobacterales > Ktedonobacteraceae > JBBQVS01. The sequence continues at coordinate 1,242,727 of CAWBTV010000007.1, forward strand.
GTTCTTGAGTGCCTCGGCGGAACCCTGTACGTCACATTTGAGGACGATATTGAGTTCCTTGACCTTGCCCTCTTGCATCTGTGTGTACAGTGTGTCAAGACTGACCTGACCAAGTGGAGTACTCTCGTTCTTACGCTTCTCGGCTTCTAGTTGTGCGCGTTGCTTGGCGGTTTTCTCATCGGCTGTAACCTCAAGTTGATCGCCGGCTTGCGGCACCTCTGGCAAACCAATAATGCTGACGGGCGTGCTTGGTGGTGCCTTTTGAATACGCTTGCCCCGGTCATTGAACATGGCGCGAACCTTGCCCGCGATGGCACCGACGAGAATATTGTCTCCCATCTTCAGTGTACCCTGCTGTACAAGCACGGTCGCTGTTGGGCCAGAGTTCTTTTCCAGGCGGGCCTCAATGATGACACCCGTTGCGAGACGGTTTGGATTCGCCTTGATGTCCTGGATTTCGGCTACCAGCAGGATGTAGTCAAGGAGTTCGTCAATACCTGTGCCTCTACGTGCGGAAACGGGAACACAGATGATGTCGCCGCCGTATTCCTCAATCACGACGCCCATTTCGGCGAGTTGTTGTTTCACACGGTCCGGGTTGGCATTGGCTTTGTCTATTTTGTTAAGCGCGATAATAATTGGCACTTTCGCGGCCTGCGCGTGCGAGATGGCCTCGCGCGTTTGTGGCATCACGCCATCGTCTGCCGCGACCACGATGATAACGATATGCGTTACCTGCGCACCACGGGCACGCATGGCGGTGAATGCTTCGTGACCAGGAGTGTCAAGGAATGTAATCTTTTTACCGTTGACCTCAACTTGATAGGCACCGATGTGCTGGGTAATACCGCCAGCCTCACCAGCCGCGACCTTCGTCTTGCGAATGGTATCAAGGAGAGAGGTTTTGCCGTGATCGACGTGTCCCATAATCGTGACAACTGGTGGAATGACGACGGTACCATCATCATCACGAGCCGCAATCATCGCTTCGTTCGCAGAAACGGTTGTGCCCTGCGTTCCTGTTGTTGGCGTGTTCTCGCTTGGGCTTGGCTCAAAACCGAGTTCTTTGGCGACCGTTGCCGCCTTTTCGTACTCAATGACCTGGTTGATGTTCGCGAAGATTTTGTTGCTAATGAGAACCTTAATGACCTCATTGGGCGTTGCTTTGAGCAAGTCGGCAAGGTCTTTCACCATGATCTGTGGTGGAAGAGCAATAGGGCCTGTGACCTTTTCTTTAACGGCAGCCGCACGTCGCTCCTGTGGACGTTGTGTGGGTGCGCCCCCCTGTCCTGGCCGCCCACCATTGGCTCCTGGGCGTCCATGTCCCCCTTGTCCATTCCCATTCCCACTATGATTGTTTCCATAGGCAGGCCGTGTCCCATTGGGGGCAGAACTGCCTGGCCGACCACCGCTTCGCTGCTGCGTCGATGGTGGATAGGTTGTACCACTCTGATTGGCTGGTCGTGGCGCGAAGTTGCCTTGTTGCCGTTGTCCCTGTGGTGTCGGATTGTTACCCAATCGCTGTGGGTAGGCATTTGGACCAGCCGGACGTTGCTGTATTGGTGCTCCACCTTGCCTCGGTTGCTGCGGTCCATTCGAGCGTTGTTGCATGGGTGGATTGCCCTGCCTCTGTCCACCATCAGGTCGCTGGGCAGGTGTAAAATTGGGGCGTGGCTGCGTCTGTCCGCCTTCAAAACGATAGGCAGGACGTGGACTCCCCTCAGTACGTTGCCCCGGAGCATTGTTAGGACGTTGCCCCTGCGTGTAGTTTTGACGTGGCGCACTGTTAGGACGTGGTTGTACAGGGCCACTGTCACGTTGCGTTGGTGCTGATTCAACACGCTGAACTGGTGGGTGTACTGGTGTTGTAGATGCAGGAGTTTCAGCTCCGTTTTGTGCCGGTATTGCTGGATTGTTTTGTGTAGGAGTAGCGATATCTGATCCGTTCTGTGTTGCTGAGACACTCGTTGCTGTGTTTGTGGGAGGTGACGTTCGACGCCGTACTGGTGGTCGCGCATTCGCATCCTGACCGGCAGACGTGGCACTTTCTGTTTTGGGACGTGCAGACGCTCTTGGTTTAGGTTGCTTGACCTGCTCTGTCCCTTCTGGTAATTCGTTTGTGTCTTTCATGAAAAGACCCCCTTCTATCGAGCGATGCGCCACGAATGGCGACAAAAACGGAAATCTCTTCACAGCCACAAAAAAGGTCTGCCACCCACTCCTTCCATAATAAACAGGGAATAGGGGACAGAACCTCGTTAGTGCAGTTTCAGGTATGTATGTCTGCGCTCTCCGGCGTAGTGGCTATGGACTACATATTCATAGCTAATGCTCCGCAATCAATCGCTACCTGGTCCTGTAGACGAGGGGCTGTGTCTTTCTCAAGAGTAGAGATAAAATGACGCATAAATTTCTTATAATGAATGCTTTCACGCGTTTCAAGGCGTAAATAGGTGACAATGGTAGTATCTAGTATAGTACAGTCCGCGTATCCTTGCAACTGTATCTTTTCACGGATGCCTCTAGCTTTTTCACGAACGCCCACAAGGGGCGTCCCTACTATACATAATAAGCATAGATGGAAGAGGTCTATAGTAGGGACGCCCCTTGTGGGCGTTCGTCTATTTTGTATGTACCCTTGCCATCCCTATGTTTAGTCTTTCGGCAGTGTTGCAACGTAAGCATCGAGCGCGGCCCGGTCTTCTTCGGGAATGGAAATCTCAAATTCTTGTTCAAGCCGTTTCTTTTTGAGCGCAATTTCCCAACAGGAGAGACGAGCGCAGAGGTAGGCACCACGACCAGATTTCTTGCCCGTCGCGTCGATGACAACATGCCCATCTGGTGTTCTTACTATACGTAACAATTCACGCTTCGATTTTGTTTCCTTGCACGCGACACAGGTACGCAATGGAACGTGTTTAGGACGTTTCGGTTGCTGTTTGCCTGGTGCCTTGTTTTCTACCTTCGCCATAGCTGGCATCCTCCCTCTTCCATCATATGCGGCTAGTTATTCCCCATAGTTGTCATATGATGAGCGGTTGCGTCCACCTCCACGTTGGCTTGAGCGACGTGGGTTTCGGTCTCCACGCTCATTGCGACCCCCATGATCGCGACGGCCTTGAGAGATGACGGCTTCTTGCATCCCCCCCATATCGTTTTGCTGCTCTTCATAGACCTCACCCTCGGCAGGTTTTGTTACATCAACACGCCAACCAGTCAACTTGGCGGCAAGACGAGCATTCTGACCATCTTTCCCAATGGCGAGAGATAACTGGCGTTCAGGCACGGTCACGAGGGCTGTATGGTCTGATTCGCGCAGGTCAACTCGTAAAGGTTTTACAGGACTCAATGCGTAGCTTACAAAGGCCGCGGGGTCAGCACTCCACTGAATGATATCAATTTTCTCATCGTTCAACTCATGCACGATGTTGTTGATGCGTGATCCACGTACACCCACACACGAGCCAATCGGGTCCAAACCGTCTTGATGCGCGACAACGGCGACCTTTGAGCGACTCCCCGGCTCACGCGCGATACCCTTGATCTCGACGGTCCCTTCGTAGATTTCTGGAACCTCGGACTCAAACAAGCGACGTACAAGGTCACGGTGTGTGCGTGATACCAGGATTTGTAGCATACGACCAGGAATACGGCGTACATCGTAGACCATGACGCGGATACGCTGTCCCACGCGATAGCGTTCGCTGGGAACCTCCTCCGTCATTGGCATGATGCCCTCTACTTTGTCAGCTTTATCAAGGTCGAAGTCGAGTAGCCAGCCTCGCCCTGGGTCTTTGCGTGTCAGTGTGCCGAGACGAATCTCACCAATCCAGTTCTTGATCTGGTCATAGAGATGCTCATGCTCAGCTTCACGAATGCGCTGTAGAATAACCTGTTTCGCCGTCTGCGTCGGGATACGATTGAAGATGGATGAAGAATCAACATCTATATATTGTCCGAGAGCCGCATTATGAATGATACGTTGTGCCTCGGCAAGGGAAACCTCATCGTTTGGGTTCTCGACCTGCGCGACGACACGCTTGGAGGCCCATACATGAACCTCGCCGTTTTTGTCAACTTCAATGCGGATATTATCTCCGCCAATGAAACTCTTGCGGTATGCTGCTAATAAGGCGTTGGCAACCGTCTCCATTACCACTTCGCGGGGTAATCCCTTTTCGGCAATTAATTGTGCGATAGCTGCTTGAAATTCGCTTCTCATAAAACATGGTCCTCCCGCTACGCCCGTATTGAAACACACTCAATTTTTCTGGTGCGACGAAAAAAGTCCCAGGCACGCAGAAAAGTGGGTGAATGCCCACTTTTCGCAAAGGTTCTCTTCATTCTGTGTATGTCTATTATAGCACGCACAACGCCGTTTGACTAGTGAGACAAAAGTGTTATGTCACGCTGAATGGACAGAACAGGGCTTGAAAATACGAGAAGTTGTTTCATGCTCGAATATGTTTTCTTCTACGTAATAGAACAATGGAGGTTACATAATTATTTCATTGTATCCATGGACATATCTATCACTATTCTGGAGGCAAAACCATGACCACGGTAATTCATATAGGTTATAATAGACATTGAGTCCCTCTGCCTCAATTTACTAAAACATGTGGAATGTGCGGCTCTAAAATGAGAGCAAGCGTGATTAGGGAGAGGAAATACGATGCTAAACGAAGGACCAAACTTTGATTCAATCAGACAAGAAAATGTGTACGGCGTTGAGTTTTGGAGTGCTCGCGACCTCATGCCGCTCACTCTTAGGTTATGGCAATAAGTGGCAGGACTTCGAGAAGGTTATCAAAAAAGCAATGATAGCTTGCGAGCAAGTTGGACAAATTAAAGACGATCAATTTACTGGCGTCAGTAAATCAATCACGTCAGATAAAGGGGACAAACGTGATATTGACGACTACCATACGCATTATTTTGTCGGCGATCAGGTACGCAAAGCCATAGAAGCTATTCAAGGTCCTATGCCCGAAGACTTGCCTTCCGCGCCCTCTATTCGCGCACTTGTCGAAGAGCGGAGAAGGCAAGGAAAGCGACTGAAAAAGAAACTACTTTCCAACGAACAGGAGAAACTATTGTAAGAATACAATTATTATTATACGTACAGCTTTTGCCTACATTCAAACCGTGTATTTTCCCTATAGCATAGTGCCTATGAATAGGGTAAAATAGGAACAGAAAATAGAGGAACACAACGATGTGTTTGGGAAGGCTTTCTCGCATACAATGCGGTATGTCAGGGGAGAAATGATTAACAAACAATACATGCATTGCATGTACATTTTATACGATAGGGGGGCCTATGGCGATCAGTAACGCGACGCTCGCCGGCTTGACGCGTACACAACTTTTGGAAATGCACTATAAGATGGCACTTCTCCGCCGCTTTGAAGAGAAGAGTGCCGAAGAATATACACGCGGCAAAATTGGTGGCTTCATGCACCTGTACATTGGGCAGGAGGCAATTGGAGTCGGCAGTATCACCACGCTCCGTCCCGACGATAAAATCCTGTGCAGTTATCGCGAACATGGACATGCTATTGTCAAAGGTATGGACCCACGCGCGGTTATGGCGGAACTGTTTGGCAAGGTCACTGGCTGTAGCAAGGGCAAGGGCGGCTCCATGCATATGTGGAGTAACGAATTAGGCATCTATGGCGGTAATGGTATTGTCGCAGCACAAATGCCTATCGCGGCAGGCGTCGCATTCGCCGCGCAGTATCAAGGACAAGACACGGTAGCGGTATGTTTCTTTGGTGATGGAGCCGTTGATGAAGGTGCTTTTCACGAATCGCTGAACCTCGCGGCACTGTGGAAACTTCCTATTGTGTATATTTGTGAAAATAATCAGTACTCGATGGGTATGGCTGTTGAAAAAGCATGGTCCATCAGCGACCTGCTACCTCGCGCCGCCGCGTATGGTGTGCCTGGAGCGCAGGTTGACGGGATGAACGTGCTGGCAGTACATGAGGCCACGCAAGCAGCCGTTGAGTATGCACGTAGTGGGAAAGGTCCCACGCTGCTCGAAATCAAAACCTACCGTTTCCGTGGTCACTCGATGACCGACCCGGCCTACTATCGTACACGCGAGGAAGAGCACAGCTGGCGCACCACACGCGATCCCATAGGCATCTTCGAGAAGATGTTACTCGCAAATGGACTTGCCACGCAAGCCGAGTTCGACGCCAACGACGAAAAAGCGACACAGGTCGCAGAGGACGCCGCCGAGTTCGCGGAAAATAGTGCAGACCCCGACCTGGAAGACTTGTACAGGGACATTCTCGTTGATAACTCAACCGCCATCGTGCATCGACACAAATAATACATACACCGCTATTCAGGCTAGCGTTCTGATATAGAAGAAAGAATTAGAGAGTCATGCGTATACTAACGTATCGTGATGCGCTTCGCGAAGCTATCCGTGAGGAAATGCAGCGTGACGAGCGCGTATTTATCCTGGGTGAAGATATCGCAGGCTATGGTGGCACCTATGCTGTCACCAAGGGCTTATTTGAAGAATTTGGCGAGAAGCGAGTACGCGATACGCCACTCGCGGAAGAGGTCATCACAGGGGCTGCTATTGGTGCCGCCCTCGGTGGGCTTCGCCCAATTCTTGAGCTGATGACGATTAACTTCAGTTTGCTCGCTAGCGACATGCTCATCAATAATGCCGCCAAATTCCGCTACATGTTCGGTGGACAACCTTCCTTGCCCTTTGTCGTGCGTATGCCTGGTGGAGGTGGGGCACAGCGTGGCGCACAGCACTCGCAGATGCTTGAAACCTTTTATGCTCACATCCCCGGTTTGAAGGTCGTCATGCCTGCCACACCCTATGATGCTAAAGGTATGCTCAAATCGGCGATACGTGACCCCGATCCGGTCCTCTTCATCGAACACGAACTGCTCTACAATGTCAAAGGCGAAGTGCCCGATGAGGGCGTCGAATATACCGTCCCGATCAACGAAGCCGAGATTAAACGGACTGGACGCGATGTGACCATCATCACCTTCTCACGCATGTTTCACATCGTGATGCAAGCGGCAGAAGACCTGGCGAAAGAAGGCATAGAGGCCGAAGTTCTCGATCTACGCAGCATTCGTCCCATCGACATCGACCTGATTGTTGACTCTGTGAAAAAGACGAACCGCGTCGTCATTGCTGAAGAGGGCTGGAAATACTACGGCACTGGACAGGGCTTAGCCGCGCTCATTTATGAACATGCTTTTGACTACATGGATGCACCAATTCAGCATGTGAACGGTGCCGATGTGCCCATGCCTTACTCGAAAGTCCTGGAACGCGCCGCTCTTCCCAAAAAGGCCGACGTTATTGATGCGGTAAAAGCAATCGTGCCATCCGCCGTTGCACATAGGTAAGAAGAAATGAAAACAGTAGAAATGCCCAAGATGGGCGACACAATGGAAGAGGGGAAAATCCTGCGCTGGCTCAAACAAGTAGGCGAGCCAGTCAAAAAGGGTGAACCTCTCGCGGAAATCGAAACCGATAAGGTCAATATCGAAGTCGAGTCATTTGCAAGCGGCGTGTTACGTCAAATCCTGGTACCGGAGGGTGCATCAGCAGCTATTGGCGCAAGCATTGCTCTTGTTGGAACAGCTGATGAAGCCCTTCCCGGTACGGAGAACAGCTCTACTTCTCCGGTAGACAACGTAGGCGTTGAGAAAGCCACCGATGCACTCAAGTCAGTGCCAGTCAACGGAAACTACGCGGTAAAAGAGTCGTCGGCCTCCGTTGTAGGTGATGGACAAACACAGGTTGCTTATCGTGAAGGTGCGACACAAACAGCAGAGCGCGGACGTGTCTTTATCTCTCCCCTTGCTCGTCGTCTTGCCGAAGAACACAATCTTGACTACAAGAACATACAGGGTACTGGCCCGAATGGTCGCATTATCAAGATGGATGTAGAGACTGCGATTGCTACTCCTGCGGTGACGGCACCCGTTGCGCCACAAGTACAACCAGTTGCAGTTGCACCCACGTTGCCATTTGCTGAAACGTATGTCGAGCCAAAGGCAGAACCAGAGGTTGTCATACCTGCGCCTATTGCCACAAGCACTGGCGATATCGTGGAAATTCCTTTGACCACCATGCGACGTACTATTGCCAAACGGCTCTCGCAGAGTATGCAGACCGCGCCACACTTCTACGTCACGATAGTGATTGATACCGGTAAGTTGGCAGAGTTGCGTAAACAAATCAACGAGTTCGCGGCGAAAGACACGACACCCATCAAGGTCAGTTTCAATGACCTGATTGTCAAAGCAGTGGCACGCACACTGGTACGAATGCCAGAGGTGAATGTCTCTTTTGCTGAGGACCGCCTGTTGCAGAAAAAGCAGGTCAATGTGGGTGTTGCGGTAGCCTTGCCACAGGGCTTGATTGTGCCAGTGGTGCGCAACGCTGACCAGAGGAGTATGCTCGATCTTGCCCGTGAAACACGCCGTTTGGCGGAGGCCGCACGACAGGGCAAGCTTCGCCCAGAGGATTTCAGTGGTGGTACCTTCACAGTCAGCAATCTTGGTATGTTTGATGTAGAGAGTTTTACCGCCGTCATCAATCCGCCAGAGTCAGCTATTCTTGCTGTTGGTTCTATCACACCAACCCCTGTCGTTGTCGATGGACAGGTGGTTGTGCGCGACCGCATGAAGGTTACGCTCTCTTCCGACCATCGTGCGATAGATGGAGCCATTGCCGCTCGTTTCTTACAAGAGGTCAAACGCTTGTTGGAAGAGCCATTTGGTTTATTGGTGTAAGCTATGCCAGAAGATTTTATGACAACGCAAGTCATCCATGGTGTCACGCTTGTACTGCTACGAGGCAATATCGTAGAGGTACAGGCGGACGCCATTGTCAATGCCGCGAACTCGGCGCTCGCTGGTGGTGGTGGTGTTGATGGCGCAATTCATCGTGCTGGTGGTCCAACTATTATGCAGGAATGTAGGCAGTACGATGGTTGTCCCACGGGAAGCGCGGTCGCGACAACGGCTGGTCGCCTCAAGGCACAGTACGTCTTTCACGCTGTTGGACCAGTCTATTATGGACGTGCTGAAGATGCGCGTCTGCTCGCCAGTGCATATGAAACGTGTCTCAAACTGGCTGAGGAACGCACACTGAAAAGTATTGCCTTCCCCTCGATCAGTACAGGCGTTTATGGCTATCCCATCGACGAAGCGGCCCCTATCGCGCTGAGAACGGTGATCGAGCATATTCAACAACCAGGCAGTCTGCAACAGGTAATGTTTGTGCTATTCGGAAATGATGCCTATGCAGCGTATAAAAAAGCATTAACAAGGTATAGATTATGACAAATGATATCAAATCGACGGAAGAGATTGCCTTGATGCGTCAGGCTGGCTTGCTCGTGTGGCAAGCCCATCAGGTAGCAGCAGAGCTGGTGAGGCCAGGGGTCTCAACAGGTGAAATTAATGCAGCAGTCGAAAAGCTGATCGCGGATAACCATGCCGAGGCACTTTTTAAGGGCGTGCCGGGTCCAAAGGCTCCTTTTCCGGCTGCGGCGTGTATTTCTGTGAATGAGCAGATTGTACACGGTATTCCTGGCACACGCATATTGAAAGAGGGCGATATCGTCAGCATCGACATTGGTTGTCGGCTGAATGGCTGGTGTGGTGATGCCGCTGTAACACGTCCTGTGGGCAAGATTGACGCAAGGAAACAAAAGCTGCTTGATGTAACCGAAACGTCATTGCATCGCGCGATAGAACTGATTCCGCAACGTCGGAAATGGAGCCAGATTGCGATAGAGCTTGAGGCATATGTCAAACGTTCTGGCTTTTCCGTCGTCGAGGGATTGGTGGGACACAGCATTGGACGTGAGTTGTGGGGACCTGTGCAGGTACCCAACTATTATACACGTCAATACGAGTTGTATGGCGATTTTGAACTGGTACCAGGGGTGGTTATTGCCATCGAGCCAATGGTCAACATGGGCGTCAAGAATTACAAAATGCTCGCCGATGGCTGGACGATTGTCACGCAGGACAGTCAACCAAGCGCACACTTTGAGCATACTGTCGCGATTACGGAACATGGTCCACAATTACTGACTGCCGGACCTGATGGCAAGGCGTGGGCGGCGTAATACGCCTCCCCCTTGAAATAACCATTCGCTTGCCTTATGATATGGGAAAATGAAAAACTCTCCATGTAAGACAGGCAGAAAGCAACGTATATGAAAACCACTACGAAAGACCGACGCGGAAAGAAATCGTCGGCAGCCGAAAGAAGGAAAGAGGCAAATTCAAAGCTCACCACACAGCCTAAATCCACGAGCAAGCAACGTTATCGTGTAGCAAATAAGCGGCGTGGTCCTGTATTTTGGATAGGTACTATTCTCGTTCCAGCCTTACTCATTGTGCTTGTAATTTTCCTGGTTGTGCGTTCGCAAACTAGTAGTACAGACCCCGGCACGACAGGAAAAATTGCGGGTGTTGTCACTTATGGCAATTTGAGTCGGCAGCATGTAACAGGTACAGTGAATTATCCGCAAGTGCCTCCCGTTGGAGGAAACCATAATGCAGTATGGCAGAACTGTGGCATCTACACTCAACCTATCGCGAACGAGAACGCGGTTCATTCTATGGAGCACGGAGCGGTCTGGATCACCTATCAACCAACATTATCATCACAAGATATTAGTACATTAACAAGTCTAGCAAGTGGACATAGCTATGTCTTGCTCTCGCCTTATCCTAATCTGCCTTCGCCAGTGGTCATTTCTGCATGGGGTGTACAGTTGAAGGTTACAAGCGCGAGTGATCCTCGGCTTGCTCAATTTTTGAAGTATTATGAGCAAGGGCCACAGACACAGGAACAAGGGGCTGCTTGTAGCGGTGGTACTGGTACACCAAATGGGTAAAAAGTTAGCAGAACAAGGCAATATGATAGGGTGTGCCACCCTGTCATATTGCCTTGTTCTGCTAACTTTTTTTATTCTTCGCGTAATGCTTTCCGAAGTTCGCGTACAAAGCCAACTGCGCCTTGCATCCAGGTCATCTTTGGCTCTTCGGCTTTTTTGCGTCGTGCGGCCTCTTGCTGACGACGAATAGTATCGGCAATGACGGCGGCACGTTGTTCTTCAGCACGTAGACCATCATAGGCTGCCCGTCTCGTGGTACTGCTCAACACTCCATAGGCTTCGTTGAGTTGTTTGATATGGGTATCTTTAGCTTGCTTATTCAGGTCGGGATGGTGCAACCGTACAAGACGACGGTATGCTGCCTTAATTTGCTCAGGCGTCGCATTGGATGACACCTCTAACCGCGCGTAATAATCTGGTACAATCATTCCTGACCTCTTTTTAGCTTCCTGTACTGCCAAATCCCCCACGTCCCTTGCCTACCAAGTCTACCTCGTCCCACACAACATGCGAGACAGGCACGAACATCCCCTGTGCGATACGTTCGCCGCGTTGTACTGTGACGGCTTCTTCACGGAAATTGTAAACTTGTATCATTAACTCATCACCGTCGCCACAATAGTCCTGGTCAATCACACCCATACCATGCGGCACTAGTAGCCCTTTCCGGCGTGGCGTACTACTACGCATTGTCAGAAGCAGCATGTATCCTGGCGGTGTTTGCACAATCACATTGCCTGGAATATAGCCTAATTTGCGCGGAGCAATCTCTGTCTCCTCGCGGCATAGCAGATCGAACGCAACTGAACCTGCCGTAGCATAGGTGGGCAATGGTAAACTTGTGTCGATACGTTTAATTGCCACATGTAAGTGGTGTGCATCTATACTCATGTTCGCTATTTTACCACAGCAAACGATACAATGCGCATTCATTATTTCCTACGCAAACCACAGCATTGTAGATCATGTTTTTTGCAAAGCAAGATATCCACGAGACCAACAAAAGCCCGCTTGGGGCTTTTGTTGGTCTCGTGGATATCTTGCTTCTATTATCTTTTGCGCTCGTTCCATTCCACGTCATTATAATAATGTGTATCCTGTGGATCATCGGCAGACTTACGTCCAGCCAGTATCCAGACAGTGCGTAGAATCAATCCACCAATGAGGACGAAAAGTGAGGTAGTCATTACGATGGAAGGGGGTGTGGTCTTTTTGCTGATTCTCCACCCTAATTTCATACTCAAAGGCAAGAGCAAGCCACCTCCAATTGTGCCAATGGTGAAGAGTTGGCCCGTTTTGCCTTTGAAAAGATGTCGCCCAAGCGGTCCCAGAGTGGGAACGAGGGCAGTAATAAAGCCCAACTCGGTGGCCTGTGCGATGATTTCCGCACGATCTAAACGTTCAAGTGTATCGTGCTGTCCCTTGTAACGTCCAAACGAGAGGATAAGGGACAGGGCGGAAAGCCCTGTCGAGAGACCCGAAGTGAGAAACAGAGGACCAAGAATGTGCTTTGCTCGCCCCCAGATAGGCACGGCGGTGGAAGAGAGTAAGACACCAGTATAGGAGGCGACAAAGAGACCAAAGAAGGCTCCGAGTGCCTCGATAACCTTCACTGGCAATGCTCTCATGATACGTGCCACAAGTGGAAACCAGTTTAAGAAACCGTCTTTCGCCATCTGGTGGGCAGCAGTAAAGCCACAGAAGAGGCCAAAGAGGGAAAGGCCCCATGTACCGAGCGACATAGCAGAACGGAACTTGAGTACACGTAACATGTGATGAAAACGCTCTGGTCGTCCGAGGTCCATGATGAGAAGAATGGGGCTGGCAAGAATACATACAAAGGAAAGATAGCGACCAGCACGTACCAGATTTTTATCTATTCCGAAGAAATCGGCTAATGTCGCTACCAGATAGGAACCTCCCGCGATACCGCCGAGGAAGAAATAGAGCACGATTTCCCAGCCCCAGTGCGCTTTCTTCACAAGCGGCAAATTGTAGTATGTACTCGGCTCACCAGACCATTGTTTACTGGCTCCGGCTAACGTTCCACGCAGGTTGGGTTGAATGACAGTAGCAATGTCGCCACTATGTTGTGGTTGTTTTCCATTAGAATTGTTCATTTTATTGTTCCCCATTACTCTATGATTGTCGTAGGGACCACGTTTACGGCGTCCACAGCGCAATTCATTGCGCGCGATTATTTCACCCAGTTTTGTTAATGATACATAGGCAATGAATTGCCTCTGGACGCCGTAAACGTGGTCCCTACGACTTGCCTTTCCATAGAGAGAAAGCTGTAGCAACCGTCAAAAATGTTGCGGCGATAGCACTGGCGACAAAACCAGGCAACACATTGTTTTGTGGCAACTTCGGCGTCTCTGGCAAGTTGTAGACAGAAGGCCGGTCGGTTAACAAGAAAAACGCGTTGAGGTCGCCGACAGAGGTTTGCTCATCAACACCATACAGATAAGCTGTTGGTACATTGCGCTCTTGAAGCACGGCAACGCGTTTTTTTGCCTTCTCCTTCAATTCGTTCAGCTCGCCAAATTGAATTGAAGCAGTAGGACAGGCTTTCGCGCACGCTGGCTCGATACCATCTTTTTGACGGTCATAACACAGCGTACATTTTGCGGCGTTGCCAGTTTCCGCGTTACGACCAATTACGCCAAAAGGACACGAAGGCACGCAGTAGCCACAGCCATTGCACACATCCGGTTGTACATAGACATCGCCGAACTCATTGCGAATAAGTGCTCCAGTTGGACATGCCTCCATACAGCCAGGATGCGTACAATGCTTGCACACATCGCTCATCATGAGCCAGTTGACCATCTTTCCACTGCCATCAGCAGGACGTGTATGCTCAACAAACGCCACATGTCGCCATGTTGTAGACGATAGGGCGGTTGTATTATCGTAACTATGACCCGTCAGCTTATACCCATCAGTAGGCAACTGATTCCACTGCTTACACGCAACTTCACACGCTTTACAGCCAATACAAAGCGTAGTGTCGGTAAAAAATCCGTGTTGCGCCATAACTGGTAGTTCTTTCATTTTTGTTTCCCTACCTACTTCTCGCCTTGTGGCGGATTTGTATAGTACGAGCGAACAGGCATTTCACGACCTACATTACTACCATCTTGCTCTTGATGAGAGCGCCGACCAGCACGCATATTACAGCTAAACGATTTCGCATCATGCATACTGACATTGCGGTCGGCAACCAGGAGTAAGAGGTCATTGGCAATATCACCCTTCACCACGCCTGAATAGCCCCAGTGGAACGGAAGGCCGATTTGATGGACGGTGCGCCCCTTCATCTGCAAAGGTTGTATGCGTTGCGTGACCATGGCCTTTGCCTCAATCTCACCGCGCTTGGTCCAGATGGTAATCCAATCGCCCATCTTGACGCCCTTTTCTGCCGCCAGTTCCTCGCTGATTTCAGCGAACAGTTCAGGTTGTAGTTCAGAGAGCCACGGCACCCAGCGCGACATGGCACCACCGACGTGATGTTCGGTCAGACGATAGGTGGTGATGGCATAGGGGAAATCTGGGTTGTCCATGCCATTTCTTGGGTTATCTGGTCGGTCCCAATATTTCACCACTGGATTATTATCCTGTTTCGGGTAGAGTGCATTGTGAACGGGCGACTCAATCGGCTCATAGTGCGTAGGAAGTGGCCCATCAGTCAGTCCACTTGGCACAAAAAGCCTACCTCGACCTTCGTTAATCATTGTAAATGGATCGGCACCCGAATGAGCATCCATTCCATAACCATGTGGATTCGCCTTTGTAGTAGGGGCCTTGGTCACAGGGAAATCAGGCTCATCATAGCCAACCCAACGTCCCTTTGTACCATCATCATTTGCGTGTTCAGGGTCCCACCAGACATATTTCTTACGTTCCGACCACGGCTTACCATCCGGGTCTGCCGAAGCACGGTTATAAAGAATATGACGATTGGCAGGCCATGTAAAGCCCCAATCGAGACTCACATAGTTATCAGGGTTGCGGTGACGTGACAGGTTATTGCCTTCTTCGGGCATAATGCCACTGAAAATCCAGCAGCCACAGGCAGTACTACCGTCGTCTTGAAGTTTTGTGTAATCTTTGACTACCTTGTTGTCAGCCACTGTATAGCCATTGATCTCCTTCACGATATCTTCGACGACGGGTTCCTGCTTTGGCCCCTCACGGCGATACTTCCAGGTCAGGTCTTGAATGGGCTTATCGCGATCATGTGTACTGTTCTTATAGAGTTCTTTCATGCGCAGACACAATTCGGTAATAAACCAGTTTTCCGAACGTGCGTCATCTGGTGGCTCGATAGCCATATCGCGATACTGCACGAGACGTTGTGTATTGGTAAAACTGCCTTCTTTTTCGACATGTGACGCGGCAGGTAGGAAGAAGACTTCGGTAGGTATCTTCGTAGGATCGACGCCGGGGCGTTTCCAATATGATGCCGACTCGATTTCGTAGAGGTCGCGAATGACCAGCCATTCCAATTTTTCCATCGCGGCACGGTGGAAGCCAGCATTGACGCCTCCGGCGGCTGGATTCTGGCCCAGGAGGAAGAAACCCTTCATCTTGCCATCCTTCATGCTAATGAACATGGGCAGGTCTGAATGGTCTTCGACAATTTTGGGCAGGTAGTTATAGGCCCAGTCGTTCTCTTTGGTAGCAGCGTCACCATACCACGCCTTCATCAAGCTGACAAAGTATTTAGGATAGTTGACCCACCAGCCAGCATCCTGGCTATTGTGTTCCATGTAGGTCTTGAAGTCAAACTCGCCACGTAAAGCACTGGGCATGACCAGATAGCCCGGTAACAGGTTGTACAGTGTGGGGATATCGGTGGACCCTTGTATGTTCGCGTGGCCTCGCATTGCCATGATGCCACCGCCGGGGCGACCAATGTTGCCCAGCAAGAGTTGCAGAATGCCTCCGGTACGAATCATCTGTACGCCAACGGTATGTTGTGTCCAACCAACAGCATAGGAAAGATTCGTGGTGCGTTCGCGCCCAGAGTTTTCTACAAGAGTGTTGGCAATCTTATAGAAAAGGTCCTGGGGGATACCGCACACCTGCTCGACCATATCTGGAGTGTAACGTGCGTAGTGTCGTTTCAGAATTTGTAATGCGCAGCGTGGGTGTTGCATTGTTTCATCACGCTCGATCTGGCTGGGATGTGCATGAGGGAGTAAACCCTGTCCTTCCTGACCATCGGGCATGATTTGCTGCTCATCGTGATGGTTGGTATCTCCCTTACTTGGAGCATGGGCCTTGCTTGCTGCATGCTTCGTTGGCTCTTGCGAGTCGCCCTTTTCCGTCATCTGATACTGCCAGCTATCGGTTGTGTAAGCACTGCCATCAGCTTTCAAGCCAGAAAAGACGCCATCGAGGTCCTCTGTATCCTGGAAATCCTCGTTCACGATAAACGATGCATTTGTATATGCCTGGACATACTCCTTGAAGTACAACTCATTCTGCAGAAGATAGTTAATGATGCCACCAAGAAACGCGATATCTGTACCAGCACGAATGGGCGCGTAGATATCAGCCATTTGCGAGGTACGCGAGAAGTGCGGATCGACATGAATGATTGTCGCGCCGCGTTCTTTGGCAGCCATAACCCAGCGAAACCCTACTGGATGGGCCTCCGCGAAGTTGCTGCCTTCGATTAAGATGCAGTCACTATTCTGTAAGTCCTGTTGAAAATTTTGAGCGGCACCACGACCGAAACTTGCGCCGAGACCCGGCACTGAGGCACTGTGTCATATACGGGCCTGGTTCTCGATTGCCACCATGCCTAACGAATGAAAGAACTTGGTGATGAGATAGTTTTCTTCATTATCGAGTGTGGCACCACCAAGTGAACCAATCGCAGTTGTATTGTTAATGGGCTTACCATCATCATTCGTCTCACGGAAGGTTGCCTCGCGTGTCTCATAGACTTTTTGTGCGATGCGCTCCATCGCCCAGTCGAGGGGTTTGTCCTCCCAATCTGTGGCGTAAGGTGCGCGATATTTCACAGTGGTCCAGCGATTATTGTTGTAGTCAAGTTGACGACTCGCGCTCCCTTTGGGGCAGAGGCAGCCTTGATTGATGGGGCCATCAGGATTTCCTTCGATGTCGATAACCTTGTTATCTTTGACATAGACAAGCTGCGCACAGCCAACGGCGCAATAGGGACAGACACTGTGAAACACTTTCGCATCACGGATACGTGGCTCAAGTGTTTTGCTACGTTTGCTCAGCGGATTGGGTACAGCCCCAACATGCGAGGAAAGCGTTTCGCCGATGGCGTCAGGGGAAAGTTTCTGAGCGAGTCTACCAAATAAGGATGCGAATACAACCATAGCTTTTTCTGCTTTCTATTATGGGCAGCGACATCGTCGTAAGTGGCTTCAGACAGCAATCTGAAACTAGATTCCTGTTAAGGACACGATGTGTAACCTAAAAATGTTTCACGTCTGGCAAATAGGTAGAGTCCATAATTCAGTACGCCCAAGATGCATCATCTTAACAAGGGCGTACTGAATTATGGACTCTATTCGTAACATTGCCACTTTCGTCTTGTTTCAAACGTATAAAAAGGAAGAAGAAATATGTTCTTTGCGAAAACTAGGACAAATGGGCCTCTTAGGGACTAGAATGATAGGCCAAGATGCGTTATAATGAGGGCATGGAATATTTTCCGGTCTCATGCTGTTTTAGTATGTGTATTTACAAACACGCTAACTAAAATAGGATGCGTGTCCTTGATTTCCTCCCGGCAACACTTAGTCAAAACAATTCGCTTGCAACGGCTTGTTTTTTCTCGGTGTAGGGGACTGACCGGACTGACGAACGACGTATCTTGCTGCTTAGGATACTACTTTTCATGGAGGGCGCACAATGATTGACTTAGAGCGTGCCATGACGGGAACAACGCTTACCTTGAACAACTCAGAAGCTGCGACTGGTCTTGAGAAGCCGTTCGACATTGTTGAACAGCTTTTTCCACAAGACCTGGATTATACGCAAGAAGATGGAGAAGAGGAGGGGAAAGACGAGCCAGAACTTGAAGAAGATTTGACGAGTTTGGAACCTGCTTCCCTGGAAATGGAGGACCTGCCTGAGGTGCAGGAAGACCTGCCCCAGGAAACACGCGAACTAGACACCGAACCTCTCCCAGCCATTCCCGCCGCACTCGTACCAGAAACGGAACCACCTGCACGCCGCACAATGATGCGTCGTCGTCGCTCGGAAGAGCAAGACGAAAACTCAGCGAATGCTACCGATGCAGGCGAGTCCGATGCCGTGATGACCTACCTACGCGAAATTGGACGCGTCCCTATGATTACGCATGATCGAGAAATTGATCTCGCGAAACGCATAGAGAATGGTGATCGCGATGCACGCAAGCAATTTGTACTCGCAAATCTGCGTCTCGTTGTCAGCATTGCCAAGCGTTATGTCGGACGTGGCCTCTCGCTCCTGGACCTCATTCAAGAAGGCAACATCGGGCTTATCCGTGCAGTTCAACGCTATGATTGGCGTCGAGGTCATCGCTTCTCCACACATGCAACATGGTGGATTCGCCAGGCCATTAGTCGTGCAGTTGCCGACAAGGGTCGTACTATTCGCCTTCCTGTTTATGTCAATACCGCTCTAAATCGTATTCGTCGTGAACGGCAACGTCTCCTTCAAGAACTTGGGCGCGAACCAACCGAGCTTGAACTGGCGGAAGCGACCGGACTGGACCCTATTCGTATGGTCGAACTACAGGCAGCCCCTGGTGCTCCCGTCTCGCTAGAACTTCCCGTCGGCGAGGATGAAGAGCAAGAGTTGGGTGATGTCTTAGCCGACACCGAATCAGCGTCACCAGAGGATATCGCGACCACGCAGACGCTCAAGGACGAAGTACAACGCGTCCTCGAATCGGTCCTCACACCTCGTGAACAGCTTGTCTTGCAGTTACGCTTTGGATTAGGCAATGGTCAGGCACATCCACTTGAACAGGTCGGACGTGAACTTGGCATTACGCGTGAACGCGTGCGCCAAATCGAAGCTGGTGCATTGGCAAAGTTGCGCCAACCACCCGTGCTAGATCGTTTACGTGGCTAAAAGGCTGATATAAAACTCAAAAGCACTGCGTCAATCGGAAAATCCAATTGACGCAGTGCTTTTTTTATAGCTTGCTCCAACGTAGAGACCGATTATGGACATGAACGAGTGAACATAGGAATAAAAATGTCTTGCCCTCAATCGTCAGGGGTGGGTGCGCTAAAGCGGACCCGTACAGGAGTGAATAATGGTTGCTGAGATGCAAGCAAACCCCTGTACGGGTCCGCTTTAGCGCACCCATTTCCGTCGCACAAATCCTATTACAAGAAAACCAAGTAAGACAAGCACAGGCGGACTATCCGTGAGCAGGTAACGCGTAGCACCCCACCTGTCGAAGGATTGTAGGTAGTAGGGCATGATGTAGGTAAAAAATGCTGAGGCTGAAAATACCAAAGCGAACAGGATTACCATTTTATGTGTATTGCTACCATGTTCTGTCAGAAGAAGTGCGGCAAGCGCGACAATCCATAACACATACCACGAATAGAACCATGGAGTTACTATCAGCACGGCCTCGAAGACGACTAAAGCGGCAAATATCATACTACGCGTGGTGGGAACACGCCAGAGTAAGTTTGCTCCAATGCCCAATGTCCCTATAAGTATCACCATATTTATGATATCCCAGGTCTTACGGTGATACAACACATAGATAGGCCAATAGAGCCAGGACGTATGAGGTGGGAAGCCATGAGCCTTCACTCGTTCATAAAATACACGCAACAGAGAGTTCTCGGCAAAGTATGAAGATGGTGCTAAAGAAAAACTTTTCACGATAGCCGGGATACTGTGTCCTATCCAGAAGGGCATGTAAAAGAGTACAATCATAAGCCCACAGAACACCCCTGCTACATATACATTGAACAAAGCGGAAAGCCACCGTTGAGCGAACGCGTTTGCATGTGTTTTTATGAGTGTTTTACGCGCGAGCAACACCAGGAAAAGAACCACAAGTGGCGCACTGGTAAATTTGATGAGCACAGCCATCGTTATAGCAAGCAATGGGAGTGCATATCGTTTGAATTGTGTAAAATCTTGCTGCTCTGCTCTTCGCACAAGCCAGATGCTCAGCAGTATAAACGTCACCATGAATGCATCATTATGAGCATCAAGGCAACTCTCTACTAAGACTAATGGATTACAGCCATACAAGAATGCTGCCAGCACAACGGTACGACGCGATTGACCCATTGCGCGGAGAATAGCGATTATGAGCACTATATTGAGTATATGAATCAGTAGACCCAGTACACGAAAGGCAAAGATGTAACGGATCGGCTCGTCTCCTAGCAGCAACGATAGGAACGAGCACAGGTAGAGCCATAGCGGTCCATAGGCATTTATGACCGCGTTCCACATGTCGAGTTTCGTAAGTGGGTCAGACCATGATGATTGAAGAGGTGGTACAAAGTAAGGGTTTGAGTGATGTGCAACGATTGTTCGTCCATAGTCTGCATACACGAAAATATCTTGCGAGAGTAACGCAGGAGTGAATAGAAAAATCACTCCTGCTGTGGCAATACCTCCTGCAAGGATAATGCATACATAAGTATAGTTTGCTCTGGGGGACAGCTTATAGCGAATACACCATGCACATAGTCCATATGCGATAAAGGCTAAAGCAATTAAGAGAAGAAATTCACCATTGCCTGTCGTTATTCTTGATTGTTGCACATCTCGCAACACATGAAAGTCGGCAGGAAGCCACGCTCCCACGCGAGTAAGGAGTACACTTATAGTATTTTGCGATAGAAGCGGAACACCAACTGCACGCTGTAATGGGGCAACACTTATCACAATAGACAGTAAAAAGACAACTATACAGAGGCTGATTACCCATAACCAAATAGTAGTATTTTTTGTAGCAGGGACTTCATCGTCGAGATATGGAAGCTTTACGGTAGTAAGATTTTTCATGAACCAACTTTATAGATAGCAACATTATCCTTATATGTATAACGAAGATGCTACACGTTTTGTATACTGCTGATGACCCTAAACATTTTATATGAAATCTACAATGATGGTGAACAGTGTTGTACAACATTCACCATCAATCCTTATGGACGCTTGCCGAGATTGCGTTCGACATGACTCACGTCCTTAATTTTTTCAAGGCGCGTGAAGAGCCGTTGCAGTTGCTCCATGTCGTTTACTTCCAGCGTGGTCGTGACAACCACTGACTCGCGGTTTCCACTGCGGCCTGTGCTGGAATGGGTATTGACCGAGTTCATGTTGACGCCTACATCGGATACAACAGTGGCAATATCGCGAATGAGACCGGGACGATCACGAGCTTGAATGACGATTGGTGCGAGATAGCGTGTCTGACTCATACCGGACCAACTAACGTGAATGAGGCGTTCTTGCTCACGCTCCCGATAGCGGTTGAGGTTATGACAATCGGCGCGATGCACAATCACACCCTTGCCGCGACTGATAAAGCCAACGATTTCGTCATCGGGCAACGGGCAGCAGCAATTGGCTAATTTCGTCAGGAGACCACTGACACCTGCGACCTCTAAGCTTGCCGATCCACCTTGTTTTGTGGTAGATGTCGATAAGCCAGGAATTTCCTCGTGTTCTTTGCTCTCTTTTGCGTCTTTACCTTCGCGTAGTTGCCAGCGTTCAGTCACCTTGACCGCTGCCGGATGTGGACGTATATCATCGGCGCCGATTGCGGCAAGCAAGTCTTCAAATTCAGCCAGGCGATATTCTTCGCACAGCCACTTACCAGCGTCCTCAGTAATGCTCTCGACACCACGCACGCCCAGCACTTTCAATTCACGGTCCAGGCGTTCGCGTCCGATCTGAATATTAATGTGGCGTTCGTGAATTTTCAGATAGCGACGTATCTTGCTCTTCGCGGCAGCAGTCCGTGCGAAATTCAACCAGTCACGGGTTGGGTGCGCGGTACGACTGGTGACGATATCGACAACCTCACCACTTCTCAGTTCATAGTCGAGTGGGACCATACGCGTCACAAGTCGATCCCCATCGCCATGTTCAGAGTTGGTGATGATACGCGCTCCAGCACACGTATCACCTATTTTCGAGTGAACACGGTAGGCGAAATCAATTGGGGTCGAGCCAACAGGCAAGTCTTTGACCTCACCACGTGGGGTGAAGATAAAGATTTGCTCCTGGAAGATATCATCCTTGACCGCCTCGACAAAATCGGTATCGCTGGTCGTGGACGAATGCATTTCGCGTTGCCACTCCGTCATCTGGCGCAACCATGACAATAGTTCTTTGGCCGAAGACGACGCGCTATCACCTACATCTTTATAATGCCAGTGCATAGCGACGCCGTATTCCGCCGTCTCATGCATCTCGTGTGTGCGTATCTGCACCTCCACAAGATGATCGTCCTTACAAAAGATGGTAGTGTGCAAGGCACGGTAGCCATTCGGTTTAGGATTCGCGATAAAGTCTTTGATGCGTCCCTCTTTGGGCTTCCACAGACTATGCACATGTCCAAGCGCAACGTAGCAATCCGGCGTGGTATCGACAAGAATACGGAACGCGATGAGATCATGAATCTGGTTGATGTCAGCGGATTTTTTAATTTCTTCCAGGTCCTCGACCTCACCTGCACTGCGATGGAGCTTTTTATAGAAGCTGTAGAGGTGTTTGACCCGACCGGACACCTCAGCCTTGACGCCGATAGCTTGCATTTCAGCACGGAGTATCGTGCAAACATCCTCGACATAGGAACGCCACTGCTTGCTCTCTTCCTCCACTTCGTCGCGTACCCACGCGTACTTCTCAGGCTCTAGCACACTGAAGGCGAGGTCTTCTAACTCGCTTTCAACGCGTGACATACCAAGACGGCCAGCGAGTGGCGCGTAAATTTCGCGTGTCTCCAGAGCCATCGTGAGCGTGTCCTGGCGGTCTCCTGCATACAAAGGCCGGTTCACGAGGCGCATAGCATGAAGACGATAGGCAAGTTTCATCAGCACGACTCTGGGGTCGTCCGCCATCGCGATAAACATTTTGCGCACGGTCTCGGCCTGTTGGCGACGCATAGCCTCACGCACACGACGTTTTTTATTTTCTAGCGGTGTATTTTGTCCTGCATCGTCGCGCTCGTCGTTGCCCTTAGACGCGTTGGCACCAGCAACACTTTGCTTTTTGCGCTCAAGAATATTGAGGCGCGACATGCTGCCAATAATACGCGCGGTTGGGGCACCAAGTTCACGCTCGACATCTTCCAACGCAAGCAGGTCGGCATCTACAGCCTCGAAGACCAGTCCAGCGGCAACGCCAACGGCATCGGCGTGCATAAGTTGAGCCAGAATTGTAGAAATCGCTAACGCATGTTCCAGGGGCGGAATAGGGCGTACACCAATAACACCTTTGCATTTCTCCTGTGCAAGGTGTAGTGCCTCAATGACACGATTGACCTCCTCCGGCGTCATGTACCGTCGTACCAGCGTCAGAAGTCGCTCGATGTCTTCTAAAGAGTCAGGTGGTGACGCAGAATGTTCTACAAATCGTTCAACCATGATGATATCTATATTCTCGTTAGCAATTCTATCTATTTCGCGTTCACGGCTCGTTCTACGCTGACCACGTTTTTGACCTGGCGTAGACGGCGGAAGATGCGTTCAATCTGGTCAAGCACGCCGTTCGCCGCTGCTATTTCTAGTGTAGCCGTAATGACAGCTTTCTGCAATGTGGCATTCGTCATGGACGTGACCATTGTCATGTTTACCCCTGCATCGGCAACCACCGCCGCCACGTCTCGTAGTAGGCCAGAGCGGTCATGGGCCACAATCGTTACGGGTGTCAGGTAATGGTCCGGTTCGATTTGAAGCCAGTTGACCTCGACTAGCCCGTTTTTGCTACTTCGTCGGCGTTGCAACACACGGCAATCACTGCGATGAATCTGCATACCCTTACTTGGTGTAAATGAACCAACAATCGGATCGCCAGGAATAGGACAACAACAGGAAGCAAGAGTGACCGAGCGCAACTGTTGCTTCTCATCTTCGCCTTTGGGATGACCATTTTTCTGGTCACGTGCCTTCGCACCATCGAAGAGTTGCAGATCGTACTGCTGTAGAAATGGCATGAGATAACTCATAACTTGTTCTACCAACAAGTCTTCACGCCCCAGTGCGACATAGATGTCTTCCAACGTTGCGTACTGTTTTAGTGTATCATTCGCTGCAACATCATCAGTACGAATATGTTGCAAGAGTACTTCAGCCTGCTCGTTCAGACCGGGAGTGCGTGCCGCTTTGAGTGCCATATCCAGGCGTTCCTGTCCAAGTTGCAGATTAATCTCGCGTTCATATGTTTTCAGATACCGTCGAATTTTTGTGCGTGCCGCCGCCGTGCGTGCGAACGAGAGCCAGTCGCGCGTGGGATGAATGGTGCGATTGACCATAATGTCCACGATCTCGCCGCCCTTTAACTCATAGTCAAGGGGGACGAGACGTGTCACGAGGCGACCTGAATCATCCATATTTGTAATAATGCGTGCGCCCGCGCAATGATCGCCCAAATCTGTATGAATGCGATAGGCCATATCGAGCGGTGTCGAGCCACGGGGTAAGTCTTTGACTTCACCCTTCGGGGTAAACACAAAAATCTGCTCTTCAAAAATGTCTCCTTTGACCGCTTCGACAAATTCATCGGCACCTTGCGGCAGAGCGCGTTGCCATTCGCGCAACTGCTCGATCCACCCAACCATCTCGTGGTAAGGGAGACGCCAGCTATTCGGCGTGTTAGGGTCTTTGCCCAGAACACGTTCACGCAAATACCAGTAGCTTGCGATACCATAGTCTGCGGTACGTTGCATATCATGCGTGCGAATTTGAATTTCCGCTAGCTGGTTATCCAGGCAAAACACGGTTGTGTGAAGCGATTGATAACCGTTTACTTTAGGCGTGGCGATAAAGTCCTTGATACGCCCATCTTTGGGACGCCACAGAGCATGAATGTGTCCAAGCGCGAGGTAACATTCGTGATCGGTATCCACAAGGATACGAAACGAGACAAGATCATAAATTTGACTCATTGTGGTGCGTGATGCACGCCCGTTTTCTGCACCATCCTCTTGAGATGGCATATCCTCTAGTTTTCGGTTAATGCTTGCCAGATTTTTCCAACGAGCAACTACCTCGGCATGAATACCGGCATGACGCATCTCTTCGCGCAGGGTACGACACACCTCGTCAAGATAGGGTTGACGACGTTGCATCTCCACCTCTATCTCGCGTGCGAGTTGGGCGTATTTTTCTGGCTCAAGATAGCATAATACAAGGTCTTCCAACTCACGTTGCACAATCGACATCCCAAGACGACGGGCAAGAGGAGCATAAATCTCGCCTGTCTCTCGTGCGGTACGCTCCTGTTGCGAAGGGTTCATGACACTCAGGGTACGCATATTATGCAAACGGTCTGCAAGCTTCAGTACGACCACGCGTGGGTCTTCTGCCATCGCTAACAGCATTTTACGTACCGTCTCAGTACGCTGACGCCGTTTATCAATGGGGAAAGGCGCAGGACTATCCGATGAGGCGATGTGTTCTTTACTTTGTCTTTCGGCAATGGCATCAAATTTTGTGACGCCATCGACAATATTGGCAAGTGCCGGACCAAACAATGCACTGAGTTCTTCAAGTGAGTGATGCGTGTCTTCCACAACATCATGAAGCAAGGCCGCAATAATGCCATCAGCATCAATACGCATTCGTGCCACGAGGAGCGCAACCTCAAGGGGATGCTGGATGTACGGTTCACCAGAGCGTCGTACCGCGCCCCCATGCGCCTCTTCTGCCAGGTCGTAGGCACGCTGAATCCCCTCCAAGTCTTGCGGTGCTAAGTATTGCCGTGCTTCCGCTAGCAAGGTTTCAAGCGTAATCTGTGATGGGATCAATTTCGTCTCCCGCGACACTGTGTTCATATGCTAAAGTCCAATTATAGTAGTAATACGTTACAATGTATAAAACATATGCATAATGGGCGTAATAAATCGTGCCCCTACAAAAAAATACAAGTGTTAACAAATGTTATTCCTCTATTATAGAGGGGAATGAACACCTGTCAAGCGGTATAGCAGAAGTCCTATGTAAAGGATGAGGCAAAGGGTAAAATCGGATACGGTAGGGGTCTAATTCATTACACCCTGGTGGCAATGGACCCTGTTGGAGGACGTAGGGAACGTCTCATCAATACTAGGAACAGAATCAACTGCCAACAGGGTGTAATGAATTAGACCCCTACAATCGGGTATCTCTCTACTATAAGAAACAACTAGGATGTAGGGCTTATTCCAGAAGTGTCTCAAAAGTCAAAGGGAGCATACTAAGAACGTAAGCATGACAGGGGCAAGCCCCTGTCATGCTTCTCTGTATCGAGCCGTGACAAAAAATAAGAAATGGCAAATAAAAACGAGGCACAGTCAAGAACACCCCTTGACGTTGCCTCTCTGTTCTAATGAGCTACCGCTCTAACAAAGAAGTGAAGCGGAATTAGTTTCGCGCGACACGTACTCTGTCATAGCAGGTACTACAGTAGACGGGACGATCATTCTTAGGCAAGAATGGGACCTGAGTCTCAGAACCGCACTCAGCGCAAATAACGGTATGCATTTCTCGTGGAGCACGTTCGGCTCGTCCACCCGCACCGGACGCATTACGGCGTGCTGCACGGCAGGAAGAACAACGGCTAGGCTGATTTATCAGTCCTTTTTGCTGGTAGAACTCTTGCTCACCGGCGGTGAACACAAAGTCGTTACCGCACTCACGACACTTTAGGGTTTTGTCTGCGAAGTTCAACTGGAAGCCTCCTTGTGATATGTTGGTAGTCCTCCGGGTCCATATCCCTGCAGAGTTCACCAGTTGTTCGTTCCCCCTACCAGCGTGGGACGGAATACTTGGACGAGCACTGTATTGCGAGACCGAGATGGGATACCGAAGAAAAGCATACACTATTCTTACTCGTTTTACAAGGTATTTTTGAGTGCATTGTTAGCTAGCTTACATTTTCTTTATGAATTTTTTATATGAGTCACTGTGTATCAATTTTTATCTCTGAGACACGTATGTTATACTCTTTGAGAAATCATACAAAAGAGGACAAGAGAGAAGTCATGCCCGAATATATCTGGGGACGTAACCCCGTTTTGGAAACACTACATTCTGGACGCAAGGTCAAACGCGTGTTGCTGGCAGAGGGTCAACGCGATGCGGCTCCGATTGCCGCAATTGTACAGGAAGCCGAGCAGCAACATATTCCGCTTGAGATGGTGCCACGTTCACGGCTCGATTCGTTGAGCAAAGGAGCTGTGCATCAAGGGTGTATTGCACAGGTTGAGGAGCGCAAATACATCAGTGTGTCTGACATCCTGGCGTATGCTGAGCGCAAACAGGAGGCTCCGTTTTTGCTGATCCTGGATGCCATTCAGGATGTTAACAATCTTGGCTCGTTGCTCCGAACGGCTGAAGCGGCTGGCGTGCATGGTATTGTGTTACCAGAGCATCGAGCGGCGGAGGTCAACGCAACCGTTGTTAAAACGTCAGCTGGAGCTACCGAACACCTGCTCATTGCGCAAGAGGCCAACCTGACACGTGTGATTGACGAACTCAAGAAAGACAACGTGTGGGTTGTTGGGCTTGCTGGCGAGGCAAAAACGTTTTATCACAAGGCCAACCTGACCGGACCGCTCGCGATTGTCGTGGGCAACGAGGGCAAGGGTCTAAGTCGGCTTGTGCGCGAACATTGCGACCTGTTAGTAAGGCTTCCGATGCATGGGCATATCAATTCGCTTAACGCGGCGGTTGCTGGCAGTATTGCGTTGTATGAAGCGTTACGGCAACGAGAGAAAAACGCCTAATACCCCAACAATTCCTGCAACTCTTTCTCGCACTGTTTACTCAGTGGAATCATCGTCTCTTTGTCGTCATTTAGTAAAAGTGTGTAACTATTGCGAGTGTATTGGATGACAGCACGGATATGTTGCAGATTGACGAGATAGGCACGGTGCGCCTTGAAGAAGCCACGTCCGACCAAGCGGGTTTCAAGTTCCTGTAATGTCAGGTTTGTAGCGACCTCATCATTGGCAGTACGCAGAAATGTCTTCCCATCGCGACTCGTGGCGTAGAGCAGATCGACGGGGTCATAGAGTAAAATACGGTCCTCTTTACGCGCAGGCACTTTAAAGGGGATATGCCGTTCAGAGGTAATAGGACTGCCTACCTCATCTTCCTGTGTATGTTGTGGAATACGATCCTCGACGATACGTCCATCGGCTAACTCGACAATGCGCGTACAGAACTTGCCTGCCCAGGATAAGTCTTCTTCTGTCAGCAGAATAGCTGTGCCTTTGGAAGCAGCCCCGGTAATGAGCGTTGCGAAAAGTGCCTGTGTCTCTGCGTCCGTTCGTGCAGTTGGATGGTCGAGGAGCCATAATGGTTTCGGTGCCAGCATCATGCGAGCGAAAGCAAGACGCCGTTGCGCTGAACTGGAAAGTTTGGGAATACGCTTGTCGGTTTGATCACTCAGGCCAACAAGCGTTAGCACTTCAGAAACTCGGCTTTTAGGAAGATTGAGCAAGTTGGCATAAAGCTCAATATTTGCTTGTGCGGTATGCCGTTTGTACAGCAAGTCCTCATCGAAGAGCATACCAATACGCATATGTGCAGAAGGATTTTTGAACACGTTCTCTCCATTCAGCGTCACACAACCTGCACTTGGTTGTACTTGTCCGCTTAGGAGATGAACGAGCAATGATTTACCACCACCAACAGGACCAACGACGGCGACGATTTCACCTGCCTGCACGTCAAACTGGTCAATGGAAAGCAGGCGGCGCATCTCAATTACTTTTTCTAATCGCTCGACATGCAACATCTATAGCTGCCTCCATGCATCATTCCTGTTTTTTTACTCTACCTGTTTCTGTCAAACGCTATTGTAACATAGTAATAAAAGCTGAAAGGAGTATAAAAAAGCAGAGACTGCAAATAGATTACAGCCTCTGCTTCTCGACGATCTTTACCTGCTTTATTTTTTTACAGGTCTGGCGGCTTTATAGCCACGATCATGCCCACCATGAGACGTTTTTGGCGTGACGACGCTCGTTGTAGAGCAAGAAGTATTGTTAGATACATTAACGTTATAGGCATAGCTAATGTCGATGTTCGACACAAATGAGGGCGAACTGACTGGAGTATAGCCTGCACCACAGATGGAGTTACTTACGATACTATCATGATTGCCAGCATCAGAAACACCGGCCTGATATGCACCTGGATTGTTGCCACTGGTATTAGTGACAGCACTATTGCTAATCGTGTTCCTGGCAACGTAGATATTTGTCGGGGTGGTCGGCGGAATAACGTTGTTAGCATTGCTAGGATCGATAATGAGGTTAGAAAGGAATACACCAACATCATTGCCAGTAAGCGTATTACCCGTTACTTGAACATTGGTTACGAGTGGGCCACCATTATAGGAGCCGCCAACAATCAAGATACCACCAGAAGACGCGCCACCTATACCAGTATACGCGTTACCCGTTACTGTGTTGCCCCTGATTTCACCTCGCACTCCATAACCCATCTGGATACCATTTTGGGCGATGTAATTAACAGGTCCCTGGCCTGTAACAATGTTGTTGTCTATCTTGACGAAAGTGGACGCCCCATTGACAACAATACCACCCTTCTGATAGGCGGTAACGGTATTTCCCTGGATATTACCCATCGAACTACTACCATAGCTAAAGTAGATACCAACACCGTGCTGAACACCATTAAATGGCACCTCGCCAATATTATGTACAGAACTATTCAGGATTGATACACTGGCACCATCATTGACGATACCGTAGTAGTTCGCTCCAAAGACCGTAGCAGAGGATACCTTCCCACTGTGACCCGTACTATAATAGATACCGATATTGCACCCTGTTGCATCTACCGTCCCGGAGAAGGTTTTGGGTGGATTGATAAGCGCGGCAGTCAGATTGATATTATCTCTGACAAAACCTGTCGGCGTGCAGGTTGCTGGAGCCGCCTTCGCTTGATGAAGTTGCGTGACTCCAAAGCCAATCGCAACCGCTAAAGCTGATACCGTTACAAAAACCGCTAAAAGATACATCCTTGTCTTCATTAGACGTTTCCCCCTTGATAAAAAACATACATACTAGATACCAATGTTGTATTTCATCGTCTAAGTACTTCATACGAGTATAACATATTTCTATTCATTATACAACAAATTTGTACACAAATATATAATTATTAATATATTGTAATGATACTATTTGAGCAACAAAGATATGGATATATACAGCATGACACGTTATAATACAATCATCATTCGCTCTAGCCCATTGATGACATAAAATGATGCAGGTTAACGAAATCAGCTGGGAATAAAAGATTCACTATGGATTTGGGTGCGCTGAAGCGGACCCGTACAGGAACTACATGCAGAAACAATAATGAATGGATTACACATCTATAGTGTTGTGTGCGCTGAAGCGAACCCGTACAGGACTTCCATATATTCCGGCAACCATCGGTCGCTCCTGTACGGGTTCGCTTCAGCGCACACAACAAACGAGGGCAAGAAGTACTATACTCTGTCACAAAAACGCAATGGGCGGTGTCTTCACTATGGAAAGCTCCAGGGTATAACTAGCTGGTCGCTCAAAATTTTTATTGAAAGAAATGGAATATATGGTTGAAAAAGTCATAACTCTGTCAGCAACAAGTGCCTTTCCATCACGCTCTACAGAGGTTGTGTTACGCACACTTGACCTTTCAAAGCAATATGGCACGAGACGCGCCGTAGACCATCTCAATTTGGAAGTCTACCGTGGCGAAATCTTCGGTTTTCTTGGTCCTAATGGAGCAGGCAAAACAACAACGATTCGGATGGCATTAGGACTGATTACGCCAACGGGCGGAAGTGTCGAGATACTTGGACAGGATGTTGCGACGCATAAAGCACGGGTGTTACCTCGTGTTGGTGCGCTCATCGAGACGCCTGCGTTGTATTTGTATATGTCGGGACGTGACAACTTACGTGCCGTGAGTGCGATACTCGGTGGTGTACCAAAAGAACGTATTGAGACTGTCCTATCATTAGTGGGCCTACAGGCGCGTCAAAGGGACCGTGTGCGTACCTATTCGTTAGGAATGAAACAACGTCTGGGCGTCGCGATGGCCTTACTGCAAGACCCGGATGTCCTGATCCTGGACGAACCTGCGAATGGGCTGGACCCGGCTGGTATTGTCGAGATGCGTGACTTGCTGCAACGTTTGGCATCCGAGGGAAAAACCGTCTTTGTCTCAAGCCATCTCTTGAGCGAGGTGCAACAATTGTGTACACGTGTTGCCATTGTGAATCTTGGCAAACTGGTCACAGAGTCAACGGTTGAAGACCTTGTAAAAGGACGGGGAGAATTTGCAGTGACGTTAGACCGTCCACAGGAGGCATTAACGTTTCTACGTACACA
Organism: uncultured Chloroflexia bacterium; assembly: GCA_963791835.1. GTDB lineage: Bacteria > Chloroflexota > Ktedonobacteria > Ktedonobacterales > Ktedonobacteraceae > JBBQVS01. The sequence goes on from CAWBTV010000007.1 coordinate 1,274,239, forward strand.
AGCATGGGGCAAGAATGCGCATATCGAAGCACATAATACAACGCTGATCACGGGGTCGCCGGATGGTCGAGGGCGTAGTCTCAATCTTGCCCTTGTGAGTGCTGGTTTTGTGCCCGATACGCTTACGCCAGCCGTGCAGGACTTAGAGCAGGTTTTCTTACGTCTTACAAGTGGTGGTCCTGGAGGTGTGCAATGAGTAGCACGTCTGTTTCTTCTAGCGAACGTCAACAACGCGTCCATAGCGCGACGCCCAGTTTTTTTGGCATGTTACGCGGTGAGTTGTTCAAGGTATCGCGGCGATGGGCCACATGGATTATGCTGGTATTGTTACTGGGCATCATATGCTTGCCCTATCTGGTCCGCTTTACCGTACCAACCGTCAAAGATAGTATTCTCAAAACGCCGACAGCGTTCTTTTATAGTGACATGGCGAGCAACTTCGCCGTTCTACGTGTCTTCGCGGGCTTTATCCTGATTGTTTTGACGGCACAGGTTATCGGCCTGGAATATCAACTTGGCACAATTCGCGTGTTGCTTGCTCGTGGCGCGAGCCGACTCCAACTGCTAGCAGCTAAGCTGTTAGCGTTGACCATCATAGCTTTGCTCCTCTTCATTGCAGGTGTACTAGTCAATGCACTGTTAAGCCTGGCCTTTGTAGGAATACTAACGGGCAATCTTAACGCGCTAAACGGACTACCTGCAACCTTCTGGGCCGATACGCGAACCTATATGCTCACGATTTTAATCAGCATGGGAGCAACAATTCTGATGGCGTCGGCGGCCTCTGTGATTGGGCGTTCACTCACGATTGGTTTAAGTGCCGCGTTGTGCTGGTTCGCAGCCGATAACTTCGGCGTTATCATGATGCTGCTCGCCAATCGCCTGACGCATAACGACTTCTGGACAAATGCCACAGCCTATTTTCTGGGGCCGAACCTCAATCAAATGCCAATCGCGCTCACAGCACCATCTGTCTTGTCCGTTGGTATTACACCGCTTGTGAATGTCGATGGCAGACATACGTTGCTCGTGACGCTCGTCTATGCGCTCATTTTTGCCATAGTCGCCATCGTCCTCACATGGCGACGCGATGTAAAAGAGTGAATCAGTAGAGCAAAAAGCAGACAGTATTCAGCCTCACTTGCACAGGTGGGCTGAATACTGTCTGCTTTTTGCTCTATTCACCCCTTTATATGCGCCTGTTATCCTCATTTTCTCTCTCCTCAGCCAATTTTTGTAGAAACCTCCATGGCCTCATGGTACAGTTCTCATAACGCAATGCACTTAGCGCAAACCAGGTTGGAGCGAAAAGGATAGAGAGATATGAGCAACACTACAAGAGACCCAATGATTGAAGTTTCTGAATTGCAGCGCACGTTTGGCAAAAAAGAGGCGGTGCGAGGCATTAGTTTTACGGTACGACAAGGTGAAATCTTCGGCTTACTTGGTCCAAATGGGGCTGGCAAAACCACAACCATTCGTATGCTGACAGGGCAAATTGATCCAGGTAGTGGACATGCTACCGTTGCTGGCTGCGATATCGTGAAAGACCGTGCGAATCTGAAAAATCGTATCGGGGTCGTGTTTGAGGACCAAAACCTGTATGAACGCTTCTCGGCACGACTCAACCTGGAATTCTCCTGCTGGCTCTATGATTTGCCAAAACAGCGCATTGATGAGGTACTTGAGTTGGTACGCCTTCGTGACCGAGCGAAAGACAAGGTAAACTCGTTCTCAAATGGTATGCGACAACGTTTGATGATTGCTCGTGCTCTTCTGCACAAACCGCAGATGCTCTTTTTGGATGAACCAAGCCGAGGGTTGGACCCAGTGTCAGCACGCGAAATACGCCGGACAATTCAAGAGTTGTGTCAGCAAGGGACAACAGTCTTGCTCACAACACACCTCATGGAAGAGGCAGACCAGCTATGCCAGCATGTCGCCTTTATCGTAGACGGCCTTCTCGTCGCCAATGATAGCCCACGTAGACTCAAGTTGAGTCATGGACAGCGTATTCTGTCGGTCACGCTAGACAATGCTGCGTCTCTGGATGATACTCCAAGCGACCTTAGCTTGAACATGGACAACCCAGGCGATCAAGCACAACTGGCTCATCTCATGGCACAAGGGCGAATACGCGCTCTACATTCACAGGAAGCGACATTGGAAGAAGTGTTTATAGAGGTTGCAGGGATTCGTCCTGCATGACACAACTCATATCAGAAAACGTGACAGGATAAGGCCGCATGATAAGAGCTTCATGATAGAGCAGAAGCAAAGCGGCATGACAGGGGCAAGCCCTGTCACTACTATACATTGGACCACGTGGCAAGCCATGCAGTAGCATGTTCAGTATAGTAGTGACATCCTTTACGGGTGTCAGGTATCAATATCCAATTCAGCGAATAATAAGGAGAACAGCACATGCATCCACGTTTAATTCTTGCCATCGCACGTAAAGACGCATTAGATATTCTACTCAATAAAGCAACTTTGAGTATTCTTGTGTCGCCAATTCTGCTCGCGTTGCTGTTCCTAGGTGTAGGTTCAGTGCTTGGCAGTAAAACTACTAATGTTCTGATATACAACCCTGGCAAATCAGGGGTCGAACAAGTCCTCAAGAGCGCGTATCAGGATATCAAGATAACCTATGCAAACTCGTCGGATATGGTGAGCAGTGCTTTTGGCCCCGATGGAGTACACAAAAATTCTGCATACGCTTTAGGATTGGTAGTTCCTGCTGACTTCGAGGGTAGTCTTCGTGCAGGTGGGCATCCACAGTTACAACTCTTTCTCAATGGCGATTCAACATCGAATCAGCAGAAGACGCTGCTACAGGGAGCAATCGCCAACTACTCGCGCACAATTGCCAGCCCACAACCACCAGCAAGTATTAGCGTCACAATGATTAACCCACCAAAAGTTGTTGAGACAGGCGCATATGATATTAACGTTATGTACAGTGCCACAATACTTCTGATGTCATTTCTTGCAGGCACATCGCTTGTTCCTGGGATGCTAGCGGAAGAAAAAGAGAAGAAGACGCTGCGCATGTTGATGGTGACACCTGTGTCATTCGCGGATGTTGTATTAGGCAAATTGCTTGTCGGTCTGGGCTACCAGATTGTGCTGACTCTGGCAGTGGTAGGTATCGAAGGTGGATACATGGGACAAATTCCGCTTATCCTCTTCTTCGCACTGCTTGGTTCCTGTTTTAGTGTCTCACTTGGTCTGCTTGCAGGTAGTCTGTTTCAAACTACGAGCACGGCGGGCATGTTTTCTGGCATAACATCTGTGATTTACATAGTGCCAATCTTCTTTGTTGGCTTGTTCTATCAGTTGTTAGGAGATACGCCCTTTACCCCATTCATCAAGGCGTTGCCAACCTACTATATTGCTGATGGCGTCACTAAAGCACTACAAAACGAGGCGACATGGAGCAACCTATGGGTTGATGTGGGTGTTGTTGTTGGTAGTATTGCGTTACTACTTATAATTGCAACATGGGGACTTCGCCGTCAGGCAGCCGTTGTAGCAACGATTTAAGGGTGCGCTAAAGCGGACCTGTACAGGACTGACCCAGTACGGGTCCGCTTTAGCGCACCCTTTATTGTGTATGTTTATATCGACAACCGCTTAAAAACACGTTCTGGGATGCTCTTCACGATGAACATAATAGGAAGCCAGAAGGTAGGTAGATAGACGACCTCTTTTTTGTGTTGTATGGCTTTGTAGATACCTTCACCAACACTTCTAGCACTTGCCATCAGAGGACCTTTTTTGAGTTCCGCGGTCATTGGGGTATCAATAAGCCCTGGTTTTATAGTTAAGACGGAAACGCCGCTTTTCGCCAAACGTCCTCGCAAGCCCTGTAAAAAGGCGGTTATGGCTGCTTTCGCGCTTCCATAGACATAGTTGCTCTGACGACCGCGATCACCCGCGACCGAAGAGATAACCGCGATGGTGCCGCGCTTCTGCTGCTCAAAGTAGTTGGCAAACAGCGTAAGTAATGAGATAACACTGGTGCAGTTATTGGTAAATTCCTTCATCGTTTCGGCAACACTTTGTTCACTGAGTTGTTGATTGCCTAGTGTCCCATGCGCAATCAGCAACACGTCAATCTGCCCAAGTGTTGTCACTGTTTGGTCGAGCAGTGCTTGATGGCGGTCGAGGTCTGCGAGGTCCGCGATATAGGTATCAACACGCTTTGCGCCACGCACTTTGAGGTCGTTGGCGATGGTTTCGAGCTTTGCTTCGGAACGTCCAACGAGAAAAAACTCGGCATTGTCTTTCGCGAAACATTTCGCGGTTTCATGGGCAATTGCTGATGTTGCCCCCACTATTGCTATTTTCATTCTTATTATTTTCCATTCACAGATATAAGCGCGGCTTCACGAGGAGTGACGCGCCGCCAAAAACTAGAGGAGAAGTGTGGGTCGATATACTGTTCAAATTCGTGCCATTGCGGATAGTAGGATTGAAAACTTTCAGGCGTCATGCGTGCATCTTTCGCAGGGTAGACGACACCACCACTTTGCAATACAATTTTGTCGAGGTCATTGAGTAAGCGCAAGGTCTTTTGACCGTGATACGAAAAGTCGAGCGCGAGTGTCAGACCTGGACGTGGGAACGAGAGCATACCAGGAGATGATAGATCGCCAAATTGCTTCAACACAGTTAAAAAGGACCCTTCGCCGGAGCGTCGGATGCGCCCAAGAATTTCACGCATCGCCTCGTTGCCAATCGTGAACGGAACCACAAATTGATATTGCAAAAAGCCGCGCTTTCCGTAGAGACGGTACCATTCGTGAATGGAGTCGAGCGGATAAAAGAATGGGTCATATGGCACAACTTTATGCACACGCTTGTTTATCTGCACACGATAATAGGCTTCGTTGAAGGCTTTGACCGTGAGTGTGTTCAGGACAAAACCAGGGAGGTTCATTGGCATAGCGAGTGGTAAAGGCTTTTTCATCGGTTTCGCAGCCAACGCACGTTCCTGATTATGGTTGCCCCGCAAAAATTTTCCACGACACAAGCCCTCGCCACCGATCAAAATATCGACCCATGACATCGTGTATTCGTAGGCGGCATCGGACTCAGCCGAGAGAGCAAAGAACTCGTCCAGCGATTCAAAACGAATTGAGTCCATATCAATATAAGGATTGACGACAGGCTTGAGGCGAATTTCGGCCCAGAGAATGACGCCCGTGAGACCAAGTCCACCGATAGTGGCACGAAACATCGCGCTATTTTCGGTGGGAGAACAGAAGAGACGTTCACCATTAGAACGCAGCAGTTCAAAGCAGGTGACATGGCGTCCAAAGGTGCCTGCCTTATGATGATTTTTGCCATGAATATCATTGGCAATGGCACCACCAACCGAGACAAACTTGGTGCCGGGACTAACAGGTAGAAACCAGCCTCGCGGTACCATGACTTCCAGGATTGCGGCAAGAGAGACACCTGCCTCGCAACGCAACACACCCTCGTCTTCATCAAAGTTGATAAAGCGGTTCAGATGGCTCACGTCGAGCGAGGTGCCACCTTCGTTTAAGCAACTATCACCATAACTGCGCCCATAGGCAAATGGTAGGATTGATTGTTCTGTAAGATCAGGTAGTTCACTACGCCAGAAAACAGGCGTCACCTGTGCTGGCTTCACAGTCGGGTAGTGTCCCCATGATTGGGGAATTTTGTTTTCGGTACGCATAGAATATATTTTTTACCTTTAACAACTAGTGGCAGATATACACAACGGACGCCCACAAGGGGCTACCCTACTATAGAACGACGTGCAACGCACGCAAGGGGTATAGTAGGGTAGCCCCTTGTGGGCGTCCGTGGATACTGCATCCAACATATTATATGTATTTGAATTGTATTGCAGTCTCCCTGCCATTCACATGACATTTTTATCTAATGTTATATTCAACGTTCCATGATACACTATAGACACTAATTCCAGAAAAATACGCCGAAAGGTACGCATTCTATGCACGTTGTCATATTCGCAGGAGGAACGGTGCAGCCCGGAACAAGGGTCAATTCCGCGCTTTCAGAGGCTGACTTGATTATCGCCGCCGATAGTGGAGCAGAAACAGCATTACACTATGGACACGTACCAGCCATTGTTGTTGGTGATTTTGACTCGCTCAATATGGATACAGCAGAGCTAGAGGCAAATGGTAGCACGCTTATACGAGCTGCTGTGGAGAAAGATGAGACTGATACAGAGCTGGCAATTCAGGTTGCGCTCGAACATGGAGCGACTGAGATCACGTTACTCGGAGCGATTGGTGGCGCACGCTTCGATCATACAATGGCAAACATTTTGCTGCTCGCAGGGATCGAGACCGTTCCAATGCGAATTGTCGATGGCCCGATGATGTGCTGGCTGTTGCGTGGTCCAGGTAGTACTACCATCGCAGGGCAAAACGGCGATTTGCTTTCTCTCTTCCCTCTTCTGAGTGACGCGACAGGTATCCACACGCGTAACCTGTATTATCCCTTGCATGGCGAAACGTTGCGCTTCGGGAGACCGCGAGGTGTGAGCAATGTGCTTACGAGTGAGCAAGTGGAAGTGTCGTTGGAGAGTGGCATGTTGCTGGTAATTCACACGAGTGTGGGTGAGTTGTAGGGGTCGATTGATCGCGTCCTTGTGGCCTTTCGATTGCCAACGAGGACGCGATCAATCGGAACACATCATTCGGGTCGTTTTCGACCTGGTACAGCGAAGAATATTGCGAGGAGCAGTTCGAGGACAACACTTGCCATCGGCAAAAAGAACGCAAGGACAAACGTGATGACATAGAACAAAGGCCCAAGCCGATATTGTCCAGTAATAGCGTTTACCTCTTGTATGTTTGCGTTCGGGTCTAACAGTCGATTTTTGCGTGAGGCATACAGCCATACAAAATTGAAGCACACCGCCATCAGCAAAAATGTTCCACTATAAAGCACAACGGCAACACGTTGATCTGGTTGCGTAATGTATTCGGCCATTAATGCTGTGGGAAAAGGAACGAAAATAATAACGAGTAAGAGCAACAAATTCAGCAAGAGCAACGTGTTATCTGTACGTTTGATATGAGTGAAAAGACGATGGTGATTTACCCACATGATGCCTATTGTGGCAAAACTTGTGACAAAGGCAAGGTAAATAGGCCACTGACTACCTAGAAAACCGAGCAGTTTCTCACTATTTTTTGGTAGAGCATCGTGTGGAGGCGGTTGTATATTCAATACGAGTAGTGTAATCGCAACAGCAAATACACCATCACTAAATGCTTCGAGGCGTCCTGTTTCCTTTTCATCCATCCTTTTTCGCTCCATTTCTCTCAACGATGTCAATCGAATATCAGTATACTGAGTAGCTAGAGCAGTGACAATGATTGTATCAACAGGAGGACCCTGTAGAAAGGTTCAGGCTAGCCATCTGGCAAAGTCATACTGACGAGCGAGAGTAGAACATACACCCGTAGATCGTTGGAAGAAACACCTTGCCAGAGGACCAGCGATAAAAAGGCGTGCTAAAGTGGACCCATGTGTCAACAAATGGAGTCACAAGACGGAAAATAAGGACCAGCGTCAACGCGTTGGTGCTGGCTCTGCCTCCGCTATTTGACCACTACGGTACCTTCTCAGCAGCAGAGCACAGGCGTAGAATACTATGACTGGAATAAGTAGCAAGCGGTAGCCGATGAGCATACTGAAATACTCCATGGCTCCTCCAACCATGATGCCTAGTAAATTCGAGGCAAAGGCTATATCCGCAGCCTCAGTATCCCTGAACGAATTCGCAAAGATGATATTCGCAAGGAACACTGGCACGAAGGCTAAAATGCTTGCAAGCAGATAGCGAGCAACCGGGTTGTTTAGCAGCAGTATTTCAGGCGGCAAAAGAAGATTGAGGACAAGCACTCCAAAAAGGAGCAGGTAAAACGGTGTGATACGCCAAATCTTGAGCCGACTATTCACTAGCACAGCCAGTAGCACACTACTCAAGATGGCGAAGAAAACCAACGAATTGACCAACCAGGTACTGCCGAATAGCAGCGCAAAAGTGGTCAGGCTCTTCACTTCCAAAAGCATGAAAGCGACGCCCAGAAAGAACATGTGCCAGTCGAAGCGGCGCAGCACTCGGCGAGGTGCAAGTGCCCCTGTCCCTAACAACGCAAAAAGAAATACTACACCGAGACCAGCAATGTAGAGCGTTGGGAAACTCCGCTCACGCAAGTAGAGGAACGGCCAATCATCAGTCGCCGGTGTGCTTGCATTAAGTGGATAGAAGCCCTCACCGATAACATGCAACGTTGGACTATTACTTGGCTGTTCGTGATAAGGGCCGAACTTGCCCGGTGGCAACGTTTTCAAGCGTGGCCCATCCATAATGACCGCCGCTCGTCCCCAGCCACCATACGTCGAGACAAGCGGTTCCTGTTGGAAGGCACGACCCGCCATACCAGCTAGCTTGTCCACCAGCCACTCTTCACGATAGTAGTTGTAAAGCACCACGACACCGTTATTAGTCAACCGACTGCGTGCCGCTTCAATCAATTCCTGCGTTAACAAAAAGCTCTCAAGGCGCAGACTCGTATTACTCGACGTAAGCGTGAGCGAGTCAGGCAGGGCAAAGATGATCAGGTCATACTTCTCAGTAGTATTTTGTAGGTATGAACGCCCATCGTTGATGACAACCTTCACCCGTGGATTCTGATACGGCTGATCCGGGTTGAAACGCGCACCCAGTTTTTGAATTGTCGGATCGATCTCTACCGCAGTAATCGACTGAACGCCCTGTGCCAGTGCTGTAGCAGTATCAGAGCCACTGCCTGCGCCCAAAATCAGCGCATGTTTAAAGGTATTGCCAGGGAAGATACCATATACACGGCGATAGAAAGGCTCCTTGTACTGCCACGGCACCATCATCTGATGACCACCAGCGTTGTTTACATCCACAAGATAGCCGCTTGGCGCGACAGAAGGAGCAACAGGATGAAGTAAAATTTTATAGTACGGCGACCAGTAGGCACCAGCCTGCATTTGACGAGCAATAAGAAGCGCAATGAGTAATAAAGCGCCCACCAGTGTAACCATCTGGCGGCTACTCAGTAGCAGAAGTGGGAGTGCAAGAATAAGAAACCAGATGACTGGCGGCAAGGCAAAGTAGGACATAGCGGAAAAACAAGCGATTCCTGTCAGGCTGCCAATAATGTCAAATGTGTACGCAATTAACGGCTTTACCTGTGTAAGCAATTGACCAAATGTACGACCCAATGGAATGAAGCAAATGGTCACCATGCCAAAGATAATAGGCAAGACAATAAAATTTTCCGCCTGTGCGCTTTGCGCTTCCCCCGCTCCATAATACAGCACCTCAGTCGAGCTAATACGCAGGTCGAACCAATTCAATGCAACCACAATCACCAGGAATAGCAACAAGAGCGGGAAGGGCGGAAACCAAAAACGCTGACGCTGTGCGGACAACACACCTAAGCCAGTGCCTAGAAATGAGGCCAGCAAGATGAAGTTATTGAAATAGCTCAAGTAACGAACGTATGACGGAATCCAGCGGATGCAAAGCAACTCGAAGAAAAGCATTGCAAAGGAAACCAGAAAGATACGTACACGTGGATTAGCGATAAAAGGATGCTTTGCTGCATCGGAAAATAATAAAGACAAAGGCCAGGAGCGACTTAACGATACCGGAGCAATTGATTGACGCATTAAACCTCCTCAAGAAAAAGCTGTTTACATCAAGCTTTATACGGTAAACGCGCTAAGCAAAAATGTAGTTCTATCTTTAAGCCTCGTTTGCATCTTTCTTACTATCGTAAACCGCATTATGGTGCCAAAAAGCCTGGAATACCCTGTACATGGAGTACATGAAGTAAGGGGGTTGAGTAGAAGGCACCAGCGATATTTAGAAGAGTCACGAGGGCAAGTAGAATGAACGAGCCAATAATGAGCATACGGTCTATTGTGTGAGGGTGCAGTTCGGTGAGCCATGTGCGTTTGCCGACGCCGAAGCAACGTAGTTCCATCGCACTGATGATATCTTCGGCCTCCACAATCGAACCAATGACGACGGGTACGATCATGGGAGCAAGGCGTGCAATCTTGCCAAAGACACCGCCACGGAGTTTCTCTAACTCGAAGCCTCGAGCACGCTGGGCATCATAGGTCGTCAGAAAGTCGCGAGCTAAGCTTGGCAGGAAGCGCAGAGAGAGATCGACGGAATAGGCAATCTTATCCGGTGCGCCCATACCTTTGAACGCAACCCCCATCAGTGCAGGGTCAATCGTGTATGTGATTGGCAGCACAAAGAGACCGATACTAATGTTACGTATAATTTGTGTCACCATGAAGGTAAGACTTTCAACGCTGAGTGTAAGATGGCCGGGACCAATAAATGGCGGCTTTGCGATAAGGGAGAAAAAGGGAACGCGAAACAACACATGCTCATGCATAAGGTCAACACCCTGTACAACCGCACCAGCTGTCACGAAGTAGTTGACCACGACCAGCATTAAGGCCAATACAATGATATAACCCCATGCTGTTTTTGTTTCGGCCCATGTAAGATAGGCTTGACTGTAGTAGACACACGCAAGAAGAAGGCCCCCAAGAATAAACCAGAGGTTTGACGATTGCGTAATCGCGAAAATAAAGACAAAGAGCATCACCAGTTTTGTGCGCGGGTCCAACCGATGCACGGGTGAGTCACGCTTAATGTAAGGAAAGTTAATCAGCATGTCTTACCTTGCTCTATTTATGGCACAAAAGGATAAATGGGGCATGACAGGGGCAAGCCCAGTCACTGCTATACATGGACTAGCGTGCCAGAGCCACGCTATGGTGGTCAGTATAGTAGTGACTTGGGCTTACCCCTGTCATGCTCACCCATCTGCTATACAAACCTATGTTTATCCACGCCCTCTAGCTCTGGTTGCTGCGTTATATGCAACAATCAAGATAGGGAGAAGAATGAGTCCGTTAATCAGGTCGGGTATGCCAGCAGTGATAAATTCGCTACTCGCTGCGGCGAAATCAATCTTAGAGACCCAGATGTCGTTATAGGCCGCGAAGCCAATACCTACGATAATACCAATCGCGCTAGCGACTTCCGCGTAGATGATGGCACGGGTATTGCGATAACGTCCGGCGGTATAAATCACGACCAAACCAGCGATGAAGCCAATAAGTGCGTTGCCGAGGTCCCAGTTCCAGTAGAAACTGTGATAGCTAATTAAATCACCGATGATATTGCCGAGACCACCGACAAGAAGTCCGACAATGGGTCCAAAGAGTACACCAAACAATAACGGAATAACGATACCAGGACGAAGGGCAATCGCACCACCACCAGCATTAGGAAGTTGGACGAGGTTGAAGATAATGCTCAGGATAGCATAGAGCGCGATCCCCAATGCTGAATACACAACTTTACGCACATCGAAAGACCAGAGCGACTGACGCGCCTCTACGCTTGAACGTTCCTGTCGTACTGCCATTGCGAGTATCCTTTCTGGATAGTCTGCTAAATCACATAGAAAACGATATATAAGGACAACGGAAAAAAGTCGCTTGCTCACCCCCTTTCGATGAACTCCCTTGATGCCTTGTAGGAACCGATTATGCGGTTGAACAAATTAGTACGGATAGGTGTAGGGACCAATGTATCACGTCCTCATTGGTGTTCGATTGCCGACGAGGACGTGATACATTGGTCCCTACCATCGACGTATCCGCATTATTTTGTTAAAGTTCATCATCGCGTCCTTTTGGCGGTCAATTTGGCACAAGGACGAGATGAATCGATCCCTACACATTCCTCCTAATCTAGCGCATCTGCATCATAGGTCCTCAGTTTTCTCTAAGAACCCGATGAATTGAGCAGGTAACGCAGCAACGATGTTGGACGTAGATTACAAGCATCGAGCAGTTTTGTATCTGAGAGTACCTGCAATGGTGGTCCGTCGGCTACCAGATTTCCCTCTTTCAAAAGCAAAACACGTTGCGTATAACGCAACGCGAGATCGAGGTCATGAGTGATGAATAAGAGAGCGTCAAGCGTAGGCAGGGCACGCAAATATTCCATGAACGCGATATATGAACGATAATCCTGGCCCGCCGTGGGTTCGTCGAGTAAGAGTATTTTGCTCTGCATAGCAAGGATAGAGGCGATGGCAACACGCTTCTGTTGTCCAAAGCTGAGCGAGAATGGCGAACGATCGGAAAACGCTGCAACATTGAGAGCATTTTCGGCTTGTTGCACAAGTGAGGTGACACGTTCAGGCGAAAAACGCATATTTTCTGGCCCAAAACTCACCTCTTTTTGCACGGTGGGAGCAAACAACATCGCGCTGGGGCTTTGAAAGACATAGCCAATACGTGCCGCGACTTGAGCAACACTGAGTTGACGTGTTGGTTCGCCGTACAGACGTACTGACCCCTTTGTGGGACGCAATAAGCCAAGTGCCTGTTTCACCAGTGTCGTTTTTCCTGAGCCATTAGGTCCAAGTAGCGCAATAGTCTCACCGGGATGTACGTCAAACGAGATACCATGCAGTATCTCTTCTGAAAAACTCGAATAGCGGAAATGTACACGCTCGAATGAGAGAATAGGAGCATTCTGCTGAGCGAGCATCTCGTCGCCTTCGTGTCGTGTCGTAATAGGTTGAACAAGCTGAGTACGTGCGTCGGTTGCATTGTTCAAAACACGTAGTGTGGCTTCGATGGGTAACTTGACCTGCGTAGGATCGGCAAAGTGTAGGAACTCATCCGAGGTTCCGAAAAATACTTGTGTGCCGTCACGCATGAGCAGTACTTTGTCGGGCTTGAGTGTCAGAGCTTCCTCGACACGATGTTCGACGAGAATAATCGTGTGTCCCTCTTGACGCAAGGCCGCGATTAAGCCTTCTAGCTCATCGATTGCACGAGCATCAAGATTTCGCGAATGGTTCGTCAAAAAGAAAAATAGAGGGTTGCATGACCAGGAGACCTGCCGCCGCGACCTGTTGACGTTGCCCCCCGGAAAGAGCGTGCGTTGCTTGCTTGCGATAGTGTTCCAGGTGTAAGCGTGTCAAGACATCGGAGATACGTTCGCGCATCTCAGCTCGTGGCGTATTGAGGTTTTCCATACCAAAAGCGATTTCCTGCTCAACCGTGCTACCAATAATCTGTTTATCGGGGTCCTGGAGCATTGTCCCAATTTGTTGCGCTAAGTCGCGCAGGGCTAAACCAAGAATCGAATGTCCGTCAAGTTGGATGTCACCTGTTAGTGTGCCTTTGTAACTATTGGGGATTAAGCCATTCAGACATTTGAGCAATGTGCTTTTACCACATCCGCTTGGGCCAGCAATGAGCAGCAGTTCGCCTTTTGGCAAACTGAAAGAAATGTCTTTGATGGCTTGCTCGGTAGTCGATGTTGAGACAGCGGACGTTGTGGCATCTTCGGGATCATCGTCAAAGGCACGATAACGGAAACTCAAATCCTTGACAAGTACAGCAGGAGCAGAGTTTATTGCTATATTGTCATATCTACTATTGTCTACGCCTACTGCCATGTTACACAATTCTAGTGTCCTAGCCAATTAAGGGAGCGAACGGTTAAGGGGAAGTAACCTCTGTTACCTGCTTACATTTTAATAGGATGAGGTGATTTTTGTCAATGTTTATGTGAAATAGCTTCTCTCAAGCTCCTGTCTTTCTCATCATCTCACTAACGCGACAATCTCTTCCTGTGCAGGAACGCCTGTCACCTCAGCATCATTGGTGTGTATCAGCAGGTCAATCTCGCTCCGTACACCAAATTCGGGGAGATAAATTCCTGGTTCGATAGAACAGCAGGTATCCGTGAGTAGCACACGCTCGTCCTGTGTCTCGAAGTTGTCGATGTTTGCACCGTTGCCATGATCGACGGTACCGATGTTGTGTCCCGTTCGATGCACAAAGTAGTCGCCATAGCCAGCTTTTGTGATCACCGCTCGTGTCACATCATCGACCTGACGACCCTCGACGCGTTCACCAGCAGCGAGACGTTCACGCACAAAGGCGATGCCAGTATCACGAGCGCGACGCACGATCTCAAATACATCACGTTGCTTCTGGGGAATGTCGTCGGATGTGCCAGCAAATGCCATCCATGTATAATCGGCAAAGATGGCACCATCCTGTGGCAACTTGGCCCAGAAGTCGAACAGAAGAAGATCGCCACGCTGAATAGGAGCGTGCTGTTGCTCTGTTGGTGCATAATGTGGATTGCCACTATGAGAATTAACTGCCACAATTGGCGGTTCAGGCGTGAGCAGCCCTGCTTGTTGAATGAGTGTCAAGAAGCGTTGTTGCACCGTATATTCGTCAAGTTCTGTACCGCTATGCAAATCGTGGGTAAGTTCAGCAAAGAGTTGGTCTTTCGCGGCAATGAGACGCCGACCGGCTTCACGGTGGCTCTCGATTTGCCCATTGGTCAATTGGGCCACAAAGCGTTGTGAGAGGTTCGCGGAACTCACTACCTCGACTCCGAACGAGCGTATCAATTCAACCGTCCCGGCATCTACACGCGAGATATAGGGTATGGCGTTCATGGGGGAGTATTCCATTGCAACACACATTCCTGGTCGAAGTAGGCTTTGTACGTGGTGCTGCATCTCTTCCCATGTGCGAAACACGAGCCGCGTTCCGGTCAACGAAGATAACACATGCGACTCGACGGCACTGATAATCGCCGTTGGCACGCCCTGTGCTGGCACAAAATAGAACCAGCGACGTGTATACATCTCCTGTCGTGGCAAAGTCAGCACTTGATAGGCAATAGGGTTCGATTTACGAAAATCATAGAAGAGCCAGCCATCTATATGCTCGTCCTGCAATGCCTGTTGAATGCGTTCAATATCCATCGTATGTATCCCTCTAACAAAATGTATTGGCAAAAATAATGCATACGGCATTGTATCATTTTCCGCCATGTGCATCTGATAACGCTCCTTTTGGTTTAGGTCGCTATACTAATCCCAGAGGCACACAATGGTATACGAAGGTGGCAGGGACCAGATTTATCGCGTCCGAAGCGCAATTCATTGCGCGAAGCTTTCGTTCACATCTTCTCAAATCATATGCGATAAATCGCACGCGGACGCCGTAAACGTGGTCCCTACCACCTTTACACGAAACGTAGGGGATTAAACAGAATGCAGGATAAGCAACAGAGAAAATGGTCGGCGCGAAGCAAAACAAAAAGCGCGGTTTCATTCAGGAAAGCCCGTCTTGTATCCTCATTCTCGCGTCAGTACAAGGCGTTGCCTCTCCAAAAACAACCTTTCCTGGATGATATCACGACTATTCAGCATCCGAGCCTCTCCACACACTTACAAAAAAGTCGGGATGCGCTTTTTCAGCTTTGCACAATTCCCATGAGTATCTATCTGCAAAAGCCTGATACACAGAAGACCGTTATCGTGCCAATGATGACGCAACAGACAAAGAAAAAGAGTACATACCGAAGGCATATTTCTCACGTATTGCTCGTTGGATGGCTACTCATTTTGTGTATCGTAGGTGGTGTTCTCGTGTATGGCTATTCCTATTACAACACAACAATTCACGCGCCGTTAAAGCAGTTTATTCATCCTGTTCGTCGTAGTGTAGAAGAGCCTGCGTTGAATATCACGCCTTCATACAATGTCATCATGGGGCGTTCGTGGAATATTCTACTGATGGGAAGTGACAATGATGGCAAATATACATTCCCCGATGTGCTCACACAGGTGATGATGGTCGTGCATATTGATACTGGAACTGGTAGTGTCTCGATGGTCTCGATTCCCCGTGACTCGTGGGTGCAAGTGCCAGGAATAGGAGGCATGCATAAGCTTGACCAGGCGTTTTTCCTGGGTGCGATCCAGAACAATAGTTTTGATGACGGTGTGCGTGCTGCTCGACTGACGATAGAAAAAGATTACGGTATTCCCATCGACCGCTACGCATGGGTGGGACTGAGTGGCTTCGCAAAGGTCATTGACACACTTGGTGGCGTTGATGTTGACGTAACTCATCCTCTTGTCGATGATACTTATCCCAACGATACGGGTGCTGGTGCGAATCCTAACGATCCCTACGCCCTTAAACGTATCGCGCTTGCCCCCGGCTTGCAACATCTTAATGGGTCACAGGCCCTGGAATATGTGCGTTCACGACACGCTGACCTGATTGGCGATATCGGACGGACACAACGCCAGCAACAGGTGTTGGAGGCATTGAAGAAAAAATTGACGATTGATAAGTTATTTGTGGACTTGCCACAGATCATAAAAGACTTGACGGGTACGGTTTACACTGATTTGAACGAACAAGAACTAATCGCATTTGCAAACTTTGGACGTACACTGACAAGTTCAGCTATTCAACATGTCACGCTGGGACCAGGAACAGGCACGCAAGATTATGGGGACCTTGCAAGCGTCAACGATCCCTCGCTTGGGGTAAAACAAGATGTGGTTATGCCACGTTGCGAAAATATTCAACCAGTGGTGAACCGTATCTTTGATTTGGGAAATAAACAGAGTTGTAATGTTTTGACGTCTAGACTAAACTAGCCCAAAAAGCAACTCTCATTGCAGAGAGTTGCCAAAACGCCGCTACGCTCAAGAACATGGCTATCGCTTTGAAAAACAAGCCTTGCTGTGGGACGTTCCACGGCTTAGAACCCCGGAGCCATTTGAACGCTGGACAGATGTCGTGGCTATCGTTCATGATGAATTGGGCTTGACCCGTAAGTTGGAGCAAGCGACGTGTCGTCCTTGGGAGAATCAGCGATGCTCAGCCACCCCTCAACAGGTTCGTCGAGCGATGCCACGAATTCTTGCCCACGTCGGAACGCCTGCACGACCACCTCAACCACGCGGAAAATCGCCAGGACGCGTGGTGCAGACGACAATTCGAGCCGCGCCACAGAATGAGATGGTGCGCAAGCCCAAAAAGAGAAGGCCAAGAGCGAAATGGTGCAGAACTTCTCGAAATAGGCTCATCTTTTGGGTGGTTGCCGACCTTTCTCTTCTTGAGAAGGGACATCTCGGTGAGTTCAAAGTTAGTCTAAACGTCAATATACTGCATAACAATACTTAAAATCTGATATCATGTGGGAAGGATGACGAATAATGACCAAGAAAAGTGAACCGCAACTTATAGACATCAAGATTGTGCTTCCTAGCTCTCTTGAACGGGCCAACGTGAGGTGTTAGATTGTGTTCGCAGAAAGCGAACGCCGAGCCGATACGAACGCCAACACGAGTGATGTGATAGAATATATGTTTCAATTCCGAGGAGGAGCGTATGAGCCAGAATGCCATGAAGCGTCTGTATCTGATGCAGGTTGGGTCCATGCCGCACTACCAGACTCCGATTGTGTGCTATCTGGTGCAAACAGGTGACGGCAAGAATATTCTGATTGACAGTGGTCTCCCAGAGATGATGCCTGAAGGAGAAGCGGAGTTCGAGAATGGGCAGGACGTTCTCGAGCAGTTGGCGAGCATTGGCGTACAACCGGACGATATTGAGACCGTCATTTCGACGCATTATGATATCGACCAAGCCAGAAGACACGCGGCATTCACGAAGGCGCATTATGTTGTTCAGCATGTGCATCATGTGGATGCGGCGAGCAACCCACGTTGATGCCGCGCCAAACGAGCGAGGAGCAGCCGAATCATCGCCACCTGGATCAGTGTTTCACTCGTCTGCGCTTTTCGCTCGTAGTCCTTCTCATTCTCCGGTTCGCGAGAAATCCAACCGAATGTTCGCTCCCGACCCATCCGGCGCGGGCACCACGCCCAAACCGCGGGTGCCTGATGGGCGTTCCACAACTTCCAATTCCCACTCTCCCGTGGCTTGACACACTCAGCTAACTCCTGCCCGCGATAGGCCGCGTCTGCCCAAATCTTTTTCAGACGCGGCACGAAGAATTTGAGCCCCGCGAGCACATACTTGCTCATAAGGAGGATACATATTTGGCACTCGTCCTTTGCGGGTAAACAAGCCCCCTGAGCGGGTCGGAGCATCGGGCAAGATGAGTATATTTTTCTCACGAGTATCGCACCTACACGGGTTGTAGGTGCGATACTCGTGAGAAAAATGTGCATCATGCTCATTGTCACTGATGACCAATGGAGACTTTCAGGGGTACGCAGCCTGAACGAGCTGTGCCCTTACTGTAGTCAGCTTTTGCTGACTATCCACTCATCATGAGGACAAGGTGAACTCTGTGGTAGAATCGTCAGAAAAAGGAAGGATTTGACATGCATGAAGAAGACCACCAATCCCTGATCACGGTTCCGTTTCAAACGTTTGCACAAGCATTTGCCCAAATCTGTGCCGATGAAGAGCCATGGATTGCGCTTGGAAAAATGATGCACCAGTTCTTTGGTGCATACCGAATGTTTCGCGCAGAACTGGTTCGCGACCGCATCGAGGTGCCGACCAATGCCTCGGCTGACCAGTTTCAATGGGCCGTGTTTTGTGCGGCTTCGATGGAGTACCTCTGCCGCTGCTACAACCTCAAATGCCCTTCCTGTAGACGGTAAATAAAGTCGTTCCGTAATTAGCACTTTGTTGCGCTCAAACTCATGAGTTTCAGATAAATTTAAGTTGTTCCCTCAATGTATGCCAAGAGGCATAATCGGTTAGTACGGGCAAAATAAAGTTGTTCCCTGAGGGATAAAGGATAGTTGAGGGACGTTAATAAATGAGTCAAGGTATTGTCACAGAAATATCCTCAATCGCTCCTAACGCACGAAGCGTCTCCTTTTGCGCTTCGGTTACTCCTCTGATACCCGTGATATTGAGCCGCTCGTAGGGTCGGTCACGTCGTAGCGTTTGTAGATGCTTACCACTCTGCATATCCCAGAGCTTGATAGCTCCATCATTACCGCAACTTGCCAATCGATGCCCATCTGGGCTTCTTTTGAGCGACTGAACCGTCCCTTGATGTGCTTCGCGCACCCGCACGCATTCCCCACTCGGTATATCCCACCAGCAAAGCCTCCCCTCACTATTTCCACTGATCAGTATATCCCCGTCTGAAGACCAGACGACTGCGGAAATAACTCCAAGTACACTGATCACTCGACATCGCTCCTCGATCACCCAGTGAGAGAGTTGGGTCAATTCTCGTTCAC
Organism: uncultured Chloroflexia bacterium; assembly: GCA_963791835.1. Lineage (GTDB taxonomy): Bacteria > Chloroflexota > Ktedonobacteria > Ktedonobacterales > Ktedonobacteraceae > JBBQVS01. Next base: position 1,293,414 of record CAWBTV010000007.1, read on the forward strand.
GCCCATAGAAGCTCGACACATCCAGCGCGTCCCCCCAATCGACCCGTGGCTCCAATAGAGGCTCGTCCTCGTTCCGTTCGACCGACGCATCTGCTACAAGTGCCAGGTGGGGAGGCATGTGATTCAACATCTCCTGCAGCCAAGACTCATCAATGAGTGCCTTCTGGTGAGCCGCATGCCAGAACGCGCAGACCTCCTCGGCCTCGTGTCCAGCAGGAAACACTCGTTGCTCAACGGCGAACGCCAGCAACACTTTCAGGTGGGAGGGTTTGGGATACGAATCACCAGCCTCCCATTTGCCAACAGCTTTGCGCGAGATGCTCAGCAACTCAGCAAGGCCAGCTTGTGTCAACCCAATACGTGTACGTAGGGCCAGCATCGCTTGACCAAAGGCATAATCTCGCTCCTGATAGAAGGACCGACTCATGAGCAGGTTCCTTTCAGGGTACAACAGGAATATACACAATGGGATGTAAGGGGAAGTGATATGGAACCCACTGGGTACTGCTTCCCCCAGTTCCTCTCGGTATACTTAGTCATGTTGGATGCGCTCCATGCGAGTCCATAGTGATGGAGGAGAGTCTGGAAGACTAATCATATGACTCCAAATTCTTCTTCTGATCTCATCCTTCTATGATAGCAGATTTGCAGATGAATGACGAGTATGTAGTAGCAAGACTCGTTCTGCAAGCGATTTGAATGGATTCTAGTGTAGAATCTCATAATGTATCTGTTTCATGACATGAAAGGAGCAAACATGCTCTCCACTCAACATCTCAACCTTGAGAATCAGAAGGCACTCGTGACAGGTGCTACGTCCGGCATTGGTCGCGCCATTGCCTTGCAACTGGCACGTGACGGAGCAGAAGTCATCGTCCACGGACGTGATGCTGCACGTGGGGGTAAGGTTGTTGAAGCAATCAACAATGAGGGTGGTCAAGGACGCTTCGTTGCTGCCGACCTTAGTAATCCAGCCGATCTTCAGCACTTAGTTGAAGAGATAGGAGACATTGACGTTCTGGTCAACAATGCTGGCACCGCCTGGTTCGGTGCAACTGCCGAACTCAGCATCCCCACATTTGATGCCTTGTTCGCCAGCAATGTTCGCTCCGCCTACTTCCTCGTCGCCGCGTTTGCGCCGGGAATGGTGGCAAGGGGCAAGGGCAGTATCATCAACATCGGCAGCATGGCTGGTGAGATTGGACTCGTGGGTGGCGCGGCCTATGGAGCGACGAAAGCTGCCCTCTCATCGATGACCCGCGCCTGGGCTGCAGAGTTCAGCCCCAGCGGCGTTCGGGTAAACGCTGTTGCCTCAGGCCCAGTGTACACCGCGATCCAAGCACCAGAGACTACCGAAGCGGTCGGGAGCACAACTCTGCTCAAACGCGCGGCGAATGTTGAGGAGATTGCCGAGGTTGTTGGCTTCCTCGCTTCACCACGTGCAAGCTATATTACTGGTGCAATCATCGCTGCTGATGGTGGTCGTACCGCAGTATAACATCAAGGTCCTGTGGTTGGTCTGTTGCTTACCATGAGCAACTCATTTTTTGCCTCAATGAGTGTCTTTATGCTCATTGAGGTTTGAGGAGAATGGGAATATATGGCACAAACAATTCTTGTCACTGGCAGTACCAGTGGGTTTGGTCGTCTGACCGTTGAAACCCTGGCACGCCAGGGACACATCGTTTTTGCAGGAATGCGTGCAGTGGCAGAAAAGAATGCTCCTACCGCAGAAGAACTCCGCGCTCTGGCACAACGAGAACAGCTTGCAGTGCAGATCGTCGAAATTGATGTCACGGATGACGCTTCCGTGGAGCAAGCAATCGGGTCTCTCGTAGGAAGTACCGGACGTCTTGATGTGGTGGTCAACAACGCTGGGATGTCATATAGTGGTCCGCTGGAAGCATTCACCCTCGAACAAGTCCAACAGCAATTCGAGACCAATGTCTTCAGCGTGTTGCGTGTGAACCGCGCTGCCCTACCACATATGCGTAGACAAGGCAGTGGTCTGCTTCTGCAAATCGGCTCAATTATTGGGCGTATAGCACTGCCTTTTCTCGGATTGTACGGCGCGACTAAGTTTACCCTTGAAGGACTCACAGAATCGTATCGCTATGAACTCGCTCCTTTTGGCATCGACGCCGCAATTATTGAACCTGGAACTTTTCCGACTGCCATCTCTGCGAAGCGTCAGCTTGCAGCAGATACCGAACGTTTTGCCCTCTACCAGCCTGCTATGAATGCGTTTACGGCACCGTTTTACGCCGAGAATCGATCCGCCACACCTCCCAATCCACAGGAGGTGGCCGATGCGGTGGCAAGAGTTATTGCCCAACCTGTGGGAGAGCGACCACTACACACCATTGTTGCAACAGTTGCACAACGCCAGGCTCCCCAAGCAGTAAATGATGCTGTCGCAGATGCTACCCGATCCTTTTTTGAGACGCTAAATTTACCCTTTGCATCTAAGAGAGAACAAAAGGATTAGAAAAAGTAAATGTCGCGCTTTCAATAAGCCCGAAAACAGGCCAACAAATTTACAAATTCCTGTGATGAGACAGAAATAAAAGAGGAGAAACACCATGAACACTTTAGCGAGCGAGGTCATGCCAAGCCGATTCCGCACCGTAAACGGCATTCGCATCCGTTATGTCGAAAGCGATGGAAGCCATGAGAGCACTCTTCTACTCACCAGTCCATGGCCGGAGAGCCTGTATGCATTCCTGCCAATCTGGCAATCCCTCTCCAAGTACTCGCACCTTCTCGCCATTGATCTTCCCGGCTTTGGTCAGTCCGAGCGCAGGAACGACTTGCTCTCGCCTCGGGCGATGGGCGAGTTCCTCATCCAGCTTATCGACGAGTGGGGGTTGAACGCACCACATATCGTAGGACCGGACGTCGGGACGGCTGCTGCACTGTTCGCGGCAGCGCTCCACCCGGACAAGTTGAGCAGTCTGGTGGTCGGAAATGGGGGAATTGCCTATCCAATCCAGGCAACCGGTGTTCTGAAGGCTATCATTGACGCTCCCGATCTTGAAGCGTTCCGTGCTCTCGATCCTCGTGCTACCCTTGGTGCTTCACTGGACGAAGGCCACGAGCGGTACAAATTACCTGCAGAGGTGCGAGAGGACTATCTCCAGTCTTACGAAGGAGATCGATTCGTGGAGTCAATGAGGTATGTGCGCAGCTATCCCCAGGAACTCCCTGTCCTGGGAGAACTTCTGACGGATATCCAGACACCCGTGCAGATCATCAGTAGTCGGCGCGACGTTCTTGTGCCCCCCGTCAATGGCGAATACCTCCGCGAGCGGCTACCCAGCAGCAAGCTTGATCTTTTGGATGCTGGTCATTACCCCTGGGAGGACGTGGCAGACCAGTATGCGGCAATCATCTCGGCCTGGGTGAACGGCGGCTATCAATCCGCAAAACATAAATAGGCTCTCAGTAGCCTAATAAGGAACAGCGAACGTTTGCTGAGAAGTGCAAGATAGAAGCAGTCACTTGGTACAGACGAATGACAAGCCATTTGAGGAGGAATACATGATACATGTTGAACGCGCCCAGCGGACAACGGCTATCAGGCGGAGATGGAAAAATGGAGTCTGAGTCATCGTCGTGGTTTTAGCCTTGATAATCGCTGCTACGATTGTGCTCCTGGTCTTGGGGAATCTTGTTAATCCTATGAGCAACATCTTAACGTTCGCGAGTGCGGGTGTAGGGACAACGTTTGGGCCTCACCTGGTCCTGCTGAGCCTGATTGCCCTTCTGATTGGTGTTGTTGGGCTAAAGAGCGGTCCACAACGACTTTGCACAGTGACGACTGTGGTCGCTACCGCCGCTTTTCTGGCGTCGATGGTGGTTAAGGTGCAGATTGTGCAGGCGGTGGATGCGGCTGGTGGTTCTGCTAATCCCATCTCTGGTCTATGGCTTTCGCCAATGACTGGTGCTTCCCTAGATGCACGCGAGACCTACACAACCGCTAATGGGCAACCTCTGCATATCTTGGTCTACAAGCCTGCATACTCCAATGGTACCGCACCAATTATGATGTACATTCATGCACGCGACTTCATCTCCACATACATTGGCGGTACGCTCAAAGCATTTCCTGCACACATGAAGGCGATCACCTCGGCGACCTACCTGTCGAACAGAGCACCACAGGCTCTGGTCATTGAGGCGGAGGATGACGGACTCATTCCCTCCGTTGGAGTCTACCGATTCGTCGATCAGGCTCACGCAGCCAATGTGGATATCACACTCGTTCGTATTCCGTTCGCTAGCCATGTCTACAACCAGTGGGCGGCCAACTCCATCGGCGACCAGGGCCGTCTCACCATTACCCAGCACTATCTTGTGCAGCGAGGACTCATCAAGGACTAATACCTTGGATCGGCGGAATAAGTTCCTTTTTACTTTTTGTAACGATATTCACCCCAAGAAATTCACAAACTGGATTGCTTCTTAGGAAGCAATCCAATCCACGGCTTTACTCTTCGTGAACAAAAACGGAACGACTTTATTTATCGTCTACAACTCGTAGACTCAGACACCTTGAACTTATTCCACCGTCACAGATTTTGCCAAATTTCTTGGCTGATCCACGTTGCATCCCCTGGCAACGGCGGTATGGTAGGCGAACAGTTGTAGCGGAACGCTTGCCAGGAGCGGACTCAGCATTTCCAACGTTGCAGGAACATACATTACGTCGTCAGCGTGTTGCCGAATTTTCTCATCACCCTCGGTAGCAACGGCGAGAATGTGAGCATCACGCGCACGCACTTCTTGCATGTTACTGACCACCTTTTCGTACACATGCGACGCTGTTGCAATGGCGATAAGTGGCACGTCAGGGTCGAGTAGGGCAATAGAGCCATGTTTGAGTTCTCCGGCTGGAAAGCCCTCGGCATGAATGTAAGAGATTTCTTTGAGCTTGAGCGCGCCCTCTAATGCAGTAGGATAGCCAACGCCACGCCCAATAAAGATCATACTACTCACACTTGCCATGCGTTTCGCCAGTGGCTCGATGACATCCTCCTGGCTACTCGATGCCTCGTCGAGTATCTTCTGAATCTGCGCAGGAATACGCTCCAGGGCGTCCAGAACCTCGCTTACAGCAGTTTGCGTTATGTTTTTTTGCTGTTGTCCCAGGTAAAGGCCGAGCATATATAACACAGTGACGGAAGTAACGAATGTCTTCGTAGCTACCACACCAATCTCTGGACCCGCTTGCAAGTATAATACGGCATCGCAGAGGCGCGTAATTGCGCTGGCGACAACATTGGTGACGGCAATAACGGGTGCGCCATGTTCCCGTGCCTGTCGAATACCAACAAGCGTATCCGCTGTTTCACCCGATTGTGTGACCGCGATACACAACGTCTCCGGTCCTACAATTGGATTGCTATAACGGAACTCCGCCGCCGTAACCGTCTCAACAGGGATACGCGCCCATTGCTCTATCGCATACTTGGCAATGACACCTGCATGAAACGATGTACCGCACGCAACGATGACAATACGCTGAATCTTATCGAGTAAGCCTGCTTGCCGCATACGCTCAAGCTCGTTCAGGTGAAGCTCACCATTCTGGACACGTCCGAGCAGAGCGCGACGGATAGCGTCAGGTTGCTCATAAATTTCCTTGAGGACGAAATGTGGATAGCCACCCTTTTCCGCCGCTTCCGTGTCCCAATCAATCGTCAATGGGTCTCGCTGCACAAGAGTACCATGCTCAATAGTGGTGATGACGACGACTTCTGGTCGAAGCGTGACCATCTCGCCCTCATCGAGAATTTTGATGCTACGTGTGTGCTTCAAAATGGCGGGAATATCCGAGGCCAGGAATTGCTCATGTTCACCAAGACCGATGATGAGCGGGCCACCACCATGTCGCGCCCCAACGATCAAGTCGGGTTGCTCACGGCTAACCACCGCGATAGCATATGACCCCTCGATACGCTGTAAGGCAAGACGGACAGCACGCTCCAGGTCATGCTGTGCTTCCCCAAAGTAGGCGCGTGCTATCAGGTGAGGCAACACTTCAGTGTCTGTCTCTGAGTGGAAAACATAGCCCTCGTGCTGTAGTTCCATACGTAGTTCGGTGTAGTTCTCGATGATACCATTATGTACAACATTGATGGTACCTGTATTATCAGCGTGAGGATGAGCGTTGATGTCGTTTGGGCGTCCATGCGTAGCCCAACGCGTGTGTCCAATACCGAGCGGTCCAGGAGCAGGATGTGAGCCATTTGAGACGGAGGCGACGAGGTTGGCAATTTTGCCAGCACGTCGATGAAGTTCAAGTGTGCCATCTGTGGTCAAAACGGCGATGCCAGCCGAGTCATAGCCACGATATTCAAGGCGTGTCAGGCCATCAAGCAAAATGGTAGTAACATCGGTCCCCTGCGGGCCGACGTATCCAATGATACCGCACATGTGTCGATTTCTCTTTCTTCGCGCGTGTCAATGTATACCGCAAAATAGGTATACCTTTCTCTAGCATACCTCATGCATATATACACACGCATCATCACCGAGAACGTCTTGTGCCAATCGTTACCAATTGGATTTGCCCGCCCCCTTTTTAGGAGTGTGATCGCCCCTGGAGACTCCCCGCTGACGTGTCCGAACGGTCTCCACCTCGTCAACCGATATCTCCTCCTACAGAATCGGCCCATGCGCTACTAGCCAAAACAACATTTCTGAATGATAGTATACCATATGAATTTGTTTTATTGTAGGGGTCTAATTCTATTATTCTATTCCATCCTGTGGGCATTGTGTGTTGCCCACAGGATGGAATAGAATAATAGAATTAGACCCCCGAACATAGTATTGTTTCTTTCAATAGCCTGACACGTTCTAGGATTAGAAATACATCATATAAAAAGTGGGGGAAGCACTTATGGCGATTGAATACAGCATACTGGGCATGATTAGCTTGAAACCGTGTTCTGGCTATGATTTGAAGGCAGAGTTCGAGAAAGGAGGTGCAGCCCTACTTTCGGCATCGAGCTTTGGCAGTATCTATCCGCACCTCAAACGGTTGGAACAGAATGGTTTGATAGAGGCACAAGAGGAGGGCCATAACGGACGACACAAAAAAGTCTATGAGTTGACCCCATCAGGCTGGCAAGAACTATCGAACTGGCTAGAGCAAGCGAGCGAATATCCCATTCCTATGCGTGACGAGCTACTTTTGAAAATGCTCTTCTGGGGATCGGCTGGTAAAGAGCGAAAAACATTGATTGAGCAGTTACAAGCGCGACGCGAGGAATCGCTCGACCTGCTGAACTACATGGAGAAATGGCAAAACAACGGGACAGCATTTGTCGATGAATATAACGCGCTCATGTTCTCGTATATGCGCACCCGTTTAGAGAGTGAACTCACATGGATTGCCGAGGCAACCACGCAACTTGAAGGGCCAGCACAACTCCCAACCCAGGACCCACAATGGCTCTCCGTCGTGCAAAAGGCACGTCGCAAGAAGGCATTAGAGCATCTGTCGGAGGAATGATAGAGGCACAAATGTGCCTCTATCATTCCTCCGACAGATGCAATTAAAGGGATTCGCGGAATTTATTGGCGATTGGTAGACGGCGATCACGTCCGAAGGCACGGGCGGTGACTCTTACACCAACAGGAGCTTGACGTCGCTTATACTCGTTAATATCAACAAGGCGCGTGATACGCTCAACGATGGCTCGGTCAAATCCCATAGCTAACATTTCCTCGAAACTGCGGTCATCCTCAACGTAAGCTTTGAGAATGGGATCGAGTACATGATAGGGAGGAAGGCTATCGACATCCTTCTGATCGGGTCGTAGCTCGGCGGAGGGTGGCTTGTCAATGACCTCTTGTGGAATAACAGGCTTCTCACCGATGCTATTGCGATACAGGCACAGTTCATATACAAGCGTCTTCAAGACATCCTTCAAAACAGAGAAACCACCAGCCATGTCGCCATACAGCGTACTATAGCCCGTCGCCATCTCGGATTTGTTGCCCGTCGTGAGGACGAGGGGACCAAGTTTGTTGGAAAGCGTCATCATAATATTGCCACGTATACGCGATTGCAGGTTCTCCGCCGCTAAGCCAGGGTCCTCGTCGCCTATCGCAGGGCGCAGCATTTTAAGAGAGGCGCGAAATGTATCCTCAATTGGGATAGTGAGATACTGAACACCGAGATTTTCTGCCAGTTTTTGCGCATCCGTCTTGCTGCCCTCTGAAGAGTAGCCGGAGGGCATGAGTATTCCCAGCACGTTTTCGGGTCCAAGCGCGTCAACAGCGATAGCAGCCGTGAGTGTGGAGTCGATGCCACCTGATAAACCAATCACAACCTTTTTGAAACCGGTTTTGCGTACATAATCGCCTGTACCAAGCACCAGCGCGGCATAAATTTCTTGTAGCTGCGTCATCTTTGGCTCAATGCGTTGAGGTGCATCGAGTGGCACGTGATTATTGACGGTTGGTGCTGAAAGTGGACGCGTATCAACTGGAATAATCGGTACTTCGTCTGATGTCACGGTAAAACGGACCTTGCGAAGACGTGGATCATGCAGACGCGAACGGAAGACCGAGGCAGTATCAAGGTCAACGATTAACATATCCTCTTCAAACTGTTTGCCTCGTGCGATAAGTACACCGCGCTCATTAAACACCATACTACCACCATCGAAAACCAGCTCATCTTGTCCACCAACCAGATTGAGATACGCGACAATGACGCCATTATCAGCCGCACGCGTGGAAATCATTGCTTCACGTGATGTCTCTTTCCCCGAATTATAAGGAGAGCCATTGATATTAAGAATTACCTCAGCACCAGCAAATGCCTGCTGTGTCAAAGGGCCTGTCGGATACCAGATGTCCTCGCAGATGTTGATGCCAACATGCACACCGTGAATAAGAAAGAGAGGTGCTTTACGTCCCGGCTGAAAGTAACGGTCCTCATCAAAAACACTGTAGTTTGGCAAGTAATGTTTGTGATACACTCCAGCAAGCTTGCCCTCGGAAATAACGGCGGCAGCATTGTAGATATCATGGTCGCGGTCTACAAAACCAACAACCGCCGTCAATCCAGGAAATGCCCGACTCGCCTCTACAAGCTCATCTAACGCACGCAGGTTCGCATCGACAAAGCCGGGCTTGAGGAGCAAGTCTTCGGGTGGATAGCCAGTCAGGGCTAATTCTGGCAAACAGACAATATGGGCACCCTCAGAGGAAGCCGTTTGCATGGCGGCTCGTATCTTTTGTGCATTCCCACTCAAATCGCCGACGGTGACATTGACTTGCGCCAGTGCTACACGCAGTGGATGAATATTCATGGTTAGTTATCCTTTCTGCCCTTGACGAAACACGTGGAACGCACTACCCTATCAGGCAGAGATATGTACACGTAATATACGACGAAGGAACACTCTTTACATGGAAATACGAGCTTTTTTAACACTTGACCTTGCGTTTATTGTTGTGGTCTACTTTGCATTCCTGTTGTTTATCCACCCACCCAGGAACGTCGTTTTTCCCTCGCTCCTCGGTGGACTCGTCATGGGTCTAATCAACATCCTTGTAGATATTGTAGCCCATTTTACTAATGTATGGCAGTACACGATAAGTGGTTTGACCTTTTATGTGCCACTCCCCTTTTATATCACACCTATCCTGTTTTATGGGAGCGTAATCTACCTGCTCATCTGGCGGTTCTGGAGTGGGCGTAGTCATTGGTTCGCACTGGTTCTGCTCTTTGGTGTCCCCATTATTGGGATAGTGCGTGATCTCTGGGGTGGCTTGCTTGTAATCTCCCCCTATAACCCAAAATGGTCAAGCCCACTTTCGATACTGCTCGATATCGCTATGTGGCTTATCATGTTCTATACAGGTTTCTTCATTTTCAGAAGACTAGCACCCGCACGTAGCGAGGCCCTCGCTCTGGAAGAGCAGAACGAACAACGCATTCCTTCACACCAATAATCAACATTCAACGCATAAGCACTACGGGCACCATGATGGTGCCCGTAGTGCTTATGCGTTGAATGTTGATTATGAAGCACAGCCAACCGGACATCTTCCTCATTTCCTGGTACATTTTCGTCATTATGCACATTTTGTGGTAAAGATTTCGCAACCCATTCCAACTCCTACATGGTACTTTGTTATAAGTATATAGAAATCTACGCACAACCTCTCTTTTGATAGGGTATTCTCTGACTAGATCATTTCTGCGCAGGAAATATCACAGTGTCTCACTATATGTTTTCACATTTCTTTGAGAGACGTAGAAAAGGACATACTGTCGTCTGCTCATACTGGTGTGAAATAGTCAGTTGCTCTAAGGTAGAGTAACTGTAGTCCAATCATAGGAGAAATCTTCATGCATAGAAGAAGACGTACTTCGCTCATCTTATCGTTGAGTATCGCGTTCCTCAGCATTTTGCTCACTGTCGGTGCTGTTCTGGTGTTAAACACGACAGGTGTTATACACGCGGCAGGCATAGGTGATTCGGGCGTGCAGAGAAACCAAAACAACAACGGGCAGCAGAACTATAATAATGGTCAGCAAAACCAGCAAGATAATGACGACGGAAATCATGCACGCTATACCACAATTGGTGACCTCCACAGTATTTCGACGGTGGCGAGTACGATGTTTGTCGTCGATGCTAATGGCAAGACTGTTACAACTGATGCAAATCCTTACGATGTTGCAATTGCTCCATCCTCAGTTGCCAAGATGCCAGGAATGGTAAAGCCCGGCGATCTTGTGGTTACAAACTTTGGTGGAACTCAGACAGGGAAAACACTGGTTGACATTCCGAACAAACAAGGGCCTGCACATCTGCTCAACAACATGATGGACAAAGGGACAAACGGTCCTGCTGATGAGGCATTCAATACAATGACTGGCTCTAACTGGGTTGCCAATACAAGTGGCAACAACATTCAGGTTTTTGACACCAATGGTAAGGTTACAGCAACCATCACGAGTCCTTTGTTTAACATGCCATGGGGACAGGCATTCAATGCAGGAGTTCACAACTACAATGATGGGGCAATCGGGTCATTCTTCTCAACAAACGCGGCAGATGCCACGATTGATCGCATTGATCTGATTCCTACTGGCAATAATGGAAAGGTTACATTCAAGATTTTCCAGATCGGCCAGCTTGGACACACGGGCAAGCAAACTTTTATTGCCATCAAATGGGTATCCAAGCTACGTATTGGTGATAACACCTACTCGGATGTACTCCTGGCTCTGGATAACGTCAACAATCGTATCGCAGCTTATCCAAACAGTTCGACACGTCATACACAAAACACGAAATCGACAAATCAGGGTATGACCGCCTTCAAAGGCAACCCATTACAGGGTCCTGTCGGTCTTGCGATTAGCCCGACAACAGGTGACGTGCTTGTTACCAATTCGCAAAAGAATGATGTGGTAGAGCTGAATCTTTCAAAAGGTAAAGTCGTTGGGGATGTCCAGATTGACAATGTACCTGTCGATGCACAATCAGGTAATGGGTCCGCACTCTTTGGAATCGCGGCAACCACAGATAAAGATGGTAATCTTGAAGTCTACTTCACCGACGATAACACGAACACCGTCAACGTCATGCGCCACTCGTAAGACACGTCTTAAGTGCGATGATTGAGTTGTCGAGTTCCAGGCACACTATAGTGTGCCTGGAACTCGACAACTCAATCATCGCATTTAGAAAAATAGCTTGACGGACACCTATTTTTTCTGATATACTTATCTCGTTCCATTTTCGGGGTGTGGCGCAGCCCGGTAGCGCACTACAATGGGGTTGTAGGGGTCGGAAGTTCAAATCTTCTCACCCCGATTGAACACGCAAGGCTAGAGATACCGCTTACAACGGCCTCTAGCCTTGTTTCGTATCAGTTACTTAAACGGTCAACCATTCATACCCTCTTCGTTGATGACAACTCTCACCTCTTCATCTCCCAATTTCACTCTCTCCAAGAGTGCATCTTTCAGACATACAGAGAGTGACTCCTTATCACAGACGGCATGTGTGCCACCACGTCACTGGATAGTTTTCCTTCACCCTGTGGATGTGAGCGGCTATAATACACTCCAGAGAGGACATATACTCCTCTACTTTTGCAGACATAATGGAGGAATTGAGAACATGGACATCAAAAGAAATGGCTCGCAACCTTCTGGTAAGGGGCCTACTGAGTATTTTACCGGCACGGTACGCATTGACCCCTTGTTCGAGGCACCCGATCCGGCACGCGTGCGTGCTGCCAGTGTCACGTTCGAGCCCGGTGCTCGGACAGCGTGGCATAGCCACCCATTGGGCCAAACCCTGATCGTGACGGTCGGCTGTGGTCGGGCACAACGCTGGGGTGGGCCAATCGAGGAAATTCGGTCAGGGGACGTGATCTGGTTCTCACCGGGTGAGAAACATTGGCATGGTGCCACGGCAACCACAGCCATGACTCATATCGCCATTCAGGAACAGCTCGACGGTAAGACCGCTGACTGGATGGAAAAGGTCAGCGACGAACAATATCAAGGCTGATCGTAGGGATCTTGTGTGGCATCGGCATCGAGAGAGGAGTTGCATCACGTTGACGCTTTCTCGATGCCGCACAGAGCACCTTATAAGAAGAAATTACAAATACTTTGTAACTTTTTCCAATAGGTCATCTATCTCAAAAGGCTTTGCTAAAAAATCATCAGCACCCGAGGCAAGTGCGGTTTCCTTTGCACCGGGATGCGCGGAAAACATAATGACTGGAATATGTTTGGTCTCATCCTGGCTTTTCAGCTGTTTGACGATGTGCCGCCCATCCTTACCAGAAAGAAAGACATCGAGCAGAATGAGGTTGGGCAACCCCCCATTGTGGAGCTGCTCTACATACTCGCCCTTACTCGTTGTCAAAACGATATACCCTTCGTCTTCCAGGATCACCTCAAGAAAGTCTAAAATGTCTGGATCATCGTCAACCACAAGAATCTTCTTCCTGTTTTGCATACCCCCCCTTACCGTGCGTACTGCACATTTATGACTCTTTCTTGACAAGAGGCAAGGAAAAATGGAAGGTCGAGCCTTCCCCTTTACGACTTTCAACCCACAATCTTCCACCATGGCGCTTGACAATCTCTGATGAGATATACAAACCGATACCAAGTCCTGGATAGGTCTTTTCCTCTGGATCAGTGACCTGGTAGAACTGCTCGAAAATCTTCTCCTGATACGCTTTGGAAATCCCAATTCCAAAGTCTTGAACGCTGACAATAGCGTTTTCGGAGTCTTGAGAGACGCGCACCACAACGTTCTCTGCGCGCGGTGAATATTTTATTGCGTTTGTGAGAAGATTGATGAGAACTTGTCCAATTCGGTCTTTATCACACACCACTTGCACCGCCTGTGTTTCCTCAAAATATAACGTATGCGTTTGCGTCGTTCCCTGGACATTTTCAATGATCTCCTGGACAAGGACAACCAAATCTACGAATTCCTCTTGATAACCGAGCTTGCCGGTTTGTATCTTCGATACATCAAGCAGATCATTGATGAGCTTCGTCAACTTGTTCACTTGCCGATCAATTTTCTCAAGATAGGTCAAAGCTTGCTTATCCTCTTGTTGATTGAAACGGCGTTGCAAGATATTCGTAAAGCCTTTCAGACTCGTGACAGGCGTTTTTAACTCGTGACTTGCCATGCTGATAAAAGCATCTTTACGCTGCTCTGCCTCCATCCGTTCCGTCACATCATGTGAAGTAAAGACCATCATGGAAGAATGCTCTTTTTCATTAGAAATGGCAGTCCCCGTCGTTTCTATGATCATCCAATGTCTGTCCTTATGCTGACATCGGTAGGTAGCTTGCGCGAGTTTTCCCTCAATAGCTTTTCCCATTTCTGCCCGGATCAAAGCGATGTCTTCAGGATGTACAAGGTCAAAAACATTGATGTCCATGAGTTCTTCTGCCATATAGCCTAGAACGCGTTTGACCGCAGGTGAAATATAGTGGAAGGTACCTTCCCTGTCAATAAGCGTAATCACGTCACTTGATTGTTCCACGATTAATCGGTAGCGTTCTTCACTCTCCCGTAACTGGGCCTCCACCAACTTTCGCTCCGCGATTTCTTCTTGTGCCTTCTGATAAAGACGAACATTGTCAAGCACTAAAGCGATACGACGCCCTAACTCCTGCGCAAACACCATATCATCCTGCGTATAATTCCTATAGCGTTGAACAGAGGAAAAAGTGATGGCTCCAACAGTCTTTCCACGCGCAATCAGTGGAATACCCATATATGATTTCAAGCCAAGAGCTTTGATAATCGCGAGCATTTCAACGTTATCTCCCACGGTCTCTAACACACGCTCCGAGACAATGGGAATGAGTTCTGGCTCGCTCATTTGAAGGAGCCTTTGCACACCGTGAGTCGAGCTTGCGCGATCTTTGTATTGCTCATAGAGTGCCTGTACAAGGGCAATCTGACCAGGATCAATATGATTTGCCGTGATGTCTTTGATCTGTTGTTGGTCATCAAGGATGGCAATGCGACAGTAGTCCGCAAGCGCAGGTACAATCAGGTCCGCGACCTCTTTCAAGGTAATCTGATGGTCAAGGGAAGAGACTAAAAGTGTACTGGCTTCATTGAGAATGCGTTGCCGCGTTTCTGCTTCCTTGCGCTTCGTAGTATTGCGAAAGTTCGAGATGATTGCTGCGATATCAGGATCGTGAAGGAGATTGGTGATTGTGCTTTCCACCCAGACAACCGCCCCATTTTTGTGGACGAATTGGTGCTCGACTGTTTTCGTTTTCCCCGGTAAATTCACAACTTCTGCAAATTGCTCTGACGTATATGTGAGATGCTCTTGAGGAATATACTCAAACCCGTTGCGCCCAAGCAGTTCTTCAGGACTATACCCAAGCACTTTCGATACGGTCGCACTGACGTAGAGAAAAGTCCCGTCAGCCGAAAGCAATGCAATTGCATCGGAACTATTTTCGATAAGTGCGTGGAACCATTTCTCGCGAGTTGTGAACGTTATTTGCGTTTCCGTACTGGAATCGTCCTTTTCAGCTTGTGTGGACATCTTCCTCACCCTTTATCCTTTTATAGCAAAGGTATTTATCGGAACTATAACATGCACTCGATATTTAGACAAGCTGAACAAATTAAAGCAGTATACTATCTATTACAAGCGTTACGGACTGTTCTTTACTCCATCTTTTGGGATATACAGCACATATCCTTCATAGACTTGCCGTTGGTAGGTGGAGGTAAACTGGCTATCCTTGTTCATCCTGGCATCGAGTGCTATAACTTGCTGGGATGCTACAGGAAACACATATGCTGGGAATGGCGATGCTTTGACGATATCTCGATACGGTGTATAACGATCAAAGCCAGGGCTGAGATTTTCTACAAGTGCGCTGCAAATAATCCTCTCTTCGCTTTGAAACGTAAGACGATTGCAGGTCCAATATTCCGAATAAATACGCGTGGCATGAAGAGTGAGCAGACGCTGTACAAGACGATCTTGTTGTGCATAGGCAGCCTCTGCCGCTGGAACCTGTAAAAATGTGAGAAATGTTCCCATTACAAACAGGATGAGAAGCAGAAACAATATGCCCCTGCTTATAAAAAGATACACGTTACGCCATTGAAAGAAAACGTTTGTCTTCCATTCGCTCTTCCACAAAGGCCAGCACAGTGCGGGCGTCGCAAGCAACACGCACTCAAGATAACGCGCGGTCGGTCCTGGAGCCGTTGCTGCCATTGGACTAATGACGTAGAGAAAAATAGTACCACCTATGCTCACAAGAATCATCAGCCGACAGCATTGGCGTATCACACGTTGTCGTTGTTCCTCTCGTCTCTCTGCTGTTACGAGCGCTCTACCTCTCCACAACTGCCAAATAGTATATGTAGTCAGTAACGTCATAACTGCCCACAGCAGCAAGTAGCCTATGCCCCAAATCGCCTGTAATACACCGCAGAATGTATGAGCAGTCCCGAAATAAGGAAAGTTTGCATCGGGACAGAGAGGAGTAAAGC
Organism: uncultured Chloroflexia bacterium; assembly: GCA_963791835.1. Classification (GTDB taxonomy): domain Bacteria; phylum Chloroflexota; class Ktedonobacteria; order Ktedonobacterales; family Ktedonobacteraceae; genus JBBQVS01. The sequence goes on from CAWBTV010000007.1 coordinate 1,309,472, forward strand.
CTGTGACATTGGGCAAGCTAATCATCACAGCACCAACAATTTGTTGTAAAAAAGGTAGATGCTGCGTAGCACCCGAATGTTGAATTGAGAGCAGCACAGCAATCGAGTTGTTGCTTAAGGGTGCGGTCACATTATAGTAGATGAGGGGAAAGGCACCGATGAGCAAACCAATGAACAGGCTTCCACCAGCCCACGACCAGAGTTCACGGCGGCAAAAGAGCAGGAGGAGGATACTTGCGGTCCCCAGGAAAGGTAGAATTAAGAAATCAACCCAGAGTGCACACCCTACAACCAGACCCAATACTCCGTATACAACAATGCGTCGTGGCGTCGTTCGCGTGTGTCCAGCTAGCTCGTGAGAGGAAAGAGCAAGCCAGGATACAACAAGACAGATAAAGGCCGCGAAGAAAAGCGTTTCTGGATACTCACCAACCGCCCGTAACTGTCGTCTCAGTATCTCTTCCGAACCAAAGCAGAGCAAAACAACCGTGAAAATTGCCAATCTCGACGTGTATAGCAGACACGTTAAGTAGTACATGCACAGCAGAAACAGCGCAAAGAAAGGTAAAAGAGCAAGCCGTAGCGAGAGCATTGAGGCACCAAACAGATGAAATAATGGAGCCGCAAGGTAGCCCTCAAGCGGTCCCAAATAGGGCAGACCATAAAAGAAAATAGGCCACTCCCCATGAAAAGCAACATGACGGGCCAGTAAAGCCATGTTTCCTTCATCGCTATTCGTGACGGGCCAGTTCAAAAAGATCAGAATAAAGCGTAGCAGGGTTGCGATAAAAATACCTATCAGGATAAACATTTCTTCTCGGCTTAAGCGCACATATTTTTTCCTGTGCTGTTGTACCATGCGAATTGACGACACCTTTCCTACTATTTCCTGTGTATTATAACAACACTTGTGCAACATGTCACAACAGAGCATCAAGCATATAAGCTACTTAAGCATCAAAAATGCTCTTTGTGCTTACACAATGCATACGCAACCGGATGGGCCGAGAGAGTATTCGTTCCTCATTTTTCGGTTCAGGAAAAGAGATCGTAAGAATAATTTACTATCATCCCCACCAAGCAAAAAGATGAGTATTTCGGTTTACGTGAGGTATAATTTAGAGAAAGGGAGAACTTTCTATTTCTTAACAGAAAAGGAAGAGATGCAATGGAAAATCTGACAGAGCAAAACCAGACATGGTGGCAGAGAAACAAACAAGGTCTCATTATTGCAACAATTATCATCTTTGCACTCCTCATCGCGTTTATCCTGGCAGTATCCAGGTTTGGCTGGGATTGGACGGGGTTTAATGATCACATTGGTCCACAATTAAAGCCATATCAACAATATCAACCTGGAAAGACATTATGGGATGTCTTGCAGTTATTCATCATCCCAGCCGTGTTAGCCATTGTTGCTTTTTTGTTCAACCGTGCTGCCAGTAGAAAGGATCGCCTGGAAGCAAAGCGGCGTTATGAGCAGGAACAAGAGTTTGCGAAGAACCGAGCAGAAACCGAGCAGGAGATTGCAGCCGACAATCAGCGAGAAGCGGCGTTGCAATCGTACCTTGACAAAATGTCGGAACTTCTTCTTAAAGAAGGCTTACGCAAACCAGAATCGGACGAAGAGTTGCGGAACATTGCGCGTGCTCGAACATTGACAGTACTGCGTAGCTTGGACCCGGTTCGTAAAGGAAGCGTCCTCCGCTTTTTGTATGAGACAAGCCTTATCAATAAAGACATAGGTGATGGGATTGTTGACTTGAAAGAGGCCGATTTAAGCGGGGCCGTAGTAAGCTTCACGAACCTGAGTAGCCTTTCTCAGCCAAATATACCCAAGTTAAGCAAAACCTGGATGAGCAGAGATGACTTGCGCGTTGACCTGCAAAAGGCTAATTTGAGCAAGACCAACCTCAAAGGGGCCAAGTTGTACGGAGTCAAACTGCAAGAAGCCGACTTACGTGGAGCTTACTTGAGCAGAGCCGATCTAGGCGAGGCTGACCTATTCAGAGCCAGGATGCACGAGACTCGCTTGAGAAAAACCTTACTGCAAAGGGCCAATCTAAGTGAGGCCGACCTGCGAAACACTTACCTTCACCTGGCTGATTTGAGTGAGGCTAACTTAACTAAGGCTAATTTGGGTGAAGCCAATTTGAGTGAAGCTAATTTAGCCGGTGCTAATTTGAGAGACGCTAAAAACATTACTACTGAAGAATTGGAAAAGCAAGCCAAGTCACTAAAAGGCGCAATCATGCCCGATGGAAAGATACACCCCTAATTGGTGCTTTGCAACTCACATCATCTGCTATAGCTCTGTTTGATCGCAGTAATCAATGATGCTCCCGGCGTAATCAGCCTGTAGCTCTTCACCTGTCCCAGCCCAGCCTCCTCTAGCCACCCCTTTACTGTTGGGAAGGGATAACAGGTGCCGCCAATGGTTGTGACGGTCAACGCCATGAATTGTACCATCAACGAAGCCAGTTTTGAGCCGTGCGTCTGGTCAGTGACTTGATCGACATAGACGAGCATTCCACCAGGTTTGAGCGTTCGAGCAACCTTTGTTAGCGTCGCTCGATTGACTCCTGGCTGCAATAGGTGTGCTATATGAAAATAGAGTGCTGCATCGAATTGTTCCACGAGTTGCTCTGAAAAATCGTCCTGTACGATGTCGGCACAGAGAAAATTCATACGTTGCTCAAGTTTCATGAACTTCGCGGTACGTTTTCCGGCGTCAATTCCTGCCTCGATATCCATAATGGTCGCATGAAGCCGTGGATATTTACGACAGAACAACGCACTATAGGCCGCGTGTGAGCCACCCACATCTAACAATTTCGTTGCGCCACGCGGTAATTGGACTCGCAGCGTAATCTCACGACCCAGCGCAGTTGCGAGCGAGGCAAGGCCAGCATAATGTCGTGCTAATAATCGTGCCGTTTCAGGATTACTTGCATCCTCGGCATATGGCATATGCATGGCCTGTTTGTTTGTACGCACAACTTCTGGCATGGCATCCCAAATCGCGACGATATCGGGACTATGAATAACATATGGGGCAATACTCACAGAAGAGGTGCTGGTTAGCCAGCGTCTTGAGAGTGCTGTATTGGAATAGGTCCCGTTGCGTTGTGTAAGATAGCCAGCTGAGACAAGCAATTGTAGCAACAATTGTAATCCCTGTGGATCACAATTCACGCGTTGCGCCAATACCTCTAGTGCCATACTCTGCTTGCCTAACGTATCAAACAAGTCCAGTTCACACGCAGTGACAAGCACTTTCGCAATTCCTGCTGACAATGGCGTATCTATAAGTGGCATTGGAAGTATGTTCAGTCGGGCTAATAAACGTTCGAGTACAGTGAGACGTAGTGGCATTAGATCAGTACTCCTATCAACCAGCCAATGGCAAGGATGATACATGTCGAGACAACACTATAAAAATAATATTTGCCTATTCTAACAATACTGTCTGGACGGAAGAAAAGTAACAAACTCAACCCTACGACTCCTGTCACAATCAGTGTTGGCAGCACAAGCTGTGTTTGAGCAAGCACAATGTGAGCGAATGTCAATGTTCCTATTAAAAGTATACTAAAAATGAGCAAGAGAGGACAAAGTATATATACACCTCGTGTACCCAGCACAACGGCGAGTGTACGCGCACCATTCGCAGCATCCTCTTCAATATCCGCGACCGCATTCGCGAGGTTGAGCGCGATACCAAGTAAAGCCGCGACAGGCACAAGCCACAGGATCACAGGAAGAACATGACCAACCCCAAGAAAGGCATAAAGCGGAATAAGTGGAATGGCGAGCGCGAAAACAACACCACTCAGCGGTGTCGATTTGAGTCCAAGATTATATCCTTGTCCAAACAAGAGATAGAGACACGAGACAAGCAATGCCAGTGGATTGAGAGGCAGGAGGAGAAGGAACATGACAACAATCATGAGCAAGCCGAAGAGCAATGCTTCTCGTGGACGTACTAAACCCAGTGGAATTGGCTTATGCTTCTTACCAAGTGTATCGAGGCGACGATCACAATAGTCATTGAGGGCTGCGATGGAGAGTTGCATAGCTGTGTGTGCGGCAACAACAAGCGTGATAACACTCCAGTGAAAGTGAGGCCATGCTGCCACGAGCACGAAGACCGCAACAGCAAGTGTATGAAAGAGCACCGGAATAGGATGGCTCAGCAGGTAGAAGCCATAGAATATTTCAACAGGGCGACGATGCTTGACGATCTGCATACGCTACCACACAGGGAGCCTGTGGCTAATCGCCTTGAACCACTCCCCACGCATCTCGTCTCCAGCCAATGCAAGTGTAATACAAACACCCAGCAACGTGCCAAGCACCCAGAAGGCCGCGGTTAATGGTCCACTATTCGTGCTTGCTACCATTTGTAGCGTCGAGATAGCTGCTTGTGAAAAGTGATTCAGCGCACTGGCAAACGGCAAGCTTGCCCGTAGCGTCGGTTGGTCAAGAAGTATACCAAGCATTGTTACCGTTGCCAGGACAACTGCTGCAAGAATTTCTTTCAGAGACGGGCGCAAAGGGATGTACACTTCGCGTGCAAGCTTCTCACGTTCGCGCTGCTGAACGTCAAGTGCTACACGTCTCATAATATTCCTGGTGAGATCGGCTGGTTCTATCACAGGCTCAGTACTTTCTAACGCTGCTGCAATCTCTTCCAGTGCCACCAGTTCTCTGCCGCACTCTGCGCAGCTAGCGAGATGAACTTCAAGCGGATGTATCTTTTCCCACGCAAGTTGATGATCGATATAGAGTTGCAATTGTTGAGTAGCTTGCGAACATCGCATTAATGGCCTCCCGATGGTGTATTCCGTTCTGGCTCGAACGCTTGCAGCCGTTCTTTGAGCAGGTTACGTGCGCGGAACAAATGAGTCTTGATAGTGCCGATAGGCATCGCCAAGATTTCCGCCATCTCCTCATACGTCTTCTCTTGCAAGTGCCGCAACACTAACACAAGACGGTACTTCGTGGGAAGTGCCGAAAGTTGCTCTCGTACAAGCGTCTGTCGATCATGCGCGTCGATTTCGGTGTCAACACGTGTTTCACGGTCTGCATCCTCTAACTGTTGCTCAGCCTGTATCGCTGTCTGTAATGCTCTATCGCGTTTGTGTTGCTCTACTTGTTTCAAGCAACAGTTATACGCAATACGATAGAGCCATGTAGAAAAACGCGCGTCGCCCCGAAATGAGGGCAAACCTTGCCACGCCGCAAGAAATGTTTCTTGCGTCACTTCATTTGCCTCGTCATATTGTTGTAGCATACGGTAAACAAGGTTGAATACGCGATGCTGATGACGCTGCACGAGCAATGCAAACGCGTCCTGATCGCCACGTTTGCTCGCGGCAACAAGCTTTACATCATCTTGCTCTGCCACATCAGCTGTGACAGGCGTGTTATTATGTGAAAGGGCCATCCCAATGCTCTGTATTGGATGCAACTGATACTCACTCATACATTCTCTTAGAGGATCACTATACTCAAAATGTTTCATTCTGAAACACTATCGTTGTTTTGTGTATCATACCATATATACGTATCACAGCATGGAGGGGTATTACAATGTTCTCAAGTGCATTTCTTGTTCTGCTAGGCTGGCTCATGGCCCTCGCCATTTTCTTTGGCTTCATTGTCCTGTTACGTTATCTGCATCACAAAGAACGTATGGCCCTTATCAGGCAAGGCATTCATCCTACGACCCCACGTAACGAAGACCCACAACGTCAGATACGCAGTCGTCGCATGTTGCGAGCAGGACTGATTATCGCGATGGTTGGTCTCTCGCTCACCATAGGGCTGTATCCCGTAGGCTTTTTCTTGCCTACCTCACTTGCGACTCCCTTTCACCTCGGTCCCTGGCTCCTGCCCGGCCTCATTCCACTTGGTGTTGGAATAGCCCTTATCGTGAGTTATTACTTAGAGCAGAATGCACAGGGATCGCACCTTGTAGATACACCAGAAGAAGTCAGCAAGAAAAACATAACACCCCTGAAAGAGCACCTGGACAAGAAACGCCAGGAATTATAAAATTGTCAAAGCTCGTATATCAGTACAATCAGCATATCGGCAAGACCGATATGCTGATTGTACTGATATACGAGCTTTGACAATGTGAGATTTAGTACTTTAACGAAATTCGTAAAGAAAACTATTGACAGAATGATGAGACAGTGATAATATCTCACTTGCACCCAACAGAAATGAACGGTGTACTGATGCGAAAGCAGCAACAAGTTCTTGAACAACTGAAGAGTGGTAAGGAAACATAAGAATACAGATTTAAACTGTCAAGCGAGTGATAAAGCTCATCACCATTATATAAAACGCACATCTTCTTTGGAAGAATGCATATAAACAAATGAATGGCGAGTTTGATCCTGGCTCAGGATAAACGCTGGCGGCGTGCCTAACACATGCAAGTCGAACGCACTTCGCAAGAAGTGAGTGGCGGACGGGTGAGTAACACGTGGGTACCTACCTTGAGGTGAGGAATACCACCGAGAAATCGGTGACAATACCGCATACGCTCGCAAGAGCAAAGTCTCTTTTCGGAGAGACGCCTCAGGATGGGCCTGCGCCTGATTAGCTAGTTGGTGAGGTAACAGCTCACCAAGGCGACGATCAGTAGCTGGTCTGAGAGGACGATCAGCCACACTGGGATTGAGAACGGCCCAGACTCCTACGGGGGGCAGCAGTGAGGAATTTTCGTCAATGGGGGCAACCCTGAACGAGCAACGCCGCGTGCAGGATGACACTTTTCGGAGCGTAAACTGCTTTACTGGGGGAAGAGACCGGACGGTACCCCAGCAACAAGCCCCGGCTAACTACGTGCCAGCAGCCGCGGTAATACGTAGGGGGCAAGCGTTGTCCGGAGTTACTGGGCGTAAAGCGCCCGCAGGCGGTCTGCCAAGTTCAGACTGACAATCCCCAGCTTCACTGGGGAGGGTGTATGAAAACTGGCAGACTTGAGGGATAGAGAGGGACATGGAATTCCGGGTGGAGTGGTGAAATGCGTAGATATCCGGAGGAACACCAAAGGCGAAGGCAATGTCCTGGCTATTTCCTGACGCTGAGGGGCGAAAGCTAGGGGAGCGAACGGGATTAGATACCCCGGTAGTCCTAGCCGTAAACGATGACCACTAGATGTTCGGGGTATCGACCCCCTGAGTATCGTAGCAAACGCGATAAGTGGTCCGCCTGGGGAGTACGGTCGCAAGATTAAAACTCAAAGGAATTGACGGGGACCCGCACAAGCAGCGGAGCGTGTGGTTTAATTCGATGCAACGCGAAGAACCTTACCAGGATTTGACATGGCTCTGACACTCTGAGAGATCAGATTTCCTTCGGGACAGAGTCACAGGTGCTGCATGGCTGTCGTCAGCTCGTGCCGTGAGGTGTTGGGTTAAGTCCCGCAACGAGCGCAACCCTCATTGCTAGTTGTATTATCTAGCAAGACTGCCGCGATCAACGTGGAGGAAGGTGGGGATGACGTCAAGTCAGCACGGCCCTTACATCCTGGGCGACACACACGCTACAATGGCACGGACAATGAGTCGCCAACCCGCGAGGGGGAGCCAATCTCTTCAAACCGTGTCTCAGTTCAGATTGGAGGCTGCAACTCGCCTCCATGAAGTTGGAGTTGCTAGTAACCGTAGGTCAGCACACTACGGTGAATACGTTCCCGGGTCTTGTACACACCGCCCGTCACACCACGAAAGTCGGCAACACCTGAAGCCGCTGGGCTAACCCGCAAGGGAGGCAAGCGTCGAGGGTGGGGTCGGTGATTGGGGTGAAGTCGTAACAAGGTAGCCGTACCGGAAGGTGCGGCTGGATCACCTCCTTTCTAGGGAGCTTTGACTGTTTCATCAGTCACTTCCAGGTCGGTCCTCATTTTCGGATGGGGCAAGATGAGTTATAAGCTTAATTACCGAATATACAGGTGTCTGACCTTTTGTCAAACCTTACCACTCTTAAGTTGTTTGGGGTATAAACAATTGTTTTCGCATCCTTCGGGCTATTAGCTCAGGTGGTTAGAGCGCAGTCCTGATAAGACTGAGGTCCCTGGTTCGAGTCCAGGATGGCCCACTTACCCCATAGAAGGGGATGTAGCTTAGTTGGTAGAGCGCCGCCTTTGCACGGCGGAGGTCAGGAGTTCGAGTCTCCTCATCTCCACCAGGGAAGCACAAGTCATACAGGCTTGGCACTCCTGATAGAGTAAAAAAGAACCGCTTGTACATGCAGGTGGTGTGGTGATTATAGCGAAGGGGAAATACCCGTTCCCATCCCGAACACGGAAGTCAAGCCTTTCAGCTCTCACGATACTTTAGGGGCAGCCCTACGGGAAAATAAGACATTGCCATTCCACCCGCCTGTATAGGCGGGTCTTTTTGTGTTTAAGGAGTATATGCGTTAGTACAAGGAGAACAAGCTAATGAACATGGTCAACGAATATTTTACTGAAATGGAGCAGATGCTTACCTCCATTTCTCGTTTGGATCTACAAAAAGTCTTTTCTCTCCTGGAAAACGCGTATTACAGTGGACATCGTGTGTTCATTATGGGCAATGGTGGCAGCGCGGCAACCGCATCACACTTCGCACTCGATCTCGCTAAAAATACTATCACGCCTAATGTCCCACGCTTAAAGGCTATTTCCCTCACCGATCACGTTCCCCTCATTACAGCTTGGAGCAACGACACCGCGTATGAACACATATTTGCGGAACAGTTAGCCAATATGATTGAACCCAGTGATGTCGTCATCGGTATAAGTACCAGTGGCAATTCGCTGAACGTCATGAACGCTCTTCTCCTCGCAAAACAATCGCAAGCGTCTACTATCGGGTTACTTGGTGCTACGGGTGGTAAAATAAAAGACATCGTTGATGCATACATCCTGGCACCGGGGCAAAACATTGAACAAGAAGAAGACGCACATATGATACTGGCACATGTCATTACACGTCATATGCGGCATGTACTACGCACGTATTCCCTCGAAGCAACTCCTGCCATGTTGGACGCACAAGGTACCATTGTTCTATAGTTGATAGAACGTGGTACGATATGGAGAATTGAGATACGAAAATCGGTCATATGAAGCGAGAGGAACGTGAAGTATGCTTATAGCAAGAGCACCAATGCGCATTAGTTTTGGTGGAGGTGGGACCGATCTCGAAGCCTATTATGCGAAATATGGTGGCATGGTAGTGAGTACAGCGATCAATAAATACTTCTATGCCATTATTACGACCGATGAATCGGACGATCTCCAGATCATCTCGGCGGATTATCGTTCCCTCTTTCGGCATTCGCCCTATAACGACCTCTTCTGGGATGGCGACCTTGCGTTGCCAAAAGCGGTTCTCCATCATTTCGGCATTCGGCGCGGCCTCAACCTGTTTGTAGCAAGTGAAGTCCCTCCTGGTACAGGTCTAGGGTCTTCGAGTGCGGCGGCAGTGACGATGGTTCGTGCGATTTCGACACTTGTTGAGCAACCCATGAGCAAACAACAAGTCGCGGAACTTGCCTCTTATATCGAAATTAACAAGATGGGGATGCCGATAGGCAAACAAGACCAGTACGCTGCCGCCTTCGGAGGTCTCAACAAGATCACCTTTACCAGCGACGGAGTGACAGTTGAGCCAATAAACATCACCTCTGATGTGCGTCAGACCTTAGAGAATCGCCTGATGCTCTTCTTCACAGGCAGTTCACGCGAATCGACATCCATCCTCAAGCATCAAAGAAAATCGACGGAGGAACGTGATGAGTCAGTTCTGCAAGCACTACATAACATCAAGCAGGTTGCAGTGGACGTACAGACGTGCCTTGAGCGCGGCGACCTCGATGAGTTCGCTCGCCTCCTCGATTACTCGTGGCAGGAGAAGCGACGCCTCGCCCCTAATCTTTCAACAGGCTTTATCGACGAATGTTATCAACTCGCGTTACTGCATGGGGCATCGGCTGGCAAAATTACAGGGGCCGGTGGTGGAGGCTTCCTGCTCATCTACTGTCACGAACATGCGCAGGAAGCCGTTACATATGTTCTGGAAGAGCGTGGACTCAAGCGCATGAACTTCCATTTCGATCAGCAGGGAGCAACCGTCGTACTGAATGTCGCCAACTTTAACCTTGGCTGGATCGCTCCATATGGTAACAGTTCTGTGTCATAGAGAAGCAGCTAATCTAAACAGAGAAAAGCAGAAGGGGCAAAAACGTTTTTCTTGCCCCTTCTGCTTCTTACTCTCCTTCTTTCTCCTACTTGGTCGCGACTGCGAAGACATGCAACCAACCACCCGTTACGGCAGATGGTAATGTCACGCTCTGTACCGTTTTTCCTGCTTGTAGTGTCACATCTGCATAGAAAACGACTGGCTGATGTGCTGATTGTGGACCAGCAGGAGTATTACGATATCCGGTAACTGCCACAACCTGATTACCAAAAGCTGGCGGATCAACACCAGCACCACCCAATGTCCAATCACTAAAACCTAATGTGAAGGTTTGCGTAGAGCCATCACTGTAGGTAATTGTCGCTGTTCCACTCGATGAGCCACCAGAGGCTGAACCCAGGAAGGCCAACGTAGTCGCACCATTCACAGCGGTGACAGGAAGCACTTGTCCACTACCATTCGCCAGGTAGTTATTTACAGAACCCGCCGTTGCAGAAGGCCATGTAAAGCTAACGCCGTTGAACACTACTGGTGCGCCTGGAGTGATTTGCACAGCGGCAAGTGCTTGTGTCGAGTAGCTATTCGCGCCATCGAAGTTTCCACCCGACGGATTGCTATCATCACTTGTGCCAATATTGTTAAATGCCACAGGTGGTGGGGGCGTCGGCGTCGTTGTCGGCGTCGTTGTTGGCGTCGTTGTCGGCGTCGTTGTCGGCGTCGTTGTGGCGTCGTTGTTGGCGTCGTTGTTGGCGTCGTTGTTGGCGTCGTTGTCGGCGTCGTCGTTGGCGTTGGTGTTGGTGTGGTACCACCCTTCGTTGTCGCAGCAAAGATATGAATTTGTCCACCATTGATAATGGAAGGAAGAATCACATTTTGCACAGTTTTTCCTGCTTGTAAGGCTACCTCAGCATACAGAATGACTGGTTTCGATGTTGTCTGCGGACCCTTTGGAGTATTACGATACGCAGTAGTTGCAACGACGAGATTACCAAAGCTTGGGACATCATGACCTCCACCAAGCGTCCAATCGCTCATGCCTAATGGGAAGGTCTGTGTGGTACCATCCGTGTAGTTAATTGTTGCAGGTCCACTCGCGGAGCCTGCGGTTGCGGCCCCCAGGAAGGCCAACGTTGTTGCTCCACTTACAGGAGTGATAGCAAGAGCTTGTCCTTTCGCTACATAATTATTCTTCTTTCCAAAAGGCACATTAGGCCAGATGAAATTGGCACCGTTGAACGAAACCGTTGCCCCTGGTGTAATTCCTACCTGCTGCAATGCTTCTGCTGAATAGCTATTCGCGCCATCAAAGTTACCCCCCTTAGGATTGCTATCGTCACTTGTGGCGATATTGTTATACACTGCTGCTGGAGCTGGTCCCTGGTCAGTCGTTACCGCAAAAACGTGCATTTGTCCACCAGTAACGGTTGTAGGCAAGGTCACGCTCTTGAGTGTTTTTCCCGTTTGCAGTGTTATCTGAGCATAGAGCAAGTACGTAGTAGTGTTCGACGCTCCACTTGGAGTATTGTAGTAACTCAGTGTTGCCATCGCGGCGTTGCCGAAAGATAAACCACCATTGAGATGCCAGTCGCTAAATCCAAGTGTAGCATATTGGACGCTACCATCAGTATAGTTGATCGCGACCTTTCCTGATGCAGGTCCGCCTGTGGCAGCACCGGCAAAAGCTACTACACTCGCATTCGTGAGTGGGGTAACAGGAATAGTTTGCCCGTTCGCAACATAATTATCTACCTGTCCAGGTGAAGCATTAGGCCATGCGAACACGATATGTCCATAGAACGCATTGTCACCAGGATTAATACCAGTTGTCTGAAGTGCTTGCTGTGAATAGCTATTGCCACTTCCATCAAAGTTTCCAGCACCAGGGAGACTATCGCTACTGATACCAACGTTATTGTAGACGAGACCTGGTGTAGGAGTTATGACTGGCGTAGTAGTAGGCGGTCCGAATGATGGTCCAAGACCATATACAACTAAAGTATCTTGCGTTCCTACAAAAACCTCGCCATTGGCAACGCTAACACTAGAGAACTTGACATAGTTGTCCAATGCATCACGTGCTGCATTCTGGTTGCTCGTGTACAACTCATTGGCAAGATTAGACGCATCATACGCACGCAAAACTGAATGTGGGTCAATCGTCCACATTATGCCTGTGCCATTAGCACCGGCATTACTTGAGACAACTGGATTCCCACCGGTAAATCCAAAATTATCGGCAGACACAGAAGAAGGTGTAAAAGAGAGGACTCCATTGGTTAGCTTGAACGCTTTAGCATTGTCGCCGGCGCCAGCAAAGAAGACATAGCTGCCATTAGCACTTGCCCAGTAAGCAGGACTGCTATAGATACCTCCAACTGTAGCTGGTGCCGATTCTTGCATAACTTTGTCAATATCAGTGCGGTTCCGCTCAGTCGTTGCACAATTCAAATTTGGATCAACGGTATAGCCACCCATATTGTTTGTATTCGCGACATAGATACGGCCCTCTTTGCCGCCACCGATCATCTCATTCAAACCGGGAGCAATGAACGGCCCACCTGAGCCAAGGTCTGTATCCTGCTTTTGTAAGCAGTACTGGTTGAATGGCGAAAAATAGTCTTGCACCTGCAGTTGAGCATTCATCTTTACAAATGCATCGCTTGACTCTGTACCACCGGTGTTCAGGTTGAAATCACCATTGCCACTTGAACTGTAGATATTACCACTACTATCCGCAGTTATTGGTCCACCTGCACCCCAGAGACCGCCGCCACTTCCATTTGGCGTGTTGCTAAAGACATGCGTTTGCTGGAAAGCTGAGCCATTATAAGAATAACTCATAATCCAACCGTGATAAGGACCATTATCACAGAATGAGCCAAAGGGGATATAAAGCTGTCCGTTAGCCTGTAAAAGGGCGCCACGCTGTCGCTCTTTCAAAGGATTAAAGGTGACTACGCCCCCAACGCTATCGCCTGAACCCTTGCCTGCAACAGAGCCTTGGATGACGATGGGACTGCCGGGCTTGTCCAAACCGGTCGTGACATCGAGTGCATGTAAACGATAGACCAGCCCAGTGTTCTCTTTGCTAAAGGATACGAGATACATCACATTTGCAGCACTATCTATGACAGGCGTGCCAGTGATACCAATTTCAGGCTGCATGTCGTTACACGAGACATCAGCCGTCCCCACACTACTCGTTCCATTGCCAATAAAGCTGGTATGCCAAAGTGGAGCAGTTGCAGTATTTTGATCAGCATCGAACGCATACACACTATCATGCTCGGTTGCCGTGAAGACTACATTATGTTGACTGCCACCAATATTCACGTTAGGAAGGTAAAGTGGCTCAGCATACACTTGCCCATCAACAGGATAGGATACACGTTTACCAAATTGTGTCGAATTTACATTAGTGGTGTTTAAGATAGTCTCATTTGGAAAGCTTCCTGTATGTCCATTATCCGCTTTATACGTTGTAACAGCCGTATTCGCAGGTGCCGCGGCATGAATACGGATGTGACTCATAATAGAGGGTAAAATAGCCAGCACGGAAGCTGTCAACAAACAAATAGTAACAATAAGAGATATCAAAGTAGAGCGCTTTAACCGCGCATTACGGCTTCCCCGTAATGGATTCTTTTCAGGCTCCGTTCCTAAAGGGCGTATCTTGGTCTGCATTAATTGTGTCTCCTCAGAAAGTGTTTATATGCCAGTTATTAGAGTTTCTCATGACTCGCACACACGATTGTAGTGCGAGTCATGAGTCCTGTTATCAGGTATAAATTTTTTAAACTTGGGTTTGATTGTTTCTATCTAAAAACGCCTGATTGCTCTTGTTGCCTCCTTTGATCTAGTAGCATTTATACAGGCAGGAATATGTTTACGCGGTGTAGCTATAGTGGTCATGTACATAGAAGAAGAGGGCATAACATGAGCGGTGTTTGTCATGATGGAAGTCCTCTTTGACACATCTCCATTTCCCCCCGTAGCGTACTGTAAAAAGACCCAGAGGCGCATACCGAAAAAAGAGATGGACATTGTGCCAATAATAGCAGCTAATTTAAGACCATTCGCACCTATTAGACCGCTACGCATGATACCGGGGAAGAGATGTGCCAGCAACAACATTAAAAGATCGTTCATGATGATAGTGCCGCCAGCAACTACAACGAAACGATACACTTCCTCGAATGTAATGTTGCGGCTCTGCTGAAATGTCCAATAGCGATTACAAAAGAAGCTGTTGATGGATGCAAGAAGTACTGCCAGCGAGTTATAAGCAAGGACATGCCATGTATCTTGACTTGGAAATGACCAAAGCAGCAGATTTAATATCGAGAAGTCAATTATTGCATTGAGCGAGCCAACAACGCAAAAGCGCAGGAATTGCACAATATCAGCAATTTTAATGCGACGACTGATACGCCAGTACTTTTCTAACACGGACTCTTTCTGCACAAATTCCGTGCCTTGCATAGTTCCCAATTTCTCTTCTATCATAATAAGTAGTACTCCTAAAAATCTATCCTACTGTGATGGCTTTGCTGACGCTACGTGTTTACGCCATATCCAGAAATAGCCGTTGCCATACGAGTTGTGATATGGGATTTTCGTGACAAAATCGTAGTTCTTGCTCGCTTTCATGTCACCATCTATGGCAAATGCAAGATGAGCGTTATATCCATAACTCAGTTCAACGATGTCGAAATATCCCTCTTGGATAGCGGCACGATAGGCGTCCTCGCCCAAAAGCTGATGTTTTTGTTTATCTGTGTAGGAAAAGAAATCAAGGCTATTCCACTGCCACGGATACGTCACATCCTGTAAGTAGTAGCGCGATACATCATAATCTTCAACCAGATAGCGTCCACTTGAAGGTCTTACCTGCGTGCGAAGCAAATACGTCAAATCGCCACTTGGTGCCCACCCATCGTAAATGTTTTGTGCCTGCTGGAGGCCAAAGGAAAACACGATGAGGCAAATTGCCAACGCCGAGAGTATGTAGCGATGGATAGAACTATGCATCCGAAAACCAGACGCGAGATGCGCGACCGTAAAGCCAGCTAGTGGTATAGCAAAGAACAGGCCGAACGCGATATGCTTATCCAGCGAAACTAATTCTCCCTTGTATAAATGATATGCAGGAGCAAGCAATGAAGAGCCGAACAGCAATAATCCAACCAGTAGGCGACGACGCCCAATCAGGAAAAGCGCAAGAAAGGCTAATACAAAGGCTATCCCACCCAGCAACGCGATATCTTGCAACATGAGAACAGGGGCTGTTTTAATAAAGCTCACGCGGTTCGTAGTCGTAAAACTGAGTCCTGTTAGCACCTGTTTATCCATGCTCAAAAATGCCGCTACACTCGTGGCGATCAATGAAAGAAGTACTAGCCCTGTCCTCATAATCATTCCGCGCCAGCCTTGCTTCTCTAAGCAGCACCAGACGAGGAGCGCAAGTATTGATGGGACAAACAAAAGACCAGCATACTTTGCCGCCACTGCAAGAACCAGCAAAGGACCAATACCTAATGCAACCCAGAATCTTCGCGTCTTGCTCACATGCAAAACAAGAACAGTCGCGAGTGCGAGCAAGCACAAACACAAAGCATCATAGGTAGCAAGACGACTAATAAACAAGACCGATGGCTGACATGCATACAGTGCGGTAGCCAAGACCGCGCTGTTAAAATCGAAGAAGTACTTTGCCACACGGTAGACACATGCCGTAACACCTAGCATGCAGAGCAAGCTAAACATACGAGCCAGTTCTATTCCTCCAAGTGAGTTCAGTATGCCGCCAATGACGGGATAGAACGAGGGATAGCCTGAAAAATAGAGACCATAAGGGTCTAAAAAGTGTGGCAAGCCCACCCAACTATTAAAAATTTGCTTGCCCGCTAGAAGATAAAGGGCTTCATCCTGGAAAGCTGTATTTCGTAATGCTGTCACCGAAACTATCGCCTGAAAAAGCAGAATCAGTGGTAGTGACAGTTTTGCGAGTGTTATGTTTATATGTACACGTGCTTTCGCAACGCTCCTGGTAGTGCTCTGAGATACTCCTATCACAGTTACATACTCCTCATTATTTGCTAAACATTGGTATCTAGTGAAGTGCGCGTGTAATATTAGATGCTATATGCTGCATTGCATTGAGTGAGTCTTGGTCAGATAACAATGACCAACTGGTATTTTCCCTGAGCGTGGCATTCACTCGTGGTGAACCTTCATGATAAATTAAGGCATGGACCGCAGGTGTTGTTTGTACTGCCTCACCCACTTGCGTGAGCCATGCAGCCTTTTGAAGAGCCGGACCATCCGCGCTTACCTCAAGCAGGATAGGTTTTGTAGGATAGCGCAACACGACACTATGAAGCGCACTTTCAGGATTTACCCATTTCGTATTGGGATAACTGATCAGGCTAAGAAGCACACAATCTATCGTTGATGCGGGTGGTGCATAGACTTCATCATGTGCCGGATCAGCAGGAGACCATACCCAGGCAACGTTCGTCGCCCCAACTGCTTTGAAGACGGATTGAATATGTAGCCATGCTTTCGGCGCATCCTGTGGAATACCACCGTTGGCGACGGCCGATGAAAGCGACCAGTTACGATCAACGTGCAACAATACCGTGAGATACACTGGCTTGCCATAACTACGGATGTCATGCGCCCAACGATTGAGTTCCACATCGTGTACACCATTGATAATCGCGGTTAAATTCGCATCGACAGGTGGTCGCCCTTGAGCATTGAAGACACCAAACTCTAATGTAATCCAGGGCCGCTCATGCTGTTGATCCAGCTGATTGATCCAGTTATGATCGAAGAGGTCGTGAACATCCTGTGTACGACCAACAATGGCAAAATGTGCATTCAGTCCCTGTTCTAATGCTGGTGGTCTATTCTTTAATAGAGGCAAAGGTAACGAGACCCCTAGATAAGGTCGTGTTGCATTCTGCTGGCTCACAACAAATGGTGAGGGTGCGGCCGATTGCACAGGAATACCCGAACCGATAAACACCAGACCAGCAAGGCAGATTGCCACAATCAGGTTCCACGCTGGGCGTAGTCCTTGTTCCCTACTAAGTAAGCGCGATGAATACTCTGGAACTTTTGGTGCATCCACCTGTGTTGGCTGCTTGGCAACCTCTTGAGATCGCATATCTTTGATACTTAACCAGAGGAAACTCCCCAGCATACAGAAGGAATAGATAACCCACATGACGCTAATAAACATAGACGTAACTTGTCGCCCCCGAACCTGTGTCGCGACAATGATAGCGGCAACTGAGGCGAGCATACAGAAAATGTACACGAGCAAGTGGTTCCAGGAACGTTTAGAGCCACGCTGTTTCGATGTGACTGAGAAACCAATTTTTCTTTGCAGAATAACTGATAGTAGGCTCTCCAGGAGTACAGGAAAACAGCCGAAACCAATAACAATGCCACGTAACCCTGTGATACCCCGACCAGAATACCAGAGTGCTGCTGTAGAGGCGAGAAAGTACGGTAGAAAGTGCCAAAGAAAGGCACCCAACGTGGAGCCTCTTACAGCAGGGACGCCTGTTAATATGAAAAGAATTGGGCTGAGCAAGTAAATTAAGTCTCGTAAACCGCACAGGTAGTGGGTGCAAGCTAGAAAATACTGTACACGTTGCTCAATACTTAAACCCTTCTTCGCCGGAAGGAAGATTTGACGCCAATGAGTTCTTATGACGCTCAGCGTTCCTATGGCCCAGCGACGTTGCTGCTTCAAATAGGAAGGCATATCCAGAGGTCCGAGGCCAGTCGCCAGCACGTCAGTCAAGAAAATGCTACGCCATCGAGAGTGAAGTTCGATAGAGGCGGAGAAATCCTCCGTCACAGAGTCCTGAGGTAAACCGCCAATTTGATCGAGAGCCTCGGCACGAATAACGACATTGGTACCACAGATGAAAGCAGAGTTGATAGCCGCTTTGCCAGGACACAGTAAGTTGTAAAACATCGCTTGTTGATCGTCCGCCCAGCGTGAGACAGGATTATCAAGATTATGATAATATTGTCCAGTCTGGACCCAGCCAATCGCGGTATCAGCAAAAGGTGGTATTGTCTTCAGGAAGAAATCCGGCTTTGCGATTTGGTCAGCGTCGAAGATAACAAGTAACGCATTTCCTGTTGCTTTGAGCTGCTGACGGGCATGTTCGATGTTACCCGCTTTGGCGCCACCTTTGACAGTACGCGTAATACAGACCACGCCAAGCTGCTTAGCTAGTTCTTCCGTCTCTTGCCAGTCTGGTGCATTGGCGACTAATCCATCATTGCAAACAACAATGTTTATTTCACCATGAGGGTACTTCGCGAGATAGTGCTTACGCGCTTCAATGATACCCTTCAATGTAGGCTCAAGAATAGACGCGCCTTCGTTTACAGTAGGTACAAAGACAAAAACTGGATGCTGAGTTGGGTCCTCAGTTGGGTGCAACTGAGGCTTACTCCACGGCCACAACGTATACTGAAATCCTAGTGTATGAATAGCACCCAACGTCTCTGCCGCAAGCAATGGAATAGCAATCCACCAACCCACCCAGTTCGTTACCTCAAAACGCCAGGTCAAATAGTCAATAATAGACAGACCAACCGCGATACCAAGCATCATGGTAATAATGGCTTGCTTGCTCATATTGCTACGAGCAATCATACTCACACCAATGAAAAGGGCCGCTAGAATTAGCCATGCCCCCGGAAGCGTATAGACGATCCACCCAATGGCAAATATCACCGCGAGTAAAGGTGTTTGAGAAAGCACTCTCTGTTTGAAAAACACCTTGTTCGAGCGAGAGCGTACCACCGTTGGTGTGTTTGAGGACATCAAACTTTCAGGAATGGGGGTAATTGGGTTAGAAAGCGGCACTATTTTTACACTCGGTGATGCCAGAGGATGTGGCAACGGTGTGATTGGATCACGAGCTATTGCCAAAGACACCGTGGCTTTATCATAGAAATCCGCAACTTCTGGTAGTGGCGTCTTTGGATCATGATGGGCATTTGCTGGATTTGTGACTACCTTCACCGCTTTATGATGAGCAGAAATGGCATTAGCTACCGTTAGTGCAGCTTGCTCCTGAATATCGACTGTGGCTTTGTCTTTTCGTGACTCTTGCTCTTGCATTGATACATTCACACGAGGGAATATACCGCTATTCAACAAGAGAAAGTTTGCACAACCAAGCACAACAAATAGCGCAATCTTTAACGCGCTCCATGTAACAGGGAAAAAGGCAAATAGCGTCAGAAGTCCTATGATTACAACAACGTTTGCCAATGCCAGCGCAGAGATTTTCCATATACGTCCAGCTCTCGGTACCTCAGTCAAAAGTCTCCACATATGCTGAAGGGCCATGACACCTTGTTTTGTATTGGCCTTGCTTGTCCCATTTGTACGTGCGTGAAAATGATAAGGTACTTCAACAATATTTTTCCATTGGCTACGTACCAGGATTTCTAGCAGTATTTTGTACCCAATCGGGCGCAATGTGACATCTTCAACGATATCGCGACGAAACAGAAAAAACCCACCCAATGGGTCAGAAACACCCAGAAGTTGTTCAGGGAACAGCAACTTAGCCGTCCATTTAAACCCCAATGAGATCAGGCGACGGCTCACACCGTCAAGCCCCTCGTAACTGCCACCAGGGATATAGCGAGTAGCGAGCACTAAGTCTACGTCTTGCGTCACAGCATTATCATAGAGGATACGCAACTGTTCCGGTGGATGCTGAAGATCAGCATCAATAACCGCTACATAATCAGCCTGCGCGAGACGGATGCCCAGGTTAACTGCTGTGGCTAGCCCCCCCGTTCGTGTAACACCTGGCAGACGATGCTCCAGGCGCACCGTAAAGAGAGATGTATTTCTCTTTACCGCTTCACCAGTGATGATTTGAGGCGTATCATCATCGCTATCGTCAACAAAAATGATCTCGGTGCTAACCCCCACAAGTGCCTGTTGTACTGCGTCAAGTAAGGGGACAACATTATCACGTTCATTCCGTGTAGGTATAACAATGGTCAATTTATATACGATAGGTTGATCTGTTGGCGGAAGTATCTCTTGCTCGGTCCGTAAAACAGTTTTTTTCATCTTACGCACAGTAGGAATTTTAAAAGTTTCTTCCAGATCAATATCAACAACCTGTAGAGAAGATTTATCTATCATTGGAAATACTAACCTCTTAGCGAGGTTCCTCCTTCACAGCAATTCTTGTTTTTAAGCACCTGTGAAGGCAAGATAAGCAAAGAAAAATGTTAAATACAAAGGAAAATAGAAAATACCTAAGCTTCAACACACCCCTCACTCATTAGCCTCACAAAATATAGTCGTGATAAAGGGTAATGTACTCGTTCTTCCAACCCGATCCCTTATAGACGGAGCTTCATCGCTTCATTACACGCTTAGGCCGATGCAGTAATGTATGTCAAAGGGTATATACAGTATAGTTTTTCTAACTTGAATGGAACGATATAGGAACCATTAGAAAGCGCACGTTTGTTTACTGGTGACTTTTTCTCCTTTAATAGTATTTGTAAAAATTACAATTACCTTTGTCACTTCAGTGTGCATAGACGATAGCATTTCTCTTAAAAATCCTATCAGTGTCCATAGAATAAATTATTCGATGTATATTGTATGTTTTCTATGCTGATTGTACACGTCTACAATTGCATAGTGCATGAAGAACTTGTTGTGAAGAGGTTGAGAATACAGTTTTTTCTATTGACGTTCCTTAACCTCTTAGCGCATCAAAGTGGATTCCAGTCAAGTGAAGTAGGTGTTTCAAAAGAGGTAGAGCAAGTATAACTGAAAATGGGATGCTACTTAGCACTCTGTGGAAAAGGAGGGAAAGTCAAAAAGAAGGGGGAAGCAACACATTCCAGGAAATACTTCGTTGTTGGACCGCCTGGAATGTGTCATTAGTTACATGTATGAAGTAAAAAGCACCATCACACTTAAATTCTATCAAGCTGTGCAATTTGCCAGATAGTGCCCTTTTCTTTCATATGCAGATGGGCATGATAGCGCAGACTAGAACTACGGGTAAGCGTCATGATAATTTGTGTTGCATCGGTTAAATCCGCAATAAAGTCAAAACTTGTCACAGTGCCGTCTGCATCAGCAGTTCGAGCCATTTGGAGAAAAACATCCTTTGTAATTTTTTGACCATCTGTAGTTGTGGCGTCACTACTCAGGTACGAGTAGGCACGCGTATAGTTTTTATTCTCGACGGCTTGATAAAAATAGATGATGATGGTTGAGATACCACCAGGCGTCGGCGTTTGAGTTGTAGTTGGACCAGTGGTTGCTGTCTGCGCGGGCGTGCCTACGCCCGTGGTTGGGGCAATGGTCGCTACTTGTGTAGGCGTGCCTACGCCCGTGGTTGGGACAGTGGTTGCCGTTCCTGTGCTAGAGGCTGAAACCTCAGACGAATGGGTCGCGCTGGAAGGTTGTGTCGTTTGTCCCTGCTCACTACAGGCAATAAAGGTAAAGAACGTGCTACAGAGCAAAATATATAGTGGTATACGCTTCACAATAAACTCCTATCTTCTATTTTTTAGAATAAATTCTACTCATAACGTGTCGGTTAGACACAAACAACACGTACTATATCACACAAGTACAAAAAATGGAGTAGAGAGTAGCCAATACTACTCTCTACTCCACTCTTGCCAATACTTGACATTAGTCTGCATTCCTCAATGCATCAAACGCAAGGGCTGTCACAAGACCACAAATGAAATGCGGTACGGCATCAGAAACCCAACCTGAGACGCCCCAACTTTTTTGCACGCAAGTGCCTCTAACCACAAACAAATTAGTTAACGCGATGTGCAAGTATTTTTCTTGAGCATAAATTTGACAGCTTTTGACGAAAACTTGCATCTGCCAAGAGACTTTTGAGCGTGATTTCAAAAATACTTGCACATCGCGTTAGTTAGCAGTCAAACACAGACCAGCACACTTTATTGCGTAAGAGTTGGTCATCAAGCACAAGATCCCTGATTTCGTTTGGAAGCTGTTCACGCTGCCACAGGCACTCTTGATGACCTGCTTGCTCGCGCTCGTCTTCGGAAGCTGCAGCTTGCGCGGCCTTGATCGCGTAGGCAGCCGCACCGAGCTCGTGCGCGGCTACGTGCGCCACTACCGCCGACTGACCAGCAGCATACGCGGCATATCGCGCCGCTCCACTCAGTTTTCTGGCCGCCGCCATGGCGTGACCACCTGCAGCACGAGCCTGGGTCATCAGGATCTCGCCGCGCACCCATGACCGCGCCTGCTCAATTGCTTGACGAGGACGATCATCTTCGGGTTGCACTTCCTCAAAGAAATGCAGTACATGTTCCGCACAGGCCGCTGCCCATAGCGCAAGCAGGTGGTGGTTAGTATCACTCAGAGTACCGCCACGACGGACAGTGATAAATCTCGGATCGCGGGGCTTAGTTAAGATCATACTACCGGTTTCTCATGCCATTACTCGTTTCACACGATTGTTTGAGAGATTTTGAACAGACTCTAACATGCAATGTCTCCTTTATATCCTCTCCGTTACGTTAGTAGAATGAGAATGTATTCTTTTTATTGCACAATTAGTAATGCACTTGTGTTACATGTGTATATGCGCATAGGCCAGTCGCAAGCCTTCCAGGGGGAGGAATTGGTTGACATATTGTATTTCAGGAATGATTGGAGCCATTAATTGCGCCAGCCCACCATGCGCGATTATTTTCACATCATTGTCTTCTGTGACATTCGGTATCTCACGACGCAAACGGGCAATCAAACCTTGTACCAGCCCTACATGTCCGTAGATGATGCCCGACTGCATATTCTCAATCGTGTTTTTGCCAAGTGCCGATGAGGGTGGTGTCAGGTCTACTCGATACAATCGTGACGCGGCACTACTAAGTGCCTCAGCAGAAATCACTAAGCCGGGCGCAATAGCACCACCCAGGAAATCTCCCTCCGGCGATATCACATCGAACGTGGTTGCGGTACTAAACGCGATAATAATGGCAGGCCCACCATAGAGATGATGCGCCGCGAGTGAGGTAACAATACGGTCTGACCCAATCTCCCACGGATTATCTACCAGCAATTTTACGCCCAGGTCCAGTTCATAGGTGATAAAAAACGCCTCTTTATCGCAATACCGAATGGCAAGATCGCGAAATACGGGTGTAAGAGGTGGCACAACACTAGAAATAATAATATCGTCAATATCGCCAAATGTGTGTGCTTCATGCTGCATCAAGCCAAACAGCACCATCGCATATTCGTCGGTAGTACGTTGTCGTGCAGTCGATACCACCCAGTGATGCTTCATGACCGTATGCTGGTATAGGCCAAATTTGATATTGGTATTACTGATATCAATTGCTAATAACACAATCTTCCCTCCATTGGGCAAATTTCATCGAAGAAAATAACGTATGGCTGTGTAATGGAATGAGGGACACGAACCGTCTGTAGGGGTCTAATTCCATTATCATGCTATACATATTTACACTACGGAAGCGGCATATTGTTTCAGCAAAGCCGCTATCATGAACGGGTCGCCATAGGCACCATCGGTGACGACAATGACCTCATCATCAGTCCGGGTATCGACAAAGGCAAGCGTAGTCGGAGTGCGTCTGCGTCTACGGTGTGTGCTGGCACCCTCACGCGTTGCCGCATGTCCTAAGAAGAAGCTGCCCATACGCTCACCCATCGTTGGCAACTGTGCCACAACAGAACCACTTGGAGCAGTACGGTCAGGTGGAGGCGTCCCGCGTGCCGTGACATAGCGTATATTCATCAACGGGACAGTGACTATTTTGTTCCCCTCTTGCTTCACAAAGTCTTCTGGCGTAATCACAATGACGTGCTTCTCCGACTGCATCAAGCGCAACACATCCTGTATCAGCATCCAGATACTGCCAAGCCCAACGAACAAAAGCACCGCGAGCAGAATCACCGTAAATACTACGATGCCTGCACCATGTTGAAAATTTGAGGGAATAGTCGCAAACGCGGCAATAGTAAACAGACCAAACCCTAATACGATACCGAAAAACCAACCAACGATGCCAAGTACGACCTTCTGACGCGAGAGCGGTAACACAACCCAACCATGCGGAGGCGTTGTGCTCGTTCGCGCCGTCTCAAGTATCTCTTCTGCATTCATGACGTATAAAACCTTTCAAAAAAGGGAAGAAAGAAAACAATTCCGGGTAAGATATGTTAATAATGCAGTATACCACCTCCCTCGGGGTCATACGCACTTTTGATGATTCGTATTTGCCCCCGTTTTCCCCACCAAGTATTCTTCACAAGGGTGATAGAATAGACGTAGTCCTCAACGGGCAAGTTCTGTCAATTCATTATTGAGCAAAGAGAAAAACACATGGATGAACGAGATGTGTCAGAAGTCAACGCATGTTCCTTTCTTGATAGCCAGGCCGTGGGCGGCAAACATGCTCACATGGAATGGAAAGAGGATAGGGGAACCGGGTCAGAATCGATACCACGCCTTCACCTCCCCATGCCAGAAATTCAGTTGCTCCACCTCGACCACGCGCCAGCCCTGCTTGTGTTTGAGCAGGAGAATCGTGCCTACTTCGCGGCGTCGATACCAGACCGAGGGGATGATTTCTTCGCCGAGTTCGACAAACAGCATGCGCAACTGCTCGCTAGGCAGGCCGCCGGGACGGATTACCTCCACCTGCTGGTGGTCGAGGGCGACGAGGTGGTGGGGCGGGTGAACCTGACCGAAGTAGCAGATGGGACGGCGGAGCTGGGATACCGGATTGCGCAGAAGGCCGTGGGGCAGGGACTAGCCACAGCAGCAGTGCGCAGGGTGCGCGAACTCGCCGCCACAGAGTACGGACTCAGCAGGCTGCGTGCGAGGGTCACACAGGACAATCCGGCCTCGCGCAAGGTGCTTGAACACAATGGATTCATCGCTGTCGGTGAGCTCACGCTCAACGGCAAGCCAGCCATATCCTACATCTGCGAACTCCAGTGACGCAACCACGTGGGCCAACATTTTTACTCTTCCGGTATCGAATTAGAATAGCTTTACCACCAATTACTGAAATAATTGCAGAAAGTAAAGGAACCAGAATAGCAATAAACTCGCCCGTCACCATAAATAATCTCTTTTACAAATCTACTGCATTTTTCAATCTCTTCCATACAATATGCCATAATCGATTAAAGTGTCAATCATGTGTACAAACCATCATTCCTAAATAAGCACCAGGCGAAGGTAAACAAAGATAGAAGGGAGCTGGTCACATGACACCAACGTTATACGTTATAATGTATGAGTAACAATTATAACACTATTTCTTTTTCGTGAGGTACGAGCATGGATGAGCGTATGCGAGTGATGGCAGAAGCGGCGGCGCGGCGCGTGGTACAACAGTTTCGGGCTGCGTTTCCGGTGTGGAGCGATGATCGAACACCGATAGATGATGTCGTGACGTGGCTTGGTTTACAGGTTGAAACATTTCATCCTGAAAGTCGTCCAGAGGGTACGTATGGGTATGTAGACCCGGACGAAAACGAACACCTTATCTGGCTGTGTCGTGGTCTACCTGAAACCATGCGCCGTTTTACGCTCGCGCACGAATTGGGACATGCGCTCTTACATTGCACCCCTACCTCAAATATACATGCTCTGCTCGGCAACCTGGCTCCACAGGAAGTGACAGATACACCCTCATTTGAGGACCCATGCTATGAGGCTGATGTACAAGAAGGCTCGACAAGCGTAACCGACCAGGAACAATTCCAGGAGCGACTCGGCATCGGGCAAAACTACGACCCACGAAGCCAGCGCGAATTAGAGGCGAATATATTTGCCGCCGAGTTATTGATGCCGCTCGAACGTGTAAAGACACTGTATCTCAGAGAACGTATAGCACCAACACGTCTTGCCGCAACCTTTGCCGTCTCATCGCTTGCACTGCTGAACCGTCTCGCGGAACTGCTCAAACATCCACAAAAGCCTTCTATACAAGAAGATATGGCGAAAGTAGCTACGCCCAAAAAAAATACAACATATGATACGTTTCAGCAAGCCGCGATTGAGGCACCAACTCCAGCACTGATTGTTGCGGGTCCTGGCAGTGGCAAGACCAGTACGCTTATCGGACGCGTTGAGTATACGGTTCGCACGCTCGGTGTATTGCCACAACATATTTTGGCTCTGACGTTTTCGCGTAAAGCAGCACAGGAAATGGAAGAGCGACTACAATTGGTTCTCGCCGGGTCATTGCCTACCGTCAGTACCTTCCACGCGTATTGTGCCGACCTGTTGCGTCAACATGGCACACTCGTAGGGCTACGTGCTGATTTTTCTTTGATTGATGAGGCTGAGGGCTATTTTCTTCTACGCCAACAGGCCAACAGAATGAACCTGCGCCACTACCAGAATATCCACGCACCCGCGTACTATTTTCCCGATATGCTCAAAGCCATCTCACGGGCGAAAGATGAACTGATCTCACCTGAACAATACATGACTCTAGCACAAGCCATGCTGCGAGAGGCACAAGACGAAGAGGCGATACAGAAAGCGGAAAAGTCCATCGAGGTTGCGCAGATATACGCACTTTATCAAGAGGCGTTGCAGAAACGTGGCGATACCGATTTTGGCGGCTTGCTGATGCTGGCAATCCAGGTACTGACCGAGCAACCAGAGGTCTTGCGCGAACAGCAACAGCAACATCAGCATATCCTGGTCGATGAGTTTCAAGATGTGAACCGCGCGAGTGGCGTACTGCTACGTGTGTTAGCAGGTGGAGCGCGACGCGTCTGGGTTGTCGGCGACGCCAATCAAGCAATTTATGGCTTTCGGGGTGCCTCACCCGCGAATATCTCACGCTTCGAGCATGATTTTCCTGGTGCCGTAGTCCTGCCACTGAGCCGCAATTATCGTTCTCGTCCCGACCTTGTGCGCATCGCGGAATCATTCCGTTGTATGCAACTAGAACTCGGACAGGAGCCAGGAAAGAACGAGCCAGTACGCCTGACGACACATGATACGACATCCGTTACGATTGCGAAGGCCGTAGACGAGAGTGCTGAACTCGATAGACTAGTACGAGATATCCAGGATAAGCACGCACAGGGTTATAGCTATAAAGACATGATTGTCTTGTGTCGTACACGAGCACAGGTGCAAACTATTTCACGTACACTGGCTGATGCTGGTCTGCCCGTGGTTGAACGCGGTGGGATGTTTGAACAAGAGCATATCAAAAATGTTGTCTCGCTCTTACTACTCATGACTGATATGGGTGGCTGCTGGCCTCTTACGGCTCGCACGGCAGAGCGATCATCCCCTTGTACAAAGCGATGTCGAGGCACTCTTTATCGCGGCACAAATGCAGCAAACAAGTCCGGGCGTATTGCTCTATAGTGGTGATATACCAGCAACGGTCAGTGTGCAAGGACGTGATAGCCTGTTACGCCTCTCGGATATCTGGCATGACTTGCAACAGCATAAGACGCTCTGGTCATTGTTAGCGCAGTATCTTTTTCTCGAAACATCAATTCTACGCGACGTGCTCACCACTCCTGACGGCACACGTCTCGCCGACTATGACGCCCTGCTCCAACTCGCCCGTCACTACGACTCGCAACGTGGTAGGGTAGCTGATACAGCTACCCTACCAGCACAACATGTCCCACTAGAAGCGCAGGTACGAGAGTTTCTTGAGTACCTCAGTCTGCTGGTCTTGTTGCGACAAGATGGCGTACAGCGTCAGCAAAGCAATGAAGAAGATGGTGCGGTACAGGCGGATATGTTACGCGTAATGACGGTTCATGCGAGCAAGGGCCTGGAATTTCCCATTGTCTACATGCCGGGGCTTGTCCAGCAGCGTTTCCCAACAACGGCGCGTAGCAGTGCGATTACTGCTCCAACGGGTATGTTGGATAGCGAGTTAGAGCGTAACAAAAGTAAAGCACATGAAAGTGGCGAATCGTGTCTATTTTATGTTGGCGTGACACGCGCAAGAGACGCGGTTATCTTGAGTTATAGCGAACGCTATGGCAAGAAAAACTATAAACGTTCGCCCTACCTTGACGCATTAGAGGCAGGCTTACCAGAGGGACGTATCACAAAGATAGCTTGGACAAACACGTCAGGTGCGACGATACCTCAACGTACAAGCAATCAACCTCTCGCTGAGAACACACTTAGCGAGGAGTTTATTCGTGCGATGAAGCCGACAACATTGCACATAGCGGCTATCGAGGCATATCTACGTTGTCCGCGTCAATACGCCTATAGCACGCTCTATCGTTTTGGCAACCAGGACGATAGCTATCTTTTGTTCTGGCAAGCCACACAAAAAACGGTTGAGACATTGCGTAATCAGATGCAGGGTTCGCAGGAGAACACGCCATCGCGCGAGGAGGTTCGCGCACTCTACACACAGCACTGGCAGGAGGTCGGTGGGCATAACGCTCCCTTCGCGCAACTGTACGAACGGCACGGACATGAGGTGCTAGAGTCCGTTCAACGCGACCTGACTCAGCGTAGCAACGTGACATGGGAGATGCGTCCACACTATCCAGTTGAGGTAAACGGCAAGACGGTACAGGTCACAATTGATCGTGTCGAAAGAGAGCAACAGGTGGAAGCACAGTCACAAGATGTGCCTGCATCATCCATAACCCCTTCATTCAAACGTACACGTTTTGGTAAACGCAAAGAGAAACCCGCGGCGGAGACGCGCGAACTCTTCTACATGCTGGCTTATCGGCAGAACTTTCCAAACCAAACCCCACAGCTACGTAGCCACAACATGAGTACAGGCGAAACGCAGCCAATTACGATGACAACGAAAAAAGAGCAAAGCCTTTATGAGGAAGCAGTACAAGCGATGCAAGCAATGGAGCGTAACGAGTATCCTGCGCGTCCCGCGGAGCCGTTCCGTTGTCCAATGTGCCCCTTTTTCTTCATTTGTCCGGCATGAAATCCTAAAGACAAGAAACATAACCACTCCCTTTAAGGTAAAACCGCAAAGGGAGTTCTCGCGCCTTCCGAATGCCAATACGTGTTGTCTCCACAATGTCAGATGTTTCAGCCTTTCATACACAACTTTCGCTCTCTCTTAGACGTATGTGTAATGAGGTTACACATTTTGCATTTGCCGATGCTCTGCGTCTCTTATGAAGAGATAGGTAAAACAAAATAGAGTATGTACAGACAAGGAAGTTGCGAAACTGATGAGTGAAAATACTTCAGCGACCGGACACTTCCACAGCTATCCGAAGCGTTCGCTTACCCGTTGGATAACAACGCAAGGTGTACGGTTTGCACGTTCTTTCTTACGCACGACCCAGGTTGCCCCACTCGCACTCTTAGTTGACGGTGAAAACATTTCTGCTGATCTGATTGGACCAATTCTCATTGAGGCGGGCAAGTTTGGCGGTGTAACAACTAAACGCGTCTACGGCAATTGGACACAGCCAGCGATGCAACGCTGGAAAGAGGTAAGCCAGCATTACGGGCTTCAGCAAATTCATCATACAGAAGTCACCTCTTCACATAAGAACGCGGCGGATATCGCGCTTGTCGTCGATGCGATGGACATGTTTTACCGTGACCATATCGACCACTTCTGCATTGTCACCAGCGATAGCGATTACACACCATTGGTACAGCGTCTACGCTCTGCCGGTTGTACTGTGCTTGGTATTGGACGCCCAGGGACATCACCAGCACTTACAAAGGCATGTACGGTATTCTTAACAACAGAACAGATTATGCCTCCCAACCACCAACCACGCGTAACACATTCACCTCTGCATATCGACAGTCCAACGCACCTTTCGCCTGTTACGACTGCACTTTATAACGCGCCATCGTCACTAGCATTGGCATCTGTTGCATCCCCTATCATAATGACAAAACCAAGTCCAGAACTACTCGCACTGCTTACACGCGCCTATAAGCGAGCTTCAGAGGGAAAAGAGAGCGAGTGGGTCCTCATTTCGCGTCTGGGCCTCGTCTTACGTCAAATAGAACCGCGTTTCGATGCAAACGACTATGGACAAAGGGACCTATCATCGCTTGTCAGAATGTGTGAAGGTGTGTTCGAGCTACGCAAGCGCAGTACAGGCCACCCCGAAATGCGCATGATTGAACAATAATAGAGTCAACAGGCAATTGGTGTCCGACCTGACGGATATCCATTGCCTGTTAACTCTATTATTGTTCACTGTAAACGCCACGATATTCGGGGGGAAGCATGGCTGCGATTGCACGCATGGTCGTTTCGGTAGCGTTATCGATATCTTCACGCGTCATCTTCGTACCTTTGGGCTTGAACACGATTGGCTCGCCATAGGAAATGACAACCTGTGGCCCAACTTCTTTCAAAACCTTCTCACTACCCCAAATAGCAACGGGCACTACAGGCACACCAGAACGAAGCGCGATCATGCCTAAGCCAGCATGACCTTTTGCCATTGTCTTTGTCTTACTACGCGTTCCCTCCGGGAAAAGCACAACCACATTGCCCTTCTTAAGTTGCTCTTCGGCTGCACGCAGTGCCTGCCGATCACCCTCGCCACGCTTGACAGGAAACGCTCCCATAAAACGTACAAGCCAAGCCAACCTACTGCTGAAATATTCTTCCTTTGCCATATAGACAACTTTTCCAGGAAGCAACAAAGGAACGAGTGGAATGTCCGTCCAAGAAAGATGGTTCGCAGCTATAAGAAATGGGCCGTGCTTTGGCACATTGTACCGCCCTCTTAGACGAACGCGTGCGACAATCGAAAGAATAGGAAAGGCGATACCCCAGCGTATCAATTCATATAATGGACGTGGCGTTACATAAGGTTCATAGAGATTTTTTGCCGCCTTCTTCACCTTTTCAGGCACTGATGCTTTCGTTGGCGTGACAGAGTTTCCTGTTGAAGCGGCGTCGCTTGCGTCTGATTCTTGTTTCATGCTTTAGGCTCCACATAGTTTAAAATAATATCGAGGACCTGAGGTACACTCAAACCATCGGTCTCGACAACGATAGCATCCTGGGCTGGTCGCATATTCTCGCGGTCCTCATCGTCACGACGAGCAATGTCACCTATCAACTCCTGGAGTGTTGGAAGCGTCGGGTTGCCTTCGCCCACACGTGCGACAAGTTCGGCATAACGCCGACGTGCCCGCTCTTCAAGACTCGCTGTAAGATAGATTTTCAATTCTGCATCGGGCAACACAACAGCCCCAATATCACGACCTACCATCACCACCTGTCCCTTTTGTGCCATCGTGCGTTGCCACTGACGCAACACACTACGCACCTCTGGATGTGTTGCGACGGTTGAAACGTAGCGAGTCACCGAGACATCACGAATGGCCCATGTGATATCGCTCCCATGAATAGTGACCGTATATTGCCGACCATCCGCAATCGCTGGACGCTCAATGACAATCTCGGTATGTCGCGCGAGTTCTGCTAACGCAGGTCCGTTATGCAAATCTACTCCCTGCTGTAGTGCTAACCATGCAACCGCGCGATATGTCGCACCAGTATCTATATAGAGATAGCCCAATACATGTGCTAACTGCTCACCAATGGTACTTTTACCAGACCCCGCGGGTCCATCAATAGCGATTCTTGCTGGCCCCGACGTGCCGTGCATGACTCCTCCGTATGTATGTAATTAAGATGGTTCTGCTTTGGGATTATATCATATGTTCTGGCACCCAATTTTATCTTACATGACCAATATTCATAGAGAACATTTATTGTAGGGGTCTAATTCTATTACACCCTCGTGGCAATCGATATCGTCCACAGGATTGATGAAGCGTTTCATATGCCTTGCCAACATTGCACAATGCCCAAAGGGTGTAATAGAATTAGACCCCTACAGGCATTTCGTATCCCGATTATTTCGTCAAATCGCGTCATTGAGTTCCGGTGAATCCGAACGTAACTCCACCACCTCATTCTCCGTGAGATGACGCCATTTGCCGATGGGAACACCCTTGAGTGTGAGTGTGCCAACAGCAACGCGTGTCAGCGATACTACAGGATGTCCAACAACAGTTAACATACGGCGTATCTGACGTTTACGCCCTTCGTGTATAGTTAGTGAGAGCAGGCAATCATCTCCTATGCGACGCAGAATGTTTACGATCGCTGGAGCCGTCGTATGTTGTCCTCCATCATCTTCAGGAATGACAACGCCTTTGCGGAGCATATTCAGTACATCTACAGGAGGGCAGCCTTTTACCACGGCTTCATATCGCTTTGTGGTCGAGTGGCGTGGATGGGCGACATGTTGCGCGAAGTCCCCGTCATTTGTCAGCAATAACAGACCGCTTGTATCGGCATCAAG
Source organism: uncultured Chloroflexia bacterium (assembly GCA_963791835.1). GTDB lineage: Bacteria > Chloroflexota > Ktedonobacteria > Ktedonobacterales > Ktedonobacteraceae > JBBQVS01. The sequence goes on from CAWBTV010000007.1 coordinate 1,342,079, forward strand.
CCGCCCGACAGGATAAACACGTAACTTGCGTATCTCTGGGGGGAGCAAATCAAGCACAGTTGGACGCCCACGCTCATCGCGCACAGTACATACATAGTTTTCGGGCTTATGCAACAATACGTATACGTGAGCAACAGCACCGTATATGGGTTTCCCATCGACCGTCACGCGATCATGAGCAGGATCAATACGTGAACCCTGTGTTGTAATCGTGACTCCGTTGACCTGTACGCGTCCATGTGCAATAAGTGTCTCCGCGTGACGACGTGAAGCAACACCAGCATGTGCTAGAAAGCGTGCTAGTCGCTCTTCACCTTCATCCTCTTGTGATACTGTGTTTCTATCTTGTCTATCGTCTTCTTTATTGGATTGGTCGCTCATAGTATATTTCTTCCCATCATGCATTCGGCGCAACGTTTGGCCTGGCATGTTGATTGATAAATGTAGTGGAGTCCCTGTTGCTGACAACCCCCACGCGGCTCACGTGCAAGCAGCAATTGTGTACACATCATACGCGTGATCGTGTTTGAGGACAAGCCAGGGTGCGTCTCATACACTGTTTGTGCTCGTTCCCCCAGCACAGGGTGATGTTCAAGCAAAGCTATAGCAGCAGCAAAGGGTAGTACGACGTTACATATCAGTATATCAGTACGGGCAAGGCTTAGACCTGTTGAACAGAAATAGTCACGTAAGGCTTGCAACGTTGTATCCTGCTGTGTTTGCACAAGAATAGACTGCAAACTACCCCATACATTTGATTCTCTCGCCAGTATTGTACGCAATACATTCAGGCGTTTTGCATCAAGTGGTGAAGGGTCGGGAGCGCGTCCGAGCGGCTCTGGAACACACGTATTTTGCCCGGACAGACGTTGCCCTGCGGCACGAAAAAACGCTCGGTCTCTCCCATAGGCTAATGCCTCGGCTAATGCAGGGATAAGGCAATTATTGTACCGATCTAACAATGGACGGTTGGAAGGACTACATTCAATGAAATCATTAGGCGGTACTATGGGCGGTACCAGAGGCGGCATGACAGGGGCAAGCCCAGTCACTACTCTACTTCTCGCCATTGCATGGCTTGCCACGCTTCTCCGAGTAGAGTAGTGACTGGGCTTGCCCCTGTCATGCTCCACTGCTTGTGATGACTCGTTGTTTTCCATCCTATGCAACGCCTCGACAAATGCATGCGTTTTTTGTTCAAAGCGTAGCAGACCTGCACGATGTAAAAGCTTTTCCTGTTCCACAACACTCAAACTTCGCATCACAGCATGGCAAGGCCATATATTACCATCCTCATCGTCATTTTTGAACTCAAAGACTATAGGAAGATCGTAGAGTGAACAGACAGGGATAGTATGTCCATCCTGGCGTGTCGTCGGGTGTGAATCATCGCAGCGCAATACGACATGGAGTATGACATTGTTGTAGCGTAAATCAGTGTTGTGCTTGTGTGCTACCCAGTCGCCAGTACGGACATGAAATTCAATGTCGCCGATATGCTGTTCTCCATCGGGAAAGAGCAATACAGCATCACGCACATCTGGTCCCACCGCTCCACCAGGACGCCCTGCAAAGATAAGCTGACATATTCTGCCATCCGTGAGGGGCAGGTGTGTGCCATATGGGAGCGACTCCCAGCGTTGGACAACAGCGTCTTCCTGTGGAAGAGAGGACTCGGCGATGGTGGGGAACAACGGACGCCCACAAGGGGCGACCCTACTATACAGAACGTGCATAGCACGCGTAAGAGTATAGTAGGGTCGCCCCTTGTGGGCGTCCGTGGGGTCATCGCAATAGGCGTCCGTCGAGCAATTTGAACAGGATTGTGTTGTATCGCGTCCTGGTGCGGAATCAATCGCCAATAAGGACGCGATCAATCGGTCCCTACATTGGACGCACAATGGGAACCTCGATGGTATCTTCGTCTTCCAGGGATTTCGTGCTCGTATTTTTGGCGAGCCGCTCGATTTCGCCAGTATCGCCTGTATGCTGTTGTCCCTCAAGAATTGAAGAGGATGGAGTCTCCTCCTCGCGCCGCATCTCGTCATGCTCACTGCGATCTTCAGTGGCAAAGGCCATACCCTCGGCGACTTCCGCTTCCGCTTCGGCCTCCATAGCCGCACGCCGTGCGCGTTCCTCGGCGGCTTCGGCATCGGCAAGTATCGCATGTGTACGCGTGGCATCGCGTTCCGCGTCAAACAGAATCGCCTCTGCCGCATCACCAGATGAGGCTCCACTACGAATTGCGGCCCGAACGCGCTCCAGTGCAGCGTCGGCCTCTTGCGCAAAGCGACGGGCTTCAGCAGTACGTGAACTCGCCTCTTCTGCCAGTGACTCAGCCTTCGCGGCATTCGCAGCGGCGACATCGGCAATCATCATCGCCGCCACCATCGCGACTCTTTCCTCGTCTTCCTCGATCTCTTCGACGCGCTCATGCTCTGCCGGGGTAGGCAGTCCCGTATGTGTATTTGTCGCCGTCTCACCAGATGTCATCTCTTCTATGGACGGTTCGCTAGTATTTGAAGCTGATGCATCCTCGCTTGTGGACATTTCGTCATCGTTTGAGTTTTGTACGGTAGTTTGTGAAGGTGTATCTTCAACCTCATTACCACTAGCAAGATTCGAGGGAAGTGTTACCGCGATAGGCTCGGCACTGGCTAAACGCTCGGCTTCCTGGGCTGCAAGTTCCGCGTCAAGTGCCGCAACACTCGCTTGTGCGGCTTCCACTTCGAGATCAAGGAGTTCTTGCGAAAGATGACGACCTGTAGCCATGCTTTCCAGGCGTACAGCGACATGGAGCGCACGTTCAACCGCCAGACGCGCCGCCTGCTCCGTCGCGACAGCAACAGCACGCGCCTCACGCGCTTTCGCCGCTATCTCGGTCTCATTTTTGGAAACTCCACTCTCTTCTTGAGACGGTTCCTCCGTTATAATGCCTATCGACGGTGAAGGCGTATCAGTATTCAAGGCCGCGACCATTACACTGGAAGATGTGTATGTCTCCAATTGTTGGCGCAGCATTGCCAGGCGTGCCTCAAGACGTTGTGTACGCGCCAAACGTTTGAGAAGACGTGCCTCCGCGCGTTGGAAACGTTCGGCGGCATTTTTCTGAGCTATATATGCCTCTTCTAAGCGGTCAAGTAAACGCTTTTCGCGCTTGCGTAACTTCTTTTCGCTTTCACCGTATTCTTGATTTGTTTGTTCTTGCGAAGTTGCCTCTGCCATAGTACTGCCTCTTTGCTACGCTTTCTGTATTGATGTTTACATCTATACAAACGCTCCCTCTATGCAGTATTTCATATATTTGTAGGTTCGTGCAAGATGATAATCGTACATTAATCATTCTTGCTGATCTGAATCGACCCATTCGCGCTACTTACTGTGAGTGAAGGACGTACACCACTCCCAACATCGTTACTGCCAAAGCCATTCTCGACCTGACCACTAACAGCGTTCGCATCAAGGTGAAACGCAGTATTACTCGGCAAGCTTACATCAACGGACCCATTAAGGGTATCGAACTTGTAGCTTCCATGTGAATCAATCGAACCGCTATAGCGTATGTTGCCATTAACACTATGCAAAGAGGACTGACCACTCAAACTGCCATTCTCAACCGATACATCGCCATTGGTTGACGAAAGCGTCACTCGACCACTTACCGTATTCGCATCAATTCGTCCTTGCGTTGTTTGTGCGCTGACATTGCCTGTCACACCTTCTATATTTACGTCACCACTCACATCCGTTACGTTCACGTCGCTTGTACCTGGTACGGTTATGTCTAAGTCAGTATTGCCTCCAAAGCCTTGCTGCGTTGTGTCAATTGTGATAGTATTGCTTCCCTGATCGAATTGGGCAAAAGAATTTGACTCTCCCCTGTCGCTTCTATTCGTGCGAATCGTCACAACATGTGCGTTGCGACTATCGCCACTACTATGAATATGAACAGAACCAGTAGTATCATGAATAACAAGTTTGGGGGTAGCACCAACTTTGAAATCTCGCACCTGGTCAAAGCCGCTAAACCCTTTATCAAATTGCGCCGATCTTGGACCGTCAAACCCTTTGCTGAACTGCTCATGGGGTCCAAAAAGTCCAAAGCTTATACCTCCAATCAGAAATAGCAATACTATGGGTACAAGCCAGAACGCACGAAAACCCTTACGTCTCGGTGGATGTGGTTGAAGCTTTTCACCAAGACCAGTATAGTATTCATGTTCACCATACATCTCTTGCGGTTGCTGTTCGCGTGGATCAACATTTATGCTATTGGGCGTTTGATGATATTGATACGATGGCTGAGGTGAAGAGGGAAATTGTTCTGATGAATAAAACTGCTGTTCCTGATTGCTCATGTGGCTCCGTCCTTTCCGCTTGTAGTATATTCGTACTTAAACTTGTTACGTCTATCATAAAATACAAACGCCAGGGTGCGCTAAAGCGGACCCAACAGCCATTGTGACTCTTTTATTACAGTTTGTTTCAGCAATCTGCATTAGTAGTGCCCACAGGCAACAACATCTGCATAACCTATCCTCCTATATACGTTATTATGACCGCGAAAGTAGTACAAAATGTCCATGCATTTGAGGGCAACTTTGGAGTTGCCCTCAAATGCATGGACATTTCATGATGAAATTATTGTTGTGGTGGTAATTCCTGTTGTGGATACTGTGATTGTGGTTGCTCATATTGTGGTGCAGGAGTTGTGGGATACTGCTGATAGTGTGCCTCTTCTGGCTGATAGAGAGGTGGTTGTTCTGCAGGAGGCTGATACCCTTCACCATATGGCTGATAGTATTGTGGTTGCTGTTGTGGCGGTTGATATGGCTGAACAGGCGGCTGATAGGGTTGCATAGGAGGCGTATACATCGGTTGCGCCGCTTGATTTCTGTTAAGCGCACTGAAAATGCCCATGCCGAGCAATAGCGCGATAAGAGGACGCGCGAGAACACTTAAGAACACTGAGATAACAATTGGTAGCCATATCCACCCGAAGCCAAAGGCAAAGCAGAGCGCAAGTCCCAGAAACCAGACAAAGCCGTACAAACCACCATAGATGCGTCTTGGGTTGAGTGTGAAAAATGAGCCTATAAGCGTAGCAAAGGCTAACCCTACCATAAGAATCGGCAAAAAGGCTCCTGATCCAATACCACCGCTAAAGATGGCAATCATGATAATCACGAAGACAATCAGGCCACCAAGCCGACGCCCGGGACTGCGATAACGTCTGCGGTTGCGATAGCGCATACTGTTGTCCTTTCCGAAGTACCCACAAACAACATGTGCTACCAGTATATCATTCTTGTACACAAGAGAGTTTGAGTGTCGTCAGTCAATACATATGTGCTGCCAACCGCCTTCGGCGGTTGGCAGCACATATGTATTGACTGACGACACTCTACCTAGCGTTTCTTGAAGAACAGGGAGAAGGGGACGCGCCATATCTGCAACAAAATGGTATTGCTGATAAGAGTGATTAGCGCAAAGGTCCATGGTGGCACCCCTTTGTCTACGAAGACGCCACGCAACAACATCGCAACAGGCCATGCGGCAAGCCACGCGAGAAAGGTTCTTAACGCGAACTTGCCTGTGTTACGCTCAAGACCACGTTTGAAAGCTCCAACGAAGGGAGCGACAAGAAACCATGCCGCCGCGAATGGTAATGCGGTGATAACGGGGCCGAGGATGCCGCCCGACTCACTGTGACTACGACGACCAATGATGGCAAAGACGATGAAAACGATAATGTCCCCAACCACGAGAATAGCAGTACGTTGCCAGCCTGTATTACCTGCCCCACCAAGTCTCTCGGCGGTTGTCGCACGTATTTCATTTGCGCGTTCTTTAGTATCCATATGCTTTTGTCCTTATTGTTGCAGAGTGTTTTGTGCTTGCTTTGCCTGTTGTTCGCGCACAAGTTCTTCGACGGCTACCAATTCGGTACGCACGCCACGAATACGCAAGGCCACGATTGCCAGGTAGATAAAGATGCCGAGCCACGCAACCACGTAGGCTGCCACGAGATATATTTGCATAATAAATCCTCACATATCATATTCTACGGTTGCACGCAGACGTTGCGCCAGTGTTTGCAGTTTTTGAAATAAGTACAGTTGCAACATCAGGAACGCGTAGAGCAGCGTGAAGCCTGTAAGCGAGACCATGAGTGTAAGCACAACCGATGGTGGCAAGGCTCCAGCGACGCCGACTTGCGCACCGGGATGCAGACCACGCCACAGGTTGACGGCTTCATAGATGATGGGTACATCGAAAACACCGATAATGGCAAGTACGGCCCCTGCATTCGCGCTGGCAGGTGTACGGCCCATGTAACTACGTATCATCAAGTAGCCAATATACATAAACCACAACACGAGGGAAGCCGTAAGTTTCGGGTCCCATGACCACCATGTGCCCCATGTTGTGCGTCCCCAGATCGAGCCAGTGATAAGCGTCAACGTGATAAAGACGGTGCCAATTTCGGCTGAAGCACGCGCGACCCAGTCCCAACGCTCATCACGCTTCCAGAGATAGCCAATACTGGCAATTGTCATGACGACAAAGGCAAGCATACCTATCCAGGCAATCGGCACATGGAAATAGAAAATGCGTTGCGCTGGCCCCTGTACCGCATCCTCTGGCGCGTACAAAAAAGCCATTGGAATAGCGATCATGATGCTAACAAAGGCAAGGCCACCGAGAAGAAGAGAGGCAAGAGGCAAGCGTTCTTTGCTTGTTTTGCCGATGGCATGCCGTCGTGCAACCTCTGTTGTCTCTTTATTTGCAAGAGCCATATGTTTATTCCTCTATGACGTACTGAAATGTGAGCATTGAAACACTCAAAAAGATAATATCGAACGCGATGATAAGTCCTAACCACGGCGGCTCGTTCGTCGTGGGAGTCAGCAAAGCCTCCGTCGCTCGCACCGATGCGATCACAATGGGCACAATTAATGGAAACACCAGGATTGGCAATAATAGCTCTCTTGCTCGCGTCGCCGCCGCCATCGTCGCGAACAGTGTACCGATAATAGCGATACCTAGCGTACCGAGCAAGACGATCGGAATAAGTACACCCACGAAAAGCGGCACATCAAACAAGGCCGCATATACAGGAAGCGCGATAAGTTCCACGACCCCAATAAAGAGCAGGTTTCCAAGCAGTTTAGCAAGATAAATAGCTTTCCGATCTACCGGACACAACAATAAACGGTCCATTGATCCCTGCTCACGCTCGGCGGCAATCGTGCGTCCCAGCCCTAAAAGACTGGCAAAGATGAAGGCAACCCACAATGCCCCCGGCGCAACGGCAGACTTATTGTCAACGTGCAGGTCAAAGGCAAAGTTGAAGATGACGAGTACGAGCAACGCGAACATACCCATGCTTGTCCACGTCTGCTTGCTCCGTAGCTCGTAGCGTACATCCTTCGCAAGAATTGCCCATACATGCTCGAAAAAGACTGTGTTCACGGTAGCACTCCCTGCTGGTACACGCGCTGTAGTTCCTCTAATGCCAGTGACGCCGTTTCATGCTGATACACAATACGTCCCTTGTTGAGCAACACCACCTGTGTACCGAGAGTTCAACGCTCGCTCTAACTGATGTGTTGTAAAGAGTGTTGTACCATTCTGTCCCATATGTTCCTGTAACAGGGCATCTATCAACGTCTGACCTTCTTGATCGAGACCCGTATCAGGTTCGTCAAGTAGTAACAGATGTGGCGTGTGTAACAGGGCACGCGCCCATGCCAAACGTTGCACCTGTCCACGCGAAAATGTACTAATACGTTCACGCATCCGTTTCTCTAAGCCCACGCGCTGTATCAGTGTCATGGCTCGTTCTTGCGCGTTCTCGACGTTATACATTCGTCCAAAGAACAGCAGGTTTTCCAGCGCGGTGAGTTCCTCATAAAGATACGGCTGATGCGCCACAAAGCCGACCCGTTGTCGTACCGCTTGCGCATCGCGTACAATGTCGAAGTCTTCGATAGTAATCGTGCCAGCACTCGGTTTCGTTAGACCTGCCAGGATACGCAAAAGTGTTGTTTTACCTGTCCCATTCGAGCCTAAAATCGCGATACGCTCGCCCTGCTGTATGCTCAAGTCAATTCCACGTAAGATTGGCTTGAGATCATACGTTTTTTTGAGACCAATGATGTTCATGTACGAGTCTAATTTGGCCCGACCTTGTGGCGCATCCGATACTATAGAGTGTGATAAATCTATTTGATGCATCTAAACCCTCTAATACCTCGTAGTACATCGTGATTCATGACAGGGGCAAGCCCTGTCACTACTATACACAGAACCGCGTGGCTTCGCCCCGCAGGGGTGAACAGTATAGTAGTGACAGGGCTTGCCCCTGTCATGCTGCTTCCCACTTCAGACAGTATCTTCATCATCGACGTGCTGCCTCCTGTTCGCTAAGCAGGGAACGGAGACGCGCTTTTGTTTTCGCACGACGGTCAGTGTAAACAGCTTTAGAAAGTTTACCGGACTCGAAGGCTTTGTCGAGCGTAAGCAACTCTTGCAGAAGTACTTCTTTCTTGTCTCTTGGTGTTGCTGGAATAGCTTCTTTCTTTATGTTCTTCGCCGTCACAGAAGAAGCTGACTTACCCTTGTTTCGTTTATGCGTTACACCCTTTTTCTTTCGACGATTAAAGCTCGAAAGAAAGCCTACGATAGCAATAATTGCCAGGAGCACAATGCCACCAACGATAAGCCAGATGGTGTTTGTGTTGAGTAACTGGGTCGGGCTATTCGTCGTGGCTGTTTGCAACCCTTCAAGCGTTACGTGAACTTCATCATTTGAAAGCAAATCCGACGATTTGAAGAGTCGATAGGGATGGTCGCCAGAGTTCGTGATACCGTCCGAGGACATGAATCCTGGATCAACCTGTAACGAAGGGGGGACCAGCAGCGATAATTGCAGTGTTGGATAGACGACGACATAGCGAAAATTATAAGCGGCTGCACTATAGGCTATCTGGTAGGAAAACGAGAACTGTGTAATTCCAGGTGGCAATGCGGCGTTTGTCGCGAAACCCAGGTCAACCTGAACAGTTTGATAGCCATCAAAACCCGTACCTAATGTAACATTCTTCGCGTTACCGGGAAGCGAGAAGCGTAACGTGTTTGGCTTGCCCTTGCTTGTATCGAATGAACCGACATACGTATGCGAGTCCAGGTTTCTAAATGACAGTATTTCAGAAACGGTCATCAAACCAGTTTGCGCGTCGGGCTGATGCATCAAGATTGTGTCCTGTAATACTGCAATTTTCGCGGTACTCTTCGTCGCCTCGTAGACCGTCAAATTCACTTTCTGCGTTGGGTTCGTATCCAGTGCCACAAGATTGCTCACATATTGCGCTCCCTGATATTGCATATAGACCGCATAGTTGATTGTCTTATTCGTCGCGAGGTTGGCGAAGCTATAGTTTCCATGAGCATCAGTTGTCACGGTTGACACATCTCGTGCATTGGCCCCTTGTGCCTCTTGTAGCGTGACCTGCTGCCCTGCTAAAGGCACATTATTTTTTGTCCCATCCAGCAATTGTCCCGTAATATGTCCAGAACCGGCAAGCATATGGGCCGAAGCAGTGAATGGGAACAAGAGGAATGAGGCCAGGATACATAAAATAAATATTGACGAACGCACCACCTGACGAATTTTGACAACCGAAAACGGTAACATCGGTAGGGGCAGCAATTCATTGCGCCCAAAGATGGGTTGGGGAGGGTTCACATTGGGCAAGAAAATCGTCACCGACGAATTGCCTCTCCACCTCCCCCATCTTTGGGCGCAATGAATTGCTGCCCCTACCGACCAACGTTGCTGTATTTGGTTGTCAAAATTCATCAGGCACTTCGTATATTCGATTTTCGTATATTCCTGTTCAATCCGTTGCATCGGTTCCTTGTTCCTTTAGCGCCCGCAACTGCTCCTCGATGAGATCGTCAAGTTCTTTGTCACGGTCATACGTTGTATCTACCACATCTTGCCCATTGTCATGGCGCGACTTTAGCGCAACCAGCGCACGGCGCATATAGCGTTCACGTAACGTATTGTAGTCCTCTTCTGAGATATTGCCAAGTTGATAATCCAGCTCGATCTCTTGTAATGCACTTCTTGCCGATTGTTCGCGCTCAGTCATAGCACTACTTGCGGCTACTGGTATAGCATCTTCACGTGCTTGTGTCGCCTCACTCACAGTCGTTGCTGGCGTATAACGCAAAAGTGGTGTGAGCACAAAAGTGAGCGCAACTATACCCAATCCAATTGCCAGTAAAATCGAAAATGCCATCATTTATCTGTCTCCCTCCGTGCAGGTTGCTCGAAAAGAGCATCTTCCGTGGCAAGTTCGCGTTCGAGTTGCGCTCGATACTGTGCCAGTTCTTTCTCATCAATGTCTGCAAGTTCCGCGTCTTCTTCATGGCTCACGCCATTTGTACTTTGAGCCACCCCGTCTGTTGCCATACGAACCACAGGCATACGCCAGTCACGAAGCGTAAAAAAGATAAGCACGAGACCACCAAGCAATAAGGCTGCTGGAACGAACCACGCCAGTAGCGAGAAGCCCCACCATGGCGGAGACCATACAATCTGTGTGCCATAGCGATCACTGAAATATTGAATAATCTGCTGATCTGACTGCCCTGCTTGTATCTGTTGCCGAATAGTCGCACGTATATTTTGAGCCGTGCTTGAGGTTGAATCCGCCACCAATTCACCCTGACACACAGGACATTTCAACTGTTTCCCTATATTTTGCACATGTTGGTCAAGTGTCTGATGCGTCGATGCTGTAAACGCCATATATGACCACAAAGCCGCAATTAGCAACACCACACTCATAAGGATGAACAACGAACCCCTGTACGGGTCTGCTTTAGCACACCCTCTCGTCTCGGATGCGCGAAGAGGGTGTGCTAAAGCAGACCCGTACAGGGCACCTTTATGCTTCATGCCAGCACCTCCTTCGTCGGCGTCGGCTCAGCCACACGTTGCGTCACCAGAACTTTACGGCGTTCGGGCCACCAACAAATTACACCACCAAGCAGCATGAGCAAGCCCCCATACCAGACAAGCGAGGTAAGTGGGTTGACATAGATATGAATCGTTGCTTGACCGGGACCACTAAAATTTTCTAGCACCACATAAAAATCACTCAAACCAATAGAAGTTATTGATATCTGGCTCGCTGGCTGATCCTGGAAACTATGATAGAACGTGCGCCCCGGATAGATATATTGCTGTAACTGACCATTGCGCCAGATTTGTAGCTGTGATGTGATAATCTCTTTATCGGACTGCTTATCGTCAAGATTGCCAAAGTAAACAAGACGATTACCCGCGAATGACACCTCTTGCCCGGATTTCAGCACAACATCTTTTTGTAATTGGAAAAAATGTGAACCAATCACACCAACAGCTAACAAGGCCAACCCTAAATGGACAATATACCCACCATAACGTTGCCGATAGCGCTTGAACAGCATGTACAGTGCGACAGGATATACCTCACCATGCGCATGTCGTACTAACATGCCACGCCACAACTCGTATAGAATGGCACCAGCCGTAAACGCACAGACCGAAAAACCGATATTGGCAAGTACATCAGTAACACCAACCAGAGGTAGGATGATAGCACACAGCGCGGCTAGCACTGCCGGTACACAGAGATTACGCCACAATGAGCGTAGCGCAGTCCGTCTCCACGCTAACAAAGGACCAACCCCCATAGCCAGTAGCAAAATGATAAAGAGCGGTCCGTTGACATGCTCATAGAATGGTGGCCCCACCGTCATCGTTTGCTTGCGTAATGCGACTGAGATAAGCGGAAAGATCGTGCCCCATAGTGTTGCAAAGGTAATGCCAACAAGTAGCAGATTGTTGAGCAAAAAAACACCTTCACGCGAGATCACCGAGTCGAACTCTTGCTCCGGTTTCAGGCGTGGTAAACGATACAGAAAGAGACCTGTTGAGACGACAATAATGAGAATCAGAAACACGAGAAAGTACGCCCCAATATTGGAATACGCAAACGAATGGACTGAGCTGATGATGCCACTACGCACCTCGAAGGTGCCGAAGATTGAAAGCGCGAAGGATGCAATGACCAGGAACAGGTTCCAGACCTTGAGCATACCCCGTCGCTCCTGCACCATCGTCGAATGGAGAAACGCCGTTGCCGTTAACCACGGCAACAATGCCGCGTTTTCTACCGGGTCCCAACCCCAATAGCCCCCCCAGCCAAGCACATGATACGCCCACCACGCCCCAAGCAACAAACCAGCCGTTTGAATAGACCATGCAGCTAGAGTCCAACGTCGAATCGAGCGCAACCATGCACTATCCAATTTCCCAGTAATCAGAGCGGCAATAGCAAAGGCGAAAGGCAGCGCGAAACTCATATAGCCCATCAACAGTGTTGGTGGATGAATGAGCATTCCAGGGTCCATTAACAGCGGATTGAGACCAGTGCCATCAGTAGGTGCGGTACCAGGAAACCGCCCGAAGGGATTCGAGACGGACGTTAACACAATCAGCAGGAAGGTCTCAATAGCCATCAGAGTAACAATGACATAAGGTACAAGTGCCGACGGTGCGCGTCGGGACGTGAAGATAAAGATAGCAGAGAAAACCGCGAGCATCAGACCCCAATAGAGCAGTGACCCCTGTTGCCCGCCATAAAAGGCCGAGAGCGTGTAGTACCACGGCATTGACAGGCTAGAGTTATCATAAACGTAGCGTAACCCGAAATCATGCGTCAGAAACGACTCAACTAATGCGTAGGATGCCAGGAGCAGAAAAAACGCTACAGCCAGAACGCTCCGTTTCGCACTCAAAATTAATGCTACTGACGACGTAGGAGTACGATGTACCGCTCCTACAACCGCAACAAACATGGCGAGCACAGAGAACCCTAACGCCAGTATAAGCGCGATGGTGCCAATATCTGAAAAATACACGATGCATTATTCCTTATTATTTCGCGGATTGAAATTTTGATGGACATTTCGTAAGTAGTGTCAGTGCCTTAAACGCGCCTTGTCCACTATACTTTCCCTCAACGACAACCTGGATACCCGCCTTAAAAATATCAGGCACAACTCCACTATATGTTACAGGTAAAGCTGCTTTACCATCATTAACGATGAATGAGATGCGCTCGTTAGCATCGTCGCGTATAATCGAACCTGCTTGCACAGTCCCTGTAACGCGCACTGTCTGCGAGGTACAACTTGCACAATTATGTAGTTCAGTGACAGTCATATCATAAGCAGCACTTGCCTGTGTATTGATAACAACAAGATACACAATGGCACCGAGAATAGCGATACCCGCAAACAAAAAACTCAATGGTATACGTCTTTTACGCGGCTTCGCCGATGGCGTTTGGTCACGCTGTGGTAATGATGTATGTGCGTCAATAGCAGGTTGCACGATAGAACCTCTCTTTGCATTGCAGGAACCAATTTATCGTCTTTAACAAAATCATACGTCAATTGTAGGGACCGATTTATCACGTCCTTCTGGCGTCTCAATTGCCGACAAGGACGTGATAAATCGGTCCCTACAATTGACGTATCCAGATTCTTCTGTTACATCGCGTAATCAATGCGGTGCGATGGTTGCTTCAAATAATGAATTGAGTACAGCACCAAGAATAAATACAAGAATACCGAGGGCAAGCATCAGTTGTGGTGCTACCTTCGACAGGCGTGTTGTACGCTTTGCCAGCCGTCGAATATTACTTTGTCCAATATAGAGCGCAAGCACAAATAGCCCAATAGCTCCTGTGATTTTCAGTATTAGCACGATTATATATGGTAAGCCAAGCGTTGTCTGTGTCAAACGGTCAAAGGTAAGATATGCTCCACTTACGAGCAACACACCGATACAGATATTGACCATACGCTTAAACAGATTGGCGATGTTACTCGCGACAGCAGAAGCCGCGCCCCCTAACCGTAAGGCCGGAATGACAACCAGTAGATACATGATACTGCCACCAACCCACGCAGCCGCCGCGATTGTATGCGCAACACGCATCAGTACACGTATCCCCAGCAACAGCGTCATGACGTAATTTTACTCAATTCCATTTTCATGCTTGCCGCATCCAATTGCACGTTCCACATGGCTTTAATGATACCTGCACGATTAATAAATACCGTCACAGGAATCGTTGCGACTCCATAGGCTACCGCCGTTGAGCCTGTTACTGTATCCTGTACACCTGGAAAAGTTATACCATACTTGTTGTTAAACGCCTCGATATCTCCTACACTTTCGGCTGCAGCATTAATGCTAATGAATTGCACACCTTGCGCCTGGAGTTTCGGCACCTCTGTTTTCAAAAAAGGAGCTTCATCGTTGCATGGAACACACCATGATGCCCAGAAATTGAGTATAACGGGCTGACCCTTGAACTGCGAAATAGCGATCTTTTGTGTGCTACCAAACGAACCATTTGGCTTCACGAGTATCAGGTCAGGTGCAGCCTTACCCAGTAATGGACTACTAACATCCCCTGCTGTTGTTGAACTACTGCTTGCTTGATGCGCTGGCGTCGTGAGTTGTGTCCATAGTAACAGGAGAAGCGCGACATTTAGCACGCTCACTACCGCAACAATGGTGATATTACGCTTACGCGAGCGTTTTTTTTGCACCACGGACGGTTCCAGCACCGCAGGTGTTGTCTCTAGCTGTTCACTATCATTCTGTGTAAAACTATTAACTTCCATGAATGCTCGCAACCTATCTTTCTCGCCTGGTAGATGTAATCAATCCGATTATGGTGCTTGTACCTGATAGGATGCTTGCAGTACAGCAAGACAACCTTACAATAACCTAAACAAGGTTATCTAAAAGCCGAGAGGGCATGACAGGCACTTGCACAACCATGACAGGTGCTTGCACGACCATGACAGGGGCAAGCCCTGTCACTACTATACTTCGCGCTACTGCGTAGCTTGCTACGCGAGTCCAAGTATAGTAGTGACAGGGCTTGCCCCTGTCATGCCAACACGGACTGGACTTGCCCCTGTCATGCCAACATGAACCGTATTTGCATTGACACTCTTGATTTGACTGTGATACTCTGCAATGTATTGTGATAAAGTTCTACTTTGTTACGTATATCTATTTGGAAGCGTTCCCATAACTCAAGGATGAGGATGGAGAAGCACCCTTGACTTGCGTCCAGCATAGGCCATATAGCGAGGTACACTTGTTGTACACTCAACAGCCCAAAGGAGGGCTTGCATGCAGTATCTTTCCTCGTTTCGTTGGAAATCCCTTTCACAGTTCGCGCTACTCGTCCTCACCGTCCTAGTACTCGCACCTCTTGCCGCATGTGGCGGCTCAACAAGCACAGGAACCACCGGTGGTAGCAGTAGTAGTGGTCCCGTTACCCTCAATTTTGCATCGTGGGTACCGGGGATTGACAAAGCGGCAGCCTTATACAAGGCATCGCACCCAAACATTACAATAAACGTACAATCGGTCCCCGCAGGTAATAACGGCACATATGCCAAGTTCCTGACCGAAATTCAAGCCAAAAATGCCCCTGATTTGGGTCAGGTTGAGTACCAGTTCCTGCCAACCTTCGAGGGCACTGGTGGTCTACTCGACATGTCTGCTTACAACGCAGCGTCGATCAAAGACCAGTTTGTACCGTGGACATGGAGCCAGGTAACACAGGGAAGTGCTATCTATGCTATTCCACAGGATACTGGTCCAATGGCGATGTTCTACCGTGCAGACCTCTTCAAAAAGTTTGGTATTGCCGTACCGAAAACATGGGATGATTATGCAGCCGCAGCCGCAAAGCTCCATGCAGGAAACTCACAGTACTACATTACCGACTTCCCACCAAAGGAAGCGGGTCAGTACATCGGCTATGCATGGCAAGCGGGAGCGAAATGGTTTCGCATTAATGGTCAATCATGGTCTGTCGGTATTAACGACACCGCTTCTAAAAAGGTCAGCGATTACTGGCAAGGTCTCCTGGACAAAAAGCTAGTCAAGACCGACCCAGACTTCTCACAGGCATGGTACAACGATCTGCAAACTGGCGGAGCCGCGACCTGGATTTCCGCTGTTTGGGGCGCGAACACCATTCTCTCCAATGCTCCAAAAACCTCTGGTGAGTGGGCCGTTGCTCCCATGCCACAGTGGACTGCTGGTCAAAATGTTGCAGGTAACTGGGGTGGTTCCACAACAGTCGTGTTCAAGAACTCGCAGCATCCAAAAGAAGCAACCGAGTTCGCGATGTGGCTCAACTCCAACTCGGATAGTGTCAAGAGCATGATTTCAACGGCTCAAATTTTCCCAGCACTCACATCCGCGTTAAACACACCTACAAGCGACGCCGTGAAGACATTCTACAGTGGACAGGACATCTTCAGCCTCTTCAAAGATGCCTCAAACAACGTTGATGTGAACTTCCAGTGGGGACCAACTATGAACCAGGTATTCACCGATATCGGTGACAACTTCAGTAGTGCGGTTGATGGCAAAACGACGCTTTCCGCCTCGCTTGATGCAATACAAACAAGTACGATAGCAGCGATGAAAAAGCAGGGCTTTAGCGTAAGCTCTTAATACTCTACTGGAGCACGATGTATCGCAATACTGTTCAAATAAAAAGAACGCTACATCTATGCACGACGGACGCCCACAAGGGGCGGCCCCACTATACAGAACGTGCGTAGCACGCATGGCAATACTAATATAGTAGGGCTGCCCCTTGTGGGCGTCCGTTGGTCCCCACGTCCAACACAATTGTACGTATTTGAACAGTATCGCGATACATTGTTCCCCTACATTTCCTTGTGATAGAAGATTATTACAGAGAGGATAGTTACCTATGGCTCTTGAGACGACACCTGCACGCGCTGGCACTACAACAATCGCGTCAGGGCGACAGCGGCGAACACAGTACATCACACGTCGTGCTGCAACCCCCTACTTTTTCATCGCACCATTCGCGTTCTTTTTTCTCATGTTTTTTATCATTCCCATCTTCTACGCAGTGTATCAGAGTCTCTTCCGCTCACAACGTAGCGGTCTTGGTCTAGGCGCACCAACAATCACGTTTAACGGTTTTGGCAACTACCATGATGTGTTTCTGGACGGAAAGTTCTTCGAGGGTCTAGGGCGTCTTTTACTTTTTGGCATCGTCCAGGTTCCTGTTATGCTCGGATTGGCACTATTGCTAGCATTGTTGCTTGACTCGGCGGCGGTACGCTTCAAAAGCTTCTTTCGTATCGCATTCTTCATTCCTTATGCGGTCCCCGGTGTTGTCGCTGCTCTTATCTGGGGTTTCCTGTATGCGCCACAATTGAGTCCATTTGTGAAGGGCTTGCAGGCCATTGGCTTACATATTGACCTGCTTGGTGGCAATACCATCCTCTGGTCGATGGCAAACATCGTTACCTGGGAGTTTACAGGCTACAACATGCTCATTATCTTCGCGTCTTTACAAGCCATTCCTTTAGAGCTATCAGAAGCTGCTCGTCTCGACGGTTGTACAGGCTTTAATATCGCACGCTATATCAAAATCCCAATCGTCGCACCAGCCCTTGTCCTGACGTGTATTCTCTCGATTATCGGCACGCTTCAACTCTTCACAGAGCCGCAAGTGCTGACCCAGATATCAAATAGCATTACAAGCACATACACGCCTAACTTGTACGCATACTTCACGGCGTTTAGTAATAACAACTACTACTACACCGCCGCCCTTTCGGTCGTACTTGCTATTGTGACCTTTATCTTCTCATTCGGCTTCTTGCGCTTAACACAGCGACAGTCAGGAGTATAAACCGATGGCAACACCACAGGCACTTACTACATCAAGAGCAAAAGATAGTGCAGAAGCAAGGGCTGCGCAAGGGCAAAGAGCCAATCGCTTTCGACCCTCAAACGTGCTTGTTATGGGCTTTCTCTTCGTCATCTCGATCTACTTCCTCCTCCCCGTCTATTGGATGGTCATTTCCTCGACGAAGACCTCCGGCGATCTGTTCGGAAGTAATGGTCTCTGGTTCGCAGACCACTTTAATCTGTTCACCAACCTGACAAACGTCTTCACCTATGACAGCGGACATTACAGTTTGTGGCTGCTAAACTCGTTCATTTACTCGACCGCGAGTGCCACTATTGGGACCCTCTTTTCCGCGATGGCTGGCTATGCATTGGCGAAGTTTGTGTTCAAGGGCAAAAATCTGATTTTCTCAATCATCCTCGGTGCAATCCTAGTACCAGGACCTGCCCTTGTGTTGCCACTCTACCTGCTGATGAGCGGACTGAACCTGACAAACACCTACTGGGCCGTTATCCTGCCAAGTATCGTGAGTCCCTTTGGTGTGTATCTGGCACGCATCTACGCGCAAGGCTCAGTGCCAGATGCACTCCTCGATGCAGCACGCGTAGATGGTGCAAGCGAGTTTCGCACGTTCTTTTCCGTGGTCATGCGTATTATGTCGCCCGCCTTAGTCACCGTCTTCCTCTTCCAATTCGTGGCAGTGTGGACAAACTACTTCTTGCAATACGTCATGATTAGCGACCCAAATCTCTACCCGGTGACGGTCGGACTTGCGACCTGGAACAGTGCTTACACCAGTGGTGGTGCGCAACAATACGTATATAGCTTGATTGTCACAGGCTCACTACTCTCAGTGTTGCCACTGATTGTCGGCTTCCTGCTCCTGCAACGCTACTGGCGTAATGGCCTGACGTTGGGCAGTGTCGTTGGGTAATCAGCATACGAAACGTTCTGTAGGGGTCTAATTCATTACACCCTCCTGGCAATTGACACCGTTGGAGGAATATGGAAACGTTCCAGATATTCTGCCAACAGTGTGCATCGCCACGAGGGTGTAATGAATTAGACCCCTACTTTTTGGTAGCTTTGTGTGCTTTACTATCCTCTTTGTGCTCAGCTTTCGTAGCACTCTTACTCGTCTCTTTGTGTTCAGCTTTTGGCTTGGGAGCTTTGCTCACTTCTTTGTTGTCAGCTTTCGCAGAACTCTTCATTTCGTCCTTATGCTCGGCTTTCGCAGCACTCTTAGATTCAGTTTTCGTGCTGGAATGGGCGGTACTCTTCTCAGCAGAGCTATCGCGCGTCACAAGTTTGAAGAAACGGCTTTCTTCACCACTGGAGGTCTGCTCTTGATAGAGGAAGGCCAGTTTTTTCTCGTCGAACTTCTGAAAGAACTCCTCCCAGCTAATCTCTTCGAGTGAGCCAGCACCACTATAGCCTGGAAAGTCGATGCGCAACACACCTGCCTCACCATCTTTCTCTGTACTTTTTACGGTTGCGGGTTTGCCGCCGCGTGCCTCAGCCCACGCCTGTATTGTCTTATGATCGGTTGTTGTCTTCGATTCGCTCGCCATGAAGAAATACCTCCAAACTGAACGCTATATTCTTGAAGATACGTGTTCGTATCTTTGCATCTCTTCTTGTTCACGTCATAAATCAAAAGATGGTTTCAAGAGGATGGAATGAGGAATAACGTTTATTCCTCATTCCATCCTCTTGAAACCATCTACTACTAGGCCATTGTTGCCGGAACAAGTTCGACCTTGACCCAGCCATCCTCACGCTCATCGAAGGCTTTATAGGCATCAAGAGCCGAGGGAAGAGTGGCATGTTGTGTCAATATCTGAGTGGGATTGACCATACCCGTACTCACAAGGCTCATCAGCGTAGGAATATACTTGCGATGTGGGCAGTGACCCATTGTTAGCGTGACATTCTTGTTCATCGCGATACCAAGTGGGAACACCTCTACCGTTTCAGGATAGACACCGATGATGGCAATGGTGCCAGCCTTTGCCACGACCTCAGCCGCCCATTGCAATGACTGTGAAGGCGCGTCACCCGGATGGAAGTTGTCCCCTTGTGGATTCTTCTCTGGCTCAACCTGCTTCTTTTCCTGGCTAGTTGTCTTTGCCTGTAAGAGTGCTTTCGCTTGCTGAATAATGCCACCGTGTGGATGGTTCGCATCGACACCCACGGCATCAATCACACGATCCACGCCGATTTTCCCTGTGAGACTTTTGATCGTTAATACCGGATCGTCCTTGTCATAATTGATCGCCTCCGCCCCCAATTTTGCCGCCAACTCAAGACGCGAAGGAATGGCATCAACCGCGAAGATGCGACCCGCTCCCATCAACTGTGCGCTAAGAATGGCAAAAAGACCAACAGGGCCACAACCAAAGACCGCAACAGTGTTGCCTGACTTGATTTGCGCAAGGTCTGCACCATAATACGCTGTTGGAAAGATGTCAGAGAGCATAATCGCCTGATCGTCGGTAATGGAGTCGAACAGCTTGACGAGTACATTGTCGGCGAATGGAATACGCGCTTTTTCGGCCTGTAATCCGTTGAAAGGTCCACTGGGCCTGGGACCACCAAAGAAGGCAGAGACGCCACGTGGTCCGTTTGGATTGGCGTTCAGACACAGGTCATAGCGTTCGGCCTTACAATTTTCGCAATAGCCACAGGTAATTGACGACGTGACAACTACGCGGTCTCCAACCTTGATATTTTTCACGTCAGAGCCGACCTGCTCGACAACACCAACGCCTTCATGCCCAAGAATGGTCCCCGGCTCCATCTGAGCCTCAGTACCGCGTATCATATGCAAGTCAGTCCCACAAATCGCGCTCGCTGTAACGCGAATGATCGCATCTTTGGAGTCCTGTATCGTTGGTTCCGGCACCTCGTCTACGCTAATATTCCCAATGCCGTGAAAGACAACAGCTTTCATGTATTTCCTCTCTTCTTTGCTACTGCTTAACCATTGGCAAAAGTTCAACCTTAATCCAGCCGGGTTGTCGCTCGTCAAAGGCTTTGTAGGCGTCAATAACCGAGGTCATCGGTTCGCGTTCCGTCAACACCTGCTCTGGATTAATCATGCCAGCCGCTACCATACTTACCAGCGATGGCAGGTACTTACGATGGTTACAGTTGCCCATGTTGATTTTGAGTTGACGGCTCATCGCCAGCCCAATCGGGAAAAACTGCGCAGTCTGTGGATACACGCCAATAATCGAGAGTGTGCCACCCTTTTGAGCAGCCTTGACTTCCCATTGGACAGCCTGTCCTGGTGCATCACCCTGATGCCAGTTGCCGTTCCTTGGCTTATTCTTAGGGGCAACCTGCTTCATCTGCTGCTCAAACTGCGCCTCCATCTTGTCGGCCTGCTCAGATGCAGGACCAGAATGTGGGCGGTTTGCATCGACACCAACAGCATCAATCACACGTCGCGCTCCCTTGCCCTGCGTCATTTGCTCGATGGTGGCAACGGGATCGACCTCATCAAAGTTGATGGCTTCGGCACCCTGCTTACGTGCCATTTCAAGGCGCGATGGTATGTTGTCAACCGCGAAGACACGCTCCGCACCCATCAGTTTCGCGCTGGCAATCACAAACTGTCCCACAGGGCCACAGCCAAAAACCGCAACCGTATCACCCTCTTCTATCTCGGCGAGTGTGGCTCCAAAGTAGGCGGTGGTGAAAATGTCAGACAGCATAATCGCCTGATCGTCGCTGACATTATCAGGGAGTTTGACCAGATTCGCAGTCGCGAATGGTACACGTGCATATTCGGCCTGTAAACCATCAAAGCTACCCGTCGGAACTGGACCACCAAAGAATGCTGTTCCTGCCGATGGGCCATTCGGATTGGCAACATCACACTGTGCATAATAGCCCTGACGACAATACGCACAATAGCCACATGCGATAGTGGAAGGAATAACGACACGCTCGCCCACCTTGAAGTTACGGACATCATGCCCAACCGCTTCAACGACACCTACACCCTCATGACCGAGAATAGTGCCAGGTTTCATGCCAGGGAAGGTGCCTCGAATCATATGCAAGTCAGTCCCACAAATCGCGCTTGAGGTGAGACGTACAATCGCGTCCTGTGGGTCCTTCAATTTCGGATCACTCACGTTATCGAGCCGAATATCACCCAGCCCGTGATAGACAACAGCTTTCATAGTACTCCCTTCTTTTTCAGCACAAGACGGCTCTACTGCTTGTTTTTATATTCCGCGAACAGTGAGACCATCGCGGGATTAAATGCGCCAAGGTCCTTCGGGCTACGGCTACTGACCCAGTTGCGGTCACGTACCATTTCCTGGTCAACCCAATTGCCACCTGCGTTACGAATATCATCCTGGATGGTTTGATAGCTGGTCAAGGTGCGTCCCTTGACACGTCCGGCAGAAATCAATAGCCACGGCGCGTGACAGATAACAGCTATTGGCTTGTTGCTCGTATCAATTGCCGTGACAAAACTCTGTGCCTTCGGATTCATACGTATGAAGTCGGCGTTCAACGCGCCACCAGGGAGCAGAACCGCGTCAAAATCGTTGGGGTTTGCCGAGTCGAGCGTCATATCAACTGTGAACTTGTCAGCCTTCTCATCATGGTTCACGCCCGTAATTTGGCCTGATGTCGGGGAGACGATGGATGTTTTGGCTCCAGCTTGCTCAAGTGCCTTCTTAGGCTCAACCAGTTCAGCCTGCTCAAAATCGTCCGAAACAAGAATAGCCACACGAAGCCCATTTAAATTTGTAGAATTTTGCATTAAAAAACCTCTCTGTTCTTAATGATAGGAGTTACATGTTCTTAATAGACATGAGGTACACGAACAAACTGGGCTAATTGGTGACTCAAGTATAAGAAGCACAAAAAAGTGCTGTCCGTGAGCGATGCTCACGGACAGCACTTTTTTGTGTTGTATCACCCTAATGCGACAGTCCTATGCGTAGGTTTCGTACCCAATGTCCACCACAAAAGCGCGACAATTACGATGAGAATACCTAAAACTGTGACAGCAACCTGTAGCAACATTCCTATGAAGGCGATGAGGAGACCAATAGCGGTAATGATAGGCCAGATGCTCGGCGGTGTTTGCGTCTTATAGGTTGCAAGAAGCACTGCTTCCGCCTGAGCAAGCGAGGCTGCCTCTTGTGCTGCACGTACAGCAAGAAGTTCATTGATACTCTCCTGCATAATACGAGCATCGAATGGCTTTGTAAGGCATTTCATGTGCGTTTGTGTTACCACTGCCAAGGTATGTAGGACGGGAAGTTGTTCCCATGCAAGCACAATCGTGGGAACAGTAGCAAGTGTTGGAGAATTCTGGACGCTTGCAAGCAATGACCAATCGCTATATATACCACTATCTACATCAATAATAAGCAGGTCAGCAGCCTCTACAGAAAGTGTGTGAGCAGGAGAACTCGTTTCGACCACATCCATATTCCGATGTTGTAAGCCAAGCGTAATAAGTCGGCGTAATGATGCATCAGCTTCTATGAGCAGTACGGTGGGCTTCTTCCCTTGCGACATGAACATCTCCATGTACTAATGTGTGTTGTTTCTCGCTTGTTGAAAGCATAGAAGATAGACATTGCGTCGTGTTTAACGAAAGAAGATTATTCCTTACAACCACCTGAATGAAAGATAAGGTATGTACAGTAGGGTATTTCTACAATTTCGCTAGCTTATATCCAACGTCAGGAATAGTAAGGATATACTTTGGGTGGCGTGAATCCGCTTCAACCTTGCGACGGAGACGACTGATATAAACCCAGATGAAGTCAATATCTCGATTGTATTCGGGTCCCCACACTTTCTCCAGCAATAGTTCGTGCGTGACGACCATACCTACATTTTGTGCCAGTGTGCTTAACAATTTATACTCGGTGCGACTAAGTTGTACAACGCGTCCCTGCACGGTAACGATATGCTGTGCATAGTCAATAACGAGATCGCCTGTCGTGAAGATCGCCTGTGTCTGTGCTTGCTCTGGTAGGGCCGCATGACGGCGTAGCAGGGCACGAACGCGTGCGAGCAGTTCCTTCATACCAAAGGGCTTAATCACAAGATCATCACTGCCAAGATCGAAGAGTTGCACACGTTCATCCTCGTCGCAGTTCTCGCATAGCATGATTACAGGACGTTGCGAGAACTCGCGCAGACGTTGTAGCAACTCGATCCCGCTCATATCCGAGAGGCGCGTCGAGAGCAAAATCACATCCGGCTCCTCAAGGTCGAGTTGACGCAGAAACTGGACACCATGGCTCACCGTCTGCACACGATACTGCTGCTCTTCCAGGTTGTTGCGTAGGTAGCGCGTCATCCGTGCATCGCTTTCAGCAAGCAGCACACGCACACGTTTATCTTGCTTGAACACTGGCGAACGTAGTTTTTGTGGTGCCGATACCACATTTTGCAAAGAAGACATGTTTTGGAGTGCGCTCTGTGCTTGTACTGTTGTTGGCATACGAGGCGACAAGGGCAAAGTAAAGTAAAATGTTGCCCCTTGCCCACTACCAAGAGAGTCGGCCCAAATTTTGCCACCATGCGCGTCAATGGTTGCGCGTGCTGCTGAAAGTCCGAGACCACTTCCGGTTGGCTTCTCGGTGTTATTCTGTACACGGTAGAAGCGGTCAAAGATGCGGTCCAGATGTTCTGGTGCGATACCTACACCCTCATCGGTAACACCTATGCGTACCTCGACATCATTCGCTTCGACGTTGATGGTAATTGACGAACCGACAGCAGAATAAGCGACGGCATTATTCAAGAGATGGTGTATGGCTTGCTCGATACGCGGCGCATCACAGACAATAGTAGGAATATCTGGCGCGATATACAGTTGGAAGCGATGGTCTACAACACGTTTTTGCCAGCGTTCAAGCAGTTGCCGCAAAAGTTCTGGTAGATGCACCTGTGCAAGATGTAACTCTTGCGTACCTGCATCGAGTCGCCACACATCTAACAGCGTGTTGAGCACCTCGTACAAGCGGTCAGATTGCGTATCAATCATTTGCAGCATCTCGCGCTGCATAGCAGGGTCCCAACGCGCAGAGCTACCTAGCAACGTGGTGGCACACCCCTTGATAATCGCGAGCGGTGTCTTGAGTTCATGAGCGGCGAGGGCAAGCGTCTCGCTCCGCCCCTCGCTGACCGAATGTTCAAGAGTAACATCATCAAAGAGTATCCCACGTCCAAGCAAATGACCAAGATCATCATGTACAGGGAAACTATGCACACGCAACCAGCGCACTGCGGCATCTGAAAGTGTGGCAACGGCGGCGATATCAGTTGAGTATTCCTGGTCAGGGTGATTCCACACACGATCAATCTCGCTTTGAACAAGTGTTGGCTCGGAGGCAATTGAGAGCAAATGCTTACGTACATCAAGGCTTTGTGCTGTTACAAGATCATTCTTCCCAATATTCAAGAGCCGTAAGGCACTGCTATTAGAATAGCTGACCTGTTCCTGTTGTGTAAGCAAAAGTAAGCCACTGCTCATATTAGCAGCGACCTCCGCGAGTACGTGATATTCTTGTGTGAAACCTGCTGGCACGCTATCGTGAAATATGCTAGGTACGATATCTACATGCCCATCCCCATCACCTGATTGCATCGAAAATAGCCCATCCCATTTCTTCTTTGATTATGTATATTGGCTCTTTCATATTCTAACGCAAGAAAGCAAGGTTTGATAATAAAAAAGAGCACGGATGCAGAAAATTCACCCTTTCGGGTGAATTTTCTGCATCCGTGCTCTTTTTGTTGAGTTAGTGTAAGGCGGCGATAGAAACCAAGATAGCAAGATGAATAATCATGGTTATGATAAGGCCAACAGCCATAAAAACCATGAGTCTACGGTCCGCGAGATACATGCGTACACGCGTCGTATAGGCTTGGGGCCAACGCTCCGAAGCAACAATACCCACGGCGATACGTAAGCGCAAAGGCGAGCGCACAGGTGAGACACGCATCTCTTCAAGCAAAGCATGGTAACAGGGCTTGCAAAGCGTCCAAGTGAGACGTGGCTCTGGCACTCCCTCCGGTTCAATGGCACGCAAGGGATGGAACCAGATTCGTCCATTGCAGATGGAACAACGGGTCACAACTCGTCTTCTCTGGCGACGCGAACCCTCACGACGAACTGCAACCACAGAACCACTTCTGCGCGTTACCTCTTTCATCCCTCTACAGTCCTTTCGATGCTACACTGATTGGTCTTAGATCGCTGCATTGTTGCTGATAGAAATTGTATCATATATTCATTAAAACAATTTCTTAGAGCAACTCATTCCGAACACTACATATTTTAAGAGGCTTTAAGGTGAGAAGACGGGTAAGAGGAAAATTTGCTTGTCCACAGGGTGACGCTGTAACAGCGTCACCCTGTGGACAAGCAAAAGTATGTTTTTATACTAGCCGCGTAACAGAGGCAACAGGTAAACCGTGCTAAACACGACGACCCACACAAGATCGACAAAGTGCCAGTACATTTCGCCCGCTTCTACCGCGAAATGCTTCTTGTCGGTAAAGTCACCACGGATAGCTCGGATAAGACAGACAACCAGGAAAAGCACACCAATGGAGACGTGAAGACCGTGGAAGCCTGTCAAGGTGAAAAAGGCCGAGCCAAAGGTGCTATAACCAATGCTAAAATGTTGACCAAAAAGACCAACATATTCATACACCTGTCCACCCAGGAAGATGAGACCCATGATAATAGTGGCTGACAAGCCAAGTACAAGATTCCGCTTGTTGCCCCTTGTAATGCTCGCACGCGCCCAGATGACTGGTACACTACTCAGGAGCAGAATGGCCGTATTGAAGAGCGGATATTTCCAATCCAGATGTTCACCATTAGGCAACACCCAAAAGTTCTTCTGATTAGTATTGCGAATTTCCAGGTAGAGATACGCGGCAATCAGGTTGGCGAAAATCAACGCTTCGGAGGCGATGAAGAACATCATACCCCACCAGTTGATGCCTCGACCTACCTCACCAACGTGTTCTTCAAGTATTCTTACTTGTTCGCCGTGAGCGGTACTCATAACAAACTCCCTATCTTGACGATACGTGCCACATGCTACGTATCAAGCCTTTTGACGCTCTAAAATCCAACCCATAACACAGATGATAACGAGAACGGTACCGATAACCAAAAAGTACACGTTGTAGATTAACCCGAAGAGCAATAAAGAAATGGCGAAGGCAAGTGCAAGAGGCCAGATACTTGGCTTCGGGCTGATCTCAGACTCGTAAACAAGCCGCTCGCGAAATCTCCTCTTTTTACGCTTCTTTCCGGTTGCGCCAGGAACGTCAATATAGACTTCGCCTTCTTTTACGTTCGACTCAGTAGCAGAGGACTCCTGAGTTCCTTCGTTCTTTGCATATACAGGCTCTTGCTCGTCTGTTCTCACCTCTTGCTGTTGGACTCGATCTTTTTGCTCTTGGGACACCATAGACCTCTTCTTTAATCGTCTCTGTTCATTATTACTTTATTTTCGACGTGGGATTGGGTGCGCTGAAGCGGACCCGTACAGGAATTTCCTTGCATCTCAGCCACCCATGAGTCAGTCCTGTACGGGTCCGCTTCAGCGCACCCAAACCGGCGTAACTCTTTTCTTCCCACGTTCATGTGTTCACCTACGTTATCGCGTCCTTCTGAATAGCCGATTGGCAACGAGGACGCGATAAATCGATCCCTACAATTAATGTGTAACCGTGTGCCAGTCAGCGATTTCTGGATTCTTCTTGTCGTAGAAGGGACGACGACTACGGACAACAGGAATTTCCAGGAAGTTGTATTTCTTTGGTGGCGATGTGGTATCCCATTCAAGCGTGAAGGCATCCCACGGATCACTTCCTGCGGCCTTCCCGTTCTTTAAGGTGACAATCACATTGTACAGGAATACGAGCACCGAGATAGCGATGATGAAGGCACCAATTGTCGCTAGCAGGTTCAATTCATTCCAACCCACACTATCAGGATAGGTATAGTAGCGACGTGGCATACCGAGCAGACCAAGAATGTGCATCGGGAAGAACGCAAGATTGAGACCAATCAGGGTCAACCAGAAGTGCCATTGCGCCAATCCCTCACTCAAGTATCTGCCTGTCATCTTGGGGAACCAGTAATAGATACCAGCGAAGATACCAAGCGCGGTACCACCGAAGAGCACATAGTGAATATGTGACACCACGAAGTAGCTATCAGTCATTTGATAGTCAAAAGGCACAACTGCAAGGGCAGCACCATTCAAACCACCAATCAAGAACATACCGATGAAACCAAGTGCAAAGTACATCGGTGCTCGCAGTACCAGCTTACCACCCCAGATTGTACCAATCCAGTTGAAGATTTTTACGGCGGTTGGGATAGCAATCAGCGTCGTACTGGATGCAAAGAATGCTTGCGCGATAGGTGGCAATCCAACGGCGAACATGTGGTGCGCCCACACAGTAAAGCTTAGAAAGCCAATTGCCACACCCGACCACGCGATAAAGGTATAGCCAAAGATCGGTTTACGTGAAAAGACTGGCAACACTTCGGAGATGATACCGAAGGCAGGCAGAATAAGAATGTATACCTCTGGATGTCCAAAGGACCAGAACAGATGCTGCCACAAGAGTGGGTCGCCACCGGACTGCGCAACATAGAAATGCGTACCAGCATGACGGTCAAGCAGAAGCAAGACACTAGCGGCGGTCAAGCTTGGCAACGCGAAGAGCAACAAGAATGCCTGTACCAGGATCATCCAGGTGAAAAGTGGCATACGGTTAATGCTCATGCCTGGGGCACGCAACTTTAGGATGGTAACAACGAAGTTTACCGAGCCGGCAATTGATGAAATACCAAGCATCAGCGTACCGAGCAACCAGAAGTCAGCGTTAGCACCTGGCGTACAAGCAACGGCGTGTAAGCCTCCACAACCGGATTGAAGTTCGCTCAGTGGGGCATACATAAACCAGCCACCATTCGGGGCTGAATTAAACAAGAAGCTGGACTGCAAAAAGATACCACCAAAGAAGAGCACCCAATAGCCAAACGCATTCAAGCGCGGAAAGGCCATGTCACGGGCACCAATCATAAGCGGCACAATATAGTTACCAAAGCCAGCCAGCGTCGGAATAACAAACAAGAAAATCATGGTGGTGCCATGCATGGTAAAGACCTGATTATACTCTTCAGGCGACAACACATGTCCATTTGGCACCGCCAATTGTGTGCGGATCAGGAGTGCTTCCATACCGCCCACCATAAAGAAGAAAAAGCCTGTGACGAGGTACATAATACCAAGTTGCTTATGATCGGTCGTTGTAATCCACTCGCCAATGTAGGTTTCGCTGAAACTCTTTCGGCGAACTACTCTCGATGGACTCTCAATAATTGTCTGGGTTGCCATTGGCAAATCCTCCGAGGTCTAGTCCGCCCCAGCATCTGGGGCGGATAGGGCATTTAGTGAAGCGACTCCAGATACGCTACCAACTGTTTAATTTGCTCAGGTGTCAGATTGACAACCATGTCATTGCCAGGTTTAATACCTTGCGGATCGGCTAGCCATTTTGCCAGGTTACAATTTGTCAGGTTATTGGGGTCCAAACATTGATCACGGTTGTGTACCAGGACACCCCCTGCAATAAGATTGCGACTCGCGAAGTGCGTCAGATTTGGTCCAACAAGACACGCTTTATTGGGATCGTCACAGGCAACTTTAGGGTCCTGGTAGCCAGTAATATATTTATTATCGTTACCAGCAGCACCATGTCCAACGATACCGTGACAGGTGGTGCATACGCCATTGAAAATCTTTGCGCCTGCCGCTTCCAGGCTTCCTGTTGCAGGGGCAACCGCCGCTTGCTGTTGCGTCGTGACCCACGTATTGAACTCATCCCTGCTACTATCTATGACCGCGTTAAAGGCCATATGTGCGTGTTGGGCACCACAAAACTCAGCGCATTCACCATAGTAGACACCCGGTTTATCGGCCTTAAACCATTTTGTGTTGTTGTGGCCCGGAATATCGTCGGTTTTGCCAGTCAGCGCAGGAATCCAGAAACTGTGGATAACGTTGTTTGAGTACAATTCTACGTTCACGACAGTACCCACTGGTGCATGGAGCGAGTCTGCGGTCGTAATATTGTATTGCGGATAGTAAAATTCCCACCACCACTGATGCCCTATGGCCTCAACAGTGATGGCGTTCTTGTCGGGTGGCACCGTGGATACCTGGAACAAGCCCTGAATCGTGACACCAAGAATGATAAACAGAATAAGGGCCGGGATTACAGTCCACAGCACCTCGACACGCAGGTTGCCGTGGTTCTGACGTGGGTTTGGCATTCCGGGTCTACTGCGATAGCGTACAATCGAGTAGATAAGAACGCCTTCGACAATCACGAAGATTATGGTCGCAATGGCTAGAATGATGTAGAACAGGAACCGCTCACTGTCCGCTACAGGTCCTGATGTATTCAGGACGGTGTGTGGGCCGTATTGAGCAGGAGACTGTTCGCCACATGCGACCAGGAAAAACGCGAACAAGATACCTGTAAATAGCATCATCCAGGGTCTTGAGTTGCGAAATAGAGACTTCCTCACATCGAATCTCCTAACGAGTACAGTAAGTACGGGTGTTGACGATGATCAAAGAAAAACGTAGAAAGAAAATAGCATACGAAATGCGATATTTTTCCATAATACTAACTATAGGGTAATCTACCAAGAGGGCCTGACAGAAGGCTTGCAGTTTCAGGATTTGACCTTACAGCAACCTGAACGCCACCTTATAAAAGGGTATCAATCAATGTTTTTAACGTAGGCATAACTTGTTGAACAAAAGACCAAAACCCTTTCGGCAATAACAATATTGAAGGGTACGTTGAAGTGTTTCATCAATTCCTTGAAAGGTTTCGATTGCTGAAAGGGTGTAATAGAATTAGACCCCTACACAATTTTCGCCTGTCCCGTTTCGCGTTCAATCTCAATCTCTTCATCGTCCTCATCATAGAGGGCAGCATCTTCGGCACGCTGTTTGACATCCTGGGCTTGCATCCATTGCAGGAAGAGAATGCTGACGATGACTATAAAGAAGATACTGCCCGGAATCCACATGAGCAAACCAGCCAGTTGCTGATCAGTCTCAGGTGACAGCCCCCATATATGTGGCGCATGAATATAACGCTCGTAGAGCGGTGGCACAAAGGTCAAGCCTGCTCCCAATAGGACCATTGGCATATCGCTGAAAAAGAGATAGGCCATCTTTTGACCAATAGAAAGCGGAGGTAAGCCTTCCTGCATAGGGCTAAGAATAGGCCACCAGAACAAGACACCCGTTGTGATAAAGAGCAGGTGCGACACAATATGCAAGGGTAAGTTGACAATCATCGCGTTATAAATAGGGGGGGCGTGCCAGAACCAGAGATTCGCGTTGAACAACACACCCGTGAGAATGGGCATGGTGAAAAACTGCCCCAAGCGTAGGATAACGCGATTGCGCAGGAGTGGAGCAATCAGCCAGCCGGGAATTCCCAGGACCATTAATGGCGCACCTGCGAAAGATAATAGCAGGTGAAGCACCATGTGTGCGCTAAAAAGATAATCATCTGCCAGCTTATCCAGAGGCGAGAACAGCGTCCAGAAAATCACGTTGACACCGAGCAGAAACGCGACGACCTGACTCGTCTTTACCTCGTCAGCAAGAGAATATTTCACGCGCAACGGTCCTACACCATACAAATATAAACCGATAATAGCAATAGTGCCAAGAATAATTGATGGCTGCCAGTTCCAAGCAGTCAGCCAGAAGTTGCAGTTCGCGTTCATTCGTCATAGCCTTTCCTATATCTCCTCCATAATATGATAACAGGAGATGAAAAGGGTTACAAGTTGGAAGAATAATGTGCATTGGTTGACATGACAGGGGCAAGCCCAGTCACTACTATACTGACCACCAACCACGCAGTGGCTTGCCACGCGACTTCGTATATAGTAGTGACTGGGCTTGCCCCTGTCATGCTTTCACCATGCTTTGCACATTATTCTTTTCCTCTTTGACATCTTACGAAAGTTCCGTTATCATCCAATAAGATAGAATTGTATGTGTACAATCTGCTTGGAGAAGCAATGTTATGAATAGACAGCGTATTTTGAGAATACTTGCCATTATCACCTCGATTAGCTCGTATGTCATCTTGGTTATGGGATCGATTGTGACAAATACTGGTTCAGGGCAAGGCTGCGGCAATTCCTGGCCCTTTTGTCATGGACAGATTATTCCTGGTACCATCACCATCGCGGGCTTGATTGAATACAGTCACCGCGTCACATCAAGTGTTGATGGCCTCCTCGTGGTGGCATTGACGGCAGGAACATGGTTCTTATATAGAAGAGATTTTCGCGCCAAACTCTTAGGCTTTATGAGCCTGTTCTTCGTTATTTTGCAGGGTGCATTGGGTGCGCTTACAGTCGTGTACGAGGGGACATACGTCAAGCTGTGGCTGCTTTCCGTCCACTTCGGCCTTTCCTTAATTGCGCTTGCCAGTGTTGTCTTGCTCACAATTCGTCTCTATCAACTACATGGACAAACGCAACAGCGTTATACAGAATCGTCCCTTGATGGAAAAGGCTTACAATATGCCCTGTGGGGACTAGCCGCTCTGACCTATATCGTTGTATATACGGGAGCGTTAGTGGAACATGCTGGAGCGGTTGCGGCTTGTGGTCAGCAAGTAGTGGGGTGTGGTGCGACCTACCTTCCTAACCTGACCTCTTTAGCAGGTATCCAGGTACTTCATCGCTACGCGGCTGCATCGCTGTGGCTATTTGTCCTTATCGTTCTGATAGTTGTTACACGCAATTACAGTGGACGCCGCGATCTTGTAGTCGGTGCATGGTGGGCGTTCATCTTGATTACGCTACAGGCGATAAGCGGTATGATAAACGTCTTCACAGGTGGTCAACTACTTGCCACACTGCTCCACATCACCATTATCTCATTTTTCTTCTCGGTGCTATCCTATCTCTGCATGCAGGTTGGCTGGCCGTGGCGGAGAAATAGGAATAAAGTGCAACAACCTGTGGAGCGTGAGCAGATGGAACTGAAGCCAGTGTCATAAAGGTTGTATAGAAGATTTGGGTGCTTAACAGAAATGTTTTAAAAGACGAAATAATGTAGGGGTCTCATTCTATGACACCCTTGTCCCCAATTGATTCTGTCCAGAGGATTGATGAAACGTTCCATACATTCCCCAGGCAGAATCAATTGGGGACAAGGGTGTCATAGAATGAGACCCCTACAGAAGCGACGGCTCTTCCTCATCCTTGATGAGACAAAAGGGGCTATGGTGCATATGACACTAGCGTAATATGTAAAAATGCTGTATTCTCCCCACAATGCCCACTTTGTTTCTCGAAAGGAACAACAAATAACATGGCTGTTATAAAACAGGGAGAACTCCAGAAGGAAGATTTGCCAGTACCAGAAAAGACAGCAATTCCTCTCCCTACGTTGCGCTGGTTACAGATTTTCGCGATCAGCATTTTCTGGTTCGCGCTCAACTTTCACTGGTCCGCGCTTGGAATCATTATTCTACCCAGTCAGGTCTTCAAACTCGTTGGGACACTACAGCAGGGTGAGGCACTTGCGTTTATCCTGGTTCCGGGCGCGTTTATCTCGCTCTTCGCGAATCCACTCTTTGGCATGTTAAGCGATGAGACACGCGGACGGTTCGCACGCTTTGGGCGTCGGCGTCCCTATATTTTGCTTGGAACCCTCATCAATGTTGGCGCCCTCGTCTGGATGGCACTCGCACGCGATATTGCCTCACTCGCGGTGGCCTATGCCCTGATTCAGTTTTCCAATAACGCGGCAACGGCCCCATTTCACGCCCTGCTACCCGATATCGTGCCAAAAGAACAGCGTGGTCTAGCATCTGGTGTGATGGGACTGCTTGCCACAGTTGGCTCAATTAGTGGCGTGATTGTCGCGGGAATTTTCATCGACGCATCTAAGCCTGCCTCATCTTATCAACACGGCTTATGGCTAACCTATGGCATCATTATCGCAGTCATGATGCTGATGATGCTGATTACAATTGTGTCGGTAAAAGAACGTGATAGCCTATCCAGCATCACTACAGAACAGAAACAGCCAGAATTGCTTCTTCCGCCTCTGATAGCACCTGCATGGCACGCGTGGCTCACACGCAAAATGCTGCTTACTATTTTTGGTACGCTTCTCGCTATAGGCATATTCTGGGGCGTGATGACGTTATGGAATATCCTGCATATTGGCAACGTCTCGATCAACAACGACGTGCAGCAGGTTGTCTTAGAGGTCATCGCCACCATTGGTATTCTACGCCTCTTCGATTTCAACCCACGGCGTGACCCTGATTTTGCCTGGGTTCTGTTGACACGCCTCGTCATGACACTTGGCATTTACACCGTTCAGGATTTTCTGCAATTCTACATGCGCGACGCGGTACGCACACCACATCCAGAGACCCAAACAACGAACTTCATCATTATTCTGTCGGTCACGAGTTTAGTCAGTGCTCTCGCGGCTGGCTGGCTCTCGGACCGTTTTGGGCGTAAACGCATGGTCTATTTTTCGGGCGGCTTTATGGCTACCGTCGGTCTCATCTTCATAGTCACGCATTCACTGCCTATTGTGCTTGCTGCCGGAGCTATCTTTGGCCTCGGCTATGGTGCGTATATCAGTGTCGATTGGGCTTTAGTCGCTGACGTGCTACCCTCGCATAAAAACTATGCGCGTGATATGGGTGTGTGGAATATCTCGCAATCATTGCCACAGGTCATCGCACCCGTCATAGGTGGACCCTTGCTCGACCACTTCACGCAGAGCGGTCATCCCATCATCGGCTTTCAATTGCTCTTCGGCATGGCAATCGTCTATTGTCTCGTCGG
Organism: uncultured Chloroflexia bacterium; assembly: GCA_963791835.1. Taxonomy (GTDB): domain Bacteria; phylum Chloroflexota; class Ktedonobacteria; order Ktedonobacterales; family Ktedonobacteraceae; genus JBBQVS01. The sequence goes on from CAWBTV010000007.1 coordinate 1,376,873, forward strand.
CACCGTAACGGTTCGTTACATTCGAGGTGTAAAAAGATAATCGGATAAAAAAAGATACAGGCAATGAAATGCCTGTATCTTTTTTTATCCGATTATTGTTTCCTTAATGCTGCAACAGGTATACATCTGACCAATCACCGAAGTACAGGCCGTTGGCATTGAGCGTGACACCGTGTACCCATGATGGGATAACCGCCGCGACCGCCTGATGGTCAAGTGGCAACCACCCGACATCGTTAATGGCGATCTGCTCAGCCTGGTTGTAGAGCGCGATACGTGCATCACCCGATAAGGTCTCAGCCTTTGCGACTGTTTGATCGAAGGTTGGATTGTTCCAACTCCCATTGTTGTTTGAGGCATTTGAGGTCAAGTTCAGCGTTAGCCAATCATAGGGATCGGGGAAATCCGCGCCCCATTGAGTAAAACCAAACTGAATTGTGTGGTTCTTTTGATTGCCCGATGTCTCAGTATTGTACGCCGTTAATTCCACGCTGCGCAATTTGACCAGTACACCAAGTGCTGATTGCCACATTTGCTGCAATACTGCCGCCTCGTTCGGTGTTACCTGTGAACTAGGATAGGTAAAGGTAAACGAGGGAGCCTTGCTTGCGTCAGGATAGACCGATTGGAACAATGATTTTGCTTTCGCGGCATCAAACGGCAGCCCTGCGAAACCGGGTTGATAGCCCGGCATCCCTGGCGGAATAATCGTCTGCGCCGCCGTTACAGAGTCTTTCAATACCGCGTGTACCAACGTCGGCTTATCTATCGCATATGCGAATGCCTGTCGAACAGCAACATTATTGAACGGTGGGCGTGAGCTATCGAAAAACATCAGGTCAGTCTGCAACAATGACATGCGCATAAAACCTGGCAAATTCTTGGCTTGCAATTGATCTTCAGGCGTCAAGTTCCACACAAAAGCATATTGACCCGCGCTATATGCCTTGAATGCGGTATTATTATCCTTGACGAAAATCATATCGACTTCCGTCAATTTTGTCTTGTTGCCATAATAGTGCGGATTGGGCACAAGGACCATCTGTGCGCTATGATTCCACGTCTTGACCATAAACGGGCCAGTTCCAACACCTGCACCCTCCGCGTGTTGAACCCATTTTTTCTGCCCATACTGCGCAATCAGCTTCGGGTTCAATGCATAAAAGACGGAGGTGGTGAGGTCTTCAAGAAAATAGGGTGTAGGCTGAGTTAAGGTCACTTGCAAGGTATGATCGTCAATCGCCTTGACACCACTGAGCGTCTTTGATTTTCCGTTGACGACTGCATCCGAGCCGACAATCGGGGCTTCAAAAAATGAGGCAATCGGCGATGCAACTTCGGGTAAAAGCGCACGTGTCCACGTATAGACATACGTCTGTGCCGTTACGGGCGTGCCATCCGAAAAGGTGACATTTGGCTTAATGCTGAAGGTATACGTTTTTTTATCATCCGAAATATGCCATGTTGCTTGATCTGGAATCACGTTCAGATTTTTATCGGAGCGCACAAGGCCAGAAAAAATCATGTTAATGGCAAGCGCGGAGTTCGCATCCGGCCCTGTAGCCGGGTCAAAAAAACCAATGTCAGTTGTGCCTACGTTTGGAAAAGTCAACACCTGTTTAGCAGCAAGCGTTGTTGACCCGTTTGTGGACGTGGACGAACTTCCACCACACGCCGTTAGCAGAATGGTGAGGAGACAAATACCGAAAAGAAACAGTGTATGACGAAAACGTACCACACGGAATTGCCATGTCAGAGAAGACATACCTACAGTTCTCCTTCTAAAAAATGCTCACAAGCGATGATTGCAAGCAGGGATAAATTCTTCCCCCCACTATACCACCTCTCGCCATACACAAGATATATAACTAAAAAGAATGAATAGAATAACTTGAAAGCATGTGGTAAATATGATATCGTGAATACAGATGGTTAGAGCTTGTAATAGATTGCCTGATTACACAATGTAAGGGAATTATCTTTTACACGCAGTTTGTTATCTTTATTGAGACGATGAATAGATGAAACCGTTTGTTCAGAGTTGTTGTCGAGCAAGAAGGAGACACATTCATGTCAGTTGTTCAGGAGTTTGTACAGGCGAACGAGCAGTACGCTTCGACATTCCAGAAGGGGACCTGGCATTGTCACCAGCTCGTGTGGCCGTCCTTGTGTGTCTCTCTGTGACATGGCAGTAATATATTTTTCCATATGGTTTCTTATAACAAGCATTACAACATTGAGGAGATTTTGAAATGGCAGAGAATAAAGGGTATGCCCATCCAGAGGTACTTGTTGATGCCGATTGGGTTGAGGCACATTTGAAAGACCCAAAGGTTCGTTTGATCGAGGTTGATGTCGATACCAATGCCTATGAGCAAGGTCACATCTCTGGTGCCGTTGGTTTCAACTGGCAAAAGGAACTACAGGATCAGATCGTGCGTTCGCCTTTGAGCAAAGAGCACTTAGAGGCATTGTTAAGTAGCGCAGGTGTCAGCAAAGATACCACCATCGTTTTGTACGGCGACAACAACAACTGGTTCGCGACATGGGCACTGTGGATTTTCAAATACTATGGGCATCCCGATGTGCGCCTACTTGACGGTGGACGCGTCAAATGGCTAGCCGACAAACGAGAGATTACAACGCAAGTCCCTTCCTATCAGCCAACAACGTATCAAGCGGAGACACCACACAAGGAAATCCGTATTCTCCGTGACGAGGTACTTGGGGCCGTGGGACAAAACAACGTTGCCATTATTGACGTTCGCTCCCCCGGCGAGTACAGTGGCGAATTGCTTGCACCTGCCAATCTTCCACAAGAGGGAGCGCAACGTGGTGGGCATATTCCAGGTGCAGCGAATGTGCCGTGGGCAACGGCAGTGCGTCCTGATGGAACGTACAAATCGGCAGACGAGTTGCGAGCCATTTATGAAGGCAAGGGTGTGACACAGGATAAAGAGATTATCACCTATTGCCGTATTGGTGAGCGCAGCAGCCACACATGGTTCGCCTTGAACTACCTGCTCGGCTATCCCGATGTACGCAACTACGACGGTTCCTGGACCGAATGGGGCAGCTTGATTGGTGCGCCAATCGAACGCTAAAATTTATTACAGAGAGAAAAATGCGAGAGAATGCGTGCATTCTCTCGCATTTTTCTCTCTGTAATTATTTCTCTTTTTCGAGTATCAACAATCCCGTCTCTTCCTCTTGCCCCACAACGACAGGCACCGTCGTACTCCCATCAATCTTCATACAGTAATCGAGGTCATGACCCAGCTTCATAGCGATAATCGACTGTGCAGAATGAGCAACTTCGGCAAGTTTTGGTGGCGCAAAGGCCGCATAAAGAGCTTGCCCTGCTCGGAAATCGTCCGCGACCTCGATAGCAGGATGTTGCCGTTGTATCTCAAGCGTGAGATAGCCAGCACAGGTAGCATCGTCAAGTGCAAAATAGTTCGACTCGGCGGCACACACAATCACTATATTCCTCCCTTTTTCCCGCGCAAGCGCAAGGGCACGAGAGGTAACGGCGTGTGCATTATAAAAACAACCCGCGAGTCTAGTACTACTCGCAGGACATGCGTGAAATGCTCGTGTGCCATTGGTTGTGGTCAAAATAAGTTCGCGCCCACTCAGGTCTGTCTGCGCGAACTGGGCTGGCGAGTTGCCATAATCAAATCCTGCCACAGGCAAACCGTGCCGTTCGCCACACAATAAACGCTGGGGAAAGCGTGTTGACGCGTGTTGAGCCTGTTCAAGCGAATTTGCTGCGTAAACGCGCGTAGCACCACTATCAAAGACGGTGGCTAGCGTTGTAGTTGCGCGAATGACATCAATCACAATATAAATGTCATGTGGGTGTATCTCGACAGCAGACATATCCACTGGATTAAAAAAGATGTATAATTGCACAATATCATCCTTGTAACTCAAAAGTAATGAAGGGTTTCAACGTTGGAGCGACAGAAGCCTTGTGGCTTCTGTCGCTCCAACGTTGAAACCCTTCATTACTGCCCTAATTTCTTCTTTTGTTCCATCTCTCTCAACTCCGCGCGCCGTATCTCGCCCGAAATCGTTTTGGGTAAGCTCTCCACAAACTCGACCTCGCGTGGGTACTTGTAAGGAGCTGTCACCTTTTTGACGTAATCCTGGAGTTCGGTTGCCAATTCGGGTGAGGGCTTGTAGCCAGGGGCAAGAATGACGTAGGCTTTGACAATTTCACCACGCATCGCGTCAGGGCTGGCAATAACGGCGGACTCGGCGACGGCAGGATGCTCCTTGAGCGCACTTTCGACCTCGAAGGGTCCGATACGATAGCCCGCACTGATGATGACATCATCGGCTCGCCCGACGAACCAGAAGTAGCCCAACCTAAATACAAAAATTGATATTCCAATGCCTGAAGCCCTCCATAAGCTCATCCAAGACTTGAAAGACTGGCTAGCAGCGTAAATAACTTTTTAGCCCCATAAGCGACAATTCATAGCCTGTTTACAGCACTTTTATAATAACTATACCATTTTGGCAAGGGGAGTCAGGCAGCTTTTTCAGCAAGTAGGAGTACTATCCTCAGCCTCGTGTAGACGTGATATGATAGAGGCAATTATCACCGCGCACTATGATGTGCCGTGCTCAGTTCTGTTACTAGAAGGAGTATAGATTATGGTTGCCTCTCAGTCTCCGAATATGACTGACTACGAAGCCGAGTATCGCAACTTCCAACTTGACGTGCCAGAATATTTCAACTTTGCCGCTGATGTCATTGACAAGTATGCCCAAAATTCCGACAAAGAAGCCATGCTTTGGATAGGTCAGCATGGCGAAGAACGCCATCTGACCTTCGCGCATTTCTCTGTCGCCTCCAGTCGTGTCGCCAATGCGTTCTCTGCATTAGGGCTGCGCAAAGGCGATCCTGTCCTGATGATGCTGCCTCGTATCCCTGAATGGTGGGAGTCGATCTTAGGGCTAATACGTCTTGGTGCTATTCCCATTCCTTGCACCACGCTTCTTACCCCCAAAGACATCCAGTTCCGCGCTGAGATTGCCCAAGCTGTAGCTATCATCACCGACCACGAAGGCGCGGCAAAGTTTGACCAAGTGCGTACCGACTGTCCGACCATCAAGTATGCCATCCTCGCTGATGAGGCTAACTATGATACGAGCGGACGCGAAGGATGGACAGATTATCGGCAGATCATCAGTGAAGCCTCGCCGGAGTTTACTGGCCCCAAAACTCGCAGTGACGATCCGTGCCTGGTCTATTTCACCTCCGGTACCGTTGGCTATCCCAAGATGGTCCTCCACACACAAGCTAGTTATCCTATCGGGCATGTTATCACGGGCAAATACTGGCTCGATGTGCATGAGAATGATCTTGTCTGGAACCTTTCCGAGGCTGGATGGGCAAAGTTCTCGTGGAGCAATCTGTTCGGTCCCTGGAGTCAGGGTGCCGCCATGTTCACGCAAGATGCGAGAGGCAAGTTTAATCCCATTGAGACACTCGAAACGCTCAATAAGTATCCTGTTACGACACTTTGTGCGCCGCCGACAGTCTACCGCATGCTCGTCCTCGACGAGCCTATGGCCTACATGAAAGCCCATCCACCTAAGGCGCTACGCTACTGCGTCGGTGCTGGCGAACCACTCAATCCTGAAGTTATCAAGATTTGGCAGGATAAGACCGGCATGACCATCCGCGATGGTTACGGGCAGACCGAAACGGTCTTGCTTTGTGGCAACTTCCCACCGCTCGCGGTCAAGCCCGGCTCAATGGGCAAGCCCTCTCCCGGCTTTGAGGTCAGCGTCATCGACGACAACGGCAACGAACTATCGCCTAATAAAGAGGGTGATATTGCAGTGCGAGTCAAGCCCAAACGTCCGACGTGGATGTTCAAAGAGTACTGGCGCAACCCCGAAGCGACACAAGCCTGCATCCGTGGCGACTGGTATATCACTGGCGACCGAGCGTACAAAGACGAAGATGGCTACTTCTGGTTCGTGGGCCGAGCCGATGATGTCATTATTAGTGCGGGCTATCGTATCGGACCCTTCGAGGTCGAAAGTGCGCTCAAGGAGCATCCTGCCGTTGCCGAATCCGCGGTCATTGCCAGTCCCGATGCGATGCGTGGTGAAATTGTCAAAGCTTATATCATCCCTGCCCCTGGATATACTCCCTCACCAGAGTTAGCGGCGGAGTTGCAGGAACACGTCAAAAAGGTGACAGCTCCTTACAAGTACCCACGCGAGGTCGAGTTTGTGGAGAGCTTACCCAAGACAATCTCCGGCAAAATCCGTCGGGTCGAGTTAAGAGAGATGGAACGGCAGAAGAAGCAAGGCCAGTAAACTAAACTACGACGCTGACTTGTTATTGTGCCTAGCTGAGGAGGCAACCCATATCACCTCTTCAGCTGGACTTTACCACTACTATAGGCAAGGTAATGAAATGCGAAGACATAATGAAGACCATTCCAAAACGAGGGCAAACCGAACGCATGTCAGAAATGTTCTTGTTTCGCTCATTCAACCAACAGATGCATGTCATTGGGACCAAGTAACCTCTTTGCCCCCATTTTGGAATAATCTCGACGCATAGAGGCTCGTCAAAGCGGCACTATTGGGATTAGTTGCAATCCCTCAATCGGGCTTCGCCGCATTCGGACGATATAGCCTGTGTCGAGTACTGATCGGACTTCATAAAGTGAACCAGATTATGGGGTCCATTAAATAAATGCTTGCTGGAAGGCGGTGCCTTCCAGCAAGCATTTATTTATCCACGAAGATTTTTTAGCGGTCGCGCTCCTGTGTCGTCAAAGCGGCTTGCGCAGCAGCTAGGCGAGCGACGGGAACGCGGAATGGTGAACAACTCACGTAGTCGAGTCCGATCATGTGGAAGAACTCGACGCTATCGGGGTCTCCACCATGCTCACCACAAATGCCCAGTTCAAGATGTGCATTTGCCTGACGACCCTTTTCGACGGCCATACGTACCAATTGTCCCACGCCTTCACGGTCAATGGTCTGGAACGGATTGGTTGCCAGGATTTTGACCTTGTGGTTCAAGCCCGGCTCGTCGAGGCCATCGACATAGCGCAGCAAGAACTTGCCTTCGGCGTCGTCACGGCTGATGCCAAAGGTGGTCTGTGTCAGGTCGTTGGTACCGAAGCTGAAGAAGTCCGCAACGGGTGCGATCTGGTCGGCGGTCAAGGCCGCACGTGGTAGTTCGATCATCGTGCCAAACTTGTATTCGATAGCACCACCAACCTCGTCGGCGATCTCGTGTGCGACCGCTTCTAGCTGACGACGAACCTCTTTCAACTCGTTGACATGCCCAACCAGTGGAATCATGATCTTGGGTTGAATCTTCTTACCTTCCTGTGCTAGCTCACGTGCTGCCTCAAGAATGGCGCGTGTCTGCATGACATTAATCTCTGGGAAGAGCAAGCCGAGACGACAGCCACGGAGACCAAGCATCGGGTTCATCTCACGCATGTTGCCAACGGCCTCTAGCATCTTGCGTTTCTCTGCCAGTTCTTGTGGATTGTCGCCCTTTGTCTCAAGGCGAGTCACCTCAACCAGTAGTTCCTCGTAAGAGGGCAAGAACTCGTGTAGTGGTGGGTCGATTAAGCGAATAACTACAGGGTAGCCTTCGCCTGTCTTTGGATCAACCATCGACTCGAAGATACCCTTGAAGTCGCTACGCTGGAAGGGTAGCAACTGGTCTAGCGCGGCCTGTCGCTCCTGCGTGGTCTCAGACAGAATCATCTTTTGGACAATGGGCAAGCGTTCCTGCTCCATGAACATATGCTCGGTACGGCAGAGACCGATGCCCTCAGCACCATACTTGACGGCGCGTTCGGCATCACGTGGATAGTCTGCATTGGCCCAGACACCAAGCCTGCGCTCCTCGTCAGCCCATGTGAGCAGCGTCTTTAAATCTTCCTCTTTGTCATAATCAGCCTCGACGGTCTTGATAATGCCAGCGAAGACTTCGCCAGTCGCGCCGTCGATAGAGATATCGTCGCCTTCTTTGATGACCATATCAGAGCCAACAACACGGAAGAGACGCTCGGAATCATTAACGCGAATACCCTCACAACCAGCGACACAGGGAAGGCCAAGACCACGAGCAACGACAGCCGCGTGACTGGTCGCGCCACCACGCGCGGTCAGAATACCCTTTGCCACAAGCATCCCGTGTACGTCGTCGGGGCTGGTCTCTGGTCGTACCAGCACCACAGGTGTGCCAGCCTTACCAAGTTCCTCAGCACGGTCAGCGTTGAAAATGGCCTTACCAAAGGCAGCACCGGGGGAGGCATTCAAGCCCTTCGCGAGTAAGCGACCTTCTTCAGTAGCCTGTTTCTTCTCGGCATCATCGAAACGAGGTAGGAGGAGTTGATAGACGTGGTTTGGCTCAACACGCTTGATAGCATCCTGCTTGGAGATGAGTCCCTCTGCGACCATGTTCACGGCGACCTTGACGGCGGCACCAGCATTACGCTTCGCGGAACGCGTCTGGAGCATGTAAAGATGGCCCTTCTCAACGGTGAATTCCAGGTCCTGCATATCCTTGTAGTGTTGCTCAAGGCGGTTCGCAATCTCCTGGAACTCCTGGTAGACATGTGGCAAGTCCTGTTGCAGTTTGCTGATTTTCGATGGTGTGCGGATACCTGCTACCACGTCCTCGCCCTGTGCGTTCAGCAGGTATTCACCATACAACTGCTTCTCGCCCGTAGCAGGGTCACGTGTAAAGGCCACACCAGTACCGCTATCGCTACCCATGTTACCAAAGACCATGCTTTGAACGTTCACGGCAGTACCAAGCGAGTGCGCGATTTTGTTGAAATTGCGATAGTCGATGGCGCGTTTGTTGTTCCAGGAAGAGAATACGGCCTCGATAGCCTTTTCCAACTGCTTGTAGACATCGGTGGGGAATGGCTCACCGGACTGTTTTTCGGCAATCTGCTTGAACTCGACCACGAGTTGTTTCAGGTCGGAGGCAGGAATTTCAGCGTCAGTCTTGACGTGCGCCTGTTCTTTGTATTTCTCAAGGACGTGCTCGAAATCCTGGGGATTGGTATCGAGTACAATCTTGCTGAACATCTGAATGAAGCGACGATAGGCATCATAGGCAAAACGCTCGTCGCCAGTGAGCGCGACCAATCCCTGCACCGTCTCGTCATTGATTCCGAGGTTGAGCACGGTATCCATCATGCCGGGCATAGAGAATTTCGCGCCTGAGCGTACCGAGACAAGTAGAGGATTCTCGCGCTTGCCAAAGCCCTTGCCCGTTTGTTGCTCTACAATTTTGAGTGCAGCAAGTGCCTGTTCCCACATGCCCTGTGGAAAGTGCTTATCCGAGTCATAGTATGCGTTACAGGCTTCGGTTGTAATTGTGAAGCCAGGGGGCACTGGCAAACCAGCGTTTGTCATTTCGGAGACGCCCGCGCCCTTGCCACCGAGCAGATCGCGCATTTTGGCGTTGCCTTCACTAAAAAGATAGACCCATTTCCGTGGGGATTGTTTGACCGCCTCGTCCAAGCCTGAACGAGTGATTTGTTGTGTCATATCAGGTATCCCTCCAACATGAAGTTATAGCTAAGCTAAAATAAGAAAATGTACGAAGTTACGCGTTCAATACAATATTTCTGGCCCAACGTAGTATAGCACGAGCATGGCCTATGTAATCACTGGCTTGCTCCGCGCTGATAACCTCATCGGCCTCTTCAGGTGGCGTATTGACGTAGAAAGCTTCCGGGTGGAATGGTGTCAGAATTGCCATCTCGTCTTGAATGTTGAGTGGCGCACCAACGGCAACAGCCAACACACGCAGGTCATGATTATAAGGCGAACGCCGCCCAATGCGCAACACGCTGACCGCTTGCGCCGCCTTCTCAACCGCTTGATTACAAAAGTCGGCACAGGCAAAGTGCCGTCCGATACTCAACTCAACACTTGCAGTCGCCATATCCTGAGCCGCCTCCGCGAAGACTGCCAACGCCCCCTGTATGTCACCTTGCAACTGTGCGGTTTCATCATCGTCATCCTGAGCAGGGGATGTTGTGTGCGTGAGAATTGCCCGTGTGTCTTCGTCAAGCGTGACCTCGTGCGAAAGAAGTTGTTCCAGGTCTTCCTCACTTTCCCCATTGGGAAGTGTGCGCTTATCGTCGTGCATCTGTGCCATGATATTGTATCCTTATGCAATAGTTAGCATACATAAAGTGCATGTTCTCTTCGTCACCATGCCAATAATATGCCTAATTGATGGGTCCTGTCAATGTCAAAATGGGAACTTTTTCGCTCTTGTTTGCGTCTCATTGGTGTAAAGCAGACGAGATAAGATATATTGAAGGGGTTTTGTATGCAAACACAAGATAAAGAAGCGATACAAGGAACACAAACAGCACAGAAAAGCAGACGTGTACCGTGGCTTACAGGTCTCGGCATACTCATTGTCACTACACTTCTTGTAAGTCTTGGAGCTACCGTCTTCGCGTATACACGCACGTTGCACACAAGCACCATGACAGCAAAGAGTATTACATGGCAACGTGTACTCAATGGCTACTCTATTCTGTCGCTTACGGCGGCGCCGAGTAATCCTGCTGTCCTCTATGCATGTGGAACTCCCTTTCATGCCTCTACACGCGTACCTTATCGTCCAAGTCAGCCGCTTCTTAGCTACACGCTTCTACGTAGTGGGGATAGCGGAACGACATGGCAAGAGGTTTCACAGTTGGGTGCGGATTGCCAACTTGCTATCAATCAGGTAAAAAGTGATGATCTTTACGTGATCGGTCTGGCTGGACATGTTGCAAGCAACGGAGAGGTGCCCAGCGTGCTCAGACATAGTATCGATGGTGGGCGTTCGTGGACAGATATTGCGCCGACCTTGAATACTGGCAATCCACAACTGTCTGTCGTATGGCATGTGCAACAGCTCACAATGGTTGGGAACCATCTATTCGGGCTACAGGTGTTGCCGACAGCAAGAGTGCAACCAATCGTGAGACCTTCACCGATTGCTATTGCGACACGGCTGGACCTTACGCGTCTCGTCGAAAGTAGCGACGACGGACATACATGGTCAATTGTCGATAGCAATCTCAACATGACAGGACAAGGAAGCTATGGATACGTCGTCTCACCCTCCGACTCCCAGACCATTTATGAACTTGTTGGTTCAGGAGAGTTTCCTTCTGGTACGCCTATAACACCTAAAAATATAACGCCTAAAAATATGCCTTCCTATGCTGGAAGTTTGAGTCTGTATAAGACCACAAACAGTGGTGGCACATGGACAAAACTTCGTGAGAACATACAGTATGGTAGCCAGATACAGATCGCAAGTAATAATCCCTCGCTTGTCTTTATGAGCGGCTCCGCCGGTGTCCTATCTCCCACGGGACCAGTTGTCTCTCCGCTACCAGCGTACTTTTCGCTTGCGGTAAGCAAAGATGGTGGGGCAAGCTGGAGCACCATCAAACAACCAGCCTCGGATGCGCTGGTACAAAACTGGTTTATCAGCGCGGATGGTCAAGTGTATGCAACGACGGGTACGATAGTGAATGGGCAACCAACAGGTACGATAGGAACTCTCGTTCCCGTTGGTACAAATCAGATAAAGCCTGTGGGAAATAGTGTGACGATTACCCAGAAGGCTCCAGAAGGGACCGTAACAGCCATTCAACGTTATGATGTCATCAGCAATACATGGAGTACCGTCACAAAAACACCATCAAGTGGCATGTTGCTTGCTGTGACGACGAGTGCAACAACACATGCAGCTACATTATGGTTTTTGAGTGATGCGACTAATGCACAGGAGTTGTATAGGGAAACACTTTAGCCAATAGAAGCCCTGCAATAGAACTGTTGCAGGGTTTGTTTTTAGTTTACACGCAGTGGCTTGACATCGCGGCGCACACGTTTCCCTTGCCGTATCTGTTGAGCGGCGGTACGGTCTTTCTGAGCTTCGAGTTTGATGAGCGGAAATGGGCGGTTGAACTGTCGATCAAAGGACTCTGCCTTTTCCTCGGAGAGTACTGCACGTCGCTCATAGGAACGCGCGAAGATGTCGCGTTTGGCATCATCGGGAAGGTCCGTCAGGAAGAGATAGGCAAGCGTAAATTCTGGTTTTCCCTGTTCGGCATAGGCATCGGCAAGTGTGAGCGCGTCGGCTCCTTCTTCGATTTGTTTACGAGCCTGCTCAATAAAGACATCTTTGAGTAATCGGCTATACATTTCCGCGAAATCTGTAGGCATGGTCAGGCTCCTATATATTCATACCCATCCGTAATGGTCTAATTCTATTACACTCTGTGGGCAATCAACCATTTGGAAGGTATGTGAAACGTTCTATCAATCTTGTGGACAGAAGCAATTGCCGACGAGGGTGGAATGGAATTAAACCCCTACAGGCGTATCCCGTTGATCTGTTCATTTGTATCCAGGGTCCTTATATCGTACCACGTTTTACCACATGCTGTTGCTGCTGTTCTTCGCGATGCCATTTTTGTGCGTAGACGAAGAGTTCGCGAAAGGCACGTGTGATGACGGAGAGTTTCGCGCCCGTTGCGCGTCCGCCGTGGCGCGGAAGGTGTTGTACGCCAACTTCGGTATAGGTATAACCCTCGCGAGTGAACTTGTAGAGCATCTCGGTATTAATCATTGCACCACGCGTTTCTAACTGGTTCTGCTGAAAGAAGTTAGCTTTATAGAGTTTGAAGGCACAATCAATATCACGTACATGCAGCTTAAAAACCGACCGCACAAGCATCTTCCATCCCCATGCGTTCAGTTTGCGTAGCCACGTATCCTGGCGATGAATACGATAGCCAAGTACAGCGTCGTATTGTCCAATCAAGGGAAAAAAGCGTTCCAGATCGCAAATATCGAATTGTCCATCGGAGTCCATAAAAAATACAAGGTCTTTGCTTGTTGCTTCAAAGCCAGTGACAAGGGCCGCGCCATAGCCTTTATTGACTTCATGATTGAGCACACGGACGCGTGGTTCTTTTGCGGCTATCTCTTCCACAATTGTGCGTGTCGCATCCTTGCTGCCATCATTCACCACAATTACCTCGAAGTCCTGCGTCCATACTGTTACCGCGTCAATCACAGCACGCATGGTGTCTGCGATAGCTACCTCTTCGTTGTGGGCGGGCATGACGATTGAAAGACTATAGGCAATGCTCATTCTTTGCTCTTCCACCTTTGCGTGTTGTTCTTGCACCATCAAGCTCTCCTTATTCTCCCGTTGTAGGATAGGACACATACACTGTTTGTTACCCCTTTTTTATAGAAACGTCGTATACTAGGAAATGTAGGTCGATGCCTGTATCAATAGGAGTAATGAATGGATACCCTGGACGCAAAACATGCCCAAACAAACGTAGAGAGACAAGCTTCCACTGCTGAAGTTCCGGTTGATACTGCAATAGTACAAACATCCCATTCAACACCGCACCACCTTCGTGATACATGGTTGTCTGCAACGTTGAGTATACTCCCTGTCTACATTGCTGTCCATATTGGATTTTTTTTAACCACGTGCCTTTCTTTTTTATTTACACATAGAGATTTCGATGGGACATGGGTTCCTCTGGGCGCGTTACCGGAAGCATGGCATCACTGGGATACAGGCTTTTATATGGTCATCGCCAAGGTACGGCTATCAAAAGGCAGCACAAACGGCTTTCTTCCCTCTCTATGGGCTACTCGAACGTGTTCTACTCCCTCTCACACATAATCCACTTGTGGCAGGATTGATCATTTCCGATATCGCTGGCTTTTTTCTCCTGGTTGTACTGTATCAGCTTGTACGCGAAGACGTTGATGAAGAACGTGCGAACCGCACTGTTCTGTACTTGTCGCTGTTTCCCACCGCTTTTTTTCTCGCGGCTGGCTATAATGAAGCACTTTTTCTGTGTCTGGCGGTGTTGAGTTTTTACAATATGCGCCATGGTCAATGGTGGCTGGCTGGTCTGTTCGGATTTTTCGCCAGCCTGACACGCTCTGCTGGCATCTTTTTAATGCTGCCCTTCTGCTATGAATATATACGCCAACATGAATTCACGATAAAGCGTATCCGTTTTGATATCGTCAGTGGTGGACTTATCGCGGCAGGTCTCGGCGTATACGCACTGTATTGCTATTACAAGTTCCATGATTTTCTCGCGTTTTCACATGCACAGGTACAGTGGAATCATCACCTGGAGCCTCCGTGGTACGGCATCATTGGCTCGATCACAGCGATCAGTCAAAGTGGTGGCTTGATAGGCTTCCAAGCTATGCGCAACTTGTTGGATCTTGTGCCAGACTTGATGATGCTTGTCCTGATCGTGTTGATTTTTGTTGGCCCGTGGCGACTACCGCGTTCGATGTGGTCCTATGGTCTCTATGCGGCAGTTGTGTATCTCTTCTTGCAACTCTTTCCCGTTGGTGGGACAGGACTTTTCCCCTTACAATCGGTTGGACGCTATCTGCTGGAGCTTTTCCCTGCCTTTATCATACTCGCGGCCTTTGGCAAATCTCGCATGTTCCACATGAACTATCTGGTAATTTCCGGTGCGCTACTCTTCTTTTTGCTCACGCAGTTCCTCACGGGGCATTGGGTTTTGTAAAGATTATGTTATGCGATTTCACCAAATACACCAGATATGAAACGCTCATAGGGGTCATCTATTACACCCTCGTGTCCATTGATCATGCTTGCAGGACATTTGCAACGTTTCACCAATCCTATGAACAGGATCAATTGCCCGCAAGCGTGTAATAGAATGAGACCCCTACAATCAACATATCTATTCGTTTGTCGGCTCACCCAATCTCACACGTTTCTTCCTGAAGAACGCGAGCAGGAGGCTAGGTGCCAACACGAGACAAAACGCTCCAAACACAAACGATGTGGAAAGACTCACGTTGGTCTGTAACCAGCCGGCGATACTTGGGCCGATGCTGAAGCCGATACTCCAGGTCGTCGAATAGAAACCGCTTAACCGTCCTCGATAGCGGTCTGAGACGTTTTCCATCGCGAAGGCCATATAGATTGGCTCGATCAGGATGCGCATAAACGAACGTGTATACTCGCCAGCAATCGCAAGTGGCAATGTAGGCGCAAACCCGATCAAGATCATGAGTGGCGCACTGAGGTACTGCACAACCGTGATGATGCGAAGTTTGCTCCAACGATGCACAAAGAGCGGAGCCGTGAGCGAGAAGATGCCACCAGCGAGTCCACTGAATGTAAAAATAACTCCGAGCGGACCAGGAAGCAGACGAAAGCGCAAGACAAAGTAAAGTTGGATAAGCCCAACGACCGCGCCCTCACCCATTGTGAAAATCAGGTCGGGCAACAGCAGTTTAACGAACAGCAAGACCGGTAGACGATCTTGCTCAACTGCTTTGGATTGCTTGCCACGCGTTTCTGTTGCTGCATCTATTTGTAGCTTTTGATGCTTTGTCTCGCGTAAAAACCAGAGTGGAAACCCAAAGACAATCGTGAAGAGTGCAGCCGCAAGCACACCCCAGCGTAACGGTAGAGTACTTGCGGCAGAAACATGAAGCAAGCCCGCGACAAATTCAGGAATGGCACCGCCAAGCAGGTTGCCAAGTGCGCCAACCCCGAGCAGTAAAAAACTGTTGAAGGCCAGGACTCCCACACGCTGCTGCTCCGTCGTGTTCTCTATCAAAAGAGGAATGTTTGTCACCCAATACGCCGTCGCAACGACACCTTGTAGGAAGCTAAACAGCAAGAGAAGAGGAGCCGTTGTGACTAACCCAATGCAGGCAAGGAAGAGTGGCGTCAGGACTGCGGACACAAGCAGCACAGGCTTACGCCCGATACGGTCAGCGAGCAAACCTGTTGGCACTGCGCCAACAAGTGCGCCAATAGCACTCGCAGCATTGAGAACGCCAATGAAGTCAGGACGATAACCGAGGCTATGAGCATAGTAGTTGATATTTAGAAGCGCAATGGTCAGTTGAAACCCTTTGCCCAGCGTAAAAAGGTACAGGATATAGACGTTACGCGGCAAACTTCTTAATGACGAGCGTAGATGGACAAATCCAGATTGTGTGATAACAGTTGATGATTCGAGTTGTAGCGGTGTAGTGATTTTAGGAACGTTTGGCACCGAGGGCATAAAGAACTCCTAGCATGTATAAAGAGATAGACATAGCGTACCATAGTCACCTCCACAGAAGCAACGGACAAAAGAACAGGCTCGTGTATCTGGTTACATTGTGTAAACCGTACTAAAAGAGATAAGAAAAATTAGGAGTTCTTCTTCCGAGACCGAAGAATGAGCATCAAAACAGCAAAAGGTTATCTATCATTTGTTTATAGGATAAGAAATATAAGGACGTGTTTAAGGACATCTTAGAGTATTTCTAATGACTTGATATATGAATAAAAGTAGGTTATTCTATGAACAGCAAATGCATACAGTTCTTTTCGCACAACATACACGTGATTAATAGAGTCACCTAGCATTTGCACTACATACAGTTTTAGGTCACAATTAGAGAAGGAGTTTATTGAAATGCTTACAGCTTTGTTATTCTGGATTATCGTTGGATTGGTTGCTGGCTTCCTGGCAAGCGTTGTGATGCGCGGCGGCGGTTATGGCGTCGTTGGTGACATCATCGTTGGTATCGTTGGTGCGCTTATCGGTGGGTTCATTATGAACGCACTTGGTTTCTCCACTGGTGGCAACATCATTTACAGTATCATCGTTGCATTTATCGGTGCCTGTATTCTGATCGCCATTCTTCGTGCCGTTAGTGGTGGCACTCGCCGTCGCGTCTAACACGACGTTAGGTTTCTCGAACATATTCACCTAGCAAATCAAAAATTAGGAATAGAAATTCGACACAATTAGAGAAGGAGTTTATTGAAATGCTTACAGCTTTGTTATTCTGGATTATCGTTGGATTGGTTGCTGGCTTCCTGGCAAGCGTTGTGATGCGCGGCGGCGGTTATGGTGTCGTTGGTGACATCATCGTTGGTATCGTGGGTGCGCTTATCGGTGGGTTCATTATGAACGCACTTGGTTTCTCCACTGGTGGCAACATCATCTGGAGTATTGTGGTCGCCTTCATTGGTGCCTGTATTCTGATCGCCATTCTCCGCGCCGTTAGTGGTAGCACACGTCGCGTCTAACACAAGACAACAGGCTTTTACGAAATAAGCCTGAACATTCAAAAAGGGATGCCCTAACAGTGGGTATCCCTTTTCTGTTGTATTGTTATAATATTTTACTTTACGTGAATTAACTTTGTAGGGACCGATGATGCACATTCGATTGGGTGCGCTAAAGCGGACCCGTACAGGGCCTCCCCTGTTCTACCAGCAACTCTCCGTCATTCCTGTACGGGTCCGCTTTAGCGCACCCAACGTGGCAAGACATTTTTCCTCCCATACTAATTTTTCAATGTGCATCATCGGTCTCTACACCCTTACAGGACCATTTGCGGTCCACCATGTCAGCAAGCCTGTTGTAGTTTCATAAGAGGCACGAGCGGTAGAAAACTGTTGCTCAACGTAGTGTTTGCCAGATCGCACGACAGTATGTTCGTTTTCCAATGGTGGGCCAAAGTTCCAGCCGCGCTGATAACGGGCGCGTAGCCAACTTTGCTCAATCGCAGCGTGTTCGTTGATAGTAATTGTTTTGTATACATTCCATACCTGCCGATCATCTTCGTTGAACGTGAGCGGCGTGACAGGATGTGGGGGTGGAGGTGTTGGAGGTGTTCCGCCAGCAGAAGGAAGTGGAGTGTGCATAATTGTATTGGCATAAGGAGCGTAGGTATCATAGTACCAGAAGCCAATGTAGCCATAACCGTGCATTTTGTTAATGAAGTCCGCGATTTGTGTATCAGCCACGCCTCGCTCTAGCGAGATGATTGGGAGAATGGGCTTCAAGCTGCCTTGTCCTTGACTTCGCGCTTGCTGATCGAAGTATTGCCATTGTGGATACACGTAGTCTATCGCCGACTGCGCGATGCCATTCCATTCCGCGAAGTAGACTTGTGGTAACCATGCATCCATATACGGGTTGAGCGAGAGCAAGGGAACCGGATGGTTCAATGGGTTCGCGTAGAGCGTTGGCAACCAGAGTCCCTTGAAAAGGGCACGTACCTGTTGCCCAAAGCTCTCGGCACTGTCGTACTGCCCCATATACTCATCTTCGATATCTGGAATGACCGCACCAAAGATGTTGCCAATTTCTGCTGATAGCTGTGCTTCATCC
Source organism: uncultured Chloroflexia bacterium (assembly GCA_963791835.1). Lineage (GTDB taxonomy): Bacteria > Chloroflexota > Ktedonobacteria > Ktedonobacterales > Ktedonobacteraceae > JBBQVS01. The sequence goes on from CAWBTV010000007.1 coordinate 1,395,127, forward strand.
GTGATTTGTGTCGCGCCAAAACGTGGCCCATAGCAATAGTGATAGGGAACAACATGTAGGCCATGCGAGGTCGCGACCTGCTTGAGCATCTGCAAGCCAGCATCATCATACCAACGATTGGTGCCATCAGCGACCTTCGGGTGTAGTCCCTGCACATTCCATGCAACAGCTTGAAGACAAACTTGTTCCCATTGTTCACGTGTGAACTGCTGTAGACCAAACCAGAGCCAGCGCCCAGTCATTAACGATGGAAATTGCGAGTTTTCGTTCATAAGAGGAAGTGTCCTTTCATGGGGATAAAGAGAGGAGAGAAGTGTAATCGAGGAAGAGTGATTACATAAGCGAGAGTAACATGGATTAAGGGAAAAGTCAATACTGTCTGGTTGTTTATGTAATTGTAGGGATCTAATTCATTATACCCTGTTGGCGATTGACCAATTTGGAGAAGTGTTGAAAGGCTGGTATATGTCCTGTAGCATTTGTAGTCGCCAACAGGGTGTAATGAATTAGACCCCTACAATCGTTCTTCCCTTGTAGTGAACCTATCCCTATGGTATAATACAGTTCGGGCGAGGACAAGAGTCCCCGCCCGAACTTGTGTGAGGAAACAAAATTCATTATGGATATTACATGGCTGGGCCACTCTTGTTTTCAGGTACGTGGCAAAAATGTGACGCTCGTCACGGACCCCTTTGCTCCTCAGTATGGCGATACGACGCGACTGAGTAAGACCAACGCCTCTATTATCACGGTTAGCCACAATCACCCCGGACATAATTATGTCGAGGGGATTCCAGGTGTTAGTGGCAAGGCACCACGCGTGGTACGTAGCCCTGGTGAGTATGAAATCAGCGATGTGCTGATTACAGGGGTCGCATCCTACCATGACAACAAGCATGGTCAGGAGCAGGGACGCAATACCATTTATATCATTCATATCGACGATATCGCGATCTGTCATCTGGGAGATCTAGGACATACCTTACAAGACGAACAGCTTGAAGAGGTTGCTGACGCGGATGTTCTTTTACTGCCTATTAGTGGACAACATGGAATCAACGTCGCACAGGCCGTTGAGATTATTGGGCAGGTAGAGCCGCGTATCGTCATACCGATGCATTATCGTCCAGTCACGCCAGACGGAACAGGTGAGGAACAAGCCAACCCACTTGACAAATTCTGTCGCGAAATGGGTGTCGATAAAAATAACGTTTCACCGAAATTTACGCTTTCACGAAATACCTTAACAAACGCACCTTCTGAACTCCAAATAATCCTGCTTTCGCCACGTTAGTCACGGAAGCAGGATTTTTTACGTATTCAGAAAGAACATGGGTTTTCTTAGGCATCATGTGTTTCTCGTAGGCACTGATGTAGGCACGACGGCAAGGCTCCGAGTGCAGGAGGATTTTTTTATGTCAAAATTTATCTTTGTTACAGGCGGTGTGGCCTCTTCTGTTGGGAAGGGTATCAGTGTCGCATCGCTAGGTCGTCTCCTCAAAAATCGTGGAGTCTCCGTCTCACTCATGAAATTGGACCCCTACATCAATGTCGATCCGGGTACCATGTCGCCATATCAGCATGGCGAAGTTTTCGTCACCGATGATGGAGCCGAGACGGACCTGGACCTGGGACACTACGAACGCTTCACAGACGAACCTGCGTATCAGGCCAACAACGTTACAACGGGTCAGGTCTACGCCTCTGTCATCGGCAAAGAGCGGCGCGGCGAATATCTTGGTGGCACGATTCAGGTCATTCCACATATCACGAATGAGATCAAAGACCGTATTCACGCGGTGGCGCGTCGTTCCGATGCGGATGTGGTGATTGTCGAGGTTGGTGGCACGGTAGGCGACATCGAGGGTGAGCCATTTTTAGAGGCGATTCGTCAGATGCGTAAAGATGTTGGAAGACGCGATGTGCTCTATCTCCATGTCACCTTGCTCCCCTATCTTGGTTCTACAAAGGAACTCAAGACAAAGCCAACCCAGCATAGCGTGAAGGAACTGTTGCGCGTTGGTATTCAGCCCGATGTGATCATGTGCCGCTCAGACTATCCTATGACGGATGACTTGCGTGATAAAATCGCGCTGTTCTGCAATATCGAGACGGCTGCTGTTATTCCAATGTTGACAGCAGACACGATCTATGAAGTACCTCTTATTTTGGAAGAGGCAGGACTGGGTGAATTTCTGGTCAACGAACTGCGTTTGAAACGCCAGGAAGCCCAGATGCAGGAATGGAAGGCACTGGTTGAGAAGATTAAGAGTCCACGTCCTGAGATTATGATTGGACTGGTTGGCAAATATGTTGAATTACATGATGCTTATATGTCGGTCGCGGAGTCGCTAAACCACGCGGGCTGGTTTCATGATGTCGATGTGCGTATCAAGTGGATTAACTCTGAGGCACTTGAGCAGATGGGCGAGGGTTATACAGAGGTCCTTGAGGATGTGGCGGGCATTGTGGTTCCCGGAGGCTTCGGACATCGTGGCATTGAGGGTAAAATCAAGGCGGCAAGCTTTGCGCGTCGTAAGAATATTCCCTATCTCGGTTTATGTCTCGGTATGCAGGTTGCTGTTATCGAGTTTGCGCGGAACGTACTTGGTCTTACCGACGCCAATAGCACCGAGTTTGATCAGCAAACGAACAATCCTGTAATCGACCTTATGCTGACACAACGGCAGATCGCGGATAAAGGTGGCACGATGCGTCTTGGTAACTGGGTGTGTTGCTTGACGGCTGGTACGAAAGCGCATCAGGCATACGGTGAACCAATAGTGTTTGAGCGGCACCGTCACCGTTACGAGTTCAATAACGAGTATCGTAAGCGGATGGAGAGTCAGGGACTGATTGTAAGTGGACGTTCAGCCGATAATAGCCTTGTTGAGGTTATCGAGTTGGCAGACCATCCGTGGTTTGTCGCTTCGCAGTTCCACCCAGAATTTAAGAGTCGTCCAACACACCCACATCCACTCTTCCGTGATTTTATTGGTGCGAGTATTCAGCAGGTACAACAACAAAACAAAACAACAAGTGAGGGAACATCGGTAGGGGTCTAATTTATTACACCCTCGTTCGGCTTGTACAAGCCGAACGAGGGTGTAATAAATTAGACCCCTACGATAGTCTGTAAGCGATGCTAGCGTCGAGTGCTTGTAGCACATGCACAATGTCTTCGCAGACTTCAGCAAGTACCTGTGGTGCCCAGTCTTCGGGGCGTGGCATATCAGGTTCGTGCAATTCGCCTGTGACTGGATCAAAGCCATCGATGCGTAAATCCGATGGATGCATACCAAAGGGGTATGATTCTTCTTTGATGAGACCTTCCATGCCGAGTGGGTGCCAGATAGGAAGTTCCACATGCTGTTGGAGGCTCAGCGAGTCGGGCTGCAAGTGGTTTTCATGTAGTACCATACTGACAGAGGGGCGTGCCTCAAGTGTGCGCTGGCTGTTCTCGCTTGCGCGTAGTTTGAGTATCTGCATGAGTGAGAGCAACTTTTCCTCAGATGGTAACACACCATTCAATGCAAGCGAGTACGAGAGATCGAGTATCAATGGTGGAATCTCGGCAAGATGTAAATGTGGGCAGTCATCGCGTGGAGCCTCGTGAAAGAAGCTACAGATACCCACAGGTCCCTCAAGAGAAATAACGGTATCGAGTGCGCCCCATGTATAGGAGAGGACACAAGAACTACGCTGCTGCACGTCCTCACAACTCCCTGTATGACATGTACAGGCAAATTCACGTTCCAGGGTGCGTGTGTTGCTCCAATATTCGGGATGCGCCGACAACCCATTGGTCTTTGCCGCCTGAAGAAACGAGGCGGTCATGTCCTCAAATGTAAACAAAGCTTTGCTCCTAGCCGTCCATTATGAAAAGCACACAACCATCTAGCATTCTCGTTTACGGCGTATTCTTATATTACCTGTATGAGAGTGTTTGTGTCAATAGAATTGATTGGGCGATACAAGGCATCACCCCGATTACACGTTGTGTAATCGGGGTGATGCCTTGTATCGCCCATTGCTCTCACATATCAGTTTGCTTAGAAGGACATGGGGCGAATGGAGAGGATGGTATAGGTTGTGATACCACCAGGAGTTGAGACGTTCACCTGATCCCCTTCTTTATGGCCCATGAGTGCCTTCCCGACGGGAGATTGATCAGAGATAAGGCCAGCTTTCACGTCTGCTTCAAAGGTTTCGACCATCTTGAAATTGCGTTTTGTGCCGCTATCCGTCTCGACCTCTATTTGCATACCGATACGGACCGTGTAAGGTCCCTCGGTCACACCATGCATATCGGGAGACATGATCTCAGCGACGGAGAGCAGTTGTTGCAACTGCAGAATTTCGCCTTCAACCTTTGACTGCTGATCTTTAGCATCCTCGTAAGAGCCACTCTCGCTGATATCACCGTCTTCTTTTGCCTCGTGAATATAGTCCGCGACTTCTTTGCGTCTCACGTTGATTAAGTACTCTAAACGTTCTTTCTTCTTGGCAAAGCCTTCCGGTGTCAACCGATAAATCTTGCGCTCCGACTTGGCATCACTCTGCCCACCAATACTCATTGAAAAACTCCTCCCTGGTCGTGAGGTCCTTGATCTCTTGTGTCGGCCTCTTCCAGATACTCATTGTTCTTACCTCACCGTCACCGCGACGATGAGTGGTACACACATTCCTCACAATCCTATTCCCAACATGTTATAGTGTGCGGCACCAACTCCACCTCATTGCACTCTCTGCCTCTATTCCTCATCCACTCCACGCGCTTTAGCCCGCGCATCCCTTCCATCTCGACCTAGCCGCGTTTATAACACTTATTCAGTAATCTTTATAATTATTATGAAGCAATTTTCTGGAAAAGAGATTAGTAAATACTTTTTTCGTATTTATAGTTAGATGTACGTTTGATTCTGTCCGTGGTTGGACATTTTCTGTATTATGTCAAACAGAGGTACCATGGTTTCCACGTCTTCTGTGGTAGCAAAGCACGGTATGCGTGCATGACGGTGATTATACGTTGTGTATTGCCGAACGTCAAGAGAAAAACAGGCGAATTTCCAGTAGTGTACTGTGTTTCGCCTATTTTCTTCTTGTTCTGTGTCACCAGAGACATCTGTCATGTTTCTTTTACAAACGTGTATGGCTATTCTTTTCAGCTAGCCACAAAACGGAAAAGCTTCGTTCCACAAACAGGACAGGTACCCGTTTTCGCGGTTCGTCCATTTTTGGTTGTGGTATCAGTCGGGTCCTTCATGATACGCTTTTCTTTACACTTGACACAATACGCCTCAACCTGTTCAGTAGTATCCTTCATCGTATTCTCCTTTACGGCTGTATTCTCATATTCTTTAGTATAACGTAGTACTTCAAGTCCTGCATTCTGCCATTGCAGAAGTTGTGCTACAACCTCGGCTGGTTGCTCTTGATGGGGCCGTAGTCCTGCTCCCTGAATCAGCACCTCTTGTACAGCATCATTTGCCGCATAGAATTCCGCAACCGACCAATCAGCTGAAGCGGCGTTCGCGCCCCAGATCAAAAGCGTTGGAGTACTCAATGTCTCGATGTAGTGCGATGCATCGAGCAACAACTTCCCAGAAAGCAATGCTAGAGTAGCGTATTGTGCGCCAAGTTGGTGTGCAGAGGCATAGGTGTAACGTAGTTCGCTTTCCGCTACATGATGCTCTTGCTTTTGCCACGCAATGAGACCTCGTAAGACGATACGGGTTGTAAGCAAAGCATAGACGCTGAGTCCAATGAACGGCTGTTGTAGTACACGCATTCCGCGCTCTTGCCATTGACCATTACTGAATAATGCATGAGGCGAGAGCAAAACGAGACGCGAGCAAAGCTGTGGTTGTGTACTCGCTATCACAATGCCATAATTACAACTCAACCCACTTGCGACCACAGTAGCAGACTGAAGTACTACCTGTGTGAGAAAATCCTGACACAACGTCGTATATGTTTCACCAGTATAGTCTTTGTGAGGGCGATCAGAAAGGCCAAAACCAAGTAAATCAAGTGCATAGACACGATAGTGCGGCGTAAGTTGCTCAACCAATGCACGAAATTCGTATGATGATCCACCAATTTCAGGGGTGTGTAGCAACAGGAGAGGTGGAGCATCCGGTTTGCCAAGTACTTTATAAAAAACGTGCCCATGCGTCCACTTAAACAAATGTGATTCGCCTGGAAGCATACTTTCTAATGGTTGCGGTGTTTTCAATAGATAGCGCAAAACAATGAGTACGGCACCTAGCAGAGTGATGCCAAGTACACGAACAAAAATAACAAGCATTCTTGCTTGTTTACGCATAGAAGCCTTCTCTCTATGGTTTGGAACGAGTATACAAGTTGGTATAGTACAGTTACTGTTGTACATGCTATACGTTATGGAAACAACAATAGGTACAAAAGATAGAGAAATATGAATGTATCTCTGGTTTATTTGAGAGAATACATCACTATTCTGTAAAGAATGTCGGAACGTGATACACAAGAGCCTGCGTGAGAGCAGGGGAGCGACCATGCGCGTCATTTATACAATAAACGAGATGATTGAGACCGCTCGCGGCTGGCTTGCAGCTGGAGCGGTTGGTTTTGTGCCAACAACAGGCAATATCCATGCAGGCCATCTAGCACTTGTAAAAGCGGCACAAGAGGAGTGCGCGATTAGCATTGTAAGCATCTTTGTGAATCCGTTGCAATTTACCTCACCGGAAGAACTTGCACAATTTCCACGGACGCTCGCTCGTGATCTTCAGTTGTTAAGAAGTGCGCATGTCGATGTTGTTTTTGTGCCCCGTGCCGAGGACATGTATCCGCCGACCTTCTCTACTTATATAACGCCCACCATCACAAGAATGGAACGCATTCCCCCGATGAATATTCAAAGTACGACTCCCGTCTATATGTATGGCTTCGCAACTGTGATGACCAAACTTTTTCAGATTGTGCGACCCGACGTAGCCTACTTTCGGCAAGAAGCCACGCCAGAAGTTGCTATTGTCCAAAAATTGGTGCAGGACCTGAATATCGACGTTGCTCTACGTATCCTGCCCGAAAACGTTGTGTAGGGACCAATGTATCGCGTCCTGGTTCGGGTATCGAGACGCCAGCAGGACGCGATACATCGGTCCCTACAAGCTACTGCTAGCAATTTCGGGGAAACGATTCTATAATGGAGACGTGAAAGAAAACTCTATATAGGGCGTTTTGTACGATAGACACCACATTACCACAAAGGAGTGCTAGCATGTCTGGTATGATCATTTCGCTCTTGCTCATAGCTATCATAGGCTATTTATGGGGATCGATTCCTTCGGGTTACTGGATGGGTAAGCTTCTACGTGGCAAAGACTTCGATATTCGAGACTATGGCAGCAAAAAGACTGGCGCAACCAATGTACGGCGCACACTCGGCAATGGACCTGCTGCTATTGTCCTCGTCATCGACCTCTCGAAAGGTATCGGTCCCGCGCTACTGGCACGCTTTGTACCTGCATTAAATGGTGCTGGTTGGGGCATCATGGTAGCAGGAATAACAGCACTGTTGGGACATTGTTACCCGATATTTATTGGCTTTCGTGGTGGACGTGGCGTTTTGACGGGTGCGGGTGCGACACTGGTTATGTCTCCCCTGATTTTCTTGATTGCCGCTATTGTCGCGATAGGTACAATAGTGATCTCGCGCTATGTCTCACTTGGCTCCATACTGGGGGCATTCACCATTATGGTGTGTGGCATTATTTTCCGCGTTCTCGGTTGGGTTAGCACGCCAGAAGTTATTTTTCTCATTGTGGGTCCGGCCTTCGTTATCCTGTTGCATTATGACAATATTGGACGATTGCTCGCTGGCAAAGAGCGAAAATTAGGCCAAAAAGAGGCTATTCCTGATAATGCTCCTACCACATCGCATGCATGAAATAAGGCAAGAGGCGGTGCCTCTTGCCTTATTTCATGCATGCGATGTGCTTTTCTCTTCACTGTTGCGAAAGATGGGGAGCGCACCAATCATGTATTCGACGCCGGAGAATGCTGTCCAGATGACGGCCAGAATGAGCAAGATGTCCGCGATGAACAAGAGCCAGTCCCCGAAGGCGAGGGTGTGACTACTAAAGTTGAGCATGAGTGGGAAGAGTGAGAGTTGACTCGCCCCCAGCCCCTTTGCCAATAGGAGGGCTGAAATCGCGATAAGCGTAATAAACGTTTTTTGTTTACCCCACATGCCTGCTGGAATGACATGACCTTTCGCGGCTGCCATGGAGCGCAATCCTGATACCAGAAATTCACGTGTCACAATGATAAACACGACCCATGCTGGCACAAACCCGACCTGCACAAGAGCAATCAGAATGGCGCATACCAATATTTTGTCAGCAGTCAGGTCTAAAAACACGCCGAGGGACGAGACAACTTTCATGCGGCGAGCGAGATAGCCATCGAAAAAATCGGTGACGGACGCGAGCACAAACAGCACAAACGAAGTCAAGAATGCCCACGGCTGATTTATCAGCACAAGTACAAAGATGAGGACCGTTGCCACGAGTCGCCCTATACTCAGCATATTTGGAAGTTGTCGCATAGCGTTATGCTCTCCTTATCAACTCTGAAGGACGCCGCCACAATGCATAGGTACTGCTACTACTCAGGATACCACCTGCCGTCTGTATACGTGCAACATCCTCAGCCGTGCGAATAAAACCACCGGCGATAAACGGCCCTGGTAACATCTGTTGCAGCATAGGAGCCACCGAGGGAAAAATCACACCAGGTAAAACCTCTACCACATCGGGAGCGGCACGCGCAATCGTGCGTACACCTGTCTCCAATGCCGAATCATCGACGAGGAGCAGACGCTGAATTGTCACCAGCCCTTCTGCTTTGCCAGCCGAGATCAATTGTGAGCGGCTCGTGATGATGGCATCCACACCAATCTGGTGCAAATAGGAGATACCAGCACGATCTTTGCCCACCCCGCTCACAAGGTCTACGTGAACCACGATACCTTTGCCACGCGCATGTGCTTGTTCCACAAAAGGTGCCAGTTGAAAGGCATCACCCTTTAATAAAAAAAGAAGGGACGTATCAGCCACCAGAGCGAGTTCCATATCCTCTTGTGATTTTATAGCTGCCGCCACCGGAAAGAGACGTGCTAAACGTAAAAATTCATGTTTTGTCATTATTTTTGTTACCAGTCTTTGCTACAGAGTTCAAAGGGGAAAGGGAAAAACGAGAAAGCCCTTGACAAATAGAACCCTGCCGAGTAATATCATTATAAGCCAACTGAAACGCCTTGTATAGTTCTTACAGGCTCGACAGTTTGGAGAACCTCTCAATCGAAAGCATCTTCGCTGTCTTCAAGAACAGCACGGACACGAAGATGTGTTGGACACAGTACAATTAAGAATGGCTGTGACCAACCTGTCTACAACTGCATATGTTAGAAGGACAGTGAAATGAAAAGTCCTGAGCCACCTTTTCCAAAGGAAGAGGCTTGGGGCTTTGTTGTTTTACGCTAGAACCAGAGGTGCATTATGCCTGTTGGGTCCTGTGAATCACTGATCGCTCTTTCAACGCAGTGCAAGATGATACCGCTCGTCGAGAGCCGTGCGCAGCTTGTACGGATTCTCGATACTCGCACCATCAACGCGATTTTTCTCAGACATTGTAACCTTTTCGACCTGGCAGGTCCACTAGAGCATGTACAAAAGCGGAATATCGCGGTGTATGTTAGCATTGACCACATTGACGGTATTCACGCGGATAGTGCAGGTTTGCAGTATTTGGCACACACGCTGCACATTCAGGGCATTGTTTCGAGTCATCCACGTACTCTGGTACTAAGTAAACAATTAGGCTTAGAAACTATTCAACGTATTTTTGCGCTAGATTCGACAGGCATGGAGGCTGCGTTGGAGTCGGTAGATATGACTACAGTTGATATCCTTGATATTTCTCCCGCGCTTGTAGTTCCTCATGTCGCCCCGAAACTCCAGGGGTTACGTCCATTTATCGCGTCCGGCTTGATTCAGACAATGCAGCAAATGCACACAGTGTTGCGTGCAGGAGCGATTGGCGTGGTCGTCGCACGCGACGAATTATGGACATGATACACGAAAAAGAAGTACCACTCACTTACCTACTCCTGCATTGGCAGTGATGCCTATGCGTTTTTGATACATTGTTGTTAGGAGTGTAATGTTCGTATTACACTCAGGTACAAGGAAGAAAGAGGGCTACTCATGGCAAAGTACATACTCGCCCTGGACCAGGGTACGACCAGCTCACGCGCAATTCTTTTCGACCACGATGGCGCGATTGCAAGTGTGGCACAGCAGGAATTTCCACAAATTTTCCCTGCCCCTGGTCTGGTTGAGCATGACCCAGAAGCTATTTGGTCAAGTCAGTTGGCTGTGGCACAAGAAGCGATTAAGAAAGTCAGTGCTTCCGCGTCCGACATCGCTGCCATCGGTATCACCAATCAGCGTGAAACCGCTATTGTGTGGGACAAGACCACTGGCAAAGCTGTCTTCAATGCAATTGTGTGGCAGAGTCGTCTCACCGTTCCTATTTGTGAGGAACTTGTCGCCAAGGGTTTTGACAAGGAAATCTACAACCGCACCGGTCTTGTTACCGACGCCTATTTCTCTGGCACCAAGGTAAAGTGGATTCTTGATAACGTCGCTGGAGCACGCGAGAAGGCAGAGCGCGGCGAACTCGCCTTTGGAAATGTTGATACATTTCTGATGTGGCGTCTCTCGAAGGGACGTATTCACGCAACCGATCCCACAAATGCTTCGCGTACTTTACTCTACAACATCTACGAAAAGAAATGGGATGATGTCATTCTCAAAGAGTTGGGCATTCCATCCTCTATGCTTCCTACAGTGAAGCCATCGAGTGGCATCTTTGGCGAGACTGATCCAGAGTTCTTTGGTGCTCCACTCAAGCTGGCTGGTGACGCTGGCGACCAGCAGGCAGCCACCTTTGGACAGGCATGTTATGAAGTGGGTATGGCGAAGAACACCTATGGTACTGGTAACTTCATGCTTATCAACACAGGTACCAAAGCTGTTCCATCCAAAAACAAGCTTCTTACGACCATCGCATGGGGCATCGGCGACCAGACCATTTACGCGCTTGAAGGCTCGATCTTCGTCACAGGTGCGGCAGTGCAGTGGCTCCGTGACGGACTCAAAGCCATTACCAATAGCGCGGATGTGGAAGCGTTAGCGGCAACCGAAAAAGATAATGGTGGTGTCTATCTAGTACCAGCATTTGTCGGTCTTGGTGCGCCCTATTGGGACCCCTATGCACGCGGTATTATCGCTGGCCTCTCACGTGGTTCCACAATAGGACACGTAGCACGCGCAACATTGGAATCTATGTGCTACCAGACACGCGACGTGTTAGAAGCCATGAATGCCGATAGCGGTGTTGACCTCAAAACGCTTCGTGTTGACGGTGGTGCGGTTGTCAACAATCTGCTTATGCAATTCCAGGCTGATATTCTTGGTGTACCTGTGCAGAGACCAAAAATCGCGGAGACCACAGCACTTGGTGCAGCCTATCTCGCAGGTCTCGCCGTAGGTTTCTGGTCCAGCCAGGAAGAAGTTGCTAAGCAGTGGGCCATCGACCGTACCTTCGAGCCAACATTCAGTGCAGACCAACGCGAGGCACTCTATGCAGACTGGAAGAAGGCCGTAGAGCGTTCCCGTGGGTGGGAACAACCTGCGGCAAAATCAGCAGCGAAAGCGTAACATGTAATTTCTCCTTTACAGCGTATTGGATAGCAGTAGGGACCGATGTGTCGCGTCCTTGTTGGCAATCGATTGCACAGAAGGACGCGACACATCGATCCCTACTGTTACACCAATGCATTCGTAAATTTTTATAGTGTCTCATGGGGTACGTCAGAGCAATTTATAGTCTGATGTGCTCATACCATCAACCGTCGTTCTCGTAGTATGTTTTCTTCGTGCATTCCTTATCCAGAGTTTTTCTTTCCACGCGGCGATGCGTTGCCGCCCTTCTCATGATGAGAGAAATGGAGTGATTCCTCATGGCACAAATCGTAGACAGAAACAGAGTTCCCGCGCTTGCTGGCACAGCAGGCGAGGCAATTGCTGAGTTCTTTGGCACAATGGTTCTTATTCTTTTCGGTGATGGCTGTGTAGCCACCTTCGCGCTCTTCACAAAACTGGGGGCGAGTGGTGCGGCAACACCTTTCGCCAACACATGGCCTGTTATCATTTTTGGCTGGGGCTTCGCGGTTATGCTGGGTATCTATGTCGCTGGCGCAATCAGTGGTGCTCACTTAAATCCCGCCGTTACCATCGCGTTGGCAGCGACGCGTCGCTTCCCATGGAACAAGGTTGGTCCCTACATTCTGGCACAGGTCCTGGGCGCATTTGTAGCGGCTGGCCTTCTCTACTTTGTCTATCAAGGCGCATTGAATGCGAATGCAGGAACAGACTTCGCGGCTAATGTTGGGGGCGTGTTCTACACTGCACCTAAAGCCTTTGTCGGCACCTTCGGAGCCTTCGGCGATGAGTTTATTGGTACGGCTCTGCTGGTTGGCTTGATTGTTGCCATCACTGACACGCGCAATCAACCGGTACAGGCCAATCTGAACCCACTAATCATAGGTTTCTTGATTGTAGCAATCGGTGCATCGTTTGGTTTGAATACTGGATATGCGATCAACCCTGCGCGTGACTTTGGGCCACGCCTCTGGGTTGCCCTTGTTACAGGTGGCGCAAGCTTCTCCGCTAACAACTACTACTTCTGGATTCCAATTGTCGCGCCCATCCTCGGTGGTACCGCAGGTGCCTTCATCTATGACTACACCATTGGCAGAGTCATTACGGCAAGAGGATTAATGAAATCTGGTACTGCCGTCACTAATGGAGAGTCCGTGCGAGAACCAGCAGTAGACTAAGCCTTCAACAACATCGCGCATATAGAAAGGAAGAAGAGACGACTAATCTCTTAGTCGTCTCTTCGCGGTCAAGGTCATCATGCAACCACTTTCAGCAGAGGTACGTACACAAAGCCTCGCTCAGTTAGGAAGTGATACCTTCGATGTCCTCGTCATTGGTGGTGGCATCACTGGTGCTGGCGTGGCACTAGATGCCGTGGCACGGGGATATAAGGTAGCACTCGTCGAGAAAAATGATTTTGCCAGTGGGACCAGCAGCAAATCAACCAAGCTTGTGCATGGAGGCATTCGCTACTTACCCAATTTCGATTTCGCGCTCGTGCATGAAGCTTTGACTGAGCGTGGTCTGCTGTTGCAAAACGCGCCCTATCTGGTTGATCCGGTTGCCTTCGTGCTGCCGATCTATGAAGGAGACCGTCATCCTGTTGGTATGCCTTTCACCACGCCAGGAGGCATTGGACTCAGTTTTGTGCTGGATATAGGTCTCTGGCTCTACGATGCCCTTGCCGGGCGTCGCAATGTGCAGCGTCATCGTCGCATCAGCCGCGAAACCGTGCAGAAAATGGCTCCGACACTGGTCACACAGGGACTCAAAGAGGGCTTTATCTACTACGACGCGCAAACCAACGATGCACGTCTCACAATGGCGGTTATCCGCACTGCCGCTCAATATGGTGCGGTCATCGCGAATTATACTGAAGTGACCTCGTTTGCCATGGAGAATGGCAAGATCACAGGTGTGCATGTCGAGGATAAAATTGATGGACAGGAGGTGACGATTTCCGCCCGTCACGTGGTGAACGCAACGGGCATTTTCGCCGAAGAACTCGAAGCGTTAACGGGTGAGGAACCACAAATTAAAGTTGTACCGAGTAAGGGTATTCACCTTGTATTTTCACGCGAGGACCTGGATATCGGAGATAGTGCGATTGTATTGCCAGAAACGGACGACAAACGCATTCTCTTCATCGTTCCCTGGGAGTCGCGAGCGGTTCTTGGTACCACTGATACAGGTTCAGGTGATCTCGATAACCCAACGGCCAGTCCAGAAGACGTGAAATATCTACTTGACCATCTCAACCGCTATCTCTCTGTCAATTTGACAGCAGACGACATCATTAGCACTTATGCAGGGTATCGTCCGCTTGTGAAACCACGTCGAGAGGGACAAGGGCAAACAAGCGCGAAACTCTCGCGTACACATGTTGTCTTACAGGCCGACTCAGGGCTTGTGACGATTGTTGGAGGCAAGCTTACCACGTATCGCCGTATGGCCCAGGACACAGTTGATGTGCTGAGCAAGCGTGACAATACCAAACCCGTACACCCAACCGAGAGTTTACCGTTACAGGGCAGTGCTGGCTGGTCCGTTCTACAAAAAGCACTCGCACAAAGGGGAGCGAGACTTGGGCTAGATGTTGATGCTATCGTACATTTAGGTCATAGTTACGGTACAGAAGCCAATGCAGTACTCGACCTTATAGCCGGGGACTCTTCTCTCGCTGGACGCCTGATAGAAGACCTGCCTTATCTGAAAGCGGAAGTTATTCATGCCTGTCGCCAGGAAATGGCAATGACGCCTTACGATATCCTGGCACGCCGCACCTCGATCACATTGGAGGATCGGGACCGTGGACTGGGCGTCGTGAAAGACGTTGCCGCGATGATGGCGCAGGAATTGCATTGGACACCCGAACGTACTCAGGCGATGATTAATGCCTATCGCGCACCTATTCAACATCAGATAGACGCCGAAGTCGGCGTGTAAAGGAGAGAGCTAACATATGAAAAAGCTTATCAACAAGCCGGAAGATGTTGTCAAAGAGTCTCTTGCTGGCATGGCATTAGCCCATGCCGACCTGATTACCGTCGATCAGGAAAATCAGATCGTGGTACGCAAAGGTGCGCCAGTGCAGGGAAAAGTGGGCGTTATTTCGGGTGGTGGTAGTGGTCACGAACCAATGCATGGTGGCTTCGTCGGTATCGGTATGCTCGATGCGGCCTGTCCAGGAGCTATATTTACTTCGCCAGTCCCGGACCAGATGGTTGCCGCGACAAAAGCAGTCAATGGCGGCGCAGGAGTGCTCCACATTGTAAAGAACTATACAGGTGACGTACTCAATTTTGAAATGGCGGCGGAACTCGCGGAAGCTGATGGAATCAAGGTCGCGGCAGTCATCACGAACGATGACGTAGCCGTACAAGATAGTTTGTACACAACAGGGCGTCGTGGTGTTGGTGTAACTGTGCTCGTCGAAAAGATCGTCGGTGGTCTCGCTGAGACAGGCGCACCACTCGATCAGGTCGTTGCCATTGCAAAAAAGGTCAATGACCAGGGACGTAGTATGGGTATGGCACTCACCTCCGGTACCGTACCCGCGAATGGCAAGCCAAACTTTGATATTGGTGAGGACGAGATCGAAATTGGTATCGGTATTCACGGAGAGCCAGGACGCCGCCGTATCAAGATTGCTCCAGCCTCTGAAATCACCGAGTTACTGGCAAATCCCATTATCGAGGACCTCGGCTTAAAGTCGGGTGAGCAAGTGCTTGCCTTTGTCAATGGTATGGGTGGCACGCCCCTCATCGAACTCTATATCGTCTTCGAGGAGTTGAGTCGCATTCTTAAAGGCAAAAATGTGACTATCGCTCGCTCGCTCATAGGTAGCTATATCACTTCACTTGATATGGCCGGCACCTCCATCACGCTTGTTCGTCTTGACGACGAGCTTTTGAAATACTGGGATGCACCTGTGCATACACCTGCACTACGCTGGGGTCGCTAATTCTTCTACTTTCTTACACGATGTCGTCTACAAACTGGTTTTGTAGACGACATCGTGATAATTGTATCCAAAGGAATTTGTAACCGATGAATAACGCAGATACGCTACGCTGGTTGGGGCGCATCGCCGATGTGCTTCATGAGAACGCACAGTATCTCACCCAGCTTGACTCGCCGATTGGGGATGCCGATCATGGCACAAATATGGACCGAGGCTTTGTCGCGGTACGTAACAAATTTCCCACTATGACAAGTATGGACATTGCAACACAACTGAAAACCGTTGGTTCGACGCTGGTCTCCACCGTTGGTGGTTCAAGTGGTCCACTGTATGGTACAGCATTTCTTCGTGCAGGGGCAGCAGTGGCAGGCAAAGACGATCTTAATGCTGCCGATGTTGTTGCTCTACTGGAAGCCTTCGCAGGTGGTGTTGTCGCACGCGGCAAAGCACAACCGGGTGAAAAAACAATGGTCGATGCCCTCGCTCCAGCCATTACAGCCGCGAAAGAGGCACTCGCGCACAACGCAAGCCTTGCGCAAGTAACGGCACAAGCAGCAGCAGCAGCCGAAGAAGGTGCAAAGGCGACGATTCCTATGCTTGCTACAAAAGGTCGCGCAAGCTATCTGGGCGAGCGTAGTGTTGGACATCAAGACCCAGGAGCCACATCAAGCGCACTTATGCTGCAAACACTCGCTGAAGTCTGTGCATAAAGCGTCTAAAAAAGACGCTTTCTTGCCTCTCTCCTTCTAAGCCTTCAAAATAAAATACCTGACAAACATCCATTCAACCGGAAGGGATACGACCATGACGGTGGGATTGGTCATCGTTTCACATAGTGAAAAACTGGCAAGTGGCGTTACCGAACTTGCACAGCAGATGACACAGGGATCAATAACCATAGTGGCAGCGGGCGGTGCTGGCAATAACATTATAGGAACATCGGTCGATACAATTCAACACGCCATTGAACGTGCCAGTGGACCCGATGGCGTCCTGGTCCTGCTCGATATGGGCAGTGCTATCCTTTCAACCGAGATGGCTCTGGAAATGATCGACGAAGAACAACGAGGGCAAGTGTTACTCAGCTTTGCACCTATTGTCGAAGGAACACTGGCAGCCGCACTCGAAGCAACGCTTGGTCATTCACTACAAGAGGTGAAAGCAGCAGCAGAAAAGGCAGCAAGTAAAGCACAGCTCCAAATATTGAAACCAATCGCGCAGGCAGAAGAGACGCTTGAAGAAACAGGCGACATGGTGCAACAGACCGATACTATGTTTCCTACTGACGCATTAGAAAAGCAGTATGTTCTCAACAATCCAGCCGGACTACACGCCCGTCCTGCAAGCGATATTATACAAACGTCGGCACAATTTAACGCGCTTGTGGAGATACAAGCGAATGGACGTAAAGCACGGGCGACTAGTCTCATTGAACTACTGGGATTAGCTGCACGTAAGGGTTCCACTATTCTCATACGCACAAGCGGTCAAGATGCTCAGGCAGCATTGGACGCGCTGAGCAAGCTTGTGGAGGCGAATTTCTACGAAACGGAGGAATCTATTACAGAAACTCCTGCTTCGTCACAAGTGAAAGAAAACGTCACGGCCTATACATCCTCACAAACGGGAAACGAATTACAAGGCATTGCTACCTCGAAAGGATTTGCGTTAGGTCCAGCGTTGCCCTATAACTCACAACGCGTAGATTTACGCACGGTTGAAGTCCACATCATCGAGCCAAAGCAAGTTGTAGCTGAGCAAGCACGTTTACAACAGGCAATAGATGCGACGGTCAAAGAGTTGCAAGAGCTGGTGCAACACATGCACCATCAGATTGGTAAAAACGAAGCCGCTATTTTTGAGGCACAGGCACTCTTGTTGCGTGACCCCCTGCTGCTCACAACTGCATCTGATATCATTCGTCAACAACATTACGATGCCGCCAGTGCCTTTGCGCGTGCAGGAGAGCAAAACGCAGCACAATTAGAGGGGTTTGATGATATACTCGTGGCAGGTCGGGCTGTAGATATCCGTGATGTCACAAGTCGGGTCGTGCAACGCTTAGGTGGTCAGGCATCATCGCGTCAAGATTTCAGCGCACTTGAAACACCCGTTATTCTGATAGCACGTGACCTCACGCCCTCTGATACGGCTCAGTTACGGCGCGAAATGGTGTTGGGTATTTGCACCACACAGGGCGGCCCAACAGCTCATACAGCTATCCTGGCACGTGCCCTCGGTATACCAGCCATTGCCGGACTCGATGAGGTGTTGTTACAGCAGATACACGACGGTGATGAGGTAGGTATGGATGCGGAAAAAGGTATTGTCTATCTTTCTCCAACCGCGGAAACACGTACATTCTTAACAGAGCGCGTTGCTGAACAGCAACAACGTAACAGTGCGCTCAAAGCAGCAGCCCAGCAAGCGCAAGAACCACTGCTACTTGATGGACAAAGAATTTCGCTGCTTGCCAATATTGGTAGCGCGGCAGAAGCCGAGACAGCACGTCAATGGGGAGCTGAAGGGGTGGGACTTCTACGTACAGAGTTTCTTTTTGCCAATGCGCAAACCATGCCAGGAGAGGATGAACAGTACACAAGCTACGCTCAAGTTTTCCGTGCTTTCCGTGGTACCTCCACGAATAGTGGCTTTATCGTTGCACGCACACTTGATGCAGGTGCGGATAAACCTATGCCTGCTCTACAACCCTATCTAAGCGCGACAAAAGAAGCCAATCCGGCCCTCGGTGTGCGTGGTGTGCGTATCCATTTAGCGCACACTGAGTTATTGGAGCAACAATTCAGGGCATTGATCCGAGCGGCACACGCTGAGCAGGTGGAACTCCACATCATGGTGCCAATGCTCACCACTGTCGAAGAACTGCAAACGGTACGAGCCATCTTTGAACGCGTCTCTACCTCGTTGAACGTGACAACTCCTATTGCGCTTGGCATCATGGTTGAGGTGCCTGCTTCGGTTATCATGGCACCAGAGTTAGCAACATTGGCGGACTTCTTTAGCATTGGCGCAAACGATTTGTTACAGTATACCCTTGCCAGTGACCGCACGAATACTGAGCTTGCCACGCTCTATAACCCGATGCAACCCTCGGTCCTACGCTTTATTCGACAAGTAGCAGATGCAGGGCGCAACGCTGGCAAACCTGTTGCAGTCTGTGGTGAAATGGCGAGTGATATACGTCTGGCCCCCATTCTCGTCGGACTGGGCGTGCGCGAACTCAGCATGACGCCAAATGCATTGCCTACTGTGCGAGCGGTGCTTGTAGGCCATACGCTTCGCGAGTTGCAAGACCTTGCCGAACGTGTATGTGCTGTAGGAACAGTTGCCGAGGTTGAGCAGTTGTGTAGTGATTTCATCAAGAAACAGAAATAACGCCTGTAGGGACCGATTTATCACGTCCTCTTGGCCTTTCGATTGCCGAACAAGGACGTGATAAATCGGTCCCTACAGGCGTTATACCATACCTCCTAGAGTTCGCCCAATTTGTAATACATCTGTTGTCTCAAGGTTGCTCAAGACCACCACATCGGTGTTTGTTGCTGGATAAAAGCCGTTATAGGCAAGGAAGCCGTCGATACGACCAACATGGTAAATGAGCCGGCCCTGCGGTTCTTGCGCGATAAACCAGCCATACCCATAACCGAGATCAGAGTGCATGAGACAGCCGCCGGGACCCGAAGATGGGCAGGAAGCGTGTAACGCGAACATGGCGTGTCAAGTGACTGTTGTGAAATGAGGGTATGGGATGTGAGAGCCTGATCCCATACGTACAAATCTTCTACGGTAGAATACAAGGCACCTGCCGCGTAAAGAACTGACATATCATAGGCATCAGGTTTGACATAGCCAGGATAATAGCCGGTAGCATGTTGTGGTAGCAATGGATATTGCGTATCATAGCCTGTGTTATGCAGAGCAAGCGGATCAAAAATCTGTGTCTGTAGAAATGTAGCGTAGGACATGTGTGAAACCTGCTCAATAACGTATCCTAGCAAGACATAGCCAGAATTGCTATAGCGAAAAGCGGAGCCAGGCGTAAATTCCAAAGACATGTCTTTGAAACGCGCAATTAGTTGTTCTACCGTCACGGCTTGCGTCCATGTTACCGCGAAATCAGGAAAGTTTGTATAATCTGGAATACCCGACGTATGCGTTAAAAGATGCTCTACCGTGATAGGTTGCCAATCCGAGGGGCAAGAGGAGACATAGAGACAGAGATGATCCTGTATATGGAGCTTACCACGCTCCTGTAACATGAGAATCGCCATTGCTGTGAACTGTTTGGAGACAGAACCAAGACGGAAACGCGTTTGTGGGGTGTTCAAAACGTGCTTCTCTTTGTCTGCAACACCATAGCCCTTGTCAAATACCATACCATTATGCGCGACAAGTACAGAACCATTCATCACCCCTTTTGTCGCAAGATGTGTAAGATACGCATCTATTTGTGTTGCATCAGGTAATGGCACTTGTGTTGATGGAAATGTCGGGACATGTGCTGGTGCGGTGCTGATAGTGAGTGTCTTTTTGCCAGCGATGGTACTGCTTGTAGTGCTACAACTGGTTGTGAGTAGGAGCAGGGAAGTGAGCAAGAGGGGGAGTAGTATGGTAGTTGTCGTGTTTTTTGTTCTGTGCATAGATACCTCGCGTCCGTGTTCTGCCCAGAGGAACGCCTGTAGGGACCGATTTATCACGTCCTTGTTCAAGTTTCAAGAGGCCAGGAGAACGTGATAAATCGGTCCCTACAGGCAATTCATACATCCCTTATGCTATCTACATTCAGGATAACACGCGAAAGAGAAGATAGCATTCGTCAAAGGACGTATTTTTTACGGAGACTTTTTTACTCCAACAATAATATCGCGACGTTTAATCACGCGGTCTACGGCATGGGCGAATTGTGTGTAAGGTGGCTCATTGAGGACTGTGAGACCCGCCTCTTGCGCTAAGAAATTGACCATATCGGCACGCTCAACCCGTGTCGCATTCCATGCGAGTGCTATTGTCCCGCCTGGAAGAAGCATATTTGTCCATACGGGTAACGCGTGCGTGAGAAGAGAGGATAGCTCACCGAAGTGCTGAATACCATAGGGGAGATCGCCGACAATCGCGTGGACACGGGGGCCGCCTATCACTTCGCGCATATGCATATCAGCCTGTGTTGCATCGCCGTTCACGAGCACGAGTAAACGCGTATCGCCCTTGCGTCCAATCTCGAATTGAATACGACGACCAGCCCTGCGTCCACGTTCGTCACGCTCTTTGAAGTGTACATGTGTACTCTCAAGGTATTGTCGCGTGAAGATAGCTGTTGTCTCGATATCTTGCTTATCCAGTTCAATACCAAAGGCATCATAGCCGACACTCAACGCAAGAAAAAGTGTTGTGCCACCACCAGCTAAGGGGTCGAGGATTCGCAAACGCTCATCCAAATTGTCGCTATAGTCGCTCGCGAAGAGTGCTATGTTCAGCAAGACACGCGTAAACACCTCGTTTGTCTTGCCCTTATAACGTCGTGTCTCCGCCATCTCTAAGGGCACAAACGGCACGAATTGTGGCTCTATCGGACGCAAAAGGGGACCACTGACCGTGCCAATGGTATCGAAGTATTCATAGACCTCGCTCGTCGCTCCCATGCGAGCAAGTACGGAAAGCATAGACGCTGAAAGGGATATATCTTCGGAAAGCGTGACCAGAAGATATGCCTGACCTGCTAGCGTGATAGGCTTGCACGCGCTGATGAATTTTCCAGGTGGACTAGCAAGCAGTTCTGGTATTGCAAGAGTTGCAACCATGTTGGCGTACTGTGTACTGCGCTGCGGCGTGATTTTGAGTGCGAGTTTCATCGTTTGATAGGTGCGCGAATCAAAAGGACAACAGCAATAATGAGACAGATAGCACCAAGAACAATTCCAAGTATGTTAACACTGTTTTGTCCACTATTAGAGGTTAAAATACTCTGTCCAACAAGTATTCCGCCAGCCGCAAACAAGATAACAACAAAAAGATAGCGTATGTTCATAATTAAGCAAGGTCCTACTCTTGAGAAGGGTGTAAAGACGACGAATGTTGAGTCGTGGGTTGAGTATAGCATACCTTTACAGACTATCATATCCCTTTGTTAGTTTGCTCATCCGGCTTGTGAGGGAGTGTTACGATAAAGGTTGACCCGTTACCCTCTTCACTCTCAACCGCTATTTCTCCATCATGTCTCATGACAACCTCACACGCGATATATAACCCCATACCTAAACCTGGGAAGAGTGGGCTTGCTCCATCAGAAACGCGATAGAAGCGATCAAATATTTTGCCTTGATGCTCACGAGGAATACCAATGCCATAGTCGCGCACCTTAACAAAAACGTGATTTTGCGCTGTTTCAATAAACACGTCAACCGTCGTTGCATTGGGAGAATACTTGATGGCGTTATTCAAGAGGTTCGTGAAAACCTGCTCCAATCGGTCTTTATCTCCAACTACGTAGTTGTCTGCGCGACCATGAATGGAAATTCTATGTGTTGTGCTTGTCTGCTGTACCATCTCAACGCTTTCGTTGACAATGGCATCAAGAGAGACATTCTCTCTTGTATAGCTCAATTTCCCAACTTGCATCTTGGATATGTCGAGTAAGTCTGCAATGAGTCGGTTGACCTTATTGATTTGTGTTTCCATTTTGTTAAACGAGCGAACAACATCTTCTCTGCCCTGTTTTTCAAACTGCTTTTTTTGTATCTGCGTCCAGGCTTTAATTGTGGTCATAGGAGTGCGTAACTCATGGCTTGCCATACTGATAAATTCGTCTTTCTGCGCTTGTAATCTTTTGTATTCATGAATGTCTGTGTTTGTTCCAAACCACTTCACAATATGTCCATTACTTATCAATGGTAAGGCGCGTCCAAGATGCCACTTATACGTTCCATTGCCTGCTCGCAAGCGAAACTCAATTTGATAGAGTTGTCCTGTTTGTAAGGAGTGCTGCCACGCATGAAGGCATGAAGGCAAATCATCGGGATGAAGAAAGTTCTGCCATCCTGCTCCTATAATTTCATCAGCACTGCGTTCAAAGTAGTCAACTGTCTGCTGATTCACATAGTCAAGGATTCCGTCGGGCATAGCGGTCCATACCTGTTGTGGCATGGCATTCGCAAGGAAACGATACTGTTCTTCTCGCTCTTCGACTTTCTGACGTGCCAGTACCTGTTGGGTAACATCGAATGCAAAGCTGACGATGCCATCAATCTGACCTGAGGTGCCATGAGTGGGTTGATACATGAAATTGTAGTATCGTTGTGTTGTGCCGTCTGGCGTGGCTATTGGTACTGCAATTTCATACCCAAAGAACGGCTTACCCGTTTGGTATACCGTATCTAAAAGCTCATAAATACCCTGACCTTCAAGCTCAGGTTGTGCTTCACGGACGGTTTTACCGAGAAATTGACGATCACCAAGGAGCGCAAGAAATTCTGCGTTCACAAAATCAAACACATGTTCTGGACCCTTAAATACGTTGACGATTGCAGGTACCTCCATCAACACTGAGCTAAAGTGATGTTGTTGCGCTTCTAGTTCAGCAAGTGCGTTTTGCTCACGAACGAAGAGTTCTTGACGAAGCTCATCCACCTTTTTCCGCTCGCTGATATCGCGGATGCTTGCTACAAAAGCGGAGACATCAGCCTCAGCGAGGAAGTTCGTATAGGTCACTTCTAACCATCGGTATGTTCCATCTTTGTGTCGTGCCCGATGCTCAATAACACAGCTTTCATTTGGAGTCTCAAATAATGAGGTAAAGGTTGCCACACTGTGTTCTTTATCATCGGGATGAAGTAGATCAACGCGGCTTTCCATCTGCATGTATTCGTCAGGTGTGTACCCAAGTATAAGCTCGATAGCAGGACTGATATAGAAAATATTTATGCCCCGATCATAGAGGGCGACGGCGTATTTTGCCTTTTCAAGCAGAATGCGAAACCGTGTATCACTCTGTTGGAGGACTTCTCGCTGATTAATAGTGTTCTTACTACCTTGTGTTGCCATTTTGCCTTTTCCTTCATCCTGAATGAAGCAGTCATACTGTTCACGGAGAAGTCTATTCTAGCGACTCATCTCAAAAGAGAGTATACCATTTTTCCTGTTATTATAGACAAAGAGACGCAAAAGCCTTATAGCTTTTGCGTCTCTTTGTTTGCTTGCGAGATAGAAAGGGAGCGAACTGCTGCTTTACCAAACGGTCTGTATTGCTACTAGGGTTGACACACCCATTCGCGCCAACTGTAGCCATCACGCACAAAGATTTCATGCGCGGCAACCGCGTTTGCATAAGCATTGTAGGGCGAACTTCCAGCCTGTGACGTACCAGCCCATGTACCGGGCATGATCTGGAAGAGGCCCGATGCACCACTCGGATTGTAGGCACCAGGATTGAGTCCTGACTCACAGCGTGCAATATTGGTTGCCGCAGGTCCATATGCGCCGAACACCTGATTGATGATGGCAGGAACGCTGCCACCAGTTGCTGGTGCTGCCGTTGGTGGTGGATTGTAAGGTACGTTTGTTGGTACCACAACAGGGGCCGTTTTCACTGGCTGTTGTACCTGTTGTGGCGGATTGCTGTGTATGACAGGTGTGGTATGTGGCGCGGTCTGTACCTGCTGTACCTGTGTCCCTGTCGAAAAACCTTGTACGGGAATGCACACAACCTGACCAATGAATATCAGGTTAGGATTATCAATGTGACCATACGATGCTAAATTCGACCAGTTCGTATGGTAGCGATATGCGATCCAACTCAGTGTATCCCCCTGGACGACTGTATAACGTTGGTCGCTTTTGGCGCAAGGCGTTGTATATGCGCTTGCGTGTGCTCCCGGTACAGAAATGCCTAATGCGAGAACCGAGAAGAGCAGTGCAACAACTGCTCCAACACTAAACTTTACTACGAAATTTCCTCCGTTGTCCTGCCGTAAACACTTCAGGATGTACTTATATGCTTGCAATGTATAATCTTTCTAGTGAATGCTCCCTTACAACCTCCACAAGCAATTCTTGCTACTCGCCAACCACGCTCTACTTAAAGCGTCTTGACACCGTATAAAGCAAGATGTGTTCCTTCTCCTCACACGACACACAAAGACATGCATGTTTGCATGTATGAATTTTCGGAACTTGCATACTATAACATGACTTGCGATGAAACACAAAGAAACAGGACAGCCATAGCCTATATAGGCTATAGCTGTCCTGTTTCGAGAATAGTTAGCCTTTTTGCTGATAGTCACCCTTTGGTTGCTCGCGGTTAGCGTCTTCTTGTCCACCCTGTGCAGAGGCTGTTGGTGGCAATTTCTGCGCTCCACCTGGAACTTTCGTGTCTTGTTTTGTTGTTTCTTGCCCTTGATTTTGCTGATAGTCGCCCTTTGGTTGCTCGCGGTTGGCGTCGTCCTGACCACCCTGTGCATTCTGCTGTGGATTCTCACTCATTTGTGTACTCCATTTCTTGCTTTGTTTCTTCATAAACAACTACTTCTTGTTGTAGCACGCTCAACAGCAATTTCATGTAACATAAAATTGATGAGTTATGTGAGGTAACAAATAATAGTAACAGACGTATCACGTCCTTGTTGACGATTGTTTCGATACGGGGTTCGCACTGTCACAAGAGGCGTTGTAGGGACGGTTGCCCCACTACCCCCTTCGTCGGGCGCAATCAATTGCTGCCCCTACCGCCATTCCCAGATTCGGTTGTCAAAGTTCATCAGGCAATGTATCCTGAGCATTTTGTCAAACCGCATGAACATATCCGCAATGTGTTTGCAATACGTGGTATAAGAAAAGCAAGGGAAAACACAGGAATTTTCCATGTTAGTAGAGCAGGAGGCATGGTATGCATATTGTCACCGTCGCGCAAATGCGAGAACTTGAGGCACAGGCCGATACACAATACGGCTTGACAGGTCATATATTGATGCAAAACGCAGGGAAGAGTGCGGCAGACTTGTTTGAAGCCCATCTCTTACCACATCACACATTAAACGGGCTTGAAGTACTCTTTCTTATTGGTCCTGGCAACAACGGAGGCGACGGGCTGGTAATCGCACAGCATCTTGAAGAAGCAGGTGCATTCGTCAGTCTGTATCGCTGGAAAGAACACAAACTCAGTGTGCGCGGAGAGGATATTCATGGGTCAGAGACCACAACGGAGTTAGAGTCGGTTATAGCCAGTGCGGATTATATTATTGATGCGTTGCTGGGGACTGGAAACTCACGCCCGCTGCCGGATGATATGCGTTCTCTGCTTGCTCGTGTGCGTCAAGAACGCGAAAAGCGTACCAACCTACGTATCGTTGCCGTTGACCTGCCCACAGGCTTAAACGCAGATACAGGCGAGGTTGACGCGGAGGCTGTCCATGCAGATACCACGATTACCTTTGCCTGCCCCAAGCAGGGCTTTTTCTTTTTTCCGGGACGCGACTATATTGGAAAACTTTACGTAGGAGATATTGGTCTGCCTCCTGAACTTGAAAGCTCCCTACAAATGGAAATGCCAACAGATGATCTTGTACGCAGGTTACTGCCACCACGTCCCCTGCAAAGCAACAAGGGTACATTCGGCAAAGTGATGTTGTTCTGTGGTTCTTTTCCTTATCCTGGCTCCGCGTTTCTCGCAGGAAGCGCGTCAGGACGGGTTGGAGCGGGCTTGGTCACGCTTGCTGTCACCGAAAAAATGTTGCCGATTTACGCTAGCTCGTTTCACGAAGCAACATTTGCTATTCTGCCACCAGAAGATGCTGAGAGTTTTACCCGCTCAAAAGCATTAAACGACTCTCTCGAAGGCTATCGTTCGCTGCTGATTGGACCTGGATTGGGTCAATCACCTAATACACGTGAGGTCATTTTAGAGGTTTTAGAGTACCTCCGTTCACTGCCCGATGAGAAACGCCCACAACTTGTGGTAGATGCGGATGGCCTCAACAATCTATCCAAGCTTGAACGCTGGTGGACGCTGTTTCCGAAGGGGAGCGTCATCACGCCCCACCCCGGCGAAATGGGGCGTCTCTGTGGAGGCATCAAAGTATCCGGTGGCGATATCGACCGCCTGGAACTAGCACGAAACAAAGCGAAGGAATGGAATATCACGCTTGTCCTCAAAGGGGCTTGCACGATCATAGCCTCGCCCGATGGTCGCACACGTATCAACTGGCTGGCAAATCCCGCCCTTGCTGGTGCTGGTACAGGCGATGTGCTGGCTGGCATGACAACAGGGTTCTTAGCGCAAGGAATGCACCCCTTCGATGCCGCAAGCACTGCCGTCTACCTGCACACGGTTGCAGCCGGAAATGTCAGCCAAGAGATAGGACATGCTGGAATGCTTGCCTCTGACCTGTTGCCACAAATTCCACGTGCCATGTACAAAATTAGGCATGAATGATTGTTAGGTATTCATTTATTGCGGTCTCCTGTTTTTGATCAGTCGAAAGGTAGGTGTTATATGCACATGCATAACGGACGTATTGCGATTGTCACAGGAGCGAGTCGTAGCAGAGGTATCGGTGCGGCTATTTGCTACGAGTTATCTCAATTGAATATGAATGTCTTCTTCACCTATTGGGAAGCACACGACAAGAGCTTGTATGGAAAGGAAGCGCAGGGCTATCGCGAACTGCTGTCGAAGCTACGGAAAACGGGCATACGCTGTGAGTGTATGGAGGTAGATTTGAGTCGTCCCGAAGCGGCAAAACAAATCATGGATACGGTAGAAAAGCGTTTAGGTCCCCCTTCCATTCTTGTCAATAATGCGGCACACGATGATACGGATGCACCGTTCGATCAACTCACCGCCGAAATACTAAACACGTATTATGCTGTCAATATGCGTGGGACGATGCTTTTAAGTGTCGAGTTTGCAAAGCGTTTCTCTAAGCCAATGGGCAAGGGCGGACGCATCATCAATCTCACCTCTGGACAAAGCCTAACGGCGATGCCAGGAAAACTTGCGTACATCGCCACGAAAGGCGCGATTGAAGCATTTACCATAACCCTCGCTGCTGAAGTCGCGTCACGAGGCATTACAGTGAACGCAGTTGATCCAGGTCCGACAGATACAGGGTGGATGGACACGAATCCACAACTCAAGCAAACAGTGATACAACGCGCACCATTTGGTCGTGTTGGAGAGCCAGAGGATGCGGCACGTCTCAT
Source organism: uncultured Chloroflexia bacterium (assembly GCA_963791835.1). GTDB lineage: Bacteria > Chloroflexota > Ktedonobacteria > Ktedonobacterales > Ktedonobacteraceae > JBBQVS01. The sequence continues at coordinate 1,423,084 of CAWBTV010000007.1, forward strand.
TGCTTTTTTGGCTAGTGACGATGCTGAGTGGATAACGGGACAGGTGCTTCATTCAAGGGGAGGATTTTAAGCGATAATTTGCACTAAAGAAAAGACACTCCTGCGCTGGCACACTGGAGTGTCTTTTCTTTAGTGCAAATTATCACATAACCTTTTTACCCATATATGCTACTACTATAGTAGACATGTTTATGGAGGAGCACAAACTACAGGTTAACATGGAACAGAGTACAGATAGCGAGCTAGTCGCGTTAGCACATGAGGGTGATAAGCACGCCTTTGGACAACTCATTGAACGCTACACACAGATGGTCAAGCGCATCGTGATAGGCAAGATCGCGCATGAGGAGATCGCACGAGAATTAGTGCAGGAAACATTTCTGCACGCCTATCTCTCGTTGAACCATTTGCACGATGATTCGCGCTTCAAAAGCTGGCTCTATGGTATCGCGCTCAACGTTTGTCGGGGCTATCTGCGCGAGCAGAAAACGCATGTACTCTCGTTGGAAGATATGATGGGCGGCATGTACTGTGATGCCTCTAATATTTTTGAGATGATGGAAGACCCACAAACACTCATAGAGGAACGAGAGCTACAACGCTTTGTGTTCGATGCGGTGCAAAGTCTTTCGTCCAAAGATCGCGAGGTAACGCTCCTATTCTACTATGAGGAAATGAGCCTCAAAGAAATTGCTGCACTGCTGGATATTTCCGTTGTAGCGGTCAAGGGTCGTCTGCATCGAGCACGACAACAGTTAAAGGATTTGCTATCAGTGCTTTATATACAGGCCCGTGTAGATACTTCCCATGTCAAGAAACAAAGGAGAAGTGCAATGATTAAGATGTTCATAAACTCGATACGTATTAATGAGGCAACAGAGCAGCGCGTTATTATCTTACAGGACGAGCCTGGGAGAAATGCGTTGGTCATATGGGTTGGGCAAGCAGAGGCATTTGTATTAGCAGCAGGTTTGACGAAAACGCCCTTGCCACGTCCAATGACGGCTCAACTGACTGTGAATTTGCTACATGCGGTAGGCACACATGTTGAAGAGGTGCGTATCGAAGCCCTGAAAGACGAGATATACTATGCTATCATCAAAATACGTAACGGCGACAACATACAAGAAATTGACGCAAGACCCAGTGATGCCCTTACACTAGCTATACTAATGGATGCACCTATTTATGCCACAGAGCAGGTGCTCCAGCAAGTTGGCATCGCCATCCCTGAAGATAAAGCCATGCGAGCAGACGATGATGAAGCACGAAAAGCCCTCGTTGATATCGTTCAGCAACAAGCAAGGGCACCACTTTCTTTTAAGAAGGACCCTGAGACGATTAGTCAGCTTAGTCTGGAGCATAGCAAGATGATAGGATTTTTGACAGGAGAAAAGTAGTAGAGATAAAAAAGTTAGGCACGTTTGGCATGCCAAACGTGCCTAACTTTTTTATCTCTACTATAACCTACCCAGGCAATAAAAAGAATACAACACAGGCCATCACGTACACAGCCAGGAGTTGCATCCCTTCGAGCCATGTGGATTTTCCGTCGAGGCTGACGAAGGTGAACAGGATGGTTGCGAGTCCTACTAATACCAGTTCTAACGGTTGAAAGACGAGATCGAGGTGGTGTGTAAAGAACAAACTGATAAGCACAAGGACAGGGGCAACAAAGGTTGCGACCTGGATTGATGAACCAGCCGCGATTGCCACGCTCAAATCAACGCGATCTTTATACGCCACGATGAGCGCACTTGAATGTTCGGCGGCATTGCCAACGATAGGCACGATGACCAGACCAATGAAGACAGGTGTCCAGCCAAGTTGATGCGCCACCGTCTCAAGCGTCCCAACCAGGAGTTCACTATTCCAGGCAGTCCCAATGGTTGCCCCAAACAAGATAAGTAGCGATATCCATGGCGTAGGAGGCTTCATTTCATCTAGCTCACGTGGGTCCACGCCGCCTGTCACACCTTCAACCTCTTCACGCTCTTGTTCATCAGCCTCTTTTGGCTGCTTCAAAGGAGCGGTTGACTTACCACGGCGTAACGGATTACGTCGCTCCGCTCGGACACGAAAAACGGTGAGGGCAAGATACATGACATACATAAGAAGCAAGACAATCGAGATACCAATACTGATTGGCTCTGTACTCACCTTGTTCGCGGGAGCGATGCTAGCAGTGTAGGGTATCAAAAGGCCAGCAACGGCCAGCACCATCATCGCGGAATATTCGCCCGCGTCACGGTTACTGAAATACTGCTCACCCCAACGCCAGCCTCCGAATGCCAACGACCCACCTAGTACTAGCAAAGCATTGCTGATGATGGAACCTGTGATTGAAGCTTTGACAACAGAAACAAGGCCAGCTTGCAAAGCAACAATACCGATGATCAGTTCGGGCGCGTTCCCAAAGGTCGCATTGAGCAAGCCACCAGTAGTGGGACCTACATAAAATTCGAGATTTTCGGTGGCTCGTCCAATGAGAGCGGCAAGAGGAATAAGGCCAAGTGTGGCGAAAACAAAAATGACCATTGCTGGCTTTTGTCCCGGTATCAAAGAGATAATCGGGGCAACAATGGTCAAAATTAATGAGTAGTATAACCAACGGGGCATCGTATCTCCTGCGAGACACTACACGCACGTGTGTATACCTTTTGTGGTTACTCGGCGGCAGTCTCGGATGCATTAATGACGTTCACAGTGATCTTTGGCTGCAATTTGGAGGCAACCTTGACAGGAACTGTGAATGTGCCGATAGCACGAATTGGATCGGGCAGTTCAATCGAACGGCGGTCAATTGTGATCTTCTCGACATCGCGTAACGCAGCAGCAATATCCTGGCTGGTGATTGAACCGTACAAGCGGCCCTGACTCCCAACTTTCGCCTTGAAGGTCAATATGACTTGGCCTAGTCGTGTAGCCTGCTCCTGGTTCGCGGCCTCCTGCTTCTCAAGCCTACGCTGCTCGGTCGCGACACGCTGTGCGCGGTTGGCAATCAAAGAAGGTGTGGCTCCAGCAGCCAATTTTGATGGTAAGAGGTAATTACGGGCATAGCCATTGGCAACCTCTTTCAGGTCGCCAGCCTTTCCCAGGCCCTCAACATTTTGTAATAGAATTACTTTCATTATGAATAAAGCTCCTCACAGAGGTGGGGCGAAAACCCGTCTTCCTCCTCACGTCGATTAGTATGGTTGCAAGTATACACCTTACGGTATGTGAACGCAAGCGTTTTTTGACCCTCGGCACTACGTGCCTTGATAAAAAGAACAAGGGAAGGTGGCATTGGACCGCATCTGCGGTCCAATGCCACCTTCCCTTGTTCTTTTTATCTGCGCTTGCCCCTATGCTTCAAGTCCTTTATAATGAACATGTTATTCGCATCAAACTTATTCATTATACACTAAAGGACACGTATTTTATGGAGATAGAGGGAACATATACACTACATGCAACGCCTGAAGAGGTATGGCATCTATTGGGAGATCAAGAAACACTCCTGCATACAATACCAGAAATAAAGCAATTAGAGCGTGTAGACGAGTTTACACGGACTCTTGCACTTCACCTGACATATGCACCATTAGCTGGAACATACTACGGAAGTGTGCATATCGCTGAACGTCATCGTCCAAGTCATTCACATATTATGCTTGAAAGCGTGCGTGACACGCAGAATACGATGAGCGGTGAAGCAATTCTCGACTTGCAAAGTCACGAAGATACAACAGTTGTGACTTATACAGGGGATATCACACTTCACAAAGCTGGCACACAGTTACAGCGCACAGTGATTAAAGGCGCAACGAAATTATTGATTCAGCAATTCTTCACCGCATTGGAAGAACAATTATGGCAACAACAGGCAGCAAAGCAACAGGCCGAAGAAGAAATAATCATCAGAACAGCTACCCGACATTCTACTCCTCAGGCAAGTACACGTATTAACCAGGAGCAAACGCAACGTGTATCACTTTTACAGCGCATAGTGCATCTACTGCGACTAGGCAGCGGTGATACTTCGGAGGAGATACGCTGGACACAGCGTATTCGTCGCACAGGCTATGCGTCGATGTTGCTTTTCCTCGCCTGGGTTGGCACGCGCATCATTCCACGTCGCTAAGTTTGGTATATGTATACAAAGAAGTGACCTGGATGTGCTTTTCAAGCACATCCAGGTCACTTCTTTGTATACATATTATTTATCCATCATGGAGCGTAATCGTGCTTTCCAAGGATCGTCATCTGCCGACATTGTGTTGCTTTTCCCATCTTGTCCCACGGTCCAGGTACGGGTGCCGTCGCTAGAGGTCGTGGGTGCCGTCTGTTTGGCCTTTGCGTCTTTGTCGCCAAGATTGCGTAGAGCAGATTGCGCGGCTTTACGAACATCATCCACCGGGTCTGCAAGCAATGGACGAATGGAGTCTTGTACGGATTTCACGCCCAAACGTCCCAGCGTGCGAGCACCACTGGCGCGTTCATCCGAAGCCACAGAGTGTAGAAGTGGCACGATATCTGGTGTCAATTGTGTCAATGAGAGGTCCGCGATGAGTCGCAACAGACGGTTACGATACAGGGGGCGCATGACGACGCGTAACGCTTCACGACAATCTGTGACGACCTGCGCCTTATTTTGAATGAGGCCCTGCTTTTTCGCTTCACTGACGGCCATCTCTGCCGATAGAGGTGCTGTACCATACAAAAACGGCTCAATCCAGGGTGCAACAGGAAGCGGTTCTTCCATATATTCATGCATTTTGAGAATAGTGTGATAGTGCATATCGAGCCAATGATAGAGAGCAAGCGTCACTTCGGCATCACGTGCGGCATACGCAACCATCGCAGGTGGTAGTGGACGGCGTAGCCAATCGGTACGTTGAAGACTCTTGTCCAAACGATAGCCGAATGCGCGTTGTAGCATCCCGGCTAATGACGATTCGTGTTGCCCAAAGATTGAGCGACTCGTAGCCTCTAAATCATAGTAGTGCGCGACCTCTAAGCCACGGTCTGCCATTACGCGCAAGTCCGCGCCAGCACCATGTAGCAAGATGCTATAGCCAGGGTCCTCGACAATGGTGGCAAGCGGCGAGAGGTCATTCAAACGCAGGGCATCGACGACAAAGCATGTCGCATCAATGGCAATTTGTAGTAGTGCAAGGCGTGGGGCAGAGGATTGTGCCTGTTGTTGTGCATGTGAACGGCCCTGTGCAAATTCAGCATCAATCGCAATGACAGTAGCCTTTTTGAGGACAGCAATAGCCGCCAGCAACTGCTCTGGTCGGTCTATCCAGACACGTTCACCGCGCGGTGGCAGTTGCCCCAGTGATGGTGTGATACCAGTATACCCTTGTTGTGCGCGAACAACGTCTCCTGACGCTGCTTGTGGTACATTCTCGTTCAAGGCAGTCGGTAACTTCGCCTTCTTTATAGTATGCTACAGTAATGGTGTTTCCTATACACTATACCAGATAAGGCAAGGGGTTACAATGGAATGTGGGAAAGGTGCAAACACTATAATTTGCACCTCATTCCCTACTATGCTACACTGAAACAGCCACGGAGAGGGTGGCGATTGTAGCAAAAAGGAAATGTTTTTTATGAGTGAAAATACACCAATCACAGTTGCTCATGGTGATGGTATCGGGCCAGAGATTATGGACGCCACGTTGCACATTATCCAGGAGGCAGGTGCTCGCATTGCAATCGAGCCAATCGAGGTCGGAGAAAAGGTCTATCTCCGGGGCATTAGCGCGGGTATCGAGCCGAGTTCATGGGAGTCGTTGCGCCGTACAAAGGTATTTCTCAAAGCCCCCATCACAACGCCACAGGGTGGTGGGTACAAAAGTCTCAATGTCACAACACGCGTGACCTTTGGACTCTATGCAAATGTGCGTCCCTGCGTGGCCTATTATCCGTTCATCGACACCAAACATCCTGACATGAACGTGGTAATTATGCGCGAAAACGAAGAAGACCTGTACTCCGGTATCGAATATCGCCAGACGCACGACATGATGGAGTCACTAAAACTCATTAGCTATACTGGTTCCGAAAAAATTATTCGCTATGCCTTCGAGTATGCACGTAGCAATAATCGTAAGAAAGTCACCTGCTTCATGAAGGATAATATCATGAAGATGTCCGATGGCTTGTTTCATAGAACCTTCGATGAGATCGCGAAAGAGTATCCCGACATTCAGAACGAAAGCTGGATTGTTGATATCGGAGCCGCGAAACTTGCCGATACGCCAGAGGCGTTCGATGTCGTCGTCATGCCAAACCTCTACGGCGATATTCTTTCCGATGTCGCGGCACAAATCGCTGGTTCGGTTGGTCTCGCAGGTTCCGCCAATATTGGCGACAACTTCGCTATGTTCGAGGCTATTCACGGCTCTGCCCCACGTCGCGCGGGCCAAAACCTTGCTAATCCATCGGGCTTGTTGCTGGGCGCGGTCATGATGCTTGTGCATATTCAGCAGCCAGAGGTCGCAACACGTGTCCATAACGCATGGTTGCGCACTATCGAGGACGGCATTCACACCTACGACATTTTCGTTGAGGGTGTAAGCAAACAAAAAGTTGGCACCAAAGAGTTTGCCGAGGCAGTTGTCGCGCGTCTTGGACAGCAACCACAAACACTGAAAGCTGTAAGCTACAGCCTGACACCAGAGGCGACACATCGAGCGCATACGCTCAATCCAGAGAAAAACGCGAAGAAAGAACTCGTCGGCGTCGATGTCTACCTCGATTGGAGCAGTGGCACACCCGACCAGTTGGGCGAGGCCATTCAACGTGCCAACGATACCGAGTTGGAGTTGACCATGATTACTAGTCGTGGTGCGAAGGTTTGGCCTCAAGGCATGTCCGAGACCTCCTATGCTGATCACTGGCGTTGTCGCTTCCTGGCAAGCACAAAAGGTGCGTCCGTCTCCCACGCACAGATTGTAACCTTACTACAACACATCGCGGAGCTCGGTTTTGACTTCATCAAGATAGAGAATCTCTACACATTTGATGGGAAAGTCAGTTTCTCCGGTGCATCAGGGGATTAAATAGTGGAGCTGTTGTATTGGAGCGAGAAATAATCGCGATCGCAATTATTTCTCGCTCCAATACAACAACTCCACCAATATAAAGAGGATTTTTTGTGAGAATAGACGAGATACTGGCTCAGAACGAGCAGTTTTTGCGGGAAAAGCAACTTCCTGTGATTGGGCATGCGCCACGCAAACAGCTAGCAGTCGTGACGTGTATGGACTGTCGCTTAGTTGAGATGTTTGAAGAGGCACTGGGGTTACAGCGTGGCGATGTGGTGGAGATGCGTACCGCAGGCGCGACAATTTCGATGGGCGAACGTGAGGGAGGCGCGAACGATCTCGTGCGCTCTATCGCTGGAAGTGTGTATTTACTTGGAGTGCGTGAAGTCATGGTCATTGGGCATACGCAATGCGGTCTGGCTCATGCCAACGCTACCGCGCTCATCGCCTCCATGCAGGCATTGGGAGTGGACCCAGATGCCCTTATTGCACGCGAAGGTCTGGGCGATGTCAATGGGCTTATGAGGTGGTTAGGCGCGTTTTCCGATGTACATCTTAATGTCCGTGAAGTCGTCAACGTGATTCGTAGCAGCCCATTCCTTCCTAAAATGCCGATTCACGGCCTGGTTATTGACATTATCACCGGGAAATTAGAAGTCGTAGACAGGGCATAACGATGGTAGGAACCGATTCATCACGTCCTTATCGAAAATCGTAATGCCAATAGGACGTGATACATCGGTCCCTACAGATGACACGTTGTCAACATTTATAAAGGCAGTTTTACATGGCAGATACACCAACACAGCTTACACATTTGGACGAGCGCGGAAATATTTCTATGGTGGATGTCACAGATCGTCCCGAAACGGTCCGTGAGGCGATCGCGCATGGACGCGTTCGTATGCTTCCCAGTACGCTACATCTCATCGAAACCAATCAAGTCTCGAAAGGTAGCGTACTCGAAGTCGCGAAGATCGCGGGGATCATGGCAGCCAAGCAAACGCCACAACTTATTCCACTCTGCCATCCAATACCGATGTCGCATATTGACCTTCAATTTACGCTTGATAGTGCTCAGGGACTCATTTATATCGAAGGAAGAACACGCACCACGTATAAAACAGGCGTCGATGTGGAGGCACTGACGGCTGTTACCGTTGCGGCACTGACGATCTATGATATGTGTAAAGGTGTGGATACCACGATAACCCTGGAACAAGCCTATGTCGCGCAAAAGAGCGGCGGCAAAAGTGGCACCGTCGATTTCAAACCAAAGGAAATATAGAAATCTCATGCCTATCACATGTGCTTTGCACATGTGATAGGCATGAGATTTCTATTTAATCAGCTACGCGTACCTCTAGTAACAAGAATGTGGTTTCTAGCAAATTGCGTTCCTCTGGCACGTTCAGACGTAGTTCTGTCTCGCCGAGTGGCATAATCAGGGTGCCAGTTGTATCAACAGGAGTGGCACTACGAATAGCACGTGGGTTGCCACCTAGCCAGCGTATAGGCTCAATGAGTGAGCCGAGCGCGATTGAGGTTGTGATAAAATGGCCTCGTAGTGACGCATCGAGGTCTTGCAAATGCAGTTCCAGTGTCTGCCCCTGCTGTAAAATGGTGCCTTCTAATCCCTGTGATTGCAAGACAATCGCAAGCTGGTTTGGCGTTCCTTCTTTTGCTAGTAAGGAGGGCGTGGATTTCTCACCACGTCGTGTCACGCCTCTTGGTCCTGCAAGCACAGGAGTAAATGTATGCTCGGCTGGACTTGTTTGTGTAGTGTTCGGGGTATCAAAAAGGGTCGCGACTCGTACAAGGTCGTGGCGAGCTTGCTGACGTACACTATCCTGCTTGATACGCGCACTCATCTGTATAGCGGCTTGTAGCAAGGTACGCGCGGCGGTATCTTCGTCCGTTCTAGCGTGCCGCGCTTCACGCAAAATCGCTTCGGCCTGTGTAATCCATGCCTGACAAAGATGTGATAGCATACGCTGCGGTGTTGCTTCAAGAGTGCGTGTGCCTTGACCAAGAATAGGACGCGGTTCACGCGGATACAGGGCTGCACGCAGCGCATCATAAATTTCGAGGTAGCTCTGGTGACAGATAGCACAGCCAGTGAGATGATAAAGCAGTGGAGCATAATGAGTTGCGGCATCTGGATCATTATTGAGAAGTGCTAGCACAAAATCAGGAAGTTGCTGATAAAAATGTTTATGATAGCTACTATCATGCAAGAGCAGTTCTAGCTGAATATCGCGTTCTCCTGTGATAGGGCTTTTCTGCGTATTTGTGCCGGAGGATGGTAGCGGTGCCGAGGGAACAGCAGGAGCGGTATGCATAATATCTTGTAACCACTGAGCTAGTTTCTGTGTGTTCTCGTTATAAGTTGAATTGTTGTTATCCATGTCGTATCTCCTTACAGCTCACAAAGCATATTCCGAAGGCGTAGAGCCTGCTTGTCTCGTTACGTGTAGCTTGCCGCCTACTCTTCTTTATAGAAGCGTGTTACCTGCTTCATCTGGGCCGTCGTAAGATGAACAACATCTTCCCCCTGCCAATTGAGTACCTTTTCTTCTACCAATTGTTTGAGACTCGAACGCACATTCTGTTCAGAGATGTCCTGCTGCGCGAGTGTGAAAACATCTACAGTATAGTCATTGGTAGTCGCGGCGCGTGTTGCATACTTAGTCAAACGTAAAGCGATGGTAACTGTCAAATTCGTACTTTGCTCTTGCAAACAATGACGAAGCTTTTTATGTGCATGATCCTTATGTTGACTCGCATGTGCATCTTTTGTGGTCTCAGTAGCCGAAATAGCGGAAGGCAACACCTCTACAATTCCATCAAGAAGGTCGTCTGCCCCTAGTTCCTGTAGCTCCTGAAGTACCGCCTGTAGTTGATGGGGTGCGGTTCCTAATACCATAATACAGTGCTTCAAAAGATTGCGTAATGCGTTTTGAGTGACGAGGAAAAGCGCGGTCTCCTCCGGTGTCTTAAATGGAGTTGTGCCCCAGATTGATGTTACCGCTTCGTTGAGGGGATTATCATCCGTATCGGTCGCATCCGGCCCCTCTAATTCGGCGGTCGTGTTGACTTGCAAGCGCCGTTTACGTAGACGGTCGATGGCTTTATTTCTCACACTACGATTCAGAAAAGCATAGAACTGTGCATCGCTGAGACGATCTAACGCACCAGGGGGTGTTGTGTTGGCGGCACCAAGCAAGCCAAGACGTACAAGTTGCTCCACCACATGTCCCACAACGACATCGACCTCGAACGCATCGTACTTGAGTACACCCAGGTAACGCTGTGCATGCCGATGTAAATATGCGTACAGTAAAGGATAATGTTGCTCGGCATGGTAGCGCAAGTCATTCGCCGTAAATGGCATTGGAAAAGCCCTCCAAAATCGTGCGTTTCTTTTCTTGCCATTGTACAAGAAAAACCCGTTTGATACAATTCATAAAAAAATGACAGCGTATATGCTGTCATTTTTGTGGGCTATAGTAAATGGCGTGTTGACTATTCCATGTCGCCGTGTTTGCCTTTGCGCTGCTGATGCTCGAACGCCTTCTTGATAGCAGTCAAGCTACGTTGCACTTCGCCGCGCTCTTCGAGCATATTAGCATAACGGAAGTAGGCACCAGCTGCAATTTCGTGTGCATCTGCCGCATCCAACAACTCCAACGCTTGTGTGAAGAAGGCATCTTCGGAGGGAAAGTCACGCTTTTTGTGGCTAATTTGCGCTAACGCAATGAGTGCTTGACCTTGTGTCTGCGCATCATCGCCTGCCTGCGCAAAATTCAAAGCCTCTTGTGCTTCGTGTTCGGCCTCTTCTACCTTGTCACGTTTGAGCAACAGTTCCGCGAGACCCGTATGGCAGATGGAGGCAGCGACTTCATCATTCAAATCGCGCTCGATGGCGATTGCGTGATGGTATTCGTGCTCAGCCTCGTCCAACTGGTCTAGCTTCTCAAGCGTTTTACCCAGCCTTTGGTGAGTAAGTCCGACAAGTCGTTGTTCATCACGCATTTCATAGACAGCAAGGCTACGCATGGCATAATCACGCGCCATGACCAGCTTGCCGATAGACTTGTAATGCTGGCTGATCTGCATGTATTTCTGTGCGAAACTTCTGGTGTCACGGTTAGTAGAGTCTAACATATCAATAGCACGTTGGAAGTACGTTACAGCCTGTGCGAGATCACCTAATCTAAAGTAGTCATTCGCTAGATTACTATAGACATCGAGAGAGAAGACCGGGTCTGTCACAAGACCTTGCTCAATAGCCATATTACAGCGTAAATGGTTTTCCATTGCGAGAGTATAGTTATATAAAGCAAAATATGCCTTACCTAAAAAGTTTCGCGCACGCTCTGTATATTCACTATCGTTTAGACTTTCGCCCTGTGAAAGTGCGGAGCGCAGATCGACGACGGCTTCCTGGTACTCGTTAGAGCCAAGATGCACCTGACCACGAAGAAGGTAGAGTCGATAGACTTGATCGGTTGTGATTCTCTCAGCTTGAATTGGTAGTAGTAACTCTTCGGCTTGTTTGAAGGCACCTTGTTGCACAAGCACATCGGCCTGAAGCAAGTCAACGTCTACCCTCTGGTCAGGACCTGCGTCTGCGGGGGAGTAGCCGACGGCCCTGGCTTCTGCTGCGCCTGATGGTGAACCTTCGAGAAGAAAGGTCAGGGGGACATCCAGACGGCGTGCGAGGATAGAAAGAGCTTTCAGTGAGGGCCGAATTTTGCCTCTTTCTATTGCTGAAATGTATGAAATTGAAAATTCAGGGGCAGCGAGCTGCGCTTGAGTCATACCTAACTTGGTGCGAACTTCGCGAATGTTCGTTCCAACTCTTGCAGCTACAGCCTTCCCTACGTTTGCGGTTTCAAGGGATGGCATGGGACTAGTTTCCTTTCGATATTTTTTCATGCTTTTTGATGTCTTTATCAATCATTTAGCGAGTATACAGCGTTTGCATACTTGCTAGCCGAATGAAATGTTTCCTCCTGTTCTTTTAGAAAAACACATACTTATCTATAAGAATGTTCGTTCATTGCAGGACATACTCATGTACTTTAATGCGCATAAAAAAAAGACAATGGAGTACCTCAAACATCATACAACAGATTGTAGCATGATACTGCAAGTAAGTCAATAGTTTCTTTCGATTAAATATGAAGTATGTGCAATTTCTAATCTTTACATCAATTTATCTTCTCTTAACAAAATGCAAAACAAAGCCAGTAATTTTTACATTGATTAGCTGAAATTTCGAGTCGCAAAATATTATATAACTTCTTTTACGGGTATACATTATTTTAACAAGCGCGGTATTTAGAAACAACAAAGTCGTAATTTGTATTTTTTAAATGTATACAGTGCAATTTGCGAATTCGTTGCTTTGCAAACCCCTTTTGTACGAAGTAGTTAAATCACTAGCCAAATGCCTGCTTATTATCTTATAATTGAGTAACTACATTATACTACTATTCTTCTAGTTTCTGGCGCGTATACTCCTGTGCAAAGAACAATGACGTTGTATTGCGAATGCCGTTTCTAGTGAACGATGATGAAGAGGGCCAGACACCATGACAACCATTCCAGAGCTATTCCTTCAATCCGCTAAACAATTTGCTACGCGCTCAGCATTACTAGAGCAACTTGAAACAAATGAAGTCCCATGTATTACGTATGCAGATATGCAAAAACGTGTTGAGGGTTTCGCGGGCTATTTACAGAAACAAGCGATTCCGACTGGAGCACGTTTACTCATCTGGTCTCCGAGTCGAATTGATTGGCTTATCGCCTATTTAGGAACACTTCTAGCTGGGATGGTTGTTGTGCCACTTGATGTCAGCAGTAAAGAAGATTTCTTGCAGAGAATTGCCGAAACGACCGAGGCACGCTTCCTGATTACAACAGAAAAACAATACAAGGGACTGAAAGAAGCGACACTACCACTCATTGATATTGACTCGCTTCCCCAGGAGGACTTTGATAGTACAAAAGTACCCTCAGTGAACGAGCATGATCTTGCCGAGCTGGTTTTCACGTCCGGTACCACGGGGCAGCCGAAAGGTGTTATGCTCTCCCACAAGAATATTGTGAGCAACGCACTTGCCGCCCTTGAAGTTATTGATATTAGCACAAATGATCGAGCACTCTCAATTCTCCCATTATCACACATGCTTGAGCTTACTATAGATATAGCACTCCTTGCGAAAGGTGCGAGTATTTTGTATGCACGTACACTTTCACCTGATACACTACTGAAACTGCTTGGTAGTCAGCATATCAGTCTGATGGTGTTGGTGCCACAAGCACTGCAGCTTTTTCTCAGCGGTATTGAACGTGAGGTACGGCGTCAGAAACGTGAAAAAGCATGGGAAACACTGCATCGTATCGCTGCCTATGTGCCCTTTAGCTTACGTCACTTCTTCTTTGGTGCTGTGCATAAACGCTTCGGCGGACACTTCCGTTTCTTCGTCAGTGGTGGTGCTTATCTGTCACCAAAACTGGGACAACGTTGGGAGGACATGGGATTTCGGGTCATACAGGGCTACGGCGCAACGGAATGTGCTCCTGTTATTGCCGCGACGCCCGCACATGAACACAATCTTGTTTCCGTTGGTAGACCTCTCCCCGATGTTGAGGTACGTATCGCGGACGATAAAGAAATACTGGTCCACGGTCCGAATGTCGCATTGGGATACTGGAAGAACCCGGAGGCGACTTCGTTTGCGTTTCAAGATGGCTGGTATCATACAGGAGATTTAGGTACACAGGACGACAAGGGCAATCTCTACTTAAAGGGGCGAAAAAAGAACTTGATTGTGCTTGCCAATGGGATGAACGTCTATCCAGAGGATATCGAGAATATCTTCGCCACAATTCCTGGAGTCAAAGATGCCGTTGTGATTGGTCTCACAGAAGACGACAAGGACCCACAAGTACATGGGATTCTCCTTTTAGATGATGCGAGTAAAGCTAAAGCGATTGTGCAACAAGTCAATAAGCAACTCGCATCTCATCAGCAGGTCCGAGGATTTACCGTTTGGCCCGAAGAGGATTTTCCCAGGACGCACACACTGAAGGTCAAGAGACAAGATGTGCTGACTATGTTGCCAACAATACGAAAAAAAGCGAATGCTGTATAACATTATGGGCATCATGACAGGGGCAAGCCCTGTCATGATGCCCATAATGTTATACGTTAAAGGAACATTTACTTATGCTTTATCTAGTAGCCACGCCCATTGGTAACTTGCAAGATATTACTTTGCGAGCACTTGACACCTTGCGCCAGGTTGATATCGTGGCGAGTGAAGACACGAGAAAAACAGGGTTGCTGCTCAAGCATTTTGATATCTCGAAGCCACAAATTGCTTTTCACGAACACAATGAGCAGCGAGCCGGAGACCGTATCGAGGAACTGCTACGGCAGGGACAATCGATAGCCGTTGTCACTGATGCGGGAACTCCTGGTATCGCTGATCCTGGCTTCACATTGGTACGTAGAGCTATTGCAGCTAATATAGAAGTCACATTGATTCCAGGTCCGACCGCGTTGATTATGGCCCTTGTGTTATCAGGTCTGCCCGTGCATAGCTTTACATTTCGCGGCTTTCCACCGCGCAAACCTGTTGGTAGACGTAAGTTTATGGAGATTGATAAAGAGTCACCACATACGCTTATCTTCTATGAAAGTCCTTATCGCTTAGATGATTTCCTCGAAGATGCATTGGTAGTCTACGGCGACCGACAAGCTGCGATTGCCAATGATTTGACCAAGATGTTCGAGAAAGTTGAGCGCGGCACGTTATTGACATTGGTAGCAGCATCGAAACAAAGAAAGCTCAAAGGTGAATTTATTGTCGTTATCGCTGGTGTTGGGAAAGAAGCTTCACCAGAAACACAAGAGATGGAAGAATGACAGTTGCGGCTTTGCCGCAACTGTCATTCTTCCATCTCTTGTGTTTCTAAATTCCCATTACATCGACGAGTTCTTTGACGGCACTCGCTGATTTTTGAAGTAATGTCCGTTCTTCCTCGGATAGTTCGATTTCGACAACCTGCTCAATGCCCTTCGCACCAAGTTTGGCAGGGACACCGACAAACAGATTGTTGATACCATATTCGCCTGTGAGATATACGGCACATGGCACAATCATCTTTTTATCTAGCAGAATCAAATCAACCATCTGTAGTACAGAAGCCGATGGTGCAAAATAGGCACTGCCTGTACCAAGCAATTTCACAATCTCAGCACCACCATCACGGGTACGTTGCACAATCTGTTCAATACGCTCTGCCGGTATCAACTGCGTGATAGGCACACCTGCGACTGTACACATGCGTGAGAGTGGCACCATTGTATCGCCATGCCCACCAAGCACATAGGCTTGCACATCACGAACCGAGGCTCCCACTTCTTGCGCGATAAACGTGCGGAAACGGGCGGTATCAAGGACACCAGCCATACCAATCACACGCTCACGTGGAAAGCCGCTCACGTGCAGAGCAAGTTGTGCCATCGCGTCAAGTGGATTTGTGACGACAACAAGAATAGCGTTCGGGGAATGTTTGGCGATCTGCTCCGTCACCTGCGTTACAATTTCCTGGTTCTTTTTGACCAGATCATCACGAGTCATACCGGGTTTGCGAGGGAAGCCAGAGGTAATGACGACGATATCAGAGTTCGCGGTATCGGCATAGTCATTTGTGCCTGTCACCAACGAGTCATAGCCAAGCACAGGACCAGCCTGTAACATATCTAACGCTTTGCCCTGTGGCATATTTGGCACAATATCGTACATGACTACATCAGCGTAGTCGCGTTCCGCCAGTCGTTGGACAAGGGTACTGCCTACAAAGCCAGCCCCGACAACAGTTATCTTACTTCGCATTACGCATTTCCTTTCGAGTCAAACAAAAATACTCTGAGGATATTGTATGCCCTGACAAGGAAACATGGCAACCACTGCTAGTCTACAAACAAAAAATTGTTGCCAGGCATTGCCTGGCAACAATTTTTTGTTTTATATTACCCCTTCGGTGTCGGTAAACAAACGGCGCACTTCATCCACTTCTGCTGTACACAATGGACATACACGGATATGTAGTTGGACGGGTATCTGCCCATCGCGTGGAAGCATATTCGTGGCATAGGCACTCAACGTCATACTCTCTGGACACTCCTTGCGGTACAGTGCTAAAAGCAACGCGTGGTTTACCTGCTTGTAGTTCATTAGATCGCGCTGACATAGCTCACATTGCTCGATATGTAGCCGTACATCCTCTGGTAAATCTCGTATGTTTGTATCTAAGGCAAGTGTAAACGCTTCTTCATTATTAAGGAACGATAATGGATGTTGGCAGGTCATAGATAAGGTCCTTTATGAATGGCTCTTTATATAGTACACGTATGTAATGAATTTTGTTATACAAGCTATTCTAGCATGAGATTGTGGGAAATAGATTGGATGGCATTGGACCAGAAAAAGTCTCGATTACACATTTAGTTTTTGTCTTGATGCTTCGCCCGAAATCGTCGTACACGCACTAAATTAGCACAGGTATCTTCGCACCAACGCCGACTTTGGTTGGCACTCTCATCATAGTAGAACCAACGACAGTCTAGATTCTCACATTGTTTAATACGTGAGAGATCGTAGTTTGATAGTAAGGTAGCAAAAGAAACTGCAACGTCTCCTACTATGCTCTCCCAACCTATAGCCAATGAGACTTGTTGGAGTTGAAAATGCTCTCCGATATTTGTGAGTTCCCACTTGGAAGGTGCTTTATTAAGATAGCCGTTCAGCAACACAATATCTTGCTCTGATGGAGTTTGTTGCTGACGTAACGTTTGTACCACACGTTGCATCAATGTACGCAACTCATAAAAGGCTGCGATCATAGAGGTGTCTGGCAAATCTTCAACGGAAAAATTCCAACAAGCAATCAGTTGTTTCCACCATTCCATCGAAAGAAGACGATCCTCATCCCTGCCAGTACCACGATAATCGTGCCAATCACTATTTAGGACATCCAAACACAGCATATCCATTTGCTTACATTCCTCATGACTAATTCAATTACTGTATCTTTTCCTTTACAGTATATCCCATGTAATGGTATATTAGCAATAATGGGCGTTACAAAATGAAAGGGAATACTTCGTTATGCCAGAGCAACTCTCCTCACCATCGCAATCTCTCGTAGAAAAACCCGTTACATTCGATTCCAAGGGTGGGTTAGCAGGGGCAAGGCAAATGTTACCTATCGCGCTGGGTGTCTGTGCCGAAGGACTTGCCTTCGGAGTATTAGCACAACAAGCACGAATCAGTATTCTCGAAGTGCTACTCATGAGTGGGTTTGTCTTTGCCGGTTCTGCACAATTGATAGTGCTAAGTTTGTGGACGATGCCATTACCAATTGTAGCAATCTTGCTTACCACACTGATTGTCAACTTACGCAATGTGCTCTTAGGTGTTGCGATAAGTCCCTGGTTCTTACAGTTGCCTCGTCTCAAAGCATATACGACGCTCTTTTTCCTGGCCGACGAGAACTGGGCAGTCACGATGGGCGAATTTGACAAAGGGAAACGTAATGCTGCATTTTTACTTGGTAGTGGTCTTGTCCTTTATATAGCATGGCTTAGCTCGACGGTAGCGGGGAGAATACTCGGTGACGTTATTCACAATCCTGCACAATTTGGACTGGATTTTGCGTTCACGGCAGTCTTTCTCTTCCTGCTTGTGGGATTATGGAAAGGCAAGTCGGATCTACTACCGTGGCTTGTTGCGGGAAGTATAGCTATTGTGTCCGCGCACCTCCTTCCGGGCAAGTGGTACATTCTGCTCGGTGGCCTGGCTGGAAGCATAGCAGGAGGGCTACGACATGCAGACTAGCCTACCAGCACTCATAACTATTCTAGGAATGGCTCTCGTGACGTATCTAACACGTGTAAGTGGACTATGGCTCATGAGTCATGTAACACTTTCCAATAGATTGAAAGCGTGGTTAGGCTATATTCCAGGTGCAGTCATCGTCTCTCTCGTAGCCCCTACAATCTTTGGTACAGGTTTTGCCGAGCTTGGGGCATCGCTAGCAACGGTACTTGTCGCCATTAGAACACGCAATATACTATTGTCAATGTTTGTTGGCGTTGTCATAGTATGGGGATTGAGGGTATTACTAGCAAGCGTTAAATAGCTCCTTGTGAGATCTCTACGGAGGCGTGTATACTTGCTACTATAGCAGTAGAAAGATTTTGTGAGGCTAATAGCAGTATGACAACACCTTCTTTATTTCAATCAGCGTTCAATCTTCCAATGTTAGACGTTGTAAATACGTACCTTAGAGATAACATAGTAACGTTACATCATGGGGGATGCACACACTTTTCTACAAACCATCCCTGCGTGAAAAAGTGGCACAGGTACCACTTGAATGGTAAAAACAGCATAATGAAGAAATTGCGTACTATTTATACTTTATCCTCTGCCTCATCTACCACTACTGGCACACCAGAGTCTCTGTAAAGCGCGGCTACAGATATACTAATACCGAGACTCACTAGCTCTATCTCATTCTCTGGTCCATAAAAATCATAAATCCAGCCTCGTTGCTTTCTACCTCTATCGTAGGCTTCGGTTAAATCCGATAACACTTCCACAATGACGCGAGGAGCTTGTATTTCTATCGTATCAGGGGATGGTTTATCACGCTCATCACACGTAACTGATGCATCAGGATACGTATAGCGTTTGGATGAGAGACGTGCCGCAACATCAGAGTTATTGGTATAACACCGCTTACCTGCTGCTCGTAAAGCATCTTGAAGCACTCGTACTACGTTAATACCAATACTACTATGGGCGAGGCTTCCACCTGACATTGCATACACACGACCATCTATATACTCGTGTTTTACATCAATGCTAGTTCGTTCAAGTTCACGCCACTCTTCCACGTTCATGGGTGACGGTGAAGGTTGAGCTACCACCGTTTCTTACCTTTTGAATCAATAGTCACAACACGAACCTCTGTAGGGGTCTAATTCATTACACCCACTTCGCCCACGATCATCGTGCAAGGCCATGTGGAACGTTTCATCAATCCTGGCAAGATTGTGGAATGCCAACAGGGTGTAATAGAATTAGACCCCTACAGAAATTTCAAATTCACATGAGCCTACACCTCAATCGACATCGCCACGGCACCACCACCACCCAAACACAGCGTCGCAAGGCCACGTCCACCACCACGTCTTCTTAATTCGTAGATGAGCGTCGTCAGGACACGCGAACCACTGGAACCGATGGGATGTCCGAGCGCGATAGCACCACCGTTGACGTTGACACGCGACCAGTCCCAGTCAAGTTCTTTGCCGTTGGCAAGCGTCTGGGCTGCGAACGCCTCGTTGACCTCGATCAGGTCGAAATCGCTGATCTTCATGCCTGTACGCTGTAAAAGTTTGTGTACTGCAATAGGTGGCGCGGCGAAAATGTAGCGTGGCGTGATCGCGCCCGATGCATAGCCTGTGATATAGGCGAGTCTCTCCAAATGATGCGTCACGGCGAAGGCTTGATCGACGACAACAGTTGCCGACGCGCCATCACTGAGACCAGGGGCGTTACCTGCTGTGACGGAACCACCCTCTCGAAAAGCTGGCATCAGCCTTGTGAGTGCCTCCATTGAGCTATCACCACGAATAGGTTCATCAGCCTCAATCAGCATACTCCCCTTTTTCTGCTTTATCTCAATCGGCAAAATCTCATCTTTGAAGCGTCCAGCAGAGGTCGCGGTTGCGGCACGTTGGTGACTCTGTAATGAATAGCGATCCTGCTCGTCACGCGTGACACCAAATTTGTCGGCGATCACTTCGGCCTCTTCACCCATGTGGACATTCTCAAAGGCGCACCAGAGGCCATCATGTACGACACTATCGACAATCTCGCCATTGCCCATACGATAGCCAGTACGCGCCTTTGGCAACATATATGGTCCGTTGCTCATGCTCTCCATACCGCCTGCCACAAACGCCTGTGCATCACCAGTACGAATGGCCTGCGCTGCAAGCATGACGGCCTTCAAGCCGGAACCGCAGACCTTGTTGACGGTGAATGCCGGAATGTGCTCAGGAAGGCCAGCATGTAATGCGGCTTGCCGTGCAGGTGCCTGCCCAACATTCGCCGAAACAACATTACCCATAATCACTTCGTCAATCAACTCTGGGTCGATGCCAGCACGCCGAACCGCCTCTTGTATCACCTTCGCACCCAGCTGAGGTGCGGTAAAACTACTCAAACCGCCTAAAAACTTACCCGTTGGCGTGCGAACTGCTCCAACAACTACCGGAATACGATCTATGGCAACTCTCATCTCGGACATAGCATACTTCTCTTCCTCCACAGCATTGTGGATGTGTGTCTATAGGACAGGACTCTTTCCGTTATTGTATTCTCTCTGGGGGTGAGGGGTCAAACTTCAATAATTTGCTATGTACATAGATCATGACAGGGGCAAGCCCAGTCACTACTATACACGGACTCGTGTGGTAAGCCGCGCTGTGGCGGAAAGTATAGTAGTGACTGGGCTTGCCCCTGTCATGTCCCTTATAGTACCCAATTTTTTACGGTTGTGCAGGTAAAACGCCCATTTTGAAACCGTTGGGAACCTGCATATTCCACATTGAGGGTGGAACTTTTGTGGGTGGTAAGAGCGATACGGTATCGTAGATTGGTTCGCCTGTACCGGGGCCAACAGCACCTGACAGGATATTGACGGGGCGATAGTGCATGTCCAGCAAAAGCACTAGCCCATTTTGGCAACGAATACGATACACGGTTGTGCCACGAAATGAATCGGTATCCATATAGCTTGCTGAATGCGTATTGAGTTCGTGACGTATCTCGTTCAGGTCGAACATCGCCTCTTGCGACATGTCGATACCCCACCCCTGCACGTTGTGTTGCGCGATATGATGCATCTCATCCATAGCGAGATTGTTCGGGCCTTGCTCAACCAGCACAACATCCACACTCCCTTGCTGTACGGTTTCTACATTGAGAAAGCTGCTTCCCAGTTGATGATAGCTGTCGATACGATACCGCTTGCCCTTCGCATCTATTTTTGTCTGGCTGTGGTAGAGAACATATCCGCTCCAGGAAAGCGTGGCTGGCAAGAGAAATGCCTGTGTTGCGGATGGTGTCTTCGTAAAACGTACCGTTGCGAACGTGGCAACCAGTACAACCGCAGCGGCAACAAGAAGTCCTGCTACTTGTAATGTATTTTTACGTCTCTTTTGTCTACTAATTGGCAGAAGGTGCAATACTTGTCGTGGCTGGCTCTGTGCCGCAATCGCTTCCATGACCGCTTTATCGACGCGGGCCGAAGGGTTGGACCCTTCAAGCGAGGCAATGAGGCGCGTCACCTGATTCATAGCGAGATGTTCGGTACTACACGATGGACATACTCGTACATGCGTTGCGACAGTATGTCTCTGCTCCGTTGTGAGATCATCCCATACAGCAAGATATTGGCGTATCGTCTCACATTCGCGTGGATTTGGTTCTTCAGACGGCGTGTTCTGGTGAAAAGAAAGATTACGTTCGCTCATCGTTTCTTCTCCTGTTTTCCACCATCCTTATTCAGACGTTGATAGTGTTCTATAAACATACGTTTCGCACGCGAAATTCGTGTCGCGGAAGCATTGGGAGAGATGCCCATAATTGTCGCAATCTCTTGATAGGATACGCCCTGTGCGGCACTCAACACTAAAGCAGTTGCATACTCTGGCGGTAAGTTCTCCAGTGCGCGACGAATAAGGTCGCGCTCGGCAATCTCTGGAATGCCGCCATTATCGGCAAGAAAGGCGAATGTATCTTCATTGGCTCCTTCCTCACCATATTCATCATTACGAAAACGGTGCGAAAGCGACCACCAGGAGATACGTTTACGTCTACGTAACATGTCAACGCACAAATTTGTCGCGATGCGATAGAGCCATGGTGAGAGCCGTTCGCGTTCATAAAGGCCGTGCCAGGACGTGTAGGCACGCACAAAAACCTCCTGCGTCACATCATCCGCGTCTTCCTGGTTGCCAAGTAGACGATAAATATAGGAGTGTATTGGTCGCTTAAACTGCTCATAAAGTTGGGCAACCGTCAAGACAGCGTTGACATGTGACGCTGCACTTTCGGCTGATACAGAAGGCTCGACTGGTTTATCCACGGTCACGCTGGCTCTCTTTTCCTGGGAAGTATCCGCATTCTTCATCCCTCCAACACGTACCTGTAGTATAGCAGGATTGACCGCCGAATAAAACATAATAACTCCATTGTCTCTTTTTTAGCATTCCAAACTCTCTTTCTACCACGTTTTACTATCCTTATTTTTACCACAAGTCCCAGAAATATCTCATTTCTGCTAGCACTCCTCGAATGTCCGTTCATATAGGTATATCCAAACAACAAAAAGATATGAGGTATACGCATCCTATGAAACTCTTGTCTCCCGATGGAGTCCGCCCACGCACTCAAAACAGGCTTCGCAGTATCTATCCTATATTTCTTGTCCCACTCATAGGTCTCTTGCTTTTTGGTCTCTTCTTTTCATTGTATTTTTCGCCATCCAAGCATCTCTCACAAGCACATGCAAGCGGTTTCACCCAACTAACAGGACATGTGCCCGACGTGATTACCAAAAGTTCTCTGCTGGGACCAACTGACCCAACAACGGCAATTACACTTACGCTTGGTCTGCGTCTACGCAATCAGGCCGATTTAGAAAACTACGTCCATACACTCAATGCGACGCATACACAGCAAGCGCATCCACATATGACGCTTGACCAGATTGTAAAGGCGTATGGACCACTCCCAAATGCACAACAAGCCGTGACAACCTATATGCAACAGGCCGGTTTCACACTTGTAGCAACGTATAAGCATCACCTACTCATAAGTTTTCGCGGCACCATCGGTAGTGCCGAAAACGCCTTTGGTATTCAGATCAATAATTATCGTACAGCAAATGGCAGAACCTTTTACGCGCCCACGACCGACCCAAGTGTACCAACATCCCTCGCTGGTACCATTCAAAGCATCAATGGTTTGGATACGGCAGCACATTACACGCATCCACCTGTTGTCTCAGTAAAAAGTTCGCACGGTGTATTGCATGCAAACGCCACGACCTGTCTATCCGCATCAACAACCCCTGCCAGCTACTATACTCCTTCGCAGATAGCCAGTGCCTATAATCTGCAAGGTCTCTATAGTCAGGGATTTCACGGCGAAGGACAATCCGTCGCGCTCTTTGAATTAGACGATTATGCAGCAAGCGATATCGCTGCATACACTTCTTGCTATGGTGGTGCAACCGTGCCAATTAGTCGCATAGCAGTTGCTGGCGGCTCTGGTGCGCATCCTGGTAGTGGCGCACTTGAGGTAGAACTGGATATGGAGCTTGTGTTAAGTGCGGCTCCCCGTCTGGCGAACCTGCGCGTCTATGAAGCTCCAAACACCGATGCAGGCGTGATCGCGGAATGGGGCCAGATCGTCAGTGATGCGACGCCCGTTGTCAGCACCAGTTGGGGCGCGTGTGAGCCATTGATTACAAAGGCTTCGGCACAATTAGAAAACGCACTTTTCACCATAGCGGCGGCACAGGGACAGACGATACTTGCCGCCTCCGGCGACCACTCTACCGACGATTGCGATGGGCTGCAACCGAAAGGTGTTACTGAATCCGTCGATGATCCAGCCTCGCAGCCATATGTTACAGGTGTTGGTGGAACCTCGCTCTCGACGACAGTGAGTCCTCATCCTGCTGAGCAATACTGGCAACAAGGGACTTCCAATGGGCATACGGTTGGCGGTGGTGGTGGTATCAGCACATTCTGGACACAACCCAACTGGCAACAAGCCCCTGGCGTGAATAGCAGTTTTAGCAGTGCAACGCCCTGTGCAGCGAATACTGGCAACACAGGCAAAATGTGTCGCGAAGTACCCGATGTCTCATTGAATGCCGACCCTAATGTTGGTTATCCCACCTATTGCACTCTCACTGTCGCGAATTGTTCGTCGTCGAATCCGTGGGCTATCGTTGGTGGCACCTCGGCTGCCGCACCAATGTGGGCCGCAATGGTTGCGTTAGCGAATCAGAAGTCATTGCAAGATGGCAACTTCAATCTCGGCTTCCTCAATCCCCTGCTCTACGGTGTCGCACAAAACGCTGGACAATATGCGAGAGATTTCAATGATATTACTATAGGAAATAGTAGTGCCTTTAACGATGGCAAATATCCTGCGACTGCTGGCTATGATATGACAACGGGTCTTGGTAGCTATAACGCGCAGCCGTTAGTTAGTGACCTCGAAGCTGCTGCTGCGAGTATAACGAAGGCACGTACCGCTCCTGCCTCTACTACATGGTATTTCGCGGAGGGCAGTGTTGGGAATAGTTTCCAGGAATATCTCACGTTGCTCAATACGAATACAACGCAAACCGCAACCGTCATCACTACTTACCTGTTTGAGAACAAGCCATCTGTCAGCAAGCAGCATACAGTGACACCAAGCACACGCTTGACCATCAGCGTCAATAGCGACCTCAATGTTATGGCAAATGCTCCACAACAAGCTGTTGCGACCATTGTGCAATCGAATGTCCCTATCGTCGCCGAGCGTCCGCTCTACTTTAACTTTCATGGTGTCAATAGTGGAACCGATGTTGTTGGAGCGACCAACGCAAGCCAGACCTCGTTCTACTTTGCGGAGGGTGATACGCGTCAGGATGCGACACGAGCGTATAGTACCTATGTGACGTTGCTTAATCCGAGTACCACGCAAACGGCGCATGTCACTCTCAACTATTACAACAATGGTTTACGTGGTACACAAACGCTGAATGTGGGGCCAATGCAACGTGGCACGGGTACACCCACGGCGGTACACCTCTATCAGCAGGTAGCCATTCAGGTGACATCAGATATCGGCATCGTTGCCGAACGTCCTCTGTACTTTAGCGATAACATTCCAACGGCTGGTGGCAGAACGCTTGGTGCAGCTTCGGCGACGGGGGCAACAACGTTGGGTACAAGTGCTGGTAGCGATTGGCTCTTTGCTGAAGGCTTTACAGGAACCAACTTCCAGGAGTATCTGGTATTGGCAAACTTCACGAATGTGAGTGTTACCGCGAATGTGAAACTAGAATACACGAATGGCTCGACGCAGACAATTCCCGTAAGTGTCGCGGCTAAGAGTCAGCGTTA
This sequence comes from uncultured Chloroflexia bacterium, assembly GCA_963791835.1. GTDB lineage: Bacteria > Chloroflexota > Ktedonobacteria > Ktedonobacterales > Ktedonobacteraceae > JBBQVS01. The sequence goes on from CAWBTV010000007.1 coordinate 1,448,416, forward strand.
CTTCGACGTAAACAATGCCTTTAGCCATCCAGTCGCTGGCACGAAGCCAACGCCAGAAGTTTCGGCAGAGGTCACGACGAGTACAGCCGCGATTGTGGCTGAACGTTTGATGTACTTCCACTTTGGGGGTGCGCATCTCTCTGGTGGAACCGATGTTGTGGGCGAGGCTGGTCCGGCAAGCCATACGGTCTACAGCTTCGCCGAGGGCTACACCTATAACGGTTTCTCCGAGTTTCTCACGCTGCAAAATCCGACGAATAACGTGGAAACCGTGGCGATTACGCTATTCGCCGACGGAACGGTTGTGCAGTTGATGAAGCAGCTAGCCGCCCATAGCCGCACCACGATAGATGTGAATGGTCTGGTGGTGCCAATGGCAAACGCCTATCCAACCAATCCGGTCGGCAGAGGCTACGAGGTCTCCATGAATGTGCAGGCACTTAGTGGCGTTGTCGTCGCCGAACGCCCCCTGTACTTCAACTTCCACGGTGATGTGGGTGGGACGGATGTGTTGGGGTATACAGGGTAAAAATGGTAGTGGCAAGAAGGGGATGCACGTCATTGGCGTGCATCCCCTCTCAACATCCGAACCAGGACGCGATGATTGGTGCATAAGGTAAGAACCTAGGAGAACGGTAGGGGCAGCAATTCATTGCGCCCACGGACGAGCGAAGCAATGTCCGTTCCCTATGCCGTTATTGGATGCACCAATGATGCAATTTAACAATATGGTCGGCAATCCTGAAACTACAGGAGATCCAACAGGGCATTGTGATAGTTGGTGTGTAGGTGTAGATATAGGAATAAACGTCCTTAGTGTCGCAGACCCTCTTATTGGACTTGGAAGTGCCCTCTCCGTTGCAGACACTTTATGCAAGCGCATACCTTCAGGGTGCCTCAGCACCTACAACTGATCAGATTGCAAGCGCAAGATTGAAAGGTGCAATTTATGGTGGGTTACTTACTATAGGAACAGCAGGGGGAGTAGCCTGTATTATTGTACAGTGTGAAGCAGGTGTAGCACTTGCTCGGTTTGGTGCTGGATATGGAGCCGATACATTTGCAACAACATTTTTCGGAAACACAATTCAGAGCGCGTCTGACAAATTTTACCGAGATCATACTACGGTTGATCAAGTAACTAATGCAACCGAACCACGTCATCCTTCCTTTGTTCCACCTGTTATTTCTCAACAAGGAGCACCAAGTAATAATAGTCCAACGCCGTCTACACGTCCAACCTCAAGTGCTCTACATCCACCAAGTCGCATATTACCAAAGCCAGGAAAATCATCAATTCCAACAGCATCAGGAACGAACTGGAGTTACTATACTGTGGCATCTGGTGATAGTTTGTGGGCAATTGCTGCGAGATTTTATGGATATGTTTATCAATGGCAAAGCATTTATCAGTCAAATAGAGGTACGATTGGAAATAATCCCAATTTGATTTATCCAGGTGAACGTTTAGCAATCAAACATTAGTTATGCTTGAGTACTAAGAAAGGAAAAAGAGTAGTCATTGTATCGTGGACAGTAGATGCACGAGTTGCCTCTTCGTTTTGCTGCCATGATACAATGACCTTCGCCGAACTATCAGAAATAGACGAAGAGGAGTATCCAACAATGAGTCTACAAGGCTTCGATTAGATTGCAGTAGATCTCCTTTTGGGTCTACATCCTAATAAATACGAAAAGGCCCTCTTTATGAAGAAAGAGGACGTTATAAGCAAAAGAAAGAAAAGCATGAATATCTTTCACATGGAAAAAAAGGTCTACCACTCGAAGCGATCCCGCTTCATTCTCCTTTTTTTGAGTATTTTTCTTACAAATTCTGTACTACTTCTCTTTGGGTGGCTGGTCATCCTCAATCCTGGAGAAACACTACTTAAAAAATTTTATGCGCTGTTGATCATCGGAATACTTCTCATCCTCTTATGTACCGCTTTTATTTCTATCTTGATCCACCATATAAAAGTATCTTCTGAAGGGGTGGAGTATTATGTAGACGGTTTTCGCATATATACCCCGTGGACTAATATCGTTGGCATCACACAAATACGACACCCTCTTGTCCCTTTTCACAACACAACTGTCTTTGTTTTGCGGCAGCCTGCTCTTCTCAATATTTCTCTGGAGGAAGGCAAGCGACAACAGTTGCCCGTCGTGTAAAACTTCTGGTACCTGAAATTGTTTACCTCGACCCCTCTGAACTACCTCTGGTATCTGCCTCTCCCGAGAATTCTTGTCTCTCCATTTGACCTGGAACAAGGGGATTTTAGCGTGTATATTCGTCAGTACGCTCCACATCTGCTGGAAGCGATGAAGTCAATCTAGGGGAATTTGTACAAATCAAGAGAAGTGTCGAAGAGATAGCATACATTTGTATGTTCTTATATTTTCGGAGTGGCAAACATCTATGAATGCACAAGGAATTATCGCTTTTCTGGAAAAATCGTCCAAAGATACGCTGCGAAGGCTCTATCGAATACGAGATGAGCCAGAAGTGTCGAAGACTGTTGCCGCACTGCACGTCAGTTCGCTGCCCTCGACACACTATCTCCTTTACCGTCTGCTTGATTTTCGTATACGGGTGATTTTTTTGCAGACAATCGAGTCATTCACCGGAGTACCACGGGCAGTGGAACGAGCATCACAACCTATGCTTTTGGACTGGAGGAGCATAGCTATGATGCATCAGGCAACAACACCAATAACACCTACTACTATATGCTTGATGGTAGGCTTATTGGAGAACTCACGGGAACAGGAACAGCTGCCACGCAATTCTTCTTGACCGATACATTAGGAAGTGTTCTCGCCACCTTGAATGCCACAGCAGGAAGTGCGGCCTTGCAAGGCAATCAGGTGTATGGACCCTATGGTAATTCCTTGTATAAGCAAGGCTCAATAGGAACGTCAAAGGGGTTTACAGGGCAATATAGCGATGTAACAGGGTTGGATTACTATAATGCCCGTTATTACGATCCAATAGCTGGATTATTCATTTCTGCGGATACAGTACAGGGTAACTTGCAAGGATTTAATCCCTATGCATATGTATCGGGCAATCCTGAAACTACAGGAGATCCAACAGGGCATTGGGGAATAGCCATCGCTGGTGCGGTGATATTAGGTGTTGCTACTCTTGCAACTTATGAAGCTGCTGCTGGTATTTTCAGTGCTCCCCTTGCTGTACCTGCTGGAGCTGCTGCAATAGGTGGATTTATTGGATTTGGTGTCGGTGTTTATACTCAATGGGACAGCTTATCGAATTGGGACAACTTATCTCCCTTACAGCAGAGTAATGTAGCAGATAATATTGGTATATCTACTATCGGAGGAGCACTTAGTGGATTAGAGCTTACTATACCTGGCTGTATTGGCAGTGTATTGGGTGGGCTAGGCTGTTTTGGGCTAACAACAGCAGGGCTAGCAGTTGCAGATCATTGGGCAAGACAAGCGGAGCAAAACCATTTTCATTATAGCAATACTCCACCACATCATGGTAATACAGGTGGTTTACCAATTATACAGCATCCATCTTCGTCAAGTGCTGCATCATCACAACGACTAACAGCATCAGCACCTACCTCACCAAAGCATACTACATCATCAGGAGGAGGTTATGGAATGTCCTACTACACAGTAGCATCGGGCGATAGTCTATGGGCAATTGCTGCTAGATACTATGGGTCAGGTTCTTTATGGCAAAGCATCTATCAGCAGAACACAGGAGTTATTGGTAGTAACCCAAATTTGATTTATCCTGGAGAACGGCTAGCTATCCGACACTAACTATTCTTTCAAAGACAAGGATATTCAGAGTAATAAAGAGTTGAGTTGCAAGCAAATTTGTAACTCAACTTTAACTTCCTGAGTCACAGTATGAAGCTCTTTTTTAAAAAGAAAAATTTGTTTGAGGTATTATGAATAAAAGGAAACATCCTGTTTTAATTAGCTTACTTCTTGTAGCATTAGGGCTAGTCAGTACTTATCTATTTAGAGTATTTCATTTCTCTGAGAATTACACTTTTGTTCAAAAATTTGCGTTACTTATTTGTAGTTGTCTGACAGCAGTAGGAGGAGTGATACTATTTTTATATTTCATTAATCAAACAAGAAGATAGCATTTTATATGATGTTTCTAATAATGAAATAACGGCTTGGACTGCCCTTATTAGACTTGTTAAGATTGAACCCAGATACATACATACAAAAATTTGTAACTTATCCAGTTTCTATTTATCTCCTTTTCGATAAATATTCTAGTCGAACGAATACGAGAAGGATGTAGCACATTTTTGTTAATTCGTGTATTGTAGCTGTACGAAAAGATATCAGGAAATTGCGTCTAAAATGGATAAAGCCTTTCAATATCTGCTTAGAGGACTAAAAATGTGCTGAAGCCGAAATTAATTCAAACAACCATAGGAGTTGTGTTTAAACAATGGTAAATGAAAAGAAGACTACTATGCATATCTATTCTTTTTCGTGGAAGGTACGCTTGTTGTTACTCGGATTCCCCTTGCTAGGTATTGCTTGGACGGTATTTGGTTTGATCACCTTTCTCCCATCTTGGCATACGTATTGGGGAGATTCTCTTGGCACAACCTTATCTGGCCTCGTCTGTTTTATCGTGCTAAACTACATGTACCATTCCCTGGGATTCAGCAGACTTATCGTGACAGACGATGGCATAACATATCATACCCTGGGATATCGAATGTATACTCCTTGGCAGAATATTGAATGCTTCGAATTGTTTAGCGCCTATCCATCTACCCTTTTACACGTTCGCCAATTTCCTGGGTTCAAACTACGTCAGAAGTATAGGGTACACATGAAATTAGAAGAAGGAAGGCACCAACAGCTAGCGGTAATGGAAACCGAGTGGTGGAATCCTGTCTGGAGTATGGCACCTTACATGAGGAGATTCCCCATTTTTGAAGTGATCGTGGGACGCAATTGGCAGAAGAATGCATTTGGTCGGGACATACAAGACCACGCTCCCTGACTATTTGAGTAGTATTCTACTCACTAAATTAGGAAACATTTTCTTGAGTGCAAGGCAATCGCATCTAAATTTTTAAGATACATAGATGAAAACCTTTTTGCATTATAAAGCTTTACATAACGTTCAGCACAGTGTTGAGTCTTGAAAGAGGAGGTTTTACTCTGAATGCACAAGAAATTATTGCTTTTCTAGAGAAACCGTCCAAAGATACGCTGCGAAGGCTCTATCGAATACGAGATGAGGTAGAGGTGTCGAAGATTGTTGCCGCACTGCACGTTACTTCGCTGCCCTCGACACACTATCTCCTTTACCGTCTGCTCGATTTTCGTGTAAGAGCCGAATTTTTCGTGGGAAAACGTGTTGAGACGCGTATAGCTCGCCCTGCGCTTCTTGACGCCTTATCCAGTGATGATGAGAACGTGCGCTTTGTAGCAGAGGATGTTCTTGGAACTCTTGATGTTATCGAGCAAAGGATGTACGAGCGTGAGCATACATCAGCTCAGCAGGAAAGCATTGCTGCATTAATCGCACAACTTAAAAATGGAGATGCACGACAAGCAGCAGCGACAGCGTTAGGTGATATTGTCGATGCTCGTGTTCTTCCACCCCTGCTTGCAGCATTGCGTGATGAACAGCACGACGTTCGTCGCGAGGCCGCCTTAGCTCTTGCCGGATTAGCAGAAGACGCACACCTTGCTTGGTTTGACGCTGCACATAGAGACGCGGTACTTCCCCCTTTGCTCCAGGCACTGCAAGATGAAGAGAGTAGTGTACGGGAAGCCGTCGCAGAGGCAGTCGAGGCATGGTACGAGGATAGCGATCCGCGAGTTGTTGAGCCATTGTTGGGGTTAATACACGACACAGACAGGAAGGTACGCAGACAGGTTGTTGAAGCACTGAGCTATCTGAAGGATGAGCGAACATTAGAACCACTGCTACACGTCTTCTTCACCGATGAGGATGAGGAAATACGCTGCTTCGCAGCGCAGGGTCTGGGGAAATTTGCGGATGCTCGCGCGGTAAATTCGCTTATTCACGCCCTGCAAGACCAGGATACTCACCAGCGTCTGTATGCAGGACTCATGCTGTGTTGGCTACGAGATGAGCGAGCAACTGATGCACTGCTTATCGCTCTTCGAGACCCAAATCGAGAGGTGCGTGTGTGGGCGATTGAGGCACTATGGGAACTCTGCACAGAACGTAGAGATGACCTCTCAGAAGAGACAAGCACGAAAATTCACGCACCTGTTACTCAGGCACTGCAAGACGAGGACAGCGAGGTGAGAGAGCGAGCAAGCGACATCTTAGAGTGGCTCGCTTGATAAGCAATGGTAATGCTCTTATTGACTATCGATGCAATTTAACAAATTCATTTGGATGTAGGGCCATAATTCATTACGCCCTGGTTCGGCCTGTGATGAGTCACGAGGGCGTAATGAATTATGGCCCCTACAGAAATTTCCATTCATTTAATTACATTAATTAGCCTCGCTCATACAGTACCATCCTCCCATTTACTATGCCCTCCACAAAAATAGTGTTATCCTGTGAATATGCTGTACTCTCGTAGTGCAGATGCGTGACGAAGTGGAATTTGGAAGTGGGGTGTATCTTGGATACAAAGGGAGGGTTTCATGCATTTGTTTCGTAGACAGCACAGTATTGATGAGCTTCAAACTCATTCAAGTATCTTCCGTCCTCATATGCTTCGCACATCTTCATTGGTTCGTTCGACGGTGCTTGTCGCCTTTTTGCTGCTTACCATCCTTGGTGTCCTCAACTATGGGTGGGCCGAGGCAAGTGGTACAAAGCCGAGAGGGTTCCATGTTGGCTTGAAGGTGGTGCCGGGACAAACTCCACCTGCGACACCTACACCTACACATCCCCCTGTGACGGTGAACTATAATAAGCCAGTTTTAGCCTTCTACTACATGTGGTATCACCACTCGGATTGGTGTACCTGCCACATGTCGGACTTGCCAAATCCGCAGTATGACTCTAGCGACGATGCGACGGTTGATCGTCAGGTCGAACAGGCTGCAAACGCGGGCATTACAGGCTTCATTGGTTCATGGTGGGGTCCCAACGACAACACCGACAAGAACTTTGGAAAGGTACTGGCTCACGCGACTACGCTAGAGCAAAGCACAGGATTCCGCTTCGCGTCCTCGCTCTATATCGAGAGCGATGCTCCGGCACTGAACAGCCAGGACAAGATGATGGATGGCTTGCGTTATGTCGCGCAGCACTATAGCACAAACGCCCATTTCTTTCACTGGCATGGGAAACCTGTCTTGTTCTTCTGGAATCCGCTCGGCAACGGGCGTACTCTCGGTGAGTGGGCGTATATTCGGAGTCAAATTGACCCAAATCACACCATGATCTGGTCGGCTGAGGGACTCGACATGAGTTTGTTGGATGTCTTCGATGGCATTCACCTGTTCAGTGCAGGTTATTGGGGTATTCAGCATGGCACGATGACACAGGTCAATCAGGGTTTTCGTAACGAGATTAACGCCTACAATCAGGCACACCACACGCAGAAAATATGGGCGGCAGGTGTGCTACCGGGCTATGATGATACGCGCGTGCCAGGACGACAGGGAACGTATAGTGTTCCGCGTAACAACGGAGCAACGTATGCGACGAGTTGGCGTGCCGCAATGAGCAGCACACCGGACTGGATCACCATCACCACATTTAACGAATGGTTCGAGGGTGCCATGATCGAACCAAGCGTTCATTATGGCAATCAGTACCTGAACCTGACACAGCAGTTCGCCAAACAATGGCACGGCTGATAACAGGTTGTTGTATGTGTTGTGTCGCGGTGGGCAAGGATTCCTTGCCCACCGCGACACAACACATACAACAAATTTTTTACTATTTTTTGAGGTTAGGTTGAAAGGGAGGAATTTTTCATGCCATCAGAGAATCCGTCGGGCATGAGACACGCACATAGGGACCGTTCCTATGGTCGTGTACTTGTTCTTATCGCATCGCTACTCGCGGTGTTTTGTATTATCGGTGTAGGCGCATTTCAATTTCTGCGTTTTGCACCTGCACGGGCAGCGTCAGCAAATACATCCGTTACGTTTCCTATTTCACATCCGGCAATACTCAAGCAGAGTCGTCTCAATGGAACCGCCGATACGCAACAACGCATTTCGCTGTCTATTGGCTTACGAGTTCCCAATCAGGCGGCCTTGACGCTGTATGTACAGGACATCTCGCGTCCCGGCTCGGTGAACTACCACCGCTATCTCACGGCTGCCCAGTACCAGGGGACGTTTAGCCCCAGTCAAGCAACGTATAACGCGGTAGAACACTACTTACAAATGGCAGGGTTCACCATCACCCATACCTATACAAATCGCTTGCTTATTGCTTTTAGTGGTACAGTCGCACAGGCGAATCGCACATTTGGGGTCACGCTTAAAAACTATACTGCTCCAAGTGGCATTCACTACTATGCAAATGATACGGACCCACTGCTTCCGGCGTGGCTCGCCAGTCAGGTACAGAGTTTCGCAGGGCTGAACAACGCGGTCCGTTTACAGCATCCACCATTGAGTACGCGAGCACGTACTCAAGATATTCATGCACCCCTGACGACGACCTGTCCTGGGCATGACTCACAGGGACGCTATCTGACCGCCGATCAAACGGCTGCAGCATACAACCTGAGCGACATGTATAATGCAAACATTCATGGCGAAGGTCAATCGGTTGCCCTCTTCGAGCTAGACACCTTCAACATGAATGACCTGACGACGTATGCAAGTTGCTATGGTCATAGTCATACCTCTATTCAGACGGTCGTTGCCGGCTCTTCCCCCGTCTCATCGGATAGCGGCATCGTAGAGGTCGAGCTTGACGCACAATTGATTTTGAGTACAGCCCCACAACTTGGACGGCTTGTCATTTACGAGTCTGGCAACAATGAAGCTGACCGTCTCGCGCAATGGGCACAAATTGTGCAGGATGCGGTACCCGTTATCAGCACAAGCTGGGGTGATTGCGAACTGAACATGGACCCCAACGAGATACAGCAGGAAAACATTCTGTTTACGGCAGCCGCCGCACAGGGACAAACCGTTTTTGCCGCATCGGGTGATAGTGGGAGCGCGGGTTGTGCCTTTGATACAACGAGCAATGGGTCACATCCATTCACAGGTCTGAGTGCAGGCGACCCTGGATCACAGCCATTCGTCACGAGTGTTGGCGGTACAACACTCTCTATCAATAGCTCATCATCGGCTTATGGCAGCGAGGTAGCATGGAACAATCCACCCGCAACTACAGGTACAATATAGTGGTGGTGCCTCTGGTGGTGGTATCAGCAAATACTGGACGGCTCCGTCATGGCAAAGTGGCCCCGGCGTCAATAATAGTAACAGTGTCTCAGCTTTATGTAGCGCACCATCGGGCAGTTTCTGTCGTGAGACACCAGACGTATCGCTTCATGCGGACCCAAACAACGGCTATCTCATTTACTGTACGGCGACACAGGCTGGATGCGACCCGACACGTCCGTGGAACAGCATAGGTGGCACCTCTGCGGCGGCTCCAATGTGGGCCGCGATGATGGCGATGACAAACGAAATGTCGATTCGACAGGGTGGCTTCAATCTTGGCTTTGTCAACCCACTTCTCTATCAAGTTGCCAGCGATGCAACAAAGTACGCGAACAGTTTCCACGATGTGACCTCTGGCAACGATGACTACAATAACTTGAATAACGGGTTGTATCCCACAACCAGCAACTATGACATGGCAACGGGTCTGGGCAGTTACAAGGCGTACACACTCGCCACAAACCTTGTTGCCCTTGCACAAAGCCAGCGATCAGCACGTATATCACCGGCAAATACGACCTGGTATTTTGCCGAAGGTAGTGTGGGCAATGGCTTCCAGGAATATCTCACAATACAAAATCCAAGTGTGAATCAGTCGGCAACAGTCAATATCACCTACCTCTTTGAAGGCAAAGCGGCGGTTGTCGTGACGCATACCATAGCGGCAAGTTCACGAGCCACGGTCAGCGTCAACCAGGACCTGCATGTCCAGACAGGCGACCTCCAACAGGCAGTGTCAGCAATCGTGCAGGTTGCGAATGGTGGCCCCGGTATTGTTGTTGAACGCCCGATGTACTTCTCGTATAAAGGAATTCAGAGTGGTACAGATGTGATGGGAGCGACGAATCCACAAAGTGCCTACTACTTCCCTTCGGTGGACTCGCGTAACTCTGGACGCACGTACTATTCCTATCTCACCATGCTCAACCCAAGTTCGTCACAGACCGCCAATGTCACCGTGACATATTACACAGGTGCATGTGGACAATCAAGCCAATCGGCTTGCCCTACACAAACGGTGGCGATTGCGCCCCTTCATCGCGGTACCGCGACACCACTTGCGTTGAACTTGTATCAGCAGACATCGGTCAGCGTACAAAGCGATCATTCCATCGTTGTCGAGCGTCCCACCTACTTTAGCGATACGATTACAAATGCAGGTGGCGCGACAACTGGCGCGATGAGTGTTGTCGGTGCAACACATCCTGGAACGGACTGGCTCTTCGCCGAGGGCTATACAGGCACAAACTTTCAGGAGTACCTGAATCTGGCAAACTTTAGCACAACCCCAACCAACGCGACCATCACACTTGAATACGACAATGGACACAAGCAAGCGATCACCGTCAGTGTGCCCGCGCTCAATCACATCTCCTTCGATGTGAATCACGCGAACACCGCACCAAGTGGCACCTGTGATATCAATCCGTGTCGTACCTCAACTGCCTCATCGGTTGAAGTCACCTCGACGGCAAACATCGTTGTGGACCGCTTGATGTACTTCCATAAGGGCAGTGCCAGGATTTCGGGTGCCACGGAGACCGTTGGTGAAGCTGGACCAGCAGCACATAACGTCTATGCCTTTGCCGAAGGCTATACGGCAGGTTCATTTGATGAATACCTGACACTGCAAAATCCGACGGCAAACGATGAAACCGTGGCAATCACACTTTTTGTGGACACGTATGTGTTACAGGAGCAAGTGGTGGTCAAAGCGCAAAGCCGCAAAACGGTTAGCATCAACTCGCTCGTTGTGCCAATCGCGCAAGCGAACAATAACCTGGGACCTGACTCTTACTCGGTCTCGCTCACAGTGCAAGCACTGGGGTCGAACCCGAAAATAGTAGCGGAACGTCCAATGTACTTCAATTTCCATGGTGCCCCCGGTGGCACTGATGTGCTTGGCTATACGCAAAACTAATGTAGGGGTCTAATTCATTACACCCTGCTGGCGACGCACAATTTGGGAGGATGTTGAAACGCTTGTCAATGTCCTCCAACATTGTGATATGCCAACAGGGTGTAATGAATTAGACCCCTACAGTTTATTCTGTCTCTATCACTGATGCATCATCCTCATCACCATCGGTCTCTTCGACGATATCGGCAGCATCGACGCCCTCTTCAGGCACCTGTATTTCCTCAACCTCAACACTCTCGACCTCGGCCCCCTCTTCCTCGACAGTGCCTTCGGAAGCATCTTCTAGCTTCTTGCCGTTTGTGGTAGCAACGGCAACAACTGTATCTCCTTCACCAAGATTCATCATACGGCGCCCCTGTGTGGCACGTCCACCACGAATGATGTTGGCTACGTCCATACGAATAACGACACCGGACGCCGAGATAATCATCAGGTCGTTGTCTTTTTCCGTCAGGATACGAGCGGTTGCAACGCGTCCAGTCTTCTCGTTCACTTTCGCGGTCAACACACCGCCACCACCTCTGGTTTGCAGTGGATAATCGTCGATAGGCGTACACTTACCATAGCCAAACTCGGTAACGACCAGTAGTTCACTATTCGCGGGCGTCAGGTTCAGCGAGACAACCGTATTGCCTTTGCCCAGACGAATGCCACGCACACCACCACTGGTACGTGATGCCGAGCGTAGTTCCGCAACGGTAAAGCGAATCGCGTTCCCCTGCGCGGTAATCATCAGCACATCATCATCCGTGTGGGCGAGTTTCGCGCCGATCAATTCATCATCCTCTTCAAGGTCCATCGCGATCAGGCCATTGCGTCGTACCACCTCGAACTCTTCCATCGCTGTCTTCTTGACCTCGCCCTTCTTCGTGGCGACAATCATGAAGTCACGGCTCACGCCCTTTGGCACCTGCACAATCGCCGTGATACGTTCACGCTGCTCAATGGAGATGAGATTGATGAGATGCTCACCTTTCGCGGTACGGCCAGTATCGGGCAGTTCATAGACACGTAGTTGAAAGACGCGTCCACGATCCGTGAAGAAAAGCAAGCTATCATGCGAGTGTGTGACCAGCAGATGTTGCACCGCGTCATCCTCACGTGTCACCATGCCAGTAATACCACGTCCACCGCGTCTCTGCGCTCGATACGTGTTAGAGGGTAAGCGTTTGATGTAGCCCTTCTCAGTCAACGTGACGACGACCTCTTCATTGGGAATGAGGTCTTCACTCTTAAAATCGCCCGTTTCCGACTCAACGATCTCACTACGACGTGGGTCGCCGTACTTCTCCATGAGTTCTTTCAGGTCCGCCTTAATCAACTTGCGGATCTCGTTGATGTCGCTCAACAACATATTGTAGTAGTCGATATGTTGCAACACATCTTTGAGTTCGTCTTCAATCTTCTGGCGTTCGAGAGCGGCTAAACGTGCCAGACGCATATCCAGGATGGCCTTGCCTTGCTCATCCGAGAAACTGAACTGCTGTTGCAGGTTCTTCAACGCTTCGTCGCTGGTTTGCGAACCGCGAATGGTCGCGATGACTTGATCGAGATGATCGAGGGCAATCTTCAAGCCTTCCAGGATGTGACGCCGTGCCTCGGCCTTTGCCAGTTCATACTGTGTGCGCCGTGTGATGACGACTTCTCGATGATTGATATGATACTGTAAGAAGTCCTTGAGACGCAGGGTACGTGGCTGCTTATCTACTAGAGCCAGCATGTTCGCGTTGAATGCACTCTGCATGGCGGTGTACTTGAAGAGTGTGTTCAACACACTTTCAGGGTTGGAGTCGCGCTTCAACTCGATGTACATACGCATACCGTTACGGTCAGACTCATCACGTACCTCGGAGATGCCTTCAATCTTCTTGTCACGAGCTAATTCCGCGATTTTCTTGACCAGTTCGGCCTTGTTCACCTGATAGGGAAGTTCGGTCACGATGATGCTGGTACGGCCCTTCTCGGTCTGTTCAAAGTTTGTTCGTGCGCGTACCACGACGCGCCCTCGTCCATTGAGATAGGTGTTGCGGATACCTTCGCGCCCATGAATGATACCGCCAGTTGGGAAGTCGGGGCCACGGATGATGTGCGAGAGTTCTTCGGTCGTCGCCTCTGGATTGTCGATGAGGTGAATCACACCGCTACACACTTCATTCAAGTTATGGGGGGGGATGTTAGTTGCCATACCTACCGCGATACCCGTAGAACCGTTCAAGAGCAGGTTAGGCAGACGGGCAGGGAGGACGGTTGGCTCTTCGGTCTGGTTGTCATAGTTTGGTGCGAAATCAACGGTATCCTTGTCGATGTCACGCAATAGTTCATCGGCAATCGCTGCCATCTTTGCCTCTGTATAACGCATGGCGGCTGGTGGATCATCGTCCTGGGAACCAAAGTTACCTTGCCCCATCACGAGGGGATAGCGCATAGACCAGGATTGAGCCATACGCACAAGGGCGTCATAGACAGCAACATCACCGTGTGGGTGATAGCTTTTCAGGACTTCACCAACGGTACCTGCACACTTACGAAATTGCTTTGTCGATTGGAGACCCATATCTTCCATAGCATATAAGACGCGCCGATGGACGGGCTTTAAGCCATCGCGTACATCGGGTAGTGCGCGACTCACTATAACGCTCATCGAGTAGTCGAGATACGCACCAGTCATTTCATCAACAATACTCACTGGCCTAATATTACCAAGTTCCATAAATCATCATCCTCACCAAAAAAAGTCAGACATAGCCAGAAGGCGATATCAATTTGAAGCATGAATTGTATAGGGCGGAGGGGTCTCAAAAGTGGAATCCTACCTTCCTTATTATATCACATGCTATAGTTGTGGACAAGCACGATAGGACCAGCACAAGCTTGTTCAAATAACAAAAAAGATAGATACGCGAATGGCCGTCCGTGGAGCTTATTACTATGTTATTTCGTTCATCTGCATCATTGGTCCCTACAGACACTTCTTCTATTGTTACTTCGTCCACACACCTTGTGGGTCACACGCGCGAATCACGCGTAACTCATTTGTGCTGGGTGGAACCGTTTCAGCACAATCGGGCGCGAGGCGTAGAGGCCAGTCTGTCTGCTCCTGCACCTGTTCGATAGTGGTACCGGGGTGATACGATTGTAGCACGGCCTCGCCATTAGCGGGATCAAACGTGAAGACAGCTATGGTAGTAATCAAGGCGGCTGGACCACCACGGGGCAAACCGACATGTTGTCGCCATGCAGCACCTGCGAGTCCGTGTTCATCGGGATAGCCATAGCCGGGACTCGTGATAAAGTCCACGCGCTCACGTAGCCTGTGCTTATCATGTGGCATGATGATGGCGAGACGGTGTGCAAGCGAGGCGATATCTGCCCCACCCCCACTTCCTGGGAGGCGCACCTTTGGGTGAGACCAATCAGTACCAATCGTTGAGGTGTTGAGATTGCCATAACGGTCAATTTCTGCTCCCCCGATAAAGCCTAATTGAATCTCGCCAGCTGCCATCAGGCCAAGCAAATTCACGGTGCGAGTCGTCCACAATGCCTCGGCGATATTTGGGAGATCACCCATCGTGTAGAGCAATTCAGTCGAAGAGGTATCACGCATAATGCCGGTCTCGAATAATCCAATACAATGTGGTGCATGGGTGCGTTTCGCGAGTGCGAAGGCGAGCAAAGGAAGGCGCATCCCCACGAAAACACGCTCGTTTTCCTGTATCTGCCGTGCGGCACAGACGACCATTAATTCACGTGGTGTGTAGTCCATCGCGTGTGTCATACTTTCATCCCTTCCCTTAGTAACCATAATCAACGGGCGCGGCATAGCGATGTTCTTGAATGTCCAGACGCCGCACGCGCTCCTCGCCAAGTAATGTGAGATAGTCAGCGCGTGTTGATGTCTGATGCACCCATGTAGTAAGCCATTGCTGAAAGCCTTCTACTGTGCGCGTCTGCTCATGATACTCGTGAAAAAACGCATGGTCGCGGTTATAGTATCCCTGCACCATCGAGGGATGTGCTCCAAACGGCTCATGCACAACCGCACGGACCTTAAACGAAGGACCAAGCACACGGTTCGGGTCGCTCACAATCACAGACTTTGGCACAATTTCTTCCGCGACCACCAGCACGTTCCGCGCCGCTAGCATGGCCTCTTCACACACCCCCAGATTGCCCCACTGGTGAATGTTGCCTTCCTCATCGCTGCGTTGTACATGCAGAATCGTCACATCAGGACGAAGCGCAGGTACAAGCAGAAGTGGTGTCCCATCGAAAGGTGATACATCCTGACGGAAAGTCGCGTTCTGGCGTGGAATGTCACTCCCCAGAAGCGAGCGCGTCGGAATATAGGGAGAACCTAAACCAGCCGCAAGCAATGCCAGCCCAATGGTAAAGTTGCTATGATCTTCTATCGTAATCGCATGAGGAATAGCCTTCTCGGTAGCACGTCGGTAACAATGCCCTAACCCTTCACTCACATTGCCCAACCATGCCGCTGTTATCTTTGTGACACAACCTGCTCCAATGAGCACATCGAACAGCACATCAGAAATAGGACCAATTAGCGTAAGATCATGCCGTTGTTGCCGAATTATCTCGAAGCCTGCCGCATAGGGAATCAATGGTTCAAGGGCTAATCCTAGTGCGACCGAGGCTCCATCTGGTACATAACGAGCGATAGCCTCTGTCATAGAAGTAAGTTTACTCATACGTTGTGAACTCCATTCTTCGTAGTCAGGAGTGAGCATGACAGCGGCTCTGCCCCTGTCATGCCTCGCTTGCTCCCAATATACATAGCATGTATTGTATCATTTGTCCTGCTACGTTCAGGGATTTGTAAGGTGAAGCTTTGTCCCTGCAAGTATGGCATCAGGTGAAAGGACGACAATGTGCAATGTCTAACTACGTATCAAAGGGGATTTTGCATGAAGGTTTTACATGGCACAGAAGATGTGGTGGTGACACCACCGATGCCGCGCAAGCGCGAAGCTGGGCCAATCCGCCAAACAATCTCTAGCTATATTAATCTCATTAAGCCGCATGTAACGGTTCTCCTGTTGGGAACAACGGCGGCGGCGATGACGATTGCAAAAGGTGCTTTTCCTTCGCTTGGCCTCCTACTCGCAACACTGCTTGGTGGAGCGATGGCGGCTGGTAGCGCGAACTGCATCAATTGCTATATTGACCGTGATATCGACCAGCTCATGGGACGTACTCAAAGACGTTCACTGCCCTCTGGCAGGGTTCAACCCCGGCAAGCGTTGATTTTTGGTATTGTGCTAGGACTCGGTTCATTCATAGTCCTCTACTTTTTGGTGAACCTGTTGAGTGCGATACTAGCCTCTGCTGCGATCCTATTCTATGTATTTGTATACACGCTGGGTCTGAAGCGCACAACGGCACAAAATATTGTCATTGGTGGTGCCGCTGGTGCTGTGCCTGTACTTGTTGGCTGGGCTGCCGTAACAAACTCGTTGAGTATGCCAGCACTCTGGTTGTTCGCCATCATCTTTTACTGGACGCCACCGCACTTCTGGGCGTTGTCGTTGCTCATTCAAAAAGACTATGAGAAGGCCAATATCCCTATGTTGCCTGTGATGATGGGTGAACGCGAGACACGCAAGCAAATTATGTTATACTCGCTGATGCTATTGGCGGTGACGCTGATTCTATTCGTGACGCATACCATGGGCTATATCTATCTTGTCTCTGCTGTCATCCTCGGTGGTATTCTGCTGTATATGGCAATAAAGCTGATGGTTGATCAAAACAAAAATTGGGCGCGTACCATCTTCTGGTATTCTAACTGCTATCTCGCGGCGATCTTCGCGATCATGGTTATTGATAGAGTTCTTCGTTTCTAAGGAAGTCAGGCACAGCATATTATGAATTGGCGTCTTGCCTCACGGCTCTCGGTCATTACCTTAGCAGTATTGGTTGTGGTCATTGTCACGGTCATACAGAATAATAAAGGCATGTTTTCTGATACTGCGTCCGCAGGTTCAGTGGGATTGCAGGGGAGTGATCTTGGAGGTACGCCCGCACCAAATTTTACGCTGACTGACCAGAACGGCAAGCAGATTTCGCTTGCACAATTCAAAGGAAGTCCGGTCGTACTAACATTTCTGTATACACACTGTCCTGACCAATGTCCACTCACTGCGGAACGTTTGCACTCATCTATGGTTACGCTTGGCAGCGACGCTTCTAAAATAGGAGTTATCGCAGTAAGCACCGACCCCAAAGGTGATACACTGCAATCCGTGCAAAAATTTACATTGCAACACAATATGCAGAATTACTGGCACTATCTGATAGGAACACAGAATACGTTGTCTCCTATATGGGACGCCTACAATGTATATGCACAAGGCCAGCAACAGTCCGTTGACCATACACTTGCAATCTATATTATCGACAAACAAGGACACGAACGTGCCTTCTTTGGTGGCAACAGTTTTAGTTCTGACCAGGTGACAACCGATCTCAAAATCCTGTTGAAAGAATAGATGAAATAAACACAAGAAAGCGGATGTGCTTATAGCACATCCGCTTTCTTGTGTTTATTTCATCTATTATGCGCGTCGTGTAACTCTTCTGTAGGTAATCGCTCGCCATATGAGTACGAGCAGAATGGCACCAATCAATGCTCTTATGAGAGGGACGCCGAGCACAGTAATGTCGGGAATACCATTGATAATGAGCACTCGCGTCATCAGCCAGATACCAATGAGCGCGACAATGATCGAGCCTATGATGCCAAAGGGTACGCTAGACCGCACAATACGTTCCGCGACATAGCCCACGATGGCTGCAATGATGAGGTAGAGAATAAGATCGACACCAATAGAGAAAACGTTATTGCCAAGCTTAATAGTAATTCCGTCAGCAAGTACCAATAATGATGCAAGCATAGTCATTCTCCTTTATAGAGTTACTCCACGTCTTTCTATAGACGCCTGTGAGTAACGTTGATGCTTCTCCGTCCAAAGGTGGGCATCTTACTTGTTATACGCATAATGCCTACTGTACAGTTTCAATTGTGGGCTATTAGATTTCGCACGAGTCCTACCATCGTGCTGAAGCAGGGATTATCTTGACACAATCGGGGCATCCATTGGACAAAAAAACATCATTAAGAAGTGTAACACAACAATAAACACTTGTCGAGAACAGGTAGTAGTGGTAATAACAGCAAAGCCTATACGATTGTCGCTCTTATCTTTCACGGATGGAAGGCACGAAATGTGTAATAGTCTAATATTTCACACGATTTTTATTGACGAACGACCATACATACCGTATTCTATGCAGTGATAACAGAATATATTACATGAACTAGAATAAACGGTGAAATGAATGAGCAAAACATATGTATAGTGGGCAGTACGTCAATAATAATGGTGAAAAAGTATATGCATGGCGTACTCTTTTAGGGAAAGTTATCAACGACCCACACGAGCGATCACGCATCGCTCGCATGATCGGTGTCAATAATGTCACATTGACCCGTTGGGCAACAAACAAGTCTCATCCACGTATAGAGAGCCTGCACCGTCTGGTGCAGGCTCTGCCCTCCTACCGTCTTCAACTACTTGAGTTGATCCCCGAAGAGTTTTCAGAGTTTTTGACGGAAGGGATTAGGGTAGAGGAGGTGGCGCAGGAAATTCCGTCCGCGTTTTATGAACGTGTGCTACAAGCATATACCTCCAATCCTCCATTGTTGCGCTCCTCCTCAATCCGCATCACCATTATCCAGCAAATACTAAGCCACCTTGATCCCATACCTGCAGGACTGGCAGTAAGCGTGAGTGTGTGTATGCCTCCCGCGGCAGATGGTGTGGTACGCAGTTTGCGTGAAGATATGGGACGTGGCACATCACCGTGGCACAGTCATTTGCGCAATAGGATAGGCTTTTTAGCCATCGAGTCTCCACAGGGATATGCGGTCGTAGAGGGCCGTACCATCATCATACACAACAGAGAAGAGAAGAAACGCCTCTTCCCTACACATACTGTCGAATGGGAAGAGAGCGCGATAGCATGTCCATTGTTACAGGCAGACCGCGTAGCAGGTTGTCTTTACCTGTCAAGTCCGCTACAGAATTATTTTCTGCCAACACTACAAGATGTGATTAAAAGCTATGCTAATCTACTGACTCTGAGCTTTGAGCCTCACAATTTTTTTAAGGTTGGACAAATCGCCCTGGGCGTTATGCCGGATCATGATGTGCAACAAACGTATCTATGCCACTTTCAGCAACGAGTCACGCAATATATGCGAGCAATGTATGGCAAACCTCTTTCACGATTGGAAGCCGAAGCGAAAGTATTGCAAGATGTAGAGGAAGAATTATTGCGTATTCCATATGGAACCCACGATGACACAGAACAGGAGTAGTATATGACACAACCAAGCGACGAGCAGGGACAGACAGAAAATACCTATCTGATAGATGCTGAAAGTGCGCTAGAAATGGCACGTCTCCTCGATCAAGATAGATTGATGACAAAAGGCATGGGTGGCGTCTTCCCAGAGCAAGAAGACATTGACCTCCCCGGTGTGACACGTATCCTGGATGTTGCCTGTGGTCCTGGTGGCTGGGTAAATGAGGTAGCACAACACTATCCGCACATCGACGTTACGGGCATCGACATTAGTAAGAACACGATTAACTATGCAAAGGCCCATGCACAGGTACGGAAGTTGCACAATGCCCATTTCTTGGTAATGAATGCTCTGAAACCGCTCAACTTTCCTGATGCAGCGTTTGATATTGTGAACATGCGTACCATTGTTGGCTTTGTTCCACCTGCTCAATGGAGACCGTATTTGATGGAATGTACACGCACACTACGTTCTGGTGGCATACTACGTCTCACTGAAGGCGAGTATGGCTTCACGAACAAACCTGCCCACGAGCGATTTATGGCACTTCTCAACGAGGCACAATTTAGAGCAGGACGTAGTTTTTCGCCAACAGGACATAACGCAGGGATGATCGCTATGTTACGCCCATTGCTCAAACAAATCGGGATACAAAATATTCAAAGTAAGGCGCATGTTCTCGACTACTCCTTTGATATGGAAGCGCACGAAGAAGGGGTCGAGGACATAAAATTTGCGCTTGAACTGGTGCAGCCACTTCTCTTTGGTACAAAGGTTATCACCCCAGAAGCGTATGCAGAACTGCATACACAGGTATTGGAAGAGATACAGGTAGAAGATTTCAGCGGAGTCACGATTCTGCTCA
The DNA here is from genome assembly GCA_963791835.1 of uncultured Chloroflexia bacterium. Lineage (GTDB taxonomy): Bacteria > Chloroflexota > Ktedonobacteria > Ktedonobacterales > Ktedonobacteraceae > JBBQVS01. The sequence goes on from CAWBTV010000007.1 coordinate 1,468,963, forward strand.
CTGTATGGGGAGAAAAACCTTAACGTGTTTTGCCAGCACAGATAATGGTTTTGATGGCTATAGACCTGTTTCTGCAATTGCAGAAACAGGTCTATAGCCATCAAAACCATTATTGCTATTTGAGCTTTGCTTATTGCTTCATTCTATAAAATAGTATACATTTATGTAGCTATATCCAATGAAGGAGTTTTACATTGTATGCGTAAGTCTATACACGGGATCAGTTCTATTTTTTTAACTCTTATTGCTCTTAGTGTTTTTCTTTTTGCTCTTACGGCATCCTTCGCGCATGGTACGAGTTTATCGGCTGATCTTTTGGTTCCTTCACACACGTTTGGTCTGCATGGAAGTATACGACCTTTACCGCGCAACTCTGGTTTGCTTCCTGCAAGTGCATTGCCAAATACAAACGCCGTCAGTTCTTCAAACTGGGCTGGGTTCTATGTCGGGGCCGGTTCAGGCAGTGGCTTCAAGCAGGTAACAGGGAATTGGAACACTCCTTGTACGTCAGGACCTGTTGATAACAATCATTTAGTGGCACAATGGGTTGGTATTGGTGGTGTGTATGGGAATCAGCATCTCCTGCAAGTGGGAACCGCACTGCTTACCGATGGGCGTTTCCATATCTTCTATGAGTTATATCCAAATCCGCCCATAATCAGTCGGCAAAGCTTTAGTTGCGCGAATGCATTTACGGGTGAAGTAGACTATAATCTCTATAGCACGGGAACGAATAAAAACCATATCGCCATCAAAAATCTCTCAACAGGCTTCACGCTGAATTATACTGTGCCTGATAGTAAGTTTAAGCCTGATATGCAAAGCGCGGAATGGATCGACGAGCGTCCAAGTTGTAGCAGTAGCTTGACCGATCTCGCAGACTTTCACTATGTTGGCTGGACGAATCCGCAAGCGAGAAGCAATACGAACGGTGCAAATCTTTCTACTATCAGTTCCTTTGCCAATAGTGCCATTGTGATGCAAGACAACAAACAACATCTACTGGCAAAACCTGACGGCCTCAATCCGAACAACACTTTCAAAGATCGCTGGTACAACACCGGTAACGATGGTCACTGTTAAATGAACAATTTAATCAGGATATGTCACCTGATGAACTTTGATAACCGAAAACGGTAATTTCCTCGGTAGGGGCAGCAATTCATTGCGCCCAACGATGGGTCGGGGAGGGGTCCGCGTTGCCACGAGAGGCGTTGTGGGGACGTTTGCCCCACGGCCCCCATCATTGGGCGCAATGAATTGCTGCCCCTACCGCCATTGCTGGATTCGGGTGTTAAAATTCATTAGGGACTGATGTATCACGTCCTTGTCGGCATCACAATAGCCAAGAGGATGTGATACATCGGTCCCTACAGGCTACTTCTTATCAGTGGCATCCTCGTCGCCCTCTTCTGTAATGTTGTAGGGCGGAACCTCTACAGGGACACGATAGCCACCACCATAAGTAGTATTTGTAGGCGGTTGCTCATTGGGTTGCCCCGGTGTGAGCAGATCGGTCGAGATGGCCTTGACCAATCGCTCTATGCGCTCCCAACGGGCAGGGTAGCGGTCCGCATAGAATTTCTCACGTCCCTCAGCATCGTAAGCACAGAAGGCATATTCTTGATTGCCATAACGATAGTTGACACGCGTGTAGGGTATGCGTACCAGTTCCACGACTTGCAAAGTTGCGCGTGACGCTGATTGCGTACTATCATTTGGCTGCAATGGTTTTGTAGTACCGCGCAGCTTCTCCTGGCGTTCTGAATTGACAAGTGCTACAGCAGTGTTCCACACGTCCATTGGGACGCCGTTTGGCGCGACATCCGGCAGAAAAGTATCATCAACTTCAGCATTATAGACAAGTTCACCACCTGCATTAAGAAGTTGCTGCTGTGGAATAACGCTCTCACCAATGATGCGTGTCTGGACATTGAGGTCGAACCGTCGTGCAATCTCACGCCGACGCACAACCTTGCCTGTACCCCCACAGTTGGCACACAATGACATTTTTGTCCCTTCACAGGTTGCACATACACGCTTGCCATTGCCACAGGAACAGTCAACTTCGCCATTGATACAATCCGGGCACGGCACAGTCGCTCCTTTGCTCGCGGGATCGACATCAACGGGATTAGGAATTGGCACCCCCTGCTGACGAATGGTCTCGAACACGTCCGACACTCGTTCGCCCACCGAATTCGCGACATTCTCGGCCTGTTTCTGGAAGAATGGTTTCTTTTCGCCTACCGTCCAGTCAGCTACATAGCCGCGCCCGCGACAGGTAGTGCATTTCTTTTTTGTGCGACCCTTACATTCGGGACACACGATCCAGCCACGCCCATTACAGGAAGCGCACAGCGTTCGACCCGTTCCATTACAGGTCATACACGCTGCGACTTCCTCCAAACCCTCAAGCTTGGTACGGCTAGCAGGTGCCTTGAGGCTTGTCACCTCTGGCAAATCATAGTCCCATACGGGTAGAACTGGTTGAGGCTTGTTCGTGGCAGAGCGACCCGTATACGGCTCGGTGACGGACTCCATCGCTCGCGTTTCCCAGCGCGTCTGTACCGTGACCTCCCATACTTCATCGTTTTGCGATGAAACAATATCCATATAGGTGCCGAGGTCTTTTGCGACACGCCAGTTCTCATTGCTCCACATGTTGGCAAGCTGACGAATACGCTGCTCATCAAGACTAGTTGCCTGACGTGGGGTTGGTGCCGTTTGCGCCTGTTGCCAGTAATTGCTGGCCTTATCAACGACACGCTTGATACGCTGTTGTGCCTCGTTCGCGCTTTGCGTCACGGCTTTTCTAATTTCCTCTAACCGCTTGTCTACCTCTTCTTTATTTGGCTGACCCTGCTTAAATAGTGGGTCCTGCGGCTCCCAATTATCGCTCATAACCGAATATGCCTCCCGAATATATCTATCGTCAACGCGTATTTTATGTTGTTATTATCTATACGAGAGATAAGGAAGCAGGTTGTAGGGTGTGATGAAACACAATTGTAGGGGTCTCATTCATTACACCTGTTGGCAACCTACAATGCTAGATGATGTAGACAAGCGTTTCAACATCCTCCAACATTTGTCTATGCCAACAGGGTGTAATGAATGAGACCCCTACAATTGACGTACTCTAGTAAATTTATTCATTCATAATAATTATGTCCTTCCAACCATCCATACATAATCAAGCACTCATGACAAGAACTTATTTGTATACATCGCGTCGAAATTCAGGCTTGTGACCGTCTTCCCTGATGCATCCTGTACTCCACCTGAATGAAGAATAAATTCTGGATAGCCGTGCCATGCCGATGCATCTTGCATACCCCATTTACGCCCATTATCGACATAACGGGCGCTAAGATACTGCTGACTTTCTAGCACCAAGCCTGTATCGGGAAATGTTCCTTTAGGAGCTACAGTAATTAGGTCTTGTGCCGACTCCTGGACGTGTGTACGTGCATAGTCATAGCCCTTCTCAGTGGTTGCCATGAAGCGGCGTAACAGGTCTGGCTTTTGCTGAATTTCGCTGGGACTACTGATAATATTCGGTGTATAATAGTCGGCAACACCGTAATCCGTGATTGGGAAAACATTGAGTTGTGTTCCCTGCCGTTGCGCCTGAATAACTTCCCAGCCCTCGAAGACCCACGCGAAATCGACCCGCTTTGTCTGTAAAGCTTGCATCGCGTCCACACTCAACGTCACATTCTTAAACGTACCCTTGCCACCATCATGCTTGATAATCTCACCTACAACTGCGCTTTCATATGGTGCGCCAAACCCACCATAGGTTTTACCATCCAATTGACTCGGACGGGTGATATCGGAACTTTTCAGCGTCACAAGGGCCGAGGTGTTGTGCTGCATGATTGCTGCAATAGAGACAACAGGCTGCTTGACTGCCGCGTCTGCTACAATGCTCTCGGTGGAACTGATACCCACGTCAGCCTTACCACTGCTCACCAGGACATCAGGAGATACGCTGCTAGAGTATGGCAACAGTGTAAGGTCAATACCTTGCTCCCTATACCAGCCATTCTTGAGCGCAACATAGATGCCTGTATGGTTTGTATTCGGCGTCCAATCCAATGCTAACTGCATCTTCATAAGTTTTTGAGTCCCATGCGCTGTAGTCGTTGTATTGCTACGTTGTTGCTGTACAAGAAACGCGCCGACAACAGCGAGAATGAGGAGTATAGGCAGACCAATACTCAAACCAAGACGGGTACGAGCGTTCATGAATAGGTCCTTTCCAATAGCTACTTTCCAGTTGCGCCGTGATACCACGGCAAGGCAAGACGTTCGATCAATGATACAAGGCCAAATAAGCAGAGACTTAGCACGGCAGTAACGACGATAGCCGCGAAGACGAGAATGACGGCATGAGAGTTGAACGAGGTCTGCATATAGATACCAAGACCTTGATACGCTCCCACATACTCACCAAAGATTGCTCCCGTGACGCTATAGGTCGCGGCAATACGTAAGCCAGAGAAAAATGAGGGCATGGCTCCTGGTAAACGTACAAACCAGAGGATTTGCCAGCGTGACGCCTTCATGCTTTTCATCAAGCGTAAAAGATCAGGGTCGGCACTCAAGAGACCATCGGCACAGGCAACTGCTATAGGAAAAAAGCAATAGAGTGTGACGACAACAATTTTTGGCCCAATATCAAAGCCAAACCAGATCAACAACAAGGGAGCAAGTGCAATCATGGGAATAGTTTGTGATGTCACCAGGATTGGATAGACCGCACGCCGTACAGCCAAGGATACATCTATCAGTATCGCAAGCAAGACACCGAGCAATGTTGCGACTGCCAGACCCAACACTGTCTCCAATAATGTTTGCAGCGTGTGACCAGAAATGACATCCCAGTTATTCAACAATGCTTGTAGAATCGCGGTTGGTGCTGGCAATACGGCTACACTGACCTTGCCAGCACGAACAATAAGTTCCCATAACGCAAATAGCGCAAAAGCCAATACGAAGGCAGGGCCATAACCAGCAATACCTCGCAGTCGCGCATTTTTCATCAGCACAATCGGCTTAGGATACATCATACATGTTGCTCCTTTAAGAGTAGCTCTAGCAGTTCCTGTTCTAGTCGTACTGCTGATGCAAGCGCGAGATGTTCTTGCCGACGCGGACGAGGTAGGTCAACCTCGACAACGCGTAGCACGCGTGCTGGTCGCGCACTCAAAACGTAGATACGATCAGATAACAAGAGAGCTTCGCGCACGTCATGCGTGATAAAGAGGACACTTGCATGTAACGATTGCCACAAGTCAAGGAGCCACATCTGCAACGAGAGACGCGTCAGGGCATCGAGTGCCCCAAACGGCTCATCTAATAAAAGAAAGGACGGATTGAAGAGGACGGTACGTAGCAAAGCGACACGTTGACGCATCCCACCCGAAAGTGTTGTAGGATAGTTTTGCGCGAAATCCGATAGACCAAAGCGTTTGAGTAATTCGAGCGCGTCATATTGTGCCTGCTTGCGTGGCACACGACGCACATCCAGCCCCAGCAGAACATTCTCTTCAACCGTGCGCCATGGTAACAGCAAGGGCTGTTGTGGCATATAGCCCGACAAGCCAGCACGCTTGCTTTTAGTATGCCCATCAATGGCGACGATACCACTTGTTGGTTCATCAACCCCTGCCACGATATTGAAGAGGGTACTTTTGCCACAGCCACTTGGACCAATGATCGTCACAAATTCGCCGTCGGCAACGGTCAGGTCGATTGGTGTCAGTGCCTCTACCGCTTTGCGTCCATCATGATATGTTTTTGTCACACCCTGTACAGATAATTTCATGCCATCCCTCGCATACATACAAAAAGCCGCAACTCCTGATAGAAGAGGAGTTGCGGCCTGTATCAAATCTCTGCGAGACGCTGGTGAGACCGTGACCCGCTTCCCTACGCTGGTATTATCCAGATCAGGTTCATAGGGACCGTAGCACGTTCGATACGTGCCAGCATCTCAGCCAAAACAGCGCCCCTAGCGGAAAAATATGTATGTTTTTCTTGTGCTACACATAGTATACGGGATAGGCGAGGGGAAATGCAAATTGTGTATTGCCTCCAAGGGGACATGACAGGGGCAGAGCTTCTGTCACTACCATATACGGGGTCGCGTGGCTCCGCCACGAAGTGGCAGGTAGTATAGTAGTGACAGAAGCTCTGCCCCTGTCATGTCCCCCGTCATGTTAATAATCCCATCAAGGAATTATTATATTTCACGCATCATGAATAACACATATAAACAGCTTTTGTGGTATATTTTATTCTGTGAATAGTGAAGTTTTATGCTAATCACAGAATTATTTTCTTTCTTCATCAAGAAATTGGAAACAATAAAAGGACCCGAAGCGATGGTAGAAGACTCACGTATGGACGTTCGACTCGCTCGGCGCATTGCAAACAAAAAAAAGAAACTTGACGCATATCGTCCTTTATCACCAGATACAGTACAACGTTTGCATGGTGATTTCCGCGTGCTGTTTACGTACAATAGCAATGCGATTGAAGGTAATACTTTGACATTGGCAGAGACACAGATGGTGCTTGAGTATGGCGTAACTGTTGAAGGACATCCTTTACGCGAATACCTGGAAACAACAAACCACGCGGAGGCATTCGACTTCCTGGATACGCTCGTTTCTTCTCAGATATCACTTGAAACGGTATTGAAGATACATGGATTGGTCATGGACAAAATTATGAAAGAGGCTGGTCAACTCAGAACTGTTCAGGTCTATATACGAGGCTCACAATATACTCCTCCACCAGCGCATGATGTTCCTTTGTACATGATGCAATGGGTACACTGGCTTAATAGTGATGATGCCTTCCGTCACGACCCCATAATTCGTGTGGCTATCGCACATCATGGTTTTGAAGCACTTCATCCCTTCACTGATGGCAATGGACGGGTAGGACGCTTACTCATGAATCTTCAATTGATACAGGAGGGCTACCCACCTGCTCTTATACTAAGAGAATGGCGTACTCGCTATATCACTGCACTACAGTCGGCACATCGAGGCGATTATACAGACCTTGTAAACATCGTTGGTCTTGCAGTTGAGCATAGCCTTGATTTGTACTTAGAAGCCTGTGAAGCAAGTACGCTACATCTTATACCATTAAAAGAGTTAGCCGAACTCTACGGACTGGACAACAACTATCTCGGTCAGCTTGCTCGTCTTGGCAAAATCGAGGCGACGAAGCGAGGAGCTTTCTGGTATGCGTCCCGTGAGGCAATCCGTCAGTATTTGCGAGAGGTTCAAGAACAGCCAAAAGGCAGACGTTCAAAACGTAAGGGGCCTGAACTGTAAGCATTTTTCATGTTGAGGAACTTTATGGGAAAGAGTTGGCTCAACGTCTACAAAACCATTTGAGTAAACAAGCACAAGAACGTTCAATAAATTCATCTGTAGGGGTCTAATTCATTACACCCTTTTAGCATAGACGAATATCGGAGGATGCAGGCAAGCGTTTCAACCCCCTCTAGCATTGTAGATCGCCAACAGGGTCTAATAGAATTAGACCCCTACAGTTACCCTTGACAAACACACACTTACCATGCCATACTGTTATCACACGATAACAAACAGTACGAGGAAAAATATTGTCGTCTGACGCATTACAACCTAACACATCGCATGAGACACGTAGCCTTATTCTTAAAGCGGCCCATCGCCCCTTTATGGAACAGGGATATCGTGCGGTATCAACGCGTCAAATTGCGTCTGCTTGTGGCATTACACAACCAGCACTGTATCGCCATTTCGCAACGAAGCAGGAGTTGTATATAGCGGTGTTGTTAGAGTTGCTGCAACAGACACACACACGCCTCACACGACTCGTAGAGCGACATGAAAGCGTATTGCATCGTTTGCGTTTAGTTGCCCGTGTGCTACCTTCGACGTGGGAGGATGCAGGGCAGATGTTCCATGATATCGAACATGAGTTGGATGCACAGGGACGAAAGGAGGTTTCTGAGACATTTCAACGTCAGGTCGTTGAACCTATCGCATCACTCTTCACGGAAGGCATCACGCAAGGTATCTTACGCGATGTAGAGCATGGAGGTCTTGCACCGATAGAGGCCGTGTTTGTCCTCTTTCGCTTATTGAATGACGCGGACTCTCCTAAGACGAGTTCACGTCCTCAAAATACTGATCGGATAGTTGATATACTGCTTCATGGCATCATACAGCCCTCCAAATCAGGAAACATAGTTCTTTTTTGCGTACTGTTATCGTTTGATAACATATGTTTCGTAGAATGATTAGGAAAAGAAAGCTTTTTGTTGTAAAGCAACATAACCTAAGGAGAATATCATGCAGCAAGGTCTACCAATGTCGAAAGAGACGGTAAAAGCAGGAAACACGATGATGATCGAGAACATCTTGCAAATACCTGTACAGCCATATGAAGATGGGAAGTCGGTGTATCGCGTTGTTGAGGTACAGGGTCGCCAAAGTGGACAAGTGCGACAAACTCCGCTTGCCGTTGTTCAATATATAGGGAAACGCTATCTCATCGCGCCCAGTCGTGGACGTGATTGGGTCCATAATCTTATTGTCTCTGGTGAGTGTACGCTTGTGGCACAGAATGAGCGAGAAGCAGTACCATGCAGACGCTTACACTGGACGATGAGGCAATTGCGTTGGTTCGTGCATATATGGCACAGTTACAGGATTGGGCACTGCAACAATTTCCCTTTTCAAAAAATGCGTCTGATGAAGAGATGCGTGCAAAAGGTGAAAATTTCGCAGTGTTCCGCCTCTCGAAATTAAAATAGGCGTTTGTAGGGACCGATGTATCGCGTCCTTGTCGGCGGTTGATTGCCAGGAGGATGCGATACATCGGTCCCTACAATTGACGGGGCATTCAAGACACCCTATAATACCTGCATATTAATAGCACATGAAATTTCGACAAGAAAGCAGTTTTTCGTTTTGTTAGAACAAGATGTCATACAAACCGTTCCCCAAAAAGCAAAGCCTCGTATAATGGTGATTGGCTGGTTTCGTACATGGGAATTGTATCTTCTCGTGCTGGTGACTGGCTTCCTGCGTTTCTACCAGCTCAACACGACCGAGTTCGATCAGGATCAAGCCATTCTCTTGCGTATGGCCCATGATGCGATTACCCATGGCCTTCTGCCAACCACAAGTAATACAGCCTCTATCGGTATCGCTCATCCGGCTGGTGTGATCTATCTTTTTATGCTGCCCGCGCTCCTCAATCCAAGCCCATTGAGTGGGGCAATTCTTGTCGCAATCTGTAGCACAATTGCGGTTCTACTCACCTATTTTTTCACGAGACGCTATTATGGACGCCTCGCCGGAACCATTGCCGCGTTATTGTACGCAACGGCCTATAAGCCACTTGTCTATACACGTTTTATCTGGCAACCCAATTTGATGCCCCCATTCATACTACTTTTCTTTTTCGCACTCTTCTACGGTGTGGTAGAGCGACGGAAGGGCTGGCTTTTTCCTGCACTACTCTTGTTAGGCATTCTCTATCAGATGCATGAAATCTCAGTACTGCTTGCGATACCATTGGTCGTTGCGCTCTTGCTTGCGCCTCATACGTTCCGTTGGCGCGATATCGCCTTTGCCGCAATAGGCTTAGTAATTGTCTTCTTCCCATATCTTCTTTGGGAGGTCTATACCCACTTCACCGACCTGCACACTATACTCACGCTAGCAAAGCAACATGCTCGTATAGATGGACAAGCACTTAACTTTTATCAAGGCTTCCTCACACCCAACAAGTTGCAACCAGCAGATACGCACGTTTTGCCTCATCGACTAACACTCCTCTTCTCGTGGTTACAATACGCCATGCCAGCTCTTGTAATTCTTGGTCTATTGTCGATAGTATTCGCGTTCATCGCGCCGCGTCTGTGGGGAGAAACGAAAACGGATACAGGGAGCGCAGAAGAGAAAAGCTCTACAGAGAGTTTACGTCCTTCAGAGGAACAGGGAGACCGCAAGGGTCTCCCCTACATGTTTGTAAATACCCTGCAATCCTTACAAGCCGATCGTTATCGCTGTGGGTTAATCATCTTATTGGCATGGCAAATCGTGCCATTGCTGATCCTGTCACGTCACGCGATTGATTTGCACACGCAATATTTCTTTATGCTACTCCCTGGCCCATTTGTGTTCATCGGTATCTTCTTTTCGCATGTGGTAAATTGGTTACGAAAACAGAAGGGCTGGCTGTATCAAACACGCATTGTCCTCTATGCATTGGCGTTCTTGCTTATCGCGGCCCAGACGTTAGGGAGTACAGCATGGCTATTGGATACTCAGTATGGCAATAATAGTAATGACGCATTTACGCCTTACCACAACGATCTCAGTTCATTACAGCAAGCATTGAACGATGCGGATATACTCGCACAAGCGCAACATTTAAATCACGTCTATGTCACAACAGATGAAGCAACGCAGACAGCTTTAGGCTATCTAAGTGAGCAGATGCACACGCCCACAACACTCTTTGATGCTACACATTGCCTCGTCTTACCCAGTATAGCAAATGGACCAGCCGTTTTGCTGGTAGGACCACATAGCAATCTAGCCGATGGACTGGTCAAACGCTTTGCCAGTGCAACACTCGTACACACACCTGCTCGCCTCGGTGGAACACCATTTCACCTGTATCTTGTCTCTTCTTTAGCCGAACAAACTACGCAAGGGCCATCATTCGGAAACGAGTTACAGCTTGCTACACCTTCTGCTCAACAGTTGGATGCGGCTCAAAAATCCTGGCTCGTGACACATTGGACCTTCCTACACGCTCAAATGGCTCGCCTACGTACCAACTACGGGTACGTTATGGTAGCGACGTATAGCAATAATGCAGCGCAAGCCACAAATGTTTGCACGTTCAGCACCATACGTGCAGGGGATCAATTACTGTTCGCCTTTGTCAAGCCTGCATCCAGCACTACAGCGACTCCCACTCCCATGAGCATACAAGTAAAATCCTTCATGCAAGTTCCGTTCAATCCAACCTACGGGCGTTTTCACATGGAGACGGATACCACTCAAAGTACACCATGGATGGGATTACAAACTACTAATGGAAAGAGTAGCGTTCAGGTTTCTTGAACAATCGGTAGGAATCTAATTCTATTACACCTTTTGGCGATAGACAATGTTGGCAGGATTGATGAGACGTTTCAACATTCCTTTTAACATTGTCTATCGCCAAAAGGTGTAATAGAATTAGACCCCTACTAGTCTCCCCAACTTCATTTGAAAGGGTGTCGTAGGGACCACGTTTACGGCGTCCACGGCGCAATTCATTGCGCGAGAGGCCCAATCTCCACGATCTTGTTGTTGCGTGCATAGGCAATGAATTGCCTTTGGACGCCGTAAACGTGGTCCCTACGACCGTCAAATGACGACGGAGAGACTAGTAGGGACCGATTTATCACGTCCTCTTCGGCAGTTGATATGCCAACGAGGACGTGATAAATCGGTCCCTACAATATCCATTATTCACACAATAGCTAGCGTCCCAACAAGAACGCAAGCAAGCTGCTTGCCGCAGGTGTTGCGGCGTTGATGATAAACTGCGCGGCAACCGTCAGGATAACCAGAGCGGCGGCGGCGAACGTGATTGAAGTGCCAAGACCAATTGGTGTTGTCAGGCGGTCTTGTTTGAGCGGAGCATCGAAGTACATAGACTTGATGATACGCCCATAGTAGACCAGCGAGACGATACTATTGAGCAAGGCAATAATGACAAGCCAGTTCAGGCCGAGACCCCACGCGGTACTGAAGATGATTACCTTACTCCAGAACCCTGCGAGTGGCGGAATACCTGCGAGTGAAGCCAGACATGCTGCCGTCCCTGCCGCCAGCAGTGGCGAACGTCTTGCCAGACCTCGGAAGTCTTCGATTTTATCGCCACCTGTCAAATCACCGAGAGCGATGATACCAGAGAAGGCTCCAAGGTTTGTCACCACGTAGATCAGGATAAAGAACAATACTGCCGCATTGCCATCGGACCGACCACTCGCGAAACTGGCGACAAAGCCAACAAGGATGTAGCCAGCCTGTGCGATACTCGAATAGGCCATCATGCGCTTCGCATTTGTCTGCACAGCCGCTACAAAGTTACCAAGCGTCATCGTCAGCACGGCAACAATCGAAATCACCACAACCAACGATGTCAGGTTGACAGCACCGAGACCACCATCTATGAAGACACGGATGAGTGCCGCGAAGCCTGCTGCTTTAGAACCAACGGAGAAAAACGCCGTTGCCGGTGTTGGCGAACCCTCGTAGATATCCGGTGCCCACATGTGGAACGGTACGGCAGAAATCTTGAAACCAAAACCCGCCAGGATCAGCACACCTGCGACAAGCTCCATCAGGTTGCCCTGCAACGAGATAATGGCGTTGGTTGGGCCAGCGTGAATGCCGTTCTTAATCAGCGTCGCGATACCCATCAGATCGGTTGTACCAGTCAAACCGTAGAGGAGCGCGAAACCGTATAGCAGAATAGCCGAGGACATCGCTCCAAGCAATACATACTTGACTGCCGCCTCCGCCGACTTCTCATTCGCGCGAATTAGACCAGCCATGACATACAGAGGAATACTGGTCAATTCAAGTGAGATATAAATGGTGATAAGCTCGGTTGTGCTTGCCATCAACATCATACCCACGACAGAGAAGAGCATGAGCGTGTAAAACTCGCCATCGGACTTTACATACTTCGTGACGTAATCGTAGGACGCGAGAATCATCACGAACGCAATTAGTAAGAAGACAATCTTAAAGAAGACAGCGTATGAATCGACCGAGAGCATGTTAAAAAAGGCATGGTTGGCGTGCGAGAAATCCAGGATAAAGATTTGCGAAATCGTCAATCCAATTGGCACAACGAGGCCAATCAGCGCAGTCGCGACCACGACGATGCGCCGTTTTGTGAACAAGTCTACCGTCATCACCACCAGAGCGAGTAGAGTAAGCGTCGCCTCCGGTGAGAGCAAGTAGAGATCAGACAACTTGAGCATAGTGTACTCCCTAACGTAGTATCTCTACTTTACAACAGCCGAGGCCGCCTGCATAAGCTGGCTCAGGCTAGGCGTAATCACATTAATAAGAGCCGTCGGGTAGATACCAACGAACACGATAATTCCGGCCAATGCGAAGAGCGGAATCAGTTCGCGTGGACTTGCATCGGGCAGCCAATCCCATTTCTTATTAAACGGGCCATAGAAGACACGTCGAATCATCCACAGGAGATAGCTTGCCGTCAGGATCATGGTGAAGACAGAGACAATTGTGACAGCAGTCCAGACCTGGAAGCTGCCCGTAAACACCATATATTCCGCGACAAAACCTGCTAATCCTGGTAAACCAAGCGAGGCGAGAGCAGCAAAGGTAAACAACGTGGCAAGCATAGGCATACGTTTGGCAACACCACCAAAGATGGCAATCTCACGCGTGTGCGCCTTATCGTAAATCACGCCGACACAGAAGAACATGAGACCAGTGATGATGCCGTGACTGAACATTTGCACCGTCGCACCTGTGAGAGCCGCCATTCTAAAAGCTACATCGCCTGTACCAGTCGCAGCCGCAACACCTAGCAGGATAATACCCATGTGACTCACACTTGAGTAGGCAACAAGCTTTTTCATATCCGTCTGCACCAGACAGAGACCTGCACCATAAATGATGTTGATAACCGCCAGTACCGCCAGTACACCCGAAAACTCATGGACACCCTGTGGAAACAGAATTAGGCAGAAGCGAATCAAGCCATAGGCACCCATCTTGAGCAAGATACCAGCCAGGATAACGCTCACCTCCGTTGGTGCATCGGTATGTGCATCAGGCAACCATGTATGCAATGGGAACATTGGTATCTTGACCGCAAACGCAGTGAAGACGAGCAGGAACGCGACAAGCTGTAAGCTCAAAGTCACACCGATAAGCGGTATTTGTACGCTCCCGACAAGTAGATGCGATGAGAGATCGTCTAGCTTTGCGGACGTTCCACCATTTGTTACGTAGACCAGGATAAAGCCAGCCAACATGAAGACGCTACCAAAGAACGTGTACAGCAGGAATTTCCATGCTGAATAGATACGTCCAGGTACGCCATGCTTAATCGCTTCGTTGCCCCAGATACCAATGAGCAAGAACATAGGGGCCAGTTCCACTTCCCAGAAGAGGAAGAACAGGAACATGTCGAGCGAAACGAAAACGCCCATGACACCTGTTTCAAGCAACAAGATTAACGCAAGGTATTCTTTGACACGCGGCTTCTCCCAACCGCCAATAACGGCAAGCATGGTAATAAGCGCGTTCAAGACGACCATTGGCAAACTCAAACCATCAATACCAACGAAATAGTGGATATTGAAGTGGAATGAACCCGCATTGAAGTTAATCCAGGAAAGATCAATAGAATCCGGTAGATGCTTTATATTACCAAAATTGCTAAAGCCACCTGGTGTCATCAGTAGAATACGAAAGAATATCACTATTGAAAGCGCAAAAACAAGCGCAGAAAAAACGAGTGCAACCCAACGCGCAATTCTCACTGGCGTTGCCAGAGTCCCTACCGCACCAATGACAGGCAGCAGGAGAATCCAGGTTATGTCATTTGTGAATATGTTCATCCTGTGTTCCTTTTATCCTTACTACCTAGTATAAGCCACGATTAACACAACCGCCACAAGCACTACAACACCCCCAAAGAACGTGACCATGTAGGACTGCACCCTACCCGTTTCGCTATAGCGAATATCACGTCCAAGTGTCGTGACGAGACGTGCCACGCCATTGACAATGCCATCAATGATGTAGGTATCGAAGGCTTGTTCGATGTGTGACAGGCCAAGCACACCATACTTGATAATCCAGCCATACAGGTCGTCAACATAGTAGCGATTATAGAGTATGCGGTGAAGAGTACGCAGTACTGCGTTATTCTCCACAAGATTGTGCAAACGTTCTTGATTAAAGCGTGCATACATAAAGTATGCGGTGCCAAGCCCTACCAATGCGACAGCGATACCTAGATAGGTCAATGGATCGATAAACAACCCACTAAAGTCGAGCGGTTCTGCTCGTGGTATTACGCCGTTTCCTGGTTGGACATAGGGGAAGAAACCGAACCAATAACCAGCAATTACTGATGGAATAGCGAGCAGTATTAATGGTATCGTCATTGTGCGTGGTGACTCATGCGGCTCGCCAACACCACGATACGTTCCACCCCACAGACCACCAAACTTTCCATCCGTATTACCAAACGCCAGGATATAGGCACGCAACATGTAAAACGCGGTCAATCCTGCCGTACCAAGTGTAATAATATACAATGCCCATTGTCCACGCTGTGCCGCGAGACCAATGATGGTGTCCTTACTATAGAAACCAGCCAGGAAAGGAAAACCAGAAATTGACAGCGTAGCAATCAGCCATGTGATAGCTGTAATCGGCATCTTAGGGCCAAGTCCACCCATCAAGCGCATATCCTGTACCTCTTTATGTGTAGCATGGTGCAATGAATGCAACACACTACCAGCACCCAGGAAGAGCAGTGCTTTGAAGAACGCATGTGTGAAGAGGTGGAACATACCAGGGCCAGTGCCATAGAGATATGGAGTGTTACCGAGGCCGGAGAGACCAAGGCCAACAAACATATAGCCAAGCTGACTGATGGTCGAGAAGGCCAGCACACGTTTGAAGTCAGACTGCACAAGCGCGATTGTCGCGGCAAAGAGAGCCGTGATACCACCAACCCATGCCACCGTCAACAACGCCGCAGGACCTGCCGAGACAAAGAGTGGGAAGACACGTGCCACCATGTACACACCGGCTGCGACCATTGTTGCCGCGTGAATCAGTGCGCTGACAGGCGTTGGACCTTCCATAGCGGATGGGAGCCATACATGGAGTGGTACCTGAGCCGATTTACCGATGGCACCACAGAAGACCAGGATCATCGCCGTTGCCAGCAAGCCCTGACTCATAACCTGTGGAGCTTTAATGAAAAGCGCGGAGAACGTGAAGGTGCCTGTATTGGCAAAGAGAATCATGATACCGATGATAAAGCCAACGTCACCAACACGGTTCGCCACAAACGCTTGCATCGCCGCATTCGCAGGTGATGGACGTTGTTCTTCTGGCTTGGCCTTCTTGTTAATCCAGAAGCCGATGAGCAAGTAAGAACTCAAACCGACCAGTTCCCAACCAATGAAAATGACCAGGAAGTTTTCAGCAAACACAATCACCAGCATTGAGAAGGTGAAGAGAGCGAGATAGGCATAGAAACGCGCATAGCCCGCCGAGTCTTCCATATAACCCTGTGAATAGTAGTGGACGAGCAACGAGACAGTGGTTACAACCACCATCATCGCAATGGCGAGTGTGTCGAGATGGAAGGCAATCGTATAATTGCCAGCAGTTCCCTGTGTAAACCAGTCATAAACGAAAACTTGGACGCCACCACTTCTTTGAAATGCGGTATCACCCAATGAGACAAAGAGCAGTACCCAGGAATAAATAGCGGCAAGCAGCATAATGCCGATGCCGACATAGCCACTCACAACTGCTCCTGTTGAAAGATGTGTGACCTTCGGGTCCTCGTCGTCGTCCTCGCCATGATCGTCGAGGTTTGCCCCGTGAACGTCTGCCGCGGAATCTTCAGCATGAGCAACCGCATCTTTTGAGCCTCGGTCTGCTGCCATACTTGCTATACCAGGAACGGTTGCATAGGCAAGTTCCGCGCCAGCGTGTGCCTCTTGTTCGCTGCCCTGAGCATCATGTGAACCATGTTCGTCATGTGTGACGATGCGCACCTTTTTCGGGCGGCTCTGCATGTCCCAGACACGGGTTCCAAACACGATGACGACGAAGGACAGGAGTGGCGCGAATAAGACCAACCATGAATATTGATACATTGCGTTCACCACTTCATCATATCAATTTCGCTCACATCCACAGTATCACGTTTGCGGTAGATCGAGATAACCATCGCCAGCGCAACCGCAGCCTCGGCAGCCGCCACAGTGATAATGAAGATAGCGAAGATTTGTCCAGTCAAGAGACCTGAGAAGTCTACCCCATTCGCCTTGACATGGTTAAAAAAAGAGAAACCGACCAGAGTAATATTGACCGCATTGAGCATAATCTCGATACCCATAAGTACCGCAATCGCATTACGCTTGGCAATCGCACCATAGAGTCCAATACAAAAGAGAATGGCACCCAGTACTAAAAAATGATTAAGCGTAAGTCCCATAGTGTTTTAGTCCTCCCGTCCAATGACAATCGCACCAATGATAGCAACGAGCAAGACAAGCGACGCGACCTCAAAGGGTAGTACATAGCTGTATCCGGTCGGGCTATAGAGCAGTTGCCCAATACGCACGACATTGCTCACATTCCCTGGCAAAGGACTCGAAACACCAGTAGTGCTTACCGCGTGCGAACTGTTCATCTCGGCATAAATGATGCCTACACCAATGAGAATACTCACGATGGCACCCAGCCACCACTGTTTGTTCGCGGGGTTGGTAAGCCGGTTGCCCGTGACGCGTGTTAACATGATTGCGAACAGAATAAGAATAGTGATCGCACCGACATAAATGAGAATTTGCACAATAGCGATAAATTCGGCATTGAGCAAGACGTAGATACCAGCAGCCATCGCAAACACGATCACGAGCGACAATGCGCTGTGTACGACATTGCGAAGACTTACCACCGCCAGTGCTGACCCCACCAGGATCACGGCGATGATCCAGAAAACAAGGGTGGCAAAGTCCATAGCGAAATAACCCTCCACGTGACCTTGGATTGTAACTTCAAATCTCAATGAACGAGGAAAAGAATATTACATCCTTGTTGAATAGTTCCTTTATATATTGTATCATCCGTAGCACGGCACAAAGAAAACCGAGCAATAGAGCGGTACATATGTTCCCACTTGCGATTTTAGCAAAACAAACGGGTTGTGACAAGGGGAAAAGACACGTATTCTGTTCCGTTCCCTTTTAACACGTTTGAGGAAAGTGAATACAATACATCTTGGATAGCTTTTGGGACGTATTCTTTAGTGGAAGATGTAATTTTTTGAGCAACTATGATATACTTTACGTTGGATACCCCATCCACTGTTGATAAATAAAAGGCATAAACTGCTATGAGTGTAATACAAACAATGACCACACAAGATGCTTCAGATGATGTGAGATGTACACACTGTAACAGTGTTTTGCCTCCACAAGCAACCTTCTGTAGTACTTGTGGTGAACGCGTACAACAACGTTCGCTACACACATCTACAGCACAACTCGATACAACACCTATCACAGAGCGTTATCGCATCACATCCCTTATGCATCGTTGCCCGTACACACAGGTACTTTTGGCGATGGATACGCTACATCAACGCCCTGTTGTCATGCGCGATATAGATATTACCAGGTTAAACGAGGACGCCAGGCTGCAAGCCGTGAAAGCCGCTCAGCAAGAATACGACATGTTACGGCTCCAGCATGTTCCTGATGTGACGCCGCTTATCGACCTGCGTTATTTCCAGGAACACCTTTTTTCTGTCGCGGGATGGCCCTTCCCACTGCCCGAAGACGTAGAGGGTGGAAGTAGCAAGGCTTTTACGCGCACGCTTCATGACCTGCTCCAAAGTGGCATTGGGCTTCCGAGTGAACAGGTTGCTCTCACATGGCTCTATCGTCTCAGTGGAGCTATTGGGCAATTGCACAGGCTAGATATTGTGTTGGGTGATCTTGACCCTACAACCATTGTGGTCAGTGACAACACCTATAACAGCACACTTGCCCTCACCGTCTCATGGCTTCCTTCCCCTATACGCGCGTTGCTGAACACAACATCGAGTACTACCAATGGAGGGCATTTTGTGGCACCAGAGGCACGTCTCGGTGCTGTGGAGTCACGCTCAGACATTTACAGTCTCGGTGCCTTGCTTTACTTGTTGCTCACGGGTTCCACTCCCGATGAACCATCGTCATCAATGCAACGTCCGTGGCGTGGGCTACGCGAGTCAAACCCACGCATTTCTGGCAGTATCGAGGCGATTGTGATGCGAGCACTGTCCGTCGATATGTCGAACCGTTTCCAACGCGTCGAAGAGATGGAAGAGGCATTGCTCCTCGCGCTTGAGCAATTCTCTGAGACACGCAGAGTACGTCCTGGAGTTTCCGCGCACAAAAACGGCAAACGCAGCACAACAGCGAATGGACAAGATGCGCTAGGCTCGAAGGATGACATGGAGGAGGTGACAATCTCTATCGTATCGTTACAGTCAAAACTTGCACAAATGCATCTCCAAAAACTTCAAGCCAACCAGGAGAATACACAGGACGCATACGTGTTAGCACGCGAGGCTATCGCGGACACGCCCACGATATCGACCGCACACATTCGCGAGGCTCTGCTCAACCATGTCATTGACACACCACAACCTGTTGAAGACGAGACGCTCGAAGATGAAACGACTCCAGTTGACGAAGCACTTCCAGAGCCAATGCCACGAGCGACACCTGCACCTGTGGATAGTACAACAGGTGAGGTACCTATACTGCAACGTTTTAGAGAACGGGTCACTGGTGTTTTACCTGCGCTCAAATCACGGCCACGTCCTGCTGAAGAGTCAACACAGTCCGAAGCTCAGACGGATACTTCCGATATGTCCCTGCTCAAGCGGCTTCAACGTTTTTTACTTGGTGAACAGCAGCACACGACAACGGCAGCCGCTTTAATTGAAACGCCACTACGTGTGCAACCCAATCAAGGCTATACAATTCGTATTCACCTCATGGGGCGCGAGGTAGGAACGCCTCCTCCTGGCGCGAAAAAAGGGACGCAACCTGTTGGCTTGAGCGCGATAGTGCGCGATGAGGTTGTGCATATCGAGGTACGGTCAGCAATCTTTCAAAACTACGCCTACGTTGCGCAACGCGCGGATGTGCAAATGCCCGGCGATGGCTTCGCTGCCGAGGTGCTCATTCCCATGCAAACGCTTTCAGAAGGTCCAAGTGGACGCCGCGAACGCCTACACATCTTCTTCATGGATGAGATGAAGCGACCGCTCTACGAAAAACCGTTTGCCGTCGAAGTCTTTGTGTCGCGCCTCGTCCAATCCGGTCGCGAAGGCCATAATGTGCTAACAATTCCCCTGTAGGGACCGATAATGCTGTTTAACAAATGAACACGGATATGTCGGGTGTAGGGACCGATTTATCACGTCCTTGTCGGCGGTCGATATGCTAGCAGGACGTGATAAATCGGTCCCTACAGATATCCGTACCAATTTGTTAAACAGCATTATCGCGTCCGTGGGTTTATTCCGTTATGGGTTATTCTTCTTCCACCTGATCGACCATCACTGGAATAGACAAACGACGATACAATTGTCGTACCTCTATGCTAATATTCACGCTTGTAAGATACACCGTTTGCCCAGCCCCATATTGCTGATACAGCCAGCTCGTAGCCGAGCGCGTGAAAACTTCAACACGCTGAATATACTGGCTGATAAAGATAATCTCCTGGATACTCTCTTTTGCTTGATAGAGGGCGAGTTTCTCAAAACGGTCTGTCATTTCTGTTGACCGAGAAAGTACTTCTACAACGAGAAGTGGTGCTTGGATAATCTGAGACTCGCCGTGATCCGTCATATCACGGGAGACAACCACGTCAGGAATCACGACACGCGAGGGGGTTACGCGAACCAACTTATCAGCTACATAAGGACGACAGAGAGAATCATCACCCAATGCCGCATCGAGTGCCACTCCGAAGTTGAGCGCAATGGCGGCATGATTCGACGATCCACCAGCAAGTACGCGCACTTGACCATCGTGGTATTCGTATTTCTTGTCAGAATTGCTAATGAGCAACAAATATTGCTCAAATGACATATATTGTCGAGCAGAGCGCATTGCTATGCATGAGCTTCCTCGCTTCTTTCCAATAGAAGAACCTCTTTCTCTCTATGGGTAGTATATCATCCGTTAGTAAGGCCAGATGTGGTCATACTGCATGAAAGCAGGTATAATAAACAGGACAAGTAGTGGAATGGACAGTATATCTAGTTCGCTTTTTCACATTCCTCCTTGTCACAAACATATTTTATTCATCAGGAGTATTTCATGGCAAACTATCAGGCGGGTGT
The DNA here is from genome assembly GCA_963791835.1 of uncultured Chloroflexia bacterium. Taxonomy (GTDB): domain Bacteria; phylum Chloroflexota; class Ktedonobacteria; order Ktedonobacterales; family Ktedonobacteraceae; genus JBBQVS01. The sequence continues at coordinate 1,490,206 of CAWBTV010000007.1, forward strand.
TGGCGAGGACAGAACCTCATCGTTAGGACAGAATGAGCATATACACGCGACAAATCATCAGCATGAAAAAACGCATCACAAGGAAGAAGCAGAAGACCGCATAGCGACTGTTTCAGGGAATTTATTAGAAAAGGCAGACTCTGTTATCTATGCCATTGTCGGCATCTCTTTTCTCGTAGGCGCACTGTTCGCGCTCGTCTATAGCTTCTGGGACTTCGGCACCAATATCACAGGAGCAATAAGCAGTGGTAATACTGCCGGAATTGCGAACGCTGTTATTGGATTTGTTTCTGGCTTATTGCTGGTCCTTATTATTATGGAGGTATTGGGAACGGTTATTCATTATTTGAAATCACATGCGACTTCGCTCCGTCCTTTTCTCTTCATCGGTATCGTTTCTGCGACACGTAGCATTCTCTCTATCGGTGCCAGACTATCTATTGGTAGTGACAGTCCAAAAACAATAACAGCAAACTTTGAGAGTGCGATGATTGAGTTGGGCGTAAGCGCACTGGTTATCCTTGCGTTAGGTATCACGCTCAAACTACTCGGTCGCTTGGTCGAGATTGGGGCGCACGAGTAACATCTTATCTTCCAGGTTGGCTTTGACGGTCGCCCACTCGGTATCCAGGATACTGTAGTAGACCGAGTGGCGATAGTAGCCATCGGGCATAATTACATGATTGCGTAGCACACCTTCCTTGACCGCACCAAGACGCTCGATGGCACGTTGCGACGTGAGATTACGACTGTCCGTTTTGATTTGCACACGAATGGCACCTAACGTCTCAAACGCATGTTGCAGTAAGAGATACTTACATTCCGTGTTGACGGCAGTACGACGTACTGCATGATTTAACCACGTCCAACCAATCTCTAAACCTCGATTTTGAGATACAATTGCCATATAACGCGTTGAGCCAACAGCCTCATTCGTCGCAAGGGAGACGATCACGAACGGAACCTCTTCCCCACGTGCCTGTGCCTCTAGTGCCTTATCAATCCATGTATGCATTGCCGCCAGCGAAACCGAGGGGTTATAAGACATGTAGGACCAGATAGTAGGGTCTTGTGCGGCGTGAAAGAGTGCTTCGGCGTGTTCTCTTCGTAGTGGTTCTAATCGCACAACATTTCCTGTTAATGTGATAGGTTCTACGTTCATTGACATAAGGGTTTCTCCTAAAAATATTGTGTATGGACATGAACCGTCCATACTTGACAGCACAACGATTGGGTAGGACAATAGAGACAACAAAACGCATTAACGTTCTCATAGTCGGATGCAAACAATTAGCCTACAACTCGTTTATCTTTATAAACGTATGAAAATTGCTTATACTATGCCGTGGATTATCGAGAACGAATAATAGAAGAATTATAAACTATGCAACAACCCAATGAGAATCGCTCTCCGCACACTACACATGAGGCTGAGCACGCTTTTAGTCACCCTGAACGTCAACTCACCGACGCGCCGACAATGCCTCCTACAGCACCTGTCAATATGCAGGAGGTTGCGCGTGCAGCCGAACGCGCACGTCTGCGACACGGCATTCTACATGTCCGTATTCGACACTTTTATTGTACTTTAGAAGAGATGTTTGATGCATCGCTTCATGGACAAAGCTTCGTAGTAGGTACAGGCACAGGGCGTCCTAATGAGCCTGGACGTGTCATCGACGCCTCTACTGCCGCGATGCGATTGGGTGTGACACCGGGTATGCCGTTGCGTCGCGCTCATCGTCTCGCGCCACGTACACGTTTTATGCCAGCATCCTACGATAGATATCAGCCAATATTGCAACGCTTACGGGAACGTTATCGTGCCTATTCGCGTATCATAGAGTCTATTCCTATCGCGGACGCCTTTATTGATCTGCGTGGTTGCGAAATTCCTTTTGACTCGCCCGTTGCCCTCGCGGAACGCCTATGTGCTGAGATCGCCGAAATGGGATTGACCGCGCAAATTGGTGTTGCCAATGGCAAGGCCATAGCAGAACTTGCCGCTCTGATGAGCCGTAAAGATGGGCGTCAGGGCGTACTTTACATTCCACCTGGACGGGAAGCCTCGTTTGTACAGACACTTCCACTCGCGCTCCTCTTACAATTACGCGCGGCAGGTATCGGTACCCCTGGCACCTTTCCAGAATTGGATGAGCAACGGGAAGGCAACGGCTCACGCCCACCGGAGGTTGAGGGCAAGAGTGAGCAGGTTGATCCTGTCGCAGTTGCGGAACTGGTCACACACTTACGCGACTTTGGCATCACGACCTTCGCACAGGTGGCAACGCTAACCGAGGAAGGCGTGACGCGTCGCCTCGGACGACTCGGCCTGTGGGTTTATCAGGTTGCATCTGGTGAAGATACAAGTCTGGTTGTGCCAGATGCACCACCACTCAGCCAGAATGCACGTGTGCGCTTTCACCATGCCGCCGATGCCGATGAAACCTGTGCGGCTATCCGCAAACTGTCTGACTACCTCGGCGAACGCCTGAAAGAGCAACGGCTGAAGGGGCAAACCGTCGCACTGATTCTGTGGCCCAATCGCACGGCGCATCGTGACACACGCAAATTGATGATGGGCGAAGAAGGCGAGGAGATGGTGGTCACATCAGCCGAGGAAACGCTCGGTGGGCAGATGATGCTTACACGTCACACCGATGATGCCGACGTGATCGCACAACATGGCTTGATGCTCTTCGCGCATTATCATCAGCCAGCAAACCGCTATCTGCAAGTGCAGTTGCGTATTGGTGATATCACCACAACTATGCCTACCTATTACCCACCACCAGCACGTACACGTGGCAAAGCCACCCGAAAATTAGGAGGATAAAGGCTAATACTATGTGAAAGAGGGTGACTCGTCGCCCTCTTTCACATAGTATTAGCCTTTTCGCATCTTTTTGAGGGCGATAAGTTCTTTTTGACCACGGGCTTCTAAATCCGCTTGCCACTCATCCTTGTATGTATTCATCGTATCGGTAAGTACCTGCGCTATCGCGAGGTTACGATACCATTTGTGGTTCGCAGGGACGATATACCATGGGGCTTCGTCTGTACTACACTTGCTCAGCACATCTTCATACGCTGCTTGATAATCATCCCAGTATTTACGCTCGGCCCAATCCCCCGTGGATAGTTTCCACGCCTTATCGCGATCATCTTCGCGTGCCAATAAACGTTGCTTTTGCTCTTCATTACTGATATGCAAAAAGAATTTGAGTACAATTGTTCCGCTATTCGTGAGCAATTTCTCGAAATGATTGATCTCTTTATAACGCTTGCTCCATACATTCTCTGGCACAAGATTATGCACGCGTACCACTAGCACATCTTCATAATGAGAACGATTGAAAACACCCATCATACCACGTGCTGGCGTTACTTTGTGAACACGCCAGAGAAAATCGTGTAGTTGCTCTTCCTGTGTTGGCTCTTTGAACGAATGAACCTCACAGCCCTGTGGATTAACAGCTGTAAAGACATGCCGAATCGTTCCATCCTTCCCACTTGTGTCCATGCCTTGTAGCACGATCAGCATACTATGATGCTGTGCCGCCGCCAGCAGTTCTTGCAATTTGCTCAACTCGCTACTTAAATGCTCCAATGTGTCCTTCGCCGAGTCATGATCGGCATGCTTATCTGTATAGTCAGGATCGTAGTCTTTCAGCTTTACCGATGTGCCCTCATCAATTTTCCATGCCAGAGCCATACTATATCTTCCTTTCGTCACGCAATCGTACACCTACTATACGAGATATGTATGACGGACGGCTACATGTAGGGACCGATGATTGGTGCATCCGGCAAGTTCATAGGATATCCGGTAGGGGCAGCAATTCATTGCGCCCAACGATGGGTTGGGCGGTGGTCACGTTGGCGTAGAGAATCGTTGCCGATGCGTTGCCTCCATCGTTGGGCGCAATGAATTGCTGCCCTACCGAGGTCCTGAGAATGTGGGGGATGCATATCAGTCCCTACAATTGTTTGCACTATACAACACCTGGGGCATCGCAAAAACGTTTGCGATGCCCCAGGTGTTGTATAGTCACTCTATCTCATTAGAATGAGAAGAAGTAGGCTGTCCAGGCACCAACAGCACCGGAGGCGGTGACAGTGAATGGGCCAGCAAAGCCCTTGTCTACCGGGTTGGCGGGATTGTCAACCGACTTGCCATAACCAATGATGGCTCCATTGCCGAAGTTCACACGGATGGCGTACTTGTTGTCCTTTAACAATGTCGCGGAAACAGGCAAGACTGCACCATTCGCAAGATTGAAGGTACCAGTAAGTGTCTCATCGTCAAGCACAATAGCACCGGACAAGAAGGTGCTACCAACTTTGCCCGTAAAGGCGAGGGCTAGCACATCGCCTGCATTAGAAACAGGGAGTGCGCTCCAGATGCCGCTAGGACCACCAACGATCTGGAAGGTTCCAACGAACTCACCAGCACTATTGGGCTTACCAACGCCGAGAATGAATGGAACACCCTTCGCCGTGTAGAACGTGATATTAAAATCGCCGTTGCCCTTTAATTTGCCACTAACCGAAATTTGTGTACCATCTGGCTCGTGGAAATTGCCATTGAAATAGCCTGTGTCACGAATGCCAATTGTCAAGCCACCCGTAAGTGCTGTGTCTGTACCGGGAACCGCACCCGTAAAGGCTAACGAAACCGTTGTGGTACTGCTAGCAGCTTTTGTGGTGCGTGGTGAAGCAAAGCTTACCGATGGAAGTAGGAACAGTGCGGTAATCGCGAGTGCGAAAACGGCGAGAAAACGCGCTTTCTTTGACATGTGGTCAAACCCCTTCTTCATTGAAACAATGACAGGACTTCCTGAGAAACAATACATTTACACAAACATAAGCACATATACTTATGCCAATTCATTCGTCTGCACAATAAAGAAGAGTTATTTCGTGCAGACATGCTATAGACGAAAGATAAGGGGACAAACCAGTACAACTATGTAACCATCTAAAAATTTTTCTTTTACTGTCGCAAAGGCAAGGGCATCCTTGTTGTGGTGACTTTGACAGACTCTACTGCATGAATTTTTGAAGCACAGCAATTTTGTGAAACGTGTAACTATGCTCATACGTTATACTAGTGATATACTCCATAGATTATTACCAATACAGCATAATGAAAGAAAGCAGAATAGCGCGTGGGGACGTATTTCTCTGCTTTTCTATCCTAGAGGTCGCATATGTCCAATACATCCGAGGGCGAGATACTCCCTTCTATTGCTGATTCACAGGTTGATACACTCAATGAGCAACCCGCGCCCAAAATAACACGCCCTCTTGCAGAGGTAGCACATGGACACCCCAAGCCTAAAATAACGCAACCTCTTGCTACGATACGCGTAACCCGACCACTTGACGAGCCTATGGCGACAAGTGTGGAGCCAACTGCCAGTAACGAACCTCAAGGACCCGTGACACCTACAGACCTACCTGTACTCTCTATAGACACTCTCCAAAAGCAACCACGTTTTGAGCCAACAACCGACAGCGTTTCAACGGTAGTCACGCCTCTAAAACGTACACGTACAACACTACGCCAACAAATGGCACGCCACAAGGTTGCTTCGGTTTTCTTACTCACGCTCCTGCTTGCCAGTATTTCTGTGCCTACCGTTGAGGGCGTGTTATATGGCATGAAGGCATATGCAACCTATACAGCATTGCGTAGTCACGCTTCCAGTGGTGTACAGCATCTGCTCACTATAAAGTCACTCTTTACCACCTCAAAGACGGGCACCTCTAGTGCTTCATCAAGTACATCGAAACTGCTTGATGCAACGACACTCCAACGAGCGAAAAAAGAGATGGACGCAGCGCACAGCGACTTTACGCAGGTACAATTTCTCATCAACAATGCCTCAATTATTTCATTGGTCGAGCAATATCTGCCACAGTACCGTTCGGAGATCACATCAGCCCGTGCCGCGAGTCAGGTTGGAACGGACGTCACGAATATTGGAGAAATCGTTCTCAACGCGGCAATGGTGCTCGCGCCGAAATTTCGGGGACCATTGCTAACGACCTCACAAACGCCTCTCGTTACCTCTGCCGATCTCACGATTATAGGCTCTACCATTGATGCCGTGATGCCCTATGTCAATGACATTCAGCAACAAACACAAGGAATGTCGCTTGCTGCTCTCCCTGTAAATGCACATCAGAGAGAACAGGTACAACAACTGATCCAACTGTTACCACAGGTCAAAACGGCATTAGTGCAGGGACGTTCACTGCTTGGAGCGATGGGGTGGTTACTCGGTGTTGATGGACAAAGAACGTTTCTCGTGCAAACAATGGATCGTGCCGAACTTCGTCCAACGGGCGGCTTTACTGGTCAGTATGGCGAACTGCATATTGCCAGCGGTCGTGTTGGCTCCTTCTCTCTCCGTGATATCTCGCAGATCGAGTATGCGACCAATAGTCCAACGACAGATCAATCAGCACCAAATGTCTATCGTTCGTGGTGGCCTTTCGCCAACTGGGGCCTACGTGACTCCAATCTCTCCGCCGATTTTCCGACTTCCGCTCAGATTGCCATTAATGAGTACAATCGTGAAGTGGGTCATAAGGTCGATGGCGTTATCCTGTTTACGCCATTTCTGATTGAGCATGTTTTACAGGTGACAGGGCCTATTCGCATTCCGTCCTATAACGAGACGATCACCGCGCAGAACTTAGAAGCGAGACTACACTACTATCAACTCGATAATGCGGGTATCGCGAAACAAATCCGCATTTCGGGCGGCAATGCCTCGGATCGTAAACAATTCACGTCATTAGTGGCGCATACATTAATGGATACAGTGAGGCACGAGTCACCGACAATGCTGCTGGCATTAGCGAAACAATTGCTTCAAGATACGAAGACAAAGGATTTACAGGTCTATCTCACTAACACACAATTAGAAGGGTTATTGTCACAATACGGCGATGCTGCGCAAGTGGATCGCTCAACAACACACGACGGCCTGTATGTCGTGCAAGCTAACGTGAGCGCAAGCAAGGCATCACAGTATGTGAAAACCACGATTCACGATACGGTGACGCTTGATACCAACGGTGGAGCAACACATTCATTGCAAATGCAACTTGCCTATAACCAGCTTGGCTTCGTCTATGGCCTGGACACCTACCGCGACTATATACGCGTATATGTGCCATCTACCGCGAAATTCCTGGGTGGTGATGGTTTTGATACCGGTACACCGCTTTGTGGAGGTCCACTAACTGCTTGTGGACAACATGGTATCTACGCACATAATGAGATGGTCTGTGCAACAGGTCAATACGACGCAGGTGCATCGGCTCCCATGCTCAATGACAACTATGCAGGACAATGGCACCCACTCGACACCATCGGTGGGCCAACGAATTTGACAAGTGACGAGCCAGGACGTGCCATGTTCGGCGGCTATGTCGTCATTCCCAAAAATTGTACCATGACCGTCACTCTCTCCTGGTATGTTCCCCCCATTGGACAGAGTGCCTACGATCTCCTTGTACAAAGACAAGCTGGCACATTCCCCGAACTCGACCTGACCGTACTTCCCACACCCGGAAACTGTGCTATACTCCAAACACAGGGACTCCATGTTGACCGTATGCTAGGCCAGGATACATCGTTTACGCTTGCGAAATCGAATAGGAGTCTACAAACAGGAAACACCTGTTATCCACAACCCGGTATATGACAGTGTAACAAATGTCAACGTATCGGTAGGGGCAGCAATTCATTGCGCCCGAAGATGGGGGTGGTGGAGGGGCAACGCGTCGGCAACGGTTCTCTACGCCCACATGAACCCCTCCCAACCCATCATTGGGCGCAATGAATTGCTACCCCTACCACCTCCATGTTAATATAATAACGTTCATCAAAGAAGATACAATCAAATAGAAGTTGGTGTCATTTGGAAGAGAATCCTACTAATAACAATCAACAGTTCCCTTATGATAGAGAGCCTGATGTGCCTTATCGTGAATATTCATCGCTAAATCAGCCTGCGCAACCAACATTTCCACCACAACCGTATCTACCACAATCGCCAACACCGCAACCAATACCCCCGAAAAAGACACGTTCCAGAGCATTGCCGCTCATTCTGTCAATTGTAGGTGTATTTTTAGCCGTTGCGCTTGTCTTACTAGTCGTTCTTTCACAGGCACTTGCTCGTCCAACACCCATTACAAAAACACCCGTTTCGTCGGTACCTACGACACAAGCATCAACACAGCCAGTGACGCCAACGGCGAGTTTCCGTGCCTCGGCCTGTCCGTTTCCACTTGGCGCAGGCATAGTGGATGGGCAAACGGTCAGGTGTGGCTATGTGACGGTTCCAGAGAATCGGCAAAATCCTAATGGTGCAAAGGTACAACTCGCTGTCGCAATCTTCAAATCGCCGAACGTGCAGCACGACACATCACCCGTTGTGCGTTTGGAAGGCGGTCCCGGCGGTCCATCACTGGACAACTGGGCACGCTATATCACAAGTTCCAACCTCGCAAACTTTGTCTTTCATCATGACCTGATTATGTTTGATCAGCGCGGCACTGGCTACTCTACACCATCGCTCAAATGTTCCGAAACATTGAAATTGCAATATGACACACTCAATATTCATCTCAGCGCAACAGCTTCAGAACAAATGGCATTGCAAGCACTACAAACATGCCATGACCGTCTACTAAAGTCGGGAGTTGATCTGAACGCGTTCAATGTACAGGAAAATGCTGCCGATGTGCATGACCTGATTCAAGCATTGGGCTACAAGCAAGCAAATCTCTACGGTGTCTCCTATGGCACACGCTTAGCTCTCACCACGATGCGTCTCTATCCATCGGTCATTCGTAGCGTCGTCCTTGACTCTGTATATCCACCACAGAGAAATCGTACCGACCTGCCCAGTTCAGCACAACGTGTCTTCAACGTCCTCTTTCAAGGGTGTGCTGCGAACGCCAATTGTGCCTCGCAATATCCGCAACTGGATAATGTATTCTATCAGCTTGTAACCACCCTGAATGCCAATCCCATACATTTTCAAACAACGAATGTGCTTACAGGTAAAAGCTACAATGTGGTGATGGCAGGAGATGATTTTGTCTTTGTCCTGTTCAGTGCGCTCTATGCCTCACAACTCATTCCTGCACTTCCTAAAATGATTTTCCAGGTGCGCGATAAAAACTATGCAATCTTGTCGCAAGTGTATGGGGAGGTTCAGTTCGACGATACCTTCAGCGATGGCATGTTTTACTCGGATGAGTGCAGTGAGGACTGGAGTTTCCTAACACAAAATGACATTAACGCTTCATTGCAAGGTGTCGCACCACAAATTCAGCCCGCTCTGAAAAACAGTCTGCAACAAGAATACGACTCATGCCATCTCTGGAATGTCCAAAAAGCACCTGCCGTTCAAAAACAGGCCGTCGTAAGCACCATTCCAACGCTCGTGCTCACCGACGAATACGACCCCATTACACCACCTGCTAATGGCAAACAGGCAGCGCAAACGCTCAAAAATAGCTACTACTTTCTTTTCCCCGGTCTCGGTCATGGCGCGGAATACAACGCCCCCTGTGTGAACAGCATCATCTCGGCCTTCGATGATACGCCCACGCAACAACCATCCGGCGCCTGTGTAGCAGGTATGAGCGAACCAAATTTTGTGTAGAATGAAATGTAGGGGTCTCATTCATTACACCCTGTGGACAATTCGCAATGTTGGAGGACATATGGAACGTTTCATCAATCCTGTGAACATGGTCAATCGCCCGCAGGGTGTAATGAATGAGACCCCTACATTTCTACGTTAAAAGGCAAGCATGTACCCTATGCAGTCATCGTCCCAACAATCCCTGCACATCGCGTCTCATCGCTTCATAACTCTGATAGCGTAACGCGGCCTCTTCCAATAATGCACGGCTCAAGATTGCTTCTAGTGCAGGTGACACATTTGGGTTGAGCATACGCACTGGCGGATACGTGGGATAATGTGGCGGTGCGATATTCGTGAGTGCGTGATGCATCGTTGCCGCCAACATATAGATACTTGTACGCTTATCGTAAGGCTTGTCCTGAATGGGCAGGTAGGGTGAAATGGCAAGTTTGCGCGTTGTACGCTTACGTGTCACAGACACACGTAGCCCTGACTCCTGTAACGGTGGCGATATCTGAAATCCTGTCAATAGAGCACGTCCGCGCTTCTGCTCAATCACAATATTGGAGGGTGAGATATCATAATGATGGATACTATGTTGCTCTAACACAATGAGCACATTGAGTAAACTGTTCAGGTATACTAGCACATCACGCTCCTCTAAGGGGCGCAGCAGTTTCTGCAAACGCTCTTCGATACTCTCGCCATCTATGTATGCCTCTACCATATAATAGTGCTTGCCTTCCGCGAAACGGTCAAGCACGGCTGACACAAATGGATGGTGTAGTCTTGCCAATGGCTCGGTCATATGCTCATAGTGAGCGATATCTCTTGCACGTTGTGCCATGTCAGTCGCACATTCCCAGCGTTTGAGCACCACCTGTCGCTCGTTCGCTTGTGCATCGGTGGCAACCGCCGTCATGACACGTGTCTCTTCTGATTGCTTGAGGACACGCTTGATCGTATATCTGTCCTGGTGAACGCTTACTCCAACGAGCGGACTATGGGCAATCAATGTTTGTGGCAAGGTGAGACGACCGCAGACGGAACAACAGCGTTGCCCGAAACGTACTGGTGTATCACAATAGGGACAGGCACGATTATCTTTATCAGCCCCACAAAAGGCACATCGTTGCGCACCCGTGCGGTTTTGTTGTCCACAATGCTGACACACATAGCGTTGTTGTGCGATCCGCACAGCCTCTGTATAGCTATCAGCAAACTCCGTGATACTGCTATAGCGACGGTGATAATCCTTTGAAAGCGCACGCAATAACACAGCCGCAACCTCGACGGGAGTACGCGGATTCCAGCGTTGCGGTGATGCTGGCTGCTCATACATCTGAGCATTCCACATCTCCTCCAAACGCTTATATGTAAAGGGTGTGCGACCAGTCAATAGTTCATAGCAACAAATCGCTAACGCATACTGATCGGAGTCACGGCGCGGATTGCCCTGCCATTGTTCGAGTGGCATATAGGCGGCAGTACCCGTGACCTCGCCAAGTGACGCATGCGTATAGGTGCCAAGATAGAGTGTTGTGCCAAAGTCCGAGAGGAGTATCTGCCCACTCCGTCCAATCAGCAAGTTTCCTGGCTTCACATCCTGATGCACCATCTTCATGTTATGGACATATTGGAGCGCATCCGCCGTTTGACGCACATAGGGAACCAGTTCTTCCGCGAAGGCTAGACGCTTGCTACCATCGGAGGTACGGAAGATATCGCTAATCGTCTGTGGCGCATACTCCATCACAAAGTAGGGTTGGTCATTCTCCAAACGCCCAAAGTTATAGATAGGCAGGATATTGGGATGCTGCATGGTGGCGATACGACGTGCCTCTTGCGTAAAACTCTTTTGTGCCTCTGTGCTCGACTGATCGAGGCGCAACACTTTGAGCGCGAGCAAGCGACTCAACGGCATCGGTTCGCGTACTTTGTAGACATAGCCAAAGGTGCCCGCGCCAATAAACGCGACCACCTCATACATGCCGATATGCGCTCCCTGTATCAGAAAATCGCACCGTCGGCAACATACCGCGCCATCAGGGTTATCATGCCCCCCCACAACATGCGGATTGAGACAGTGAGCCAAAGTCTAGTCCTACCTCTTCTGTGTTCTGTGTATGTTCTCTATAAAGAGATACGTATGAGGTAGGCGGAGGTTACGAAGGGGAATATTCCCGATCCTCTTCTGTGATGTAAATATACACATCAATGTCAATGTCACTAAGATATCTTACCATAAGTGGCCTCACATCAGCCCATGACAACCTTCCATTTTGCGTACCAAGTTTGGGAAATGCAATACTTTCTATACCTGCTCTTCTATAGTTCGTTACGAAGTAGTGCAATCCCTGTTCAATATGTTCTAGCTTAGAATCGGCTCGCCATGTGTTCTTAGTAGGAAAGTTCAGTATCCACGGTGTGCTTTCTCGATAAAGTGTTGGCCTCCCTACGCGTAATAGCCCCGATTTACACTCCTGCTGATACACAGCAAACATAGCGGGGTATTTTTGCTTAAAAGCAAGCGCAAGTCCTTTACCCATGAACCCTTCACAGTTCACTGGATTTGTAATGACTTGAGCAGTCGAGTCAAAAATATTACCCTTTTGATAGTAGATAGGCGACATAATGCATCTAAACCTTTGCAAAGTAAGACACGTTTATCCAAATTTTACTACATTTTTATGCTGAATTTACTGTTATGGAATAAAAGGAATATTCCTATTACTCAATCGGGCTGCATTTGATTGAAGTCGTAGTAGTCTGTCAATCGACATGTGTCAGGGTCCAGGGCGGCCGCAAGGGGACGCCCCTCCCATACGCCAACGCGGTTGGGAAGCCGTGTCCTATGGGAGGGGCGTCCCCTTGCGGCCGCCCTGGTCGAGGTGACAAATGACCTTTGACAGACTAGTAGGGACCACATTTACGGCGTCCACAGCGCGATTTATCGCGCGATACCAGACTCATAGGGAGTATCGTATGATGTATCCCATACGAGATACATCATACGATACAAGAAATATGCTTAGCACGATTTCGCGCAATGAATTGCGCCGTGGACGCCGTAAACGTGGTCCCTACGATAAGATGATACATGAAGTGCAAAGGAAATTTCATGAGCAGATACGAGCAACGGCGAGCAAAACGCATGCAAAATCCAGAAATTGCGGCTGGTTATAGGACAATGGATGCCGAGATACAGCTTGTTCTGGCTTTAGAGGCCATATGTGAGCATAGGCATATGGGCAGGAAACTAGACGCTAATCCTACGTTAGATACTATGATAGAATTGCTTTCTGCTTTGAACATAACGGCAGATATCACGCTACGTGAGGCGAAAGAGGGTGAAAGTCCTATTCATATGGTGACAGAACTATCATCTTAATCCTTCAAACGAGCAAGAGGAGCCAGGCCAATTGGCCTGGCTCCTCTTGCTCGTTTGCGCTACTCAATATTAGAGTGAGTTGCGTGTGTCTGTGTTGTCATAGTTGGTATCGGTTCGGTCGGTGCGAGTTGTGTCATAGGTGTTGACATCGTTACCTGACACTCTGGGGTTGCCGCTCTGGTCGAGGCGAGCCTCTTCACGACGAACGGTGTCCGTTACCTGCTGATTCTCTTGAACAGCACGCTTGCCAACGGAAACTTCACCCGTCACAACAGTGTCCTTGCTGACATTCACGCGCTCTTCACTAACAGGAACACGAATGTTCTCGCCCTCACCGATTGCCGTGTTGTCATCTACCATCGCGTCAGTTACAGGACGGTTCTCGATGTAGACCTCTTCGTGTGTAACAGGCACGTTGACGGTCCGCTGCTCTTCAACAACGTTCTTGCCAACGCTCACTTCACCGGACTGAACAGGCTGTTTGCTGACATTCAACTGCTCTTCACGTAGGCGCAAGCGTTGCTCGTCAGTTTGATTTGCATAGTTGGCGTCGGTTGTGTTTGCTGTATCAGCATAATTGGCATCACGAGTACGATCATAACCCGTTGTATTTGTTGTATCTGTTGTACCTGCTGCATACCCTGTGGTGGCTGCATCGGCATAGCCTGTATCAGGGGTGCCAGTGGTTGTGCTATAGGTGGAAGCTGTGCTACTTGTACCACCACGACGGCTACCATAGTTGTACGCGCCGTTGGTATCCAGGATTGTCTTTGCCTCCTCCGCACGGCTACCTGCGTTAACGGAGACAATAGTACGACCATTGTTATACTCGTTGTCGTAGTACTGTGCCTCGTCGTTAGAGACACCCATGTTTGTCAGATCGTCGGCAACATGACCACCCGTTGAGCCTGTCGTGTCGTCACCTGTAAAGAAGTTTTTCAAGCCAGCAAAGAAGCCACCACCACTTGTAGAAGCAGTGCCGGTACTACGACCAGAATGATGAATATCCGAACTACTGAAACCTGCAGCTTGCAATGCATCAATGGCACGGTCGGCATTTCCTGCTTCGTTGAAGACACCGATTACTGTACGTCCAGTTAAAGCCATGTTTTTCCTCCTGATAGTTATTCAATATTTTTTAGTATTGTTGGCATGGGTGTTACCTTTTATAAGAACACCCATGCTCAAAAACTGTTAAGATTTTTTTGCTCATGAGTAGTGTATATTCATAACACACCTTCCTCTATGGTCACGCATAGGAATAAAAGAAGGTTTCATATAAAGTCAGCTATTACCCGTTTAGAGTATTAGAAAAGGCTGAGTGAATATAATCATGGGCCATTATGCGTATTAGAGGTAGAGTATCTTGCAAAAAGGAAGGATAGATTGACGTATGCCAGAAAATACAAACACAGTGAATAGCGCGGATAATGGACGACTCATTCAAGTGGGAGCCGGAGCCGTAACCCTCGCAGGACTTTTGCATCTTCCAGCAGAAGCGCACGGTCTCGTCATACTTACACATGGCATCGAGGGGAGTATTGATGGTTCACACCAGACCGCACTCACAATAGCCCAGGTCTTGTTTCAAGACAACATCGCGACACTGCTAGTAGACCTTTTCACAGTAGAAGAGCAGCAATTGGATCAAGGGACAGACTATTTTCGTCTCAACACAAGTATTATGGAGCAGCGTATCGCAGGTATTGCGCAATGGCTACTGGAAAATGACGAGACGCAGAACCTCTCGATAGGTTACTTTGGGGCAGGCGCAACGGGAGCAGCCGTGCTAATCGCGGCAGCCGAGCGACCCGATGTAGTGATGGCAGTTGTCGTGGCTGGTGGCTCTCTTGATCGAGCGCAAAACTATCTACAACGTGTACTTGCTCCTACTCTGCTTATCGCATCAGCACAAAACACACAAGCAGTCACCCAGAGCCAGCAAGCTCTGGAACATTTTGCTAAAGAGAAACGCTTCGAGCAGGTTGATGCTGGTGCCTCATCGCTTTTCGCGACTCAAGAAAGTGTCACCAGGATAGCCCAACTTGCCAGTCAATGGTTCAATACGCACCTTGTAACCATCGCATAAAGATATGTGAAGGACAAGCCAGTTACGCTGCAATGTAGCGTAACTGGCTTGTCCTTCACATATCTTTATGCTCTATCGTATCTCACACTATCGCCAAGTACACTGTCAACCTGCTTGAGAACATCCTCTGAGAGCGTGATATCTGCCGCTTTGACATTCTCTTCGACCTGTGACACTTTTGTAGCTCCAATGATTGCAGAGCTAACGTTTTGCTGACGCAATATCCACGCGAGCGCGAGATTTGCCATACTGCATCCCTGTTGCTGTGCAATTTCTTGTAGATTCTGCACGGCGGTAAGCGTTTTATCGCTCATGAGGTTTTGCATGAACATATTCTGCTTCTCGTTCGCGGCACGCGTACCTTGCTCTGGCTGTTGTCCTGGCTTGTACTTACCAGTAAGGATACCCTGTGCGAGTGGTGAGAAGACAACCTGTCCGATACCTTCGCGCTCACATAACGGCACAATCTCTTGCTCGATATAGCGTGTCAGCATATTGTACACGGGTTGGTTGGAGACGATTTTGTGCAGATGCTGTTCGTGCGCAATACCAACTGCATCGGCGATTTGGGCGGCAGACCACTCCGAAACACCTGCATACAGGATTTTTCCCTGTGAAACCAGATCGTCAAGGGCACGTAGTGTCTCTTCCAGTGGCGTCTCAGTATCATAACGATGACACTGGTACAGGTCGATATAATCCGTTCCCAGGCGGCGTAGACTTGCATGGCATTGTTCCATGATGTGCTTTCGTGAAAGGCCGTGGTCATTAGGACCCTCGCCCATCGGGAAATACACCTTTGTTGCCAATACATACGAGTCACGTGGAAACTCTTGCAAAGCCCGTCCAACGACTTGTTCCGTCTTGCCACGGTTATAGGCATTCGCGGTATCAAAGAAATTCACACCGAGGTTATACGCGGTATGAATGCAGTCAATCGCGGTCTTTTCTTCCACCGAATCGCTATAGGTCAGCCAACTGCCAAGACTAATCGTGCTCACACGTACTCCGGCACTTCCCAAGTGTCTATACTGCATTGTTCGTTGCTCCTTCTATACATCATAACCTTCAATGGATTTGATGCTTTCCGTTTCTCGGTAGGGGTAGCAATTCATTGCGCCCAATGATGGGTTGGGAGGGGGACACGTCAGGGAAGGAAATCGTTGCCCACACATTGCCCCTCCACCGCCCCCATCATCGGGCGCAATGAATTGCTGCCCCTACCGATATAAATTTTCTCTCTTGTTACGTTATGGCATGGCAAGACATAGTGTCAAGGTCAAGTGTAGGGCGACAGTCCTATTCATTTGGCGAAATTGCACATTTTCAGTATCCTATACATGAGTCCAAGTGGATAGGCAAAAACAGGGATATGTATGGAGGGAGAAACTGTGGATACGCGGAAAAGTGATGAGCATAAGACGACAGAACGAGAAGCCATGCCAGGCACACCTATTGTACGGGGCAATACACCACGTCCATTTATGTACAACCCGATGACAACACTACCACCAGGTCAGCTACCAGAAGAACAAACATCTCAAGACACACATGAGGCGTATTCAACCCTCTCAGCTTTTCCTACAAAACCACCATCAGCTCCTCCTTTACCGGAGGAGCCAGATGATTATGGTGAACAGGACGAGCAATCGGTAGCGAGCAAGGGAGCATCATCTGAAGTTGGAACACAGACATTCGCGTGGCTTTTTGAGTATGGGCTTGAAATGGATAGTACGCTTCTGAATACACCTGAACGACTTGATGGCCTCGCACTCCTCTATGGTCCTGCCGTGTTGAAAGGCTATAAACTGCTCGTGGGGAGCTATGATGTCGCGGGGCATGGAGAACGAACAGTGGCAACTATCGTTGCCGATAGTCGTCCTCATACGGAAGTATGGGGTGTCTTGTATCGTGTTCCACAATATGTCGTGCAGACACGAGGCAATGAACCCGCGCTTGCAGACATGGTACATGTGCCACCACAAAGCAATATGCAAGCGATGCACGTTGTTGTGCAAGAAATGTACCGCAATCGTGTACTTTCCTGCATCACCTACAGCTGGCAAGATACGACGACGCTACGCCCTTTCTCGACGAATAGATATGATGATGCACACGATGTCTACATTCGGCGTCTTACGGCGATTGCGAAAAAGCAACGGTTGCCTGATGCCTATAGCACCACATTGGCACAACTTGCAGCAATTCCAGGCATACCAAACACTCCTTCCGCACAAAGCATACAAGGAGAAACAGTATCATCCACGCTTGCCTCGACAGCTGAGCAACAGACTGAACCATTGGTACTACCCATTGAAAAGCTAGAAAAATCGGTACGCCCACAAGAAATATCACCTATACATCAGGTGCAACGCGTACCAATCAAGACACATCCACAACGTTGGTTTGTCGCCTTTGCGCTCTATCTCTTCTGCCTCCTGCTGGCAATACTTGCATTCGCCATTGTACAGGGCGTTGGCATCGCAAATGATGTCTTGAATGACCATTTCACCTTGTTGAGCGTCCCGTGGCTCGTCCTGATCTATGGGCTTTTGGGTGGATGCATTAGCAGTATCATCACCTTGGGACGCATCACACAACCAGTTGACGCACCCGTATTTGTGATTCTCACATGGTTCACGCGTCCTTTCGTCGGTGCTGTCCTTGCCCTCTTTGCTTACCTTCTGCTCAATAGTGGCATCTTTCTTCCTGCGAACACCACGACTACAGGAGGGCAGCACGAAGGACTCTTTTTGCTTATCGGCGCGTTAGCTGGTGTGTGCGAGAGTTGGCTCTTTCTACGGAAACGGTAGGTGAATGCTCTCGCATAAAAATAGTTACAAATTTGTTGAGCTTAAAAGTTGCCTGTCTGTCAGGTCTTCATACGCTGGAACGGCTGTAGAGCCTCGTACTACTAATTCAATGGGTATTACCACCGAGGCAAATTGTGAAATCTTTTGCTCGATCAAAGTGAGCAAGTGTTGTGTCGCGACCTTGCCTAGCTCGGCTGGAAATTGACGGATGGTGGTAAGCGGAGGGTCTATAACAGAGGTCAATGGAATATCGTCAAAACCCACAACCGAGAGGTCTCTGGGAACATACAACCCTAGTTCTTTAGCCTTACCAATAGCGCCAAGTGCCATACGATCATTCATGGCGAAAATAGCAGTCGGACGCCGGGCATCGTGCAGGAGTGGTTCGGCTGCACTTGAACCACTTTCAATTGAAAAATCGCCATACGTGAGCAAATCCGGGTCAAGCGTCAACCCGTATTCTGCCATCGCGTCGCGAGCACCTTGCAAGCGTCCATCCATCGCACCAATAAAGTTTACTGGTCCGCTAATGACACCGATACGTCGATGCCCCAACTCCAATAGGTGTTTAGTGACCTCATAGCCACCACGTCGGTCATCACAAATAACGGAATTGAGCATCTGAAGGTCTTCCCTATACCCGGCAGAAACGCGTGGAATGCCGCTCGCCGACAGCTCTTGCTCATCGAGTTCTCCTTTGAGTGTTTCAACCGTGATTACGCCATCAATATAGCCCATCCGCAGAAAGCGATCATACGTAGCACGCAACGAAGTCCTTTTAGACATCGAGAGTAAGACGTTGTAGTCGTTACTGCTTGCTACACCTTCTACCCCACGAATAACCTCAAGCAGAAATGGGTCTCTGAACGAATAATCGGGGTCATGCGGAATAATGAGACCGATTACGTAAGTACGATTATTCGTGAGACCACGTGCCACCAGACTCGGCGAGTATTGCAGGTCATGCATCGCATCCAACACACGCTGCCGTGTCTTCTCACTGACATAGGGCGTGTTGGAAAGCACTTTTGAAACCGTCGTCGTCGAAACTCTTGCTAAACGAGCCACGTCATAAATAGTTGCCACGGCCCCTTTTCCTCTCAGAACTAATCATGACTACACACCACTACCATACAGGGAAGCGGTTCCCTATTTATACATCAGCTTCCCTGGCCTGTCAAGTAGTTCCGTAAAAAGACACGAAAAAAAGTATTGACAAGTTTCTACTCATCGGTTATAACTAAATAGTAAACCGCTTCCCTTTCATCTGAAGTTATCACGAAGACCCTTTTATAGCAGAAAATCATTCTACACCTACTAAAACACAATCTCGTGTGAGAAAGCACTACCAGGAGAACGTATAACTAACATACATACTTTCGTTACATAGGGAAGCGTTTCCCTAGTACAGTCTGGTAGTCAAACAAAGGAAGTTTGTCATGTCCTGGTTTTCGCATGTGCGAGAACTGCCGGGTATCTCTTGAGTGCCGTAGATGAAGTATGAAGCTTCATCACTAGTGGTTTGATGCGTTGAAGCATCAGAAACAGGGAGAAATCATTCATGGACAACGAGTATCAGCGAGTAGTAGACGAGTTAACAAGTGCAGGCTTTAAGTTGCCCCGTCGCGAATTTATGCGTCTCGCCGCGGCTGGTGTTGGCAGTGCCGCGTTACTGGCAGCCTGTGGTGGAAGTACTGGAGGCAACGGTGGCGGTGGCGGCAGTACGACATTGACACAGTGGTATCATCAATATGGTGAGGCTGGCACTCAACAAGCAGTATTTCGTTATGCAAAACAGTACACCAAGGCCACAGTCAAAGTCAGTTGGGTTCCGGGCACAGGCAATGAATATCCCAACAAAGTGAACGCAGCATTGCTCGGTTCCAGTGCGCCCGATGTATTTGAACTGCAATATCCCTCACTTGATCAGGTAAAGGCTGGTCTCATTGCTCCACTCGACGACATCATCGACCCCGTAAAGAGCGACTTTAACCCCACTGCACTTAAACCGCTCACCATCAATGGGAAGGTGTATGCGATTAAGATGATTAATGACATGGGCCTGTTGTACTACCGGAAGAGCCTGCTGCAACAAGCTGGTGTGCAACCCCCTACCACTATGGATGAATTGATCACTGCCGCCAAGAAGCTTACCAGCAAAAGTATCAAGGGACTCTACATTGGTCAGGATGGTGGCGTCGATGCTCTGTATCAGGTTGCGCCATGGGGATCAGGAGCGGACTTCATTCAGAATGATAAGATCGTCTTCGATGTCGCAGGTACTGCTGGTGCATACGAGAAGATTCGTGAGTTAAATAGTAGTGGCGCACTCTTGATTGATGCCCCAACCTTCTGGTGGGACCCATCGGCGTTCACACAGGGACTCGCCGCCATGCAATGGACAGGCTTGTGGGCAATGCCAGGCATTACTAAGGCACTCGGCGATGACTTCGGTGTAGTGCCGTGGCCTGCCCTCGACTCGTCGGTGCAACCATCTACTTTCTTTGGTGGCTGGTCCGAGATGGTTTATGGCAAGAGCAAGAACATCGACGCCGCCAAGCAGTATGTCAAGTACCTTTGGATTGATAGTGCCAACATTCAGACTGACTGGTGTGTGGGTTATGGCTTCCACGTTCCCCCACGTATCAGTACCACCCAAAAAACCACGAAGCTCCAGAGTGGTCCTGCGGCTCAGGCCGTGGATTACCTGAACAAGTATGGTCATGCCGTGCCACCAACGTGGGACGCGACAATGGACAATGCACTACGTGATGCATTCAGCAATATTCTTAAGAATAAAGCTGATGCGAAGAGCGAGGTCCACAACGCAGCCCAGAAGTGTCAGGCAGAACTAACTCGACTCCTCGGCTAAACTCTTGTTTGGCGTGTAGGTAGAAAATAGCACAGGAAAGTTGGACACCCGCTCGTAGCATATACGTAGTGGATGTCCAATTGTGCTTTTCAGGAAGGATTGGAAAGGGCATTCATGAAATCCTCAAGTATTGTCTCATCAGCAGAGACACTGACCCCAACGGCTGAAAAACAACAGGCTGTGAGCAGAGTGCGCAAAAAAACGTTGCGCACTACTCTATTATTCTGGAGCTTTGTTGGCCCTCTGGTACTCGGCTTGCTTATATTTGTGTATGTACCCATCATTTGGAGTCTCATACTCAGCTTTTTCAATGCGCGTGCGACGATTACGCCTTCCGAATTTATTGGTTTTCAGAACTATCAGGCGATGTTGCAAGATAGCGCGTTTACGGGATCGTTACTCACCTTTACAATCTTCACGATATTCATCGTCCCAACGACGCTCATCGGTGCCTTGGGGCTGGCCTTGCTCGTCAATAGCGTGACTATCGCGCGTAGCTTCTTCCGCTCAGTTTTCTTTCTCCCCACAGCGTGCTCGTATGTCGTGGCTTCGCTAGTCTGGAAGATGAGCGTCTTCGCGGGTCTACCTTACGGTCTGGTCAACTCGTTTACCGCCCTTTTCGGTGCGGCTCCTACTTCCTGGGTTTCAAGTACAGTCCCTCCGTGGTACTGGTTAGTGCTGGTAACGGTTCGCTTGTGGCTGCAA
The DNA here is from genome assembly GCA_963791835.1 of uncultured Chloroflexia bacterium. Lineage (GTDB taxonomy): Bacteria > Chloroflexota > Ktedonobacteria > Ktedonobacterales > Ktedonobacteraceae > JBBQVS01. Next base: position 1,511,759 of record CAWBTV010000007.1, read on the forward strand.
CTTGGCATCTTCATGATTATCTTTATCGCGGGATTACAAGAAATCCCACGCGAATTGTACGAAGCCTCCTTTGTCGATGGCGCAAAAAAAGGCTGGACGACCTTTCGCTACATCACGCTTCCACTTTTACGTAATACCTCAATCGCCGTGTTACTGCTGTGTATCATTTATGGCTTTCAGGCGTTCGATGAGTTTTTCAATATCATGACCGGTGGCAACCAGATTCTCGCTCGCCCTCCACTTGTGTATCTTTACACCGTCGCACTCAGCGATCAAGATTATGGTCGTGGTAGCGCAGGTGCCATGATTCTTGCGCTCATTATTGTCGTCATTTCCTTAGTTCAAGGACGTATCTTTGGCTTTGGAAAAGCTGATTAAGAAAGGAAAATCCTCATGGCATCCATAGTTTCTCAATCGGCTCAACCACGTCGTACTAAGAAGGGTCCGTCGGCAGGAAATATTATTGGCACCATCGTGCAATATGTGTTGTTGATTTTCCTGGCAATTCTCTTCCTGATACCGTTTTACCTGTTGATAAGAAATGGCCTTGCAACCGATGCGGAGATTACCGCGTTGCACTGGACATTCTTTCCCAGTACCCTTCATTTCGAGAATATCCAGGAACTCTTCAATGATATCAGTGTACCCTTCGCACAAGGGCTAATGAATTCCGCGGTGATCGCGGTTCTACAAACGGCTGGGCAACTCTTCTTTTGTTGTCTCGCGGGCTATGGGCTTGCACGTATTCCATACCGTTGGTCCAATGTCGTGTTTTACACCATCATTGTGACGTTGATGATTCCCAGCACCGTCACCTTTGTCCCGACCTATGTGCTTATCTCCTATCTCGGCTGGGTCAGCACATTGCAGGGGATTATCGTCCCCTTCCTCTTCAGTGGCTTTACAACATTCTTGTTCCGTCAGTTTTTCCTGAGCTTCCCACACGAGCTAGAAGAGGCTGGACGTGTTGATGGTTTGGGACAATGGGGCGTCTTCTGGCGTATCGTCATTCCAAACTCGTACTCCATTATCGCCTCGTTAGGCGTCATCGCCTTCATCCAGAGTTGGAACTCCTTCTTATGGCCTCTGGTGGTTGGGCAAGACCCTTCGGTGTATACCGTGCAGGTCGTTCTCTCGAATTTCCTGAATGCGCAGGTGCTCAACCTGCATGAGTTGTTTATTGGTTCGGCTATCGCCATTGTACCGCTCGTGGTTGTATTCTTCTTCCTCCAGCGTTACATCGCCGAAGGCTTCAAACAAACCGGATTGAAGGGGTAAATATAAAACGTAAAAAAGGTATGCATGATGTGCGGCAAAGCCGCACATCATGCATACCTTTTTTACATTAAAGAGGAATGTTCCCATGTTTCTTTGGTGGGTTCGTATCCCTTTTGTTTTTCAGCATCTCAAGCGCGTTAATGAGCTTACTACGCGTCTGGCTCGGCTCGATGATTTCGTCGATGTAACCACGTCCAGCCGCGATGTAAGGATTGGCGAACTTCTCGGTATATTCGGTAATCAGTTCTTTTCGGCGTTGCTCTGGATTCTCAGCCTTTTCGATATCGTCCTTGAAAAGAATATTCACGGCACCCTCAGGCCCCATAACGGCGATTTCAGCCGTAGGCCATGCGTAGTTGATGTCACCACGAATGTGCTTGCTACTCATCACGTCATAGGCACCACCATAGGCTTTGCGCGTAATCACCGTGATTTTCGGCACCGTGGCTTCACAATAGGCATAGAGCAGTTTTGCACCGTGACGGATGATGCCGTTATGTTCCTGGCTGACCCCTGGTAAGAAACCGGGCACATCGACAAAGCTAATGATGGGAATGTTGAAGCAATCGCAGAAGCGTACAAAACGCGCCGCTTTATCTGACGAATTGATATCCAAAACACCCGCCAGAGCGCGTGGCTGTTGCGCGACGATACCAACAGAACGCCCATTGAGACGCGCGAAGCCCACGAGAATGTTTTTCGCAAAGTGTTCATGAACCTCGAAAAAGTCGCCATCGTCAACGATATACTTGATGACACTCGTCATATCATAGGGCTTGTTGGGATTGTCAGGAATGATCGTATCCAATGCAGTCTCAGCGCGTTTAGGTGTATCTGTCGGTACAATACGCGGTGCGTCATCGACGTTGTTGGAGGGAAGATAGGCCATGAGTTGACGTATCATACGGATACAATCCGCCTCACTGGGACACGCGAAATGCGCCACACCACTCTTGCTATTGTGAATTTGCGCTCCACCCAATTCCTCAAAGGTCACATCCTCGTGTGTCACTGATTTCACAACATTTGGACCCGTGACAAACATATGACTCGTCTCTTCAACCATGAAAATAAAGTCCGTAATGGCTGGCGAATAGACCGCTCCACCCGCACACGGTCCCATGATAGCAGAAATTTGTGGAACAACACCAGAGGCGAGGGTGTTGCGCAGAAAAATATCGGCATAGGCACCGAGACTCACCACGCCATCCTGGATACGCGCCCCACCAGAGTCATTGAGACCAATAATGGGTGCTCCATTTTTCATCGCCATCTCCATCACTTTACAAATTTTCTCCGAATGGGCCTCGGAAAGCGAACCACCAAAGACGGTGAAGTCTTGCGAAAAGACATAGACGAGGCGTCCGTCTATCTGCCCATAGCCCGTGACGACTCCATCACCCGGAATCTTTTGTGCATCCAGGCCAAAGTCGGTCGAACGATGCGTGACAAACATGTCTAGCTCGTTAAAGCTACCTGGATCAAGCAAAAGGTCAAGCCGTTCGCGTGCCGTCAGTTTGCCCTTTTTATGCTGCTGCTCTATACGTCGCTCACCCCCACCAAGTAGTGCTGTGGCTTTCAGCGTATGCAATTCCGCGACTTTCTGTTGGGCGGCGGTAGTCGTATCCGAGGCATTCTGTGAGCTACGTTGTTCACTCGTGGTCATTTGAACTTTTCTCCATACATTTTCGTATATAAGGGTAGACAAGGTAAATCTGCAAGCAGTATAGCATAATAATAAAAGGATTGTGGCAGCCTCGTAGCGATGCCACAAGGCTGCCACAATCCTTTTATATATAGATAGAAGTCCTATTGTCTTGGAGACCCTTTGACAGAGAGAAAACAAGTTCGTTATACTTATAGTAACGCTTGTCGCACGAAAGCCATAAGTGACGTAGCTTAGCACGAAACGGCAGAGAAAACACTATATGTGCAAAATAGCTCACACAGTACCCATGCTAAGCTACGCCTAATCGTTGCATTGTATATGTATTTACGCCGCTGTAGATACCAGGCACTACCCCAACACTCGCTCTATACTGTCTCAATGGGTTTCCTCATGTTTTTAGCATGAAGATAAGAGAAAACCCGGTGATAGTGCAGCCTTGCTCTTTTCCAACTCAGCAGACCCGTCCCACGCTTAACACCGACTCACTATGACTTCTTACTTGATCCACTCATTATTGTAAGGGGATTACTCCGTGAACATTGATACCGTGCGCTTTTCTCACCTTTTAGAGGTGAATGAACTCAACGATTTGAACTACTTTTTGTCTCACACCGCCTTTGTCATTTCTCACAAAAGCGAGAGTCTTGAGACACTGCTTAGCGTACTTTGGTACCTTCCTGTCAATAGCCCCATCATTATCGTTACGAACTGTCCAGAAGAGGAGAGACAAACTATCGAGCTTGGCCTGAAAGAACGGCTGGCACAACACAAAAACACGTACCTTGTACATCAGAAAGATGAACTTGTTGCAACACTTCTACGAGATTGCGGTGTACCGCAGATACTAGGTGATGATGGCAGAGTGGTCAACGGCAAAGGCGAAGGCATGTACATTGGGACATTATGTGCCGCGCAACTGGGCTATGCTGAATGGATAATCTATTATGACGCTGATAACTTTGTACCAAGCGCATTGCTGGAGTATACAATGGCAATGAGCAAATTGTTTATGGCTGCGCGTGCCGGACGACCACATTCCCAAGATGCTGTCATCTTAAACGAATGGCATACAGGCGATCATACAACACCCGACTTACATAATATTCGCATCTGCTGGTCTTCCAAACCGGCACTAGGGAATGCTAACCAGGAGGTCAAACTGCTTGGGCGCTGTACGCGTGTCGTATCACCCCTGTTTACAACGTTGTTGGATGGCTGGTTCGGTATACGAGACTATCCTGTCATCTCATCGAATGCGGGCGAGCAAGGTATGACTCTGCAAACGGCTACAACAATCCGTTTTTCGTCTGGCTATTCCGTCGAGACCTTCCAATTCCTTGATTTACTGTATCATGCATCACGCTGGCAAGCCGAACCAAAGAACGCGACGTTACAGCAGTATCAATCGAAGAGTCCACACTTTCACGACAAGAAAGACGATCCCCATATCAAGAAAATGATTGCTGATAGTCTCGGTGCTTTCGTCTTATTCGAGAAGTTTCTGCCACGTAGTGTCAAGGGACATCTGAAAGCGGTGTACCGCGAACACCATCTTGAGATACGCTACCCGAACGTGTATCCCTCAGTTGCGGAATTGCACCTTGAGCAATTTGGGTCATTTACAGACTATTATCGTTTGTTCAGGGCAGAAGAGGTATATCCTGTCCTGGTCGCCAGTATCGTTGACAGACAGTATGAGAATGAAGAGGAGATTTCTTGCGGCTCATTGTAGTGCGTCATGGTGAGACGCAATATAACATATCCAATCGTATCACAGGTCAGTCTGACGTTCCGCTCAGTCCACTGGGCGAGCGTCAGGCCGAACTGGTCGGCGCGTACCTCGCACATGAAAAAATCGATGTAGTTGTAGCCTCTGACCTCAAACGCGCACGTGTCACGGCACAAGCCATCGCACACCCACATGGTTTAGCCGTTCTTGACGATGCCGACCTGCGCGAGATCGCGATGGGCGAGTGGGAAGGGCATAACACTGAAGAGATCACCGCCCTCTTCGCTGACTCACAAGTCAAATGGCGTGCCGATGCCACGAACTATGCCATTCCTGGTGGTGGTGAAAATCTGACACAGGTTCATGCACGCATCGCTCGTGCCGTGAAGCGTTGGCAAACACAATACCCCGATGCCACCGTTGTCTGGGCTACACACGGAGGCTTTATCGGTCTGCTCGCCTGTCACATGTTAGGGTTAGATATCAGTCGTCGCTGGCAATTCCGCCACGACAATGCCTCCATCACCGAGTTCTGGCTGAAATCAGACCGTGTGATCCTGGCAAGACTTAATGAGACTGCTCACCTTGTGAATGTGAAGCACGTTGAGGGTGCGGAAGCATAATAGTGTACATGAATGAAATTTGTCCTGGATGGGGTGCGCTAAAGCGGACCCGTACAAGAACTACCGATGACTATGAGGACGGAATAGAAGCTCTGTACAGGTCCGCTTTAGCGCACCCTCTTGGCAATATACAATGTTTGTGAGAGTTGAAACGTGTACCTACATCCTCCAACATTCGTATTGGCGAAACGGGTGTAATGAATTAGACCCCTACCATTCTTCAATCCTATACACGTTTTTGTTATGCTATACTCCATAGAGACACAAACTTCATTTATCCTACCCCTCCATCATCACCGAAAGGGAACACTACATCATGGCAGTCATCTCATCTACATCCTCTACCACCAATATCCCACAGAACCGTGTCGCAGGTTGGCTCTCTCCCGACGAATTTACAATCATTGAAGCTGTTTGTGACACTTTATTACCATCGCTTGAACCGCCAGTGGGTAGTAATGAAGTGGTTGCGGCTTATTATCAACGCAATGCAGGTGACTTGCATGTTCCGATGTTGCTAGCGGAAACGTTAGCGCATGAGAACGCGGAGACGCAAACCGAGTTTCGCCAACTCTTAGCATTGATGGCAAGCCCACTTGGTGGCTTGCTGTTACTAGGAAATCCCAAACCATTTATCAATTTTCAGCAAGAACAGCGCGAAAAGTATTTGCTGGCAATGGCAAATAGTGGAACTGCACAGTTGCGGCAAGGTTATCAAGCTCTCAAGCGACTGGCAACATTTATTTTTTACTCTGCCCCCAATCCACAAGGCACAAATCCCAATTGGGACGTGCTGGATTATGAGACCCCGACACCAGCGCCAACAACACCAAAGACATTTAAGCCATTGACCATTACGCAAGATACGACGCTGGAGTGTGACGCGGTAGTGATTGGCTCCGGTGCTGGCGGTGGTGTGGTCGCTGGCGAACTCGCGATGGCTGGCAAGAGTGTTGTCGTGCTAGAAAAGGGCGGCTACAATAGCGAGTCTGATTTCACCTATCAAGAAGCACAGGCCACGCCCGAACTGTATCTCAAACGCGGCCTGCTCTCGACAAAAGACTTGAGCATGGTTATTCTCGCTGGTAGCACACTCGGAGGCGGAACAATTATTAACTGGAATACCTCGTTTCGCATCCCGGATGATGTATTAGAGGAGTGGGCGCGAACGTCCGGCTTGCGTGAATTTACGGGACAAGCATTGCAGGACAGTTTCGCGGCAGTCGAGCAGCGCATACAGGTCAATACTGAGAATAGTCAGCACAATACACAAAATCAGTTGTTGTTCGATGGCAGTGCCGCGCTTGGCTATCACGCTGGAGTCATACGACGTAACGCGGTTGGCTGTGAGCAGCGTTGTGGAGCGTGTGGCTTTGGTTGTCGTTATGCATGTAAACAATCGACGATGAAGACGTATCTACAGGATGCCTACGACAAGGGGGCGCGTATCGTTGTGCGTTGTAGTGTCGATAAAGTGCTTATCGAGAATGGTAAAGCGGTTGGGGTCGAGGCAATCACACACGATGTCGCAAGTGGCAAGAAATACAAGGTGACGGTTCTTGCGAAAGTTGTTGTGCTGGCCGCTGGCACCATTCATTCCCCTGCGGTCCTGTTGCGGTCTGAAGTTGAGAATAAACATATTGGCAAGCATTTGAAATTGCATCCAGTTTCGACGGTTTCAGGCATCTATCCACAAAAGGTCTATCCGTGGAAAGGTGTAATGCAATCGGCATATAATGATGAGTTTTCGCATCTCCATGACAACTACGGCTATAAATTAGAGGTTGCCCCTGCTCATCCCGGTTTAATTGGTTTGACAACGCCATGGTATGGAGCGCGCGAGTATCGCGAGTCGATGCTGGAAGCACCGAACCTTGCCACCATTATTGTGCTGACACGCGACAAGGGCGAAGGCACAGTGACAACAGATCGCGACGGTGAGCCAGTCATAGAGTATACGACCTCGGCCTATGACCGCCAGCATCTCCTGCACGGACTACGTACCTCGGCTCGCGTCCATTTCGCGGCTGGTGCGAAAGCTGTAGTGTCACTGCAAAACAAAAAGAATCGTGTAAATCGTTTGACGGATGGTACCGTGAGTCCACGTGATCTGAGCGATTTCGATGCTCGCCTGGAACGCTACGGCATGGGACCCAATCGCATGATGATGTTTTCCGCGCACCAGATGGGTACCTGTCGCATGGGTGCCGACGCGAAACAGGCCGTGACCGATGGCAATAGCGAGGTTTACGGCGTGAAAAATTTGTTTGTATGCGATGGTAGCATGTTCCCTGCCGCAAGCGGTGTCAATCCCATGCTTTCTATAATGGGACTAGCACATAGGTCGGCGCAATATATCAAGAGCGTATTGTAGTTAACGAAATAAAAAATGGGTAAGGCATGGTCGCTAGCGACCATGCCTTACCCATTTTTTATTTCGTTAACCCATAAATCTTCTCGAACTTGTTCACAAGGTAGTGCGTGAAGTAGTCGGGGTTGAGTGACTCACCTGTGACACGTTGCATCAGTTCATCGGGTCGATAGATCGCGCCGACATTATACATGTGATTCCGTAACCAGTTGAGGATGGGGGCGGTATTGCCTTGTGTCAGCAACTCGTCAAAGTTGGGCAGTTCCTTGTGCAAGGTGTTGAATATCTGCGCTGCGTTCAGATTGCCGAGCGAGTACGTGGGGAAATAGCCAAGACCACTACTCCAGTGTACATCTTGCAGAATACCATCGGCATCGTTTGGTGGTGTGATACCAAGATACTCCTGATACTTTTCGTTCCACATACGCGGCAATGACTCCACAGCAACCTTACCATTAATCATTTCCTTCTCTAACTCGAAACGGATAATGATGTGCAGGTTGTATGTCACCTCATCGGCCTCAACACGAATCAGGCTAGGCTCGACATGGTTGAGGGCGCGTGCGAATGTCACCGCATCCACATTGGCAAACTGCTCAGGAAAGACTTTTTGCACCAGCGCGAACTGCCCTTGCCAGTAGGGAACTGAACGACCAATGGCGTTTTCCCACAGCCGCGATTGCGACTCATGAATACCGAGCGAGGTACCACCAGAGACAGGCGTATTGACAAGTGTGGGTGCGCTTCCCTGCTCATAGAGGGCATGACCGCCTTCGTGAATAGCCGCCATAAGCGATTGTTGCAGCAATTTTTCGTTGGTGCGAATGGTGACACGCACATCGAAGGGACTACCAAGACTCGTTGTGAAGGGATGTGGCGATTGCGCGATAGCTCCATAGGAGAAGTCATAGCCCATGCCTTTGAGAATTGCCACGCTCAACTCGACCTGCTTATCAGAGGAGAAATGGCCTTCTATAGAAGACGTATCAATCTTGTTTCCGCTTGCCTCGATACGACGTAGCAAGGCCGTACTCATAGCTCGTACTGGCGCGAAAATTGTGTTGAGTCGGCTCGATGTCATGCCGGGTTCGTAGTCGTCAAGCAGGGCGTCATAGCGTGCCTCGACATAGCCCATACGATCAGCCATCTCGCGCTGTAACTCAATGGTATGTGCGAGGAATGGTGCATAGCTGGCGAAATCGTTATTTGTGCGTGCCCTATGCCATGCATCGTAGCTCACCGCTTCGTGATGTGCCATCTCCTCGACAAGCGAACGTGGCAGTTTTGTACTGCGTGTATGAGCACGTAAAGCCTGCCATATCAGCCCACGGTCAGCATCGGTAAAGGGTTCGCCCTGCACAGAGGCTTCGAGTTCCGCAAGCAGTTTGCCCAGCCGGTCACTACTCCATTTATCATGTAAAACGCCTTGCAGGACCGCCATCTGTGTGCCGCGTACCTCCGCTGCTCCGCTCGGCATCAGCGTATTCTGGTCCCATCCCGCCAATGCACCAAGCTCACTCAAAGCACTGATATCACGCAGATAGTTCAATAATTCGTTGATACGTGTATCGCTACGTGTAAAATCGGGTGTTGCTACATTTTGTGTGACTGAAGACATGAATGTGTATTCCCTCTCTATTTAGCTGTACAGAAGCCTTACAAACGTTGACAATGGAAAACGGAGATGAACTGTTGTAGGGGCTATAATTCATTACGCCCTCGTCCCCATATACCAATATCAGGATTTGTTGAAACATGCATCACACCCTCCGGCATTTGTATATTGCGAACAGGGCGTAATGAATTATAGCCCCTACAGATTTTCGTATTCGGCTGTCAGGATGTATGAAGGGGCTAATTGCGCGGATTTGGTCTATCCGCTTTAATGTCGTATTTAGGAATTATAGCATACTAATGAACTGCACTTCGTCTTGCGATTAGCTCTGCTTCCTGTAGAAAAGAACAGGAGCGAAGACTGGCTAAAATGACAATTTCTTTCTCACGGCAATGCGCTATACTATAAGGAAAAAATCCAACACTTAATGGATGATGAGAATAAGAGATGTAACGTCGGTAGGGGCAGCAATTCATTGCGCCCAAAGATGGGTGGGGCAGGGTACGCGTTGAGGTGAAGGAATCGTTGCCGACACGTTGCCCCTCCATCCCCATCTTTAGGCGCAATGAATTGCTGCCCCTACTGAGAGAATTACTTACAAGAAAGAGCATGCCCATGAGTCAAACCGTTAGTCCCGCACCTGTATCACGTAGACGAAGTCGCAACCCTGATGAGGAGGGATTTAGTCTGCGTCAGGTGCCTATCGCATTCGCAAGTATTCCGCGTGTCATGAAGCTTGTGTTGTCCGCGAGCGTCCTGTTCACGGTGCTTATGGGCATACTAAGTATTTTACAGGGATTTATGCCAGCGTTGAGTATTGAAATCACACGGATCGTGGTGAACAGCGTCGAGGTGGGCATCAGGACACACTCGATCAATCCGATCTTTTTTCCTGTCAGTTTACAACTTGGAGTTGTGCTATTAACAAGCTTGCTCAGTACATTGGGCAATATCGTACAACAACTTTTGCAGGAAAAGGTCTCGAACAAAATACAGTTCCTGGTACTGGAGAAATCGAACACGCTGGACCTCTCGTTCTTCGAGGACCCCACGTTTTATGACAAACTGCGCCAGGCAACCGATCAATCGACGTATCAGCCTGTGTCGATGATTTCACAGACATTCGACCTGTTCCGTACTCTGGTAACGCTGTTCTCAGTAATTGCGATACTGTTGCAACTCGAATGGTGGTTGGCGATTGTCGCGTTGATTATCCCTATTCCAGCCTTCATTTCTAGCGCGAAATATGGGTGGATTGGCTATCAACGTATGCGTCGTCAGTCACCTGAACGCCGTAAGATGAGCTATATTCAATCGCTGATGACGACCGATACCTACAACAAAGAGATAAAGCTTTTCACGCTGGGGAATTACTTCATTACAGAGTTTCGTCGTCTCGCGAATAAATTCTACGAAGAGAATAAGGTCATTTTGCTACGACGCTACCTGATGAACTTCGTATGGACTGGACTCACGGGTGCCGCGAATACTGGCATCTATCTCTATGTCGCGATACGTGCCGTGACTGGTGCGCTCGGTGTCAGTGGTCTGATTGCCTACACGCAAGCGGCAGTGCAGGCCGGACAGAGCTTTCAAAATCTGCTGAACGGTATCTCCAATACCTACGAGAACAACCTATACATCAACACATTGTTCGATTTTCTAGCCTACGCACCAAAGATTGTTTCACCGACAACACCTGAGCCTGTATTATCCAGTGAGAAGGTCAAGGGGCTGGATATCGAGTTTCGCGATGTAAGCTTCACCTATCCAGGCAAAGACCCACTGACACACTATGCCTTGAAGCATGTCAGCTTTAAGATTGAAGCTGGTGAGTCAATTGCCCTTGTCGGACGGAATGGGGCTGGCAAGACAACAATGGTCAAATTGCTGACGCGCTTGTATGACCCTGACGAGGGTGAAATCCTGATTGGTGGTCGTAACATCAAAGAGTACGATTTGCAAGAGTTGCGTGAGCAGGTGGGCGTGATCTTCCAGGATTACGTGACGTACTTTATGAGCGCACGCGAGAATATTGGTGTTGGACGTATTGCCGAAATTGAAGACCGAGAACTTGTTACCAGTGCTGCCCGTAAGAGTGGTGCCAATGCGGTCATCGAGCGACTGCCCGAACAATATGATACGATGCTCGGCAAATGGTTCGACAAGGGAACGCAGTTGAGTGGCGGTGAGTGGCAAAAGGTCGCACTGGCACGCGCGTTTATGCGTGATGCTCGTATCCTCATTCTCGACGAACCCACCAGTTCGCTCGATGCACAGGCAGAGTCAGAAGTCTTCTCGCACTTCCGCACGCTGACCGAAGGCAAAACCGCCATTTTCATCAGTCACCGCTTCAGCACGGTGCGTCTCGCCGACAGGATCTTCGTGTTAGAGAACGGCGGCATTCTCGAAAGTGGCTCACACGAGCAATTGATGAGTATAGACGGTCGTTACGCGGAATTGTTCAATTTGCAAGCGGAGGCGTATAGGTAGAGAAAAAATAGGTTCAATTCAATGGTGGGCGATGCCCACCATTGAATTGAACCTATTTTTTCTCTACCCCTAGCCCATGCTCAATCCTTGCCACATCATACACGCCGCCAGTTTGCTCAAAGCCACCTATGAACGGGTCTTCTGCTAACAGCATAGGCGTGTCAAGATCGATATAGCGAAAACCACCAACGCCCGCCACGAAATGTGCGGCGGCACTGATAGCAAGCCGTGACTCGATCATCGCGCCTATCATGAGTTGTATCCCGTTAGCACGACAGATAGCAGCGATATCCATAGCCTCAACCAGACCCGATTTCATTAACTTGATGTTGATACCTGATACCGCACCCATCTTGATAAGACGTGCCACAGATGCCGCACTAGACGCACTTTCATCGGCGAAGATGGGGACAGTGGTATGCCGCGAGATATAGCGCAATCCGTCGTAGTCGTCTTTGTGGACGGGTTGTTCCAGCATGAGCGGACGAATATCGCGGTCATCGAGAGCTTCTAAGCACAATAACGCTTCGTTAGGTGTATAGCCCTGATTGGCATCGAGTGTTAGTCCAAGACCAGGAGCGGCTTCACGGATGGCCTCGACACGCTCGACATCCTCGTATAGATCACCCCCGACCTTGACCTTGATACTTGTCACGCCACGCTGAACGATAGCATGTGCCAGCGTTTTTGCATGTTCTGGCGAGACAAGCGGTATACTGATATCCGTTTCAATACTTGTGCTAGCACCACCAAAGAAGACATAGAGTGGTATGCCATACGAGCGCGTCAGGGCATCGAGCAAGGCCATTTCGATACCAGCACACACGGTTGACTGACTATAATACATGCCATGTACCAGCTTAGAAAGCTTGCGCCAGTGTGCCACATCCTTGCCCTCTAGCAATGCAATACAATCCTGAGCAGCTACGAGTGCCGTTGCCTGACTCTCACCCGTACTCGGCGGAAACGGAGCACACTCACCATAGCCTACACTCCCATCCTGCAATGTGAGCGTGATAAGCACGTTTTGCGCCGAGGTCACGCTACCCGTGGCAATGGCAAATGGCTCTAACAAAGGTATGTTCAAAGGTTCGACGCTAACCGAGCGAATTGTGGTGTGTAGCATGAGCTTTTTCTTATCCGTTAATCTGATGCAACAAATTCATGTAATACGTCAATTGTAGGGGTCTAATTCATTACACCCTCGTGGCAATTGTTCCTGTGGACAGGATTGATGAACGTTTCAACATCGCTTTCAGCGTAATCAATTGCCACGAGGGTGTAATGAATTAAATCCCTACACAATGTCTATGCACATAATCCCAACACCCCTACCAATCGCAACACTTCGCTACCAAGCATGGCATCATGTCCTTCCAGAGCGAGTTGAGCAGATTTACGTAACATGAGTACCGCTTCAGGCGTGTTGAGGTCGTTGTCCATCACGGACAAGAAGCGATTGTGCAACAACGTGCTATCTTCGTTGTGCTCGTTCGAGAGGTTTTTACCAACAAACGTTCGTAGTTGTTCAAATGTGTTAGCAGTATTCGCAGCAATTTTGAGGTCTTCGGGGAAACATTCCCACGGATAGCGGTAGTGATGACTTTGCAACACAATACGGATGGCGTCAGGCGTGTATTCTTTGAGCAGATTGCTGACCAGTGTCAGATTGCCGAGTGACTTGCTCATCTTCTCACCATCTTGATAGACCATGCCTGTATGCGCCCAGATACGTGCGAAGGGAGATTTTTGTGTATAGTGTTCGGATTGCGCGATTTCGCAGGTATGGTGTGGGAAGTTGAGATCCGCCCCACCACCATGAATGTCTATCTGCTCACCGAGATAGTGCAGCGACATTGCGCTACACTCAATATGCCAGCCAGGACGACCTGGACCCCAGGGACTCGCCCACGCAGGTTCACCCGGTGCCTGTGCTTGCCACAACACAAAATCAAGTGGGTTGCGTTTGCGTGTATCATTGGGGAAATTGCCACGCTCGTTGGCGATTTCGAGCATTGACGCATAATCTTTGAGACCAACGGCCCGTGCCATACCCCCAAAACTTGGATCATGCGGCACATCATAAAAGACACAGCCTTCGCTCACATAGGCATAGTCACGCTCAACCAATGTCTCTACCATCGCGATAATACCTGGAATTTCCTCAGTAGCCTTCGCGTATACATCGGGACGACGCACATTCAACGCATCCATGTCACGGTGGAACCGCTCAACTTCACGACGGCCTAGATCGTCCCACTGCATTCCCAACTCGCGTGCCTTACGTAACACATCGTCGTCGATATCAGTCACGTTCTGCACATACTTGACCTTGTGCCCACTGAACTCCAGGTAGCGAATGAGCGTATCGAACGAGACATAGGTAAAGGCATGACCTAGGTGCGTTGTATCATAGGGCGTGACACCACACACATAGATACGCACCGTATCATCAAGCGGCACAAACGTTTCAAGCGATTGGGTGAGCGTATTAAATAACTTCATTGGGTTTCTCTCTTATATTGAACAAACGGACGGCATTCGCAGTCGTCACCTGAGCAATTTCTTCTATCGTCATATCACGTAACTCAGCGAGTTTCGCGGCGGTGTGTTGTACAAAAAGCGGTTCGTTGCGCTTGGCTTTAAGTGGTTTTGGTACAAGATAAGGACTATCAGTCTCGACCAGCACACGGTCTAATGGCACCATACGCGCTACATCAGGAAGTGCGTTCCCTTGTTTAGTCAAAGGGCCAGCGAATGAAAGCACAAAGCCAGGAAAGCTGAGGCACTCTTCCGCCTGCGCCACATCGCCTGAAAAGCAGTGAAAGACGCCACGCAAGCCTTGTCCGTGTGAGCGTAACAATTCTACTACGTCCTCGTGTGAGTCGCGTACATGAATAATGCAGGGCAAATCACATGCACGAGCAAGGTCGAGATGAGCGCAAAACACGGCGCGTTGCGTATCGCGTGGGGAGAGCATACGGAAATAGTCCAGACCAAACTCGCCAATCGCGACCACCTCTGGCTCCTGTGCCATAATACGAAGTTGCGCCCCTATTTCATCGGTATAGGTCATAGCATCATGAGGATGTACGCCAACGCCAGCATAGACAATCCCAGGATGTGTCTTCGCGAGTGCGAGCGCAGCCTGACTCGATGGCAAATCAGTGCCAGGGTCAATCATACGCGTGACACCACCATTCAATGCAGCCTGAATAACGACCTCTCGGTCAGCATCAAAGCGGGGGGTGTCGATATGAGTATGGCTATCGACAAGCACGGTTTTTGGTCCTTTCCATTGCACCATTGCTTACATCAGTATAGTGTAGTGGAAGGATGCGTGTCAAATGAGAGATGCAGACAAACAAATGCCGACGTGGTGCCTAAGGCACCACGTCGGCATTTGTTTGTCTGCATCTCTCATCACACCAGGTTCGTCGTCCCGGTCAACACGAGGCTATCGCTAGCGGCGCAGGGAATGTGGCTATTCGTCCCAATAGCAGCACTACTAATATTGAACTTGCCACTAAGCGCGGTACCAAGCTTTGCGTTGAGCATCTGCTGAATTTGCGCGTTGTAGGTGTCCTGGGGGAAGGTAAACACCTGCAAAACAGTGAGCGTGGTACTCAGGACGTTGACCGCAAGGTTGCCCCCTGTCGCGGTTGGTTGAACCGTTGTAACCGCCGTTCCCAGCTTGAACGAGCTACCCAGGATGATATCGGAGGTAACAATAATGTTACTGCCTTGCACACTCACTTGAAGGTTTTGGGCTGACATGTTATTGTTCCCAATCGGGAAACTGCCGAGACTATTGCCTAACGCGGCAAGCGACGCCGACGTTATCTCGACATACGTTGTTGCACCACTAGCTGTGCTAGCAAGCGTCCTTGTTTGGAGTTGCTGTATACTCCCTACACTAGTGTTTGCCATTTGCCCACCCTGTGTTGGAGTTGTCTGCCCACCGAGGCTAATAGGAACCTGCAAGTTTACCGCGAGTGCTGAGTCACCACAGTTTGGTGTGGCATTGATGCTATTCAATTGCCCAATAGGAATATGCAATGTCGTAATTGGACCATTTAGCAGACTTGGGCTACCGGGCATTGGCTGTACACTCACCTGCACAGTGCTTGAGTCCAGAACATTAAACTTGATAAGCAGACGCGCACTGATTGGTTGTGGATCACCTGTATAGAGACTGATACGGATAGAGGCTACAAGTCCACTCTGTGTTGGGACAAGACTTGTAAGCAGAACCGATGGTTGAATAACGGTTGTCGCCATCGTCGAGGCCCAACCCTGATCGGCTGCTGGCAATTTGCTGACAATAGACGCAATCGCGGCACTCACCACTCCTGGCACTTGCTGATTCACACGCGATTGAAAGATGGGCGCGAGCGTCCCATTTGTAAGATAAATCGTCGCGCCAAGCGGTGTTGTGTCCTGCTTGCTAGCCATCTGACGTGTGGCGGCTTGTGCTGGTGTTACCGCAAGTGCCGAGACAAGCAGAGTGAGTAGTATCATCCAGCCAATAGAAAAAAGAGATATTCGACGTTTCATTGTGTTTTTCCTCAATATAAAACGGATTGTCGTAGGGACCACGTGTACGGCGTCCGAGGGCGATGTATCGCCTATGTTCATTCTCAGATGGCTTGATGAAATGGCTCTCGCGCAATGAATTGCGCCGAGGACGCCGTACACGTGGTCCCTACAACCGTTGAATGACGATTGCCTGGTCATATCCTAATGCGGTAACAATTTATTCAAGTCAATTGGACCTTTGAAACAGAACGAGATCGGTGTGGGTTGTGCCGCGACACCCTGAATAGGCGGTGCTTTAATCAACAACACCAGCAATTCGGTTCCCTTTCCACAGGCAATCGCGCTACTGGTATGTGCCGAGACAAGTTGTGCGCTCTTGAGTTGACCACGTAGGGCTGGCATAACCGCGCTTACCAATAGTTGGTTGATGGCGACTTGCATTTGTGCCGCCGCGTTTGCACCACTGTCGATACCATCGCGCTTGAGATGCGAAATGCTCAGGCTCAGGTTGTGTTGTGCATCAACTCCTAAGATGCCATCCAGTTCAAGTGGCATCACGCGATGAATCCCGTTGGCATCGATGTGCAAGTTCAGGTTCAGCACAAGTCCATCACCAGGAGTGGGCGTCACGGTTAAATCAGTTAATGCACCACTTTTGAGGTTGAGTTGCGATGCGAAAACCGAGGTTAATGCACCAGTATCCAGACCGAGTTGGATCATACGTGGTCCTGCGATTGGTGTTGCCGTAGCCTTTGCTGGATTGCTTGCCCCAATTGCCGTCGTTCCTGACGAAGTATCCGTTGTACTGGTCGTCGTATCGTCTGGTCCGAACATAAAGGCTGCCAGGATACCACCGCCGATGAGGAGCAGGATAAGCGCGACACTGCCAAGAATAAGCAGGCGTTTCCGTTTAGGATTACGTTTCGCCTTTGCAGGAGGTGCTGTAGGCACGATAAGTGGTGTTGCCTCGGCACCATCGGCAGAAGCAACAGGTACCTCTGCTTCGTCTGCGACGGCAAGCGTTTTGGCCTCGTGCATGTCCGCGCTGGCGACAACAGCCTCACTCCCTGCCACTACTGCAACTGTTGCAAGGGCCAGTGCAGGCTCAGCCTCCTCAACGGGTGGCTTGCGACCCCAGAGGAAAAGTGCCGGAATGAGCGCAATCAGACACAAAATCATGGCAAAGAAAAAGACATCGTTATAGACGGTATGCGCGGATGCAATAAGATGTGTTGCGTAGCCCTTTGACCACGCGCTAAACTGACTGGCAGTCGCCGATGTAGGCAACGATGGATAGGTCGAGGCCAACTGCCGGAAGTAGGCCAGTGCCCACGATGTAAGAGCCGCCAAACCCAGTATCATACCAACCATACGCAAAGCCGTCACAATGGCTGAACTGACACCGGCCTGTGTTGCCTTGACCGCATTGATCGCCGTTGTACCAATTGGCGCAATCACCAGACCAAAGCCAAAGCCAGCCGTGATTGTGCTAATCGTGATTTGTGTCCAATCAACGGTGATGGGCCAGCGACTCATCAGATAAAAGCCAACGGCAGTGAAGAGTAAACCAAGAACACCAGTCAAGCGACTGGAAATGTGTTCGCACAGCCAGCCACCGAGCACCGCACCTATCGGTATCATCACCGTCAGGCGCAACAATGCCAGGCCACTATCCAGCACTGGACGCTGTAAGACGGTATCGACGAAGATAGGAATATCCGCCAATGCGATAATTAGCGCGGCACCTATGAACAAACTGACCAATGAGGTTGCGCTAAATGCGAGCTTCTTGAACAGGCGCACCTCGACCACAGGCCAGCGCATCCTGAGTTCGACCAACACAAAGGCGACGAAAAAGGCCAGCGCAAGACCAAGCGCGATAGGATTATTTTGTGGTGCAGGCGTATTTGCTACTGCTGGTCCTAATGATGTTCCCTGTTGCGCTAAGCCGAGGCTTAAGCAGGTCAACGCGATACCAAGTAGCAGCGTGCCAATCCAATCGATGCCCTCGCGTAACCGTGTCCCTTTAGGAATCAGTATCCATGCAGCAATCATGAGTCCAAGAACAAGGGGAATGTTGAGATAGAAAATGTATTGCCAGCCGAGATGCTGCACGATGACCGCGCCATATAATGGACCTAGCGCACCACCAGCCTCCGTTACCGCACCAATAATGCCGAGTGCCAGGCCGCGCCGCTCTTTACCGTAAAAATCGTTGGCAATCGCCATCGCCACTGGCACGATAGCACCACCACCGATAGCTTGAAACAATCTCGCCCCGACCAGGAACACGAGACCCGGAGAGGATGTATCAATGCCTATACCACTCAAAAAGCTCAGGTCAATCATCTCTCCCAACAGAGGAGAAATGGCGCACAGTAGCGAACCAAGCCCAAAAATTGTCAGGCATACCAAGAAGATACGGCGGCGTCCATAGATATCAGAGACACGCCCCATCAACGGCATCACCACAACAAAGCCCAGCAGGTAAGCACTCACAATCCACGCTGCATGGTCAAGCTGTATAATTGGCACATGCAGGTCTGTAATGATTTGTGGCAGTGCTGTCACCACTACCGTCTGATCGAGTGTTGTGAAAAAGACCGCGATACAGGCTAATGTCAATGCGGCTAACGCAGCTTTCTGACTGCCCACACCCGTTTTCGCAGGTGTCGGCAATTGCTTGAGCGCGTTTGTATTTTGCTTCGGCGCATCCTGAACTATAGGAATCTCGGGTGCGGCAGGAAGGGGCACAACAAGTGGTGCTATCGGCTCTTCAGTCACAGTTGGAACTGTTGCGAGGCGTGCCGTTCCTTCAACAACATCTTGTTTTGTCGCTTTATGCTTGAATGAAAAGCGTTTGAAGAGTGACGTTTTCTCGCCCTCATCCTCCGGTAAATCGGTGATACCTGCCTCGAAATTCGCGAACGTTCCCGCTTGCGCCTCGCCCTCGGCAGGTGGACCGAAAATAGATTGCGTACTTTGCGCGTGTAAAAAATCTTTTTTGTGTAAACGCGAGGATGTTTCGTTATCGTCTTCTAATGTATACATCTTCCCCCTCGTGAGTGATGATGATAATGACGGATAAAGCATATATTAGATGTGTGGAGCAGCAATGGTTATACTTTCGTTATAATTTGAGAGAGTGAATATGCGCGTGGTTTGTGGAGTGTCGCCAGCAGCCGCTTGGCCCGTGACACTAACGAGATAGGGCAACGAGTCGCCTTTACCGATACATGCGACCGTTTGTAGCATCGTGCCAGCAGGAACACCACCACCAGTAAAGAACGCGAGATACCTGGCATCAAGTTGACCTGTGATTTGCCAGCATGGATTGCCACCAACTACAGCGGACGTGGGTTGGCTAACATTCTGAACCTTGTTTACAACAGAGATAATACCTGTATTTGGGTTCGTCAGTGTGCGTGGATCGAGAACACCCTTGATAACGCGCCACTGCCCTGTAACTGGATCGGTAATAAACTGATTATCGCCAACGCTGATAAGATTGACTGTGAGCGATTGACCAGACATAATCACAGTCGCCTGTGCCTTGACTTTATCGGGCATGGATACATCACCATCGGCGGTACGAATCTGTATCTGGTCTTGCGCTACGGCTCCTGGATTCTGCACCTGCATCGTGACATGAAATGAGTTCGCTTGTCGAAAACTCTTTTGTAGCGATGTCAGTAACTGGGCCGTTGTGGGCTTTGGCGCATGTGCCGCTTTTGTGTTCGCGTTCGTATGTGTCACATGATGTCGCCACGGCAATGTACACCCTGTAACCAGCAACATACTTGCCAGACACAGGGCAAGACAGGGCAAGAAACGCCTCAACGAGTTGCGTCCCACCCCCATTGTTCGTATTGAAAACATAAAATAGTGCCTCTTCCTACATGGACACGAATAAGCGTCGCGCCCCTACACAGGCAGTCCTTCTACATGGTCTACCCTTTCTAAAAAAAGAAACGTGACCCTTTGTAGGTTTAGAGGTAGTTGGTACTTTGTGGTACAGAATGAGGCATGATAACCAAACAATCCTCCGATGCTAGCAGGTATCCTGCCAGCATCGGAGGATTGTTTGGTTATAAAGAATAGATATGCAATTTGCTTGCTCCCGTGCCAATCACAACAAAGTTGCCATATACGGCTGGCCCGATGTTGACGATGTTGGCGGCTTGTGAGCCGCGTGGAGGAGTGCCGAGGTCGTTTGCTTGCCACAGGAGTTTCCCCGAAAGCGCATCGAAGGCATACAATGCAGCAGCGTTTGTTGTGACAAAGACGACACCATTGACAAGAGCAGGAGAGCTGAGCGCGACCTCGCGTGGATTGGCATACATCGGCTGACCAGGAATATTATAACGCTTGACCCCATCAGAACCAATGACAGTAGGCCACACATCATGCAATGTTACCCAATCGAGGACACGCATAAATGGCGTTGTGTGAGTATCAATACTGGTGTGTGTCGGGTCTTGCCAGCCACCTAAACCCACAAATATACGTCCATGTCCCACATCCACGGCGGCTGTACTATACACACCTGCATGATTTTCTGTCAGGTCCGGCGTATGCACATCAACTGTTGAGATTGGCTTACTTCCATCACTGGGGAAACCATCGCCCCCAATCTTAGGCAGGAGTTGACGACGTTTTAGGCACTTCATCGTCGTAGCATCGAGCAGGAAAAACGAGCCGTTTTTACAGCCAATCGCCAGCATCTCCACGCCTCCCTGCGTGAACAGCGTAGGGCCAGGAGGGACATCCGCATCCAAATCGTCAGGGCGATAGCTATCCGCCTGCACTTGCTGAAAAAAGCCTTTGAATACTCCTGAGTCGGCATCAAGTGACAGCACACCACAGGAATAGGCATCTCTGGGTAGAGGTCCGTCAGGGTCTGCGTTGCCGGTTCCCACGTAAATGCGGTTCAACTTATGGCTGTACGCACACGACGACCAGACGGAGGCACCTTTTGAGGATGGGTCAGTGGCGGCATGAGTATACCCAGAAGGGACGGGGCCGCTTATCGCCGATTTTGGCAACACGTTCGGACTATTTTCCGCCACGTTCGCGAATTTATTTGTACAAAATACCCAACGGACATTGCCCGTAACGGCATCAAGACAGTAGACGAAGCCAAACACCGTTGTCGCATCTTCACCTAAACCAGTTCCCACGTACACCTTGCCGTTCACCACCAGTGGAGAAGTCCAACATGCTGCTGTAGGTCAATTCATCGGTTGATTATGCGCAAGGTCCGCATGACGTAAATCCGTCACCCACACCTGTTTCATGGTCGCGGCATCAAGACAATAGATTTTTCCATCTAGCGTCGAGGTATAGACCTTACTATTCACCACAGCTGGCGTTGCCCCGATACCAGAGTCCCACACTCCTCCACCTGCAAACGGCACATGAAACGTACCATTTATAGCCCCTGTTGCTAAATCAACTTTATATAATGTCCCACCACCCGTGGCACTTTTCGTTCCAACGTATATTTTACCCTGCACAATCGCAGGTACCGAAATAATAGCATTATCAAGCACAATTTTGTGCCGACTCACCAGCTTTTGTACTGTAGAGGTTGTGATATCACTGTGACCAGCCGCGTTACCATCGTGTCGCTCGTTGCCATGATACATCCACCAATCATTGGAAGGCGTGTTGCCTGTGTCAGGGGTATCCTGCGTCATAATCATTGCCTTTCAATTAACGTAACGAACCGATGATAACGCCTGTACGGGTCTGATTTCATCACACTCCGTTGGCAACGCACAATGTTATAGGACATCTGCAACGTTTCATTAATTCTATGAACATGGTCAATTGGGTAAAGGGTGTAATAGAATTAGACCTCTACAGGCGTTTTCGTCCCCAAAACATTGTATAAAACCACAAGCTGTGCTTTACAGAAAAGACGCTTTCAAGACAGAAATTTAGCGCGTACGTTTCTCATAATTTAATGTGGCAACCACAGTGTCACAGCATATTCGATATGCCAGAGCGTGAGGCCAAGCGTTGCAAGGGCGATACAGATGTGCAGGATACGCCAGTAGTGGATGATATAGCGGAAAAACTGTTCGCGTTGTAATGCCTGTTGTACATCTTCAATCGCGGCTAATTGTGCCTGTGCTCCTGGAATCAGAGCACCCGGTTGGACAAGCGCACTCTTTCTATCCGGCACAAAGCGATAGTGCTGCTCATTCCGACTCAGTTCCTGTGGAGTTTCTTCTAGCGAGATATAGGCAAGGTCCCATGAAGTTGCACCATTGCTAAAAGCATTTGCCGTGCCTTGCTTGCCGTTTCGGATTGTATGAAAAGGTAGTCCTTGCTGTGGGTGCGCCTGAAATGGCTGTACCTGTTGTGCGTTGTACACAACAATATCTTGCAGCTTTCGAGAGATGGTTGTAATACGGTCATCGCCCTGTGCTGTTAATGCCTTCTGCACCTCTTGCGTGATGAGACGCGGCATGAAGTGGTCAAGCACGCGACCAACAAAGCCACTAACGACCATCGCAATCATGCCATAGAGGGCGAATGTGCCAGTTCGTGGGTTGAAGTTGCCAAAAGAATGCATAAAGAGCAATGCTAACGCTAGTACAGCAAAGGCAATATGCCATTGCAGAGCCGCATTGAGTTTACCAACAGCGCGTTTTCGTGAACGGCGACGAAGCGTATAAAGTATTCCCGCACACGCAAAACACAGCGTACCGGCAATCGCAAAGGCTAATCCTACCATACTATCTGGATAAGGATCACTTCCATAGCGACTGTACCACACGTACCCAGCTCCACTCACTCCCAGGACAAAAAGCGTTATAAGTGTTGTTTGAATACGTGTAGGTGTGAAGTACGAGAAAAACCACGGATAGCCTTTTTCACTCTTTTTACTGCCCTTGTTTATTTCTGCATCCTCAAACGTGTCTGTGTACATAGGCTATCGCTCCTGTCCCGATTGTAGAAGGCGCACTTTGAGCCACATCATCATTGCATCGCGATGTAGACCAACAGGACACGGGGCAACACAGGCACCACATTGATAGCAAGAACGCGTAAAGCGTGCGACCGCTGGCGAAATCTGCCCTGAGATTGTTTCGCGATTAAGCACATCAATCGTAATCGGCTCAGCTATCGCAGGACAAGCAATCAAGCATTCATTACAACCAATACAGGCATGAATCTCCTGTACCACCTGTGGACCTGTTTTATGTAAGAGTGCGGATTTGAACATCTAACGTCCCTTCTTTTGCTGCTGATTGTTGCCATATGCCCATAATTTACCCGAATGTTGGGGTCTTGGCTCATGGGGGGGTTGGGCGTCAGGAGCATAAGACCAGAGATTGCCGGATGGCACACGCCCCTCACGTACAAGCGTTGACTCAACGACGCCATAGGTAGACGGAAGATGACCTGTAAACGGGCTAATCTCCTCTTCTATCGCTTCAGGTATTCTTTGTAGGTCTGAAAGTGGCTCTGTTTGACGCAATGGTTGTGGATATGACCGTAAGCCATCGGTATTACGTTCGACCGCCCGTAAAGGATCAGTCTGTACAATAGCTGGCTCTCCTGGTGATGGTAACACACGTGTAGGACGACTCTGTGCCAGACCTGGAATATACATCGGTTGTCGCTGCGCTTCGGCACTTCCCGCAGTAAGCGCGGCTGGTAGAGAGGGGAGAGCCTTTGTTGTGAGCATACCATGCGCGTTGAGTGCATGTTTTTGTGAAAGATATTTTCGTGCGTCAAAGGTGCCTTTCAGCAAAGCTTTCGTAATTGTATGCACCGAATGTCCCTCGTCGATAATACGCTTAATAGCAAGGCTATCAGGTTGTCTTGTGCCAAGCGAGAGATACCCGATGAGTCGATCATCAACAATCGCCATCCGACGATAGCCACCTTGACTGGTATCGGTCAACGTTGTCACCTTATTGTGCAAATTGAGCGGATCACCAACGGTAAGCATCGACAATTCGCCTAGGTGTGTCGCGTGCCACTGCACTCCGAAGGGTTCACTCGCTAACTCCTCATGACCTGTCATAATCGCTGCAACGGTACGCCCTTGCGATACAGCCGCATACCATTGCGCTCGCGTCTCATATGTGCCCGTTAAAGGATTTTTGAGTGCGGCAACATCGCCAGCCGCGTAAATATCGCGCACGCTGGTATGCAGTTGATCGTCAACCAGAATACCGCGCTTTTGACGCATGGGAAGCGTGCAACGTTGGGCTAATGTCATGACAGGTTGCGTTCCTGTACAGCAGAGGACAAGCTGACAGGGAATCATTTCCTGATTATTTGTGATGACACCAGCCACACTCCCGATTCTTCCAACCACACCAACAACTTCTGTCTCAGTAGAAATTGTCACGCCAGCCCGTCGAATACGTGATAACACCATTTTTGATGCGGGATCGTCGAGGATACGTGGCATGAAGGTATCGCTACGAATAAGCCAATTCACATGAATACCCCAATGCACCAGACCCATCACCGTTTCTATCGCATGTGCGCCACCACCAATAACCACAGCCTCACTCACCTCGGCAAGACGCCGTCGTAAATCAAGGTAATCCTGTAGACGATGCAACGTCATCACGCCATCAAAGTCACGCCCTGGCAAGTCTTTGGCAAGCCCTGCTGGTGAACTACCGGTCGCAAGCAAGAGCGAACCATAGCCAAAGCCACGTCCACCATTGAGCATCACATATTTGCTCTGTGCATGAACCTCTTCCACATGTGCTGTCACCACATAAATACGCTCAGAACGCTCTGTCCCGGCTGGATGGGCAAGCAACTGCTCGCGTTCCAATTTCCCTATGGCGAATTGTTTCAGGGCTGGCGTATGAATAGTAGGGTGAATCTGGTCCGTGATAATAGCAATGCTTTTCTCTGGTGCAAGACTTCGTGCTTCTAGTGCCGCCGTTAAACCAGCAATTCCATTGCCGACGATAACTATATCTGCTTGCTCTAAATATGGTCGCTGTAGTGCAAGTCCTCTACTATTTTTATCTATCACGGTCTACCCCTTGTTCTCAAAATAGTTATCCAAGGCATCCTAATCCACATCTAATGCAAGAAAAATGTTGTTTGCCTCTTCCACATAATACACATCTGTGTGTGCCTTCTCGAATTCATGCCGCGTCATATGACTGAGTGCTACTTTACAACGATCTGAGCATTGAAAGCTTACCTGTTTGCCATCAGCAGTTTTCAATGTAAAACTCATATCAGAGCGAATGGTTGTAATCGTTCCTGCATCATGAGCCGTCATTACGCTATGCGTCATTTCTGGTCCAACAAGGGCCACACTCCCTATGCCAATAAGAGCAAAACACCCTATTAGAAGAAGCACGAACACAGCTGCTGTTATGCGAGGAAAGGTCATATGCGCTACTATCCTACCAGTCTTTTCTCTATCTACACTGTGTGCAAAATGCCAGCACAGCACGTTTTTTCTGTGTAGCAAATAGTGTTTGATACCATCCGCTAACATATATGCTATTGTATATCACTATGTTTCTATTAGCGCGACGTTTCGCGTAAATTAGCCTAAATGTCTTATAAAAAAAGGGGGGCCACAACCACGTTAAGATAATTTGGAACTGTCTATTGATTTTTTGGCTCTACACCTCGACAATGACGTTTCTTCCATGCTACACTGATACAAGATGAAACATAGACTATGAATAAGGAGACAAACGTGGCAACATACTATGATCCAAAGGACCTTGCACATTTCCCCGACATGGGCAAGGACGCGCCCGAACTCTGGAACAAGTTTTTGGCCTGGTATAATGCGGTTTTCGAGGAAGGTGCGCTCTCGGAGCGCGAAAAGGCGTTGATCGCGCTGGCCGTTGCTCATACGGTGCAATGTCCTTATTGTATTGATGCCTATAGTTCGGCTTGCCTGGAAAAGGGATCAGACATTGAGCAGATGACGGAGGCCGTGCATGTTGCCGCCGCTATTCGTGGTGGCTCCTCGCTCGTTCACGGTGTCCAAATGCGTGACCACGTACATAAAGTCTCGATGTAGGGAGCGCATGGCAAAAATTCTTCCAACACTACGCAAACTCAATTCTCCACTCGCCAAAACAAAAGAGCAGCGCCATATCCTCGAAACACTACCACTACGCTCTTTTGATGAAGCGGCGGCAAGTGCGGGACATCTCCCACTCAAAGCCGCGGGAGTGAGCATTCTGCAAATCAATGTGGGCAAGCGGTGTAACCAGACGTGCGCCCATTGCCATGTCGATGCTGGCCCCGACCGCAAAGAGGTTATGCCACGCGATGTGCTGGATGCATGTATGGATTTTCTTGCGCGCACAGACATTCCCACGCTCGATATCACCGGTGGAGCACCAGAGATGCACCCGCACTTCCGCGAGATCGTCGAACGTGCTACGGCACTGGGTCGGCATGTTATCGACCGTTGCAATCTCACAATCACGCGTCTCCCCAACTACTCGTATCTCCCGGAATTTCTCGCTGAACACTCTGTCGAGATTATCGCGTCGCTGCCGTCGTATGCCCTCAAGCAAACGGATACACAGCGTGGCGATGGCGTGTTTGAGGACTCTATCGCGGCGTTACAACATCTCAATACACTTGGCTATGGGAAAGAGGGTACAGGGCTTTCACTTAGTCTGGTGACAAACCCTGTTGGCGCATTTCTGCCAGCAAACCAGCAATCGTTGGAAAAAGATTGGAAGCGTCAACTTCAACGACGCTATGCTATCGACTTCAACAATCTGTACACCATCACCAACATGCCAATTAGTCGTTACCTGGACTTCCTGATGCGCTCCGGCAATCTTGAAGCATACATGGAAAAGCTGATTACCGCCTTCAATCCATCGGCGGTCGATGGCGTAATGTGCCGTACCACGCTCTCTGTTGGCTGGGATGGTCGTCTCTATGATTGTGATTTCAACCAGATGCTCGATATGACTGTTGTACCAACATCACCGCAGACCATTTTTGATGCGACCATCGAAGGATTGCGCGAACGTCCCATCAGCATTGGTCAGCATTGCTACGGCTGTACCGCCGGTGCCGGTTCTAGCTGCGGCGGTGCCACGATATAATAATTTACGTAGGGGTGCGCTGAAGCGGACCCGTACAGGAGTTCTCGATAGCCGCTAAGATGCAAGGGAAGTTCTGTACGGGTCCGCTTCAGCGCACCCAACAGCCAGTTCATCTACATCATTAAGACCCTACAGAACGCATATATCCACCCTATTGTCGTCTCCCATAATCACATGTGTTGTGTCGCCATCGCGCTCAAGGTGCAGATGCACGTTTTCGCCTCGCACCTTGATACCCTGTATCTCCATCGTGTGTAACCAGTTCGGAAGGGTTGGCTGTACAAGTGTCAGGCGTTGTTGCTCCGCCTGCGGTTGGAGTCCTAGTAGCCCATTAAGTAGCAGAAAAGGGGCACCAGCCGCCCATGCTTGTGGGGCACAGGCTCGCGCATAACGTATTGGGCTTAAACCCGCATGTTGTGCAAAGCCACAGTAAAGTTCTGGTAGGCGAAAACTCTCGAAATGCTGACTCGCATGATAGAGGCCCTGCAAGAGCATTCCAGCTTCATCCCTGCCATTGGAATACGCAAAGCCAGCACCAACTATTGCCGTATCATGAGGCCAAATAGAACCATTATGATAGCTCATCGGGTTATAGCGTGCCGCGTCGGTAGAAAGTGTGCGTATACCCCAGCCACTATACATGTCACTTCGCATGAGCCGTGCTATGACCTTCTGTACATACGCATCGGGTACAATCCCTGTCCAGAGACACTGTCCCGCGTTAGAACTTACAACGGCACACGGTTCCTTCGCACCATCCAGTGCGAGGTAGAAGGTTTGCTCCTCTTCCCACCAAAAGTGGCGTAAGAACTGTTCCTGCAATGTTAACGCCCGTTGCTCCCAGTAGTCTGCCTCCGGTCGCTTCCCTAAACGGCCAGCGAGATAACTCATAGCACGATATGCAGCAAAGGCATAACCTTGCACTTCACACAGTGCAATAGGGCCAGAGGCAAGTTGTCCGTCCCGATGTGAAATAGAGTCCCATGCATCTTTCCAACCTTGATTCACCAATCCTTTGTCGGAAGCTTTATGATACTCTATAAAACCATCCCCATCTCTATCCCCCAAAGTGGTAAGCCATCGTGCAGCTGCTACAGCATTCGACCACAACTGACGAAGCATATAAACATCGTTTGTCCAACGAATATATTTTTCAAGTGTGATGAGAAACAGTGGTGTTACATCGACACTTCCATAGTAGGGAATATAGGGAATTTCACGAAGGTTTGCCAGTTCACCCGTTCTAAACTCATGCAACATCTTCCCTGGTTCTTCATCCGTAAATGGCTCAACCTTTGTTCCTTGATGAGCAGAGAGGAAGGTCAACGCTCCCTTCACAACATCGGGGAACCACGGCAAAAACTCCAGACATGCGATCAGTCCATCACGCCCAAAGGGGCAAGAGAACCATGGAATGCCAGCATACGGGAAATAGCCATGTTGTGTCGGGGTACAGAGCATAGCGAAATCATGCACACCACGCGCCAGAAACTGATTAAATACAGAATCATTCGTATGAAGTGTTGGTAGCTCAAGCGGCAGTAGTGGCTGCGTTATACGCTGTTTTGTATCGGACTCATGAAACGCGATCCGTATTTGTAGCTCTACAGGCTGTCCCTTAACCAGAGTGCGTTGCCATAAGACACGCTCAAGCTGCGTTGAATCGGCGGAAGGGGTACATGTAATGGCGGTTTCGCGTTCCACATGATCCGCTCCATAATAGCCAAGGATGGTTGTTGCTGTATCCAGACTCGCCACCTTGCGAATACCACGTTGTGTACGCATAAAGCCACGCACATCAAACATGTCGCAAAAGTCCGTTCCAAACGCAAGACTCAGTGCAACAGGAACCGCCGACGTGTGAAAGTTCGTTAATGTAAGCGTTTGCACGAGCACATTAGCATGCAGTTCTAGCACACGAGCGACATGAATACTCCCCTGTGGAATGCTGACTTCATTGTCAACCACAAATGGCGCATTCGTTGCATCAATCTGGCACTGTTCACTCATATCTGAAATATGATATGCCAGTGGGATAAGTGGACTTCCCTCTAACATAAAATCACATGTCCGCAGGAAGCGTGTCCCTTGCCAGAAAAGCCCTATTTCTTTGCGTGTCGTGGGAAGATCACCAATAGTATCAGTAATCAAAAAGGCGTCCCCGCGTTTCAACACGATCTGTTGTCCCGTACCAGTCGTCGTCTCTTCTTCGTGTAGTACAAGTGCGTCTGTCTGTACATGCGGTTCTGTTGCCAGTTGTGCTTCTACCTGTTCTTCGTAGTCCATGATGAACTCCTTCCCCCGTCGAAGAAATGCGAAAAGCGACTCAACTATCGTAGGTGAGCCGCAATGAAATATCCAGACAGAGCTTTCAAAGTATTATGGTGTTCTCTGCCTATGTATGCTATAACGGAGAGAAGTTCAAAGAGTAATGCAACACGACATAAAGCGAACAATAGTGTTTCGGACTAGCCCGAAACACTATTGTTCGCTTTATGTCGTGTTGCAGTTCAGTAAACTACCAGCGATTTTGTACCATTGCACGGATACGCTGGTCGTAGATTGCTTTGACAGTGCGCATGGTTTCATCGCTAAGTGGTGGCAATGCGGCAGCTCTTGAATTGTCTTCGGCTTGTTGCGGATTTTTCGCACCCGCGATAACGGTTGTCACCTCTGGAAACATCAAAATCCAGCGTAAGGCGAATTGTGCCATTGATGCCCCCTGTGGTACAAGTGGACGTAGTGCTTCAACCGCTTGCAGTCCAGTCTCATAATCGACGCCAGAAAAGGTTTCACCCGCATCGAAGGATTTACCATGACGATTGAATTTGCGGTGGTCGCTGTCGGCAAACTGTGAGTCAGGGCGAAATTTACCCGTGAGCAATCCACTTGCCAATGGCACCCGTACAATGATACCAACGTTGCGCTCTCTAGCAGCCGCGAAAAACTGCTCGGACGGTTTGAAACGGAACATGTTAAAGATGATTTGGATGCTTTGCACATTGGGATAGCGAATAGCTTTCAAGGCTTCTTCCACCGTCTCCACACTGACTCCATAGTAGCGTAGCTTGCCTTGCTGTACCAGTTCGTCAAGGATACCAAACACCTCCGGTTGATCGTAGACTTCTGATGGTGGACAATGCAGTTGCAACAGGTCCAATGCTTCCATCTCAAGATTACGTAGACTACGCTCGACAAAGCTTGTCAAATTTTGACGGTTATAGCCCTCCGCAACATGTGGATTAAGACGACGCCCAGCCTTGGTTGCGATGATGAGTTTTTCACTATGCTGCTTACGTACCCGCGCGATCAACTGTTCCGAGTGTCCGTCGCCGTATACGTCGGCGGTATCAATAAAGTTGACACCTGCTTCTATGGCTTTATGCAAAGCCGCAATCGCATCTGTATCATCTGTTTTGCCCCATGCGTCGCCACCAATGCCCCATGCACCAAAACCCATCTCGGATACGTCCCATCCTGTCCGACCTAAAGAACGATACTGCATATTGTTACTCCTTTTGTTGTAATCCGAACCCTTTTTCCCACGCACTCACGTTGCATGGGAGGGGCGTTCCCCTTGCGGGCGCCCTGGTCCCCTGCTGGTTTACTCTATCGTCACAATCAATTTGCCGAAATTCTTGTTCGCCGCCATTGCCTTGTGTGCCTCACCAATTTCATGCATGGGATAAACTTGTTCGACAATTGGTTTTACGGTTCCACGCGCGAGCAAAGGCACCACTTGAGTGGAGAAGCGACGGGTCACGCCTAATTTCTCTTCAAGCGTGCGGCTACGCAGGGTACAACCGCGTATCTGGATACGCTTGCTCATAAGGAGACCAAGATTGACGTTGGCCTGTATACCTCCGAGTGTCGCCAGGAACACCATACGTCCCCACGTTGTCAGCACATCCAGGTTTTGCTCCATATAGGCCGCTCCAACAAAGTCGAGGACGACATGCACACCACCGCCATCTGTTAACCGTTTTATCTCACTCGCGAAATTCTTGTCGGAAAGTCCTGTATCGAGACCAAGTGGTTTCGCGCGTTCGAGTTTATCAGGTGTACGCGATGTGCCAAAGGTGGTTGCACCAACGGCGTGCGCGAGTTGCACTGCCGCCGTTCCCACACCACTGCCAGCAGCATGAATCAGCACGCGTTCGCCCATTTGTAAACCAGCCTGTGTAAAGAGTGCATCGTGCGCTGTCATAAACACCTCTGGCACAGCCGCCGCTTGCACAAAATCGAGGTTATCTGGAATGACAACGAGCAATCCTTCATGAACAAGAAGATATTCGGCTTGCGCACCTCCACCAACGATACCCATGACTCGCTGGCCCTTTTGATACATGCGTACCAGAGGCCCAACGGCATCAATTTCGCCAGCGAACTCCATGCCCGGAATGTCGGCAGGGGAGCCAGCAGGGGCAGGATACATGCCCATGCGCTGTGAAAGATCGGCACGGTTCAGTCCTGCCGCTCGTACACGAACACGAACCTGATCCCCGATTGGCTCCGGCGTCTCTACGTTCTGTATCTCTAACACCTCTGGTCCCCCAGGTTGAGTGATTACTACTGCTCGCATCGCAAAACTCCTTATGCTACACAAAAATATCTTGTCTTTATTGTACGATGCAAATAGAGAAAACGAAGCACAAGAGATAAGTACGACTCTTTCCTCGTTTGATATCTTGTCCCACTGTCAAAGTGGGGACAGGGTGGCATTCTTTCTTGCTCCTCGTGCAACACTATTTCCCAAATACCTTTTTCTTTTCATCTGTTGTAGCATAAACGCTTACAAGGGGAAGCTGATCGAGCCATGCACGCACCTCTTCTGCCTGCCAATACTCCATCTTTTCCATCTGAGCCAAGCATTCGCTCCCTTTTAGGAGTGCTTCCTGATATTCGCCTTGCAATGCCGCCACTCGCGCGAGACCATAAAGGATATGTACCTGGATCTCGATATCGTCAGAAGACGCTTTACTCCTAACGTGGAGAAAGCAATCTCTAGCCTTGTTTGCATAATGCTGAACCAGGTAGAACTCTCCCCATGCTAGGAGCCGTAGGAAAAAACAATTCGATTTTTCAGAGATGCTGAGAGTATTAGCATACACGAGTGTTTCTTCCGCTTGCTGAATTTGGCCCATTGCTAGGTAAGTAAGTGTTCTTTGTGCCAGTACATTACTGTGTAAACCCTGAAAATCAATTTGTACCGCCACATCATATCCTTGATGGAGATACTCCAGTGCTTGTGCATAATTGCCAACACGCCGCGCCAATTCCCCAAGCCCAATATATGCTGAGACTATTGTATAGGTCTCCTGCTCCCTTTGGGCAAGTATAAGTGTTCTCTGATAATAGCCTTCTGCCTCGTGTTGGTGAGCCGCCCAGTCTTTATACAGTGCTGCTAGTTGTTCTGAAAGCACACATTCCCAAAAAGGATCGAGTTGGTGTTGGCTTAAGAGGAGTCCTTCTTGCCATATCTGCTCTGCACGTTGATATTGCCCTTGTCCACAAATGATAATCCCTAAGTTATTGAGTCCTTTGAGAACTGAAACGGTATCTCCTATCTCCTGGGCTTGGTGCATCATCATTTCATACAAAGCTTGAGCCTTCATAAAATCACCATTCGTCTCAGCCAGAACCCCTAGCCCATTGAGTGCTTGACAACGAAATTGTGGCAGGGCGTGTTCCTCTGCTACTACCCGCACCTCCTCAAAATAGTCATGTGCCTGCTGATAAGTACCATGAGTACGTGCATAATTTCCCAGCCGAATCAATAGCTCACAGAAGTCGCTGGTCTGTTGCTCACTCTTCACAAGTGGGAGAACACTTAATAGTACCTGTTCGCCATAGCGAAAGCGTCCCTGACGGTTCCAAAGCGTATCGAGCTCAAATATAAGGGAGAGAACTTGTCTGGGAGTCCCAAGACGCTTTGCTGTCTCCAACGCAATGAGGAGCGTCGCCTGCTCCAGGACAAGCACAGAAGCTTGGCGTGTATATCGCTCGCAAAAGTGGATAGCATAGTGGATCAAGCGCATACGCGCAGTGTTATCGTCCTGGTGTTGCCGACCATATTCCGCAAGGACCTGATGCATACAATAGCGAGCCTGCCCGGCACCTTCCAGCAGTCCTGCATCTAGTAGCTCATCCAATACAGTGATGTTTTGCTGGCACACTGCTAGTCCAGCCTCTTCCGAGAAGTTTTCTGGTTTGGTTGGGAGGATGGAGAGGGCGAAGAATGCAGATCGTACATTGGGCACAACATACTGAATACTTAGATCGATCATCGTCTTTAACAAGATAGGCTCCTCGGATGGTGGTCGAAGAATTACCGAAATGGATGGAACGATGAGTTGGTGCAGTTGTCTCCTCTCAATCAGCCGTAGGAGAACAGCTTGTACTCGCCTGTATTGCCCACCCACAGAATTCTCGTCGCAGCGTGCGGTTTAGCAGTGTTAAGGCCAGAGGGAGGCCACCACATATCTGGAGAACCTGTTGCACAAGGTCCTCTGCCACGTATTGGAAGAGAGGAACTTGATGCTCAAGCAGCTGTCGGCTTTGTTGCTCATTTAGTTCTGGGATGAGGTAGACTTCTCCTCTTGAAAGGGCAAAGGCGACCCCAGGAAGACGTGTTGTGATCAGATATGCAACTTGTCTACTTTCAAAGATGAAAGACTGTATGGCACTCACACTCCAAGCATCATCAATGATGATGAGAAGACGACGTACTCCAATCGCGTGATGTATGTGCTGCAACCACTCCTCTCTAGTGTGTTCTTGTGTTCGTTGCTGCTCTGGTACTTGGACCAGCTCTGCCAGGCGGAGCAGTTCGCTCTGGATATCAGGAGTAGGACCCAGGCTGATCCAGAGCAAGCCATCGGGAAAGAGAACTTTACAGCGAGAATCCTGGCTGACCATGTGAGCCAATGTCGTCTTTCCCACCCCTGGGAGTCCGTAGAAGGTATGTATTGTTCCTTCTTCTAAGCCTGAAAAAAGCGTGTCAAGAAGGGTTTCGCGTCCAATAATCTGTGTGAATGGGGACATGAGAGGTGGATGCGCTGGATCAATGATGGGTCCCTCTCTGGTTAGCTTGGAAGTGGAAGGCGAGGCGAGGATGATAGGCGAAAGCAGACCCAGAGTTTCTGCATCGAGTTGGAAGAGCTGACAGAGCCGTTCACGAAAATGGGGTGAGGGGCTGGTGACTCCACGCTCCCAGCGACTCACAGTTCGGGCATCAGTTCCCACTTCTCTAGCTATGTGGGCCTGTGACCAGCCATGCTGTTCTCGTACTCGCCGTAACTTAAAAGATGACATCATTATGCCTCCTATTTTTGACAAGTGTTCGATCTCACACCAGGAGAGGCCAGTATCCTTTTCTTTTGTGGCATCAAGATGGCATCAAGATGGCATTGTGGGCAGAAGGTGAGAGACTGTACACTACATTGTATCACAACTCGTTGGAACCCTTTCCAAAGGATGATTATTCGTCCGCTCTCCTCTCAACGCGTGAATGCAGGTGAATACTTGCGTGAAACACAGGAACGGGGACTCCCACTGGTGGTGCTTCATGTGGAAGACAAATGAAAAGGAGGAAACAATGATTTACAGGGAGATTGCGTGCCTTTTACAACACTGCATGCGTATGCTAAATTTTAACACCCATTAGCGGCGCAGGGGAAATAGTAAAGATGTGCAATCACCTTACAATGACACACACTCAGAACCTCTCATTGCTTCGTAACCAGGAATGCAGGTCTTGGAAACGAGAAGGAATTTGTACCGTTCGCAGGTCCTATCCTTACGGTTATCAAAGAACAAGAGAACGCTTCAATCATGAAGCATCTTGTGTGACAGAAAAGAGAAAAGGAGTGTCTCCTATGAAGATTTTCTCACGACGTATGTGGGGGCGTGCGGTTTCAACCGCACTTATCGTATCTGTCTGCTTTTTAGCGGTACTACTCAATGTCCACGTCACAGAGGCTAAAGCCTCTCACCTATCCACCTCTCAAAACAGCTATTACCCCGAAGTATATAAAGTCAAAAATAGAAATGGTACCTATCAGTTCGATGTTCATGAGCTTCCCACTTACTCCTACATTGCGAGTAAGCAGGAAGCCATCATCAACATCAATCAAATTGATGTGTACGATAGCAGCAACCATTTCCTCTGGAGCTTTCATGGTGTAATGTCGGAAGGGGTAGGAGCCAATGGGCATCGTTTTTCACAAGATGCTCTTTATTCTTCTGGCCCTTATAACCCTGGGAATATTGAACAATACACACCAGAATGGACTCCGCCGTTTGATCCCGCCTCAGCCAGTGGTTGCTCCGTTAAGCCTAGAACGGAATACGAAGCATTTTGGGGTGATGAATATTCACAGGAATCGTGTTCCAATGGAGCGTCGTATGATGTCAATGCAGACAATTTTGCAGGAAATCATGTTGTCGCGACAGGACCAGAGTTTCCAGCTGATGGAGTGTTTCAAAATGCCGTCAGAAATGAAAGGAACCAGATTGATAACATTATCAACAATGCTCCACGAGTACACACTCAATACCCTCCCAGCATATCCCACAAAGTAGTACCTAATGTCATTAATGTAGCAGGTCAGATTGCGCTGGTCATTGTAGGGGGGCTACTGCTAATGGGTGGGACTGCGTTGAATCAGTGGTGTATCAACTCTACAGCTCCTCAAAATCAATGCCTTGGTAAGGCGACAAGCAGACTCACCTGGTTAGGAGGAATTGCTGCTGCTCTTGGTGGAGTTATACTTGCCGCATCTGGCATTGGGGTGGTTACGGATGGTGTAGTCAATGCATCTACAGCAATTGCTGCTGCTGCCAGTGCCTTAACAAGTAGGCTTGTAGCCTATTTTGCAGCGATAGATGCAGGGGCTGCTTACGCAACCCTACAAGCCTATGCTGCTCAAATTGGTGCATCGTGTCTAGTTGCTGTCTAAACACTATTCATAAAGTCGGTCCCGTTGCTCTCTAACATCAGTCAAGCTGAAATTTGAGGAAGAGCGAGGAGCCAAGAACCCTTGTGAGAGCCTGAGTGTGCTTTGAAGCGCATTCAGGCTCTCACAAGGGTTCCTGTTT
The DNA here is from genome assembly GCA_963791835.1 of uncultured Chloroflexia bacterium. Lineage (GTDB taxonomy): Bacteria > Chloroflexota > Ktedonobacteria > Ktedonobacterales > Ktedonobacteraceae > JBBQVS01. The sequence goes on from CAWBTV010000007.1 coordinate 1,548,265, forward strand.
GTTTGCTCCCACGAGAGCTATGTTCACAGGTAGGAAATTTTAGCTAGCTGGAGCTGCGGCTGGTTGATTGACTGCTGACAGGTCGATTTCGATGTTAACATCTTTACTGACCAACACGCCACCAGCTTCGAGGGCAGCATTCCAGGTAAGTCCCCAATCTTCACGATTGATCTTGCCCTTGACGCTGATACCCGCACGCTGCATGCCATAAGCATCTTTTCCCTGGCCGCCGTACTCTGCATCGAATGTAACTTGTTTCGTCACACCATGCATTGTCAGATCGCCAGTCACTTTGTAGTTGCTCCCACCTACATGCTCAACGCTACTGCTCTTGAACGTGATCGTTGGATACTGCGCCGCATCAAAGAAATCTGGTGATTGCAGATGTCCATCGCGTCTCTCATCACGTGTATTGATGCTGCTCGTCGCAGCCTGAGCATCAACTGAGGAATTAGCTGGATTCTGTTCGTCAATATGAAGATGCCCACTGATAACGTTGAAGTGCCCACGTACTGTACTGATCATCGCGTGTCTGACTGAAAACATCACTTCTGAATGTGAAGGGTCAATTTCCCAAGCCATAAAAATATTCTCCCTGTAACTAACGTCTTTGTTCGTGGTTAGCTCCCGTACACATGTAGCAGTCTCACTAACCACAACCAGTGTAACACATCTTACTTTCTTTTGTCAAGTAACTAACATAACGTTAGCTTTATTTACGAGGGTGCGCTGAAGCGGACCCGTACAGGAATTCCCCCTCCCTGCCCACATCGCTCCTGTACGGGTCCGCTTCAGCGCACCCTCTTCGGCGCCCCCTCGTATTGCCTCTTCTCAATGCTTTGCAGGTGATATAATCTGCTTGCAATGATTACGAGAAGAGTAGAGTAAGGATATACTGCATGTTCACTCTCAATGATATTATGCAAGGTAACGGTGACGCACATCTACAAAGTGCAATCCCGCCTGACCCGAATCTTATTTTTCGCGCGGCTCATCATGATAGTCGCCAGATTGAGCCAGGCGACCTCTTTATTGCCATCAAAGGCGAACATGTCGATGGTCATAGCTTTATCCCTGCTGTGGTGAAGGCAGGTGCATTGGGTGTACTATGTATCACACCGAGCGAGGATGTGCCAGCAGATTTTCTGCAAATCGTCGTACCCGATGTTGTGAAGGCTTTGCACGCAACTGCCCGTGTACGAACACAACGTCAGCAGAACACAACTCTCATTGGCATTACTGGCAGCAATGGCAAAACCAGCACAAAAGAGGCGGTCGCAGCCGTGTTGAGCCGTAAAGCTCCAACGCTCAAGACGCAAGCATCATACAATAATGAAATTGGCTATCCGCTTACTCTTTTACGGCTTGAACCACAACATCGTTACGCCGTACTTGAAATGGGAGCGCAATGGGTTGGCGAACTCGCATGGTTGTCCAGCACTATCGCGAAACCTGATTGGTCGATTATCACCAACGTCGGTGCCTCACACCTGGAATTTTTTGGTTCGCAGGAGCGTGTCATTATCGCGAAAACCGAATTGGTGCAGGCACTCTCCCCTGATGGCATCGCGATCCTCAACTTCGATGACCCAAATGTGCGAGCAATGAGTGCAAGTACACAAGCGCGTGTCCTCTTTTATGGGCAGGGAGAAGGAGCGGAGGTACGAGCGATATACATTGATGGTGATGCCCTGTTTGGGCGCAGTTTCATCTTATGCTATGGCGATCAAAAACGCGCCGTTCAACTGCATTTTCCAGGAGAGCATGGTATCGCTATCGCATTAGCTGCTGCTGCTGCTGGTTGCGCTGCTGGAATGTCCCTTGATGATATTGCCCTCGCATTAGAGGCATTGCCAGCCGCGAAGGGGCGTGGTGAGATTAAAGCTGGGCCAAATGGGAGCGTTCTCATCGACGATACCTACAACGCAAATCGCCAATCCATTGCCGCGATCACCGAAGCAATGCACACCACTCGACAATTTCCTATGGGTAAACGCTGGGCAGTTCTCGGCGATATTTTTGAATTGGGTCCCTACGCAAAAGACGAGCATGTGCAAAGTGGGGCCGCACTTGTTGGTAATATTGACTATCTTGTGGCACTCGGCGATAAAGCGCGTTACTATGTCGAGGGGGCAATCGCGGCGGGTATGCCACAAGAACATACCTATTTCTTTAGTGCTGATGTGGAAAACGGACCAGAACTAGAGGCGGCAAAACGCGCAGTTGCTGACCTGCTCAAACACGAAGTACAGAGTGGCGATCTTGTCCTGCTCAAAGGCTCGCGCGGTATGCGTATCGAAACGATAATTCCACTTTTATAAGGATAAAATATATGGCAGAGAAGAAAATACGTGTCGGCCTCGTTTTTGGTGGGCGTTCGGGTGAACATGAGGTTTCACTGGCCTCGGCACGGTCGGTTATGGCGAACCTCGATAGCAACAGATATGAGGTTATTCCTATTGGTATCACCAAAAGCGGTACATGGCTAATAGGTGACGAGCCAACGCGTGCGCTTGTACAGGGCACGCATACGACGGGAGAGGAACATACAACAGCAGTTACGCTCACAGGCGATCCCACAATGCGTCGGCTCATTCCACTACAGGGCAACGAATTGTTACGAGACAATGGTGCGTTGGACGTAATTTTTCCTGTGCTACATGGGACCTATGGTGAAGATGGCACGCTACAAGGCTTGCTTGAAATGGCGAATATGCCCTATGTGGGCTGTGGCGTGTTAGGAGCCGCCTTGGGAATGGACAAGGAGAAGATGAAGATGGTCTTCTCCGCCGTTGGTCTTCCCAATGTAGAGTACGTAGTCTGTCGGCGTAACGAGTGGGAGCGTTCGCCCGAAACCGTGATGAATGTGGTTGAGCAAAGTCTTGGCTATCCCTGTTTCGTCAAACCTGTAAATCTGGGGTCGAGCGTCGGCATCAATAAAGCTCATGATCGTTCCGAACTGGAACATGCAATAGAGGTTGCGGCTGCGTATGACCGGAAGATTATCATAGAGCACGGCATCAACTGCCGTGAGTTAGAATGTGCCGTGCTAGGAAATGATGAGCCAATAGTATCGGTCGTTGGCGAGGTTCTCGCAAGTGGTGAGTTTTACGACTACAACGCCAAATACATTGATGGCAAATCACAGGTTCTCATTCCTGCCGATCTGCCACCAGCTATCGCGGAAGAGATACGCCGACAAGCAATACAAGCGTTTTTAGCTCTGGACTTGAGTGGGCTTGCGCGTGTTGACTTTTTCCTGGAGCGTGAAACAAACAAGGTGTACATCAACGAAGTCAATACCCTGCCCGGCTTTACCGAGATTAGTATGTATCCCAAGCTGTGGGCTGCAAGTGGTCTACCATATACACAACTTCTCGATAGACTGATCGAATTAGCCATAGAACGACATGCTGATAGGCAACGCAACAAGACGAGTCTATAAACATGCAAGCCTCGTGTCTACCAATTGGCTACGCACTCTTGTATGGACCGTACAGGGCTTGCTATGGATGATGAGTATGGCGTGGCATATTGCATAATACTTCACACTGGATAGATGGCGAGTTGCGAGAATTGCGCTTGTGCGCCTGGTTTCGCTTCGGGCAGATTCGATACAAAGAGGGCGATTGAGCCACTCGTATAACTGGTATCCGTTACAGTTTGTAGGAGATGGTTGTTGACGATGAAGGACAATTTGGAGCCGCGTGCGATAATCATGATGTGATTGAGCTTCCCTTTTTGGCAACAGCAGCATTTAGCAGGAAATCCACAAGCTTTGTCTCAACCGTTTTGCCGCTAGCGTCGGTGCTACCCTTGAAAATTGCATATGAGCCATCGCCATAGAGTTCAAAGCGATAGTATGTGGCTAACTCGTTCCCTTGACTTGCCGCACCACGAATATAGAAACCGTAACCGTTGTTCTGGTCGCCTTTAGAAAGCGTTGCATTCGCGATGAGCTGAAAATCATTGTAGGTTTTCGTGCCAGGTAGTGGCTCCCATAATAAGCTCTGCTTGTCGTTCTCCAATGAAAGAACACCAGTACCGACAGTCACGGTATACGTGCCAGGGACACTTTGCTGATTCCAGCCTGAGGTATCGTTCGTGAAACGATCAAAGAAAAGAGGGGCACTCGTTGGCATTGGATACGATTCTTTGAACGCACCATTTCCGATACGAGGTGGTGTTGTCAGCGATGTGATCGAGACTCCTGCCGCACGTATACCTAAATAACTGAAAAGCATGATGACGAGAACCGAGACAGTAATATAGATAAAAGAAGCTCGCTTACTAAGACCTTGTGGCACTTGCTGCTTGCCAGTTTGAGGTGTAATAGCTGTTTTTGCGCTCGTCGTTGAGAGACTAAATGCGGTGGGAGTCAAGCGCTGACCGCAATTGTAACACGCCGTTTCGTTTAGAGGTAATACGACATTACAACGGGGGCAGGTCAAAGAAGCTCGCACTGCTTGATACGGCGATGACATAAAAAACCTCCAAATAAGAAACAACGATACTTTTCGATGTAATCGTAGTCTTTTCCCTCGTAAATGTCTATGAAACACACAAGAAATAGTATATTTGGGGGGGGGTTAATGAATAAATCTTAATCAAATACATGGTATCTTCTCCCCCAATAGTCACAATCCTCCCCAATTGCCTCAAAGAACCCCGTTCACCAGAATAAACCCTTGCTTAAGGGGAGTATTTTCGCTGACGATGGGAGGAATACTATTTACATGCTCACAACTATGCTTTTCAACAATAAGAGGAAATCAAGGGCTAGCACGAAGCGTACTCTAGGATACCTGGCGACGTCATCGCTCTGTCTGCTCCTTGTCGTGCTCTGCAACCAGTTATTTCAGAACTTGCTGGCGGTTCGTGCTGAGTATCTCCCGATCCCCAACACAATCTTTCAGGATACAACTTCGCCTACCTTTACCATCTCTACCACCGGGGCCAATGGAACTATTTCATACCGTGTGACCAACTTTTCCGGCACGACGGTCTTGCAAGGCCAGTCGGTAGCGACAGGAGGACAGGTATACTTGGTGCTGCCTCGGCTGGCGGATGACTATTATGTCCTTCAAGTTGCCGACAGGACCACCAGGACTGCTTCTGCCCAGTCGATTCCTTTTGCGGTCGTCTCCCCTTTTACCCGCGCCACACATTCGCCTTTCGGTGTAGGAGTGCATTTCATCGGAAGCGGTAACTCCAGCCTTGTCCCGCTTATCACGACAATGGGAGCAGGGATGATCAGGGATGACGCAACGTGGTCATCCATTGAGAGGTCTCCTGGAAGCTATAATTTCAGGAACTTTGACTCATCTCTACAAGTATTGCAGCAGAACTCAGTCGATCCTCTGCTCGTTCTGGACTACAACAACACCTTGTACGACGGAGGCAAGACGCCATATGACGCCAGCGGTTTTATCGCTTTCGCTAACTACGCGAAAGCCCTCGTCACTCACTACGGTCAGCAAGTGAAAACGGTCGAGGTGTATAACGAGTATAACGGCATTTTCTCGACCGGACCATGCGCTCGCCAACCAGCATGTTACGCTCGTTTGCTTGCCTACACGTACCGTGCGGTCAAATCGGTTCGTCCAGATGTGACCGTGGTAGGAGGTGCGTTGCTCTACGCCGACATGAACTGGTTCAATGGACTCTTCGCAAGCGGCGCATTGGCCTCTATGGATGCGGTCTCCGACCACCCCTACACCACATTGGACATCGTTTCTCCAGAGCTTCAAGGACTCGATGGGGAGATGGTGAGTCTGCAAAACTTAATCAAGCACTACAACTACGGGCGGGCAAAGCCCATCTGGATCACAGAGATCGGCTGGCCCTCTTCTTTGCTACACGTGAGCGAGCGCTCGCAGGCGGACTACCTTGTTCGCAGTGCGGTTCTCAGCCAAGCGGCAGGCGTACAAAAGTTCTTCTGGTACGATGTCTTGAACGATGGAAGCGATTCCTCGAAGATGGAGCAAAACTTTGGGCTGCTCCGTAGACCCGACGCTGCTGGTCGCTATACACCGAAGCCCGCCTATGCTGCTTACGCCGTGCTGATTCGGCAGCTGAGTGGACACTCGTTCGTTCGCCGCGAATTGGTGATGCCGGGCATCTTCGACATGCTCTTCACTGACAAGCTACGCGTTCTCTGGTCAACTCCTCTCAGACAACGCGTCACACTTACAACAAGCAGCCCACTGATGGCAATCAGCATGACTGGAAGGACGCAAATCCTGGTGCCTGATGGTGGACGTATCATCCTCAACATATCAGCTGATCCAGTCTATATTCAAGGGGCTATCTCAAATGTGAGTTGGCATAATCCTCTGTAAGAAGGTCGGCTGAAGCATGGATGCTAGCGAGCATAAAGTTGGTGATTGTCACACATATGTGTGACAATCACCAAAAATTCCAACTGTTTATATATCCAGGTTCGCGCTCCTGGCGTGGCTCTCGATGAAACGTTTGCGAGGAGCTACTTCGTCGCCCATGAGCATGTTGAAGATTTTGTCGGCTTCAATGGCCTCTTCGACGCCCACCTGGAGGATGGTGCGTTTGGCCGGATCCATGGTGGTGTCCCATAGAGTTTCGGGGTTCATTTCGCCGAGACCTTTGTAACGACCAACCTCTGGCTCTTTGCCGTTATGTGACGCTTTATACTCTTGCGCGATGGCGTCGCGCTCTTCCTCTGTATAGACGTAGTGCGTCTGCTTACCAACCTTGATGTGAAAGAGTGGCGGTTGCGCGATGAACAGGTGTCCGTTGTTAATAATTTCGGGCATATGCCGGAAGAAAAAGGTGAGCAACAGGGTACGAATATGTGCTCCATCAACGTCGGCGTCGCACATGATAACGATGCGTCCATAGCGCAATTTTGCCAGGTTGAAATGTTCATCAATACCAACGCCGATAGCGGTGATGATGTTTTTGACCTCTTCACTCTTGAGTACTCTGTCCAGTCCGACACGCTCAACGTTCAGGATTTTACCACGTAGTGGTAGGATGGCCTGGAAGTGACGATCACGACCCTGTTTTGCACTCCCGCCCGCCGAGTCGCCCTCGACAAGGTAGAGTTCGCATCGGTCGGGGTTGCGCTCGGAGCAGTCGGCGAGTTTGCCGGGGAGGGTGGTGTCCAGTACGTTTTTGCGTTGCACGAGATCGCGGGCGGCACGAGCGGCTTCGCGTGCTTTGGCAGAAAGCAGACACTTCTCGATGATGGCTTTGGCCTCGCTCGGTGTCTCTTCCAGGTAGCGCGTGAGCATTTCTGCTGTGATGGTCTCGACGACGGGTCGCACCTCGGCGTTATTGAGTTTGCTTTTGGTCTGTGCCTCAAATTGTGGGTTAGGTATCTTGACGCTGACAACAGCGGTCAAACCTTGTCGCACGTCATCGCCAGTGAGGTTGCCATCTTTTTCTTTGAGAATGTTGGCCTTGCGTGCATAGTCGTTGAGGGTACGGGTGAGCGCACTACGGAAGCCGGTGATGTGCATACCACCGTCGATAGTGTTGATGCCATTCGCGAACGAAAATTCGGTACAGGTCCAGCTATCATTGTATTGTACAGCTAGCTCAACCTTCATACCATCTATTTCACGAATTGTGCTGACGGGACGCGCTTGTAGCTTGGCACGATTCTTATTCAGGTAGCGTACAAATGAGACAAGGCCACCCTCAAAGTAAAAGGTTGCTTCACGGTCAGTACGCTCGTCAATGAGGGCAATGGTGAGTCCCCGGTTGAGATAGGCCATTTCGCGGAAGCGTTGCTCAAGAATATCAAAGCTAAAGTCGCGCGTCTCCATAACCGTCAGGTCGGGCAGAAAGGATGTTTCGGTTCCGGTGCCTTCGGCTGGCCCAGCATCAAGCAATGGAGTGACAGGGATACCTTTTTCGTAGCGTTGTCGCCACACATGCCCCTCGCGTTTTACGTCAACCTGACACCACTCGGAGAGGGCGTTGACGACTGAGACACCGACACCGTGAAGACCACTACTGATTTGATAGCCACCACCACCAAACTTGCCCCCTGCATGTAACACGGTCATAACGACCTCAAGTGTAGACATGCCTGGACGTTGGTGATGCTCATCTACCGGAATACCACGTCCGTTATCGCTAATCGTCACGGAACTATCGGCGTGAATGATGACACGCACGGTATCGGCCTCGCCAGCCATTACCTCGTCAATGCTGTTGTCAACGACTTCATAAATGAGATGGTGCAGACCACGCTGGTCTGTTGCGCCAATGTACATACCTGGGCGCACACGTACCGCCTCTAAGCCTTCGAGAATCTGAATATTCTGTCCGCCATATCCACCATCGCGAGCACCATTAATAGCTTTCTTACCATTCCCATTATTACCGTGATTACCATCATTACCCGTTTGCGTTTCTGGTGGAGTATTTTCGCCGGGGTCATTATTAGCAGGGAGTTGTTCTGCAATCATAGATTCTCTTGCTTTCGCCATAGCACCAAAATTCCTTTTAATTCAATAGCCATAAATGATGGGAGATGCGGTACAGGGATGCTACCCGACAGGTGTTGGGAGCGTATGACAACAACGCACCCCCCTACTTCTCTGATACATAGGCCATGAACGTAGAATGTTCACGAGTATATAGATGAGAAGAAGGCAGATGTGGGCGGAGGGCTAGACCGCACCTATGTATAGAGTATTCTGATACAGCCTGGAAAATGTGGTAATACTACTACGTTTTCGTCACATCATTATACCACAAATTGCTCAAAAAACAAAATAAAATAGCCCAAAGAAACGTGTCTGCAACATTGTTGCAGACACGTTTCTTTGGGTGGTCAATTTACTCGCGATAACGGTTTCCACTGAGTTGTCCACTGGCTGGCATGCCGTTAGCACCTTGCATGGCTGCCATGTTGGGCATACCGGGCATGGAAGCACCGCCAACGTTTGTGGCGCAGTAAGGGCAGAAGGTCCAGCGCAGTTCGAGGAGACGCTCACACTTGGGACATGAACGTTTGAGCTTTTGACTACAGGAGGGGCAGACCTGGAAGTCAGATTCAATACGCGCATGACAATTGGAGCAGGTTTGTCGCTCGGTCATCTCTGCCAACAGCGACTCTTCTTCTAGCTGACGCTCGTAAATTTCTGCCAGCGTTTGACGGGGACGCAGAATCATGTAGATGAACAATCCGCCGACGAAGAAGGCGGCGACGAGTACAGTAGCAAGAATTTGCGATATCATGTCCTGTGTACGTGAACGAATATCGCGAAACGTCCAAATTATCAAACTCAACCAGAAAATGACGACAAACGCTACAGTACACCCAATCAATGGCCCCACAAACCCTTGTAGCGTGGTAAGAATGTTTCCGCCAGAGCCAGTGGCAGCAATGACAAAGTATGGTGTATAGGTATTCACAGGACAGAAGCCCCCTTCATAGAATAGAGAATATTGGTACGTATAAAGAAAGATACAGACATGCTGCATCACGCTATTTTATCTACATGAACACTACAACGTATCGCATTAAAAGAAAACAACACTATAGGACTATAGGGATAGTCAGCATGGCAGGTTGGGGACATGACAGGGGCAAGCCCTGTCACTACTATACTTTCCGACACTGCTTGTCTTGTCACGAGCAACCGTGTAGAGTAGTGACAGTGGCTCTGCCCCTGTCATGTCTTCCGCATGGTTTGAACATACATGTTACTCAAACACAACTGTTTTTATCTCTCCACTCCGTAGAGCCACCTCGATCGTTTGAGCATGGTGTGGAGTGAATGCAATGAGTTCTTGCCGCTCCTCTAGTAAGTTTGTCATATATGCTTGTACGAAGGCAACCCCTGGTTGGATTTTGGCAATCACAATTTCAGACAATGGATTGTAGACACGAACAACAAAACCACGTCCGTCATTACTGCGTTTTACGGCACTCACAACCAGTGAACGCGGTTCGACGTTGACAAATGTTGCATGGGCAGGCAGTGACCCGTCATGCTGCTCCGTGACGATGGTCCGTGTATGAACAGGAATATTGAACGCTTGCGCCTCGCGTAACACCAACGCGTCGTCAGCTTGCCATGTACCGGAATGTGGGATGAGCGCATAGTCGAACTCATGTTGACCCAGACATTGCGCTTCTGGTGTATATTCCATTGGTGCCGCGTGCCCACGTCGTGTTGGAAGGTCGCCACGAGAGAGCCATTCGACACAACGCAGTAATGTTAACGCGATTGCCATTGAGTTTTTCCCTGGACCCTCCTGTACCACTTCGTATTCTGGCAAGCCGCGATTGAGAACTGCCAGTCCACTTATGCCATTGCTTACATCCACAAAACGTTTCTGCGGAAAGACATTGACAGGAGTCTCGATCCATTGCGCAACATCTCCCGCGATAGGTTGCGTAATGGGGCGCATTCGTACCTCGAATGTTCCCTCTGCCGCTGCTTCCGTAATCCTATACGGGAGTGGAAAGAGTACACGTAAACGATGGTCCTTAACTTTGTTGTCAACATGAGTATGAATACTAATACGTCGTACACCGGGAAACAGTGTGATAGCACTTGCAACGGTACATACAACGGTATTTGAGCTTCGCTCAGTGCGATTATCTGCACAACATTCAGGAAGTGCGATACGGGTAGTGACGTGCAGAATGACACTGAGTGATTCGGTATGCATAACTTCAATTTTCGGTGGCTCTACTGGCGCACGAACCAACGTATCATGTTCTGGTGCGGAGTAGTTGTACAGGTCGCCAACATCGCCTCCATCTACAAAACGATTGAGACCTGTAAAAATATCACCTGTTAGTTTGTCTGTAATTGTTAAGGTGCCATCCTGTGTATTTGCGTCTATTGTATAGAACTCATTCTCAATACTATTCTGACGGGCAAGGAGCGTCAACTTTTTCTGTTCGTTGCCAGTACTTTCTTCCAGACCACGGGGATACAACCAGAAGGTTGTATAGCCGTAAGCAGGGAGGTTTGTTGCCAGAAAATCTATCGTTTCACGGGCCTGATCGACCAGTGATACCTCTAAGGTGTGGATATCCTCGCGTGTTAAGAGGTTCAGCATATGTTGTCCGGCGGCCTGAATTTCTTGTTCGTTGACGACAACGCGTCCTTTGGGAGCGATCATGATTTCAATGAAGACCGTGCCTGTCGGATGTGTATCGTGCTGATCGGTCGGGTCGTCCTGAATGTGGACGCGCGAAATGACCGAGGATTCGTAGGCTTCCCCAAGCGTAGAGACGATGGTGCTGTGGGTAAGTTGCACGAGTTGCGCAGGTGAGGTGACGCCTGAGAGCATCACGGCGGTGGCGAGCATCTCGCGTGCGAATGCTGATGAACCGATTTCCTGACGCCAACGCTTGACAACACGGTATGGAAGCACCGTGCCACGCTGATTGACGATCACCGCATTCTGTAGTGAGCCAGGAAGTTGAACCTCCGCACGGACCACTTCAGTACGAGGACCGGGAGCGGGATTAAAGACGACAATTGGGACAGGCTCATAGCCGACATGCGATGTTGGAAATGGTGCGCGTGTATCTGCTTGCTGCACGAGATACTGCATAGATTGCTGTACAAGGTCCTCAGCTATTTGTTGGCTTTGCGCGAAGCGGACAGCATTCTCACGGTGTACCTGATCGATACTACAGCCACAGATACTATCATGCGGATGGTTTTGTAAGAGAAATTGCCATGCTTTGCGTATCAAACCCTGTGGATAAGTTGCGCCATTTTTCCAGGCCCATGCGGTCAATGGTTCTACCCAACGCTCTAAAAGATGTTCCGTGGCTGTATTTTGCTGCTTGATCCACATGCGGCTGGAAAGGACGGAGGGTAAGAGGTGAGCATACTGGCTACTGCGCATTTCGCCCATGAGTGTTTGTAGCGTCTCTGGGTCAATGGATTGACGAACACGTTCCAGATATTGGGGTAGAGTACCTATCTGCACTGAAATGGAGTTGTAGGTAAGAGTGCTTTCCTCTTGTAGGAGGTTTTGGCGTGAGGAGTCGAGCGTGAGGAGCAGTTCATTCGCGGCTTGAATAGTTGAGGGAAGGCCAGCTTGTACCTCTAAGTGGTCGGAGCCATTCATGAAAAGGAGCGTGGGCGTATTGGCTTTCGGCAGGATATTGGCGATAAGTAATTCGACACGGGTCACAAATTCTTCCGGGCTGAGCGGCATATGCCGTGCATTCGAGTAGCCAATGGGGTCGGCAAGATGGGCCACAAAGACGTTACTTCCATCAGGGGCTTGCCAATAAAACTCGCTCGTTTTCGCCTCTACTCCAACACCGCGCCAGAAGACGGCGTTGTCGATACCGACGCCCTGAAATATTTGTGGCAACTGTGCGATGTGCCCGAAGCTGTCAGGGACATAGCCGACATACATGGGATTGCCAAAATCGGTTGCTTGCCGGATACCAACCTGCAAATTGCGGATAAGCGACTCGCCACTAACAAGAAATTCGTCGGGTTGTACGTACCAGGGACCAACGAGGATGCGACCAGAGCGAATGTGGTGGCGTAAGCGTTCTTCCTGTTCAGGCTGAATTTCTAAGTAGTCGTCGAGGATGATGGTTTGCCCATCGAGCATAAAGTGATGAAAAGTGTTGTCGGTGTCCAAGATATCAAGCAACTTGTCAACAGCTTGTACGAGGCGGATACGAAATTGCTGGAAGGTTTGATACCATTCGCGGTCCCAATGAGTATGTGGTACAAGAAGAATGGTGAGTTGCTGCGTCATGATGCTCCTTAGACGAATTTTGAGAGGTACAAGGTAATTACATAAGGGCTTTGTGATGTTGAAGAGTATTATACACTGACATACTATGACATATCAATGTGTTCTATAGCCTGTTGTATCTGGTTAGGAGACACTTTACAAAGATTTTAGAAAGTTTTGAGAGGATGAAACGTTCAACAGGGATAAAGACACAAGCAGGTATTGGACGCCGTGAAAAGGAATCCAATACCTGTTTGTGTCTTTATTTTGAAACTTATCCTTCGTTTATGAGACCACGTTCCACAAGATAGCGCAAAAATTCTAAGCGTTGTTGTGGAGTGGGAGCTGGTGTATCTTCAATGGCTGCACTTAGCTCGACTACTTTTCTCTTCTCTTCTATGATAGGGGCAGGGGGAGAGCCGCTATCCTCTGTAGGAGATTTCAACAATGGGAATGAGCGTTCATCAGCCGTAGGCCGACCGCTCTCAGGAACGACATCTTCCTCTATTGGCTCAACAGCGACAGAGGTGATGCCAGGTTGTGCTGGCTGTGCATATGGCCCATCGACTGTTGTAAAAAACAGTGTCTCTTGCGAAGTTCCCTTATTCAGGGTTCCAGGAGTTTGCGCGTAGTCATCCTCTGAAACGGATTTCCAGGGCCACCACGCGAAAAGGTTTTGCAGCCAACGTTTGATCCCTTGCGTGATCATGTTGTCTCTTGCCCTCATTGTCATAGAGACGACCGTCATGGTCGTCATTCAGGCCGCGCTACTGGGTGCAACATAGAATGGTTACAGAACGAATATTGAAGGAAACATAGAAATATAGTAGCATATGAATAAGAACTCGTCAAACATTCTCTTGCAAAATCTCGGCCTCCGTGCAATAATCAACGCAAGGAATAGCATTGAATTCAAAGATATTATGTTGAGAAAAATATGAAAGAAAATAATAGTCAGAAGGCAATAGACCCTGAAACACATGTGGATGAGACTGATGTGCAGCCCAATGAGCAACACGATACACCCACACCCGTTGATGACACCACGCCTGATTCTACCGATACGGCTGACCTGGAGATACTGGAAGACAGCTTACAGGAGGTGCCTGATGAGGAAGGGCCACGTCGGCAGCGTTTCAGTTTTGAGGGGCCGGGCTTCATGGAGCAGGAGATACGTCGTCGTCGGCACGATGACGATGAAGATTTGAACATTCCCGATGTATTGCCTGTGCTGCCTCTCAAAGATGTTGTTGTCTATCCATTCGCGGTACAACCACTCGGCGTCGGGCAAGAACGCTCGATCCGTTTGATTGACGATGTGATGCGTGGCAATCGTCTTGTCGTCCTCGTGGCTCAAAAGTCGGCTGACATGGATTCGGCGGGGCCAGAAGACATCTTTAGAATTGGCACTGTCTCGCGGATTGGGCGTATGTTCCGTATGCCTGATGGCACAATTCAGATCGCGGTGCAGGGGCTTGAGCGCGTCGAGATCGGCGAGTTTACGCAAGAAAAACCTTATCTGATGGCGCATATCACGTCTAAGCCTGATGTGCAAGAAGAGGACAACGAGACCGAGGCTATTAAGCGTAACGTCATCAACTACTTCCAACGTCTGGTCGCGCTCGTGCAGAACGTGCCGGAAGGCGTTGCTGCCGCGACCCTCAACCTTGAAGAGGCGCGTCAAGTTGTCTATGTGATTGCTACATTTGTGCAGATGGATTTGGAGCTGCGTCAGAAGTTGCTCGAAATCGACTCTGTACGTGAGAAGATGCAGCAGTTAAGTGCTTTCCTGGCTCATGAATTAGAAATTCTCGAACTGGGCAAGAAGATACAGACCAGTGCCCAGGAAGAGATGGGCAAGATGCAGCGCGAGTATCTTCTGCGTGAACAACTCAAGGCTATTCAGCGCGAACTGGGCGAAGAGAGTGAAGAACAGGCAACGGCTAACGAGTTGCGCGACAAAATCGACCAGGCCAAAATGCCGGAAGAGGCTCTTAAAGAGGCCAATAGAGAACTCTCGCGCCTTGAGAAGTTACCAACTGTCTCGCCTGAATATAGCATTATCCGTACCTACCTGGAATTGCTCGTCAGCTTGCCATGGAGCAAGTCCACGGGTGAGCGGATTGACGTACCTCATGCCCGTCAAATTCTCGATCAAGACCACTATGGTTTGGAGAAAATCAAGGACCGTATCCTCGAATATCTGGCGGTACGTCGTTTGAAAGAGGACCGCAAGGCTGAGCAGATTGAGCGCAACAAAGAGACCTCGACGATTGAAGATGGTATCGAGACCGAGGACATCCGTCCAACGCAGCCACTCCATTCGCAAGAGGCGGTCCGTCAGATTAATCGTGAGCCAATTCTGTGCTTCGTTGGTCCACCAGGAGTTGGCAAAACATCGTTGGGTCAATCAATCGCTCGCGCCCTTGGACGCAAGTTCGCGCGTATGTCGCTTGGTGGCATTCGTGATGAGGCCGAGATACGTGGACATCGCCGCACATATATCGGGGCAATGCCGGGTCGCATTATTCAAACGTTGCGCCGTGTCGAGTCCAATGATCCGGTGATTATGCTGGACGAAGTAGACAAAGTTGGAGCCGATTGGCGCGGTGATCCCTCCTCAGCCCTGCTTGAGGTGCTGGACCCCGAACAAAACTACAATTTCCGCGATAACTACCTGGACCTGGCCTTTGACCTGTCCAAAGTGATGTTTATCGCAACGGCAAACTCGTTGGAGCCAATACCTGCGCCATTGCGTGACCGTATGGAAATCCTGGAATTATCCGGCTACACTGAAGTTCAGAAAGTTCATATTGCTCGCAACTACCTGTTACCAAAACAGCTTGAGGCGAATGGTCTGAACAAGGACGAATTGATTGTCGGCGACGATACGCTGGGTCGTATCGCACGGGACTACACGCGTGAGGCTGGTGTGCGTAACCTCGAACGCGAGGTTGGGTCGCTGTCCCGTAAAGTGGCGAAGCAGATCGCGGAGGGCAAAAAGACTCCGATCACAGTTGAACCGGATCAGCTTTCGGACTATCTGGGTCGGCAGCGCTTCTTTGAAGAGGCGGCTGAACGCATAGACCGTCCTGGTATCGCTACTGGTCTGGTGTGGACGCCTGTTGGGGGTGAAATCATCTTCATCGAAGCGGCGGCGATGCATGGCAAAGATGGGCATCTCACACTCACAGGACAACTTGGCGATGTGATGAAGGAGTCGGCAACGGCGGCCTTGAGCTATGTGCGTTCCAATGCTGAAGCTCTCGGCTTACCGTCCGATGTCTTCGAGAACCAGAACATTCATATTCACGTGCCCGCAGGTTCCATTCCCAAAGATGGACCATCAGCAGGTGTGACAATGGCAACTGTTTTGGTATCGCTGGCAAGTGGGCGCAAGGTACGTTCCGATGTTGCCATGACCGGCGAAATCACGCTTCGTGGCAAAGTTATGCCGATTGGCGGGATCAAAGAAAAGGTGCTTGCGGCCTACCGTTCTGGTATCCGCACAGTTATTCTGCCCAAAAAGAATGAGCAAGACTTGCTGGAAGATCTGCCAAAGGAACTGCGAGAGCAGATGACCTTTGTGTATGCGACCGATGTGCGCGATGTGCTCAACGCAGCTCTTGAACCTTCAACCGTCAAAGGTGAGAAAGCCGCAGAGGAAAACGTTACGCGTCCCAAACGCAGGAAAGGCGAGAAAGCCGCCGCGAAAGCATAATTTGCACTTCGACAATAAATAGTAGGAGTAGGACATGACAGGGGCAAGCCCAGTCACTACCATACATGAAACCGCGTGGCTTCGCCCCACAGGGGTGAACAGTATAGTAGTGACTGGGCTTGCCCCTGTCATGTCTTACCAAGTTTATTTTATTACCAGCGCAATCGTTCTTTGAGGCTCACAAAACGTGGATTGCCAATAACGAGATGGTCGAGCAGTTCGATATCGAGCAAGCGGCCCGCATCTACAAGCTGACGCGTTACTTCGATATCTTCGGGTGAAGGGGTGGGATCGCCGCTTGGATGGTTGTGGGCTACGATAACGCTGGGGCAATTGCGAATAACAGCGGCGCGAAATACTTCTGCCGCACGTAGCACAGAGCTATTGACTGTCCCTTTGTAGCGCGTGATGTTTTCTATGACGTTATTTTTCGTGTCGAGAACCAGGATACGCATTTCTTCATGTGGTAAATACATCATGTCCATACGTACCAGATTCGCTGCATCGTCTGCCGACTTAATCTGATACTTCTCTTCTGAGGAAGCCCGACCCAAGCGTTTCCCAATTTCTAGCGCGGCCAGTAACTGCGCTATCTTGGCCTCGCCTAGCCCATGTTCGTTTACGAGTTCGCCGAAGCTCACACGAGCCAGCCCTTTGAGTCCTCCATATTTTATCAGCAACTTTTGTGCGAGTTCGAGTACATTGTCACGTTGCGTACCAGTACGTAAGATAATTGCAAGCAACTCATGTTGTGAAAGACTTTCGGGACCTTCATTGCGTAAGCGTTCGCGTGGTCGTTCATCGGCTGGTAGGTCATGTACTGTTGCATGATATGCAACGCGTCGTGGGGGAATCTTCTCTAGCGTTGTCTCAATGGTGGTGGGGACGGTTGTTGTGAGCGCGGTAATGGTAGTAGCCATAGTATCGCCAATCTCCTTACGTGCCGTTTCTACGGCTTAATGGGATTGACAATACAGGAAATTGGCTAAAAAAGCAAGACTTTAAACAAAATGATCAAAAGTTGAGTTGTTGTCTATAACACAACAACTATAAAAGCGTCTCCATTGACGTATGTTGCATCGTCGCATTGAATAGAAAGGGATGAGACAACTACTTATTAGCGTTCATAATACAGAATGCGTCCGCAGTTTGTGCAGGTTTGTAGGTCGGTACTGATACGCACATGCTGTAACTCGCTTGGTGTTAGAATCACACGACACCATTGGCACGATCCTTGCTCCACTTTAGAGACGGCTCGGCCTTGCTTTGCTTTGCGCATAGTATCGTAGCGGTGCAGTAAATCAGCAGGAATGGTCATTGCCATCTGGGTACGTTTCTCCTGCGTCTCTTGCTGACGCACTTCTAACTGTTCACGCCGCCCAGTCAGGAGGATACTCTCCTTTTGCCAATCCTCTTCTGCTTTTTGCAGTTCGCGTAATCGACGTTGCACTGTCTCCTGCAATGTTTCAGTGGTGTCCATGACCTCTAACACTGCTTCTTCCTGCCGATGATGTTGCGCTCGCAGACGTTGTACCTCTTGTTGCAGCGTGTTGAGGTCCTTTGAATTAACGCCTGTACCACTATAGAGCCGTTGCTCTTGTGTTCCCAAACGACGGCTTATGTCTTCAAGTGACCACTCAGCCTCTTTTTGCACTTGCTCGCCAGCATGGAGTTGTTGCTGCGCCAGCGTATAAGCTGTGCGAGCTTTCTGCAATGTAGTATTCCCCTGTAATGCCTGGATCACGCTTTGCTTCTCCGCCGTCAAGCGGTCCAGTTCAAGATCAATCTGTTGCAAGTGAAAGAGGGTAGATGTTACCTGTACTGTACTCATACGTCGCGAAATCCTCCTATTTGACCCATATGCATGTAGAGTGTCGGACTACTATTGTACTGCTTACATGACATAACTGCAAGTAGGGATGCTGACTGACTTTTAATAGCCCTGATGCAGGGAGACTCTTGCGGTCTCCCTGTATTTCTAAAGATGGGCTACTTGGAGTAAACATTGAGAACACCTTGACGCTTTCTTGAGCGAGTGCAAGTACACTACCTATGCAACCAGTTTGCGAAAAAGAAATCACTGTAAGCAATAGTTAGAGAACACCCAAACGCAGGAGATGAAGGACATGAAACGAGGTAATACTCGTCTCGTACAATGTTCCAGTGTTGTCATGCTCTGTCTACTTGGCGTGACAACACTCGCCGCTTGTGCATCAGGAACTGCCACCACGCAGACCAGCACGACTGCAGGTATTCACAAAATTCAACATGTAGTTGTCATTATGCAAGAGAATCGTTCGTTCGATTCGTACTTTGGTACCTATCCCGGAGCTGATGGTATTCCAATGCAAAACGGAGTTCCCACTGTTTGTGTCAACGACCCAAAAACCGGACAGTGTGTGAAACCCTATCATGATTCAAAAGACCTCAATGGTGGAGGGCCGCATGATGCAGCCGCTGCAGCGGCTGACATCAATAGTGGCAAGATGAATGGCTTTATCACAGAGGCAGAAAAAGGCAAGAAGGGTTGTGTCGATCCGACAAATCCCAATTGCACTAATGCAAAAACGCCGGATGTAATGGGCTATCATGACGCACGTGAAATTCCCAATTACTGGGCCTATGCGAAAAACTTTGTGTTGCAAGATCACATGTTTGAGCCAAACGCATCGTGGAGTCTGCCCTCCCACCTGTTTATGGTTTCGGCATGGTCCGCGAAATGTACAAAACAAGGCGATCCCACAAGTTGTGTCAATGCCCTGGATGGTGCAAGCCGTTCCGCCGGTGTCAAGAACAACGATTATGCCTGGACAGACCTGACCTACCTACTCTACAAAAACAAAATCAGTTGGGCGTACTATCTCGCTCAAGGAACTCAGCCGGACTGCGCCGACGATCAGATGACGTGCCTGCCACAGACACAGAAGGTGAAGGTTCCTGGCATCTGGAATCCTCTACCGCAGTTCGATACTGTGAAGAACGACGGACAACTCGGCAATATTCAGGACATTGCTAATTTTTCGACGGCGGCAAAGCAAGGAAAACTGCCCGCCGTTTCATGGGTTGTGCCAAATGGAAAAGTGAGTGAACACCCACCCGCGCTTGTGAGTACAGGTCAGTCGTATGTGACAGCACTTGTCAACTCAATCATGCAAGGTCCCGACTGGAATAGTACCGCCATCTTTCTCTCCTGGGATGACTGGGGTGGTTTTTACGATCATATCACTCCTCCAAATGTAGACCAAAATGGCTATGGCTTACGGGTGCCTGGACTGGTTATCAGCCCTTACGCGAAGCAAGGTTCTATCGACCATCAAACGCTTAGCTTTGATGCTTACCTCAAGTTTATCGAAGACGACTTTCTGAATGGTTCGCGCATCGATCCTAAGACGGATGGTCGTCCCGATCCACGCCCGACAGTACGAGAAAACGTGTCAATTTTAGGGAATCTGGTGAGCGATTTTGACTTTAATCAAACTCCTCGCCAACCAATGACGTTACCGCTCAGTCCCACCCCAGGAGCGGCATCGACGCCGTAGCTTGTAGGAGTTTAATTCCATTACACCCTGTTGGCGACACACAACATTGGCAGAAAATCTGGAACGTTTCAATATTCCTCCAACAGGGTCAATCGCCAACAGGGTGTAATGGAATTAGACCCCTACAGATATCAGATGCTCTCTTCAGTTCGGATATAATAGAGAATATTATACGATGGAGGCAGCATTATGGCAGAGCAAGAACAACATCTTGACCCGGCGTTTCGCCCGATAACGAAGGTGGAAAGGCGTGGTCTGTGGTTAAAAGAATATGGTGAACAGGATATCGCGCTCCAAACATGGGTACGGCTCGTGGAGCAACAACACGTTGAAATAGAGGTCATGTTTCAAATGCATGGGTTGCTGGTCTTTGGTACGCTCATTAGCACGGCAACATACGCGCAGTTTTATATTGAGCTTTACGAGCAGATGTATCGACAAGAGGAGCCGGAGACGGCGGATGTGTTCCGAGAATATTATACAGCATTGATTCCGCCTGTAGATCAGCCGGAAATAGGACCGGAAGGATTGCCCTTCGTCTTCCGCTATGCGCATTTACGGGATGCAACAATGATGAGTGCAGGTCACAAGAGTAAAGTTCCCTACTGGCGTGGCAAATTAAGTGAGGTTGATGCTTTTGTTGTCGGTGCAAGCGCAGGGGAGTGATAAAAATTGCACAAAACACATGTGCGTGTGGGCCATCGTCCACACGCACATGTGTTTTGTGCATTATAAAGTTTACGCGTTGATTTGTACGGTTGTACCTAGTGGTGCCCATTGATAGAGCCATGATGCTGCGGTGATAGGCATTGAGACGCAGCCATGTGAGCCTTCTTGCCAGCCGTCAACGGGATCATAATGCCATGTGTTTGTGCCAGGACCATAGACTGAATGCCAGTAGGAATCGTGCAGGAAGTAGCCACCATATCTCCATTCCAATGCGTAGTTGATGTGTGTTGGCGCATACCAGTATGGTGAGCCGGGAGGGAATGGTGAATAAAAGGTCGTGGGACTTAGCTTGATAAAGACATGATATGTTCCAGTGGGGGATGCCAACGCAGGACGGCCCGACATAACAGGCGTATTGTAGACCTCTTTCCCATTCAGGTAGGCATGAAGCCACTGATGCGACAAACTCACAACCACCACTTTTCCGCCAACAGGAGCCGCACTCGTGTCACCATTGTCAGTGGTAATTACTACCAAGCCGCCGAATACATAGAGAGGAGCCGCAGCGAGGCTTGAAACACGATACCATGTAGTATTATCGTAGATGGCCTGTCCAGAAACTGAGGCATACACGGTCAGATGTTTGTTGGCAGGGTAGACCGTCACAAGTTTACTACTTGTGTTTGGGGCAGAACGTACATTCGTAGTACCAGTTGTGTAGCCTGATTGAGTAACAGCGGCAGCAGATGTCTGCGTGGCTGCGAATGAAGTGGGACTTTTAGTAAAGGCCAGGAAAAGGGCCACGAGTAGAGCAAAAGAGACACCATAGCAAATTTTCTTAAAAGTTGTATGCATAGATGAGTTTCCCCTTATGATGGAATAATCCTTTTAGTGAGTATAACCAATTTTTCGGAGAGAAACAAGGAATTATTTCACTTTTTGGGGGTGATGTATGTAACCAGAAAGGAGTATGAGGCACATCGGCAATGCCGATGTGCCTCATACTCCTTTCTGGTTGATCGCACTAAAATAGAGAGAGTTGCTCTGGTGGCTCCTCTTTCCTGGCCTTCTCTGCTGTGGAATGTGCCTCGACAGCTACACGTTCGGCTTCTTCGATAATGCGAGGAATTTTTCTGAAGTCTTCACGAATAACATCTTTAAGACTGGCCTGGTGTAGACCCGCTGCCGGATGATACATTGCAATACATACGCGACCATCCACCTTACGAGCGCGACCATGTACTGAACTGATCTTCTCGCTCCCAAAGAACTTTGTCATCGAGTAGCGACCCAGTGTGACAATAACTTGTGGCTGAATAGCCTCTATCTGCCGATCCAGGTAATTGTCACAGGCTTTAATCTCTTCTGGTAAAGGGTCGCGGTTATTAGGGGGACGGCACTTGACAACATTTGTAATAAATACATCGGCACGCCTCAATGAAATGCTGTTTAGCAATTCATCGAGAAACTGTCCGGCTGGCCCTACAAATGGGCGTCCTTGCTTATCTTCATGAAAGCCTGGGCCTTCACCAATAAAGAGTATTTTGGCGCTGGCTATGCCCTCGCCAGGTACTGCTTTGGTACGCCCTTTGCAGAGATTACATTTGGAGCAGGTAGAGACTTCTACGGCAACCTCTTGTAGTATCTCCTCTGACGACATCGCCATCGTATCCTCTTCTTTATAAAATAAATAATGCAGTACACATTCATCTTCATATGTTGCATGCAACATATGAAGATGAATGTGTACTGTTCTTAATTCTACCAGCGACGCTCTGGTGGGCGTTGTCCAAAGTTACCACCGTCGCGACGTGGGCCACCGGAGTCTCGGTTATTGCCGCCGGGACCCATTGGGCGGCGTTGACCAAAACCACCACCGCTACTGCGGTCGTTGTTGTAGCCACCACCACCACTATTGCGGTCATTGTTGTAACCACCACGATTGCCACCGCGATCTCCGTAACCGCCACGATCACCATAGCCACCACGGTTTGGTGGGCCACTATCGCGATCACGATTACCGTAACCACCACGATTGGGGGGACCGCCACGGTTTGGACCACCACGGCTTGGGCCACGTTCACTCTCTAGCTCAGCCTGTGAGGGCATCTCGCCACTCAAAGCGGCACGGCGTGAGAGATTGACACGTCCCTGTCCATCGACCTCAATCACCATCACAGTGATTTCGTCGCCAACAGACACAACATCCTCTGGACGCATCACCTGATAATCAGCTAACTGAGAAGTGCGTACCAGTCCTTCTTTGCCGGGGAGGATTTCGACGAAGCAGCCAAAGTCTACAATACGGCGCACCGTACCTGTGTAGATACGACCAACCTCGACCTCTTCGGTAAGGCCGCGTACCGCATCCATCGCAATCTGCATTGCCTCGCCAGAAGTCGCGGAAATGTTGACCGAGCCATCATCTTCAATGTCGATCTTCGCGCCGCTCTCCTCTTAAAATCTTGCGGATCATCTTGCCGCCTGGTCCGATGACTGCACCGATCTTCTCAGGATTGATTTTGATGGTCTGAATACGTGGCGCATAGCCTGACAACTCCTCGCGAGGAGCATCAATCGCGTCAAGCATCTTTTCCATGATGAACATGCGGCCTTCGTGCGCCTGCTCAAGAGCCGAGGCCATAATCTCGTAGGTGATGCCCTTGACCTTGATATCCATTTGCAAGGCAGTTATGCCATCAGCCGTGCCAGCGACTTTGAAGTCCATGTCGCCCAGCGCGTCCTCAATGCCTTGAATATCGCTCAATATGGCCCATTTGCCAGCGCGTTCGCCTTCGCCTGTTACCAGACCCATCGCGACACCCGAAACAGGAGCCTGAATAGGAACGCCAGCGTCCATGAGGGCGAGTGTTGTTCCACAGACGGACCCCATAGAACTAGAACCGTTTGACGAGAGAATATCTGAGACAGCACGAATGGTGTAGGGGAACTCAGTTTGTGGAGGAATAACGGCTGCAATAGCGCGTTCCGCGAGGGCACCATGTCCGATTTCACGACGACCGGGGCCACGCATTGGCTTACTCTCACCCGTTGAATACGGTGGGAAGTTATAATGGTGCATGAAGCGTTTGTTGCCACCAAAGCCGAGGCCATCGAGTATCTGCTCGTCGCCGGGGGAACCAAGTGTAACAACGCTCAACACCTGCGTCTGACCACGCGTGAAGATTGCAGAGCCGTGTGTACGTGGCAAAAGACCTACTTCACAACTGACAGGGCGAATCGTTTTCAGATCACGTCCATCAGGGCGAATCCCGTTGTCCAGGATATTGTTGCGCACATAGGACTTCAACTCTTTTTCATAGAAGGCAATGATATTCTTCAAGCGGTCGGGATATTGTGTTCCCAACTCTGCGATCAGCGCGTCCTGCACTGCGTTCAACGCGGTTGAGCGCGATGCTTTATCGCGTGTGTTTAATGCTTCTTCAAAGCGTGGCAACACAAACGCGGACACCTTGCTACGCAAATCCTCATCAACAGGTGCGGAAGTGAAAGGACGTTTGGTCACATTGACTTCTTGTACCAACTGCTCTTGTAACGCGACAATACCCTGGATGGCTTCATGTCCAAAGCGCACAGCCTCAAGCATGACATCCTCTGGCAGTTCTTTCGCACCCGCTTCAACCATCATAACCGCATCAGACGTACCTGCAATAGCGAGGTCAAGTCTGCTGTTCGCGGCTTGCGACTCAACGGGATTGATGACCAATTTGTCGTCGATATAGCCAACGCGGACCGCGCCTACAGGACCAGAGAAAGGAATGTCTGATACGCTCAATGCAGCCGAGGCGCCGACGATGCTCAGGATATCAGGATCGTTTTCTTCGTCTACGGACAGAACGGTGATCACAACCTGTACATCGTTACGATATCCTTTGGGGAAGAGAGGACGGAGAGGACGATCAGTCAGGCGAGCGGCGAGGATAGCATGTTCACTTGCTCGGCCTTCGCGCTTGATAAAGCCACCAGGGATTTTTCCTGCGGCATACATGCGCTCTTCTACATCAACGGTTAATGGGAAAAAGTCTATGCCTTC
The DNA here is from genome assembly GCA_963791835.1 of uncultured Chloroflexia bacterium. Taxonomy (GTDB): domain Bacteria; phylum Chloroflexota; class Ktedonobacteria; order Ktedonobacterales; family Ktedonobacteraceae; genus JBBQVS01. Next base: position 1,572,974 of record CAWBTV010000007.1, read on the forward strand.
ACGAGGCTCGTTACTACCAACGACGGTTGCCAGGATAACGGTTTCGCCATAGCGCACTAGCACCGCGCCACTGGCCTGCTCTGCTACTCGCCCGGTCTCAATGCTCATTAACCGACCGCCGACGATAGCTTCTTTACGATAAATCATATTTCCTCCGACTATTTGGCACCTCAAACGTATTGCATTTCGTTTCTGCCCAGCGTACTCTTTTTTCCACTTTCCACAAACACTGGGGAAACAGTTTGTGTTATAACCATGCGTCTACTATACAACTCTTGTCTAGTTTCGCCAAGTGGTCAGCATAACGTCTGTGACACGGCTCTGGCGCGTGTAAGTTGTAGTGACACGGCATTATTTGTTCAACATCTAAACCGCTTGTGGGGATATCTTTGTTTACATACCGTTAGCGTTGGTCTCTCGTCTCTTTTCAACACAATACTATAGGGGAAACGCGGGAGCAGCGGTTCGGCGCGGCGCATGCCATAGCTTTTCGTGTAGGCGTTTAGTGCGCCGACCGCATCAACCCTGAGATTAGTGGCGCAAACCGAGTGTTGCAATCAATGCGCGATAGCGGTCTGGGCTTTTCTTACTGAGATAGGAAAGCAAACGCCGGCGCTGCCCAACCATCATGAGTAGGCCACGACGTGAGTGGAGATCATGTTTATGCACCTTCAAGTGCTCGGTCATCTGATTGATGCGCCGTGTCAGGATGGAAATCTGTACCTCTGGCGAACCTGTATCAGTCTCGTGTACACGAGAACCCTCGATAATTTCTGTTTTTTCTTCTAAACTTAATGCCACGCTCTTAAATCACCTCCTGTGTACAGGATAGGAAAGACAACGATCTAACTTCTGCATTATAGCATGGATGCTCTGCAGACGCAATTCATCTGTGGTTCAGGTCATAAAAATACGTGGGATGGGCAATGCTCATCCCACGTATTTTTGTTACTTAACTTGTACCTTTGCGCCGACCTCTTCCAATTTCTTGGCGACGGCATCGGCCTCTTCTCTGGAAACGCCTTCCTTGACAGCCTTTGGAGCCTCGTCAACGACGGCCTTTGCCTCTTTCAGGCCAAGTCCGGTCAACTCACGTACAACCTTGATGACATTGATCTTGTTCGGGCCAACTTCGGTCAATACGGCGTCAAATTCGGTCTGCTCTTCAACTGGTGCGGCTACCTCCGCGGCAGGTGCGGCTGCGGCTGGACCTGCGGCAACGGCGGCGGCAGCACTTACGCCCCATTTTTCCTGGAGGGTCTTGCTCAATTGGACGAGTTCGAGAACATTCAACTTCTCGATATCAGCGATAATGGTATCTACGGACATGGTATATCTCCTTTATGATTTCTTACTCGGCGGCTGAGCCACCGTTTAATTGGTCTGCATGTGCTTGTAGCACGTAACAGAGATCGCGCAATGGGGCAGTCACCAGCCCATAGGTAGTGGCGAGTGGTCCCTGGATAATGCCAAAGACGTTCGCCTTCGATTGCTGCTTCCCACCGGGTAACTTACCGAGGTCATCTACCTGTTCGGCGGTCAATGAGCGACCACCCAGAATACCCGACTTGAGTACAAGGACCTTTGAGGTGCGAATGTAGTCAGATACAGCCTTCGCTGCATTCACTTCGTCATCAAAACCCCAAGCAACAGCTGTCTGGCCATTGAAGATGCTACTATCAACATTTGTCATGTTGTTACGCTCGGCGGCAATGCGCAGAAACGTATTTTTCGCAATCTGGAATTCTAGCTTGGCGTCACGCATTTTAGCGCGTAACTCGTTCATGTCTTTCACATTGAGGCCCTGTGTTTGCACCAGGATCGCAACGGTGGCACGACCAAGCTTCTCAGTTAATTCTTCAATCTTCTCTTGCTTCTCTTTTGTTGGCACGAATCTTCCTCCTTCCCCAGAATGTATACAAAAAAACCTTCGGTTCTTCATATAACCGAAGGCGAGTGAGTATGCTATTGAGTGGCAGAGACGTACTACGTCTGCGCCTACATAGTCTACATCCTCGGCAAGCTGACCGTAGTCACTTCGATGCTCATGTGCATACTTGCTGTCTTCGGTTGACTGGATTTCCGCTATTATACAGGGTTTCTCGCAGAAATGCAAGCCTTTTGGCACCGATTACGTGTATCCACAAGACAATGGACGCCCTTTTGGGCGTCCATTGTCTTGTGGATACACGTAATCGGTGATATTTTCTTATGGTTTCAAGGCGGTCGCGGTGGCGACATCTAAGCGGACGCTGGGTGACATGGTGGACGAGAGTACAACACTCTTCACATATGTCCCCTTCGCGCCGGATGGCCTGGCACGCATTACTGAGTCAACGATGGAGGAGATGTTTGTCATCAGCGCATCATCACTGAACGAGAGCTTGCCAGCAGGGATGTGTAACAATGCTGTTTTGTCAACCTTGAACTCGACACGGCCAGCCTTGACTTCTCGAATGGTCTTGGCAAGGTCAAAGGTGATTGTTCCTGCCTTCGGGCTAGGCATCAGGCCGCGTGGTCCCAATTTTTTACCGAGGCGACCAACTTTACCCATGACATCAGGGGTGGCGATGGCAACATCAAAGCCTATCCAGTCAGCCTCAATCTGCTTAATAATATCATCAAGGCCAACAAAGTCCGCGCCAGCACTTTCGGCTTCCGCGACCTTTTCGCCCTGTGCGAAGACCAGCACCTTGACTTCTTTGCCGGTTCCGGCAGGCAACATCGCGACACCACGTACCATTTGGTCTGCGTGACGTGGGTCCACACCGAGCTTCATGTGTATTTCAACGGTCGGGTCGAACTTGACATAGTTTATCTTTTTGAGCAGTTCAACCGCTTCTCGTGGCTCATACAGCTTTGCGCTGTCAATGAGCTTCTCTGCTTCATTATACTTTTTTCCGTGTTTGACTGTCATATCTTCAAAGCCCTCCTTGAGGCTAAACAACCGCAGTAACTTTCGGGCGAGACTACTCGATGGTAATACCCATGCTTCGTGCAGTACCTGCAATCATGCCCTCGGCACCCTCAATGTCAATTGCGTTGAGGTCCTTCATCTTGAGTTCGGCGATTTCACGCAACTTGGCGCGGTTGATTGAACCAACTTTTGCCTTGTTCGGTGTCGCGGACCCCTTCTCAACGTTCACAGCCTTCTTCAAAAGATCAGGCACAGGGGGTGTCTTAGTGATAAAGGTAAACGAGCGGTCTTCATAAATGGTGATTTCAGCTGGAATAACCATTCCTGCTTGATCGGCGGTACGCGCGTTGTACTCCTTACAGAACATCATAATGTTGACGCCCTGTGGTCCAAGCGCGGTACCAATTGGGGGTGCTGGATTAGCCTTCCCCGCCGGAATCTGTAGACGAACTACAGCTTTGATACGCTTTGCCATGTTTTTTCAAAACTCCTAGAAACATTCTAAATCTTCTCAACCTGGAGGAAGTCGAGTACCACCGGTGTCTCGCGTCCAAAGAAGGAGACCAGGACGGTTACTTTGTTCTTATCCATGTTGATTTCGCTGACAGTACCAATAAATTCGGTGAATGGGCCGTCGATGACGCGCACGCTCTGGCCTTTTGTGAAACTGACTTTCGCCTTTGGCTTCTCGGTTTCCTGCGTGACTTGCTTCAAAATCGTCTTCATCTCATGCTCTTGCAGAGGAATGGGACGCGTGCCAGAGCCTACAAAACTTGTAACCCCTGGTGTGTTACGTACAACGTACCACGCTTCATCACTCATCACCATCTCTACGAGAACATAGCCCGGAAACGTCTTACGCTGTACAGTACGCCGTTGCCCTTGCTTGATCTCGACCTCTTCTTCCATCGGCACCACAATGCGGAAGATTTTGTTACGCATGTCCATCGACGTGATGCGTGCCTCAAGGTGGGTCCTTACCTTATTTTCATAGCCAGAGTAAGTATGAATGGCGTACCATGCACGCTCGAGTCCCTCTGGATTTGTGGTGGATGGGTGTACGATTGGACTTGCTTGTTCTACTTGCCCATCCTCTTGCGTATGTTCTGTTACCACGGCGTTTTCCCTCATGATATTTCTGGCGACAAAACTACACGATGAATGTGTTCGCGTGTTTTCTCAGCCCGATGTACGCGTTACTTAACCGCCGCTAATGAGTAGGAAGAGATGATATAACCCAAAGTCCACGAGAGCGAGTGCCGCGCCAATAATTCCTGAAAGCACAATGACGATGAGCGTCATGTTGCGTGCTTCCTCGAATGTGGGCCATGTCACCTTATGACGGAGTTCGTAGTAGGCATCAAACACGAAACGCCCAACACGGCTATTGCGGAAACGCAGAAACCATGCGGGTTCTTTGCTGTCACGTCTTGCTTTGCTCTCTTGCACCGGACGATCCTTCTTCGGCTCGCTTCGTAGTGTTGACGTGCTTGTCTTGACAGACGCTTTGTTCTCTGGCTTCGTCTGCTCTTTGGCATTCTTTGTTTCATCGCGAGCCATCGCACTGATGCTCTTCACGGGCTGATCCTTTTCGTTTGTCTTAAGGGTTGCCCGTGTAGCGGCTTGTGAAGCAGGACGGCTCGTATTCTTTTTCTTGTCAGCCATTTTGTTTGCCACGTTCGACCTTTCTGGACCAGTAATCAGTAGCGATTGTGTACCTGATGCTTACGTGTACCCTACTTACTTGGTTTCGCGGTGAGGGGCATGAACCCGACAAGTGTTACAGAACTTCTTGAATTCGAGACGTTCTGGATTGTTCTTTTTATTTTTTGATGTGGTGTAGTTACGACTTTTACACGTTGTGCAAGCCAGTGTAACCACAATGCGATTCTCTTTGCCTTTGCTTGCCATATCTTCCTCCGTTCAGGTTCTGGCTTGCGATGCCATCTATACAATAATTATAACAAAAAGCCTCAATGCATTCATCCAGTATGGCATATCATAAAACGTTTATGTTACCAAATATTTACGACCGCATCAATCTTATTGTTGCGAATGTAGGGACCGATTTATCGCGTCCTTTTGGCATGTTGAACGCCGAAGAGGACGCGATAAATCGGTCCCTACAACAAACGTATCCGCATTATTTTATCAAACGGCAATGGGCGCAACATGCATTGCGCCCACGCGAATGTTCGATCTTAGCTTTCGATTTTGGTGCAGATACCGGCACCAACAGTACGTCCACCCTCACGAATGGCGAACTTCACACCCTCTTCCATCGCGACTGGCTGGATTAACTCCACCGTCATCTCGATGTTGTCGCCCGGCATCACCATCTCCACTCCCTCTGGCAACTTGATCGCTCCCGTCACGTCCGTGGTCCGAACGTAGAACTGTGGACGATACCCGTTGAAGAACGGCGTGTGACGGCCTCCCTCTTCCTTCGACAACACATACACCTGCGCCTTAAACGTCTTGTGCGGCTTGATTGACCCTGGCTTGGCAAGCACTTGACCACGCTCGATGTCCGCTCGCTCAATACCTCGCAACAGACACCCCACGTTGTCGCCTGCCATACCGGTGTCCAAGGTCTTCTGGAACATCTCCACGCCGGTCACCACCACGGTACGCGTGGTTTCCTGCATACCGATGATTTCGACGTTCTCTCCAACCTTGACCACTCCACGCTCGATACGTCCGGTTGCCACCGTGCCTCGACCCTTAATGCCAAACACGTCTTCCACCGGCATCAAGAACGGGCGATCGGTGGGGCGTGCAGGAGTGGGAATGTAGCTATCCACCGCATCCATCAACTCCCAGATGCTCTTGGCCGCTTCGTCGTTGCGTGACAGGTCGCCTTTGCTCTCCAATGCACGCAGGGCCGAGCCACGAATGACCGGCACATCATCACCGGGAAACTGGTTCTTGGAGAGCAGTTCACGCACTTCCAGTTCGACCAGTTCGAGCAACTCTTCGTCGTCCATCATGTCCACTTTGTTGAGGAACACCACCATGGCCGGCACTTCCACCTGACGAGCCAGCAGCACGTGTTCACGTGTCTGAGGCATGGGACCATCAGGAGCACTCACCACCAGGATCGCTCCGTCCATCTGGGCGGCTCCGGTAATCATGTTCTTGATGTAGTCGGCGTGTCCGGGGCAGTCCACATGGGCATAGTGGCGTTGCTCCGTCTCGTATTCCAGGTGGGCGATCGCGATGGTGATCCCGCGCTCGCGCTCTTCGGGGGCCTTGTCAATCTGGTCGAAGGCGGTGTATTTATTGGTTGCACTCAACGTTGCCAGCACCTTGGTGATAGCTGCCGTCAGGGTGGTTTTGCCGTGGTCGATGTGTCCAATCGTGCCCACGTTCACGTGCGGCTTTGTCCGCTCAAACTTTTTCTTTGCCATGCCTTTTAAGGCTCCTCCTGCAATCCTTTTTTAAGAACACTTGCGACCAACTAACAGTAGTATAGACTATAGACATGCAGCAGCCATCTCCTGGTAGTATGATCGTCTATCATGGTAGAATTTCCCATATCACAGAATGTCGAATAGGGGAAAACAACGATACATCCAGAAGATGGCAGCAAAAGCTTTTTATGTCCTGCGTGGATTTTTGGCAGGATGCGACCAGAGCAAAGAGGGCATCTGGTGCAAGCACCATTCAAAAAACCACTGGAGCCCGTGATGGGATTTGAACCCATGACCTCAGTCTTACCAAGACTGCGCGCTACCCCTGTGCCACACGGGCCAACCTTACATACGTGACGTGTAAACGCCTTGTATGGGTGGGCAGTGGAGGATTCGAACCTCCGAAGCTTGCGCAACTGATTTACAGTCAGTCCCATTTGGCCACTTTGGTAACTGCCCAGGTTGAGGAACACACCAGTTCATTCTGAGTGATCGACGTGGCTATTATAGCCGACTCTCAAAAGCGTGTCAAGCATTTTCCTAAATATGGCGCGATCACCCACGATCACCCAGAAGTAAGCGAAAGCATGACAGGGGCAAGCCCTGTCACTACTATACTTTCCGCTACTGCGTAGCTTGCTACGCTCGTCCATGTATAGTAGTGACGGGGCAAGCCCTGTCATGCTTGGCTCTACCTCTGTCATGCTTCGTACCGTTTGCCATATCCATTTTTCCTATTCTCTCTACGAAAGTCAATGCGTATGTTTTTCAATATGCTACAATAGAAGCAGATAGACAAAGATGTTCAGATGCCGTTTCCGAGAAGTTATAAAGTTGTGGCAAAAAGCATTGCTTCTTGCACAATTTGCTGGTATAATCTCTTTCGTTGGAGAAAAACACCTCATCCCTTAGCACTTCAGATTGTGGACGCTATTTGCGCGAGTAATCTGAAATGAGTAGCTTGCGGTTCTTCCGCTACCCTGAATATGTACACGGTTGTTATTGGTTTTGGAATACATGGACTAGGAATAAAGAGGTAGCTCACATGGCGACAAATTACGACCTTAGCCGTTCTTCCCTACTCAGCGAGCAGTATCAGCGCGATATGGAACTGATAGCACTTGCACTGCAAGACGAAAGCCTGGATGAACGCGAAGACCGACTTGGCCTCGTTGCACACTCCTGGTCACTCACCAGTGCCTGTTTCCACGCTCAACTAGAATCAAGTGATACACCCGCTTACGCCTCCGTAGCTTTCGCTCATTCGTAAATATTAGTAGAATAGATATGTTGTAAACCATGCCTCACCCACCCGAACTTATACCGGATGCACTGACGTACCAGACGCCTGTGCAATTTGGCATGGTGTATTGGGTAAACTTTGGCTACCCGACACTGCCACCAGGGATAGAAGAGAAACGTATCCTGGACTGGCATCCCGCCCTTGTTGTATCGGGTGACCCCTTTTGTCGCCACGCAGGAGCGGTTAATGTTGTCGCACTTACCTCCTATCGCGGCAAATTACGACCATATCACCACCTCCTTTTGAAGAGAGACTATCCATTGTTTGACACCGATAGTCTCGTAAAAACCGAATTGATGTACCCCATCCTGCGCTCGTTGCTTGCCGACCAATACGCTATCTGTAAGCTGAATGATGCTGACCTGCGAGCGGTGATGGGCAAAATCGCTAACAGCCTCGCCATCACCATGTATTATTCGCTGCACTAGGAGAAAAGGCATGACGGTTGATCAGAATCAGCTTCGTCTCCTGCCATCTGTCGATGAACTGCTCCACACAGAAATCGGACAGCAGCTTGTCGCGCAATACTCACACCCACTCGTGGTCCGAGCCATTCGTGCCAGTCTTGCCCTTGCCCGTACATCCATTCTCTCTGGCGCACAATGCCCTTCCTATGAGGACCTGCTGGCTACTGCTGAGCAGCAGATACGTATGGAACAACAACCGCATTTGCGTCCCGTGATTAACGCAACGGGCGTCATCATCAATACAAATCTTGGTCGTGCTCCCCTGAGCTACGAGGCACTACAGGCTGTACAGCGAGTAGCGAGTGGTTACTCAAACCTGGAATATGACCTGGAAGCTGGAGAGCGTGGTTCACGGCATACGCATGTTGAGGCTCTTCTGCGTGAACTGACTGGTGCTGAAGCCGCTCTTGTTACAAACAATACGGCGGCGGCGGTCCTCTTAGGGTTGAGTACGTTGGCTATTGGACGCGAGGTTATTATCTCGCGTGGTCAGTTGGTCGAGATTGGTGGAGGCTTTCGCGTTCCCGATGTGATGCGGCAAAGTGGTTGCTCTCTTGTCGAGGTTGGAACAACAAATCGCACGCGTCTCAAAGATTATGCAGAGGCTATCACGGACCGTACTGCTCTGCTCCTGGCAGTGCATCCGAGCAACTTTCTGATTACAGGTTTTACCGAAGCAACGTCCCTCACAGACCTTTCGATGTTGGCACACAAAAACGGTCTGCTTGTGATGAACGATTTGGGGAGTGGTTGTCTGCTTGCCAGTGAAGCGTATGGCTTGACACACGAGCCAACGCCCCAGGAGAGTATAGCAGCAGGTGCCGATGTTGTTTGTTTTTCTGGCGACAAGTTGCTTGGTGGTCCACAGGCTGGTATCCTGCTTGGCAAAGCTACAGTGATCGCACGACTTGCCAAACATCCACTTATGCGAGCGGTGCGCATCGACAAAATGACACTTGCGGCCCTTGAAACCACGCTACGTCACTATCAACGGGGACAAGCTGAAACACACATTCCCGTCTGGCGCATGATCTCCACGCATCCCGAAAAAATACATAGACGTGCGACTCGTTGGGTAACACAACTACAAGAACATAGTATTGCCGCACGCATACAACGTGGCGAATCCACTATTGGCGGCGGTTCCCTTCCTGGCGAAACGCTTCCTACCACACTGGTAGCACTGGACGCTGCAAGAATACTTATACCATTGGAAGAGTTAGCAAGGAAATTGAGAATGCGCGAAACCCCCATTATCGTGCGTATCGCGAAGAATGCCCTTCTGCTTGACCTGCGCACGGTGTTTGAAGAGCAGGACGAAGAAGTAATCAAGGCTTTGATAGAAGTGCTGGTGTAATCAAGCTAACCCCAGTTGGCGTGCTTTGACGATAACTTGTGAACGGTCACGCGCTCCTAGCTTAGAAAAAATGTGATTGATATGCGTCTTGACGGTTGCCTCGCTTACAACAAGCCCCGTCGCGATCTCTGTATTGCTATAGCCTTGCGCAATCAGTCGCACCACTTCAAGCTCGCGTGATGTGAGACCTAACTTCTCGACCTCTGGTGAAATTGTGCTGACTTTGGGTATTTGCGTTGTCTGTGTATGAAGTCCAGCCAGGAGTTGTGTAATGCTGGAAGCTTGCAAGAGAACTTGTCCACGCGCAACTGTACGCACCGCGCTACACAGTTCTTCGGAACTACAATCCTTGAGCAGGTACCCTGACGCACCTGCACGCATTCCCTCTAAGACCAGTTCTGGGGTATCAAATGTTGTCAGGAGTAAGATGCGTGGCTTTGGTGTTGGCTGTTTGTTAATGCGTTCTGTAGCTTCGATACCATCGAGTAGGGGCATCCGAATGTCCATCAGAATCACGTTGGGCAACAGTTTTTCCGCGAGTTGCGTGGCGATGAGACCATTCTCAGCCTCCCCGACAACCTCCATATCTGGCGCATCCTCCAGGATAATGCGTAGCCCTTCTCGCATCAGGCGTTGATCGTCTGCTATCAAAACGCGAATCTTTTGTTCACTCACACTCTGCTCTCAGCTTTCGTTGTTCTGGTTCTACATTTTTGGGTGGAAACAGGGAGACCGCAAGGGTCTCCCCTACATTTTCACCGCTTTCCCTTTAATGGATGTAGATTCGCTGTTCTTTCATTGGACTGCTCATATGGCAAGCTCACGCTGACTAGAAAGCCACCTGTTTCCTGCGGATCAGCGTTGACCTGGCCTCCAAGTGTTGTAGCTCGTTCGCGCATTCCCTGTAGGCCATGATGCCCGTCGCTTTCTTGCACAGGTGTATCCACCAGTGTTCCATTCGCTGCAACGCCGTCGTCACGCACTTCTAGCAGGACATCTATCTCGCGCCATTGTAGTGTAACCCATGTCGTCTGTGCAGCACCGTGCCGATGAGCGTTGGTTAACATTTCACGAAGGGCCTGATGTAATATCTCTCTGTGTTGTGTACTGACTTCATGAGGTATGCCACGCTCTTCAAAGTGACAGGAAATACCGGTTCGTTCATTGAAGGTGAGCACCAGTGATTGTAAACTTGTGCTCAAGGCGTCTTGCGTGGCGTCGGTAGCTGGTTTCTCGCGTAGTAACCCGACGACACGACGGCTCTCGGCGATGCTTTCGCGAATAAGAACCGCCATTTCATCGAGTTTGGCCGCCAGTCGCTCGGTATCGCGTGTTCGCAGGTGCCGTGCCGCTTGCACCTGAATTGATAAGACCGCGAGCGAGTGTGAAAGGACATCGTGAATGTCGCGTGCAATTCTTGTGCGTTCGCGTTCCGCAGCCAGTTCTTCGCTGCGTGCTATTTGCTTTCTCAGTTGCTCCTGCGTCTCACGTAATCTTACAACAAGGAGATATTGTGTCCGGCGTGTCCAGCCAAACCAACATAATCCAATCATAAGTGCTAGATTGAAGCCTAACATTCCTAGTTGATTGGGAAGATGTCGGAATACACCAGCCGTTACGATAAGCGCGAAGAAGCCGAGAGCGGCAAGTGGTAATGCCCAGCGCGGAGGAAAACGATAGGACACGGTGACAAAGAGTATATAAAGTATGACCAGTCCCCACGCTCCTGGGAAGACAAGATTTATGATAACTGTCAGACCAATAGCAGCAAGATACGTTCCAATCGCACGCCGAAACTGCTTTGTGCTCCTCGCGAAGAGGAGCAGGACGTAAGCACCGATAAAGAGCAGTTCAAGACCTGCCCTTATTACGACTGGTGCCTGTGTTGTGATAGCAATATACAGTGCGAGGCCGAGCATTAGCAGATCATTTGTCAGTAGAAAGCCGCGTGCGAACTCGTAAGGCAGGAGTTTCCCCTCCAAAACATTGCTTCCTATGACTTCGTGACTCCTTGTATCGTGTTCTCTGGATACCACCTCGAAGATGTACAATTCTGTTAGCGTGCTCATGCTTTGTTTTCCTGACATTGTTGATAGGAGTACATTCCGTTTTCTGCTCGAAGTATATCCTCCCTCTTCTCAGCTTTCATCCACCTGGGGGTTGAGAATAGACGCACGCCCATATCAACCTGAAATCAACTCTTGCGTGGATGGTGTCTGGCCTTTTCTCCGCTATACTTTGCTCATAAGAAACGACTGCTACACAACAAGTGGTAGTCAAAGAGATTATACAAGATATGAGACAAGGAAGGTAAGAAAATGATTGCACACACCGCACCTCTTTCGGGGATCACAACACAAACAGTAAACACAAATACAACAAATACAGATATGAAGAATGTTCAACGTGGCAAGATGCTCGCAAGTATAGTACCAAACCTGTTGATCAATGCTGGCGTACCATTTGTAGTAAATATGCTTGCACAACCGCATATGTCTACGATTAACGCATTATTGCTTGCAAGCTCTGTGCCAGCGGTATTTACGCTCGGTGGCATCATCTGGAAAAAACGGATAGATGCGGTTGGAATGCTCGTCGTCGTAGGTCTTTTGCTCACTGCTATCTTTGCGCTACTCTTTAAGAGTCCACAACTCTTACTGTTGCGAGGAGCAGCGGTGAGTGGATTGTTTGGGATTGCAATGCTCGTCTCGCTTTGTTTTCCTAAACCAATCTTGTTTTATGTCGTTCGTTCGGTAATGGCGCATAACGATGCGCAACGCACAGCTAGCTTCAACGCTGATTGGGCATTTCCGCAGGTGCGCTCCTTGTATCGGCTTTTGACCATCGTCTGGGGTTGTGTGACGCTTGCCAGCCTTTTACTGCTCACAGTATTCGTCTTCACGTTCCCAATCTCGCTTATGCTCATCATTAGCCCTATTCTAAATATAGCTGTTACAATGCCCGCCGCCCACTGGAGCATGTACGTAATGCACAAAAACAAGCCTGTGATTGAGCAGTTACGTCAACAACGCGATGCAGTTATTGTGTAAATGGGGTGCGCTAAAGCGGACCCACCCGTACAGGAGTGACCGATGGGTGCAAGGATACAAAGGAAGTCCTGTACGGGTCCGCTTTAGCGCACCCAGGGATTGAGGGCAAGGCGTTTTTCTTCTTTCGTTCATTTGTTCACCTGCATTATCTGGTCCCTACGACATTTTATCTCATCAAGAAGGAGCATCACTCATGATCAAACCTGCGATACAGTCAGAATCAGTCTTGCGCATTCCGTTGTGGGCATCTATAGTGGTAATCCTTGGTGCTCTCTTGACCACAACAGGTGCGGTGATTAGCAAAGTAGATCCTACATTGCTGACGAACGGGCGTGTTACGACAGAGGCGGTACGAGTGTATGCGGATTATATGTTTGCGCGAAACCTTGCGTTAGCGGTAATGCTACTGTTTCTCCTGGGAGTAAGGGCGAGGCGAATGCTAGCCGGGTTCATGATACTGATCGCTCTCATTCAAGTTTTTGACGTAGTAGACGATCTGGCTCGTGGCGCATTTCTGCTTGTTCCCGGCTTGCTCGTGTTTGCCATCGTGTTTCTCATTGGCGCATGGAAGTTGTTTGGACAAGCAATCTGGCATATTGAAGTTTGGCGTGATGCAGAACGTTAGTACTCTACAAAAAAACCATCCTTAATGATATAGAGATTTGGCAATGTAACAGTAGGAAGTCCCTGGTAGGACTTGATTTTGAGGCGATAGATAGCGAGGTCCGTTTCATTTTTTCCGGTATAGCCAATACGTCGCGCTTCACCGCAAACACGTTCTGGTGCTCCAGTGGTGGCAACAGGCAATTTGCTCCACGAGTGCTTAAACGTTGCACTGGTAATCGCAACGGCAGGAATATACGTTTGTTGCGATGATGGTAGCAACTCATGGCTCATGAACGTGCTCTTCCTAAACGACATTGTTACGTGTTGTGGATACAAAACATCCAAAACTATTTTCTCCGCTACAGCTTACACGAATGACACAACAAAAGTGAGACAAATTTTTTCATATGTTTTGTAAAACTAGAAACACAACAATATAGAATTAGCTCATGCACTGCATGAGCTAATTCTATATTGTTGTGTTTCTAGTTATTTTCCTACATTGAAGCGGAAATGAACGATGTCGCCATCTTGCACAACGTACTCTTTCCCTTCCAGGCGTTGCAAGCCTTTTTTGGAAGCGGCTGCAAAGGAGCCGGAGGCCATGAAGTCTTCATAGCGCGTCACCTCGGCGCGAATAAAGCCACGTTCAATATCGGAGTGAATTTTTCCGGCTGCCTCTGGTGCCTTCGCGCCGCGTGTGACGGTCCACGCGCGTACCTCGTCCTCACCTGCGGTCAGGAAGGTGATGAGGTTGAGCAGACGATAACCAACCTGAATCACGCGATCCGCTCCCAACTGTGGCAAGCCCAATGATTCAAGGTATTCTTGCGCATCCTCTTCTGGCAACTCGGCAAGTTCCGCTTCAAGACGTGCGGAGACTGCCGCAACCTCAGCACTCTCGTCTTTGGCACGCCTAGCAACCGTCGCGACACCGTTGAGTTCACCTGTCAGGTTCGGTGTTGGCTCGTCTGACGCGATTTTTGCCAGGATGGTTTGGGCCTCGCCCAATACATCTTCGCTGACATTGAGCACATACATACGCGGCTTCATCGTGATCAAAAAGAGTTCGCTCAACAGGCCGCGTTCCTGCTGTGACAACTCGACTTCGCTCGCAAGCTTTAATTCGTTGAGCGCGTCTTGCAGTTTGCGCAAAACCTCTAACTCTTGCTGATACTTTTTGTCACCCGACTTAGCCGCCTTGGTAGTGCGATCGATACGCTTCTCAACGGAGGCGAGATCGGTGAAGACGAGTTCGGCGTTGAGGCTATCCAGGTCACGATTCGGGTCGATTTCGCCGTTGACATGTGGCACGTTGCTATTGCTGAACGTGCGCAACACGATTGCCAGCGCATCCGCGTTGCGAATATGCCCCAGGAATTCGGCACTCAGTCCCTTGCGTTCCTCTTGCTTCTCTTTGGCGGTCTGTCCCATGCCCGCGACATCCACAAACTCAACGGTTGTATATGTCGTCTTTTTTGGATTGAATATCTCCGCGAGTGGTTGCAAACGTGCGTCTGGCACCTGCACCATCGCCAGATTTGCCTGAACCGTGCTACTGGCATAGCCGCTCACGGGCGCACCAGCTTTCGTCAGTGCATTAAACAATGTCGTTTTACCACTCTGTGGCAAACCAATAATACCTATAGTAAGGGCCATAAAAACTTGTTCCTTCTTCACATACATTTGATACAAGCATATTTTATCATGCTCTAACAGTTTTCCCTATTGTACTACCTTCATGGCGATTGTGATACATGCCCCTCAAGACTTTCTAAAATTTCTGTAAAGCCTCTTATAAAGCCTTCTCATCACCTCTAAACACGTTGATATGTCATTGTGTATCAGTGTATAATGTTCTTCAACACCACAAAGCCCTTATATAATGTAGACCTTGTACCCCTCAAAAATCGTCTAAGGAGTATCATGACGCAGCAACTCACCATTCTTCTTGTACCACATACTCATTGGGACCGTGAATGGTATCAGACCTTTCAGCAATTTCGTATCCGCCTCGTACAAGCCGTTGATAAGTTGCTTGACATCCTGGACTCCGACAACACCTTTTCCCACTTCATGCTTGATGGACAAACCATCGTCCTCGACGACTATTTAGAAATACGGCCCGAACAGGAAGAGCGACTCCGCCAGCATGTTCGCTCTGGTCGTATTCTCGTCGGCCCCTGGTATGTGCAGCCCGACGAATTTCTTGTCAGTGGCGAGTCACTGATCCGCAATTTGCAGGTTGGCCTGCGACAGGCAACCGATTTTGGCAACCCGATGTATGTTGGCTATGTGCCTGACAGCTCTGGTCACATCGCACAATTGCCACAAATATTTCAAGGTGTAGGTATCGACAGTGCGGTCTTCTGGCGTGGTGTTGGGATAGAGGCGAAAAAGAGTGTGTTTAACTGGAAGCTCCCAACGGGAGTAGCGTTTTTGTGGCACATCTCGCCGACCTTATCGGCTACTCGAACGCGCGGCATATGCCACTCAGCCCAGAGGAATTTGTGACCCGTGTCGAATTGCTCATCGCAATATTCTTCCAAAAGCCAATACCCTACGATCCTCTTTATGAATGGCTCCGACCATTTAGAGGTACAGGCTGGCCTTCCCGCAACCATTCAAGCCGCGAACGAACTCATTCACGCCACCTCGACTCCTCACGTCAAAACATTCTACAGAGGGAAGCTCCATTATCCTATAATTCCATTGCAGTGCGGATAGGTACCTTGCCACAATACCTTAGCGCGTTCGACAGGACATCCCCATAGAAACACTACAAACACTTACAGGCGAAATGCGTAGCAGCCAGTACGCGCACCTCTTGCCTTCTGTCCTTTCCAGTCGCATGTGGATCAAGCAGCAAAATCCCAACAGAACATTTTTCGAGCGTTGGGTAGAACCATTGACTGCATGGGCATGGAAAAATGGGCCCCTTATCCACAAGGATTGGTACGCAAAGCATGGCAATTTCTTTTACAAAATCATCCTCACGATAGCATCTGTGGCTGTAGTATAGATCAGGTACACCGTGAGAATGCGGTCCGTTTCGCGCAAAGTCAACAAATTGCTGAGAACCTCATACAACAAGCTATGCAACATCTCGTGCAACAAACAGACACACGCGCACCATTTCCAACATCGCATGTGGGCTATGAGCCTGTACCAATTGTCGTCTTTAATCCCGCTTCCGGCCCTCGTACCGAAGAGGTTCGGGCGGAGGTACAACTTCCTGGCTCACTACAGAACGCGGTAATTCTGGATCAACATGGCACCACGCTTCCCTATCGTGTGGTCAAGCGTTGGCGTCAGGAAATTGGGTCGTCGGCATTCGCACGTGAGATGCTCGCTACCGCCGTGATGCTTTCAGGTGTCACTTCACCTGCACAACTCGTGCGACTCACCCATAGCACCATCGTCTCTAGGCTTGGTGAAGCCTATAAATCTTCGGTTATCTCACGTGTCCACATCCAGGACGACCCAACTGTTCAGCACAACATCCATCCATCAGGTACTATCTTCATAGAGATCATGATCGCGCCCAAAGGACGTGTTGTCGTCAACGAACCAGAAATCAATACAGCCGGACAACATATGCTGAATCTTTTAGCACGCGAGGATATTCACACTCTGGAATGATACCGGTGGATCAGGCTCGTGAAACAATAGATCTCCTCGCAACAGACCTACCTGCCTATGGCTATGCAACCTTCTGGCTCTATCCGCGTGGCTTGCAAGAAAGTACTGGGAAAGACAACAAAAGTTGACATCCTTGCCCGTCAGAATAGTATTGAGAATGAGTTCGATGGTATACAGGCAAATACACAGGATGGCACCTTAACAATTACAGACAAAATAACAGGTGCGGTTTTTACGGGTCTCAATCGTTTTGTAGATGGAGGCGATGTTGGCGACCTGTATAACTACAGTGCGCCAGAACATGATACATTGGTAAGCGAGCCAGTTGAGCCACCGAAGATTGAAGTTGGTTATGCTAAATCATCAAGTGTCACTTTGCACATTACGAGTCGTATTGCGCTTCCCAAAAGTTGTGCAGACAATCGTATTGAGCGGAGTACAAGTACTACTCTATGTTCCATTACGAGTGTGATTACACTTTTTCCTGGTGTACAACGTATTAGTATTCATACGAGTGTTGATAACAGGGTCAAGGACCATCGCTTACGTGTACTCTTTCCACTACCATACACAGTTACGGAAGCAGCAGCAGAGGGAACATTTGAGGTACGAATGCGTCCTGTCGCGCAAGCCGTCGCGGAAGATGTTGCGCAATGGATCGAGACGCCTGTCAATGTTTTTCCGCAGAAACGCTTTGTAGATGCGAGTAACGGCACAAGTGGTCTGGCAGTCCTCAATCGTGGTCTGCCAGAATACGAAGTGGTCCAGGAGGTCCGGGCATCACAGGGAAAAACGCAATGGCAATCGCGGTAACGTTATTGCGTTGTGTCAATGGCTTTCACGTGGCGATCTTCCATCGCGACGCGGACATGCAGGACCAATGGAGTACACGCCAGAAGCACAATGCCTGGGTCAGCATGAGTTTGACTATGCGCTTATCCCACATTCTGGCACATGGCAAGCGGACGAAGCGTTGGTGTTACGTGAGGCGCAAACATTCAATGTTCCTATTCATACACGCGCAATTGTCACAGAACAACACAGTGGTTCATTGCCAGCACAGGCAACATTTGTCGAAGTCGAACCACGCTCGTTGGTCGTAAGTGCTGTAAAATGCAGCAACGATGGACGCGGCCTTATAGTTCGCGTCTACAATCCGTTGTCCGAAACTGTCACTGCCAGATCCCAACCAGGGGTTGCCTTCGTACAAGCATGTATGACAAACTTACTAGAGCAGCGTCAAGAACTCATCGCATCCACTCCACACCATGCTCATACTGTCGAGGTGGTTATACGGAGCGGAGAGATAACAACACTTATGTTTGAATAGGTTGACTATGCCTATAGTCCTATACTGTCGTCTTCTTTTAACGCGATACGTTGTAGTGTTCATGTAGATAAAATAGTGTGATGCAGCACGTCTGTATCTTTCTTTTATGCGTACCAATATTCTCTATCCTATGAAGGGGGCTTCTGTCCTGTGAATACCTATACACCATACTTTGTCATTGCTGCCACCGGTTCGGGCGGAAACATTCTTACCACGCTACAAGGGTTTGTGGGGCCGCTTATTGGGTGTACTGTAGCGTTTGTCGTCATTTTCTGGCTGAGTTTGATAATCTGGACGTTCCGCGATATTCGTTCACGTACACAGGACATGATATCGCAAATTCTTGCCACCGTACTCGTTGCCGCTTTCTTTGTCGGCGGTTTGTTCATCTACATGATTCTGCGTCCTCGCCAGACACTGGCAGAAATTTACAAGCATGAGCTAGAAGAAGAGTCGCTACTGGCAGAGATGACCAAGCGTCAAACCTGCTCCAATTGTCATGCGCGTATCGAGTCTGATTTCCAGGTCTGCCCCTCCTGTAGTCAAAAGCTCAAACGTTCATGCCCCAAATGTGAGCGTCTCCTGGAGTTACGCTGGACCTTATGCCCTTACTGCGCCAACAAATGTTGGAGGAGCATCTATGCCCGGTATGCCCAACATGCCAGCCATGCAGGGTGCGAACGGCATGCCAGCAAGTGGACAACTCAGTGGAAACCGTTACCGCGAGTAAATAAATAGCCAAAAGAAACATGCCTACAGCATTGTCATGTAACAATGCTGTAGGCATGTTTACTTTGGCTATTTATTTTGTTTTTAGCACAAATTGTGGTATAATGATGTGACGAAAACGTAGTAATGTTACCACATTTTCCAGGCTGTATCAGAATACTATATAATAGGTGCGGTCTAGCCCTCCGCCCACATCTGCCTTCTTTTCATCTATATACTCATGAACGTTTATTGTTCACGGTTATGCTTGCAATGAGAAAGCACAAGGGCGATGTATTGTTGTCATTTGCTCCCCAACAGCCTGTGGTCAGCGTCCTCTGTTCTGACCTACCATCATCTATGGCTATTGAATTAAAAGGAATTTTGGTGCTATGGCGAAAGCAAGAGAATCTATCATTGCAGAACAACTCCCTGCGAATAATGACCCCGGCGAAAATACTCCACCAGAAACGCAAACGGGTAATGATAGGGTAATTCCGGTAATAATGGGAATGGTAAGAAAGCTATTAATGGTGCCCGCGATGGTGGATATGGCAGACAGATGCTAGCATCTCTACGAAGGCTTAGAGGCTGTACGTGTGCGCCCAGGTATGTATATTGGCGCGACGGACCAGCGTGGTTTGCACCATCTCATTTATGAAGTTGTTGACAACAGCATTGACGAGGTAATGGCTGGCGAAGCCGATACTGTACGCGTTGTCATTCATGCCGATAGTTCCGTGACAATTAGCGATAATGGGCGCGGTATTCCAGTAGACGAGCATCACCAGCGTCCAGGTATGTCTACAGTTGAAGTCGTCATGACTGTGTTACACGCAGCAGCCGTGGTGGTGGCTATCAAATCAGTAGTGGTCTGCACGGTGTCGGTGTCTCAGTCGTCAACGCTCTCTCGGAGTGGTGAGAAGGTTGACGTAAAACGCGAGGGGCGTGTGTGGCGACAACGCTACGAAA